>NZ_KB895544.1 GCF_000374925.1 Arthrobacter sp. 131MFCol6.1
CACACGCTGCACAAAATTTGAAACCAGCTAAAAACACCAGACCACACCACGGGGTGGCGGGCCCGGCAAATTCAACCAATTCAATACAATAAATTGGTATCAACAAACTTGGCACACTATTGAGTTCTCAAACAACAGACACACCCGGCACCACCACAACCAACTCGGTCGAGGATCGCTCCGGAGCAACTTTTCAAACTTACCCGGCCGCTTCACCCTAGTCAAATCGGCGATCCAAACTCAGTCTTGCCATTGGCTTCTGGGTCTTGGTGGCCGTTCAACTCCGGGGAGCAGCGCGGAAATAAACTCTACCACCACTTGGCCCGGCTGACAAAGCCGCCCTGAAGGCGGTGCAGAAAAGCCCGGAATCACGGGGATTCCGGGCCTCTCGCAGACACTCCTCGACGCGCGCCCGGTGAGGTGTCCGGGCGTTGCGCCTAGCCCAGCGGCTTGAAGTACGCGGCCCCGAGCGGAGGCAGGGTGACGGTAAGCATGGCCGGCTGTCCGTCCAGGCCTTCCTTCGTCGCGATCAGGGTTCCGGTGTTCTCCACCCCGGAACCGCCGTAGGTGGCGGCGTCGGTGTTGAGCACTTCCTGCCACTCACCGGCCGCCGGGACGCCCAGGAGGTAGTCCGTGTGCGGGCCGCCGGAGAAGTTCACGGCGCAGACCAGCGGGTTGCCGTCGGCGTCGCGGCGGATGAACGTCAGCACGTTGCGGTCCGAGTCTCCCCCGTTGATCCACTGGAAACCTTCGGGCTGGTTGTCCTGCTCGTACAGCGCCGGCGTGGAACGGTACAGCTCATTGAGGTCCTTGGTCAGGAGCTGCATGCCGTTGTGCGCAGGGATGTCCGCGAGCCACCAGTCCAGCCCGTACTGCTCCGACCACTCCGCTTCCTGGCCGAATTCGGTGCCCATGAAGATCAGCTGCTTGCCCGGGTGGGCCCACTGATATCCCAGGAACGCGCGCAGGTTTGCCAGTTGCTGCCACCGGTCCCCGGGCATCTTGCGCAGCATGGAGCCCTTGCCGTGCACAACTTCATCGTGGCTGATCGGCAGCAGGAAGTTTTCCGTGAAGGCGTAGACCATGGAGAACGTGATGGTGCCATGGTGCCACCGCCGGTTGTACGGGTCCTCGGCCATGTACTTGAGCGAGTCGTGCATCCAGCCCATGTTCCATTTGAGGCCGAAGCCCAGGCCACCGCCGCTCGTGGGTGCCGTGACGCCCGGGAAGGCGGTGGATTCCTCGGCGATCATGACCGCGCCGGGGTGGGTTTTGTAGACCGTGGCGTTGACTTCCTGGAGGAAGGAGATCGCTTCGAGGTTTTCGCGGCCGCCAAAACGGTTTGGCTGCCACTGGCCCTCTTCGCGGGAGTAGTCGAGGTAGAGCATGGAGGCGACGGCGTCCACGCGGAGCCCGTCGATATGGAACTCATCGAGCCAGTACAGCGCGTTGGCAACCAGGAAGTTGCGCACCTCCCTGCGGCCGAAGTCGAAGATCAGTGTTCCCCAGTCCGGGTGTTCGCCCAGGTTCGGATCGGCGTGCTCGTACAGGGGTTCGCCGTCGAACCGGGCCAGGGCCCACTCGTCCTTGGGGAAGTGCGCCGGGACCCAGTCCAGGAGGACGCCGATCCCGGCTTGGTGGAGTTCGTCGACGAGGTGACGGAATTCGTCCGGGTGCCCGAAGCGCGAGGTCGGCGCGAAGTACGAGGTGACCTGGTAGCCCCACGAGCCGCCGAAGGGGTGCTCGGCCACGGGCATGAACTCCACGTGGGTGAAGCCGAGCCATTTGACGTATTCCACGAGTTCCTTGGCCAGTTCGCGGTAACCCAGCCCCACCTTCCAGGAGCCGAGGTGGACCTCGTAGACGCTCATGGCCGAGTTGTGCGGATCGCGGGCGGCGCGGGCCTGCATCCACTCGGCATCCTTGAAGACATACGAGGGCTCCACCACCCGGGATGCCGTCAGCGGCGGGACCTCTGTGCCGAAGGCCAGCGGGTCCGCCTTTTCCACCCAGTATCCGTGCCGGGTCCTGAGTTCAAACTTGTAGCACGCCCCTGCTACAACCCCGGGGATGAAGACTTCCCACACACCGGTGGAACCGAGGGAGCGCATGGAGTGTTCGCGGCCGTCCCAGCCGTTGAAGTCACCCTTGACGCGCACTGCCTGGGCATTCGGGGCCCAGACGGCGAAGGACACGCCGTCGACGTCGCCCAGCGAGGACTTGTAGTGCTGCACATGCGCGCCCAGCACATCCCACAGGCGCTCGTGCCGGCCCTCGCCGATCAGGTGCAGATCCACTTCGCCGACGGTCGGCAGGTAACGGTAGGGGTCGTCCATGACCTGGGGCTCGTGGTCCTTGTAGGTCACCTCGAGCCGGTAATCGGGCACATGGCCGCGCTCGAGCGGCTCCATCACGGCCACCCAGACGCCGCTCGATTCGTGCGTCATGGGCGTCGAGCCTGCGGTCGTCACGACCGAAACCGCTTCCGCCAGGTGCTTGACCGTCCGGATGGTGACGTGGCCGTGGTCATCAAGGTGGGCGCCCAGGACCGAGTGGGGCGCGTGGTGTTCGCCGCTGGAGACCCTCGCAAGGGTCTCGCCATCCACAGGCAGTGGCGTGCCCGGCCGATCGATACGTGCTGATCCTGTCATTTTTATACCTTCCGCTGCGGCTTCGGCGGCGACGCCGGAACCTGTACTGCCGAGGAGACGACGCGATGCGTTCACCGGGATGGAGAGCCAGTCCGGCCTGTTCCGTAGTTCGTAGATGACTTCGTAGAGTGCTTTGTCGAGCCACAGCGCCACAAAGAGCGGCGAGTCCCGGTCGATGCTGCCGGGAATGACGTCGGCGTAGCCGGCCAGGAAAGCCTCAGCGCAGTCGTCCACCCAGGTTCCTGGCACCACGGCACCTGGGTTTTCGCGCACGGCGGCGCCGGCGGCGTAGTCGAAGGACCGCAGCATGCCAACAACGTCGCGAAGAGCGACGTCGGGGAAGTTGCGCTCGGAGATGGGGCGCAGGGGCTCGCCCTCGAAGTCGAGGATGGCCCAGCGCGGGGGGACCCCCGGCTCGCCCGGGACCATGCTGCCGGGAACCTGCAGGATCTGCCCGAGATGGAGGTCGCCGTGGATACGCTGGAGCGGCCCTGCACTGGTGCCCTTGAGCCGGCCGAGGAGACCGTCCAGCGCTTCTTCGTAAGGCCCGACGGCCTGGCCGGCCTGGGCCCAGGACTGGCGGACGCGCTCGGCTACTCCCGGCGCGATGTCCTGCCCCGGCGCAGATTCGGCGGCTGTGCCCAGGGCCTCGGCGAGCCTGCGATGCACGGTGGCCGTCGCCGCGCCCAGCGCGTGGGCTTCGGCAGCGAACCCGATCCCCCGGCTGGCCGCGTCCACGGCGAGCCGCCAGGCATCGAGTCCGCCGGCGAGGAATTCGTGCGCCACAGCAAGCTCGCCGGAGGCGAGACGGACAGTGGCGGGACGGACAGTGGCAGGACCGGCGGTACCGGGCTGGCCCGTCCCGGCGGCAGCCGCCGGCGTCTCCCACTCACCGGACACCCAGCCCAGGGTTGCCGGGACCTCCGAGGTGCGCCCTGCAGTCAGCGCCGCGCCGATTTCAACCTCGGGATTGTGGCCCTCGGACAGCACCCGGAAGAACTTCACGATGGCGACTGTGCCGCCGTCGTCGTCGTCCACGATCACCGAGCTGTTCGATTGCTCGCCGGAGAGGACCTTGACCTTGCCTGTTCCGGATGGCAGGCGGTAACCGGACTCCACCAGGTGGCCGGTGGCGTTGCCCGACGGCGTGGTTCCGCCGTGTCGCATGAGCTCCAGCCAGGCGGCGACGAATGAGGCGTCATGGACGCCGTCGTAGACCCACTGGTGGGCGGCATCAGCGCGGGTGCCGGGCAGTTCGCCGATCAGCGCACGCTCTGCCCCCGGCAGGGGTTCTGGCCGGAAACTGAGCGGCACCTGGACGACGTCGGTGCGGCTGCCGCCGGGCGTGGGGTAGGACACCGCGAGCAGCACCACCTCGAACGTGGCCGCACCGGCGGCCCCGCCGGCGGGTTCCAGGCGCAAACCGCCCGCTGGTTCGAAGGTGAACTCGGCGGTCTTGACAGGGAACCACCGCTGGCGCGGCAGCCACGCGCCAAGCAGTCCGCTCAAGGCCGGGGCAAGGGCTGGTCGAGTCATCTCAGCCCTCGATGGACAGGACGGGCATCGCCTGCGTGAACGGGGATGCCGGGTTGGAGGCGGCGGAACGGATCCGCAACCAGAAGAAATCGTGGCTGCCCAGGGTCAGCGTCAGCGTTCCGTCATCGCCGATGGCCGGGAAGGCCTGGCCGCCAAAGACGTCCCGGAGGCCACGGCCGGCGAAGTTCGGCACCCGCAGCGTGGCCGCCACGGGGTGCTGTGAGAGGTTGAAGGCGCACAGGATGGTCTCGGCGTCCTCGCCGGCGGCGTTGCCTTCCGGGAGTTCACGCAGGTAAGCGAGAACGACGTCGTGGTCAGCCTCCACATGCTTGAATCCGCCAAGCCCGAAGGCGGGGTGGTTCTTGCGGACGCTCAGGATCTGGCGGGTCCAGCGCAGCAGGGACCCCGAATGTGCGGCCTCGGCCTCCACGTTCGCCATGCTGTAGTTGTAGACCAGCGACTGGATCACCGGCAGGTACAGCTTGCCCGGGTCGGCGCTGGAGAACCCGGCGTTCCGGTCCGGGTTCCATTGCATCGGGGTGCGGACCGCGTCACGGTCCTCGAGCCAGATGTTGTCCCCCATGCCGATCTCGTCCCCGTAGTACAGGAACGGGCTGCCCGGCAGGGACAGCAGCAGGGCGTTGATGAGCTCGATCTCGGAGCGGGAGTTATCCAGCAGCGGGGCCAGCCGGCGGCGGATGCCGATGTTGGCGCGCATGCGCGGATCCGGCGCGTACCAGCCGAGCATCGCGGCGCGTTCGTCGGAGGTGACCATTTCCAGCGTCAGTTCATCGTGGTTGCGCAGGAACGTGCCCCACTGGGCGCCTTCGGGAATGTCCGGCGTGTCCTTCATCGTCTCGATGATGGGGGACGCCTTCTGGTCCCGCAGCGCGTAGTACAGGCGCGGCATGATCGGGAAGTGGAACGCCATGTGGCACTCCGGTTCCTCTTCGGTGCCGAAGTACTCCACCACTTCGGCGGGCGGCTGGTTGGCCTCGGCGATGATCACGCGGCCCGGGTAGCTTTCATCAACCATCCGGCGCAGCTGGCGGAGGAATTCGTGGGTCTGCGGCAGGTTCTCGCAGTTGGTGCCCTCCTCCTCGAACAGGTACGGGATGGCGTCGGCCCGGAAGCCGTCGATGCCCTGGTCCAGCCAGAACCGCACGACGTCGAAGAGCGCGTCGATGACCTTGGGGTTCTCGAAGTTGAGGTCGGGCTGGTGGCTGAAGAACCGGTGCCAGAAGAACTGCCGGCGGATGGGGTCGAAGGTCCAGTTGGATTCCTCCGTGTCCACGAAGATGATGCGGGCGTCTTCGTACTTCTCGTCCGTGTCGCTCCAGACGTAGAAGTCGCCGAACGGACCGTCGGGGTCCTTCCGCGACTCCTGGAACCACGGGTGCTGGTCGGAGGTGTGGTTCAGCGGAAGGTCGATGATCACCCGGACGCCCCGGGCATGGGCCTCGGCCACGAGCCGTTTGAAGTCGCTGATGGTGCCGAACTCGTCCAGCACGGAGTTGTAGTCCGAGATGTCGTAACCGCCGTCGCGCAGCGGTGACTGGAAGAACGGCGGGAGCCAGAGGCAGTCCACCCCGAGCCACTGCAGGTAGTCCAGTTTCTCGATCAGGCCGTGGAAGTCGCCCGAGCCGTCTCCGTTGCCGTCGGCGAAGCCCCGGACGAGGACCTCGTAGAAGACCGCCTTGCGGTACCAGAGGGGATCGTGCTGGAGGCCCGGGGCATTCAGTTCGAAGCTCCCCCTCGGGCTGAAGTGCTGGCTCGGGTTCTGCGGGCTGAAACTCACTGGCACTACCTCCGGATGCTAAGAATGTGAACGGGCTCGACGTGCGGGTCCAGGCGGACGTAGTTATATTCCCCCCATTCCCAACTCTCACCGGTCAGCAGGTCATCAACCATGAAACGGCCGTTGTGCGTGAAGTTCTCCGGGTCCAGTTCCAGCGCCGGCAGGTCCAGGGACACCGTGCTCTCCCGGGTGCCGTGCGGGTCCACGTTGACGACGATGATCAGGGTGTCCTTGGTCCCGTCCGCGAGGGTCTTGTGCTTGGAGTACACCACAGTGGAGCTGTCCGAGCTCTGGTGCACCGTCAGGTTCTGCAGGTCCCCCAGTGCGGGGTGCGCGCGCCGGATCCCGTTCAGCCGGGTCAGGTACGGGGCCAGGGTGCGCCCCGATTCTGCCGCCGCGTCCCAGTCGCGGGATTTGTACTCAAACTTCTCGTTGTCGATGTATTCCTCGGCGCCGGGACGCGCCACGTGTTCGTAGAGCTCGAAGCCGGCGTACACGCCCCAGATGGGGCTTGCCGTCGCGGCCAGGGCGGCACGGATCTTGAAGGCCGCCGGGCCGCCGAACTGCAGGTATTCGGTGAGGATGTCCGGGGTGTTGACGAAGAAGTTCGGCCGGAAGTAGGCCGCCGATTCGTGGCTGACCTCCTGGAAGTACTTCTCCAGTTCTTCCTTGGTGTTCCGCCAGGTGAAGTAGGTGTAGGACTGCTGGAAGCCGGCCCGGCCAAGGGCGTGCATCATGGCCGGGCGGGTGAACGCCTCGGCGAGGAAGACGACGTCGGGGTGCTTCTTGTTAACCTTGCCGATCAGCCATTCCCAGAACCACACTGGTTTGGTGTGCGGATTGTCCACGCGGAACACCTTGACGCCGTGGCTGACCCAGAGCATGACAATCCGGAGAATTTCGTTGGACAGCCCCGCGGGGTCGTTGTCGAAATTCAGCGGGAAAATATCCTGGTATTTCTTTGGCGGATTCTCCGCGTAGGCAATAGTGCCGTCGACGCGCGTGGTGAACCATTCCGGGTGGCTTTGCACCCACGGGTGGTCCGGCGCAGCCTGCAGGGCCAGGTCCAAGGCCACCTCGAGTCCCAGTTCGCCGGCCCGCGCCACGAACGCGTCGAAGTCCTCGAACGTGCCCAGGTCCGGGTGGATGGCGTCGTGACCGCCCTCGTGGGATCCGATGGCCCATGGCGAACCGGGATCGTGCGGTCCGGCGATCAGGGTGTTGTTCGGTCCCTTGCGGTGCTGGACGCCGATCGGGTGGATCGGGGGCATGTAGATGATGTCAAAGCCCATGGCGGCGACGGCGTCGAGGCGCTGAGCGGCGGTGCGGAAGGTGCCGGAGGTCCATTCCCCCGTGTCGTGGTTGCGCACGGCACCTTCGGAGCGCGGGAAGAATTCGTACCAGGCGCCGGACCCGGCAAGCTTTCGCTCCACCAGCAGCGGGTAGGGCTCGGAAACCGTCACAAGTTCGCGGATGGGCTGGCGTTCGACGACGGCGGCGACGTCGGCGCCGAAGCCGGCGGCGAGGCGTTCCTCGGGTGTCCGGGAGGTGTCTGAGAGGACGACGACGGCCATCCGCAGCGTCCTGCGGTCACCGGAGGGGCGGGAGGCGTCCTCGGAGGCTTCCGCCAGCAGCGCGGCACCTTCGGACAGCATGAGCTCGACGTCGATGCCGGCCTCCACCTTGACCTCGGCGTTGTGGTGCCAGGTGCCGTAGCGGTCGTGCCAGGCCTCGATGACGAAAGACCAGTTGCCGGTGGTGGGAGGGGTCAGGAGGCCTTCCCAGCGGTCCGTGCCCATTCCCCGGGGTCCGCGCGGCGGGGCGAGGCGGACCCGCTGCCGCTCTTTGCCGCGGGGGTCGAGCAGGACGGCGCTGACGCCGAGCTGGTCGTGTCCCTCCCGGAACGCGGTGGCTCCTACGACAATGGTTTGGCCCTCAACGGCTTTGGCGGGAAACTTTCCGCCCTCCACCGAAGGCTGCACGGCGGTGATCGGAAAGCGGCCAAATCGAAGGCCATCCGTGATCAGGGCCTTGGGCTTTTGCTTGGACACGGCGCTGGTTCGCGAGTTATTCGTCACGCCTCGACGTTATCTACAAAACGGCCAGAATGCTAAGGCCTCGAACGTTTTGCAGAGGTTTCCGGTCTTGGCGGACCGATATTCGTCATTTACCGGAAAGAATCCTAAAGCGGTTCCGGGGCACCGACTTGTCCGTTAGTGTTTCGCTGGTGAAGGCAATCCGCAGATTTACTGTCCGAACCGTTCTTCCGGAGTCGATCCGGCCGCTGGCCCGGCTCGCCACCAATCTCCGGTGGTCCTGGCATCGGCCCACCCGGGAGCTTTTTGAGGGGCTCAACCCCGGGATCTGGGCGGAGAGCGCCCACGACCCCGTGACTTTCCTGGGCCTGGTCAGCCGGGAAGAGCTGCAGCGCCTCGCCGCGGACCAGGACGTCGTGCAGCGTGTCCACGCCGCAGCCGACGACCTCGACCGGTACCTGGAACAGCCGCGCTGGTACCAGAGCCTGGGCGACGGCGCACCCGCGTGCATCGCGTACTTCTCGCCCGAATTCGGCATCACCGAGGTCCTGCCCCAGTACTCGGGCGGCCTTGGCATCCTGGCCGGGGACCACCTGAAAGCAGCCTCGGACCTTGGGGTGCCGCTGATCGGCGTCGGCCTCCTGTACCAGGCCGGCTACTTCAAGCAGTCGCTCTCCCGGGACGCCTGGCAGCAGGAAACGTACCCGGTCCTCGACCCCGACGGGCTGCCCCTGACGCTGCTGCGCGAGGCCTCCCCGGACGGCAATGGCAAACCGGTCCAGATCTCCCTGCCGCTTCCCCAGGGCCGGCGCCTGCTGGCGCACGTGTGGCGGGCCGACGTCGGACGCGTGCCGCTGCTGCTGCTGGATTCCAACGTTCCGGGCAACGACGAAGCCGCCCGCGGCATCACCGACCGCCTCTACGGCGGCGGCGGCGACCACCGGTTGCAGCAGGAACTCCTGCTGGGCATGGGCGGGGTCAAGGCGCTGCGGGAGTTCCAGCGGCTCACGGGCGTCCCCGCGCCGGAGGTCTTCCACACCAACGAGGGCCACGCAGGGTTCCTCGGCGTCGAGCGGATCCAGGAGTTGATGTCCGGCGCGGCGCCGCTGAGCTGGGAGGAAGCCCTGGCCGCCGGGCGGGCGTCCACGGTGTTCACCACCCACACGCCGGTGCCGGCAGGGATCGACCGCTTCGAAATCTCCCAGATTCAGCACTTCTTCGAAGCCGGCCTCGCCCCGGACGTCCCGGTGGCCAAGATCCTGGACCTGGGCCGCGAGGACTTCGCCGACGGCAACCCGTTCGTGTTCAACATGGCCGTGATGGGGCTGCGGCTGGCCCAGCGGGCCAACGGTGTGGCCAAACTGCACGGCGTGGTCTCACGCGGGATGTTCTCCGCCCTCTGGCCGGGCTTCGACCACTCCGAAATCCCCATCACCTCCGTCACCAACGGCGTGCACGTCCCCACCTGGGTGGACCCCCGCATCTCCGCGCTGGCGCGGGACCAGTTCGGCGCCGAGGCGGAGGCGCAGGGCCGGTGGGACCTGGCCTACAACGTCACCGACGAGGACCTCTGGGCATTGCGGCGCGAGATGCGGGTGTCCCTGGTGGAGGATGTCCGGCGCCGGCTCCGGGCCGCGTGGAAGAAGCGCGGCGCGGCCGACGCCGAGCTGGCGTGGACGGACTCCGTCCTGGACCCGGACATCCTGACCATCGGCTTTGCCCGCCGCGTGCCGACCTACAAGCGGCTGACCCTGATGCTGCGCGACCCGGAACGGCTCAAGGCGCTGCTGCTGCACAAGACGCACCCCATCCAGCTGGTCATCGCCGGGAAGTCGCACCCGGCGGACGACGCCGGCAAGAAGATGATCCAGGACCTCGTCCGGTTCACCGACGACCCCGCCGTGCGGCACCGGATCGCGTTCCTGCCCAACTACGACATCGCCATGGCCCGGACCCTGTTCCCCGGCTGCGATGTGTGGCTGAACAACCCGCTGCGCCCGCTGGAGGCCTGCGGTACATCCGGCATGAAGGCTGCCCTGAACGGTTCGCTGAACCTCTCGGTCATGGACGGCTGGTGGGATGAGATGTACGACGGCGAGAACGGCTGGGCGATCCCGACCGCCAACAACGATGCCTCCCCGGAAGAACGCGACGACATCGAGGCGGCGGCACTGTACGAGCTGCTCGAAACGCAGGTGGCACCGCGCTTCTACGGACTGACCGTGTCCGACGCCGCAGGCGCTGCCGGACCGTCCCAGCCCGGCCCGCAGGCGGTTCCCACGCACTGGGTCTCGATGATCAAGCACACCATGTCCCACCTGGGCCCGGCGGTTTCCGCGGAACGGATGCTCCGGGACTACGTCAACGTCCTGTACCGGCCCGCCGCGATCGCAGGACGCCGCGCTGTGGCGGACAATTACGCGCAGGCCAAGGCCCTGGCGGCGTGGAGCTCACGGGTCCGGGCCGCGTGGCCGCATATCCAGGTCGAACACGTCGACTCGGTGGGGGTCTCCGAGGACCCGCAGATCGGCGATCTGCTCCAGGTCAACGCGTACGTGGCGCTGCGTGAGCTCTCACCGGAGGACGTCTATGTTGAGGTGGCCTACGGCCGGGCCGAGGACTCCGACGAGCTGACGGACATCACGGTCGCGGAGCTGAAAGCCGCCGAGGACCTCGGCAAGGGCCGGCATCTCTTCAGCGGCACGCTGGTGATCGACCGTTCGGGGTCCTTCGGCTACACCGTGCGCGTGCTCCCCAAGAACGAGGCGCTGGCCTCCAAGGCGGAACTGGGCCTGATCGTCAACGCCTGACCGTCAACGCCTGCCGTCATGTTCCAGCCTCTTTTTAGAGGCAGACGGCAATGACGTCCAGGCTCTTGCCGGCGTAGCCTTCGGCGTCCTGCAGCGTTTCGCAGATCACGGCGAAGGAGCGGTCCGCCCGGAGCGCGGCAGGCACCTGCCAGATAAAGGTGACGGGAGCCTCGCCGTCGTCCGTCACGGTATCCGCGACGTCGTGCAGCGAATCGTGCAGGGCATCCAGGTCCGTGCCATAGTCCTCGGGGACGTCAAGGAGTTCGCCGAACGTGTCCAGGACCGCCTGCTTGGTGTCTGCGGCGGGAACCACCAGGGCGCGCCGGCCGGCGTCGCCGATTTGCGCCGTGAGTTCGTCGATGGTCCAGGTCTCTGCCGAGTAAATCTTCATGGGGTCCTTAGTCTCGAATTAATTAGGTGCGGTAGATATTGATCGTGTTGGCCTGGACGAGGTCGCGCTCACCGGAGGCGACGCGGGCGCCCTGACGCCGGTCATGGAGTTCGGACGTGGTCACCCGGAGTTCGAAGAGCCGGTGCCCGGTGCCGTCCTCGTTGCTCAGCCGCGGCAAGGTGACCTTGACGTCGTCGGCGCCGCCGTTGACCACCACGAGGCCGTCGACGTGACCGTCGTCGGACCCGAGCAGGAGCTGGATCACCCGGTGGCCGGGGTCATGCCACGTGTCTGCTGACATGGGCTTGCCGTCCACATCGAACCAGTGGAAGTAGGACTGGTTGTCACGCGCCGGGTAATCATGCGGCTGGCTGGCCAGAAACTCCTTGCGCAGCCGGATGACGCGCTTGGTGGTGCGCAGCATCGCATGGGATTCCGTGGTGCTGGTCCAGTCGATCCAGGCGAGCGCATTGTCCTGGCAGTAGGCGTTGTTGTTGCCCTGCTGGGTCCGGCAGATCTCGTCCCCGGCGGTGATCATGGGTACGCCCTGGGAAATCATCAGGCAGGCCATCAGGTTCCGCCTGCTTTGGGCGCGCCGGGCGAGGATGTCGCCGTCTTCGGTGGGGCCCTCGAAGCCGTGGTTGTAGCTGCGGTTGTCGCCGTGGCCGTCCCGGTTCTGCTCACCGTTGGCCTCGTTGTGCTTGCGGTCGTAGGCCGTCAGGTCGGCCAGGGTGAAGCCATCGTGTGCGGTGATCAGGTTCAGCGAGGCCAGCCGGGACCGGCCCGAGGACTCGAACAGCCGGGCCGAACCGGAGAGGGCGTCCGCGAGGCGGGCCACCGGGCCGCCGCTGCCGCCGCCGTCGATCGCAGCGCGGTCGGCGAGCCAGAAGCTGCGGACGGCATCGCGGAAGTGATCGTTCCAGTCCACCCACCCGGCGGGAAACCGGCCGGTCTGCCAGCCGCCGTAGCCCACGTCCCAGGGTTCGGAAATCAGCTTGACGCCGGACAGGACCGGATCGGCTCCTACGGCGACGAGGAAGGGGTGCCGCGGATCGAATTCGTTGGCGCTGTTGCGGCAGAGCGTGACGGCAAGGTCGAAGCGGAACCCGTCGATGTGGAACTCGCTCACCCAGTAGCGCAGGGAATCCAGCACCAGCTGCACCACGCGCGGTTCGCCGAAGTTCAGGCTGTTGCCGCAGCCCGTGGTGTCCACGTACCTGCCGTGGCCGTCGTTGCGGTAGTACTGCATCTCGCCCAGGCCGCGGAAGCTCAGGGTGGGACCGTCCGTGCCGCCCTCGGCGGTGTGGTTGTAGACGACGTCGAGGATGACCTCGAGCCCGGCGGCATGCAGCAGCTTGACCATGCCCTTGAACTCGTCCTGGACCGCGTGGGCGCCGGCGGCCTGGGCGGCCTCGGTGGCGTAGCCGGGATGCGGGGCGAAGAACGCGGCCGTGTTGTAGCCCCAGTAATTCGTCAGCCCGAGCTGCTGCAGGTGCGGCTCGTCCACGTGGAAATGCACGGGCAGGAGCTGGACCGCCGTGACGCCCAGCGAGATCAGGTGCTCGATCATGGCCGGGTGGGCCATCCCGGCGTACGTCCCCTGCAGGTCCTCCGGAATATCCGGGTGCAGCTTCGTCTGGCCCCGCACATGGGCCTCGTAGACGATCGTGTTGCGCCACGGGACCCGCGGGCTGCGGTCCAGGCCCCAGTCAAAATCGTTGCCGACCCGGACGCTGGTGATCAGACCCTCGCGTTCGTCGACGGCCCGGCCGTAGGGGTCCATCAGCAACGGCTGCTCGCCGACGGCATCGAAGTCCGTGCCGGGCATGGACAGCGGGAGGGCCTCATGTTCAGGGGATGCCCGGAAGCCGTAGCGCGAACCGGCGGGGATGCCCTCAACAATTCCGTGGTGGACGCCGTCCGTGAAGTTGGGCAGGGTCTTCACCTGCCAGGTTCCCCCGGGCGGCTGGTATGCGATCTCCAGGGTGGTCACGCCGGGCGCGTAGACGGCCACGTTGGCGAACGCGCCCCGGGGATCGTCCACTGCCGGCGACCCGGTATGTGGAACGCTGATCCCCAGCGGAAACGCCCGCGAAGCGTCTACGGTGGAAGCGGTATCTATGTAAGACATAACCATTGCTTAAAGCTTAGCCGGGCCAGACAAATGGCCCCCGTTTTCGTTTTCATGACGTTTTGCAGTGTACGGACCGCCGCACTGCATACTGTAATGGAGCGCCGAGTTGGAGGTAATTGTGCGCGTTGCACTAGCCCAAATCATTACCGGCCGTGACTTGGCCGCAAACCTGGACCTCGTGGACGCCTACGCGCGCCAGGCCAAGGCCGGCGGCGCGGACCTGGTGGTGTTCCCGGAAGCCACCATGCGGGCGTTCGGCAATTCGCTCCTGGATATCGCCGAGCCGCTGGACGGCCCGTGGGCATCCCGCGTCCGCGCCCTCGCCGCGGAGCTCGGCATCGTGATCGTCGCCGGCATGTTCACTCCCGGCACCGCCGGCAACGGCGCCAAGGTGCGCAACACCCTGCTGGTCACCGGCCGCCGCCTCGAGGCCAGCTACGACAAGATCCACCTGTTCGATGCTTTCGGTTTCGCCGAGTCGGACACGGTTGACGCCGGCACCTCCCCCGTTACCTTCGAGCTCGACGGCGTGACGTTCGGCCTTGCCACGTGCTACGACGTCCGTTTCCCGGACCTGTTCACGGAAAACGCGGACCGCGGCGCCGACGTCAACATTGTGTGCGCCTCCTGGGGCTCGGGCCCCGGCAAGGCCGAGCAGTGGAAGCTCCTGGCCCGCGCCCGCGCCCTGGACTCCACCACCGTGGTCCTCGCCTGCGGCCAGGGCGACCCCGCCAGCGTGGGTCACCCGGTCAAGGGGTCCGCCCCCACCGGCGTCGGGCACTCCGTGGTGGTCTCCCCCATGGGCGACGTCCTCGAAGAGCTCGACGGCGCCCCCGGCCTCCTCTTCGCCGACCTGGACACCGCCGCCGTCCAGGAAGCCCGCACGAAACTCCCGGTCCTGGCCAACCGCCACAGGTTCTAAGGCCTCGGCTACGGTTCGGCCTGGTCAGGTTTGCCTTGGTTAAGTCCCGCGGCCACCGGCGCCCTTTCCATGATCACCTCCGCGGGCACCGGCGCCCTGCCGTCGCTTAGACACCTCCCGCCGCCTACTTCGGCCGCTGAGCGGCCTCATCCGGCTCTGGTCGGCGATGCGCTCCTTTGCAGGACCCCGGCGCCCGCTATCTGTCGAGGTACTGCCGCCGGACTACTTCAGCAACAGCAACGCGGGGTCACTTCGCGCCCATTGTGGGGCCTCGGATGGGCGCGATCTGACCCCGCGTTGCTGTGGTCGTTCTCGCCTTAAACGAAAACGCTCCCCCACTAGAACTGAGAGAGCGTTTCGCCGTTTACTACCAAAGGTGAGCGAGACTCACCGCCGGAACCCGGCCCCGAGGGTTCTACTTAGCTGCGCGCTGGCGGGAGATTTCGTAGAGGGAGATGCCGACGGCCATGGAGGCGTTGAGGGATTCCATGGCGGAGTCGATCGGGATGGAGACGA
This sequence comes from Arthrobacter sp. 131MFCol6.1, assembly GCF_000374925.1. Lineage (GTDB taxonomy): Bacteria > Actinomycetota > Actinomycetes > Actinomycetales > Micrococcaceae > Arthrobacter. Next base: position 14,795 of record NZ_KB895544.1, read on the forward strand.
TCTGGTCGCAGTTTTCGCGGACCAGGCGGCTCAGGCCCTTGCCCTCGGAACCGACGACGATGCACACCGGTTCGGTGGCCAGGGTCAGCTCGGGCAGCGAGACGTCGCCGTCGCCGTCGAGCCCCAGGACGTAGATGCCCATGTTCTTGAACGCCTTGAGCGTGTTGTTCAAGTTGGCCGCGCGCGCGACGGGGACGCGGACGGCTGCACCGGCGCTGGTCTTCCAGGCCGAGGCGGTGACGCCCACGGAGCGGCGCTCCGGGACGACGACGCCGTGGCCGCTGAATGCCGAGACGGAGCGGATGATCGCGCCGAGGTTGCGGGGATCGGTAATGCCGTCGAGTGCGACGAAGAGCGGGGCGTTGGCTACGTGGCCCTTCTTCCAAGCCTCGAGGGTTTCTTCGGCGAGCTCGTAGGCGTCCTGGTATTCGTACGGCGGGATCTGCAGCACAAGGCCCTGGTGGATGGCGTCGTCGGTCATCCGGTCGAGCTCGGGCTTGCCGGTTTCCATCAGCGGGATGCCGCGTTCGGCGGCCAGCTTCAGGGATTCCTTGACACGGTCGTCCATTTCGATGCGGACGGCGACGTGCAGGGCCTTGGCCGGGATGCCGGCGCGCAGGGCTTCGACCACCGAGTTGCGTCCGGTGACGACCTCTTCGGTGGCGCGGCCCTTGGGACCGGAGCGGCCCGTGCGGGCGGCGGCGCTGGTGGTGCGGCTTCCGCTGGCGCGCTTGGCCTCGGAGCGTTCCGAGAGCTGCTTGTTCTTGAACGCCTTGTGGTAGGGGCGGTCCTCCGCCTTCGGCGTGGGGCCCTTGCCCTCCAGAGCCTTGCGGCCGTGACCGCCGGTTCCGACGGTGGGGCCCTTCTTCAATTTGACCGACCGGCGACCGTTGTTGGCCATGATTTCCACCCCTGCTTGTTACGTACTTCGTTGATAAGTCTGACCTCCAGTCTACTGACTCGAGTAAAATCCACGATTTCGGGGTGGCCCGGGAGGGACGTCAGACGGCGTGGGAGGCTCCGTTCAGCCGCGCTTGAGGCTCCAGCTCGCCCCATCCGGGCCGTCCTCGACGACGACGCCGGCCGCGGCGAGGGTGTCTCGGATGGCATCGGACGCCGCCCAGTCCTTGGCGGCCCGGGCGTGGGCCCGCGCCTCCAGCTGAGCCTCGACCAGGACGCCAAGGGCGGTGTTGGCTTGTTCGTCGGCCGCCGGCGTTGCGGTGGCGTTGAGGCCGAGGACATCCAGCATGGCGGTGACGCTGGCCAGCGCCTGACCCGCGGCGTCGAGGTCGCCGTCGGTGAGCGCCGTGTTGCCGGCACGTACGGTTTCGTGGAGCACTGCCAGTGCCTGCGGGACGTTAAGGTCATCGTCCATGGCCACCCCAAAAGCCTCCGGGACAGAACCAGCGGATGCATCCGGCCCCGGGTCAGGGAGGACCCGGCTTGCGCGGCTGAGGAAGCCGTCGATCCGCTCGACGGCGGCGGCTGCTTCCTGCAGCGACGTCGGCTGGTAGTCCAGGACCGAGCGGTACTGCGCCTGTCCGAGGTAGTACCGGACAACGCGCGGCGGGGCGATCTCGAGCATTTCCGTCGGGCTGACGGTGTTGCCGATGGACTTGGACATCTTCTCGCCGGCGTAGGTGACCATCCCGTTGTGCATCCAGAAGTTGGCGAAGCCGTGGCCTGCCGCCTGGGACTGCGCCATTTCGTTTTCGTGGTGCGGGAAGCGCAGGTCCAGGCCGCCGCCGTGGATGTCGAACTCGGTGCCGAGGTATTTGGTGACCATCGCGGAGCATTCGAGGTGCCAGCCCGGGCGTCCGGCGCCCCACGGCGAAGACCAGCTCGCCGTCGTCGGCTCCCCGTCCTTGTATCCCTTCCACAGCGCGAAGTCGCGGGGGTCCCGCTTCCTGTTGCTGAACTGAGGTTCGACGTCCGCGGCACCCTGCATGTCGTCGAGTCGTTGGCGCGTCAGCGAGCCGTACTTGGACCACGAACGCACGTCGAAGTAGACGTCGCCCGAGTCGTCGAGGGCCGGGTAGGCGTGGCCGCGGTCGATCAGCTGCTGGATGAGGGCGTGCATTTCCGGGATGTGGCCGGTGGCGCGGGGCTCATAGGTGGGGCGGGAGACGCCCAGGGTGTCGTAGGCCTTCAGGAATTCCTGCTCGTAGCGGTAGGCCAGCGCCCACCATTCCTCGTTGCGGAGAGCCCCGGGCTCGTCTTCGAAGTCGGGGCCGAAGGACGCGGCGGACTTGGCCAGGATCTTGTCATCAATGTCCGTGACGTTGCGGACGGCCGTCACCCGGAAGCCGCGGTACTGCAACCAGCGAGTCAGCTGGTCGAATGCGATGGCCGAGCGGATGTGGCCGACGTGCGGCATGCCCTGCACGGTGGCTCCGCAGTAGTACAGGCTCACCTTGCCGGGTACCAGGGGGACGAAATCGCGGACTTCGGCGGATGCAGTGTCGTAAAAGCGCAGGGTCACCGCTCCAGATTAGCTGATGGCGCTCCGCGGCCTGACCCGAGGCGTTGCCGGCAGGCCAGCCGCCGGGGACCACCGGCCCGGCGACGTACTTGGCGACCTACTTGCAGTATTGCCCGATCTTGTTGATCTGCTCGGTGAGCTGGGCTGTCTGTTCGTCCGTCTTGGTTCCCGTGGGGCTCGCCGCAACCTGCTTCATGATCTCGGCCATCTGCTGGATCGGGGCGCCCACCTCCGGCGCCACCTTGTCCGCGACCTCCTGGTAGTGCTGGCCAATCTGCCCTGCCTGCTCCTTCGCGCTCCCGGAGGGCACAAAGGTGTCGGTGTTGAGGAACTTACAGCTTTCCTCGACACTGAGCCTCGGAGTGGGGCTAGGCGTCTGGGGCGTCGTCGTGGAGGCGGCACAGCCGCTCAGCATGGTCCCTGCCACGAGTACGACGGCGGTCAGCAGCTTCTTCACGGGAGGTCTCCTGGCGGTTCGGAACGGGTGTCTCGGTTTGGCCTTCCCCTCAAGCGTAGGGGAACGCGGCCTGCGGTGCTTAGCCTGCCGGGTAGACGAGCGCTGTTGCCACGGCCGAGATCCCCTCGCCGCGGCCGGTGAACCCGAGCCCGTCGCTCGTGGTGGCCGTGACGCTCACCGGCGCCGCGGCAGCGGCGCTGAGGACCTGCTGGGATTCCTCCCGCCGCGGGCCGAACTTTGGCCGGTTGGCCACGAACTGGACGGCGATATTGCCGATTTCGAATCCGTGGGCGCGAACTATCCGGGCGGCCTCGGCCAGCAGGGTCACGCCGGACGCCCCGGCATATTCGGGCCGGTCCGTACCGAAGTGTGTGCCCAGATCCCCGATCCCGCAGGCCGAGAAGAGCGCGTCGGCGGCGGCGTGCGCCACGGGGTCGCCGTCTGAATGGCCGGACAGCCCCCGTTCCCCCTCCCAAAAGAGGCCGCCGAGCCATAGCGGCTGCGGCTCGTCCTCGGCGGCGAAGGCATGGACATCGATTCCGATCCCGGTCCTGGGAATGACCGGGGGAAAGACTGGCGGGTTGGTGGACATGCTCATCCCTCCACCCAGCGTGCGCCCAGGGGGCCTTCGAGGAGGCCTTCGGCCAGGATCAGGTCCAGGGGCGTGGTGATCTTCAGGGACTGGCTGGCGCCGCGCACCGCGTGGACGGGGACACCGATGAGCTCCACGAGCATCGCGTCATCCGTGACGAGGGCGGCCTGGCCGGCGTCGAACCCGGCGGCAGCCTCGTGGGCGCGTTTGAGGGTGCTCAAGGCGAATCCCTGCGGTGTCTGCACGGCGCGGAGCGAATCCCGGGGCGCCGTCCCGGTGACCAGTTCGGGGGCCACCGCGGCGCCGTCGCCGGTGGTCGGTTCGACGGTCTTGACGGTGTCGACGACCGGTATCACCGGAATGACGGCCGAGGCGCCGGCGCCGAGCGCCGCTGCCACGCGGTGGAAGACGGCCTCAGGCGTCAGTGCCCGGGCGGCGTCGTGGACCAGCACCGATTCGGTATCGGGCAGGAGGGCGGCCATCGCGGCGCGGACTGAAGCGGCGCGGTCCGCACCGCCGTCGACGACCGTCACAACGGGAATCAGGCCGCCGTGGCCCGACCCCGCGCCGGCGTGCCCGGCCGCAAGCTCCTGCGTGAAGGCCTCGCACAGCGCCCGCAACTCGGCGTCTCCCGGAGGGAGCGCAATGCAGATTTGCCGTGCGATCCCGGCTGCCGCCACGCCGCGAAGGGCGTGGGTGAGGATGCTGTCCCCGCCGAGAGGAACTTTTGCTTTCGGCATGCCGTAGCCCAGGCGCTGGCCGGAGCCGGCTGCCACAACAATGACCGCTGTGGCGGGACCGGCCGGTGCCGTATTCGTCGGTGCAGTATCCATGGGCACAAGACTACGTCCCCGCGCCTCGGACCATCCCGTTGCGCTATCAGTTGCGGCTGTCCTGGAGCGCTCAGGGGGACCCCAAGTGACAGGGCAACCGAGGGGCGGCGGCTGAAAATGGGCAAAAAGAAGCCCCGGCGGCTGACGCCACCGGGGTTCGATTCTTATCTGCGCCGGCCCTGCTGGGGGCCGGCCCTGTGCTAGGAAGCCAAGACCTCGTCGAGAACGCTTGCAGCCTTCTCTTCATCAGTCTTTTCAGCCAGTGCCAGTTCCGAAATCAGGATCTGACGGGCCTTGGCCAGCATGCGCTTCTCTCCCGCGGAGAGACCCCGGTCGTGATCACGGCGCCAGAGGTCGCGGACGACCTCGGCTACCTTGATGACGTCACCGGAAGCAAGCTTTTCCAGGTTTGCCTTGTAACGACGCGACCAGTTGGTGGGTTCTTCAGTGAACTCGGCCCGCAGCACGTCGAACACGTGCTCCAAGCCTTCCTTGCCCACTACGTCCCGAACCCCTACCAGGTCAACGTTTTCTGCTGGAACTTCAATGGTCAGATCACCCTGAGCCACCTTGAGCTTGAGATACATCTTCTCTTCGCCCTTGACGGTGCGCATCTTGATTTCTTCAATTTTGGCTGCACCGTGGTGAGGGTAAACTACTGTCTCGCCGACCTCAAAAACCATGTGGACATTCCCCTTTCCCGCAGACCAGTTTATCACGATTAAGGCATACAACTGGCATCAAAACGTGCCCGGAACCGCATGAATCCGGGGAAAATGGCCTCAATCCACCCCCTCAAACCCCTTGACGAATGCGGATAATAGTGCCTGCGGCCCTAACTGCCAAGAGGTTTCCGGCCCCCGCCAAGCCGGGTCTCGTCGCCGGAGGGGCAGGCTTGGCGGCACTTGTGTGTAGTCGCCGAATCCTTGTTTGCGGCCGATTGCGGCTAGGCTATGGCTGAATAATGTTCCAAGACTCTCAAGGAGTGCGTGACGTGCGTTTCACTGCGATGAACCGGGGCCAGCGCGGCAAGCTGGCAATGGCAACGGCTGCACTTGGCATCGGCCTGTTGTCCCTGACCGGCTGCGGCTACATCAACGCCCAGCAGACCACGGAGCAGTACTCGGCCTCGGACGGAACCCGGACTGATCTTGGTGCGCTGCAGCTGCGCAACTTCATCATCGTCTCCGATGGCGAGGACAAGCCGGGCCGCGTGATCGGCGCCGTGTACAACACGTCCTCCAACGACGTGGTGCTGACCATCAAGGGTGCGGAGGGCTCGCAGACCCAGGTTCCGGTCAAGAAGAACTCCTACACCATGCTCAACGACTCCTCCGACGCCGCGATCCTGGACCCGGCCGGCGCCAAGCCGGGCGCCGTCGTCGACGTCACCATCTCCGAGAACGGCACCAACAAGGACGCCAAGTTCACGGTTCCGGTCATGGACGGCACGATCGTCGACTACAAGTCGTACCTGCCGACGCCGGAGCCCACCGACTCCAGCACGGCCACGTCCACCGAGACGGCAACCTCGACCGAGACGGCCACGCCGACGCCAAGTAGCACCGACGGCCACTAGCCTCAAGGCCTGACCACACGCAAAAGGAGGGGCACCTGTAGGTGCCCCTCCTTTTGCGTGTCCCCTGATGTTCAACTGCGCCGGTCTTCCAGCTGCCCGGCGCACTGGCGGCCGGGCAGCTTCTTCAGACCCTTTAGGGCTCGAACTTGTAGCCCAGCCCACGGACGGTGATCAGGTACCGCGGCGCGGAGGCATCCGGCTCGATCTTGCTGCGCAGCCGCTTAACGTGGACGTCGAGGGTCTTGGTGTCCCCCACATAGTCGGAGCCCCAGACCCTGTCGATCAGCTGGCCGCGGGTCAGGACCCGGCCGGAGTTCCGCAGCAGCATTTCCAGCAGCTCAAACTCTTTGAGCGGCAAGGCGATCTGCTCGCCTCCGACGCTGACCACGTGGCGTTCGATGTCCATCCGGACGGGACCGGCCTGCACCGTGGTGGAGACAAGTTCCTCCGGCTCGCTCTGGCGCCGCAGGACGGCCCGGACCCGGGCCACGAGCTCCCGCGAGGAGTAGGGCTTGGTGACATAGTCGTCGGCGCCCAGTTCCAGCCCCACCACCTTGTCGATTTCCGAGTCCTTGGCCGTCAGCATGATCACGGGCACCCCGGAGCGCTGCCGGAGTTGGCGGCAGACCTCCGTGCCGGACTGGCCAGGCAGCTGCAGGTCCAAGAGCACGAGGTCGGCGCCGTTGCGGTCGAATTCGGTGATGGCGTCCAGTCCGTTGTCCACCACCTCCACCTCGAACCCTTCTTTACCCAACAGGTAGGACAGGGGGTCGCTGAAGGACTCCTCGTCCTCGACAATCAGAATCCTGCTCAAGCGGTAGCTCCTTGCTCATGGACGCCTGCGGCGTCACGTCGTTGCGGTCTGAGGTCCCGGCTGGGCTTTTGGGCAGCGGGCTTGCCCGCTTCGGGGGCGTCGCCGTCGTCCTGCCCTTCTATCTCGGGAAGTCGAATGGTGAACGTGGAACCCTGCCCGAGCCGGGACCACAGGGTCACCTCGCCGCCGTGGTTGGAAATGACGTGCTTGACGATGCTCAGGCCAAGTCCGGTGCCTCCGGTCTGCCGCGAACGGGCAGCATCCACACGGTAGAACCGCTCGAAGACACGTTCCTGGTCTTCGGCGCTGAGCCCATCGCCCTGGTCCGTCACCGAGACCGCCACGAGGCCGTCCTTGGCCCGGATGCCCACACCCACCTTGGTGTTCTCCGGCGAGTAGCGGATGGCGTTGTCGATCAGGTTGCGCAGGGCGGTCACGAGGAGGTCCTGGTCGCCGTAGACCATGGCATCGGCGTGTCCGCCGACCACGAGCTGGATGTTCTTGCTCTCGGCCGGCAGCGCGGAGCGGTCCACGGCCTCGCTGACGACTGTGTTGATGTCCACCGGGCGGCCCTGCTGCGCGACGTTGGCGCCCTGGAGCCGGGAGAGTTCGATGATGTCCTGGACCAGGGCCGCGAGCCGGGTCGATTCCTTGTGCATGCGCTTGGCGAAACGTTTGACCGCCTCGGGGTCGTCAGCGGACGACTCGAGGGCCTCGGCCAGGAGGGAGATCGCCCCGACCGGGGTCTTCAGCTCGTGGGACACGTTCGCGACGAAGTCGTTGCGGACTTCCTCGGTGCGGGTGAATTCCGTCCGGTCATCGGCCAGCAGGAGGACATATTCCTCCGTGATGACGGCGGCCCGGACCTGGACAACGATCGTTCCCTGGCCGAGCGGGCCACGCGGCAGCTCCAGCTGCTCTTCGAGGATGACGCCGTCCCGCCGCACCTTGGCCGTCAGGTCCAGCAGCTGCTGGTGCACCACCGTGTGCCCGCGGACCAGGCCGTAGGCGTAGGCGGCCGGGCTGGCACGGACCACGCCGTCGATCGCATCCACCACAACGAAAGCGCGGCCGAGGACGGCGAGCACCTCCGCGGCGCCCTCGGGCAGCGAGGGATCCTCGACGTCGACGTCGACAATGTGCCGCTGCTGCTCACTCACCCGGAACGCGAGTACGCCGAACATGCCAAACGAGAGGCCGATCAGGCCGGCGATCACGCCGATGAGCATTGGATCCACGGCTCCAGCTTATGCTCTGCCACGCGGCCGAAACCGAAATCTTCTGCGATTCGGGCGCCGGTTCAGCTAACGTTCACCTATTGGGGCGTAACAGTTCACCGGACACTGCAAGAGTTGACAGTTGGAGCGCCGGTAGGTGAACCGAAATAGGCCCGCCACTTCGATTGCAGGCAATATTTCCGAGGAAAGGACGCACACGTGCGTAAGGTTTTTCAGGAGGAGCTCGCCCAGGTAAGGGAACAGCTCGTCGAGATCTCAACGCTGGTCACAGAGGCCATCGACAAGGCCACGACAGCTTTCCAGGGCGCCGATATCGACCTCGCCGAGGACGTGATTGCCGCCGATGCCCGCATCGACTTCCTGCAGAACAGCCTCGACGAGCGTGCCATCGACATCCTCGCCCTCCAGGGCCCGGTGGCGAGCGATCTGCGCATGCTGGTTGGTTCGCTCCGGATGAGCGCCTCGCTCGAACGCATGGGCGACCTCGCCCGCCACTTGGCGCAGCTGGCGCGTCTGCGCTACCCGGCGTCGGTGGTCCCGGACCAGCTACGGGAGACCTTCAAGGCTTTCGCCGAACAGGACCTGCTGATCGCCCAGAAGCTCACGGAGCTGCTGGCAACCCGCGACCTCGGCGTGGCCCGGGAGATCATGAAGGCCAACGGCGCCGTCAACGACCTTCACCTGAGCGTTTTCCAGGCGATCGCCCGCAGCGACTGGCAGGAGTCGCCGGCCACTACGGTGGACGTTGCCCTGGCCAGCCGCTACTTCGAGCGCTTCGCGGACCACGGCGTCTCCGTGGCCCAGAAGGTCACGTACCTGGTGACCGGCGCGTGGCAGCCGAGCACGATCGAACACAACTGACTCCGGCCAACCGCGGCTGATCCAGCCGCCGGTACAACGGCACTGATAGCAACCGCGCTGGCACAACTGCGCTGATACAAAACGACGGCGTCCGGTCACCTTGGGGGTGGCCGGACGCCGTCGTTTGTGCTCTGTGCCCTGCTCAGTGCCTAATCGGGCGGGAGCCGGCTACTTCTTGCCCTGGTTGGCTACTGCCTTAATGGCCTCGGCGGCGGCCTCGGGATCGAGGTAGGTGCCGCCCGGGTTCAGCGGCTTGAAGTCCTCATCCAGTTCGTAGACCAACGGGATGCCGGTGGGGATGTTCAGGCCGGCGATGTCCTCGTCGCTGATCCCGTCAAGGTGCTTGACGAGGGCGCGGAGCGAGTTGCCGTGGGCGGTGACCAAGACGGTCTTTCCGGCCCTGAGGTCTTCCTTGATGTCAGATTCCCAGTACGGCATGAGCCGGATCAGGACATCCTTGAGGCATTCGGTGCGCGGGACGGCGTCGCCGAGGTCCGCATAGCGCGGGTCCCCCACCTGGGAGAACTCGGAATCGTCGGCCAGGGGCGGCGGCGGGGTGTCGTAGGACCGGCGCCACAGCATGAACTGCTCCTCGCCGAATTCGGCGAGGGTCTGGGCCTTGTCCTTGCCCTGCAGCGCGCCGTAGTGGCGCTCGTTGAGCCGCCAGTCGCGCTTGACGTCGATCCAGCCGCGGTCGGCTTTTTCCAGGGCCAGGTTTGCCGTGTTGATGGCCCGCTTCAACCGCGAGGTGTAGAGGATGTCGGGGAGGATGTTGTTCTCCACGAGCAGCTCGCCGCCGCGCACCGCCTCGGCACGGCCCTGGTCATTGAGGTCAACGTCCACCCAGCCGGTGAACAGGTTCTTGGCATTCCAGTCGCTGTGGCCGTGGCGCAGCAGAATCAGCTTGTAAGTCATGGTTTTCATCCTAGCCGAGCGGTTGGCGGCGGCGCCGAGCGTTACACCGCGCGCGTTTCAAAGCGTGCTTCAGGGCAACGCGGGGTCACTTCCGGCCCATCCCGCGGCCCACCACGGGACACAAGTGACCCCGCGTTGGAGGATAGGCTTGGGCGGTGGTGCAGAAGGCTGAACGGGTGCTGGCCCCCCGAAACCAGGGCGGAACGAGAAGCGGCGCGCGCGGCGGCAGGCCCGTGGGCAACGTGACCCGCGGAACCACGAACCCCAACCGGATGCGCCGCGTGGACCGCTGGCTGACCGGGCCGCAGGGCTGGCGGCTGCGGGCCGCGGCCGATCCCCTCGCCGTCGACCTCGGTTACGGCGCCTCGCCGGCCACCGCCGTCGAACTCTTCGAACGCCTCGCCGCGGTCCGCGCGGACGTACAGATGGTGGGGATCGAAATCGAACCGGAGCGCGTCCGGCACGCCCACGCCCTGGAGCGCCCGGGCCTGAAGTTCCAGCTGGGCGGCTTCGAGCTGCCCGTGACCGGAAAACCCGTGCTGGTCCGCGCCTTCAACGTGCTGCGCCAATACGAGGAAACCGACGTGGCGGGCATCTGGCGGCTGGTGCAGGACCGGCTGGCCCCGGGCGGGCTGTTCATCGACGGCACGTGCGATGAAATCGGGCGGCGCGCCGCCTGGGTGGCGCTCGACGTCGAGCGGCCGCTGAGCCTGAGCCTGTCCATGCGGTTCGGCGCCTTCGCGCTGCCCTCCGACGTTGCCGAAAGGCTGCCGAAGGCCCTGATCCACCGCAACGTCCCCGGCGAGAAAATCCACGCCTACCTGCAGGCGATGGACAAAGCCTGGCTGGAAGCGGCGCCGCTGGCGGCCTTCGGAAACCGGCAGCGCTTCGGGGCGATGTGCCGTGCACTGCTCGACGCCGGCTGGCCGATCCAGGACGGCCCGTCCCGCTGGCGAATGGGCGAAGTGACGGTCGACTGGGAAGCCGTGGCCCCGGGACCTTAGGCGGTCAGGCCGGTGTCACCAGGGGCCGTAGGGGCCCATGTTGCGGCCACGGCCGGCGTCTTTGACCGCGGGGCGGACGTCGGCGAGGTACACGGACGCGGCCGTCACGGCTGCAAGGCCGAAAATCCCGAGCGAACTGGCACCGCCGCCGCTGCCCAGCTGCGCGAGCAGGGAGAACAGGCCCACGGCGAACGCGCCGCCGGTCAGGGCCAGCCAGAAGGTCTTGGTCCGCTTCGATACGGCCTCGAACGCGTTGGCCTTGTGCCGGAGGCAGTCGAAAAACGCCCATGCCTCCAGGGCAAAGGCTACGACAGCCAGGACCAGGTAAACCCCGGATTCGACAAAGTAAATGAGTATGCGTCCGTCCACTCCCCCAGCCTAGCCGTCCAGAGTGCCCAATGCCTGCTCCAAATCGGTCCAAAGGTCTTCCACGTTCTCAATGCCCACGCTCATCCGGACCAGGTTGTCCGGCACGCTCTCCGGCTCGGCGGCGTGCCGGCGCCGGCGTTCGATCAGGGATTCCACCCCACCCAGGGACGTCGCGGGGAGCCAAAGCTGCAGGGCCCGGATCATGCGGTCCGCGGCTTCCGCGCCGCTGAGGCCACCGTCCTGCCCCACGACCGGAGCCACCTCGATGCACAGGACGGAACCAAACCCCTTCATCTGCGCCTTGGCCCGCGCGTGGCCGGGGTCCGAGGCCAGCCCGGGGAAGCGGACGCCGGCGACCTTCGGATGGCCGTCGAGCCGCTCGGCCAGGATCTGGGCCGAGGCCTGCGAACGCTCGATCCGCAGCGCCAGGGTACGGAGCCCGCGCAGCGCCAGCCACGCCTCGAACGGTCCGGCGATCCCGCCGTGGATGGTGCGGTGGTGCAGCAGGGCGGCGCGGAGACCGGCGTCGGAGGTCACCAGCGCACCGAGCACGACGTCGGAGTGGCCGGAGAGGTATTTGGTCACTGAATGCAGCACGACGTCGGAGCCCAGGCTCAGGGGCTGCTGCACCAGGGGCGTGGAAAAGGTGTTGTCAGTGACGACGATGGCGCCGGCCTCGTGGGCCGCGGCGGTCAGGGCCCGCATGTCCGCGACGCCGAGCATGGGGTTCGTGGGGCTCTCCAGCCAGAGCATGCTGGCGGCGCGCCCGCCGGCCGGGGCAAGCGCCGCAAGTACGGCGTCGGTGTCCGCGATGTCAACAGTCCGGAGCTCGAGGAACCCCTTGGCCGCCAGCTCGGTGGCCATCGTGACCGATCCCGCGTAGCTGTGCGACGGCATCACGAGCACGCCCTGGGCGGGCACCAGGGACAGGGCCGAACTCACGGCGGCGAGTCCCGAGGCGTAGAGCAGGCCCGGCAATTCCGCGCCTTCCAACTGGCCCAAAGCCTCTTCAAAGGGGTCCCACGTGGGGTTGGAATACCGTCCGTAGCCACGGTCGCCGTCGCCCAGCGGTCCCGTGCCGAAGTAGGTCGAGGACAGCACCAGCGGCGGGTTGACCGGTTCGTCGCGGGTGCGCGGCGGGCGCCCTGCCGCCACAACCAGGGAATCCGGCGAAAGCGTGGCGGCCTGTTCTTCAGTAAGACTCATGAGGACAGGGTACGTGGGCGCCCGGCAGGGTACCCAAGCCGTTACGCCGCAGACGATGCGCAGACTAGAGTGTCGGGGATTGTCGGTAGTCTAGAACCGTGACTACCCAGAGCCCCGGAGCGTCCCCTCGACAGTTGTCCGGTCAGTTGCCCGGCCTGTTGCCCGGACTGTTTATTGCCTTCGAGGGCGGAGACGGCGCCGGCAAGTCCACGCAGGCGGCTGAACTCGCCAAAGCGCTGGAATCCGGCGGCTTCACCGTGCTGCGGACCCGCGAACCGGGCGGCACCGCGATCGGCGAGAAGCTGCGTTCCCTCGTGCTCGATCACGGCCACGGCCACATCGATGCCCATACCGAGGCCCTGATTTTCGCGGCATCCCGTGCCGCGCACGCGAGCCAGGTCATCCGGCCCGCCCTGGAACGCGGCGAGATCGTCCTCACGGACCGGTACATCGACTCCTCGGTCGCGTACCAGGGCGCCGGCCGAGGCCTCGGAACGCAGGCGGTCCGGGACATCAATGCCTGGGCAACATCGGACCTGCAGCCGGACCTGACCGTACTCCTCGACGTCGAACCCGCCGTTGGCCGGCAACGGCGCACTGCCGGCGAGGCCGCCGAAGACCGCCTCGAGTCCGAGGCCGACGAATTCCACGCCAAGATCCGGACGGCCTTCCTGGACCTTGCCTCCGCCCGGCCCGAGGCGTATCTGGTGCTGCCCGCCCGCCTGCCCGTCGCCGAACTCGCCGCCCGGATCCTCGAGCGCGTCGAATCCCTGCTGGCCGTCACCCAAAGCAGCACAGCATGACAGTCTGGGACGACCTCCAGGGCCAGGACGCCGTCGTGGCCCAGCTGCGCCAAGCGGCCCAGAACGAAGGGCTCACGCACGCGTGGCTTTTCACCGGTCCGCCCGGCTCCGGCCGTTCCAACGCCGCGAAGGCGTTCGCCGCAGCCTTGAACTGCGACCAGGAGGACGTCAGCCTGCGCGGCTGCGGCGAGTGCCCGGCGTGCCTGACCATCCTCGGAGAAACCCACTCCGACGTCGCGTTCGTGCGCACGGAGAAGGTCACCATCACGATCGATGAGGCCCGCGAGCTCGTCTCCACCGCAGGGAACCGGCCGTCGTCGGGCCGGTGGCGGATCATCGTGGTGGAGGACGCGGACCGGATGGCCGAGCGGACCACCAACGTGCTGCTCAAGGCCATCGAGGAACCCACGCCCCGCACCGTCTGGATGCTCTGCGCGCCCTCCCCCGCCGATGTCCTCGTGACCATCCGCTCCCGCTGCCGCCCGGTCGCGTTGCGGCTTCCGCCCGCCGCCGCCGTCGCGGCCCTGCTGGTCAAGCGCGACGGCGTGGACCCGGCGGTTGCCGAGCGTGCCGCCCGTGCGGCGCAAAGCCACGTCGGGATCGCCCGCCGCCTGGCCCGGGACCCGGAGGCCCGGGAGCGCCGGCTCGAGACGGTGCGGTTCCCGCTGTCCCTTCGCGGCGTCACGGCGGCGGTCATGATGGCCGAGAAACTGGTCAAGATCGCCACCGAGGAAGCCAACAGCTCCAACGACGAGCGCGACGCCGCCGAGAAAACCGCGCTTCTGGCCACCCTCGGGGCCCCCGAAAGCGGCACACTGCCGCCGGCCATGCGGAGCCAGGTCAAGCAACTCGAGGACGACCAGAAGCGCCGCGCCAAGCGTTCCGTCACCGATTCCCTTGACCGCACCCTGACGGACCTGTTGTCCTTTTACCGGGATGTCCTGATCATCCAGATGGGGAACGCTGTGGAACTCGTCAACGTTGAACTCAGAAGCGAAGTCGAAGACTTCGCCTCCCGTTCCACCGCCGAAGTTACCCTTGCCCGCATGGACGCCATCAACAAGGCCCGCACGCGAATCACCACCACCAACGTGGCCCCGCTGCTGACGATCGAGTCCATGGCTTCCAGCCTTATTTGACGGTCCCTGCCGCTCAAACGATCATCTTCGCTTTCGTTCCTAGCCTCCAAGGAGAACCGCATGAAGCCTGCTCGACCCCAGCCCGCTAGATCCCGATCCCTGGCGATCGGCATGCGGGCCGTCGGCGCCGTGGCCCTGGTCCTCACGCTGGCCTCGTGCACCCTTTTCGGCGGCGGGGGCGAGAGCGGGTCCAGCGCACCGACCTCCGGGGCAGCGGGGCAGGCGGACCCGTCGATAGTGGCGGCGGCGCCGGCCGAACTGCGCAGCTACTACTCCCAGCAGGTCGACTGGAAACCGTGTGAGGGCAGCTTCGAGTGTGCCAAGATCAAGGTCCCGCTGGACTACAGCAAGCCCGACGGCGAGCGCATCGAACTGGCCGCCATCAAGCTCGCCACAACAGGTGACAAGAAGGGCACCCTGATGGTCAATCCGGGCGGCCCGGGCGGCTCGGGGTACGACTTCGTCAGGGACGCGGCCAACACCAACATCTCGGACAAGGTCCGGTCCGCCTACGACATCGTGGGCTTCGACCCCCGCGGCGTGAAGCGCTCCGCCCCGGTCACCTGCCTGACGGACAAGGAACGCGACGCGTCCCGCGCCAAGACCTACGCCCTGGATACCGACGCCGGACTGGACGCTGCCCTGGCCGACAACAAAGCCATCGCCGCCAAGTGCGTGGAAAAGACCGGCCCGGTTTTGGCCCACATCGACACCGCCAGCGCCGCGAAGGACCTCGACATCCTGCGCGGGGTGGCCAACGACTCGAAGCTGAACTACCTCGGCTACTCCTACGGGACCCTGCTGGGCTCCACCTACGCGTCGCTGTTTCCGGACAACGTGGGCCGGCTGGTCCTCGACGGCGCCGTTGACCCGTCGTTGAGCGCCGAGGAACAGACCAGCGGCCAGGCCGTGGCCTTCGAAAAGGCCCTCCACGCCTACGTCGCCAAATGCCAGCAGACGTCCGGATGCCCGCTCACGGGAAGCACCGAGGAAGGCATCCAACAGATCCGCAATGCCATCGCTGCCGCGGAAGCCAACCCGTTGCCGGCCCAGGACGGCCGGAAGGTCTCGGGGTCGACGTTCGTCAGCGGCCTCATCATCCCGCTCTACAACGATGACAACTGGCCGATCCTCACCCGGGCGCTCGCGACAGCCCTGGCCGGCGACGGGACCGGCATGCTGCAACTTGCCGACTTCGGCGCCGACCGCGATCCCAGCGGCACCTACACGTCAAACAGCACCTTCGCCTTCAACGCCATCAACTGCCTGGACTACCCGATGGTGTCCGACACCGCGTCCATGCGGGCCGAAGACCAAAGGCTGCGCCAGCTGTCGCCCACGTTTGGTTACTACTTCGCCTATGGCGGCAGCAATTGCAAGGACTGGCCGTACAAGAACGTCCGAACCCCTGCCCCAGTCGAGTACAAGGGCTCGGCCCCGATTGTCGTAATTGGAACCACGGGCGATCCGGCTACCCCCGTGGAATCGGCCAGCTCCCTGCGCAAGCAGCTTGGGAACGCCTCGCTGCTGACCTGGAAGGGCGAGGGCCACACGGCGTACGGCCGCTCCAACAGCTGCATCGGCACCGCGGTCGATGACTATCTGGTGGACGGAAAGGTCCCGGCGGACAACACCGTCTGCTAGGTCCCCGACGGCGCCGCAAGGCGGCTTCCGTCGCTCATTTTGACCCGGACGCCGGGACTCTATTACAGTTGTCTCTTGCATGATCCGCCCGGTTCGCCGGGCATTCATGTGGTTGCTTCCTTAGCTCAGTTGGTAGAGCGTCTCACTCGTAATGAGAAGGTCGCCAGTTCGATTCTGGCAGGAAGCTCGAGAAAAACCCCGTATCACCGCTGACTCAGCGGGGATACGGGGTTTTTTATTGGTTTCAGCGAGATGGCCGTGTGAGGTTAGGGCACACCTATGGCGCACTCCGTGGTTGAAGATACGATGCAGTCAAACACCTCCCGGGTGTCCCGGAGTTAAGCGCGTTGGCACTGACCGTTTTGGGGGAACACAGTGAAGCGTAGGACATGGATCATCCTTGCGGCGGTGTTGGTCGTTGGCGCCGTCGCGCTATTTCTGACCCGGTCCGCGGAAGACAGGGTCACCGCGGACGTAGTCTCCCGTACCGAGCGGTTCGTCATTCCCGCGGACTGGAAGCTGGAGGACAGCGTGGTGCGGCGGGAGATGTTTCTGTGCATGTCAACCAACCCGTGCCCCAGCATCGCCAAGCGCTGGGACGCCGGCAAAAGCCTCACCGTCGACGACTTGAAAGCCGTGAGCTCCGCAGCCGGTGTTCCCATGAACATCGAGGGCACCTGCACCAGGCGGCCGACCGTCGGCGGTACAACGACAGTCTGCAGCTCCTCGGGAACTGACGGGGAGTACTACTACAAGTTCAACGTGTCCAGCCCGGACAAAAGCGATCAAACGAACTTCGTGGTCCTCCTGGTCGAACCGCACCGCTGACCGCTCCGGAAAAGGGATGCCCGTTTTGTCTAGTCAGCGGACAAGGGCGCAGGCAGCCTGAGACCATTCGGGCCGCAACCGGGGCCTCGAGCCGTCGCCGGGTGCGCCTTTCGGTGCGGGTGCTTCGCTTTGCCGCGCGGGCGCCTTCGCTACTTGCAGGCGGCGAGGATCCCGGCGATGGCGTCGTGCTCGGGACGGGTCATCCACAACTTGTACTTGGCCTTCACAGCCGTCTGGCGGGCGACGTATTCGCACCGGAACGCCTTGTTGGCTGGGAGCCAGGCATCGGCCGAGGAATCTGACTTCTGCTGATTCGCGGGGCCGTCGGCGGCCATCAGGTTCAGCGGATCGTTGGCGAGCTGGAGGCGCTGGCTTGCGCTGATCTGCTGGGCGCCGGTCTGCCAGGCCAGGGACAGTGGGATGATGTGGTCAATCTGGACGTCGGCGGAGTTCTCGCCGCGGGTGAAGTTGATGGTCTTGCCGGTGTATTTGTCGGCAAGCTTGCCGGAGGCGATGACGCAATCCCTGGTCCCCGGCTTGGTCGTCACCTCGGTGAGGTCACGGCGGAGCATGTCGTTGCGGGTGTCGCAGCCGTTGTGGTCCACATCTGACCAGGCGGGACCGAACTGCCCGCGGCTGTAGCCGGTCTTCGGGGCCTTGCCTTTCACCGGAATGGACGCCAGCTGGGCTACGGCCGCGGCGGCCTCGCCCGGGTGCGCGGAACCAATGGCGGGAGCTTGGGACGCCGCTGCGCTGTGCACGGCGTCTGCGACTTTGGCGCCAGCGTGGGCTGCGGCATCACAGCCGGCGAGGGAGCCTGCGAGAAGCAGGCCGGTAAGGACGGTCAGGGACTTGGTGGCGGCGGAGCGGGAGATGTTCATGCCAATCATGAGTGCGGCGAAAATGATCAGATTACCCGCACTCCGATTCGCGACCGCGCAGGCCGAGCATGGAGTCGCTCACGTGCAGCTACGGCCGCGGCCCCAGGCTGCTTCTCTCGTGGTGATCAGATCGCCCCGGGAAACGCTTACCGGCGGATTCTCATGACAGCTCAGACGGCACAAAAAGGGGACCCACGGAAGTCAACGATTTCCGTGGGTCCCCTTGGATCAGGCGCCGGTCCAGGGGTGAAGTAATTGTGGACGTCGAGATACTTCACCGTGGCCGGGACTGGTACGCCGACCGTCCTCGCGCGGCCGGCTACTTCAGGGTGAGCACGGGGTTGATCGGAGCCTTCAGCGAATCCACCTGCAGGCCCACGGACAGTTTCTGGCCGGCGGCCACCTTGGTGGCCCAGTCCGAGCCGCTGCAGGTTACCGACACCTTGGGGAGGACTGTGCACGTGACGCCCCAGGAGTTGGCCACCCGGGTGACGTTCGGATCGGGCCAGCTCACGCTCCAACCGGGCGCCGCCCGGAGCCCGGTGACCTCGATATTGGCCACGTAGCCGCCGGTCCACGAACTGCCGAGCTTCCAGACCGCGGTGATCGGCGCGCCCGACGTCGGCGCGGGAGACGCCGTCGGCGACGGCGTGGGGGTCGGCGACGGCGTGGCGGTGGCGGTAGCAGCGGCGGTGGCGGTGGCGGTCGGGGACGGCGTCACAGTCGGCGTCACGGTCGGCGTCGGGGTGCCCGTCAGGATGGGCGCGAGCGCGGCGAGTTTGGCGGCCTCCGGGGTGCGCCAGTCCGCCTGGACAAGCCCGCCGGTGATGCCGCTGTTCGGGTTGAACGACCAATACGCGAAGCTCATGGAATTGGTCCCAAGGTAGGAGACGATTTTCTCCATCCACTGCTTGTCCGACGTGGTTTGCAGCGCGGTCCCGAACTCCCCGAGCAGAACCGGGGCGATGCCCTGCTTCTGGATGTAACCCCAGTTGGCATCCCACACGGCCGCCAGGTTGTTGGGGTAGCTGGGGTCGCTGAACCACTTCTGCGCAAACAACGACGCCGGGTAGTCGTGCGGGGAATAGACCACCCGGTTGGGCGTGGCCAGGGTGACCGGCTTGTTCTTGACGTCGGCCAGGCCGCCGCCCCACCAGGTGGAGGTTCCGTTTCCCTGGTTCTCGATGCCCTCAACGATGATCAGGAGATTGGGGTTGGAGGCCAAGACTGCGTTGCCGCCGCGGGTGGCCGCAGCCTGCCAGTCGGTGGCGGCGGCGCCACCCCACGTCGCCGCCCCTGCCGGCTCATTGTGAAGGTCGGCGCCAATGACAGTGGGATCGTTCTTGTAGCGGGCGGCGAGCATTTTCCAGTCAGCAATCCACCTCGACTCAGGGTAGGCGGAGGTATACCAGAGCGGGGACTGGTCGGCAGAGGACGGCCGGTGCCGGTCTAGGATGATCTGCAGGCCGTTGGCCTTCGCGCGGGCGATCACCGTGTCCATCAGGACCAGGGGCGTCTTGCCCTCCAACGCGTAGGCGCGGTTGGCCCAGTAGTTCAGATTGCCCTTGATGGATGTCGCGGCCAGGCACTCGTTGGAGAACGGCAGGCGGACGGTGTTGAATCCCATCGATTTGATGTTGGCCAAGGCCTCGTCGATGGTCAGGGTCCCCCAGAGCCCGTGCGGCATGCAGTCGGGGGTTTCCATGCCGAACCAGGACGCGGCCTTGATGGTGTGCGGGGAGTTGTTCGAGTCCAGGATCCTCCCGCCAGAGGTGTGCAGCCAGCCGGTGGGCGGCGGTGTTGTGGCGGCAGTGGCCAGGGGAAGCGAGGCCGCGGCGACGCCGGTGAGGGCCAGTCCGGCAGCCACAGCGATGCCCAGAAGTGTGGCAGTCACGCTCGGGCGTCTTCCCCCGGCGTGGAGTGGCGGATTCGAAAACGGTTTCACAGTTCCTCCGTGAGAATGGCGTGCGGGTGCGGCCTGGTATTGGTGCGGCTCTTGGCGCGTGGGGCGGCACCGAGGATGAAGGCCCCTTCCGGCTGGTGCCGGTGGGTGCCGTCCGAACTCATGGGTGTGTTGCCTTTCTGTCCGTCAATGTGGGTCCCCCCGTCCCGCACAATGCGGATCGGCTCTCAAAAAGTACCAAGCTGCCGCCAAGAAAGAACCCCTTTGGCCAATATTTCCTTCTGCGCCTCGACGCGGCCACAGGCCCCTGACCTGCGTATTGTCTTTTTCCGGGCCTTCCGTCAGCCTTAGGGAATGGAACGGCCCCGGCACAGGCGGCCAGCCCGCCAGCAACTCCCGGCGCCGCCGCCCGGAGTCCAAACCGAGAATTGGCGGCACCGGCTGTGGGGCCCGGTTATCGGCTTCGGCCTGGTCAGCCTCGCCGCGGACATGGTGTCCGACGGCGCCCGCCCGCTTGGGGGTCCCCTGCTGGCCCAGCTCGGTGCGTCCGCGCTTTTCGTCGGCCTCGTGACCGGCGCCGCGGAGGCCGCGTCCCAGGGGCTCCGGCTGGTGTTCGGCCCTTGGGCGGACCGCACCGGGAAGTACTGGACTTTCACGATGGCCGGCTATGTGCTCACAGCCGTGTGCATCCCGCTGCTCGCGTTGACGCCGTTCGCCGGGACCGCCGGGATGGCCCTGGCAGCCGTGCTCATCATCGGGGACAGGGTTGGCAAAGCCGTCCGCAGCCCGGCGAAAACCGTGCTGCTCGCCGCCGTCGCCGGGCCGGTTGGCCGGGGCCGTGGCTTCGCCGTCCACAAGTCCCTCGATCTGGCCGGGGCGCTTTTGGGCCCGCTGCTCGTCTCGGCGGTGCTGGTTGCCACCGGCTCACTGTCGGCAGCCTTTGCGGTGCTTGTCATTCCGGCGGCGGCGGCGGTGGCGATTCTCGTTTGGCTGCGTCGCCGCGTCCGGGATCCCGGCGCGGACAAGCCCGCGCCCGACGCCTCCGGCGTGCCGGAGCCGTCCCGCGGGAAGCCCGCCGGGCGGCCGCCGTCGGCGTTCTCCAGCGTCTTCATCTTGTTCGCCGTGGCCGCATTCTTCTGGAGCGCCGGACTGGTGGCCTTCGGCGTCATCTCCTATCACCTGACGACCGACGTGGCGGTCCCCGTCTCGGTGGTTCCGCTGCTGTACGCCGGCGCCATGGGGACCGCCGCCGTCGGGGCTCTCGCCAGTGGCGTCATTTACGACCACACCGGGGCGGCCGTGCTCCTGGCGCTGCCCGTGCTGATTATGGCGGTGCCGGTGCTGGCCCTGGCACCGAGCGCCGGGCTCGTGTTCGCTGGCGTCCTGGTCTGGGGCGCCGCCACGGGCATCCAGGACTCCACGGTCAAGGCGCTGGTCGCCGATCTGGTGCCCCAGCCCCGGCAGGGCACGGCGTACGGGGTGTTCGCGGCGTTCGAGGGGGCCGGCGCGTTGGCCGGCGGGGCCCTGTACGGGTCACTCTACGGCGCACGGCCGGCGCTCATCGCTGCCGTGGCCGCACTCCAAGCGACGGCCCTTGTCCTGCTGTTCGTCACGCTGCACCGGGTCCGGCACGCGTCACCTGGCCACGGGCCCGCGGATAGGCGGAGCTAACGCGCCCAGACCGAGGCCGCGCCGGAATGTCCCGTGATGATGCTCTGGTAAATGAAGAAGGCCCCCGCCAGGGCGCCGGCAACCAGGACGACTCCCCGGACAATCCGGTTGCTCCGAAGTCCGCCGAGGAACGCCAAGCGCCGGCCAAAGGGCTCGAAGGTGACTATCAACATTGCCGCGACCAGGATGAAAAAGATCACGGAAACCACTTTGAGCACGTCGCCCTGC
Source organism: Arthrobacter sp. 131MFCol6.1 (assembly GCF_000374925.1). GTDB lineage: Bacteria > Actinomycetota > Actinomycetes > Actinomycetales > Micrococcaceae > Arthrobacter. Next base: position 36,242 of record NZ_KB895544.1, read on the forward strand.
TGGGCGTGCTCGTGGGCCAGCGCCGACGCCGGACGGATTTTCTCCAACTGTTCCCCTGCCTGTGCGGTCAGGAGTGTCACTGGCACCAGCCCCAGTGACAACACGCCCAGGGGCCAGGCCAGGTAAGCCCACCAGCGCCGTGCCACGGCATAAATGATGGCACCGAGACCTGCGATCGGCGCAAGGACCACTACGGCGTGGACCAGCAGGACATGGGCCGGGAGCCCACCAATTTCGATCACGTGAATCTCCTCCAGAACGTGAGGGCACCGGGTCTGATGACGGGGCCGCGAACTCGTGGCGGGGCCGGACTCCTATGATTCTTGCATGGGATCGCGGGAACTAGCGGGCATTGCCGGGCCGCTCTATGCATTGCCCTACGGGGAGTTCGTGGCTGCAAGGACGGCCGCGGCCAAAGAGGTCAGTTCCGTGGGCGTCACCGCCGCCGAGCAGCGTGCCCTGGCGGCCGAAGTCCGTGCCCTGCCCAAGCCGTCGGTGGCGGCATGGGCGGTGAACATGCTGGCCGCGCACAGCCCCGAAATCCTGCGGGAGGTCGCTGGACTGGGAACGTCGATGCAGGCGGCGCAGGACGCCCTGGATGCAGCGGACCTCCGGCGCCTCGCCCAGCAGCGGCGCCAGCTCCTCGCCAGCGCAGTAAGGGCGGCACACGCCCTGGCGGCCCAGCACGGACGGGCCATCAGCGCCGCCGTCGCGACGGAAGTGGAGCAGACCCTGCGGGCCGCCACCGCCGACCCGGGCGCCGCAGCCGCTGTGCAAAGCGGCTGTCTGCTCCGGGGGCTCTCGGCGGACGGGGTCGACGTCGTTGATCTTACCGGCGCCGTGGCTGTCCCGGGGAGCCATGCCGCCGCGGCGCCCGGTACTGGAGCCGTGCCGGCAACGGCCGGCGTCCGCGGGACACAACCGGCGTCCGCCGCCCGCGGGACCGAACCGCACCGGACCGCACAGGGCGGCGGAACTGCCGGCGGAAAGCCGCCAACGGAACAGCCCCGCCTCCGGGCCGTCGGGACAGCCCGGGTGACGCCCACGCCGTCGGCGGTGGAGCGGGCACGGGCCGGCCTGGAGGCAGCCGAAGTGGCCGCCGCGGAGGCCGACGAGGAAGCAGGCCGCGCGGCCGCGGAGCTGGCCGAGGCGACGGCGGAAACCACGCTGCTGGCCGATGAGGTGCGCGAACTCAGGCGGCGTCTGGACACGGCAGAAGCCGGGCTCAAAACGGCCCGGAAGCGTCACGAGCTGGCAGCGGCCCTGGCGCAGCAGACGGCACGGGCCGCCGACCGGCAGCGCCGAAAGGAAGTCCTGGCGCGGGAACGGGTGCTGCGGCTCGGCAACACGCCGGAGGAGTGAAGTCTGAGTGTCGGGGGTCGGTTGCACACTGGAATCATGGAGAACAACCAGAATTTCCAGCAGAGTTTCCACCAAGAGGCGGATTTCAACGACGCACAGGACGGCGTTCTGTATTTCGCGGTCACCTACCTGGACACTGACTGCGGCCGGATCCGCACCGAGAGCTTCGATGACGCTGCTGCCGCGGACCGCTTCGCCAGCCGGTGCGTTGCCGGCGAAGACGGCTGGGCCGTGGTCGATGCAATCACGGCGAAAGAGCGCCGGGCCGCCGCCTGACTCGGTAGTCCTTCCAGGCCGGCGCCTGGGTCCGGGCCTTCAGTCTCCGAGCGCGCGGGGTTGGCCGGTCACGGTCCCGGCCGGCGGGAGGGGGGCCGGACGCCCAAAGGGCCTCCACCCCTTGCGGGGTGAAGGCCCTGCGCAAACGCCGGCTGGCAGCCGGCGTCGCGGGAGTTGCTTAGGCGAAGTCGGAGACGGCCGGATCCGGACCGATCCGGCCGGCGTCTTCGGCGGAGCGGTCAAGCCCGTTGATGGCCTGGATGTCGGTCTCGTCGAGGCTAACGTCCAGGGCCGCGTAGTTCTCCCGGATCCGGGACTCGGTCACCGACTTCGGAATAACCACGTTGCCGATGGCCAGGTGCCACGCGATGACAACCTGGGCCGGGGTGGCGCCGTGCTTGGCGGCAATCTCGGCAATGACGGGGCTCTCGAGGAGCTCGCCGCCCTGGCCCAGCGGCGACCACGCCTGGGTGAGGATGCCCTTGGACGTGTTGAATTCGCGCAGGTCGGCCTGGCTGAAGAACGGGTGCAGTTCGACCTGGTTGATGGCCGGAACCACGCCGGTCTCATCGATCAGGCGCTGCAGCCCCTCCTTGGTGAAGTTGGAGACGCCAATGGTCTTGACCCGGCCCTGCTTCTGCAGCTCGATGAGGGCCTTCCAGGTGTCAACGTATTTGTCCTGCTTAGGCTGCATCCAGTGGATCAGGTACAGGTCCAGAGTTTCGAGGCCGAGGCGCTCCATGGATTCCTCGAACGCCTTCAGCGTGGACTCGTAGCCCTGATCCGCGTTCCACAGCTTGGTGGTGATGAAAATTTCCTCGGGCTTAAGGCCGGAACGCTCAATGGCGCGGCCCACGCCTGCTTCGTTGCCGTAGATCTTTGCCGTGTCGATGTGGCGGAAGCCGGCCTCAAACGCCTGGACAACCACCTTTTCGGCCACGTCATCTTCAACCTGCCACACCCCGTAGCCAAGCTGGGGGATGGTGTTTCCGTCATTGAAAGTCAGTTCCGGTGAAAAAGTCATATAAGTATCCTGCCAACTTCGGCGCCCTCCGGCCAGCGACAGGGCGCCGCTAAGCTAGGCGCGTAACCGGGAATACCCGGGATTTCAGGGAAATTCTGGGAATATCGGGAGCACCAACCACGCCGGGACGGTCCTGCGCAAAGACCAATCCGCGAAGCGGCTCAGGCCGGCGTCGGCCTGCTGCCGTCGGCCTCGGCAAGCCGCCGCTCGGCGTCGTGGACCTGTTCCAGCACGGAATCGGCGCGCCGGCGCACCGACGCGGCACCCGCCGGGACCGGCCCCACGGCGAGCCGGAGCATCGCGGCCGCCTCGGCCGTCATGGCCAGCGAATTGCCTGCCGTCGACAAGGCCCGGTGAACGCCTGCCAGGGGTCCCGGGATATCCAATCCGTTGCTGGGAAACCGTCGCTGGGCCTCCACGCAGACCACCCTGACCCGGGGCGCGAGTGCGGAGAGCTGGTTGGCGATCTCGACGAGTTCGCCGTACAGCGCCTCGTCCTCGACCCCCTCGAGGACCTGGTGGTAGCGGTCAAGTCCGCGGTTGAACCGGTCATGGGCGCGCCGCCAGAGCCCTTTGCCGAGTTCGGCGTCGTCTCTGCGGCCCTGCAGTGCTGCGCTGAAGAAGCCCAAGGTCGCGCTAAAGGTACTGGCCCGGACCGTGGTCCGGGTCCATGGGTTCGGGCGGCTCCGAGGGATCAGCACCGCGACGCGGTGCTGCGGCCCGGACCGGTTCGCCGTTCTCCCCGATGATGACGCCCGGCGCGATCACTGTTCCTGGGGGCAGCTGGCGCAGCTGCATCTGGGCGTAGGCGTGCTCCCTGGCGGCGTGCTGCGCCGCGATGGCCGTCTGGATGCCGTGGAAGAGTCCCTCAAGCCAGCCGACCAGCTGGGCCTGGGCTATCCTCAGTTCCGCGTCGGAGGGGGTGGCGTTCTCCGGAAAGGGAAGGTTGATCCGTTCGAGCTCCTCAACGAGCTCCGGGGCCAGGCCGTCCTCGAGTTCCTTGATGGAACGGTCGTGGATTTCAGCCAGCCGGACGCGGGCCGCGTCGTCCAGCGGCGCGGACCTCACCTCGTCCAGCAGCTGCTTGACCATCGTGCCGATCCGCATGACCTTCGCGGGTTGGTCCACGAGGTCCTGAAGTTCGCTGCCCCGGGGCGGCCTGGGCCCGGCACTGGATCCATCGGCGCGGCCGGACGGCACTGCAGCCGGTGAGGCCAAGGGCGTACCGGGCAGGGCGTCATCCAGGGGCGTGCCTTCGACGGGCACGTCGTCCGCAGTTTGGGCGCCGGACTGAGTGTCGTGCTGATCGCTCATGGCTTCATACTCTCACGCGCCCGGCGGCGCGGACCCGGCGTCCGCCGGAAGCGGAAGGGGCGGCGCCGGACACTCTCGTGCCCAACACCGACCCCTCCCCCGGCCAGAGCGGCACCCGCTCCGCAACACAGCTCAGCAGCACCGCCCTTGCGGGTTGGTGTCCTGCCGGTCGGTCTTCTCACGCCAAAACTCCCGCTCCGTCAGGGGAGGGTCGGTGTGTCCAGAGGCCTCATGGTGCTCCAGGTACTTTTTGTAGGCGTCGGCGCCCAGCACCCCGCCGAGGTACCCGGCAAACCCGCGGAAGCCGGCAAGGACCGCGTTCACGCCCGGCTCCGCATCAATGGTGCCCGGACTTTTCGAGCCGCTCTCCGGTCGGGAGTTGGTTCCACGCGGCCGCGAGGTCACGCTCCGCCGCCGTGGGGACAAACCCTGCCGGGGCGAAGACACGGGAAGCCTGCGCGGGGTCTTCGTTCTCGGCGTTGGGCAGCCCCGCGGCCGTGTTCCGCAGGGCCTTGATGGTTGCCATTACTGCCGTGATGATGACGATGATGCTCAGCACCACGAAGACGATCGAGAGCCATCCCTGGATCATCGTGTTGCGGACCACCGCCTCCATGGCGGCCTGGGTCTTGGCGGTGCCGAAGGACGTCTTGCCGTCCGCCAGCGCCTTGGTGAAGGCAGCATTGTTGGCGAAGTAGCCCACCGCCGGAACGGGCGAGAAGATCTTGTAGAAGCTCGCCGTGATGGTCACGACGGCGGCGAACGCCAGCGGCGCCGCCACGATCCACAGGTACTTCGGGGCGGTGCGTTTGGCAGCAATGGCCAGGCAGACCGAGAGGGCGATGGCCGCGAGCAGCTGGTTGGCGATCCCGAACAGCGGGAACAGGGTGTTGATGCCGCCCAGCGGGTCGGTGACGCCCATCAGCAGGACCGCGCCCCAGGCGGCCACCATGATGGCGGTGCAGAGCCAGGCGCCCGGGCGCCAGGAGTGCTCCTTGAACTTCGGGACGAAGTTGCCGATCGAGTCCTGGAGCATGAAGCGGGCAACGCGGGTGCCGGCGTCGACGGCCGTGAGGATGAAGAGGGCCTCGAACATGATGGCGAAGTGGTACCAGAAAGCCATCATCGCGGTGCCGCCGATGAACTGCTGCATGATGTGGGCAAGGCCGACGGCGAGGGTGGGCGCCCCGCCCGAGCGCGACACGATGCTTTGCTCCCCCACGTCCTTGGCCGTCTGCGCGAGATCACCGGCCGTGATGTTGACGCCGGACAGGCCCAGGCTGTTGACCCACGCGGCCGCGGTCTCGACGGTCCCGCCGGTCAGCGCCACAGGGGCGTTCATGGCGAAGTAGATGCCGCGGTCAATGGAGATTGCGGCCACGAGGGCCATGATGGCCACGAAGGACTCCATGAGCATGCCGCCGTAGCCGATCAGGCGCGTCTGGCGCTCCTTCTCGATCAGCTTCGGCGTGGTGCCGGAGGCGATCAGCGCGTGGAACCCGGACAGTGCGCCGCAGGCGATTGTGACGAACAGGAACGGGAAGAGGGCGCCGGAGAACACCGGACCGTTGTCCCGGCCGGCGAACTCGCTGAAGGCCGGCACGGTGATTTCGGGGCGGACCACGATGATGGCCAGGGCCAGCATCACGATCACGCCGATCTTCATGAACGTGGAGAGATAGTCGCGGGGGGCCAGGAGCAGCCACACGGGCAGGATTGCTGCGATGAAGCCGTAGACGATGAGGCCCCACGCGATGGTGACCTTGTCCAGGTGGAAGAACGCGGCACCCCATTCGGTGCCCGCCACGGCACCGCCGCCGATGATGGCGGCCATGAGCAGCACGAAACCGATCAGGGACACCTCCATGACCTTGCCCGGCCGGATGAAGCGCAAGTACACGCCCATGAAGAGGGCGATCGGGATGGTCATGCCCACCGAGAAGACGCCCCAGGGGCTCTCGCCGAGGGCGTTGACAACCACCAGGGCGAGGATGGCGACGATGATCACCATAATGAGCAGGGTCGCGACGAGGGCGGCCGTGCCGCCGATGACGCCGAGTTCCTCGCGGGCCATCTGGCCCAGGGAACGGCCGCCGCGGCGCATGGAGAAGAACAGGACCAGGTAATCCTGGACGGCACCGGCAAGGACGACGCCGATGATGATCCAGATCGTGCCGGGCAGGTAGCCCATCTGGGCCGCGATGACCGGGCCCACCAGGGGGCCGGCGCCGGCGATAGCGGCGAAGTGGTGGCCGAAGAGGACGTTGCGGTCCGTGCGGACGTAGTCCTTGCCGTCGGCCTTGTATTCGGCCGGGGTGGCCCGGCGGTCATTGGGCTTGGTCAGGTAACGCTCAATGACCTTGGAGTAGAAGCGGTAGCCGATCAGGTAGGTGCAGACCGACGCGAAAACAAACCAGATGGCGTTGACGGTCTCGCCGCGGACGATTGCGAGCATGAACCAGGCGACGCCGCCCAGCAGCGCGATGGCCGCCCACAGCGCGATCTTGGCGGGCGTCCAGGTGCGGTCCGCGGCGTCGCGGACGGACTCATCCACCGACGTCGGCGGGAGGGACGGGTCCGGAACGACCCCGTCGTCGAGTTGTGCGGTGCCGTGCGTGCTGGCGCCTCGCATGCTCCCGTGCGTGCTGTCGCCTTGTGTGCCATCTGGCATTGTGCCCATGTCTCCTCCTTGAGAAACCCAACGGGCAGTCCACCGGTACAGAACTGCCCCCCGCACCCTACCAATGCGGGCGGGCCCGGGCGGCAGTCCTGCGCCCGGCGGTGGGGATTGCGCGACGAGCGGTCGGCCGCGCTACGCCTGGAGGTTGCTGAGCTGCATGAGGCGGGCCTCGCAGAGGTCCAGCCAGCGCACTTCGGCTTCGGTCTGGAAGATGAGGGAGTCCAGCACCAGGAGCCTGGCGGTGTCGGCCGGGCGCTGGAGTGCGGCCGTGTCGCGGCGGGACTTGGTGTAGTCCTGCAGCGCCCGGATGGATACCGCCCGCTGTGCCTGGATGATGGCGCCGACGTCGGTCCCGGGAATCGTCAGGCCGAGGGCGAGCTTGATGGCCAGCTCATTCCGGGGCGGATTCGCGCGGGACACCGGGGCCATGAACCAGGCGCCGACCTCAGTCCGGCCGGCCGTCGTGATGCTGTAGATGACGTGCCCGTCGCCGTCGCCGCCGTCTTTGCGGACCAGCCCGTCGCGTTCCAGCCGGTCCAGGGTGGTGTAGACCTGCCCGATGTTCAGCGGCCAGGAGGATCCGGTGCGGTCCTCGAATTCGGTCCTGAGCTGATAGCCGTAGCGCGGGCGGTCCTGCAAGAGGGCGAGGAGACTGTGACGGATAGACATGGCGCCCCCCGGAATCGCGAATTCACGAAATCACACAGCATACACGCGCCCCAAGACGCGTGTATACCGCGTATGGACCTACGTTATCGTCATTGTTGCCCCGGCCGCAAAACATTGCATACTCCGACCGGAATAAGTAGGCCCCGACCTGCGGTTTAAGCCGGATCCGGCTTCCCCCTACATGACCAGCAGGACCTTGCCCACGTGGTCGCCGGAATCGAAATAGGCGTGTGCGGCGGCGACCTGGTCCAGCGGGAAGGTCTTGGCCACGAGGGGCCTGATCCTGCCGTCGGTCAGCATCGGCCACACGGCGTCGCGGACGGCGTTCATGATCACGGTCTTTTCCTCGACCGGGCGGGGACGCAGCGCTGTGGCGATGATGGCGGCCCGCTTCCGCAGCAGCTGGCCAAGGTCCAGTTCCGCCTTCGCACCGCCCTGCAGCCCGATCACCACGAGGCGTCCGTAGTCGGCGAGCGCATCGATGTTCTGCTCGAGGTACTTGGCGCCGACGACGTCGAGGATGACGTCCGCGCCTTTGCCGCCGTTTTGCGCGCGCAGGCTCGCCGGGAAACTCTCCTCCGCGTAGTTGATGGCGATGTCCGCCCCGAGGAAGGCCTTGGCGGTGCCGACCTTTTCCGCGTTCCCGGCCGTCGTGGCAACCCGGGCGCCCATGGCCTTGGCAAGCTGGATGGCCATGGTTCCGATGCCGCCCGTGGCTCCGTGGATGAGGACAGTTTCGCCCGGCTGCAGCTGCGCCGTCATGATCAGGTTGGAATAGACCGTCGCCGCGACCTCGGGCAACGATGCCGCCGTGACCAGATCCACGCCGTCGGGGATCCTCAGGACCTGGCCCGCGGGCACGGCCACCTGCTGGGCATAGCCGCCGCCGGCGAGCAGCGCCACCACCTTGTCCCCCACGGAAAACGCCTTGGTAACGCCCGGGCCGAACCCTGCAATCCGGCCGGAGACCTCCAACCCGGGGATCTCGGAGGCGCCCGGGGGCGGCGGGTAGAAGCCCCTGCGCTGCTGGACGTCGGCACGGTTAAGGCCCGCGGCCACGACGTCGATCAGCACCTCGCCGGGGCCGGCCACCGGGGACTGGACCTCACGGACTTCCAGGACCTCGGGTCCGCCGGGCTCTGAGATATAGACAGCCTTCATGGAGCACTCCCGATTCCTAACTGGCTCCGCGCACGTTCGCCGCGATCGCCAGGTCCGATCAACATCACTCCCCAGAATATGGCGGGGAGCTGCACACGTCCGCAAGCGCACCGTGTTTATGGTTTTTGTGGCAGCCGACTGCCTATGAAAGACTACTCGTTAGGGAAGGTTGTCCGAGCGGCCGATGGAGCTGGTCTTGAAAACCAGTGTGCGGTAACCCCGTACCAAGAGTTCGAATCTCTTACCTTCCGCGGGAGCGCAGATCTTGCGCGGTTCTAGAGGCCGGCCCGGGGCGATCGAAAGATCGTTCCGGCCGGCCTTACTCGTCCCCCGGCCCGGAGTGAACCTCCTCACCAGGCTCAGAATCATCATCCTGGCAACGGGGAACGGCGGGCTCACCACGAGTGCCCTTTTCAACAACCCCGCGTTCCCGACCCGGGCCGCCGCTAGAGCCTGGATGGCAACCGACCAATACGCCCAGCTTAAGGCGCTGCTCATCAGCCTGAACTACGTTTAAGGCAACTCCGGCGCCGGGTAACACGCTCTCTGGCGGGCACGAAACGTGCCCTCCCGTCAGCTGGTTGCCCGGCTCCGTTCGGTGGTGGCGTCTTCGCCTGCACTCCAGCTGGCCAGGAGGTGCAGCCGTTCGGCTGAGGGCGAGCCCGGCTCGGCGGTGTAGACCAAGAGGACCAGGCCCGGCTCCGCGGTGATCGCAAGTTCCTCGTAGGCCAGCGTGAGTTCGCCGGCCACGGGGTGGTGAAAGCGTTTGGTGCCGGACCCGTGGGTTCGCACATTATGGGCGCCCCACAGTGTCCGAAACGTCTCACTGCGGGTCGACAGTTCGCCGACCAGGTCCTGCATGGTGCGGTCGTGGGGGTCGCGGCCGGCTTCAGCGCGCATGATGCCGACGCACATCTCAGCGAACAAGTCCCAGTCGGGGTAGAAGTCGCGCGAGGCGGGGTCAAGGAACTGGAACCGCGCCAGGTTTGGGGTTCGGCCGCCGTCCCCGATCACCGGAGAGTAGAACGCCCGGCCCAACGCGTTCGTCGCGAGCAAGTTCTGGTACGGGTCGCGAACGAATGCGACGCCCTCGGTGATCGCTTCCAGCGCCCACTGGAGGCTCAGACGCGACCCGGCCTGGACGGTCGCGCGCCTGCGCGACCGCCCAGGGGCCGGGATGCCGTCTGCGGCGCGGGCCAGGTCGAACAAGTGCGCACGCTCGGTGTCGTCAAGCCGGAGGGCACGGGCGATGGATTCGAGCACGGAAGAGGACGCACCGGCGATGGAACCGCGCTCCAGCTTGGCGTAATACTCCACGCTGACGTCGGCGAGGACCGCAACCTCGCTGCGCCTCAATCCAGCCACCCGTCGGTTCGAGCCTGCCGCGAGGCCCGCTTCTGCCGGCGTGAGTCGTGCACGGCGCGACATCAGGAACTCACGCACTTCACCCCGGTTATCCATGCATCAAGGGTAAATCGCTGCGGCCGCACAAGGGGTTCCCTCCCGGTACACGTCTCATCGGGGACTCCCCCGCCCGCGAAAATCGGGCTTGACTGGCCGGAGGGTTGAGCAGTGCTTCCCGGCCTGCGGAACGGTTGACGCCGTCGGGCGACGCGCCACTTCCTGTGGCTGCGCAGCCGCGCTCGACCAACCCCAACGGTGAGGCATTACCGCCACGCACGAAAGGAACCGCATGACGACCGCCCCCACCCGGACACCGGCACAGGAAGCCAGCGCATTACGCGGCGGCATACGAGAGGACAGCGCACGAGAAGACAATGCACGGCAAAGACTGCCCCTGACCGCACTCGTGGTCCTGGCCGCCATGGGATTTATCCTCGTCGCCACCGAGACGATGCCCGCAGGCCTGCTTCCTGTCATTGCCGCCGGCCTCCACACGGGCGAATCCACGGTGGGTCTGCTGGTCAGCGCGTACGCCCTTGGAACGGTCGTCGTCACCATCCCCGCGATCATGCTGACGCGTGGCATGCGACGAAAGCCGCTCCTGCTTGGCGGTATCGCCGGTCTCGTGCTTGCCACAACGGTCACCGCAGTCTCACCCGATGTGACGTTGTCACTCGTGTCACGATTCTTTGCGGGCGCATTCTCGGGAATCATCTGGGGAATGCTCGCCGCTTACGGGCGCCGCATCAGCCCGCCCCGGCACGCAGGGCTGTCCTTGGCCATCGTGTCCACCGGGGCGCCCCTCGGATTCGCGTTCGGCACCCCACTCGGCGCCTGGATCGGAACAGCTTTCGATTGGCGCTGGTCTTTCGGTGCCCTGTCCGGCCTCGGGGTCATCGTGGCTGCGCTGATCCTCGGATGCGTCCCCGACGCCTCCGGCCAACCGCCAGCGTCACGGCTCCCCCTGGGTCGGGTGTTCAGAATCCCCGGCGTCGCCATCATCCTGGCCGTCATCGTCGCCTGGATGCTCGCCCACAGCACCATCTACACCTACATCGCCCCCTACCTCCGGGCCACCGACACCGGCCTCTCCGCCAGCCTGGTCCTGCTGGTCTACGGCATTGCGTCCGTCGTCGGAGTCGCCGTCACCGGCGCGCTGCTGGACCGCCATCCGAGGCCCCTCCTTCACCTCAGCGTCACCGTGTTCGTCGCTTCCGGACTCATTCTGCTGATCGGACATGCATCGGCAATGGCCATCCTGATCGCCGCCGCGCTCTGGGGCCTTACCTTCGGCGGCGCTTCAGCCCAAGTCCAGGGACCCCTCACCACCGCCGGAGGCGACAACGGAGACGTCGCGAATGCATTCCTCCCGGTCGCCTTCAACCTGGCCATCTTCGGCGCGGGCATTCTCGGTGCGCTCCTCCTGACGCCATTCGACGGGCTGGTGCTCCCGGTCGTCATGATCGCCCTCGGCATCACTGCCCTGCTGCTCACCCTGTACGGCCGGCGCTCGGCATTCCCGCGCCGGCTCTGACTCGCTATGCATTGAAACTGTCGGTGCCCCGTCATAGTCTCTCTGTGTCTCCACCCCGTCTCCACCACAAACCAGAGTCCGGCGGCCGCACGTCAACGGCCGCCACAGAGAGCAGGAGCTTCCATGCCCACACCCGAGCACTCCAACGGCGCACCATGTTGGATCGACCTCATGACATCCGATGCTGAAAAGGCCAAGTCGTTCTACGGTGCGCTGTTCGGCTGGACGTACCAGACCGGCGACGAAGCAAAATATGGTGGCTACATCACTGCCTGGAAAGACGGCAAGTCCGTCGCCGGCCTGATGCAGAAGCAGGAGGATCAGGCCGCCTGGCCGGACATGTGGTCCACGTACCTGCGCTCGGAGGACGCCGCTGCCACCGTCAAGGCTGCAACGGAACACGGCGGCCAGGTCTACATGGCGCCCATGGACGTCCCCGAACAGGGCAGCATGGCCATGATCGCCGACGCCACGGGCGCGTCGGTCGGCGTGTGGCAGCCGGCTGAGATGAAGGGCTATGAGCTGGCGGCCGAGCCCGGCGCCCCGGCGTGGCACGAGCTCCACGCCAAGGACTACGCCGGTGCCGTCAAGTTCTACCAGGACGTGTTCGGCTGGGACACCGACGTCATGAGCGATACCCCGGAGTTCCGCTACACCACCCTGGGCGCAGGCCCGGCGGCCAAGGCCGGGATCATGGACGCGTCGGCCTACCTCCCCGCCGAGGTCCCGTCCAACTGGCAGGTCTACTTCGCCGTGGACGACGCCGATGCCTCCATCGAGACGGCGGTGTCCCTCGGCGCCAAGGTGATTGACGGGCCGGACGACACCCCGTTCGGCAGGCTCGCGACGCTGGCTGACCCCACCGGCGCGATGTTCAAGATCGTGGCTGACACCGGACAGGGCGGGCAGTCCGCCACGGACGCCTAACTGCCTAACCGGCAAAGGCCCCGAAGCTCTTCCCACCTAATTACAAAAATTGTTGTAGGAAATACCGGCCAGACCCTTCCCCAAGGGCTACTGGCCGGTATTCTGCTGTGGAGCGTCCGGTGGAGGCACCCGGACACCGCTCACCCGCATCACCAGTCACCATTGCCCGGGGCTTTCGAGCCGCTCCGGGAAGGCTGCGGCGCGTCCCGCTGGGGGACGTTCCGCCGAATGCACGTGTAGTCCATACGTTGTTCATTCACCCCTGTTTGGATGGGCCCGGCACGACTTGACCAGGAGTTCTGGCCGGCCACTGTCCGCTGCACCCTGCGGACGCACTGCACCCTGCCCTTTACCCGGGGCACCCTAATGAGAGTCAGAGCGGATGAAACAAACACCCTGGAAAACAGCGCTGGGCACAGCACTGTCGGCGGCCCTGATCGCAGCCCCATTGGCGGCCGTGCCGGCTAATGCCACGGAACCCTCGCCGGCGGCAACCGGAACCTCGCCGGTGGTCATCAACGAGGCCTACCTCAGCGGCGGCAGTTCCGGCGCGGCCTTCAAGAACAAGTTTGTCGAGCTGTACAACGGCTCCGACGCGCCGGTCTCGCTGGAGGGCTGGAGTCTCCAGTACCGCTCAGCCCCAGGCACCGGGGCACCGAGTTCGGTGTCAGCCCTGGCCGGCAGCATTCCCGCCAAGGGCTACTACCTGCTCAAGGGCGGCAGCAACGGCACGGTCGGCGCCGACCTGCCGGCTGCCGACGCCACCGCCACCGGCTTCAACCCGGCCGGCGGCGGAGGCACGATCGTGCTGGCCAAACAGGCCGCCGCGCTCAACCCGTTGCCGACGGGCTCGGTGATCGAACCGGCCAACGTCGCGGACCTCCTCGGCTACGGCACCTCCAACACCTTCGAGGCCCAGGCAGCCGCTGCGCCGTCGGGCAACACCGACGTCAAGAGCCTGAACCGCAGCAGCGGCGCGGACACCAACAACAACGCCGCTGACGTCACCCTCAACGCAGCCATCACGCCGAAGACCGCCAATGGAGCCGCGGGCCCCGTGGATCCGCCCGTGGACCCGCCCGTGGACCCGGGCACTCCCCCCGCCAGCAAGACCATCGCCGAAATCCAGGGCACCGGCGCCGCGAGCCCGCTGGCAGGATCCTCCGTCACCACGCGCGGCCGCGTCACCGCGACGTTCCCCACCGGCGGCTTCGCCGGCTACTACGTCCAGACCCCCGGCACTGGCGGCGATCTCACGCCCGCCAACCACGCGGCGTCGGACGCGGTGTTCGTCTACTCGCCGTCCACGGTCGACTCCGTCAGGATCGGCGACTACGTCGAACTCACCGGCGCCGTCAGCGAATTCTTCGGCATGACGCAGCTGACCGTCGCCGCGGCGGCCGACCTGAAGAAGCTCACCGAGGCCGCCCCCGAGGTCAAGGCCACCGGCTTCGCGCTGCCCGCCGACGAGGCCTTCCGCGAATCCCTGGAGGGCATGCTGCTCGCCCCGCAGGGCCCGGTTACCGTCGCGGACAACTTCTCACTGAACCAGTACGGCGAGATCGGCCTGGCCGGCGGCACCACCGCGCTGGAGCAGCCCACCGCCGTCGCGGCCTTCGGCTCCGCGGAGTACACCGCCACGGTCGCGGCGAATGCCGCCCGCGGCATCAAGCTCGACGACGGCGCCACCACGAACTTCCTCAAGGACGCCGCCACCAAGGCCCAGGTGCTCCCGTACCTGACCACGGCCGATCACGTCCGGGTCGGCGCGCCGGTGACGTTTAAAACCAACGTAGTGCTCAGCTACGCGAACAGCGCCTGGAAGTTCCAGCCCCTGACCCAGCTGACGGCGGCCAACGCGGACACCGTGCAGCCGGCCAGCTTCGGCGCCACCCGGGCCGAGACCCCGGCCGCTGTGGGCGGCAACCTCAAGCTCGCCTCCTTCAACGTACTGAACTACTTCCCCACCACCGGCGACCAGGTGGCCGGCTGCACCTTCTACCCGGACCGGGACGGCAACCCCATCACGGTCAAGGGCGGCTGCGATGTCCGCGGCGCCGCGAACGCCGAGAACCTCAAGCGGCAGCAGGACAAGATCGTCGCCGCCATCTCCAAGTCCGGGGCCGACGTCGTCACCCTGATGGAGGTCGAAAACTCGGCCCAGTTCGGCAAGACCCGGGACGACGCACTCGCCAAGCTGGTGGACGCCCTGAACATCGCCACACCGGGGATCTGGGACTACGTCCGCACGCCCGCCAACGCACCCCCGCTGGCCGACGAGGACATGATCCGCACCGCGTTTATCTATAAGAAGGCTGCCGCCGAACCAATCGGCGAGTCCGTCATCCACAACGACACGGTCGCTTTCGCCAGCGCCCGCAAGCCGATGGCCCAGGTCTTCAAGCCCGTGGGCGCCGCGGATGACAAGAAATTCATCGCGATAGCCAATCACTTCAAGTCCAAGGGTTCCGCCGCCACACCGGAGGACACCGACAAGGGCCAGGGCGCCTCTAACCTCGCCCGCACCGCCCAGGCCAAGTCCCTGCTGGCGTTTTCCGACGAACTGCAGAAGTCCAAGGGCACCGACAAGGTCTTCCTGATCGGCGACTTCAACTCCTACGCCAAGGAGGACCCGATCAACGTCCTCACGGGCGCCGGGTACGTCAACCAGGACGAGAAGGCGACAAACGCCAACGGTTCCGCCAAGCATTCCTACCTGTTCGGCGGCCTCGTGGGCTCGCTGGACCACATCCTCGCCTCGCCGGCGGCCAACGCCGCCGTCACCGGCGCGGACATCTGGAACATCAACTCCGTGGAGTCCGTGGCCCTGGAGTACAGCCGCTACAACAACAACGTCACCGATTACTACGCTCCGGACCAGTTCCGCGCCAGCGACCACGATCCGGTGGTGGTGGGCCTGGACTTGCCCGTCACCCCGGCCAGCGTGGAGCTGAACTTCCTGGGCATCAACGACTTCCACGGCCGCATCGACTCCAACACGGTGTTCTTCGCGGGGACCATCGAGAAGCTGCGCGCCGCTGCCGCCCCGGGCGCCACGGCGTTCATTTCGGCCGGCGACAACATCGGCGCCTCGCTGTTCGCCTCGGCCATCGCCAAGGACCAGCCGACCATCGACGTGCTGAACGCGCTGGACCTGCGCACTTCCGCGGTGGGCAACCACGAGTTCGACGGCGGCTGGGCTGACCTGCGCGACCGCGTCACCGCCGGCGGGACCAACGCCAAGTTCCCGTACCTGGGCGCCAACGTCTATGCGAAGGGCACCACCACGCCGGTCCTGCCGGAATACACGGTCCTGGACATGAACGGCGTCAAAGTCGGCGTGATCGGCACGGTCACGCAGGAAGTGCCGTCCCTGGTCACGCCGTCGGGCATCGCGGACCTTGAGTTCGGTGACCCCGTTGACGCGATCAACCGGGTCGCGGCAAAGATCAAGGCGGACAAGCTTGCCGACGTCATCATCGTGGAGAACCACGACGGCGCCGGGTCAGGCGCACCCGACGGCGCCACTTTGGAGCAGGAAATTGCCGCCGGCGGCCCCTTCGCCAAGATGGTCCAGAAGGTCACCCCGGATGTGGCGGCGATCTTCAACGGCCACACCCACAAGCAGTACGCCTGGGACGCCCCCGTCCTGGACGCGGCGGGCCAGCCCACGGGCAAGACCCGCCCGATCGTCCAGACCGGAAACTACGGCGAGTTCATCGGCCAGATCCAGCTGACCATCGACACCAAGACCATGGCGGTGACCGGGTACAAGGCCGGCAACGTCCAGCGCACCACGAGTGCCGCGCAGCCCGCGGCCGATCTCGTGGCCGCCTACCCGCGGGTCGCGGCCGTCAAGGCCATCGTGGACAAGGCCCTGGCCGACGCCGCCGTGGTGGGCAACCAGCCGGTCGGCAAGGTCACCGCGGACATCACGACGGCGTTCGCCGGTTCCCCCGCCGTGCGCGATGACCGGGCCAGCGAGTCCACCCTCGGCAACCTGGTGGCGGACTCCCTGGTGGATGCGCTGAAGGCGCCGGACCTCGGCGCCGCCGAAATCGGCGTCGTCAACCCGGGCGGCCTGCGCAACGAGCTGTACTACGCACCCGACGGCACCATCACGTACGCCGAGGCCAACGCGGTGCTGCCGTTCGTGAACAATCTGTGGACCACGTCGCTCACGGGCGCGCAGTTCAAGACCCTGCTGGAACAGCAGTGGCAGACCAACCCGGACGGCACGGTCCCCAGCCGCGCCTACCAGCAGCTGGGCCTGTCCAAGAACGTGAACTACACCTACGACGCCGCCCGTGCCGCCGGTGACCGGATCACCTCGATCCGGGTCAACGGGGCATTGATCGACCCGGCGAAGTCCTACCGGATCGGGACGTTCAACTTCCTGGCCACCGGCGGCGACAACTTCCGCATCTTCAAGGAAGGCGCCGGCACCAAGGACTCCGGGCTCGTGGACCGCGACGCGTGGATCAAGTACCTGCAGGGCCACAACCCGGTCTCGCCGGACTTCGCCCGCCGCTCCGTGGCGGTCGTGAACACGACGGCGGCCGAGGTCAAGGGCGGCGAACCCATCACCCTGGCGGTTTCGAAGCTGGACCTCACCTCGCTGGGCAGCCCGGTGAATGCCTCGCTGCGCGCCGAATTCACGGATGCTGCCGGCACCGTGACGGCCCTGGGCACGGTACCGGTGACCGCCGGCGCCGCCACGGTGAGCGTGTCGGTCCCCGCCGGCGCCGCCGCCGGCACGGGCACCCTGGTGCTCACCGCCGTCGAATCCGGCACGGTGGTGAAAACGGCAGTGAAGGTCGCGGCCAGCGTCCCCGTCCCGCCGAAGTGCACGCCGCCGGTCAAGCCGACCAGGCCCGGGGATGTCGTCGGCCAGGTGAACTACGGGACAGCCATGGCCGCCTACCGGAAGTGCCTCCAGGGCTGATGCCTTAGCCCGGGCTTCCTGGTCCCGCACCACGGCACATGCCCTCCCCTGGCCCGCAGCAATGGACATATGCACCAAGTGTCCGCCGCCCGGCCCCACGGGAGGGCATGTCCATTCTTGGAAACAGGCGAGCCACAGGGCATGCCCACTCCTGGCCCGCAGCACTGGACATAAGCACCAAGTGTCCGCCGCCCGGCCCCACGGGAGGGCATGTCCATTCTTGACGGTCACGCGAGCCACTGGGCATGCCCATTCCTGAGCGGCGGCGGGGCGGGCTAGTGGTCCAGGATGTCGCGGGCGATCTCGTCGGCGTCGCGCAGGGTGCGCTGGCCGCTGCGGTAGACCGGGCCGGTCTTCGGCCGGGCCTCGGCGGCGATGGCCGTGCCCCATTGCGTGGCGGAGAGCTGGAGCCCGAGCACGTATAGCCCTGGTGTCACGGACCCGTTGGCACCCAGCGGGCGGTAGGGATGCGGGACGACGTCGAGCCCGGTGGTCTGCACCGGGGTCCCCTCCACGGTCATCATGAGGCGCGGCCGCACCAGCCCCTCGGCGAGCAACTGTTCCAACAGGGGCGAAGAGTTGACGGCCACGCGGTTGGCCGGGGCCAGCGCCTCGATCATCGCTGCCGCGGACACGGCGCCCGCCACTGCGTTCTCCATCCGCGCCCTCACCGCACCCGCATTCGCCGTCCCCGAAGCGGCACCGATCACGCCGGCACTGCCCACAAAACCACGGACCCCAGCACCGCCCGCGGCGGCACCACCGATGCCGGCAGGCTCCATTGCGGCACCTTCGGCCCCGCCGTCGGCGCTTTCATCCGTTCCGCCGCCCACCCACGGCGAGGCCGCGGTGAATGTCCGGGCCCGGCGATTCACGCCGAACTTGGGGTCCGGGCCCACGAAACGCACGATTCCCGCCCGTGCCAGTGCCGCGAGCTGCGCGGAGCGCAGCGCCGGCGGCCCGCTCGCCAGGCCTTCCACGAATGATTCGAACCAGCCCCGGAGGCCCGCGACCCAGGATTCGTCCGTGATGCCGCTATCGGCCACGGCGGTCTTGAGCACTGCCCGGCCGTGGTGCAGCGCGCCGATCGCCATTTTCACGGGGTCGTCCTCGCCAAGGGCCGAGCGCCGGGCGTCGTCGAGCAGGTAGTCGACGACGGCGGCGTCCAGTTCGGCTCTGGAGTCGAACGAGCGCCCGGCCAGGGGCGCCGCGAGGCCGAGCAGGTCCAGCCGGTAGGCGGCCCGGACATGGACGGCAATCACCGATTCCGCGGTGTGCTCCCACTTGGCGGTCGAATGCGCGTGGGGCCGCAAGGACTCGTTCAGGGCGCGCAGGAACTCGGCCGGGTCGGTCAGGATGGCATCGGGCTGCGAGCGCGCGAGCGTTGAGTAGTAGGCCCAGACCGCGTCCCGGTGCAGGAGCGGCCAGAGGTCGTAGTCGAAGGAGGGCCGGATTCCGGAGCCGGCGAACTTCGCGATCGCGTCCTCGGTGCAGTAGCGCAGCCGGACCGTTCCGGGGTAGTAGCCGGTGAGTGTCGCCTTCGCCCGGTAGGGGGTGCCGCGGCGTGAGGCGGCGATGATGAGCGGTTCGCGGCCGGACGGCAGATACGTCAGTTCACCGTTGTCCTCGCCGGCAACGAACCGGCCGCCGCGCCCTTCCGTCAGCTGTCCCATCACGTCAAAGAAGTTCAGGCCCATGCCGCGCACCAGGACCGGTTTGCCGGCCGGCACGCGGGACCAGTCGACGTCGGCGGGCGCCGCCGGCGGCACGTACAGGAGGCCGAGTTCTTCCGCCGCGGAAAGCAGCTCCCGCTGTTCAGGGTTCAACCGCGCGTCGAGGTGGCCCACGGCCAGCACCACGGAGTCGACGGTCAGCACGGTGCCGTCGTCGAGCACGACGTCGAACCGCACCGAAGCTTCCTCCGCGCCGGCCGGCCCGGAGGCGGCCGCAAGCACGGAGGCGGCGGCCGGCCCCGCGGCGGCGTGGCGGACGGACGTCGCCGTCGCCGCGTGGAAATCCACGCTGACGCCGGCCGGCAGCACGGTGAGCAGTTCCTCGAGGGTGGACCGCAGGTAACGGCCGTAAAGGGCCCGGCTGGGGAAGTCCGCCTCGCCGAGCCGGGAGACCTCGGCCCGTTCGTCGTCAGTGAGCGAAGGGTGCGGGTGGGCCTGCTGGCGTTCGCGCCACTGGTCGAACGTGTGCCCGGCCAGGGGCGGCGCGAGTTCGGGGTCCTCGGGGACCACGGTGGGATAGAAGGACTGCGTGTTCATCAGGTACAGCCGCGACTGTCCGGGCTGCCAGACGTGCCCCGGGCCCGCCGGATAAGGGTCGACCACGTCGATGTGCAGGGTGCCCGCGGAGCCGGCGGAGGCCCAGTTGGCGAGGAGCCGTTCCAGCACGCTCGTGCCCCGGGGACCGGCGCCTATCACTGCCGTCCGGATGCTTCGAGATATGCCCACGGCATCCAGCGTATCGGCAACCCGGCCGCCGGCTTGCCCTCCGTGTGACTTGCCACTGCCGCACCGATGTTCTTGGATGGGAAAATGACCACCACAGAAGCTGACCACCCGTCCGCGTCCGGCGAGGCCACCGGCGCCCTCCCGGCTGGAGGGACTTCCCCCGAACCCGTCGACGAGAACATCTGGCTGGAGGACATCTACGGCCAGGAGCAGCTGGCGTGGGTCCGTGAACAGAACGCGCGCACCGAGGAGCTCCTCGAGGATGCCGACTACGCCGACCTCGAAGGCCGGATCCTGGAGGTCCTCGACTCCACCGACCGGATCCCCATGGTGGGCAAGCACGGCGAGTGGTACTACAACTTCTGGAAGGACCGGGACAACCCCAGGGGCTTGTGGCGCCGCACCAGCTGGGACAGCTACCGGGCCGGGACCCCACAGTGGGATGTCCTGCTGGATGTCGACGCCCTCGCCGCCGCCGAAGGCCAGGACTGGGTCTTCCACGGCGCCAACTTCCTCCGCCCGGCCCCGGGTGAACCCCACCGGCGGGCCCTGCTGGCCTTCTCCCCCGACGGCGGGGACGCGAACCGCCACCGGGAGTTCGACGTCGAGGCCCGCGGCTTCGTGGACCCGGCCGACGGCGGCTTCGACCTCCCGACCGGCAAGGGCAACGCCTCCTGGCTGGACGGGGACACCCTGCTGGTCGCCACCACCGCCCAGGACCTGCCGCGGACCACTTCGTCCTATGCCCGCACCGGGGTAAAGCTGCGCCGCGGCGGCTCCCTGGCGCAGGCTGAGCAGATCTTCGACATTCCCGAGGACCACATGATGGCGATCGTGGCCCACGACTCCACTCCGGGCTTCGAACGCACGTTTGCCGTCGACTGGATCAGTTTTTTCGAGAAGAACACCTCGGTGCTGCGCGATGGTGCGTGGGTGCAGCTCGACGTGCCGGCGGACGTGAACCTGAGCTCGCACCGCGAATGGCTGCTGTTCCGCCCGCAGCGTGACTGGACCGTCAACGGCACCACGCACCCGGCGGGCTCCCTGCTCGCGGCCGGGTTCGAGGACTTCCTCGCCGGCTCCCGGGACCTCGCCGTGCTCTTCACGCCCGATCCGCACACCTCCCTGCAGTCCTGGAGCTGGACGCGGGACTTCCTGCTGCTGAACCTGCTCCGGGACGTGTCCTCGGAAATCCACGTCCTGGATCCGCGGCGCCCGGGCACGGACGCCGCATGGGCGGCCACCGTGCTGGACGCCTGCCCGCCGCTGCACGACGTCAATGCCTTCGCGGTGGATGACGAGGACGACGCCGAGGGCACGAACGACGACGGTACCGGCGGCGCCACCTCGGTCGCCGAGGGCGAGGCGCCGGGCGCCGGGAACGACTTCTGGCTGGTGGCCACCGGCTTCACGACGCCGACCACCCTGACCCGCGGGACACTCACCCGCGACGGCGGATCGGTAACCAGCACGCACGAGGTAATCCGGACCTCGCCGTCGTTCTTCAACGAGGACGACTACGAAGTCCAGCAGCACTTCGCCGCCTCCAGCGACGGCACGAAGATTCCGTACTTCCAGGTGGCCGCCAAGGACCTGGTGCTGGACGGCCAGAACCCGACCCAGCTTTCCGGCTACGGCGGCTTCGAGATTTCGCGGACGCCGGCGTACAGCGGCGCGATCGGCCGGGCGTGGCTGGAGCGGCGCACCGCTGAGTCCAGCGGCGCCGAGGGCGAGGGCACGCACCGCCGCGGCGGCGTCTACGTGGTGGCGAACATCCGCGGCGGCGGCGAGTACGGGCCGGACTGGCACCGCGCCGCCCTGCAGGGCAACCGCCACCGGGCGTACGAGGACTTCGCCGCCGTCGCGAAGGACCTGATCTCCCGCGGCGTCACGTCCCGTCAGCGGCTCGGCTGCGTGGGCGGGTCCAACGGCGGGCTGCTGGTGGGCAACATGCTCACGCAGTACCCGGAGCTGTTCGGCGCCGTGTCCTGCGGGGTCCCGCTCCTGGACATGCGCCGGTACACCAAGTTGTCCGCGGGCTATTCGTGGATCGGCGAATACGGCGACCCCGACGTGCCGGAGCAGTGGGAGTTCCTGAAGACGTTCTCCCCGTACCACCTGCTCAAGGACGGTGTGGACTACCCGGAGACGTTTATCTGGACGGCGACCTCGGATGACCGGGTGGGCCCGGTCCAGGCCCGGAAGATGGCGGCCCGCATGCAGGCCATGGGCATCCCCAATGTCTGGTTCCACGAAGCCCTCGAGGGCGGCCACGCGGGGGCCTCGGACAACCGGCAGGCCGCGGCCCTGCAGAGCCGCAGCCAGCATTTCCTGTGGCGTGCCCTGGCCGGCCAGGAGGCCTGATCCCGCGCCCCTGCCGCCGACGGCAACGCGGGGTCATATCCGGCCCATCCGGCGCCCCGTCATGGACCGGAAGTGACCCCGTGTTGTTCTGGAGCGGCCGTTTTGCACTGCGTGGCACCTTCTGCGTATCCTTGGTTGGCTAGTTAATAGCAATTGGAGACGTGCCAGAGCGGCCGAATGGGCTTCACTGCTAATGAAGTGTGGGGCACAACTCCACCGGGGGTTCAAATCCCCCCGTCTCCGCGTTTGGCCCCGGTCCTCGGACCGGGGCCTTTTGCGTTCCCGGGCAGGCCACGACGACACGACGCCGTTCAGACGTCGTTCGTTCGCCCTGGTCTGCCCCCGGCATTCACGTCCCGCCGCCCAGCCCGTCCGGTGGCCGGACGCCTCACGCCCGCCGGCGGATCCGGATGGCAGGATAGGCCCATGTCGAGCAACCCCATGAGCATCAGTGCGTTTGACGCCATCATCGTCGGCGGCGGCCACAACGGCCTGGCCGCGGCCGCGTACCTGGCCAAGGCCGGGCAGGACGTCCTGGTCCTGGAAAAGCTGGAAAACCCCGGCGGCGCCGCGGTATCCGCGCATGCGTTCGACGGCGTCGACGCCCGCCTCTCGCGCTATTCGTACCTCGTCAGCCTCCTGCCCCGGCAGATCATCGACGACCTCGGCCTGCGGATCACGCTGGCGCGGCGGCGCTATTCCTCCTACACCCCGGACCCCGCGGACGGCAGCCGGGCCCTGCTGGTGGACAACGGGGACGAGGCCGCCACGGCCGCGTCGTTCGCCGCCGTCGGCGCTCCCGACGGCGAGTTCGGCGCCTTCACCGCGTTCTACGCCGCCTGCCGGCAGCTCACGGAGGCTCTCTGGCCCACCATGACCGCGCCGCTGCTGGCGCGGTCCGACGCGCGGGCCCTCGCCGCCCGGGCCGGGGCCGACGCGGCGTGGGAGGCCATGATCGAACATCCCATCGGACAGGCGATCAGCCGGGAACTGGGCAGCGACCTGGTCCGCGGTGTGGTCCTGACGGATGCGCTGATCGGGACCTTCGCCCGGGCCGACGATGAGGACCTGCAGCAAAACATCTGCTTCCTCTACCACCTGATCGGCGGCGGGACGGGGGACTGGGACGTGCCGGTCGGCGGCATGGGCGCGGTCTCCGGCGAGCTGGAACGGGCCGCGCGCGACGCCGGCGCGACCATCCTGACCTCCGCGGACGTCACGGCCGTCCTGCCCGGCGGCACCGTGGACTACCGCCACGGCGGGCAGGACCACTCGTCTTCCGCCCGGTGGGTGTTGTCCAATGTGGCGCCGGTGGTCCTCGACCGGCTGCGCAACCGGCCCGCCACCGTCACTTCCGCGGGCGCCGTCACTTCAGCCGGTGCCGCTGCCGGCCCCAACCCGAATCATCGCCGCGAGGGCGCGCAGGTCAAGGTCAACCTCCTCCTCAAGCGCCTCCCCCGGCTCCTGGACGGATCCGTCAGCCCCGAGGCCGCCTTTGGCGGGACGTTCCACATCAACGAGACCTGGTCCCAGCTCGACGACGCCTACCGCACCGCGGCCGCCGGAGCCGTGCCCTCGCCGCTGCCGTGCGAAATCTACTGCCATTCGCTGACCGACCCCAGCATCCTGTCCCCGGAGCTGCAGGCCGCCGGCGCCCAGACGTTGACCGTCTTTGGCCTGCACGTCCCGGACCGGCTGGTCACGGCGGAGAACAACGAGGACCGCCGCGCCGAACTGCAGGCGGCTGTGCTGGCCTCCCTGAACTCCGTCCTGGCCGAACCCATTGAGGATCTGCTCCTGACGGATCCGGACGGGCGGCCCTGCATCGAAACCAAGACCACCCTGGACATTGAACGCGCGGTTGGGATGCCCCGGGGCAACATCTTCCACGGCGGCCTCGACTGGCCATTCGTGGAGGACGGCGAACCGCTGGACACCCCGGCGCGCCGCTGGGGCGTGGCGACGGACGATCCGCAGATCCTGCTCTGCGGCTCCGGCGCCCGCCGCGGCGGTGCCGTCAGTGCCATCGGCGGACACAACGCCGCCATGGCCGTGCTGGAATCGGAACCGCCCCTCCGCAATGGGTGATCCTGCGCAATGGGTGAACTGGACCGCGGAGACACGCGCATGAACGCCGCCCCCCGCGGAGCGGACCCGGCCGCGGGCAACTGGAGCCCGCGGCTGGCCCTGCTGGTGGCCGCGACGTTCTTCATGGAATTCCTCGACGGGACCGTCCTGACCACGGCCATACCCAGTATCGCCGCCGACTTCTCGGTGCCGCCCGCCGACGTGAACATCACCATGACGGCCTACCTGATGACGGTGGCGATGGGCATCCCGCTCAGCAGCTGGCTCGCGGAACGGCTCGGTGCCCGCCGGGTGTTCTGTCTCGCCATCGCCATCTTCACGGCGGCGTCACTGCTGTGCGCGCTCAGCCAGGACCTGACCATGCTGACCCTGAGCCGTGTCCTGCAGGGTGCCGGCGGCGCCATGATGGTCCCGGTGGGCACGCTGGTGGTGCTCCGCGGCACCCCGAAGAAGGACCTGCTGCGGGCGACGGCCTTCCTGGTGTGGCCCGGGCTGCTGGCCCCGGTCCTCGCCCCGCTGGTGGGCGGAGCGCTGACGACCTACCTGTCCTGGCACTGGATCTTCCTGGTCAACCTCCCCCTGGGCCTGGCGGCCTTCCTGGCCGCGCTGCGTCTGGTCCCCGCAGTGGGCGGTGACAGCACGCGGCGGCTGGACTGGTTGGGACTGGTCCTGACAACGCTCGGGGTGGGCTCGCTGCTGGTTGGGCTGGAACTCATCGGGGGCCGGGACGCCGGGCTGCTGGCGGCCGCCGGCATCGGGGTGGGCCTGCTGTTCCTGGCCGCCGCCGCGGCCTGGATGCGGCGGACCAGCACGCCGTTGTTCAATCTGTCCGTCTTCGGCGCGCGGACGTTCCGTGCGACGGCGACGGGAGGCTTTGTGTACCGCCTGACCATCAGCGCGGTGCCGTTCCTGCTGCCGCTGATGTTCCAGGCCGGTTTCGGCTGGGACCCGCTGCAGGCCGGGGCGATGGTGTCGGCCGTGTTCGTGGGGAACATCGGGATCAAGCCCGCCACGACGCCCCTGATCCGGCGTTTCGGGTTCAAGCCCGTCCTGGTGTTCGCGTCGCTGGCCTCCGCAGCCACCTTTGGGTTGTGCGCGTTGCTCGACGCCGGCACGCCGGAGCCGCTGATTGTCGCCGTGCTGGTGGCCAGCGGGGCGTTCCGTTCGATCGGGTTCTCGGCCTACGCGTCCGTCCAGTACGCCGACGTCCTCCCGGCACAGCTGCCGTCCGCCAACGCCGTCTCCGCGACGCTCGTGCAGCTCGCCACCGCGGCGGGGATCGCGGTCGGGGCGCTCCTGCTGCGGGTTTTCGAGGCAGGCAGTGACGCAGCATCCACCGGGATCGCCGGGGATCCGGCGGCACCGTACCGGGCGGCGTTCCTGGCCATCGCCGTCCTGATGCTCCTGAGCACCCTGGACAGCCTGGCCCTCCCCCGCAACGCCGGCGCGGAGGTCAGCCGGCCTGGCCCAGCACCAGGGGCAGAACGGCGCCGGCGCCCGCGAGCCTGAGGGCCCGCCCGGAGACGGTCAGGGTCCAGCGGCTGTCCACGAGGTCGTCCACGAGCATGACGCTCTGGCCACGGATTCCGGCCAGGGCCTCCTCCAGCTCCGGCCCCACCACCAGGCGCTCCCAGACGCCGGCGAGCCGGTACGCGCTGTTCCCGCCGCGGCCGCCGGTGGGCCCGCCGTGGCTGAGCTGCAGCTGGCCAAGATACGGGATACGGCCGATCTCGGAGATCCCGCGGGCCAGGGAATCCACCAGCAACGGCTTCCCGCGGGAGGGCAGGCTGATGATCGCGGCAGGCCGGCCGGCCCCGCTCCAGCCCGGGGTGCGGGCGTCTCCCGTGCCCCACTCCCGGAGCACCTGGACGCAGGCCTGCAGCATGCCGGGGTCCACGGGCCGGTCGGGCGCGCCGGCGGCGAAGGCCTCCCGCAGGGCCCCTCCCCAGCCTAGGTCCGTCAGGCGCGCCAGCACCCGGCCGTCGGCGAGGGCCTCTTCCGGTTTGATCTTGCCCTTGACCGGCACGCCCAGGCGGTCCATGCCGCTGGGCCACTGCAGCCGCGGTTCCAGGACGACGCCGGCCCGGCGCAGCGTCTGCCCGGCGGTCTCGGTGGCGTCCTCGGCGATATCGGCCCGGAACCAGCGGCCCGCGCAGTTGTCGCAGCGGCCGCAGGCGCGGGCTGTTTCGTCGTCCAGTACCGAGGTGATGTATTCCATCCGGCACCCGGCCGTGTCCTGGTAGATGACCATCGAGTCCTGTTCATCCACCCGGGCCTCGGCGATCCGGCCGTACCGCTCGGCGTCGTAGTTCCACGGCTGTCCCGTGGAGCGCCAGCCTCCGCCGACGCGTTCGACGGCGCCGTCCACCGCCAGGACCTTCAGCAGCAGCTCCAGCGGGGTGCGGCGCAAGTCCACCCGGGCCTCGAGCGCCACCGTGGACACCGCCGTGCCTGCCTCGGCGAGGGCGGTCAGGACCGCGGCGGCCTTCTCTTCGGACGGCATGGAAGCGGTGGCGAAATACTGCCAGATGTCGCGGTCCTCGGAACCCGGCAGCAGCAGGACGTCGGCGTTCGCCGCGCCACGCCCGGCGCGGCCCACCTGCTGGTAGTACGCCACCGGGGACGACGGCGCGCCAAGGTGCACCACGAAGCCGAGGTCCGGCTTGTCGAAGCCCATGCCGAGGGCCGAGGTGGCCACGAGCGCCTTGACCTGGTTGTCCTTCAGGAGCTGCTCGGCGCGTTCCCGGTCTGCGGGGTCCGTGCGGCCGGTGTAGGCGAGCACCTCGTGTCCCGCCTCGGCCAGCAGGCGTGCGGTGTCCTCGGCGGCCGAGACTGTGAGCGTGTAAATGATGCCGCTGCCTTGCAGATCCTGCAGGTGCGTCAGCAGCCAGCCCAGCCGTTCGCGGGAATCGGGCAGGGTCAGGACACCGAGCCGGAGCGAGTCCCGGCCCAGGGCGCCCCGGATGGTGAGCACGTCCTTGCCGAGCTGTTCCTCGATGTCGTGCACCACCCGGGAATTGGCCGTGGCGGTGGTGGCGAGCACCGGGACGGTGTCCGGGAGCTGCGTGATGAGGTCAGCGATGCGCCGGTAGTCGGGCCGGAAGTCGTGGCCCCAGTCCGAGATGCAGTGGGCCTCGTCAATCACCAGCAGCCCGGTCCGGCGCACGAGCTCGGGAAGCTGGTTTTCCCGGAAGGACGGGTTGGTGAGGCGTTCCGGCGAGACCAGCAGGACGTCCACTTCGTCGGCGGCGAGCTGCCCGCGGACGGCGTCCCAGTCCAGCTGGTTCGCGGAGTTGATCGCCACCGCCCGCACCCCGGCCCGCGCCGCGGCGGCGACCTGGTCCCGCATGAGGGCCAGGAGCGGGGACACGATCAGGGTGGGCCCGGCGCCGCGGCGGCGCAGCAGCAGCGAGGCGACGAAGTACACGGCCGATTTCCCCCAGCCGGTGCGCTGCACCACCAGGGCCCGCCTGCCGCCGTCGACCAGGGCCTCAATGGCCTCGAACTGGCCGTCATGGAACTCGGCTTCAGGATGGCCCACGAGTTCCCGCAGTACATTCTGGGCCTGTTCCCGGGTCGAGGATGTGGTGCCGGCTGGGGCGGTGCTGGAAAGGGCGTTCTGGTTACTGGCCATTGCTTCAGTATCCCAGCCCCCTCCGACAGCCATGAAGCCGGTTCCCGCTATGTGCACAATTCCGGGTGCGGACAGGCCGGCGCGTCAGGCCCGCAACGTAAGATAAGACGCGTGACTACGGACAAGACAAAGACTTTTGACCTCTCGACCTCGTTCAAGGCCTACGATGTGCGCGGAATCGTGGGGCAATCCATCACCGCGGAGATCGTCGAAGCCGTCGGTGCCGCCTTCGTCGACGTCCTGGAACTCACCGGCCAGACCGTGCTGGTGGGCGGGGACATGCGCCCCTCCTCCCCCGAGTTCGCCAAAGCCTTCGCCAACGGCGCAGCCACCCGCGGCGCCAACGTCCAGCTGCTGGACCTGATCTCCACCGACGAGCTCTACTACGCGTGCGGGGCGCTCAACGCCGCCGGCGCCACGTTCACTGCGAGCCACAACCCGGCCGAATACAACGGCATCAAGATGGCCAAGGCCGGCGCCGTGCCGATCTCCTCCGAAACCGGGCTCATGGAAATCCAGGCCCGCGCCGAGGAGTACCTCAACGCCGGCGCCATCCCCGCGGCCAGCAGCACTGGCCTGATTGGCGTGCAGGACGTCCTCAAGGGCTACGCGGAGTACCTGCGCAGCCTGGTGGACCTGCGCGGTTCGCGGCCGCTGAAGGTTGTGGTGGATGCCGGCAACGGCATGGCCGGCCTCACCACCCCGGCCGTGCTTGGCGATGCCCTGCTGCCCAAGCTTCCCCTGGAGATCGTGCCGCTGTACTTCGAGCTCGACGGGTCCTTCCCGAACCACCCGGCCAACCCGCTGGAGCCGGAAAACCTGCGCGACCTGCAGGCCGCCGTCGTCGAACACGGCGCGGACATCGGGCTGGCCTTCGACGGCGACGCCGACCGCTGCTTCGTGATCGACGAAAAGGGCGAGCCTGTCTCGCCGTCGGCCATCACCGGCATGGTGGCCCGCCGCGAAATCGCCCGCGCCCAGGGCCTCGGTGAAGACACGCCCACCGTCATCCACAACCTGCTGACCTCCCGCGCGGTTCCCGAACTCGTCGAACGCCACGGCGGCCGGCCCGTCCGCACCCGCGTCGGGCACTCCTTCATCAAGGCCGTTATGGCCGCGGAAGGAGCCATCTTCGGCGGGGAGCACTCGGCCCACTTCTACTTCCGCGACTTCTGGAATGCGGACACCGGCATGTTGGCCGCCATGCATGTCCTGGCTGCCCTGGGCGAACAGGAGGGCCCGCTCTCCGAACTCGGCCGCGAATACGAGCCGTACCGGTCGTCCGGCGAGA
This sequence comes from Arthrobacter sp. 131MFCol6.1, assembly GCF_000374925.1. GTDB lineage: Bacteria > Actinomycetota > Actinomycetes > Actinomycetales > Micrococcaceae > Arthrobacter. The sequence goes on from NZ_KB895544.1 coordinate 65,374, forward strand.
TCAACTCGGAAATCGAGGACAAGGCCGCCGCCGTCGAGCGGGTCCGGAAGGACTTCCACGACGAGGACGTCGAGGTCGACTACCTCGACGGCAGCACCTTCATCGCCACCGACGGCAGCTACTGGTTCAACCTGCGCCCGTCCAACACCGAACCGTTCCTGCGCCTCAACGTCGAAGCCACGGACACCGCCACCATGGAACGCGTCCGCGACCGCGTCCTGGCGCTGGTCCGGGGCTAGCCGTGGCAGCCCACCCGGAAGAATCCGCCAACACCGGATCCTGGCGCGAGTCCGTGCCGGACGCCAGCGCCACGGACCTGGAGAACCTGCTCGGCACCGGCGTCGGCGCCGCGCAGGAGCAGCTGGAACGCAACGGCGGCTTCCTGCCGTTCGCCCTGGTGGTGCAGAACGACGGCGAAGTCCGGCTGGTGGCCGTGACACCCGCGGACGCGAGCGACGGATCGGACGCCGACTTCGACGCGGACGCCATGATCCGGGACCTGCATGAGCTGCTCCGGCAGCACCGGGAGGAATTCCGGGCCGCCGCCGTCGTCTGCGACATCACGCTGCTCGAGGAAGACTCGGACGCCATCCACGTCGCGGCAGAGCACCAGGACGGCTCCCTGTTCGCCGCCGTGCTGCCCTACGCCGCGAACGCCGGGACGCACGAACTCGAGTTCGGCCAGCTGGCCGCCGATACCAACGAGCCCGCCGTCTGGGTGGACTAGACCGCCCTAAGGCTGGGGATATGAAGATCAATGCGTTCGCCGATGTGAGCCTGCGCGCTTTGCTGGTACTGGCGGCCGCTCCGGACGGCGGCCTCCTGACCACCCAGAGCATCGCCGACGCCGTCGGCACGCCGTACAACCACGTCAGCAAGGCGATGGCGAAACTGCGAGCACTGGGCCTGATCGACGTCGAACGCGGCCGCAACGGCGGATCCCGGCTGAGCAGCGCCGGCCGGACCGCAACGGTCGGCCAGCTGCTGCGGCAACTCGACACGCGCCTGGACCCGGCCGACTGCATCGCTACGGGCGGTACGTGCCCGCTCATCACCGAATGCCGGCTCCGGGCCGCGCTGGCCCGGGCCCGGGAAGCCTTTTATGGCGAACTCGACGGGATCGTGATCGCGTCGCTGCCGACCTCCCGGCAGATGGCGCCCGTTTTTGCGGCGATCGGGCTGCGCCCGGGGCTCTGAGCGGCCCAGCAGTCCGGCCCGCGTCCTGCGGGAATCCGGCCCAATCTGGGGAAAACCTTTGGTTTGGCGTCCAAATGCCCGTCCTGGCGAGCCTGCCCATTGACTTCAAGCAGGCATGAGATGACAAAGTACCCCTAGGGAACGTCACCAAGCCGGTATTTTTTGTCTTTCCGGCCAGTCGAAGGGCCGCTGATGAAAAGTATCCGCTGGTTTAGCTCTGTCGGCGCCGCGGCGCTCCTGCTCACGTTCATCACGGCCCCCACCGCCCTTGCGGTGCCGACGGTGCTGGCGGTGGAGAGTGCGGCGGATACCTACACCTCCTCGTCGGCGCCCACCACGGACTTCGGCACGAGCGGCTCGCTGGCGGTCTACGGCTCACCGGATGCCACGACGGTACTCCGGTTCCAGTTCCCGCCAGCCCCGGCCGGGCAAACCCTGACCCGCGCGATCCTGCGCATCCGCACCACCAGCCTGGCCTCCGCCGGCTCCGCCAACACCCTCAACATCCGCTCAGCGGCCGACTCCTGGTCCGAAACCGGCACCCTCTACGCCAACCGCCCCGCGGTATCCGGACCCACCCTCGGATCCCTGCCCGGCGGCACGGCCGCCAACACGGCCTACGACATCACCCTGGACACCAGCCTGATGGCCGGCTGGACCGGATCCCGGACCCTGGCCCTGACCGGCACCGGCACCGACAGCTCCTGGTTCTGGTCACGCCAGGCCTCCGCCACGCTGCGACCCACCCTCACCCTCACCTACACGGACGCGACCCCGCCCGACACCACCGCCCCGGGCGCGCCCGGGGCCCTGGCCGCCACAGTCACCGGAACCGCCGTCGCCCTGTCCTGGACCGCAGCAACCGACAACACCGCCGTCACCGGCTACACCGTCCACCGCTCCACCACGGCAGGCTTCACCCCCGCCACCACCACCAGGATCGCCGACACCACCGGACTCAGCTACACCGACACCAACCGGCCCGCCGGAACCTGGTACTACCGCGTCACCGCCACCGACGCCGCCGGAAACACCGGCACCGGCTCCAACGAAGCCACCGCCACCATCCAACCCGGTGCCGCTGGGACTGCCACCGTGCTGGCTGTCGGCGACATCGCCTGTGCCCCCGGCGCAGTGGTCACCACGTCGGCGTGCCGCCATGGCGACGTCGCCGCCGTGGTCGCGGCCCAGTCGCCCGACAGGTTCATCGCCCTCGGGGACCTGCAGTACCAGAACGCCACTCTTGCCGAGTTCATGGGGGCCGGCGGCTACAACGACTCGTTCGGCGCCCTTAAGGGCATCACTTCTCCGGTGCTCGGCAACCATGAATATCTTGACAACACCCGCGGCTATTTCGACTACTTCTATGGCCCCGGCGTCACCACGGGCGACTTCGGGCCCCGGACGGACGGCTACTACTCGACGACGATCGGGGCCTGGACCTTCATCGCCCTGAACAGTGAATGCGGGCCCGGCGGGGTGGCGGGCGGATGCGGGGTCGGCAGCCCGGAATATTTGTGGCTGCAGGACCGTCTCACCAATTCCCCGACCGCGTGCACCTTGGTGGCGGCGCACCATCCGCGCTGGTCAACGGGCGTGAACCACGGCTCCTACCCGGAACTGGGACCGATGTGGGACCTCATGGCCAGCCACGGTGTCGACGTCATGATCTCCGGGCACAACCACGTCAGCGAGATCTTCAAGCCGATCGGCGCGTCCGGCTCAGGTGCGGTTCCGGCGCTCTCCCCGACCGGGATCCGGTCCTTTACCGCAGGCGCCGGCGGGGCGGATCTCCAGGCATTGTCGGCGAACACCGATCCCCTCCTGACCGCCATGGTGGCCCGGAGCCGGAGCGCCTTCGGGCCGCTCAAATTAACCCTGAACGAGACGTCCTACTCCTGGCAGTTCCTCCCCCTTTCCGGCATGACGTTTACGAACATGGGCACAACCGGTTCCTTCTCCGGCAGCGACACGTGCCACTGACACCGCCCATTCACACCGGCCGCCACGCCCGGGATCCCGCCGATTTGGCATAGATTTCTACGCAGTGTAGAACTGAGGCATAGATATTTGTATTTCAAATGCAAGTATCGCCGCGGGCCCCGGTTGAAGACGCCGGGCCACTACCTCAGGAGTCAACATGCTCTCGGACAAGTCCTTCCCGGTCATCGAGGCCACCCTGCCGCTGGTCGGTTCCCGGATCGGGGAGATCACCCCCAAGTTCTATGCCCGCCTCTTCGCCGCCCACCCCGAACTGCTGGATGGCCTGTTCAGCCGCTCCAACCAGCGCTCGGGCAATCAGCAGCAGGCCCTGGCCGGGAGCATCGCCGCCTTCGCCAGCCACCTGGTGAACAACCCGGACACCCTGCCGGAGACCGTGCTGTCCCGGATCGCGCACCGCCACGCTTCCCTCGGCATCACCGAACCGCAGTACCAGGTGGTCTACGAGCACCTCTTCGCCGCCATCGCCGAGGACCTGGCCGAGGTCATCACCCCGGAAATCGCCGAGGCCTGGACCGAGGTCTACTGGCTCATGGCGGACGCCCTCATCAAGCTCGAGAAGGGCCTCTACGCGGCCCAGGCGAACGCCAAGATGTGGACCCCCTGGAAGGTTGCCGCCAAGACCCCGGCCGGCACCGGCTCCATGACCTTCACCCTGGAACCGGCCGACGACACCCCCATCACCGCGGCGCTGCCGGGCCAGTACGTCAGCGTCAAGGTCACCCTTCCGGACGGGCTCCGCCAGGTCCGCCAGTACTCCCTCTCCGGCGACGCCGGCACCAGCCGCAGCTTCACCACCAAGCTCGACGACGGCGGCGAGGTCTCCCCCGTGCTGCACAACAGCGTGGCCGTGGGCGACGTCATCGAAATCTCCAACCCCTACGGCGAAATCACGCTCAAGGAGGGCGACGGCCCCGTGGTCCTGGCCTCGGCCGGCATCGGCTGCACGCCCACGGCGTCCATCCTGCGCTCCCTGGCCGAGTCCGGCTCGGACCGCCAGGTCCTGGTCCTGCACGCCGAAAGCAACCTGGACAGCTGGGCGCTGCGCTCCCAGATGACCGACGACGTCGAACGCCTGGACGGCGCCGATCTGCAGCTCTGGCTCGAGCAGCCCGAAGCCGGTTCCAACGCGGGCTTCATGACCCTGCGCGAGGTGGACCTCCCGGCCAACGCCTCGCTGTACCTGTGCGGCCCGCTGCCGTTCATGAAGAACATCCGCAACGAGGCAATCAGCGCCGGCATCCCGGCCACGAAGATCCACTACGAGGTCTTCGGCCCGGACATCTGGCTCGCCAGCTAAAACACTCATCGGTTGGAGTTCGACGGCGGCCCCGCACTTCTTCGTGAAGGTGGGGGGCCGCCGTCGCCAAGCGGTGCCCGCGCAGCCCTCGCAGGGCGCGTCACCCCGCGGCGGGCGCCCCGGTGATCGCGTGGCCGAAGCGCAGGAGGTTCCCGGGGTCGTACGTGGACTTCGCGGACCGCATCCGCTCATAGACCGCAGGGGACCAGGCCCGGGCCCGGTCGGCCTCGTCGCCCGGTGCGCCATGGAAGTTGACCAGGGTATAGCCGGTGGAGTGGGGAGCCATCGCGGCCAGGATCCCGCCGATGGAGGCCGATACGGCCTCGGCAAGGGGCGGGATGTTGAACCCGACGAGGAAGAGCAGGAAAGCCGCGTCCCGCCCCGACACCGCATCCGGCAACGCATCCGGCATGGCAGCGGTCCGGGCCAGCGCGCCGCCGAGCGGCCGGACCTCCACCAGCAGCAGCGGGCAGTCCGAGCCTTCCCCGGTGAGCTCGAGCAGGTCAGCCACAGTCTCTTCGCCGAAGTCCTTCAGGAGCGCTCCGCCGTCCATGAAGGGCAGCGGGTCCGCCGGGTCCATGTGGATCTGGTCGACGTCGAGGTAGCTCATCGGCCCGGCCGTGTCCATCAGCGGGGTCGAGACCGCCCGCATCGGGGCAAGCAGCGCGTCGCCGGCCTCGCGGTTTCCCAGGAAGGCAAAGCGCAGGTGCACGACGAACTGGTTGCGCAGCGGCTCGGGAACGAAGTCCATGTCCGGAAGCCGCAGCAGGGAGACCGAGGGTGAGGCGTCTTCGGGCAGCGTGGGCAGCCAGCGACGGAAGGCAGCCAGGACGGTGGCCGCATCCGCTCCGGGATAAATGATGCCGCCGCCGTAGAAGTCACTGAACGGAAAGAGGCTGAACTCAAGGGCGGTCACGATCCCGAGGTTGCCCTTGCCGCCGCGCATCAGTGCAAACAGCTCGGCCTCGGCGTCGGCGTCGATCCGCCGCAGCGCGCCGTCGGCGGTGACAATTTCCATGCTGCGGACGTGGTCCGCCGCGAAGCCGTGGGCGCGGCCGAGCACGGGCAGCCCGCCGCCGAGCGTGTAGCCGACGACGCCGACGTCGGTGCTGGAGCCATGCAATCCGAGGAGCCCGTGCGGCACGCTGGCCTCCAGGACGGTGCGCCACTTCACCCCCGCGCCGACGCGTGCGGTGCGTTCACCCGGATCGATCTGCAGGTCCTGCAGCCGGCGGGTGTTGATGAGCAGGCCGCCATCGATCGCCGATTCGGCGCCGTGCCCGGTGGACTGGACGGACACGGGAAGCCGGCGCTCCGCCGCCCATTTCACCGCGGCCGCGACGTCCTGGGCATCTGCGGCACCCAGAACGACGTCGGGCCGGTGCACCGTCGCGACGTTGAAGGCGAACGTCTCCTCCGCGAATGCGGGGCTGTCCGGCAACGCGACCGGACCGCTGACAGCCCTGGACAAAGCATCGATGTCGTCATTGACAAGCATGAGGAACTCCTGAAATCTCGCTGACCGCGAGCAGGTCGGGGGCGCGGCCGCACCCGCCCGGAATGCCCCAGCGCACGCTCCAACCGGCGGCCGGCCCGGCTGATGGAATGCGGACAAGCCTAGGGATCTGGCCGGACGTGGCCTAGGGACCTAAGTCCCGGCGTCCCGGACGGCAACGAAAACGGCGGCCCCGCATCTTCCGGGAAGATGCGGGGCCGCCGTCCCTCTTGCACTGTTATAGGTGCTGTTGGGCCGGCTGCTACTGCTCGGCGGCCATGCGCTCCTTGAGTCCTGCGAGTTCGGCGCGCAGTGCCTCGGGCAGCGAGCTGCCGAAGTTGGCGAACCACTCCTCGATCGAGGCCAGCTCGGTGGTCCACTCCGCGGGGTCGACACGGACGGCCTCTTCAACCTGGGCCGGGGTCATGTCCAGGCCCTTGAGGTCGATCGCGTCAGCGGTGGGGACGAACCCGATGGGGGTCTCCACAGCGTCGGCCTTGCCCTCGAGGCGTTCGATGGCCCACTTCAGGACCCGGGCGTTGTCACCGAATCCGGGCCAGGCGAAGCCGCCCTCGGAATTGCGGCGGAACCAGTTGACCAGGAAGATCTTGGGCAACCGCTCCGGGTTGGCCTTGGCGGACAGGTTCACCCAGTGGTTCAGGTAATCGCCTGCGTCGTAACCGATGAAGGGCAGCATGGCCATCGGATCCCGGCGGACGACGCCGACGGCACCGGCTGCCGCGGCAGTGGTCTCCGAGGACAGGGTGGAGCCCATGAAGATGCCGTTGGACCAGCTGCGCGCCTCAGTGACCAGCGGGATGGTGGTCTTGCGGCGGCCGCCGAACAGGATCGCGGAAAGCTCCACGCCGTCCGGGTTGTAGTACTCCTCGGCCAGCATGTCGATCTGGTCGATCGGCGTGCAGAAGCGGGAGTTCGGGTGGGCGGCGGGCGTGTCCGATTCCGGGGTCCAGGAGTTACCCTGCCAGTCGGTCAGGTGAGCGGGCACCTCGTCGGTCATACCTTCCCACCACACACCGCCATCGTCCGTCAGGGCGACGTTGGTGAAGATGCTGTGGCCCTTGGCGATGGCGCGCATCGCGTTGGGGTTGGTGCCCCAGCCGGTGCCCGGCGCCACGCCGAAGAGGCCGGCCTCGGGGTTGACGGCGCGGAGCTCGCCTTCCTTGCCGAACCGCATCCAGGTGATGTCGTCGCCAAGGGTTTCGACCTTCCAGCCCTCGATGGTCGGATCCAGCAGGGCGAGGTTGGTCTTGCCGCAGGCCGACGGGAAGGCGGCGGAGATGTAGTAGTTCTTCTGCTCCGGCGAGGTCAGCTTGAGGATGAGCATGTGCTCGGCCAGCCAGCCTTCGTCGCGTGCCATCACCGAGGCGATGCGCAGGGCGTAGCACTTCTTGCCGAGCAGGGCGTTGCCGCCGTAGCCGGAGCCGAAGGACCAGATGGAGCGCTCCTCCGGGAAGTGGACAATCCACTTGTCCGGGTTGCAGGGCCACGGGACATCGGCCTCGCCGGGGGCCAGCGGGGCGCCCAGGGAGTGCAGTGCGGGGACAAAGAACGCGTTGGTCGCGGTGATCTTGTCCAAGACCTTGGTGCCGATGGTGGCCATGATGCGCATGGACGCGACCACGTAGGCACTGTCCGTGATCTCGACGCCGAACTTCGGGTCCTCGGCGTCCAGGTGGCCCATCACGAAGGGGATCACGTACATGGTGCGGCCGCGCATGCAACCGGCAAACAGGCCGCGCAGCTTTTCCTTCATCTGCGCCGGGGCCATCCAGTTGTTGGTGAAGCCGGCGTCGTGTTCCTTCTCGGAGCAGATGAAGGTCTGCTCTTCGACGCGGGCCACATCGGCGGGGTCGGAGAACGCCGCGAAGGACTTGGGGAAGAGTTCCTCGTTCAGCCGGGTCAGGGTGCCGGCGGCAACGAGCTCGTCGGTGAGCCGCGTGTTCTCCGCTTCCGACCCATCAACCCAGTAGATCCGGTCCGGCTGTGTCAGTTCAGCCACCTCTTCTACCCATGCCAGCAGACCGGCATGTGTGGTGGGTGCCTTTTCAAGCAACGGCAGTCGCGCCAGATCTCCCATTACGGTTCCCTTCCTCGGGTTCAGTGGTGTGTCCTAAATGCTAGGGCTCGGCAGGGGGCCCATTTCGGGCCCGGACATGGGATGACCAGGGCGGAATAAATCAAAAACCGCGGAAATTCAAGGAACTGGCCGGCCACCATCCCTCCTTTTTGTGACTAAGGTCACGTAGACCGGTCTAGTCGGCTAAATTACACCCGCTTCGATTTGTAACTGGGCCCGGCCTCGCGTAAAGTAATTCGAGGTTCGGGGAGAGAGAAGTTCTCCAAGAGCCGAGAATGCGCCCATAGCTCAGCTGGATAGAGCGTCTGTCTACGGAACAGAAGGTCAGGGGTTCGAATCCCTTTGGGCGCACAGATAAAGATCCGCCCCGGTTCGCCGGGGCGGATCTTTTGCTTTAACCGCCGGGTGCCTTAGGCGCCAGGGCGCCGGGTTAGGCTCCGCCTGCTGCTGGGCCGGAGCGGCCCAGCAGCAGGGATCAGGACGTGGTCCGGACGATGATGTTGCGGATGTCGTCGAAATGCGTGCTGAGCCGCTCGGAGGCGAGGGCCTTGTCCGCCGTTGCGACAGCCTCATAGATCCCCCGGTGCACTGCGGCCGTTGCCTGCAGGTCGACGGCGTACGGTCCGCCGAGTTCGAGGTGGATCCGGCGGTAGACCTTCCAGAAGACGTCCATCAGGCTGATCAGCAGGTCGTTGTTCAATGGCTCGAAAAGCCTGCGGTGGAATTCCGCGTCGGCCTCTATGAAGGGCTCGCCCGCGGCAGCCAGGGCTTCCATCCGGTTCACGGACTCCTCCACGGCGGCCAGCTGTTCGGCGCTGATCCGGTCCATGGCGGCGCCGACCAGGCCCGATTCAAGTGCTTGCCGGACCTCCACGAGCTGCAGGGCTTCCTCGCCCTGATGGCGCAGCGACAGCCGTGCCCGGAAGGTGAGCCCGTCGGTCAGGGCCTCGAAATTGCTCGGCGCCACGAACATGCCGAACCCGTGGCGGATCTCAATGACACCCAGCGCCTGGAGCGCCTTCAAGGACTCGCGCAGGGTGTTGCGGCCGACGCCGAGTGCCGCCGTAAGCTCGTTCTCGGTCGGCAACGGGTCGCCGGGAACCAGGTCGCGTTCCAGGATCAGCTCCAGGATGTCCGACTGGAGCGCCCGGAGCCGGGCCTGGGCGCTGAACCTCGCCAGCGGTATGGCCGGGCCTGTTGTCATGTTGCGTGCGGCCATGGCCGCCTCCTCCCCCAAGTATGGTCCCAACAGTATCGACCGTCCCCCGTCCTGCAAAGGGTTCGGCCCGGCACATTACGCCGGAACCCCGCACCGCCGGAGCCCGGAGTTCCCCCGGATCCGGCCATGGCCCCGGCGTAGGCTGGTGCCATGACGGCACAGATTGAGCGGGAATTCGATGTCATTGTGATCGGCGCCGGGGCTGTGGGCGAGAATGTGGCGGACCGCGTGGTCCGCGGCGGCCTGACAGCAGTGCTCATCGAGGCGGAGCTGGTCGGCGGCGAGTGCTCCTACTGGGCCTGCATGCCTTCGAAGGCGCTCCTGCGGCCGGGCACTGCGCTGCATGGCGCGCAAAGGGTCCCCGGCGCCCAGGAAGCAGTCACCCGCACCCTGGATCCGGCAGCCGTGCTGAAGCGGCGGGACTACTTCACCTCGAACTGGCAGGACGACAGCCAGGTCAAGTGGGTGGAGGACACAGGCATCGAACTGATCCGCGGCCACGGCTGGATCACCGCTCCGCGGCAGGTCGAGGTGGCCGGGCTGGACGGCAACGGCTACGCGCTCACGGCCCGGCACGCCGTGGTGGTCGCCACGGGCTCCGCCCCCAACCAGCCGCCGGTCGAGGGGCTTCACGACGTCGAGTACTGGACCACCAGGGAGGCGACCTCGGCCCGCGCGGTCCCCGCGCGGCTTGCGGTCCTCGGCGGCGGCGTTGCCGGCGTCGAACTCGCCCAGGCCTATGCCCGCCTTGGCTCGTCCGTGACACTCGTGGCCCGCGGCGGGCTCCTGGGCGTTTTCCCGGAGCAGGCCGCAGACCTGGTCGCTGCCGGCCTGCGCGCCGATGGCGTCGACCTCCGCCTGCACACGGGTACGCGGAGTGTGCATGAGAACGACGACGGCTCCCTCACCGTCGTGCTCGACGGCAGCCCCAAGGACGGCCCGGGCGCCGGCCCCGCTGCCGGCGCGGCCCCCGGCGCGACGGTCACGGCAGACAAGCTGCTTGTCTCCACGGGCCGGCATCCCGCCCTTGAGGGGCTCGGCCTGGACAGCGTCGGCCTCGCGGCACCGGAGGGCGGGACCCTGCGGCTCACCACCGATTCCACCGGACTAGTCCACCACGCCACCGAGAACGATGTGTCCGGCTCCCCGTGGCTCTACGCTGCGGGCGACGCCGCCGGACGGGCGATGCTGACGCACCAGGGCAAGTACGGGGCCCGGGCCACCGGAGACGCCATTGCCGCCCGGGCCAAGGGCGAACTCAGCGGCGAGCCGGCACCGTGGAGCCGCTTTGCCCAGACGGCCTATGAGCACGCGGTGCCGAACGTGGTGTTTACCGATCCGGAACTGGCGAATGTCGGCCGGACCATGGCGCAGGCGGAGAAGGACGGCTTCCGGGCCTCCGCCGTGGAACTCCCCATCCAGGTGGCCGGTTCCTCCCTGCACGCCGAACACTACGAGGGGTGGGCGCAGCTGGTCATCGACGAGGACCGCAAGGTGCTGCTGGGCGCCACGTTCGCCGGCCCGGATGTGGCTGAACTCCTGCACGCAGCCACCATTGCGGTGGTGGGGGAAGTGCCGCTGGACCGGCTGTGGCACGCCGTGCCCTCCTATCCGACCATCAGCGAGGTCTGGCTCCGCCTGCTGGAAGAGTACGGCCTCTGACCGGCCGGGGATGAGCCGCCGGCGCCGCCGCCCCGTGGCACCGGCTGAGGCTGCGGCCGCAGGCGGCGGCACGTCTCGTTCATCACACCGCCCGCATTCTATTTGAACTGACTGGTCAGTTTAGTTAGCCTTGAGTGGACATCGTTCCTGCGAAAGGCCCGCTTTGCTCTGCGTACACCAGCTCTCCGTGACCGGCCGGCGGGATGACCTCCTGCCGCCCACCTCGCTGGAGGCCGCACGCGGTGGCCTCCTGCTCGTCGAGGGCGTCCGCCAGGACCAGCGCACCGCCCTGGCCCTGGCCCTGAGCGGGCGCATGAAGCCGTCCGCCGGAACCGTGGGCTGGGACGGAAGTGCCCGGATCAAGGACCTCCGGCAGGCGAGCAGCGTGGTCGACTCCCCTGGCGTCAACGAGCCCGAACAGCACCTGAGCGTCCGCGACCTCGTCACCGAGGACCTGGCCCTGGTGCCGCGCCGCCACCGCGGCGCCGCGCGCAGCACACCCTGGCTCAGGCTCAACGGGTTCGAAGACATTGCCTCGCTGTGGACCGAGCAGCTGCCGGCGGGTCGGCGGATCGAGCTGCTCACGGCGCTTGCCCTCGCCAATCCGGACACCGGCCTCCTCGTGGTCGACTCCCCCGATCGGCACAGCGGCGACACTGCCGACTGGCTGCCGCGGCTGCAGGAACTGGCGCACGACGCCGGGCGGCCGCTCGCCGTCGTCGCCACCGTCACCCGGATCCCGGAGCGCTGGTCCGGGCCCGCCGCCATGATCGGCAATGCACTCGCGCACGAAAAGCTCGCGCCCGAAACCCTCCCAACAGAACCCCTCTCCCCCGAAACCGAGGACGCAAAGTGACTGTGCTGCGGCTGGCCCGCTCCGAGCTCAAACGAATGACCGGCGGGCTGCTGCCCAAGCTGACCATCCTGGCCCTGGCCCTGGTCCCGCTGCTTTACGGCGCCGTGTACCTCTACGCCAACTGGGATCCGTACGGCAAGCTGAACCAGATCGATGCCGCCCTGGTGGTCCAGGACTTCGGTGCCACGGCCGCCGACGGCACGCGGCTGGAGGCCGGCCGGAAGGTCGCCGAGTCCTTGGTGGATGGCCACGTCTTTAACTGGAAGACGGTCGCCAGCACCGAGGAAGCGGACCAGGGCGTCAGTAATGGCACGTACGCGTTCGCCCTGAAAATCCCGCAGGACTTTTCCGCGAACCTGGTCTCCCCCGGCAGCTTCGACGCCGCCAACCAGGCCATGCTCAACGTCACCACCAACGATGCCAACAACTATCTCCTAAGCACTATCGTGGACAAGCTGACCACCGCGGTGCACACCACGGTCGCCAAGGAGGTGGGCGAGGAGACCGCCAACCAACTCCTCACCGGATTCGGCACCATCCACACGCAGATGCTCAAGGCCTCCGACGGCGCGGGCCAGCTCGCCGACGGCGTCGCCCGGCTCCACGAGGGCACCGTGACCCTGCACCAGGGCACCGGCGAGCTCAAAACCGGTGCCACCGAGCTCTACAACGGCGAGCTCAAGCTCCGCGACGGCGCCGCTTCGCTCAGCGCCGGGGCCGGCCAGCTCAGCAGCGGCCTCACCCAACTCAAGGACAAGACCGCGGCCCTGCCCGCCGACGCAAAGCGGCTGGCCGACGGCGCCGCGCAGGTGGCGGCCGGCAACGCCGCGCTCACCGCCGCGTTTAACAACACAGCGCAGGCCATCCCCGGGCAGCTTGCCGCCGCGCAACAGTCCGCGCAGCAAGCCGCCGCGCAGGCCCAGCGCAGCAGGGTGGTGGACTCCACCTCCCGCCTGGTCGCCGCCGGCGTTCTCACGCAGGAGCAGGCGGACAAGGTAGTGGCCGACGTCGACGCCACCCCCGCGCCGCCCGCGGCTTCCGCGGCTTCAGCTGCGGCGGCTGCCTCCGGCGCCAAGCTGCAGGCCGCCGCGGCGCAGGTCCAGAAGCTGGCCGACGGTTCCGCCGCCGTCAGCGCCGGCGCGGCCCAGCTGGCGGGCGCCGCGCCGGCCCTCAGCGATGCCGTCGCCAAGGCCTCCGCGGGGGCGGACCATCTCGCCGGCGGTTCGGCGGCCCTCGCCGCCGGCCAGCAGAACGCCGTTGACGGCGCGGGCAGGCTCGTGCAGGGTGCGCAGAAACTTGACGACGGCGCGGCGCAGCTGGAGAGCGGTGCGGCGACCGCCTCCGACGGCGCGGGAACACTCGCCGCGGAACTCGCCAAGGGCGCCGGCAAGGTCCCCAACCCCGACGATGCCCAGAAGCACAGCCTCTCCAAGGTCATGGCCGATCCGGTGGCCGTCAGCAATGTCTCGCAGGCCAAGGCCGGGTCCTACGGCGCCGGTCTGGCACCGTTCTTCCTGACGCTGGCCCTGTGGATCGGCATCTTCATGCTGGTGCAGGCGATGCGCCCGGTCACCCAGCGGGCGCTGGCCTCCAATGCACCGGCCTGGAAGATTGCCGCAGGCGGCTGGCTCCCCTTCCTGGCGGTCTCCGCCGTGCAGGCGAGCCTGCTGACCCTGGTGGTGGACGTGGGGCTCGGACTGGACCCCGCCCACCCGGTGCTCATGTGGTTCCTCATGCTGGCGGCCGCGATGGCGTTCAGCGCAATCATCCAGGGCGTGGTGGCGCTTTTGGGCTCGCCCGGCAAGCTCGTGGTGCTCATCCTGCTGGTGCTGCAGCTGGTGTCCTCTGGCGGCACTTTCCCGTGGCAGACCACGCCCGAACCGCTGCACGTGGTCCACCAGATCCTGCCGATGGGCTACGTGGTCAGCGGCATGCGGCACCTGATTTACGGTGCTGACCTGGCACTGATCCTGCCCACCATGCTGGGTCTGGTTGGCTACACTTTGCTGGGACTGGCAATGTCGACCGTTGCCGTCCGAAAGAACAAATACTGGACTCTCAAGACGCTGAAACCGGAGATCGCCGTATGACCACCAGCCCCAGCGGCGGCAGCCTGGCAGGTTCCGGGGACGCCGGGAAAAAGCTCCGCCCAGCCCGCACGAACGCCACAAAACAGAAACTGTTCGAGGCGTCCATGGAACTGATCGGCGAGCGCGGCGCGGCGGGCGTGACAGTGGACGAGATCGCCACGGCAGCCGGGGTGTCCAAGGGCACGGTGTATTACAACTTTGGCAGCAAGTCGGACCTGATCGCCCAGCTGCTGCGCCACGGCGTGGACATCCTCCTGGCACGGCTCTTGAGTGTCCGCGACGACTCCGCCGATCCCCTCGCCGCCATGGAGGAGATGATCGGCCAGGCCATGGACTTCATGGCCGAGTACCCGTCCTTCGCCCGGCTTTGGGTCAGCGAAAACTGGCGCACCCCCAGCGAATGGCAGGACACCTTCGCCGAGCTCCGCGGGCGCCTGCTCGCGGTGATCGGCTCAGCCATCGACAGCGTCGCCGCCGTCTACCCCGTGGATTCCGGCGTATCCCGGGGCAGCCTGGAAACGGCAATCTTTGGGGCCTGCTTCGTGGTGGGCCTGGACCGCCAGACGTACAACCCGGAGCGGACCAGGGAGCAAAGTGTGGCCGCAATCATGGCCTCCATGCGCGGCTACGTCGTGAAGCAGCCGCCCGCTCAGGCATGATTGTTCACATGCGTCACATGGGTACCAGTGGGAAAGTCGCCATCGGAGCGTTCCTCACTGCCCTGGCACTTCTGGTCCTGACCGGAATCACCCTGCACGAGTGGGTGCTGGTGTGGTTCGTCGGGGCTGCCGCCACGGCCTATGTGGCCTGCGTGGCGGAGGTGGTGGTCCGGCGCCGGCACAAGACTTTGGCCGCGAGCGGGGTCGGCAGCATCCTCTTCATCGCGTTCGGGGTCGCCTTCCTGCGCCAGTGGGGGCTGGCCTTCAACCCCGATCCCGATGCCCTGTCCACGCGCGTCGATTCCGAGCATCCGGATTTGTACTTCTATCTGGCCGCGGCCGCCGGAGCCGTCACCTTACTGTTGCTGTTCGCCGGCACTGTCATGCCCGGCAGGAGCCACGGCCGACGTTCCCCGGGCCGGGCTCCGCGGCGCCGCCCGGCGCCCGTCGCGCGAGGCGCGGGGTCCAGGTCCGCGAACCCGCGGCCTTCCGCGCCGCGCCCGACGCCGAGAGGAACCGCCGCCCGCCCGGCGGTTCCGCGGGCGGCTGCCCGGCCCGCGGCCAAGTCACCGGCCAAGCCCGCGGCGAAGACTCCGGGCAAGCCCGCGGCGAAGACACCGGCCAAGGCACCTGCCCCCAAATCACCGGCCCGGGCCTCCGCCCGCCGCTGAGTTCCGCGCACCGCCACCCTGACGGCGGAGCGGCTCAGCTCAGGAGTTTCCGCCCGGAGGCAGCTCAGGGGTTCGGCTCAGAGGTTTCGCGGCCGGTCTTCCCGGGGGGCCGCATCCGGGCCCGGGGTGGTGTCGGACCGGGTGACGTCCTCGCGGCTGCGCTGGTCGGCCGACGCTTGCTCGCCGGACGCTTGCTGGCCGGGGACGGGGGTGCCCGCTGCTGGCTCGGCGGTGGCCCGCTCGGCGCGCAAATCCCCACGGGTCGGCATTTGCGCGCTTTCGGCTTCGCGTTCGGAGGTGACCACGTCAGGGTCCACTTCGTCGGCTTTGCGCAGTTGCTCCTGCGCGCCGGAGCGGACGCTTTCGGCCTCCTCCTTGCGGTTGCGGGCTTCCTGCCGCAGCCGCTCGGCCTCAAGGTCGGCCTCTTGGGCGTCGGCCTCGGCACGGGCCGCCTTGGCCTCGCGTTCCCGCGCAGCGAATTCGTCGGCCTTGGCCTGTTCACGCATCTCGGCGGCGCGGTTCCGGTCCGCGGCCACCTTGCGCTTGCGGCTGACCATGACCGCCACCGCCACGATCGCGAGCACCACGACGATGCCGACGATAATTCCTATGAGCTGCCCTGAATCCACGTTGATCACCTTTTCTCCGGGTTGCAACAGATGCCCCAAAACCACTGGAAAAAACCACATGACTAAACAGCATCAGTAAAGCGCAGATCGGCGCCGGTTGCTATGGATTCCGCAGCCCTCACCGGGCGGACCTGCGGTTATTTGGCGCGGGGGACCTTGAAGTGGGTCAGCTTGGCGTCCTGTCCGTCCAGTTCGGCCCAGGACTTTTCCGTCTCCAGGATGGTCAGCCCGCTGGTCGGATAGCGCGTGGCGGCGTCCATGTAGGCATCGTGGTCGGAGTCTCGCGACGCCAGATGCATGGCAAGGTCCTGCACACCGGGCATGTGTGAAATCACCATGAGGGTGGTCACGGTGTCCGGGACATGGTTGATGACGGCCAGCATGCGCAAGGCGGAGGCGGCGTACAGGCCATCCTCGAGCTTGGGCGTCGGCGCCTTGTCCCCGAGGGCGTGGCACACCCACGTGCAGGTCTGGCGGGTCCGCAAAGCGCTGGAGCAGAGGATGAAATCAGGGACCACGCCGTGCTTGAGCAGCCACTTTCCGGCGACGGGGGCGTCCTTGTGGCCGCGTTCTTCGAGCGGCCTTTCGTGGTCGGCAACCCCGCCGGGCCAATCGGACTTGGCGTGCCGCATGATCACCAGCCGTTTGATGTGATGCGCGCTCATGCCCCAATCCTAGTGCGGTGGCTGGCCCACGGGCGCGCATCCCACCAGCGTTCGCTCAGTCTTCAAGGACAAAGGTCACTTCCAGCACGACGTGCCAGGCAACGACGGCGCCGTCGCTGATTTCGACCTTTTGTTCCTTTACCCATGCCCCCGTGACATTGCGAAGGGTCTTGTTAGCCCGGTCGATGCCCTCCTTGATGGCAGCATCAAACGAGGTCTTGGAGTTCGCGCTCAGGGTAGTAATCCGTGCAACAGACATGTTTTCCTCCCAATAGTCGGCTCAACGGTCCGAGACTACGCCGGCCCCCCGAAAGGCAACAGAGCCCAACCAAAACCACCCGCCGGCGGCTTCGCCGGATTTGGGGCCGTGCCCGCTTCGCGGTGCCCGCCACGCCGCGGCCCCAAAATCCGGCCTCGCCGCCTCAGCTTCTGAGGCACGTACAAGACAACCCAGCCGCGGAGGCACCTACCCGTCAGCGAGCCCACCCGAAGCGAACGTCGTGGAATGTGTCTGCCCGGCGGAAGCGAAGTGGGTTTCCGCGTAGTGCCGCATCGCCGACTGAGGAACGAAGGAGGTGTCTAAGGCACGGCGGAAACTCGCTGAAGCTTCCGGGAAAGCGAAAGCGCCCGCCCCCTACAAGTAGGGAACGGACGCTTTACGGCAAGGAAGAAGCTAGATCGAGTATTCCGGAGCGGCCCAGACAACCACTTCGGGGTGCTCGTAGAACCGGTAACCCTGGCCGCGCACGGTGCGCACGGTGTTGGCGAGGCGGCCGAGCTTGGAACGCAGGCGGCGGATGTGGACGTCGATGGTCCGCTCGTTCGGGACCTCTTCGGCGTTCCGCCACAGGCCTTCGAGGAGCTCGTCGCGGCCAACGGTGCGGGTGCCGTTCTCCACGAGGTAGTTCAGGAGCTCGAACTCCTTGAACGTCAGGTTCAGGGACTCGCCGTCGAGGTGCACCTCACGGCGGGCGAGGTCAATCAGCACGCCGGAAGGCCGCGGATCCTGCGGCTGCTGCAGGCGGGCGGTCTCGGTGCGCTGGCGGGCCCCTGCGGTGGGGTCGCCGAAGGTCGAGCGGACGACGTCGAGGGCGGAACCCGGGGCACTGGCCGGCGCGACGGCGACGGCGGCGTAGCTTTCGGCGCCGGCCACGAGCGACTGTGCGTAGGCCCGGATTTCCTGGGCAAGCTTGGCGATGGAGGTGCCGGCCGCAGCCGCGGTTTCCTCGTCGATGCCCATGTACAGCACGAAGCCGCGGGCGACGTTGTCACTGGGAGCCGGACGGACCGGGCTGCCGGCACCCGGGGCGATCACGGGGGTGGGCGCCGTAGCGGGGGCGGGCGGAACGGCACGGAGCTGGCCGTAGGAGTCAGGGTTGTAGCCCTGAGCTGCATATCCGGGGGCGGGGAAGCTGCCCGTGGATCCGGCGGGGGCGAACGCGGAGCGGCCGCCAAAGCCCTGGCGGATCCCGGAGGCCTGGCCCGCCTTGCTGGCGTTACGGACGGAGATGTGGACGTATCCGGATGCAACTGACATGGAATGCTTACCTCAATGTGAATGGCCGTCATCGCGGCTCGAATGCTTCTTTCCCCGCAATGAAATTGGGGAGGGGCGCCCGACTCTGGGCTGGGGGGCGAATGCCTAGAAACCTTTAGGGGTGTAAAAGTTAGGCGTGCATTCGACAACAGCGCATCTCGGTACCAGCGGGTGTGCTGATCCAGGAAGCTGCGGCTGCAGGTGCTGTTGAGTTCTTGTTCACAATTGAAGTGTGCAACGTAACAATGTAAACGTGCAAGTAACAATGGACCCCGGATTCCACATAGTGAGACAGATCAAGGATTTGTAGCGCAAGTCACAATTCTGCAGCGGCAATAAAATAACAAGTGTTTTACTGACCGGAAGGTCAGGAAGCATTCTTTGTCGAATATTATTCGGCCTCAAGCCGCAAAGCGGCGGAAATCATTCACAGCACGGCAAGTTGGGCAAAACCGGGTCTGCCCACCGTTCCCTGCGCGGGGGTCCACGGAGTGGGCAGCCGGCATTGCCGCCGGCCAGGCACGGCGGCAATGCCGGCTGCGGCGGTCAGTTCGACTGGCCGGTGGCCGTCGCCGCCACCACGATGACGGAGGCCGCCGTGTAGCCGGAACCTTCCTTGGCCGCCACGATCCGCACCGTCCCGCCCGCGACGATGTCCGCCACGCTCAGCTGGGCGCCCGTGCCGCCGGCCTGCTGGCGCCGCTGTTGCAGATTACTCACCACCACGTCGCTGCCCAGCGCATAGCTGCGTGTGAAACCGTCGCTGCTCTTGACCGTCACGGAGGAAGAGCTGATTTCGCTTACTGTGCCCAGCTGCTCGGCCATCGTCGTGTAGGCGCTTCCTTGCAGCACAACGTATTCGGCATGCACGGCCGCGGAAAGCCCGCTGCCCATCCCGCCGGCAGCGAAGTCGCCGGGACCGCCCTGCCCCGGCATGCCGCCTCCCCCGAAACCGCCTTGCGCGGAACCGTCTTGCGCGGAGCCGGGCACGCCGGGGGCGAAACCCTGGCCGCCGGTTCCCCCGGCCGCCGCCCCGCCGGCGGCACCAGTGGCTGCCGTGGCACTTGAGGTCAGGGCATAAACGCCCGCCCCGGCGCCGACAGCCAGGACAGCCGCGGCCCCGGCGACGGCGAGCCCCCGCTTGAGGGTCCAGGGCTTCGCCGCCGAGGCCGTCTTGGCGGAACTTCCCGGCGCGCCCCAGCCCGTGGCCGCCGCAGTCGCGGGAGGCTCCTGCCGGGGCATGCCCCAAGCCGGTTCCGACGCCGGAACCGTCCAGACCGGGGGCGCGCCCCAGCCGGCAGCTGGGCCCGCTGCCGGTTGCCCGGCGTCGTGCTGTCCAATGTCGGTGTGTCCGGCGTCGTGCTGCCAGGCAGCGCTGGGCGCGGTCACGGGCGCGGGCGCCGCTGTTGCGCCGGTTGTGGGCGCGGGGGCGGGTACGGGGGCTGGCTCGGGGGCTGGCTCGGGGGCTGGTCCGGAACCGGCTGCGGGATGCTGACCGCTCATGGTGTTTCTCCTTAGGGTGCGGATCGGTGTTCACCCCAGAGTGGTGAGCGATCCTGTGCCTGGGCTGTGCGGGCCGACAGCCCGGCCTGTGACGTTCGGGCCTGACGGGAAGGGCGGATTGAGCGCGGCCGTCGCCGCCTGTACGGTCCCGCAACGGCGTCCAGCTCGCTAGGCTGGGATTCACAGGTGCCGCACAGGGTCCCCAAAGCCGCGCCTAACCGGCAGATCGGAGAGTTGTCCCATGGCCACTTCGCACTCCATGACCAACAACCTTCCCCAGCTCACGCATCCGGACGGCTCCCCCATCCGTGCCCTCGTGGTGGATGACGAGCCCAGCCTCTCCGAACTCATGAGCATGGGCCTGCGGATGGCCGGATGGTCCGTGGCCGTGGCCGAGGACGGGCCCGGCGCCGTCCGGCTGGCCAAGGCGTTCCGCCCCGATGTGCTGGTGCTGGATGTGATGCTGCCCGGGTTCGATGGCGTCGAACTGCTGAGCAGGATCCGCGCGTTCGCGCCGGAGGTGCCGGCGCTGTTCCTGACGGCCAAGGATGCCGTCCAGGACCGCATCACCGGGCTGGCAGCCGGCGGCGATGACTACGTCACCAAGCCGTTCAGCATGGAAGAGGTGCTGCTGCGCCTGCACCGGCTGGTCCAGCGCTCCGGGGTGGCCGCCATGGACACCGCCGAACTCGTGGTGGGAGACCTCGTGCTCAATGTCGACACCCGCGAAGTCACCCGGGCCGGGGAGGAACTGCACCTGACCGCCACGCAGTTCGAGCTGCTGCGCTACCTCATGGAAAACCCGAAACGGGTCATCAGCAAGGCCCAGATCCTGGACCGCGTCTGGGACTACGACTTCGGCGGGCAGGCGAACATCGTGGAACTGTACATTTCCTACCTCCGCAAGAAGGTCGACGCCAACCACGCTCCCATGATCCACACGGTGCGCGGAGCCGGGTACGTCCTGAAACCGGCGGACTGATCCGTGCCCTCACTTTCCGGCATGACCCGCGTCCCCGGACGCGACTGGCGCAACCCGTCCACGTGGCATTTGCGCACCAGGCTGGTCCTGGTTGCCATGGCGCTGCTCGTGGCCATCTGCGGCGCTGTGGGCTTGTTCAGCTACGCCTCCATGGACCTCTTCCTCACCCGGCAGCTCGACACCCAGCTGGACCAGGCCTCCCACCGTTCGAGCGAGTTCGGCCGGCCCTCCTCGGACGATTCGGGCAGGCGCCCCGACCCCCTCGAAGCCCGGGGACAGGGCGTCGGGACGCTTAACGCCCGGATAGTGGACGACGAAGTCAGTAGGGCCGGCTTCCTGGCCGGGGACGGCGCGGTCAAGAGCCTCTCCCCCGCCGACAACAAGGTTCTCCTGACCCTCACCCCAAACGGTGTGCCCGTGGACCGGACCCTTTCGGCCGGCGCCTACCGGCTCACGGCCGCGCGTGCGCCGTACGGCGACGTGATTGTGACCGGACTCCCGCTGGCAGAAAAGCAAAACACCCTGACCTCCCTGGTCTGGACCATGGTGGTGGTGTCCGCAGGCGGGCTCGTGTTGATCGGGCTCGCCGGCACGGCCCTGATCCGGCGGACCATGAAGCCGCTGGAACAGCTCTCCGAGGTGGCCACCAAGGTCTCCCGCCTCCCGCTGGACGCCGGCGAGGTGGCGCTCGGGGTGCGCGTCCCGACGTCGGCGGCCCATCCCGGAACGGAAGTGGGCAGCGTGGGCTACGCGCTGAACAAGATGCTGGACAACGTCTCCAACGCCCTCGAAGCGCGGCAGGAGAGCGAGATGAAGGTCCGGCAGTTCGTCGCCGACGCCTCGCACGAACTCCGCACCCCGCTTACGGCCATCCGCGGCTACACGGAGCTGATGCGAATGACTGAGCATTTCACCCCCGACGGCGAGAGGTCCCTCGCCCGTGTGCTAAGCCAGTCCGAGCGGATGACCACGCTCGTGGAGGACCTGCTGCTGCTGGCGCGTCTGGACGAGGGGCAGCCGCTCAAGATCTCCGACGTCGACCTCACCCAACTGGCCATCGAGACGGTCAGCGATGAGAAAGTCATGGCCCCGGACCGCATCTGGCAGCTCGAACTTCCGGACGAGCCCGTGGTGGTGCGCGGTGATGCGACCCAGCTTCACCAGGTCCTCGCCAACCTCCTTTCCAATGCCCGCAAGCACACCGAACCCGGGACCAAGGTGGTCACGGGCGTCATGCGCTCGGCTGACGGCAGTGCCGTGGTCACCGTGACAGACAATGGCAGCGGCATCGCCCCGGAATTTATCGGCCGGGTCTTCGCCCGCTTCGCCCGGGCCGACGCCTCACGCACCAATCCGGCGTCGAGTCCCGCAGCCCTCCCCGCCAGTTCGGTGGTCGCGACGGCGGGGGTCGGGTCCGGGGCCGCCGCCCGCCCGTCTTCCGGCGCCGTTTCCGGCAGCCGCGGAGGCCAGGGCACGGCGACCGCCGCGCCGACTTCCGAGGGCACCAGCGGGTTGGGCCTGTCCATTGTCCAGTCGATCGTGGAGGCCCACGGAGGAACCGTCGAGGTCACGTCCCGGCCGGGCCGCACGGAGTTCGCCGTGCGCCTGCCCGCAGCGCCGCCCGCATAGACGGCGCGGCCGGCACCGCAAGGACCCTGGACCGGACGATTGGTGAACCCAGCGCAACCCGCCACCCCGGCCCTGTGATTCCTGTTACCAAAATGTGACTTAAGCGGTTGGGTCCTGTAGCGTCTTTAGAGTGCGCCGCCATCGGTGCCGCATATCCGGACGGACGCCAAACTCTGCCGCTTCCCGGATTCCGCTGGACCAGGCAGAGGCGGGGGACCCAGAGTTCCCGGGCATTTTGCATTCATGCGCCCTCGGGGTGAAGCCGACACGTGATATTCCGTGCGGCCGGATGACCTCATCCGAACCCGACAGCTAACTCCGCCGGCGTTGAGAGGCCACCATGACTGACTTCCAGGTACAAACGCGCCCTGACGGCGATTCGCATTCCCGCTCAGTTGGCGCAGCTAAGTCGCGCCACCGCGCCGAACCGGCCAAACGGGCATCCGCCCTGTCGCGGTTCGCCGCCGGACTCGGTACAACCGGCCGCCGTGCCGCCGTCGTCACCGCCGCGTGCGCGCTGCTGCTGGGTGGCGGCGCCGCCAGCCAGGCGGCAGAGCCGGGCGCCCACACGGCGAACGTTGCGAGCCAAACGGCCACGATCGCCGACCCGCTGGCCAAGCTCAACTTCGAGCGGGTCCAGGTGGCTGGGCCGACCGCTCTGGCGGAAAAGAACGTGGCTCCCCAGATCTCCGAGGTTAAGGCAGCCGAAGCGCTGATCCCCGCCCCCGCTGCCCCCGCGGCTCCCGCACCCGCACCTGCTCCGGCTCCCGCGGCAGCCCCCGCTCCCGTTCCCGCACCGGCACCCGCACCGGCAGCCGCTCCTGCCCCCGCACCGGCCCCCGCACCGGCGCCGGTCGCAATCGACGACCCTGCCGGGGCCAAGGCCTACGCCGCGTCCCAGCTGGGCCGCTATGGCTGGGCACCTGGCCAGATGCAGTGCCTGCACAAGCTGTGGACCAAGGAATCTGACTGGAAGACCACCGCGACGAACGCCAGCAGCGGCGCCTACGGCGTGGTCCAGTCCCTGCCCGCAACGAAGATGGCGAGCGCCGGGGCCGACTACATGACCAACTACCGGACCCAGATCAACTGGGGCCTGAACTACGTTAAGTCGCGCTACGGCTCCCCCTGCGGCGCCCTGAACTTCCACTACGCACACAACTGGTACTAAACCGGCACTAGCCGCCCCCAGGAGGCCCCGGATCCACACGGATCCGGGGCCTCTTTGTGTCTCCACGGCCGGACCTGCCCGACAGGCCGACTTCCACAGCCCCAGCACAGCTTGACCCTAAAGCCCTCATATGGGCCGCCGGGAAAGTTGAGCCATGACATTCACAGACCAGGCCACAGGAACCCTGCCCCGCACCGCGGCGACGCCGGCCGGCCCGGCGGCACCCGAGACACCCCCGGGGCTTGCGCTGGCCGACGCGCCCGCTCCGGGCCCGTTCGCCGGGGCGCTTACCGGCCCCGGCGCCCGGCGCACAGCCATCGATACGCGCGCCAGCACGCCCCTGCTGGACGTCACCATCCCCGTCTTCAACGAGGAACGGGACCTCGAAGCCTGCCTGCGCCGGCTCCACGCCTACCTGCTCGGCGCCTTCCCGCACTCCTTTCGGATCACCGTGGCGGACAACGCCAGCACCGACGGAACGCTGAAGGCCGCGGAACGCGTAGCCCGCGAGCTGCGCGAAGTGAAGGTGGTCCATATGGCCGAAAAGGGCCGCGGAAACGCACTTCGCAATGTGTGGCTGGCCTCGCCGTCGCCGGTCCTGGCGTACATGGATGTGGATCTTTCCACTGATCTGGCGGCCCTCGGACCGCTCCTTGCCCCGCTCATCTCGGGGCACTCCGACCTGGCGATCGGGACGCGGCTGACCCGCAACTCCCGCGTGGTCCGCGGTCCCAAGCGGGAATTCATCTCGCGCAGCTACAACTTCCTGCTCCAGGCCCTCATGGGCGCCCACTTCAGCGATGCACAGTGCGGCTTCAAGGCGATCCGGTCGGACGTGGCCCGGCAACTGCTCCCCCACACGCTGGATAACGCCTGGTTCTTCGACACCGAGCTGCTGGTCCTGGCAGAAAAGTGCGGCCTGCGCGTCCACGAAGTGCCGGTGGACTGGACCGACGACCCGGATTCCAGCGTGGACATCGTTCAGACCGCCCTCGCGGACTTGCGCGGCATGGCACGGTTGAGCCGGGACCTGGTCTCGGGCCGGATCCCGGTTCCCGACCTGCGCGCCGCCCTGGCCCGCGGACCGCTGCCGGCCGCCGCCCGGGCCCAGGAACAAAGCCCCGGCGGAAGCCTCTTCGGACAACTCGTCCGCTTCGGCAGCATCGGGGTGGCCTCCACCCTGGCCTACCTGGCGATTTTCCTGCTCTGCCGCGGGTTCATGGACCCGCAGCTAGCAAATTTCCTCGCGTTGCTCACCACCGCCGTGGCCAACACCGCCGCCAACCGGCGCTTCACGTTCGGCATCCAGGGCAGCAGCCAGGCCGCACGCCACCACTTCGAGGGACTGCTGGTCTTCGGCATCGGGCTGGCCCTGACCTCTGGCGCACTCGCCCTCGTTCACGCCGCGTCGGGAGCAGCACCGGACCGCTGGCTTGAACTGCTCACGGTCACCGCCGCCAACCTGGCCGCCACAGCCGTGAAGTTCCTGCTGTTCCGGCTGGTGGTTTTCCGCCACCGGCCCACCACTGCCGTTCCGGCGTCCGGCGCCCCCGATCCTTCCCTCCCCCGCACAGAAAAGGCCAAGTAAATGACGGCAACCATCAGCCCCACCGCCGGAGCCGAGAGCGGCTCCCCGGCCGGCAGCACCCCAGCCGCCCAGGAAAGGCCCCGCCCGGTACCCGGAGACGGCGGGCCGGCGCCCCAGCTGCCCGCGTCCCAGGCCCCGGCAGCCCAAGGCCGCCGGGACCGGCTGCTGTTCGGACGGCAGCCCCGCTGGGTGCGTCCCTCGGCAGCGCTGCTCCTGGTGGTCACCGCGGCGTTGTATCTGTGGAATCTGGAGGCCACCGGCTACGCCAACTCCTTCTATGCCGCGGCGATCCAGGCCGGGACCAAGGACTGGACCGCGCTGCTCTTCGGCTCCCTCGACGCCGGCAACGCCATCACGGTGGATAAACCGCCGGCCGCCCTCTGGATCCCCGCCCTCGCGGGACGGATCTTTGGTTTCTCGGCCCTGAGCATGCTTATTCCCCAGGCGCTCATGGGAGTGGCCGCCGTCGGGCTTCTCTACCTGACCGTCAAGCGGGTGTCCGGGCCGGCCGCTGGCCTGCTCGCCGGCGGCGTCCTGGCGCTGACCCCAGTGGCCGCCCTCATGTTCCGGTTCAACAACCCGGACGCGATGCTCACCCTGTGCCTGGTGCTGGCGGCTTACCTCACCACCCGCGCCATCGAGAAGGCCGGCTGGAAGTGGCTCGCCGCGGCCGGCGCGGTGATCGGCCTGGCGTTCCTGAGCAAGATGCTGCAGGGCTTCCTGATCGTTCCCGGGCTGGCCCTGGCCTACCTGTGGGCGGCGCCCACCACCCTCGGCCGCCGGCTCGTGCACCTGCTGGCCGCCGCCGCCGGGATCGCCGTCGTGGCCGGAAGCTACATTGTGCTCTTCCAGCTGACCCCGGCCTCGGTCCGGCCGTACATGGCGGGGTCGGAGACCAACAGCTTTCTGGAACTGACGTTCGGCTACAACGGCCTGGGCCGGATCACCGGATCCGGTGGCGGGATGCCGGGCGGAATGCCGGGCGGCAACGCCGGCGGCCCGGGCGGCAGTGGCAACGTCGGCTTCGGCGGCGCCGCCGGGATCACCCGGATGTTCGGGACCAGCTTCGGCGGCGAGGTGTCCTGGCTGCTGCCGGCGGCCCTGATCCTGCTGGTGGCCGGGCTGTGGTTCACCCGGCGCGAGGCCCGGACCTCAAAAACCCGTGCGGCGCTCCTGCTGTGGGGCGGCTGGCTGGTCCTCACGGCCGGAATCTTCAGCTTCATGAGCGGCACCGTGCACCCGTACTATGCCGTGGCGCTGGCCCCCGCCATCGCGGCGCTGGCCGGCATCGGTTCCCTGGAACTGTGGCGGGGCCGGGCCTACTGGCCCGCCCGGGTTGTCCTGGCCGTGACGGTGCTGGCCACCTCGGTCTGGTCCGCCGTGCTCCTGGGCCGCGATCCGGCCTGGCTGCCGGGGCTCCGGGTGATCATCGTGGTCCTGGGCGTCCTCGCCGCCGCGGCCCTGCTCCTGCGGGCGGACGGCATGGCGGCTCTCCCGGCACGGTTCCGCAAGGCCGCCACGGCCGGGGTCGTGATCCTCTGCCTGCTCGCCGGCGGGCTCGGAAGCACCGCGTGGACGCTGGCGACCGTCGCCCAGCCGCATTCCGGTTCGATCCCGACCTCCGGCCCCACCGCGTCCGCGATGGGCGGCGGCTTCGGGGCCGGCCGGGCCGGCAGCGACGGCGCGGGCAGTGACGGCATGGGCGGCGGCCCCGGCGGGGAAACGTCCTCGGCGGAGCTGACCGCGCTGCTGCAGTCCTCCGGCGCCAAGTGGTCCGCGATTGTCTCCGGCGCCACCCAGGCCGCGAGCCTGGAACTCGCCACCGGCACCAGCGTGATCGCGCTCGGCGGCTGGAACGGCGGCGACCCCTACCCGACGCTCGCACAGTTCCAGGCGATGGTGGACCGCGGCGAGATCGGTTACTTCATTTCCGGCGGCATGGGCGGCATGGGCGGGGGCCGCGGAGGCAACTCCGAGGTCGCCACCTGGGTCGCGGCCAACTACCAGGCCCAGACCGTGGGCAACGCCACCGTCTACAAGCTGGGAGCGTAGGCCGCCATGACTGACACCCTGAGCCCGGGCCCCGGCACGGCGCCGGCCCGCACGCCGGGGCCGCCGCCGCCGCAAGTCCCGGAAGGCCGTCGGCGACTGGAGCGCCCGGCTGCCGGCGGCACGCGCGCCGTCCCTGGCGCCCGGGCGCTGCGGCAGCGGCTGGAACTGGCGGGCCTGCTGCTGGCCACGGCCGTGCTGTACCTCTGGAACCTCGGCGCCTCCGGCTGGGCGAACGCGTTCTACTCCGCGGCGGCCCAGGCCGGGTCACAGGACTGGACGGCCTGGTTCTTTGGCTCGTCCGACGCCGCCAACGCCATCACCGTGGACAAGCCGCCGGCGTCGCTGTGGGTGATGGGGCTGTCGGTGCGGATCTTCGGGCTGAGCTCCTGGAGCGTCCTGGTGCCGCAGGCGCTCATGGGGATCGGCACGGTCTGGCTCCTCTATCTGGCCGTCCGCCGGGCCGCTGCCCCCGCCACGGCCGACGCCGGCCTGGCCCACCGCGCGGGGCTCCTCGCCGGTGCGGTCATGGCGCTGACACCGGTAGCCGTGCTGATGTTCCGGTTCAACAACCCCGACGCCCTGCTGGTGCTTTTGATGACCGCGGCCGCCTACGCCGTGTTGCGGTCCATCCAGGACGCGCGCGTGCGCTGGCTGCTGTTCGCCGGGGTGCTGCTGGGCTTCGGGTTCCTCACCAAGCAGCTGCAGGTCCTGCTGGTTGTCCCCGGCTTTGCCGTGGCCTACCTGCTCGCGGCGCCGGCAGCGGCGGGCAGGCGCGTTCTTCACCTGCTCGGCGCCGGGGCGGCGATGGCCGTCGCCGCCGGGTGGTGGCTGGCCGCCGTCGAACTCATTCCGGCGGCGGACCGCCCGTACATCGGCGGCTCTCAGAACAACTCCATCCTGGAGCTGACCCTGGGCTACAACGGCCTGGGCCGGCTGAACGGGGATGAAACTGGGAGTGTGGGCGGCAGCAACGGCTGGGGCACGCCCGGGCTGTTCCGGCTCTTCAACAGCGAGTTCGGCGGCCAGATCGCCTGGCTGCTGCCCTCGGTGCTGCTGCTCGGAGCGGGCCTGCTCTGGCTGGGCCGCCGCGCGCCGCGCACCGACCCGGTACGGGCTTCAGTGATCATCTGGGGCTCCTGGGTTGCCGTCACCGGGCTGACGTTCAGTTTCATGGCCGGGATCATCCACCCGTACTACATGGTGGCGCTGGCACCCGGGATCGCCGGGCTCGCCGGGCTCGGCGGCGTCCTGCTCTGGCAGCGGCGGAACCAGCCCGTGGCGGCGGCCGTCCTCGCGCTGGCGATCGTGGCGGCCGGGGCCGTGGCCGCCGAACTCCTGGTCCGCACCGCGGCGTACATGCCGTGGCTGCGCTGGGTGGCGCTCCTGGGCGCGCTCACCGCTGCCGGCCTGGTGCTGGCCGCCGCGGCCCCGGGGGCTAGGGGGGTCGCGGGGGTGAAGGGCAGGGGCATGTTGGCATCCAGGACGGTGGCGCGTACGACGGCGGCGCTCGCCGTCGCCGCCGCCCTCGCCGGGCCGCTGGCCTACTCGCTGTCCACCGCGTCCACGGCCCACAGCGGCTCGATTGTCAGCGCCGGGCCGGCCGTTTCCGGCCGGGGCGGGGCCGGGATGCCGCCGGCCCTCGGCGGTGCGGCGGGAGGCGGCTTCGGCGGCGCCACGGCGGCAAACGGCAACGGGACTGGCGCCGGCACGGGCATCGGCCGCGGCCAAGGGGCGGGCGGAATGGGCGGCCTGCTCGGGGCCAGCACGCCGTCGGCGGCGCTCGTGACCGCGCTGCAGACAGACGCCGGGGCTTATACGTGGGCCGCCGCCGTCGTCGGATCCAACAACGCCGCCGGCTACCAGCTGGCGACGCAGCTCCCGGTGATGGCCGTGGGCGGGTTCAACGGCACGGACCCCGCGCCGACCCTGGCGCAGTTCCAGCAGTATGTGGCCGACGGCAAGATCCACTACTTCATCGCCGGGCGCCTCATGCAGGGCGAAAACGGAGCCAACGATGCCGCACAGATTGCCGCCTGGGTGCAGGACAATTTCACGGCCCAGACCGTGGGCGGGACCAGCGTGTACCTGCTGGCACGCTAGGCCAGCGGCGTCGCCGTCGCTAGAAGGTGAACGACAGGGTGCGCAGGCCGGCGCCGGTGACGTGCGTAGTCAGGGTAACCGCGGAGTAGTCGGGAATGTGGAGGACACCGTCCGGCAATTCGCCGGCGTTGGGCCCCACCGCCACGGTCCGGACGCCGGCGGCGACGCCCGCGGCGATGCCGGCCGGGGCGTCCTCGAACACCACCGCGTCGGCCGGGGCGACACCCAGCAGGGAGGCCGCCCGGAGGTATCCCTCAGGGTGGGGTTTGCCCCGCATGACATCCTCCGATGTGACCGAGACGGCCGGGACGGCGATCCCCGCGGCCGCCATCCGGACCTCGGCCAGGTCCCGTGACGCGCTCGTCACCAGCGCCACGGCGTCCGGCGGCAGGCTCGCCAGCAGCTCCGGGGCGCCCGGCACCGGAACAATGCCCCGGGTCTCGGCCAGCTCCATCCGGCCGAGCTCGGCCGCGAGGGCCTGGATGTCGGAACCGGCCGGGGCAAACCTGCGCACCGTGTCCATGGCCTGGACCCCATGGGAGGAGCGCAGGATCTCGCCGATGTCCAGGCTGTAGCGGGCCGCGAACGTGGTCCAAACCTGCTCCACGATGCTGGTGGAATCCACCAGCGTGCCGTCCATGTCGAACAGGACGGCGCGCGCGGTCAGGGTGGTGGTGCTGGAACGGGATGGAAAGCTCATGCCTCCATCCTGCCGCATGGCCCCGCCCAACCCGTTGGCCGGCGGCCTGCCGCGCGCAGCCTGCCGGGATCAGCCGTTGGGCCGGTGGGGGATGTACTGCACCGCCCATTTGTTGCCGTCGGGGTCGGCGAAGTGGACAAAGTGCCCCCAGTCCTGGACGTCGACGTCGCTGACGTCCACGCCGTTGTCCTTGAGCTGCTTGTGCGCGGCCTGGATGTCGCTGACCACAAGCTGCAGGCTGGGGGCGGTCCCGGGCGGGGCGTCGTTGAGGCCCTCGCCGATCGCAATCGAGCAGCCGGAGCCCGGCGGGGTCAGCTGGACGAACCGGAGGCCCTCCATGGGCCGTTCGTCGTAGTCGGCGTTGAAGCCCACCTTGTTGACGTAGAAATCCTTGGCCCGGTCCACATCGGACACCGGCACAAACACGAGTTCAAGTTTCCAATCCATGGCGCACAGGCTAGCGCGGTCCGCGGCGAGGCGGAAGGTGTCCCGGGCGGAGCGTGCGCTAGCCCGCGATGCCGTACAGGCGGTCTCCGGCGTCGCCCAGGCCGGGCACGATGTAGGACTTCTCGTTAAGCTTCTCGTCGATCGAGGCCAGGACGATCGTCACGTTGGCTTCGGACAGTTCTTCCTCCAGCTTGGCCAGGCCCTCCGGGGCGGCGAGGAGGCAGATGCAGGTGACGTCGGAGGCGCCCCGCTTGAAGAGGAACTTGATGGCCTCGCGCAGGGTTCCGCCGGTGGCAAGCATGGGATCGAGGACGAAGATCTGCCGGTCCGTGAGGTCCTCCGGGAGGCGCTCGGCGTAGGTGATGATGTCCAGGGTCTCTTCGTCGCGGGCCATGCCCAGGAAGCCGACCTCGGCGGTGGGGACCAGCTTGGTCATGCCCTCGAGCATGCCGAGCCCGGCCCGGAGAATCGGGACCACCAGAGGGGTTGGCTTGGTGAAGGCGGTGCCGACGGTGGTGCTGACGGGCGTCTCGATGGTCACCGGTTCGGTGCGGACGTCACGCGTGGCTTCGTAGGCCAGGAGCGTGACGAGCTCCTCGGTGAGCTGGCGGAAGACCGGGGACGGGGTGTTCTTGTCCCGCAGAACGGTGAGCTTATGGGCGACCAGCGGGTGGTCCACAACGAGAGTGCGCATGGGTCAAAACTATCACCCGGATGCTGAGGACCGTCCCGCTGGGCCGGGGGTATCGGCGTCGTTCGCGTCGGCCTGTACCGTGCCGCCGGCAGTGCCACCAGCAGTGGCGCTGGCGGCACCGTTATGGAGGTGGGCGGGATGCTCGAAGGTCGGCGCGTCGCCGGCGTGTTCCCGGCGCCGCAGCGCATGGAAGAACCGGTGCGCCATGATCACAATCCCCACCCAGGCCAGCCCGATGACCCAGCCGACGATCACGTCGGTCAGCCAGTGATGGCCCAGATAGACCCGGCTGAGGCCCATCGCGACGATGAAGATCACACCCGCGGCGATCAGGCCGATCCGGGCGCCGGTCCGTTTGATCTGCAGGCAGGCCAGGTACACCACGAGGGCGATTACCACTGTGGTGTTGAGCGTGTGACCGCTCGGGAACGACGGCGAGGTCTCGTAGGGCGGCACGGCGTCGGCATGGTCCGGGCGGACGCGGCCGATCATTTTCTTGCCCAGGGTTGTGGCAGTCACCGACGCGGCGGCCGCGCCGCCGATCAGGATCAGCGGCCGCCAGCTCCGGGAGGTGAAGATCAGGAGCGCCGTCAGGATGCTGCCCAGGATGGGCATCCCGATGCCGCCGCCGATGTTGGTGAACCCGGTGATAAAGGCGTCCAGGCCGGGGCTGCGCAATTGTTCCATGAACGCCAGGGCTGGCTTGTCCAGGTTCGCGAGGCCGGCGTCGTCCACCACGTTGTCGTAGACCTCGGCACTCACCAGCGCCAGGATCACCACCACCACGCCGCCCACCAGCATGGTGATCCAGAGGGCCGCGTACGGCACCACCCATTTGCCCCAGCGATGCGCCAACCAGTTCTCTGTTCCGGTGGTCACGGCCGTCTCCCGACTACTTGTCTACATTAACTACTTGTCTAAATTAACTACTTGGCCGCACAGCCGAGCTGCACAGCATGCTTAGGATCGAAACTATCATTGACCCATGACTGCCCCTGAGCCCCGCCATGCCCAATGGATGAGCCTTGCCCTGGCCGAGGCCCGGAACGCACTGGCCACCGCGGACGTGCCGATCGGCGCCGTCGTGATCGGACCGGACGGTTCCGTGTTGGGCGCCGGGCGAAACGAACGCGAGGCTCTGGGGGACCCGACGGCGCACGCCGAGATGGTCGCCATCCGGGAGGCCGCCGCGCGGTTGCGGGCGCACCGGGCGTTGGAAGGCAAGGGCGACGACGGCTGGCGGCTGGAGGACTGCACCCTGGTAGTGACGCTGGAACCCTGCGCGATGTGCGCGGGAGCGATCGTCCTCGCCAGGATTCCGCGGGTGGTGTTCGGGGCCTGGGATGAGAAGGCCGGCGCCGCCGGTTCCGTGTTCGACATCCTCCGCGAGCGCCGGCTCAACCACTGGGTGGAAGTCATTGCGGGCGTCAGGGAGCAGGAGTGCGCCGCGCTCCTG
The DNA here is from genome assembly GCF_000374925.1 of Arthrobacter sp. 131MFCol6.1. Classification (GTDB taxonomy): domain Bacteria; phylum Actinomycetota; class Actinomycetes; order Actinomycetales; family Micrococcaceae; genus Arthrobacter. Next base: position 97,775 of record NZ_KB895544.1, read on the forward strand.
CGGGAGTTCTTCGCCGGGCACCGCGCCTGATCCGTTCCGGCTAACTCACGCCGCTAGCTAGCCGTACCGGCGGCCGGGGACCCTGCCTCGGCGGCTCCTGCAGCTGCCGCGAGCCCATCGATCCGCTTCTGCCGGGAGGCCGGCGAGTCCAGGCTGAAGGCCCGGAAATCACCGAGGTCCTCGCGGATCCAGGCTTCCACCTCGGCGATCCGCTGCGTCACGGCGGGCGTGGGGCCGTGGAACAGCCAGGGCACGATCCTCTCCTTGGCGGGATCGTACTGCCAGAGTCCGATGATCCGGCCGCGGTCCAGGATCGGGTGGTCCGGGAGATCGGCCTGCAGCGCGAGCGACCCCAGCGCCGGCTTGTGCAGGTCCCCTTCGGCCAGCAGGTCCGCCGCGTTGCGGCGCAGCAGGAACAGGGAGTCCGTTCCGGCCAGCAGCTGGATCTGTTCCCCAGCCGGCTCCTCGAAGGCGGCGAGGCTGCCGACGTCCTCCGGCAGCATCCACAGCGGGTCGCCGCCGGCGGTGGCCAGTGCGGTGGGCACCTCGACGGCGCCAACGGCGGCGAGCGCCGCCTTGCTTTGCGCCACGGTGAATCCCGTGAACCACTGCGACTGTTTGAACGTGGCTCCGCCGGTCCAGCCCAGGTAGCGGCGGATCAGCTCGGTGCGCGCGTCGTCGTCGTCAAGATCGCTGGGCGGCAGGCCCCAAGGCTGGTAGGCGTAACGCTGCTGGTCCAGGCGCCCGTTCGCCGGGACCCGGCGGATCCGACCGTCCGACTGCAGGATCCCCAGGGCGGTAGGCAGCGTGGTGGTGGCGCCCTTCTTCTTGCCTTCCTCTCCCAGGTTGCGCACTGAATCGCCGAGTTCGTCCTTGAGCTGCCGCGGATCCATGGGCCCGTCCGCTTCGGCGAGGGTGTGCAGCACCTGCTCTTCCAGAAGCGTGATCTCACCGCGGTCCACGCCGAGCCGGCCGACCACTTTGAATGCCGACTCGGCCGCGTCCCGGCCCAGCTGAAGCGCCCAGGCAAAGTCTTCGCGGCCCAGGACGTACGTGCAGCCGCGGGCGACGGGAAGTTCAAGGATCCGGTGGGCGAGGACGTCGGCGTCCACCTGTTCGCGGCGGATGCCGGCGCGGGCGAAGAGAGTGAGGTAGGGGTTGGCGCCGCCCACGGACCGAGCCCAGCCTGCCCGGGCGAGGACCTGCTCGGCCGTGCAGCCGGCCAGCGAGCCGTCCAGGCCCTGCCGGTGCCAGGACCATGCCCGGAGCCGCTCCGGGGTCAGGCTCTGCGGCTCCGGCAGATTGGCGGGCTCTTCTACCGACGGCGATTGCGTGGCGACAGGGTGGGTGCTCATGGGCTCATTCTCCAACAGCTTCTCTGTCAGCGGTATCAAGAAGCCGTATCAACCCGCGCCGTCTGGTTTCCCGGGGGCCCCGCTTCACCGGTTTCAGTGGTTTCAGTGGTTTCAGTGGTTTCCGCGGGTTCCGCGGGTTCCGTCGACAGGAAGCCCAGAACGGTCCGGGCGGTGGCATCCCAGCCGGGCAGCCGGCCCCGGGCGGCCGCTGCCGCCTCCCGCCAGCGGTCCCTGAGTGCCTCGTCGTCCAGCCAGCGGCGGAGCAGGTCCGCCAGCGGGGCGGGGTCCGTTCCGAGCCCGACGGCGGCGCCCGGCAACCCGGGCCCCGGGAAGTCCGGCGCCGGCGAGTCGGGCGCGGCAGTGCCGGGCAGGGCGCCGGCGGCGAGCGCCTCGACGGCTCCGGTGCCCTCGCGCACCACCACGGGAATGCCGCGGGCCAGCGATTCGGTGACCACCAGGCCGTAGGTTTCGGCCCGGGAAATCAGCAGGCTGAGATCGGCCGCATCCCATTCAGCATCCAGTGCCGGGCCCCGGAGCTCGCCCGGGATGCGGACCCTCCCGGCCAGGCCGAGTCGTTCCAGGGAGGTCCGGAGCTGCGCGGCGTAGGCAGAATCGGCGGTGTCCGAGCCGATGAGGGACGCCGTCCAGGGCACATCCGCGAGCCGGCCAAGCGCATCCAGCAGGAGCGACTGATCCTTGTTCGGCAGCAGCGCCGCCACGGCGATGAGGTGCGGGGCGCCGGGGCCGGCGGACAGGCTGCCGGCCGCGAGCGGGGCGGGCGCCGTCCCGGGCAGTGCGACCCGTAAGCCGTCGAGCCCGTGGCGGGCGCGGATGTCCGCCGCGGCTGAACCGCTCGTGCAGATGACGCCGGCGGCGGCCCGCAGGGCCCTGCGTTCGCGCTCCGGGTGGTCCGGCAGGGGCATGTGCAGCAGGATCCAGACCCTGGCCCCGGCCGCAGCGGCCGCTTCCAGTTCGTCGGGCGCGCCGCAGGCCAGGAGGCTGTCGACCACCGTCACTGTGCCCAAGGTTGCGGAACCGGCAGATGCGGGGCCGACGGTCCTGGCCGGGCCGCCGTCGGGCTCCGCGTGCAGCAGCCTGGCCAGGCGCCGCCGGTCCCCCGCGCTGCCTCCCGGCCAGTCGCCGTCGAGCGGACAGGTTTCCACCGCGGCACCGAGGGCCGCCAATTCGGCGGCGAGCGCCGCGTTATAGACGTTGCCGCCGGAGTTGTGCCGGACATTGCCGGGCACCACCAGACGGACGCGAAGGCTGGCCGGCGGCATCTGCGGCGCCTAGCGGGCGTCGAAGTCCAGCGAGTAGCTGGCCCAGGCATCGGGGGTCTCGCGCAGGGTGACGTCCAGCCCGGCGAGGTCCCGCCCGTCCGTGCCGACGCGGATCTGGGCGGCGACGGCGTCGGCGATGTACCGGGCGAGGGCCTCGGTGGTGCTCAGCTTGCCGGAGAAGTCCGGGTGCTCGTCGAGGTTCTTGTAGTTCAGCTCGTCCAGTACCTCGTCCACTGCGTCCCCCGCCGCGCCGATGTCCAGGACGATCGCGTCGTCATTGAGTTCACGACGGCGGAACGTCACCTCCGTGACGAACGTGGCTCCGTGCAGGCCCTGGGCCGGGCCGAAGACCTCGCGCGGAAGGCTGTGGGCGATCATGAAGTTGCGGCGGACGGTCAGACTAAACACGGGCTACCTCGTGGCTTCGGTGGGCTGGTCAGTGGATTTGAATTCGGCGGGCTGGGTTTCGACGGATTGCGCGACGCTGGATTGGGCTTCGGTGGACGGGTACTCAATGACGTGGCAGAGGGCATCCAGGGTCCCGTCGGCGAGCCGCTGGACGACGCCGGGGAGTTGCGCGAACGGCGAGGATCCGGTCAGGAAGACGTCAAAGACCGGGTCCTGCAGCAGAGACACGGCGAGCGCGAGGCGCTCGGCGTTGGTGCGGCGGTGCCTGCGGGCGCGGGCCACCATCCCCACCTGGCTGGCCCGGATGGACAGGCGGCGGGCATGGAAGTCCTCCCCCAGCGGGAGTGTGACCAGCCGGTCGGCGTACCAGGACATTTCGATGATGTCGCCTTCGTCGCCCACCAGCTGCAGGCTCCGTTGCAGGCCTTCCTGGGACGCGGAGCAGTGGATCACGATGTCGCAGTCCGGGAGGGCGTCATCGGGGTGGCTGAAGTCGACGCCGAGGGCGGCGGCGAACGCACGCTTGGCAGGGTCGACGTCGATCAGCTGCAGCCGTGCGAGCGGAAAGCCGGCCAGGAGCCTGGCCACCATGCCGCCGACCAGTCCGGCCCCGATCACGGCGACGCGGTCGCCCAGGCGGGGCCCGGCCTCCCAAAGGCCGTTGATCGCGGTTTCCACGGTGCCGGTGAGCACCGCGCGGCGGGCCGGGACGCCGTCGGGGATCGCCGTGAGGGATTCTACCGGGACTATGAAGCGGTCCTGATGCGGGTAGAGGCAGAAGACAATTTTCCCGGCCCAGGCCTCCGGCCCTTCCTCGACCACCCCCACGGTGAGGTAGCCGAACTTCACCGGGTACGGGAACTCCCCCGCCTGGTTGGGGGCGGCCATAGCACCGGCGACGCACTCCGGGACACTCGCATGGTGGACCACCAGCTCGGTGCCCTTGCTGATCCCCGAATACAGGGTCCGGACCAACGCCTCGCCGGGTCCGGGGGCGGGCAGGTCCTCGCACCGGAGCTCGCCTTGTTCCGGGCCGACGGTCCAATAGGCGGTGGCGGTGGTGTGCCGTTCAGAAGTAGTCATTGTGCTTACGAATCTAGTGCCCGCACAGTTCGCCGGGAAGGGTGCAGGGTTCCGGCGAGTCGGCGAACGGCTGCCGTTGGGGCTCGTTTTGTGGATGGGCGCCTTGCTCCGGTACCCTAGTCAGGTTGGTGACGTGTCCGAGCGGCCGAAGGTGCAACACTCGAAATGTTGTTTGGTGTAAAAGCCAACGTGGGTTCAAATCCCACCGTCACCGCCAATGAAAACCCCCGGGAAACCGGGGGTTTTCAGCATTCTTAGGACCTTCGTGGTGCACTCTTGGTGCATATTTCGAGGAATCATGGCCGCATCGAGGTGCTGATGCACACACTTGGGGTACCGCGGCGGCGCCCAAGCTCTTTCACCTCAGAGATGGAAGCTCCTTCTGGGCCAGTCGTTTCACGGCTTCGGGCGTTGGCCGGCCTCGCGCCTCGTCTAGGGCGACCCTCAACTGCGCGGCCAGAATGCTATTGCGCAAATGGAGAGCCAGTTCCCTCCGTGATGCGGGGGATCCGTCCGAAGCTTCCCGTCCAGCGACTCAGAGTGTCGAAGGTGACGGCAACGGCGGCGGTGTCAACTGCGCCAGTCGCACCACTGCTTCCGCAGTCTCTCGCCCACGGATCTCGTCTAGGGTGACACGGAGTTGGGCTGCCCGGATACCGCTACGTGTACGTCGAATGGTTTGTTCCCTGAAGGTCCGGGATTCCTCTTCACCAGCAGACATTGGACCGCCCCTCTTTGCCCCGTTGCTCACATCATGTCAGAGAGGACAACAACCGCAAGGTGGCCACGTTAAACAATGCGGGTGGACTTCAACGCCCACAACATAACGGTCATTATGTTGTGGATTGACTGCGCACTCTCGGGCGAAGAAGCGGCCAGCAGCCTGGTGGGTGTTTGCACGACGATCCGCCGGTATAGGAACCTGCGCCGACAGGGTTTTGCCGGCGGGGGCCGCGGGAGGACGGGCTCACCTCCCGCGAGCCTAACGTCGCCTCACACTCCCGGACTAGGCCCGACGAGCCCCCTTGTGCAATGGCGAACGTCATGCAACAGTGCGCCCATGACTCAATCCATCGATGCTAAGGTCGTGCGCAAACTCAGCACAATTCCAGTTCGTGTGTCTCGCCAAATGACCGCCACCGAGTATCAGGTGCGCGTGGCCGAGGTCCTCAACCTTTTTGACATAGAAGCAGTGGGTGACGAAACGGGTGTGCATTACGGGGGCGAGGGCGTTGCGCTGGAAGATCAGCCTCTACTCGCGGCCATTCGCGTACTCATTGGAAGGCGATTCGGCGTCCCGGATGATCTGCATTAGGCCGACAGTAGGTGTCCTTCGGATCTGGTGTCGCGTTCCTGGGTCTTGGTCCAGACGAAGGGGTGGCATCGGTCGTTCCAGCCGTCACACTGGTTCTGAATCAAACTGCCACATTCATCTGGCTTGAGCCGTAGGGGTTCAAATACCCGCAATCTAGCGCTTTGCCTTGCCACTATTGGCGCCGGAGAGGTTTCAAATCCCACCGTCACCGCCACACGTGAAAGGCCCTGCTTCCCTTTATTTACAAAGGGAAGCGGGGCTTTTGCTTTCCTGGAAAAGGGGCCCCCGCTGTAACGCAGCAGTCACAGAACATTAGTGAACGGGTGTGGGCAACCGCATGTGGGGCCCTCTGGGCCGCAGCAAGGCCGGGGCAACGCGCAGTTTGCGATCGACGCATGCACCGAGGCGGCTGAGATTCTGGTCAACCAGGCCGAGACCGACATTGAGACCCACAATCCGGCCCATGCACCCCGGTGAGGAGACCGTCGGGGACCAGGCGCTGGAGGCATTGGCGAGGATGCCATCACCTGCTAGGCTCCCCAGAATCCCCACACGACCGCACGCACGTCGCAATCACTCAGGAGGTTCGCGGTGCCGGACACCACCTGCCACATGTCGATCTCGCTGGACGGCTTCGTCGCCGGGCCGGACCAGAGCCGCGAGAACCCTCTGGGCAAGCGGGGGCTGGAGCTGCACCGCTGGCACATCGGCGACCCGCGGGCCAACGATGCCGACAAGGTCGCGAACGACTGGCTCATGCGTCCGCGGGGCGCGTATGTGATGGGTCGGAACATGTTCGGCCCGATCCGCGGGGACTGGGATGAGGAATGGACAGGGTGGTGGGGAGCCGAACCGCCGTACCACGCGCCGGTATTCGTGCTGACCCATCACCGACATGACCCGATCCAGATGGGCGGCGGAACCACCTTCCACTTCGTCACCGAGGGCTTCGACGCGGCCTACTCCGCAGCGCGCCAGGCCGCCGGGGACAAAGGCGTGGACATCGCCGGTGGGGCCTCGACCGTCCGACAGGCACTGATCGCCGGCGTGATCGACGAGCTCACCCTCGACATCGCACCGGTCCTGCTCGGTTCGGGCGAGCGCATCTTCGACGGGGTTGAATCCTTCGGCTTCGAACCGGCCGAAGTGCTTCACTCACCGCTGGCCACCCACATCCGCTATCGCCGCGCCGGCTAACTCTGTCCGCACTGCCGGCCTCCCGCGCAGCAGGACGGTCATTCACCCGGCTCGGGGTAGCCGGTGGCGACGGCGAGACCGTCGGTGGACCAGCCCAGTGCTGTGGCGGGTGGACTTCGGGCCTCACTACCAGAGAGGTGCGCCGTGGGGAGCGGGGAGAGAATGAGCAGGGGCCGCAAGGTATGGCTCGGTGTGCTGGCAGGAACGGTCGCCGCTGTCATTGCTTTCTTCCTTTGGGCATCGTGGAAGAGCGATCAGATCGTCGCTGAGCTCAAGTCGATTGCCGACCGCCTCCAACCAGAGCCGGGATGGGAGCCCTTGAGGACCCAGAAGCCGGTGGGCAGCGCGCTGTGCATCCCGCTCGATGGACCTTGTTCCCAGTACGCATACCGTTGGGACACTCACCAGAAGTACCGGGAGGGTGACCTGGAGAAGTACATCCAGCAGGTGGGTTTGATGCCCCAGGAGTACAAGCCATGCGTCCGTGAGCAGAGGGTCAATGCAGGCGGACTGGACTGCCGGGGCATTGGAGTCATCGACGGCTGGAACGTACGCATTACGGTCACTGACTACGGTCAGGACGACACCAACATTGTGCAGATCGTGGTCAACAAGTACGGCTACTGATCCTGGTTTTGTGTTCGAGGTTCCGGCGAGCGCGGACAAGCGCTCAGGTCTCCTCGTCGAGTTGCTCCATCTCCAGGCACGCGTCCTCGTAGGACACCTCGCCGCTGCGGAAGGCCTGCTCGAGTTCCTTGGCCCTGCCGCGTGAATAGGCCGAGCCCAGCCTGCCCGTGATGCCGGCCTCCAGATAGTCCAGGCGCGCGTGCGTGGGCCGGTGGCCTTGGGCGACCAGGTGCCGGCAGATCGCAGTGCGGAACCAAACGCCAGGGTGCATCACGCGATATGCGTAGGCTCTGGGATCGACTAAGTACATGCCTCCATGGTTCAACTCCCCGCTGAGAAGACCATGAGTTTCTTCTGGGTGATCTGGGCAAACGACTTCCCGGGACGGTCAAAGACAAACAGGGAGACCCTGCTCCCCCTGGCACAAGGGAAGCAGGAACCAGTCTCCCGCCTATCCCCGGACGATCACCACGTCCAGGGTCCGCGGGCCGTGGACGCCTTCGACGCGTTCGAGTTCGATGTCGCTCGTGGCGCTGGGGCCGCTGATCCAGGTCTGCGGGCGGGTGCCGTCGAGCCGGCGGAGGGCCTCCGGCAGGATGGCGGTGATGTCCCCGGCGCTGACGATGCAGATGTGGCGGTCCGGGACGAGGCTGATGACCCTGCGGCCCTGGTCCGGGCCCGCGTCGAGGATGATGGTGCCGGTTTCGGCGACCGCGACGGCGCTGCCGGTGACGACGGCGTCGATCCCGTCGAGCTCGTCGACACTCAGCCGGTGCCCCGGGCCGTCGGTGACGCGGCGACCGGAGCCGGCGTCGTGCGCGTCCGCCTCCGCGAACAGCGCCTGGTCCAGACCGTGGGGCACGGCGTAGCGGCCGGTTCCCTCGAGGAGGACCGCGAGCCGCTGCGGCACCGCGGCCGCTTCCTCGACGAAGACGTTCGCCTTGTAATCCAGGAGCCGGTCCGTCAGCAGTTCGATGAGCTCTTCCTCGCCCAGCTCGGAGGCGCGCCGGTAGTCGCGGGGCACCTCCGGTACCGCCGGTGCGTCCCGGAGGGCCGAACGGATCCGGTCGAGTATGTCTGCGCGCGCGTTCACGGGTTCTCCTTCGGGCCGGGGGCCTCGGTGCCGGCAGCCGGGGCGGCCCCTGCACCAGGTCCGGCAGCCGGGGCCTGGTGTTCCTTGTCCCACCATTGCCGGAAGGTCTGCCCCGGCGGTGCGGGGATGTCCCGGCTCTGGGTCCAGCCGGCGGCGATGCCCGGCAGCTTGGTGATTTTCCGGTCCGGTCCGGCGGCAAGCCGGCCCAGGGGCAGCGCCTTCTCCACGAGGCCAAGGTTCTTTCCGGAGGACAGCGCCCAGGAGGCCGCTTTCATGCCGAGGTCCATCTGGCTGGGCAGCCGCTCCCTCCCACGCTTCCCGCGCTTGTCGCGTTTGCTGTCCACGTCCTCGCCGCGCAGGTGAACCAGGATGTCCGGGATGTTGATCTTCACCGGGCAAGCGTCGTAGCAGGCCCCGCACAGGGACGAGGCATAGGGCAGGGAGTTGTTTTCCTCGGCCGTGATCCCAGTCAGCAGCGGAGACAGGATCGCGCCGATCGGTCCCGGGTAGGTGGATCCGTAGGCGTGCCCGCCGGTGCGTTCGTAGACGGGGCAGACGTTCATGCAGGCGCTGCAGCGGATGCAGTGCAGAGCCGAGCGGCCCATTTCGTCGGCCAGGGCGGCGCTGCGTCCGTTGTCCAGCAGGACCAGGTGGACGTTCTGCGGCCCGTCATCGGCCGTGACGCCGGTCCACAGCGACGTGTACGGGTTCATCCGCTCGCCCGTGGAGGACCGCGGGAGCAGCTGCATGAAGACTTCGAGGTCCTCCCAGCCCGGCAGCAGTTTTTCGACGCCCATGACGGTGATGAGGGTTTCCGGCAGGGTCAGGCACATGCGCCCGTTGCCTTCGGATTCGACGACGGCGAGGGTCCCGGAGTCGGCGAGGGCGAAGTTCGCGCCGGACACGGCCACCTTGGCGCTGAGGAACTTGCGGCGCAGGTGTGCCCGGGCGGCCGCGGCGAGGCGGGCCGGCTCGTTGGTCAGCTCCGGATCCACCCCCTCCATTTCGCGCAGGAAGATGTCCCGGACCTGGCTGCGGTTCTTGTGGATGGCCGGCACCAGGATGTGGCTGGGCTTGTCGTGGTCCAGCTGGACGATGAGCTCGGCGAGGTCGGTCTCGAACGCCGCGATGCCCTGTTCCTCGAGGTATTCGTTGAGGCCGATCTCCTGGGTGGCCATCGACTTGACCTTGACCACCTCGGTGGCGCCCTGGTCGCGGATGAGGGCGGCCACAATCCGGTTGGCTTCGCCGGCGTCCCGGGCCCAGTGGATGGTCCCGCCCCGGGCGGTGAAGTTCGCCTCGAACTCCTCGAGCAGCTCCGGCAGCCGGGCCATGACGGATTCCTTGATCGCCCGGCCGGCCTCGCGCAGCTCCTCCCAGTCGGGGAGTTCGGACACGACGGCCAGCCGCTTGTCCCGGATGGTCCGGGTGGCGTGGCCGAGGTTGGCCCGCAGCTGGGGGTTGCCGAGCTCGCGGCGGGCCGCTTTCGGGAAGGGCTCGTGTTCGTGCAGGTTGCCGATGCCGAAGACCGGCAGGGACGGCATCCCCAGGAATGTGCCGCTCATCGTGCGGTCCTTCCGGTGGTGAGGCGGACGTCGCCGGAGACGGCGGCGGGATTCTCGACGGTGCTGGCCAGGATCTCGGCGAAGTGCATCGTGGTGACGCCGCTGCCCTGCCGGGACAGTCCGCCGCCGATGTGCATCAGGCAGGACGCGTCGCCGCCGGCACAAAGGTCGGCGCCCGTGCCGCAGATGTTGGCGGTCTTGTCCGCCAGCATCGCCGAGGACACGTCCGCGTTCTTCATCGAGAACGTGCCGCCGAATCCGCAGCACTGCTCGGCCTCGGGCAGCTCGGCCAGCTCGATGCCGCCGACCGAGCGCAGCAGGTCCAGCTGCCGGTCGCCGAGCCGGAGCAGGCGCATGCCGTGGCAGCTGGGGTGGTAGGTGATCCGGTGCGGGAAGTACGAGCCCAGCTGCGCCGCGGCGTCCGTGACGCCCAGGACATCCACCAGGAGCTGGGAGAGCTCGTAGGTTTTGTGCCCGACGGCGGCCGCGCGGGCTTCCAGCCCGGCGTCCCCGCTGCGGCGCGCGACCATGGGGTGCTGGTGCTGCACGGAGGCGACACAGGAACCGGACGGTGCGACGGCGACGTCGTACTCATCTTGTTCGAAAGCCTTCACATGGTTGGCGACGACGGGCAGCGCCTCCTTGAGGTAGCCGCTGTTGACGTGCATCTGCCCGCAGCAGGCCTGGCCGGCCGGGAAGATCACCTCGTGGCCGAGGCGTTCCAGGATGGACACCGTGGCGCGGGCCGTGGCCGGGTACATGGCGTCCACGATGCACGTGGCGAACAGTGCGATCCTCACAGGGCACCTCCGCTGGTGACAGGGCTGGCGGCGGCCCGGGCTGAGGGCACGTACTCCGCCGGGTGCTGGGAGGCACGCACCACGGCGCGCAGCTCCCCCAGCCCGCCGCTGAGCACGCCGGCGGCGCGGGCCTGGACCAGGACGTTGCCCAGCGCCGTGGCTTCCACGGGTCCGGCGATCACGCGTTTGCCGGTGGCGTCGGCGGTGAGCTGGCACAGCAGCCGGTTCTGGGATCCGCCGCCCACAATGTGCACGACGCCGGCCCGGACGTCCGCGAGCCGTTCGGCGTCGGCGATGGTCCGGGCGTAGCCGGCGGCAAGGCTGTCCAGGATGCACCGCACGATGTGCGCGGGATGCTCCGGCAGGACAGCGCCGGTGCTGCGGACCGCGGCCCGGATCCGTTCGGGCATGTTGTCCGGGGCGATGAAATAGGGGTCGTCGGCGTTGATGACCGGCCCGCCGGGCGGAAGAGTCGCGGCAGCGTCGAGCAGTTCCTCGAGCCCCGGCCGGTAGCCTTCGGCGGCCCAGGTGCGCTGGCATTCGCTGAGCAGCCAGAGGCCGCCGACGTTGCGCAGGTAGCGGATGGTGCCGTCCACGCCGCGTTCGTTGGTGAAGTTCGCGGTCCGGCTGGCCTCGCTCAGGACCGGGTGGGACAGTTCGACGCCGACCAGGGACCACGTGCCGGAGGAGACGTAGGCGAAATTCTCGTTAGTGCCTCCGGCGCCAGCACCTCCGCCGCCAGCGGGTACGGCGGCGACGGCCGAGGCGGTGTCGTGCGAGCCGACGGCCACCACCTTCGTGGCGGCGGGCAGGCCGGTCCGTGCGGCGGTCTCCGGGAGAAGGGTGCCGAGGATCTCGCCGGGCTGGATCAGCGGCGGGAACAGGTTCGTGGGGAGGTCCAGGGCGGTGAGGAACTCCGTGGCCCATTCCCCCGCGACGGCGTCGAAGAGCCCGGTGGTGGAGGCGTTGGTGGCCTCGGTGCGGCGCTGGCCGGTCAGCAGGAACCCGATGAGGTCCGGGATCAGCAGGGCCTGCAGCCCCTCCAGCGCCGGCTCCGTGGCGAGCTGGTAGATGGTGTTGAACGGCAGGAACTGCAGGCCGGTGGTGGCGTAGAGCCGGGCCGGATCGAGTTTTTCGTGGACCCGGGAGATGGCGGCACGGGACCGGTCGTCGCGGTAGCTGAACGGCGCCGCGATGAGTTCACCGGCGTCGTTGATCAGCCCGTAGTCCACCGCCCAGGTGTCGATCCCGATGCTGGCGATGCTCTCGCCGCGGGCCGCGGCCGCAGTGGCGGCGGCCGCGAGTCCGGCGAGGACCTCGGCGAACAGCGCGTCGAAGTCCCAGCGGAGGCCGCCGTCGAGCTCCTTGACCCCGTTGGGGAACCGGTGCACGGTCTCCAGCTCGGCCCTCGCCCCACCTGGACTGCCCGCGACCCGGCCCAGGATGACCCGGCCGGAGGACGCGCCAATGTCGATTGCGACAAAAGCACTGCCGCCGTCGACACCGGTATCCGCTGGTGCTGCGGTGCTCATCGCAGGAAGGCCGCGGCCACGCCGGCGTCCACGGGGATGTGGAGCCCGGTGGTGTGGGAAAGCTCGCTGCCGGTGAGCACGGCGGCGGCGTTGGCCACGTTTTCGGGCAGGACCTCGCGCTTGAGCAGTGTGCGCTGGGCGTAGTACTTGCCCAGCTCCTCTTCCTGCACCCCGTAGACGGCGGCGCGCTTGGCGCCCCAGCCGCCGGCGAAGATCCCGGAGCCGCGGACCACGCCGTCGGGGTTGATGCCGTTGACCCGGATCCCGTACTCGCCCAGTTCCGCGGCGAGGAGCCGGACCTGATGGGCCTGGTCTGCCTTGGTGGCGGAGTAGGCGATGTTGTTCGGGCCGGCGAACACGGAGTTCTTGGAGGAGATGTAGATGATGTCCCCGCCCATCTCCTGGCCAATCATCACCTGGGCGGCGGCCTTCGCCACCAGGAAGGAGCCCTTGGCCATGACGTTGTGCTGGAGGTCCCAGTCCTTTTCCGTGGTTTCCAGGAGCGGCTTGGAGATGGAGAGCCCGGCGTTGTTGACCACCAGGTCCAGTCCGCCGAAAGCCAGCACGGCTTCCTGGATGGCGGCGGCGATCTGGGCTTCGTCGGTGACGTCGGCCTGGACCCCGATCGCGACGTCGGCGCCGCCGAGTTCCGCGGCCACGGCCCGGGCGTTGTCCAGGTTCAGGTCTGCGATGACCACGCACGCGCCGTCGGCGGCGAAGCGGGTGGCGATCGCCTTGCCGATGCCCGACGCCGCCCCGGTCACCAGGGCGATCCGGCCTGCGTGGGATTTCGGCTTGGGCATCCGGGCCAGCTTGGCTTCCTCCAGGGCCCAGTATTCGATCCGGAACTTCTCGGCTTCCTCGATCGGGGCATAGGTGGAGACGGCTTCGGCGCCGCGCATGACGTTGATGGCGTTGAGGTAGAACTCCCCCGCCACCCGGGCGGTCTGCTTGTTCGCGCCGAAGGAGAACATGCCGACGCCGGGCACTAGCACGATCGCCGGGTCCGCGCCGCGCAGGGCCGGGCTGTCCGGGGTTGCGTGCCGGTCGTAATACCCCTGGTAGTCCTCGCGGTAGGCAGCGTGGAGTTCCTTCAGCCGGGCCACAGAGTCTTCAACCGGGGCGTCGGCGGGCAGGTCCAGCACCAGCGGCTTGACCTTGGTGCGCAGGAAGTGGTCCGGGCAGGACGTGCCCAGGGCCCCGAGCCGCGGGTGTTCGGCGCTTTCCAGGAACTCCAGGACGGCGGGGTGGTCGCTGAAGTGCCCGAGCTGCGGCTTGTCGGTGGAGGCGAGTCCGCGGATCACGGGGGCCAGGGCGGCGGCCTTCGCGCGGCGCTCGGTCTCCGGGAGGGCGCCGTAGCCGGGCAGCTTGGGACCGAACGGTTCGTTCTTGCCATGGTCCTTGATGTACTGCTCGGCCTGTTCGATGATCCACAGCGAGTTGGCTTCGGCTTCCTCGCTGGTGGCGCCCCAAGCGGTGATGCCGTGGCCGCCCAGGATGGTGCCGACGGCGTGCGGGTTGGCGTCCTTGATCGCGGCGATGTCCAGGCCGAGCTGGAAACCGGGTCGCCGCCAGGGCACCCAGGCCACTTTCTCGCCGAAGATCTCCTTGGTCAGGGCCTCGCCGTCGGCGGCCGTGGCGATAGCGATCCCGGAGTCCGGGTGCAGGTGGTCCACGTGTGCGGCGTCGACCAGGCCGTGCATGGCGGTGTCGATCGACGGCGCGGCGCCGCCCTTGCCGAACAGGCAGTAATCGAACGCGGCCACCATGTCGTCTTCACGCTCGACGCCGGGGTACACGTTTTTGAGCGCCTGCAGCCGGTCCAGCCGCAACACGGCAAGGCCTTCGGCCTTGAGCGTGCCCAGGTCCCCGCCGGAGCCCTTGACCCACAGGAGCTCGACGTCGTCGCCGGTCACGGGGTCCTTCGCGTTGCCCTTGGCGGAGGTGTTGCCGCCGGCGAAGTTGGTGTTCCGCTTGTCCGCGCCGAGGCGGTTGGAACGGGAGATCAGTTCTTCAACAGTCGTGTTGGTCATTACTTAAGCGCCCCATCCGGCCTGGTGGCCGCCGACGCGGTCCTCGTTGATCTTCTTCTGGTAACCGCTGGCCTTGAAGGCGGCCATCGGGTCCGCGGGCAGGCCGCGGGATTCACGCCACTGCGCCAGGGCGGGGCGGACATCGGTGTAAAAGGCATCGTTGAAGATGCCGTTGGCGGCCAGGACGTCGCCGCTGCGCTGGGCCTCGGCCAGCGCGTCGGTGTCGATCAGCAGGGCGCGGGCGGTCATTTCCTGGACATTGAGCACGGACCGGATCTGGCCCGGGATCTTTTCCTCCAGGTTGTGGCACTGGTCCAGCATCAGGGCGACGCCGGACCCGTCACCGAACCCACCGCCGCGGATGACTTCGTGCATGATCCGGAAGAGCTGGAAGGGATCCGCCGCGCCGACGATCAGGTCGTCGTCCGCGTAGAAGCGGGAGTTGAAGTCGAAGGAGCCGAGCTTACCCAGGCGCAGCAGCTGCATGACGATGAATTCGATGTTGGTGCCGGGGGCGTGGTGGCCGGTGTCAAGGCAGACAAAGGCCTTATCGCCCAGGGCCAGGGTCTGGGCGTAGGAGGTACCCCAGTCCGGAACATCGGTGTGGTAGAACGCCGGCTCGAAGAACTTGTACTCCAGCACCAGGCGCTGCTTCTCGCCCAGGGCGGCGTAGATTTCCTGCAGCGACTCGGCCAGACGGTCCTGCCGGCCGCGCATGTCGTCCTGGCCCGGGTAGTTGGTGCCGTCCGCGAGCCAGATCTTCAGATCCCGCGAGCCCGTGGCGTTCATGATCTCAAGGCACTCGAGGTGGTGGTCGATCGCGCGGCGGCGGACGGCCGGGTTCAAGGACGTCAGGGAGCCGAACTTGTACTCGTCGTCCTGGAAGGTGTTGGAGTTGATGGTGCCCAGGCCTACGCCGAGGTCCGCCGCGTACTCCTTCAGGGCCGCGTAGTCATCCACTTTGTCCCAGGGGATGTGCAGCGCCACAGTGGGCGCGAGTCCGGTGAGTTCGTGGACTTTCGCGGCGTCGGCCAGCTTTTCGTGGACCGTGCGGGGGGTGCCGGGGGTGCCGAA
This sequence comes from Arthrobacter sp. 131MFCol6.1, assembly GCF_000374925.1. Taxonomy (GTDB): domain Bacteria; phylum Actinomycetota; class Actinomycetes; order Actinomycetales; family Micrococcaceae; genus Arthrobacter. The sequence goes on from NZ_KB895544.1 coordinate 113,137, forward strand.
CACCTTGAAGCGGGTGCCGGAGTTGCCGTAGGCCCAGGACGGGACCTCGATGGCGAGTTCCCCGAGGCGGCCGAGGGCCGTTTCTGTGGTGTTCATGATTGTTCCTTTTGCGGTTGGTGGTTGTCCCCGGAGGCGTTGGCCGCGGACAACTGGTCCTCGAGATTGAAGATTTCGGTGAGCTGGAGGAAGCCCTGGTCCGGCGCTCCGGCGAGGTCGTCGAAGAAGCCGCCCATGTCGGCCTGCCAGCGGGCGTTGACGTCAGTGGCTGCCATCCGGGCCTGGGCTTCGGTCAGGCTGTCCGTTTCGAAATAGCCGATCAGGAGCCCGTCGGGCCGGAGGAAGAGTGAGTAGTTGTTCCAGCCCGAGGCCTTGAGGGCCCGGAGCATCTCCGGCCAGACGGCTGCGTGCCGGCGGGTGTATTCCCCGATCAGCGCGGGCTTGACCTGGAGCTGGAAGCAGACGCGTTGCGTGCTCATGAGAGCACCACGTGGCGGTGTTCGATGCCCAGCAGGGATGCGGCGGCCTTGATGTCGGCGGCGCGGTGGCCGACGCACAGGGCCCAGTGGTGGCCGATTCCGGTCTGGCTCCAGACGTCCACCCAGAGCCCGGGGTCCCCGCCGAAGTCCACCCGGGAGGTCGTGTTGCCGATCTGCAGGAGCGGGCCGGGAACCACCTCGCCTTCGGACGTGACGAACACGTAGCTTCCGTCCGGATCCTGGCCGAGCCCGAAGGTGGTGACGGGACCGTGGCGAACATCGAATTCGACCGAGACGCCCCAGCCGCGTTTGCCGTGGTAGATGCCGAGTCCGCGCAGGAGCGGGTCCTGGGCTGACACGGCGAGGTGGGCCGGGCCGTCGTGTCCCATTTCAACCACGTTGTCCAAAAAGTTCAGGGCCTGGATCTCGGTAAATGACCCCCCGGCGCCGATCGCCTGGGCCGCCAGCATGGCAATGGAGGTCCGCAGCTCGAACTCGCCGGCCATCGGGATGCCCCGGGCCGTCAGGATGGAGGAGCCCAGGATCATCCCGGCGCCGAGCCGTTCGTGCTGTTCGCCGGCCAGTCCACGGTGATAGTAGGCCACGGAGTCGAGGTCGAAGTCCTCCACAAGGCGGTCCAGTCCCACCGACACCTTCGCGCCCCACGCGAAGTCGTCGTCGTTCACGGAGTCATCCACAACGAAAAGTTCGCGGGCGAGCCCCAGCCGTTCGGTCACCTCCGCGTCCGTGACGGCGTTGACCCGTTCGCGGAGGTCATCGAATTCCAGCACCTCCACATGGGAGCCGAAGGTGGTGGACACGGTGGTGAGGTCGGTGGCGACGTCCAGCATGCCCGGATAGAGGTGGCCCATGAGCCCGTGCCGGGCATTGCGGAGCCGGGCGCGGACGCCGGCGGCGTGGACCCACGCGGTGATCCGCTGCCAGGCGGACTCCTGCTTGAGGTGGCCCGAGACTGAGCGGAACTCGATCCCGGCCCGGCGGAAGACGTTGGCGACCTCCGGCACCGGGCACTGGCCGCAGTAGGCCAGCCACTTGCCGGTGTCAAAGTTGGCGTGGTCCATCGCTTCGGTTGGCTGCAGGTCGATCACCAGGACGGGGGTCTTCGCGCGCTGGGCGATGGGCAGGACCATGGAGGACGTCAGGTACGTGGTGAGGAAGATGACGATGAGGTCGCAGTCGGCGACGCGGAGCTTTTCGCCGGCCGCTGCGGCTTCCTGCGCATCGGAGATGAAGCCGGCGTCGACGACGTCGGCGTCGAGCTCCTGGAAGCGGCCGGTGACGTAGCGGACGGACTCCCGCAGCTGCGGCAGCAGCTCAGGGAACTGGGGCCAGTAGGCGCCGAGACCGCCGGAGACCAGCCCGATGCGGGTGGGGCGGCGCCGGTGCGGTTGCAGCAGCCGGTCTGCCGGTTGTTTCTGGTTCATGTGGGGGCCTTCCGGCATGAAATGGGGATCTGGGGCTCCGGGAATGCGGTTTCCGGGCACGGCTGTGGAGAAGGCGCCGTGGGCCCGGCGCTGCGGCACCGGTGATGTGGAACGGGGTGGGTGGAAGGGATGAGGTGCCGGGCGGGCTGTCGGCGGCCCGCCCGGCCGCTCGGGATGGGTCAGTAACGGATCAGAAGTTGTACTTGTCGATGTTCTCGGCGTTGAAGACGGTCGGCGGCCCGACAATCACGAGGCCGCCCTTTTCGACCTTGCGTTCGCCAAGCTCGCCGGCGGTGAAGGTGTCACCTTCGGCGCCGGTGATCTTGCCGTCCGTGAGGGCCTTGCCGGCGAACGCGGCAACGTAGCCAAGCTGTGCCGGGTCCCAGAGGGCGAACTCCTTGACGGTGCCGTCCTTCACGAAGGGCCGCATTTCATTCGGCAGCCCCAGCCCGGTGAGGGCCACCTTGCCCTTGTACGCGGACGTTGAGAGGTACCGGGCGGTGGCGGCGATGCCCACCGTGGTGGGAGAGATGATGCCCTTCAGGTTCGGGTGGGCCTGCATGAGGCCCTGGGCTTCCTGGAAGGACTTGGTGTCGTTGTCATCGCCGTAGACCTTGGCCACGAGCTTGATGTCCTTGTACGCGGGGTTGGAGGCGAGCTCCTCCTCCATGTACTTGATCCATTCGTTCTGGTTGGTGGCGTTGGCGGTGGCGGACAGGATGGCGATCTCGCCGCTGCCGCCGATCTGCTCGGCGATCAGCTTGGTCTGGATCAGGGCAACGTCCTTGGCGACGACCTGGCTGATGAAGACGTCGCGGCAGTCGGGGTTGGTGTCGGAGTCGAACGCGACGATCTTGGCGCCGGCGGAGCGGGCTTCGCCGAGGGCCGTGCAGACGGCGTCGGGGTCATTGGCGGCAATCGCGATCACATTCGTGCCGGCCTGCGTCTCGGCGTTGATGAAGGAAACCTGGCTGGAGGCGGAGGCTTCCAGCGGCCCGACCACCTGGGAGGAGGCGAATCCTGCCTCGGTGGCGCCCTTCTTGCCGCCGCCCAGGACGACGTCCGTGTACGGGTTGTTCAGCTGCTTGGGGATGAAGGTGATCTTTTGGTCCCCGCCGCCTGCCGAGGGGCTGCTGGAATCGGTGGAGGATGCCGAGCCGCTGTTACAGGCTGTCAGCGCCAGTGCGGCCACGGCGGTGATGGCCACCATGCTTCCCAGTCGGCCGGTCAGGCCCTTGTTCTTGCGGTTCAACATCATTGTTCTTCCCTTTTCCTTCGTGCGGTCGGTACAGCCGGTCCCAGGCGGGCGCGGTTTGTGGTGGTGTTGGTGGGCAAATTTCAGGTGGCCTTGCGGGTGAAACTTCGGCGGACGCGACGGGTGTGCCGCCATTGCTTGATGGCGGAGCCGATGCTCGGCGCCACCACGGAGAAAATCAGCAACAGGCCGGTCACCGTGATGAGGACGACGTCGGACACCCGGGCCAGGCGAAGGGCGTAGTTGAGCGTCCCGATCAGCAGGACGCCGGCGATGACGCCGGGGATGGAGCCCTTGCCGCCGAAGATCGACACGCCGCCGAGCAGGACGGCTGCGATGACGGCCAGTTCCAGGCCGGAGGCGTTGTCGCTGCGGGCGCTCGTGTAGCGCAGGGTCCAGTAGATGCCGGCGAGCGCCGAGACGGCGCCGGATCCGACGTAGAGCCAGAACTTGCTGCGGGCCACATTGATCCCGACGAAGCTGGCGGCTTCCTTGCTGTAGCCCATCGCGTAGAGGCCGCGTCCGAACGGCGTGAGGTGCAGCAGCACGCCGAAGAAGACCATCACCACGACGACGCCGATCATCACCGTGGGGATGCCGGTGCCGCCGAGTTTGGAGGTGAAGAACGCGGTCAGCGCCTTCGGGAAGTTGGCCACGGCGTTGTCGCCGATGATGACCAGGGCCAGGCCGCGGAACAGCGCCAGGGTGCCGATGGTCACGGCCAGGGAGGGCAGGCCCAAGACGGCGATCAGGAAGCCGTTGAACATGCCGGCGGCAACTCCTGCCAGCAGGCTGATCGCCAGGACCAGCCAGATGTCCATCCCGCCGGCCCAGAGGACGCCCATCAGGGCGCTGGTCAGGCCGGCGGTGCTGGCCACGGAGAGGTCGATTTCGCCCGTGATGATGATCAGCGTCATCGGCATGGCAATCAGCAGGACAGGGATGACGTCCAGGAGCAGGAAGCCTGTGGTGACCGGCGAGGCGAAGCGCGGGATGGCGATGGCCGCGTAGATCAGGAAGGCAACCAGGGCGTAGATGGTGATCGCGTCCCGGCCGGTCAGGATCCGTGCGGCGCCGGTCCGGCCCTTCGGCTCGCTGGCCAGCGGCTTGGTGCTGTCGGCCACGGGAGCCGGCGCCGTGCTGGTGGTGGACGTGGTTTCAGACATTGCGAGCCTCGCTAATCCGCAGTTTCTTGGCTGTGCGCAGGCTGGCCACGCGGTCGATGATGATGGCGGTGAGGATCAGCACGCCCACGATCGCCTGCTGCCAGAATTTGTCCACCCGCAGGGCGGTCAGGGAGCTGGTGATGGTGGTCAGGAGGACGGCGCCGAGGGCGGCCCCGGTCACCGATCCGCTGCCGCCGAAGATGGCCACGCCACCGACGACGGCGGCCGCCACGACGGTCAGTTCCATGCCGGTGCCGGTGGTGGCGCCGACGGAATTGAAGCGGCTGGCGTAGAGCACGCCCGCCAGGCCTGCGAGCGCGCCGTTGGCCAGGAAGGCCAGGAACACGCGCTTGGAGACCTTGATGCCGAAGGCGGTGGCCGCGTCCGGGTCCGAGCCTATGGCGTACAGGTCACGGCCCGGGCGGGTGCCGGACATGTAGATGGCGACGGCGATCACGACGACGATGGCCAGCAGGGTGATGACGGGGAACCCCAGGAAGGTGTTCACCGAGAGGGCGCCGAACTCCTCCGGGCGGTCGCCGGCGAAGAACTGTTTGCCGCCGGCCCAGGCGTTGTTCAGGCCGCGGTACACGTAGAGCGTTCCGAGGGTGATGACCAGGGCGGGCACTTTGGCCAGGGTGACGAGGGCGCCGTTGATGGCGCCCAGCAGTGCCCCGAAGGCCATGCCGATCGCAAAGACGGCGATGATCGGCACGTCGGGCACGGCCGCGAAGATGGAGCCGGTGCCGAAGGCGACCAGCCCCAGCATGGAGCCGACGGAGAGGTCGATGTTCCTGGTGATGATCAGCAGGGTCTGCCCCACCGCCAGAATCATGATGATGGTGGCGTTGAGCAGCAGGTCCTTCACGCCCTGGGCGGTGAGGAACAGCGGGTTGATCAGGTACGTGACGAGCACCAGAAGCGCCAGTGCGATCAGCACAGGGAGTTCGCGCATCCGCAGAACCGAGGCGACGGCGCTCCGGGCGCCGGCGGCGGGTGCCGGCGCCGGTGCGTTCTTGTGGTCCAGAGCTGAGCTCACAGGGTTCCTCCTGCGGAAGACGTGGCGGCGTGCATGACCGATTCGGGGTTCGCATCGGCGCGGTCGAGTTCGGCGGTGATCCGGCCTTCGCGCATGACCAGGACGCGGTCCGCCATGCCGAGGACCTCGGGCAGTTCGGAGGAGATCATCAGGATCGCGATTCCACGCCCGGCGAGGTCCGAAATGAGCCGGTGGACCTCGCTCTTGGTGCCGACGTCGATGCCGCGGGTGGGCTCGTCGATGATCAGCAGCCGGGGGTCCGTGGCCAGCCATTTCGCGAGCACCACTTTTTGCTGGTTGCCGCCGGAGAGCGTGGAGACGGCGTATTCCTGCGAGCCGGTCTTCACCTGGAGCCGTTTGCTCCACTCTTGGGCGGCGCGCCGCTCGGCCGCCCCGTTGATCAGCCCCGCCGTCGTGTATTTGTTACGCAGCGTGAGCGTGACGTTCCGGGCCACGGACAGGTCCATCACCAGGCCCTGCTTGCGGCGGTCCTCCGGGACGAAGCCCATGCCGGCGGTGATGGCCACCTGGGGATTGCGCGGCTTGAGCGTGCGTCCGTCGAAGGTGATGGCGCCGGCGTCGTAAGGGTCGATTCCAAACACGGCGCGGGCCACCTCGGTGCGGCCGGCGCCGACGAGGCCGGCCAGGGCAACGATTTCCCCGGCGCGGACCTCGAAGCTGATATCGCGGAACACTCCGGCGCGGCTGAGGCCGTCCACTTTCAGGACGACGCCGCCGATCTCGGCCGGGGTCTTGGGGAACAGGGCGCCAATGTCGCGGCCCACCATCTCGCGAACGATCTGGTCGACGGTGACGTCGGCCGTGCGGTGGGTGGAGATGTACCGGCCGTCCCGCATGACGGTGATGCGGTCGCACAGGTCAAAGACCTCGTCGAAACGGTGCGAAATAAAGAGGATGCCGGTCCCGCGGTCCCGGAGGCTCCGGGCCACGGAGAACAGCCGGTCCACCTCGACGCCGCTAAGGGCTGCCGTGGGCTCGTCCATCACCAGGACTTTGGCGTCCAGCGAAATGGCTTTGGCGATTTCAATGATCTGTTGGTCCGCGATGGACAGGCCCTCCGCGATGCGGGTCGGGTCGATCGGAACCCCAAGCCGCTCGAACAGCTTGTGCGCCTCCCTGACCATGGTCGCCTTGCTGATGAGCCCGAAGCGGCCCTTGGGCTGGCGGCCGATGAAAATGTTCTCCGCGACGCTCAGGTCCGGGAAGAGCGTCGGTTCCTGGTAGATGACGGAGATTCCGGCGTCCTTGCTCTCGGCAACGTTGCGGAACTGGACGGTGTGCCCAGCCACCTGGAAGTCGCCGGAATCGGGGTGGTGCAGGCCGGCGAGGATTTTCACGAGCGTGGACTTGCCGGCGCCGTTCTCCCCGACCAGTGCGTGGATCTCGCCCGCCTCGATGTGGATGGTGCCGTCGGCCAAGGCGACCACCGGGCCAAAGGTCTTGGCTGCGTGGGAGAGCGAGAGAACCGGAACCTGCTCCCCCTCGGAGGGGCCGGACCGGGAACTGTGTGTCTGCTGCATAAAATTAACCGCACCTTTGGGGCTTAGTGAACTGTGCCTAGTGAACACGCAATGAATCGTTTCATAACGAGTTGTGATTTGAATCATAGGGTCTTCAAATCAACACGTCAACTGGCGCCAGGCGTTTCCGGCGCTGTTTTTGATTCGTTTCAATGAAAGGGTTCAAAACAGGCCCGGACGGGTATCCTGAGGACAGTAGTTCGCCAACGGGCGCCTGCCCCACAGGCTGCGGCGCCCACTTCAGGAGCACAGGAAAATGGTTTCAGCGAGCGTCAAAGACGTCGCGGCACTGGCCGGCGTCTCGGTGGGAACGGTCTCCAATGTGCTGAACCGGCCACAGAAAGTTTCCGCGGAAGTCACCCTCAGGGTCCAGTCCGCCATCGACAAACTCGGCTTCGTCCGGAACGACGCCGCGCGCCAGTTGCGCGCGGGAATGAGCCACAGCATCGGCCTGGTGGTTCTGGACGCTGCCAACCCCTTCTTCTCGGATCTGGCCAGGGGCGCGGAGGACCGCGCCGCCGCGGAGAACTTCACCGTCCTCGTCGGCAACAGCAACGAGGACGAGGGCCGGGAATCGGCCTATCTGGATCTCTTCGAACAGCAGCGCGTGCGGGGCGTGCTGCTGTCCCCGGTAGGCAATGTGATTCCCCGGCTGGAGCAGCTCCGGCGCCGGGGCATCCCGACGGTGCTCGTAGACCGGCAGACCGAGAACAAGAGCTTCTCCTCCGTGGCCGTGGATGACCTGGCGGGCGGGGAGATGGCTGCGGCCCACCTGTTGTCGCTGGGCCGGCGGCGGATCGCGTTCGTCGGAGGCCCGGCCAGCATCCGGCAGGTCGCGGACCGTTTGGCAGGGGCGCGGAAGGCCATCGACGCCGTTGCGGGTGCAACCCTCGAGGTCATCGCCACCGAATCCCTGACCGTACTTTCGGGCCGGGCGGCCGGCGAGTCCATCCGGTCCCGCCCGGAAGCCGAACGCCCGGATGCGATATTTGCGGCCAACGACCTCCTTGCCGTGGGTGCCCTGCAGGGGCTGATGCTCATGGGCGGCGTCAAAGTACCGCAGGAGATTGCGCTGATCGGCTACGACGACATCGAGTTCGCCGCCGCCGCCGTCGTACCGCTGTCCTCGATCCGGCAGCCCAGCGCCCTCATCGGCTCCACCGCCCTGGAACTGCTGCTCCGGGAAGCGGAGTCCGAGGATGGCTTTGCACCCAGCCAGGTGGTCTTCCCGCCCGAATTGATAGTGAGGGCCTCCACGCAGGGCTAAAAAGCAGGGCTGAAAGGAGGCCCCGATGGGCAGCACAGATTATCAGTTCCGGACCGTCTGGCGGGTCGCGGGTACGCCGGAAGAGGTCGTGGCCGCCCTTGGCGACGCCACCACCCTGCCCCTGTGGTGGCCGTCCGTCTACCTCAGCGCCGAGCCGGTGGCCGGCGTTCCCGAACCCCTGCCCGGCATTCCGCGCCCCACGCGTCTGCACACGAAAGGCTGGCTGCCCTATACGCTCCGCTGGACCCTGACGGTCACGGAGCCAATCACGCCACGCGGCTTCGCCCTCACCGCGGCCGGCGACCTCAACGGCACCGGCCGCTGGAGCTTTGAAGTGGACGGACCGGAAACGGTCATCACCTACGACTGGCACGTCCGTGCCGCGAAGCCCCTGCTGCGGCGGCTGAGCTGGCTGCTGAAGCCGGCCTTCGCCGCTAACCACCGCTGGGCGATGGCCCGCGGCCAGGAGAGCCTCGCCCTGGAGCTGCGCCGGCGCCGCGCGGCAGCGCGGAGCACCGCGGGGAGCACCGCGCCCGGGGCGCCGGCTGTTCCACCGCCGCCGCCGCCCACCTTTGCCTGGCTGAGCCGGCGCGCAGCCCGCACAGATACGTAGCCGGCCGCCTAGCGTCCGGACGCCTGCCCGGGCCCTCCGCCCTTGGACTTGTGCACAACGGGACGGGGGTGACTCATACAATTGACCATTGAGGCCAGAGGGCATTCCACGGTTAGCTAAGTCACATCCTCGTTTCCCGTGACCGTTCAGGACTCCTCATGACCTTGCAGAAAAACCGGCCCTCCGGCAGCGCCACCCACTGGGACGACGTCGAGATCGGCGACGCCGTCCACCTCCACCGGGGCGGACGCCTTGAGCACGCGGGCCTCGTCGATAACCGCACGCCCGACGGCGACGTCGTATGGGTGCTCTCCGACGGCGGGCACCGGCAGCTGTTCCACGTTGCCGACGGCTTCGAACTGAGCGTGGCAGACCCCGAAGGAGCCGGCCATGCTGGCAACTGACCGGCCGACGGCCCTGTCGCGGCAGCCGGAAATCCTGTCCGGCTCCGCGGCCGGGACGGACCCCTGGGCCGCTTCCTGCCCAGACGACTGCCACTACTGCTCGGGACCCGAGACCGACTAAGGAAAGCGGCTCCGGCTCCGGGAAACAGCACGCACCGCAGTTGACCTCGGCCGACGCCCGGGAAATCACAATCCGGACATCAATCGGGCTCCGTCGCGGTGGCATCGTTGACTAAGGCAACGGCGGGCATAATGGTTGAGCCATGAGGTCTCAGCGAATGAAGCACGCACTGGTTGTGACAACGGCTGCCGCGGTGGCCCTCCTTCTCAGCGGTTGCGGGGGCAGCTCGACGCAGGCCCAGTCGGCCACGTCCCCGGCCAGCCCGTCTGCCACCGAAACAAGCCAGCCGCCCGCGACGTCTGACGCCGCGCCGGAATCCCCTGCGGCCGCCGCACCATCCAGCGCCAAGGGCGGCCCCGAGCTGTGCAAGGCCGCCAGCCTGACCGGCACCACCGACGCCACGGGCGGCGGCGCGGCCGGCAGCATTTACATGCAGCTGATCCTGACCAACTCCGGCACCGCACCGTGCCTGCTGAAGGGCTTCGCTGGCGTCTCCCTCACAGCAGGGGCCGACGGTGAGCCGATCGGCGCTGCCGCCACACGCGACGATTCGGGCCCGGTCACCGACGTCACGCTTGCCCCGGGCAAGGCGGGCACTGCCACACTGCGCTACACCCAGGCCGCCAACTACCCGGACTGCACCCAGACGCCGGCGGCAGGATTCCGGGTCTACCCGCCCAACGACACCGCGTCGCTGTTCATCCCGCAGCCACTGGACGCCTGCACCAACACGGAGATCAACCTGCTGACCATCGGTGCCTTCCAGCCCAAGTAACGCCGGTCCCGGCGTCTCTGCTCAAGCGTCTGCGCGCCCGTCCGTCCCGGGACATCTGGCCCCTACGGGACCCGCCGCGGCCGAGGATGGGGCCCGGCTAATAGTGTCGGCGGGGTAGGGCATGATGGAGGAATGAAGGGGCAGGAGCTCGCCGGCGGCACACTCGCGGCCGACGCCATGGACCGGTTCAGCCGGCCGACCCGGGACTGGTTCCTGGGCGCTTTTTCTGCGCCCACCCCGGCCCAGAACGGCGCCTGGAATGCCATCTCCTCCGGGGCGCACGCCCTGGTCGTCGCACCCACCGGCTCCGGCAAGACGCTCGCCGCGTTCCTCTGGGCGCTGGACCGGCTGCTCGTCTCCGCCCCCGCAGAGCCCGAGGCCCTGCCCGGTCTGGACCCGGCGGCCAAGGGCGGGCGCCGGAAAACTGCCCAGGGCAAGGCGCCAAAGCGCAAGACGCGGGTGCTGTACATTTCCCCGCTCAAGGCTCTTGGCGTCGACGTCGAACGGAACCTCCGCGCGCCGCTGATCGGCATCACGCAGACCGCCAAGCGCCTGGATCTGCCGGCCCCGCTCATTACCGTGGGCGTCCGGTCCGGGGACACGACGGCGTCCGACCGCCGCTCGCTGCTCAGCCACCCGCCCGATATCCTCATCACGACCCCGGAATCGCTCTTCCTGATGCTGACGTCCAAGGCCCGCGAGACGCTCAGCGAGGTGGACACGATCATTGTCGACGAGGTCCACGCCGTCGCCGGCACCAAGCGCGGCGCGCATCTGGCGGTGTCGCTGGAACGGCTGGACGCACTGCTGCCCAAGCCCGCCCAGCGGATCGGGCTGTCGGCCACCGTGGAACCCAAGGAGCTGGTGGCGCAGTTCCTCGCCGGTTCGGCGCCGGTGGAAATTGTCGCCCCACCGTCACGGAAGAACTGGGACCTGACCGTCTCCGTCCCGGTGGAGGACATGTCCGATCTCCAGGGTGCCGCCGGGGCCTTCGACTCCGGCCCGGCCTCCGGGCTGCAGCCCCAAGCCTCCATCTGGCCGCATGTGGAGGAAAAGATCGTGGACCTGGTGCTCGCCAACCAGTCCACCATCGTGTTCGCGAACTCCCGCCGCCTCGCCGAACGGCTGACCGCCCGGCTCAACGAGATCTACGCCGAACGCCAGCTCCTGGCGGCCGGCGGCGGCTGGACGGACGTTGGCGCCGGCGCCCCGGACTTCAACGCCGTGCCGCATGCCGTGTCGAGTCCAGTGCCTTCCGGCGTCGGCGTGCCATCCGGCGGTGCTGCCGCGCAGCCCACATCCACCGCCACACCGGCCCACATGATGGCCCAGGCCGGGAGCACCGCCGGCGCCGATCCCGTGCTGGCCCGCGCCCACCACGGCTCCGTGTCCAAGGACCAGCGCGCCCTGATCGAGGATGACCTGAAATCCGGGCGGCTGCGCTGCGTCGTGGCCACGTCCTCACTCGAGCTTGGCATCGACATGGGTGCCGTGGACCTGGTGGTGCAGGTCGAGTCGCCGCCCTCGGTGGCCAGCGGCCTGCAGCGGGTGGGCCGTGCCGGCCACCAGGTCGGCGAAATCTCCCAGGGCGTCCTGTTCCCGAAGCACCGGGCAGACCTCGTCCACACGGCCATCACCGTGGAGCGGATGCTCGCGGGCAAGATCGAGCGGCTCAGCGTGCCGGCCAACCCGCTGGACATCCTGGCCCAGCAGACCGTCGCCGCCACCGCCCTGGGCGCCATCGACGTGGAGGACTGGTTCAGCACGGTCCGGCGGTCGGCGCCGTTCGCCTCGCTCCCCCGCTCCGCGTTCGAGGCCACCCTGGACCTCCTGGCCGGACGGTACCCCTCGGACGAATTCGCCGAACTGCGCCCCCGGGTCATCTGGGACCGGAACGCCGGGACCATCGAGGGCAGGCCCGGCGCGCAGCGGCTCGCCGTCACTTCCGGCGGCACCATCCCGGACCGCGGGCTGTTCGGCGTCTACATCATCGGCACCGAAGTCGAGGGCACCGGCGGTGGCGGCTCTTCCGGCGGTGCAAGTGCGGACGGCAGGGCAGCCAGCCCGGCAGCCGCCGCGGCCAAGGGCGGGCGCCGGGTGGGCGAACTCGACGAGGAAATGGTCTATGAATCCCGGGTTGGCGACGTCTTCGCCCTCGGCGCCACCAGCTGGAAGATCGAGGACATCACGCACGACCGTGTCCTGGTCTCGCCGGCGTTCGGCCAGCCCGGCAAGCTCCCCTTCTGGAAGGGCGACTCCCTGGGCCGGCCGGTGGACCTGGGCCGCGCCCTCGGCGCGTTCATGCGCGAACTGGCGGCGTCCGACGTCGGGCCGGCAACCGAGCGGTGCAAGGCCAGCGGACTGGACGACTACGCCGCGAACAACCTGATCCAGTACCTCGCCGAACAACGGCTCGCCACCGAGGTGGTCCCCAGCGACACCACCCTCGTGGTGGAGCGCTTCCACGACGAGCTCGGCGACTGGCGCGTGGTGCTGCACAGCCCCTTCGGCATGCCCGTGCACGCACCGTGGGCCCTGGCCGTGGGCCAGCGCCTGCAGCAGCGCTACGGGATGGACGGCTCGGCCATGGCCGCCGACGACGGCATCGTGCTGCGCGTGCCCATGATGGAGGATGAGCCGCCGGGCGCCGAGCTGTTCCTGTTTGACCCGGAGGAAATCGAGCAGATCGTGACGGCGGAGGTCGGCGGCAGCGCCTTGTTCGCCTCCCGGTTCCGCGAGTGCGCAGCCCGCGCGTTGCTGCTGCCCCGGCAGAATCCCGGCAAGCGGCAGCCCTTGTGGCAGCAGCGGCAGCGCTCGGCGCAGCTGCTGGATGTTGCCCGGAAGTACCCGACGTTCCCGATTGTCCTCGAGACGGTCCGCGAGTGCCTGCAGGATGTCTACGACCTGCCGGCGCTGAAGGACATCGCCGCGTCGGTGGAGCGCCGCGAGCTCAGGATCGTCCAGACCACCACCCAGCAGCCCTCCCCGTTCGCGAAGTCCCTGCTCTTCGGCTACGTGGCCCAGTTCCTCTACGAAGGCGACTCCCCGCTGGCGGAGCGCCGGGCCGCCGCCCTGGCCCTCGATTCCACCCTGCTCAATGAGCTCATGGGCCGCGTGGAGCTGCGCGAACTGCTGGACGTGAAGGTCATCGAGGCCACCGAGCGCGAACTGCAGCGGCTGGCCCGCGACCGCCAGGTGCGCGGGCTGGAAGGCGTCGCGGACCTCCTGCGCCTTCTGGGTCCGCTCGCGCCGGACGAGGTCGCCGCCCGCCTGGAGCCGGTGGCGGGCCCGGCCCAGGCAAGCGAAACCGCCGGGACCGCCGAGACCGCTGAGACCGACCAAGGGAGCCTGCCCGTCGAAACCCCGGCGACGGAGGCCGACGCCGCCGCCCACCTCACTGCGTTGCAGCGGGCCAACCGGGCGATCAAGGTCAACATCGGCGGCATCGAACGGTTCGCGGCCGTCGAGGATGCCGCCCGGCTCCGGGATGCCCTCGGCGTACCGTTGCCCATGGGTGTGCCGCTGGCCTTCATCGAACCGGTCGCGGACCCCCTCGGCGACCTCGTCTCGCGCTACGCACGCACGCACGGGCCCTTCACCGCCGCCGAGGCCGCGGCGCGGCTGGGACTCGGCGTCGCCGTCGTCGGCACGGCACTGAAGCGGCTGGCCGCGGACGGCCGCGTGGTGGAAGGAGAGTTCCGCCCGCACGCTGCGCCACCGGCAGCCACGGCGGGCAGCCCGGCAGCCGGCGTTGAAGGACCCGGCGTTGAAGGATCCGGGGTTGAAGGACCCGGTCTTGAAGGACCCGGCGAGGAGGCGTTCCAGCCCGCTGTTTTGCCTGTCGTCCTGCCTGCGGCGGGCGTGAGCGAATGGTGCGACGCCGAGGTCCTCCGCAAGCTGCGCCGCCGCTCGCTCGCCGCGCTCCGCGCCGAAGTCGAGCCGGTGGACGCCGCCGCGTACGGCCGGTTCCTACCCGCCTGGCAGAACGTGCGGACCCCGGGCGGCCGCGGGCAGTCCGCGCTCCGCGGCCTGGACGGCATCATCACGGCCATCGACCAGCTCTCCGGCGTGCCCATTCCGGCCTCGGCATGGGAGCCGCTTGTCCTGGCCAGCCGCGTCTCCAATTACCAGCCGGCCATGCTGGACGAGCTCATGGCCGCCGGCGAGGTCCTCTGGTCCGGTGCCGGCTCGCTGCCCGGCAACGACGGCTGGGTGAGCCTGCACCTCGCCGATTCGGCCGAACTGACGCTGAACCCGTCCATCGACTCCGAACCCGGCGACGCGCAGCGACGGCTCCTCGAGCACCTGCAGAACAACGGCGGCGGCTACTTCTTCCGGCAGCTGACCGAGGTTGCCGGTGGCATGGATTCGGTGCTGAGCGACCAGGATGTGGTGGCCGCGCTCTGGGATCTCGCCTGGGCGGGCCGGATTACCGGCGACACGTTTGCCCCCGTCAGGGCCCTGATCGCCGGCGGCCACACCGCGCACCGGCAGGTGGGGCGCGCCCCGCGGGCCCGCGCGCCGCGGCTCAGCCGGCTCGGACGGGCGCACGGCACCGGCCTGCTCGGATCACCGGGACTCACCGGCGGCCGGTATGGATCCGTGACCGGCACCGCGCCCGCTCCCCCGCTCGCCGCGGGGCGCTGGTCCGCGCTGCCGGCCCCGGAGCTCGATCCCACCATCCATGCCCGGGCCACCGCGGAGCTGCTCCTGGACCGCTACGGCGTAGTCACCCGCGGCTCGGTCATGGCAGAAAACATCCTCGGCGGCTTCGGCCTCATGTACAAGGTCCTGGCCCGGCTCGAGGAAGCCGGACGCTGCCGCCGCGGCTACTTCATCGAACACCTCGGCGCGGCGCAGTTCGCCGTCCCGGCCACGGTGGACCGGCTGCGGTCCTACGTCGAGGACGCCGAGCTGCACAAGGCCGAGCCGGTGGCCCTGGCCCTCGCCGCCACCGACCCTGCCAACCCGTACGGCGCCGCGCTGCCGTGGCCTGCGCTCAACGTCGACGCCGGCACCGGCCACCGCCCGGGCCGGAAGGCCGGGGCCCTCGTGGTCCTGGTCGACGGCGCCCTGGCGCTGTACGTCGAGCGCGGCGGCAAGACCCTGCTCGCTTTCAGCGACGACCCCGAAATCCTGGCCGCGGCCGGTTCGGCCCTGGTGGGCGTGGTGACCCGCGGCGCGGTGGACAAACTGATCATGGAAAAGGTCAACGGCCACGGCATCCTGGACACCCCGGTGGCGGCCGCCCTCGCCCAGGCCGGAGCCTATTCCACTCCAAAGGGACTGAGGATCCGTGCCTGAGGGCGATTCGGTCTTCCGCGCCGCCGCACAGCTGCACGCAGCACTGGCCGGGAAGGAACTGGTCTCGTCCGACTTCCGGGTCCCGCGCTTCGCCACCCTGAAGCTCGGCGGCTGGACCGTGGCCGAGGTGGTGCCCCGCGGCAAACACCTGCTGATGCGCGTCCAGGGCCCGACGCCCAGAGACCGGCTCACCATCCATTCGCACCTGAAGATGGAGGGCAGCTGGCAGGTCTACCCGCCCGGGGGCCGCTGGCGGAAGCCCGGCTTCACGGCCCGCTGTGTGCTGCGCACCGCCACGGCCGACGCCGTCGGGTTCTCCCTGGGCATCCTTGAGGTGGTCCGCACCGACCAGGAAGACACCATTGTGGGGCACCTCGGCCCGGACCTGCTGGGCCCGGACTGGGATGCTGCCGAGGCCGAACGCCGGCTGCTCGCGGCCCCGGACGTTCCGATCGGCGTGGCCCTGCTGGACCAGAGCAAGCTGGCGGGCATCGGAAACATCTACCGGTGCGAGGCCTGCTTCCTCGCGGGGGTCCATCCGGCGTCGCCCGTCTCGGCGGTGCAGGATCTGGCCGCCATCATCACCGACGCCCAGGTCCTGCTCTCCGCCAACCTCGGGCCGGGCCGCCGGACCACCGTGCTCAACGCGCGCGGCGTGCCGGTGGGCCGCACCGCCGGGCGCCCCGGTTACTGGGTTTACCGCCGCGAGCACCAGCCGTGCCTCAAATGCGGCACCCCGATCCGCCGCGGCGTCCTTGGCAAGGACAACGGCGCCGGCACCTTCACCGAGGAACGGGACATCTACTACTGCCCCGCCTGCCAGCCCCTGCTGGGCCCGGGAACAGAAGGCGCCCGCTGACGGGGCCCGCTGGAATCAATCGGCCGGGCCGCTGGCCGCCGCCGCAGGGACGGCCGTCCGGGCAACGGCGGCTTCCGTTGCAGTTCCGGCCGCTTCGCTTCCGGCCGCCGGGACGGGACGCGCTTCCGGAACGGTGAACCGCGGCAGCAGCAACTGCACCAGGGGGCCGATGGCCAGCGCGTAGAGCACCGTGCCCACACCGACCGAGCCGCCCAGCAGCCAGCCCGCGCCAAGGACCACCACTTCAATGCCGGTGCGGCAGACCCGGACCGGCCAGCCCGTCCGCCGGGCGAGGCCCGTCATGAGCCCGTCCCGTGCACCGGGGCCCAGGCGGGCGCCGATGTAGCAGGCGGAGGCGACGCCGTTGAGCAGCACGGCCCCGACGAGCAGGCCGATCTGGCCACCAAGATGCGAAAACCGTGGAATCAGGGCCAGCCCGACGTCCGCGAAGACCCCCACCAGCACCGCGTTGCACAGGGTTCCAACGCCGGGCCACTGCCGGAGCGGGATCCACAGCAGCAGCACCAGGAAGCTGACCACAACCACCACCGTACCGAGGCTGAGCCCGGTCCTGGCCGCCAGCCCCTGATGGAGCACGTCCCACGGCGCCGTGCCGAGGCTGGCACGGATGACCATGGCGAGGGAGATGCCGTACAGGGCGAGGCCGATCAGGAGCTGGAGGAGTCTGCGGGTCAACATGGTCTCCATCCTCCACGAAAACTGGCCTTGCAATCCATAGCCAGTTTGAAATACTGGCTCTATGTCCGTCTCATTGACTCCGGGGTCGCTGGCCCGCCTGCTGGGCGAGTGGAACGTCGGCGCCGCCCCCGCCTACCGCGAGCTGGCCGACGTCGTCCGCCTGCTCATCCTCGACGGCCGCGTCGGGCTCGACGTCGCCCTGCCGAGCGAGCGCTCGCTGGCGGCGGCCCTTGGCATCAGCCGCACTACGGTGACAGCGGCCTACGCCCTGCTGCGCGAGCAGGGTTTCCTCAGCAGCGGCCAGGGCAGCCGGAGCCGGAGCTGCATCCCGAGCCAGGGGCCGGTGCATGCCGGCGGCCTCGACGGCGCCCTGCGGCTGAGTGGCGCGCCCGGACTGGCCGTCCCGGACGGGATCCTGGACCTGGCCTACGCCTCGCTGCCCGCCAGCGGCGAAGTGGTGCACCGGGCCTTTGCCGCGGCCCTGACCGAATTGCCGGCCCTGCTGCCGGGCTTTGGCTACGACGCCCTGGGCGTGGGCCCGCTCCGGGAAGCCATTGCGGCCCGGTACACCGCCGCCGGGGTCCCGACCACGGCCGCACAGATCCTGGTCACCTCCGGCGCCCAGCATGCGCTGAACATTGTGCTCCGCACGTTGGCCGGGCGGTCCGGGACCAAGGTGCTGGTGGAACATCCGAGCTACCCGAATGCCCTCGACGCGATCCGGGCCGCGAGCTGCCGCCCGGTCCCGGTGGCCATGCCTGCCGCAACCGCCATCGGCGCACGCCCCAGCGGCAGAGTCCACGGCGGCCGGGTCCACAGCGCAGGCGGCAACGGCCCTGCCCACAATGGCGCAGGCGGCTGGGACCTCGAGGCCATGGAAACGGCGCTCCTCCAGCAGCGGCCCGCGATGGCCTACGTGGTGCCGGACTTCCACAACCCCACCGGCCGGCTGATGCCCGATTCCCAGCGGCGCCGGCTCGTGAAGGCGGCCGCGGCGTCGGGCACTGTGCTGGTGGTGGACGAGACGCTGCGGGAGTTGAACCTCGACGGCGGCGCCTCGACCCCCATGGCAGCTTTCAGCCCGGCGGTGGTCTCCCTCGGGTCCCTCAGCAAGTCGCACTGGGCAGGGCTGCGCACCGGCTGGATCCGCGCCAGCGAGCCCCTCATCCAGCGCTTCGCCGCTGCCCGCACCACCCTGGACCTGGGCGGGCCGGTGGTGGAACAGCTCGCCGCGGCACATCTGGTCAATGCCATGACGGAGCCGCTCCCCGCTCGGCTGGCCGCGCTGCGCGCGAACCGGGACGTACTGGTGGAACTGATGCGGACGCACCTGCCGGGCTGGGAGCCCGAATGGCCCGACGGCGGCCTGTCCGTCTGGTGCCGACTCCCGGCGCCGATCAGCACGGCACTGGCAGTAGTGGCCCCCGACGTCGGGATCCGCCTCGCCGCGGGGCCACGGTTCGGCGTCGGCGGCGCGTTTGAGCAGTACTTGAGGTTGCCGTTCACCCTGCCCCCGGAGCAGCTGGAGACGGCCGTACTGGCATTGCGTTCGGCGCAGGACCGGCTGGAGGCCGCGCCGCAGCTTCGCCGCAACCTGTCGGCCCCGCCGGCCGCGGCCATCGCCTGAGACTGGGCGCCCGCGAGCCCGACCTGCGACACGCATGTGCCCTTGCGACGCGCAACGTTTCCTGCGACGCGCATGTGCCCTGGCGACGCCCGGATTCGGGTGTCGCCAGGGCGCATGCGCGTCGCCAGACGGGATCCGCGTCGCAGCGCCTAGGCGTAGGCCTTCGCCAGGAAGCCTGACCACGCCTGGGCCGTCGCCCCGGCGTCCCCGCTGCCGCTGAAGTCGTGCACGGTCATGCCCACGGGCGCGCCAAAGGCGTTGCGCCCGAAGAAGCGGTACATCGTGTCCGCGGTCCGCAGGCCGAGGAAGTTCTCGTTGGCGAAGTCGACCTCGCCGGTGAGCGGCCCGACGCCGTCGAGCTCCAGCTCCACCGTCTCCCCCTGGGCGGCAGTGTCGACGCCAAGCGCCCTCTTCAGCCGGTTGAAGCCGTCCGGGGTCTGCGAAGCGGCGGGTGCCTGGATGTCCGTGAAGACCACGGGCTTGCCGTCGAAGTACTTCAGGTACTGGCCCAGGGTGTGCAGATAGAACGCCGTGTGCTTGCTGGCGCCGTCATACTGTTCATCCCAGTTGTCCGCAAAGATGCCGCTGTGCACATAGTGCAGCCGGGCCCGGCCGCCGTCGAGCGGTTCCAGGACGTGCTCCAGCTGGTTGAACCAGCCGTCCGGACCGTCCATCCGGGACACCAGGTGGGTGGGGTATTCGTCCACGGTCCTGACCGCCGGCCATTGGTCCGTGGGGAACATCCAGGCCGGGGTGTCCTTGGTGACGGCCTCCCATACCCGTTCCGGGGTGCCGGGCAGTTCGGTGTCGTAGACGATTTCAAATTTCCGTTGGTCAGTCATTGTCCTGCTCCTTGGCTTGTCGGTTTGTTTGTGGGCTTGTTTGTGGGTTTGTTGGCGGGCTGGCTGTTTGTGGGTCTGCGTGCGCTTCCTTGCGTTGCGGCGCCTTCAGCGACGGGTGCAGCGCGACGACCAGCCGGTGCTTGCGTCCCTCCGGCCGGCGACCGTGCGGCGCCCCCGGCGAATCTGCCGGGGAACCAGCCGGAGAACTTGCCGGGAGGTCGGGTCCGCCGTCGTGGTACTTGTCCACGAGCCGGGTCACGGCGACGCCGAGCTCCTCGGCGAAGGCTGCCCGGTCCGCCGCTGAACGGAAGGTGATCTCGCCGTCGATGGCAAACGTGGCGAGTTTCTGCCTTGCCGCTGCCGCCCCGGCGATCAGCTGCCCCATCTCCTGGACCATGCGGGCGGCGAGCGCCAGCAGCCAGAAGGCGGAAAAGCGGTCCGAGAACCGGTGCGGGTCCGGCGCCACCGAGGCCAGCGCCGCCGGCGAAATCAGGTACGACGCCGCCGTCGCCTGCAGGATGCGTTCGGTCACGTTGCCGCGCCGCCGCTCCTCGACGAGCTCGACGAGCCCATGCCGTTCGAGTGCTTTGAGGTGGTAGTTCACCTTTTGCCGCGGCAGGCCCACCTTCGCGGCGAGCTGCGTTGCGGAGCCGGGCTCGGCCAACTCGCGCAGGATCCGCGTCCGGATCGGATCCAGCGAGGCCTCAGCTGCGGCCGGATCCTCAATCACTCCGATGTCCAACATGCTTCAAGTCTGCCCGCCGACAATTTTATTTGTCAAGAACTTTTTTCTCGTCGGCTCGCTGGGTGGCGGGTGGGTGGCGGGTGGGCGTCATCCCGCGAGTTCGCCGGAAGCGTGCGAGTTCGCCGGACGTTTCCGGCGAACTCGGCCGTTGGCAGCGAACTCAAGCACGGGCCCGTGGCGGGAGAGAGCGACCGGCCCCGCGAGGGACGCGGACGCCGGCGGCGCGCGGGTCGTAGCGGGCGCAGGCGGGTGGGCTGTGGCGGGCGCAGGCGGGTGGGCTGGGGTGAGGCCTCGCGAGTTCGCCGGAAGCCTACGAGATCGCCGGACCTTTCCGGCGACCTGGCATGCGTCCGGCGACCTGGGCCACGAGGCGCGGGCCCCGGGGGCTGGGCGGAAGAGGCCGGGCCCGTAGAATGGTCGGGTGATGCAATCCCCCCTTCCCGTGCGCGACGGCGTCAACGCGACGCGTCTGCGCCTGCCGGACGAGGGCCCCTGGGAAACCGCGCTGGACTACATGATGCACCGCTGGGGTCACATTGATCCGCAGGGCATCGAGGACCGGTTCGACGCCGGGGAGATCGTCGGCGAGGCGGGGATCGCCCTGGACCGCAGCACGCCGATGCAGGACCACACGTTCATCTGGTATTACCGCACCCTGCCGCCGGAGACCCGGATCCCGGTGGAGCTGAACATCCTGCACCAGGACGATCACCTGCTGGTGGTGGACAAGCCGCACTTCCTGCCCACCACTCCCGGCGGGACGTACATCCAGGAATCGGCCCTGGTCCGGCTCCGGAACCAGCTCGGCCTCCCGGACCTGATCCCCATGCACCGCCTGGACCGCATGACCGCTGGCATCCTGCTGCTCTCCACGAACCCCGAAACCCGGGGCAAGTACCAGGTGCTCTTCGAAAGGCGCCAGGTCCAGAAGGAATATGAGTGCGTCTCCGCCGCGGAGCCCGCACCGGGCCATCCCGCGGTGGACTTCCCCGTGGTGGTGCGGAACCGGATGACCAAGTCCCGCAGCTACCTGCTGGCCGAGGTGGTCGACGGCGAACCCAATGCGGAAACCCGGATCGAGCGGCTGCACACTTTTGACGGTTCCGGCGCGCCCGGCGTCGACGGCGGCCCCCACCGCCGCGCGCTGTACCGGCTGGAGCCGCACTCCGGGAAGACCCACCAGCTCCGCGTGCACATGGCCTCACTGGGCCTCGGGATCGTCAACGATGCGTTCTACCCGGAACTGCTGGACAAGGCCCCGGACAACTACGCCAAGCCGCTGCAGCTCCTGGCCCGCGGGATCCGCTTCGTGGACCCCATCTCCGGGAGCCCGGTGGAATACCGCAGCAGGCTGGAACTCAGCGAGGCACGCTAGCAGCTGGAAGTGCGGTACCTTGTGCCCATGGACTTCGGAAATGCGGACAGCTGGGGCGCCGCGATCTATTTCTGGATCTTCCCCTTTGTGATCGGCGACGCGATTTTCCCGCCCGTCCCCTCGGAAATGCTGGTCATCACCGGCGGCGCGCTGTCCGCGGAGGGCCGCATCAACGGCTTCCTCGTCGTGCTCCTCGCCGCCGCGTCCTCCTGGCTTGGTGACCTTCTCGTCTTCCAGCTCTTCAAGCGCCGGCTGAGCCACGTACTCGACCGCTGGAAATGGGGCCGGGGGTTCCACGCGGCCGTGCACGCGGCGATCGCGAAAGCCGGCCGGTCCTCCACCTACGGTGCGATCATCGGCCTCCGGTTCATCCCCGGCGGGCGGCTGGCCACGACGGCCGCGGCCGGCATCGCCAACGTCTCCACCCGCGGGTTCAGCCTCTGCGCGGCCCTCGGCGGCCTGCTCTGGGCAGTCTGGTCCGTTGCATTGGGCTATTTCATGGGCTCCGCCACCGGGCTGCCGTTCTGGGCGAGCTCCCTGATCGGCGTCGGCGTCGGGCTGTTGGTCGGAGCGGTCGTGGGCGTGATCGTGACGCGGCGCCGGGGCAGCCCCTCCCCCGTGGAGTCTGCCGCGGTCGACCCGGACGAGGAACTGGACTTTTAGACGCCCGGCTTTTTACACAGGCGCCCAGCGGCCGCGGCTGCGGCGCAGCACGGTCAGCGCACCGGTGAGCGCAACGCGTTCGACGGCGTCGCGCATCATGGCTGCCGACTCCAGCGCCTGGCTGTTTTCGGCGCTGTAGGCGGTGGCATCGACCAGGAAGCGCAGGTTCAGCTGGGGTACGCCCCCGGCGAGCTCAAGCTGGTGCGATTCGACGTGGTGCCGCGTCCCGAGCGCCTCGATGGCCGCGGCCATGACGGCTTCAGGAGCGGTCCCCGGCTTGAGCCCGGTGATCTTCAGTCTGGTCTGGAACGACGGCATGGAACAACCCTAGCCGCCCCCACACCCTCCCGTTGCGCTATCACTTTTGGCTGCCAAAAAGCCGAAATGGCCGCCATAGGTGATAGGGCAACAGAGGGGAGGGCAGAGGCTGGGCGCGCTGGAGCCAGGGTACCGGTTACCCCGTGTTGCGCAGCCCCGCGGCGACTCCGTTGACCGTGATCAGCATGGCGCGCTGGAGCCGTTCGTCGATCTCGGCCCCGGTCATGCCCTCCGCGGCCTCGGCCCGGACGCGGCGCAGCAGTTCCACCTGCAGGTAGCTGATCGGGTCGAGGTACTGGTCCCGGATCTCGAGGGAGCGCTTCAGGGTGGGCTGGGCATCGAGGATCACGTGCTCGCCGGTGAGGTTCTGGATTTCCTCGACGGTGAGCTCATATTCGGCCCGGATGGCACGGAACAGGTGGTGCAGATCCGCCGGCACCAGGGTGGAGACGTAGTAGCCGGCAATGTCCATGTCCGTCTTCGCCAGGGTCATCTCAACGTTGGAAAGCACCGAGCGGAAGAAGTGCCAGCCCTCGATCATCTCCTTGAGCTGGGCCGAGTTACCGGCCTCGCGCGCGGCCTTGAGGCCTGAGCCCACACCGAACCAGCCCGGCACGATCTGCCGCGACTGCGTCCAGCCAAACACCCACGGGATGGCGCGCAGGCCCTCAAGCCCGGCGCCCGAATCGGGCCGCTTGGACGGGCGGGACCCGATGTTGAGGGACCCCAGCTGCTCCACCGGGGTGGAAGCCATGAAGTACGCGGGCAGGTCGGGGTCATCAATCAGCGTGCGGTAGCGCGCAAACGCGGCGTCGGAGACGGTTTCCATGACGTGGCCGTAGCGCACCCGCTGGTCCTCCGAGGTGCGCGGCGTGCGGTGCAGGGCCGAGCCCTGCAGCACCGCGGCCAGGGAGAGTTCGAGGTTTTCCCGGGCCAGCTCCGGCAGGGAGTACTTGTCCGAGATGACCTCGCCCTGCTCAGTGAACTTGATCTCGCCCTCGAGCACGCCGTTGGGCTGGGCCATGATGGCATCGTAGGTCGGCCCGCCGCCGCGGCCCACCGAGCCGCCGCGGCCGTGGAAGAGGCGCACGCGGACGCCGTGCTTGGCGGCCACGTCGCGCAGCTTGCGCTGGGTCTTGTAGATCTCCCACTGGCTCGTCATGACGCCGGACTCCTTGTTGGAGTCCGAGTAGCCGAGCATGATCTCCTGCACGTCGCCGCGGAGCCGGACGAGTTCGCGGTAGGACGCATCGGAGAGCAGCCGGTCCACGATCTCGGCTGAGGCGCGGAGCTCGTCCACGGTCTCCAACAGCGGCGCGAAGCCGATCTTGGCGTAGGGCGCCTCGCCGAAGAGGCTGACCAGGCCGGCCTCGCGGGCCAGCACGGCCGCGGCCAGGACGTCGTCCGCACCGCGGGTCATGGAGATGATGTAGGTCTCGATCACGTCGGGACCGTAGGTGCGCAGGGCGCGCCGGATCTCCCGGAAGACGTCGTAGGTGCCGTCGGCGACGCCGTCGAGCTTGATCGGGTGGCCGGAGAGCGGGCGCCGGGACGCGAGTTCGGAGCCCAGCACCTCGAGCCGCTCGGCGCGGCTGAGTTCCGCGTACCGGACACCGGGCCCGCCTAGGCGGTCCATGAGCTGCCCGACGGCGTCGTGGTGGTGGTCGGCGTGCTCGCGGATGTCGAGGGTGGCCAGGTGCAGGCCGAAGGAGGCGATGGCGCGGCGGACCCGGGACAGGGCGCCGTCGGCGGCGAGGGCCGCGTGGTGGTTGCGCAGCGACCGTTCCAGCAGGCCGAGCTCGGCGAGGAGCTCCGCGGTGGCGGTGTAGTCGCGGCCGGGCTCGTGCGCGGATCCGGCCGCGACCCGCCGGCCGGTGTTGATCAGTTTGGCCTTGATGCAGGTGAGTTTGAGCCGGTAGGGCTCCTGCGCGTTCAGCTCGAGGACGCGGCGGTCCAGGCCAGGCAGGTTCCCCAGGTCGACGTCGATCGAGTCCAGGAGCTCCTGGTCCGCCCCGGCCAGCGCGGTCGAGTTGGACAGGATCGAGATGAGCCCGTCGATCAGGCCGATGCTGATCCGTACGGCGTGCTGGTTCTGGATCTGGAGGATTTCGCGGGTGACGGCGGCGGTGACGTTGGGGTTTCCGTCCCGGTCCCCGCCGATCCAGGAGCCGAAGCGGATCGGGGCTTTCTGCGGCGGCAGCGTGACGCCGTGCTCGGCGAGCAGCTCGGAGAGGTCCGAGAGCATTTCCGGCATGGCGTCGCTGAGGATCCCGGTGAGGTAATAGATGGCGTTCCGGGCCTCGTCCACGGGGGTGGGCCGGACCTGGCGCAGCTCGTCCGTCTGCCACATCTGGTCGATCACTTCGGACAGGTGGCGGTCCTGGCGGCGGCGGGCGGACGTGCCCTCACCCGTGGACTCGGACAGGATGTCCGAGAGCCGGCGGATCTTATCCAGCACGGAGCGGCGCGAGGCCTCGGTGGGGTGCGCGGTGAAGATGGGGCGGACGTCGAGCTCGTTGACGACTTCCTGCAGCACGGAGTTGCCGGCCTGGTCCGCGATCTCCTCCACGGCCTTGGCGAGCCAGCCATCCTTCTCCTGCCGGGTGCGCAGCCCGCGGACCCGGTGGACCTGCTCGGCGGCGTTCGCCAGGTGGAAGTAGAACGCGAAGGCGCGGACCAGGTCGGTGGCCTGCTCCAGCGGCAGGGAACCGAGCAGTTCGCGGACCTGGGCGACGACGTCGTACGAGCTCCAGGGCCCGGTGGCGTCGGCGCCGCCGCGGGCGGCTTCCTTGGATTCCTTGGTCAGCAGGCGCACCTGCTCCACCAGGTCCAGGAGTTCGGGGCCGTGCTGGCGGACCAGGGATTCGCCGAGGAGGGTGGAGACCCGGCGGACATCGGCCCGGAGTTCGGCGGCAAGATCGGTGTCGGAATGCATTGCAGTGTCAGCCATGGAAACTATCTTTCGAGGGTTCGACGTGGCTCGTACACTGCGCTGGATACTGTGAGCCTGATTACTTCTTCCCATGGGATGTTACCCGCAGGCACTCCCGGCTGGAATTCCGTCTCAGATAGTGTCAGGCCCCGCCGCGGCGCCCCGACGTCTTTTCCCCCGGCCCCCAACCAGCCCGCAGCAGGGGCCGTGCTGAACATCAGAACGGCCCCTGCTGCGAGCTTGGCGGGTGAAGCGGTTAGCGCGCGATCTTGAAGTTGAACTCGCCGGTGCCCAGCGCGCCCCAGAGCCGCAGCCAGATCGGCAGGATCATTTCCGCGCCGCGGGCACTCGTGATGTCGCCGAGGTCGATCACGTCGCGGTGGCCGAAGCCCTTGAGGATGTCGGTCACGGCCGCCTTGGCGTCGGCGTCATTCCCGGAGACGAACACCGAGTGCTCGCCGCCGGCCACGCGCGCCGGATCCACCATCACTGACGCCGTCATGGTGTTCAGCGTCTTCACCACCTTGGCCTCCGGGAAGGTCCGCTGGATCTGCTCGCCCAGGCTGTCCGTGTTCACCGGGTTCAGCGACGGCGGCATTCCCTGCGAGAAGTCCAGCGGGTTGGAGATGTCCATGATGACCTTGCCGGCCAGGTTATCGGTGCCAGCGGCGGACAGGGCCGCCAGCGAGCCGCCGCCGTTGGTGGCGTTGACGATCAGCTCGGCGCCGGCCGCGGCGTCGGCAAAGGCGGCGACACCGACTCCGGTGTTCGCGGCATGCCACTGGGCGAACGGCCCGGTGCCCATCATGTCCGGCTCGGTCCGGGCCAGCGTTGCCTGCGGGTCGCGGGTACCGATCACGACGTCGTGACCCTGACCCGCCAGTGCGCCGGCAATTGTGCGCCCGACCATGCCGGTTCCCAGTACTGCAATCTTCATGGTGTCCTCGTTCTGGAGTCGTGGAGTAGACAGGTTCGTCTACGTGTGGCCTCGACGCTATCAGACAGATCTGTCTACGGCAATAAGCGCAGTCACGCGACCTCTCGGACACCAGCGACTGACAAAGTTTGAAATCTGTCAGCTGATTGTTGTATCGTCATTCCATGACAACTTCTACTCTCGGCACCACCCGCGCCCTGGGCTCCACCGGTCCCAGCACCGCCGCCATCGGCCTCGGCCTGATGGGCATGTCCGATCTTTACGGCCCCGCCGACG
The DNA here is from genome assembly GCF_000374925.1 of Arthrobacter sp. 131MFCol6.1. Lineage (GTDB taxonomy): Bacteria > Actinomycetota > Actinomycetes > Actinomycetales > Micrococcaceae > Arthrobacter. The sequence goes on from NZ_KB895544.1 coordinate 139,816, forward strand.
ACGCCGAGAGCGTCGCCACGATCCAGGCCGCCCTCGACGCAGGCGTGACCCTGCTGGACACCGGGGACTTCTACGGCATGGGCCACAACGAAATGCTGCTGCGCGACGCGATCCGCGGCCGGCGGCGCGAGAACGCCCAGATCAGCGTGAAATTCGGGGTCCTGCGCGATGCCCGGGGCGGATGGAACGGGGTGGACACCCGCCCCGCGGCCATCAAGAACTTCCTGGCCTATACCCTCCGGCGCCTCGGCACCGACTACGTGGACATCTACCGGCCGGCCCGCCTGGATCCGTCCGTTCCGGTGGAAGAAACTGTGGGAGCGCTGGCCGAGCTCGTGCAGCAGGGCATGATCCGCCACATCGGCCTCTCGGAGGTCGGCGCCGACACGCTGCGCCGCGCCAACGCCGTCCACCCGGTCTCCGACCTCCAGATCGAGTACTCCCTCCTCTCCCGTGGCATCGAGCAGGACATCCTGCCAGCGGCCCGCGAACTGGGCATCGGCATCACGGCGTACGGTGTGCTGTCGCGCGGCCTGGTGTCCGGCCACTGGCCGGCCGCCGGAACTGGGAACCGGCGCGACTTCCGGGCCCACCTGCCCCGCTTCTCCGGCGAGAACCTGCAGCGGAACCTCGAGCTCGTCGAACGGCTCCGCGAGATTGCCGACCGCAAGGGCGCGACCGTCGCCCAGCTCGCCATCGCCTGGGTCCTGTCCCGCGGCGAGGACATCGTCCCCCTCGTTGGCGCCCGCCGGCGCGAACGGCTTGCCGAGTCCCTGGGCGCGGTCGATCTGCTCCTTTCCGCCGAGGACCTGGCAGCAATCGAGGCCGCCGTCCCCGCCGACGCGGCCGCGGGCACCCGCTACGACGCCGGCCAGATGGCCATGCTCGACAGCGAACGCCGGTGACCCCTGTGGCCGTCGTCCTGACCGAGGAGCGCATCCTCGATGCCGCCGAGGATGTGCTGCGGCGCTTCGGACCGGCCAAGGCCACAGTGGTGGACGTAGCGAAGGCCCTGGGCGTCAGCCACGGCAGCGTCTATCGGCACTTCCCCACAAAGGTGGCACTGCGGGACGCGGTGGCCCGGCGCTGGCTGGACCGCCTCGCGGAGCCGCTGGATCCTGCCCGCGATACGGACGGCCCGGCCGCGGAACGCCTGCTCCGCTGGCTCGAACGCCTCGCGGCCATCAAGCAGGGCCTGGCACTGAACGATCCCGAGCTGTTTGCCACGTTCGGCCAGCTGACCGCCGAGGCGCGGGAAGTGGTGGCGGCCCACGTTGACCACCTGGCCGCAGCGCTCACGGAGATCATCGCCGACGGCGTCAGCAGCGGCGAATTCGCCGTCCCGGATCCGGTGCCGGCCGGCCGTGCCGTCCTGCACGCCACGGCGCGGTTCCACCACCCGCTGCACGCAGCGGAATGGGCGGACCCGGCCATCGGGTCCGAGCTGCGGGAGGTCTGGCGGCTGCTCGTGTGGGGCCTGGCCGCCCGCCCGTAGCCGCCTGATCAGCCGGGGGCGGGCCGGAGGTACGTCATTGACGGGGTGCGGAGCGAATGACAAAGCGGCATAGACAGACTTGTCTGTGTACGATTGAGCCATGACCTCGCCAGCAGCAACCGCCCCGCCGGCTGCCCGCACGCCCGCCGGGCATGCCCGGGAGAAGATCCTGGCCACTGCCTTCCGGCTCTTCTACGCGCAGGGCTTCCGGGCGGCCGGCATCGACACCATCATCGCGGAGTCCGGCGTCGCGAAAGCCACGTTCTACAAGTACTTTCCGGCCAAGGACGACCTCATTCTGGCCTACCTGGAGAAGGTGGACGGCGTCTGGACCGGGCAGCTGCACGCCGCCGCCGAGGCAGCCGGCGAGGACCCGGCCGCGCAGCTCGTGGGTCTGTTCGATGCCCTGACAGCCGCCTGCCGGCGCGACGGCTACCGCGGCTGCGCCTTCATCAACGCGGCCGCCGAGTCGGCCGCCGGCACCCGCGTCCACGACCGGACTGTGGCCCACAAGCGGCAGATCCGCGCCTGGATCCGGGACCTGGCCGCACGCGCCGGCGCCCGGGACCCGGACCAGCTCGCCCGCAGCCTGACCCTGCTGCTCGACGGCGGCTTGGCCAGCGGGGTGCTCGACGGCGACCCGGACGCGGCCGCCGCAGCCGGAACTACCGCGGCCCAACTCGTGGCGGCCAGCCTCAAAACACCGCCCGCCCCCAACTGATCCCCTGGAGGTGCCCATGACCACGCCTGAACCCGGCCCTGGCGCGAAGCCCACACCCGATGCAGCGCAGAACCCGCAGCTGGCCCGCTGGCAGCGCTTCCGGACCAGCCGCAACGCGGCCCTCGCCAGCGAGCACGGCTGGCTCACGCTGACCTCCTTCCAGTGGCTCGAAGGCGAGCCGGCCGCCGTCGAGTTCGCCCCCGGCCTCTGGTCCACGGACGGCACCGCGGCGGTCCTCACCGCCGCCGCGTCCGACGGTCTGACCCTCGTGGAAACCGGCGAACCCGTGGACGGGACCATCAGCGCCGTGCTCGCCGACGAGGAATCACTGATGTGGGTCCAGTACGGCGGCGACGACGGCCGCCAAGTGGTGGTGGAGCTCGCCATGCGGGCGGACAAGTACGCCATCCGCACGCGCGACTCCCAGTCGCCGGTGTTCACGGAGTTCGACGGCGTGCCCACCTTCGACTTCCGCCCGGACCTGGTCATCGAGGCCCGGTTCATGCCCTATCCCGAGCCCGTGGATGTCCCGATCGGCACGGCCAACCCGCTCGTGGACGGGGTCCACCGCTCGGTCGGCGAGCTGGTCTTCCGGCTGCCCGGCACGGACCACGAGTTCCACCTGCAGGCCGAGGAGGAGAAGCTCGGCGCCCTGACGGTGACGTTCCACGACGAGACCAACGGGGAAAGTACGGACGAGTGGCGGAAGGTGTCCACCGCAAGGCCGCGGCCAGACGGCTCCGTCATTCTGGACTTCAACCGGGCCATCAACTACCCCAGTGCCTTCACCCCGTACGGCACCTGCCCCATGCCGGTGCGGAACAACAGCCTCGACGCGAAGATCGAGGCCGGCGAGAAGGAACCCGGCCTCTTCTAGACGGTCTTCTAGACGATCGCGGACACGCCGGTCACGGCGCGTCCCGTGATCAGGGTGTTGATCTCGAACGAGCCCTCGTAGGTGTAGATCGCCTCGGCGTCGGAGAAGATCTTGGCCATCCGGTAGTCGGTGACGATCCCGTTGCCGCCCAGCAGGGACCGGCCCATCGCCACGGTTTCGCGCATCCGGACGCTGACATAGGACTTTGCGAGGGCCACCTGCGGCATGTCCGCGGCGCCGGCGTCCTGCAGCTGGGCGATCCGGACCATCATGCCCATGCTGGCCACGGCGTTGCCGAGCATGGTCACCAGCTGCTGCTGGACCAGCTGGAACTTCGCCAGCGGGCGGCCGAACTGCTGGCGTTCGACGGCGTACTGCCGGGCGACGTCGAACGCCGCGAGCTGCTGCCCCACGCCCTGCCAGGCCACCATGATCCGGGAACCGCGCAGGAGCTCGTTGGTGTCCTCGAAGCTGCTGATCCCGGCGAAGCGGTCCGTTTCGGCCACCCGGACGTCGGTGAAGACGATGTCCGCGTTCTGCACCGTGCGCAGGGCAATCTTGTTCTCGATCCGGCTCCGGCTCACGCCCGGCAAGGTGGCGTCGACGATGAAGCCGCGGATGCCGCCGTCGGCCTCGTCCCGGGCCCAGACCAGCATGTAGTCGCAGAACGTCCCGTTGCCGATCCAGCGCTTGGCGCCGTTGAGCACCCAGGCGTCGCCGCCGCCGGCCGCGCCGCCGGGGACCCGCCGGGCCCGGGTTTCCATCCCGCCGGCAACGTCCGAGCCGTGGTCCGGTTCGGTGAGGGCAAAGGCGCCGGTGGTGCGCAGGCTTGCCGCGTCCTCGAGCAGGCGTGCCTTTTGCTCCTCGGAGCCGAAGCCGTAGAGCGATTCCACGAAGAGGTCATGGTGGACCAGGAAGAAGGTGGCGAGCGAGGTGTCCACCCGGGTCATTTCGGCGATGACGATCCCGGCGAACAGGTTGCTGTAGCCGCGCTGGGCCGGGGCGCTGAGCTCCAGGGCGGCCAGCTTGGGCAGGATGTGGGCCGGGAATTCGGCCTTGTTCCACCAGTCCGTGGCGAACGGGGCGACCTCGGCGGCCAGGAACTCGCGCAGCTGCACCAGCTTGGCCCGTTCCGCCGTGCTGAGCAGTGCTTCGTAATCGAAGAAGTCCGCGGTGGGCAGCCCCGCCACAGACGGTGCGGCCGGCCCTGTCGAGGTCATTTCAGCAGGGGCCGGCCCTGTCCCGGTCATTTCGGCGGCGGCCGGCCCGGCAGGGGCCGGCCCTGTCGCGGTCATTTCGGGCCCATCCGGATGGCACCGTCGAGGCGGATCGTCTCGCCGTTGAGCATGGCGTTCTCCACAATGTGTGCGGCGAGGTTCGCGTATTCGGCCGGCCGGCCCAGCCGCGAGGGGTGCGGCACCTGCTGGCCGAGGGAGTCCTGCGCCTCCTGCGGCAGGCCGGCCATCATGGGGGTCTCGAAAATGCCCGGCGCGATGGTGACCACCCGGATCAGCGAGCGCGCGAGTTCGCGGGCAATCGGCAGCGTCATGGCGGCGACGGCCCCCTTGGAGGCGGCGTAGGCGGGCTGGCCGATCTGGCCGTCGAACGCGGCAACGGAGGCGGTGTTGATGATGACGCCGCGTTCGGGGCCGCCGAGTTCCGTGGCGGCGGGCTCGGTGGCTGCCATGGCGGCCGCGGCGAGGCGGATCACGTTGAAGGTGCCCACCAGGTTGATCTGGATGACGCGGTTGAAGGCCTCCAGCGGGAGCACGCCGTCGCGGCCCAGGACCTTGCCGGGGGTCGCGATCCCGGCGCAGTTGACCACGATGCGCAGCGCGCCGAGGGCGGCAGCGGCGTCGACGGCGGCCTGCACCTGCGCCTCGTCCGTGACGTCGGCGGGGACAAAGACGGCGCTGCGCCCGTCCCCGGCGGCAGCGCCGGCAGCGCCGGCAGCGGCTGATGCGGTCAGCTCGGCGGCAAAGGCGTCCCCGGCGGAACCCGGCAGGTCCACGAGCACCACCGACGCGCCGGCGTCGAACAGGCGCCTGGCCGTGGCCGCTCCGAGACCGGAGGCCCCGCCCGTGATCAGCGCGACAGTACCCTTGATGTCCATCCATCCTCCTTGATGTGGAACCGAACCCCGGCCGCGAAGCCTCGACGCGGGCGGCGCCTGCAGAGGCGGCCCGCGGGGAACATTAGTTAGTGAATGTTAACTGGAATGCGGCCAATGCGCACCTTTGGGCTGCACCCGCCGGGGGCGCGGTCACGGTCGCGGTCCGGACGGGCTCCCGCGATTAGGCTTGAGCCATGACCCGAGCCGACGCCTCCGCCCCCAACTGGTCCTTCCGCGCGGACGAGGCCGCCCGCTCGGTGACCAGGCTCTTCGGGCAGCGGCTCTTCTTCCTGCCCGGCACCCACATCGCCGCGATCCTCCGGCCCTCGGGCCGGCTGAAGAACCTCTCCCGGCCTTGGCACTACTGGTGGCAGGCACACTACCTGGACTGCCTCGTGGACGCCGGCCGCCGGGAACTGGGATCCCCCGGGAATCCGGGAGCCAAGTTCGACGGCGAGAACCGGCCCAGCGCCGGCCGGCTCGCCTCCCGGCTCGTCACGGGCATCCGGCTGCGCAATTTCCTCACGGTAGTCAACAACTACTACGACGACATGGCCTGGCTGGCCCTTGCCACCCTCCGGCTGGACAAGCTCGCCGAGGACACCCGCAAGCACACCGGCCGGGAGCGCAACGCCAAGGTCCTGAAGAGCCTGACCCTGCAGTTCGACTCCGCCTCCACGGACGACCTGGGCGGCGGTACGTTTTGGAGCACGAAGCGCGACTTCAAGAACACACCCACCACCGCACCCGTGGCCCTCTACTACGCGCGGACCGGCAACCGGGCCAAGGCGCAGTCCCTGCTGGACTGGCTGGACGCCAGGCTCTACGAGCCCGAACAGGGCCTCTACCGCGACGGCCTGCGGATTTCAGGGACGGGCGACGCCGTGCTGGAAGAGACCATCTACACCTATAACCAGGGGCCCGTCCTCGGCGCCCTGCTCGAACTCGGGGGCGAGTCCAACCTCGGGCGCGCGGCCGCACTGGTCGACGCCGTGGCGCGCAACCTGACGCAGCCGGCACCGCTGCTGGGCCGCACCGCCGCCGTGCTGCGCTGCGAGGGAACCGGCGACGGCGGACTCTTCACCGGGATCCTCGTCCGTTACCTGGCCCTCGCCGCCGTCGACGAACGCCTCCCGGCCGAAACCCGGGCCACGGCGGCGGCACTCGTGAACGATACGGCCGAGGCCCTCTGGGAAGGCCGCCGGATCCTCCCCGCGCACGACCGCCTCGCCCGCCCCGGCAGCCACCTGGTCTTCTCCGACCGCACCGACGCGCCGGCACGCCGCAGCTACCCGGAAGGCGCCGCCGTCGAACTCTCCACGCAGCTCCAGGCCTGGATGGTGCTGGAGGCGGCCGCATCGATCGCCCCGGCGCCCGCCCCGTAACCTGGCGACAATTACGTCACGCAACAGTATCGTAATTCATGTGATCCTCATCACTTAAACCAGCCTCAGGTTGGTCGCTTAGGTTTGGCTAACCTACAGTCTTTCTTAGTGAGCATGCCCTAACTTCCCCGCTCACGGGGGGCAGGGCACTACGACGACTTCCTTGAAGAAAGTAGCCCCATGAAGATCCGCACCAACGCGCTGGCGGGCATCGCCCTGGCCGCCACTGCCGCCCTGGGCCTGGCCGCCTGCGGCTCCGGTTCCTCCGCCCCGGCCGGCAGCAGCGCAGCCGGCAACGGCTCCTCCGCCGGCGAGATCACGGTCTATAACGCCCAGCACGAATCCCTGACCAAAGAGTGGATCGACGCCTTCACCGCCGAAACCGGCATCAAGGTGACCGTGCGCCAGGGCGACGACACCGAGATGTCCAACCAGATCGTCCAGGAAGGCCAGGCCTCACCGGCGGACGTCTTCCTCACCGAGAACTCCCCCGCCATGGCCCAGGTGGAAAACGCCGGCCTCTTCGCGGATGTGGACAAGGCCACCGTGGACCAGGTCCCCGCCGAATTCCGCCCCTCCACCAACAAGTGGACCGGCATCGCGGCCCGCTCCACCGTGCTGGTCTACGACAAGAACAAGATCAGCGACGACAAGCTGCCCAAGTCCATGCTGGACCTGGCCAACCCCGAGTGGAAGGGCAAGTGGGCCGCCTCGCCGTCCGGCGCCGACTTCCAGGCGATCGTCTCGGCCCTGCTGGAACTCAAGGGTGAAGCCGCCACTGAGGCATGGCTCAAGGGCATGAAGGAAAACTCCAAGCCGTACAAGGGCAACAGCACGGCCATGAAGGCCGTCAACGCCGGCGAGGTCGACGCCGCCCTGATCTACCACTACTACTACTACGGCGACCAGGCCAAGACCGGCGAGAACTCCAACAACGTCACGCCGTTCTACTTCAAGAACCAGGACCCGGGCGCCTTCGTCTCCATCTCCGGCGGCGGCGTGCTGAAGTCCTCGAAGAACGCCGCAGCGGCCCAGTCCTTCCTGAAGTTCATCACCGGCAAGAAGGGCCAGGAAGTGCTCCAGAAGGGCACCTCCTTCGAATACGCTGTCGCTTCGGACGTCCCGTCCAACGACAAGCTGGTTCCGCTCAAGGAGTTGCAGGCCCCCACCGTGGATCCCGCCAAACTCAATTCCGCCAAGGTCACCGAACTGATGACCCAGGCAGGACTGCTGTAGCAGCAGTGACTAACAAGCTGGCGGTCTCCGGTCCCTCTGCGGATTTGACGACTGACACGACGACGGCGGGCAGGGGCAAACGCCCCCGCCCGCCTTTCGGCGTCTCTGTCGTGTCCATCATCGCGGTCCTGATCGCCCTGTTTTCCCTGGTGCCCCTGGCCTACGTGGTCTTCATGACAGCCTCCACCGGCTGGGACACTGCCATCGCCCTGATTATCCGGCCGCGCGTGGGCGAGCTCCTGCTGAACACAGTGCTGCTGACAGTGGTGACGGTGCCGCTGTGCCTGGTCCTGGGCGTCGGCGGCGCGTGGCTCGTCGAACGCACCAGCCTTGTGGGCCGGAAGTGGTGGGCCGTACTGCTTGCCGCCCCGCTGGCCATCCCCGCGTTCGTCAACAGCTACGCGTGGGTTTCCGCCGTGCCGTCCCTCGGCGGGCTGTGGTCCGGGGTCCTGATCGCCACCCTGTCCTATTTCCCCCTCGTGTACATCCCGGCCGCCGCGACGCTCAGCCGCCTGGATCCGGCGATCGAGCAGTCCGCCGCCTCCCTCGGCCTCGGCGCCTGGCGCGCGTTCTTCCGCGTGGTGCTCCCGCAGTTGCGCATCGCCATGACCGGCGGCGGGCTGCTGGTCGCCCTGCACCTGCTGGCCGAATACGGGGCATTCGCGATGATCCGCTTCGACACCTTCACCACCGCGATCATGGTGCAGTACCAGTCCACGTTCAACGGGACGGCCGGGAACATGCTGGCCAGTGTCCTGGTGTTCCTCTGCCTGATCCTGCTGCTCGTGGAGGTCCGCAGCCGCGGCAGCGCCCGCTACGCCAGGATCGGCTCCGGGGCCCAGGCGCGCGCCTTGCGCCTGCCCCTGCACGCCTACCAGCTACCCGCCCAGCTGTCCCTGATCGCCCTCACCGGGCTGGCTTTCGGGCTGCCGCTGACGTTTGTGTTGCGCTGGATCGTCGCCGGCGGCCCGGAAATCTGGGCTGCCGAGGAATTCATGCCGGCCCTCCTGCAGACCTTGGCCTACGGCCTCGCGGCGGCCGTCGCCACCACCGTGGTCGCGTTCCCCATGGCCTACCTGGCCGTGCGGCGGCCCGGCTGGTTCAGCAAGTCCCTGGAGCTGTCCAACTACATCACCAGCTCCATGCCCGGGATCGTGGTGGGCCTGGCCTTCGTGACCGTGAGCATCCGGATGGTGCCCAGCATGTACCAGACCTCGGCGCTGCTCATCGCGGCCTACGTGCTGCTGTTCCTCCCCCGGGCCCTCGTGAACATCCGCTCGGGGCTGTCCCAGGCACCGAAGGAACTCGACGAGGCCGCCCAGGTGCTCGGCAAGCCGCCGTTGCTGGCCTTCCTGCGCGTGACGCTGCGCCTCACGGCCCCCGCCGCGGCAGGCGGCGCGGCCCTGGTGTTCCTGGGGATTGTCAACGAGCTCACCGCCACCCTCCTGCTCTCGCCCAACGGGACCCGCACACTCGCCACGGAGTTCTGGAGCAAGAGCAGCGAGATCGACTACGCTGGCGCCGCCCCCTATGCGCTGCTGATGATCCTGATCTCAGCACCCATGACCTACCTCCTCTTCCAGCAGTCCAAGAAAGTAGCCGGACAGTGACCGATATTTACCCGTCGCGTGAGGCCCCCTCGCGTCTCCCCGAGCCGCGGGTCGCGGCTTCCGTGGCCACCAGCACCAACAGCCACCTGGAAATCGACGCGGTCACCAAAAACTTTGGGCCCCAGGCCGTCCTCAAGGGCGTCAACCTCTCCGTCGCCAAGGGCGGAACGACGGCGATCGTGGGACCCTCCGGCTCCGGCAAGACCACGCTCCTGCGCCTGATTGCCGGCTTCGAACACCCGGACACCGGCAGCATCTCGCTCAACGGGATCAAGGTGGCCGGGGAGAACGCCTGGGTCCCGGCCCACAAGCGGCACGTCGGCTATGTCGCCCAGGACGGCGCCTTGTTCCCGCACCTGACGGTCGGACAGAACATCTCCTTCGGGCTGGACGCCGCCCAGCTCCCCGGCGGGCGCCGCGGTGTCAAGGCCCGGGTGGGCGAGCTGCTGGAAATGGTCTCCCTGGACCCGGCGATGGCCAAGCGCCGTCCGCACCAGCTCTCCGGCGGGCAGCAGCAGCGGGTCGCCCTGGCCCGGGCGCTGGCCCGCAAGCCCGCGCTCATGCTGCTGGACGAGCCCTTCTCCGCCCTGGACGCCGGCCTGCGCGTGGCCACCCGCCGCGCCGTGGCCCAGGTCCTGAAGGACGCCGGCGTCACCACGATCCTCGTCACGCATGACCAGGCCGAGGCGTTGTCCTTCGCCGACCAGGTGGCCGTCATGCGCGGCGGCAAGCTGGCCCAGATCGGCAACCCGTTCGTCGTCTACACGCGCCCGGCGGACCGTGCCACCGCCGAGTTCCTGGGCGACGCCGTGATCCTGGATGCCTGGATGGAAGGTTCCCTGGCCACGTGTTCGCTCGGCGGGATCCCCGTGCGCCGCCCGCCGGCCCAGGGCCGGGTCCAGCTGATGCTGCGGCCCGAGCAGATCCGCATTTCCGAGGACGGCCCCATCCGCGGCACGGTGGTGGACACGGACTACTTCGGCCCCGAGACCACGGTGCGGCTCCAACTCCCCGTCCCGCCGGTCCTTGCCGCCGGCGCCGTCCCGGACCACCGCTACCCCGGCGGCGGGGAAATCATCACCATCCGGCACTGGAACGCCTCGATCGCCCGCCCCGGCACGGAGCTGCGGCTTCGCGTGGTGGGCGAGGCCGTCGCCTTCCCGATGGAAGAGCAGCAGTCCCAATAGTCCGCTGCTTTAGGGAGACGTGGTCGTGCAGGTCAACGGGCCTGGCGTCGTAATCCCTCACAGCTAGACCCAACCCACGAGCGACATACATCCGGAGCTTGCGTCCGATAGTCGATCCGTCTGCACATCACGTGCGCGGCGCCGCCCTCGGCGGTCCCCGCCTCCGGCAATAGCCGTGCATGGAAGCGCCGGGCTTTGGCTGCTCAAGCGGAAGAACTCAGATCGAGCCTGTCGTCTGGCGGGGAGCCATAGAGCGTTGTCATGCAGGAGCTCTCTGTTCCCGTGTGACCCGCTCGAAAAACTGCCCGGTCAAGGTACCCGGAACGCTACACTCCAGGTTGTCTCACAACCCTAGGGTTTAGAGACGCGTGATGGGGTCTCCTATTGGTTGCTACGGGTGGGGCTCGGGGAAGATTTTGTGAATGACTGATCCGTCGCCGTGAAAGATGAGAGTTCTGCTTTGGCCCTCAATCCAGACCCAAAAGTATGAGGCATCTTCGCCGACGTCATCCACGGTGCCACGTTCGGGCGCACATCCGGTTCGTTTGACGATCACTCTGTCGCCCGGGTTCAGGTGGATCCAGTTGTGGTAACTGAGCAGGCGGGTTTGGGATACGGGGAATGCGACGTTCACTAGCTGAGTGTTTGCATTCATGGTGTTCCTTCCGGTGCATTTGGCGTTTCCGTCCATCAGGTCCGGGTATACAAGGATCGGGCGGGGCGGGCACTCGTGTGCACGCCCCGCCCTTTATTTCCAGTACTGCCAGGGGTCAGTTCTGGGGTTCCACTGCGTGCTTGGGGGCCACCGCCTCCTGCTCGGCGGAGTTGTCTTCTTTGTCTGCTGGGCCCGTCTTTTTCTGCACCCGGCGGGCCCATGATGAGGTCACGATCGGGCAGAGTACTGCGGAGACGACGACCGAGGCTGCCACGAGGACGGTGGCGTGCTCTGCGGCTGGCGCGTAGACGGGGTTGGCTGCGGCGACGATGGCGGGGACGAGCGCGGCATTTCCGGCTGTGGTTGCTGCAGCGAGGCCGGCAACGCCGTCGCCGCCGGTGAGTTTGTCGGCCAGCAGCAGCACGGCGCCGCCGGCGAAGACCACAAACAGGCCTAGGCCGATGCCGAGCAGCCCGGCTTCAACGACGGCGTTGAGGTTGATGGTCAGTCCGAGGGCCAGGCCCAGGAACGGCACCATCGCTGGTACGAGTGGAGCCAGGAGGTCCCGCATGTTCTTGTCCAGGTTTCCGAGGAGCATGCCGAGTGCGAGCGGGAGGATGGCGCCGACGAGTGCCTGCCAGGGGAATGCGGACAGTCCGGCGATTCCCAGGGTGACCATGGTCAGGAAGGGGCCTGATTCCAGGGACAGGATGGAGTAGGCGCCTGCGTCCCGTTTGCGCCCGAACTGGCCCATCAGTGAGATGTAGAGACCGCCGTTGGTGTCGTTCAATGCGGCGACGAGTGCGAGGGTTGACAGGCCGGCAAAGATCCCGGATTCGATGGGTGCTTCGCCGAGGAAACGCCCGGCGATGACGCCGATCAGGATGGCGAAGAGGATTTTGGAGCCGAGCAGTACACCGCCCTTCTTAAGGATGTAGGGCGTTGATTTGACCTCCAGGGTTGCCCCAAGGCAAACGAAGAACACTGCAAGGAGCGGGGTGAGGCCGGTGAAGAAAGCCCCCGTGAATGAACCGAAGAACTTTCCGGCGTCCGGGGCCAGGGTATGGATGACGGCGCCGATGCCAAGGGGCACCAGCATCATTCCGCCGGGGACTTTTTCCAGGGCTTTTTTGATGGGAATCGACATTGATTTCTCCTGTGAATAGCTGGGTAGCTGGTGCTTTGGTCGGCGCGTTCTGCGGGGCAGATTCGCGGGTGGGTGTGTGCTTAGCCGAGGCCCGGGACAAGCAGGACTTTGCACGCGTCTCCGGTGAGCAGTTCGACGGCTTCGTCGATTTCGCTGAGCTTCTTGCGGTGGGTGATGAGCCAGTCCAGCTCCAGCTTTCCGGAGTCCAGAAGCAGCAGGCTTTGTTCCCAGGTTTCCCAGAGCCGGCGTCCGAAGATGCCGCGAAGGGTGATGCCCTTTTTGTTGATGTATGCGGCAATATCGACTTCTGCGGGGCGGCTTGGGTGTCCGACGGTGATGACGGTGGCTTCGCGGCGGACGGCTTCGAAGAGCGTTGTCAGGGTGCCGGGAGCCCCGGAGCATTCGAAGGCAACGTCGAAGCCGCCGCGGCGGCCGGTCAGTTCGCGGCAGCGTTCGACGATGCCGTCATTGGGGTGCAGGGCCGTCGCACCGAGCTTTTCGGCTTGGGCCCTCCGGTAGGGGTTGGGGTCGACGGCGATGACGTGTGAGGCGCCCATGAGCAGTGCGAGGTTCACGACGACGAGGCCGACAGGTCCCGCTCCGCTAACGAGCACGGCCCGGCCTGCGACGGAGTAGTTGGCGCGCTGTATGGCGTGCACGGCTACGCCGGCTGCCTCGAGCAGGGCGCCGGATTCGAGGGACAGGCCGGTGGGGAGCTTGACGCAGATGTCCTGCGGGACGGCGGCGTACTCGGCGAAGACACCGTCGATGTGCATGCCGAGGATGCCGGTGCGTTCGCAGGTGTGCGCGTCGCCGGTGCGGCAGGGGAAGCACTGGCCGCAGGTCAGGTGGCTTTCGAGGGCAACCTGGTCGCCAATTTTAAGCCCGGTGACGCCGGGTCCGACCTCGACGATGGTTCCCGCGCCTTCGTGGCCGAGGATGACCGGGAGGTTGAGGTTGAATGCCTGGGCTGAGGGGGTCCATTCGTAGAGTTCGCGGTCGGTGCCGCACAGGGACGCGGCTCCTACTTCGATGACGACGGATCCTTCTGTTGCCTTGGGGTCGCCGGCGTCGGTGACGTATGTGACGCCTCGCTCGGCTGCGTTCTTGACTACTGCCCGCATGGGGGGCCGCCTTTCGTTGGTTCGGGTGGTGCGTGGAGGAATCGTTTGTGGGTCAGCCGGGGAGTTGGCCGGCGAAGCGGCGCAGGACGTCGGCCGGGCCGACCTGTCCGCCCTTGAGCAGGAGCCTGCACCGGCCGACTGCGGAGGCGCCGTCGGCTTGCAGGATTGGGCCGGCTGTGACGAACTGGTCGGAAACGCGCAGCTGGCGAACTCCCATGGCGATGAGTGCGTGGCTGGAGGTGTCACCGCCACACACGGCGATGTCGCGGGTTAGCCCGGCATCGGCCATCCTGGCGGCGATGCCGCCGATCAACGTGCCAACGTAGCCGGCGTCCACCGGCGTGCCCGCGCCGTAGCGGGGGTCCGCCGATCCGCGGGTGGTGTGCACGACCACGTTCCGGCCTGCCCGAAGGGCAGCTGAAACGCGTTCATCGAGGGCGGCCACGAGTGCGGTGTCATCGCGCTGCAGTAGTTCGGCAGGCACGGGGACGTCCTCCCAGCCATTCGATATGGAGTCATTAATCTGCTCCGCTGTGGTGCTGGAGGCTGAAGCGCTGACGGCCAGCACCGGTCCGGACGGGCGTTGCAGTCCGGGTGTGCGCGGAGCCTGGTCCGAGATAGATCGGGCCAGGGCTGCCATGATGCCGCCGGATCCCACGACGATAGATGGACCGTGGCCGTGTTCTTCCCGCGTGAGGGCTTCTGCAATGGCGTCCATCTCGTGTTCATTCACGGCATCAACCACGAAGGCCTGTGCCCCGAGGTCCCGGCGCCGGCCCGCCCAGGAGTCCTTGAAGGTCCCGTCGCCATAGGCGGGCAGATGGATAGCCCCGGGCACCTGGGTGCCGCCGAGCTGGTCGGCCAGGACCTTGCGGAGGTCCGCCTCGGACATGGGCGTGGAAGGATGCCGTGACATGACCGGGTGGCGGTCCAGCCGATAGATCTTGCCGGCGTAGGTCGCGTAGTGGTTGCTGAAGGCGGTGTACCGCCCGAAGCCCGGCTGGGCTGGCACCACGGGAATGGGCCCGTGCAGCGGAAATTGCTCGTGGAGCAGTTGGATCCCGCGGCCGATGCTCCCGACAGTGGTTGAGCTGTCGAATGTGGAGCAGACCTTGTACAGCAGCACCTCCAGATTCAGGGCCGCAATCCCGGCAAGGTCATGGGTGACCAGGTTGTCGAACGCTGTTCCGGACAGGGAGCGGGCCGGTCCTGCGAACCCGACGACGTCGGTGTCCGTGGGCAGCGGTGCGTCCCCGATGACAAGCGCAGCCTCCAACCCGTAGCGGTGGGACTGAGCCAGGACGTCGGCGGCTCCGGTGAGGTCGTCTGCAACGAAACCGAAAGCTGGCATGTCAGGCACCCTTCGCAAAAGTCTGGACTGCGTGCAGGAGGGCATCGTCCCCCGTTTGGGCCAGCTTGTCCGCGGCGAACGCAAGTGGCACTCCCTCCACGGCGGCTTCCCACGCCTGGCGCAGGGTACGCACTCCGGCGCCGGGACCGTCCGGGTGGGCCGCGACCCCGCCGCCGGCCAGCATCATCAGGTCCGTGGAACCAACCGCGTCAAACGTGGGACCGGGAGTGGTGACGTTCTGCCCGGAGGACAACACGGGAAGCGGTGCGATGGTCTGCCCGAGTGGTTTGAGGAGGCTTTGGATGTTGGCGGCGACTTCCTCGTCGAGTTCATAGAATTTGCTGCCCAGTCCGCTGGCGTGCAGGTGGTCCGCGCCGGCAAGGCGGGCCATCTGCTGCCAGACCCGGTAGTCCATCCCCAGGGCCTTGGACCGCATGGACGCCGCGAGGCCGGCGCGGTGGCCGTGAATGGGGACCTCGGCGAAGCTGCGCAGCAGAGCCAGGGCCGGTATACCCATGACCGGGATGTTCAGCATCACACAGCGGCCACCGGCTTCAACCACCAGATCGTGGCGCTTTTGCAGCCCGGCAAGGTCTCCAGTGATGTTGAAGGCATACATGGTCGAGTGCCCGGTAACCTGCTCGGCGGCGCGGATCTCTTCTGTCGCGACCGCGACCCGGCGCTCCAGCGGCAGGTACGCCGGATCAGTCATGAGCTCGTCGTCCTTGATCAGGTCAATGGATGCCATCGCCAGATCCCGGACCACCAGCCGGAACTCGTCTTCCGAGAGCCCGACATTGGGTTTGACGATGGTGCCGACCATCACGCCCTGGACGTCACTGATGAGCTTACGGGTTCCTTCAATGCCGAAGGCCGGGCCAGGGTGGGCGGCGACGAAGTCCTCGGGCAGCTGCATGTCTTGGAGCCGGCAGGCATACAGATCGCCCAGCTCGAAGAGATTGCCTGCTATGGCAGTCTGCAGGGTGGCCAGGTCGGTGCCGACGTTCTCCATCGGGAAATCAACGGTCACCAGAGCGGCACGGACTTTTTCCGGGTTGGCCCGTGACGGCAAGGAAGGCCGGCAAAAGCCGAGCTCCTGAACATCGGATATCCGGGCGGCGTGCCGTTCCCGGATCCGGGACGATTCACCGGGCACCGGCAGGAAGGTGCCGCTGGACTGCTCGCCCGCCATGATGGCTGCGGCCTTCCCGGGGTCAATTTCGGACTCTAAGTAATAGGTGCAACGCACCGAGCGCGGGTCGCGCATGGACTCTCCAATTCGAGGGGTTGTGAAACTCACGTATCCGACTGTCACCTGCAGGTACTTTCACTTCGCTCACGCGCCGATGCGGGCTCAAGCAGGTGACTCGCCCTTCGGGTCCACGGCATCTCCTGTGATTCCCCGGCCGAAGTTGTACGTACCTTTGATACGTACAATAATAGGTGGCGTAGGTCACGTCAAGACCGGTTGATAACTCGCCAGCCCGGTAAGCAGTCGGCGGAGGGCTAAGATTTGCATAGCGGCAGAGGAGTTAGCGTGAGTTTGGAACCAGCAGAAAAAGGGTCGGAGCCGACGGGACGCGCCGGCGGTTTGAACCGGGAAGCCGGAGGCCCTCTCCATGCACAGATCCGGGACATCCTGCACCGGCAGATCGTGGACCTCGCGCTCTCTCCAGGCTCCTCCCTGCCCACGGAAGAGGAACTGCAAAGGCAATTTGGGGTCTCCCGCAGCGTCGTGCGTCAGGCCCTGTCCGGCCTTTCTGACCTCGGCCTGATCCGACGTCAGCGCGGCCGCGGAAGCGTCGTGGCCGCAACACCTGTCCTCCGCCGGCACGTTCAGCGTGCGGGCGGTCTGGATGAACAGGCTGCCGCGCACGGCCAGCGCCTGCGCACTCACGTTCTTGCCGTAGAGCCCTCCGAGCCGCCCCCGGCAGGCATCGAGGCCCTTAACACCTCCAACACGTGGAAAATTGAGCGGGTTCGCTACCTCGATGATCTTCCTGTTGCTTTCATGCGGACGTGGGTCCCGCGCGACTTCTTCCCGCACTTCACCGCAGAACTGCTCGAAAACGCGTCACTCTTGAGCCTGATGCGCGACCATGGTTACCACCCGGCCGGCGGTCCCCGTCAGGTCCAGGCTGTGTCCTCAGACCCTGACCTGGCGCGGAAACTGAACATCAACACCAGGGAACCACTGCTCCTGCTCCAAGGCGTGACACGGGACGCCCTCGGCCATGGTCTCGAATGGTTCAATGTCTGGCACAGCCCCAACACAGTCTTCGACGTCGACGCGCAAGTCACCAGCCAGCCCGGGCGCGTCTCCCAAGAGCACATCCGCCGCCTACGGAACCTGACCCAGCAACTTGAATCAGAACTAGCCGACCTTGAACGAGGAGCACGCTAAAAAGCGACTACCACTGCAAACGACTTCTGACCTTGGGGAGTCCTTAACCCAACACCCGCTGGAGACCATGTAAGCGGCGAATCAGGTCTATTGTCCGAGTTGGTGTCTCATCTGCGGGAATAAGAACCGCCGCCACCATGTTCGTTTCCGGTGTGAAGAACATCGGATTCCTGTCCTTCGGCCATTGGACCGACCACCCGGATTCCGGCACGCGCACCGCGTCGGACGCGCTGTTGCAGGCGATCGACCTCGCGGTCGCGGCCGAGGAACTGGGTGCGGACGGCGCGTACTTCCGAGTCCACCACTTCGCGCAGCAATACGCCTCACCGTTCCCGCTGCTCGCTGCGATCGGGGCCCGGACAAGCCGCATCGAGATCGGCACCGGCGTGATCGACATGCGCTACGAGAACCCGCTCTACATGGCGGAGGACGCCGGCGCGGCCGACCTGATTTCGGGCGGCCGGCTGCAGCTGGGCATCAGCAGGGGTTCACCCGAGCAGGTCATCGACGGGTGGCGTTACTTCGGCTTCGCCCCCGCCGAGGGCGAATCGGACGCCGACATGGGCCGCAGGCACACCGAGCGTCTGCTCGAGGTGCTCACTGGCAAGGGCTTCGCGGCGCCGAGCCCCCGCCCGATGTTCCCGAACCCACCGGGCCTGCTGCGCGTGGAGCCGCACTCGGAGGGCCTGCGCGAGCGCATCTGGTGGGGCTCCGGCTCGAACGCCACGGCCATCTGGGCGGCGAAGCTCGGCATGAACCTGCAGAGCTCCACGCTGAAGGATGATGAGAGCGGCAAGCCCTTCCACGTCCAGCAGGCCGAGCAGATCGAGCACTACCGGCAGGCCTGGAAGGAGGCGGGGCACGAGCGGGAGCCGCGCGTCTCGGTCAGCCGCAGCATCTTCGCGCTGACGGACGAGCGCGACTGGCACTACTTCGGCCGCGACCGCCACAGCTCCGACCAGGTGGGCAACATCGACGAGAAAACGCGAGCGGTCTTTGGCCGTTCCTACGCCGGCGCCCCGGACGAGCTGGCCGCGAAGCTGGCCGAAGACGAGGCGATCGCCGCGGCAGACACCCTGCTGCTCACGGTCCCGAACCAGCTCGGTGTCGACTACAACGCCCACGTCATCGAGTCGATCCTGAAGTATGTGGCGCCGCAGCTGGGCTGGCGCTGACCCCTTGTGACAGATTCCCCGGGCACTGCAGTCGCGGTTATTTCGGCTGTATCGACGCTCTACTCCGGGACCGCGGTGTGCACCTGAGGTCCATTTCGGACGGCATTGACCCCACAAAACGTCGTGGTCTTCCCGGCCAATCGTGCCATTTAGGACGACGCTTTCAATATGGGTGCATCTGCCCGCTACGGAAGGTACACGTCTGCCCATAGGCATGACTGGCCTCCAGCCATATGATGCGGCCATGTTGAAGAACGTCGGGATAGCCGGAGTAATGGCCCTCATCCTGTTCACTTTGTCGTCGTGTGCGGTGCAACCGGCATCCACCGGCACCGTGCCAAGCGGTAGTGCCGCGCCTTGTCACGGCGCCTATGTTGCTGACGTTGATACGAGTGTTCCCGGAGACCCAACCCCTGAAGCGGCCGCGGTGGCGTGGGCTAAGTCGATAAACGCGCCTTCCGGCGCTCCAACCGATGGATGGAAAGCGGTCGATGAACAGACGGCGCGCAGTGGTGACTGGATTGCCGGTGTAAGCCGGACCATTCCTGGCGGCTGGGTAGTTTCTGGCCTCGGGTGCGGCGTCACCCGGAGGTAACTTGGGTGGTCCCCAACACCGCCCGGCAGCAGGCGGGCCTTCTGGCCGCTGGCGGCCGACGCCATGACCTCTTAGGCGGTGGGCAGCGGGCTGTGGCGGATTGAGACCGCCCAGTGCCCGGCATAGGGTAGGCGGATGACTGTTCAGCCAGGCCTGCACCGCCAACACTGCTCCGTTGCCGCCCCCACCCAGCTGTGGCTCGATCCTGACGGCCGCCTGGCCGGCGAGGTCAAACCGCCCGGCGCCGGCGACCCTGCTGAGCCGGCCGGGTTCACCGGGCTGCTCCACGGCGACACCCGGATGCTGTGCCGGGCACTCGTGCGCGTCAACGGCCTGGAACCCGAACCGGCGGCCGTCGAGACCGAGCCCGGCGGCGTCCTGCGCGTCCGGGGACTGGTCCGGGGCATCCCGGGACCCACGGAGGATCCCGCCGTCGAGCTCCTCCAGACCTGGACCGTGACGCCGGGCCTGGTGCGGCACACCCTGCAGCTGCGCACCTCCCTGGATTCCCTCGACGTCGAAGTCGACGTCGAGCTCGCCGCCGACTTCACCGACATGGCCCAGATCCGCCTCAGCCGCTTCCGTGACGTGGCCGGGCCGGTCTCTTCCGATGAGTCCACGCTGCGCTGGCAGGAGGGCGGCAAGACCCTGGCGGTCGCGGCCGCCGGCGCCGTCACCCCGGAAGGCCACCTCGCCTGGCGCGGAACCCTGGGCCGGGGCCGGCCGTTCGAGGCCGAATGGCAGGCCGTCCTGACCGACCCTGACGACGCCGTCGTGGCTGCCCGCCCGCCCGCGGCCCGGCCCCCGCGGACCGGGCCGGTGGGGGCCCTGGGCCTGCTCCTGGATAACTCCCTCGATGACGTGGCCGGGCTCCGGCTGGCGACCCGCCAGCTGCCCGACGCCCCGTTCATCGCCGCCGGGGCGCCGTGGTACTTCACACTGTTCGGGCGGGATTCGCTGTGGGCGGCCCGGCTGCTGCTGCCCTTGGACAGCGGCCCGGACAACGGGCTGGCGGCGGGCACCCTGCGCGCGCTGGCGGCTTTCCAGGGCACCCGGACGGACGCGGCGGCCGCCGAGGAACCCGGCAAGATCCTGCACGAGCTGCGGTCCAAGGAACTGGTACTGGAGAGCCAGAACCTGCGCCTGCCGCCGGTGTACTTCGGGGCCGTGGATTCCACCCCGCTGTGGCTTTGCCTGCTCGGGGAACTCTGGCGCACCGGCCGGGACGAGGACGCCGTCCGGTCGCTGCTGCCGAACGCGGCATGCGCCGCGCAATGGCTGCTCGCCGCCGGCGCCACCGGAACGGACGGCGCAGCGGACAGTTCAGTAGACGGTTCAGCGGACGGCGCAGCCGGCAACGGCGGGTTCCTCAGCTACCGTGACTCCACGGGCCACGGCCTGAGCAACCAGGGCTGGAAGGATTCCCGGGACGCCATGCAGTTCCGCGACGGCCGGCAGGCGGAGGGGCCCATCGCCCTGTCCGAGGTGCAGGGCTACGCGTACCAGGCAGCCATGGGGACGGCGGAACTGTTCGACGCGTTCGGGGAACCGGGCGCTCAGGCGCTGCGCGACTTCGCCGCGGCCCTCCGGCTCAGGTTCCGGGAGCGCTTCTGGGTTGAGGACGACGGCGGGCCGTTCCCCGCCATGGCCCTGGACGGGCACGGGGTCCCCTTGGACATCCCGGGCTCGAACATGGGACACCTGCTGGGCACGGGCATCCTGGACGCGGCCGAAGCCCGGATCGTCGCGGACCGGCTGGTGAGCCCCGAGCTGTTCTCCGGCTACGGCGTGCACACCATTTCGCGGCGGGCCGCAGGGTTCTGGCCCTTCAGCTACCACTGCGGCTCGGTCTGGAGCCACGACACCGCCATCGCGATCCGCGGCCTCCTGGCCGACGGTTACATCGCCGAGGCACGCACCCTCGCCGACGGTCTGCTCGCGGCGGCGGCCTCCTTCGGGCACCGGTTGCCGGAGGTGTTCGCCGGAGTGCGGGCCGAGGACTCGGGCGTCGCGGTGCCGTATCCGGCGTCCTGCCACCCGCAGGCGTGGTCCTCAGCCTCGGCGGTGGTGATCGCCCAGGCGATGGGCGTCGGGCTCTGACGGGCCCGCTGCCGCTGGATGTTCCCCGGACGGGGCCGCGGCGGCGCGCAGCCCGTCGGCCAGGATGACGGCGCCGGTTACGGCGAGCGCCAGGCCCATGGAGGCGAGCACGTCCGTCAGCCAGTGGTACCCCAGGTACAGGCGGCTGAAGGCAACCACCAGTGTCCCGGCAGCCGCTGCCGCGAAGCCGAACACCGACGTCGACCGTTTGCCCGTCCGCGTGCCGCGGGCCGCCAGCAGCAGGTAACTGAGGACGCACAGGAAGACGCCGGCCCCGAAAGTATGGCCGGACGGAAAGGACAGGGCATCGTCCGGTCCCAGCATGAAGCCGCTGGCGGCGGGCCGGCTCCGGCCGACGTCGTGCTTGACCAGCGTGGACACCGCGAAGGTGGCCGCCATGGCGCCGACCAGCAGGGCGGGACGCCAGACTTCACGCGTGAAGACCGCCCAGGCCAGTGCCACGGCGCAGCCGATCACCGTCATCCACAGCGGCGACGTCACCGTGGTCACGGCCGCCAGGACGGCGGTGGCCAGGGGGTTCCGGGACGCCACAAGTCCGTCGTGCACGGGCCCGTCCAGGTCGGCCACGCCGCTGTTCGACTGCACGGCGGCGAGCACGGTCCAGAAGATCGCCTCCCCGGCGATCAGCAGGCCCGCAGCCACGAAGAAAAGCCGCCGCTGGGACGGCAGCGGCAGGCGGGCAGGGGGTCGCGGGGCACGCTGGGCAAGAAGCATCGCCCAATCCTGCCAGCTTCAACTCCCTGCAGCCCGGAGGGCCGCTGGGAATTCTCTGGGATGCGCCCCGGGGCGGCTACGGTTCTCTGCTACGGTTTTCCGGGCCGCTTGGCCTGCGGGTACGGCGTTTCGAACCGGGCCAGCATCTCCACGAACCCGGCGATCTTCCGCTCCCGGGTCGAGGCCTGCTTGACCGAGTTGGTGCGGTAAATCAGGGCAAACCGGTTCACGGACGTCAGGACCTCGAACATCGCCTGCGCCCGCGGGTCCGCCGCGATGGCGGCAGCGAGGTCATCCGGGACCTCCGCCGTCGCCGAGCCCGAATAGGCGGCCTCCCAGCGCCCGTCCGCCTTGGCGGCGGCGACGGCCGCCTGCCCGGCGGGTGCCATCCGCCCCGCCGCCTCCAGGCGGTCAATCCGCTCCACGTTCCGGGCCGACCACACGCTCTTGGGTCCCCGCCGGGTCATCCGCTGGAAGGAGCTTTCCTCGTCCCGGCGCCGCCCCTGCCCGTCGATCCAGCCGAAACACAGCGCCTCCTGCAGCGCGGCCTCATAGTCCAGCTCCGTCACCGATCCGCCCTTCTTGTGCAGCACGAGCCACACGCCGGGACTCTGCGCGTGGTGCTGCTCCAGCCAGGCGCGCCACTCGGCGGCGTCCTTCACCAGCAGTTCCTCCAGTTCAACAGCCATGGGCCCATTGTGCCCTGCTGGGCTGACCGGAGGGGTGCTTTGGTGGCACCATGTCAGGAGGAGCCAAAAACCGTCCCTCGCAAGGAGATCCCATGCTGCGCGTCCGCCCGATCCACTACACCTCCCGTATGGACCAGTGGGAGGGCTTGCTGTCCGCCCTCGGCATGGTGCGGACGGTCGACGACGGCGACTGGCAGGAGTTCGACGCCGGCTCGGGCCGCCTCGCGCTGCACCGGGTAGCGGCGGTCGACGCCGGGGCGGATGCCGGGGACGGAGCTGTTCAGGACGGCACTGCCCTGGATGGAAAGACGGACTTCGGCGTCGAGGTCGGGGATCTGGCGGAGTTCGCACGCCGCACCAACGCCGCCGGTGGGGAGGACGGGACCGCCCCGGCCGAGCTGGTCAGCGCCCGCCACGGCGATACCTGCCGCATCACGGGCGAGGACGGGTTCGCTTTCTTCGCGGACAAGGCCGCCCACGGCGCGCAGTGCGCGGACGCCGATCCTGCCCTCGCCGTCGTCGAAGTCTGGTTCACGCCGGACGCGGCCGCCGCCGCGCAAACCCTGCGGAACATGGGCGCCCGGTTGCGGCCGGCCCCGGACGATGACGAAACGGCGGATTTCACGGCGAAGAACGGCGGCGTGCTGATGGTCCGGCCCGCCAGCGGCGCCGCCCGGACCGGCCTGGGGTTTGAATACACCGGCGACCTCTCCGGCCTGCGGGACCGCCTGGCGGCCGCCGGCCACCGGGTCAGCCTGACGGAAGAGGCCTTCGGGCGCACCCTGCACGTGGCCAACCCGGACGCGGCCGACCTGCCGGAGAACCTCCACGGGGCGATGCTCTGGATCTCGCACAAGCCCGAGGGCGCCTGAGGCGGCACTGGTCAGGCGCCTGGGGTTCCCGCCGCTGCGGCAGCGGAGGGACCCCCGGGTCCGCGGTCAGTCTTCCAGCGCCCCGTTGCAGAGCCGGTTCACTACCTCGGTGAGCATCGCCAGGCCAGCCACGATGTCCTCGTCCGTGGTGTATTCGTGCTCGTTGTGGGAGATCCCGTCGACGCTGGGCACAAACAGCATCACCGTCGGGACGAGGTCCTTCATGTTGGTCGAATCGTGCCCGGCCAGGGTCATGACCTGCTTGTTCGCCAGGCCCAGGTCCGCCGCCACCTTGGCCGCGAGTTCCACGCCCTCGGGCTGGTAGGGGGTCACGGGCCAGGTGTGGGCGTGGTTGCGCTCCACCGTGACGTTCGCCAGCCGTTCGATCCCGGCGATCCGCTCGTCCAGCAGGGCGTCGGCCTCGGCAAGGACAGCTTCATCGGCGCTGCGCAGGTCCAGCAGCAGGCTCACCCGGGACGGCACCACCACGGGCGAGTTGGGGTAGACGTTCAGTTGCCCCACGGAGGTGTGCAGCACGCCGGGGAAGGTGTCGGCGAGTTCCCGGGCGGCGACCACCATCATGGACGCGCCCAGCAGTGCGTCCTTCCGGTCGGCAATCACGGTGGAGCCGGTGTGGGCCTGCTCGCCGTGGACCACGAACTCGTATTTGTTGGCCGCCCAGTTGGAGTTCACCAGGCCGATGGTGATGCCTTCGCGTTCCATGCTCCGGCCCTGTTCAATGTGGATTTCGGCGCAGTACGCGGCTTCGGGGCCCTCGTAGCTGCCCCGGCAGCCGATAGCGTCCAGGGCCTCACGGACCGAGACTCCGGCCGCGTCCGTGGTGGCCAGCGCGGTTTCGAGTTCGAGCTTTCCGGTGTAGACGGAGGAGCCCATCATGGACGGCTTGAAGCGGGAGCCCTCCTCGTTGAACCAGTTGACCACCGCGATGTTGAACCGGGGCTGCCCGGCGTCTCCAGCCGCGGCCCACTGCTCCACGAGCCGGAACGCCGCGTGGGCTGCGGCGAGCACGCCGTACGCGCCGTCGTAGCGTCCCGCCGTCGGCTGGGAATCCATGTGGGAACCCACCACGACGAACGGGGCACCCGGCACGGCCTCGTACAGGCCCCACTGGTTGCCGGCCCGGTCGAACCGGACGGTGAAGCCGTTGGCCTCCAGCAGGCCGGTGAGCCATTGCCGCTGCTGGCCGTCCGGCACGCTGGCGGCCTGGCGTTCCACGCCGCCGTTCTCGGTCGCGCCGAATTCGCTCATGATGTGGAAGTCCCGCACGAACGCGGCGTCGCGGGTGCTGAAAGCGGCGTCGCGGGTGCTGAAAGAGGTCTGAGTGGTCACGGTGTTCCCCTATGAACGGTTGGTGGCTGTGCTGAAGAATGGACCGGTTGCGGCCGAACCGACCGCAACCGGGGACGTGA
Source organism: Arthrobacter sp. 131MFCol6.1 (assembly GCF_000374925.1). Classification (GTDB taxonomy): domain Bacteria; phylum Actinomycetota; class Actinomycetes; order Actinomycetales; family Micrococcaceae; genus Arthrobacter. The sequence goes on from NZ_KB895544.1 coordinate 164,717, forward strand.
GGCCGGGGCTCCGGAACGTGAAGTTCCCCCCGACGGCGGTGGCCAGCACCTGGAGTTCGGCGATGCTGGCCGCGTTGAGCGGGGACCCGGACAGGACGGTGAAGTCGGCGAGCTTCCCGGCGGTCAATGAACCCTTGACGGCGGAGGCGCCGGTGGCTGCTGCGGCGCCGGTGGTGTAGGCGGCCAGGGCCTGGAGCGGGCCCAGCCGCTCGTCCGGGTTCCCGAACACGGCCCCGGAGGCGGTGCGCCGGTCTACGAAGGCCTGCATCCCGCGGAGCACGTTTCCGTCCGCCACGGGCCGGTCGGAGCTTCCGGCGAGGGTCACCCCCGCGGCGAGGAACGACGCCGCCCGGTAGGCCCAGCCGAGCCGTTCCGGGCCGAGGGACAGCGTCATGCCGTCCCCGCCTCCGGCGAAGAAGCTGGCCTGCGGGGTGACGGCGATGTCCGCGGCGGCCAGCCGTTGCAGCTGTTCCGGCCGGGTCATCGAGGCGTGTTCGATCCTGTTGGGCACGGCCCGAGGGCCGTACTTGGCGGCGCAGGCGGTGATGATGTCGATCGCGAGGTCAACGGCGCGGTCGCCGATGGCGTGCGCCGCGATCGACCAGCCGGCCGCGTAGGCGGCCTCGATCTTTGCCCGCAGCGCCTCCGGCTCGGCCTGGAAGTAGCCGGTGTTCCCGGTGTTGTCCGTCCCGCCGTGGCTGCAGTAGTCCTCGCTGACCGCCGCTGTTTCGCCCAGCAGTGACCCGTCCAGGAACACCTTCGCCGGGCCCAGGGACAGGAAGTCGCCGCCGAAGCCGCTGGCGATGCCCAGGTCCAGTCCGGCCGGTGCCGCGTCCTGTGGGTGCTGCCCGCCGAGCGGGTGGAGCACGTCCAGGACGGGCATCAGCTGCGCCCGGGCGTGGAGCCTGCCCGCGGAGGCCGCGCGCTGGTAGGCGGCCAGCTCCACGGGGCTGTGGCCGATCCAGCCGCCGCCGATCCCGGCCTCGGTGAAGCTCGTGATGCCCTCTGCGGCGTAGTGGCGGGTGGCCCGGTCCAGTGCGGCTTCGATCGCGTCGGACGGGTACGGCAGGATCAGCTGCTGGATCAGCTGTTGCGCGGTTTCCTGGACCAGCCCGGTGGGGCGGCCGCCGGCGTCGCGGACAATCACCCCGCCGTCAGGATCCGGAAACGACGCCGGTTCCGCGCCGGCCAGCCGGAGCGCGGCAGTGTTGACCACGGCCATGTGGCCGGAGTTGTGCCGGATGAACAATGGCCGGCTCCCCGTGATCCGGTCCAGGACGGTGATGTCCGGAAACTCGCCGCCGTGCTGGGTCTGGCTGAAGCCGGTGGCCAGCAGCCAGCCCGGCGCCTGGCCGGTCCCCGGCTCCGGCTCCGGCCCTGCCTCAGCCTCTGGATCTGCATTGCTGTCTGCCGCCATGCCGGCCTCCAGCAGGGCGTAGAGCTGGTTCAGTCCGCGGGCGCCGGAGACGTCCAGTTCACCCAGGCCCAGCCCGAACCAGGTGGTGTGGCAATGGGCGTCGATGAAGCCGGGGGTCACGGTGGCGCCGCCGAGGTCCAGGACCTCGGCGGCCTCCAGCCCGTCCAGGTCATCGTCGAGGCCCACAATCCGGCCCTGCCAGACCCCCAGTGACGTGGCATGCGGGCGGCGCTCATCCATGGTGATGATGTCCGCGTTGCGCAGCAGCAGATCGAGTTTCATTGGTTACCTAGCGTGGTTATTTAGCGGTGGGAGGTGGTGACCGACTTGATCCGGGTGTAGTCCTCCAGGCCGAAGACGGAGAGATCCTTGCCGGTGCCGGAGTGCTTGAAACCGCCGTGCGGGGCCTCGGCCGGGATCACCTGGTGGCAGTTGATCCAGACGGCGCCGAAGTCCAGTTCGTTGGAGACCCGGGTGACCACTCCGTGGTTGTTGGACCAGACGCTGGAGGCCAGCGCGTACTTGGTCCCGTTGGCGAGTTCCACGGCTTCGGCTTCGTCCCGGAAGGGCTGGATGGTGACGACGGGTCCGAAGATTTCCTCGCAGACCACTTCGTCGGCCTGGAACACGCCGTCGATCACAGTGGGTTCGAAGTGGAAACCGGCGCCCGTCCGCTTGCCTCCGGCCAGGACCCTGGCGTTCGCGGGCAGCCTGGACATGAAGCCTTCCACCCGGTCCAGCTGGGCGGCGCTGTTCAGCGGACCCAGGTCCGCGGCGTCGCCGCCGACCTGCAGCGTTGCGGCCGCCGCGGCGAGCGCGGCACCGAATTCCTGGTGGATGGATTCCTCCACGAGCACACGGGTCACGGCGGTGCAGTCCTGCCCGGCGTTGAAGAACGCACCGAGCGCAATCTCCTTGGCGGCCAGGTCAATGTCGGTGTCGGCGAACACGATTGCCGGCGCCTTGCCGCCGAGTTCCAGGTGGACGTCCTTGAGGGTCTTCGACGCCGCGGACATCACCTGCGCCCCGGCCCGGGTGGAGCCGGTGATGGACACCATTTCCGGGATCTCGTGATCCACCATGGCGGCGCCGGTCCCGCGGCCGCCGCAGATGACGTTGACGACGCCCGCCGGGTAGGCCTCCTGTGCCAGCTCGCCGAGTACCAGGGTGGACCAGGGCGTGGTGTCGGCCGGCTTCAGGACGAGCGTGTTGCCGGCGGCCAGCGCCGGTCCGATCTTCCAGATGGCCATCATGAACGGGTAGTTCCACGGGGTGATCTGGGCGACCACGCCGAGGGGTTCGCGCCGGACGGTGGAGGAAAAGCCGCGGACGTATTCAGTCTGCGCGGTCCCGGACACCACGCGGCAGGCGCCGGCGAAAAAGCGCAGCTGGTCGGCGCCGCGTAGGATCTCGATCTCGCGGGTGATCTGGCGGGGCTTGCCGGTGCAGGCCACCTCGGCGTCCAGGAGCCTGTCGACGTTGGCCTCGATGAGGTCGGCGAGTTTGAGCATCATGGCCTGGCGTTCGGCCGGGGTGGTCCGTTTGTAGCTCTGGAAGGCGGTGTGGGCGGCCTGGAAGGCGCGGTCCACGGTGGCGGCATCGCTGTCCGGGGCGGTGCCGAGCTGGACTCCGGTGGCGGGGTCGAAGAACGGCAGGGTGGCCGGGTCCGAACCGTCGGCGGCACTGCCTGGGACGATCTCACCGTTGATGATGTTGTGCAGGGTGATCATGACAGGCTCCGGTCAGTTGCTGGCGGTCTTGGGTGAGCGGGTGGCGGGGTCCTGCGGGAGGTGCAGGACTGCCGGCAGCCCGGATTCGACGGCGCGGCGGAAAGCGGCACCGAAGTCCTCTGCCTTCTCGACGCGTTCGCCGTAGCCGCCATAGGACCGGGCGAGTGCGGCGAAGTCCGGGTTGGTCATGTGGGTGCCCGAGGGCCGGCCCGGGTAGTGGCCTTCCTGGTGCTCACGGATCGTGGCGAAGATGCCGTTGTCCACCACGAGGGCGATGAACTTCCCGCCGTGGCCCATGGCCGTGGCCATTTCCTGGCCGTTCATCATGAAGCAGCCGTCGCCGGCCACGGAAATCACCTGGCGGCCGGGGTAGGCCAGTGAGGCAGCCACCGCCGCCGGGATCCCCATGCCCATGGCCCCGTTGCGGGGTGCGGCGAGGGAGTTCGCGGTGCTGTGCTTCAGGTAGCGGGCCGGCCACAGCGAGTGGTTCCCAGCCCCGTAGGTGATGACGGCGTCGTCGTCCATTTCCTGCTTGAGGATTTCCATGACGACGTCGAGGTCCACATATTTTGAGTCCACCCCGTTGCCGCTGTCCGGCTGGGCGGTGGAGAACTTCTCATAGTCTGCGCGGGCCCCGGCCAGCCAGCCGGCCGCGGGATCCACCGCGGAATCGGCGGCGGCGAGTGCCGTGGCGAAGGACGCGACGTGGGCCGGGATGTGCTGGTCCAGCCGGCCGTAGTGGCCGAGCAGATCGGCGCCGGGGTGGACGACGACGGTGACGGCATCCAGTCCGCGCTTGTAGCCGTCGGAGAGCACGTCGGCGCGGACGCAGCCGACGAAGACCAGCAGGTCGGCCTCGTCGAGGCGGCGGGCGTTGGCGTCGCTGCGGGCGTAGCCGAGGTAGCCGGCGTAGGCGTCGCTGCTGTGCGGGACGGCGTCGTAGGCGCGGAAATCCGCGAGCACGGGGACGCCGTGGCGGGAGGCCCAGCCGGCCAGCGCGTCGGAGGATGCCTGGTCCCAGCCTTCGCCGCCCACCACGATCAGGGGCTTGCTGGACGCGGCCAGGCGTTTCTCGAGGCCGGCGAGATCGGCTGCTGCAGGTTCAGTCCGGGCGACGGTCCGGGGCTCCACGGTGCCGGATTCGATGGCGTGGACCAGCACGTCCTCGGGGAGGCCGATCACCACGGGACCCGGCCGGCCGCTGAGGGCTGTGAAGATGGCGTCGTCCACCACGCGGGCGGCGGAGGCGGCGTCGTCGAGCGTCACGACCTTCTTGGCGGTGCTGCCGAACCAGGCGTTGATGTCGAATTCCTGGAACGACTCCCGGCCGCGGTCCGCGACCGGGATGAGGCCCACGAACAGGATCATCGGCGTGGCGTCCTGGTGCGCGGTGTGGATGGCGATGAAGGCGTTGGCCGCACCCGGACCCCGGGTCACCATGGCCACGCCCGGGAGCTCCGTGAGCCGGCCTTCGGCGAGGGCCATGAATCCGGCGCCGCCCTCGTGGCGGGTCACCACGGTTTCAATGGAGGATCCGTGCAGGCCGTCCAGCACATCCAGGAAGCTCTCCCCGGGGACGCCGTAGACGCGCTGGATACCGGCTCGTTCCAGCTGGGCAACAATCAGGTGCCCGGCGGTGGTTGTGGTGCTCAATGCTTCATTCCCTTTTCTTCGATGCTCAGTGCGGGGAGGAACAGGCCGGACAGCGCGGTCAGCGCGGACACCACCAGCAAGATGATGGCGCCGGGCCAGAACGAATTGCCGTTGGCGGCCACGAGGGCCGTCGCGATCAGCGGCACGAAACCGGAGATGACGCCGGCGCTGTTGGAGGTGATGGCGACGCCGGTGTACCGGACCTTCGTGGCGAAGAGTGCGGTCAGGGCCGTTCCGGACACGGCGTACGGGACGGACAGGGTGGACACTCCGACGATCATGGCCAGGATGACCAGGACTGGGTTGGCGGTGTCGATGGCCAGGAAGACGGGCACGGCGATGACGGCGGAGGCAATTCCGCCCCAGAGGATGACCTTGCTGGCGCCGAATTTCTCGCCCATGCGTCCGGCCCAGACCAGCGCGAAGATTTCCACGACGGCGGCCAGCAGCGAGCCGAGCAGCAGCGTTTCGTAGGGCATCTTGAGCACCTTGGTGCCGTAGAAGACCACGAAGCTGGTGATGAGGTAGAAACCGCCGATGCCGAGCAGCGCGGAGCACATGCCCACCAGGATCTGGCGCCAGCTCTTCGTCAGGACGCCGCGGATGGGGGCGTGCTCGGTCTCGCCGGACTCCATGAGGGCTTCGAACTCCGGGGACTCGCTGAGCTTGCTGCGGATCCACATCGAGACGGCCAGCAGCGGGATCGCCGCGATGAACGGGATGCGCCAGCCCCACGCGTCGAAGTTGGCCTGGCCCACCAGATACAGCATTCCGAAGAACCCGCCGGAGGACAGGATGGTGCCGATCGGCGAGCCGAGCTGCGGGAGGGCGGCGTAGCGGGCGCGTTTGGCGACCGGGGCGTTTTCGACGGCGATAATCACCGCGCCGCTCCACTCGCCGCCGACGGCGAGGCCCTGCAGGATGCGCAGCGCGACCAGCAGGATGGGGGCTGCGACGCCGATCGTCATGTAGTTCGGCAACAGGCCGATGAGACCGGTCACGAGGCCGATGCCCACAATGGTGACCATCAGGATCTTCTTGCGCCCCACCTTGTCGCCCAGGGCGCCGAAGATGAAGCCGCCGATCGGGCGGGCCACGAAGCCCACGGCCAGGGTGGCGAAGGAGCTCATGGCCGACACGAAGGGGTCCTGGGACACGAAGTACTGGGCGTTGAACACGAGCGCCGCGGCGGTGGTGAACAGGAAGAAGTCGTACCACTCCAGTGCGGTGCCGACGAGGGCCGCGAGGGCGACTTTCTTGGCCACGCTCTCATCGACAACCCCGGGCAACTGCGGACTGGCGGTGGTAGTGGCGTTGCTTGCGCTGCTTGCCATGATTACTCCAAAGAAATGTGACTGGTCTTGACGGTGGCCCCTGTGCGGTCACCCCCATCCGGGGACAGTTCCGTCCGTGACGATTCGGGCCGAGACGATTCGGGAGCCGACGCTTCCGGCGGGTGTGAGTGGGCTCACGCCTGGTGCTTCATTCCATTCTGCCAGTAGCTTTTTCCAAAATAACTAGCAGTGCGCCACGCTTTGTAGACCCTAGAATGTGAGAATGCACAATTTTGAATCGCCGGGCGACGCTTTCCGCTGGAGTGAGCTGGTGGACCAGCTCGAAGGCCGGCTGGACCTCCTGGCCCAGGCGTTCACCGCCCGGGTCCGACAAATCCCGGAATACGGCGACAGCCAGGTGACCGTCCTGGAAATCCGGGACACTGCGCGGGAAACGTTCCGCCGGCTCATCCATGGGCTCCGGGGCGGTCCGGCGGACACTGCACGGGACGGGCTGCTCGCCTTTGCCTCGGACCTCGGGTCCAAACGGGCGAGGGCCGGGATACCGCCGGAGTCCCTGACGTCGGCGGTGCGGCTGGACTTCAGCATCCTGTGGGCAGACCTCCTGGAGATCGCCGCACCGGAGGATGCCGGGCTGCTGGCCTCCCGGGTGGACCAGGTCTGGCGGGTCGTCGACGAGTTCGCCACCCGCACCCACATGAGCTACCTGACCGAGCGCGTGCGCATGGCCCAGGAAGAGTCCAGCATCCAGCACGAATTCATCGCCCGGCTGTTCAACCAGAGCACGCCCTCGGCCGAGACGTCCGCGCAGGTTGGCTCCGCCCTGGGCATCGGGCCGGATGCCCGCTGCGGCCTCGTGGCTGCCAGCGGCGACGCCGGGGCCCGCCTCCGTGCGGCCGCAACCCAGTTCGGCGCCGCCCAACGCCGCCAAAAGATCTTCCTGCACGAATCGGGTGGAAACACGTACCTGTTTTGGCCGCTCCTGTTGTGGCCACCGTCGGGGAGGTCCGGGGACACTCGGAACGTGCCCCAGCTGCCGCCGCTCGTGGCGGATATTCCCTCCGGGTATGTCCCGGAGGTGCACGGGCTGCGCGGCCTGCCCGCCGCCGCCCGGACGGCAGAGAGCCTTGCGGCCCTGTTGCGCCCCAGCGACGCCGGCCCGCTGTCCGCAGATGCCGCATGGGCCCGGTTTGCTCAGCAAAACCTCCAGGACGCCGGGCTCGACCTCGCCGCCCAACTGGAGGAAGCCATGGAGGAATGCCGCGGCGGGGAACGGGAGCGCCTCCGGGAAACGGTGCAGCACTATCTCTCCACCGGCAACATCACGGCCACGGCGGAACAGCTGTTCTGCCACCGGAACACCATCCTGAACCGGCTCAACCGCTTCCAGGAACTGACCGGGATCGACCTGACCATTCCGGCCCAGGCCGCACGGCTGGTGGTTGCCTGGGCCTGATAGTTGTGTGAACACACACTGCGGGGCCTTTATTGGTGGGGTTTTCGCCATTGAGCTGTGATCACCAACACAGAATAGTTGGCTACTACCTTGCACTGGACATTCGTCCCCGCACCCCCATCTGGAGATATTGATGGCTCAATCGGTAGAAACCACCTCACACGCGGCTGCCCGTCTGGACTTGGCCAAGATGCGTAAAATCGCCCTCGCCAGCGTCATCGGCACCACCGTCGAGTGGTACGACCTCTTTGTTTTCGGCACGGCATCCGCGCTCGTGTTCAATAAGATCTTCTTCCCCAGCTTCGACCCCATCGTGGGCACCATGCTCGCCTTCGGAACCTTCGCCTCCGCGTACATTGCACGCATGGTCGGCGCCATCATCTTCGGCCACTTCGGCGACCGCCTGGGCCGCAAATCCATGCTCCTGATTTCACTGCTGACCATGGGCGCCGCCACGTTCGCCATCGGCCTGCTGCCGGACTACAACAGCATCGGGATCATGGCGCCGCTGCTGCTGCTCTTCCTGCGCGTCATCCAGGGCCTGGCCCTGGGCGGCGAATGGGGCGGCGCCGTCCTGATGACGGTGGAACACGCTCCTGCGTCCAAGCGCGGGTTCTACGGCTCGCTGGTCCAGGTGGGCGTGCCCGCCGGGACCCTGATCGCCAACGTGGCGTTCCTCATTGTCGCCTCGAGCGTCAGCACCGAAGAGCTCCTTGCCTGGGGCTGGCGCATCCCGTTCCTGGCCTCCGCGCTGCTCGTGGCCGTGGGCATCTACATCCGGCTGCACATCGAGGAAACCCCGTCCTTCCAGGCGGTCAAGGACGCCGGCGCCAAGGCCAAGCTGCCGTTCGCGGCCCTCATGGCCAAGTACTGGAAGCAGGTCATCCTCGGCGGCGTTGCCACCCTGTCCACCGGCAGCACCTTCACCCTGCTCGTCGCCTCCGGCGTCTCCTACGGCAAAAAGGAACTGGGCCACTCGGAGGCCCTGATGCTGTGGGTCGTGCTGGCCGCCTGCGCCCTGTGCTTTGTCCTGATCCCCTTCTTCGGCAGGCTCTCTGACAAGCACGGCCGCAAGCCGATCATCTACGCAGGTGTTGCCGCCGAGGCAGCCCTGGCGTTCCCGATGTTCTGGCTCATGGACACCAAGTCCGTGCCGCTGCTCTTCGTCGCGTACCTCGCCATGATGACGGCCTTCGCCGCGAACTACGGCCCGATCGCCACGTTCCTCGCCGAGCTCTTCGGTTCCAAGGTCCGCTACTCGGGACTGTCCGTGGCCTACATGCTCTCCGGGCTCCTCGGCAGCGCCGCCACGCCGTTCATCACCACCTGGCTGCTGGGCATGACCCACCAGAGTTCCTCCATCGCGTGGTACATCATGGCCGCCGCCCTCGTCTCGCTCGGTGCCTTGTTCGTCCTGACCGAAACCCGCCATGGCAACATTGACGCCGTCGACTCCGCCCCCACCGACGCGGCTACCGACGCGAGCACGGGCCCGTCCGCCGAAGCGGTGGCCGCCAAATGACAGCGCCGCAGGCCGTGCTCCCCACTGTCGATCCCGCGGTTCATCCCGTAACCGGGACGGTCCGCCGGATCGCGCAGATCCCGGGCGGCGCGGCCGCCGTCGGCCCCTTCTCCCAGGCGGTCGTCGCCAACGGGTTTGTGTTCACCGCCGGCCAGATCCCCGCGATCAGCGGGCTGGATGACCAGCCGGACACGTTCGAGGACCAGGTCCGCCAGACCATCATCAACCTCCGGTCCGTGCTTGAGGCGGCCGGGTCCGGCCTGGAGCACGTGGTCAAGGTCAACGGCTACCTCACGGATCCCAGCCAGCTCGAGGCTTACAACCGGGTCTACTCGGAGTTCTTTGGCGCGGCCAAGCCGGCGCGGACCACCGTCTGCGTGAGCCTGTGGGGCGTGGCGCTGGAGATCGAGTGCGTGGCCGTGGTTGCCGGTGCCACGGCGCCGGAAGCTCCGTGAACGCGGTGAACGCCGGGCTTGCCGGCGGACTCCGCGAGCGGCTCGCCGCCGTCAGCTACCCCACGATCGGGCACTTCCTGGAGGACGGATTCGTGGAGCCTGCCATCCGGTCGCTGCTCGACGGCGTCAAGGTGGCCGGCCCCGCGGTCACGGTTCGCATCGCGGAGAATGACGCCTACGCCATGAACCGTGCCCTGCTGGAGCTGTACCCCGGCGCGGTGCTGGTGGTGGACATGTCCGGTGACCACCGGCACGCGCCGGTGGGCGCAGTCACCGCCGCAGCGGCCACCGCGCAAGGCGCCGCCGGCGTCGTCGTCGACGGCGTGGCCACCGACATCCTGGAACTCCGCGCGACCGGCCTGCCGGTCTTCGCCCGCGGGACCTCGTGCCTGACCACCAAACGGGTCCGCAGCGCCGGCTCCGCCGTCAATGTCCCGGTGCGGTGCGGCGGCATCCAGGTCAATCCGGGCGACTGGGTGCTCGGTGACGACAACGGCGTGATCGTCCTGTCCGCGGAGGCGGCAGCCGATGTCCTGGGCCAGGCCCTGGCCTCGGACGCCGCCGAACCGGCGTTGCTGGCACGAATTGCCGCCGGCGAGCCGCTGGAATCGGTGCTGGCGATCTGAGTGACGGCGCGGGGAACGGGCACGGGATGGGGTAGAACTTAACCATGAATGTGCGCACCCCTGACCCGAATCCCGGCTGGCTCTCCGACGACGACCTGTTCGAAGCGCGGGGCAGGCTGCCGATGGTCTACGTCGAGGCCGTTCCGGTCCGGCTGGACCCCCTCGGATTCGTGAACGAGGTCGGCACCCTCCTGCAGGCCGACGAGGATGGCACCATGGTCCGGTCCCTGGTCTCCGGCCGCGTGCTCTACCGCGAGACCATCCGCGCCGCGCTGCTCCGCCACATGGAGAAGGACCTGGGTCCGCTCGCCTTCCCGCAGCTTCCGGTCAGTCCGGTCCCGTTCACCGTGGCTGAGTACTTCCCGTCCCCGTCCCATACCGGCTTCACGGACGACCGCCAGCACGCCGTTGCCCTGGCGTACATCATTCCTGTCACCGGCGAATGCTCCCCGCGGCAGGATGCCCTCGAGCTGACCTGGATGACCCCGCAGGAGGTCATGAGCACGGACGTGCAGCTCGAATTCAGCGGCGGCCGGGGGGCCCTGATCCGGCAGGCGCTGGCTTTCGCGGGAGTCGGCAACTAGCCGGCACCCTGGGGTCCCGGGACGTCCGGGGACGCTCGCGGCGTCCCCGGCGTCCCCGACTTCACGCACCCGATTTTGTAGACTGTTGGGCGGACCGCAAGAGAACTTTAAGGACTCCCGATGACCCACCCCCCAGCCTCCCGGAACTACAGTGAACAGCAGGCTGGATCTCTGCGGGCCGGCGACCACCTGATTCTGCCCGACGGAAACCGCTCCGCCGAGATCCATCGCGTGGATGTCGAAACCGACGATTTTGGTACTCCCGCCATGGTCTTGGCGACCCTCAGCGGCGGCGGTGTGCTGCGGATCGCGGCGGGATCACTGGTCCGCGTCACCGACGACGCCGAGCCCGGCACCCCGGCTTCCGACGGCGGCGCGCCCGGCACGCCAACGCCTTCCGCCGCGGACGCCCCCGAACCCCCTGCGTCCGGCCCGTCTCCCGAACTGGACGAGGCCGCCTCCTACGCAACCGGGTCCGACGGAATTGGGTCCGCAGAAACTGAGCCCGACAACACGGCGGCCACCGCCGTCGTCGTCCCTCCCCAGCCTGTTGCGCCGCCCGCGGTGAGCGGACCCAGCAAAGCGGACCTGGCGCTCATCCCGGCCCCCGACGGCACGCCGGAGTCTGTGGTGGAGGCCGCGGCCGAGGCCCATCCGGGCGCCGTCGGGGTGCTCCTGCTCAGTGAACGGCTCGCCAAGGGCATCAACACCAAGTCCGGGAGCTGCCTGAAGGACCTCAGCGACCTCGCACATGAACTCTTCGTCACCCTCAAGGACCCCGACAACGCCCTGGCGGTCGCGGACCTGCTCAACGTCCTGCCGTTCGACGGCAACCCCGACCGCTGGGCTTCGGTGGAGGCAGCCCTGGCGCTCTCCAGCTACATCTGCCGCCAGCTGGGGCAGGACCAGCGCGCCGGGATCTACGAGAAACTGCTCCGGGCGCCCGAGGCCATGGAAACGGACCCGTTCAAGGCCAGGATCAACGCCAAAGTGCGCCAGCGCTCGCTCAACGAGCCCAACCTGTACGACAAGGAAATCTTCCGCTCGATCGACAACGCGAACCCGGACGCGGAACGCGACTGGCGCCTGCTGCGGCTGGAGGCGCTCCTGTTCCTGCGCGCGCACGGCGGCTCCGAAACGATTGGTGCGGCCGAGCTGGAACGCCGGATCGGCAACGAACTCGAATCAGTCCGCGCCTGAGGTCTTGCGTTGGGCCCTACCCGTGGCGGGCACGGAGTTGTAGATTCACCCCATGACGAACAATCTGAGCGTTGTGATCAATTCCGACGCGCAGCAAGTTTGGACCATGCTGCGCGAACCCGCCAAAATCGCCCAATGGCACGGCTGGGTGGCCGATGACCAAGAGGCCGAAATCAACGAAATCTACTTCGGCCCCAATGTGGTCGAAGGCGCCGACCACACCTCCCTGGTGGTCGACGGCGGCGACGTCTTCACCTTGAAACCTGTCGCCACGGGCACCGAGGTCAGCGTCACCCGGGCGGCAATCGACCACAATTCCGAGTGGGCGGCTTGGGACGAGGACATCACCCAAGGCTGGCTGACGTTCCTCCACCAGTTGCGCTTCGCCCTGGAACGGCACCCGCACGGCAAGCGCCGGACCTTCTTCTTCTCCGTGCCCGGCTCCGGCGGGTCCGCGATAGAGAAACTGGGGCTCAGCGATGTCCCGTCGCCGGGGGACCCGTATTCGCTCACCCTGCCCACCGGCGAGGAAATTTCCGGCAAAGTGTGGTTCCGCAGCAACCACCAGGTGGGTCTGACGGTCCACAACTACGCCGAGCACGGGGACGGCCTGCTGATCGTGGCGGACCAGCCCGCCATCGCCGACGTCCGGCCCGACGGCGGATCCCTCGCGATCGTCTCCACCTACGACCTCGGGGCCCACCAACTGGAGGCGGTCCGCAATTATTGGGACAAGTGGCGGGCTGAGAACTACCCCACATCGGATCCCGTCCACTAAGGCAACGGCAGGGTTAGCTGGCACACTTGAACCGTGCCAGCCAATCCTGACTTCGCGTCTTCGTCCCCCGCGCCTGCCCGGCAGTCCGAGTTCTCCTTCCGCGTGGGCAAACGCCTGAGCGAGGCGTGCCCGCCGTCGGCCGGGCAGATTGCCGCCAACGGCGGTGAGTTCCTGGGCCGGACTGGCACCATCGCCACCCCGCACGGGGAGATCCAGACCCCGGCGTTCATCGCCGTCGGCACCAAGGCCACGGTCAAATCGGTGCTGCCAGAATCCATTGCCGAACTCGGCGCGCAGGCGGTGCTGGCCAACGCCTACCACCTGTACCTGCAGCCGGGCGCGGACATCCTGGACGAGGCCGGGGGCCTGGGTGCCTTCATGAACTGGCGCGGTCCCACGTTCACCGATTCCGGCGGTTTCCAGGTGATGAGCCTGGGCTCCGGGTTCAAGAAGGTCATCGACATGAAGTCGGTCGACAATTCGGGGCCGGACGACGCCGTCGCCCCCGGCAAAGAACGCCTTGCCCACGTGGACGAGGAAGGCGTGTGGTTCAAGAGCCACCTGAACGGCGACCGGCACCGCTTCAGCCCCGAGATCTCCATGAACGTCCAGCACCAAATTGGCGCGGACATCATGTTTGCGTTCGACGAGCTCACCACGCTGCAGAACTCCCGCGGCTACCAGGAGGAGTCCCTGGAGCGGACCCGGCGCTGGGCCGAACGGTGCATCACCGAACACTTCCGGCTCACGGAGGAGCGCGCGGGCAAGCCCTACCAGGCCCTGTTCGGGGTGATCCAGGGCGCCCAGTACGAGGACCTGCGCCGCAAGGCCTGCCGCGACCTCGGCGCCATGAACTTCGACGGCTTCGGCATCGGCGGAGCACTGGAGAAAGAGAACCTCGGCACGATCGTGCGCTGGTGCAACGAGGAGCTGCCGGAGAACAAGCCGCGACACCTGCTGGGCATCTCCGAACCGGACGACATCTTCACGGCCATTGAGAACGGCGCGGACACCTTCGACTGCGTCTCCCCCACCCGGGTGGCCCGGAACTCGGCGTTCTACCACCCCACCGGCCGGTACAACCTCTCCGGCGCCAAGTACAAGCGCGACTTCGGCCCGCTGCAGGAAGGCTGCGACTGCTACGCCTGCCTGAACTACTCGCGGGCCTACATCCATCACCTGTTCAAGGCCAAGGAGATGGTCTCGGCCACCCTGATCTCGATCCACAACGAACGCTTTGTGGTGAAGATGGTCGACGACGCCCGGCTCGCCATCGAGGCCGGCAACTTCTTCGAGTTCAAGGCCGAAACCCTGGCGAACTACTACTCCTAGGGCGTCCCGGCGTCGGGGCGTCCCGGCGTCGGGGCGTACCGGAACCGTGCCAGATCGCCGGAAGTTTCCGGCGATCTGGCAGCTTTCCGGCGACCTCGAGTTTCCAAGGTACGACGGCGCAGAAGTCGGTTGCCGGCCGGCGGGCCGTCAGTTGGTGAGGTGCAGCGACGCCGCGAGTGCCGAATCGGCGTCCCGCAGGACCTTGGCCGCCACCTGGAGGCCCTCGATCCGGCCCAGGGAGACGTCCTCGTGCTCGATGTTGACCAGCATGTCCGGGTCCACCTCGTAGAGCGCGCGCAGGAACTCGGTCCAGTAGGCGGTGTCGTGCCCTCGGCCCAGGGCCACAAAGTCCCAGGCGGAGTCCTTGGGCCATTCATTGGCCCACTCGTCGCCGCCGAGGTTCGTGCGGTTTTCGTCCGGGGAGAGCCGCCGGAAGCTGTTGTCGAGGACACCGTAGAGCGCTGCGTTCGCGGTGTTGACGCGGACGTCCTTCGCGGCCGCCTGGAAGACCAGCGGGCCGAGTTCGCGGACCACCGCGACCGGATCCATCTGCTGCCAGAAGAGGTGCGAGGCGTCCAGCTCGACGCCGACGTGGGTCGCGCCGGTGAGCTCGATGAGCTTGCGGACATCGGCGGTGTTGAACACGATGTTCTGCGGGTGCAGCTCGAGGGCCACCTTCACGCCATGGTCGGCGGCCAGGCGGTCGGTTTCCTTCCAGAAGTCCGCCGCGATGCCCCACTGGTAGTCGAGTACGTCCAGGGCCGCCGAGTTCCAGGCGTTGACGACCCAGTTGACCGTGGTGGCCCCGGGTTCGCCGCCGGGCAGGCCGGACATGGTCACCACACGGTCCTGTCCCAGCCGCTGCGCCAGCCGGATGGAGCGGCGGATGTCCTCGGCATGCTTCTCGCCGATCTCACGCTTGGGGTGCAGCGGGTTGCCGTTGCAGTTCAGGCCGGCAATCGAGACGCCGGTGCCCTCGAAAATCCCGAGGTAGTCATCGCGGGCCGCATCGCTTTCCAGGATCTGGTCCATGGTGGGGACGTGGACGGCCGGCAAGAACCCGCCCGTGTTGATTTCGATGCCCGTCAGTCCCAGGTTGGCGATGACCTTGAGGGCCTCGGGAAGGGGCCGGTCGTGCAGGATTGCGTTGTAGACGCCGAGTTTCATAGCGTGATTTTCTTTCCGTTGTTGAGGGCGGATTCGGTGACTGCGCCGAGCAGCTCCATGTTGCGCACGCCCTCCTCGAACGTGGCGCAGCGGGGCAGGGAGTCCGCCTCACTGAGGCCGGCAATTTCCTCGAGGAAGGCCCGGGCCTGGTAGCCGAAAGCGTCGTTCTGGCCGAAGCCGACGCTGGGCGCGTCCATGGCCAGCCCGCCCGCGATGTAGGGGTGTCCGGGGCCGAGGATGACCTGGCGGTAGCCGTTTTCGTTGGCCGGGCCGTCATTGAGGAACAGCTCGATCTCCGCGGGGCGGCGCTGGTCGAACCGGGCGGCGCCGTTCTCGCAGAAGACCTCGAAGATGAGGCTGTTGGCGTGCCCTGCCGCGACACGCGAGACCTCGAAGCCGCCGGCGCCGTTCTCGAATTCGGCGGAGAACACCGCGTAGTCGTCGTTTTCGACCGGCTCGAACGTGTCGCTGACCGCGGCATGGTCGTGGCCCATGACGGCGCCCAGCGGCAGCGGGCGCTTGCCGATCACGGTGCTGAGCCGTCCGCCGCTGATGGACTTGATGTCGCCGCAGAGGAACTCGGCGACGTACGTCAGGTGGCTGCCGACGTCGGCCAGCGCACCGGAACCGGGGCCGCCCTTGTAGCGCCAGCTCATGGGCGCCGAGGGGCTGAATCCGTAGTCGGTCCAGTAACGGCCGCTGAAGTGCAGGACGTTGCCCAGGACCCCGGTGCGGATGAGGTCGCGGATGTAGGCGATGCCCGGCGTGCGGCGGAAGGTGAACCCGATGCGGGCAATCGAGCTGGCGTTGCGGGCCGCTTCGGCCATGGCGCGGGCGTCCTCGATCGAGTCACTCAGCGGCTTCTCACACAGCACATGCTTGCCGGCGGCCAGCAGGCCTTCCACGACTTCGCGGTGGAGGGAGTTCGCGATCACGACGCTCACGACGTCGATGTCATCGGCCTCGGCGATCGCCTGCCACGAGGTGTCATTGCGTTCGTAGCCAAAACGCTTCGCGGCCAGGGAACCGAACTCGGCATTGACGTCGCCGATGGAGACCAGCCGGATAGGAGGAAGAACCGGACTGTAGAGCGCGGACGCCGTACGGTAGGCGGCCGCATGCGCTTTTCCTGCCATTCCGGCGCCGATTACGGCAACTCCCAAACTGTCAGCCATCGATTTCTCCTTTGAAATTCGGCCAGGCCGACGGCCCGACGCTAGAAAATTGGAGCGCTACAAAAACTGGCGCTGAACAAAAGCGTAGCTATGTGCATATGTCCTGTCAATGGTTGACCGGATATCCTCGGATGAGACGTGAAAGGCTCTGCAGATGTCGTTGAATACCCCTCGAACCCGCCGCCCGACGATCTACGACGTCGCCAGGAGCGCCGGCGTCTCCCCGTCGCTGGTCTCGCTCGTGCTCCAAAACCCGTCCAAGGTCAGCGAGAAGCGCCGGGAAGCCGTCCGGGCGGCCATGTCGGAGCTCGGTTACCGCCCCAGCCGGGCGGCGACCACGCTGGCCAGCAGCCAGACGAAAAGCATCGGGCTGGTCATTGACGACTTCCGGAACCCCTGGTTTGTGGACCTCCTGCGCGGCATCGAATCCGTGCTCTCACCCCACGGCTACCAGGTCACCCTGGCCGATTCCCGCCCGGGCGAGAACCGCATCACTGAGGCCGTGGACGGCCTGCTGTCCATGCACGTGGAGGGCCTGGTCATCGCCGCCGAGCCGAGCGAGTCGATGATGGCCGGGGCCTGGGTTCCCGCCGTCGTTGCTGGCTGGCGGAACGGGGTTCCCGCCGGCGCCGGGCTTATCACGAACGACGACGACGGCGGCGGCCGCATGGCGGCGGAGCACCTGATCGGGCTCGGCCACACGCGCATCGGACACCTCTCGGGCTTCGGAGGCGCCGCAGCCCACCGGCGGGAGGGCTTCCGCGGCCGCATCCTGGAGGCCGGCGTCGAGGTCCGGATCGCCGGCGAGTCCCACGGGACCTCCGAGGAGGACGGCTACGCGGCAGCCTGCTGGGTCCTTGACCACCACCCCGACACGACCGCCCTGTTCGCCGCCAACGACACCATGGCCCTGGGTGCTCTAGCCGCGGCCAAGGCCCGGGGCCTGTCCGTCCCCGCGGAGTTGTCCGTGATCGGCTACGACAACTCCCCGCTGGCCAAGTCGCGGTACCTGGACATGACCTCCGTGGACAACCGGAGCGACATTGTCGGCTCCGGCGTCGCAAGCGCCCTGCTGGCACGGATCCAGGACCCCACCCTCGAACCTGAGCGCAAGCTGATCGAGCCTGACCTCATCGTCCGCGGCACCACGGCCCGCGTTTCCGGCTGACGCGGCCGGCGGGTCCCCGTCCTGTCGTCGAAATCGCGGGAAACCACCGAGTTCGCCGTAAGTTTGCGGCGATTCCGCCGCTGTCCGGCGAAGTGGGCGCTGTCCAAGGCAGCCGTCCCCGAAAAAAGCTTAGGTGCAACGCCCTCGTGTTTTCCACATGGCGACGGCGGGGCCTCCCGCCCGCTCCTACGGGGGCCGAAGCTGGTGGCATGACGCATACCCCCCTGCTGGAGCTGCCGCCGACCGGTAACCTCTGGCGCACCGAGCAGCTCCTGGATCTCGGCTTCGGCTCGCGCGCCATCCGCTCGCTCCTCGATTCAGGCACCCTCGTCCGGCTCCGCCATGGCTGCTACATCCGCGCCAGCCTCTGGAACGCCCAATCCGCCACCGTCCGGAGCAGGCAGCTCATCTACGCGCATGCCCACGGAACACTTACGACGTCGACAGGCGCCTTCCACTACAGCCACACCTCCGCAGCGCGCCTCCGCCTCCTCTACCTGTGGGATGTGGATGACACGATCCATGTCCTCCAGAAGGTGCGCCCCTCGAACGAGCGTCACGGCAGGGACGTCCGCTGCCACACGCGTCCCTTCGCCGACCACGACGTCGCCGTGGTGAACGGTCTCCGGACCACTTCCCTGGAGCGCACGACGGCCGACTGCGCCATGCTGCTGCCCTACAGGCAGGCATTGATCCTCACCGACCACGCGCTTCGGCTCGGCGCGGACCCGGTCGCCCTGCAGGCACTGGCAGATGGTCTGGACGGCCGCCGGGGCATTCGGACTTTCCGCCGCGTCCTTGCCGCGGCCGATCCACGCTCCGAATCTCCCGGCGAGACCTTGGCCCGCGACCTGATCCTGCGGCTGCGGATCCGACCCCCTGAGCCGCAGGTGGAGGTGTCGAGCCGCGCCGGGCGCCACCGCCTGGACTTTGCATGGAAGGAGGAGAAAGTCGCCCTCGAGTTCGACGGCAAAATCAAGTACTTCGACTACAGTCCCACGGCCGAGGTGCTCTTCGAGGAACGGCGCCGGGAGAAGGCCTTGGTTGAAGAGGGCTGGCGGTTCGTCCGCGTGGAGTGGAAGGACCTCTTCCGCGAGCAGGAATTCAAGAGCCGCCTGCTTCGTGCGCTGGCCGGCCGCCGGCACGCCTGAGCGTCGAATGCGCTGCGGCGGCCGGCACCCCCGACCCCACACCCCGCACCCCGCACCCCGGACTCCCGACCCCCGCGTCGAATTCGCCGGTAAGCTGCCACGTCGTCTGAAACTTACGGCGACCCCGCAAGTTTCCGGCGAATTGGGCGGGCTGCTGCTTGGATACCGACGGCGGCCGGCGACGGCGGCGGATGAGTCCTAGGCGCCGTAGCTCGGTTCGCGCTTCTTGACCCAGCCGATGGCGAGCGTGGTAAGCGGCACGAAGGCGAACTCCACGAGGGTCTTGTAGAGGAAGCCCACGAGGACGTAGTTGACGAACATCGCGGCGTCGGTAATTCCGATCACGGATGCGGCGATGCTGCAGAAAATCAGGGTGTCCACGAACTCACCCGCCACGGAGGAGCCCATGATGCGCGCCCACAGAGACCTTTCCCCGGTCCGCGCCTTCATCTTCACGAGGATCCACGAGTTGATGGTCTGGCCGGCGAGGAAGGCCAGCAGCGATGCCAGCACAATCTGCGGGACCGGTCCCAGTGCGCCTTCCAGGGCTGCCTGCTTGGAGGAACCGTATTCGTCGTCGAACCCCGGCAGGGCGATGATGACCCAGTAGCAGAGCGATGCGAAGACGGACAGTGCAAAGCTGGTGATGATGGCCTTGCGGGCCACCTTGAAGCCGTAGACCTCGCTGATGACATCGCCCAGGATGTAGGCCAGCGGGAAGAGGAAGAAGCCGCCGTCGGTGATGACGGGGCCGATCGCCACGCCCTTGGACGCACCGATGTTGGACAGGATCAGCACCACGGCCATGACGGCGAGCATGATGCCGAAATATGGGGAGCCGATCGAGGCGAACCTCGGCGCGGCTGACGCCGGGAAGGTCTTGGCGGAAGTCATGGGCATTCCATTCATAGTGGTTCGCTCGGCGGCCCGCACCCGCAAGGGGAACACGCTGGGCGGCCGGCTGTATTAGCACTGGACGGCCCCGGTGACACAAACCGCCGGAGCCGCCTCCATTCTCGCACCCGACGGTGCGGGCGCGCTGGTCTGGGGGCAGTGTAGGCCGCGGGTTCGCCGGAAACGCGCCAAGTCGCCGTAAATATACGGCGACCCGGCGCGCTTCCGGCGAATTCGAGGACGAGGCCCTGACAGCGCCGCGGCCGAGGCCCTACCGGCGAGAGGCGTCGATGAGGTCCTTGTCCTCGTCCCTGCCGCCGTCGCCCGGACGAGCAGCCGCAGCCGCACCCGGTGCCCAGGCGTGGCCCTGCTCGTGGTCCAGGTGCGTGGACTTCTTGTTCTTCAGCGCGAAGATGTAGACCAGCAGGGAGATGCCGATGGCCACGGTAACGTAGGTGAAGAACAGCTCTTCCTGCCCGGCCTTCTGCAGGGCCGCACCGATGAGCGGGACGGTGCCGCCGAAGAGCGAGTTGGCGATCGCGTAGCCCAGGCCCACACCAAGGGCGCGGATGGACGCGGGGAAGAGCTCGGCCTTTACCAGGGCGTTGATGGAGGTGTAGCCGCCCACGATCAGCAGACCGCCCATCATGAGCAGGAACGCGGTCATCGGATCCTTGGTCCCGGCAAGGGCGGAAAGGAGCGGCCAGGTGAACAGGACGCCGGTGATGCCGAACCACAGCAGCAATGGTTTGCGGCCCACCTTGTCCGAGATGATGCCGTAGACCGGCTGGAGCAGCATGAAGATGAACAGCGCCCAGAAGTTGATCACCGACGTGTCGGTCTTGGCGATGCCCGAGGTGTCATTCATGAACTTCAGGATGAAGTTGGTGTACGTGTAGAACGCCACGGTGCCGCCCAACGTGATCCCGATGCAGATCATCAGCGGCTTCCAGTAGCTGGTGAACAGCAGCTTCATGGTTCCGGGCTGGGCCTGGCCGGGAACCGCGGGGGCCTTGGCGGCCTCGATCTGTTCGGCCGAGACCGTTTCTTCCATGGAGCGACGCAGCCACAGGACCACAAGGGCCGCGACGCCGCCGATCGCGAACGGGATCCGCCAGCCCCATTCGCCCAGGTCTGCCTTGGGCATGACGTTCTGCAGGATGACCAGGACCAGCAGGGCCAGCATCTGGCCGCCGATCAGCGTGACGTACTGGAAGCTGGAGAAGAAGCCGCGGCGCTTGGTGGTGGCAGCCTCGGACATGTAGGTGGCGCTGGTGCCGTACTCGCCGCCCACGGAGAAGCCCTGGATCACGCGGATGAGGACCAGCAGGATCATGGCCCACAGGCCGATCACGTCCTGGGTGGGCAGCACGGCGATCGCGAAGGAGCCCGCGGACATCATGGTCACGCTCAGCGTCAGCGCGGCCTTGCGGCCCTTGCGGTCGGCGTACCGGCCGAAGAACCAGGCACCGATCGGGCGCATCAGGAACGACGTCGAGAACACGGCCATCGCCTCGAGGCCGGCCTGGAGTTCGTCCTTGGAGTTGAAGAAGTGCGCCTGGAAGTAGGCCGCGAAGACGGTGTAGACGTAGAGGTCGTACCACTCGACAAGGTTGCCGGCCGAGCCTTTGAGGATGTTGCCGACGGCTTTCCGGGTCTGGGCCGCTTCGGTCAGTTGGGTGCTCATCAATGAACCTTCCTGGATCCGGCGCCGCCTGTAAGCAACACCGTCCGCCACCCTAGTCCGCGTGATCCGGAACACTCAGATTTTGTTCATACTGTTCATGGAATGCTTGTTCATGAGCACAATGCGGGCGGTTTCGACGGAATGGCAGGATGGGACCATGACTTCTACCGCATTCGATTCCGCCGCCCTGGCAGTTGCCGACCCCGCCTCCGACGCCGTCTCCTCCCCCGCCGTCGCGCTGACCATCGCAGGCTCCGAAGCGACCGGCGGCGCCGGCGCGCAGGCTGACCTGAAGACGTTCCAGGAACTCGGCGTGTTCGGGATCGCGAACCTGACCTGCATCGTGTCCTTCGACCCCAAGGACAACTGGAACCACCGTTTCGTCCCGGTGGACCAGCAGGTCATCGCGGACCAGCTGGAAGCAACGACGGCGGCTTACGGTGCCGCGTCCGGCGCGGCCGCTGTGCTGGACACCGTCAAGATCGGCATGCTGGGCAGCCCCGCGACGATTTCGACCGTGGCCGCGGCGCTGGCGGACGGGCAGTTCGCCAACGTGGTGCTGGATCCGGTGCTGATCTGCAAGGGCCAGGAGCCGGGCCACGCCCTGGACACCGACCAGGCGCTGAAGGCCCACATCCTGCCGCTGGCCACCTTCGTCACGCCGAACCACTTCGAGGCCGAGTCGCTCTCCGGGCTGGAGATCACCGACGTCGAGTCCCTCAAGGCGGCCGCGGTCCGCATCCACGAGATCAGCGGCGCCGCGGTGCTCGCCAAGGGCGGCGTACGCCTGGTTGGCCCCGACGCCGTCGACGTCTACTACGACGGCGAAACCCTGGAAGTCCTCTCAGCCCCGAAGGTGGGCGAGGTGGCCGTCTCGGGCGCCGGGTGCTCGCTGGCCGCGGCGGTGACGGCCGAGCTCGCCAAGGGTGCGACGCCGCTGGCCGCCGCCCGGACGGCGAAGGCGTTTGTGACCGCCGGCATCCGCAACCGGGTGGCCTCGGGCGCCCCGTTCGATGCCTTGTGGCAGGGCGGCCCGCGCTAACTCGTTGCTGGGATCGTTGGAGGGAAAGGCAATGGCACCGCACTTTGAGTCCGTGGAGGAATACATCGCCTCGTTTCCTGCTGACGTGCAGGAGGCGCTGCAGGAGATCCGGCGGCATTGCCATGCCGCGGTACCCGGATCAGGGGAGATGATCAGTTACGGCATCCCGACGATCACGCTCGGGGGCAAATACGTCGTGTATTTCGCCGGCTGGGCGCACCACATCTCCGTCTACCCCGTGCCCGACGGCGACGAATCGCTGAGCACGGAACTCGCCCCCTACCGTGCAGCGAAGGGCACCCTGAAGTTCCCGTTGCGGAAGCCTGTCCCGTACGAGCTGATTGGAAAAGTGGCGGCGGCCCTGGCACAAGAGCGCCGGAGCGGGACGCCCTAGGCCGCCGAGTTCGCCGGAGTCCCTCCAATTCGCCGGAATATTGCGGCGAATTGGAGGGCTTCCGGCGATCTGGGCCCCCGTGGGCCACCCGTCAGCGCGGGTCCGAGACCTTCCCCATGAAGAGCGGGAGCCCGGTCTCGAGGTGCACGATCTGGTAGTGGAACGGCCGGTCGAAGTCGATGGTCTGTTCCGGGAGCGGCGGTGCGCCGGTCACGGCACCGTTAATCTGCGTCACGGCCGCGGCCACAGTGCCCTTCTCCGCAACGGTGATGTTGGCAGCCTGCGCGGCCTGGGTGATTCTGAGCCTGCTCTGGATGGCGTCGAAGTCTTGGGTGGTGGCCAGGGTCTTGGCCAGCCCCAGCGATTCGAATACCTTCCGAAGCTCGAAGCTGCTCGCGTGGTCCCATCTGGGCAAGGAGATCGATGCGGAGACCTCCGGGGCGGTGTCCAGGGCCGCCGCAATCTCCGCCAGTTCTGCGGCTGTCAGGGTCTCCGGCCCTTCGCCGGGCGCGGGCAGCACCAGCCGCATGGCAAAACCTTCGGCATACGGCAGCTCCACCGCCCGCCAGCCGGCACCCTCCGCATAGGCCAGCTCCAGCATCTGGTGCATCGTTGGCACGCTGATTTCCTCGCCATCTGGCGTGGAGAAGGGTCCGTCCGAGGTGTTGTTCGGATCGAAGGGCGACTGCCACGCCGCGGCGAAGTACAGGGCGTTGAGCAGGCTGAACGTGTTGTCGCGATCGTACTTCGCGGGCGCCTTCTTGATCCGGCCGCCCGTGTTCCTGTCCACCCAGGCATCCAGGGCAGGCCGCGTGGCGTCCTCATCCCGGAAGGCCACGGGGTACACGCCGGTGCCATAGTGCCTGGCCAGGGTTTCCAGGTAGCCCTTCCCCGTCGTTACGTCCTTGTCCACAAACAAGCCGTTGGCCGCATGCATGACCGGCTTCCGGGGCGGATTGCTTTCGTCGACCGAGCCGGGATCGCCGTCGTACGCCGCCAGGGACTCGAGCAGGGCGTTCATGGCCGCGTCTCTGTTGCGGTCCGGGAGCCCCAGCGCCTGGTCCATTTCGACGGCGGTCTCCCCGGAGGCCCCCGCCCGCAGCATGGCGAGCGCGATCAGCAGGCTGCCGGGGGATGACACCACGTTCCCTTCGGACCCTTCGCCGCCGTCGGCCAGGAGGGCGGCGCCCAGCGTCAGGGCGGATGCCCGGAATGCCCTTAGTTCGGCAGCGTAAGCGGCGCGGTCCACCGAAACCCGCTCGACGCCGTCGGCCTTCAAGAGCCCTGGAACCGGGGGCGAACAGGCCGTGAGCGCCACGATGGTCCCCGCCGCCACGATTTTCGCCATGCGGTGATTTTTCATGGCCACTCCCTTCGCCTCATTTGGTGCGCAGTTCGCCGGAATGCCTCCAGTTCGCCGGAAATGTCCGGCGAGCTGGAGAGCTTCCGGCGACTTCGCCGGGTTTCAGCGCCAGCCCCTAGCGCCGGGGGACGTTCCGCAGGTTGCTCCGTGCCATGCTGACGGCCTCGCCGGCGCCCCGGTTCAGAACCACCTTGGACATGGCCGTGGCGAAGCCCAGGACCTGCGCGCCCTTGATCTTCGGCGGGAGGGAAAGCGCTTTAGGGTCCGTGATGAGTTCCACGAGCGACGGGCCCGGGTGGGCGAAGGCTTCCCGGTACGCGGCCTCGATGCGGGACGGATCCGTGACGCGCTCGGCGTGGAAGCCCAGGGCCCGGGCAACGTCCGCGTAGTTGGCGTCCGGGACGTCGACGCCGAAGTCGGGGAGCCCGTCCACCAGCATTTCGAGTTTCACCATGCCCAGGGTGGAGTTGTTGAAGACCACCACGTTCACGGGCAGCCGGTGCGCGGCGACCGTGATGAGTTCACCCAGCAGCATGGACAGGCCGCCGTCGCCGGAGACCGAGACCACCTGCCGGCCGGGGTAGGCCAGTTGGGCGCCGATCGCGTGCGGCAGCGCATTGGCCATGGACCCGTGCAGGTACGAGCCGATCAGCCGGCGGGTGCCCAGTGGGTTGATGTACCGGGCTGTCCAGACATTGCACATGCCGGTGTCTGCCGTGAAGATCGCGTCCCTCGCCGCCACCTGGTCCAGCAGCGAGGCCGCGTATTCCGGGTGGATCGGCTGTTTGGTCCCCACGTTCCGGGTGTACGCTCCCACGGCCTTGTTCATGAGCCGGTCGTGCTTCTTCAGCATCGCATCCAGGAAACGGCGGCTCTTCTTGGCTTTGACCAACGGCATGAGGGCGGCAAGGGTGGGGAGGACGTCGCCGTGCACGGCAACGTCGACGTCGGTCCGCCGCCCGAGTTTGTGCGCGGCCCGGTCCACCTGCGCCGTCCGGGTTCCGGGGAGGAACTGGTCGTACGGGAAGTCGGTGCCCAGCAGGATCAGCAGGTCCGCGTCCTCGATGCCCTCGGCCGCAGCGCCGTAGCCCAGCAGCCCGGTCATGCCGATGTCGTAGGCGTTGTCGTACTGCATGAAGTCTTTGCCGCGGAGACTGTGGCCGATCGGCGCCGCGATCAGCCCGGCGAGCGCAATCACCTCGTCGTGCGCGCCCTCGACGCCGGCACCGGCAAAGATGGCCACCTTGCCGGCGGCGTTGATGGCGTCGGCCAGTTCCTGCACACTCGCGGGGTCCGGCATCAGCGTCGCCGGCCGGAAGGTCGCCGGCGCCGGCGTCTCGGCCGTCGCCTCCAGGCCGGCGATGTCGCCCGGAAGGGTCACGACGGCGACGCCCCTGAGGCCGACGGCGTGCTGGATGGCACTGTGCATGACCCGGGGCGCCTGCTCCGCGGTGCTGATCAGCTCGGAGTAGACCGAGCACTCGTTGAAGAGCCGGTCCGGGTGGGTTTCCTGGAAGAAGCTGCTGCCGATCTGCTTGCTGGGGATGTGCGAGGCGATGGCCAGCACCGGCGCCCCGGAGCGGTTGGCGTCGTACAGGCCGTTGATCAGGTGCAGGTTGCCGGGCCCGCAGGAGCCGGCGCACACCGCGAGCCGGCCGGTCAGCTGGGCTTCCGCCGCCGCGGCGAACGCGGCCGCCTCCTCATGCCGGACATGGATCCAGTCAATGCCGCCCTGTTGCGAGCCGCCGGTCTTGCGGACGGCGTCGACGATCGGGTTGAGGCTGTCCCCCACAATCCCGTAGATCCGCTGCACGCCGGCAGCCTGGAGTTGTTCGATGAGCTGGGTGGCAAGTTCCTTGGCCATGGGCGCACGCTCCCGCGAGATGGATCGATGAGCTGACACTGGCCAATATAGTCCGCCCTGCGCTCAGCCACGCCCATGGAACGCCCAGGGAACGCCGCCTCAACTCCGGCTACGGATCCCGCGCGGGACCCAAGGGAGGTCAGTTCCCCGAGTGCGCCTGCAGGAAGGAGTAGACCTCGGTCTCGTCCACGCCCGGGAAAGCGCCCGGCGGCATGGCGGCCAGCAGGTGGGAGTGTGCCCGGGCGGAGGGCCAGGCGTTCCCGGCCCATTCGGCGGTCAGCGACGCCGGCGGGCGGCGGCAGCAGCTTTCGTCCGGGCAGGTGGACTTGGACCGCTCCGTCGTGTCCCGGCCGCGGAACCACTTCACATGCGCATACGGGACACCCACGGAGAGCGAGAACTCCCCGTTCGCGGAGCGTTCCGTCCGGGCCGTGCACCAGTAGGTCCCGGCCGGGGTGTCGGTGTACTGGTTGTAGGCGCTGAATTTGTCCGCGACGTCGAATACGACCCGGGACGTCCAGTTCCGGCACGAGAACTGGCCCTCGATCGCGCCGGTGTGGTCCTGCGGGAACGTCACGCCGTCGTTCTCGTAGGCCTTGTAGATGATGCCGCTCTTGTGCGTCTTCTGGAAGTGGGTGCGGATGCCCAGATGCTGCGTGGCGAGGTTGGTGAACCGGTGGGCGGCGGTCTCGTAGGACACGGCAAAGGCGTCCCGGATGTCCTCGACCGCGATTTCCTTGGCCTGCTTGGCCTCCTGCAGGAATGCCACGGTGGCCTGCTCGGGCAGCATCAGTGCCGCGGCGAAGTAGTTTGTGGCCACCCGCTGCATCAGGAAGTCCCCGTAGTTGTTGGGGGTCTGGTGGCCCAGGACGTAGTGGCCCAGCGCCTGCAGCAGCACCGAACGGGGGTCGTGGTCGCTGCGTGCGTTCTGCGTGAGATAAATTCGGCGGTTCTTAAGATCCGTCACCGAACGCGTGGAATGGGGGAGGTCCCCCACATGGTGGAGGCTGAATCCGAGGTGCCCGGCAATGTCCGAGATGACATGATGCGACAGCGGACCGCTCGTGTGGCCCACCGAGGCCAGGACCTTCTGCGCTTCAGCCTCGTACTCAGGGAAATAGTTGTTCCGCTCACGCATCATCGCCCGCAGTTCACCGTTCGCGCGGCGGGCCTCCTCCGGCGTCGCCACCTGCTCGTTGAGCCGGCGTTCGAGCTCATGCTGCAGCCCCACCATCGACTCCAGCACATCCATCGGGAGCCGCGAGCTGATGCGGATTTTCGGCAGGTTCAGGGACTCGTAGATGGGGCTGCGCTGGTACCGTTCCAGCTCGATTTCCAGTGCCGCGCGGCGGTTGGGCGGCTCGGCGCCGAGGAGCTCGTCGATGCTGACCCCAAGGGCCGCGGCGAGCTGCTGGAGCAGACCGAGCTTGGGCTCGCGCTTGCCGTTTTCGATCAGGCTCAGCTGGCTCGGGGCGGTCCCGACGGCGGCGCTCAGGTCATCGAGCGTAAGTCCTGCCGCCTTGCGCAGGTGGCGGACCCGGCGGCCCATGCTAATGACATCCACCTCCGGCGCTGCGGGCGCGGACGGCGAGAGAGCTTGGCGGTTCCAGCTGGTTGAGTGCATTTCTTGAGAATACGCGAAGAAGTGCGTTTCTTTCCATAGCTTTGGTCTAGTAACCCCTTGGAAAGTGAAGAAAAGTAGATCTCACGGAAAGATTCACCAGCCGGGAACAACCGGCCAGGCTCTGCAGAGACGCAGACTGGCCGGGCCCGGCCCCCACCAAGGAGACAAAGATGACTGCAGCATTTGAGCCCACCCAGCAGACGCCCGAGCAGCAGGCCGCCGCACTGGAGCTCGAGTGGGCCGCCAACCCGCGCTGGGAAGGTGTGACCCGGGACTACAAGGCAACGGATGTCATCCGCCTCCGCGGCCGCGTCTCCGAAGAACACACCCTCGCCCGCCGAGGCTCCGAAAAGCTGTGGAAGCAGCTCACCGAAGAGCACAAGACCGGCGGCTACACCAACGCCCTGGGCGCCCTGACCGGCAACCAGGCCGTGCAGCAGGTCAAGGCCGGCCTCCGCGCCATCTACCTCTCCGGCTGGCAGGTCGCCGCGGATGCCAACAACTCCGGCCACACCTACCCGGACCAGTCGCTCTACCCCGCCAACTCGGTCCCCACCGTGGTCCGCCGCATCAACAACGCCCTGCTTCGCGCCGACCAGATCGAGTTCTCCGAGGGCATCCAGACCGTCGAGGACTGGATGGTTCCGATCGTGGCCGACGCCGAGGCTGGCTTCGGCGGCCCGCTGAACGCCTACGAGCTGATGAAGTCCATGATCCAGGCCGGCGCCGCGGGCGTGCACTGGGAGGACCAGCTCGCTTCGGAAAAGAAGTGCGGCCACCTCGGCGGCAAGGTCCTGATCCCCACCCAGCAGCACGTCCGGACGCTGAACGCCGCCCGGCTCGCCGCCGACGTCGCAGGCACCCCGTCGGTCATCATCGCCCGCACCGACGCCGAGGCCGCCACCCTGATCACCTCCGACGTCGATGAGCGCGACCAGGAATTCATCCTCCGCGAAGGCGGCCAGCCGGTCCGCACTCCGGAAGGCTTCTACAAGGTCCGCAACGGGATCGAACCCTGCATCGCCCGCGCCAAGGCCTACGCCCCGTACTCCGACCTCATCTGGATGGAGACGGGCACGCCGGACCTGGAGCTGGCCCGCAAGTTCGCCGAATCCGTCAAGGCCGAGTTCCCGGACCAGATGCTCTCCTACAACTGCTCGCCGTCGTTCAACTGGCGCAAGCACCTGGACGACGCCACGATCGCGAAGTTCCAGCGCGAACTCGGCGCCATGGGCTTCACGTTCCAGTTCATCACCCTGGCCGGCTTCCACGCCCTGAACTACTCGATGTTCGACCTCGCCCACGGCTACGCCCGGGAAGGCATGAGCGCGTACGTCGAGCTGCAGGAGAAGGAATTCGCCTCCGAGTCCCGCGGCTACACCGCAACCAAGCACCAGCGCGAAGTCGGCACCGGCTACTTCGACGACATCGCCACCGCGCTCAACCCGAACGCATCCACCCTGGCCCTGGTGGGATCCACCGAAGAAGGCCAGTTCCACTAGAACTCCCGACGGCGGCGCTTGCCTCCGGCCTTCGGTCCGGCATTGCTCTGCCTGCTATCCCCACGCCCGCCCCATGACCTCGTAGAACTCGGTCGGGGGCGGGCACAGGGCCCCTTTACGCAGGCTGCCGCAATACCGGCACCTTCGGCCTAGCGCGCACGTCACCACCCGCCGTCGAACATTTGCTTCTCCGAGGAGAGATTGAAATGAACAGCTTCACTGACAACTTCACTATCAACGGGATCACGTTGACCGCGCAGCCGATTTGCCGGCAGGGCGAAGTCCTGACGCCGGACGCGCTGGCGTTTGTTGCCAAGCTGCACAAGGCCACGGCAGGGCGCCGTCGGGAGCTGCTGCTGGCACGCCGGGACCGGCGCCAGCAGATCTCCAAGGGCCAGGACCCGCGGTTCCTCCGCGAGACCGAGTCCGTGCGGAACGACCCGAACTGGCGCGTCGCTCCCCCGGCCCCGGGCCTGGAGGACCGCCGCGTCGAGATTACCGGGCCGGTGGACAAGAAGATGACCATCAACGCGCTGAACTCCGGCGCCAAGGTGTGGCTCGCGGACATGGAGGACTCCTCCACCCCCTCCTGGCGCAACGTCATCCAGGGCCAGCTGAACCTCACCGATGCGCTGGAGCGCAGGATCGACTTCACGTCAACCGACGGCCATAACAGCAAGGAGTACAAGCTCCGCCCGGCCGGGGAATTGCCCACGATCGTGGTCCGTCCCCGCGGCTGGCACCTGCCGGAAAAGCACATGCTCATCGACGGCACGCCAGTTGCCGGCGGGCTCGTGGACTTCGGCCTGTACTTCTTCCACAACGCCCGCCGCCTGATCGCCCAGGGCAAGGGCCCGTACTTCTACCTGCCGAAGATCGAGAGCCACCTCGAGGCGCGGCTGTGGAACGACATCTTCGTCCTGGCGCAGGACCTGCTGGGCATCCCGCAGGGCACCATCCGCGCCACGGTGCTGATCGAGACCATCACCGCGGCGTTCGAAATGGAGGAGATCCTCTACGAGCTCCGGGACCATGCCGCGGGCCTGAACGCCGGCCGCTGGGACTACATCTTCTCCCTGATCAAGAACTTCCGCACCCGGGGACCGCGCTTCGTGCTCCCGGACCGCAGCCAGGTGACCATGACCCAGCCGTTCATGCGCGCCTACACCGAACAGCTCGTCCGGGCCTGCCACAAGCGCGGCGCCATGGCGATCGGCGGCATGGCCGCGGCTGTCCCCAACCGCAAAGACCAGGCTGCCAACGCGATCGCCTTCGAGAAGGTCCGCGCGGACAAGACCCGCGAGGCCGGCGACGGCTTCGACGGCTCCTGGGTGGCGCACCCGGACCTGGTGCCGGTCTGCCGCGAGGTGTTCGACGCCGTCCTCGGGGACCGCCCGAACCAGCTGGAGCGCCTCCGCGAGGACGTCACGCCGGACGACCGCGCGCTCCTGGACATCGCCGCGACCACCGGAACCATCACCGAACAGGGCATCCGGAACAACATCGAAGTGGGGATCCGCTACATCGAGTCGTGGCTGCGCGGCAACGGCGCGGTGGCCATCCACAATCTGATGGAGGACGCCGCCACCGCGGAGATCTCCCGCTCGCAGCTGTGGCAGTGGATCTTCGCCCGGGCCATCACGGACCACGGCGATGTGGTCACCCGGGAGTGGGTGGAGGACATGCTGGACGAGGAATTCGCCAGGCTGGAGCGCTTCGAGGGGGACCGTTTCGCCGACGCGAGGGACATCTTCGAGGAAGTCACGCTTACGCCGTCGTTCCCGGCCTTCCTGACGCTGCCGGCCTACGACCGCTTCCTGCATGAGGGGCGCGACGGCGCCGACGTCGCCGCCGGGGACACCGCGCTGGTTCCGGCGTAGGACTCCGCGTCCCGGGCAACCGGGTCCGCACAGATTTCCGTTGGCTGGGCTGCCAGGCCCTTCGCAACAGGCACCCCGAAATCCGGGTGGCAGTCCGGCTACGGAATATCCCCGCGTACTCGACAACGGCGTCGAGACGACAGGTAAGGCCCATGTTCCTCGCGAACATGGGCCTCATCTGTCGTCTCGATTGAAATCACCCCGGCGCGCGACAGCGAATCAGTGTGGCTTCGGCACCCGGCGCAGGGACAGCGCGGTGCCCAGGATGAACGCGGCCACGGAGCACAGGATCATCAGCAGCGGTCCGGTCCAGGCGCCGGTGGTCCCGTGGACGTAGCCCAGCAGGGTCGGCGCCACTGCCCCGAAGGAGTATCCCGTGCCCTGGACGACGGCGGACATCCGGGCAGCCGAGGCCTGGTCCCGCGCCAGCCGGATAATGGCCAGGAAGATCAGGGTGATGCCACCGCCCTGGGCCACACCTCCGAAGGAGCACCACAGCCACCACAGCTCCGGCGCGAGCAGCAGGCCCACGGGTACGGTGAGCCACAGCAGCCCCAGGGCGAGGCCTACCGCCGTCGTACTGGCGAACCGGGCCGCCAGCGGCACGCCCAGTCCGCCCACAATGGCCAGGATCTGGAAGAGCGACGACCCTGCCCCGGCGGCCGCGGGCGCCATGCCGAGTTCGTCCGAGAGCAGGCTCGGCAGCCAGGCGGTCACTCCGTAGTAGGAGAACGCCTGCCCCGCGAACCCGAAGGTCAGCGCCGCCGTGATCCACCGGGAGGTGAGCTTGCCGGGCCGCCGCGGGTCCGCCGCGGGGACGGCGGCAGGAATGAAGGCCCGCCGGCCAACCGCGATCGCCCAGACGGCGGCGGCCGCGACCGCGAAGAGGCCACTCGCGGCAATCGCGGGCCGCCAGCCCAGGAGTTCAGCCAGCGGCGCCGACACCATGGAGGTCAGGAACGAGCCGATATTCAGCGCAGCGGTGTAGGTGCCCATTGCCGCGCCCTGCCGGGCGGGGGTGAAGTCACGCCGGATGATCAGCGGGACCACGATGTTGCCGATCGTGATGGCGACGCCGAGGATCACCGTGCCCAGCATGACCAGGGCTCCCCCGCCGGCCGAGCGGACCAGGACGCCGAAGAGCACGCCGAGCAGGGTCAGGGTGATGGCGAACTCGGGCCCCAGCTTGCGCCCGGCCAGCGAGGCCAGCGGCGCGGCCAGGGCAAAGCACAGCACCGGGATGCCGGTCAGGAATCCCAATTCCACCGGGGTGAACCCGAGATCGTCCTCCAGTTGGGCGATCACCGGGGCGACGGCCACCAACGGGCCGCGCATGTTCAGCGCGATGAGTCCGATCGCGAGCATGAGGAGCCAGCCGCGCGGTTCCCGGGCCAGACTGCTCATGGGGTGGGCCGGTGCACGGCGGGCGGGCTGAAATATGATTTCATCAGTCCCATTGCTATCACGGGCCCCTGCCGCGCCTGCGGAATGTGACGCTGCCCGGGACACCCCTGCCGGGCGCGCCGCTTCCCGCGACACCCCTAGCCCGTGGCCTGCAGGGTCGCCTCAATGACGGCGGGTGAGAGCACGTGCTGCGTGACCATCTGGCTGGCGCCGAGGATGGCGGCCTGGTCGCCGGCCCGGGACACGCCGATCCGAAGATGCGTCGTGGCCAGCGGCAGCGAGCGCCGGTATACCACTTCGCGGACGCCGGCCATCAGATGCTCGCCGGCCTGGCCGAGGCTGCCGCCGATCACAATCACCGAGGGGTTCAGGAGGTTCACTACCGTGGAGAGGACGTCGCCGAGGTCCCGGCCGGCCTGCCGCAGCGCCTGGATGGCCTGCAGGTTGCCCTCCGCGACGAGGCGCAGCACGTCGCCGCCGTCGTGCGCCGGCAGGCCCTGCTGCGTCAGCGTCTTGGCGACGGCGGGTCCGGACGCCAGGGCTTCGAGGCACCCGTAGTTCCCGCAACGGCACAGCACGTCATCGCCGCGCGGAACCCGGACGTGTCCGAGGTCGCCGGCCGTCCCGTTCGCTCCGCGCTGGAGCTGGCCGCTGCTGATGATGCCCGCCCCGATGCCGGTGGCCACCTTGATGAACAGGAAGTTTTCGTCGTCAGGCCAGTGCGCCGCGCGCTCCCCCAACGCCATAATGTTCACGTCGTTGTCCACCAGGACCGGCACCGGAAGGGACCGCTGGACATGGCGGACGACGTCGAACCCGTCCCAGCCGGGCATGATCGGCGGCTTCACCGGCATGCCGGTGGCGTGTTCCACGGGTCCGGGTAGCCCGATCCCGGCGCCGGCCAGGTCCGCGGTGCCGCGGCCGGCCCCGCCGAGCAGCTGTAGCCCTTCCTCGATGACTCGGTCCAGGACAACCACCGGGCCGTCGGCGACGTCCTGTGCCAGGCGGCGTTCCGCGAGCACTTTTCCGTTGAGATCGGTGACGGCGATGATCACATGGGTGGCGCCGACGTCGACCGCCAGGACGACGCGGGCGGCGGGGTTGAAGGCAAAGCGCGACGGCGGGCGGCCGCCGCTGGAGCTCGCCTCCCCAGCGGGGCCAACGAGTCCGGAGACCATCAGCGCGTCGATGCGGGACGCAACGGTGGACCGGGCCAGCCCGGTGGTCAGGGCCAGTTCCGCGCGGGTCCGGGCCTTGCCGTCGCGCAGGAGTTGGAAGAGGTCGCCGGCGCGGGACAGGCTGCCGCCGGCTTCGGGGGCTGGGGGTTCGGTGCCGGGGGGCGTACTCATGAGTAAGTGATAGCACGAAGACCTTCTGCATGTCACGCTTCACAAAGTTTGACACGTAGTTTCCAACTTTTGCTTGACGCCCGGCAAAAGTGTCTCTAGCTTTGGCTGTGAGCCAGATCACCGGCCTGGGCAGCCTGGCTGCCAGTGGACGGTTCCGGGACTACGAAGGGGTATGAACGAACTTGTCGAGCCAAGAACATGCGTCGCCGGCGCCGCTGGGCGTGGGGATCCTGGGTGCCGGCCCCGTCACGCAGGCGATCCACCTCCCGTCCCTCGCCAGGCTGCGGGACATCCTGGAAGTCCGTCACATCATGGACGTCGACCCGGCGGTCGCCGAATCCGTGGCCGCCCGGGTCGGGGCCCGCTTCAGTACCAGCACGGAGGAGCTTCTGGCGGATCCCGCGGTCGAAATCGTCGCGATCTGCAGCCCGCACCAGTTCCACGCCGTCCAGGTGATCGCCGCCTGCCGCGCCGGCAAGAAGGCTGTCCTGTGCGAAAAGCCCTTCGCCATGAACGGCGAGGAAGCCGCGGCCATCGCCGCCGTGTCCGCCGAAACGGGGGTGCCGATCGTCGTCGGCGCCATGCACACCTTTGACCCGGGCTGGCTAGCGGCGGAAGCGGCGTGGGGCAGCCTGCCGGAACAGGTCCACACCGTCCGGTCCTCGATCGTCCTGCCGCCCAACCCCCGCTTCGAGGACTTTGCGACCGAGATCGTGGGCCGCGGCCCCGCGGCGCCCTCCGCCGCCGGCAAGGCTTCCGGCCCTGATTCGGCCGCCGTGAAGGCCATGCTGACCGGCGGCGTCATGGGCCTGGCCATCCACGACCTGCCCCTGGTCCGCCGGTTCGCCCCGGATTTCCGGGATGTCGAGGTCCTGTACGCGCAGACCGTCCTGCCGTTCGGCTACGTCATCTCACTGCGGGCCGGCGCGGTGACCATCGAACTCCGCGCCGCGATGAACGGCATCTGGGAACCGTCCTGGACGTTCGAGGCCATCGGTGACGACGCCTCCCTGTCTATCGACTTCACTCCGTCCTACGTTCACGCCGGCTCGGCGACCGCCCGGATCCGGACCGCCGCCAGCACCACGGTCCTTGGCCCCTTCGGCCACAACGGTTACGAGGGCGAATGGCGCAAACTCGCCGAAATCGCCAACGGCACCGGAACGGCCCCCCGCCCGGAGACGCTGATCCACGATCTGGAATTCGCCCTCGCGATCGCGGACGCCGCCGCCGCTTGCGTCGATGCCGGCAACGCCGCCTACGAGGAGGCCAGCGCATGAGTACCCCGCTCCTGGTCCAGGCCGGCCCGGACGCCGAACGGGCCGGCACCGTCGGAGCCGTCATCGCATCCCTGCCGGTTTCCTTCGCCCCGGCCGACGGCGGGCCGGACGTCGTCGCCCTCGCCGGCACCGCCGGCTGGGCCGCTGCCGCCACCGAAGCGGTCCGCAGCGGAGTCCGCGGCGTCGTCGTCGTTGATCCTGTGGCGGAAGATCCCGCGGCGCTGGCCGCGGCAGCCGCCGGGGCGGGCACCGCGGTGGTCCTTGACCAGACATGGGCGTCAAACCCCATCCTCGCGGAGTCCCAGGCCGCGGTCCGGACGGCCATCGCCGATGCCCTGGCCGACGCCGTGCTGCTGGACTCCGTGGCGTGGGGCGTCCCCGGAACCGACCCGGAGGTGCTGCTCACCCGGCATCTTGGCACGGTCCTGGCCGTCGGTGTCGAGCTGAAAGACCTTCGGGTCATCCAGCGCAACTCCAACGGCTACACCGTGATCGGCAGCCTCCCGGGCGGGGCGCCGGCGGCCCTGCAGGGCATCACCACGTCCTCTCTCCCCGCGACGGCCACAGTTTCGGTCCTGACCTCGACCGGACGGGCGGACATCACCCTCCCGGACGCCTCCGCAGGCTGGCCGGCGGAGGTCCGGTCGGTCACCGCCGCCGGGGCCACCACGTTCCCCACCACCTACGAATCGGCCCACCGGCACAGCTGGAGGCGGCTCCGCGCCGCCGTCGACTCCGGCGCCCCGGAGGCCGACCTGGAACGGTTTGCCGCCTTGACGGAACTCGTCGGGCAGCTCCACGACTCACCGCGTTCACCGCACCAACCGCACTAACTGCCCCATCTGCACTGCCAGCCTCACCTGCACTGCCAGCAAGTCCTTCCGCATCAACTCACTGTCGAGAAGGCCGTCCGCGACGCCGCGGCCCGGTCATGAAAGGAAATCATCGTGACGATCAAGTCCTCTGTTACCTCCACCGCATTCTCCCGCCGGGGATTCCTGGGCTTCGCCGCAGCCGCGGCCAGCGCCCCGCTCCTCGCAGCGTGCGGCGGCGGCTCCGCATCCCAGTCCGGGGGCGGCAGCGGCGTCATCAAGTTCTGGGACATGCCGTGGGCCACGCCGGCCTACAACGACGCCGCCAAGAAGATCGCAGAGGGCTACGCACCGGCGTCGGGCAACCTCAAGGCCAGTTACCAGACCATCCAGTGGAACAACTTTTACCAGACGTTCTCCTCGGCCATCGCATCCAAGACCGGACCGGCGGTATCCACCGGCGGCGGCTTCCAGGCCTTCCAGTTTGAGCAGCAGGGCCAGATCGCCTACGCGGACAAGGTCGTGGAGGAACTGAAGAAGAACGGCATGTACGACGATTTCCTGCCGGGCGTCCTGGATCCCTTCAAGTCGGACAAGGGCTACGTGGCAGTCCCATGGCAGCTGGACATGCGCGTGTTCTGGTACCGGAAGTCGCTGTTCGAGAAGGCCGGAGTGGCCCTCCCCACCGACTGGCCGACCCTGCTGGAGGCGGGCAAGGCACTGAAGAAGATCGGCGCCTTCGGCTTCACCACCGGCTCCGGTGCCGGCAACAACTACGGCAACCACTCCATGATCATGATGATGGTGAACAACGGCGGCGGCGTGTTCAATAAGGACGGCGAACTGGACGTCATGAACGACCGCAACGTCGAGGCCATCGAGTTCGTCTCGGAACTCGTCTCCAACGGCATCGTGGACCCCGCCGCGGTCAGCTACACCACCGACAACATGTCCGCCCAGTGGAAGGACAAGAAGGCAGGCTTCGGCCTGTTCCAGGTCAACGTCCCGCAGCGCGTCGGCGACACCTCGGGAGACCTTCTTGTCGCGGACCCCATCACGGGCCCGCACGGGGACAAGGCCACGATTGTCTTCCCCAACAACATCATGATGTACACAAACACGCCCTCGCAGGCTTCGTCCGAGGCCTTCCTGGTCGCCTACCTGGGGCAGTTGAAGCAGCTGTGGCAGCAGAAGCTGATGTCTGCCCTGCCTGTGTTCAAGTCCATCACCGAGCTCCCCGAGTTTGCCAACGACCCCAACAACGTCAAGATCGTCAAAGAATGGCAGCCCATCGCCAAGACGTTCGCCTCGCAGGGCAACACGCTCAATGCCAACCTTGCCGTGCTCGACGGCGGCCAGGCCCTCAACCAGTTCACGCAGACCATCCTCACGGGCAAGACCGACGCCAAGTCCGCACTGCAGACGTTCCAGTCCGGACTGCAATCCGTCCTGAAGAAGTAAGCGGGCCTTCCATGGCATTGACCACAGCCCAGACCGGCCTGAGCCGGGCCCGCCGGGGCGTTGCCCCCGGCGGCCCCGGCAAGCCCGCAAACCGCAAGAGCAAGCTCAGCTCGCAGACCCGCAAGACCTTCTTCTGGCTCCTGCTGCCCTCCGTCATCCTGCTCGTCCTGATCCACGGCTACCCGCTCGTGTACGCCGGGGTGCAGGCCACACATGACGGGTCCCTGATCGAGACCGGCGAATTCGTCGGCCTGGAAAACTTCGCCAACGTCCTGGCCTCCGACGCCTTCTGGAAGGCGGCCCGCTTCACGCTCCTGTTCACGATCGTGGGAGTCTTCGGCTCCTGGCTCCTCGGGCTGGGCCTGGCCCTGCTGCTGCGCACCAAAATCCCGGCCGGCGGACTCTTCAAGGTCCTCCTGCTCCTGCCGTGGGTGGTCCCGATCGTGGTGTCCTCCACCGCCTGGAACTGGCTGGTGGGCACGCCCGACAGTCTCGTCCCGGGCATGTTCCGGAACCTCGGGCTGGGAACCCCGCTGTTCCTGGCGGACCCGACCCTCGCGGCCATCACCGTGATGGTGTTCAAGGTCTGGATCAGCTTCCCGTTCATGATGATGATGACCTCGGCGGCCCTGGCGTCCGTGGACACCACCGTCTACGAGGCCGCCAGCATGGACGGCGCCAGCCGCTGGCAGCAGTTCAGCCAGATCACGCTGCCCCTGATCGCCCGGTCCACGTACATCAGCTGGATCCTCATGACGATCTTCTGTGTGAACGACTTCCCCACCATCTACCTGCTCACCGGCGGCGGACCCGTGGACGCCACCACGTCCCTCGTGGTCCTGGCCTACCGGACCGTGTTCCAGGACTTCCAGACCGGACCCGGCGTCGCGATCGCCTTCCTTATGACAATTACCCTCGTGGTGGTCTCGGTCATCCTGTACCGCCAGATCCGAAAGTCGAGCGTCGAATAATGAGCGCAGTAGTCCACGCCCACCCCCAGTCCGGCCCTGTCCTCGGCGTCGCCGATACCGGCAAGCCCAACCGCTCCCTGTCCGACGCCGGCCTGCGCGGCCGCTGGTGGCGTTTCGCCCTGATCCTGGCCATCACCGCCGTCGTACTCGTTCCCATCATGGTCACCGTCGTACTCGCCTTCACCCCCGGACCCACCAGCACAGCCACGGGCTTCACGCTGGAGAACTTCGGCTCCGTGTTCTCCGAGACGCTCGCGTCGACCTGGCTGCAGAACAGCCTCATCACCACGCTCAGCACGGTGGTGGTCGCGGTGGCGGTCGCCGCCCCTGCAGGCTATGTCCTCTCCCGCGGCCGTAGCAAGGCAGTCTCCGGCTACTCGCTGCTCCTGTTCGTCATGCAGTCGCTGCCCATCATCACCTCGGTGGTGCCGCTGTTCATCCTGTTCGCCGGGATGGGCCTGGTGGACAACCTGATGGGCCTGACCATCATCTACGTCGGTTCGACCATGACCGTGGCCACGTGGATGATGGCCGCCTACTTCGATTCCATCCCCATCAGCCTGGAGGAAGCCTCCTGGATCGACGGCTGCTCGGTGTTCGGCAGCTTCACGAAGGTGGTGCTGCGGAACTCGCTCCCGGGCGTTCTGTCCACCGCGATCTTCGCCTTCCTGCTGGCCTGGAACGACTACCTGGTTGCCATCGTGTTCCTGCGCTCCACAGAAATCTTCACCCTGCCCATGGGCGTGCAGTCCTTCTTCCAGCAGAATCAAACTGACTGGACATCCGTCATGGCCCTGGCTGTGATCATGATGCTCCCGCCCATCATCGTCTTCGCCGCCCTGAACAAGTACTTCAGCGTCGGCGGCATCGGCGGATCCCTCGCCGGCCGCTAGGCACTGAACCCCATCCCCGACGCCGGCCGGCTAACCGCCGGGCGGCCCACCTCCTTGAGAACTACTGACTCCCCGCAAAGGAACGAAATGTCCTACTCAATCCAGCTGTACACCCTCCGCAACGCCCTCCAGGAAGACCTGCCCGGCACCATCAGGCGAGTTGCCGAGCTCGGCTTCACCCAGGTTGAGCCCTACAACTTCGTGGCCACGGCCGCCGAGCTCGGCGCCGCGCTGAAGGAGAACGGCCTGACCGCGCCGTCCGGCCACGCCCCGCTGCTGAGCCAGGACCAGGACGAAATCTTCGCCGCGGCCAAGGAACTCGGCATCAGCACGGTGATCGACCCCTACCTCCCGGCCGAGCACTGGCAGTCCGCCGAGGACATCCAGGCCACCGCCGCGAAACTCAACGCCGCCGCCAAGAAGGGCGCCGGGTACGGCATCCGCGTCGGCTACCACAACCACGCCTGGGAGCTGGAGTCCAGCATTGAGGGACAGACCGCCCTGGAGTACTTCGAAGGACTGCTGGACCCGGAACTGGTCCTGGAAGTGGACACCTACTGGGCCGCCGTCGGCGGCCAGGACCCGGTGCAGCTGCTGCAGCGCCTGGGCGACCGGGTCAGGTTCATCCACATCAAGGATGGCCCCGTCTCCACGGACACCAAGGCGCAGCAGCCGGCCGGGCAGGGCAAGATCGCCGTGTGGGACGTCATCGCCGCGGCGCAGTCCCTCGAAGTCGGCGTAGTGGAATTCGACGACTACTCCGGCGACATCTTCGAGGGCATCGCCCAGTCCCTGGGCTACCTGCAGAGCGGTTCCGCCAACGCGCAGGGCGTGAACGCATGAGCGCCGCAGCGAACCGTGGACCGGCAACCCGTGTGACCGGCCGCGGCCCGGTGGGCGTCGCCGTCATCGGCGCCGGCAACATCAGCAAGCAGTACCTGGACAACCTGACCGTCTTCCCCGACCTCAAGGTCCACGTGATCGCCGATCTCTTCGAAGAGGCCGCCGAGGCGCGGGCCAAGGAATACGGCATCCCGGAGTGGGGCGGGGTGGACGCCGCCCTGAACCACCCCGACGTCGAAATCATCGTCAACCTGACCATCCCGGCCGCGCACGTGGAAGTGGCCACGGCCGCCGTCAATGCAGGCAAACACGTCTGGACGGAAAAGCCGTTCTCGCTGGACCGCGAATCGGGCCTTGGCCTGCTGAAAACGGCCGACGCCGCCGGACTGCGGCTCGGCTGCGCCCCGGACACGTTCCTGGGCGCCGGGCTGCAGACCGCCCGCCGGCTGATCGAACGCGGCGACATCGGCACCCCGCTGACGGCCATGACCACGTTCCAGACGCCCGGGCCGGAATCCTGGCACCCCAACCCCGCGTTCCTCTTCCAGCACGGCGCCGGGCCCCTGTTCGACATGGGCCCGTACTACCTCACGGCCCTGGTGCAGACGTTCGGCTCCGTGCGCCGCGTGGCCGCGACCGGTTCCAAGGCCAAGGCGGTCCGGGGCATCGGTTCCGGGCCCAAGGCCGGCGAGGAATTCACGGTCGAGGTCCCCACCCACGTCTCCGCCATGGCTCAGTTCGAGTCCGGCGCGTCCTCCCACAGCGTGTTCAGCTTCGAGTCCCCGCGGCTGCGGATGGGCTTCGTGGAGATCACCGGGACCGAGGCCACCATTTCGCTGCCGGATCCGAACTACTTCGACGGCGACATCAGGCTCTGGCGCGCCGGCGACGAGGAATGGACCGTCATCCCGGCCACAGGCCCCAGCCAGGGCCGCGGCATGGGCGTGCTGGACATGGCCCGCTCCATCCGCGCCGGCGTCCCGCACCGCGCCACCGGCAACCTCGCCTACCACGTCCTGGACACCATGGTCTCGAT
The DNA here is from genome assembly GCF_000374925.1 of Arthrobacter sp. 131MFCol6.1. GTDB lineage: Bacteria > Actinomycetota > Actinomycetes > Actinomycetales > Micrococcaceae > Arthrobacter. The sequence continues at coordinate 205,725 of NZ_KB895544.1, forward strand.
CTCCGAGTCGGTCGATTCCGGCACGTTCATCGATGTGGAAAGCTCCGCCCCCACCTCCGCAGCCCTCCCCGAGGACTGGGACCCCACCGCTTCCACACTCTAGGAACCAGCAATGAACTCCCAAGAAACCAGCCCCGGCCCTCCCCCTTTGGGTGTGGCCATGATCGGGTACGCGTTCATGGGCAAGGCCCACTCCAACGCCTGGCGGAATGTTGCCAGCTACTTCGATGTCCCGGCCTTCGAACGGCGCGTCCTGGTCGGCCGCGATCCCGAGGGGGTCGCCGAGGCGGCCGCAAAGTACGGCTGGGCCGAGTCCGCCACGGACTGGCGCGCGGTGATCGCCCGCGATGACATCCACATCGTCGACATCTGCGCGCCGGGGTTCATGCACGCGGAAATCGCCATCGCCGCGCTCGAGGCCGGCAAGCACGTCCTGGTCGAGAAGCCGCTGGCCAACACCCTGGCCGAGGCGGAGGCCATGGCGGAGGCAGCCCGTGTTGCACGGGACCGCGGGGCGCAGTCCATGATCGGCTTCAACTACCGCCGGGTCCCGGCCCTGGCTCTGGCCCGTGAGCTGATCACGGAGGGCCGGCTCGGCACCGTCCGGCACGTCCGCGCGGCCTACCTGCAGGACTGGCTCGTGGACCCGGACTCGCCCATGACCTGGCGGCTGAACAAGGAAACCGCCGGCTCCGGGGCCCTCGGGGACATCGCCTCCCACGCGATCGATCAGGTGCTGTTCCTCCTGGGCGAGCAGGTCACCGAGGTCTCCGGCCGGCTGCACACCTTCACCCCGCAGCGTCCCGGCGCTGCCGGGCTGGAGGACGTGACGGTCGACGACGCCGCCTGGGCCACGCTGACCCTCGCCTCCGGGGCCATCGCCTCCGTCGAGGTCTCCCGGGTGGCCACCGGGCGGAAGAACTCGCTCACACTGGAAATCTACGGCGACAAGGGAGCCCTGCTGTTCGACCTGGAGGACCTGAACGAGCTCGGCTTCCTCGACGCCACACTGCCGGTCCGCGAACAGGGCTTCCGCCGGATCCTGGTCAACGAACCCGAGCACCCCTACCTGGAAGCATGGTGGCCGCAGGGCCACGTGCTCGGCTGGGAGCACACGTTCACGCACGAGATCCGCGACTTCCTCGTCGCGGTCGGCACCGGAACCCAGCCTTCGCCGTCGTTCGAGGACGGCCTGAACGTCCAGCGGATCCTCGCCGCCGTGGAAGAAAGCGCCGCGGCCAAGAGTTCGCTCATCCAGCTCACCCCGTCCGCACCAACGACCCAAACAGCTACCGAAAGGGCCTGACATGCCCCGCCCCTACACCCTGTTCACCGGCCAGTGGGCCGACCTGCCCTTCGAGGAAGTCGCGCGCCTGGCCTCCGGCTGGGGCTACGACGGCCTGGAAATCGCCGTCTCCGGCGACCACCTGGACGCCTGGCGCTGGGACGAACCCGGCTACGTCGAATCCAAGCTGGCCGTGCTGGAGAAGTACAACCTCAAGGTCTGGGCCATCTCCAACCACCTCAAGGGCCAGGCCGTGTGCGATGACCCGATCGACTTCCGGCACGAGGCGATCGTCGGGGCCAGGGTCTGGGGCGACGGCGAGCCCGAAGGCGTCCGCCAACGCGCCGCCGAGGAAATGAAACACACCGCCCGGCTCGCGAAGGCCCTCGGCGTGGACACCGTGGTCGGGTTCACCGGATCCTCCATCTGGCAGTACGTCGCGATGTTCCCGCCCGTCCCGGAGAAGGTCATCGAGGCCGGCTACCAGGACTTCGCCGACCGCTGGAACCCCATCCTGGACGTCTTCGACGAGAACGGTGTCCGCTTCGCGCACGAGGTCCACCCCTCCGAGATCGCCTACGACTACTGGACCACCGTCCGCACCCTCGAGGCGATCGGGCACCGCGAGGCCTTCGGGCTGAACTGGGACCCGTCCCACTTCATGTGGCAGGGCATCGACCCGGTCTCCTTCATCTGGGACTTCAAGGACCGGATCTACCACGTGGACTGCAAGGACACGAAGCTCCGCCCCACCGGCCGCAACACCGTTCTGGGCTCGCACCTGCCCTGGGGCGACCCGCGCCGCGGCTGGGACTTCGTCTCCGCCGGCCGCGGCGACGTGCCCTGGGAATCGTCCTTCCGCGCCCTGACCGCGATCGGCTACGAGGGCCCCATCAGCATCGAATGGGAGGACGCGGGCATGGACCGGCTCCACGGCGCCCCCGAAGCCCTCGCCGCGCTGAAGAAGTTCGACTTCCCGGCCTCGAACACCTCCTTCGACGCCGCCTTCAAGCAGTAGCGGGGCGCCGCAGGTCCGGATCCGCTACGTTTCAGGACAGCCGCGGCGCAACCGGTCCGGCGCACCGCGGATCCGCGCTGCGCCGGACCGATTGCGTGGCCCTGGTCCGATGTCGTAGCGAAAACCCAACCGTCCACAAAGTTGTCATCGTTAGGAGCTTCGAGTGCCGAAAATCCCGGAAAACACCATGACGCCGCGGGAACTGCAGCCGGGCCAGCGCTGCGAGGTCTGGGTCGCATCCGTCACAGGTGAGCGCGAGCTCGTGTTCACCACCCGGGACGTGCTCCTGGAGGCGCCGAACTGGACACGTGACGGCGCCGCATTCATCCTGAACGGCGCCGGGAAGCTGTGGCGCTTCGAGGTCGGGAGCCGGGCGATCAGTCAGGTGCCCCTCACCGGGGTCCCTGACCTGAACAACGACCACGTGCTGGCGCCGGACGGCACCGGCATCTACCTCTCGGCGAACGACGGCCACATTTACCGTGCGGCGCTTGGCGGCGGCGCGGCAACCCGCCTTACCGACGACGACGGGTACTTCCACTTCCTCCACGGTGTGAGCCCGGACGGCGACGAGCTGGCCTACGTGGGCATCGAGGCCGGCGATTTCACGCAGCCAGGCAGGCTCATGACCATCCCGGCCGGCGGTGGCGCCGCCACCCTGCTGAACGTGGACGGCCACTGTGACGGGCCGGAGTACTCTCCGGACGGCGACTGGCTCTACTTCAACACCGAAGCCTTCACCAGTTCATCCGGCCACGCCCAACTTGCCAGGCTCCGCACCTCCGACGGAGGCGCCCCGGACCAACCCGCGCTGGAACAGCTACTGACGAGCGACACGGTCGACTGGTTCCCGCACCTCTCCCCGGACGGGCGTTGGGCCAGCTACATCCGGTTCCCCCGCGGCACGGTGGGCCACCCCGCGGACCTGGCGGTCGACGTCGTGCTGGTCTCAACCGGAGACTGGACAACACCGGTGCACTGCTGGCCCCTCTTTGGCGGCCAGGGCACCCTCAACGTCAACAGCTGGTCACCGGACTCCACCCGGTTCGCCTACGTCGCCTACCCCGTCGGCTGACCCGGCCGTCGGGGCTAGGGTTTAGTTATGACCCACATACTCCGGACAGCCACCGCGGACGACGCCGGGAGGCTGGCTGCGCTCGCGGCCGTCACCTTCCCGCTGGCGTGCCCGCCGGAGTCCCGGCCGGAGGACATCGCGGCCCACCTGGCCAGCACCCTGAGCGAGGCCAATTTCCGGGCCTATCTGGCCGATCCCGAGGTAACCGTGCTGGTGATCGACGCCGACGGCGAGCTCCGCGGCTACAGCCTGCTGGTGGCCCGCCCCGCCCAGGACCCGGAGGTGGCCGCTGTCCTGAGCGAACTGCCGTGCACCGAGCTCAGCAAGTGCTACGTCCACCCGGAGCACCACGGGCTCGGCGCCTCGGCCGAACTGATGCACGCCAGCATCGGCTCGGCAGCAGCGGCCGGCGCCCGCGGGATCTGGCTCGGCGTGAACAGCCAAAACGCCCGGGCCATCCGGTTCTACGAGAAGTCCGGTTTCCGCAAGGTCGGCACCAAGTCCTTCCGGCTGGGCGACACCGTGGAACATGACTTCGTGATGGAGCGCCCGGTCACACCGTGACGAAGCCGACAGACCGTTGGGGAATGGACCCGGCGGCGGCGCGGTTGTGGCGGGCATGAAGATTGAGATCTGGTCCGACGTCGCCTGCCCCTGGTGCTACATCGGCAAACGCCGATTCGAAACCGCCCTCGCGGCCTTCCCGCACCGCGATTCCGTGGAGGTGCAGTGGCGCAGCTACCAGCTGGACCCCACGCTCCCGGAGCACTACGACGGCACCGAACTGGACTACCTCAGCACCCGCAAGGGCATGGCTCCGGCGCAGGTATCGCAGATGTTCGAGCACGTGGCGGCCCAGGCCAAGGGCGAGGGGCTGAACTACCGGTTCGACGCCGTCGTGGTGGCCAACAGCTTCACGGCTCACCGGCTGATCCACCTCGCCGCCGCCCACGGCCAGCAGGACGCCGCGAAGGAACGCCTGCTCAGCGACCACTTCGAGCACGGCCAAGACATCGGCAGCCAGGACTACCTGACCGCCCTGGGCCTGGACCTCGGACTCGACGCCGACGACCTGGCGGAACTGTTCAGCACCGACGCCTACGCCGACGACGTCCGCCACGACATCGCCGAGGCCCGCGCCCTGGGCATCAGCGGCGTCCCGTTTTTCGTGATTGACCGGAAGTTCGGGCTCTCCGGAGCCCAGCCCGCGGAGACCTTCAGCGCGGCCCTCGAACAGGCGTGGCAGGACAGCCACCCGCTGGTCATGGTGAGCGCCGCCGCGGGATCCGATGCGGGCGCCGCCGGAACGGATAGTGCCGCGGGCGCCTGCGGCCCGGACGGCTGCCCCGTCTGAGCCCGGCATCGTCGAAGTCGCCGGAAACTCCCGGATTCGCCGGAAATTTCCGGCGATTCCGGCGAACTCCCGGCACTGGCGGCATCCTGCGGCTTCGGACGGCCCGGCCTAGAGTGAATCATGAACACTTCGGCCGGACCGGACGGGCCCCGGACCTCCCTGTTTACGGACCACTATGAGCTGACGATGTTCCAGGCGGCGCTGCACTCCGGTGCGGCACACCGCCGGTCCGTCTTCCAGGCCTTCGCCCGGGGGCTGCCGGGCGGGCGGCGGTACGGGATCGTGGCGGGTACCGGCCGGCTCCTGGAGGGGATCGCGGGCTTCCGTTTCGAGGCGGACGACCTCGATTTTCTGGCCGGGGCCGGGGTAGTCCATGAGGACACGCTGGAGCACCTGGCCGCGTTCCGGTTCTCCGGCAACATCTGGGGCTATCCGGAAGGGGAAGCCTATTTCCCGCACTCCCCCGTCCTGATCGTGGAATCGACGTTCGCCGAGGCCTGCGTCCTGGAGACCTACGTCCTGTCGGTGCTGAACCATGACAGCGCCATCGCCTCGGCCGCTTCCCGGATGATCAGTGCCGCCGGCGGCAGACCCTGCATTGAGATGGGCTCCCGCCGCACGCATGAGGAAGCGGCCGCCGCGGCGGCCCGCGCGGCCGTGATCGCCGGCTTTTCCGGCACGTCCAACCTGGCCGCCGGGCGGCGCTACGGCCTGCGGACCATCGGCACCGCGGCCCACTCCTTTACGCTGGTCCACGATTCCGAGCGCGAGGCCTTCGCGGCGCAACTGGCCTCCCTCGGGCCCGGCACCACGCTGCTCGTGGACACGTACGACGTCGAAGCGGCGGTCCGCACCGCCGTCGACCTCGCCGGAGACAAACTCGGCGCCATCCGGCTGGACTCCGGAGACCTCGTGGCCCAGGCGCGGTGGGTCCGCGAACTCCTGGACAGCCTCGGCAACGTACACACCAGGATCGTGGTGACCTCGGACCTGGACGAATTCTCCGTCGCCGCGCTCCGCTCTGCCCCGGCCGACTCCTATGGCATCGGCACGTCGCTGGTGACCGGATCCGGGGCGCCCACGGCCGGGATGGTCTACAAGCTGGTGAGCCGGGCCGGGGACTCCGGTGAGCTGACTGCCGTGGCGAAGACCTCGAAGGACAAGATCAACGTGGGCGGGCGCAAGTTCGCCGTGCGCCGCCTCGACGACCGGGGCACCGCCACCCACGAGGTCCTCGGCGTGGGCCACCCGCCGGCCGCCGGAAGAAACGGACGTCCCCTCCTGCAGCAGTTCATGAAAGACGGCGAAATCCTGCCCGGCTGGACCGGCCCGGACGCGGTGGGGCGGGCGCGGGACCGGCACACGGCTTCCATGGCGGAGCTGCCCCGGGTGGTGGACAGACTGCAGCCCGGCGAGCCGGCCATCCCCACCATCTACGAATAGAGCCCGCCAAGGCGACGCAAGACCCAAATCCCGTTCCGCAAGGACCGGGACCTAGTCTGACGTCCGAGCGCCTACCGCCTGCTGGCCTGGGGCACCATGCCCCTCGGTGCAGCAGCCGGCGGCCTGCTGGCCCAATGGCTCGGCCTGCAGGTCATGTTCGGCATCATGGGAGTGCTGACCCTAGCGCTGCTGGGGATGATGCCCGTCCTCACGGACAAGGCAATTGCCGCGGCCGACGTCGAATCCTGAGTTGCTGCCTTCCGGAGAGGTCTGGGGCAGGACGGTTCCTGCGCCAGCAGCTTGTGAAGGCGAGTTGCGGATGGTGTTTCGAAGGGTCGTTGCGATGATGATCGACCCGGCGACGAAGGCGAGGCCGACCAGGGGGATGGTGGCGACGCCGAAGGAGTCAAGGGTGACGCCTCCGACCGTGGCGCCGGCGGCGAAGCCGGCCTGGGCGAGGAGCACGCCGATGCTGGTTGCTGTCTCGGGTGCCCGGCGCCCGGTGAGCAGGATGGCTTGTTGGTAGACGACGACTGCGGCCGCGATTCCGAGCCCCCACAGTGCGACGGCGAGGAGAACGATGGCGAGGTTCCCGCCGCTGAGGAACAGCACGGTGAACCCGACGGCGACGGTGATGGGCGCCGCGAGGAGGGCGGCGTACACCGAACGGGAGGAGAGCCGGCCGATCAGGATCGTCCCGACGAGTCCGCTGGCCCCGATCAGGAACAGGGTGACGCTGGTGACGTACTTCGGGACGCCCAGGTCCTCGAGATAGGCGTCGATGTAGGTCAGGACGACGAAGTGGGCGAGCATGACCAGCGCCCACCCGATCGCGACGCGCATTACTCCAGGGAGCCGGGCTGTCTGAATCAACGACAGGCCCTTCTGCCCGCGTTCCCGCACCGCGGGAACGGTAAAGGACATCAGCACGCCGGCGATCAGGGCCAGCGCGGCCGCCGCGACGAACGTGACCCGCCAGCCGAACGCGTTTCCCGCCAACGACGCGAGGGGTGCACCGAGCGCTATGCCCAGGCTGGTGGCGGCGAAGACGACGGTGATCGCTTTCCCGGTGTGCCGCGGGCCGGCGATGCGAACGGCGACCGCCGGGAAGAGGGTGCAGATCAGTGCGTAGCAGGCGCCGCCTAGGAACCGGCCCGCGTCGGCGACGACCAGGGTCGGCGCGTCGGCGACGATGAGGTTGCTGGTGACGAACGCGGCCATGACGACATTGAGTGCGCTGCGCCGCGAGAAACGCAGGGCCAGCGCGGTCAGCGGGAGCACCAGGATCGCGTTGCCAAGCGCATAGAACGTGGTGAGTGTTCCGGCGGCCGCGGTGCTGATGTTCAAGTCGGCAGCGATGCCGCCGAGCAGCCCGGCAGGACTGAGTTCGATGGCGACGGCCAGAAACCAGGCAAATCCGAGGACGAGGATCGGCGCCCACGGGAACCCCGTCGGCGCCGCCGGTTCCGTGGGCCCCGCCGCTTCCGGGAGCGGAGCGGCGGGGTCTGTGAGGCCGGGTTCGGTAAGGGGTGCGGCGGACTTGGTCATGGTCTTCCTGACTCTTGGGAAGGTGCGGGACTACGGCCCGGAGGCGGACGGGGAGGGGCGCGGGTCGGGCATCCGCGCCCCTTGCTCGGTCTTGAGTCGCTGTCAGCTGTCGATCGATGCCATGTTGGCCTCGTCGTGGCGCTCCCCCGCAGCGGGCCGGAGCGAGTCCAGCCGCTCCAGCTGGTCACGGGTGAGTTCGATGCCGTCGGCCGCGGTGTTTTCCTCGACCCGGGAGACCCGCCGGGTGCCGGGGATCGGGGCGATGTCGATCCCGCGGGTCAGCAGCCACGCGAGGGCGGTCTGCGCGGGGGTCGCGCCGATCTCGGCGCCGATGGCCTTTACCTCATCGACGATCGCGAGGTTGCGGCGGAAGTTCTCGCCCGTGAACCGCGGGTTGGTCTTGCGCCAGTCGTCATCGGCGAAGTCGTCGACGGAGCGGATCTGGCCGGTCAGCAGCCCGTGTCCGAGCGGCGAATACGGAACGAAACCAATTCCGAGATCGCGCAGCAGCGGCAGGATCTCCGCCTCCACGTCCCGGGTCCACAGCGAGTACTCCGTCTGCAATGCCGAGACCGGCTGCACGGCGTGTGCCCGGCGGATGGTCTCCGGCGAGGCCTCGGACAGCCCGAAGTGCAGCACCTTGCCCTCGGCGATCAGGTCTGCAACCGCGCCGGCAGTCTCCTCGATCGGGGTGTTCCGGTCGATCCGGTGCTGGTAATACAGGTCGATGTGGTCCGTGCCGAGGCGCCTGAGGGAGCCCTCGACGGCGGCCTTCACGTTCGCCGCGCTGCTGTCGACCACGCCGGGGCCGCCGCCGGCATGGGAGACCAGGCCGAACTTTGTTGCGATCCTGACCTGATCGCGGCGTCCCTTGACGGCCTGGCCGACGATCTCCTCGCTCAGGAACGGCCCGTAGATCTCCGCGGTGTCGATGTGGGTGACCCCGAGGTCGAGGGCCCGGTGGATGGTGCGGATCGACTCCGCGTTATCCAGGCCGCCCTCGCTGGTGTAGGTGCCGGCCATGGTCATGGCGCCGAGTCCGATGCGGGAGACTTCCAGGCCTCCGAGGCGTGCGTTCTTCATGTTGTGCTTCCTTTGGGTGTGGTTCCCGGGCCTGGGACGTGGGCATGGCCCGCAGCCCGGCAAGGGGTTTTGGGCAGCCGGCAGCCATTGGCGTCCAGCGGGTATGTGCGGACCTGGCGGACGACGGCGGGAGGCTCCCGCCGTCGTCCGCTGGCGTAGGTGTCAGGCGTCGGTGTCAGGCGTCGTCGTGGGCGAGGTTGCCGGAGAGGTCGCGGTGGGCGTCGGCTTGGGCCTGGAGGTCCTTGGCCCGGGTCTCGAAGAGTCCGACGGCGTCGGCTCCGGCGGCGAAGCGCAGCGGCGGTTCATCCAGTTCGGCCAGTTGAATGAGGGCGTTGGCGAGTTTGGCCGGGTCTCCGCCCTGCTGGCCGTTCATGCCCTTCCACGCGGTGACCGTCTGCTCGGTGCGCTCGGCGTAGTCCTCGATGGTGGACGCCGCGTAACTGGTGGATTCCGGGGTGAGCAGCTCGGTGCGGAAGAATCCCGGTTCCACGATCATGGTGCGGATGCCGAACGGGGCGACTTCGGGGGCCAGGGACTCGGCCCAGCCTTCGACGCCGAACTTCGAGGCGGCGTAGGCAGAAAGGAACTCCCCGCCGGCGATGCCGGCGGTCGAGGAGATCGTGACCAGCAGCCCCGAGCGCTGAGTCCGCAGGACGGGAAGGGCCGCGCGGGTGACGTTCATGGGCCCGAACATGGTCGTTTCGATCTGTTTCCGGAAGTCTTCCGGGGTGATTTCTTCGAAGAACCCGGCGTAGAAGCTGCCGGCGTTGTTCACGAGGACGTCGATCCGGCCGAACCGGTCGACGGCGGCCTGGATGGCTGCGGTGGCGTCGGCGGGGTCGGTGACGTCGAGTTTCACGGCCAGCAGATCCTCGCTGTCGCCGACGGCCCGGATCACCTTGTCGGGGTTGCGGCCGGTGGCGACCACCGCGTGGCCTGCGGCCAGAGCCGCCTTGGCGATGTCGGTGCCCATACCGCGGCCTGCCCCGGTGATGAACCAGACCTTCTGCTCGGTTTTGGCGTCGTTTTGCTCAGTCATGTTCTGTCTTTCCAGGGTTAGGGGTTCCGGGCCGCGCGTGGGAGCGCAGATCCGGGATGGAAGAGTCGCTGGTGGCGGTTGGGGGCGATGCCGCCCAGCTGGCAAGGAACGCCAGCGCGTTTTCGGACGCGGAGCCGGGCTCCGCGGTGAAGGTGAAGAGGGTCTGTCCCTCATCGCCGGGAAGGTGAAGCGTCTCGAACTGCAGCGACACGTCCCCTGCGACCGGATGGTGGAAGCGCTTGGTTCCCGTGGTGTGGATCCGTACGTCATGGCCGGCCCACAATGCGGCGAAGTGCCCGCTGCGTGTGGTCAGCTCACCGACCAGCTCGTTCAATTCGCGGTCATGGGGATTCCGGCCCGCTTCCGAGCGAAGCATTGCCACTGTGGTCGCGGCGATTGCGCGCCAATCGGGGTAAAAGTCCCCGGCGCCCGGATCGAGGAAGAGATAACGTGCCTGGTTCGGCAACTGGCCCGGGACCTCCGGACGGGCGGCTGCTGTGGACGCGAACACCGGCCCGTACAGCGCGCGGCCCAGGGCATTGGCGGCCAGCACGTCCGAGCGTCCGTTTTGCACCAGGGCGACCGCGCCGGTCATCCCGTCCAGCAAACGCAGAACTCCCGGACGGACCCGCTGCTGCGGTGGCCGGCGCGCCGGACGCCGCGATGATGGCGTGTTGGCCGTCCTCGCCAGGTCCATCAGATGCGTCCGCTCTGCCTCATCCAGCTGAAGGGCGGAGGCCACAGCGTCGAGGACCGAGTCCGAGACGCCGCGGATGCTGCCGCGTTCCAGCCGCGTGTAGTAGTCCGTGCTTACCCCGGCGAGCTGTGCCACTTCCTCCCGACGCAGCCCCGGCACGCGGCGCAGCTCGCCGTAGTTGGGCAGGCCGGCCCGCTCTGGGGTGATCTTCGCTCGTCGCGAGATCAGGAAGTCTCGGATTTCGTCTTTTCTTTCCACATCCACCACGCTACGCAGGCCGGACGGGCGGTGGCAGTGTCTGTCAGACACCCCCAGTAAAGGTGATGGATACAGACGTGGCCCCTCAGAACGGGTCGATATTTATGGCCGGCCGTGTCATAGTCCGCCACCCGGCTGCTTTGGTGACAGATCGCGCTAAAGTGTCCGTATGCCTAGGATTTCGGCCGCGAGCAACGCCGCCCAACGTGCCGAGACCCAGCGCCGCATTCTGACCGCATTCGGGGAACTCCTCTTCACCCACGGGCTCCCCGGCCTGACCATGACGGACGTCGCGCGCCACGCCCAGATCGGCCGGACCGCCGTCTACAACTACTATGCAGACATCGAAGAGCTCCTCATCGCCTACGCCCTGGATGAGACCGAGCGGTTCCTGCTCGATCTGCGCGAATCCCTCGATGCACTGGAGAACCCGGTGGAGCGCCTGGCCGTCTACGTCCGTGCCCAGGTGGAGGACCTGAGCCGGCGCCACCTGCCGCCGGGGCCGGCCATGGCGGCGGTACTCTCGCCGTCGTCGTTCGCCAAACTCGCCGACCACGTGGGTGAGCTCAGCGTGCTCCTGCGGGGCATCCTGCGCGACGGCATGGCCCAGGGGTACCTGCCCGAGTCGGACATTGCCCAGCTGGCCCAGCTCATCCACGGCACGCTCTCCTCCAGCGCTGCGCGTGGCGACGGTGCGGGCCAGGACGCCGAAGCCGAGGCTCGGCTCGCCCGGACGGTGCGGTTTGTCCAGCTGGGAGCCGGGGCCAGGTTCGACGACGCGGGCCGGCCGGTCCGCACCATCCGCTAGGCTGCCGTCGCTTGGAGTGCGTGCCTAGCCCATGCCGGGCGTCGCCGTCGGTACGGCGGGCAACGTGGCCTCATCCACGATGCGCCGGTTCTCGCGGGGGCAGCTGAGCTGGCCCGGCGTCTGGTCCACGAGTTCCGGCTTGGCCAGTTCCTTGAAGTCGCCCGTGATGATCACGTCCACACTCGGGTCCGCGCGGCCGTCCTGGACATAGTCCGAACCGGGCACGTGGCGCTGGACGCTGAAGGCGGCCGACTGGCCGGCAGCGCCGGAGACCACCAGCGCCACGCCGCGGTAGCTCGACGTCGTGTTCCCCACGGCACCCACCAGGAACTTCCGGGCGGCAAGCTGGTCGGCCACGCTCCGGGCCAGTCCCGGCCGGCTCGTGGAGTTGTAGATGTTGACGTGGACCTTCTCCGGCGGCGCGTAGTCGTAGGTGGCTGCCGGGCACACCGACACGGCCGCCTTGCTCCGCTCCGCCCCGGGGATCTTGATCTGGCCATTCATGATGGCCAGGGCCACCACGATCGCGGCCACGATCAGGCCGACAAGCATCACCAGGACAACGCCGTGCAGGATCCTGCGCCGCAGCCGAATGGGGTTCTCTGCCGTATTGTCCTGCTCCACGAACGTGGCCCGCAGCTCGGAGCCACTGATGACGCGGTGCCCGTGCAGGACTTTGACGTCTGGCGGCTTCCTAGCCATTTATCACGAGGACCCGCGCGTGGATTGCGGTGCGCTGGTGCAACGCGGTGCGGACTGCCCGGTGCAGGCCGTCTTCAAGGTAGAGGACGCCACGGTATTCCACGACGTGCGGAAAGAGGTCACCGAAAAACGTGGAGTCCTCGGCCAGCAGGGCTTCAAGGTCCAGTGTGCGCTTCGTGGTCACCAGCTCATCAAGCCGCACAGGACGCGGCGGCAGGGCCGCCCAGTCCTTGGGCGTGGTGTAACCATGGTCGGGGTAAGGGCGTCCCTCGCCCACAGCTTTGAATATCACCATGCCAGCCTAGGGAACTTCGACGCCCGAAGGAATGAATGTCCCCGGGCGGCGTGAGGTTGTGGCCAAACGGTAACCATTTGTCACACGACGCCCTGCCGCCTGTCACATCCGGCGCCGGGCCGTGGATCTGCCGCACGGTTCACCCAAACGTCCCGTGCGGCTGACAGAATGGCCGTATGACTTCACCCGAGACTGTCCCTGTTCCGTCGTCGTCGGCCCCCGTGCTGGCGCTGCTGCTCGACGTCGACGGTCCGGTCGCGAGCCCGGTCACCCGCGAGGTGCAGCCCGGCATCATCGCCGACCTGGTGGCCCTGGCCGCCGCCGGCGTGCCGGTCATCTTCAACACCGGCCGGTCGGACGCGTTCATCCGCGAGCAGGTCATGGAACCGATGATCGCCGCGGGGATGCCCGCCGGCACCCTGATCCACGCCATTTGCGAGAAGGGCGCCGTCTGGTTCAGCTACACCGCGGAAGGCCCCGGCCCCGTCCACGTGGACCACGAGCTCGCCATTCCGCGCGCCTTCGGCGACGACGTCCGCCGCCTGGTGGCCGAGGACTACTCCGCCCACATGTTCTACGACGAAACCAAGCGGGCCATGGTCTCCGTGGAGCAGCACATTGCCGTCGCCAACCCGGACTACCGGGCCGAGCAGGAACTCTTCGACGCCGACGCCATGGGCATCATGGCCCGGCACGGGCTCGGCGTGGTGCGGCTGGACCACCATGTCCCCGATTCGGATGACCAGGTCGACTTCCGCGTCGATCCGACCATCATTTCCACCGATATCGAATCGGTCCGGTTGGGCAAGGACCTGGGCGCGAGCCGGGCCGTGGAGTTCCTGGCCGCGCAGGGCATCACGCCGCAGGCCTGGCGCACGGTGGGCGATTCCCGCACGGACTACGCCATGGCCGACTGGCTGCACCACAACGACCACGCCGTGAAGCACGTCGACGTCCGGCCCGCGGACGGCATCCCGGTCAAACCCTACGAGGTTCTCACCGCCGCCGATCTGGGGCTCGGCGAAGACGTGATCCACGACGACGCCGGTGCCGCCTTCCTGCACCACTGGCTGGCCGTCGTCACCGGCTGAGGCCTCCTGCCGCCGTTTTTGCCCGTGGCGGTTCGCCGGCACGTCCGCCGCGTGGCGGCCGGTTTTCCGCGGCAATTTTGAGGCCCGCGTTATCATGCAAGTAGACACCAACGCACTGATAGAAGCGGGAGCTCAGACATTACCGAAGCAGCGATCCAAGACGAGATTTACTATGGCAGCCAGGCATCTGTGGACGCCCACGCCGAGGTCACGTCGGCGGCCGCGGTCGCCAGATTCCGGACCCGCTCCGACGTTGTCCGCCACCGCGGCCGCTATGCGCTGATCAACGAAAACCGCACGCCGTACCAGGCCATGGTCGAGGACCTGATGTTCCTGCGTTCCGTCCTGGCCGGCGCCGGCATCGGCTACCTGCTGGTCCGCGGCAACAACCACCGCCCCGTGGTCGCCGTCGACTGGAAAGACCGCAAGGAACTCCGCGACGCCCTCGTGGAGGCGTGCCGCGACGAGCCGTTGTATTCCATGAGCGTGGACGCCAAGAAGAAGTCCTCCGTGCTGGTGGCCGACGGCGAGCTGTCGCCGAACCGCCAGGCCCGGATCTTCCGGCTCTACCGGCCCCGGGTGGAACCCGAAGGCGGATTTGAATTCGGGGCGTCCGCCGGCGTCCAGCTGGAGCTGTGGAGCTTCGAAGGCGATCAGCTGATCCTGCCGATCGAGAACTCCCTGACGCGCCGCACCATGCTGGCCCAGGACGCAGTGCGCGGCACCGTGGAACGCTACGGCCACACGTGGCCCACCATTGAGAACATGTTCGCCGACCACGCCAGCGACATCAGCTTCGACATCGACCTGGTGTTCTCATGGGTGGACGGCAGCTCCCCCGAGTACATCGCGGCCCGCCGCGCCCGCATGGCCGGCGTGGTGGTGGGCGAGGGGGATGACCACGAGGCCCGCTTCCGCCAGATCGATGAGCTCAAGTACGCCCTGCGCTCGGTGTACATGTTTGCGCCGTGGGTCCGCCGGATCTTCATCGCCACGGACTCCCCCGCACCGTCATGGCTGGCCGACCACCCGAGTGTGACGATCGTCCGGAGCGAAGAGTTTTTCGCCGACACGTCGGTTCTGCCCACGCACAATTCGCAGGCCGTGGAGTGTCAGCTGCACCACATCGAGGGGCTCTCCGAGCACTTCCTCTATTCGAACGACGACATGTTCTTCGGCCGTGCCGTGGGCCCGGACATGTTCTTCACCCCGGGCGGCATCACGAAGTTCATCGAGGCCGAGACCCGGATCGGGCTGGGCGACAACGACGCCGAACGCAGCGGCTTTGAGAACGCCGCCCGGGTGAACCGCAAGCTGCTCTGGAACCGCTTCGGCCGCATCACCACCCGTCACCTGGAGCACACGGCGGCCCCGCTGCGCCGCAGCGTGGTCGAGCAGATGGAGCAGGAGTTCCCGGCCGAGTTTGCCAAGACCGCCGCGAGCACCTTCCGGGCAGCGGACAACATCTCCGTGACCAACTCGTTCTACCACTACTACGCGCTGCTCACTGGCCGGGCCGTGACCCAGACGGCCGCCAAGGTGAGATATGTGGACACAACGGCGCGGGCCGGCCTGAACTACCTGCCCAAGCTCCTGGCCAAGCGGAACATGGACTTCTTCTGCCTCAACGACGGCAGCTTCCCCGAGGTCCCGGCGGAAGAGCGGGCCGAACTGGTCACGGACTTCCTGGAGAAGTACTACCCCATCAAGGCGCCCTGGGAGAAGTAACGAACCGTGACCAAAGCGGGCGCCGCGTCAGCCAGGGAGTGAATCAGTTCAGGGTGGTGTACCTGCGGTGCGCCGGCGTCCGGGACGGGGCCTCGAGCTTGGCCTTCTCAGGAATATGGATCCCTGCGGCCGCGAGCCGGCGCTGGACTTCCTCGGGAGAGACCAGCTCCCCCACCGCCGGCGTGTCCCCGAGCAGCACCACAGAATGCACGATCGTGTGTTCGTAGACGTGGACCAGGTTGAACGCCTGCCCGCCGTCGCGGCCTCGGGTGCCGCCGACAGGAACGTTCAGATCCTGGGTGTAGCAGGTGGCTGAAGCCACGGACACGGGGATGCCCGCGAACGTTGCCGTGGTCGAATAGTGCAGGTGGCCGCCCAGGATGGCGCGGACATCGGAGTTGCGCAAGACGCCGGCAAGCGCCGACTGGCCCCGGAGCTCCACGAGCACGGCAAGATCCAGCACGGACGGTACCGGCGGGTGGTGCAGGGCCAGGATGGTCCCGTCCGGGGCCGGTGTGGCCAGCTCAGCAGCGAGCCAGTCCAGCTGGTCGTGGCTCAATTCGCCATGGTGGAAGCCGGGCACCGAGGTGTCCAGGGTGATGATGCGCAGCCCGTTGACGAAGTAGCTGTGGTCCAGTGGGGCGTCATTGTCGGCCTGGTCCAGGAGCCCGGCCCGGAAATTGGCCCGGTCGTCGTGGTTGCCCATCGCCCAGATGACCTTGGCCCCTAAGGCCTCGCACGCCGGATCCACGATGGCGCGGAGCTTGGCATACGCTTCGGGTTCCCCCAGGTCAGCCAGGTCGCCCGTGAAGATCACGGCTTCGGGGCGTGCCCCCGAGGCGTGGACCTCCTCGAAGAGTTGCCTGAGCAGGGCTTCGCTGTCCACGACGCCGTGCAGGGGTTGCGGACCCCCCAGCAAGTGGGGGTCGCTCAGGTGAAGTAGGAAATGACGTGGCCGGGGGTGCTCGGCCTCGATGCGCTCCATTGCTGCCTTCTTGGTTGGGTGGAAGCGGTGCCTCCAGTGTCCCTCTCAGTAACAACTATCCAACCAGACATTAGGCAAACAATGTAAAAACTGCGACAGGCATATTGGAAAAGTGGGCGTTAACAGGTGGCCCACCCTCACATGCACTTGCCGGCATATACAAACCGCGGCCGCCCGGCGGCACTCCCCATTCCCCGGGTCAACGGGGCGGGACGGACAGTGCCGCCGGGTTCACCGTTTCCGCTAGCTCAGGTACCCGTTGGGGTTAAGCACGAACTTCGTCGCCGCGCCGGCGTCGAATTCCGCGTAGCCCTTCGGCGCGTCCTCCAGGGAAATCGCCTTCGCGTTGACGTTTTTGGCGATATGCACCCTGTCATGCAGGATCGCCATCATCAGCTGCCGGTTGTATTTCATGACCGGACACTGTCCCGTAGTGAAGCTGAGCGACTTCGCCCAGCCCGTTCCGAGGCTGAGCGAGAGCGAGCCCTTCTTCGCGGCCTCGTCCACGCCGCCCGGGTCCCCGGTGACATAGAGCCCGGGGATGCCCAGGGCACCGCCGGCGGCCGTTACTTCCATCAGCGAGTTCAGGACGGTGGCGGGGGCTTCGTGGGCTCCGGCCCCGTGGCCCTTGGCCTCAAATCCCACCGCATCCACGCCGCAATCGACTTCCGGGACGCCGAGGAGCTGCTCAATTTGCTCGGCAGGGCCGCCCTTACTCAGGTCGATGGTCTCGCAACCGAAGCTGCGTGCCTGCGCCAGGCGGTCCGCGTTCATGTCACCCACAATCACGACGGCGGCACCCAGGAGTTGGGCGCTGGTCGCCGCGGCCAGGCCCACAGGCCCTGCGCCTGCCACGTAGACGGTGGACCCGACGCCGACGCCTGCGGTGACCGCACCATGGAATCCGGTCGGGAAGATGTCCGAGAGCATCGTCAGGTCCATCATCTTTTCGAGGGCCTGGTCTTTGTCCGGGAACTTCAACAGGTTCCAGTCGGCATACGGCACAAGGACGTAGTTGGCCTGGCCGCCTACCCAGCCGCCCATGTCCACATAGCCGTAGGCGCTGCCTGGCCGGTCGGGGTTGACGTTCAGGCAGATGCCGGTCTTGCGCTCCTTGCAGTTCCGGCAGCGCCCGCAGGCGATATTGAAGGGGACCGAACAGATGTCCCCCACTTTGATGAATTCAACATCCGGGCCCACTTCGACCACCTCGCCGGTGATCTCGTGGCCGAGCACCAGGTCGGCGGGAGCCGTGGTGCGCCCCCGGACCATGTGCTGGTCCGAGCCGCAAATATTCGTGGCCACGGTTTTGAGGATTACGCCGTGGCGCACCTGCCGGCCCACGTTGGCGGGGTTGACCCCCGGACCGTCCTTGAGTTCGAAGGTGGGGTAGTCAATGTCGATCAGTTCGACCTTGCCCGGCCCCTTGTAGGCAACGGCTTTGTTCCCTGTCATCTATTTCCTCCTGCTTTCACGGGCCCCGCGGTGGGCGCCCTAGTGTGATTCACGAAGTTCTTTGATGCGCCCTCCGCAGGAACACCCGGCCACACTGCCGACGGCGGCCAGAGTTGATTGCGCCGTGGGGATGCCCGGAATGTTTGGAGGGTCCGGCCAGTCTAGGCGCTAAGCATGCTTAGGGATAGGGCTGAGTTCCTCTGGACCCCGGGCCGGTCGGGTCAGTCGAGGGCGGACTGAACAGCTTCGATGATCTCCGGCGCGTCCGGCTCAACGGTGGGCGCAAAGCGGGCGATGACCTCGCCGTCGCGGTTCACGAGGAACTTCTCGAAGTTCCACTTCACGAGGCCGGGCAGGATGCCGGTCTTGAACTTGGTGAGCTCGGCGTAGAGCGGGTGCTGGTTCTTTCCCCGAACGTTGGCCTTGACCGTCAGCGGGAAGGTCACACCGAAATTGCGCTGGCAGAACTCGGCAATCTCGGCGTCGCCGCCGGGCTCCTGCCCGGCGAACTGGTTGCAGGGGACGCCGAGGACCTGGAAGCCTTGGCCCCGGAACTTGTTGTGCAGTGCCTCAAGTCCAGCGTACTGGGGTGTGAAACCGCACTCGGACGCCACGTTGACCACCAGGACCACCTCGCCCTTGAAGCGGCCAAAATCGGTCTCGGTCCCATCGATGAGGGTCAGGGGAATGGAGTGCAGAGCTGTCATGGGGCGCGTCCTTGCGGTGTCGATGGTCCGGAGCAGGGAATCTGAACTGGTCACTCCATTATTCGGCACCGGGGCGTGCGGGTATGGGTGTGCCTCCCGGACAGGGCGCCGGGGCGGCGGCCTGGGGCGCGGCGGTGGCTAGCCGCTGGGCGTCGCTGAGGGTTTTGTTGTCACTGCGGTGGTGGCCGACTGCGTGGCCGTCTTTGGCTTCGGCGTTTGGGTGGGCGCGGTGACCGGGTCCGGCTCCACAGTGATCGGGGCCGGCACCGGGGTGGCCGTCTTGGCGGCAGCCTCCGTCGCGGTTGCGGAGGCCGACGCAGGCGCGGAGGGCGGCGGTGCCACCGGCGGCGGGACCGACAACGGTGCTGATGGCTTGGCGGAGGCTGTTCCCGTCGGCGTCGGGGTCGGGGTGGCCGTCGGCGTCGGGGTGGCGGTTGCCGACGGCGTCGGCGTGGCGGTTGCCGACGGCGTCGGGGCGGGTGCGGCGGGTGTCGTCGGTGTGCTCCCGGTCGGCGGGGCAGGTGCCGTCGTCGTCGCAGTCCCGGTCGGCGTCGGAGTTGGGGTTGCAGTCGCCGACGGCGTCGGCGTCGGGGTCGCGGACGCACTCCCGGTCGGCGTCGGGGTGGCGGAAGGAGTCGCCGACGGTTTGTCGGCGGCGGCTTCGGTAGCCGCAGGTGAGGCACTCGCCGGTGGCTTGGCGGCCACCGCGGCAGGCTGTTCCTGAACGCCGCCGGCCACCACGTGGGTCAGGTCTTCCCGGACAGGAATCGCCCAGCCAATCCCCGCATTGGTGGCCTTATCGGCGTCGGGTGAGTAGCTGGTCATTTCTATGGGGCCGAGTTGATCCACCTGCTTGATGGGGAGCAATGTCCAATCGCGCGGATCAGTGTGGGAGCCGTTGAGGATGGTTTCGAAGTGAAGGTGGCAGCCGGTGGAAGATCCGGTGGTACCTACCCGGGCAATAACTTCCCCCACCCGTACTGAGTCGCCCTTCTTGACCGCGATCGCCTCCAGATGGTTGTACGTGGTGATGAGACCGTTGCCGTGATCGATTTCCACCCGGTTTCCGCCGCCCCACGGGTGCCACCCAACGGCCCGCACCACACCGGCGTCGGCGGAGTACACGCGGGTGCCGCAGGGAGCCGCAAAGTCCTGGCCCCAGTGGAATTCGCCCGCGAATCCCGTCAGGGGGCTGGTGCGCAACCCGAACGGGGACGATGGCACCAGCGATTCCAGCGGAGCCATGAGGAAACCCGGCGCGGGCCGACTCAGGGCGGCCGAGGCCACATTGAGCTCGCCACGCACCCCTTCCCGGGTGGCCGTGTCCACCGTGCTCCGGCTGAAGGCCACGAGCGCCTGGGCGTCGGCGGTGACGGTGCCGGGAGTCCCCGCGGGCGCGGTCACCGCAGAGTGGGCCAGGGGGTCCAGGGCTTCCGGTCCCACGTCCCCGACGGGCGGCATGGCGGCCGTCGGGACGGCGGTGGGCGCGCCGTAGGACGCAAAGGCGCTCAGTCCCTGAAAGCCACCGAATGCCAGCACGGCCAGGGACAGGCACAGGCCTCCGGACACGCAGCGCACGGCAATGGTCCGTGCCCTCGCTGACTGCTCACTCGATGAGTTTCCCCAGTGTTTTCCCACGACGTGACTCCCGCAATATGTCCGCCAGACCCCAATCTTCACGGACTTACCTCCCTATGTGACCACAGACGGCCGGGTCTGTGAACCGTCAGCGCGTTCCTTTTGCGGGACCAATCGGCGATCCGCGGATGTCCCCAGTAGCTTGCCGGTGGCGGCCCAGTAGTTCTCCGCACCGTTGCAGGTGCCGCGCGCCCCCGGGCCGGGTAAGAATAGAGGATGTGCAATGTCCTCAGGGAATGGCAGGCCGAACTCAAACAAACGTTCACGGGGACGCGCGATTCCGTGCCCGAGTGGGTGCCAAGCCTCGCCGAGGGGGACGACGCCGGTTACCACTTGCCCGGCTCGGCCGTGTGGGCCGTGCACGGGGACATGCCCACCATTGTGGCGGGAATCCGGGCACTGCTGATGCAGGCGCTCCATCCCGGCGCGCTGGCCGGAGTCCACGATCATTCCCGTTTCCGCGAAGACCCGCTGGGCCGGCTGGCTGGCACGATCCGTTGGATCTTCACCGTGACCTATGGCTCCACCGATACGGCCAAGGCGGCGTCGGACTGGGTCCTTCGGCTGCACCGGACGGTGCGGGGAGAATTCGTGGACGGCCACGGCATCAGGCGCAGTTACGCGGCCAACGATCCCGAACTGCTCCGGTGGGTTCACATTGCCTTCACAGACGCGTTCCTCTCTGCCCACAAGCTGTGGGGACGGCCGATTCCTGGCGGACCGGATGCCTACGTCCGTGAGTGGGCCCAGGCCGGCCGGCTGATGGGCGTCGAGGCCCCGCCGCTAAGCGAAGCGGAAATGCGGCAGCAGTTGGACCGCTGGTACGACGACGGCGATCTCCGCTGTGACGAACGGGTCACCGAGACGGTGGCGTTCATTCGAGACCCACCCCTGCACCCAGCGCTCAAGCCTGGCTACCGGGTGCTGTTCGCGGCCGCCGTGGCAAGCCTCGAGCCCAAGTACCGCGAGCTTCTGGGCCTGCGGACCGCGCGGCTGGGCCCAATACCGCTGCCGGTAACCTTGGCCACCCGGGTCACGCTCGGGGTGGTGCATGTGGCGCTGGGCCGGACGGGTCCGAGCGAGCAAGCTGCCCGTGCCCGGCTCCGACGGCTGGGCTACCGGGCCTGAGCCAGCGGCGGGAAACGACTCCGGTGGTCCGGTAGCGCGGGGCGGCAGGTGCGCCGGGCGGCAGGCGCGCGGGGCGGTAGGTGCACTGGGCGGGGGGTGCACTGGGCGGGCTCCAAAGCCGACTTATCGGGCCGGGCCGGGGCATGGCTGGGCTGGCGCGAGGGCCAGGGCTGCCGCGAGGGGCCTGCCGCGAAGACCGGAGCCGGCGCGAGGGCCAGGGCTGCCGCGAGGACGCACCCCCTGGCCAACCTCACGAGGAAACAAATGCAGGGGGAAACGAAAGGCCCGGGAACGCAAAAAGGCCCCGGTCCGAGGACCGGGGCCAACCGCGGAGAATGGGGGATTTGAACCCCCGAGGGCGTTAACCCAACACGCGTTCCAGGCGTGCGCCATAGGCCGCTAGGCGAATTCTCCAGTTGCTTCTGAATCAAAAGCAGATACTAGAATACCTGAACTTTCCAGCTTCGCCCAATTGAGCCTCCCCGCCCCGGCCTGCGGCTCCTCCGCGGGACATGCCCCACGGCCCGTTCGAGGGCTGGACATAGCGCCAAATAGCCCACTCCTGCCCGCCAAAAATGGGCATGCCCCGCGCCGCCCCCTCCCGCCACTGGACATGCCCCACAGCCCCCTCGAGGGCTGGACATGGCCCCAACCAGCCCACGCCTGCCCGCGATGCCCTGCCCCATCCCCGTTCCTTCCCGCCAAAGATGGGCATGCCCCGCGCTGCCCCCTCCTAACCACCTGACATGCCCCACAGCGCCCTCGAGGGCTGGACATGGCCCCAGCCAGCCCACACCTGCCCGCGACGCCCTGTCCCACCTCCACTCCTGCCCGCCAAAAATGGGCATGCCCCTCGCTGCCCTCCCACCACCGGACATGTCCCACAGCCCCCTCGAGGGCTGGACATAGCCCCAACCAGCCCACTCCTGGCCGCCAAAAATGGGCATGCCCCTCGCTGCTCCCTCCCACCACCGGACATGTCCCCCGCCAGCCCGAGCGCTGGACATAGCCCCAACCAGCCCACTCCTGCCCGCGAAAATTGGGCATGTCCCACCGGGGATGAGGGGCCAAACCGGGCCAATTCGAGGCACACCCAATCGTCAGGTAATATTGCTGACGGCCCCTCATGTGGCGTCATCCTGTTGAACTCCCCCAGGACCGGAAGGTAGCAAGGGTAAACGGGCTCTGGCGGGTGCATGAGGGGTCTTTTATGTCTGTGCCGATTGGTAGGGTTTATCTGTGACTGTTACTACCGCCCTCTACCGTCGATACCGCCCCGATTCGTTCGCGGACGTTATCGGGCAGGAGCACGTCACTGACCCCCTCATGACGGCCCTGCGCAAGAACCGCGTCAACCACGCCTACCTCTTTTCCGGCCCCCGCGGCTGTGGCAAAACCACCTCGGCCCGCATCCTGGCCCGCTGCCTGAACTGCGCCGAGGGCCCCACGGACACCCCCTGCGGCAAGTGCCCCAGCTGCGTGGAACTCGCCCGCGGCGGCTCGGGCTCGCTGGACGTCATCGAGATCGACGCCGCCAGCCACGGCGGCGTGGACGACGCCCGCGATCTCCGGGAACGGGCCACCTACGCCCCCGTCCGGGACCGCTACAAGATCTTCATCATTGACGAAGCCCACATGGTCACGTCGGCCGGATTCAACGCCCTGCTCAAGATCGTCGAAGAACCGCCGGAACACATCAAGTTCATTTTCGCCACCACGGAGCCGGACAAGGTCATCGGCACCATCCGCTCCCGCACGCACCACTACCCCTTCCGGCTGGTGCCGCCGGAGCCACTCATGGCATATCTGGAGCTGCTCTGCACCCAGGAGAACGTCCCCGTGGCGCCCGGCGTGCTCTCGCTCGTCATCCGCGCGGGCGGCGGTTCGGTTCGCGACTCCCTCTCCGTGCTGGACCAGCTCATGGCCGGCGCCGGACCAAATGGACTGGACTACGAACTTGCCGTCGCCCTCCTCGGCTACACGCACGCGTCCTTGCTGGATGACGTCGTGGAGGCCGTCGCCGCGTCGGATTCCGCCACGGTGTTCCGCGCCGTGGACCGCGTCATCCAGACCGGGCACGATCCGCGGCGCTTCGTCGAGGACCTGCTGGAACGCTTCCGCGACCTCATCATCGTCCAGGCCATGCCCGAGAGCGCCCAGTCCATCCTCCGCGGCATGCCCGCGGACCAGATCGCCCGGCTGCAGAACCAGGCGCACAACCTCGGGGCGGCCGAACTCTCCCGCGCCGCGGACGTCACCAATACAGCTCTCACTGACATGACCGGGGCCACCTCGCCGCGCCTGCACCTGGAACTGCTGTGCGCCCGCATCCTGCTGCCCAGCTCCGAACAGACCGAGCGTGGCATCGCGGCCCGGATCGACCGCGTCGAGCGTCGTTTGAACTACGCCGGGAACGACGTCGGAGCTCCCCTCGCCGGCGCCCCCGCACCTGCCGCCGTTTCGCCTGCACCCACGGAGCAGGCAGCCGCGCCACAGCTGGCGGCAGCGCACGCGGCCGCCGTGCCGTCACACGCGGCACCGGCTGCTGCAACCACCACCGCCGCACCCGCCCCGCCCCGGGGCGAGCAGACGCCGGCCGCGGCCACCGCGCCCGCTCGGCGGGACGAGCCCGTCCGTGAACCGCTGACGGCACCACGGGTCAGCACCAGCGACTGGCCGGTGGACGAACCCGCGGCGGCCAGCCGGCTCGCCCCCGCTGCAGGTCCCGCAGCCGCAGCTCCGTCCCTGCCCGCGTCAGGAACTGCACCGGTGGCTGCCGCCCCGGCAGCCGAACCCGCACGCATGGCTACACCGGAGGCGGCCCCGTCCGCCGCAGCACCTTCCGCCGCCCCGGCATCTACCCCCACGCCCGCCGTCCCTGCGCGGCCCGAACCTGCCGAGCCGGGCAGGGCGCCTGCCGCTGCTCCCGGCCCTGCCGCCGGCCCCGGAGCCGACGTGGAGGTTTTGCGCCGCGCCTGGCCCGAAATCCTGCAAACGCTCACCAAGATCAAACGAAGCACCTGGGCGCTGGTGGAACCCAACGCCCAGGTGGGCCATTTCGAAGACCACGTCCTGACCCTCGCGTTCACCACCACGGGGCTGGCGGGTGCCTTCGGCCGGGCCGACCACGCTGAGAACCTCCGGCAGGCGATCCACAAGACGATCGGCATCGATTGCCAGATCCGGGCCGTGGCCGGCGGCAGCAACAGCCCAGCGAGCTCTGAGCCAAACCCAAAAGCGCCGGCTAGCCCGGAGACCCCGGCATCGTCTGCGACGCAGGCAACATCGGCCGACGTCGCGTGGGGCCTGAGCCCGGCTCCCCAGCAGCCGGCAGCGCCGGCCAACGAAACTGCTGAAGCCGTCCCCTCGGGGGTAGCCCAGGCCCCCGTTCCCGCCGCCCCGACGCCATCGGCGCAACCCACTCCGGCCCCCACGGGAGCCGCGCCGGCAGCGGAACCGCACGCGCCCGCCCCCGCGGCCCAGGTCCGCGCAGCCGAACCGCAGGCGCCCGCCCCCGCGGTCCAGGTCCGCGCTGCCGCGCCGGCAGCCGAATCGGACGGCCCTTCGGAGCCTTCCGGGTCCTATGCCGACCCTGACGACGACTGGGGACCGCCCCGGGACGAGGACGCCCCTCCGCTCGACGAAGAACCGCCGCTGGATTGGGACCCGTCACCCGCCGCCCCGCCGCGCCGCGCCGAGTCCGCGGCCGCACCCGCGGCTCCGGCCCGCAAGTCCCCGGCCGCGCAGGCATCCAACCCTGCCCGCTCCCTGGCCGGGACCTCGCCCGCAGGCCCTGACGCGTCGGCTGACGCGTGGGCCCGCGCCGTCGAGCAGTCACCCGGCGTCTGGACGGTCGGCACAGATTCGAACCTCGGCCGGTACCCGACGCCGGAAGTCGAGCCCGCGGCACCCGAGCCCGAACCGGCTCCGGTGCACTACGAGCCGGCGGCGGCACAGATCCCGGAGTATGCCGGCGTCGTGTCCGCGCCGTCGGGACTGTCCTCGGAACACCCGGCCCGGGCCGAAGCGGCTGCGGCCGTTGCCGAGCCTGCCGCGCCGCGGGTAGCCCCTGCTGCCGTTGCGGAGGCTGTTGCGGTGGCCGCCGTTCCGGAGGCTGCTGCCCCGACGGGCCGGCAAAGCCTATACCAGCGGCTGTCGAACAGCCCCGAGGCCGAGGCCGGGCGGGCGAAAGCCCCCGCCCGCGCTGCTGCCGCGACCACCGTCTACGTACAGGACATCCCGAGCGCCGACGACGAAACGATCGAGGAATCGGGCGTCTTCGGCCGGGCCGCCGTCGAACGCATCCTGGGCGGGAAACTGGTGGAGGAACGTTCCCTGGACGGAAGCCCCCTGCCGCCCCGCTTCTAGCAGACCCCCAGCCGGCTGGCCCCGGCCCCATTCCAAACGAACGAGGACATTGTGTACGAAGGCGCAGTTCAAGAGCTGATCGACGAGCTCGGACGCCTTCCCGGAGTGGGGCCCAAGTCAGCCCAGCGGCTGGCCTTCCACATCCTCGAGGCCGATCCCCAGGACATGAAACGGCTTGTCGATGCCATCACCACCGTGAAGGAACGGGTCAAGTTCTGCACCGTCTGCGGGAACGTGACGGAGCAGGAACTGTGCAACATCTGCCGCGACCCGCGCCGGGACCCCACGGTGATCTGCGTCGTCGAAGAATCCAAGGACGTCCTGGCGGTGGAGCGCACGCGGTCCTTCCGCGGCAGGTACCACGTGCTCGGCGGCGCGATTAATCCGATCGCCGGAATCGGTCCGGAACAGCTCCGGATCCGTGAACTGCTGACCCGGCTCAACGACGGCGCCATCCAGGAAATCATCATCGCCACCGACCCCAACCTCGAGGGCGAGGCCACGGCGACCTATCTGGCCCGGATGCTCAAGTCGATCGGCATCGCCGTCACCCGGCTGGCGTCCGGCCTGCCCGTAGGCGGGGACCTGGAATACGCCGACGAAGTCACGCTCGGCAGGGCCTTCGAGGGCCGCCGCAACGCCCTGAGCTGACGGACTCGTGTCAGCCACCGGCAGCGACACCCGGGCCCACCCGGCCCAGCGGACATGCCCCGCGCCCGCGCCCGCCAACGGACACAATGCCCTCAGGCCCACTCCAGCCCGCCAAGAATGAGCATGTCCCACGGGCGCCGGTGAACATGCCCGTCCCCTGGCCCGCACTCCCCCACCCGGTCCGATGGACATGTCCAGCGCCCGCGCCCGCCAACGGACATAATGCCCTCAGGTCCACTCCAGGCGGCCAAGAATGAGCATGTCCCACGGGCGCCGGTGAACATGTCCCCCCTTGCCCGCAGCACTGGGCATGTCCCGTGGAGACAGACCCGGCGTGTCTGCCATTCGGTCACAATTCAACGGCGCGGGCAGCACGGCGATAAACTGGGGTGAGAAGTTACGCCGTCGCGCCGTTTGGTTGCCTGGCCCAGAACCCCGATGATCCAGTGAGGGTGCGCGAATGAGTTTGCCCACTACCGAAGTCCAGCCCGGATCGCAGACGCTTCCCGTCTCGGCCGCCGCCACCAAGCACCTTGTCGTGAAGAAATTTGGCGGGTCCTCGGTGGCGGACGCAGAAGGCATCAAGCGCGTCGCCCGGAGGGTCGTGGACGCCCAAAACGCCGGCGACGAGGTGGTGGTGGTGGTTTCCGCCA
The DNA here is from genome assembly GCF_000374925.1 of Arthrobacter sp. 131MFCol6.1. Lineage (GTDB taxonomy): Bacteria > Actinomycetota > Actinomycetes > Actinomycetales > Micrococcaceae > Arthrobacter. The sequence continues at coordinate 232,734 of NZ_KB895544.1, forward strand.
TGGGCGACACCACCGATGAGCTCCTTGACCTCGCCGGCCAGGTCACCGATTCCGCGCCCGCCCGCGAGATGGACATGCTCCTCTCCGCCGGCGAACGCATCTCCATGGCGCTGCTGGCCATGGCCATTAACAAGTTCGGCGCCTCGGCCCAGTCTTTCACCGGGTCCCAGGCCGGCATGATCACCGACGGCATCCACGGCAAGGCCCGGATCATCGACGTCGACCCGCACCGCATCCGCACCGCCCTGGACAAGGGGCACATCGCGATTGTGGCCGGGTTCCAGGGGATGAGCCACACGACGAACGAGATCACGACGCTCGGGCGCGGCGGTTCGGACACGACGGCGGTGGCCCTTGCCGCGGCGCTGGACGCCGATGTGTGCGAGATCTTCACCGACGTCGACGGCGTCTACACGGCCGATCCGCGCGTGGTCGCGTCGGCCCGGAAGATCGACCGCATCTCCAGCGAGGAAATGCTGGAACTGGCCGCGTCCGGCGCTAAGATTCTGCACCTGCGCTGTGTCGAATACGCCCGCCGCTTTGGGGTACCCCTGCACGTCCGTTCCTCATTCAGCCAGAACGAAGGCACCTGGGTCCTGCCCGGCGCCGACGACAAGATCACGACTCAAGAGGGAGTTGCCTTGGAGCAGCCAATCATCTCCGGTGTTGCACACGATCGGTCCGAAGCCAAGGTCACGGTTGTCGGCGTACCTGACATCCCCGGCAAGGCAGCGGCGATCTTCCAGGTCATCGCGGACGCGCACTCGAACATCGACATGATCGTCCAGAACGTGTCCACCCACGGCACGGGCCGGACCGATATCTCGTTCACCCTCCCGATCGTCGAGGGCGCCGAGGCCCTGGCCGCGCTGCACGCCGCCCAGGACCGGATCGGCTTTGAGAGCATCGAATACAACGAGAAGATCGGCAAGCTTTCGCTTATCGGCGCCGGCATGCGCTCGCACCCGGGCGTGTCCGCGCGCTTCTTCGCGGCCCTCTCCGAGGCCGGCATCAACATCAACATGATCTCCACCTCGGAGATCCGCATCTCCGTGGTCACCCACGCGGATCTGCTCGACGACGCCGTCCGCGCCATCCACAGGGCGTTTGACCTCGACAGCGAGGACGAGGCCACGGTCTACGGCGGCACGGGCCGCTAAGCCGCACTCAACCTGGGCGGAATCCCGGACGGCGCAGGCAGCAAACAGGCAGCAAACGGGAATGGGGAAGGGAGCGGCACCTGCCGCTCCCTTCCCCATCTCCGCATGTCGTCGGCCGCGTCCCCACATCGCCGGCCGAATTCCCACGTTTCCGGCCGCGTACCACGCGGCCGCCCTGGACGCCCCCGGCACCCCGGGCCCCCCGGAACCGTCGGAATCGGCGAAGCGGGTCCCGTCAGACCTCTTCTTTCCAGAGATCCGTCTTCCGGACTGCGTAGTGGTGTCCCTGCGCGTCCGTCTCGACCTCGAAGCCAGCCAGATCGTCTTCCGAGGCGTGCTCGAAGTCGTCATGTCGGTGAACTACAGGCGCCGCGGTGTCGCCCCGATTTGCCGGCCCGAACAGGAGCCTCAACTTGTCGGTCTTGTCCATGAAAGCCCTAACAGCACGTGTCACTAGTCCCACCCCCTTTCCTCGTCCCGGGTGGTTCAGGATGCTGCACTGCGGTGTGTCAGTGCCCTCATTTTACGCCCGACGGCGGGAAATGGCCCGGGTGGGGTGCCGCCAAAAGGGATCCAGCGCAGGGATCTAGCGCAGGGATTTGTCGTCAGGGTTCCGGGGCACCACATAGGTGCTGCCATCGGGCCGGTGCAGCGTCTCCCACTGTTCCGTCTCGGCCTGCCGCATCGCCAGCAGCCGCTGGTTCTGGTCGGTCATCTCGTGGCCGAGTGAACTGCGGTTGGCCGGCCCGAACACCGCCCGCAACTTACCGGTTGCCCGCATGAACCTCTCGGCGGCATTCTCCTTGGCCATGGCTATCCTTTCCTGGGAACAAGACAATGCTCCCAGTGTACGCTAATCATTAGTGCACTAATCATTCGAAGGAGTCGGTGTGACCGAAGGAACCCCAGCAATCAAGGACAGGCGAGTGACGTCGGGAGCACCGGACTCCCCGGCCGCACAGGAAGCACAGGAAGCACAGGCTGCACTGGACGACCTCCTGCTGGAACAACAGCTTTGCTTCGCCCTGACGGTTGCCTCCCGAAGCGTCGTGGGCGCTTACAAACCCGTCCTGGACAGGCTCGGCCTGACCCACCCGCAGTACCTCGTCATGTTGTGCCTGTGGGAAGCGAGCCCGCGGTCGGTCCGGGACATCAGCGAGGCCCTGGCCCAGGAGCCAGCAACCATCTCGCCCCTGCTGCGCCGGCTCGAGGCTGCCGGTTTCATCACCCGCCAGCGGATGAAAGGCAACGAGCGCACCCTGGACGTCCGGCTGACGCCGCGCGGAGCCGCCCTTCGGGAGCAGGCCACCGAAGTCCCTGGCATCATGATGGCCCGGCTCGGCCTGACACGCGAACAGGTCGGGCAGCTGCATGCGTCCATGATGGACCTCATCGCTGCCACGCGGCCAGGCCCGGACGACGCGCCCCGGCGGTAGACTGGGCAAAACAGAGGAGGACTGCTGATGCGCACGCAATCGGGCCGCCCGGCACTTGTTCTGGCGACCGTCCTGATGGCCGTGGCCGGATTGACCGCCTGCACGCCGAACGGCGGACCCACCCCTTCTCCCTCCTCCGGCACCACGACGGGCACCCCCTCCAGCCCGTCACCCACAGCACCGTCCGGTTCCCCGTCCCCGGAGACGGAGACGACCTCGCCGGCCCCGTCCCCCTCCGCGGTCCCGCTGCCGTCCGGCCCGGGCCAGGGCAACGCCGAGCTCGCCATCATGGTCAAGCCGTCCGAAACCGGCACCGCGGCCAACCTCACGCTGGTCTGCCAGAACGGGGTTCCGGCGGCCGAAAGCCAGCACCCCAACGCCGCCGCCGCGTGCATCGCCATCAAGAACAACCCGGCCATCCTCAGCCCCGCCCCGCCCGCCAAGAACCAGACCTGCACCCAGCAGTACGGTGGCCCGCAGGTGGCCACCGTCACCGGCGTCGTTGATGGCAGGGCGGTTCAGGCGAGCTTCAGCCTGACAAACGGCTGTGAAATCGCCGCCTGGAACGCCGCGAAAGATGTTCTGGGCTCATCCGGCGGGGCGAGCTAAGCCCTTGCACCTCCAGCAGGAAGAGTGGCTGCCGCGCCAGGCCGCCCACGTCCAACGTGTCCGCCGCTACGCGGACCCCTACCTCGAGCGGCGCTCCGCCGGCCGGAAGCACCCGGTGGAGGATTTCCTCTTCACCTACTACACCCAGAAGCCCGGACAGCTGCTGCGCTGGCACCCGGGCGCCGGCGTCGTGCTCTCCGGCCCCGAGGCTGTGGCGCGGACCGGGTGGAAGTATTACCGCGCGGCCGACGCCGCGGAACTCGCAGCCGCCGGGCTGCCGGCGGAGTCGCCGGCCGTGACGGTCGACGTCGACGCCTTCCTGAGGGAGCGCCGGGAGGCACTGCAGTTCGCAGGGATCATCCTGGCCGGGACCGCCGCGCGGCCGGCCCAGTTCGGCTGCTTCGGGCTGCACGAGTGGGCCATGGTCTACCGGCAGGACAAGTTCGATCTCCGGCACGAGTACCTGCAGCTGCGGCTGGGGTCCGGGCGCACCGACGAGGTGGTGGAGGAGAACCGGATCCGGTGCTCGCACTTCGACGCCTTCCGCTTCTACACCCCGGAAGCCGTTCCGCTGAACAGCATGGTTCCCAGCCGGGAGAACCAGCGCGCCATGGAGCAACCGGGCTGCCTGCACGCCAACATGGACCTTTACAAGTGGGCCTACAAGCTGTCCCCGCTGCTGCCCAGCGAGCTCGTCATGGCCTGTTTCGAACTGTCGTGGCGGATCCGCGCCATGGACATGCAGGCCTCGCCCTATGACTTGCAAGAGTGGGGGTATCCGGCGATCCGGATCGAGACACCGGAGGGCAAGGCCGAGTACGTTGAGCACCAGCGGGGGTTTTCCGCCGAATCACAAGAACTGCGGCAGCGGCTGTTACAGGAGCTTTCTCCCCTGCTCCAGTCGATGGGTTCCGGCCCTGCCCCCGAACGCACGGAAGGACAGCAATGAACGCTACGCACGAGCGTCACAGCCGCCACGACATCGATCTCACCGTCCTGCTGAGGGAGGCCCCGGAAGCGCCGGAGTACACCTTCCGCCTGGCGGCCGACGGCGGCAGCGTCGCCCCGGCGTCCACGCTGCCGGATTCGGCGGCCGCCCTCGCGGCGGTCACGCAGCACGGCGAGGCCATCTTCTTTCCCAAGCCGGGACCGCCGAAGATGTGCACGCAGCAGTACGGCGGTCCGCAGGTCGCCGTGGTGACCGGCTGGTTCCTGGGCCGGGAAGTCCACAGCACGTTTAGCCGCACCGATGGCTGCGAGATCGCCCGCTGGCGGGCGATGGCGCCGCTGCTGGGCGGGGTTGCAGGTTCCACCGGGGCAATCTGAACCACACGTAACCTCACAGGCGTCACGAAACAGCAATGGCCGGCGGTGCGAACCGCCGGCCATTGCCTTTGTTGTCAGGTTGAGCTGCGCCTAGATGGCGTTGTTGGGACGCTCAAGCTCCTGGTTCTGGAACTTGGACTGCGGGGCCGCGCCTTCCGAGGTCGGCGCCACCGAGGCAACCCCTGCAGCGTTCACGACGACGCTGACGAACGTCGGCTCGCTCGCACCGGCAAAGGTGATCCGGCCAATGTAGGAGCCAGGCTTAAGGCCGGTCCAGTTCAGCGTGATCTTGCCCGTTGCACCGTTCGGCAGCACCAGGGGGTTCGGCGAGACGGTCGCATTGTTCTCGTTGGCACCGAGAATCGCGGCATCAACGCTTGCCTTCGTGGCCTTGCCGCCCGGGCTGGAGTACAGGTTCGCGTAGATCGTGTACGTGCCGGCAGCGGGATCCGCAATCGAGAGCGTCTCGCTGGACGACGACGTCGCCACCTGCTCGACGCCCTGTGGCGTGACAACCCACATGTCGAAGTCCGAGTTCGGGTCAGAGGAGATGACCGAGAACTTGGCCAGCGGAGCACCCGCCGGGACCTTCACGGTCTTGACGAACGTCGAGGCATCGGCGCGGCCCGCGAAGGCTCCGGGAACCAGCTCCACGGCAGAAGAATCCGCCTTGGACAGGCCGTCCAGCGTCATGTTTACGGGCAAGTTGGTGCCGGACACAACGCTGATGTCGCCCGAACCGGTGCCGGACTCGGTGCTCAGGAAGACATCCTTCGCGGCGACGACAGACTGAGGCCGGACTGCGATCGGCGAGGTGACGGTCTTGCCTGCACCCTCCCAGCTCAGTGAACCCATGGCGAACTTGCCCAGGGCAGCGCTCTTGTTCTCAAAGCTGACCTTGAAGGTCTTCTTCTCGCCAGCGGCCTTGAAGTTCAGGGCCGCCGGAGCCACGTTGACCTGAATTCCGGGTACATCGGCTTTGACCTTGTAGACGCCCGGAGTCAGGGCGGTCAGCGTCCGGGTCACGGTGATCTTGCCGGTGAGGTTGCCCAGCGAGAAGGACGGGACGTTCATGTCCCGCGGAAGTGTGCTGGACGCCAGGCCGAGGTTGATCCCCGTGCCCTGAATGAACTTCCAGTAGTCCTCTTCGTTAGCGTCGTAGACAAGACCCGGGTCGACCATGCGTGCCGGATCCACCTGGCCGGCGCCTGTGGCGTGGACGTCGGTGTTCTTGGAGCCGTCGGCGTTCATCACTTTGCCTGCCGTGGTCATCATGGCGGACTTGACCGCAGCCGGGGACCAGTTCGGGTTCTTGCCCAGGAGCAACGCGCCGAAACCGGCAACGTGCGGTGCCGCCATGGAGGTGCCCGACAAGAATCCGAACTTTGCACCATTTGCGCCAATCGGCGACACACCGGCCAGGACTGCAACGCCCGGCGCGGTAACGTCCGGCTTCAGCAGGTCCGAATCGGTGGCCAGCAGCGGGCCCCGGGAGGAGAACCCGGCAATCTGCGGCTGCGCCTCCAGCGGCAGTCCGGTCGTGTCCTTGTTGACAAGGGACACCTTGATATCCGGGGTGGCGGTTACCTTGGCCTTGATGGCCTCGGTGGCCGGCGGGTTCACGTGCACGGTCGGGACTGCGTGCTGATCGGTGTCCAGCGAGGAATTGCTCAGGTTCACCAGGATCATGCCGACGCCGCCGCCACGGGCAACCTCGGCGCTCTTGGCGACGCGGTCGACAACGCCGCGGTCGCAGACGACGACCTTGCCGGCGACCTTCGCCGGGTCCAGGGTGCCGGGCCCGCACAGTGCGGGGCTCGACGGCGGGGTCGCCACGGCAGCGTTGGCAGCAAGCACCACGCCGGCGTCCTTGACTTCCTTATTCATGATGCTGGCGCCGCGGAACTTGGTGCCGTCTGCGAATTCAACAGTGCCCTGAAGCTCCTGGGAGAAGCTGCTGGCCGCAACCGTGGTGACCCAGGGGCCCCCGTGGTTGACAGTGCTCGCCGTCGGACCGGAGTTTCCGGCCGATGCTGCGACGAAGATGCCTGCGGAGGCAGCGTTCAGGAAGGCAATCGAGACCGGGTCGATAACTGACGTCGCAGAACCGGAGATCGAGTAGTTCAGCACGTCGACGCCGTCCTTGACGGCCTGGTCGACGGCGGCAACGGACGAGGAGCTATAGCAGCCGCCCGTGTCGGGGTCGGTGTCTTCCCAGCAGACCTTGTACACGGAGAGCTTGGCGGCCGGCGCGATGCCGCTGGTCAGGCCGAAGCTGCGCCCGTCGACGAAGGTCTCGACGTTGGCGTTGCCCGCCGAGGTGCTGGCCGTGTGGGTGCCGTGGCTGGCAACATCGACCGGGGACAGCAGTTCTTCCGGAGCACGGTCGCCCGGGGGTACGTACTTCAGGAAGTCCTCGGCGAAGTAGTGCGCGCTCAGGACCTTGGAGTTGCAGGCAGAACCGTCGAAGTCCTGGCCCTTCTGGCACTCACCGATAAAAGTGTCGCCGTCGGACTTGAGCATTGCGATTTTGCCGTCCGCCGTCCTGTACGGCACACCGACGACGGGCTTCCCGACGAGGGGCTTGACCTCTTCCCCGGCGAAAAACGCACTGGACGGGGTGTAGCCGGTGTCGATGACGCCGACGACGACGCCCTTGCCGGCGCCGTCCTGGCCGCCGAACTTCGTGTTCCAGGTTCCGTTGGGCCCGCTGAGCTTCAGGAAATCGGTGCTGGAGTAGTCCGGAGCGTTTTCCGTGTCAGGGGCAACCGTCAGCACGCTGGGGTCCTTGGCCAGTTTGATGGCCTGATCCGCAGTGAGGTTTGCGCTGAAGCCGTTGAGGGCAGCGGTGAACTGCCGATTGATCTTGACGTTCTGCTTGCCTGCTACGTCGGCCTGCTTCTTTTCGAGGTGCGCCTCGTACTTCTTCACCTCAGCCCTGTTGGCATCCAGCTTCTTGCCGGGCGCGGGCTTGGTGGCCGGCATGCCGGCCGTCCCGCCGGCATACGTCGCAGCCGGTTTTTCGGTCAGGACAACGATGTAGCGGCCGTCCTTGTAGTTGTTGGGATCAACATTCTTCTGTGCGACGCCGGCCACGGTCTGGCCTTGCGCCGGGGCCGCGTTGGCCGGGGCGATCGCGATGCTGGACAGAAGAACCGGCAAGCCCAGGGTCAGTGCCGCGGCCCTCCGGAGTCCCCCGCTTCGAAGGAAGCTCTTTCCTGGTGATGTCACGAGTGTTTGAACCTTTCGTAAAGGAACGGCCCGGTTGCAACACCGGGCCCAACGGACTGGCGGGAACTCACCGGGCGG
>NZ_KB895545.1 GCF_000374925.1 Arthrobacter sp. 131MFCol6.1
TAATCCCCGGTGCAAGCACCGGATCATCGTTCGACTTGCATGTGTTAAGCACGCCGCCAGCGTTCATCCTGAGCCAGGATCAAACTCTCCGTTGAAGTAAAACAGACACAACATGCGCCCCCGGGAAAACGGGACACACACGCTGCACAAAATTTGAAACCAGCTAAAAACACCAGACCACACCACGGGGTGGCGGGCCCGGCAAATTCAACCAATTCAATACAATAAATTGGTATCAACAAACTTGGCACACTATTGAGTTCTCAAACAACAGACACATTCGAATACTTGCCGAAACAATTCATTTCCATGAATTCTTTATTTCGTTTTTCTTCGCTGCGATGTTTACAGCTTATTTCATTCATTTCCACTTTGCAAATTCGCGATTTTCATCGGAATTTCACTTCGTGGAGCGAATCCGCCCAGCAGAATTGAAGCAATTTCCATTATGTGCGCCTAGCGCATGAAGAATTGCTTCTCTTTTGTGGGGGTTTGTCACCGCTCAACGGCGGCGACTCAGAAAACAATACACGCTCCTCCCCGGCCGTGCAAATCGGCCGGGAAGGAGCGTGCAGGTGCGTTTTCAGCACTGGTCAGGATCCGGTACTGGTCAGGATTCGCTACTGGTCAGGACGCGGCGACTTCCACCGTTGCCAGGTTCTTCTTGCCCCGGCGCAGAAGCAGGTAGCGCCCGTGCAGCAACTCGCTGGCCGCAATGACGGCGTCGGGATCGGAAACCTTTGCATTGTTGACGTAGGCGCCGCCCTCCCCCACGGTGCGGCGTGCGGCGGACTTGCTCTCAGACAGACCGGAGGCGACCAGCAGCTCGATGATGCCCAGGGCGCCGGCGTCGACCGTGGCGGAGGGCAGCTCCGAGGTCGCCGCCTTCAAGGTCCCTTCGTCCAGTACGGAAAGATCGCCATTGCCAAACACCGCGGCGGAAGCCGCAATGACCTTCTCCGTGGCGTCCACGCCATGGACGAGCGAGGTCACCTCGTAGGCCAGCTTCCGCTGGCCCTCGCGGGCGAAGGGCCGTTCGGCGATCGCGAGCTCCAGTTCCTCAATCTCGGCGCGGCTCAGGAAGGTGAACACTTTGAGGCGGTCCGCGACGTCGGCGTCTGCCGTGTTGAGCCAGAACTGGTAAAAGGCGTACGGGCTGCACATGGCCGGATCCAGCCAGATCGCGTTGCCCTCGCTCTTGCCGAACTTGGTGCCGTCAGAGTTGGTGATGAGCGGCGTTCCGAGGGCGTGGACGTGCTTGCCCTCGACCTTGCGGATGAGCTCGGTGCCACTGGTGAGGTTGCCCCACTGATCCGAGCCGCCGGTCTGCAGCATGCAGCCGTAGTCGCGGAACAACTGCAGGTAGTCCATGCCCTGCAGGATCTGGTAGCTGAACTCCGTGTAGCTGATGCCTTCATCGGAGCTGAGGCGGGAGGCAACGGCGTCCTTGCGGAGCATGGTGCCGACACGGTAGTGCTTGCCGATCTCGCGCAGGAAGTCGATGGCGCTCAGGGGCGCCGTCCAATCCAGGTTGTTGACCATCCGGGCTGCGTTGTCGCCCTCGAAGCTCAGGAAGCGGCGGACCTGGGCCTGAAGGTAGCCCACCCACTCGGACACAGTGTCCTTGGTGTTGAGGGTGCGTTCCGCCGTCGGACGCGGATCACCGATCAAGCCCGTGGAGCCGCCCACCAGTCCGAGCGGCCTGTGGCCGGCCAGCTGGATCCGGCGCATGAGCAACAGCTGGACCAGGTTGCCCAGGTGCAGGCTCGGCGCGGTCGGATCGAAGCCGCAGTAATACGTCACGGGGTCGCCGGCGAGGAGCTTTTCGAGCTCCGCCTCATCCGTGGAGACGTGGACAAGGCCGCGCCATTTCAGCTCCTGCCAGATATTGGCAAAGCTGGGATCGTTCTGCTGGGCATCGAGAATATTTAGCTGGGACACGGAATCTAAGTTAGCAGGATCAACCGGGCCGCAGCGCAGGTGACGCCCGCCGGCCCGGGCCTACTCCTCGATGCCTGCCGGGACTCCGGCGGCGGCGATGAGCCGCAGGCGCTGGGTGGGCCGGGTCATGGCCACGTACAGGTCACCCACCCGGCCGTGCTCGTGGTTGAGCATGTCCGTCGGTTCCAGGACCACGACGCCGTCGAATTCCAGTCCCTTTGCCTCGCGGGGACTGATCACCACGATGTCCTGCGCGTAACTACCCGCGCCTGTGCCGACACGGTGGCCGTATGCGGCCCGCAGTGCGGCGCTGGCTTCGGGGAGAAGGTCGCCGTCGGCGATGACCGCCAGCAGGCCGCCCTCGATGGCCTCCAGTTCCTCCGGAAGCACCTCGACGAGCTTGTTGACGATCTGGCCCTCGCCGACCTTGTCGATGACCGGCGACCAGCGCCCTTCCCTCACGGCCTTGGGCGCCGAAACCACCAGTCCGGCCGCGGTCGCCATGCGGGCGGCGGCCTCGGCGATCTGGGACGGGGTGCGGTAGTTGACGGTCAGCTCCTCGAGCTGCCAGCGGTCGCCGAACATGGGGCCCAGCGCGCTGTGCCACGAGTTGGCGCCGGCAACGGAACTGGTCTGGGCGATGTCGCCCACGATCGTAAAGGACTTCAGCGGGCAGCGGCGGACCAGCAGCCGCCACTGCATGGGTGACAGCTCCTGCGCTTCGTCCACCACAATGTGCCCGAAGGCCCAGGAACGGTCCGTGGTGGCACGCTCTGCAGCGGTCAGCCGCGTCTCCCGCTCCTGGTTCTGGTCCACCAGGTCTTCGGCCGTGACAAGGACGTCCACGCCGGCGGTTTCCATGTTGACAAGGGTCTGCTTGGCGTTGGCCAGGTCGCGGGCACGGTCCTGTTCCTGCTGCGCCAGGCCGCGCCCGGCGGCGGCATCAAGCTCGCCGAGCAATTCGGCAGCCTCGTCCAGCAGCGGCACGTCGGACTCGGTCCAGGGCGAATCGGCCGGGCGGAGCAGCAACGCGCGTTCCTCCGGGCTGAGATGCGGGGTGCATGCCTCGAGGATGGCCGGCTTGCTGAGCAGCTCCCCCACGAGCTTCTCCGGGGTCATCGGCATCCAGCACAGGTTCAAGGCGATCCGGACATCCCGGGCGGAGCGGACGTCCTCGGCCAAGTAGGAGCGGTCGGCGTTATTGCCGATGTTGCCTGCCTCCACCAGCTCCGTCATCTGCTCGGTCAATTCGCGGAGCAGGATCTTGACGAAGGAGACGCGGGCCTCGTTGTGCGGTTTGCCGGTGGCGCGCGCCCTTTCCTTGGCGCGGCGGACCTGCCTGGGCGTGAGGACCAGCTTGCGGCCGTCAACTTCCAGGGTCCGGTTTCCGGCCGGAATGCGCTGCCGGTTGGCCACGGCGTTGGCGACCACCTCGGCCATGTCGAGCCGGCCCTTGATGGCGGCGACGGCGGAGTCCGGCTCGGCGACGGCGGTGATGCCGGGCATGAGCCGGCCCAGGCTCGCCATGACGACGCCGGTCTCGCCGAGCGAGGGCAGCACGCGTTCGATGTACTTCATGAAGGACGACGTCGGTCCCACCAGCAGGACGCCGGCGCTCTTGAGCCTGTCCCGGTGCGTGTAGAGCAGGTACGCGGCGCGGTGCAGGGCGACGGCGGTCTTGCCCGTACCCGGGCCACCCTGGACCACGAGGGCGCCGGAGATGGAGGAACGGATGATCCGGTCCTGCTCGGACTGGATGGTGCCGACGATGTCTGACATCCGGCCCGTCCGCTTGGAGTTCAGGGCAGCCAGCAGGGCACCCTCGCCCTGGAGCGAATCGTTGTCGGCGAGCATGTCGGCGTCGAGCACGTCGTCCTCGATTGCCTTAACCTCGCGGCCCTGCAGGATCAGGTGACGGCGGCGGCGGACGCCCTGCCGGTCGAACGCCGTAGCCTGGTAGAAATGCCCGGCCTCGGGCGCACGCCAGTCCACCATGAGCCGCTGCAGGTCCTCAGTGGTCAGGCCGATGCGGCCGATGTACTGGGCCTCCCCGGAATCCAGGTCCAGGCGGCCGAACACGAGCCGGTCATCGACGGCGTCGAGCTGGGCGAGGCGGTCCTCGTAGAGGGCGGCGAAGGCATCGCGTTCGGAAACGTTCTGCATGGTGCCCACGGCACCGGCCCGGCGCACTTGGGCCAGCTGGGTGCGCTTCTCCGCCCGCAACTCATCGAGCCGGGCGTAAAGTCCGGCCACATAGTCGCGTTCATGGGCCAAATCAGCGTCGTGCATCGAACGTTCCCCTATCGAAAAAGACGGACCCACCATTCTACAGCCATTTCGGCGGGCACGGCTGTTGCATGTCGCCAAACAATGCCAAGGCAGTCTTCGTCAGGGAATTCTACCGACACGTCCCGGATGGTCCAGACCATCCGGCCCGCTAGATCCGCAGCAGGGACCGGACGTTGTGGCCGGTCAGGGCTGTGCGGCCGCCAAGTTCGTCGAGTTCCATGACCACGCCGATGCCGGCAACGTGGATCCCGCACCGCTCGAACAGCCGCGCCGCGGCGCCGAGCGTGCCGCCCGTGGCCAGCACGTCGTCGAGGATCAGAACCCGGCTCCCCGGCGCCAGGTCCGTGGTGTGCAGCTCAAGGGTGGCGGTGCCGTACTCCAGGGCGTAGTCCTCGGAGAACACCTCGCGCGGCAGCTTGCCGGCCTTGCGGACCGTGATAACCCCGGTCCCGGTGGCGTAGGCGGCGGCCGCCGCGAGCAGGAAGCCGCGGGCTTCAACTCCGGCGACGGCGTCGAACTGGCCCTGGAAAGGTCCCACCAGGGCATCGACCACGGCCCCGAAGGCGGCGCCGTCGGCGAACACCGGGGTCAGGTCCTTGAAACTGACCCCCGGTTTGGGATAGTCCGGGATGGTGGCGCACAGGCCCTTGATCAGCTCATCCACCGGCATTGCAGTCGTCGTCTGGTTTAGGTCGCTTTGATTCACCCATCCACCTTACTGGCTGGTAGCAGGAAGGCTGCCGGGCCGAGGCCTCCCGGGCCGGCGGATTCGTGGCAACCCACCGGCCATCTGATGTTCATGCTGTCGGCGCCCGACTCACCGCTCCCGTCCACCCCGCCGGTGATTGAATGCTCGAATGCGACACGAAATCGTCCTCTCCGGCCATGGGGTTCGCCTGGTTCCGCTGGCCCCGCTCCATGCGGCAGGCCTCTTTGATTTTGTGGACGCCGGCATGTGGGCAGGCATGGCGGCGCCCATGCCTGGGACGGCTCGCGAACTTGCAGTGCTGTTCCAGTCACGGCTGCAGGATCCTGCCACCATCCCCTTCGCCGTGACGGACGGGCGCACCGGAGCCCTGCTGGGCACGACGTCCCTCCGCGACTACGTTCCGGCGCAGCAACGCCTGGAAATCGGCGGAACATTCTACGGGCGGCAGTTCTGGGGCAGCCACGTCAATCCGGCGAGCAAGCACATGCTCCTCGCCTACGCCTATGAGGTACTGGGAGTGGACCGGGTGGCTTTCCGCTGCGACGCCCGAAACACCCGGAGCGCGACGGCGATCGAACGGCTCGGCGCCCAATTCGAGGGGGTCCTCCGCGGCCACCGCGCGGCGCCCGGCGGGGGACGCGCGGACACCGCCGTCTTCTCGATCCTCGCGCAGGATTGGCCGCAAGTACGCGAAGGCCTGCGGCGCCGCCTCGCCCCCTTCGCCGTCGGCGCCGACTTCTCGCTGGGCAGCTTCGCCGCTACCTAGACCCCTACTCCTGTGCCGGTGGAGGCACAGCTTCCGGAGGCACAGCTTCTGGAGGCACGGAGTCCAGTTCCGGCGGGCGCAGGAGTTCGTTCGCGAGCCCGTAGGAGACGACGCCCAGCGCTTTCCGGAGCGCGCGCTCGGCCTCGAACCGCCCGGCCGCCACGCTGCTCAGCCGGTCGTAGTCCCCGGCCCATCCGGACCGGCGGAACCTGTCGGCGTCACCGTGAAGGAGCCGTCCGTAGAGGACGTCCTCGAACAAATCATGGTCAGCCAAGGCGATTTCGGCCATCAGCGCCTCGCGGTCCCGGATCATCCCGTTGGTGAACATCCCGGCCGCTTCCGCTGCGCCCTGGGCGATCCGGGAGTCCGCCGAGTAGTTGCACAGGCGCAGCGCCCGCACCACGAGTTTGAGCGAAACGTGCTCTTCGGGAACGATGAATTTGCGCAGCAGGGCAGCACGGAAGAGCTCCACCCAGTGCCTGCGCTCTGCCTCGAGGGAGCCCACCGCGACCTGTTCGCCGTCAGGTGTGAACAGTTCCACCATGCGGAAGTACTCGGTGGCCAGCTCCGCGAAGATCTGGAGCCGCTCCAGCTCGCTGCCCGGTTTTCCGCGCTTCCCCTCGCCCATAATGCTCCATCATCCCCCACCGCACATGCCGGCATCAGGGAGCCGGCACGGTGTGTACCGAGTGCCGGCCACGCTACGCGCCGCGGGCGCTTGGCGCCTTTGCCGGCTTTGCCGCCTTGTAGCGGGAGACGGTCGGGTCGCCGCTGAGCCAGAACCGCCAGGGGTACTCGTGGCTGCCGCCGTCGCCGGAGACGCCGACGCGCGGACCGGAGCTGATGACCGCAGCGACCCCCTCCGGCGGGTGCGCGGCCGGTTCCAGCCGGAACGGCGGCGCGAGGGCATCCCGCCCGCTGTCCGCCGTCGTCAACCCCAGCGCGGTGGCCAGCCGGGCAGGCCCGCTCGCGAGGTCGCTGTCCGATTTCGACGTCGGCCGCCTGGCCCTCGCCAGCTCATGTCCCGCGACCACTTCGCCGGCCCGCAGCAGGAGCGCCGACGCCACGCCCTCGGGCCCGCAGACGATATTGGCGCAATGGTGCATCCCATACGTGAAATACACGTAGAGGTGGCCGGCCGGGCCGAACATCGGGGCGTTGCGGGCCGTTTGGCCGCGGAAGGTGTGGGACCCGGGGTCAGGGTGGTGCGAATCGTGCGGGCCCAGGTAGGCCTCCACCTCGGTAATCCGAACCGAGACGGATCCGCCGGGCCCGTCGTGCGTCAACACCGCGCCGAGGATCAGCGGCGCCACGTGCCGGGCATCGGCCGAGAGCAGCTCGCGGACGGACCCGGCCGCGCCGGACTCCGTGCCGGACTCGGCAGGAAGCGGGCTGGAAGTCATGCTCAGACTTTAACAAACACCGCCGAAGGACCGTACGGCCGTGTCCGAATTCCGCTAGCAGCTGTTCCGCGAAGCTGGCAGGATGGGGTGATGGACTTCTGGCAGCGCTACCGGGCAATCGATGCCCGGGACACCCGATTCGACGGGCAGTTCTACACCGCTGTCCGGACCACCGGCATCTATTGCCGGCCGTCGTGCCCGGCGCGGACGCCCAAGGCGGACAACGTCACGTTCTATGAAACGTCCGCCGCGGCGCACGATGCCGGCTACCGTGCGTGCAAACGCTGCCTGCCCGAGGCCGTGCCGGGTACGCCGGCCTGGAACGTGCGCTCCGATATCGCCGGCCGGGCCATGCGGCTCATCAATGACGGCGTGATCAACCGCGACGGCGTCGAGGGGCTCGCGGCCCGGCTCGGATACTCCTCACGCCAGCTCAACCGGATCCTCAGCCACGAACTCGGCGCCGGCCCGCTGTCCCTGGCGCGGGCCAGCCGCGCCCAGACCGCCCGCACCCTGCTGGTCTCCACCGCCATGAAAGTCTCGGACATCGCCTTCGCCGCTGGATTCAGCAGCGTGCGCCAGTTCAACGAGACCATCGGCGAGGTCTTTGCGATGACGCCTTCCGCGCTCCGTGCCACAGCCAGGCATCACCGCTCCCCCGCGGCGACCACAGCGCTCACGCTCAACCTTCCGTACCGCGAACCGTTCGACCCGGGCGTCTTCGATTTCTTGGCCGTCCGCGCCATCCCCGGGATCGAGGAAGGTACCTCCACTTCCTACGCCCGGACCCTGCGGCTGACCCACGGCGATGCCCGCTTCCGGGTGGATTACGACGCCGGCGCGGCCGGGCGTCCGCTCGTGCTGACCATCGGCGCCGTCGACCTCCGGGACCTGGCCGCCCTGCTGAGCAGGGTCCGCCGGCTGCTGGACCTGGACGCCGATCCGGTCGCCATCGATGCCGCCCTCGCGGCCGACCCCCGGCTGGCCGCTGCGGTGGCGCGCACGCCGGGCATGCGGATGCCCGGCGCCGTTGATCCGCAGGAACTGCTGATCCGGGCGATGATTGGCCAACAGATCACCGTGGCTGCCGCGCGGACCGCCCTGGTCCAGCTTTCCGCGGCCGGGAGCGCGAGCCTGGTGCCCGACGACGGCCTCCACCGGCTGTTCCCGACGGCCGCCGAGATTGCCGGGACCGGCTTCGAACTGCTCCGCGGCCCTCAGCGGCGGATCGATGCTGTCCGGCGCGCCGCGGCGGCGATGGCCTCGGGCGACCTCGACTTCGGCTATGGCGATGACGTGCGGGGGCTGGAGGCCAAACTCCTGCCCCTGGCCGGCGTCGGACCGTGGACCGTGGGATACGTCGCGATGCGGGTCATCGGCGCGCCGGATGTGTTCCTGGCCAACGACGCCGCGGTCCGCAACGGCATCCGCTCACTGGCCCAATCTCCCGACGACGCCACCACCCTGGCCCCCGATTTCCGTGAGGTCAGCCCCTGGCGCTCCTACGCCACCATGCACCTGTGGCGCGCAGCAGCGGCTGCCCAGGCCGCGGCGCGCAAGCCGTCCCTGCCGCCGAGGCAGGCTCCAACGCAGAACCACAAGCAGACTCCGAAGAAAGCGAAACCATGAAAGCCCAGTTGTTGATCATGTCCACCCCGGACGGTCCGTTCACCATCATTGCCCGCGACGGCGCCGTCCTGTCATCGGGCTGGACCGCCGTTCCCGGCGAGCTGACGGGCCAGATCCACGCTGACCTGCTGCCGGCCGCATTCGAGACCGTCACCGGGCTCGGCGACATCTCCGAGGCCGTGGAGGCGTTCTACGCCGGCGATCCGGAACCGGCGATGGCGGTCCCGGTGCTGCAGAAGTCCGGTCCGTTCCGCAGCCATGCCTGGGACGTGCTGCGCACGGTCGCGCCGGGGCGCCCAGTGACCTACACGGAGTATGCGGAGCTGTCCGGCAACGCCAAGGCCGTGCGGGCCGCGGCCAGTGCCTGCGCCTTCAACGCGGCGGCCCTGTTTGTTCCCTGCCACCGCGTCATCCGCACCGACGGGACGCTGGGCGGCTTCCGCTGGGGGCTGGCCGTCAAGGGCGGCCTGTTGGACCGGGAACGCGAAGTAGCCCACGCGACGGCACGGCCCTAGGCCTCAGTCCACAGGCCTGCCGGACCCCGCGGGCTCAGTTGTTGACGGGCACGCCGTGTGCGATGTTAAGCCTGCCGGGCCGGGGCGAGCTCAGTTCTTGACCGGCACACCGTGTGCGAGGGACGGCCTGCCCGGACCCCGCGGGCTCAGTTGTTGACGGGCACCTCGTGTGCGGGGGACGGCCTGCCGGACCCCGCGGGCTCAGTTCTTGACCGGCACACCGGCAGGCCAGGGCAGCAGCTCCGGAAGGTCGACGCCGTCGGCCGCGGCGGTGGCGCGCAGGCTGCCGAGGGTGGGCGTGCGGCCGGCGAGCCACGCGGCGATGTCCGTGAGCATGCCGTTGATCACGGTTGATTTTCCGCCGCTCCCGATGGCCACCGCGGGCAGGCCGAGTGGCTGCAGCACGAAGCGCTGGCCCTCAGGTACCCGGGCCGAGAGGAACTCGAAAAGGTGCCCGCAGAAGGGGCGGCTCCAGGTTTCCGGTCCGTGGCCGGTGCCGAGGTCGGCGGCATGGATGACGAGTTCACGCCACAGTGCCAGGCCGCCGTCGAACACGACTCCCCCGCGGTAGGTGATGGGCTCACGCCAGCCGGCCGCGTCGAGGGAGTCGAAGGCGCGCAGGGCCCGGTCCAACGCTGCGTCGAGGTCGGCCCGGTGCTCCGCGAGGGTGTGGCCGGCCGCCATCTCGATGGCGCGGTTCCGCCCCTCGAAGCCGCCGTCATAGAGTTCGACGGCCTCGCCGCGGGCGGCATATTCGAGCTGCCGGCCCATCGCGCTGGCGATCCCGCAGATGTGGGCGAGCACGTGCCCGCGGCTCCAGCCGGGCAGTTCCGAGGAAGCTTTGATGTCCTGTTCCGTCAGCTTCGCGGCGATTCCGGCCACGACGCCGGCGGCGCGGTGCAGTTCTGCCCGAAGGTTCTCTGGTGTGATTGAGGTCATGGCGCCCATCCTAAGCCGAGCCACCCGATTAAGTTGGATTAACTGAGCGTTGCCCGGTCAGCGGGGCGCGTAGCGGTGCCGGATGTGCCTGCGGTCGTGCCGGGCCTGCCAGAATTCGATTTCGCGGGGCCGGATGACGTAGAGCTGCCAGTCTGTGTTTTCATTGTTGCCGCCGTTTGCGCCGGGCCGGGCCCGCCAGTCGGCGGCCGAGGCTTCCGCGGACAGCTCCACGACGTCCCCGGCCACCCGCACCTGGCGGCCCTGCTGCTGCCAGAAGAAGTTCAGCGCCGCGTGCGGGTTGGCCGTGAGCTCCTTGCCCTTGCGGGATTCCCGGGAGGTTGCGAAGTGCCAGCCGTCGTCGTCGATGTCCTTCAGGATCAGCATCCGCGACGACGGCCGGCCGTGCTCATCGGCGGTGGCCAGGCTGCACGCGTTGGGCTGCGGCACCCCGGCCGCCAGGGCCTCGTCCAGCCACAGCCGGAACAGCTCCGCGGGGTCCGCGGGCGCCGCTGCCGGGTCGAAGTCCGGGAGAACTTCCGGGAAGTCGGGAAGGGCACGCAGCAGTTGGCTGAATGATTCGCTCATGCGCCCAGCTTAAACGCCAGCGAGTTGTCACTTCACGGCAGTGTTCGCGAAAAACACTGCCGCGAAGTGCCAACTCGCGTCGGGCGCGGGCGCCGTCGTGGGGAGGGTTGCTACCCCGCGTACTCGCGCACGCCGGCGAGCTCGCCCTCGAGGGCCACCAGCTGGCGTTCGACGGCGGCCGGTGCGGTGCCGCCCTGCGAGTTCCGGCTGTTGAGCGAACCTTCGGTGGACAGGACCGTGCGGACCTCCGGCGTCAGGTGCGCCGAGATGGCGGCGTATTCCTCGTCCGTGAGGTCCCAGAGCTCGACGCCGCGGCTTTCGGCCTGCTTGACCGCGGCACCGGAGAGCTCGTGCGCCTCGCGGAACGGCACGCCCTGGCGGACCAGCCATTCGGCGATGTCCGTCGCCAGCGCGAAACCCTGAGGTGCCAGCGCTTCCATCCGTTCGGTGTTGAACTTCAGCGTCGCGATCATGCCGGAGACTGCCGGGAGCAGGACCTCCAAGGTGTCGGCGGCGTCGAAGACCGGTTCCTTGTCCTCCTGCAGGTCGCGGTTGTACGCGAGCGGCAGGCCCTTCAGGGTGGCCAGCAGCCCGGTCAGGTTGCCGATCAGCCGGCCGGCCTTGCCGCGGGCGAGTTCCGCCACGTCCGGGTTCTTCTTCTGCGGCATGATCGAGGAGCCGGTGGAGTAGGAATCGTGCAGGGTGACAAAGGAGAATTCCTTCGTGGCCCACAGGATCACTTCCTCCGAGACCCGGGACAGGTCCACGCCGATCATGGCCGTGATCCAGGCGAACTCGGCGAAGACATCGCGGGAGGCGGTGCCGTCGATCGAGTTGTGCGTCGCGGAGAAGAAGCCCAGGTCCGCGGCGACGGCCTCGGGGTCCAGTCCGAGCGAGGAGCCGGCAAGGGCACCCGAGCCGTAGGGCGAAACCCCGGCGCGCTTGTCCCAGTCGGCGAGCCGCTGCACATCGCGCAGCAGCGCCCAGGCGTGGGCCAGCAGATGGTGGCTGAGCAGGACAGGCTGGGCGTGCTGCAGGTGGGTGCGGCCGGGCATGGCCACCCCCTGGTGCGCCTTGGCCTGGTCCACGAGCGCGTCGATCGTGGCGAGCACGCCGCGGGCGATGATCCGGGCGTGGTCGCGCAGGAACATCCGTCCCAGCGTGGCCACCTGGTCGTTGCGGGACCGCCCGGCACGGAGCTTGCCGCCGAGCTGGGTGCCGGCGCGCTCGATCAGGCCGCGCTCCAGCGAACCGTGCACGTCCTCATCGGACTCGGCCGGCAGGTAGGCGCCGGAAGCGACGTCCTCATCCAGCTGCGTCAGCGCGGCCAGCATGCCCTCCAGCTCGGCGTCGTCCAGCAGCCCGGCCTTGTGCAGGACGCGGGCGTGCGCCTTGGACCCGGCGATGTCGTAGCGGGCCAGCCGCCAGTCGAAGTGTGTGGACTTGCTCAGCGCGGCGAGGGCGTCCGCGGGGCCGCCGGCGAACCGGCCGCCCCACAGCGCTCCTGTATTTGTCGCGGAGCGCACCCCGGACTCGGTGGTTTCCGACTCAGCCATGCGGGCTACTTTCCTGCGACGCGGATGTCGCGGCCGGAGGCAACCTTGGCGGACATGCCCCACAGCTCGATGAAGCCGCGGGCCATCGACTGGTCGAAGGTGTCGCCGGTGTCGTACGTGGCGAGGTCGAAGTCGTAGAGCGAGGTCTCGGAGCGGCGTCCGTTGACGATCGCCTGGCCGCCGTGCAGCACCATGCGGATATCGCCGGAGACGTACTTCTGGGTGTCCTCGATGAAGGCGTCGAGGGAGCGCTTGAGCGGCGAGAACCACTGGCCGTCGTAGACCAGCTCGGCCCAGCGCTGGCCGACGGTCGCCTTGAAGCGGGCCTGCTCGCGCTCGATCGTGATGTCTTCGAGGTGCTTGTGCGCCGTGATGAGCGCCATGGCGCCCGGTGCCTCGTAGATCTCGCGGGACTTGATGCCCACGAGGCGGTCCTCGACGACGTCGATCCGGCCCACGCCCTGGGCGCCGGCACGGCGGTTGAGTTCCTTGATGGCCTGCAGCGGGGTGACCTTGACGCCGTCGATCGCGACCGGCACGCCGGCTTCGAAGGAAATGGTGACCTCATCCGGCGCCGGCGGGAATTCCGGGGTGGCGGTGTAGTCGTAGATGTCCTTGGTGGGCGCGTTCCAGATGTCCTCGAGGTAGCCGGTTTCGACGGCGCGGCCCCAGACGTTCTGGTCGATCGAGTACGGGTTCTTCTTGGTGGTCTCGATCGGCAGTCCCTTTTCCTCGGCGAAGGCGATGGCCTTGTCGCGGGTCAGGGCGAGGTCGCGGACCGGGGCGATGCACTTCAGGTCCGGGCCGAGGGTCTGGATGCCGACTTCGAAGCGGACCTGGTCGTTGCCCTTGCCGGTGCAGCCGTGGGCGACGGTGGTGGCGCCGAATTCGCGGGCGGCCTTGACCAGGTGCTTGACGATCACCGGGCGGGAGATGGCCGAGACCAGCGGGTAGTGGCCCTGGTAGAGGGCGTTGGCCTTCAGCGTGGGCATGCAGTACTCGTTGGCGAACTCGTCGCTGGCGTCGGCGACGTAGGCCTCGACGGCTCCGCAGCCAAGCGCGCGCTGGCGGATGGTCTCCAGCGATTCGCCGCCCTGTCCGACGTCGACCGCCACGGCGATGACCTCGGCGCCGGTGGCTTCACCGATCCAGCCGATGGCTACGGAAGTATCCAGGCCACCGGAGTAGGCCAGAACAATACGCTCAGTCACGGAAATGCTCCTTAGTTGTTTGGTGATGCTTTAAGTCTGGGAAAAAGCTCTGTTGCAAGCCTGTCACACACCCCGGTCGCCCGGTCGTTTGAAAGGCTCAGGGTATGGCTTATTGGCCGGCTTCCTCGGCGAACTGCAGGAAGCGTGCGGCGATGTCCGCGCCGCCCAGGGGGTCCCGGGTGACAAGCAGGACGGTGTCGTCCCCAGCGATGGTGCCCAGGATCGAGGGCATCACGGAGTGGTCGATGGCGAGGGCCAGGAAGTTCGCGGCGCCCGGCGGGGTCCGGAGGACCACGAGGTTGGCGGAGGCCTCGGCGGTGACGAGCAGTTCCCCGCACAACCGGGTCAGCCGGGCGTCGAGGATTTCCTGTGTGACGCCGCTCTTGGCCGCCCGTTCGCCGCCCTCCCCCGGGACGGCGTAGACCAGCACGCCGTCCTTGCTGCGGACCCGGACGGCGCCGAGTTCCACGAGGTCGCGTGAAAGCGTGGCCTGGGTGACCTGGACGCCGTCGTCCGCGAGGAGCGCCGCGAGTTCGGCCTGGGATCGGACCGACTCGCCCGTCAGAATCGCCGTGATCCGCGCTTGCCGGGCCGTTTTGGTGGCCGGGCTGGCCCCCGGAGAGGCTGGCTGGACGGACATCAGGCCGGGCCGCCCACCGGCGCCAGCCCACCGACCGGTGCGAGCCCGTCAACCGGCGAGAGCCCATCAACCACGGCCAGGCCGGAGCGGTGCATGAGCCACGCCATGAGTGCCTTCTGCGCGTGCAGCCGGTTCTCGGCCTCGTCCCAGACCACCGACTGCGGGCCATCAATGACGTCCGCGGCGATTTCGTAGCCCCGGTAGGCCGGCAGGCAGTGCAGCACGACGGCGTCCGGCGCCGCGAGCTTCATCGCGTCGGCATCCACGGAGTAGGCGCGGAACAGCTTCATCCGCGCTTCCTTCTCCGCTTCCTGGCCCATGGACACCCACGTGTCGGTCGCGACGACGTCGGCGCCCAGGAGGGCTTCGGCGGCGTCGACCGTCACCAGCACCGAGCCGCCGGTCTCCGCGGCACGGTCCTCGGCGGCGGCGATGATCTCCGGCGACGGCAGGTAGCCGTCCGGACCCGAGATGCGCACGTTCATGCCCGCCGTGACGCCGGCCAGCAGGTAGGAGTTGGCCATGTTGTTGGCTGAGTCGCCCAGGTACGCCATAGTCAGGCCCTGGAGCGAGCCCTTGTGCTCCTTGACGGTCAGTAGATCGGCCAGGAGCTGGCACGGGTGGTAGTCATCGCACAGGGCGTTGATGACCGGAACACGGGAGTTCTCTGCCATGGCGACGAGCCCGGCATGCGCGCCGGTGCGCCACACGATGGTGGAGACCATGCGTTCGAGCACCTTGGCGGTGTCCTCGACCGATTCTTTGTGCCCGATCTGCGCCTCGCCGGGGTTGATGATGAGCGCGTTGCCGCCCATGTCCGCGATGCCGGTGGCGAAGGAGACCCTGGTGCGGGTGGAGGTCTTGTCGAAGATGACGGCCACCGTCCGGCGGCCGTTGCCGGCAGCGGCGAAGGGCTGAACGCTGTAGGGCGCGGCCTTCATCCGGACGGCGAGCTCAAGGACCTCGGCCTGTTCGGCCGGGCTGAGGTCCGTGTCCTTCAGGAAGTGGCGGACGGGTCTTGTCGAGAGTTCAGTTGCGGTCACGGCGGCGGTCACTTGGCGTCCTTTGCAGCGTTGGTCTTGGCGGTCTCGAGCAGTGCGGGCAGGGCGGCCAGGAACAGGTCTGCCTGCTCGGTGGTCAGGATCAGCGGGGGCGCCAGCCGGATGGTGCGCGGGCCCGGGCTGTTGACGATGAACCCGGCGTCGAGGCCGGCGGCGACGACGCCCGGGGCGACGTCGGCGTCGAGGTCGAAGCCGATCAGCAGCCCCTCGCCGCGGACCTCGGTCACGCCGGCGATTCCGGCGAGGCCGGCGCGCAGGTGCTCCCCCAGGTTGCGGACGTGGGCCAGGATGTCCTGGTTTTCCAGGACGTGCAGGGTGGCGAGGGCGGCGGCGGTGGCCACCGGGTTCCCTCCGAATGTCGTCCCGTGCTGGCCGGCAGTCAGCAGCGCGGACGTGTCAGGGCCGAACGTCACGAGCGCGCCGACCGGGAATCCGCCGCCCAGGCCCTTGGCGAGGGTCACGGCGTCGGGCACGATCCCGGCCTCCTCGCTGGCCAGCCACTTGCCGGTGCGGCCGATGCCGGTCTGGACCTCATCGAGGATCAACAGGGCGCCGGCCGCGCTCGTGGCCTCGCGGGCCGCCTTGAGGTAGCCGGCAGGCAGCGGCCGGACGCCGGCCTCGCCCTGGATCGGTTCGAGGAAGACGGCGGCAGTGGTCTCATCGATGGCGGCGCGGAGGGCTTCGATGTCACCGAACGGGACATGCACGACGCCGCCGGGCAGCGGCGCGAACGGCGCCCGGTAAGCCTCCTTGGAGGTCAGCGCGAGGGCGCCCATGGTGCGCCCGTGGAAGGCGCCTTCGAGCGCAATGATCCTAGTGCGGGGCTTCTCTACTGAGCCGCTGTTCCGGCGGGCCAGCTTGAAGGCCGCCTCAACGGCCTCCGTGCCGGAGTTGGCGAAGAACACCTTGGAACCGGCCGGCGCCTTGGACAGTTCCAGCAGCTTCTCGGCCAGGGCGATCTGGGTGGGGCTCGTGAAGAAGTTCGAGACGTGGCCCAGGGTGGCCAGCTGGCTGGAGATCACCGAGGTCACGAAGGGGTGGGCGTGGCCGAGGGCGTTCACCGCGATGCCGCCGAGCAGGTCCAGGTACTCCTTGCCGTCGGCGTCCCACACGAGGCAGCCGGCGCCGCGGACCAGGACCCGCTGCGGGGTGCCGAAGACGCCGAGCAGGGAGGATGAGTAGCGGGACAGCCATTGCGCGCCACTACTCTTTCCAGTCATAACGGAAGCTGTGGGGGCCGAGCCGGCGATGGGGGCCCGGGTGTGGTCGGGCACCGCGAAGCGGGCGGGGGCCCCATCGCCGGTCGGACTCACGCCTACAGTTTCGTTCATGCGTTCACTTCCTCGTCGGGGACGACCTGCGTGCCGATGCCCGCGGTCGTGAAGGTTTCCAGGAGCATCGAGTGCGGCAGGCGGCCGTCCACGATGTGCGCTCGTTCCACGCCGCCGTCTACGGCTTTGAGGCAGGCCTCCATCTTCGGGATCATGCCCGATTCCAGGCCTGGGAGCAGTTCACGCAGCTCCGAGACGGTCAGGGAGGAGATGAGCGAGGACCGGTCCGGCCAGTTGGCGTAGAGGCCCTCGACGTCGGTCAGGATGACAAGCTTGGAGGCGCCGAGCGCCTCGGCCAGAGCCGCAGCCGCGGTGTCCGCGTTGACGTTCAGTACCTGCCCGGTAGTGGATCCGTCGTCGTGGATTTCCGGGGCGACGGTGGAGATCACTGGAATCCGGCCGGCCGCGAGGATGTCCACAATCCCTTCCGGGTTCACGCCGACCACTTCGCCGACGAGGCCCAGGTCCACCTCTTCGCCGTCCACCACGGTGCCGGTGCGGACGGCGCGGAGCAGGCCGCCGTCCTCGCCGGACATCCCGACGGCGTAGGGGCCGTGGGAGTTGATCAAGCCCACGAGTTCGCGGCCCACCTGGCCGGTGAGGACCATGCGGACCACGTCCATGGCCTCGGGCGTGGTGACGCGCAGCCCGCCCTTGAATTCGGACTCGATCCCGAGCCGGCTGAGCATGGCGTTGATCTGTGGGCCGCCGCCGTGCACCACCACAGGGTGGATGCCGACGTGGTGCAGGAACACGACGTCCTCGGCGAAGGCGCGGCGGAGCTCGTCGTTGACCATGGCATTGCCGCCGTACTTGATCACCATGGTGCTGCCGGCAAAGCGCTGGATCCAGGGCAACGCCTCGATCAACGTGGCGGCCTTGTCCCGGGCGTCGGACTGGGATGTCGTCTCGCGGGTCTGGGTGTTCATGCTGTTCGTCCTTCCTGCTGGTCCCCTGTTCGTCCCTTTCAGGGGGCTAGCTGGAGTAGGCGCTGTTTTCGTGGACGTATTCGTGGGTGAGGTCGTTCGTGAGGATCGTGGCCTCGGCCGTGCCGGCCCGCAGGTCGATTTCGACGAGGACCTCGCGCGGTTCGAGGTCCACGAGGTTCCGGTCATCGCCGATGCTGCCGTTGCGGCAGATCTGCACGCCGTTCATGGACACGTTCAGCTGGTCCGGCTCGAACGCCGCGTCGGTGGTGCCGACGGCGGACAGGACGCGGCCCCAGTTGGGATCCTTGCCGAAGATCGCGGTCTTGAACAGGTTGGAGCGGGCGACGGCGCGGCTGACGATTTCAGCGTCCCGCTCGCTCGCGGCGTTGAACGTCCGGATCACGATGTCGTGGCTGGCGCCCTCGGCGTCGCCGATCAGCTTGCGGGCCAGCTCGGCGCAGACCTGGGTCAGGCCCGTGCCGAAGTCGGCGGCGGAGGGCACGGCGCCGGAGGCCCCGGAGGCCAGCAGCACCACGGTGTCGTTGGTGGACATGCAGCCGTCAGAGTCCGCCCGGTCGAAGGTGACCCGCGTGGCGTTGCGGAGTTCGGCGTCGAGCATGTCCGGCGGGACGTCGGCGTCCGTGGTGAGGACCACCAGCATGGTGGCCAGGCCCGGCGCCAGCATGCCGGCGCCTTTGGCCATGCCGCCGATGGTGAACCGGGTTCCGTCGGCGGCCGTGCCGATGAAGACGGCCTGCTTGGACACGGAATCCGTGGTCATGATCGCGGTCGCTGCCGCGGGGCCGCCGTCCGCGGCCAGGGATGCAGTGGCGGAACCGATCCCGGCCAGGATTTTGTCCATGGGGAGCTGCTCGCCGATCAGTCCGGTGGAGCAGACCACGACGTCGGTGGCGGAGACGCCGAGGGCCTCGGCGGTCTTCTCCGCGGTGGTGTGCGTGTTCTGGAAGCCCTGGGGCCCGGTGCAGGCGTTGGCCCCGCCGGAGTTCAGGATCACGGCGTCCACGCGGCCGTCCTTGACCACCTCGCGGGACCAGTGCACGGGGGCCGCGGCGACGCGGTTGGACGTGAAGACCGCCGCGGCGGACTTGGACGGGCCGTCGTTGACCACGAGGGCCAGGTCCGGGTTGCCGGACGCCTTGAGCCCGGCCGTCACGCCGGCGGCGCGGAATCCCTGCGGTGCGGTGATGCTCACGGTGCGACTCCCTGGAGGTTGAGGCCGGCGGTTTCCGCCAGGCCGAGGGCTATGTTCATGGACTGCACGGCCCCGCCGGCGGTTCCCTTGGTGAGGTTGTCGATGGCGCAGCACACGATCACGCGGCCGGTGTGCTCATCGAAGGCAAGCTGCATGGCCGTGTGGTTCGATCCCTGGACCGATTTGGTGGAGGGCCACTGGCCCTCGGGGAGCAGGTGCACGAACGGTTCGTCGTCGTAGGCCTCGGCCCAGGCGGCGCGCAGCCCTTCGACGGTGACACCCGGGCGGACCCTGGCGGTCGCCGTGGTGAGGATGCCGCGGCTCATCGGCGCCAGCGTGGGCGTGAAGGAGACGGTGACCGGTGCCCCCAGTGCTTTGGAGAGTCCCTGTTCGATCTCCGGGGTGTGCCGGTGTCCCCCGCCGACCCCGTAAGGGCTCATGGAGCCCATGACTTCGGCGCCGATCAGGTTGACCTTGGCGGCCTTGCCGGCCCCTGAGGTGCCGGAGGCGGAGACGATCACGACGTCGTCACCCTCCAGCAGCTGGCTGCTGAAGCCCGGCGTGAGTGCCAGCAGGGCCGACGTCGGGTAGCAGCCGGGGACGGCGATCCGGGCGGCGCCGCGCAGGGCCTCGCGCTGGCCGGGCAGTTCAGGGAGGCCGTAGGGCCAGGTTCCGGCGTGTGCCGATCCGTAGAACTTCTCCCACGCCTCCGGGTCCTCGAGGCGGTGGTCCGCGCCGGCGTCGATGACCAGGGTCCCGGCGGGCAGCTGCGCCGCGATCTCCGCGGATGCCCCGTGCGGAAGCGCCAGGAAGACGACGTCGTGCCCGGCCAGGTTGTCCACGGTGGTGTCTTCGAGGATCCGGTCAGCGAGGCCATGGAGATGCGGCTGCAATTCCCCTAATCTGGAACCGGCGTTGCTGTGGGCCGTGATGGCGCCGATGGTGACGTCGGGATGACCGGCGAGGAGCCGCAGGACCTCGCCGCCGGCATAACCGCTCGCCCCGGAAACGGCAACAGTAATAGTCATGAGCACGACTATACAGCAAGAGTATGCATAGATGCCGATATTTATGCATCGATGGGCGTGTGTCCAAAGCACCCGATCGGCGGGCTGGGGAAACCCGGGGCGTATGCTTGGTAAAGGGTGATCCAGACCGTGCAGCTGCGAATGTCAGCTGCAGCGTTGCCCGTAACCGTGACGAGGCCAGCGCCCTAATGACCGCCACTTCCACCCTTCCCGCCGAAACGCAGGCTCGACCGACCTCGCGCGTCAGGCAGCCCAACGCCGTAGTCCTGAGCTATTCGGAACTCCTCAAGAGCGTCAAGACTGCCGGCCTCCTCGAACGTCGCGTCGGGTTCTACATCACGGTGTTCGCCAGCCTGGTGCTCCTGATGGCCGCCACCTGGTTCGGGTTCGCGCTGATCGGTGACAGCTGGTTCCAGCTCCTGATCGCCGCCGCCCTGGGCATCCTCTGCACGCAGTTGAGTTTCCTGGCCCACGAGGCCGGGCACCGGCAGATCTTCGCGTCCCGCCGCGCCAACGACTGGGCAGCACGTCTGCTCGCCACGTCCGTGGCCGGGATCAGCTACTCCTGGTGGGAGCAGAAGCACGGCGCGCACCACAACCACCCGAACGTCATCTCCAAGGACCCGGACATCGCACCCGGCCCCATCGCCTTCCACGCCGAGGCCGTAGCCGACCGCCAGGGACGCCTCGCGTTCCTGACCCGCAAGCAGGGCTGGTTCTTCTTCCCGCTCCTGTTCCTGGTGGGCCTGGGACTGCAGATCGATTCCGTGAAATTCATCGTCCGCCGGGCCAAGGTCACGCACCGCTGGGTCGAAATCCCGATTCTCGCGGTCCGGCTCAGCCTCCTGCCGGTCCTCGCTTTCACCTTCCTGCCGCTGGGCATGGCGTTCGCCTTCATCGGCGTCCAGCTGGCCGTGTTCGGCTTCTACATGGGCGCGTCCTTCGCGCCGAACCACAAGGGCATGCCGGTGCTCCCGGCGGACAGCCGGGTGGACTTCTTCAGCCGCCAGGTCCTGACTTCCCGGAACATCTCTGGCGGCCGCTTCATGGACATCCTGCTCGGCGGCCTCAACCGCCAGGCCGAGCACCACCTCTTCCCGGACATGGCCCGCCCGCAGCTGCACCAGGCTGCCAAGATCGTCCGCGAGTACTGCGCCAAGCACCAGGTCCCGTACACGGAAACGACGCTGATGCAGTCGTACGCCATCATTGTCCGCTACCTCAACGACGTCGGACTCGCCGCGGGCCGCCACTTCGAATGCCCGATGGCGACGGTCACCCGCCGCTACTAAAGGACGGGCCACCGGCTGCCGCGCAGGACCGGCCATCTCCGGGCGACGTCAGCTCAATCATCACGTGACGGCTGGTTACGGAACGCCCCTTCATGGTTTCCGCCGGTGTCCCTAGGATGGACCCAGGGACCGGGACAGATTTCCCCGCCCGGAAAAGGAGCCACATGATGCACGCAATCGTCGCCCGCCAGGCCGGCGGCCCCGAGGTCCTCGAGCTCGACGAAACAGCCCGTCCCGTTCCCGGGCCCGGCCAGCTGCTCGTCAAGGTCGCCGCCGCGGGCGTGAACTTCATTGACACCTACAAGCGCAGCGGCGTCTACAAGGTCAGCTACCCCTTCACGCCCGGCACCGAGGCCGCAGGCACCGTGGAGGAGGTCGGTGACGCCGTCACCGGGTTCGCGCCCGGCGACCGGGTGGCCACGGCCGAGGGCGTTGACTGCTACGCCGGCTATGCACTCGTCGATGAGGACAAAGCCCTCCCGGTCCCCGACGGCCTGGACGATTTCACCGCCGCGGCGCTGCCGCTGCAAGGCGTGACGGCCCACTACCTGATCAATTCCACCTTCAAGGTCGAGTCCGGCCACACCGTCCTGCTCCACGCCGGCGCCGGCGGCGTGGGGCTCCTGATGATCCAGCTGCTCAAAGCCAGGGGCGCCAACGTCATCACCACCGTTTCGACAGACGCGAAAGAGCAGCTGGCCCGCGAAGCCGGCGCCGACCACGTACTGCGCTATGACGGTTTCGCCGACCGGGTCCGGGATCTGACCAACGGCACCGGCGCGGACGTGGTGTACGACGGCGTCGGAAAAGACACGTTCGACGCCTCCATGGCGTCGCTGCGCATCCGGGGCATGCTGGTCCTCTTCGGCGCAGCGTCCGGCCCGGTCCCGCCGTTCGACCCGCAGCGGCTCAACGCCGGCGGCTCGCTGTACCTCACGCGGCCCACCATGGGCCACTACCTGCGCGACGCCCGGGAACGCCGCTGGCGCTCCGACGAAGTCTTTGCCGCCGCTGCCGAGGGCAGCCTGAAGGTCAGGATCGGCGCACGCTACCCTCTCGGCGAGGCATCCCGTGCCCATGAGGACCTTGAACAGCGCCGTACCACCGGCAAAGTCATCCTGGTTCCCTAAGCCGTACGGCAATACCATCCGTTCATCTCCTGCAGGGATAATGCGCCAGTGACCGAGCAACGACTGACCCCCAGTGAAGCCCCAGACGCCGGTGCGGTGCAGAGTCTTCCCGCTCCCCATCTCACCGTCCACGAGCCCCAGCTGCCCGGCGCACTCTCCGCCCCGCCGGAGCGGACGCTGATAGACATCATCCGCGATACTGCCGCCCGGTACCCGGACGCTTCGGCACTCGACGACGGCCACCGTTCGCTCAGTTACGCCCAGCTCATGGACGAGGTCCGGGCCACGGCACGGAAACTGCACCTCGCCGGGCTCGGTGCCGGCGACAAGATCGGCGTCCGGATCCCGTCCGGCACCAACGAACTCTACGTCTCGATCCTGGCGGTGCTGCTGGTCGGTGCGGCCTATGTCCCCGTGGACGCCGACGATCCCGACGAGCGGGCAAAACTGGTCTTCGGGGAGGCGAGGGTGGCCGGCATCCTCCGCGCCGGCGGGAAAATCGTCACGGACAGCAGCCGCCCCCGCCCGTTCCCCGACGCGAGGCCGCCCGGCCCCGACGACGACGCATGGGTCATTTTCACGTCCGGCTCCACCGGCACCCCCAAGGGCGTCGCGGTCCAGCACCGCTCGGCCGCCGCCTTCGTGGACGCCGAGGCGCGCATCTTCCTGCAGGCCGATCCGGTGGGTCCGCAGGACCGGGTGCTGGCCGGCCTGTCCGTCGCCTTCGATGCCTCCTGCGAGGAAATGTGGCTCGCGTGGCGCCACGGCGCCTGCCTGGTCCCGGCACCCCGGGCGTTGGTGCGGACCGGCATGGACCTCGGCCCGTGGCTCATCAGCCACGGCATCACCGCGGTCTCCACCGTCCCCACGCTGGCAGCGCTCTGGCCCGTGGAGTCGCTGGAAAGTGTCCGGCTGCTGATCTTCGGCGGGGAGGCGTGCCCGCCGGACCTTGCCGAACGGCTCGCCGTCGAAGGACGCGAAGTCTGGAACACCTACGGGCCCACCGAGGCCACCGTGGTCGCGTGCGCCGCGCAGCTCGGCGCGCCCGGCCCCGTCCGGATCGGCCTGCCGCTGGACGGCTGGGACCTCGCCGTCGTCGACGCCGATTCGCTGCCCGTCGCCGAGGGCGCGGTGGGCGAACTGATCATCGGCGGCGTGGGGCTGGCCCGGTACCTTGACCCGGTCAAGGACGCGGAAAAATATGCCCCCATGCCGTCCCTGGGCTGGCCGCGCGCCTACCGCTCCGGCGACCTCGTCAAGTACGAGGCGGAAGGCCTCATTTTCCAGGGCCGCGCCGATGAGCAGGTCAAGCTCGGCGGCCGCCGGATCGAGCTCGGCGAAATCGATGCCGCCCTGCAGTCCCTGCCGGATATCGCCGGCGCCGCCGCCGCCGTGCAGACCACGGCGGCCGGCAACCAGATCCTGGTCGGCTACCTTGCCGCCGTCTCGGGCCGGGACATCGACCTCGCGGCCGCCCGCGAACTGCTGGGCGAACGCCTGCCCGCGCCCCTCATTCCGCTGCTGACGCTTGTCGATTCGCTGCCGACCAAGACCAGCGGCAAAGTGGACCGCCATGCCCTGCCCTGGCCACTCAGCGGAACCGGAGCGGCCGAGGCCGAAGGTGCGCCGCTGAACCTGCCGGAGGACGCGCAGTGGATCGTGGAGCAGTGGAGCGCCGTGCTGGGGAGCCCGGTCACCAGCCTCGACGCCGACTTCTTCGCCTACGGCGGCGGCTCGCTGGCCGCCGCGCAGCTCGTGTCCGCCCTCCGCGTCCGCTATCCCACCATCACGGTGGCCGATATCTACGCGACACCACGGGTGGGCGCCCTGGTGGACGAGGCCCGCCAGTCGCTGCCGGAGGGCGGCGCCGTCGCTGCCCAGGAGCGCACGGTCCGGCCCACCGCGCGGAAGTCCCAGGCCTTCCAGACGCTCCTGGGCGTTCCCTTGCACATCCTGGTCGGCATGCGCTGGCTGACCTACCTGATGGCAGCCAACAACCTGCTGGCCGCCTTCGCCGGATTCAGCGCCGCGCCAACGATTTCATGGTGGTGGGTGGGCGCATCCTGGCTGGTCTTCGTCAGTCCCGCCGGGCGGATGCTGCTCTCCGTTGCCGCGGCCCGCATCCTGCTCCGCAACGTCGTGCCTGGCACCTATCCCCGGTCCGGGCAGGTGCACCTCCGGCTCTGGCTCGCGGAACAGATCCAGGACCTGGCCGGCGCCATCAGCCTCGCCAGCGCGCCCTGGGTGCCCTACTACGCGAAAGCTCTCGGGGCGAAGATCGGCGAGAATGTCCAGCTCCACTCGCTCCCGCCCGTCACCGGGCTGCTGACCCTCGGCGCAGGGTCCAATATCGAGCCCGAGGTCGATCTGTCCGGCTGGTGGATCGACGGCGACCGTGTCCACATCGGCGCCATCCGGATTGGCGCCGGCGCAAGCGTCGGGGCCCGCAGCACGCTGATGCCGGGCGCCACAGTGGGTGCCGGAGCTCAGGTGGAGCCGGGTTCCGCCGTGATCGGGAAGGTCAAGGCGGGCCAGCTCGTGGCCGGGTCACCGGCCGAGCGCCGTGGCAAGGCCCGGCATTCGTGGCCGGACTCCCCTCCGGAGCACCGGCTGATGGGCCGGCTCTGGTTCGCCGGCTTCGCCGCCGCCTCTGCCATGCTGGCGCTCATCCCCTACGTCTCCGCCGTCGTCGCGGCCTTGGTGATCTTCGCGTTCATCCGGGGCAGTTCCTCCCTGCCGGCGGCGCTGCCCGGCATAGCGCTCTCGATCCCGCTGGCGGCGCTGGCATGGTTCCTGACCAACCTGCTGCTGATCCTGGCCACGACTAGGCTCCTCAGCGTCGGCCTCGCGGAAGGCTACTACCGGGTCCGGAGCCGGATCGGATGGCAGGTGTGGGCGACCGAGCGGGTACTGGACCTGGCCCGGGATCTGCTGTTCCCGATCTACGCCAGCCTCTTTACGCCGGTCTGGCTCCGGCTTCTCGGCGCCAAGGTCGGCCGCAACGTCGAGGCCTCGACTGTGCTGCTGATCCCGCGGATGACCACCGTGGGCGAAGGCGCGTTCCTGGCCGATGACACCATGGTGGCGTCCTACGAACTCGACGGCGGCTGGATGCATATAGCCCCGGCCAAGATCGGCAAGCGGTCCTTCCTGGGCAACTCGGGCATGACGGCGGCCGGGCGCAGCGTGCCCAAGAACTCCCTCGTCGCGGTGCTGTCCGCGACGCCGGCCAAGGCGAAGTCCGGCACCTCGTGGCTCGGCAGCCCGCCTGTGCGGCTGCGGCGCACCGCCATCGCCTCGGACGACACCCGGACCTACCAGCCGCCCCGGAAGCTGAAGGTTGCGCGCGCCCTGTGGGAGCTGTGCCGCTTCGTCCCCGTCATGCTGACGGTCGCAATCGCCGTCGGCGTGATGCTGGCGTTCGACGCGATGGCGACCCTCTTCAACTACGGAATCGCCGCCCTCCTGAGCGGGGTGGTGGTCCTGCTTGCCGGGGCGACGGCCGCGGGCAGTGCCGTCGTGGCCAAGTGGCTGCTGGTGGGCCGCATCCGCCCCGGCGAGCACCCGCTGTGGAGCTCCTTCATTTGGCGGAACGAGGTTGTGGACACGTTCATTGAGATGGTCAGCGCCCCGTGGTTCGCGCGCGCTGCCACGGGGACACCGGCGCTGGTGTGGTGGCTGCGGGCACTTGGCGCGAAAATCGGTACCGGGACCTGGTGCGAAAGCTACTGGCTGCCGGAGGCGGACCTGGTCACCCTCGGCAGGAATTCGACCGTCAACCGCGGGTGCGTGGTCCAGACCCATCTGTTCCATGACCGTGTCATGAGTATCGACACTGTTACGCTCGATGACGGAGCCACCATGGGCCCGCACGGCGTCATCCTGCCGCAGGCCAGGATCGGCAGCGGCGGCACGGTGGGGCCGGCGTCCCTCGTCATGCGGGGCGAAACCGTCCCTGCCGGGACGTACTGGATGGGCAATCCGGTCAGCCCCTGGGACGGGCCGGCACCGCCCGCCGGGCCCCGTTAGGCCCGGCGCCTGCGCACGTCCACCAGCACCACAACCGAAGGTCCGTCCATTGAGCACCAGCGCACCAAGCAGCAGCGGCGCCGCCGCCCGCGGGGACATCAGCGGAGAAATCAGCCGCGAAATCAGCCGGGCCACCTCCCCGGAAGCCGGCGCCCCGGACCCCTATATGCCGGGCCATGGGACCAACGCCTACCGCGTCACCCGGTATGAACTCGATCTGGACTACCGGGTCAGCAGCAACCGCCTTGCCGGGCACGCCGTCCTGCACGCCATCACACAGCTCCCGACGTCGGCGATCGTCCTGGACCTGGCCGGCTTGCGGGCCACCAAGATCCAGCTCAACGGGCGCAGGGTGCGCCGGTTCACCCAGCGGGCAGAGCAGCTCGTCGTCTACCCCGACAACCCGCTGCTCGCCGCCGAGGCCTTCACCCTGGACATCCGCTACGAGGGCTACCCCGCGCCGCGCCGCGGCGTGTGGGGCGAAGTGGGCTGGGAAGAGCTCTCCGATGGTGTGCTGGTCGCCGGGCAGCCCAACGGCGCAGCTTCCTGGTTTCCGTGCAATGACCACCCGCGGGACAAAGCGAGCTACCTCATCACGGTGACCACCGACGCGAACTACCGGGCCGTGTGCAACGGCGTGATGCTCTCCCGCACCAGCAGGGCCAGCCGCGAGACCTGGGTTTTTGAGCAGGCCGAACCCATGGCCACTTACCTGGCGACGGTCCAGATCGGCCGTTATGAGCTCCTGACGCTCAATGCCGAGCGGCCCTCAGGGCACGTTCCGCAGTATGTGGCCGTGCCGGCGTCGCTGCAGGCGGGCGCCCGGGCCGCCCTGGCCCGCCAGCCCGACATGATGCGGACCTTCACCAACTGCTTTGGGCCGTACCCGTTCCCGGAGTACACCGTGGTGGTCACCGACGACGTGCTGGAAATCCCGCTGGAGGCGCAGACACTGTCCATCCTGGGCCCCAACCATCTGCGGCAGGATTGGGAATCGCAGCGGATGATCGCCCATGAACTCGCCCACCAGTGGTTCGGGAACTCGCTCACCACCGCAACCTGGAAGGACATCTGGCTGCACGAGGGCTTTGCCTGCTACGCGGAATGGATCTGGTCTGAAGAGGCCGGCATCATGTCGGCGGCCGCCCGCGCGCGCGCCGCCTGGCGCAAGCTCTCCGCGGCCCCGCAGGACCTGATGGTGGGCGACCCGGGCCCGGAGCTGATGTTCGATGACCGGGTCTACAAACGCGGAGCCCTGGCCCTGCACGCCCTGCGGGTACGCTCCGGCGACCTGGCGTTCTTCGCCCTGCTGCACGACTGGACGGACCGCTTCCGCCACGGCACCGTGACCACCGCCGACTTCATCGTCGCGGCCGCCCACACCACGGGCCTGGACGCGGAGGCCCTGCTGCACCCCTGGCTGTTCGCCGATGCCCTCCCGCCGCTCCCGCAGGCAACGCCGCCCAAGCTCTGAGGGCAGTGTTCTGAGGGCCGTGTTGGGCGCGGCCGGAACCTGACGCGGCGGCCGGCCACGGACAGTGTCGAAGCAGGCTCATGGAATGACTGCGAGGGCGACGGCGGCCACGAGGTCCGCGGGCAGGCCCGTCTCTGCCGTCGGCAGGTCCCGGAGCCCGGCGCGGCCGTTCACTGTCGGCCCCTGCACGTCCAGGGTGTCCGGGGCCGTCTGCAGCCCGGTGCCCAGCATCTTGAGCCAGGCCTCCTTGCGCGCCCATAGGCGGGCCCTCCCCCGCAGCAGCGCGATGCCGTCCAGCCCGGCGAGGTGCCGTTGTTCCGCCGGGGTCAACACGACGTCGTCGAACCCGTCGAAGTCCGCCCGGGCCGGATCCTCGACGTCGATGCCCAGGCGCTGGCCCGGACCCGGGTCCACGACTCCGGCCAGAAGCGTCCAGCCGGCCGCACGGGACAGGCTCAGCAGCAGCGGCACCGCCTCGCCCCGGAGCAGGTAGCCGGGCCGGCCGTGTGAGATGTCCGCGCCGGCGCCACAGCGCGGACAGCTGTACCAGGCGGTGAGGTCCGACGCCGGAACGCCGAGCAGGCCGGCGGCGAACCGCCGCTGCGCGAGCCGTCCGGCCAGGAAGTCCTCCCGGGTCCGCGGGGTCATGGCCCTGGCCCGTCCGAGCTCGGCCCCGTCCAGCAGGGAACGCGAGTCGCGTTCCAGCTGCAGTTCAGGGTGCAGGGCCGCGGCCCCGGGCACCCCCGGGTCGCCGGGCACCCCCGGGTCGCCGGGAACGCGAAAGGGCGGGCAGGCACGCACAACAAGGTGTGATGCCATAACCCGCCCCTTCCAGCTACGTCTGTGCTGTGACCAGCGCAGTTCTCAGCGCTGCACCGCTCCGAATCGTTCGTGGGCAGCGGCCACGGCACCTTCACGGGCCGCCGAGGCTTCGTCCGCCGTCAAGGTGCGGTCGTTGGCGCGGAAGCGCAGGCTGAACGCCAGCGACTTCTTGCCTTCCTCGATGCCCTTGCCTGCGTAGACGTCGAACAGCGCGACGTCTTCGAGCAGTTCGCCCGCGCCTTCACGCAGCGCAGCCAGCACCTCGCCCGCCGGGACGTCCTGCGCCACCACCAGCGCCACGTCCTGGGTGGCCACGGGGTACGTCGAGATGTGCCGGGCCACGATCACGTCGGCAGCGGCTTCGAAGAGGGCGTCGGCGTTCAGTTCCAGCGCCACGGAACGGGCCGGCATGTCGTGCGCCGCCAGCAGCTTCGGGTGCAGCTCGCCGGCGTAGCCCACCACTTCGCCGGTGCGCAGTTCAAGCTGTGCTGCCCGGCCCGGGTGGAAGGCCTGATGCCGGCCCTGCGTGACCAGGACCTCGACGCCGAGCACGTCGCCGGCGATCCGGGCAATGTCCACCGCGTCCGCCCAGTCCCAGGCCCGCGGGGCGTGGCCCGGGGCGGCAGGAGAGTCGTGCCCCGTGAGCACGGCGGCGAGGTGCAGCGGCTGGTCCGGGACGCCGTCGTACAGTCCATCGAGCACCTCGTCGCTGGGCTTGACGCCGAGCGGCGGAATCGTGGAGGTGCCAAGCTTCTCGCCCGGCAGGAACACGAGCCCGGCCTCGAAGAGGGCGAGGTCGCGGAAGCCGCGGGAGTGGTTGCGCTTGGCCACCTCAATCAGGCCCGGCAGGACGGAGGTCCGCAGGAAGCCGTGCTCCTCGCTGATCGGGTTGGCCAGCTTGAGGGCCTTGCGCGCCGCACCCTCTTCGGGGACGCCAAAGGTGTCATTGGCGGCCTTCGAGACGAACGGGTACGCCAGCACCTCGGTGAGTCCGGCGTCGGCGAGGGCCTGGATCAGGCGGCGGCGCTGCTGCTGGACGCGGGTCAGGCCACGGCCCGGGGGCGCCACGGGCAGGGTCGCCGGGATCTTGTCGTAGCCAACCAGCCGGGCGATTTCCTCGGTGAGGTCATCCTTGGTTTCGAGGTCGTGGCGCCAGCTCGGGGCGGTCACCGTGTAGCCGCTGCCGGTCCTGGCAACGACGGCGCCGAGGTCCTCGAGCGAGGTCAGGATCTGTTCCTCGGTGAAGTCGATCCCGATCCGGGCTGCCGCGTACTCTGCCGGCAGTTCGATGGTGACGGCGTCCGGCGCGGTTCCGACGTCGGTCCCGGCCTCGTCGGCCGTTCCTCCGGCGAGTTCGACCAGCAGGTCCACCACACGCTGGGCGGCCACGTCGGCCACCTGCCAGTCCACGCCGCGTTCGAAGCGCTTGGACGCCTCCGACGGCAGCTTGTGGCGGCGGCGCGCGCGGGCGATCGAGACCTCGTCGAAGTGCGCGGCCTCGACCAGGACGTTCGTGGTGGCGTCCGAGACTTCGGTGTGGGCGCCGCCCATGACGCCGGCGATTCCGATGGGGCCGGATTCGTCCGTGATCAGCAGATCCTCGACGTCGAGCGTGCGCTCCTTGTCGTCCAGGGTGGTGATCTTCTCCCCCGCCGTGGCACGCCGGACGACGATGTCGCCGGCCAGCTTGTCCAGGTCGTAGCAGTGGTTCGGCTGCCCGAGCTCGAGCATGACGTAGTTGGAGATGTCCACCGGCAGCGAGATGGACCGGATGCCGGCGAGCCGGAGGCGGGAGGTCATCCACGGCGGGGTTGGCCGGGTGGCATCCACGCCGCGCACGGTGCGGGCCACGAAACGGTCGCAGCCGGGCTTGCCGTAGATGGGGGCGTCGTCGTTGAGCTTGACGCCGTAGCCGCCGGACAGCGCCGTCGGAACCTGGACCTTGGAGACCGGGTCCGTGAACACTGTGCCGGTGGCGTGCGCGTATTCACGGGCCACACCGCGGATGGAGAAGCAGTAGCTGCGGTCCGGGGTGACGTTGATTTCGGCGGCCTGGTCGTAGAGGCCCAGCAGTTCCATCGCGTCGGTGCCCAGTTCCGGGTCGAGGCCGATCCGGGACAGCACCAGGATGCCGTCGTGGTCCTCACCGATGCCGAGTTCGCGGACGGAGGCGATCATGCCGGCAGAGAGGTGCCCGTAGGTCTTGCGCGCGGAGATCCGGAAGTCGCCCGGGAGTACGGCGCCCGGGAGTGTGACCACCACCTTGTCGCCTTCCACGAAGTTGTGGGCGCCGCAGATGATGCCCTGCACGCCCGAGGGATCGATGCCGGCGCCGGTCAGGGTCTGCTCACGGCCCTCGGGGACAACCCGGACCTGGCACCAGTTGATGGTCTTGCCGTTGGACTGGGGTTCCTTGACGATGCTGAGCACCTGGCCCACCACAATCGGACCCTGGACGGAGTCCGTGGGGCGGTGGACTGCTTCTTCTTCGAGTCCGACCTTGACGAGCTCCGCCATGACGTCTTCGGCCGTTGCATCGGCCGGTACCTGCGCGAATTCGCGCAGCCAGGAAAGTGGGATACGCACTGTTAGATCTCCATCCCGAAGTGCTCGCTGAAACGTACGTCGCCTTCAATCATGTCGCGCATGTCGCCGACCTCGTTGCGGAACATGAGGGTGCGTTCGATGCCCATGCCGAAGGCAAAGCCTGAATAGATGTCCGGGTCGATACCGGCGGCGCGCAGGACGTTGGCGTTGACCATGCCGCAGCCGCCCCACTCGATCCAGCTGGGGCCGCCCTTGGCGCCCGGGTGCCAGATATCGAGCTCCGCGGACGGCTCGGTGAACGGGAAGTAGTTGGGCCGCAGCCGGATCTGGGCTTCCGCGCCGAACATCTGGCGTGCAAAGTGCTCCAGGGTGCCGCGGAGGTCCGCCATGCTCAGCTTTTTGTCGATGGCCAGGCCCTCGAACTGGTGGAACACCGGGGTGTGCGTCGCGTCGAGCTCGTCTGTGCGGAACACCTTGCCCGGGCACAGCACATAAATGGGCAGCTCCCGTTCCAGCATGGAGCGGACCTGCACCGGCGAGGTGTGCGTGCGCATGAGCAGGTGGGCCTCGGGCGGCTCGACGAAGAACGTGTCCTGCATGTCACGGGCGGGGTGGTCCGGCTTGAAGTTCAGGGCATCGAAGTTGAACCATTCGGACTCGACCTCGGGCCCCTCGGCGATTTCCCAGCCCATGCCGACAAAGATGTCCGCCACGCGGTCCTGCAGCGTGGACAGCGGGTGGCGTGCACCGGCCGTGCGCCGGCGCGGCGCCGCCGTGACATCCACGGTCTCTTCGACGAGGATCCGCGCATCGTTCTCGGCCTCGAGCGCGACCGTGCGGTCCGCGAGCGCCTTGTTGACTCGGCCCCGGGAGGCGCCCATGAGCTTGCCGGCGGCGGCCTTCTGGTCCTTGGGCAGCGCGCCGATTTCACGGTTGGCGAGGCTCAGGGCGGACTTTTCGCCCGTGTGGGCGAGGCGCACGGCCTTGAGTTCATCGAGGGTCGCGGCAGCGGCGATGGCGGCAACGGCCTGGTCTACGGCGGCGGTAATGGCGGCTTCATCCAGAGGATTCGGGACGGCTGCGTCCGGCAAAGTTTCAGTCATCTACTGTTCTTAGCTACGAGTCGGATCATGCCAACAGCACGCGGCCGGGCACAGGGCGCGGCGCGGGTTGTCGGCAAGGCTTGTGGTCACTGTCCCCAGTCTAGTAGACGGCCGTCGGCGGCATGGCAACGGCCGTCTCTCACGTGACGCCGCGGTCCCGGCGGCCTCTGTGGACGCTGACGCCGGCACATTCCCCGGGGCACGGGACATCCCGGCGGCCCCCTGACCGCCGGGCACACCCCCGGCTACCATGGCCTCATGACGCCCGGACAACGGCTTCGCCAGATCGCCAACCTGCTCAACGGGTCCACCCTGCTGGGCCTGCTGCTGGCAGCCTGTGCGCGGACAACCGTCAGCTCCGGTCCGCGCGGATTGCTGATCGCGGGCCGCTACCGCTGGCCGGTGCCGTTTGCTGCGGCCTTCACGGTGGGCAACGTGATCCTCTTCCGTGCCGGACCGGAATCCGCCCGCGCCAATCCAGTACTGCTGGGCCATGAGGAGCGCCACAGCACCCAATACGCCTGGTGCCTCGGGCTGCCGTTCCTGCCGCTGTACTTCATAGCCGCCGGCTGGTCCCTCTGGCGCACGGGCAACCCGGGCAGCGCCAACGTCTTCGAGCGCCACGCCGGCCTGGAAGCGGGCGGCTACCCCCTGCCCGGGACCAGCCCACACACGCACCGCAGAACGGGCGTGACCGCCCCCGAACGTTACGAGGCCTGACATGACAGACAGCCCCCGAAGCATCTCCGTTGCAGGAACCGGCAGCGCCGAGGCGGCGCCGGACCTGCTGACCGTGTCGATCGGCGTTGAATGCCGCCGCGAGACCGTGGCCGAGGCCTACAGCGAGGCCGGGACACGATCGGCCGCCATCACGGCGGAGCTCCGGCAACACGGCGTGGACAGCGCCGACCTGTCCACCTCCGGGCTGAACGTCCGGGCCGAGCTGAACTGGCAGGATGGCCGGGGCCAGACCGTGACCGGCTATCTGGCCTCCAGCACGCTCACCGTCAGGATCCGCGAGTTGTCCGCGTCCTCCCAGATCCTTGCCGCGGCGGTTGCTGCCGGCGGCGACGCCGTCCGGCTGAATGGTCTGACCCTCGGCTTCGCCGACTCCTCGGCCGTCGAGGCCCGGGCCCGGGAGGCCGCCTGGCAGGACGCCCGCACCACCGCGGAGCATTACGCCGCCCTCGCCGGAGCCAGGCTGGGCAGGGTCCTGTCCCTCACCCAGCACACCGGCTTCCAGGCGCCGATCCCGGTGGCGAAGATGCAGCGGGAAGTGGCGGTGGCCTCACTCACCGTCGAGGCCGGCGAGTCGGGCGTCACCGCCACAGTCGGCGTCGTCTGGGAACTGCTGGACTGATTGTCTTGTAATGGTGGGAGCAGGTGTTTCCCGTCGCGACGGCGGCCGCCCCCGGCTCGGCGCCGGATGACCGGCTGGGGCTAGTGGGTTGCGCCGGCAGGGAGCTTGAGATCCGCCGTCGTCGCCAGCGCAGTGCGCACGACGACGGCGAGCGCCGCCGCCATCTGGGGGCCCGGCAGCGCCGGGGTGCTGCTCCCTGCCGGAAGCTGGGTGTCCGCGTAGGGGACGTGGACGAAGCCTCCCCTGGTGCCCGGGCGGAGCCGCAGGGCGTGCATGAGCGCGTAGAAGACATGGTTGCAGACATAGGTCCCTGCGCTCTGGGACACTTCGGCCGGGATCTGCTCTGCGGCCAACGCCGCGAGCGCCGCTTTGACGGGCAGGGACGTGAAATAGGCTGCGGGTCCGCCCGGGACCACGGGTTCGTCCACGGGCTGGTTGCCGGCATTGTCCGGAATCCTGGCGTCATCACAATTGATGGCCACCCGTTCCAGCGAGATGCGCGCCCTCCCGCCGGCTAGGCCGGTGCACAGCACAAGCTCCGGCTGGAAGCGCTCGAGGGCCTCCGCCAGCACCGTGGCCGATTCGCCAAAGACGCAGGGCAATTCCACGGCCCGGACCTCCAGCCCGTCGGATTGGAGCAGCCGCGCGGCCGAACGGGCCGCGGCCCACGACGGATTGGCCGTATCACCGCCAAATGGCTCGAACCCGGTCAGGAGAATCATCGCCCCAGC
The DNA here is from genome assembly GCF_000374925.1 of Arthrobacter sp. 131MFCol6.1. Classification (GTDB taxonomy): domain Bacteria; phylum Actinomycetota; class Actinomycetes; order Actinomycetales; family Micrococcaceae; genus Arthrobacter. Next base: position 34,234 of record NZ_KB895545.1, read on the forward strand.
CTAGCAATGCCCACTTGCTGCGCTGCTGACTGCGGCGCCGGCCGGCTGGCATCCTTGACATTTAGTCGAACATACATTCGAATGTAGGCATGAGATGGGACGCACAAGCACTTGAGCGCGGTGCCTCACCTGACGCCCTTTCCGCCGATTCGCCGGCCGCCGCTGCCCTGCTGCCGCTGGCCGGGCTGGTCCGGTCCGTGTCCACGCCGGAGTTTGCCGGGATCACCTTCCATGAGGTCACCGCCAAATCGGTGCTCAACAAGGTGGTCGCCGGTTCGCGGATGCCGTTCGACTGGACCATCAACCCCTACCGCGGCTGCAGTCACGCCTGCGTCTACTGCTTCGCGCGCAAGAGCCACACGTATCTGGACTTCGACGCCGGCCTGGACTTCGACAGCCAGGTGGTAGTCAAGATCAACGCCGCCGAGGTCCTGCGCCGGGAACTGGCCAAGCCGTCCTGGCGGCACGAGCACGTGGCCCTTGGCACCAACACGGACCCGTACCAGCGCGCCGAGGGCCGCTACCAGCTCATGCCCGGCATCATTGGCGCCCTCGCCGATTCCGGCACTCCCCTGTCCATCCTCACCAAGGGCACGCTCCTGGCCCGGGACATCCCGCTGCTGAAGCATGCCGCCGCCCAGGTCCCGATCGGCGTGGGCATCTCGCTGGCCATGACCGACGAGCACCTCTCCGAAGCCGTGGAACCGGGCACGCCGGGGCCGCGGGCGCGGCTGAAGCTCATCTCCCGGCTGCGGGAGGCGGGCCTGCCCTGCGGCGTCATGGCCATGCCCATCCTGCCGTGGCTCTCGGACAGCGACGACGCCCTCAACTCCCTCTTCGGCGCCCTGGCCGCGGCCGGCGCCACAGGGGTCACGGCCGGTGCGCTGTACCTGAAGCCGGGCACCCGCGAATGGTTCATGCAGTGGATCGCCCGCGAACATCCGCAGCTGGCGGGCAAGTACCGCCGCCTGTACGGCAGCGGATCGTACGCGTCCAAGGAATACCGGGCGTGGCTGGCCGGCCGGATCCGGTATTTCAAGGACCTGCACGGCTTCTCCGGCTCGCAGGGCTTCAGCCACCGGGACCTTGACGGCGGCAACGGCCATGACGACGCCCGGGAGGAAGAAGCCCAGTACCCGGCCGGCAGCATCCCGGACACCGCCGGGAACGCACGCACAGGCCACTCCGGCGCAGCCTCTTCCGGGGCCATCCGTTCCGACACCATCCGTTCCAGCACTGCCCAGCCCACGCTGTTTTAATGCGCCGGGCGGAGTACGCCTAGAGCGCCTTGACCGCGCCGAGCACCCTGGCCAGCGAATCCTTGGCGTCCCCGAACAGGAGCGTGGTCTTGGGGTCGTGCAGGAGCTCATTCTCGATGCCGGCAAACCCCGGGCGCATCGACCGCTTCAGGAACACGACCTGCTGGGCCTGCACGACCTCCAGGATCGGCATCCCGTAAATCGGCGAACCCGGGGAGGACTTGGCCGCCGGGTTCACGACGTCGTTGGCGCCGACCACCAGAACGATATCCGTGGTGGCGAATTCGGGATTGACTTCCGCCAGTTCCCGCAGGGACTCGTACGGCACGTTGGCCTCGGCCAGCAGCACGTTCATGTGGCCCGGCATGCGACCCGCCACGGGGTGGATGGCGAACACGACGTCCACGCCGCGGGCGCCCAGGGCCGTGGCGAGCTCCGCCACGGTGTGCTGGCCCTGGGCCACGGCAAGCCCGTAGCCGGGAACGATCACCACGCGCTGGGCGTAGCCGAGCTGGACGGCAATGTCCTCCGGGGACGAGGAACGCACAGGCCGGTCGCTCAGGGCGGTGGATCCCGCCGTCGAGCCGCCCTTGAACGCCCCGAACATGATTCCGCCGACTCCGCGGCCCATGGCCGAGGCCATGACCTTGGTCAGGATGGTGCCGCTCGCGCCCACGAGCGTCCCGGCGACCAGCAGCAGGACATTGCCCAGGACCACGCCGGACGCCGCCACCGCCAGCCCCGTGAACGCGTTCAGCAGGGAGATGACAATCGGCACGTCCGCCCCACCCACGGGCAACACCAGGAGCAGCCCGGCGGCGAGACTCAGGCCCAGCAGCGCGAGCGACCAGCCGAGCGAGCCGGTCAGGACCACCAGCGCTCCGGAGACGACCGCCCCCAGCAGGACGGCACCCATGACCCAGGGCATGCCGGGGAACAGCAGCGGGCGGGTGCTGATGAGTTCCTGCAGCTTGCCCACGGTCACCGCGGAGCCGGCGAAGGACACGGCGCCCACCAGCATGGTGAAGACCACGGCCAGGCGGACCCAGGGGTCCTCCTGATGGCCAAGTTCCAGGACGGCGACGAGCGCCGCGGCCCCGCCTCCGACGCCGTTGAAGAGCGCCACGAGTTGGGGCATCTGGGTCATCTGCACCCGACGGGCCACGGGGACGGCAAGCGCGGCGCCCACGGCGATGGCCACGAGGATAAGCGGAATATTTTCCAGCCGTACCGAGCAGAACACGGTGGCGACGGCGAGGAGCGCCCCGGCCGCGCCGATGGCGTTGCCGCGGCGGGCGGTGCGGGGCGAGCTGAGGCCCTTCAGCGCCAGGATGAAGCAGACGGCGGCCACAAGGTAGAGCAGGGCTGTCCATTCGGGGCTCAGCAGGCTCATCTGGACTCCCCCGCCGCGCCGGCGGAGCCCCCCTCGCCAGGGTGCCCTTCACCCGCCGTTCCGCCAGCTTTGGTGGCCCCGGTTGAGGCGGGGATGCGTGCCCGCTTGTGGGCGCTAAACATCTCCAGCATCCGGTCCGTGACCACAAAGCCTCCCACCAGGTTGACGGTGGCCAGGACTACGGCCAGGAGCGCGATGCCGAGTACCCAGGGGTCACTGGCCTGTCCGGCCACGATGATGGCGCCGACCAAAATGATGCCGTGGATGGCGTTGGCCCCGGACATGAGCGGTGTGTGCAGCTTGCTGGTGACCTTGGAGACCACTTCGAAGCCAACGAACACCGCTAGCACCACCACGGTCAACAACGCGATCGGGCCCATCATGCCTCCCTTTCCAATGCTTCCGCGGTGGGGGCATGCCGCACCACGCCGTCGTGGGTCAGGCACGTTCCGGCGACCACGTCGTCGTTGAAATCCGGGGCCACCGCACCGCAGTCGGTCATGAGCGCGAGGAAGTTGCTGACATTCCGGGCGAAAAGCCGGGATGCATCCGAGGGCATGGCGGATGCCGCGTCCTGCAGGCCCACGAGCGTGACCGATCCGCCGTCGACCGGCACCTGCACGTCCTGGCCGGCGATCACGCCTTCGACGTTGCCTCCGGACTCCGCGGCGAGGTCGACGACGACGGAGCCGGCCCGCATGCTGGCCACCATGGCGGTGGTCACCAGCAAGGGAGCCGCCCGGCCGGGGATGGCCGCCGTCGTGATCAGGATGTCCGCCGCCGCGACGTGCGGGGCCAGGAGGCTGCGCTGGCGTTGCGCCCGGTCCTCGCCAAGGGCACGGGCGTAGCCTCCGGTTCCTTCTGCCGCCGCATCGATGTCCAGATTGATGAAAGTGCCACCCATCGAAGCGACTTCCTCGGCGGAGGCGGCCCGGATGTCGTTGGCCGAGACCCTGGCGCCGAGCCGTTTCGCCGTGCCGATCGCCTGCAGCCCGGCGACACCGGCTCCAAGGACCAACACCCGCGCCGGCGGGATGGTGCCGGCGGCGGTCATGTAGAGCGGGAAGAACCGCGGGTAGCGGACGGCCGCTTCCAGCACGGCGCGGTAACCGGTGACCAGGGACTGCGAGCTGAGCGCATCCATGGACTGTGCCCGGGAGATCCGCGGAAGCAGTTCCAGGGCGAACGAGGTGGTTCCGGCGGCGGCGAGTGCCCGCACGGTGGGCAGTTCCGAGGACGGCGACGCCAGCCCGATGGTGACCGTGCCGGGCCGCAGCCGGGCCGCGGCCTCCGGGGTGAGCGGGCGGACATGCAGCAGGACGTCCAGGGCCTCCAACGGGAGCTCGGAGATCACCGTCGCGCCGGCCTCCTTGAAGGCGGCGTCGGCGAAGCCTGCTTCGGTACCGGCGCCGCCCTCCACCAGGAGATGGAGCCCGAGGGCTGTCAGCTGCTGGACCGTCTCCGGCGTGGCTGCGACGCGGCGTTCTCCGTCTCGCTGCTCTCGTCCGACACCGACCTGCACGGGCCACTCCTCTCGACTGGGATCAGAGTAGGCACATGGCTGACGGTTTGGCGAGAGGCGGGCATCCGAAGCCCGCCGGCGAGTCCGGTCAGCGGCCCAGTCCGGCTCCCACTCCCCGCGGCCCGGTGGCCTGCACTGCCGCCAGGAGGGCCTCCACGATGGGGAAGTCTGCCGGGATCCACGGCAGGTCCAGGACCTCTGACGGGTTGCGGAGGTCGAGCCAGCGCAGTTCGTCGTGGTCCTCCAGCGGCCGGGGTTCGCCCTGCACGAGTTCCGCGAACCAGACCCTCATCGCCGCCTTCGCGTTCAGCGGCCAGCCCGTGGCGGTTTCCGCGGGCAGCTCCGCTCCGAGCCGCACCAGCACGCCCAGTTCTTCCCGGAGCTCGCGGTGCAGGGCGTCCTCGGCTGCCTCGCCGGGCTCCACCTTTCCGCCCGGGAACTCCCACATTCCGGCAAACTGCGGCGGCGCCGTGCGCCGGGCCGCAAGGAGCATGCCCGGTTGGGCCAGGGAGTCCACTACCGCGCCGCCAACGACGCCAATGAGTCCAGTCACGCCCACAAGTCTAAGGCTGGCGCACGGTCCGGCGTTGGGACCGGGGGCCGGGAGCCGGCCCTGGTAGGGGACAATGGTGGAGGCGGCCGTCCGGACACCCTGCGGAATATTCGGCGCCCCGTCCCCGTTCTTAAAAGCATATTTATCTGTCCGATCCCTCCGGCTTCTCCCGGAAATCTCTCCGAAAAGACGAATGACAACCACCACACATGCCCCGGCACCGTCCAAGACCGGCACCCGTCACGTTGCCCTGGCCATCATTGCCCTGGCGATGGGTGGCTTTGGCATCGGCACCACGGAATTCACCATGATGGGCCTGCTCAAGGAGATCGAACAGGGCCTGAACATCAGCACGCCCGAGGCAGGTCATCTGATTTCGGCCTACGCCCTCGGCGTCGTGATCGGTGCGCCGGTGCTGGCCGCCGTCGGTGCCAAACTCCCGCGGAAGTATCTGGCCCTGGGGCTCATGCTGTTCTTCAGCATCGCCAACCTCAGTTCCTTCCTCGCCCCGGACTACGGCTCCATGCTCGTGTCCCGGTTCGCCGCGGGGCTGCCCCACGGCGCCTTCTTCGGGGTCGCGGCCGTGATTGCCGCCTCCCTGGTGGCGCCGACCAAGCGGGGTTGGGCCATTTCGATGGTCATGGCCGGGCTGACGGTGTCCAACGTCATCGGCGTCCCCTTCGCCACCTGGCTGGGCCAGAACTACGGGTGGCGGCTGCTTTTCCTGCTGGTCGGCCTGATCGGCATCATTACGCTCTTCATGCTGTGGAAGTTCGTCCCGTTCCAGAAACCGCACGCAGATGCCAGCTTCCGCCGTGAGCTCGGCGCGCTCAAGCGGCTGCAGGTGTGGCTTGCCATCCTGGTCGGCATCGTCGGCTTCGGCGGTTTCTTCGCGACCTACACCTACATTGCGCACACCATGACCTCCGTCGCCGGCCTCCCGGCGCCCTGGCTGCCCCTGGTCGTGGCGCTGTACGGCGTGGGCATGGTGGCGGGCAACATTGTTGGCGGCCGGATCGCCGACAAGTCCGTCATGGGCACGATTTACTGGGTGCTGCCCGGCACGGCCGTGGCGCTCGTGGTTTATGCCGTGGGCGTCCACTGGGCCTGGTCCGCACTGGTCATGGTGTTCGTCGTTGGTGCTGCGGGGTCCATGCTGGTTCCGGCCCTGCAGACCAGGCTGCTGGATGCGTCCCCGGACGCACCGTCGCTGGCCTCCTCGCTGAACCATGCTGCGCTCAATGTCGCCAACGCCCTGGGCGCCTTCCTGGGCGGCCTGGTGATCGCCTGGGGCTGGGGCTACGTCGCCCCCGCGCTCGTGGGCGCCGTCCTGGCCGTGCTGGGGCTCGGGGTCGCCGCCATCAGCGGCGCCGTGGAACGCAGGCGGCCGCTGGCCTCCTAGCCGCCCCGCCGCCGCGGAACAACAGCCGCGGCACAACAGCAGAGGCAACGGCAGCGGCGACTGCAGAGGCAACAGCCTTTAGATGCCCCAAAAGAACAGCAGTCCTGTCCGGTGGTGCACCGGGCAGGACTGCTGTTTTGTCAGGGGGCTGCCGTTCTGTCCGGCGGCTGCCCCCTATGGGCTTCCGTTCTGCCTTTGGGCGGGTCGGCTCAGGGGGCGCTGACCCGTTGCACGTCCGGTTCCAGGTAGATGACCCGGGCAATCGGGACGGCTTCGCGGACCCGGACCTCTGCGTCATCAATCGCCTTCGCAATGTCCTGGCCCGAGTCCGAGCTCCCGATGCTGATCTTGGCCGCCACCAGAAGCTCCTCGGGGCCAAGGTGCATGGTCTTGAGGTGAATGATGCTGGTGCCGCCGGCCTCGATCGCGCTGCGGATCTTGGCGACGTCATCGCGGGTGGCCGACTCGCCCAGCAGCAGGGACTTGGTTTCCATGGCCAGCACCACGGCGATCGCCACGAGCAGCAGACCGATCATCGCGGTGCCGAGGGCGTCCCAGATGCCGTTTCCGGTCAGGAGCGTCAGGCCCACGCCGAAGAGCGCGAACACCAGGCCCACGAGGGCGCCGAAGTCCTCGAGCAGGATCACCGGGAGTTCCGGCTGCTTGGCGTTGCGGATGAACTTAACCCAGCTCTGCTTCCCGCGGAGGGGGTTGGATTCCATGATCGCGGTCCGGAACGAGAAGGACTCGGCGATGATCGCGCCGATCAGGACGGCCAGCGGCACCCACCAGAAGTCCCCTTCGATGGCGTGCGGGTGCTGGATTTTTCCCCAGGCCTCATACAGCGCGAACAGGCCGCCGACGCTGAACAGCACAATCGAGACAATGAAGGCGTAGATGTACCGCTCGCGGCCGTAGCCGAACGGGTGCTCGGGGCTGGCTTCCCGCTGCGCGCGCTTGCCGCCGAGCAGGAGCAGGAGCTGGTTGCCGGAGTCTGCGATGGAGTGAATCGCCTCGGCCAGCATGGACGAGGACAGCGTCAGAAAGTAGGCGACGAACTTCAAAACGGCGATGGTCAGGTTTGCGGCCAGTGCCGCGAGAATCGCCTTGGTACCGCCATTTGCAGCCACTTGAGCTTCTCCTTGAGGTGTTCGTCCGGGGTGTACGCGAACACCGGAAGAACCCAGCGCCCACAAGGAATACCGTACCCGTTTCCGGGCCGCCGCCGAACCGCGGCAGGGACCGGCGCTGCCACGTAACGATTGGGCAGTCCCCTGCTGACAAGCAATCCGCCCTATGTTAGCTTGAAGCCATACTCGGGATTCACAATTTGGATGCCGACGAATATGTAGGAGGAGACATGGGCTTTCTTGGCTGGATCATTCTCGGACTCATAGTAGGTGCAATCGTCAAGGCAGTCTTGCCCGGCAGGGTCGGTGGCGGCTGGGTTACCAGCCTCGTGCTCGGCGTCGTCGGCGCAATTGTCGGCGGATGGATCGGGGACCTGCTGTTTGGCGGCGGCAAGATGGAATTCTGGAATCTCGGTTCCTGGCTCCTGGCCATCGTCGGTGGCCTCGCGGCCGCACTCATCTACGGCGCCATCACAGGGCGCAACAAGACCACCTAATTCTTCAAGGCACTGACCGACCACTCTGTGTGGGGCGGCAGTGACAGTACGACGGCGGGCCCCGCCGTTCGTTTGGCCTGCGTTCCGGCAGGGATTCCTGCCGGACACTCCGTTTCCTGCAGAACCCCTTTCCTGCAGAGCCCCTCTAGCGCGACTGCTGGGAGCGGGCGCTGGCGTAGAGGCAGACGGTGGCTGCGGTGCCGAGGTTCAGGCTTTCCGCTGACCCATAGACCGGCACGGCCACCCGGTGGTCGGCCAGCGCGATCTCGTCCTCGGACAGGCCCTGGGCCTCGTTGCCGAAGAGCCAGGCAGTGGGCTGTTCCAGCGCGTAGACCGGTTCGGCGGCGGAGGCCCCCAGGCGGCGGGCCGCGTTCTCGTCCTGGAGACGGTCCAGGTCCAGCTGTCCCTTGCCGTCCGCGGCCAGCACGCCGACGCCACGTTCCTTGCAGCGGGCCACGACCTCTTCAACCTCCGCGCCAAGGACAACGGGCAGATGGAACAGGGAACCCGCCGTCGAACGCACGGCCTTCGGGTTATAGATGTCCACGCTCGAGCCGGTCAGGATGACGGCGTCGGCGCCGGCGGCGTCGGCTGCCCTCAGCACGGTGCCGGCGTTGCCGGGGTCACGGACCTGGCACAGGACGGCAATCAGCCGCGGGCCGGCGTCGAGCACCTGCTCAAGGCTGACGTCCAGGAAGCCGCAGACGGCGACGATGCCCTGTGGGGTGACGGTGTCCGCCATCGCTGCAATCACTTCGTCGGTGGCAAGGTGCGCGTGGGTTCCCTCGGCCAGCTGCTCCAGCTCCGGGTGGCGGTCCAGGCAGGCCTCGGTGGCGTACACCTCATAGACGATGCCCGGCTCCCCCGCGGCAATCCTCTTCCGGTGCAGGACCAGGGCCTCCCGGACCGCCTGCGGGCCTTCCGCCAGGAACTCGCGACGCTTTAAACGCGCCGGGCGCCCGGCAAGCTGTGCCACCTTCCTCATCCGATCAGCTCGGGGGTTGGAAAGTGGTAAGTCTTGCGGGCGCCCGGTTTCGTTCATATAAAGAACCTTAGTGGCTATTGCCGCCGGCTCTTGAACGACGCAGTTTTTCAACCGCGGCAGGAACTACTTTGCAGCCTCGGCGTCAGCCTTCTTGGCAGCAGGCTTCTTCGCGGGAGCCTTCTTGGCTGCCTTGGGAGCCGGAGCGGCTTCAGCCTGGACGGCCGGAGCGGACGTGTCGGCGGGCAGCGAGTCCTTGGCGACCTTGACCAGCGCGGCGAAGGCGTTGGCGTCGGAAACGGCAAGCTCGGCCAGCATGCGGCGGTCAACCTCAACCTCAGCGGCCTTCAGGCCCTGGATCAGACGGTTGTAGGTCAGGCCGTTGGCGCGGGATGCAGCGTTGATGCGCTGGATCCAAAGACGGCGGAAGTCGCCCTTCTTCTTCTTGCGGTCACCATAGCTGTACACAAACGAGTGCAGCAGCTGCTCTTTTGCCTTGCGGTACAGGCGTGAACGCTGTCCGCGGTAACCCTTTGCGCGTTCGAGGATAACCCGGCGCTTCTTGTGGGCGTTAACCGCCCTCTTCACACGTGCCACGTGCGTACTCCTTAGAAAATTTCTGATCCCAAGCGTCTACTGCCGGAACGGTCCGGCTGGCCTGAGAAGCCTTTTTGGTAGTTGACTGCTGCCAGGTGGCGAACAGTCAGAGAACTTGGAACTTAGATGCCGAGCATCTTCCGGATGACCTTGGCGTCGCCCTTGAAGACGATCTTGTCGCCGGCAAGGCGACGGGTCAGCCGGGAGGACTTGTGCTCGAGGTAGTGGCGGCGGTTGGCCTGCTGGCGGCGCAGCTTGCCGGTACCGGTCAGCTTGAAGCGCTTCTTAGCACCGCTGTGGGTCTTCATCTTCGGCATGGGAACCGATCTCCTTACGTATCCGCAGAAAAGTCTGCAGCTCTTTCGTGCAGCCACCCCTGCGGGCGGCGTGCTGATTGCCTGCTGCCGGACATTGCTGTCCGGCAGCCGTGAACTAGTTGGTCTTCTTGGTGCCAGGCTTGGCGGCTGCCCGGGGGGCGGCCGGCCGTGCGGCGGGCTTCGGCGCTGCAGGCCTCGGCACCGGCTTCGGAGCAGCAACCGGCTTCGGTGCTGCTGCCGGAGCGGCTGCCTTTTCCTCGGGAGCCTTCGCTGCCGCCGGGGCCGGAGCGGCCTTCGGAGCCGCGGGGGCCTTGGCCGCTGCAGGCTTCTCGGCTGCCTTCGGAGCCGCGGGGGCCTTGGCTGCTGCCGGCTTCTCGGCCGCCTTCGGAGCCGCGGGAGCCTTCGCTGCTGCAGGCTCCTCGGCCGCCTTCGGAGCAGCCTCCTTCGGCGCCTCCTGGGCAGGAGCCTCGTCGGCCTTGGTCTCTGCAACCTTGGCTTCTTCGGCCGGGGCCGCTTCAACCTTGGTCTCTTCGACCTTGGCTTCTTCGACCTTGGTCTCTTCGACCTTGGCTTCTTCGACCGGGGCTTCCGTTGCGGGAGCCTCCGGCGACACGACGTAGCCTTCCGGCAGGAGGTCCGACAGCGTCTGGGTCAGCGGGGCGTTGCCACCGGAGACATCGACGCGTCCCGAAGCCTTGGCCTCGTTCTCGGCCTTGGCTTCTGCGCGCTGCGTTGCGCGGCGGGCCTCCGCCTTGGCTTCGGCCTTGTTCTTCAGCGGGCCAACCACCATGACCATGTTGCGGCCATCGATGCGCGGGCTGGACTCCACCACACCAACTTCGGCGACGTCGTCGGCGAAGCGCTGGAGCAGGCGGATGCCCATCTCGGGGCGCTGCTGCTCACGGCCGCGGAACTGGATCATGGCCTTGACCTTGTCGCCGGCACCGAGGAAGCGGAGCGCGTGGCCGCGCTTCGTTTCGTAGTCGTGGGTGTCGATCTTCAGGCGGAAACGGATTTCCTTCAGGACCGTGTTGGTCTGGTTCTTCCGGGCCTCGCGTGCCTTGACAGCGGCTTCGTACTTGTACTTGCCGAAGTCCATCAGCTTGCACACCGGAGGCTTCGCCTGAGGTGCAACTTCAACGAGATCAAGATCGGACTCGGCAGCCAAACGCAGGGCATCCTCAATACGGACAATTCCTACTTGTTCGCCTGCAGGGCCGACCAGCCGCACCTCGGGGACGCGGATACGCTCATTGATTCTTGGCTCGCTAATGTTAAAGCTCCTGTGTTCGTGAGGGGTATTCCACCGGCAAAAAGAGAAGGCCCCCAATTGCCGGAGCAATCGGAGGCCTCAAGATCGGAGCTGCCGCCCTCAATGGGGCGACATGCACTTCCTGCGGACCGGAGTCCGAGGCAGTGCCCGACCAGGTACCCGGCAACCTTGACTCCTGGACAGGAGGGGCTTCCCGAAGGAAGTTTCGCGGCTGACGCGGGTGGGAGAGAACTCCGCTTGCAAACTAAAGCCAACTCTACAGAAAGAAACCCGCTCAACGCACGTATGCGTCGCCGGGCACCAACTTCAGTGACTAGCACTGGCAGTCAGAACACTGCATCCTATAAAAGCTTGAGAATAACGACATTTAGTCGGTCTGTGACAAGCTTACCAGCATGAGCACTTCAGATAGTAATTCCCACGTCTTCGAGCCCGCAGCCGCCCAGGCGGACGTCTCGCAGCAGATCCGCGACATCTCGGAAGTCCCCTCGATCGAGGTCATCACCACGGCCGCCGTGCACCTGATGAGCGCCGCCGCCGTGAAGCTCGGCCTTGCCGCCGAGGAAAATGCCCAGGAACTCAAGGACCTGGACGAGGCCCGCAAGCTGATCACCGCCCTTGCCGGCCTGGTGACCGCCGCGGCCCCGGAAATCGGCTCACAGCACGCTGGACCGTTGCGCGATGGACTCCGCTCGCTCCAGCTGGCCTTCCGCGAGGAATCGATCATTCCGGATGCTCCGGGCAAGGGCCCGGGCGAGAAGTACACCGGCCCCGTCAACTAAAGCACTTTCGTCAGCTAGGAAAACGCCGGCGGGCGGACCACCCAGGTCCGCCCGCCGGCGTCGTTAATTCCGTTCGCACGATTTTCCGTTCGCACGGGCCAACCGCGTGCCCAGCTTGGCGCGCTGGGCCCGGCCCGCATTCAGACGCGGGCCAGGCGGCTGCGCCGGACCTGTTGCAGGGCCAGTCCCACCAGGCAGAGGGCCACGCCCGCCAGACCCACCGAGACGAAGCCGGCCGACGGTCCGATGAGGTCGATGAACAGCCCGGCCAGCGGCGCGCCCAGGGCTACCCCGCCGGTGAGCGATGAACCGTACCAGCCCATCGCCTCCCCGCGCCGGCTTTCGTCCACCAGTTCGGCCACCTTTTCCGAGGCCGCGGACAGCACCGGCGCGCACAGCAGACCCGGCAGCAACGCGAGCAGGCTGAGCGTCCAGACGTCGGTCGCGAAGGCCATCGGGACGGTCAGCGCTGACATCCCCAGCAACAGGAGTACCGGGGAGATGGGCCGGTGCATGGCGCCGTAGAGGATGCCGCCCACCACCGAGGCCGCGCACCAGAACAGGAACACGATGCCGATTTCGGCCTCGTGCCCGCCGGTCTGGAGCGCCGCGACGATCCCGACGTCGGTGCCGCTGAGGACCATGCCGGCGCCGGCCGCGACAGCGAAGACGGCGGCCACGGCGGCGGTGAACCAGCTGAAATTGTGGATGACGCGGTGGCGCAGGCCGGAGCCCCGCCGTCGCCGTTCCTCGGCGGCGGCTGCCAGGGGTGCCAGTTCGGCTGCGGCCTCCTGCAGGTGGGCCGGTGCCGCAGCAACGACGGCGGCTTCCGCACATTCCAGCTCCTGCGCTTCAAGCCTGGCGTCCGGGGAGGCGCTCCGGGTGGGCGGGTTGAACCACATGAGGAAGAGTCCTGAGACGGACGTCGCCACGCCCACGACCGTCAGGCCCAGGACGGACTGGCCGCTGGTGGCGACGACGGCTCCGACAGCGGGGCCGATCATGAAGACCAGCTCGGTGGCGATGGCGTCGAGGGCAAAGGCCGTGCGGCGCTGTTCCCCGGGAGCCAGCACGCCCAGCGACTGCCGCACCACGCTGAAAATGGGCAGGGTCAGCAGGCCGCCGACGAACACCAGGGGCAGCAGGGCCTCGTAGGACACGTGTGGCACGATCGACCAGATCACGGTCTCTGAGACGACGGACGGAATGAGCGCCTTGCGCAGCCCCACGGTGTCGACCCGGCGCCCGCGCCAGGGCGCGCCGACGGCGATTCCGATCGTCATGACGGCGGCGGCTGCGCCGGCGGCGGCGTAGCCCTGGCCGAGGGTCAGGACGATATGCAGGGTCAGCAGTACTCCGGCCGCCGAGTGCGGTATGCGGGCGATCATGCCGACCAACAGGAGGCGCCTGATGGGCCGGACGGCCAGCAGCTCACGGTAAAGCGCGAAATTCACGGACTACATCCTTCTGGTACTGCCCACGGCAGCACCGGGAGGTCCCCCCCCGTTGGGCCGTCAGCTATGGTGCTGCGCGCTGCAGCTTGACCTCGATCGAATCAACCCGCTCGGCAAAGATTTCATTCCGGGCCCAGGCATCATTGAGGCCGGCGACGATCGACTGCACGCCGGCGGCGTCGAGACCGTCTTCAAGGTAGAGGACCACACGGAGTTCCGGGCCGGCTCCCCCACCGGGGAGCCGCCTGCCATCGGCCGTGGCCGAGGCAACTCCACCCCCCGGATGAATTTCAACACGGCGGACCGCCGGAAAGCCAACCGCGTCTTCCCCGAGGGCCCCCGCGAGATCGGGATCGGCGTACGACGGCGTCCAGGCCCGCTGCTGGGCGAGGGCCCACACTGCTGGCCTGCGGACCACGAATGTCACTTCCGAGCCGGGATCAATCACGAGCAGCTCGGCGCCTTCCGCGACCGCTGACAGGGCGGCCCGGGCCGCGTACACGGCGACCGGCCGGGCCTCCGGGTGCCACGCCGTCAGTGATGCCGCCGAGGTGAACACCGGCATGGCCGTCCGCCCGTCCGGCGCCTTGAGCGTCACCAGGGCCATGTCGGCCTGTTTGTCGGAGCGAAGTTTGTCACCGTGCAACGGGTCCCCGTTGGGCCCAGCCGCAGCCTCGCCCTCTTCGGCGAGCTGGGCGAGGATTGGCACGAACACCCGGGCGGTGGCAAGCGTGGCCACCACGGCGGCCTCGTCACCGGTGCCCGCGGCGAGGTCGGACAAAGCCGCCAGATAGCCGGCGTCGGCGGTGCCGTCGTCGTCGTCGAAATTGTGGATCTTTGCGTCATCGCCGGACAGGCTGCGGCCCGCCCAGGGTTGGCCGGCGGAGTCGGTGACCCCGCCGGCGCCGGCGAGGGCCGCCGCGATGTGCCCGGGCAAATGCCGGACGGGACCTGTCCCGGTCCCTGCCTGCCCGCCATCCTGGGGGTTGTTGGGGTCGCGGGGATCGTGGGTGTGTGTCATTGGCACTGACCGCCTAGCGGCGGCCGGCGACGTCGAGGGCCTCGGGCAGGGTGAAGTTGCCGTTGTAGAGGGCCTTGCCGATGATGGCGCCTTCGACGCCGAGCGGCACCAGGGAACGCAGGACCTTGAGATCCTCGAGGCTGGAAATGCCGCCGGAGGCGACCACCGGTTTGCCCGTCTTCTCGACCATCTGGCGCAGGAGCTCGACGTTGGGGCCCTGGAGGGTGCCGTCCTTGGTCACATCGGTCACGACGTACCGGGCGCAGCCGGCGTCCTCGAGGCGGCCGAGCACGTCCCAGAGGTCACCGCCTTCCTTGGTCCAGCCCCGGCCGGCGAGGGTGGTGCCGCGGACGTCGAGGCCGACGGCGATCTTGTCGCCGAAGCGCTCGATCACCCGGGCCGTCCACTCCGGGTTCTCCAGTGCCGCCGTGCCCAGGTTGACGCGGGCGACGCCGAGGTCTAGGGCCTTCTCGAGGGATTCGTCATCGCGCAGGCCGCCGGAGAGCTCCACCTTGATATCGAGCCGGCCCACGACCTCGCGCAGGAGTTCGGCGTTGGAGCCGCGCCCGAACGCGGCGTCCAGGTCGACCAGGTGCACCCACTCAGCCCCCTGCTGCTGCCAGTTGAGGGCGGCCTCCAGCGGAGTGCCGTAGCTCGTCTCGCTGCCGGCTTCGCCCTGAACGAGCCGGACGGCCTGGCCGTTGACGACGTCGACGGCGGGCAGGAGCTCGAGTACGGGCAGCGGGGTTTCGGTGGTCATCGTGGAGTCCTCAGCTTGGGGATGGTAGTGGGAGGGGCGGTCAGGACGCCGGCAGGGTCAGGAGGTAGGCGGCGAGCAGCGACATGCCGGCGAGGACGTAGAAAACGACCTGCACCCAGAGCGGGCTTTTCTGCTGGCGGAAGGAGATCGCGCCGCCGACCAGCAGGCCGGCGACGCCCATGAGGACCAGGGACCACATCTAGGCGGTCGCTTCCGGGGCCGCGGTACGTTCCGGGACTGCGGGGCGCAGGCCCTGGACCCAGTTGCGCAGCAGCCGGGCACCGGCGTCGCCGGACTTCTCCGGGTGGAACTGGGTGGCACAGAGCGGGCCGTTCTCCACGGCCGCGATGAACGGGGCGCCGTGGTCGGACCAGGTCACCAGCGGCGCGGCCATCCGCGGCTGGATGACGTCGAAGTCCCACTGCTGGACCCCGTACGAGTGCACAAAGTAGAAACGCTCGCCCTCAACCCCGGCGAAGAGCTTGGACCCTTCGGGGACGGAGACGGTGTTCCAGCCCATGTGGGGCACGACGTCGGCAGGCAACAGTTCCACCTTGCCGGGCCACTCCCCCATGCCTTCGGCTTCGGTGCCGTGCTCGACGCCGGCCTCGAACAGCACTTGGAGCCCGACGCAGATGGCCAGCACGGGGCGGCCCCCGGCGACACGCCGGCCGATCATGCGGACGGCGTCAACGGCCTTGAGCTCGCGCATGACGGTTTCGAAGGCGCCCACACCGGGGACGACGAGGCCGTCGGCGTTGAGGACATCCTCAGGCTTGGCGCTGAGGATGACTTCGGCGCCGGCCCGCTCGAGGGCGCGGACGGCGGACCGGACGTTCCCGGAGCCGTAGTCCAGCACCGTGACAGTGGGCTTTCCCGACGGGGACACCGGCTTTGCCGCAGCGGCGGGGTCGATGATGGCCCCGTCGCGGAGCAGCGGGCCGGTCACAAAGCACCCTTTGTCGACGGGATGCCCTCGACCCGGGGGTCCGGTTCGACGGCGGCGCGCAAGGCACGGGCAAAGGCCTTGAACTGGGCCTCGACGATGTGGTGGGGGTCGCGCCCGGCAGTGACGTTCATGTGCAGGCAGATCCCGGCGTGAAGGGTGATCGCCTCGAAGACGTGGCGGGTCAGGGAGCCCGTAAAGTGGCCGCCGATCAGGTGGTATTCCTGCCCTGCCGGCTCGCCGGCGTGGACCAGGTAGGGACGGCCGGAGACGTCCACGACAGCTTGCGCGAGGGCCTCATCCAGGGGCACGGTCGCCTCGCCAAAGCGGCGGATCCCGGCCTTGTTGCCCAGGGCGGTCCGCAGGACCTCGCCGAAGGTGATGGCCACGTCCTCGACGGTGTGGTGGACATCGATGTGGGTATCACCGGTGGCCTTGACCGTCATGTCGATCAGGGAGTGCTTGCTGAGGGCCGTCAGCATGTGGTCGTAGAACGGGACCGACGTGCTGATGTCTGACACGCCGGTGCCGTCCAGGTTGATCTCGACCAGGACCGAGGACTCGCTGGTGGTCCGTTCCATGCGTGCGGTCCGGCCCTCGGCGGTGGTGGATCCGGGGTTGCTCATGTAGATGTGTCCTTTGGAAGAAAGCAGGGTGTTGGGCACTCTGGCGGGGACGATCGGGCTCCCCACCAAGTCTAGGCCTGCGGCTTTGCGGAGCCGGCCAGGATGAGTTCAAGGGCCTCCAGGAAGGCTGTGGTTTCGGTCTCAGTGCCCGCGGTGACGCGCAGGTGCCCCGGAATGCCGACGTCGCGGATGAGGACACCGGCGTCCAGCATGCCCTGCCAGACCTCATGGGGGTTCTCCAGGCCGCCGAAGAACACGTAGTTGGAATCGGACGCGGCCGGCGTCAGGCCCAGCCGCGTCAGTTCCGACACGATCCGGTCGCGCTGGCGCTTGATGTCCTCGACGTCCGCCATGAGCGCCTCCCGGTGGCGCAGGGCGGCCAGGGCCGCGGCCTGGGTGATGGCCGAGAGGTGGTACGGGAGACGGACCAGCCGCAGGGCGTCCGCGACCTCCGGGGCCGCGGCCATGTAGCCGAGGCGCGCGCCGGCGAGGGCGAAGGCCTTGCTCATGGTGCGCGAGACGATGAGCCGTTCCCGGCCAGGCAGCAGGGTGAGCGCACTGGGCGTACCGTCGTGGGCGAACTCGTGGTAGGCCTCATCGACGATCACGATGGTCTGGCTGGCCTCGCCGGCGTCATAGACGGCCTCGACCACATCAAGGCCCAGCCCCGTGCCGGTCGGGTTGTTCGGGGAGCAGAGGAAGACGATGTTGGGCTGAAGCTCGCGGACCTGGCGTGCCGCCGATTCCGCGCTGAGCCCATAGTCCGAGGCGCGGGCCCCGACGATGTATTCCGTATCCGTGCCGGAGGCCAGCAACGGGTACATCGAATACGTGGGAGGGAACCCGAGGGCTGTCCGGCCGGGGCCGCCGAAGGCCTGGAGGATTTGCTGCAGGACTTCGTTGGAACCGTTCGCGGCCCAGATGTTCTCCGCGTCCAGGCCATGGCCAAGGTATTCGGCGAGGGCTTCGCGCAATTCTGTGAACTCGCGGTCCGGATAGCGGTTCAGTCCGGCAGCGGCGGCGCTCACGGCCTCGGTGATCGCGGCGCGGACATCGGCCGGGACCCCATGGGTGTTCTCATTGACGTTGAGCAGGATGGGGACGTCCAGCTGCGGCGCGCCATACGGACGCAGGCCACGCAGATTGGTTCGGAGGGGCAGTCGGTTGAGGCGCTCAAGCTGGTCAGTCACGTGACCAGTTTAAGTGGTAGCGGGACGGGCGCTGAAACTGTGACGCCTGCGACGTTACCTGGGGGAGGTTACTTGGACGGGACGAACAGCTGCTGGCCGGGCATGACACCCGCGGCGTCCAGATTGTTCAGCTGCACGATGTCCGCCACGACGTCGCGGGGATCGCGCTCCGGAGCCACCGACCCCGCAATGGCCCAGAGGGACTCCCCCGGCTGCACTGTGACGGAAACGGTCGGCGTCACCGAGAGCTGGTCCGCGGAATCTGCCGCCTTGGCGGGAGCGTTGAGGAATCCGCTGAAGGACAGGATAAACGCCGCCAGCAGGATCAGGGGGACACCGAAAAAGACCAAGCGTCCGCGCCGGGTGAGCCGCAGCGGCGGCTGCTTCGGCCGGCCGGCGGAAACCGCGCCCGTGGCCCCTTGCGGCGCCTGCGACGTCGCGGACGTGCGGCGCCTGGCATTGAGCGGGTACACGTTGCCGTAACGGGAACTGCCCTGGCCCATACCGCTTTGGCTGATGCCACCGTGTCCGATGCTTCCGTGTCCGATGCTGCGGCGATCCGCCGCGCCGCCCGGAACAACACCTCGGCGGCGGGTCGTGATGCCCTGAATGCTAGTGCCGTGAAACGCGCTTGAAACTGACATGAACTGAGCCCTCCTGGACCATAGTTGCCGCCCGGCGTACTCACGTACTCGCCGCCAACCGGCCGAACCTTCGAACATAGAACCGAACATCGCTTGCGAACCCAGATCAGCGAAGTCGAACACATATTCGAATCTTGCTGGTTCTGTTTTAGCACTTACTAACGAACGATGTCGAGACTCGCTAGAACAAATGTTTGAAAAAGGTCTGCGGCTGGCCTATTTTTGAGGGACAGGACAACCGCTTTGAACTCCCGAGGGAATTCATTCGTAGTTGATCAGCAGGGTCTGACATTTCAGGCCGGAAGTTCCCGGTGACAGCAGCCACGGCAGCCGGGCGGAACGGAAAGGCATTGGCGAACATGGCAGCACAAGCCACCGGCGGCAGGGCCACCCCACGGAGCCCGCAGCCCGCCCGGGCCCCCAAGAGCCTCACCGTCCGGCAAAAGAAAATCCTGGAGACCATCCAGCGGTCCGTCACGGACAAGGGCTACCCGCCGTCGATGCGCGAGATCGGCGACACCGTCGGTCTCGCCAGCCTCTCGAGCGTGACCCACCAGCTCTCCCAGCTTGAGAAACTTGGCTACCTGCGGCGTGATCCGAAGCGGCCCCGGGCCATGGAAGTGCTCATGCCGTTGACCCTGGACGAGGGAACCACGCCGATATCGGGGATCGAGAAATCCAGTCCCTTGCGGGCCGTGGGCGGCCTGTCGGTAACCGAGCTCGCCAGCGCCACTGACACGGCAATGGTGCCGTTCGTCGGACGCATCGCCGCCGGCGGGCCGATTCTCGCGGACCAGGTGGTGGAGGACGTCATGCCGCTGCCCCGCCAGCTCGTGGGCCATGGCGAACTCTTCATGCTCAAGGTCGCTGGCGATTCAATGATCGACGCCGCCATCTGCGACGGCGACTGGGTGGTTGTCCGCCGCCAGGGTGATGCCCTGAACGGCGACATCGTGGCCGCCCTGCTGGACGACGAAGCCACGGTCAAGACATTCCGCCAGCGGGACGGCCACACCTGGCTGCTGCCGCAAAACACCCAGTACGAGCCCATCCTCGGCGACCACGCCGTCATCATGGGCAAAGTCGTCTCGGTACTGCGCTCCCTCTAAACCGCGTTCCCTCTAAGCTGCGCTCCCCTTAGCCATCCGGGGCCAGGCCGCCAGTAGCGGCCACCCCGCGCGGAGTTCCGGCGCAGGGTGGCGGGCCGGCCTGGGGTTTAGTCTTTCGCGGAGTCCTTCGCCAGGCGCTTCAGGGCCGCCATGGCTATCGATGAATCGGTGGTGGGCCAGAACGGCGGCAGCGCGGCGCGCAGGAAGCCGCCGTAGCGCTCCGTGGAGAGCCGCGAATCCAGCACTGCCACCACGCCTTTATCCGAGGTCGAACGGATCAGCCTTCCGGCGCCCTGCGCGAGGCGGATGGCGGCATGCGTGGCCGAGACGGCCATGAAGCCATTGCCGCCGGCCTGGGCCACGGCCCGCGAACGTGCCGTCATCAGCGGGTCGTCCGGCCGCGGGAAGGGAATCCGGTCGATGACCACCAGCCGGCAGGACACGCCAGGGACGTCGACGCCCTGCCAGAGCGACATGGTGCCGAACAAACACGTGTCGGGCTCGTCGGCGAACTGCCGCACGAGCGCCGTCATGGTCGACTCCCCCTGGCACAGGATGCTGAGGCCCAGCCGGGGCCGCATGGCCTCGGCTGCTTCCTCGGCCGCACGCCGCGAGGAGAACAGGCACAGCGCACCGCCGCCGGACGCGCGGATCAGCTTCTCGAGTTCGTCCAAAGCCTCGGGGGACGTTCCGCGGCCGGGTTTGGGCAGGTGCCTGGCGACGTAGAGGATGCCCTGCTTCGGGTAGTCGAACGGGGATCCGACGTCGACGCCGGTCCAGCTTGGGGCGCCGTTGCCAACCAGGCCCAGGCCTCCGGCGGCGGGTTCGAAGGCAGCGCCGATGGCCAGTGTGGCCGAGGTCAGGATGACGGTGTGGTCCGCGAACAGGCCTTCGCGCAACCGTCCTGCGACGCTCAGCGGGGCGACATTGATCAAGGCCGGCGCGCTCTCGTCCGGCTGTGAGTAGCCCTGTGCCGGGTCGAAGCTGCTGTTGCGGGAGAACCACACGACTTCGCGGTTTTCGCGTGCGGCCAGGAGGCGTTCACAGAGTTCCAGGATGACCATGAGGCGTGAGCGGGCAAGCTGGCGTCCGCCGTCGGCCGTTGCGGAGCTGTCCCCCTTGGAATCGGACAGGGCGGCGCGGCACGCGTCGCGCAGCTGATCGATGCAGTCCAGCTGCTCGCTGTTCAGGCCATTGGGCATCAGCCCGCTGGGGACGCCGTCGATGGCCAGCTCCAGGTGGGCAGCGGCATTGTTCAGCGCATCCACGGTGATGCCCGTGTGCTTCCGGGCCCCGGACGCGGCGGCGTGCACCATCGCCACGGAGAGCTGGCCCGAGACCGCGCCCGTGACGCGGTCCTGGAGTTCGTGCGCCTCATCCACCACCACAACGTCGTACTCGGGCAGCACCGCCAGGCCTTCGAAGGCGCTGACGGCGAGCATGGCGTGGTTGGTGACCACGACGTCGGCGTCGGCGGCGTTCTGCCGTGCCAGCTCGCTGAAGCATTCGGCCGCGAGCGGGCATTTCTGCGCGCCGAGGCACTCCATGGAGGTGACCGAGACCTGGCGCCAGGCCCGGTCCGTGACGCCGGGCATGAGCTCGTCACGGTCCCCCGTCGCGGTCTCCTCGGCCCATTCGCGCAGGCGGACGACTTCCTTGCCCAGCTGGGAGGACGGCCCGCCCAGTGCGGCGGCGAAATGCGGCACGCTGGTGTCCTCGCCAAGGGAAAACAGCTGTCCCTCGGAAGGTTCTTCGGACGGGAAGCCGCCCTCGAGTTTGTGCCGGCAGACGTAGTTGGACCGGCCCTTGACCAGGGCGACCTTGACGGGCCGTTCCAGGGCAGGCGTGATGGTCTTGAGCAGCCTGGGCAGGTCGCGGCCCACGATCTGGGTCTGCAGCGCCAGGGTGGCGGTGGAGACCAGGGTGGGTTTGTTGCTGGTCAGCGAATGCGCGATCAGCGGAATCAGGTAGGCCAGGGACTTGCCGGTGCCGGTGCCGGCCTGGACCAGCAGGTGGTCGCCGCTGTCGATCGCGCGCGCCACCTGCCGGGCCATTTCGTGCTGGCCATCGCGGCTCTGCCCGCCCATGCCGGACACGGCACGGTCGAGCAGTTTAACCACAAATTCCTCGCCGGCCGCGCCGGCAACCGAACCGGCATCAGGCTCGGCCGATCCACCATCGGCTGGATCGGCGTCGGCTGGTTCGGCGTCAGCCTTGGTCACCGCAGCCTCAGTCATTGCTGATGAAGGGATCCAGTTCGGCGGCGAGTCCTTCACGCACCATCACCACGGCACGAGTCCCGGTTTCCTCGTGGTCGAGGCTGAGGATCTCGGCGTCCGTCTCGTGGAGCTTACTGAGCAGATCCCCGCGGTTGTACGGGATCAGCAGTTCAAGCTTCACGCTGGGCCGCGGAATGCCGTCGCTGATGGCCTTGAGCAGTTCCGGAATGCCTTCGCCGGTGCGGGCCGAGACCACGACGTGGCGCGGCTCGCGCTGCTTGAGCCGTTCGACCACGAACGGGTCAGCGGCGTCGGCCTTGTTCAGGACAATGATTTCCGGAACCTTTCGCGCGTCGACTTCGCTGAAAACCGTCCGGACAGCGGCGATCTGGCCTTCCGGATCCGGGTGCGAGACGTCCACGACATGCAGGATCAGGTCGGAGTCGGCCACCTCTTCCAGCGTGGAGCGGAATGCCTCCACGAGCTGGGTGGGCAGGGAACGGACAAAGCCCACGGTGTCGGCCAGGGTGTATCCCAGCCCGTCAGCGGTTTCGGCCTTGCGGACGGTGGGGTCCAGGGTGGCGAACAGGGCGTTTTCCACCAGCACCCCCGCGTCGGTCAACCGGTTCAGCAGCGAGGACTTCCCGGCGTTGGTGTACCCGGCGATCGCCACCGAGGGCACGGCGTTACGACGGCGGTTGGCCCGCTTCGTTTCCCGGGCAGGCTTCATGGCGGCGATTTCGCGCCGCAGCTTGGCCATCCGGGTGCGGATCCGGCGGCGGTCCAGTTCGATCTTGGTCTCACCGGGGCCACGCGAGCCCATGCCGGCACCGGCGCCGCCCACCTGGCCACCGGCCTGGCGGGACATCGATTCACCCCAGCCGCGCAGGCGCGGGAGCAGGTATTCGAGCTGGGCGAGCTCCACCTGCGCCTTGCCTTCACGGCTCTTGGCGTGCTGGGCGAAGATGTCCAGGATCAGCGCTGTACGGTCAATGACCTTGACCTTGACGATGTCCTCCAGGCCGCGCCGCTGGGACGGGGCCAACTCGGCGTCGACGACGACAGTGTCGGCGCCGGTGGACATCACGATGGCTTTCAGTTCCTGCGCCTTGCCGGAGCCGAGGAAGGTCCCGGGATCGGGCTTGGCGCGCCGCTGGACGAGCCCGTCGAGGACCTCGGAGCCGGCTGTCTCAGCGAGGGCGGCAAGTTCACGCAGGGAGTTCTCGGCGTCCGCGAGGGTGCCCTCGGTCCAGAGGCCGGCCAGGACGACGCGCTCAAGGCGCAACTGCCGGTATTCGACCTCGGTGACGTCTTCGAGCTCGGTGGACAGGCCAGCCTTGCGGCGCAGCGCGTGGCGTTCCTCAAGGTCCTGCTGGTCGCCGTCGAAGTTGGTGTACACCTCGTCCAGGCGGGAGATGGCCTGTGCCTTGCCGAGCACCGACGTCGGGCCGCCGGTACCGGCACCGGCGGCGGTGGCGGTGCCGTGGCTGGTGCCGCCGCCGCGGCCTGGGGCGGGGGTGTCCTTGGAAAGGATCCGGTCGATTACAGCTTGGATCTCCTCAGGGCTCATGTCCTGGGCTGCTGAATCGGGTCCGGTGTTGGGGTGGCTGGTCATGGTCTCCTTTAAGGGTTCGGCTCTTTCAGAATAGTGCCGATTGCTGCTCTGTGGGGCGGTATTCGCGCTGGGCTGACGGCGGGGGGTCATGCAGGCCTCCTGGAATGCCCGCGGCAACGGTGCCGGGGCGGGGCTGGCTCCGTCCGGAGCTATGGCTGGCTGAAGGGTAGAGGCGGCAGAAGCGCCTGGCTGTGGGACCACAGAATGTGGAGATCACAGTGAGGTAGGTGCCGTCCGCCAAGCCGGGCCAAGGAGCACGCTGCCAAAAGACACGGTGCTGGAAAGCGGCTGGATTCCAAGTGGTGCGGGCGCCAGCGGGTGAGAAAACTCACCCTTGCGATGGCGCACTCAGCCGAAGGCGTTTACCTGCGTCGCTCCGGGGACGGGACGGACCCGTGCCGGCTACTTGGAGATCAAGATCATGTTTCGTAGCGTAGCAGACGCCGGCGCTCCCGCCCGGTTTCCCATACGGGCTGGCCGCGAACTAATCTGGCCCATTATGGAGTCTGCACACTATTTCAGCGCCCAGCCGGCCGGGCCGTTCACCCGCAAGCCGCTCACCGTGGATCTTGCCGGTGAGACGCGCCGGTTGCAGACGTCCTCGGGGATCTTCAGCCCGGACGGGATCGACAAGGGGACGGCGGTGCTGCTCGCCGACGTCCCGGCGCCGTCGCCGCAGGGCAACCTGCTGGATATCGGCTGCGGCTGGGGACCGATCGCCCTGACTATGGCCCTGCGGGCACCGCACGCACAGGTCTACGCGGTGGACGTGAACGAACGTTGCGTGACCCTGACCAACGAAAACGCCGGCCTGTTGGGGCTGAACAATGTAACCGCCAGCACGCCAGACGCCGTCGACCCCGAACTGCGCTTTGACACCATCTGGTCCAACCCGCCGATCAGGATCGGCAAGGATGAGCTCCACGCCCTCCTGCGCCTGTGGATTCCCAGGCTGGCACCGGGCGGATCGGCCTGGCTCGTGGTCCAGAAGAACCTCGGCTCGGACTCGCTGCAGCGCTGGCTCTCGGCGGAGCTCGACTCCAGCTTCAGCGTGACCCGGGAGAGCACGTCGAAGTCGTTCCGGATCCTTCGAATCAGGAAAGCGTCCCGCTAGCGACGATCACGGCCGGGCCGCTGAGTTCGACGTGTTCGTGCCCCTCCGGGCCCAGGAAGAATTTCACGCCGACGACGCCGCCGGGGACGTGGACGTTCCACGCGTCCGGTGCGCCCTGGCCGGCCCAGTGGCGAATCGCGACGGCAGCAGCGCAGGCGCCCGTGCCGCATGACTGGGTCTCCCCCACCCCGCGTTCGTGGACCCGCATGGTGATGGTGCCGGTGCCGTCGTGGACCAGTGGTTCGGACGGCACAACGAATTCGACGTTGGTGCCGTGCGGCGGCGTCGGGTCCACGCGGGGGGCCGTGAACAGCTGCGTGGCTTCCAGTTCGGCCGTTTCGGCCAGGGCCACGACGGTGTGCGGGTTGCCCATGCTGACGGAGAGGGCGGGGCGCGCGACTTCGAGCCCGTCGGCGCTGACGAGCGAATCCATGGCCCGCGCCGTCGCCTCGCCCGGGAAAATGAACTCCCAGGGGCCCATGTCCACGGCGTAGCCCGCAGCTGTCCGGACGATCGTCTTGGCACCGCCCCGGGTTCCAATGACGAGGGATTCGCCGGCCGGCAGGTCCACGAGGCCTTCGGCGATGAGGAAGTGCACAAAGACGCGGACTCCGTTGCCGCACATCTCAGAGAGCGAGCCGTCGCCGTTGCGGTAGTCCATGAACCACTCGGCGTCGGGGTGCGCGGTCAGCAAATCCTGTCCCTCGGGCAGGAGCCGCGAAGGCACGGCGCGGATCAGGCCGTCGCCGCCGATGCCGCGGTGCCGGTCGCAGAGCGCCGCGACGTGCTCCGGGCTGAGCTCGAGCGCGCCGTTGGGGTCTGCGATCAGGACAAAGTCGTTGCCCGTTCCGTGGCCTTTGGAAAACTTCAGACCGCTCAGGGGTGCGGTATCGCCGGCAGTACGGTCAGCGGCTACGGCTTGGGATTCGTCCATGCTCCAAGGTTACCGTTCCGTCCTGACCGCTCCGGTATCGTGACCCAAGCGCTACGCCGGAGGCGGAACCGGCGTCGCCCGGCAGAGGCCGGCGGCCTCGGCCACCAGATCAGGATCGTTCCAGCCCAGCCACGTGATCCGGGGATCCGCACGGAACCAGGTCAGCTGCCGGCGCGCGAACTGCCGGGTGGCGATGATGGTTTCGTCCGCGGCCTGCTCCAGGCTGGAGGCACCGTCGAGCACCCGGAGGAACTGGGCGTAGCCGAGGGCCCGTGGCGCGGTCCGGCCGTTGCGGAGTCCGGCGGCGTCCAGCCGGCGGACTTCGTCCAGTAGCCCCTGGTCGACCATTGCGTGGACCCGGTCGGCGAGGCGCCGCCGGAGCAGTTCCCGGTCCACCTCGAGTCCGATCTGGACGGCAGGCTGGAAGTATTCGCGGGCCGGCATGAAGGAGCTGAATGGCCGCCCGGTGAGCTCGAAAACTTCCAAGGCTCGGATGATCCTGCGGTCGTCGCCGAGCCTGCCCGCGGACACGGGGTCCACTGCTTCCAGCCGTTCCCGCAGGGGCGCAGGTCCCGCGGTGGCCAGTTCCGCCTCAAGCCGGCCGCGGATCTCCGGATCCGTGCCGGGGAACTCGAGGACGTCGAGGGCGGCGCGGACGTAGAGTCCGGAGCCGCCGGCCAGGATGGCCCGCTTGCCCCGCCCGTGGATGTCGGCGATCAACGCGCGGGCCTGCTGCTGGAAGTCCGAGACGCTCGCTTCCTCGGTCACGTCCAGAATGTCCAGCAGGTGGTGCGGCACACCGCGGCGCTCGGCCTCGGTGATCTTGGCGGTGCCGATATCCATGCCCCGGTAGAACTGCATCGAGTCGGCGTTGATGACTTCACCGTCGAGCTCGAGGGCGAGGGAGACTGCCAGGTCTGATTTGCCGGATCCCGTCGGCCCGACGACGGCGATCACCGGCGGCGCAACCGGCTGTGCCCCCGGCACCGCCGTATTTTGGGCAGTGTCCTGCTGGGCTGTGTCCTCGGCTGGTGTGGCCTGGGCTGGTGTGGCCTGGGTTGCTGCGTCGTGCGCGGCACCCTGCGGGCCGGGCACGGCGCTAACGGCCGCGGACCGGGAGGCTGGGCATGCCCAGCGACACGCCGGAGGTGCCCTGCGCGCTGGTCTTGCCCGCGGGGCTGGCCGGGGCTCCGCAGGAATCTGCCTGCGAACGGTCCCAGGCGTCACCGGCACGGGACCGGCGCAGGCTGTAGTCCTCGGCCGAGGCAGGGTCCGAGACGAGGTGGAACGCCGCCGCCTCCGTGATGGTCACGGTCACCAGATCGCCGGGCCGGGGCACCTCGGCTCCCGCGGGCACGGAGAAGTGCACCAGCCGCTGGTCCTGGGACCGGCCGGAGAGGCGGTGGGTTTCCCCCGCCTTACGGCCCGACTGGGCGGTCACCATGACTTCGACGCGACGGCCGAGCTGCCGGGCGTTTTCCTCTGCCGCAATCCGGTCCTGCAGGGCCGTGAGGCGCTCAAAGCGTTCCTGGACGACTGCCTTGGGCAGCTGGTCCGGCAGGTCCGCAGCGGGCGTGCCTGGTCGCTTCGAGTACTGGAAGGTGAAGGCGGTGGCGAACCGGGACTTCTCCACGACGTCGAGGGTGGCCTGGAAGTCCTCCTCGGTCTCGCCGGGGAACCCGACGATGATGTCCGTGGAGATGGCGGCGTGCGGGATCTTCTCGCGGACCTTGTCCAGGATGCCGAGGAACTTGGTGGAGCGGTAGGACCGCTTCATGTCCTTGAGGACCTTGTCCGAGCCGGACTGCAGCGGCATGTGCAGCTGCGGCATGACGTTGGGGGTCTCGGCCATGGCGTCGATGACGTCGTCGGTGAAGGCGGCCGGGTGCGGGCTGGTGAACCGCACCCGCTCCAGGCCCGGGATGTCGCCGCACGCACGCAGCAGCTTGGAGAACGCCTGCCGGTCGCCGAATTCGACGCCGTAGGAGTTCACGTTCTGGCCCAGCAGTGTTACCTCGATGGCGCCGTCATCCACGAGCGCCTGGATTTCGGCCAGGATCTCGCCGGGGCGGCGGTCCTTTTCCTTGCCCCGCAGGGCCGGGACGATGCAGAAAGTGCAGGTGTTGTTGCAGCCCACGGAGATCGATACCCAGCCTGAGTAGACGGAGTCCCGCTTGGTGGGGAGGGTGGAGGGGAAGACGTCCAGCGATTCGAGGATCTCCAGCTGGGCCTCATTGTTGTGGCGGGCCCGGTCCAGCAGCGCCGGCAGGGCACCGACGTTGTGGGTGCCGAACACGGCGTCCACCCACGGGGCCTTCTTGAGGATGGTCTCCCGGTCCTTTTGCGCGAGACAGCCGCCGACGGCGATCTGCATTCCGGGGTTGGCTGCCTTGACCGGGGCGAGGATGCCGAGGTTGCCGTACAGCTTGTTGTCGGCGTTCTCCCGGACCGCGCAGGTGTTGAAGACCACGACGTCGGCCAATTCGCCGGCGGAGGGGACGTAGCCTGCGGCTTCCAGCATGCCGGCCATCCGCTCGGAATCGTGCACGTTCATTTGGCAACCGAAAGTGCGCACCTGATAGGTGCGGGGCTGGGCCGGGGCGGGACTTTCCGGTGCGGAAACGGGGTCTGCGCTGGTTGCTGGCTGCACCGCCGGTGGCGCTGTTGGAGAAGTCGTGCCGGCTGCTGGGGAAGGAATGGTAAAACTCACCTGTTAAGGGTAACGGGTAAGGATAGCGGGCAGCGGCTGGTCCAGCGCAGACCCCCGCCCGGCGGCTCTAGTCCCCGTCCCCTGCATGGCCGGCGGCGGCATCGAGCACCTCACCCACCACCCGGAAGGCGAGCGACGGCTGGTATCCCTTGCGGGCCAGCATTGAGGCAAGGCGGCGCGTCACCTTGTCGCGTTCCGCCCGGTCTTCGCCGCCGGTGAATCCCCGCAGCTTGCGCTCCACGAGCTCCCTGGCTGCTGTTTCCTCGTCGGCGTCGCTGAGCTGATCCAGTGCACCGGCAGCGATCTCCGGGTCGATGCCCTTGTCCGCAAGTTCGCGCCGCAAGGCCCCCTTGGCGAGCTTGCGGGTCTGGGACCTGCTGCGGACCCACATGTCGGCGAACTCGGCGTCGTCAACCAGCCGCACTTCCTCGAAGCGGTCCAGCACGGCCTCCGCGACGTCCTCGGGGACGTTGCGCTCGGCCAGTTTGCGCGCGAGTTGCAGCCGGCTCTTGGGCGAATTCGTCAGCTGCCGCAGCACGATGGCACGCGCCACGGCCGCGGGGTCCGCGTCCCGGTCTTGTTCGGCCGGCGCACCCGCGCCATGGGCGCTGTCCGCGGGCTGGTCGGGGTCGACAAAGCCGAGGGCAGGATTCCGTGATGGAAATCCTGCCCCCTTGCGCCGCCGGCTGTTAGAAGCCGTCAACGGCCTTCAGCTTCGGTGATTCCTCGGTCTCGGCCGGGGCCTTGACGCCGACACCGAGCTTTTCCTTGATCAAACGCTCGAGTTCGGCCGCCAGCTCCGGGTTGTCGCGCAGGAAGCGGCGGGAGTTCTCCATGCCCTGGCCCAGCTGGTCGCCATCGTAGGTGAACCAGGAGCCCGACTTTTTGATCAGGCCGTGCTCGACACCCATATCGATAATGCCGCCCTCACGGGAAATGCCCTGGCCGTAGATGATGTCGAACTCGGCGATCTTGAAGGGCGGGGCCATCTTGTTCTTGACGATTTTGGCCTTGGTGCGGTTGCCGACGGAATCGGCGCCCTCTTTCAGGGTCTGGATGCGGCGGACGTCGATGCGAATGGAGGCGTAGAACTTCAGCGCCTTACCACCGGTGGTGGTTTCCGGAGAGCCGAAGAAGACACCGATCTTTTCACGCAGCTGGTTGATGAAGATGGCCGTGGTCTTCGTCTGGCTCAGGCGGCCGGTGATCTTACGCAGGGCCTGGCTCATCAGGCGGGCCTGCAGGCCAACGTGGCTGTCGCCCATGTCGCCTTCGATCTCCGCGCGGGGAACGAGGGCGGCCACGGAGTCGATGACGATGACGTCAAGGGAGCCGGAACCAATAAGCATGTCCATGATTTCCAGTGCCTGCTCGCCGGTGTCCGGCTGGGAGACCAGGAGTGCGTCGGTATCGACGCCCAGCTTGGCGGCGTATTCCGGATCGAGGGCGTGCTCGGCGTCGATGAAGGCGGCAATGCCGCCCTGGCGCTGGGCGTTGGCAACGGCGTGCAGGGCGACCGTGGTCTTACCGGATGATTCCGGACCGTAGATTTCCACGACGCGGCCGCGGGGCAGGCCGCCAATTCCGAGGGCGACGTCCAGTGCGATGGAGCCGGTCGGGATGACTTCGATGGGCGCACGGACTTCATCGCCGAGGCGCATAACCGAGCCTTTGCCGAACTGCTTGTCAATCTGGGCAAGCGCTGCGTCGAGCGCCTTCTGGCGATCCGGGGCTGCGGCCATGATTCACACCTCTAATACTTTCTCGCTGTGGAGTGGCCGTGGAGGCCTTTGTCTGTCATCACTGACGCTACTGGCACCCTCCGACAAAGTTGTCGAGAGAACCACTTATGTGGAAAACGGTCTGAAAAAAAGCATATCGCTATCCGAACAGATATTCGAACAAGCGGGCGGCGTGTCAGGCGTCGACGGGTCGTGTCAGGCGTCAACGGGGCTCAGCCGGCGTCGTCGCAGGTGTCAGCGGGGCCCGGTGGTGTCACGGGGTTTGACGTCCCGGCCCAGGCGGCGCTCCGGCGGGACGTCCTGGACGTCGCACAGGGCAAGCCACACCTGGCGGGGCGGAACGCCGGCGCTGAGGGCCTGGTCCGCGGTGCGGCCTCCAACGCCTGCCAGGACCAGCGAACTGCTCAGGACGCGGGAGTATCCCGCGCCGAACTCGTCGTCCATAAGCCGCCAAAAGTCACTGATTCGCACGAGTAAAGTCTCTCACGGCCCGGGACTCTAGAATGGTTGCCATGAGCAACCCAACTGAGTCCGCGGGAAATGCAGCTCCCGATCCCGCCGGCGCGGATGCCGCCCTGGACGCCGTCGAGAACCAGCTGAGCCTGCTCTGGCGCCGGGGCCGGTCGATTTCCCATCAGCTCTCGCGCCAGGTCCATCCGGACATGGAACCAGCCGCCTACGGGCTGCTCAGCGTGATCCGCAAGCAGGGCCCCATCCGGCTGACCGATCTCGCCTCCTGCATCGGTGTCGGCAAGCCTTCGGTGAGCCGGCAGATCGCCTTCCTCGAGGGCCTCGGGCTGGTGTCCAAGGAGGCGGACCCCCTGGACGGCCGGGCGCAGGCCATCCGGCTGACGCCCGAAGGCGAGGAAAGGATGCATCAGGTCCAGGACGCCCGACGTGAGGTGTTTCGGGAACGCCTGGCGGAATGGCCCGCCGAGGATCTGCAGGCGCTGGCCATGTACATGGCCAAGCTCAATGCCACCTACGAACGTGACGGGTTCCCCCGGGACGAGCCTGCCTGACTCCCCCGGCGGGAATCCAGGTCCCCGGAATACGTCAGAGGACCTCCGGCCGCGGCCGGAGGTCCTCTTGTGTGTCTTAGGTCTTAAGTGAGTTGGGGGTTAGCGTGCTCCGGAGAGGAGGCCCTTGGCCAGCTCGTCGCTGAGGTCGGAGTTGAGCTCCCGGTCGAGGTCGCGGCCGTAGCGCTGCGCGAACTCCTGGGGAACGGTGTCCGGAACCGCGACGCCTTCTGCGACTGCGACGCGGTCGCTGACTTCGCGGAGCATGCTCGAAAGCGGAACATCGAGGGCCGAGCAGATCGAGGAGAGCAACTCCGAGGAGGCTTCCTTCTGGCCGCGTTCCACTTCGCTCAGGTAGCCCAAGGAAACACGGGCACTGTGAGAGACTTCGCGGAGCGTACGGCCCTGGCGCTGGCGGACGTCGCGCAGGACATCACCGATTTCGTGACGTAGTACAACCATCTTGCGCTCCTTCTGTTCGCTCTTGGCCTGATCGGCGAGGCCCACATCCTTCCAGCGGACAACGCCGTTTACGGATACGGGCTGCTTTACCATCTGTATCGCCTTGCTCCTCGTACTGTCGAGTCCGCCGGTGGGGGCGGACTCTGCTGATGATTTCATCCTAGGCGCCTCCCTCATTTGGAAGCGACACAATGTAACAACTATTCGGAATCAACTTTTGTTCCCGGCAACTTTACGCCCGGTAGCCTTCGGAAGATAGGGCCTCCAGCAGACGCTCCAGCGCAGCGCCGCACGCGAGGGCGCGGATCTCTGCGCGGCTGCCCTCAAACGAATAGGGGTACGACGTCGATCCTTCCGCCGTGGCGATGCCGATAAAGACCGTGCCGACCGCTTTGCCGTCGTGCGGTTCGGGCCCGGCCACGCCGGTGGTGGACACCCCGATGTCGGCGCCGCAGATGCGCCGCGCGCCGTCGGCCATGGCTGCGGCTACGTCGCCGTCCACGGAGCCGACGGAGTCGAGCAGCTCACTGGGGACGCCCAGAACGCCGGCCTTGACCTTGTTGGCGTAGGACACCACGCCGCCCTGCAGCATCCCGGAGGCGCCGGGCGTGTCGGCCAGCACGGCGGTGACCATCCCGGCGGTGAGGGATTCGGCGGTGGCGGCGGTCATGCCGCGGCCGAGGGCGCCGGTGACGGCCTGCTCCGCCAGCCGGTGCAGGTTGGGGTGGAGGTTGGGATGCAGTTGGGGATGAGGAGCTGGGTCCGGCTGGTTCATGGCTTGTTCTCCCTTGAACGTTGTTTCTCTGCCCTGATGCCGGCGGCCCGCAGCTTGAGCGCCTCGATGACGTATTCGCCGCCGGTCCACAGGGTGATGACCAGGGCAGCCATCATCACGACGAACGCTACAACGCCCAGCCACGGGGCTAGGGACGCCAGCGGAAGGACGTAGAGAAAGATGGCCACCGTCTGCACCACGGTCTTGAGCTTGCCGCCGCGCGAGGCCGGGATGACGCCGTAGCGGATCACGAAGAAGCGCAGCGCTGTGATGCCCCACTCCCGGACCAGGATCAGGATCGTGACCCACCACGGCAGTTCCTGGAGCAACGAGAGCATGACCAGCGCGGAACCGATCAGGAGCTTGTCGGCAATCGGGTCAGCAATCTTGCCGAAGTCGGTGACGAGGCCGCGGGACCGGGCGATGTCGCCGTCGAGCTTGTCCGTGTAGATGGCCACCGCGAAGACGAAGGCGGCCGCCCAGCGCCAGACGCCGTTCTGGGCCTGCAGTCCCGGCGCGTCGAGGAGGAGGAACCAGACGAAGAACGGCACCAGCACTATCCGCAGCATCGTGAGGACATTCGGCAGGTTCCAGATCCGCGAGGCGGATCCGGCGTTGGCTTCGGCGCTATTCACCTTCCTAGGCTACCGTCTGCGCTACCGCCCGGTGAGCGACCAGGCGTCCTCCGAGCCGTCCTCGTCGCTGGAACCGCCGTCGGCGCCGTCGTGGTAGTCGATCGCATGGGTGCGGTTTTCCAGGTCGGCCGCCACGAGGTCCTCGGCGTAACCGCCCTGGGCGATGTTCGCGTTGGCGTTATCGCTCAGTGCCGCGGTCTGCGAGTCGGCGGACACCGGACCGTCCTGCCCCTTCATCGCGGCCAGCACGGCGGCGAGGTCATCGGGCTTGACCAGCACGTCGCGCGCCTTGGAACCTTCGGAGGGCCCCACCACTCCCCTGGACTCGAGCAGGTCCATGAGGCGGCCGGCCTTCGCGAAACCGACACGGAGCTTGCGCTGGAGCATCGAGGTGGAGCCGAACTGGGTGGTGACCACGAGCTCGGTTGCCTGGAGCAGGACCTCAAGATCGTCCCCGATGTCGTCGTCGATCTGCTTCTTCTGCGCCTCGGGCGCGACGTCGTCCCGGTAGACGGCCTTGAGCTGGCCCTTGACGTGCTCGACGACCTTGTGGATTTCGGATTCGGTGACCCAGGCACCCTGGACACGCATCGCCTTGGACGCCCCCATCGGCAGGAACAGGGCATCGCCCTGGCCGATGAGTTTTTCGGCGCCCGGCTGGTCCAGGACCACGCGGGAGTCGGTGACGGAGGAGGTGGCGAAGGCCATGCGGGAGGGCACGTTCGCCTTGATCAGGCCGGTCACGACGTCGACCGACGGGCGCTGGGTGGCCAGGACCAGGTGGATGCCGGCCGCACGGGCCAGCTGCGTGATGCGGACGATCGAGTCTTCGACGTCGCGCGGGGCCACCATCATGAGGTCGGCGAGTTCGTCCACGATCACCAGCAGGTACGGGTACGGCTTGATGACGCGCTTGGAACCTTCGGGCGGGTGGACCTTGCCGGCCCGGACGGCCTTGTTGAAGTCATCGATGTGCTTGAAGCCGTAATTGGCGAGGTCGTCGTAGCGGGCATCCATTTCCCGGACCACCCACTGCAGGGCCTCTGCCGCCTTCTTCGGGTTGGTGATGATCGGGGTGATGAGGTGCGGGACCCCCTCGTAGGCCGTGAGTTCCACGCGCTTGGGGTCCACCATGACCATCCGGACCTCGTCCGGGGTGGCCCGCATCAGGATCGAGGTGATCATCGAGTTCACGAACGAGGACTTGCCGGCACCGGTGGCACCGGCCACGAGCAAGTGCGGCATCTTGGCCAGGTTGGCCACGACGTACCCGCCCTCGACGTCCTTGCCGACCCCCATGACCATGGGGTGGTCGGTGCGGCGGGCGTTCTGGCTGCGCAGCACGTCGCCCAGGGAAACGGTTTCGCGGTCCGTGTTGGGGATTTCGATGCCGATGGCCGACTTGCCCGGGATGGGACTCAGGATGCGCACATCCGAGCTGGCAACGGCATAGGAGATGTTCTTGGACAGGGCGGTGACCCGCTCCACCTTGGTGCCCGGGGACAGCTCGATTTCGTAGCGGGTCACGGTGGGGCCGCGGCTGAAGCCGGTGACCTGCGCCTCCACGTTGAACTGGTTGAGGGTCTCGGTGAGCGAGGCGACAATCGCGTCGTTGGCCTCGGTGCGTTCCTTGGGGATGGAACCGGGTGTCAGCACGTCCGACGCCGGCAGGGTGTAGGTGACGTCGCCGGCCAAGGAGAGCTGTTCGGTGCGCTGCGGAATCGGGGTGGGCAGCGGTGCCGGCGCGACCGGGTTGGAGGGGACCTTGGCGGCCGCGGCGGCGGCGGGATTGAGCGATCCCGCGGCCACCATCCCCGGAGTGACCAGCGGGATGGCCTCGGTGGCGTCGCCGCTGGACTCCGCCGCAGCGCCGGCGGATCCTGCCGAGCCCAGCCCCTGGGCGGCCTTGATCTTTTCGACGGCGATCTCGGCCTGGGTGGGACGGCGGACGCCGGGCGCCACATCGGGCGCAGCATCGGCCGCGGCGCCAGAGTGCGCCTTGCCCTTGGCGCCCTTGGCCGGACGTGCGTCGGCAGCTTCCTCATCTGCGATGAGGGCGCGCTCGAAGGCCTCGTCGCCGACGTAGCCTTCCAGGCCGGACTCGTCGTCGTGGTCCTTGCCGAAGAGGCGCTTGCGCTTCTTCCTGGCCGGGGCCGGTGCGTCGTTCTCGTACAGGTAGCTGCGGTCGTGGCGGTCGCCGTCTTCGTCGTCCTGCAGGTCGATGCCCATCAGGTGCTCGTAGGCGTCGCGCAGGCGGCCGGGGATGGCGCCGAAGGGCGTGGCGGTGACGATCAGCAGCGAGGTGAAGGCCAGCAGGCCGTACACCGCGACGGGGACGGCGGTGTGCACGGCGGCCAGCGGGGCCGCGGCGAGGTAGCCGAGCATGCCGCCGGCCCGGCGCAGGCCGTCAAAGCCGTCGGCGACGGTCGGCTGGCCGCCAATGATGTGGGCCAGCCCGGAACCGGCGAACGTCATGATGAGGAAGCCGATGCCGATCCGGTTGTTGCCGCGGCCGTCGTCGGGCTGGCGGAACAGGCGGAAGGCGCACACGAACAGCATGAGCGGCAGCAGCAGGGCCATCCAGCCGAATGTGCCGTTGACGATCGCAAAGATGAGATCGGGGAGCCAGCCCTGGAATCCCCACCACGCGAAGGTGGCGACGAAGACTCCCAGGGCCAGATTGAACAGGGCGGCGCCGTCGCGGCGGTCCTCGGGGGCGAGGTCGCTGACGTCGTGGCCGACCCGGCGGATGCCGGCGCCGATCACGTGGGCGACGCCCAGCCAGGCTCCGGCCAGCACCCGCACCACCCAGGGCTGGTGCGGCTCAACAACGGCCAGCTGCCGGGTCCGGGCGGTGGCTGTTGTTCTACCTGCGGTGCCGCCTGCGGTGCCGCCTGCGGCGCCCCGCGGCCGGGCGGATTTGGATGCGGCGGGACTGGACCCCCGGCCGGGAGAACTGCCTGATTTGCCGCTTGAGTTTCCTCTAGGCGCGGAAGAAGTACGAGTCGCCATACCCGCCACGGTACCGGATGCCGGGCCGAAAACCCCGAATTTCCGGGCGTCCGGGATCATGTTGCCGCCGGACCCAACGGGAACGGCCTCCCCCGCCTCCCGCGGCGCTCAGGCTGCGGGTTGGCCGGGAAGGCCGTTGACCAGGCGTGCGCCGGGTACGGGTGGAGGACTTACGACCGGAGAACCACCTGAGGCTTACGCCCGGTGAACCACCTGAGGCTTACGCCTCAAGGACCACCGGGATGATCATGGGCTTGCGGCGCAGCTTGCGGTTGACCCACGTGCCGACGACCCGGCGGACGACCTGCTGCAGCTGGTGCGTCGTGTGGTCCGTGCGGTTCAGCACGGCTTCCTCGAGGGCCTCGTTGATCTTGGGGATGATCTCGTCGAAGACGGAATCGTCCTCGGCCACACCGCGGGCGTGGATCTCCGGCCCGGACACCACCTTGCCGGTGGCACGGTGGATGACCGTGATGATGGAGATGAAGCCCTCATCGCCGAGAGTCTGGCGGTCCTTGAGGTCTGCTTCCGTGACTTCGCCGACGCTGGAGCCGTCGACATAGACGAACCCAACCTCGACCTGGCCCACGATGTCTGCCTGGTGGTCGCGAAGATCGATCACTGTGCCGTTGTCCGCGAGCAGGATGCTTTCCTCCGGCACTCCGGATTCGAGGGCGATCTTGCCGTTGGCGATGAGGTGGCGGGTTTCGCCGTGCACCGGCATGGCGTTGAGCGGCTCAAGGATGTTGTAGCAGTACAGCAGCTCCCCGGCGGCAGCGTGGCCGGAGACGTGCACCTTGGCGTTGCCCTTGTGGATGACGTCGGCGCCGAGCTTCAGCAGGCCGTTGATGATGCGGAAGACGGCGTTTTCGTTGCCCGGGATCAGGCTCGACGCGAGGATGACGGTGTCGCCCTCGCCGACGACGACGCGGTGGTCGCCATTGGCCATGCGGGACAGGGCGGCCATGGGCTCGCCCTGGGAGCCGGTGGACATCAGTACAACCCGGTTGTCCGGCAGGTTGTCGATGTTCTTGATGTCGACCAGGATCCCGGCCGGGACCTCCAGGTAGCCCAGTTTCGCGGCGATGGCCATGTTCCGGACCATGGAGCGGCCGACGAAGGCAACCTTGCGGTTGTGGTTGGCGGCGGCATCGAGAACCTGCTGGACGCGGTGCACGTGCGAGGAGAAGGACGCGACGATGATGCGCTTGGAGGCCTGCCCGAACAGCCGGTCCAGGGTGGGCCCGATTTCCTTCTCGGCGGTGGTGAAGCCCGGGACGTCGGCATTGGTCGAATCCGACATGAACAGGTCCACGCCTTCTTCGCCCAGCTTGGCGAAGTGGCGGAGGTCGGTGATGCGGCCATCAAGCGGCAGCTGGTCCATCTTGAAGTCACCGGTGTGCAGGACGGTGCCGCCGGAGGTGCGGAGGAACACGGCCAGGGCGTCCGGGATGGAGTGGTTGACGGCGACGAACTCGCATTCGAAGGGCCCGTACTTCTCGACCTGGCCCTCGACGACGATCTTCGTGTTCGGCTTGATCCGGTGTTCCTGCAGCTTGGCCTCGATCAGGGCCAGTGTCAGCTGTGACCCGACGATGGGGATGTCGGCGCGCAGGCGCAGGAGGTAGGGGACGGCGCCGATGTGGTCTTCGTGACCGTGGGTCAGGACTACCGCGACGATGTCCTGGAGACGGTTCTCGATGTAGGAGAAGTCCGGCAGGATGAGGTCGACACCGGGCTGGGTCTCTTCGGGGAAGAGCACGCCACAGTCAACGATGAGGAGCTTGCCATCGATCTCGAAAACGGTCATGTTGCGACCGATTTCCCCGAGTCCGCCGAGCGGCACGATCCGCAGGGTGTTCTTCGGGAGGCGGGGCGGCGTGACAAGGCCGGGAAGGGCGGTTTGGGTCATAGTGCACTACTTTCCAGGCTGAAGCCGGGCTGGTTCTTAACGATCAGGATTGGCTCCCGATCAGGAAAAGACCATCCCCGCTTCCGCCAAATCCTCGCGGATGGTTGCGATCTCGGCCTCGCCCGGCTCCACGAGGGGCAAACGGACAACCGAGTTGGGCAGGACTCCCTGCCACTTAAGAACCTGCTTGGCAGCGACAGCACCCTGAATGTGGGTCATCACTGCGCGGACCACGGGGTCCAGTTCGAAATGTAGGGTGCGGGCGGTAGCAAAATCGCCTGCAAGTGCGGCATCGATCAGCGCACGGAATTGCCGGGTCGCGACGTGCGCGGAAACGCTGACCAGCCCGACGGCGCCGGCGGCCATCCACGGCAGCGTGAGGCCGTCGTCGCCGGAGTAGACATCAAGATCGGTGTTCGCCAGGACGCGCGTGACGGCGTTGAAGTCGGCCTTGGCATCCTTGAGGGCGACGATCCTGGGGTGGTCGGCGAGCCGGATCATGGTCTCGGGCAGGATAGGCACGCCGGCGCGGCCAGGGATGTCGTAGACCATGACGGGGAGGTCGGCGGCGTCGGCCACGGCCTCGATGTGTGCCTGAATGCCGGCCTGGCTCGGCTTGTTGTAATACGGCGTGACGATCAGCTGGCCGTGCGCTCCGGCCTTGGCGGCGCGCTTGGCCATCTCGATCGAGTGCGACGTGTGGTTGGTCCCGGTTCCGGCGATGACTTTGGCGCGGTCGCCCACGGCCTCGACGATGACGCGGAAGAGCTTCTCTTTTTCGTCGTCCTCGAGCGTGGAGGTCTCCCCCGTGGTGCCGGAGATCACGAGGGCGTCATTGCCGTCGTCGACGAGCTTGCTCGCCAGTTCCGCCGACTGCCGGTAGTCGACCTCACCGTCCGGTGTGAAAGGCGTGACCATGGCAGTCACGAGGGTCCCGAACGTGTAAGAGCGAATATCAGAGTCAGCCATATGAAAAACGTTACCTTGTCTGCGGCATGTTAGGACAATGGCGGCGGTGTGACGAACGTCAAACTCGGCGGCCGTGCGTCACTTTTCGGCGGCTCGGCCGGACTCAGGGCCGCCGAAACCGCGCCAGCACACTGTATTGGAGACTCACGGTCAGCACCTCGGTGCCGGTGCCGGCCGCCTGCCGGAGCGGGAGCCCGTCAGGACCCCAGAATCCGCTTTGGCCACACGAAGGGCCGAGCGGCGTGGCGCCTGCCAGGTTCGCCAGGACGGAGAACATCCGGTTGTCCATGGCCCGGGCGCCAAGATGCAGTGCCAGCCGGTGGTCTTCGCCGGCCGTGTAGAGGGCCGAGACGGCATAGATGTCCGCCCCGGCGTCCGCGGCCCATTCCGCGTGGCCCGGGCGGGCTGCGTCGAAGCAGATCGCCAGGGCGACCTTCCAGCCGTCGATCTCCAGGACCGCGGGATTGCTGCCGGCCACGAAGCGATCCTGTTCCGGTCCGTGCAGGTGCGCTTTGAAGCTGGTCTCGATGGAGCCTGTTGGGTGGACTGCGAGGGAGGCCAGCCGCGGCGTACCGTCCGGTTCTTTGAACGCGGCCCCGATCACCGCGGTTATTCCGGTGCGCCGGCAGATTTCCCGGATGCCGTCCAACCGCCCATCCGCCGCACTCAGCCACTCCCCTGCCCCCTCCAGAAGGTCCAGCCGGTACCCCGTCAGCGAGAGTTCGGGAAAGATGACCATCCGGGCCCCGTGCGACTCGGCGTCTTCGATGAGCCGGATGTGCTCGGGCACGTTGGCGGCGACGCCACCATCCAGGGCCTGGTATTGGACGGCGGACAGCGTCAGCGCGGTGATTGAGCCAGTGGTCACCCTGCCATCCTATGCACCCCGTCTTTCGCCGGAGGGTGCGGATCTGTCGCCGGAGGGTGCCGAGCAGTAACGCCCAACGGCGGTTTCGCGCAGGGCCTCTGCCCAGGCGGCAAGGCGCTGGGCCGCCCGCACGTAGTCGAACAACTCTGTTGGAGTGAGGGCGTCAAGGTCCGTCTCGGCCAGCCGCCGGGCCAGCTCAGCCCCCGGCGGCACCGCAGCCAGCGCCGTGCCTTCGTTCCCCCACTGGACGTCCTCGGCCGGTTCGCCGGCCACCAGGCGCCGGAAGAGGAAGTCCACGACGCCCGGGCTCATGGCTTTGAGGACGCCGGCCGCCGACTCGCCACCGCCGGCCCGTCCGCCCGGCGTGGTCCTGGTCCGTTCCGGGCCGACCGGATCCGGACCCGGGATTTGCCGGTTTGTGGAATCCCGGCCGGTGCATTGGGGTCTCGGGAAGGTGGGCTCTGCGGCGTCGTTCATACGCCCATCGTATTCGAACATATATTCGAATACAAGACTTGTTCGGAGACGGATTGGAGCTGTGGGCAGGCCGCAGATGGGACGATTACCCGGCCGATCGTGAGACGATCGGATGATGACCGCGCGCGGAATGACCACTGCTTCCCGGACCGTCCGGGGCACTTCCTCCGGCGCCCGGCTGGCCGGTATCGACGCCGCACGCGGCCTGGCCCTGCTGGCCATGATGGCCACGCACGTGCTGGCGACCTTTGAACCGGACCCGCAGCTCACGCCCACGTGGATTGGCCTGGCGTTTTCCGGACGGGCAGCCGCGCTGTTCGCCGTGCTGGCCGGAGTCGGCCTCGCGTTGTCCACGGGGAAACAGCAGCCGCTTGAGGGCCCCGAACTGTGGTCGGCCCGCAGAGGCATCGCCCTGCGGGCGTTCGTGATCGGCGCCGTCGGGCTCTCCCTGGGCGGGCTGGAAGTCAACATCGCGAT
Organism: Arthrobacter sp. 131MFCol6.1; assembly: GCF_000374925.1. Lineage (GTDB taxonomy): Bacteria > Actinomycetota > Actinomycetes > Actinomycetales > Micrococcaceae > Arthrobacter. The sequence goes on from NZ_KB895545.1 coordinate 74,631, forward strand.
AATTCTGGTCCACTACGCCCTCCTGTTCCTGTGCGTGCTGCCCTTTATCGGGCTCGGGGTGAAACGCCTGGCCGCACTCGCGGTCCTCTGGATACTGGCTGCGCCCGCTCTGGCCTACCTCCTGCGGCCGTGGTTGCTGTCCGCCGATCCGCCCCTGCGGCTGGGTCACAACCCCAGCTGGGAGGATCTGGCCACGCCGGCCAGGCTGCTGGGCGACCTCTTCCTCACGGGCTACTACCCTGTCCTGCAGTGGATCGCCTATCTCCTTGTAGGGCTGGTGATCGGCCGGATGGCGCTGTGGAAAGCGGCCGTGCCGTTCCTGCTGCTGGCTGCCGGAACGGTGGTGGCGGTCATGTCCAAGTGGCTGGGGACGCTCATGTTGGAGGACTGGGGCGGCCGGCAGGCCCTGCAGGCGCACATCGGCGATCCCGCCTACCCGCTGGAGAGCCTGCTGCAGGTCAACCTTGCCGGCGTCGACCAGTCAGGCTCGGTGTGGTGGCTGGCCACGAGCGCACCGCACTCCGGCACCACGCTGGATCTGTTGCACACTTCGGGGGCCGCTGCCGCCGTGATCGGTCTGTGCCTGCTGCTGGGACGGCTGGGTGAATGGCTGGAACTGGATCTGATGCTCCCGCTGCGCGGCGCCGGGGCCATGACGTTGAGCCTCTACACGGCTCATCTGTGCATCATGGCTGCCCTGCACGATCAGCCGCTGATGCCGGGCTGGACCGTGGAGGGGGTGTACTTCGCGCAGGCTGTCGGGATGCTGGTGGCCGGCGGAGTCTTCGCGGCGATGGCCTGGCGCGGGCCGCTGGAGTGGGCGACGCATGCGGCCAACCAGGTTGGCGGCTATCAGCCGGCCCGGGTCCGCCAGCCTCCACGCCTCCGCTAAGGTCCGACGCCGGACCCGGCGCGGCAGGTGCCACGGCCGGATCCGGCCTCATCGGCGATGGGTGTCCGGCTAGGGTTTCTGCGCCCCGGCACGGAACATCCGCACGGCGTCGCGCATTGAGGCGCGGGCGCGCTTGCGGTCTCCGGCAGCATCGTAGGCACAGCTGAGCCGGAACCAGGAACGCCAGTCCCCGGGGGCGGCTTCGGCCTCGGCGCGATACTTCTCAAATTCGGCGTCGGCGGCTTCGCGGATGATCCGGCCGGCGGGCGTGCGCGGCAGCGTGTCCTCCGGCAGGCCTCCTTCGGCTTCGAGGATCTTCGCCAGCCGCTCAGTGCGGGCGCCAAACAGCAGTTCCCGGATCAAGGCCCAGGCGCCGATGACCGGCAGCACCAGGTAGGCGACGCCGATCGCCTTCGCCACGAGGCTGGGGTCGGACATCAGCAGCACGGAACGTTGAAGGGACACCACCAGGTAAAACACGAGCAGCAGGGTGACGGCCCCCACCCAGATCTTGGTGCGGTTCGCTTTCAGGGCTGTCAAGGCAGCGGACATCGGGCTCAGAGTCCCAGGTCCAGGTAGCCGTCAAGTCCCACGGTGAGACCGGGGTGAGCGGCGACGTTGCGGATCCCCAGCAGCACTCCGGGCATGAAGGAGGCGCGGTCGAAGGAGTCGTGGCGGATGGTCAGCTGCTCCCCCGGCCCGCCCAGCAGGACCTCCTGGTGCGCAACAAGCCCCGCGAGCCGGACGCTGTGGACCCGGATGCCGTCGACGTCGGTGCCGCGGGCACCCGCGAGTTCCGAGGTGGTGGCGTCCGGGCTGGACGGCACGCCAGCGTCGGAGCGCTCGGCCGAGATCAGCTGCGCCGTGCGCACGGCCGTGCCCGAGGGCGCATCGACCTTGTCCGGGTGGTGCAGCTCAATAATTTCAACGGATTCGAAGTACTTGGACGCCTTGGCGGCGAAGGCGGAGGCCAGGACCGAGCCGAGGGCGAAGTTCGGGGCGATCAGGACACCAACTTCGGGCCGGTCGGCGAGGAGTGCCTGCAGCCCCGCGAGCCGGCCGGCATCCCAGCCGGTGGTGCCGACCACGGCGTGCATGCCGTGCTCGACGGCGAAGCGAACGTTCGCCTCGGTGCTTTCGGGGACGGTCAGGTCCACCACGATCTGTGCGCCGGAGCTGACAAGGAAGTCGAGGGAGTCGTTGCGGCCAAGGGCCGCAACGAGGGTCAGGTCCGCGGCGGCGTCGATGGCCTTCACGGCCTCTGCGCCCATGCGCCCGCTGGCGCCCAGCACGGCGACTGAGAGTTGTTCGGTCATGCCATTAACCCTACCGCCGGGGCCGTTGCGTTCCGGAACCGGAGGCCTTGGGTTACAGGCCCCGCCGTCGGTGGGGACAGCGGGATTTCTATGCCGTGTGAGCAACGTTCCGCAATGCCAGACCCGCGGACCCGATGGTCACGCCAACCCCAAATCTGTCAGGCTGGATTGACGGGCCGGCGTTGTCAATCTAAACTGACAGGCATGGAGACTGACGACCTGTCCGCGCATATTCATTCACTAGACCCCGCCGTCGGTCTACGAGCGGTCGGTGCCCTCCATCGCCTCGCAGAACAGGTCGAGGCAGCGCAGGTCCGAGCTGCCCGCCAGCAGGGATGGACCTGGGAGCAGATCGGTGACGCCCTGGGCGTCTCACGGCAGTCCGTCCACGCAAAATACCGAGAGTGAGATCAAACCATGTTTGAACGATTTGCCGGCGACACCCGAAAAATCGTTGGCTACGCCATGGACGAGGCCCGCTGCAGCGGCGACAAGCGGCTGGGCACGGATCATCTGCTGCTGGGGGCGCTTCACGATCCCGGTCCGGCCGGCGTTCTGGGAGTCACGCTCGATCAGGCACGGGAAGCGGCGGCGAGGCTTGACCGCACGGCACTCGCGTCAATCGGAATAGACGCCCAAGGATTTGAGCGCGCCCCCATGCCCGGCCGGGGGAAAAAGCCGCCCTTCAGCTCGGGCGCCCGGTCGGTAATGGAAGGCATGCTTCGGTACACCATGGATCAGAAGTCACGACAGATCACCACCGCGCATCTTCTGCTGTCACTGCTGGACCGCGAGGAACACGACCCGGCAGCCGCGCTGCTCAAGGAACTTGGGGTCGACCGGGCCGAGGTCCGGCGCAGGGTGCTTTCCTCCTGATCCCGAGCCGGCTTCCTGCCGGCCGGCCACCACCGCGCCTACTCGCCGGCGCCGACCCACTCCACACTGCCGTCGGCAAAGAACTGCTCTTTCCAGATGGGCACCTGGGCCTTGATCCGGTCAACAAGTTCTGCACATACGGCGAAGGCCTGGCCGCGGTGGGCCGCAGAGACGGCGCAGACCAAGGCAGGATCGCCGATCTCCAGCATGCCGATTCTGTGGGCCGCCCAGATCCGCACCGGCTGCCGCTCTTCTTGGGCGCCGCCGGCGGCGTCCTCCGGAGATCCGCCGGTCGCGCCGCCTTCGGCCGGGACGGAGTGCTCCGCCACAAGCCGGGCGACAACGTCGGCCATCACCTGGTGCGCCGTCGGGTGGGCGCTGTAGCTGAGCCGGGAGACCTGCTTGCCGCCGTCGTGGTTGCGGACGACGCCGCTGAAGCTGACCACCGCACCTGCCGTGTCCGACTCGACGGCCGCGATGGCCTGCTCCACCGAGATGGGCTCGGCGCTCAGCACGGCGTGCACAATTTCAAATCCGGTGTCAGTGCCCATGGCTGCCTTCCAGCTGGTCGCAAAGGTGTCCGAGGATGGGATCCAGTACGGCCAGGCCGTCCATCACACCCTTCGGGGATCCGGGCAGGTTCACGACGAACGTCCGGCCGGCCGCGCCCGCGTGGCCCCGGCTGAGCATGGCCATCGGCGTCTTGGCCGTTCCGGCGTTCCGGATGCCCTCCATGATGCCCGGGATTTCCCGGTCCAGCAGGGGCAGCGTCTGCTCCGGCGTTGCGTCGGTGGGGCTCAGCCCGGTGCCGCCGCTGGTGATGATAACGGCCGGCTGCTGGCTCAGCAGGGCCCTCAGCGCGGCCCCCACCGGCGCCCCGTCCGGCACCACCATGGCAGGGAACGGCTCGAAACCGTGTTCGGTGAGCCAATCGATGATGACAGGACCCGTGAGGTCCTCATACACACCGGAGGCCGCCCGGGTGGAGGCGATCACGACGCCGGCCTTCCGGCCTGTGGCTTCGCCGTGGCGGTGGGGTTCGGGCATGTTCATAGGGTCCAGTCCCCGCTCTTGCCGCCGCTTTTGGCGAGCACTTTGATATCGGTCAGGACCGCGTGCTTGTCCACGGCCTTGATCATGTCGTACACGCTCAGTGCCGCGACCGTCGCCGCGGTCAGGGCTTCCATCTCGACCCCGGTGACGCCGCGGGTCTTGACGGTGGCGAAAATTGTCACCGAGTCGGCGTCGAGCTCAAAGTCGATGGTGACCTTGGCGATCGGCAGCGGGTGGCACAGCGGGATCAGGTCCGGCGTCTTCTTCGCGGCCATGATCCCGGCGATGCGGGCCACGGCCAGGGCGTCGCCCTTCGGGAGCTCACCGCCGCCGAGGAGGGAAAGGACCTCGGCCGTGCTGCGGACGGTCGCGGTGGCCGTGGCTTCCCGGGTGGACTGCGCCTTGTTGGACACATCCACCATCTGGGCCGTGCCGTCGTGGCGGAGGTGGGTCAGGCGGGTGTTGCCCACTGCGCTTTTGTCCGATTCGCCGCTATCCGCTGGTGCGGCATCCGCTTCAGGGTTTTCTACATCATTCACAGGATCCATACTTCCACTTCGTCGCCCGCTGCGAGCGCCGCTGTTCCCTCTGGCACGTGAACCAGGGCATTGGACCGGGCCAGGGCATGAACCAGGTGGGAGCCCGCCCCGCCCTCCAGCCTGACCGTGCCGTCCGGGGCCAGCGTGCCGCGCCGGACCTGGTGCTTGCCCGCCGGGGACGTCAGCGGTTCGGCGAGGCTCGCGCGGACGGCGGGCCGGGGCGCCGGGGCGCCGAACAGCTCCGTGAGGACCGGGCGGAGGAACATTTCAAAGGACACGAGGCAGCTCACCGGATTACCGGGGAACCCCAGCACGGGGACGCCGTCGAAGCTGCCGATCCCCTGCGGGCCGCCCGGCTGCATCGCCACGGCGCCGAACTCGACGTCGTGTCCCGCCATCGCCTGCCGGACCACCTCATAGGCTCCTTTGCTGACGCCGCCGGTGGTGACGATCAGGTCCACGGCAGGGCCGTGCCGGCGCAGCAAGGCGGCGAGCTCGTCCGGCTGGTCCGTGGAGACGCCGGTCCGTGTGACCTGGAGCCCGGCCTGGCGCATGGAGGACTCGAGCAGTGTGCCGTTGGAGTCAAAGATCTTGCCCGGTCCCAGCGGACTGCCCGGTTCCACCACCTCGTCGCCGGTGGTGACCAGGAGGACCCGGAGGGAGGGACGGACGGGCACCTCCGTATAGCCCATCGCCGCCAGCAGGCCCAGCTGGCCGGGGCCGAGGAAGGCCCCCGCGGCGAGGGCGAGCTCGCCGGAGCGGATGTCGCTGCCGGCGTCGCGCACGAACGTTCCGACGGCCGCGGCCGGCAGGTGGACCGTGGCGGGCTCCCCCGGCACCGGGAAGGAATCGGGCACCGCCTGTTCGATGGGAACGACGGCGTCAGCCCCGGCCGGCATCATCGCGCCGGTCATGATCGGCGCTGCCGTGCCGGCGGCGAGTTCCGCCGGTGCGGCACCGGCCGGGACGGGCGCGACGACGCGCAGTTCCCTGCCGCCGTCGGGCACGTCGGCGCTGCGGATCGCGAAGCCGTCCATCTGCGAGTTGGCGAAGGGGGGAAGGTCCAGCGGCGACAGAATGTCGGCGGCCAGCCCCCGGCCCAGGGCTTCGAGCAGCGGGAGCCGTTCCACCCGCGCCTCGATGCGCAACGGGGCCAGCAGGGCCCGCACCTTGTCCCGGTGGGCTTCCACGCTGACATGCCTTGTCTCGGTGCGGTGCATGCTTTTCCTGACCTCTGCTCGGCTCGCTAGGACTTCACGTCAACTCTAACCGTGTGGTAACCCGTGGCTCCGTTCGGCGCGACCGGGGCCGATTCCTCGACCTGCGGCACACCGTCGAGGGCTGTGGCCCGGACCTGGACCTCGTACTGTCCCGGCTCCAGCGGCAGGGCCAGCTTCCACTGGTACCAGGTGTCCTTGGAGATGCCGGGGGCAAGCTCGGCCTGGCGCCAATCGCCGCGGTTGACGCGCAGCTCCACCTTGCCGATGCCCGTGTGCTGGGCCCACGCGACGCCGCCGAAGGCCACCGTCCCGCCTGTCACGTTGGCCCCGTCGCGCGGCACGTCAATGCGGGACGATGTCTTGATGGGCCCGCGCTCGCTCCAGCCGCGGGGAGTCCAGTAGGCGACGTCGTCCGCGTAGCGGGTCACTTTCAGCTCGGTGACCCACTTCGTGGCCGAGACGTAGCCGTACAGCCCGGGCACGATCAGCCGGACCGGGAATCCGTGTTCGAGCGGGAGCGGTTCCCCGTTCATGGCGACGGCCAGCAGCGCGTCGCGGCTGTCCGTGAGGGCTTCAAGCGGCGTCCCTGCCGTCCAGCCGTCCGTGCTGCGGGAGAGCACCATGTCCGCCCCGGGCTTGGGCCCGGCCATGGCGAGCAGTTCGCGCACCGGCCAGCCGAGCCAGCGGGCGTTGCCGATCAGGTCCCCGCCCACCTCGTTGGAGACGCAGGCGATGGTCACGTGCCGTTCCGTCAGGGGTTTGGCCAGGAGGGTGGCGAAGTCGAGCTCGATCTCGCGTTCCACCAGGCCCGTGACTTTCAGCGTCCATTCCGCCGGGTCCACCAGCGGGACGCGCAGGGCAGTGTCGATCCTGTAGAAATCCCTGTTGGGCGTCACGAGCGGGCGCAGCCCGTCCAGCCGGATCTCGGCGCCGGCCGGGATGGGCGGTGCGGGAGCGACGGGCACCGGGAGGACTAGCTTGCTGCGCACGTCGCTGACGACGGCGGCCGCTCCCCTGAAGGTGGAGGCGAGCACGCCGGCGACGGCGGCAACCGCGGCTGTCCCGCCCAGGGCCAGCAGGAACCGGCGCCGGGCGGGCCCGGCTTCATTGGCTGCAGTATCTGCGGACTCCGCCGGGGGTTTTTCCGGCGGGGCGGACTCCGCCGGGGGTTTTTCCGGCGGGGCTGTTTCCGGCGGGGCGGACGCCCCAGCCGGTCGGCCGCCCGCAACGGATTGCCACTCCAACAGTTTCCGGATGAGCCACCGCAACAACGCGATCCCCACCAGTGCCACCAGCACCGGGACGGGGATGGCATTGGCGGTCAGGTCGGCCCGGCTCACCACGGCCACGAGGCCCACAACGCCGAACACCGCAATGAGAATCACGCCGGCGAAACGGCGCCGCACTTCAAGGACGCCGGAGAGTGCCGCGAGTGCGGCAATGACCAGTGCCATGCCGCCCAGGAGGGCCACCTTGTCCGCCGTGCCGAACAAGGAAATCGCCCACGCCTTGACGCCCGGCGGGACCGTATCGATCACGGCCCCGCCCACGGCCGTCACAGGAGACACCGTAGGGCTCACCAGGCTGGCCGTGAGCTCGCCGAGGACCACCGCGGTCCCCACGGCCACCAGTCCGGCCACGGCGGCCCACAGGTCCCGGGACCGCCGCTGCCTTGCCCGCGGTTCCCTATGGCGCTGTTCGCTGCCGGCGAGTGTCCCGTCCATTTCTTTCCCGTGCCCGTCAAATTCGACGCCGCTGCTCACTGTGCCCGTCCCGTCCGGAGTTTTTCCTCTACTGCGTCGCGCGGAATCCTGTTGCGTGCCCCCTGGGCCGATGCTGCCGGGACTGCTGCTCCCCCGGCAGCTGGCTCCCCGGCAGAAGTGCCATGGCTGCCGGCTGGCTCCTGGCCGGCGGCTCCCTGGCCGGGGAGCCGCAGCGAGAACCGGCATCCGCCGTCGACGTTCTCCACGGTGACGGTGCCCTGATGGGCGCTGACGATTCCGGCGACGATGCTCAGGCCAAGTCCGGCGCCGCTGTAGCGCATGACGCCTGCCGGCTCATCCGGCCCTGGCACCCGGAAGCCGTCGCCCGGGGCTCCGCCATTGGGGGAACTATCGTCCGGGCCGTCGTCGGGGGCGGTCCAACGGCCGGGCTGCCGCCGGGCCGGGTCCTTCTGCCAGCCGGTCTCGAACACATGCGGGAGGTCCGCTTCGGGGATCCCGCCGCAGCCGTCGGTGACCGCGACGACGGCCCGGTCACCGTCCCGGCCGACTTCCACGGTGACCCGGGAGCCGGGAGCGCTGTGGACGATCGCGTTGAGCACCACATTCCGGATGGCGCGCCCCATCGAGGGGCCGTCGGCGAGGGCCAGGCTTTCCCGCTGGCCGCCGCCGTCGAGCGTAATGCCGTGCTGCTCCGCCAGCGCGGCGAGGTCGGCAATGGCGTCGCTGGCGAGGTCGTACAGGTCCAACGGCTCGGCCTTGAGCCGCATCGTTCCGGCGTGGATCTTCGACAGCTCCAGGAGATCGTTGACCATGCCGGCCATGAGGTCGGTCTGCGCGATGATCTTGCGGTAATAGCCGGGGACATCCGCGGCCATGCCGTCTTCCAGGGCCTCGGTCATGGCGCGCATGCTCGCCAGCGGTGTCCGGAGGTCGTGGGAGATCCAGCTGACCAGTTCGCGGCGGGCGTTCTCGACGGCGGCCTCACGCTGCCGGGAGGCCTCCAGCATCCGGCTGCTCGATTCGAGTTCGGCGGCGAGGGCGGCAAGTTCGTGGCTCATCACCGGGGACTGGATCCCGGGGCTCTCGCCGCGGCCGATGCTCCGCGCGGCCTCGACCAACGCCTTCGCGTTCCGCGAGACCCTCGATCCCAGCACGAGCGCGATCGAGACAGCCACGGCGGAGGCCACCGCCAGGACGTACCACATCACTTCGAGGTCCCGGGCCGAGATGAACATGGCGTTGAAGGCGCTGACCATTCCGGCTGTCAGGACCGCCACGGCGGCGAGCACCACCACACAGATCTGGACCGCGAACGAGGCCCTGCGCAGGGATTTCAGGATGAGCAGCGACGCGGCCCCGATCACGGCCCCCCAGGCCACGGCCCAGCCGATAATGGTCAGGAGTTCAGAGGTCTGCATCGGCGGACGCCTCCTCGTCGCTGGGATCCAGTCGGTAACCCACCCCCCAGACCGTTTTCAGGACGGAGGGGCGGGTGGGATCGTCCTCGATCTTCTCCCTCAGCCTCCGCACGTGCACCGTCACGGTGGACAGGTCCCCGTAGTCCCAGCCCCAGACGGCCTTCATGAGTTCCTCGCGGCTGAAGACCTGCCGGGGACGGCGGAGCATGAAGGCCAGCAGGTCGAACTCCCGGGCCGTCAGCGCCAAGGGTCTGCCGTAACGGGAGACGGTGCGCGCGGCCGGGTTGAGGTCGAAACCGCCCACTTCGACGGAGGGCTCCGGGCTGAATTCGGGCATGCTCCGGCGCAGGACCGAACGGACCCGCAGTACCAGCTCGCGGGGCGAGAACGGCTTGGTGACGTAGTCGTCCGCGCCGGCTTCCAGGCCCAGGATCCGGTCGTCTTCGGTTCCGAGGGCGGTGAGCATGATGACCGGGACATTGTGTGCGGCACGTAGCCGGCGGCAGACTTCCACGCCGTCCAGGCCGGGCAGCATCCGGTCCAGCAGGACGAGGTCCGGGCGACGCTCGGCCGCAAGGCGCAAGGCCGTGAACCCGTCGTCGGCGAGGACCACCTGGAATCCCGCCTGGACGAGGTAGTCCCGGACCACTCCGGCGATGGTCGGTTCGTCCTCGACGAGGAGGATGCGCCGGTGCTCCGTTGCGTCCGGGGCCGGCTGGGTCTTGTTCACGCTTCCAGCATAGGTTCGCCGCCATGCTCCGGGCAGGGCTCCGGACCCCTGCAGGACATCGTTCCCGAATCCGTAAGATCCGTGCCGTCATGCGGCTGTGACGTGGGCCGCGAGGTGGCGTAGCCTGACTCTATGACAGTTCAACTGGGTATGCCCCAGCCCCGCGTGGCAGGCAGTCCCGGAGCGGGAATGCCTGCTGCAGCCGCGCTGTCCGAGCGTCCGGAGGGCCTGCCTGCCGGGCTCGTGGATCGCTACGGTCGCCGGGCCACGGACATGCGCCTCTCACTGACGGACAAGTGCAACCTGCGTTGCACCTATTGCATGCCGGCCGAGGGTCTGGAATGGCTGTCCAAGCAGGCGGTGATGTCCGCGGAGGAAATCGTCCGGATCGTGCGGATCGGCGTCGACATGCTCGGCGTGCGCGAACTCCGGCTCACCGGCGGCGAACCGCTGGTACGCGCGGACCTGCTCGATATCATCGCCGCGCTCCGCCAGGCCCACCCCGAGCTGCCGATTTCAATGACCACCAACGCCGTCGGCCTGGACAAGAAAGCCGCCGGGCTCAAGACCGCGGGACTGTCCAGGATCAACGTCTCGCTGGACTCCCTGCACGAGGAAACCTTTGCCAAGCTGACCCGCCGGCCCTTCCTGGACAGAGTCCTCGCCGGTGTCGACGCCGCCTGGGCCGCAGGCCTGGGCCCGGTCAAGCTCAACGCCGTGCTCATGCGCGGGATCAACGACGCCGAGTCCCCGGCCCTGCTGGCCTGGGCACTGGACCGCGGCTATGAACTGCGCTTCATCGAGCAGATGCCGCTCGACGCCGACCACGGCTGGACCCGGCGGAACATGATCACCGCCGCGGAGATCCGCGAACTGCTTTCCGCCGACTACGTGCTCAGTTCCGACCCGCGGGACCGCGACGGCGCCCCGGCGGAACGGTTCGAAGTCCGGGCCCGCGTTCCCGGCACCGACCAGGCGACCGGCCCCGTGCTCGGCACCGTGGGCATCATCGCCTCCGTCACGGAGCCGTTCTGCTCAGACTGCCGCCGGACGCGCATTACCGCCGAGGGCAAGATCATGAGCTGCCTGTTCTCGCGCGAGGAAGTGGATCTGCTGGGGCTGCTGCGCGAGGGCGCCAGCGACGAACAGCTCGCCGAACGCTGGCAGGATGCCATGTGGATCAAGCCCAAGGCCCACGGCATGGACCATGTGGGCCTCGACGCGCCCGACTTCGTCCAGCCGGACCGCAGCATGAGCGCCATCGGAGGCTGATTTTTTTCGTGAATGTACGCTACTTCGCTGCCGCGCGCGCTGCTGCCGGCGTGGATGAGGAACGCTACGAGCTCGCCGACGGCGACACCCTCGCCTCGCTGCTGGAGGCGATTCTCGCCGTCGAGCGCCCCGAACCGCCGGTCGGTACGCCGCCGCTGGCCCGTCTCCTGTCCCGCTCCAGTTTCCTGCTCAACGAAGTTGCCGTCCGGGACCACGCCGCGGTACTCAAGGCGGCCGACGTCGTCGACGTACTGCCGCCGTTCGCCGGCGGGTAGGACGGGCGCGCCCGCACCATGAAGCCGGTATGTCGGGTGCAGAAATTCCGGGGTATCGCGTTTAGCTGGCCGGTTCTAGAGTGTGGAATATCCGCTGCGGCGGGCAACAAACACCAACGAGGAGGGCAGCATGTTCACCTTGCAGATCGAGCATAAGATCAAGGATTTCGCCATGTGGAAAGCGGCGTTCGACCGTGATCCGGTGAACCGCGCGGCGTCGGGCGTCACCGCGTACCGCATCAACCAACCCGTGGACGACCCGCACTCTGTAGTCGTTGAGCTGGACTTCGAGCAGCGCGAGCAAGCGGAGGCCCTGTTGGCCAATCTTCAGGCAAAGGTGTGGAACTCCGCCGGGGCGGCGCCCGCCCTTGAGGGAACTCCGAAGACCCGGATCCTGCAGGGAGCCTCCTGAGACCTTATGCGGGGACGAGGGCTCATGCCGGGGCGGCGTCGCCCTCAGCGACCCGGCGGCACACAGTGGTCATGAAGGGTGTGAAGTCGCTCGCTTTGCCCAGGCGGAGACCGGCGGCGTGCGTCAGTTCGCCGTCGTCCACCCGGAAGGTGTGCCGTGCGGTGCCGCGGTCGCTGCGCCGTTCCACGGTCAATGTGCCACCCTCCATGCTGGCGCGCGCGGGCGCCTCAGGCGGCAGTCCGAGGCTGTTGACGTGGTACCAGAAGGTGTCGGGGTGGTCCGGGTCCGTCGTAAAGACACCATGGCCTTCGGAGCGGTTCCCGTCCGCGTCCGTGTGCCGGTAGCTCTGGGTGACGGCGAGCCCGGCGGCCGCCCGGGAAAAGATGATCTCGGTGTCCGCGCTGCGCGCCGGACCCCACGCCGTTGCCTCCCAGTGCGTCATCCCGGTCCAATGGCCCAGGAACCCCTCAAGCGCCTCGCATGCACTGCCTGGCAGTGGCCGGTCCACAGTTTCTCCCATATGGAGTTCCTCCCGAGTGACCCCGCCACCATCATGACGCCGGGCCGGCTGGAATGTCTAGGCTAGGAGCCCGAACGTCTCGGTTTCCTCGAACGGGCCGACCACCGTGACGGTCCGCGGGGCTGCCGCGAGCTCACGGGCGAGCTCCTGGACCTCGGCGGCTGTGACGGCCTTGATCTGGCGGAGGGTCTCATCGATGTCCTGGTACTCGCCGGAGACCAGTTCCGCGCGGCCCAGCCGGGACATCCGGGAACCGGTGTCCTCCAGCGCCAGCACGATTCCGCCGCACAACTGCCCCTCCGCCTTGCGGAGCTCCTCATCTGAGATGCCGCCGGCAGCCAGCTTGTCCAGTTCGGCGCCCAGCAGATCAATGACCTGCCGGACCTTCGACGGCGTGCATCCGGCGTACATGCCGAAATAGCCGGCGTCAGCGTAGGAGGAGGCGAACGAGTAGGTCGAGTAGACGAGGCCGCGCTTTTCCCGGACCTCCTGGAAAAGCCGGGAGGACATGCCCCCGCCGAGGACGGCGTTGAGAACGCTCATGACGAAGCGCCGGTCGTCCGTGGCGACCAGCGAGGGGCAACCCATAATGATGTTGGCCTGTTCCACCTGCCTCTTGACCACATGCAGGCCTGCCGTGCCGGTGATGGATGCGCGCTCGGTGGAGCGGCGCTGCACGGGGGCGGCCGCGGCCTCAAGGTTCCAGCCGGCGGAGTGCAGGGCCTCCACCACGAGCCCGCAGACGACGTCGTGGTCCAGCCCGCCGGCAGCGGTGACCACGAGCTCGTCGGGACGGTAGTAGCGGCGGTAATGGTCCCACACCGAGTCGCGCGCCACGGCCCGGATGGCTGCCGGGGTGCCGCCGATGGGGCGGCCCAGCGGGTGCGTTCCCAGCACGGCGGCAACGAAGTTCTCATGCGCGACGTCGGTGGGGTCGTCGCTGTCCATGGCGATTTCCTCGAGGATGACGTCCCGTTCCTGCTCCATCTCCTGCGGGTCCAGGACCGCGCCGGTGATCATGTCCGCGATGACGTCGATCGCCATGGGAAGGTCGGTGTCCAGCACGCGGGCAAAGTAGCAGGTGCTTTCCTTCGCGGTGGCGGCGTTCGATTCCCCGCCGACCTCGTCGAAGGCCGAGGCGATCTCCAGCGCGGTGCGGCGCTTGGTGCCTTTGAAGAGCAGGTGCTCCAGGAAGTGGGTGGAGCCGTGCTGGCCGGGGGCCTCGTCGCGGGAGCCGACGCCGACCCAGAAACCGATCGTGGCAGAGCGCTGGCCGGGCATCGCTTCGGTGAGGACGCGGACGCCGCCGGGCAGGACCGAGCGTCGCACCTCGGAGCCGCCGTCGGCGCCGTGGATCAGGGTGTCAGCGTGCTGGTTCTGCTCTAGCGGCAGGGGGACGACAGTCATCAAGGCCTTTCATTGAACACATGCCAAATCTGCCTGCCATCCTACCTTTAACAGCAGCGGGGCCGGTGGTTGATCCACCGGCCCCGCTGCTGTGATGCACGAGACTACTGTGCGGACTCCTCGGAGACCTCAGAGTTGTCTGCGTTTTCTGCGTTGTCTGCGCCTGCCTCGTCAGCCACTACGGGCGACAGGGACAGCTTTCCGCGATCGTCGATCTTGGTGATTTCCACCTGGATCTTCTGGCCCACGGAGACGACGTCGTCGACGTTGTCCACGCGCTTGCCGCCGGCGATCTTGCGCAGCTCGGAGATGTGCAGCAGGCCGTCCTTGCCCGGGGTCAGGGAAACGAAGGCGCCGAAGGTCGTGGTCTTGACGACCGTGCCCAGGTAGCGCTCACCGATTTCCGGGATCTGCGGGTTGGCGATGGCGTTGATCGCGGACCGTGCTGCGTCGGCAGACGGGCCGTTGGTGGCGCCGATGTAGACAGTTCCGTCGTCCTCGATCGAGATGTCGGCTCCGGTGTCTTCCTGGATCTGGTTGATCATCTTGCCCTTCGGGCCGATGACCTCGCCGATCTTGTCAACCGGGATCTTGACCGCGATGACGCGCGGCGCGAACTCGGAGAGCTCGTCCGGGGTGTCGATCGCGGAGTTCAGGACGTCCAGGATGTGCAGGCGGGCTTCGCGGGCCTGCTTCAGGGCGGCGGCCAGGACCGAGGCGGGGATGCCGTCGAGCTTCGTGTCGAGCTGGATGGCCGTGACGAACTCGGAGGTACCGGCAACCTTGAAGTCCATGTCGCCGAAGGCATCTTCGGCGCCGAGGATATCGGTCAGGGCGGCGTAGCGGGTCTGGCCGTCAACCTGGTCGGAGACCAGGCCCATGGCGATACCGGCAACGGCAGCCTTCAGCGGCACGCCTGCGTTGAGCAGGGACAGCGTGGAGGCGCAAACGGAACCCATCGACGTCGAACCGTTGGAGCTGAGAGCCTCAGACACCTGGCGGATGGCGTAGGGGAATTCCTCGCGGGACGGCAGCACCGGCATGATGGCGCGCTCGGCGAGGGCACCGTGGCCGATTTCGCGGCGCTTCGGGGACCCGACGCGTCCGGTCTCGCCGGTGGAGTACGGCGGGAAGTTGTAGTTGTGCATGTAGCGCTTGCGCGTCACGGGAGACAGCGAGTCGATCTGCTGTTCCATCTTGAGCATGTTCAGCGTGGTGACACCCATGATCTGGGTCTCGCCGCGTTCGAAGATGGCCGAGCCGTGGACGCGGGGCAGAACCTCAACCTCGGCGGTGAGCTGGCGGATGTCCGTCAGGCCACGGCCGTCGATGCGGATCTGGTCCTTGAGGATGCGCTGGCGCACAACCTGCTTGGTGACGGAGCGGAAGGCTGCGGACAGCTCCTTCTCGCGGCCTTCGAACTGGCCGGCCAGGGAAGAGGTGACCTCGTCCTTGAGCTCGTCGGACGCGGTGTCGCGTTCCTGCTTGTCGGCGATCTGGAAGACAGCGGCCAGCTTCTCGGCGGCAGCGGACTCCACAGCGGCGTAGACGTCGTCCTGGTAGTCCAGGAAGACCGGGAACTCGACGGTCGGCTTGGCGGCGCGGGCTGCCAGGTCGGACTGTGCTTCGCAGAGAGCCTTGATGAACGGCTTGGCGGCCTCGAGGCCTTCGGAGACAACCTCTTCGGTCGGGGCGGTGGCGCCCTGTTCCTTGATGAGGTTCCAGGAGTTGTCGGTCGCTTCGGCTTCAACCATCATGATGGCGACGTCGTCACCGGCGATGCGGCCGGCGACGACCATGTTGAAGACGGCGTTCTCGAGCTGGGAGTGCTTCGGGAACGCAACCCACTGCGAGCCGTTCTCGTCGGCGACGAGGGCAACGCGGACGCCGCCGATCGGGCCGGAGAAGGGCAGGCCGGAAAGCTGGGTGGACATCGAGGACGCGTTGATCGCGACGACGTCGTAGAGCTCGTCCGGGTTGATGGACAGCACGGTGACGACGATCTGGACCTCGTTGCGCAGGCCCTTGACGAACGCGGGGCGCAGCGGGCGGTCCATGAGGCGGCAGGCCAGGATGGCTTCCGTGGAGGGACGGCCTTCGCGGCGGAAGAACGAGCCCGGGATGCGGCCGGCGGCGTACATACGCTCTTCGACGTCGACGGTCAGCGGGAAGAAGTCGAAACCTTCACGCGGGTGCTTGCCGGCGGTGGTTGCGGACAGCAGCGCGGTCTCTTCGTCGATGTAGACCATCGCTGCACCGGCTGCCTGCTTGGCAAGGCGGCCGGTTTCAAAGCGGATTACACGCTTGCCGAAGCGGCCATTGTCAATGACTGCTTCTGAGAACTGGATTTCGGGACCCTCCATAGAGAGTCACCTCCGTTTCTTGGTTCACGGAGCCCAGCCGCATCAACCCAGTCCAGCATCTGTCTACTGGCCTGCACTGCACCCGGTCATCGATCGAGACCCACGGGCCGGGCCTCATTCCTTGAGGCCGTTCCCGGGGATCACTACCGAGGACCGCGAATGCGTGATGCGGTTGATCCTCCTGTTTAGTTTTTTCCTGAAGAAGGCGGCCCTTTCCGGTCCGGAAGGGGCCGCCCCTTAAAGCTGACTAGCGACGCAGGCCGAGGCGCTCGATGAGCTTACGGTAGCGGGTGATGTCAGTGTTCTTGAGGTAGGTGAGCATGCGCTTGCGACGACCAACCATGGCCAGCAGACCGCGCTGGGTGTGGTAATCGTGCTTGTGCTCCTTCATGTGCTCAGTGAGATCCTTGATCCGCTGAGTCAGGACTGCAACCTGGACCTCCGGCGAACCGGTGTCGCCCTCGGACGTTGCGAAATCCTTGATGATGGACTGCTTTACAGCGGCTTCAAGTGCCACAATAACTCCTAGAGATGTGCCGTGAGGCCCGAATCAGTAATGCACTGCCGGGGGTGCCGTCCCGGAATCCCCCGCCGAAGCCGGGCATTCCGTACACAACAGGAGCCAGCCGCCACGGACTGCAGCCGGATCCAACGTTCAGTTTAGTGGCACGTCCGTGGTCTTGTCGAAACCGCCGGGCGCGCCCGCCGGCCCCGCCGGCGATGCGGATCCGCTTTCCTGGCCTGCGAGCAGCGCACGAATGGCCTCGACGCCCCGGTACAGCTCCGCGAAGGACGTGCTGAGCGGCGACAGCCCGATCCTGATGCCCTGCGGGGCGCGGAAATCGGGAATCACATCCTGGTCCCACAGCGTGGCCGTCATTTCACGGAAGGCCGGGTGGTCGATTGTCACATGGCTGCCGCGCAGTTCCGCGTCCCGCGGGGTGGACAGCTGCACGCCGGCCGGCGCCAGCCAGGCATCGTAAAGTTCGAGGGCATACGCCGTCAGCAACCGTGACTTCCCACGCAGTGACGCCATCCCCGCTTCCTCGATCAGGTCCAGGGTGCCGCGCATGGCGAGCATCCCGAAGATCGCCGGAGTGCCGCTGAGGAAGCCGCGGATGCCGGGAGCGGCCTCGTAGCCGGGACCCATTTCGAATGCGTCCTTGCGTCCCATCCAGCCCCAGATGGGCTGCTGCAGTCCGGCCAGGTGCCGGGCGTTGACGTAGGCGAACGCGGGCGAACCAGGTCCCCCGTTCAGGTACTTGTAGGTGCAGCCTGCCGCGAAGTCGACGTCGGCGTCGTCCAAAGCGATCTCTACAGACCCGGCGGAGTGGCAAAGGTCCCACACCACCAGGGCGCCGGCGTCGTGGACTGCGGCGGTGATGGCCGGCAGGTCCGCGAGGAAGCCGGAGCGGTAGGCGATCTGGCTCAGGACCACGACGGCGGTGGCCGGGCCGGTGGCGTCCCGCACCTGCTCGACGGTGACACCGGAGGCGGGATCGGCGTCGATCCAGCGCAGGGTCAGGCCTTCTTCGCGGGCGATGCCCTCCACCAGGTAGCGGTCGGTGGGGAAATTGTCCGTGTCCAGGACGATCTCGGTCCGGGCCGGATCAGTGACGGCCGCCAGCGCGGCGCGGATGAGTTTGTACAGCACCACGGTGGTGGAATCGGCAATGATGGTCTGCCCCGGCGCCGCGCCGAGCACGGCGCGGCCGAGCTGGTCGCCGATCTTCTGGGGCAGTTCGAGCCATTCCTCGTCCCAGCCCCGGATCAGGCGGCCGCCCCAGCTGTCCTGGATGAAGCTGCCGATGTCGGTGACGGTCCGCTTGAGCGGACGGCCCAGGGAGTTGCCGTCAAGGTAGGACAGGTCCGTGTCCGTGCCGACGAAGTGGTCGCGGTAGCCTGCCAGCGGATCCGCGGCGTCGAGGTCGAGGGCGCGCTGCCACAGGATGTCCGTCGTTTCGGTGTTGGCGGAGACGCTCACTGGCCGATCTCCGTCCGTACGGCGAAGAGCTCGGGGAAGAAGGTCAGTTCGAGGGCCTTCTGCAGGAACGCGGCGCCGCTGGATCCGCCGGTACCGGCCTTCATGCCAATGGTCCGCTGGACAGTGCGCAGGTGGCGGAAACGCCACAGCTGGAAGTTGTCCTCAAGGTCCACAAGTTCCTCGCAGGCCTCGTACGCGCCCCAGTTGTCGGCGGCGTTCTCGTAGATGTACTTGAACACCGGGACCAGTTCGGGGCAGAACTCGTGGGCCTTGGTGACGTCGCGCTCCAGCACGGAGGCCGGGACGTCAAAGCCCTGGCGCTTGAGATAGGCAAGGAAATCGTCATAGATGCTGGGGGCTTCGAGCAGTTCGCGCAGCATCTCGTGGGCCTCGGGGTCCGATTCGAACACCGGAAGCATCTTGGCGTTCTTGTTGCCGAGGAGGAACTCGACCGCACGGTACTGGCTGGACTGGAATCCGGACGAGTTGCCGAGGAAGCCGCGGAACTGGGAGTACTCGGTGGGCGTCAGGGTGGCCAGCACGGACCATTGCTCGGTAAGCGTCTTCTGAATGTGCTTGACGCGGGCGATCGCCTTCAGGGCGGACCCGAGGTCGTCCGACCGCAGCCACGCGGCGGCGCTGCGAAGCTCGTGCAGTACCAGCTTCAGCCACAGCTCCGTGGTCTGGTGCTGGATGATGAACAGCATCTCGTCGTGGTGTTCCGGGGTGCTGACCGGCTGCTGGGCGCTGAGCAGGGTGGGCAACTGCAGGTAGGACGAGTAGCTCATCCGCGCGCTGAAGTCCCGGACAATGTCCTGGTCCAGTTCCCTCGTGTTTTTCTCGATGGTCATGCGTCTTGCCTTCCTTGCCACATGGCTGCCAATCAGCGCGCGGCTCCAGTGAATCAGAACATTGTCAGCGCGGGGGCCGACGCCGATCCGGCCCGGTTTTCAGCGGGCGAACAGGAGGTCGTGGGCCTGGACGACGTCCAGGCGCATCTGCTCCACCAAAGCTTCAGCCCCACGGTACGCCACCATGCCGCGGAGCCTGGCGACAAATTCCACCACAACTGTCTGGTCGTACAGATCGAAGTCGTCGGGAGACTCTTCCGGGCGGTCGATCACGTGGGCCTCGACCTGGCGGCTCACGCCGTCGAACGTCGGGTTCGAGCCCACGGAGATGGCGGCGGGCCAGCGCGTGCCGGCCTGGTCCACGAGCCAGCCGGCGTAGATGCCGTCCGCGGGGATGTACCCGGTAGCCGTCGAGGAGAGGTTCGCGGTGGGGAAGCCGAGGTCGCGGCCGCGTGCGGCACCGTGCACCACCTCGCCGCGCATCCGGTGCGGCCTGCCGAGGACGGCAGCGGCGGTGGCAACGTCGCCCGCGCGCAGGGCCTCGCGCACCCAGGTGGACGAACAGCGGCGGTCCGTGCCGTCGTCGTCGTGGATGGGAAAGCCCTCTGAGCCGAACTCGCTGATGACCAGCACCTCGAACCCGAGCTTCTTGCCCAGCTGCTGCATGGTGGAGAGGTCGCCGGAATTGCCGCGGCCAAACCGGGCGTCGTGGCCGACCACCACATGGCTGGCCTTGAGGCTGTCGACGAGCACTGTCGCGACGAATTCCTCGGGCGTGAGGCTGGCGAGCTCCAGCGAGTACTTCATGACCAGCACGGCGTCGAGGCCGAGCTCTCCGAGGGCCACGAGCTTGTCCTCCAGCCCCATGATCAGTTCGGGAGCCGATTCGGGGCGGTGTACCTGCGCGGGGTGCGGGTCGAAGGTGATGGCGACGGCGCGTGCGTGGTTCAACCGGGCGGTACGGATGAGCTGCGACAGCACCTGCTGGTGGCCGCGGTGCACGCCGTCGAAATTGCCGAACGTGACCACCGACGGACCAAAGTCCGCCGGGACCTCGGACAGATCGTTCCAGATGTGGACCATCAACCTCGCCTTTTGCTGCCTGCCATGAACTCCTCCGGAGCGACCGTGCCGGCTCCGGAACTCTCTAAGATTACCCGCAATCCGGGCAACTCCCGGACGGTCCGCCGGGCTCCCGGGGCAGCCTCGCAAAGGCCCCGCCGGCGGGACCAGGGTTAATCGGAGGCAGGTCGAAGGTGTGAGGCGGCCGCGCACTATCGCCCGAGCAGAAGCCGCCGCTCGCTATCGCGCACCGCCTGTTTCCGCCAATTTCGCCAATGCAGCAGCACGGCGACGAGGATGAGGGGGACGTGGAGCCCGGGCAGGATATTCGCCAACCACCGCGGCAGGTAGATGTCCGTGACGGAGCCCGAGCCGTCGCCAAGAGTTTGTGCGACGACGGTCAACGGGCATTGGAAGCCGGTGCCTGCAAAGATCAGCGATTCGCCGGCGACCACGACGGCGGCAGCCCTCGTCTTCCGGTCATTGCGGCCCGTGATGCCGGCGTACAGGACGTAGGCCATACAGGCCTCGATCACGAGCCAGGCAAGGGTGTGGATCGTCTTCACTGCCCGCAGCATCAGACTGCGCTGGTCCATGCCTCCACCCTAGGCCCGCCCGGGCGCGCATGCTTGGGGCTTTCGGCCCGGTGCAGGGATGGGCGCCGCCTCTACTCTGGACCGTTCCCGCTCCGAGCCGCTAGGTTCTGAAGATGCGGAGGCCGGTGCAGCTCGGGTTGGTGGGATGGATCCTTTGCCTGCTGATGGCAGGTTGCGGTCTGCTGCCGGGCTCGACGACCGAAACCTGCGTCGACTGGATCCGTTTCGAGACCGCCCAGGAACAGTTCCGGCAGGCGACCCTGGTAGTCATCGGGACACCGCAGGGCACCGAGTCGGAAACCAGAATTTACGGCTACACGGCCCATATCCATGTCGTGGAGGTCGCGGACGTCCTGAAGGGCGATCCGGGGCCAGGGCCGCTCCGTATCGCTTCGATGCCGGTGACATGCACCGGAGGGGTGTCCTATCCGGAAGGCGATCCACTCGACGGGCGCCGGCGGATGCTGATCTATGCCACCGAGCAGGACGGCTACTGGTTTACCGTGACGCCGGCGCAGGGTGCCGTTCCGTTCGACGTCGGCACGCCCCTCCCGTTCGAAACGTCCCCGACCGAAACCTCCCCCGCGCAGAAGTAGCCGTGCCGAAAGGTTTGGCGCAATGCGGGACCGGACGAGGCGCCGGTTCAGTCCAGGCGGAAGTCAGGAATAGCGGAAGCGATTCTGCTCTCGCGCGCGCATCACAGTGGAGGACCACCTCAGTGCACGTCGTGCACGTAACACTGCGTACGCCGCCCGCCCTCCCAAGGACCGGTGCGTGGCAAGCTGTAGGGATGGACAGCACAGCCGCGCCCCAGGCCGGGGAATCACCGTTCGCACCACCGCTGCCGGGCGATCCGCGCCGCCCGTTGGGCCCACGCGATCCGGGCGATGCCTGGGTTGAGGGCGACCGGGGGCGGTTCTGGGGTCGGTTCGGATCCGCCGGGCTCCTGGTCCACGACCCCGCCAAGGGGGTCCTGCTCCAGCACCGCGCGCTATGGAGCGATCAAGGCGGCACGTGGGGGCTCCCCGGCGGCGCCTTGCACCAAGGGGAAGAGGCCATCCACGGCGCCCTGCGGGAAGCACAGGAGGAAGCGGCCGTGCCGCCGGAGAACGTCCGCGTCCTGTTTACGTCAGTGTTCGACGTCGGCTACTGGACGTACACGACCGTCGTCGCCGAAGCCCTGCAGCCCTTCGATGCCGCAATCAGTGATCCGGAAAGCCTCGAACTGCAGTGGGTGGGGATTGACGCCGTCGGCAGCAAGCAACTGCACCCGGGTTTCGGCGCGGCTTGGCCCGGGCTGCGAAGCAGGCTCACCGAGGCCTTGCGCCTGACCAGTCCGGAGTAAGGGGCAACCCCCGCTGATCGTTAGGTGAAGTCCCGGCGCGGGACGGGACGATCCGCCTTCGTCCCGTCGCGGACCACCCCGCCCTAGGGCTAGCGGGGCGCGGGCCGGCGGCGGTACAGCCAGATGAGTCCCAGGATCGGCAGCAGGAGCGGGATGAATCCGTAGCCGCGGCCAAACAGGGACCACACCGTCTCGTGGGGGAAGTTCACCGAGTCGAACACACTGAGTGCTCCCACGACCAGGACGCCCACAAGCTCCACCAGGACTGCCGCCACGGAGACCTTGAATGCGGTGCGCCCCGGCTTCGCCAAGGACACGGTGGCCACGACGTACACGGCGGCGGCGAACGCGGACAGCAGGTACGCCAGCGGTGCCTCGGAAAACTTCGTGAGAATCTGGTAGCCGGCCCGGGCCGTCGCCGAAATCGCGAAGATGGCATAGACAGCAATCAGCAGCCGTCCCGGCCCGGTGTTGCGGGTATCGGTCGCCGCCGGCGCAGTTTCGGCGGATCCAGCATCCGCTGGCCCGGTGGCCCGGGAATCCGGCCCCGCCGGGTTCCGGATGCCGTCGTGCGGGGAGTTTGCGCTCACGTTTTCTGCCTCTTCCATCTCAATACCAGATCTGGTTCATGCGGGCCGCCATCACCAGGGCGGTGACGCCGACGGCGGCCAGGACAAAGTTGCTCCAGCGGGTCCGCTCCAGGATGGACCAGTACACGGCCCCGATCGGGAGGATCATCGCCGTCGCCAGATAGCCCCAGAACTCCCAAGACTCCCCCGCGATCCGCTCGCCGCTGGCCACCCGGACAATCGAACCCACCAGATAGACCAGGAGGGCAAGTTCGACGGCGGCCACCGACAGTATCGTCGTGTCGTTGGGCGCCTTCTTCAGGATGCCTGCGACGACGCAGATGACGCTGGAGAGGAGGCCAACGACCAGAATGATGTAGAAATACGCGTCCACTACTGGCCGGCCAGCTTTTCTGTGGGCTGCTTTTCTGCGGCTGGCTTGTCGCTGCCCGGCTTGTCGTTGCCGTGCTTTTCATTGTCCGGTGCGAAGACCAGCACAGGTTTGGCGTAGCTTCCCGCATCGGCCAGGAGGGCCACGAGCGAACCGTCCGGCGCGAACGCCGCTGCCGGTTTGTCCGCCGTCGCCGCCTCCGGCGTGCCGGCCGAGGCTCCAGCGGCGATTCTGCGGCCGAAGGAAATCTCGGTGGTCTCCGCCTCGCTCAGTTCACGGTTCGGCATCAGTGCCCGGGCCGCGTCCGAGATCTCCAGGACGTCCAGCCTCTCGGCCAATTGTTCGAGGGTGTGCGCCTGGTCAAGGGTGTACGGACCCACTTGGGTCCTGCGCAGTGCCGTGAGGTGGCCGCCGACGCCGAGAGCATCACCGAGGTCGCGGGCCAGGGCACGGATGTAGGTTCCGGAGGAGCACTCCACGGTGACGTCCACGTCGAGGGCCTCCCCGTCGTGGACGGGACGGGTCTCGTGGATCTCAAAGCGGTGGATCGTCACGGGCCGGGCTGCGAGCTTGACCTCTTCACCGGACCGGACCCGGGCATAGGCGCGTTCCCCGTTGACCTTGATGGCGCTGACGCTGCTGGGAACCTGGTCGATTTCCCCGGTCAGTGCCGCGACGCCGGCGCGGACGGCGTCCTCGGTGACCCCGGCGGCGCTGCGGGTGGCAGTGACCTCGCCTTCGGCGTCGTCCGTCACGGTGGATTCACCGAGCCTGATGGTGGCCGTATAGGTCTTGGACGTGCCCACGATGTAGGTCAGCAGACGGGTGGCCTTGTTGATGCCCACCACCAGAACGCCGGTGGCCATCGGATCAAGTGTCCCGGCGTGGCCGACCTTTCGGGTACCGGCGATCCGCCGCATCCGTCCAACCACATCGTGGCTGGTCCAACCTTGCGGCTTGTCTACTATCACCAGTCCAGAAAGCACGCCTCCCAGTATATGCGGGCCAGCCCTGCCCCGACGCCCACCGTCCCGCCGGCACCGCGGACGCCGGGCGTTAGGATGGCACACATGCCCGAGCTTGCCGCACATGTCCGCGACGTCCCGATCAACCAGATCCGTGAGATCACCGAAGCCGCCTGGGGAACCCCCGGTGCGATCGTGCTGAGTATCGGGGAGCCGGGCTTCGCAGTCCCCCGCCACGTCCTCGAGGCCGGCATGGCGTGCCTCGACCGGGACGAGACCAACTACACACCTAACGCCGGGATCCCCGCCCTGCGGGAGGCCTTCGCCGCCCGCTTCCGTGAACACAATGCGACGCCGGTCGGCGCCGAGCGCGTCTACGTGGTCGACGGCGCCCAGCAGGGCCTGCACTTCGCCATGAGCCTGCTGCTCTCCCCCGGGGACGAGATCCTCATCCCCAATCCCGGCTACCCCACCTTCGCGATGACGAGCAGCCTGCTGCACGCCGTCCCGGTCCGCTACCCGCTGTACCCGGAGCACGATTTCCAGCCGCGGATCGAGGACATCGAGGCACTCATCACGCCCCGGACCAAGGTGCTGATCCTGAATTCTCCGTCCAATCCGCTCGGCGCTGTCCTGGGCGAGGACCTGACGCGCCGGCTCGTCGAGCTGGCAAAACGGCACGATCTGTGGGTCATCTCCGACGAATGCTACGAGGCGTTCACCTACGATGTCCCGCACGTCAGCCCGGCCCGCTTCGACAGCGATGTCCCGGGCGAAGCACGCGTTTTCACCTCGCTCACGCTCTCCAAAACCTACGGGCTCACGGGACTGCGGATCGGTGCCCTGATCTGCCCGCCGGGGCTGGAACAGAAGATGAACAACGTCATGGAGTCGATCGTGTCCTGCGTGGCCTCGCCGTCGCAGTACGCCGCGCTGGCAGCGCTGACCGGCCCGCAGGACTACGTCAGCCACGCCCATGCCCATTACCGGGCCAACCGCGACGCGGCCTCGGCGGTGCTGCGCGCCCACGGCATCCCCTACCTCGCGGCCCAAGGCGCGTTCTATTTGTGGGCGGACGTCTCGCATGCCAGCGGCGGGGATGTCCGGTCATGGACGCGCCGCTTCCTGGCGGACTCCGGAGTGGCCTTCGCCCCCGGCACGGCGTTCGGCTCCATCGGCGAGGGCTGGATCCGGATCGCGCTCTGCGGCAGCCAGGCCGATCTGGTGGAAGGCCTCGGGCGCATCCCCGCACGTAAGCCGGCAGCGGGCAGCGACAGGTCCACCGGCCCTATCGCCGGACCCGCTGGCGCCCTAGCCTGAGCTCACGGCGCTTCCGGGCTGGCCCGCCAACCTGGCGTCGGGCCGCCCTGGCCCGTCAGGGCGCCGTGGATTTCCAGCCGAGGGAGTACATCGTGTGGTGGCAAGACCTGCTGTGGGGTTTCTGGAATGGGCTGACGGCATGGATCGTCCTGATCGCCCATGTATTCGGGTTCTGGAGTGAATTCCCGTTCTATAACTCCGCCCGTGCGGGGAACTGGTACGACTTCGGCTACCTGCTGGGCATGGGATCCCCCGTGCTGGGCGGCGGCCTGGGAGCCCGAGGGCGCTCAAAACGCCGCTAGGCCGGCTGACGTGCAGCGCCCCCAATCGCCGCGTGATAGACCGTTCGAGACGGCATCTAGCGGCGGCGACGGACAGAGGTCCAGGCGAATTCAGAGCATGATTTCTTCCTCTGGCGCCTCGGCCGGCATGGAAGCCTTGGTGAAGGACATCCGGATGATGAAGTGGCCTTCGGCGGAGTTCCTGGCGATGATGGCGCCGGCCTCTCCCGCCAGCTTCACGCCGAACTGAAGCTCCAGGTGCTCTGGACCTAGTTCCTTCATCACCTCCGCGGCGGCGTTGGCCGCCGGCCGGACCGCCGAGAGCGCGTCCTCGAGGCGTCGCCCGGCGTCGAGGATTCCCTGCTCGTTGCGGGAGGGCCGCTCCACCCCGAAGCTGTTGTCCTCGACCTCCACCAGCACCGTCCCCGACCCGACTTCATAGCGCAGGATCTCGGTCATTACGTCCTCCATTTCAGCGTACTGTTCAGTCGGGTTGATGCCGCCGGGATGACCGGCACCGGGTGCTCACCTCGGGCTTGCGGACAGCGCAGCATCCAGCCAGCTGCGAAGGGCCGCGGCCGGCGGCGCCCCGGCCTGGCGCGCCACCACCGCGCCGTTCTTGATGAGCAGCAACGTTGGAATGGCTTGAATATCGAACCGTCGGGACAGCCCCGGGGACGTGTCGACGTCAACCTTCACGAGCTTGAACGTCCCCGCCCTTTCCTGCGCCAGCTTGTCCAGCACCGGGCTGACCATTCGGCACGGGCCGCACCACGCCGCCCAAAAGTCGACGAGCACCGGAACGGACGACTGCTCCGCAACCACCGGGAAATCGGCATCTCCCGCCGCCACGATCCACGGCAGGTCCCGGCGGCAGCTGCCGCAACGCGGATGCCCGGCCGCGGCCGCAGGAATCCGGTTGGTCTTCCCGCAGTGCGGGCACTTGATCAGGCTGGAATCCACGGCGCTCCGGCGCCTCCCCGCATACCTGCAGTCATGGTTCCATGGGACTCTCCGCCCAAGAAAGGGCATAGGGTCGAAGGTCCCCCGGCCCGCCGCCGCCCCTCGTCACGGCAGCCACCGCGTCCTCCGCCGGAACAGGCAACCGGAACGCCAACGAAAACAGCAGGGGCCGGATCCGTTACCGGTTCCGGCCCCTGCTGTGGACAGAATTCTTACTTGTTGCGGTCCTCATCGATGGCGTCGTTGTCGATGAGGTCCAGGTCCTCTTCGTCAAAGTCGTCCTCGTCGAGCTCCACGTCCTGCGGCGTGTCGCTCTTGTAAGGATCGGCGTCGCCGGCGTGCTTTGCACTTTCGGCAAGCGCGGCCACCTCGGCGTCGCGCTTCTTCGCCGCGCGGAGCAGTTCCTCAAGGTTCGAGGCATTGACGGGGATCTGGTCGGCCACGAACTCGAGCGTCGGAGTCAGGCGAACAGTGATGTTCCGGCCGACTTCCTGCCGCAGCACGCCCTTGGCCTTCTCCAGCCCCTTGGCGGCATCGGCCTGGGCCACTTCGTCACCGAACACGGTGTAGTAGACAGTCGCGTGCTGCAGGTCGTTGGTCACCCGCGAGTCGGTCACGGTGACGCCTTCCAGACGGGGATCCTTCACCCTCCGGCCCAGCGCCTCAGCAACGACAACCTTAATCCGCTGCGCCAACTTGGCAGCCCGTGCGGGATCAGCCATTTCCACTCCTAAAAATTTGGATGTACGACGGCGCCGGAACGGTGGCCGCACAACTGTTGGGTTTTGATGCCACGCCCCTAAGGCGAGTCTACGACGGACTCCCGTTGGGTTTTTTCCGGCGGCCTGGGAGTGGCATCGGGCCTATCGGAGCCGGACGGTTTGCGATCGAAGATCGAAACCGTCCGGCGAAGGGGCGGGGCCGCCGGGAAAAACCCAACGGCCCCGCACCTATGAACGCTCCGACTTAGACGCGCGGCTTCTCGCGCATCTCGAAGGTCTCGATGATGTCGCCTTCGGTGATGTCGTTGAACGAGCCAAGACCGATACCACACTCGAAGTCCGTGCGGACCTCGGTGGCGTCGTCCTTGAAGCGCTTGAGCGTCTCAACGGTGAGGTTGTCACCGATGATCTTGCCGTCGCGGCTGATGCGGGCCTTGGCGTTGCGCCGGATGACACCGGAGCGGACGATCGAGCCTGCAATGTTGCCGAACTTGGAGGAACGGAACACTTCGCGGACCTCGGCGGTGCCAAGCTGGACCTCTTCGTACTCCGGCTTGAGCATGCCCTTGAGGGCTGCCTCAATGTCATCGATTGCTGCGTAGATGACGGAGTAGAAGCGCATGTCCACGCCTTCGCGGTCTGCCAGTTCGGCAACACGCTCGGCGGGCTTGACGTTGAAGCCGATGATGACGGCGCTGTCGACCGTTGCCAGGTTGACGTCGTTCTGCGTGATCGCACCGACACCGCGGTGGATGACGCGGAGCTGGACACCCTCGCCGACGTCGATCTTGAGCAGCGCGTCCTCGAGGGCTTCCACGGCACCGGACACGTCACCCTTGAGGATGAGGTTGAGGGTGTCGATCTTGCCATCGGCGACGGCCTGGTCGAAGTCTTCCAGGCTGATGCGCTTACGGCGCTTGGCCAGGGCGGCGTTGCGGTCGGCGGCTTCACGCTTCTCGGCGATCTGGCGGGCGGTGCGCTCGTCAGCGGTCACGAAGAAGGTGTCACCGGCGCGCGGGACGTTGGACAGACCCAGGACCTGCACGGGGCGGGACGGGCCGGCCTCGGTCAGGGCGCTGCCGTCGTCGTCGAACATCGCACGGACGCGGCCGTGGGCCGTGCCTGCCACGATGGTGTCGCCGACGTGCAGGGTACCGGACTGAACCAGGACGGTGGCCACGGAACCGCGGCCCTTATCCAGGTTGGCTTCAATCGCGATGCCGCGGGCGTCCTTGTTCGGGTTGGCGCGCATGTCCAGGGCAGCGTCTGCGGTGAGCAGAACGGCGCCGAGGAGCTCGTCGATGTTCAGGTTCTGGCGGGCAGAGACCTCCACGAACATGGTGTCGCCACCGTATTCTTCCGGAACCAGGCCGTACTCGGTCAGCTGGCCACGGACCTTGTCCGGGTTGGCGCCTTCCTTGTCGATCTTGTTCACGGCCACGACGATCGGCACGTTGGCCGCCTGGGCGTGGTTGAGGGCTTCAACGGTCTGCGGCATGACGCCGTCGTCCGCTGCGACCACCAGGATGGCGATATCGGTGACCTTCGCACCACGGGCACGCATGGCGGTGAACGCCTCGTGGCCCGGAGTATCGATGAAGGTGATCTTCCGATCGATGCCTTCATGGGCGTGGGTGACCTGGTAGGCACCGATGTGCTGCGTGATGCCGCCGTGCTCGCCCGCCATAACGTCGGACTTGCGGATGGCATCGAGCAGCCGGGTCTTACCGTGGTCAACGTGACCCATGACGGTGACAACCGGAGGACGTGCCTCGAGGTCTTCATCGCCTTCGGCTTCCAGTTCGGCGTCGAAGTCGATGTCGAAGGTGGAGAGCAGCTCGCGCTCCTCGTCCTCCGGGGACACAACCTGAAGCTTGTAGCCAAGCTCCTCGCCGAGCAGGGCGAAGGTCTCTTCATCCAGCGACTGCGTGGCCGTGGCCATTTCGCCGAGGTGGAAGAGAACCGTCACCAGTGCTGCCGGGTTTGCCTCGATCTTGTCGGCGAAGTCCGTGATGGACGAGCCACGGCGAAGCCGGACTACGGTGTTGCCGTCGCCGCGGGGTACGCTCACGCCACCCAGCGACGGAGCACTCATCTGCTCCAGTTCCTGACGCTTGGCACGCTTCGACTTGCGCTGCTTGCCACGGCCTGCGCCGCCCTTACCGAAGGCGCCCTGGGTGCCGCCGCGACCGCGACCGCCCTTACCAAAGCCACCACCGGCCGGAGCGCCGCCACCGGCACCGGGAGCACCGGTACCCGGAGCGCCACCCGGACGGCCCGGACCACGGCCGCCGCCGCCGGGACGGCCGGCACCAGCGGGTGCGGGACGTTCGGTGCGGTTAGGCATCATGCCCGGAGTCGGACGGTTGCCGCCGGCTCCTGCCGGACGGCCAGCGCCGGGAGCGCCGGCCGGACGCGGGGCGCCGGGGCGGGGGCCGCCTGCGCCTGCTGCCGGACGGGGACCACCCGGACGGGGGCCGCCTGCGCCTGCTGCGGGGCGCGGACCACCGGGGCGTTCACCCTCGGTGCGGCTTCCGCCCGGACGGGGCATGCCCTGGGAAGGAGCGAACGGGTTGTTGCCCGGACGCGAGGGACGTTCGTTGTCGCCGCCGCGGCCGCGGGGCATGCCCTGGGACGTGGCGAACGGGTTGTTGCCGGGACGGGGACCGCCCGGACGCGGTGCAGAACCGCCCTGGCGTGCCGGAGCAGCCGGGGTTTCAGCCTTGGGAGCCGGACGCGCGCCGGGCTTGACGCCCGTCGAGGGTGCGGCGGGGGCCTGGGCAGCGGGGGCTGCCGGAGCCTGGGCGGCGGGGGCTGCCGGTGCGGCGGGCGCGGCGGCAGGTGCCGCAGCGGCCGGAGCCGGAGCTTCAGCCTTGGGTTCTGCAGCCTTGGGCGCAGCGGGGCCAGGCGCAGGCGCCGGACGGGTCGCTGCCGGGCTGGCAGATGCCTGGGGGGCGGACGCCGGAGCTTCGGACTTCGAAGCTGCGGGGGCGTCGGGGAAAGCGTTGCGCAGTTTCCGCACAACGGGAGCCTCGATTGTTGACGAGGCGGAGCGAACGAATTCGCCCAGTTCCTGCAGTTTGGTTACTGCATCTTTGGAAGTAATACCGAGCTCTTTAGCAAGCTCATGTACGCGGACCTTGGCCACATTTCTCCTGTCTCGGTCCGCACCGAGCCAGGCACGAACCGTCTACTTCTTACTGCGGGCCTCCGCCGCGAATGCAGCTGAAAGGCCCATTGCAGAGCGCAACAAAGTTGTCATCGTTGCGCACTCATCGCTGGGAACTCATCGGGTTTCCATCAGTTTTCTGACCCGCTTTCAGGTTGGACGGTTGTTGCTGTGGCCACCGGGGTGCCCACGGCTTCCGTGCCGGCAGTGATCCGGCGTTCAACGTCGGCTGTACCGGCTGCGCCGTTGAGGGCGCGGCCGAACGCTCGGCGTTTGACCGCCAGTGCCAGGCACTTTTCGCTGGGGTGCAGCCATGCTCCCCGGCCAGCCATCCGGCGTCGTTCATCGACCACGACGGCGGACGAACCACCGGCGCCGGCGACGAGCCGGAGTAACTCCGACCGCGACCCTTTTTGTCGGCATCCGATGCAGGTGCGCTGCGGCTGATTCCCGAGGTGTTGCACATGTGCCACGTTCGAGTATCTTCCTGCCAGTACAACTGCTTGGTGAATCACCGCGTCCCTGGAATCCGGGAAAAACCCAGACGCGCCAAAGACACACGGATACCGGCCGTTAGGCGCGGTCATGTCTATTCTAGCCCCTCCGGAGCCCGGGTCCCGAACCCAGGCGTGCCGGTCAGCTTGGAAATCACGGCTAACCCGTGAGAGCGCATACAAGCTGCGGGCCGCGACGGCGGCCCGCAGCTTGTCTGTGCGCGGGCGCTCCGCGCTATTTGCCGGTGTTGACGGCGGCGTCGGAGACGATGTCGATTCGCCACCCGGTGAGTTTGGCGGCGAGACGGGCATTCTGGCCCTCTTTGCCGATGGCGAGGGAGAGCTGGTAGTCGGGAACGACCACCCGTGCCGAACGCGTCGCCTCGTCGGTGATCGTGACCGAATTCACGCGCGACGGCGAGAGGGCGCTGGCGATGAAGGTTGCCGGATCGTCGTTGTAGTCAACGATGTCGATCTTTTCGTCGTTCAGTTCGGTCATGACCGCCCGGACGCGCGAACCCATTTCACCGATGCAGGCACCCTTGGCGTTCACGCCGGGGGTGTTTGCCTTCACGGCGATCTTGGTGCGGTGGCCGGCTTCGCGGGCAAGCGCCACGATTTCGACCGAACGGTCCGCGATTTCGGGAACTTCGAGTTCGAAGAGCTTCCGGACGAGCCCGGGGTGGGAGCGGGACAGCGTGATGGACGGGCCCTTGGTGCCGCGGTGGACGTCGATCACGAAGGCGCGCAGCCGGTTGCCGTGGATGTACTTCTCGCCGGGAACCTGCTCGGGCGGCGGCAGCAGTGCCTCCACCGTGCCCAGGTTCACCTGGATCATGTGCGGGTTGTTGCCCTGCTGGATGGTGCCGGCGACGAGCTCGCCTTCACGGCCCTTGAACTGGCCCAGGACGTTGTCGTCCTCAGCGTCCCGGAGGCGCTGCAGGATGATCTGCCGTGCGGTGCTCGCCGCGATGCGTCCGAAGCCCGCGGGGGTGTCCTCGAACTCGCCGATCGGGGCGCCGTCGTCGTCGATCTCGGTGGCCCAGATTGTCACGTGGCCGCTCTTGCGGTCGAGCTCGGCCCGGGCCTTTTCGAAGGCGCCGGGGGTCTTGTGGTAGGCCACCAGCAATGCCTGCTCGATTGTGGGAATCAGGAGATCCAGCGGGATTTCACGCTCACGCTCCAGAAGTCTCAGTGCGCTCATGTCAATATCCATCAGGCCTCCTCAGAAGGTCCATTGTTTGCTTTTTCCAGGCCGGCCTCTTCGAGGTGGCTGAACTCTATCTCGACTTTTCCGCTGCGGATCCTGTCGAAAGGAAGCTTGACGGGCTCACCCTGTTTGGGCTTCATGCCCTTCTTGACGGCAATTTCCGGGACGATGGTGACTCCCCCGTCGTCCACGGACTGCACCCTTCCGGTGACGTTGTCGCCCTGGATCACGTTCACGTTGACCATCCGCCCGCGGGCGCGGTGCCAGTGCCGCTCCTCGGTCAGTGGACGGCCGACGCCGGGTGATGAGACTTCGAGCTCATAAGGGCGCGCGTCCATGCTGGGATCGTTGTCCAGGGTGTCCGAGAGGGTCTTGGAGATCTCGGCGATGACGTCGAGCCCGACGCCCCCGGTCTCCTCCTGCGGCAGGTCCACCACTACGTGGACCACCCGGTTGGCGCCGGCGACATGGATGGATACGTCCTCCAGGTACAGCCGGTTCGCCAGCACTGCGGGTTCCAGGAGTGCGTGAAGGCGCTCGGCCTCGACATTTTGAACGGTTGCGGCTTCAGCCTTACCCGTCCCGGTCCGGTCTGTTGAAGTCGTGGCTTCTGCGTTGGTCATGATGCCGGCCGCCTCCCGCTAGATGATGTTGTGTGTACTAGCCTAGCGATTTTCCGGGCGGCGTGGTGCACGCAGTTCCGGGCCGGCATGACAACATGGTCTGTTGTGAAAGACGACACCAGGGAAAAGCAATGGCAGGATCACTTTCCCCGGTCGCTCCCCCGCTACGTGCTTATGGCGTGCCTCGCCCTGGTGGTGGCGAGCCTGGGGGTGGTCCTGACGCCGGCCAGGCCGCCGGAACCTGCGGAGCCGCCCTTTTCCGAACAGGCGCGCGCCGCCGCATTGGCCGAAACCCGGCAGCTGCTGGACGCCGGCAGCCAGCTTGGCACCGCGCCCCGGAACGGCTCCAAAGACAACTCGGCGGAGAGCGCGGATGACCGTTCCGCCGCTGCCGGGAATCCCGCCGTCGAGCGGACTGTGACCTTGCTGACACTTCAGGCGCAAGCGCTGCTGGCGCTGGGCGAAAGTCCTGCAGACGCGGCCAGCGCAGCTTCCGCCTCCGGCCGGGCAACGTCCCCTGCAACGTCCCCGGCAACCTCCCCCGCCGCACCCCGGCCGGCGACCGCCGCCGGGCTGGTGTTGGCTCTGGCGGACAGTGGCCGCCAGCGCCTCGCGGACGCTGCCAAGGCCGACGGCGGCATGGCACGGCTGCTGGCCGCCGTCGGCACCGCGCAGCTGCTGCAGGCGTCCGCCCTCGCCGCCGAAACCGGAACGGAGGCCCCGGCGGCCGACGTGACCCCGCCACAGCTGTCCGGCACCTGCCCGTCGCCGTCCGCGTCCCCGGCGGTGCCAGCCGCTGGGAAGTCCGCAGCAGAGCCGTCTGCGGCCGCGGCCAGCCTCAGCGGTGCCCTGGCGGCGACTGTCCGGACCGAAGCGCAGACCATCTACGGCTATCAGGTGGCGCTGACCCGGCTGGGCGGCGACGCGGCGAAATCCGCGGCCGAGGAACTCGCCCGCCACGACGCACTCCTCGACGGCGCGGAATCCCTTAGCCGGCTGCACTGTTCCGCGGTGCCGCCACGCGAAGCGGGCTACGCGCTGGGCCCGTCCTTCCTGGCCTCCCCCGCCGACGGCCTCGCCGACCTCGAAGCCGCCGCGCTGCCGGTCTATGGCGACCTCGTGGCGCTGAGCGAGGGCGGGACCCGGCAGTGGGCCATTGCAGCCCTGTTCGGGTCCGCGAAGCGGGCGGTGCGGTGGGGTGCGGATCCCGGCGCCCTGCCGGGCCTGGAAAGTGCGTCGATGCCAACGCAGCCGGCAGCCGAAACGCCGTCGCAGCCCGCAGGCTGAACGCCCGAGAAAGCCTCGGCTAATTTTGGTAAGCCTTGGAATACTGGCGAGGCCCCGGCCCGGGTGGTTTGCTGTAGGCATGGACACGACCGGCCCCGCAACCCTTCATGAGAACGAGCCCCACCACAACGACCTCGCGCACCGCCTCAACTGGCTCCGCGCGGGCGTCCTGGGGGCCAACGACGGCATCGTCTCCGTCGCCGCGATCGTCGTCGGCGTCGCGGGCGCCACCACCGACACCGGGGCAATCCTGCTTGCGGGCGCCGCGGGGGTGGTGGGCGGCGCGATTTCGATGTCGCTCGGTGAATATGTCTCCGTCAGCAGCCAGAAGGACAGCCAGCATGCCTTGATCGAGAAGGAACGCCGCGAACTGCAGGAACAGCCGGAGGAAGAGCTCGAGGAACTCGCGGCGATCTACCAGGGCAAGGGCCTCAGCCCCGCGACGGCACGGACGGTTGCCAAGGAACTGACGGCCCACGATGCCCTCGGCGCCCACCTCTCTGCCGAACTCAACATTGACGAGACCGACATCGTGAGTCCATGGCACGCGGCGTTCGCCTCCGCCCTCGCGTTCCTCATCGGCGCGATCCTGCCCATGCTGGCCATCCTGCTGCCGCCGGAAAACATCAGGATCCCCCTGACGTTCGTGGCCGTGCTCGTGGCGTTGGCGGCCACCGGGGCCGTGGGCGCGTGGATTGGCGGCGGCTCAAAGCTCAAGGCAGCCATCCGCGTGGTGATTGGCGGCGCCGCGGCGCTGGTGGCCACGTTCGCGATCGGCAGCGCGCTCGGCGCGAGCGGCATCGTCTAAAGGCTCCCGCTACCAACCAGGAGCCCGCCAACGCGGCGGCATCCGTTCGGGGACCTACGATAGGTCCCGTGAGCCCGATCCCAGACGTCCCCATCCCGCACGATCTCTCCCGCCGCTTCGCCCGTACCCCTGCGGGACGCGCCTGGCTGGCGTCACTTCCTGGCCTGATCGGACAGTTTCTCGATCAGTGGGACCTGGAGCCGGACCTGGAACCGGGCGCCCTTCCCTGGAGCGGTCACGGCGGCGTCGTCATCCCCGTGCGGCGCCGGCACGGGGACGGGTCCCCCGGCAAGGGCGACGCAGCGGTGCTGAAGCTGGCGTTTCCGCACGAGGAGGCGACCCGCGAACACCACGCCCTTGCCCTGTGGGGAGGCCAAGGCGCCGTCAGGCTGCTGGCCGCCGACGCCGGTTCCTGCGCCCTGCTCCTGGAGCGCCTGGACGCCTGCCGTTCCCTCCTGGATGTCCCGCTGGACACGGCGGTGACGGTGTGGAGCGGCGTGGTCCGCCAGCTCAGCGTGGTCCCGGACGGCCGGCCGGAGTGGCGGGAAATCGACCACGTGGCGGCACGGGCCGAGCGGTGGAGCGATGAATTCCCTGAGGCGTGGGAGCAACTGGGGCGGCCGTTCCCGCGATGGTTGCTCGAGGCGGCGCTGGAGGTCTGCCAGACCCGCGGCGCCGTGGGCCGGCGGTCCGGCAAGGACGTCCTGGTCCACGCGGACCTGCACTACTTGAACGTCCTGGCCCGTCCCGGCGTGCCGGACCCGGGAACCCGGGAGGAAACACCGGCGCCGCTGGAGTACGCTGCGATTGATCCCCAGCCCATGATCGGGGAGGCGGAGTTCGCGGTGGCCCCGGTGCTGTGGAACAGGCTCCGGGAACTGCCGCAGCAGGATCCCGGGCGGGCCCTGCTCGCGCGGTGCGGGGATTTCAGTGCCGCAGCCGGTCTCGACGCCGAGGCCGCCCGGCAGTGGAGCCTGGCGCGCGAGGTGGAGAACGCCCTCTGGTATGCCTCGCAGCGCCACCATGACGGTGATCTGGCCCGATCGCTGTGGGTGGCGAGCACGCTGGCGGGCCGGACGCTTCCCGGCCTGCCAGCCCCGCAGGAGCTGCCCGATCCGGGCCAGGACATGGCCCACTGGGCGGCGGACCAGCGCTAGCCGCAGCCGGCTCCGTCAGCACTTGGCGATCCGGGGACTTTTGGCTCTTCCCCGACCGGGGGTGCCGGGGAGAAGGCTGGACACATGCACGAACCCCGTGGCGGGCGCTCAGCCGCCGAACCTGCTGGGCACGAGGGTCGGGACAATGACGATCCTTTCCTCCGGTATGCCGCCCGCTTCGAGCGGCCCATCGTGGACCTCAAGAATCTGCTCCGCGGCTCGGTTACCTCCCCGGCCGAGGTCGCCCGTGCGATCGGCTTGCCCGCCGCAGCGGCCGAGGGACCGGCATCGTTTTTCGCCGACTTCTCCGCGCCGCGCGGGACCCGGCACATCCGGGCCTGCGGTGCAGCCGCCTGCTTCGCGGCGTCCGGCGGCAGGCACATGGCGGAAGTGGAGGCGGCGCTGGGCGTGGAGGCGGGGAGCCGAAGCGCGGACGGCGCTGTATCGCTCCAGGAAGTGCGCTGCCTGGGCTACTGCTTCGGCGGACCGGCAGCCCTCGACGGCGAGGACGCGTGTGCAGGGGCCGACCTGGCGGCCCAATTGCAGGGGTCGTCACCGCGGAAGGCTCCGCCCATCCCGGTGTCCTCCGACAGTGCGTTCCCCGTGGTGACCGCCGGACTGCTGGAAGCCTCTACGCCATGGTCGGCCTGGCCCGGCGTCGTCGCCGCAGGAACACCTGACGATGTCCTCAGCCAGGTCGAATCCGCCCGACTGAAGGGGCGGGGCGGAGCCGGCTTCCGCGTCGCCGCCAAATGGCGGGCCGCACTGGACCACCCTGCACCGCGGGTGGTGGTGGCCAACGGTGATGAGGGCGACCCAGGTTCCTTTGCGGACCGCTTGCTCATGGAGCAGGACCCGCACCGTGTGCTCGAAGGCCTCGCCTTGGCCTGCTTCGCTGTCCGCGCGGAAACCGGCGTCGTGTTTGTCCGCTCAGAGTATCCCCAAGCCGTCGCCCGCCTGCAGGAAGCGCTGCTCGAGGCACGCGCTGCCGGGCACCTCGGCCCGGCCGCGGGAGGCAGCGGATTCAGCCTGGAGATCCACGTAGCTGTTGGCGCGGGCTCCTATGTCTCCGGCGAGGAAACGGCCCTGTTGAACGGGCTCGAAGGCCTGCGCGGCGTTGTGCGGCCCCGTCCGCCGTTTCCCACCGCGCGGGGGCTCCACGGCCGGCCCACGGTGGTCAACAACGTGGAAACACTCAGTGCGGTGCCGTGGATAGTGCAGCACGGCGGAGCCGCATACGCGGCGATGGGGACCGCGGACGAGGCCGGCACTGTAATCGCCTGCCTGTCCGAACGTTTCCTCAGGCCCGGCGCCTACGAGGTGGAGATCGGCACGCCGGTCCGGCGGATCGTGGAAGATCTCGGCGGCGGGCTTCGGGACGGGGCAGCGTTGCGTGCCCTGCAAATCGGCGGCCCCCTGGGTGGCTTCCTCGGCCCCGCCGACCTGGACGTGCCCCTGAGCGATGCCGCCCTCACCAGCCGGGGAGCGGCCCTCGGCCACGCAGGGATCGTCGCCTTCGATGACAGGCTTTCGGGCGAGCAGGTGCTGCGGAACCTGTGGGACTTTGCGGCGGCGGAGAGCTGCGGGCAATGCTCGCCCTGCCGGGTGGGGACATGGCGCGGCCGGGCCCTGTCGGAGCGGCCTGACGGGCCGGATATCCGCCGGGAACGCGGCGAGGTGCTGCGCACGATGGCGGCGGGCAGCCTGTGCGCTTTCGGCCGCCGGGTGCCGGCCGCGGTGCTAAGCCTCGCCCGCGTCTACGGCCTGGACGGATGGCCGTCGTGAGACTCGTTGTCGACGGCCGACTGGTCGAGGTCGCGGCCGGAGCCACGCTGCTCGATGCTGTGCGGGCGGCCGGCCTGGCCCTCCCGACGTTGTGCCACGATGACCGGCTCACCACCGTGGCCTCGTGCCGTACGTGCCTGGTCGACGTCACCGGCCGGGGCCCGGCCGCCGCCTGCAGCACCCCGGCGGAGGACGGCTTGCGCGTCGCCGTCGAAGCGTCCCGGGCGTTGCGGCGGGATGCCCTGCGGGCCATCGTCGCGGGGCTGCCGACGCGGGCGCTGGATGTCCCGGCCGACCGCAGCGAACTGGTCCGGCAATGCGCCGACTACGGGGTGACAGCCCCGTCTGGTGCCGTCACGCCGCCGGAGCGCGGACTTGACCACTCTCACCCGTACGTCAAGCTTGACCGCGATCTCTGTATTGCCTGCGGGCGGTGTGTCCGCGCCTGCGCGGAGATCCAGGGCACGTTCGCCCTGACCCTCACGGGCCGCGGAGCCGGCACGGTGGTGGCGCCGGGCACCGGTGGTCCCTGGGCGGAGTCCGACTGTGTCTCGTGCGGGGCGTGCGTGGATACGTGTCCCACCGGCGCCCTGTCCGAGCCCGGGCTGCTCAACATGCTGCCGATCGAACGGCAGACCCTGACCACCTGCGGGTACTGTGGCGTCGGCTGCAGCCTGGAGGTCTCCACCCGTGACAACGTGATCATGACCGTCCGGCCCGCCGGTGAGGGCTCAGTGAATCGCGGCCACGCGTGTGTCAAGGGACGGTTCGCCCACGGGTTCCTGGGTTCAGCAGACCGTCTGACAACCCCGCTGATCCGCAGGAACGGAACCCTGGCGCCCGCGTCGTGGGAGGCCGCCACGGCTTACGTTGCCGCCAGGCTTGCCGGGATCCGGGACGCGGACCCGGGCGGATTCGCCGTCATTTCCTCGGCCCGGGCCACCAACGAGGAGAACTATCTGGCCCAGAAATTCGCCCGGGCAGTCATGGGGACAAACAACGTGGACAACTGCGCCCGGCTCTGCCACGCCCCCTCCGCGGCCGGCCTGGCCGCCACGTTTGGCCTGGGCGGCGGCACGAATGCATTCGATGACCTCGACCGGTGCGACGTGATCCTCCTGGTTGGCGCGAATCCGACGGCGGCGCACCCCGTCGTCGGCTCACGGATCTTCCAGCGGGTCATGGACGGCGCCCGCCTGGTGGTGGTGGATCCCCGGCGCACCTTCTTGGCCCGGCACGCCGACGTCCACCTCCGGCCCCGGCCGGGAACCAACGTGGCCGTGTTCAACGGCCTGGCCCACCTCCTGGTCCGCGAGGGGCTCGTGGACACCGCCTTCCTTGAAACCCACACCAGCGGCTACGACGAGCTGCTCGGGTTGCTCGAGGACTACCCGCCGGAACGCGTGGCCGAAATCTCCGGTGTCCCGGCGCGCGACCTCGTGCGCGCCGCCGTGATGTACGGGCAGGCACTGGTCCCGGCAATCTTCTACGGACTCGGCGTGACCGAACACCGGCACGGCACGGACGGTGTCCGGACCCTGTCCAACCTGGCACTCCTGCGCGGCGCCGTGGGGCCGGGTGACGGCGGCGGGGTGAACCCGCTGCGCGGGCAAAATAACGTCCAGGGTGCGTCTGACATGGGCGCTCTGCCCGACCTGCTGCCCGGCTACCAGAAGGTCATGGACCCGGCAGCGCGGACCCGCTGCGCCGAGGCCTGGCGGGCCGATGTGCCGCCGCGG
Organism: Arthrobacter sp. 131MFCol6.1; assembly: GCF_000374925.1. Taxonomy (GTDB): domain Bacteria; phylum Actinomycetota; class Actinomycetes; order Actinomycetales; family Micrococcaceae; genus Arthrobacter. Next base: position 113,969 of record NZ_KB895545.1, read on the forward strand.
CCAGGGCTTCGGATCCCGCAGATGTTCGCAGCCGCCCGGGACGGGGCGTTGCAGGCGCTGTGGGTGATCGGGGAGGACGTGCTCGCCACCGATCCTGACAGCGCTTCGGTGCGGGCGGCCCTGGAAGCCTGCCCGCTGGTGATCTGCAACGATCTGTTCCTCTCCCCCACGGCCGCCGCAGCGGACGTCGTCTTTCCCGTGGCCGCCTGGCTCGAGAAGGACGGCACGTTCGTCAACTTCGACCGGCGCTTCCAGCGGGTCAGGGCCGCCGTGGCGCCCCCGGCCGGCGTCCGCACGGACTTCGCGGTGCTGCACGCCGTCGCGGCCGGCATGGGGGCGGACCTTGGATGCCCCACACCGGAGGAGGCCATGGCGGAGTGCGCCAGCCTGGCGCCGCTGTTCGGCGGAATATCCCACGCACGCCTGGACCGGGACGGCCCGCTGCAGTGGCCGTGCGGGTCCGCCGCTTCCCCCGGAACACCACGGCTCTATCAGGACCGGTTCGCCACCCCGGACGGCCTGGCACACCTGGCCGCGCGTCCATACCTGCCGCCGGGCGAGCAGTGCGACGCGGCGTATCCGTACCTGCTCGTCACCGGGCGCCGGGCGGAGCACTACAACTCCGGCAGCATGACCCGCCGGACCGACAACCTGGTCCTGCTCACCGACGAAACGATCGACGTCGAGCCCGGGGACGCGGCGGCGCTGGGACTGAAAGACGGCGATACTGTCCGGCTGGACAGCCGGCATGGCATGGCGGTCCTGAGGCTCAGGATCACGGACGATGTGGAACCCGGTCAGGTGTTCGCGGGCTTCCACTTCCCCGGCGCAACAGTCAACAGCCTCACCTCTGCCGTGGAGGACGAGGTAACGGGGTGCCCTGAATACAAGGTGACCGCGGTCCGCATCTCCGCACACGCGTAACCGGACAACCCCCGCAGTCAGCCCCGCACGGCCGCCAGGGCGTCGCGGACGGCGTCGACGGCGACGCTGACATCGGCGTCGTCCGTGCTCCAGTTGCTCACCGAGATCCGCAGGATGTCGCGGTCCTGCCAGCGTGACCCGGACATCCAGACCCGGCCGTCGCCCATGATCGTCCCCGTCACGGCGCGGGTCACGGCGTCGTCGCCGAACGCCAGGGACACCTGGGTGTAGTCGACGTCGTTGAGCACCTCGACGCCGTCCAGCGCCGCGAGCTGTTCGGCCAGCTGCGCGGCCCGGTGCACGAGCGTGCGGACCTGGCCGGCGACGCCGTCGCGGCCCAGGGATTTCAGCGCCGCCCACACCGGCACGCCGCGTGCCCGGCGGGAGAGTTCGGGCACTCGCTCGGACGGGTCCCCGGCCCCGTCCGCGGCCTGGATCAGGTAGCTGGCGTGCAGCCCCATCGCCGAGCGCAGCGCCTGGGCGTCGCGCACGATCACGATCCCGCAGTCGTAGGGGACATTGAGGGTCTTGTGCGCATCCGTTCCCCACGAATCGGCCAGGCCGAGTCCGGCGGTCAGGGCGGACAGTTCGGGCACCGCGGCCGCCCAGAGCCCGAACGCCCCGTCCACGTGCACCCAGGCGCCGTGCGCCTTCGCGACGGCGATGGCCTCGGCGAAGGGGTCGAAGGCACCCGAATGCAGGTTGCCGGCCTGCAGGCACACGAGGGCCGGGGCGGGGCGGCCGCCCTCCCCCGTGCTGAGCGCGAGGTCCAGGGCGCAGTCCAGCTCGGCCGGGATGATGCGCCCCTGGCGGTCGGAGGGCACCACGGTGGGATGCCCGAGGCCCAGATAGCGCAGGCCGAGGTCTATGGTTTCGTGGCGCTCCTGGCCCACGAAGCAGCGGATCCGGGGCGCGCCGGCGAGGCCGTCGCCGTCGAGGTCCCAGCCGGCATCGGCCATGAGCCGCCAGCGGGCGGCGGCGAGTCCGGTGAAGTTGGCCATGGTGGCGCCGGTGGCAAAGCCGACGTCGGACTCCTTGGGAAGACCCAGCAGTTCAAGGATCCATTTGCCGGCGGCTTCCTCGATCGCGGCGGTGGCGGGCGTGGCGAAGCGCAGCCCCGTATTTTGGTCCCAGGCGCTGAGCAGCCAGTCCGCCGCCAGGGCGGCCGGCAGTGTGCCGCCGATGACCCAGCCGAAGAACCGCCCGGACGGCATGGCCATCAGCCCGGGTTCGGCCTTGGCCGCGAGATAGTCCACCACCTCCGCGGCCGGCATCCCCGTTTGGGGCAGCGGGCCGCCGAAGTCGGCCGCGAGCCCGGCCGCCGTGGCCTGCGGCCCGATCCGGCGTGTTCCCTGGCTCTCGAGCCACCGGCGTGCGTGCCCGGCCGCGGCCTCGAGGGCATCCCGGTAGCGTTCCTCACTTGCCGACATAGCTGCATGCTACGCCCGCCACCAGCGGACCGGGAGTCCCATGCGGGTGTTGCGGGATCAGGCGGCTTAGGACAGGTTGTCCTGCCAGACGTCGGAGCCGAGCTTGATGATCAGCGCGCCCACCACCACCAGGAACACTATCCGGATGAACCTGCTCCCCTGCCGGACCGCGGTCCGGGCACCGAGATAGCCGCCGGCCATGTTCGCCATGCCCAGCAGCAGCCCGAGCCCCCACAGCACGGCGCCGTGCGGCACGAAGAACAGCAGGGCACCGGCGTTGGTGGCCACGTTCACGATCTTGGCCTTGGCGCTGGCCTCGAGGAAGGCGTAGCCCATGGCCGAGACGAGGGCGATGATCAGGAACGAACCGGTGCCGGGACCGATCAGGCCGTCGTAGAAGCCGATCACGCCGCCGATCAGGCAGGCCACCACATAGTGCCGGTGCCCCGCGTGGCGCAGTTTGGTCAGCTGGCCGATGCCGGGCTGGAAGGCGGTGAAAAGCGCGACGGCGATCAGGGCCACCACAATGATCGGCTTGAACACGCTGGCCGGCAGGTTGGCGGCCAGCGCCGCCCCGCCGTAGCTGCCCGCCAACGCGATGGCGGCCATGGGCAGGGCGGTGCGCAGATCGGGCCGGACGCGGCGGTAGTACGTGGCCGCGCTCGTACTGGTTCCGAAGATGGAGCCCATCTTGTTGGTCGCCAGCGCCTGGACCGGGCTGATGCCCGGCACCAGGAGCATGGCCGGGAGCTGGATGAGCCCGCCGCCACCGACGACGGCGTCGACCCAGCCCGCCGCCAGGCCGGCCACGACGATCAGGATGACAGTTCCGAGCTGGATCGACTCGAGTCCGGAGACCATTACCTAGTTCGGCCGGGACGGCGCTGCATCAGCTGTTGCGCACGGCGTTGACCACGTAGTCAACAGCCTTGTCAACGGCTACATTCTCGGCATTGCCGCTGCGGCGGTCCTTGATCTCCACGACGCCGTCCACGAGTCCGCGCCCGACGGCGAGGATGGTGGGGACGCCGACGAGTTCGGCGTCGCCGAACTTCACGCCGGGGGAAACCTTGGGGCGGTCGTCATAGATGACGTCCAGGCCGGCAGCCTCAAGCTCCAGGGACAGTTTTTCGGCGGCGGCGAAGATTTCCTCGCCGCGGCCCACGGCCACAACGTGGACGTCGGCCGGGGCGACGGCGCGCGGCCAGACCAGGCCCTTGTCGTCATGGTTGGACTCGGCCAGGGCGGCCACGGCGCGGGTGACGCCGACGCCGTAGGAGCCCATGGTCACCACCACCTGCTTGCCGTTCTGGTCCAGGACCTTCAGGTCCAGGGCAGCGGCGTACTTCCGGCCCAGCTGGAAGATGTGGCCCATTTCGATGCCGCGGGCGGTTTCGAGGGGACCGGAACCGTCGGGAGCCTCGTCGCCGGCGCGCACCTCGGTGCACTCAATGACACCGTCCCAGCCGAAGTCGCGTCCGGCGACGAGGCCGAAGACGTGCTTGCCGGCCTCGTTGGCGCCGGTGACCCAGGCGGAGCCGCTGACGACGCGGGGATCCACGAGGTAGAGCAGCTTCGCGGCGCCCTCGCTGCCCAGCAGCGGCGCGTCCAGGGACATGCCGGGGCCGAGGTAGCCCTTGACGATCAGGGGCTGCTTCTTGAGGTCGTCCTCATTGGCGGCCTCCAGCGTGATCTCGCCGGCAATCGGCAGGAAGGACCCGATGTTCGCTTCGACGCGCTTGAGGTCGACGCCGCGGTCGCCGGGGAGGCCGATCACGACGATCTGGCGTTCGCCGGTTGGCAGCGTCACGGCGAGGACGACGTTCTTGAGCGTGTCGGCCGCGGTCCAGGGACCGCCGTCGGCTTCTGTGCGCGGAACCAGGACGTTGGCGGCGTCGACGAGGGTTTCGATGGTGGGGGTGTCCGGGGTGTCCCGGACTTCGGCGGCCGGGGCGTTGCTGAAGTCGATGTCCGCGGGGACCACGGTGGTGACGGCCTCGACGTTGGCGGCGTAGCCGCCGGCCGAGCGCACGAAGGTGTCCTCACCGATCTCGGTGGGGTGCAGGAATTCCTCGCTCTTGGACCCGCCCATGGCGCCGGCGGTGGCAGCAACCGGAATCACTTCAAGGCCGAGGCGCTCGAAGATCTTCAGGTACGCGCCGCGGTGGGCGGCGTAGCTGTCGTCCAGGCCGGCGTCATCGACGTCGAAGGAGTAGGAATCCTTCATGATGAATTCGCGGCCGCGCAGCAGGCCCGCGCGGGGACGCGCCTCGTCGCGGTACTTGTTCTGGATCTGGTAGATGCTCAGCGGCAGGTCCTTGTACGAGGAGTACAGGTCCTTGACCAGCAGGGTGAACATTTCCTCGTGCGTGGGGGCCAGCAGGTAGTCGTTGCCCTTGCGGTCCTTGAGCCGGAAGATGCCCTCGCCGTATTCGGTCCAGCGGTTCGTGGCCTCGTAGGGTTCCTTGGGCAGCAGCGCCGGGAAGTGGACTTCCTGGGCGCCGATGGCGGTCATTTCCTCGCGGATGACCTGCTCCACCTTGCGCAGCACACTCAGCCCCAGCGGCAGCCAGGTGTAGATGCCGGGCGCGGCCCGCCGGATGTAGCCGGCGCGGACCAGGAGCCGGTGGCTGGCCACCTCGGCGTCGGCGGGATCTTCGCGCAGGGTGCGCAGGAACAGCTTGGAGAGTCGAAGGACCACAGGTGGGGTATCCGTTTCTGGGGAAGTGCGGGCAAAGCCGGGAAAAGCATCTAGGTACTAATCTACCGTCCAGAGGGCACCCCTTTGCCGCGCCGGCCACGTCACGGCCCCGCCGCGGTGACGCGCGGGCGATGCGCAGCACATGGAAGAGCCACGCCATAACTGATGGAAGCCCCTGGCCGTTTCCGGCTGGTCATCCCGTCATGGCGTGGCTCCCGTGGCCCCAGCACCCCCAGATCTCAGGCTGCGAGCTACTTGGTGTCGTCTCCAGGCGCGGCCTTCCCCGGAATTTATACCGAGGTATAGACAGCAGGGTGTGCGCGCCTGTGCGACACGGCTAGGTAGAACCTATGTGACATGGGGTCCGGAATCAATAGTCTGCAACCGGATATTTTCGGCATGTCGTTTCGTGTCCCCTGCGCGGCGGCAATCGGGCTACTTCCCGACGAGCGCCGCGGCCTGATCCAGTAATTTTCCGGCCCGGGAGATGGCATCGGCCTCGCTGCCGCCACCCACCGCGCTGACAGTGATGAGAACGCCGTCCTGGATCACCTGTCCGGTGATCGCGGACTGCTTCCGGCCGCCCGGCAGAGCGGTGTCTGTGCGGTACGCAACGGTGCCCGGGGTTGAGCCGAATCCGGCCAGCTTCGTCAGTTTGAGGTCTACTTTGGTGCCATTGGTCGTGAATGAAAGGGCTGAGCACTTTTTGAAGTCCTCGCCCTGGGCGAGTCCCTTCTCGAGGAGCTTGGCGTCAGCCCGGAACGCCAGAGAGACACCCGTGGAAGCTCCCGTCGCGGCATCTTGGCCCACGGCCGCCGCGACCGCTGTGCCCTCGGTCGAGGCTGCCTGACCGCCAAGGGCCAAAGCTGCGCACTCCGCGGGTTCCACCGAGATCGATGCCAGCAAGGACTTTGCCTGTTCGACCGACTTCTTGAGGTCGGCAAGCGGCATCACCGTGAGCGGCTTGCCCTGGGCATCCTTCAACTGTGCCACGAGGGCCGTCAGTTCATCGCTCGTGTAAGCCTTGGCTTGCGTCCGGGTGGGAGTAGGCGTCGTGGTCGCGCTGGGAACCGTGGTTGCGGCCTGGGCTTGGGCACTCTTGGCTGTGTCCGGCGAGCCGGTTGGGGTGCCACATGCGGCCAATCCCACGGCGCCCCATGCAAGGAGCGCCGAGGCCCCGAAAATGCGCAGCACTGATGTCTTCATGTTTCCCCCAAAAAACTAGACCGGCAGCCGGCATTTGCCCGCTAGAAGAGCACTGTAGCGAACGTGCCCACCTGGCGAAAGCCCACCCGATCGTAGGTGGCGCGCGCCTTGGCGTTGAAGCCGTTGACGTACAGGCTGGTCACCGGCGCGAGGGTCTGGGCGAGGACGACGACGGCGGCCATGTAGCCCGCGCTCAGTCCCAGTCCGCGGAACTCGGGATTCATCCAGACACCTTGGACCTGGGTCACTTCCGGCGTGACGGCGCCGAGTTCGGCCTTGAAGACCACTTCGCCGGCGGCGTTCACGTGCACCAGGGAATGGCCCTGGCGGATGAGGCTCTTGACGCGCCGGCTGTAATACTCCCTGCCGCCAAGGTAGGGCGAATAGCCCACCTCTTCCTCGAACATCGCGGCGCAGGCGGGCAGGATCTTGTCGAAGTCGGCCAGCTGGCCGAAGCCGAGTGCGGGTTCGGGCCGGACAGCGGGCGGGCCCGAGATCGTCAGCAGGGGCTGGTGGTCCCGGACCTCGTGGGCAGTCTGGCCGAGCTGCTCCAGTGCCGCGTAGACGGCCAGGACAGTTTCGGCGGGGCCAAAGATCGAGGCGTAGCGGCGCCCGGAGCGGTGCGCGGCCATGGCAATGAGGCCGGCGAGCTCCGGCGCCAGCTCGATCGGCACCAGGTTGGCGCCGGCCCAGCAGGCACCGAGGAGGGTGCCGCCGTCGAACACGCCGAGAATGCTGGCGCCCCCGGCCGTGGGAGACGCCGTGCCGGCGGCTTCCAGGTGCGAGAGGATGAAGACGTTGGCGACGGCGTCCCGGTGCGCCAGCGCCAGCAGTTGTCCGGTGTCCGCGCCGCCAAGGACCCGGACGACGACGCCGGGAGCGGCGTCGTCCCTACGAGACGCTAACCACGGGGCTACCCTTGACAGCATCTTCGCCATCGCCGTCCCCCATCTCTTCCGCGATACGCATGGCTTCTTCGATCAGTGTCTCAACAATCTGATCCTCCGGGACAGTCTTGATGACTTCGCCCCTGACAAAGATCTGGCCCTTGCCATTGCCGGAGGCAACGCCGAGATCGGCCTCGCGTGCCTCGCCGGGACCATTGACTACGCAGCCCATGACCGCCACGCGCAGCGGCACCTCCATGCCTTCCAGGCCAGCGGTGACCTGCTCGGCGAGCGTGTAGACGTCCACCTGGGCGCGGCCGCAGGACGGGCAGGAGACGATTTCCAGCTTGCGGGGGCGCAGGTTGAGCGACTGCAGGATCTGGTTGCCCACCTTGATTTCCTCGACCGGCGGCGCCGATAGCGAGACGCGGATGGTGTCGCCGATCCCGCGGGAGAGCAGGGCGCCAAACGCCGTGGCGGACTTGATGGTGCCCTGGAAGGCCGGTCCGGCCTCGGTGACGCCGAGGTGGAGGGGCCAGTCGCCCTTTTCAGCCAGCATCTCGTAGGCAGCAACCATGATGACCGGGTCGTTGTGCTTGACGGAGATCTTGAAGTCGTGGAAACCGTGCTCTTCGAAGAGCGAGGCCTCCCAGACGGCGGATTCCACGAGGGCCTCCGGGGTGGCCTTGCCGTATTTCTTCATGATGCCCGGTTCCAGGGATCCGGCGTTGACGCCGATCCGGATGGAGGTGCCGTGGTCCTTTGCGGCCCGGGCGATCTCCTTGACCTGGTCATCGAACTTGCGGATGTTGCCCGGGTTCACGCGCACGGCGGCACAGCCGGCCTCGATCGCGGCGAAGACGTACTTCGGCTGGAAGTGGATGTCCGCGATCACCGGGATCTGGGACTTCCTGGCGATGATCGGCAGCGCCTCGGCGTCATCGGCGGACGGGCAGGCGACACGCACGATGTCACAACCGGAGGCCGTGAGTTCCGCGATCTGCTGCAGGGTGGCGTTGATGTCGGTCGTCGGCGTCGTGGTCATGGACTGGACGCTGATGGGCGAATCGGAGCCGACGCCCACTGATCCCACCTTGATCTGGCGCGTCTTCCGGCGGGGGGCTAGGACGGGGGGCGGTGCTGACGGCATTCCCAGGCTGACCGAGGTCACATGGACTCCCTTGTAGAATTCGAAGTTGCGAAGGTGCGGACGGGACGGGCTAGGCGTGCCCGGCCAGAAGACCGGTCAGCGGCGCCCACACGGTGGTGCGGGTGCCCGAGATGGCACCGGCGGCTGCGAAGGGGTCCTGCCGCAGAAGGTCATTCAAGGCCGCCTCATCGGCCGCCTTGAAGATGAGCAGCGCGCCTGCGCCGTCGCCGTAGGGGCCGCTGGCCAGCAGGGCGCCCTCGCGGGCAAGTCCCGCCGTCCATTCGCGGTGTGCCGGGCGGCTGGCATCGCGGACCTCGGATGATTCGGCGTCGTACACGTACTCCACAGCAAAAACAGTCATATGGATACACTATCGCCCTGTTTGCCCGGTTCCCATCCGGAGGCGCCGGGGCACGCGGTCAGCCGAGGAAGAGGACCTTGGCCAGGGCGGCGACACCGGCTGCCCAGAGCATGGAGGTGAGGGTTCCGATGATGAACCGCTCGGCGGCCACCGGAGTGGCTTTCAACTCGGCAAAGCGGCCGAGGCCCTTGATGGCCACGACATAGGCGATGGCGACGGGCTGGCCGGCCAGGATTGCCAGGCACACGGCGAACCGCTCCAGGATGCCGATAATCGCGCCGCCGCGCAGGATGCGCACGCTGCTGACGGTCTCGACGGACGGGGCGGCGGCCGCCGCTGCCGGGGTGGGCGTTGCGGTGTCCGGCCCGGCCGGCTCCGCGGCCGGCTGGATGTCGGGGTCCGTGGTGGAGTCCGCGGAGGGGTCCTCAGCCGCGTCTCCGCCGGCGGCGGCGCCGCTTCCGGCGTCGGCCCGGTCATCAATGGTCCGGGCGAGGCGGAACACCCAGGCAGTGACCGGCCAGCCGACGAATCCTGCGGTGAGCAGGGCCAGCGTGATCCAGAGGGCGTTCACTTCTCTCCTTCGGTGCTGTCGTGGGCGAGGGTCAGCAACAATTCTGCGGCCGGCCTCGCGGCCCATTCTTCCTGCCAGCCCGAGCGAAGGACTGCGCGGCTCACCGACTGCTCCGTGATTCCGAGTTTCTGTGCCGCTATTTTTTGGCTGCCGTGGGTTCCGTGGGTGTCTTGCCGCACCGAGCGCAGCACGTCCACCACCTTCCATTGCGCCGCGGTCCGGTCCTGGACCAGGCGGCCAATCAGCCGGAGCACCGCCTCCGCGTTGGCGCAGGCCCTGGCCCCCTGGGACCCGTTAGCGGCGTCCGCGGCCGCATTCGCTGCATTTGCCCGACGGCGGTCGCGGCCGGCGACCACGGCGAGGGGCACATGGGCGGCCGCCCCCTTGGCCCGGTCAACGGCGGCCCGGGCCGCCACGAAGGCGGGACCGGAGCCTTCGCGCGGGCTGGCGGGCAGCGGCAGGTCCACCTCCCCCACCCCGATTCCGACATACCAGCGGCCGCTGCGCAGGGCGTGCAGGGCGATCTCCACCACCTCGTCGGCCCGTTCCACGACGCCCTGGACCTCGTCGCCGACCGAACGCTCAAAGCGCCCGGCGGTGGAGAGGGCGCTGAGCCCCTTCAGGAGGCCGGGGACCCGGTCGATGTCGCCCGTGCTGCCGCGTTGGTCGATTGTCATGACGTACATGACCCCAGCCTAGGGAGGTGATACTGAATAATCAACCATTTTCAACTGATTATTTAAAATCAGCCGAAATAGGCTTATGAATGATAGTCAGCGTGATTTGGCTGGAATGCCTGCCGGCACTATCCGAAGAGGTTGACCGGCTTGACGATGTCGGCGTAGATCAGCAGCGCGCCCATGCCCATCAGCAGCACCGCCACCACATACGTCACCGGGAGCAGCTTGGCGATATCGAAGGCGCCGGGATCCGGGCGGCCGAACAGCTTGGCGATCTGGCGGCGGGCCCCCTCGTACAGCGCGCCCGCGATGTGGCCGCCGTCGAGCGGCAGCAGCGGAATGAGGTTGAAGACGGCCAGGGCGAAGTTGAGTCCGGCCAGCAAACCCACCAGGGCGGCGAAGCGGGACTGCAGCGGGACCTCCTCCATCGCGGCGACCTCGCCGGCCACGCGGCCCACGCCCACCACGCTGATGGGGCCGTTGGGATCCCGGGGTTCCTCGCTGAAGGCTGCCTTGGCCACGCCGGCCACGCGCTCCGGCAGGTTCACCACGACGCCGGCAACCTGCTTGATGTTCTCCCCCGCCATGGGCAGCACGGACGACGCCGGCTGCTGCACGAGGGCCGTCTGGGCGCCGATGCCCAGGAAGCCGACGTCCTGGTACTGGAGGCTGCCGTCAGCGGCCTTGGCCTGACGGCCGTCGGGGCCGAGGACCGGGCGGGCGGAGAGCACGGGCGTGACAGTGGTGGAGACGGTGGCGCCGCCGCGCTCCACGGTGATGCTGACCTGCCGGCCCGCCGAGGCGCGGATCCAGCCGGTGAGTTCGTCCCAATTGGTGACGGCCTTGCCGTCGAAGGAGGTGATGGTGTCATTCGGCAACAGGCCCGCGGCCGCGGCGGGGGTGGGCTTGCAGTCAGCGGAGTCCGGGTCCACGGTCTCGCCGGCCTTGACCTGGCACTTGGAGACGTCCGCGATGGTGGTGGTCTGGCTGGCGGTGCCGAATCCCATCAGCAGCACCGCGGTCAACACGACGCCGATCAGCAGGTTCATTGCGGGGCCGCCGAGCATGATGATGATCTTCTTCCAGACCGGCAGCCGGTAGAAGACCCGGTTTTCGTCGTCCGGGCCGATTTCCTCGTGGGCCAGGGAGCGGGCATCGGATGCCAGCGACTGGAACATTCCGGTGCTGGAGGTGCGGACGGTGCCGTCTTCCTTGTTGGGCGGGTACATCCCGATCATGGACACGTAGCCGCCCAGCGGGATGGCCTTGAGGCCGTACTCGGTTTCGCCCCTCCTCTTGGACCAGACGGTGGGTCCGAAACCGATCATGTACTTGGTCACGCGGACCTTGAACAGCTTGGCCGGGAGCAGGTGCCCGACTTCATGCAGGGCAATGGACGCGGCGATGCCGATCGCCACGAAGATGACACCGAGGATAAAGAGGAGGACGGGGCTCATACTGTGATCTGCTGCTTCCTAGACGCTTCTGACGGCTAAACGTTCGTGGGTGCGGGCGCGTGCCCATCTTTCAGCATCCAGTACGGACTCCACCGTCAGCCCGGAGGAGCCTGTGTGTTCGCTGAGGACGGCATCGATGGTGTCCACGATGTCGGTGAACCGGATCTGCCCGGCGTGGAAGGCCATCACCGCTTCCTCGTTCGCGGCGTTGAACACGGCCGGGAAGGTGCTGCCCTGCGTGGCGGCAGCCTTGGCGAGGGCGACGGCGGGGAATGCCACGGCGTCCAGCGGCTCGAACGTCCAGCTGGTGGCCTTGCTCCAGTCGCAGGCGCTGGCGGATCCGGGAACGCGGTCCGGCCAGCCGAGGCCGAGGGCAATGGGCAGGCGCATGTCCGGCGGCGAGGCCTGGGCGATCGTGGAGCCGTCGACGAACTGGACCATGGAGTGCACCACGGACTGCGGGTGGACCACGACGTCGATCTTCTCCAAGGGGATATCGAAGAGCAGGTGCGCCTCGATCACCTCCAGGCCCTTGTTGACCAGGCTGGCGGAGTTGGTGGTGACCATCAGGCCCATGTCCCACGTGGGGTGGGCGAGGGCGTCCTGCGGCGAGACGTCGTGCAGTTCGTCCCGGGTCTTGCCGCGGAACGGCCCGCCCGATGCCGTCAGGATCAGCCGGTCCACTTCCGCAGCGGAGCCGGAGCGCAGGCATTGGGCAATGGCCGAGTGCTCCGAATCCACAGGCACGATCTGCCCTTCGCGGGCCGCGGCCTTGACCAGGGCGCCGCCGACGATCAGGGACTCCTTATTGGCCAGCGCCAGGGTGGCACCGGATCGGAGCGCGGCCAGGGTGGGGGCAAGCCCGATGGAGCCGGTGATGCCGTTGAGGACGACGTCGGCACTGATTTCCGCGATACGGGTGGAGGCATCCGGGCCGGTGATGATTTCGGGACGGTAGCCCGTCACTGAAGCCGCGCGGGCGGCGTCGTCGATCATGTCCCGGAGGGCGGAAGCCTCCCCGGCTGCGACACCGACGGCCTGGGCGCGGGTGTGGACGGCCTGCCGGGCCAGGAGTTCGAGGTTGCCGCCGCCGGCGCTGAGCGCGACGACCTCAAAAAGGTGCGGGGCGCCGTCGACGACGTCGATCGCCTGTGTGCCGATGGAACCGGTGGACCCGAGGAGGACGATTTTGCGCGGCTGCATGATTCAAGTATCCCGCACGGCGTTCTGTGCTCGGGTTGCCGCTTTCCCCGCGCTGGCGGGTCGCCGCCACTCGTTGACGCAGCAGAGCGGAGGCGTAACGTGGAAAACGTGGAGTGGACCGCGTGGTTCGACGCGCCGGAGTACGAGTTCGCCCGGCAGGTGCTGCAGCGCAGCACCGCCACCCTGTATTTCGTGGCCTTCCTCTCCTCGCTCAACCAGTTCCCGGCCCTCCTCGGCGAGCGCGGCCTGTTGCCGGTGCCGGCGTACCTCGACGGCTTCAACCGCCTGGGCCGGCCGAGCCTGTTCCGCTGGCGCTACACGGACCGGCTGCTGCGGACAGTGTGCTGGAGCGGCATGGCCATTGCCGCCACGCTGGTCGCCGGGCTGCCGCAGCTCGGGCCGCCCTGGGTTCCGCTCATCGCGTTCCTGGCCCTGTGGCTGCTGTACATGTCGATCGTGAACGTGGGGCAGACGTTCTACGGCTTCGGCTGGGAGATGTTGCTGCTCGAGGCCGGGTTCACGGTGGCCTTCCTCGGCTCCGACCAGACTCCCCCGCCGCGGACCATCCTGATCCTGCTTGTCTGGCTGGTGTTCCGGCTGGAGTTCGGCGCCGGCCTGATCAAGATCCGGGGCGGCACGGAATGGCGGGACCTGACGGCCCTGTATTACCACCACGAGACCCAGCCGATGCCGGGGCCGCTGAGCCGGCAGGCCCACCTCCTCCCCAAGGCCTGGCACCGGCTGGAGGTCCTGGGCAACCACTTCGCCCAGCTGGTGGTGCCCTTCTTCCTCTTTGCCCCGCAACCCCTGGCCAGCGCCGCCGCCGGGATCATCATTTTCACCCAGCTGTGGCTGGTGGCGAGCGGAAACTTCGCCTGGCTGAACTGGCTGGCGATCATCCTGGCCTTCGCGGCGGTCAGCGATCCCGTGGCGCACGCCGTGATCCCGGCGATCCCGCTGGACTGGCATGCCGCAGCCGCAGCCGCAGGAACCGGAGCCGAAGGGGCCGGGGCGGGCAGCCAGGCGCCGGTTGCGTGGCTCGTGGTGGTCCTGGTTGCCACCGTGCTGCTGGTGGTGCTCAGCTACCGGCCCATCGAGAACCTCTTCTCCCACCACCAGCTGATGAACGCATCCTTCAACCGCTGGCAGCTGGTGAACACCTACGGCGCGTTCGGCACCGTCACGAAGCGGCGGATCGAGATCGTGGTGGAGGGGACGCTCGACTCGGATCCCGGCGACGACGCGGACTGGCGGGAGTACGGGTTCAGGGGCAAGCCCGGCGACGTCCGGCGCATCCCGCGCCAGTACGCCCCGTACCACCTGCGGCTGGACTGGCTGATGTGGTTCCTGCCGCTGCGTACCGTGCATGAGGAGTGGTTCTACGCGTTCCTGGCCAAACTGCTGGCGGCGGACCGGCCCACGCTGCGGCTGCTGCGCCACGACCCGTTCGACGGCGGACGGCCGCACTGGGTGCGTGCCACCAGCTACCTCTACCGTTTCTCCACCCGGGCCGAGTTCCGCGCGACGGGCCAGCGCTGGATCCGGACCCCGCTGTATGTCGTCATCCCGCCGTCGCGGCTTCCGTCGTCGCGCCCGACGTCGGAGCGCTGAGGGCCCCTTCCGGGCAACCCAGTGACCGCGGTGCGTTCTCCTGGCCCCGTTTGCCGCAAATGGCCGGAATGAGGGTCGTCATTCCGGCCATTTGCGGCAATCCAGTGGCACGCCCGCGCCTAGACGGACACCTCTTCCTTCGCCGGCGCAGCCTCCAACGTTGCCTGGCGGCGGCGCAGCCACCACGAGGCAACGAAGATCAGCGCCATGGAGACGTACACCACCAGGGCGAACGGCGAGGAGAACAGGGCCATGGGGTCGTTCTGCGAGAGCTGCAGCGAACGCCGCAACTGCACCTCGAACATCGGTCCCAGGATCATCGCCACCACCATGGGCGCCACAGGGTAGCCGTAGCGGCGCATGAAGTAGCCCAGGATGCCCACCACCAGCAGGATGCCGACGTCGCTCGGGGAGAAGTTCACCGAGAAGGCGCCCAGGGCGGCGAAGACCAGGATGCCGGCGTAGAGGTAGGGCCGGGGGATCTGCAGGATCTTCACCCACAGGCCCACCAGCGGCAGGTTCAGCACCAGCAGCATCAGGTTGCCGACATACAGCGACGCGATCAGGGTCCAGACAAGCGCCCCCTGGTTTTCAAACAGGAGCGGGCCGGGCTGGATCTGGTAGCGCTGGAAGGCCGTGAGCATCATGGCCGCCGTCGCCGTCGTCGGGATTCCGAGCGTCAGCAACGGCACCAGGACACCGGCGGCCGCGGCGTTGTTGGCCGCTTCCGGTCCGGCGACGCCTTCGATCGCGCCCTTGCCGAACTGGGCCTTGTTGGCGCCCTTGGCCAGCTTCCGCTCGGCCGCGTAGGACAGGAACGTGGAGACGTCCGCGCCGCCGGCCGGGACGGTGCCGATCGGGAACCCGATGAAAGTTCCGCGCAACCACGGCTTCCAGGACCGCTTCCAGTCCTCCTTGGACAGCCAGGCGTTCTTGCCCTTGCTGACCGGGATGAGCTCCACGGGGCCGTGCCTCAGCTTGGACGCGACATAAAGCGCCTCGCCGAGGGCAAAGAGGCCTACGGCAACGAGGACCATGTCGACGCCGTCAACCAGGGTGGGGTTGTCGAACGTGAAACGCTGCTGCGCCGTGCTGTCATCGATGCCGATCAGGCCGATGAACAGCCCGAGGGCCAGGGATGCCAGGCCGCGCAGGACGGAGGCGCCCAGCAGCGCACCGACGGTCAGGAAGGCCACCACCATGAGGGCCACATAGTCCACAGGGCCGAGGCCGACGGCGAAGTCGGCAACGACGGGCGCCAGGAAGGTCAACAGGACCGTGGCGATGGTGCCAGCGATGAAGGATCCGATCGCCGCCGTCGCCAGGGCTGCCGCTCCCCTGCCGGCCTTGGCCATCTTGTTTCCTTCAAGCGCCGTAACGATCGAGGAGGACTCACCCGGCGTGTTCAGCAGGATGGAGGTGGTGGAACCGCCGTACATGCCGCCGTAGTAGATCCCGGCGAACACGATCAGCGCGGCCGCGGGGTCCAGGGCATAGGTGATGGGCATGAGCAGGGCCACGGTCATGGCGGGGCCAATGCCGGGCAGCACCCCGACGGCGGTGCCGACGAAGACCCCGCCCAGCGCGTAGAGCAGGTAGACGGGCTGCAGCGCGGTGCTGAATCCTTCGAGCAGGAGCATGAAGCTATCCATGGAAGAACGGCACCCCCTCCAGCAGCGGCCCCGGCGGCAGGGACACGCCCAGCAGGCCGCCGAAGACGTACTGCAGCACCAGCGCCAGGATCACGGACACGGCGATCGCCTTCCAGAGGGGTTTGGCGTCCAGGGACCAGGCGGCACCGCTGAAGAGCACGGCGGCGGCCACCGGCCAGCCGGCCGGCTCGATCAGGAAGATGTGCAGCACCACGAAGCCCACCAGTTTGGCCAGGGCCACCCAGTCGGTCTTGGCGGTCACGTCCAGGTCTTCACTGTCCTCGGCCTGCCCGACCTTGCCGCGGAGGACCTGCAGGACCACCCCGGCGCCGCACAGCACCAGCAAGCCGCACACGATGTAGGGGAAAGCGCGCGGGCCGATGCCGGTCTCCGACGGCGGAATCGGAATGGATCCCGCCGTCGCCAGACCCGCGACGCCCACGCTGACGAACACCAGGGCGAACAGGATCTCCCCGGTCGGCCGTTTGGCGGGCGCCGCGGCGGAAGACGACTGTGATGCGAGGGACGACACTGCTACTTGACCAGGCCGATCTGGGTCAGGGTGGTCTTGACCTTAGCGATGTCCTCGGTCAGGAAGGTTTTGAAGCCGTCGCCGGCCAGGAACGCGTCGTCCCAGTTGTTCTTGGTCAGGGTGGACTTCCAGGCCTCGGACGCGTGCAGCTTGGTGACGACGTCGGTCAGCTTCGCGCGCTGGGCGTCGTCGATGGACCCGGGAGCCACCACGCCGCGCCAGTTGGTCAGCACGACGTCGATTCCCTGGTCCTTGAGCGGCTTGATCCCGGGAAGGGCCGGGGCCTCGGCCTTTCCGGAGACGGCGAGCGCCCGGACCTTGCCGGCCTTGACCTGTTCGGCGTACTCGCCCACGCCGGAGATGCCGGCCTGGACTTTGTTGCCGAGCAGCGCCGCGATGGACTCGCCGCCGCCGGAGTAGCCGATGTAGTTCAGCTTGTCCGCCTCCACGCCCTGGGATTTCAGGATCTGCCCGGCCAGGATGTGGTCCGCGCCGCCGGCCGAGCCACCGGTGATGGCCACGCCCTTGCCGTTGGCCTTGATGTCCGCGACGAGGTCGGCGACGGACTGGTACTTCGACGACGCCGGCACCACGAGGACCAGCGGCTCTTCGGTGAGCCGCGCGATCGGGGTGGTGTCTTCGAGCCGGGTCTTGGCGCCGTTAGTTTCGACCGCACCCACCATGACGTAGCCCATCACCATGAGGGTGTTGACGTCCTTCTCGGTGGCGAGCTTGGCGAGGCCGTTGGTCCCGCCGCCGCCGCCGATGTTGGTGACTTGGGCGGAGGAGACGAGCTTGTTCGTCTGCAGGTCCTGCTGCATGGCGCGTCCGGTCTGGTCCCAGCCGCCGCCGGGGTTGGCCGGGACGATGATGCTGAGCTTCTTGATGGGGTCGGCGCCCGCGGACGCGCCGGCAGCCGCGCCGGTCCCGCTTCCTGCGCAGGCGGACATGGCCAGGACGACTCCGGCGGCGCCGGCAATGAGGGCGGCGCGGCGGGTGTGGGTGGGCCGGGTGAAAAAGTTCTGGGCGGTCATGGTTTCTCCTTGAGCGAATGTGATGCACATCATTGGAATCACGTCACCGACCCTAGGAGCGCCCGGAGAAGGGCAACAGCATTTGGCCTTAGAGGTAGTAGTGGTCATATTGGTCACGGCCCCGGCCGCCTATTTGGCGGGCGGACTGCGCTGCCAATGGGAAACTTGTGACATGTTTCACAGGATTCCCCTTCGGTACCAGCTGGTCGCGTTGCAGCTGGGCATCGTGCTGGCCGTCCTCACGGCGGTGGGGGCCGTGACCATCCGGATGCAGGAACAACAGCTCCGGGACGCCTACAAGGGCCGGCTGATCGGCGTTGCCGAAAGTGTTGCCCAGCTGCCCTCGGTCATCAACGCGTTCGGAACGCCGTCGCCGGCCCAGACCATCCAGCCGATCGCGGAAGTCATCCGGCAGGCATCTAATGTCACCTATGTGGTGGTGACGGACCGGCACGGGGTCCGGCAGTCGCACCCCAATCCGGCGGAAATCGGTCGGCCGGTCTCCACCGATCCTTCCGTGCCCCTGTCCGGGGAGATCTACGTGGGTACCCAGACGGGCACGCTCGGTGAGTCCTGGCGGGTGAAGGTTCCCATCTTCGATGCGGCCGGCGCGGTGATCGGCTCCGCATCCGTCGGGGTGCTGGAGAGCACCCTGGCCGCCGACCTCCTTGAGGACATGCCGCAGCTGTTCGGCTGGCTGCTCGGGGCGGCGCTGCTGAGTTCCCTGGGCGCGATGTATGTCTCGAAACTGGTGTGGCGGCGGATCTACAAACTCGAGCCGGAGGACATTGCCGCCCTGCTGGAGACGCGCGACGCCATGCTCCACGGCCTCGGTGAAGGACTGGTGGCGGTGGACGTCGACGGCAGGATCGCGCTGGTCAATGATGAGGCACGCCGCCTGCTCGCCCTGGCAGGGGACATCACCGGGACCCCTGCAGCGGCAAGCCTGGAACCGGCGGTCCTCCGCTTGCTCTCGGCCGGGTCCGCCACGGAGGAACTGGTGCTCTCGGGTGAGCGGATCCTGCTGGGCAAGGTCAATGCGGCCACCGTCGACGGCCGCGAGGTCGGCAAGGTACTGATCCTGCGCGACCGCACGGAGCTGCACACCGTCCTGCGTGACCGCGACGGCGCCGTGGACGTGACGCAGGCACTCCGTGCCCAGGCGCACGAATTCGCCAACAAACTGCACGTCATCTCCGGGCTGCTGGAGCTCGGAAAGCAGGACAAGGCCATCGAATACCTGGGCCGCAGCCACAACGACGCCGTCTTCGCGAACCGGCCGCTGGCGCCCGGAATCACCGATCACGGGGTCCAGGCTCTGCTGATCGCCAAGTCCACGGTCTGCGCCGAGCGCGGCATCGAGATCATCGTCAGCCCGGATTCGCTGTGCTCGGCCGATGACTCGGGCGACGTCATCACGGTGCTGGGAAACCTGATCGACAACGCTGTGGACGCCGCGGGTTACGACAGCACTGTTGCCATCCGGCTGGGCGAGAGCGCCGACGGCGGGCGGACCATCGTGGTGGAAGACGATGGACCCGGCGTCCCGGTTCCCGAACGCGCTAAAGTGTTCGAGCCCGGCGTGACCAGCAAGGAGGCCGAGGGAATCAACAGCCGCGGGTTTGGGCTGGCCCTAGTCCAGCGGGTTGCCCTCCGGCGCGGAGGCCGGGCGGCGGTATCCTCATCGGCGTTGGGTGGAGCCTGCTTCTCGGTAGTGCTCAGGACAAAAGAGGCGGAACTACAGAAGCTATGAGCGCCATACGCACCCTCATCATCGACGATGACGTAGCAGTGGCCGGGATCCATCACGGGTTCCTGCTGGCACGCGGCGGATTCGACGTCGTGGCCATGGCCCACACCGGGCAGCAGGGCCTCGATCTGGCCGCGGAGCTGGGGCCGGAGCTGGTATTGCTGGACATCCATTTGCCGGACATGTCCGGCCTGGACGTCCTGCAGCGGCTGCGCGGGCGCCGGCGGCCGGTGGATGTCCTCGTGATCACCGCATCGAGGGAACTTGACACCGTCCGGGGCGCGATGGCCGGCGGGGTGCTGCACTACCTGGTCAAGCCCTTCTCCTCGCAGGCATTGATCGAACGGCTGGACGAGTACGTCATGCTGCGGGAGGAACTGGCCTCCGGCGGCACCGGAGAGCTGGACCAGGCAAGCATCGACCGCCTGGTGGCTCCCTCCCGCCGGTCCGCGCCGGCGGAAACTCCGGCGCGCACCCCGGCGGGACAATCCGCCCAGCCGGAACCGGGCCAGGCTGCCCTGCGGCTTCCCAAGGGACTCTCCCGGCCCACCCTGGACGCTGTGGTCGAGGCACTGAAGGCCAGTGCGGAGGACGTCTCCGCGGCCGGCCTGGCGCTGCAGCTGGGCCTGTCCCGGGTCAGTGCCCGCCGTTACCTCGAGTACCTCGTGGTTCACGGCCATGCCCGGCTGACGCCCCGCTACGGAGCGGCGGGCCGGCCGGAGAACCGCTATCTCTGGCGGCGCTGAACATGTCTGGTTCTTGAAGGCCGCACGGAGCATGTCCAGTTCTTGAAGGCAGCCCGGGACACGTGGCACAAATGCCGGGGCTCGGGCCTCGGAGACTGGTCGAGGATTCAGAGGCACAGGGCACCCATTCGACGCAGATGGCCGCAATAGGACCAGCCATTCCGGCCATCTGTGGCGAATCGACGAAGTCCAGCCCGGCAGGGCCCCACCTCGGCACCCGCGAATTTGCCCGGCCAGCCCCGGGACGCCGGCAGCCACCCAGGGACCATCGGCACAGGGCCTCGGAGACTGGCCGAGGATTCAGAGCCACAGGGCACCCATTCGACGCAGATGGCCGCAATAGGACCAGCCATTCCGGCCATCTGTGGCGAATCGAGGAGTTTCACGCGGCAGAGCTTCACCCAGGCACACGTTGGTGGGCACGTGACGGCGTCCAGGACCCAACGGTCAGGACCCGACGCGGCCCGCGCGGCGCAGTGTGGACGCGGCGTGCTTGAGGATGGGCCCGTCGATCATCTTGCCCTTGAACTGGAAGACGCCCGAGCCTGCCGTAGAGGCGGCGTCGAGCAGCTCGGCGGCCGCTGAGACGTCGGCCTCGGTGGGTGCGTAGGCTTCGCGGACCACGGCCACCTGGTCCGGGTGGATGCAGGCTTTGGACGAGAATCCGGATGCAACGGCGTCGCGGGATTCGAGGGCCAGCCCGGCCAGATCGGGGATGTTGACGTACACGGCGTCGATCGCGTCCTTGCCGAAGGCGCCGGCGGCCAGCAGGACGCTGGAGCGGGCGTGCAGCGCGACGGCCCGGTAGCTGCCGTCCTCCGATCGGCTGGAGGTTCCGCCGAGCGACGCCAGCAGGTCCTCCGCACCCCACATCAGGGCCACCACATTGGGCTCGGCGGCGATGGCGGCGGCGTTGAGGACGCCGGCGGCCGTCTCGCAGAGGGCAATCACGCTGTAGCCCTCGAGTTCCCTCAGCTGGGCCGCGCTCTCCGCCTTGGCCAGCATGATGTGCCGGTAGGGCGTGTGTTTGAGGCAGTGCATGTCCTTCTCGAACTCGTCCGTGCCCGCCGGGTTGACCCGGACGATCGTGCGGGAAGGATCCAGTTCCGGGACGTCGCCGGTGGCGCCGAGTTGGGCGAGGATGGCGCCGCGGGCCCGCTGCTTGTCGGCGGGGGCGACGGCGTCCTCGAGGTCCACGATCACGGTGTCGGAGCGTTCGGCGGCTTTCTGGTACCGCTCGGGGCGGTCGGCGGGGCAGAACAGCAGGGCAGGGCCCATCAGGAAACTCATGTCTCTATTGTCCCCTTTTGCGCCGCTTCCAGCTCGGCAGCGGCGTGGGCCTCGCGTGTCCACATCAGGCAGCTGCGGGCGGCGAGGGCCACGACGTCCCCACGCTGGTTCCGTCCGGTGTGCTGCATGGTCACGATGCCCTGGCCGGGGCGGGAC
Organism: Arthrobacter sp. 131MFCol6.1; assembly: GCF_000374925.1. Lineage (GTDB taxonomy): Bacteria > Actinomycetota > Actinomycetes > Actinomycetales > Micrococcaceae > Arthrobacter. Next base: position 135,310 of record NZ_KB895545.1, read on the forward strand.
GCGGACAGTCTCTTCCCGGTCACCACCGTCTCCGTGTACAGGGTGTCCCCGTGGTACAGCGGGCGCGGAAAGGACACATCCGTCAGGCCCAGCTGGGCGATGATGGTGCCCTGGGTCAGCTGCGGCACGGACTGGCCCACCACCGTGGCAAGGGTGAACATCGAATTCATCAGCCGCTGGCCGAAGGGTTGCCCGGCGCTCCAGGCCGCGTCGAGGTGCAGGGCCTGGGTGTTCATGGTCATGGTGGTGAACAGGACGTTATCCGTCTCCGTGACCGTCCGGCCCGGCCGGTGGGCGTAGACAACGCCCTCCTGAAGCTCATCGAAATAGAGGCCGCGCTGCTCGATCACCCGGGGGGTGCCGGTACCCGGATGTGCGCCTGTGCCCGGTGAAGTCGTGTCTGCGTCGCTCATACGGTCAGTTCCTGGTCTTCCTCAAAGAGTTCGGCTCCGGTGGCCGCCACCACGTCCTCCACGGACACGTTCGGCGCCAGCTCCCGCAGCACCAGCCGGGACTTCCCGCCCTCGGTCACGACGTCGATCACGGCGAGGTCGGTGATGATCCGGTCCACGCAGCCCTTGCCGGTCAACGGCAGCGTGCAGGTTTCCACGATTTTCGGTTTGCCGTTGCGGTCCACGTGATCCATCATCACGATCACCTTCTTGGCCCCGAACACCAGGTCCATCGCGCCGCCCATGCCCTTGACCATCTTGCCCGGGATCATCCAGTTGGCGAGGTCGCCGTTGGCGGCGACCTCCATGGCGCCGAGCACGGCCACATCGACGTGGCCGCCCCGGATCATGCCGAAGGAGGCGGCGGAATCGAAGAACGCCGCACCCTTGTTGACCGTGACGGTTTCCTTGCCGGCATTGATCAGGTCCGGGTCGACCTGATCCTCGGCCGGGTACGGCCCGACGCCCAGGATGCCGTTTTCCGAATGCAGCACCACCTCGACACCGGCCGGAATGTAGTTCGGTATCAGCGTCGGCATGCCGATGCCGAGGTTGACGTACTGGCCGTTGTGCAGTTCCTGCGCCACCCGGGCCGCGAGTTCGTTGCGGGTCCAGCCCTTGCCCTCAGTACCGGCGTGTTCGACGGCGGAGCGCCGGTATTCGTGGCGCACGGCCTCGGGACGGGGCGGGGCCTCGGGGGCTTTGTTCGTTTCCACGGCTATGCTCCTGCCTGCTCCGGCGACAGTTCTGGTGTGCCGGAGGCGCCGGTGGCCACCGCAACCGTCCGCTTCTCAATCCGTTTCTCGCCCTGCGGGGCCAGGACCACGCGCTGGACGAAGATCCCCGGGACGTGGACGTGCTCCGGGTCCAGCTCCCCCGGCTGCACGAGTTCCTCGACCTCGGCGATGGTGATCTTCCCGGCCATGGCGCACAGCGGGTTGAAATTCATGGCCGTGGCATGGAAGACGAGGTTGCCGTGGCGGTCACCCTTCCAGGCGTGCACCAGACCGAAGTCGGGCGTCAGCGATTCTTCCAGCACGTAGTCGGCGCCGTGGAAGCTGCGGACTTCCTTAGCGGCGGAGGCAATCGCGACGTTGCCCTCGGCGTCGTACTTCTGCGGCAGGCCGCCGTCGGAGACCTGGGTCCCGACGCCGGCCGGGGTGTAGAACGCGGGGATGCCCGCGCCGCCGGCGCGCAGCTTTTCCGCCAACGTGCCCTGCGGGGTGAGGACCACCTCCAGCTCGCCGGAAAGGTACTGCCGGGCGAACTCCTTGTTCTCCCCCACGTAGGAGCTGATGGTGCGCCGGATCCGGCCGTCCTTAAGCAGGATCCCGAGCCCCCAGTCGTCGACGCCGCAGTTGTTGCTGACGGTTTCCAGATCAGTTGCACCGCGCTCGTGCAGGGCCTCGATCAGCGTCACGGGGATGCCGCACAGCCCGAACCCGCCGACGGCGAGGGAGGCGCCGTCGTGGATGTCCGCGACGGCCTCGGCGGCGCTGGCAACAACTTTGTTGATCATCGGTGATCCTTCCGGCCGGCTACAGTCCCAGTTCGCGGGCGATCAGCATCAGCTGGACCTCCGTGGTGCCCTCGCCGACTTCAAGGATCTTGGAGTCGCGGTAGTGGCGTGCCACGGTGAATTCGTTGATGAAGCCATAGCCGCCGAACACCTGGGTGGCGTCCCGCGCGTTGTCCATGGCTGCCTCGCCTGCGACCATCTTAGCGATGGCCGCCTGCGTCTTGAACGGCTTGCCGGCGAGCATCCGGGCGGCCGCGTCGTAGTAGGCCAGGCGGGCCGTGTGGGCGCGGGCTTCCATCCGGGCGATCTTGAAGGCGATGGCCTGGTACTTGCCGATGTTCTGACCGAACGCGCTGCGTTCCTTGGCGTATTTCACCGACTGGTCCACGCAGCCCTGGGCCGCGCCGACGGCGAGTGCCGCGATCGCGATCCGGCCTTCATCGAGGATGGAGAGGAAGTTCGCGTAGCCGCGGCCCCGGGTGCCGAGCAGGTTCTCCTCGGGGACGTGCACGTTGTCGAGGGTCAGCGGGTGCGTGTCGGAGGCGTTCCAGCCGACCTTGTTGTAGGCCTTCTCCGCTGTGAAGCCCGGGGTATTGGTGGGCACCAGGATGGTGGAGATTTCCTTCTTGGTGCTGCCGTCCGCACGCTCCTCCTGGCCGGTGACGGCGGTGACGGTAACGAGCCTGGTGATGTCCGTGCCGGAGTTGGTGATGAACTCCTTGTTGCCGTTGATGACCCACTCTCCGCCGCCCAGCTTGGCTGTGGTCTTGGTGCCGCCGGCATCGGAGCCGGCTTCCGGCTCGGTCAGACCGAAGCCGGCGAGCGCCTTGCCGGAGGCCAGCAGCGGCAGCCACTCCTGCTTCTGCGCCTCGTTGCCGAAGCGGTGGATCGGCATCGCGCCGAGCGAGACGCCGGCCTCGAGGGTGATGGCGACGGACTGGTCCACCCGGCCGAGCTGCTCCAGGGCCAGGGCCAGGGCGAAGTAGTCCCCGCCCATGCCGCCGAACTCTTCCGGGAACGGCAGGCCGAAGAGGCCCATGTCCGCCATCTGGGAGACCACTTCGTAGGGGAAGCTGTGCTCTTCGTCGTGCTTGGCGGAGACCGGGGCCACCACCTCGTCGGCGAATTCGCGGACGGTGTCGCTAAGGATCTGGTAGTCCTCGCTGAGTTCAAAATCTGGCATGGGGTGACTCCTTTGTCTGAGGTGCATCTGTAGTCTGTTGAAAATGGGTGTTGGCTCGGCTGGGGTTGGCCAGCCCGCGGTGGATCAGTACGGTGCAGTCATTCGGCCGCACCCATCGCGATGACGGCTTCCTCGATCGTGTCCTCCGCTGCGTTCTCCGCCGAGGGCGGCCCGCTCTGGACGGCGGGGTGGATCGTCGCCAGCACCTGGTCTGCCTTGACGAGGTCGCCGGAGCCGACGCTGATGTGGACGGTTCCGTCCAGGGGCGCCACAAGCTGGTGCTCCATCTTCATCGCTTCCACCGAGACAAGGACCTGGCCGGCCTCCACGGTGTCGCCGTTGCTGACGGACACCGACACCACGGTGCCGGGCATCGGCGAGCGGACCGCCGGGTCGGCGGCGCCTTCCTCGCGTTCGATCGCGGCCAGCACCCGAACCAGCCGGGCCTCCCGGGTGAGCACCTCGAGCCGGCAGGACCAGCCCTCGTTGCCGAGAAAGAGTGCCGATAGGACGCGGGGATCGGGAGCCATCCAGCTCTGGGCTTCAGGACCGGTGCGAACGGGTGCAAGTGCATAGCTGCTGGCCTCGCCATCGAGGGTGAGCACCGGGCGATCCCGCGCGGTGAACTCCAGGAAGGCTGTGCGCTGCGGCCCTCCGTTAACGCTTACAGTGACCTGTTCCCCCGCGGCCGGGCCCCTCACCTCCACTGTGGCAACACCGCCGTCGGGGGTTCCCAGGCTGATCCGGCGCGGCGCCGGCGCACCGATCCGCCAGCCGTCGCGGCGCTGCCACGGGCCGCCTTCACGCTCCTCCTGCCTGGCTTCCTCCGCCATGGCCAAGGCGTACAGTGCGGCGACCACAAGTTCGCTGTCGCCCACCCGCCGGAAGCTGAACTCCGGCATCTTGCGTTCGATCAGGCCGGTGTCGAGCCGGCCGGCGCGGACGTCGGCGTCGTTGACCAGCAGCCGGAGATACTCAACATTGGTATCGACGCCCAGCACCGTGTACCCGGCGAGCGCCTCGTCCAGGGTATCGAGGGCAGCGGTGCGGTCTTGGCCCCAGGCGATGACCTTGGAAATCATCGGATCGTAGCTGGAGGAGATCTCGAGTCCGTGGATGAGGGCGGAGTCCACCCGGACGCGGCCGCGGGCCGTTTCGACTTCGTTGCGGGCCGGAGCGCTCGGGCGCTGGGCCGGGCCGGGCAATTCGTCCAGGAGCAGCACTTCACCGCCTGAGGGCAGGAAGTTCTTCTCCGGCACCTCGGCGTAGACGCGTGCCTCCACCGAGTGGCCGGTGAGCACGACGTCGTCCTGGGCCACGGTGAGTTCCTCGCCGGCTGCGATGCGGACCTGCCATTCGACGAGGTCGATGCCGGTGACCATCTCGGTGACCGGGTGTTCGACCTGCAGGCGGGTGTTCATCTCCATGAAGAAGAACTCGTCCGGGGCGGTGTCCGAAACCAGGAATTCCACGGTCCCGGCGCCGGAGTAGTTCACACTGCGCGCGGCGTTGCAGGCGGCCTCGCCGATCCGGGCCCGGACAGCCGCCCCGTCGGGGAGGGACTCCAGCAGCGGGGACGGGGCTTCCTCGATGACCTTCTGGTGGCGGCGCTGCAGTGAACACTCGCGCTCCCCCAGATGGATGACGTTGCCGTGGTTGTCCGCCAGGACCTGGACCTCGATGTGCCGCGGGGTGGTGACGAGCCGTTCGAGGAACAAGGTGTCGTCGCCGAAGGCGCTCGCCGCGACCCGGCGGGCGGTGGCCAGGGTGGCTTCAAGGTCCTCGGCGCGTTCGACGATGTGCATGCCCTTGCCGCCGCCGCCGGCGGAGGGCTTGATCAGCAGCGGGAAGCCGACGCCGGCCGCGGCCTCGATCAGCTGGGCGTCGGTCATGCCGGGTTCGGCGATGCCCGGGACCACCGGGACACCGTAGCCGGTGACGTGGTTCTTCGAGCGGATCTTGTCGCCCATGACGTTCAGGGATTCGACGCCGGGGCCGATGAACGTGATCCCGGCTGTTTCCAGGGCGCGGGCGAAGTCGACGTTTTCGCTCAGGAAGCCGTAGCCCGGGTGCACGGCCTCGGCGCCGGTGTCGCGGCAGGCCTGGATGATGGCATCGATCTTGAGGTAGCTCTCGGTGGCGGCCGCCGGGCCGATGCGGACGGCGGCGTCCGCCTCCCGCACGTGCCGGGCACCGGCGTCGGCGTCGGAATAGACGGCCACCGAGCGGATCCCGAGGGCGCGCAGGGTCCGGATGACGCGGCAGGCGATTTCGCCGCGGTTGGCGACGAGCACGGTGCCGAACAGCGGGGTGCCGGTGGTGGGGGCGGCCGGCGGGGTGGCCACGGAAGGCGTGGTGGGCGAAGAGAGGGTCATTGCTGGCTCACATCCGGAACAGGCCGAAGGAGGTCTCCGGCAGTGGGGTGCGGGAGACGACGTCGAGCGCCAGTCCCAGGACGGTGCGGGTGTCCGCGGGGTCGATCACGCCGTCGTCCCAGAGCCGGGCGGTGGAATAGTAGGGGCTGCCCTGGTCCTCGTACTGGGCCTTGATGGGGGCCTTGAACGCTTCCTCGTCCGCGGCGGACCATTCCTCGCCGCGGGCCTCGTACTGGTCCCGCTTCACGGTCGCGAGCACGCTGGAGGCCTGGTTGCCGCCCATCACGGAGATCCGCGACGCCGGCCACATCCACAGGAAGCGCGGCGAGTAGGCCCGTCCGCACATGGAGTAGTTGCCGGCGCCGAAGGACCCGCCGATCACGACGGTCAGCTTGGGGACCCTGGCGGTGGCGACGGCGGTGACCATCTTGGCGCCGTTCTTGGCGATGCCACCCTGCTCGTAGTCCTTGCCGACCATGAAGCCGGAGAGGTTCTGCAGGAAGATCAGCGGGATGCCGCGCTGGTCGCAGAGTTCGATGAAGTGCGCGCCCTTGAGGGAGGACTCGCTGAACAGCACTCCGTTGTTCGCCACGATGCCTACCGGGTGGCCGTGCAGCTTGGCGAAGCCCGTGACCAGGGTGGTGCCGTAGTTTTTCTTGAACTCATGGAACCGGCTGCCGTCGACCAGCCGGGCGATGACCTCGCGCACGTCGTACTGGGCGTTGACGTCCGTGGGAACGGCACCGTAGAGCTCGTCCGGGTCGGCAACGGGCTCGACGACGGTGTCCACGTCCCAGACGGGTGCGGAAGGCTTCGGCAGGGTGGAGACGATGTCGCGGACGATCTGGAGGGCGTGCTCATCGTTCTCGGCCAGGTGGTCGGTGACGCCGGAGATTTTCGAGTGCACGTCGCCGCCGCCGAGTTCCTCCGCCGTGACGATCTCGCCGATCGCGGCCTTCACCAGCGGCGGGCCGCCCAGGAAGATGGTGCCCTGGTTGCGGACAATCACCGTCTCGTCGCTCATCGCGGGAACGTACGCGCCGCCGGCGGTGCAGGAGCCCAACACGGAGGCGATCTGCGGGATCTTCGCCGCGGACATCCTGGCCTGGTTGAAGAAGATCCGGCCGAAGTGTTCCTTGTCCGGGAAGACCTCGTCCTGCTTGGGCAGGAACGCCCCGCCGGAGTCCACGAGGTAGATGCAGGGCAGCCGGTTCTCCAGCGCGATTTCCTGGGCCCGGAGATGCTTCTTCACCGTCATCGGATAGTAGGTGCCGCCCTTGACGGTGGCGTCGTTGGAAATGACGAGGACCTGGCGGCCGTGCACCAGGCCGATCCCGGCGATGACGCCGGCGCCCGGGGAGTCATCGTTGTACATGCCGTTGGCCGCGAGCGGCGCGATTTCCAGGAAAGGGCTGCCGTCGTCGAGCAGCTGGTCAATGCGCTCGCGCGGAAGAAGCTTGCCGCGCGCCACGTGGCGTTCCCGGGACTTTGCCGGCCCGCCCAGTGCGGCGGTGGCGAGCCGTTCCCTCAGCTCGCCGGCCAGCCCCAGTTGGGCCTCCCGGTTCGCGGCAAAGGCGGTGCTCGTCGCATCCACCCGGCTGGCGATTGTCTCCATTGACTACTTCCCGTTCCCTGACCTGCGCGGACCTGCGCACCGGACCGGCAGCTCAGGCCGCCCCGGCTATTTCGGTTAGTACCGCATAACTGAGATTTAGGTTAGTCTCTATTAACTGTGATGTCCAACACAGGGATCATTTGCAACGAGGGGATGCTCCGGTGACCGAGCCCAGCCAGACTGCCCAGCTTCCGTCAGCCCAGGCAGCCTCAACGCACGCAGCCTCGACCCAGCGCAGCCAGGCCAAGGCCAACAGGCGGCAGGCCCTCCTGTCCGCCGCCGCCGCGCTCTTTGCCCTGGAGGGCTTCAACCGCGTTTCCCTGGAGGATCTCGGCGCCGCTGCCGGCGTCAGCGGGCCGGCCGTCTACCGTCATTTCGCCGGCAAGCAGGCCGTCCTCGGCGCCCTGCTGCTCAGTGTCAGCCAGGACCTGCTCGACGGCGGACGCAAGGTGGTGGCCGATTCCGACGGTGACCTGGCGGCGCTGGGCGGGCTGGTGGCCTTCCACGTCGATTTTGCCCTCAGCAATCCGGACGTCATCCGGGTCCAGGACCAGGACTTCAGCAACCTGGCCGGCGAGGACCAGGCCGAGGTCCGCACGCTCCAGCGCAACTACGTTGAGCTCTGGGTGGACGTGCTGGCCGGACTGCACGAGGGCACGGAGGCCGCCGAACTGCGGATGCGCGCGCACGCCACGTTCGGGCTGATCAACTCGACCCCGCACTCGGTGCGCAGCCACGGGCGCCGGATCGGCGTCCGACGCGCCAGGCCGCTGCTGGAAAGCATGGCGCTGGCCGCGCTCCTGGCACCAGCGACGCTGCCGGAAGACTGACGCCCCGCCGGACTGCACCCCTTCCGGTGCCGCGGGACCCGCCCACCACGCTCCAGCCGGCGCTCCGGGGGCACTTTGGCACAGACACGCCGTCAACTGGGCCGCCGCCGTCGAAAATTATCCTCAAAGTGCCCCCGGACGGATGCAACCCGCCCACAAAAAACTGCCGGCTGCCCCTTCCTTTCGGACGGGGCAGCCGGCAGCTGTGTACAGGGGCCTAAACCATCGCGAGCACCATGCCCGGATCGGCCAGCATGGCGCCGAGGTCCTGGAGGAACCGCGAGCCCTGCTCGCCGTCGACCAGCCGGTGGTCGAAGGAGAGGCTGAGCGTCATGACCTGGCGCAGGGCAACCTCGTCCTGGTACTCCCACGGCATCTTCCGGACCGCGCCGAGGGCCAGGATGGCTGCCTCGCCCGGGTTCAGGATGGGCGTGCCGGCGTCGATGCCGAAGACGCCGATGTTCGTGATGGAGATCGTTCCGCCGGAGAGCGCCTCGGGGCTTGTCTTCCCGGCCCGGGCCGTGTCCGTCAGTTCCGTCAGGGCGGTGGAGAGATCCATGAGGGACATCCGGTCCGCATCCTTGATGTTCGGAACCGTCAGCCCCCGCGGGGTCGCGGCCGCGATGCCCAGGTTCACGTAGTTGAACTGGACGATCTCCTGGTTGGCCTCGTCCCACCGGGCGTTGAGCGTCGGGTGGTTGCGCAGCGCAATCAGCACCGCCTTGGACACGAGCGTCAGCGGGGTGAGCTTGTACCCGGCGAACGCGCGGCTGGCCTTGAGCCGTGCCAGCAGCTCCATGGTGGGCGTCACGTCGACGGTCAGGAACTCGGTGACGTGCGGTGCGGTGAAGGCACTGGCCACCATGGCGGCGGCCGTGAACTTCCGCACTCCCTTGATCGGCGTGCGGGTCTCCCGCTCGCCCCGGGCCTGGACAAGGCCTGCGGCCTGCGCTGTCGCGCCGGCGGCTTCCTGGGCCCCAAGTCCCTGCATTGTCGCGGGCAGGTCCCCGCCGCCGACGAAGTTCAGCACATCGTCGCGGGTGATGAGCCCGCGCTCCCCCGAACCGGTTACGGCCTCGAGGTCGACGCCGAGATCCTTGGCCAGCTTGCGCACCGGCGGCGTGGACCGCGGGCGCTCCCCCGACGCGGAAGCGGCTGGCTTGGTTTCGACCGGCTCTGGTGCGCGGACGGGTGCGACCGGCTCGACTGCGCGGACCGGTGCCACCGGCTCGGCCGCGGCTGGAGAAGCCGCCGGGGCAGCGAACGTGCGGGCCCGGCGGGCGGGCCGGCCGGAGGCTTCGAGGACGGCGCCGTAGCCCACGAGGTTCGGCTCACGTTTGCCGCCGGCCTCAGCACCGCCGCCTGAGCCGTCGGCGCCGTCGTCACCCTCAATTTCGAAGGAGACGATCGGCTTCCCGACCTCCACGACGGTGCCGGGCTGTTCGTGCAGGGCCGCGACCACGCCGGCGAAAGGCGAGGGCAGCTCGACGACGGCCTTGGCCGTCTCCACCTCGGCGATGATCTGGTTGAGGGTGACGGTATCCCCCACCGCGACCTTCCAGGCCACGATTTCCGATTCCGTCAGTCCTTCACCGAGGTCCGGGAGCCTGAATTCCTTGATCATGGTGGCGCTCATCCTTCCAGCCCGCTGAGGGAGTTGGGGCGGCCGAGGGCACGGTCGACGCCGTCGAGAATCCTGTCAAGGCCCGGCAGGTGATGCATTTCCAGCTTGGAGTAGGGGTAGGGAACGTCGAAGCCGGTCACGCGGACGGGAGCGGCCTCGAGGTGGTAGAAGCAGCGCTCGGTGATGCTCGCGGCGACTTCGGCGCCGAGGCCGCCGGACTGGCTGGCCTCGTGGGTGATGACCAGCCGGCCGGTCTTGCGGACCGAGGCCTCAAGGGTGGCGAAGTCCAGTGGTGCCAGTGAGCGGAGGTCGATGACCTCGACCGAGATGCCTTCGTCGGCGGCCGCCAGGGCGGCGTCGCGGGCGGTCTTGACCAGCGGGCCGTAGGCCACGAGGGTGACTTCCGTCCCCTCCGTGACCACGCGGGCCTTTTCCATGGACAGGGCAGTGCTCAGGTCGACAGTCTCGTCCACCTCGCCCTTGTCGTGGTAGCGCCGCTTGGGTTCGAAGTACAGGACGGGATCATCGGAGGCGATGGCCTGCTGAATCATGGTGTAGGCGTCCTGGGGGTTGGACACGCTGATCACGCGCAGCCCCGAGGTGTGGGTGAAGTAGGCCTCGGGCGATTCCGAGTGGTGCTCCGGCGAGCCGATGCCGCCGCCGAACGGCACGCGGATGGTGATGGGCATCTTGACCGCGCCTTGGGTGCGGTAGTGCATCTTGGCGACCTGGCTGACGATCTGGTCGAACGCCGGGTAAATAAACCCGTCGAACTGGATCTCCACCACCGGACGGTAGCCGCGGTATGCCAGGCCGACGGCGGTGCCCATGATGCCGGACTCGGCGAGCGGGGTGTCCACGACGCGGTGCTTCCCAAAGTCTTTCTGCAGCCCGTCCGTGACACGGAAGACGCCGCCAAGGGCGCCGATGTCCTCCCCCATCAGGACCACCTTGGGATCGTTTTCGAGGGACTTGCGCAGGCCCGAATTGATGGCTCGGGCAAAGGTCATCTGCGTCATCAGCGTGCACCTTCTTCAGAAGCGGCTTCTGCGGGATCGCCGAAGGAAGCCAGGTAACGGGAGTAGTGCTCCTGCTGGCGGTCCAGCCAGGAGTGAGGCGTGCTGTACACGTGCTTGAAGATATCCAGCGGCTGCGGCTCGGGCATGTTGATGGTGCCGGCCCGGAGTTCCTTGGCCACGGCGTCGGCCTGCGCGGCGACGGCGGCCTCGAAGCCCGCGGTCAGCAGCCCCTTGCGCTCCAGCAGCGATTTCATCCGGCTGATCGGGTCCTTGGCGGCCCAGTCCTCGAGCTCGTTGGCATCCCGGTAGCGGGTGGGGTCATCCGCCGTCGTGTGCGGGCCCATCCGGTAGGTCACGGCCTCGATGAAGGTGGGGCCGCCGCCGCGCCGGGCGCGGTCCAGGGCGATGCGGGTGGCTGCCATGACGGCGAGGACATCGTTGCCATCGACCCGCATGCTGGGAATGCCGAAGCCGGATGCCCTGTCCGCAAGCTGGATGTGGGACTGCAGCCGGACGGGCTCGGAGATGGCCCAGTGGTTGTTCTGGCAGAAGAAGACGACCGGCGCCTGGAAGCTCGCGGCGAAGACCATGGCCTCGTTGACGTCGCCTTCGCTCGTGGCGCCGTCGCCGAAGTACGCCACGGCGACGCAATCGGCGCCGTCGTTCTGGATGCCCATGGCGTAGCCCGTGGCGTGCAGGCTCTGCGCACCGATGATGATCTGCTGGGTGGCAACGTTGACGGTGAACGGGTCCCAGCCGGCGGAGGCGTTGCCACGCCACGCGCGGACGAGGTCCTCCGGCTTCACTCCGCGACAGTAGGCGACGCCGTTGTCGCGGTAGCTCGGGAAGACAAAGTCGTCCTCGCGCAGGGCGCGGGCCGAGCCAATCTGGGATGCTTCCTGGCCGAGCAGCGGCGGCCACAATGCCAGTTCGCCCTGCCGCTGGAGGGCGGTGGCTTCAGCATCGATCCGGCGAATGACCACCATGTCCTCATAGAGCGCGCAAAGCTGCTCATCGCTGACGTCCTGGAGCCAGGGATCGAACTCGGGATGGCTGATGCGCTCGCCCGCCGGGGTGATGAGCTGGACGAGGTCGCCGCCCGTCCGCCTCATAGAATTTTCACTGTTTCCGGGGCCCCCGGCGGCAATGCCGCCCTTGCCCGCGTCGTCGGTAAACACTGTTGTCCGCACCTTCTGACGTCGTCTGACCGGAACGCGCAGGACTCGTGATCCCGCGGCGCGCCAGCCGCCCGGGCGCCGTTGCCCCGGATAATTGTGACCCTACTCACAATGCTCATCGGGTACAACCACCCGCAAAAAAGTTGAGCATTATGCACTGTTTGGCCTCCGCCAACCGTGCTAATCTTGCGCATTATGCAAACCTTGGATGGCACTGACACCCGCCTGCTTTCGGCCATGGCGCGGGACCCCCGGCGGACCGTGGTTGCCCTCGCCCAGAAGCTCGGGCTCTCGCGCAATACGGTGCAGGCCAGGATGGCCCAGCTGGAGAAGAAGCACGTGTTCCTCTCCTTCGAGCGGCGGATCAATCCGGTGTCCCTGGGGTACCCGCTGATGGCTTTCATCTCCGTCCACGTCCAGCAACAGAAGCTCGGTCCCCTCGCCGTCGAGCTCGCCGGGATTCCGGAAATCCTGGAGGGCTACGGCCTGACGGGCTCGGCCGATCTGCTGCTGCGGGTGGTGGCGCTCGACGCCGAGGACCTGTTCCGGATCAACGGCAAGATCCTGGCCTGCGACGGCGTGGACCGGACCGATACGGCACTGGCGATGGGCGAGCTGATCCCGTTCCGGATCCAGCCCCTGCTGGAGCGCGGATCCGCAGATAACTGATCCCCTTTTCATCTGTGCCGTGGGCGGCCGCGGCGCTAGGCTGTGTCCGTTGGGTCCCCCTGAGTCCTTGGGTCCGCGCACGCGGCCCAGTGCAACAGGCAGTGGCTTGTCTGGACTGCCGGAAAGGCTTGAACCGTGAGCAGTCCCGAGGAACCACGCCGCCCGGTACCGCCGCAGCCCGGGCATGAGCCTGCAGCCGGCCACCCGGCGTCCGGCCAGCCGCCCGTTCCGTACTACGCGCCCCCGCCCGGGCCACCCGCCGACGCCGCGGCACCCAACTACCAGCCACCTAACAACCCGCCACCCGCCGACGGCGCGGCGCCCAACTACCCGCCACCGGGTAATGGCGCAGCGCCCAACTATCCGCCACCGGCCAACGGCGCGCCTCCGTACTACGGGGGCCCGGGTCAGCCGCCACCCTACTACGGCGGCGCCGCCCAGCCGCCCCCGAAAAGGAGCCGCAAGGCCCTGTGGATCGTCCTCGGGATCGTCGGCGGTGTGCTCCTGCTGGTGAGTGCCGGCGTCGTCGTCCTCCTCAACGTGGTGGGCGGAGCCACCAACCAGGCCCGGGGCATCGCGGACGATTTCACCAAGCTGCTCATCGCCGGCGAGGTCAGCACCGCCTACGAGAAGTACCTGGATCCGGCCCTCATGCGGAAGATTTCCCCGGAGGAGTTCGCCGCGGGGGTGCAGAGCCTGGAGCTTGACGGCAGCTGTAAACCAAACTTTTCAAGCCTTAACGTCAGCTCCAACAACGGCGCCAACGCCGCCGACGTCGCCGGAACGATCGACTGTGACACGAAGAGTGTGGAGCTGGCCTACCGCTTCGAGGGCCACGACGAGCTGAAGATGGTGAACATTCGGCTGAGGCCACAGCGCTGACCTCGAAAGCACTTTCGCAGAAGGCGCCCATCCGACAGAGGGGCTCCCGTGCTGCTGCCCGGGAGCCCCTCTGGTGGTACGGCCTTCCTAGTGGTTGGTAGCCTTTTCGGCGCCCACACCCGTCAGGGAACGGACCTCCATTTCGGCCTGCTTTGTGGCGTCTTCCTTCCGCTTGTCCAGGACGGTGCCCAGCCAACCCAGGAAGAACGCGAGCGGGATGGAGACGATGCCGGGGTTGCTCAGCGGGAAGATGGCGAAGTTGGCGCCCGGGATCATCGACGTCTTGGCCCCGGAAACCACCGGGGAGAGCGCAATCAGGATGATGGCCGCGGACAATCCGCCGTACATGCTCCACAGGGCTCCCTGGGTGGTGAACCGGCGCCAGAACAGCGAGTAGAGGATGGTCGGAAGGTTGGCGGAGGCAGCCACGGCGAAGGCGAGCGCCACGAGGAACGCGACATTCTGTCCGTTGGCGAAGATGCCGCCGGCGATGGCCAGCAGGCCGATCACCACCACGGTGCGGCGGGCAACCTTGACCTCGGTGGCGGCGTCGGCCTTCCCCTTGGCGATGACGCTGGCGTAGATGTCGTGTGCGAAGGATGCTGCCGCGGTGATGGTGAGGCCGGCGACGACGGCCAGGATGGTCGCGAAGGCCACCGCCGAGATGAAGCCCAGGAGCAGCGGACCGCCGAGGTGGAAGGCGAGCAGCGGCGCGGCCGAGTTGACGCCGCCGGGGGCTGCCTTGATGGTGTCGGCGCCCACCAGCGCAGCTGCGCCGTAGCCCAGGACCAGGGTGAACAGGTAGAAGATGCCGATGAGCCAGATGGACCACACCACCGACTTGCGGGCTTCCTTTGCGGTCGGAACCGTGTAGAAGCGCATGAGCACGTGCGGCAGGGCTGCGGTGCCGAGCACCAGGGCCAGGCCGAGGGACAGGAAGTCAACCTTGGAGGTCTCGGTCTTGCCGTACTGCAGTCCCGGGTTGAGCAGGTTCGGGTTGCCCGAGGTTTCCACCGCGCCGCCCAGCAGGTCCGAGAGGTTGAAGCCGTAGATCGCGAGGACCCAGAAGGTCATGACGGCGGCTCCGGCGATCAGGAGCATGGCCTTGATGATCTGCACCCAGGTGGTGCCCTTCATGCCGCCGATCAGGACGTACATGATCATCAGGGCGCCGACGACGATGATCACCAGGGCTTGTCCGCCCCAGTCGCTGATGCCCAGGAGCAGTGAGATGAGGCTGCCGGCACCGGCCATCTGGGCCAGCAGGTAGAAGAAGCAGACGGCCAGCGTGGAGATGGCTGCCGCGATGCGCACGGGGCGCTGCTTGAGCCGGAAGGAGAGGACATCGGCCATGGTGAACTTGCCGGTGTTGCGGAGCAGTTCGGCGACGAGCAGCAGGGCGACGAGCCAGGCGACGAGGAAGCCGATGGAGTACATGAAGCCGTCATAGCCGTTGATGGCGATGGCTCCGGTGATGCCGAGGAAGGACGCTGCGGAGAGGTAGTCGCCAGCGATGGCGGTGCCGTTCTGCGGGCCCGTGAAGGAACGTCCGGCCGCGTAGTAGTCGGCCGCCGTCTTGTTGTTGCGGCTGGCCCTGATCACAATGACCATGGTGATCGCGACGAAGAGGGCGAAGATGCCCATGTTCAGCAGGGTGGTGTCCTTGAGATCCGCAACGTTTACTGCGGGAACCATGAGTGTCATTTTGCTGTCCCCCCAACCGGGTTGCCGTGCTTGTCGAATTCGTGCCCCTCGATTTCCTGGCGGATCTCGGAGGCAATGGGGTCCAGCTTGCGGTTCGAATAGCTGACGTACCAGCCGGTGATCGCGAACGTGGAGACAAACTGCAGCAGGCCCAGGATCAGGCCAACGGTGATGTTGCCCCAGACCTTGATCGACATGAATCCCACCGCGTAGTCGGCCAGCAGGACATAGGCGAAGTACCAGAGCAGAAAGGCAATGGACAGCGGGAAGACAAAGCTGCGGTGACGTGTGCGCAGTTCCTGGAACTGCTCCGTCGACTGGACTTCCTTGAAGTCCACGGCCGCCGCAGCGTCCGTTTCTTGGGCGTCGTGACCCATCGGTTCCTCCTCATTGAGACTGGTGAGCCCACACCGGTTGCCGTGGTCTGCGCGGGACGCGCCCTACAACCCAATCTGCCGATGTGACTGCAATCACTGTGCACTGTGGCGTGGGTTGCCTACTACAGCCGGGGCGGGCTGCGTCGCTCAGCGGTCCCGGCGTTGCGCCAAACGGCGACCGATACACCGGTTTCGCGGCCATCGGGGTCCGGGCACGTGCCAGAGTCCTCAGCCCCGGCACCGGCGGTAGGCTGGGCATCATGCCGGACTCTCCCCTGTTCACCGCCGCCGCTGTCGCGGTGATCGCCATGGCGATCGCGGTGGTCGTCGCCGTCGGGCTCCAGGTCCTCCGCTCCTTCCGCGACCTCGGCACCGATGCGGAGCGCGCCACGTACAAAACGCTCCACGCCGCCTCCCGGGCCGGCCAGTACCTGCGGACCGGCCTGAACCCTGCCGGTGCGGCCAAGGCCAGCCGGCAGCTGCGCAGCATCTTGGGCTGCGATGCCCTCGCCATCACCGACACAACCGGCGTGCTCGCGTGGGACGGCGCCGCCGAGGAGCTCAAGCCTGCCCTGATGGGGCTCGCGTCAAAAGTGTTCGACGGCGGCCACCTCGCCGTCATTCCGGCCGGCGAACTCGAGCTCCTGGCCGCTGGCGACGGCGGCGTGATGCTGGCGCCGGAGGTGGAGCGCGCCGTCGTGATCGCCCCGATCAAAACCGGCACGCGTGTGGTGGGTGTGGTGGCCGCCTTCGCGCCGGCCGCCGGGGCGGGACTGGTCCGCGCCACCGGCGAGGTGGCTGACTGGGTGGCCACGCAGGTGGAACTGGCCGAGCTCGACGCTTCCCGCACACTCCTGATGGAAGCCGAGGTCCGCGCCCTCCGCGCCCAGATCAGTCCGCACTTCATCTATAACTCGCTCAACGCGATCGCATCCTTCATCAACACGGATCCGGTCCGGGCGCGGGAGCTCGTGGTGGAGTTCGCCGATTTCACCCGCTACTCCTTCCGCCGCCACGGCGACTTCACTACCCTGGCCGAGGAACTGCGCTGCATCGACCGATACCTGCTCCTGGAGCGGGCCCGCTTCGGGGACCGCGTCCAGGTCAGCCTGCGGATCGCTCCCGAGGTGCTCAGCACCGTGATCCCCTTCCTGAGCCTGCAGCCGCTCGTGGAAAACGCGGTCCGGCACGGGCTGGAGGCCAAGGAGGGTCCGGGCCACATCTCCATCACGGCGAACGACTCCGGCGCCTTCGCGGAAGTGACGATCGAGGACGACGGCGTGGGCATGGACCCGGACCAGCTGCGCTCTGTCCTTGCCGGGCACAGCGACGGCGACCACGTCGGGCTGCGCAACGTCGACGCCCGCCTGCGCCAGGTGTACGGCGACGACAACGGCCTCGTGATCGAGACGGCGCCCGGCGAAGGCACCCTGATCACGATGCGCGTCCCCAAGTCCCAGCCCCGGCACGACGCCTGATTCCGGTCGGGCAAGAATGTCTCCGGCAGTACGCTAGAGCCATGATTAACGTCCTCGTCGCCGACGACGAGCTCCCCGCCGTTGAGGAACTGGCCTTCCTGCTCGGCCGGGATGACCGGATCGGCGCCATCCACCGGGCCTCCTCGGGCGCCGAGGCCTTGCGTGCCCTCGAAGCCGAAGACGTCGACGCCGTGTTCCTCGACATCCATATGCCGGCGCTGTCCGGGCTGGACATTGCCCGGGCCATCGCCCGCAGCGCCCGTCCGCCGGCCGTCGTTTTCGTCACCGCGGACGAGGACTGCGCGCTGGAGGCCTTCGAGCTCGCGGCCGTGGACTACCTGCTCAAGCCCGTGCGGGCCGAAAGGCTGGCCAAGTCGATCGGACGCATCAGCGAACTGCTCAAGGACGGTGCCCCTGCACCCGAAATGATCACCGTGGACCTGGGCGGGACCACCAAGATGATCCGTCGCGAAGACGTCACCTACGTCCAGGCGCAGGGTGATTACGCCCGGCTGCACACCGCCGATGCCAGCTACCTCATCAGGGTTCCGCTGGCGGACCTCGAACAGCAGTGGGCCGACGCCGGATTCCTCCGCATCCACCGCTCCTACCTGATCGCGCTGAGCCACGTCGGCCACTTGAAGCTCGCCGCAGCGCGGCCCAGCGTCACGGTGGCCGGAGCCGAACTGCCTATCAGCCGCCGGCACCTGCCTGCTGTCCGGGAAAAGCTTGGCGCAACCCGTATCCGGCCGCAGGCATGACAAGGGTCCGGGTCACGGCGCCACGCAGCGTCACACCAAACGGCACCGCCCTGAACGGCGGGCGCTCCGCGGCAGCCTCCCTCGATGCGGAGGAGGAGACCGACGCCGGGCAGCTGTTCGTCCGTTCGCTCATCCGGTCCCAGCTCCGGCTGGGCCTGGTGGTGGCCCTGGGGTTCCTGCTGATCATGCTCGCCTTCCCGCTGATGCTGGGGCTGGTCCCGGGCCTGGCGGACTCCACGATTGCCGGCCTTCCCTTCGACTGGGTCCTGCTGGGGGCCGGGATCTATCCCGTGATCGGCCTCAGTGCCTGGCTGTACGTGCGGACCGCGGCCAGGAACGAGGCCCGCTACCGGGACCTCGCCGGCGACAAATGACCGAACTCGTGAGGCCCACGTGAACGGCCCGGCGGGAGGCCACGTACGGGGCCCGGTGGGCGGCCACCCACGCGGCCGGGTGAACGGCCGGTGAATCCCGTCGTCGGCGTCGCGGCGTTCGCCGCCGTCTCCCTCGCCACGGCTGTGATCGGTTTCTACGGGTTGCGGATCTCGCGCACCACCGGGGACTTCTACGTCGCGTCCCGGACGGTCAAGCCGTGGTGGAACGCCTCAGCAATCGGCGGGGAGTACCTCTCGGCCGCGAGCTTCCTGGGTGTCGCCGGGCTCATCCTGCTCTCCGGCACCGACGCCCTGTGGTATCCGGTGGGGTACACGGCCGGATACCTGATGCTGCTCTTGTTCGTCGCCGCTCCCCTGCGCCGCTCGGGCGCCTACACGATCCCGGACTTCACCGAGGCGCGCCTCGATTCGCGTGCCGTCCGCCGCGTCACAAGCCTGGTGGTGGTCCTGGTCGGCTGGCTCTACATCGTCCCGCAACTCCACGGCGCCGCACTGGCCATCCGGATCACCACCGGGCTGCCGGCGTGGGTGGGCCCGGTGGCGGTGGTCGCCGTCGTCTGCATCACCGTGGTGGCGGGCGGGATGCGCTCCATCACGTTTGTCCAGGCGTTCCAGTACTGGCTGAAGCTGACCGCGGTGGCGGTGCCCATCGTGTTCATGCTGCTGGTGCTGGGCGGCAACAGCTCCCCGGCGGAGGCAGCCCCCGCGGTGAATCCGACGGCGCTGGCACCCTCGGGCCCCTATCAGGTCATTTCCCTGCTCGTGGCCCTGCTCTTCGGGACCCTCGGCCTGCCGCACGTGCTGGTCCGGTTCTACACAAATCCGGACGGACAGTCGGCCCGGCGCACCACCCTGATTGTCCTGGGCCTGCTCTCGGTCTTCTATCTGTTCCCCACGGCCTACGGCATGATCGGCCGGGCCTACGCCCCCGACCTCGCCCAAAGCGGGCCGGCCGACGCCCTGGTGCTGCTGTTGCCTGGCCGCCTGGTGGGCGGGGCGGCCGGCGACCTGCTCTCTGCGCTGGTGGTGGCCGGGGCGTTTGGGGCGTTCCTGTCGACGACGTCGGGCCTGGTGGTCTCGCTGGCCGGCGTGATCAGCCAGGACGTGTTCGGCGGCAGCGTGCGCGGCTTCCGGCTGGCAGCGCTGATCTCGGCGCTGGTGCCTCTGGGAATCGCGTCGATGACCGAATCGCTGGCTCTGGCCGGCAGCGTGGGGCTCGTGTTTGCGTTTACCGCGTCCACGATCTGCCCGGTCCTGCTGCTGGGCATCTGGTGGCGGGGACTGACGGACGCCGGGGCAATCGCGGGCATGGTGACCGGCGGCGTGCTCTGCGGCAGCGCGATGGTGGCCGGTTCGGTGCTGGGGGCGACACAGACGCCGTCGTGGCTGGCACAGCCGGCCGCGTGGACGGTGCCGGCCGCGTTCGCCGTCACGATCCTGGTGTCGCGGGCCACGCGGGGCCGGGTGCCGCGGACGATGACGCGCCTCATGACCCGGCTGCACACCCCGGAACGGCCGCTCGCGACGGAGCGGTGACCCGGCGTCGGTGACCCGGCTTCGGTGATCCGGGGTGGGGCTCCGGGCCGGGCGTGCCTAGTCGATGGCCGCCATGAGCTCGACGGCGCGCTCCAGGAACGCGTCGACCTGGCTTTCCTCGTAGCCCTCCCGGCCCACGGCGGGGCGGAACACGGCGCGTCGGACGTTGTCCACGCTCAGCGGCTGGTCCTCCTCGAGGTAGCCGATCAGCTCGTGGCAGAGGTCGTCGACGTCGGTGGTGTTGTAGCTGCGGGCCTTGGGCTTGGACGGGCGTCGGAAGCGCTGGCCGTCCGGGCGGTGCAGGCGCCCGCGCAGGACGCCCGCGAGCCGGCCGATTTCGCGCAGCCAGGCGTCCTCGCCGCGTTCGGCAACCAGCTCATCGCGCTCGCGCCGGGCGAGGGCGTCCTCGAGCCGGTCCAGCGCGGCATCCACGCCGGCCGCGGCGTAGCCGCCCTTCACGGGATCGAAGGACACTGCGCGGACGTCCGAGCTCTTGATGGCGCGGGAGGCCGAGGACGGAGCTTCGAATGACACCCGTGCGCGTTGCAGGAAATCGTCGACCTGCCTGGCGTTGTAGCCATACTGGTTCCGCTGCACGCGGTCAAAAGACGCAGGAATCTGCCGTTGAATGTCCACTGTTACTTTGTTCCTTTGATGCCGTTCGGCTGGTTTGCTCGGCACCATTCTAGGCGCCGGAAGTGCTGGGCCTGTGCTTCTAGGCGGCCGTGAGGGCCGAGAACAGGATGAACGCCACCGGCGAGGCAAAGACAATCGAGTCCAGCCGGTCCATGACGCCTCCGTGTCCGGGGAGGATGCTGCTCATGTCCTTGATGCCGAGCTCGCGCTTGACCATCGACTCGGCCAGGTCGCCGGCGGTGGCGGCTGCCACCATGCCCACCGCGAGCACGACGCCGAACCACCACGGCTCGCCCAGCACGAAGATCATGGCGAGCACGCCCACGACGACGGCCCCCGCGATCGAGCCGGCGAAGCCTTCCCAGGTCTTCTTGGGGCTGATCTTGGGGGCCATCGGATGCTTGCCCAGGGAGGCGCCCACGAGGTAGCCAAAGGTGTCGTTGGCCACCACCAGGAGCAACAGGGTCGCGATCTGCCACGCACCGGCCGGAATCACCCCGTCAGGCCACAGGCCTACCGGCGTCTCGCCGTCGGCGGTGTGCAGCAGCAGCGTCGCAAAGCTGATCAGGAACGGCACCCAGGACAGGGTGAAGACCCCCGCGAAGATGCTCCGCGCCGAACCGGCGGCGCCTTCCAGGGTCCGCCACAACAGCACCGCCACGCTGCTGACAAGCATCGCAAAGAGCAGGCTTTCGAGGCCGCCGAAGTAGGCGGCGATCGGCATGGCGACCGTGCCGACCATCACCGGCACGATCGGCAGGCGCGTGCCCGCGGCCTCCAGCGCACGGAAGATCTCCCAGACGCCGAAGATCGCAAAGGTGGCGGTCACCAGGACGAAGCCCAGCGGGAGGAACAGCAGGCCGCCGAGGACGCACACCAGCATGCCAACGCCCACCACGGTGGCGGCGGGCAGGTTCCGGCCCGCTTTGGGCGTCGGGTTCTCGCGTTGCTTCCCCCGCCTCCGGGCGCGCGGCCCGGAGGCCTCCTGTGCCTGACTCATCAGACCTCGAGCAACTCAGCTTCCTTGCGCTTGAGCAGCTCGTCGATCCCGTCCACGTGTGCCTTGGTCATGGCGTCCAGTTCCTTCTCGCCGCGGGCGCCTTCGTCTTCGCCGGCGTCGCCGTCCTTGACGAGCTTGTCCAGCGTCTCCTTGGCCTTGCGGCGGATGTTGCGGATGGACACCTTCGCGTCCTCGCCCTTGGACTTGACGATCTTGACGTATTCCTTGCGCCGTTCGCTGGTCAGCTCGGGAATGGTGATCCGGATGACGTTGCCGTCGTTGGACGGGTTGGCGCCCACCTCGGAGTCGCTGAGCGCGCGTTCGATGTCGCGCAGGGCCGTCTTGTCGTACGGGGTGACGAGGATGGTGCGGGCATCCGGGACCGCGAAGGAGGCCAGCTGCTGCAGCGGCGTCGGCGTGCCGTAGTACTCGACGATGACCTTGTTGTACAGGCCAGGCGTCGCGCGTCCGGTCCGGATCGAGGCGAAGTCTTCCTTGGCTACCTCAACTGCCTTGTCCATCTTGTCCCCGGCTTCGAGCAAGGTTTCTTCGATCACGGTCTCTCCTCAGAAATTGGTGCGTCCCGGGGGCCGGGGCGCGGCACGTCTTCTTGGTGCGCCTGATGTATTCCGCCGGGCGCTTTTGTCTTCCGCCTGGCGGCGGAAAGGTCCTGAAAACATCCTAGCCGTTGCTAGGGGGTGACGACGGTGCCCAGGTCCTCGCCCCGGATGGCGCGGGTGACGTTGCCCTCGCCTTCCATGCCGAAGACCACCATCGTGAGGTTGTTGTCCTTGCACATGGTCATCGCGGTCTGGTCCATCACGCGGATGTCGCGGCGGAGGGCGTCGTCGTAACTGAGGCGGTGCAGCTTCTCCGCCGTCGGGTCCTTCTTCGGGTCGGCGGTGTAGACGCCGTCGACGCCGCTTTTGGCCATCAGGACGACGTCGGCGTGGACCTCCATGGCGCGCTGGGCGGCCACGGTGTCCGTGGAGAAGTACGGCAGTCCGGCGCCGGCGCCGAAGATGACAACCCGGCCCTTTTCCATGTGGCGGATGGCGCGGCGGGGAATGTAGGCCTCGGCAACCTGGCCCATGGTGATGGCGCTCTGCACGCGCGTTTCCACCCCGGCCTGCTCCAGGAAGTCCTGGAGCGCGAGGCAGTTCATGACGGTTCCGAGCATGCCCATGTAGTCGGCGCGGGACCGGTCCATGCCACTCTGGGACAGTTCGGCGCCGCGGAAGAAGTTGCCTCCGCCGACGACGATTGCGACCTCGACGTCGGGAACTGCGGCGGCGATCTGCTTGGCCACGCCACGGACGGTATCCGGGTCGACGCCCAGTTTGCCGCCGCCGAAGACCTCGCCGGAGAGCTTCAAGAGGACGCGGCGCCTGTTCTTCTTTGGCTGGGCTGAAGTGGTGACGGTTTCCATGGTGCCTTCCCGTTGGTGAACTCTGAGTTAGGTTATCGTGCTGGGCGCCCAAGGCGGCATTCCGGCCGTGACCGGAACCGGTGCCTCACGGGTGCATGCAAAAGGGGTGGCCACCGTGGTGACCACCCCCTTAGCGTGTCTTGCTAGTGCCTGACTGGTGTCTGGCCAGTCTGACTAGGAACCGACGCGGAAGCGCGTGAAGGCAGTTGCCTTGACGCCGGCCTCTTCGAGGACCTGGGCGACAGACTTCTTGGCATCCTTGGCGAATGACTGGTCAACGAGGACCTCGCCCTTGTAGAAGCCGGTAACGCGGCCTTCGACGATCTTGGTCATCGCAGCTTCGGGCTTGCCCTCGGCCTTGGCCGTTTCCTCGGCGATGCGGCGCTCGGACTCGACGAGCTCGGCCGGAACGTCCTCACGGGTGAGGTAGTTCGGAGCCATGGCGGCGACGTGAACGGCGACGTCGTGGGCTGCCGTGGCAGCCGCTTCGCCTTCGCCGTCAACAGCGAACAGCACGCCAACCTGGGCCGGGAGGTCCTTGGAGGTCTTGTGCAGGTAAGCGTCGACCGTAGCGCCCTCGATGCGGGAGATGCGGCGGACAACAACCTTTTCGCCCAGAACGGCGCCCTCTTCGATGACGACCTCGGACAGCGGCTTGCCGTCGACCTCGGTGGCCAGCAGGGTCTCGAGATCGGCAGCGCCGGACTCGACAGCCACGGCCAGGACCTTGTCGGCCAGCTGGATGAACTTGTCGGCCTTGGCAACGAAGTCGGTCTCGCAGTTGACTTCGATCATCACGCCGACGCCGTTGGCGACCTTGGCAGCAACCAGGCCTTCAGCGGTGGAGCGGCCTTCGCGCTTGGTGGCGCCCTTCAGGCCCTTGATGCGGATGATTTCGATGGCCTTCTCGGCGTCACCGTTGGCTTCGTCAAGAGCCTTCTTGACATCCATCATGCCGGCGCCGGTGCGCTCGCGCAGAGCCTTGATATCAGCGGCAGTGTAGTTCGCCATGTGAACCCCTCTGTCTAGAAATTTATGTGGTGTACGGACCGACAGGACGGCTGCTCACCGAGTGAGCGGCCATCCTGTCGGTACCCCCTATGCAGCTGAGCGCATGTGGGGAGATCCAGATTTACTTGTCTGACTACTTGGCTTCGTCGGCGGCCGGTGCTTCTTCAGCAGCCGGTGCTTCTTCAGCAGCCGGAGCGGCCTCAGCGGCCGGAGCAGCTTCAGCGGCCGGGGCCTCTTCAGCAGCCGGTGCAGCCTCAGCGGCGGGCGCTGCAGCAGCTTCAGCCTTGTTGCCTTCGAGGAGCTCGCGCTCCCACTCGGCCAGCGGCTCTTCCGGAGCTTCCGTGGTGCCAGTGGCGCGCTGGTTACGGGCGATGAGGCCCTCAGCAACGGCGTCGGCGACAACGCGGGTCAGCAGGTTGACGGAGCGGATGGCGTCGTCGTTACCCGGGATCGGGAAGTCGACTTCGTCGGGATCGCAGTTGGTGTCCAGGATGGCCACAACCGGGATGTTCAGCTTCTTGGCCTCGTCGACAGCAAGGTGTTCCTTCTTGGTGTCAACGATCCACAGCGCGGACGGCGCCTTGGTCAGGTTGCGGATACCACCGAGGTTGGTTTCCAGCTTGGTGAGTTCGCGGCGAAGGAGCAGCAGTTCCTTCTTGGTGTAAGCCGAACCGGCGACGTCGTCGAAGTCGATCTCTTCGAGTTCCTTCATGCGCTGGATGCGCTTGGAGACCGTCTGGAAGTTGGTCAGCATACCGCCGAGCCAACGCTGGTTGACGTAGGGCTGGCCAACGCGGGTGGCCTGCTCGGCGATGGATTCCTGCGCCTGCTTCTTGGTGCCGACGAAGAGAACGGTGCCGCCGTGTGCAACGGTGGCCTTCACGAACTCGTAGGCACGGTCGATGTAGGACAGCGACTGCTGCAGGTCAATGATGTAGATACCGTTGCGCTCCGTGAAGATGAAGCGCTTCATCTTCGGGTTCCAACGGCGGGTCTGGTGTCCAAAGTGGACGCCGCTGTCAAGCAGCTGGCGCATAGTTACGACGGGCATGCCGACGCTCCTTCCGGCAGGTCATTCATGAGAGAGCCCATGGCCCTCTTACCCTGCCAATAGTTGACGGTTGTTTAGCATTCGCCCGGGATGGGCGTTGCTCCTGGCATCCACTGCACTTCCCATCCGCGCCATATGGACATGCCATGTGGAACGGACCGCAGGAGGCGCAGTCCTCCGCAGCCGAAGTTTGTGGCTTCTTTTGAGGAGGGCTGGATACGCGTAGTCAGCTGCTGTTCCCCCGCACCCCTGAATGAGGCGTGCCGGCTTCGGCAATCACGAAGTATCGCGACTTACAAGCGTGAGGGCACAGCAAACTGCTCCACCAAGTGTACTACAGCGGCCCCGCCCCGAAAGACGGTTTTGCCACGGCAGCGGGGCGGGGTTCCGGGGCTTGGGCGGGGGTCGGCGGGCACCTTATCCACATAGCCATGGCGGGAGATTCCGTCCGGGGCGCTGCCTTGGCAGGCTGGGGCCATGAAGCTCCCCCTTGGCCTGCCGGCACCGTTCCTGGCGCCACTGTTCCTGGCGGCACCGTTCCTGGCGCTGTCCCTGGCGCTGTCCCTGGCGCTGTCCCCCATCGCCGCCGATGCCCATATCTCCGCCGCCGCCGACATCGGCGCCGGCGCCCAGGCTGCGATTTCACCCGGCCGGGGCTCTCCAAGGGCAGGGCCGGTCCCGGAACCTGCCTGGAGCTGGCCGCTTAGCCCGCGGCCGGCGGTGCTGCGCGCCTTCGATCCCCCGGCCAGGCCGTGGCTCAGCGGTCACCGCGGTGTCGATATTGAGGCGGCCTTCGATGGCGCCCCACTCCTGTCGCCGGCCGCCGGGACGGTGAGCTTTGTCGGGACGGTGGTGGACCGGCCGGTCATCACGATCGATCACGGCAACGGGCTGCGCAGCAGTTTCGAGCCGGTGGCGAGTTCACTGACGGCTGGGACCGCGGTGGCGGAAGGCGAGGTCCTGGGGCGGGTGCAGGCCGGCCACTGCGGCCCGGCCCCGCCCTGCCTCCACTGGGGCGTCCGCCGCGGCGAGGACTACGTCAACCCGCTGGCGTTCGTGATGGACCTGAGGCCTTCCGTCCTGCTCCCGCCCCTGGAGCCGGGTCCGTGATGCGGCGTTTGGCGCCGCCTTGATGCGCGGCTCCTCCGTTGAGGCACGCGGGCCTCCGCGTCGGCCGTTTGGCGCATCAGACGATCGCGGAAATGCCCGTGATCGCCCGGCCGGTGACCAGGGTGTTGATTTCGTGCGTGCCCTCGTAGGAGTAGATGGCTTCGGCGTCCGCAAAGACCTTGGCCATTTCGAAGTCCGTCACGATCCCGTTGCCGCCGAGGATGCTCCGTCCCAGGGCCACGCTTTCGCGCATGCGCGCGGTGGTGAACGCCTTGGCCAGGGCGGACTGCTCGTCCTTCGCCTCCCCCGCATCCTCCAGCTGGGAGAGCCTCACCATCATGCCCATGGAGCTGACGGCGTTGCCGAGGATCTGCACGAGCTGGTGCTGGATCAGCTGGAAGGAGGCAATCGGGCGGCCGAACTGGCTGCGTTCCACGGCGTAGCGCCGGGCGACGTCGAAGGCGGCGAGCTGCTGCCCCACCGCTTGCCAGGCAACGGCCAGGCGGGTGACTTTCAGGACCTTGTTCGTGTCACGGAAGCTGTTGGCATTGGCGAGCTTGAAGAACTCCGGCACCACAACGTTATCGAGCGTGATGTCGGCGTTCTGAACCGTGCGCAGCGAGATCTTG
The DNA here is from genome assembly GCF_000374925.1 of Arthrobacter sp. 131MFCol6.1. Lineage (GTDB taxonomy): Bacteria > Actinomycetota > Actinomycetes > Actinomycetales > Micrococcaceae > Arthrobacter. The sequence continues at coordinate 161,773 of NZ_KB895545.1, forward strand.
TTCTCGATTTTCGAGGCTCTGTACCCCTCGGTCTTGGTGTCCACGAGGAACCCTTTGACCTGGTTGTCCTCGACATCGCGGGCGTAGATGACCACCCAGTCGGAGAAGGTTGCGTTGCCGATCCAGCGCTTGGCTCCATTGAGGATCCAGTTCCCGCCGTCGCGCCGCGCCGTGGTGCGCGTACCGCCGGCGACGTCGGAGCCGCCAAGGGGCTCGGTGAGGCCGAAGGCGCCGATCTTCTTGAGCGAGTAAATCTCGGGAAGCCACGCGTCCTGCTGCTCCTGGGAGGCAAGGGCTTCGATGGAGCCGGTGAAGAGCCCGTCATGGACGCCCATGAACGTCGCGATCGACGTGTCGGCGCGGGTGACTTCCGCGTGCAGGATGCCGGCGAAGAGGTTCGAGTAGCCCTGCCTCCGGACGGGGCTGACCAGGTCGATTTCTGCCAGCTTCGGGATCAGCTCCATGGGGAACTCCGCGCGATTCCAGCAATCGACGGCGATCGGCCGGACTTCGCGGGCAAGGAACTCGCGGACTTCGGCCAGCCTGTCCTGCTCCTTGGCGCTGAGCAGCTGCTCGAACGCAAAGAAGTCGCCATCGGCGTAGGGCAGGTTATGGATGTCGATGGCAGCTTTGGACATGGTGTTCCTTCACTCGATCAGCGGGGACCAAAAGGGCGCCGGCTTCGCGCCGACGATATGTTACTCATGAGTAACATATCGCAGTGTCGAGACGCCTGCAAGCGTCGGACCCGACCCCGACAAAAAGGGAGCCGTGGCCGACGTCGGACGTCAGCCACGGCTCCCGTGGTTGCGGGCCCCCTGATGAGGAGGCTGCCGCAGAAATGAATGTAGGGCTACTCGGACTTGAACCGAGGACCTTAGGATTATGAGTCCCGCGCTCTAACCAGCTGAGCTATAGCCCCCTGCGCCCGGAGCCGGACCTGGCCCGCTGGGGGCCGGATTGGTTCCGGGCAAAAATACTCTAGCAATAGTAGACGCATCACACGTACGCGCCGCCACCGGCAGGCGGCCCGGCGCAACTGACCTGGATGCTGTTGGACTGGACGCACTGGGACTGGACGCGTTCGGAGTGGACGCATCCCTGCCAGGCGGCGTGCCTAGAGGACCAGGTCGTCGTAGCTGGCGCCCCGGTAGATGTCCTCAAATGTCTGCAGCGTGCGCGCGATGCCGTGGCTTTCCACCATTTCGCGGCTGGTCTTGCCCATCGCATCACGCTCGTGGTCCGGCAGCGAGAACACGCGCGTCAGCTTGGCGGCGAGGTCGTCGCTGTCGTTGGGGATAAAGAGGTAGCCGTTTTCCCCGTCGCGGACCAGGTGCGGCAGCGCCATGGCGTTGGCCAGCAGGACTGGCGTAGACGCCGACATCGCCTCCAGGGTCACGAGGGACTGGAGCTCCGCCGTGCCGGGCATGCAGAACACGTCGGCCGTGATGTAGGCCTTGCGAAGCTCGGCGTCGCTGGCCAGGCCGAGGAACCTGACCCGGTCCGCCAGTCCGAGCCGGGCGACCTGTGCCTCGAGGGCAGGACGGACTTCGCCGCCGCCGACGATTTCGAGGTGAATGTCGAGTTCTTTGGGCGTCTTGGCTACGGCGTCGATCAGGACGTCCACATGCTTCTCCTCCGCCAGCCGGCCGGCGAAGAGCACGGTGGGGCTGGCGTGGCGTTCCGCGGTTTCGCCGGGATGCAGCTCGTAGGCGGCGGCGTCGATGCCGTTGGAGAGGGGCAGGACCTGGCGCAGGAAGGCGTGCTGGTGCATGGCCTTGGCGGCAAGCGGCGTGGGTGTGGTCACGACGTCGGCCTGGCCCATGACCTTGCCCATGTCACGCCAGGAGATCCGGCCCACGATGTCTTTGAACCATTGCGGGAACGGCAGGAAGGGGTTCAGGTTTTCGGGCATGAAGTGGTTGGTCGCCACCACCCGGATGCCTCGCTTCACGGCCTCGTACAGGACGTGCTCGCCGATCATGTAGTGGCTCTGGATGTGCACCACGTCCGGCTGGATGCGGTCGAACAGCAGCCCGATTTCCTTTTTGATCTCCCAGGGGAAGGTGACCCGGAAATACTCGTGCGTGGGCACGGAGTGGGAGCGCAGGCGGTGGACGGTGGCCTCGTCGCTGAACTCGCTGTAGCTCGGGCCCTTGCCCGGGCGGCATGCCAGGACGTGGACCTCGTGACCGCGGGCTGTCATCCCCTTGGCCAGGCGGTAGCCGAACTGGGCGGCGCCGTTGACGTGGGGCGGGTACGTGTCAGCGGCAATCAGGATGGTCAGCGGCGGCTGGTTGTCGGACGTGGTCACGTGGAGAGCTCCTGGTGGTCGCTGTGCGGTCAGCTGGATCAAAGGTGGCCGGCTGGCCATCGGCGCACGGGCGCCGGGCCTGCAGCCGAAGTCTGGGCGGACGCCCTAGGACCTGCCCGCAGTCTTCCGCGCGTCCTTCTTGCGCTTGGTGACTTCCGGGTGGTGTCTGGAAAGGGCTATTACTCCCACGATAGCAAGTGATGCGGCCGTCCCCATGGCGATAGCCATCACAGGCTGGACGTCGGGACGCAGTTCTCCCAGAATTACGATGCCGATTGCGATGCCCACAATGGGGTCGATCACGGTCAAACCGGCGATCACGAGGTCCGGCGGTCCGCTGGAGTAGGCATTCTGTACAAACCACGATCCCAGCACGCCTGCAGCCACAATTGCCACGGCGCTGTACCACGGCACATTCAGCAGGAACTGCCCGTTCGGGTCCAACAGATGCCGGCCGATGATGCGGGTCAGGACCGCCACGAAGCCGAACAGGACGCCGGCGCCGAGGATGTAGACGAAGGCGCTCATGCGGTGCTTGAACAGGACGGCGAGCGTTCCGAAGAGCCCAACCGCCAGGGCCAGGAGCAGCACGATGGTCAGTTCGTCCGAGCTGCTGACGTTGTGGTTTTCCTGGGTGACATTGACGGCCAGCACCACAAAGAGTGCTGAACCTGTCACGCAGAGCGAGATGGCCACGATGGTGGCCCGGTTCATGCTCAGGCCCTGGTCCTTGGTGTTGACCACGGTGGTGATGACCAGGGCGATCGCGCCGATCGGTTGCACCACCGTCAGCGGGGCCATGACGAGCGCGACGGCGTTCATCGCCATCCCGACGCACAGCAGCATGAACCCGAAAAGCCAGCGCGGATTGCGCGCGAGCCGAAGCAGGCCGTGGGTGCTCAGCGCCAGGCCGCCGGTATCGGCCTTGACCGCGCTGCCCTGGCGCTGGGCGCCAAAGGCCAGGCAGAAGGCACCGAGCACCGCAAGCAGTACCGCAACCCAGACCATCAGTGGGAGCCGCCGTCGTGCGCGCGAAGTTGCCTGCCCTTGCCGATGATGGCCCAGACGTAGTTGTAGGCCGCGATCCAGTGCCCGACGAGGCCCAGGCCCAGGAAGATCCACGCGACCGTGGCGTACGCGTCGGCAGCGGGCACCGGAAGTTTGGACAGCACCAGCAGCGGGGTGCCCACCAGCAGCAGGCCCGTCCGGATTTTTCCGATGCGGCTCACCGGCAGATCCGGGTGGCCGTGGAAATAGAACAGTGACAGGGCGAGCAGGACCGCGTCCGGGACCAGCAGCGCGGCGAGATACCACCACTCGACGACGCCTGCGATCACGAGGGTCACGGCGACGGCGATCAGCGAGAGTCTGTCGGCAATCGGGTCCATGACCCGGCCGAGGTTGGACATTTGATTGAAGCGGCGGGCGATGTAGCCGTCCACCCAGTCGGTGCTGGCCATGATGGCGAGCACGAGGGCACCGTAACCGTACTTGTGCTCCGAGAGGACCAGCCAGATGAACACCGGAACACCAAGGAAGCGCACCACAGTCAGGACATTGGGGACCGTGAAGACCGCGTCGCGGTGGACGAGGGGCTGCCCGGGGCGGGCGCCAGCGCCGATGAACTTCATCGATTCCCCCCTTCCGTGGACGGCAACGGTTTGGCGTTTGGGTTCAGGGATCTGCCTAGCCCTTTAGCAGCCGGCGCACAAGGACCGCGAGGGCGGCTCCCGACGCGGCGAGCACAGCCAGGGGCTTCCAGCGCTGCTTGATCGTGTCGGCCAGGCCCTGCCCGTCAGCGGATGTGGAGGACCCCGCCGAGGTGCGGACTGAGGAGCGGAAGCCTGCGATCTTGTCGCTGAGCTGCTCCTTGCCGTCCTGGAGTCGGGCCTGGGTGGCGGCCAGCAGGGTTTGGGCCTGGGTCTTGACGTCGAGTTCGCGGCCGAGGTCGTCGCGCACGCCGGTGAGATGCGTGCGCCGCTGGTCCACCCGGCGTCGGAGTTCGGCCTCTGTGGGGGGCGGCCCGAAGTCGGGCTTGGCGGCCGCTTTGGCTTCCTTCTCCGCCTTCGCCTTGGCGGCGGCGGCTTCCTTGGCGGCCTTGGCGGCTTTGTACTGTTCGGAGTTCGGATCCAGGATCGCCGCGTCGAAGGCGGAGCCCTCCTTGGCGATGCCGAGGTCGTACTTGAGCCCCCGGATAGTCTCCTCGGGGACCAGCGGCATGAGCTTCTTGAACTTGTTCAGACCGATGAGCGCCCCGATCGCGGCGATGACCAGGAAGACTGCGCAGACCAGCAGGGCGGCGAGCCAGGCGGGCATGATCGTGGCCAGTCCCATGATTGCCGCAACGACGAGTCCGACCAGCAGGAACGCAACGAACACCAGTGCGACGGCGAAGAAGGCGCCTGCGACGCCGAGCTGGATCCCCTTGCGCTTGATTTCGGCCTTGGCCAGCGCAATCTCGTCACTGAGCTGCCGGGGCGCCAGCTTGAAGATCATCTTCAGGGTTTGCGGCAGCGCGGAAATGCGCAGCCCACCGCCTGTCCCGCCGCTGTGACGTCCGCTCATCGGTCCCGCCTAACTGGTGCCATCCGTCGATCCGCTCGCGCGGGCTTGCCGGGTCTGGACAGCTTCGCACAGACCCCGGTGTCAAAACTATCATTTAGGCTCTTGGGAGGCCCTTTCGGGCAAGGTGTGGCGCGCCTGCCCAGCCACCGGCCGGCTATCCCGGCGGGCCCTAGGATGGACCTCTGTGAGCACACCCCACAATCCCGGTGATTCCCTGAGCCGCCGTCGTAAATTCCTCTACATCCTGACGCTCGGCGCTTTGACCGCCCTCGGGCCGTTCACGGTTGACCTCTACTTGCCCGCATTCCCTGCCCTGGAAGAAAGCCTGGGCGTCTCCGCGGCCGCGGTGCAGCTGACGCTCACGGGGACGACCATAGGTTTCGCGCTGGGACAGCTGGTAGTGGGTCCGCTGAGTGACAAGTTCGGCCGGCGGCTGCCCCTGATCGTGGCGACGGCGGTTCACATCGCGGCATCCCTGGGCGCCGCGCAGTCCACGGACATCGCCACGCTGGGCTTCTTCCGCGTCCTCATGGGCGTCGGGGCTGCCGGAGGCGGTGTGGTGGCCATGGCCATGGTCCGTGACCTGTTCAGCGGCTACGCGATGGTGCGGATGTTCGCGAGGATGGCCCTTGTCAACGGGCTGGCCCCGATCCTCGCCCCGGTGATCGGCTCCCAGCTGCTGTTGCTGGTCCCCTGGCCCGGCATCTTCTTGTTCCTGGCCGCCTACGGGACCTGCGTCATCATCGCGGCCCTCTTCGTGATCCGGGAGACCCTGCCGCCGGAGCTGCGCGGCAAATCCGGGATGACCGCGGGCCAGCGTTACAAGGTGCTCTTCTCCGACCGGATCTTCGTGGGCCTGCTGCTGGTGGGCGGGATGAACTTCGCGGGCCTTTTCACCTACCTCTCGGCCTCGCCGTTCCTGTTCCAGAATGTCTACGGGTTCACGCCCCAGCAGTACGGCCTGCTCTTTGGCGTCAACTCGCTGGGCATCGTGGCGGGCGTGCAGACCAGCGCAAGGCTCATCAAGCGCGTCCCGCCACAGTGGATCCTGGCCTGTTCCACGGCCTGGATGTTCGTCATGGCCGTCCTGATTGTCGTCTTCGACCAGCTGGGGTTCGGGCTGTGGGGCGTCCTGGTGCCGCTGTGGTTCTACATCCTCGGCGCCGGTTTCACCTTCCCCACCGTGCAGGTCCTGGCCCTGTCCAAACATGGCGCCCAGGCAGGAACCGCGGCTTCCCTTCTCGGCGCGGCGACCTTCTTGATGGCGGGCCTTATCTCGCCGGTGGTCGGCTGGCTCGGCGTCAGCTCCGCAACCCCGATGGGCGCCGTCCAGGCCGTCTGCATCCTGCTGGCGGCCGCTGCACTGTGGCTGGTTGTACGGCCCAGCACGGTGCCACCGATCCAATAGCCGGGCTCCCCGGCGGGACATGCCCATTCTTCGCGGCTTCCCCGGCGGGACATGCCCACTCTTGGCACCGAGGACTGGACATATTGGCACTAGGTCCACCCGCCAGGACCACGACTGGACATGTCCCCCGGCCAGCCGGAATAGCCTGTACAACGGGCACCGCCGCACCCACAGCCTTGTCACTGGCCTGCAGTCCTGCGCCCCGTCGCACCCTGTTCGACGTCCGCGGCGGGCGATAAAGTTATTTCATGCCCGACAGGCAGGATCACCCGCCCCTTCCGGCCACTTGGCAGCGGTGCGACGCCGGAATCCTGCCCCTGTGGTGGGATCGTTTGTGCAGCCAGACCAGTCCGCAGTCGGCGGCCCTGTTCGCCGCCGGTCTGTTCACCGAAGACCGCCGGCGCCCAATTGCCCAGTGGTACAACCCTGCCTATGACTCCGCCCTCCTCGTGGCACCGGAATCTTCCCCGGAGTGGCCGGTGCAACGGTTCGGCATCTTCTATGCTCCCCCGGGCGGCGGATTCACCCAGGTGCACTCTGCGCCGCATGAATGGCACCCGCGGGAGCCACGGAAGTCCCCCACCGAGCAGGAGGCCTTCCAGGCAGCGGTCGCCGAGGCCCAGCGCTTCCTCCAGGTGGAAATGTACTTCGTCTGATCCCGCCACCTGAACTGCCCCCCTGGGACGTCCGGCTGGAAGCCCAGCCCACTGACGGAGCAACAAGAACGAAGAAATAAAAAAGGCCCCGCGGCTGGCTTTCACCGGCCGCGGGACCTGTCCGCTCCTCCTGCTGGACTTGAACCAGCAACCCTTCGATTAACAGTCGAATGCTCTGCCAATTGAGCTAAGGAGGAATGAAGCAGGTACGACATTAGCAAAGGTTTTGCCGGTAGGGAAATCGGCCGCGGAGCCGGCGCCAGCCAGTCCCGAAATACCCCCTCCGGGTATAAAAAAGTCCCCGTTCCGGAACCCGGAACGGGGACTGCGCGCTCCTCCTGCTGGACTTGAACCAGCAACCCTTCGATTAACAGTCGAATGCTCTGCCAATTGAGCTAAGGAGGAATGAAGCGGGTATAAGCCTAGCAAACACCAGCCCGGGAAACGAAATCGGCGGCTCAGGCGTCCGAGCGCAGGGACCGCCGCTGCATCTCAAGTTGCATGAGTTCGCGATTCAGCCGCTGGAATTCCTCGGGGTCAGCCGAGGCGTCCAGGCGCTGCAGCTGGCCCATCTTCTCGGCCTTGACCCGGGTGATCTGGAGTTCGAACAAGCGGGCGAGGATGTCCTTGCAGTAGCGCAGGACGCCTTCGGAAGTATTGGCCGGCAGGGGCACCACGGAGAGCTCGGACACAAGCGGGCGCAGCGGTTCAGGGACCTCCTGCAGCAACTGCTCGACCCAGCGCACCGGGTCGCCGGAAAACCCGAGTCCGGTGGCCCGGATGGCCTCGTGGATGGCGAGATAGGCGGGTGTGGAGAACCGCGCTTCCGAGAAGCGCTGCCATGTCTCGCCCTCGAGCATGCCGGGTTCCTGCAGCGCGACCTCGAGCGCCTGACGCTCCATCGCTGCCACGGGGTCCCGGGGATCAGGGCGATTGAAGGACGGGAGTACGGCCGACGGCGGCAAGGGGGCAACGCCGGGCGCGGTCCCGGCGTAGCCGCGGCCGGACCCGGCATAGCCCTGCCCGCCGCCCTGCCCATGGCTCTGGGCCTGGCCGCCGCCCGGCGGAGCCGATGCGGCCTGCGCGGCGCGCTTGGTCGCCGCACCGACGGCCCTGCTGACCTCCTCGACCGGCATCCCCAGCCAGCCGGCGAGCTCCCGGGCATAGGCCGGCCGGATTCCGGCGTCGCGGATCTGCGCCACCACGGGCGCGGATTCACGCAGGGCCGCGATCCGGCCCTCGACGGTGTCCAGATTGTGCCGCTTCAGGGTGGCCCGGATGGCAAACTCAAACAGCGGTCGGCGGCTCCCGATCAAGTCCCGGACGGCGGAGTCGCCCTTGGACTGGCGCAGTTCGCAGGGGTCCGCGCCATTGGGTTCGACCGCCACGAAGGTTTGCGCGACAAACCGCTGGTCCTCTTCGAAGGCGCGCAGGGCCGCCTTCTGCCCGGCGGCGTCGCCGTCGAACGTGAAGATGACCTCTCCCCCGCTGCCGTCATCGGAGAGCAGCCGGCGGGCGATCTTGATGTGCTCGGTGCCGAAGGCGGTCCCGCACGTGGCTACGGCCGTCGGAATTCCGGCCAGGTGGCAGGCCATGACGTCGGTGTAGCCTTCGACCACCACGAGCTGGCGGTCCTTGGCGATGTTTCGCTTGGCGAGGTCGATTCCGTAGAGGACCTGGGACTTCTTATAGAGCGCGGTTTCGGGGGTGTTCAGGTACTTCGGACCTTGGTCGTCCTCATAGAGCTTGCGTGCGCCGAAGCCGATGGTGTCGCCGGCGATGTCCCGGATGGGCCAGATCAGCCGGCCGCGGAAACGGTCGTAGATGCCCCGGCCGCCTTCAGAGAACATGCCGGTCAGCTTGAGCTCGGCGTCCGTGTAGCCGCGGCCGCGAAGGTGTTTGAGGAGCGAGTCCCAGCCCTGCGGTGCGTAGCCCACACCAAACTGTTCGGCCGCCGCACGGTCGAAGCCGCGCCCGTAGAGGAAGTTGCGGCCCTCCGCGGCGCCGGGGGTGAGCAGTTGGGCGCGGAAGAACTCGTCGGCCACCTTGTGCGCGTCCAGGAGACGCTGGCGCCGGCCGATGTCCTCCCGGTTGGGCCCGGAGCCGCCGTCCTCGTAGTGGAGCTCGAAGCCGATCCGGTGGGCCAACTTCTCGACGGCCTCGTGGAAGGAGATGTGGTCCAGCTTTTGGACGAAGGAGATGACGTCGCCGTCCTCGCCGCAGCCAAAGCAGTGGTACCGGCCAACCTGGGGGCGAACCGTGAAGGAGGGTGAGCGTTCGTCGTGGAAGGGGCACAGACCCTTGTAGGACCCCAGCCCGGCACCCTTGAGCGTCACGTAGCCATCGACGACTTCCTTGATGTCGGTGCGCTGGCGCACTTCATCGATGTCTTCGCGTTTGATCAGGCCGGCCACAGTGCCATCCTAGTCCCCGGGTACGACGCCGACGGGCCGGCCATGGTGGCCCTCACCACAGCGACGGCAGGCTGCCCACGAGACGCTCGTACATGGCCAGCGCCGAGCCGTCCGTCAGCGACGCGACCTGATCGATGACGACGCGCAGCCGCGCGGCGTCGTCGCCCGCGTCGAGCCAGTCGGCGGCGAACATCGGCTCCAGGTGGCGGTCCCCCGTGGCGCTGAGCGCAGTGACGAGGGCATGCAGGACCTCGCGCTGGCGCTCATAGATGGGCTGCCGGTGTTCGGTGGTCATCACGAAGGTGGTGGCCAGGCCCTTCATCACCGCGATTTCCATGACGGTCTCATCCGGGACGATCAGCTCCGCGTTGTAACGGGTCAGGTTTTCCGGGCCGTAGACCGTGCGGGTGGCCTCCAGCGCGCTCTGGCAGAAGCGGCCGATGAGCTGGCTGGTCATGTCCTTGAGCGCCGCCATGGCCTTACGGCTGCCGTCGGCCTCGCGCACCCAGACGTCCGTGGCCTCCAGCCGGGCCAGAGCGGCGTCGATCGCGGCGGGATCGTTGTGCGGCAGATACCACTGCTTGGCGTAGCCGACGACGCGGGCGCGGTGGTCCGGGTTGTCCATCCAGCGCAGCTGGAAATGCCCTGCCACGATCGCGTCCTCGACGTCGTGCACCGAGTAGGAGATATCGTCCGCCAGGTCCATGACCTGCGCTTCGAGGCAGGACCGGCGTTCCGGGGCGCCGTCGCGGATCCAGTCGAAAATGGGGAGGTCGTCCTCGTAGGCGCCGAACTTGCTGGTCCGCTCCCCGTGGATGACCGGGGCGTTCACAGCGGACCACGGGTATTTGGCAGCGGCATCGAGGCTGGCCCGGGTCAGGTTCAGGCCGGCCGGCCGGCCGTCGGCGGCCAGGACCTTTGGCTCCAGCCGGCTCAGCAGCCGCAGCGTCTGGGCGTTGCCTTCGAAGCCCCCGATCCCGTGCGCCACCTCGTTGAGGGCCGCTTCGCCATTGTGGCCGAAAGGCGGGTGGCCCAGGTCATGGCTGAGGCATGCGGTGTCCACGACGTCGGGGTCACAGCCCAGCGCACGGCCCAGTTCGCGGCCCACCTGGGCAACTTCGAGGCTGTGGGTGAGCCGGGTCCGGACGAAGTCGTCAGTATCCGGGGCCACCACCTGGGTCTTCGCGCCGAGCCGGCGCAGCGCCGAGGAGTGCAGGACCCGTGCACGGTCACGCTCGAAATCCGACCGGTAGGTGCTCTTGGGCGGCTCCTCGACCCAGCGGGCCCAGTCGCGGGAGGTGTAGCCGTCCAGGACGGGGGCGGTGGTCCGGGTCTCAGCCACCGGAGACGTCCAGTTCGGCGAAGGAGATGTCGCGGGTCTGCGCGTCGTCCAGCGTCCGGTTCAGCAGCCAGTCCTTCGGCAGTGCCGGTTTTTTGGGCGAGCCGGCGCGGCCGCGCGGACCCTCGGCGTCGCCTCCGGGATACGGCGAGTCGAGGTCCAGCTGGTCCAGGGTCCCGCGCAGCACCTCCAGGCTGGTGACGAGCGCAAGCTTGGTCCGCAGTTCGCTGCCGACCACGTAGCCCTTGAAGTACCAGGCAATGTGCTTGCGGATTTCGCGCAGGGCCTTGCCCTCGTCCCCGAACGTCTCGACCATGAGCTCGGCGTGCCGGTACACGCTCTCGGCCACCTGGCGCAGGTCCGGCCGGTGCCGCTGGTCGCTGCCTTCGAACGCGGCCATGAGGTCGCCGAACAGCCAGGGCCTGCCCTGGCAGCCGCGGCCGACGACGACGCCGTCCACACCCGTTTCGCGGACCATCCGGACCGCGTCCTCCGCGGACCAGATATCTCCGTTGCCGAGAACGGGAATGTCCGGCAGCGCCTCACGCAGCCGGGCGATGGCGGACCAGTCGGCCTGGCCGGAATAGAACTGGGCGGCCGTGCGGCCGTGAAGGGCGACGGCGGCGACGCCGGAATCGCGGGCGATCCGGCCGGCATCGAGGTAGGTCAGGTGGTCCTCGTCGATGCCCTTGCGCATCTTGATGGTCAGCGGGACGTTGCCCTTGGAGGCTTCCTTCACCGCCGTCTGGACGATCGAGGTGAAGAGGTCGATCTTCCACGGCAGGGCCGATCCGCCGCCGCGCCGGGTGACCTTGGGCACGGGGCAGCCGAAGTTGAGGTCGATGTGGTCCGCCCGGTCCTCCTCGACCAGCATCCGGACGGCCTGTCCGACAGTGACGGGATCCACGCCGTACAGCTGGACGGAGCGGACTTTTTCGTCGTCGTCGTGCGAAATGATGCGCAGCGACTCCGGCGTGCGCTCGACGAGGGCGCGGGAGGTGACCATCTCCGCCACATACAGGCCGCCGCCGTATTCACGGCACAGCCTGCGGAAGGCGGAGTTGGTGATGCCCGCCATGGGAGCCAGGATCACGGGGGTGTCCACCGTGATCGGGCCCAGCTTCAGGGGCGGGAGTTCCAGCTTGGGGGCGGGAGGGGTTGCTACAACAGTCACCCGTCCATTGTCTCAAAGGCGGGCAAATCGGCCCGGTCCCGCTCCGGCTATGTGGAAATCTCCCCTCTACGGCAGCGTTCGGGTGCCGGCAGATCCCCCGTCAGCCCCGCAGGGCGGCCCGCCGCCCGCGGCGCGTGGCAGCACCGGCGCCGTCGGACCCGCCCGATTCGGACCCGGCCCGATCCGGCCCGCCCGTGTCTGGCCCGATCCGTTCCGGCCGGCCCCGTTCCGGTTGCGTCCGACCCGGCACGGTCCCTTCCGGCTGAGTCCTTTCCGATGCGACCCTTGCCACCACACCGCCCCTGATGCCGGTGGCCTTGACCACCAGCACAGCGATGAGGGTGGTGACCGGCACGGCCAGGACGAGTCCCACGGAGCCGACGAGGGTGCGGATGACTTCCTCGGAGAGCTCGGCGCTGGTCAGGGCGTCCCCGAGCGGCCGCTCGTAGAGCATGACCAGGATCAGCACCGGCAGGGCCGCGCCGGCGTAAGCAAAGGCGATGGTGTAGACGGTGGAGGCGATGTGGTCCCGGCCGATCCGCATGGCGGACGTGAAGAGCTGCCGGGCGCTGGTTTCGGGGGCGAGTTCCCACAGTTCCCAGACGGCCGAGGACTGCGTGATGGTGACGTCGTTGAGCACGCCCAGCCCGGAAATGATCAGTCCGCACAGGATGATGCCGGAGATCGAGATGTTGTCCGAGATGTTGGTCAGTGTGGCAGCGTCGTGGCTGCCCACACCGGCGAGGTTGGCGGCGTCGGTGGCCCAGGCCGCCAGCAGCGCTGTGATGGCGAGGCCGAACATCGTCCCGAGCAGCGCCGTCGACGTGCGGGCGGAGAAGCCGTGGGCGAAGTAGAGCACCCCGATCATAATCACCGTGGATCCCACGAGCGCCAGCAGCAGCGGCGGCTTGCCCTCGACCAGCCCGGGCAGCATGAATGAGACAAGCACGACGTAGGCACCGACAAGTCCGATCAGCGCCCGCAGGCCGCGCCAGCGCGCCACGGCGATCACGACGACGGCGTAGAGCACGGCCAGGAAGATGATGGGCAGGGTCCGGACAAAGTCGACGAAGACGTAGGCCGGCGCGCCCTGGCCCGCGGCGCCCTGCACCTTCGAGAGGTTCAGGTAGCGGATGTTGTCCCCGGGCTTCACGCCGTGGGACTTCGCGACGTCAGGGTTGATGACCACCTTCACCGGGTTGCCGCCCTTGTCCGGCTCGGTGTAGGCGAACGTGCATTGCGAGCCCGCGTTCGGGGGCTGCGGCGCGGTGCCGGAACCGGGGGTGTCCTGCTGGGCCGCGGCGTCGCCGCCGGCCTGGACATCCGAACAGCTGCCGACGACGACCCGCTGGATCTTGCCGGTATCAAACGTCACTCCCGGGGCCGTCGCGTAGGGGCTGGCCAGCGTGATGCCTTCCTTGCTCCCCGACGGCCACATGAAGGCCATGGCCGCCAGGGTCAGCAGCGTCAGCGGGATCAGGATGGCAGCCAGGATCCAGTTGGCCTTCTTCCGCGCCGCCAGCATTTGAGGCGTGGGCTCCGGATGTTGGTTATGGGAGTGCGAGTGTCCGACGCCCATCAGCAGTTCAACCTCATGCCGAAAACTCTACGGCGTGGGCGGGGCCGCCCCGGACCGATGGCGCCGCGCTTACGCCGGCGCGATGTTCTGGTTGACGTGGAAGAGGTTCTGCGGATCGTACTTGGCCTTGACCTCCCTCAGCCGCTTGTAGTTCTCCCCGTAGTTCTCCGCAATCCTGGGCAGATCATCCCCGTCCATGAAGTTGATGTAGCCGCCGGGAGCCGAATAGGGCCGCAGGGCGGCCGCGTAGTCCCGTACCCACGCGATGTTTGCCTCGTTTTCCGCGGGGTCCAGCCACTGCGCCGCGATCACGGGCGAGAACTTCACGTTCCGGTTGGCGAACGCCGTGTCCGTGGCGCCCACCCGCTGGACCGCACCATCGATGGGGTAGAGGTGTACTGCGGTCTGCACGCTGGGGACCTTGCTGCCGTGTTCGATGTGCGCGGCGATGGCGCCGTCGTTGAGCTCGGCCAGAAAATCCGCTTTCCAGTAGGCCTGCATGCCGGGGGGCTGCAGCGGGTCGAAAGCCGTGTTCAAGGCGGGGTACGGCATCGGCCCCACCATGGATCCCGCCGCCGGCGCGGCGTCCAGGAACGGCTGCCAGCGTGCCGGACCTTCCGCCGGATCGCCGGTCCACATGCCGACGACGACGCACACCGGTTTGCCGTGCCACTCCTCGGGCAGGAACGGAACTGGCGGACCTTGGTGGAAGCCCAGGAACGCGCCAAACTCTTCGGGGGCGCTGGCCATGTGGTCCCGGTAGAACCTTGCCACCGTCTCAGCATGCTCGATGGGGTAAATGATGATGCCGGCGTGGACCATGTCCACGGGGTGCATCCTGTACTCGAACGACGTCACGACGCCGAAGTTCCCGCCGCCGCCGCGCAGCGCCCAGAACAGGTCCTCGTTCTCGCTTTCGCTGGCGGTAAGGAACTTGCCCTCGGCCGTGACGACGTCGGCGGAGAGGAGGTTGTCGCAGCTGAGGCCGTACTTGCGGCTCAGGTACCCGATGCCGCCGCCGAGGGTCAGCCCGGCGATCCCGGTCGAGCCGACAATGCCGCCAGGAGTGGCCAGCCCGAAGGCATGGGTCGCGTGGTTGAAGTCGGCCCACGTCGCACCCGGCTCCGCGCGCGCCGTCGCGGCTGCGGGATCGACCCGGACGCCGGTCATGTTGGAGAAGTCGATGACCAGGGCGTCATCCCAGGTGCCAAAGCCCGGGGCGCTGTGTCCTCCACCGCGGACCGCCAAGTCCAGGGAGTTGTCCCGGGCGAAGTTGACGCAGGAGATGACATCGGCCACCTGGGATACCTGGGCCACCGCTGCCGGCCTTTTATCGATCATGCCGTTGAAGACCGCACGTGCCGCGTCGTAGCCGGCGTCGCCGGGCGTGATGATCTGTCCGCGGACTTGCCCGCGCAGGCTATCGAACTGTGTTCCGTTCATTTTCTATACCGTCGATTTCGTCGTGAGATTCGACCGGACGGTCCTCTGCGCTCCCAGCCGGCGTGGCGTCCGGAGGTTTACCTGCACATGCCTACTCTTACCGGATTCCCACGTCAAGGGGTCACGGCAAGCCGCACCCATCACCGGGGGCGCCGGCTCCGAATGCACACTAGGGGACCACCTGTCTTGACGGGAGAGGGCCGCAACCTATGGTTGGTAATTGACGGACGAAGGACCGGAAGGACACACACGTGGCTATGCGCAAACTCGACGACCGCGAGCCGGAGGCGGGCCGTTCCGGGCCTGCCGCCAAAGCCGTGCTGACCATCGCCGAAGCCGCCGGGGAGACCCGCGGAGTCGCGTTGATCCTGCACGGCGGGCGGGCCGACAGTTATGACGCCGTCCGCGGCCGGCACCTGAGCCCGGCCCGGATGGTGCCTTTCGCCCGGGCGCTTCACAGGCAGGGCGGCCCGCATGGGCTGGCCGTGTGGACCCTGCGCAACCGGTACCGTGGCTGGAACGGGGAGGACATGTCCCCCGTTCACGATGCCCGCTGGGCGCTCGCCCGGATCAACCAGGAACATCCCGGCGTGCCGGTGTACCTGCTGGGCCACTCCATGGGCGGTCTCACGGCGCTGTGCGTGGCCGACACCCCGCAGGTCGAGGCCGTCGTCGCGCTCGCCCCGTGGCTCAATCACAAAACCTCGGTCCAGCCTGTCGCAGGCCGCCGGGTCCTGATCGTCCACGGGACCGAGGACCGCTGGACCAGCCCGGCGAAATCCCTGGACTATGCCCGGCGCGCCGAGGGCGTCGCCGCGTCCGTTGACTACGTCTCGCTCAAGGCTGCCGGCCATTTCATGGTCCGCCGGCTGGCGCTGTGGAACGTGCTGGCGAACGGCTACGTCCTGGATGCCTTCGGCGAGGCAACGGGCGCCGAGATCTCCGGCGCCAGGGACGCATTGCGCGGCGCCCTCGGCAGCGCCCCGCCGGCAGCCGGAACACGTATGCCGGTGGTGTTGTGATGCCGCCGTTCCCGCTCGACGCTTTCCTTGCCAGCCTGCCATGGGTCATCGCGGGACTCGTGGTGCTGCTGGCGGTGACCTTCGCGGTCGCCGTGCGGCAGAACCGGCACTCGGTCATCGACACCGTCTGGGGCCTTGGCTTCGTGGTGGTGGCCGGCATCTCCTGGGGGCTTTCCGCCGGATACGGCGACGCCGGCAGGCGGCTGCTGCTGCTCGCCCTGGTCGCGGTGTGGGGCATCCGCCTCGCCGTCCACATCGGGGCACGCGCGCGCGGCGGCCACGAGGACCCGCGCTATGTGGACATGCTTTCCGCGGCGCCCGGATCACGCAACGTCTATGCCCTGCGGCGGGTTTACCTGCCGCAGGGGCTGGTGATGTTCTTCGTCTCGCTCACCATCCAGATCGGCATGTTCGCCACGGGAGGCTTGGGCTGGGTGGCCTTTGCCGGCGTCCTGCTCTGGATCCTAGGCTTCGTGTTCGAGACGGTCGGCGACTGGCAGCTGACGCAGTTCAAGGCCGATCCCGCCAGGCGCGGCACCGTCCTCAACACCGGCCTGTGGCGCTACACCCGCCACCCCAACTATTTCGGCGACGCCGCCGTCTGGGCAGGGCTCTTCCTCGTGGCCGCCGATTCCTGGCCGGGGGTCCTGACCATCCTCTCCCCCGCCCTGATGATCTGGACTCTTGCCGGCAAGACCGGGAAGCCGCTGACGGAAAAGGCAATGTCCGCCCGTCCCGGTTACAAGGAATACATCGAATCCACCTCCGGCTTCCTGCCCTGGCCGCCCCGGCGGCGGGTGGGCGGACACTGACATGCGGGGCCCGGGAGGTGCCCGGTATGGGCTGGGCTGGCGGCCCGTGAAGTGGCGGCCGGAGCCCAGCGACCGGTTCTACCGTTTCATCGTCCGCACCGGGCTGGCGCTGCGCTGGCTGTTCCGGATCCGTGTCCTCGTCACGGGCCGGGAGCATCTGCCGCCACCCGGGCCGCCCGGCGCATCACCCCGCGGCGCATCCACCCGAGCCCCGTCCCGTCCGGTGGTGCCCGGCCGGGGCGCCGTCGTCGCGATCACGCACTTCGGCTACCTCGACTTTGCCTTTGCCGAGATGCTGCTGTGGTGGCACAGCCGGGCCCAGCTGCGTTTCCTCGTCACGCAGGGCGCCGCCGACCACTGGTTTGCCGGCCCCGCGGTCAGCGCCGCCGGACATGTGGTTGTCGGGTACGGGTCGGGAGCACACGCCTACGACGCCGCCGTCGCCCGGCTGAGGGAGGGCGAATACGTCGCCGTCCTGCCCGAGGCCGGCGTGAGCCGCAGCTTCACGGTGCGCGAATGCAAGACCGGTGCGGTGCGGATGGCCGCCGAGGCCGGCGTGCCGATCATCCCGGTCTCCATCTGGGGCGCCCACCGGCTGATGACCCGCCACCATGCCTTCTCGCCGCGGCGCGCCTGGCGCGCCCCGGTCCGCATCCACGTCGGCGAGCCGATCCTTCCCGGCTCGCTCCCGGACCCGGCCGACGACGCCCGGACGGCGACGGCGCGCCTGGCCAAGACGCTGCAGGACGGGATCGACGCCGGCATCGCCGACTTCCCCCTGCAACCGGCCCCCGGGGCCTGGTGGATGCCGGCAGGTCTCGGCGGAGGCGCCCCGACGGAGGAGGAACGACGCCGCCTCGACGAGGCCGACGGCCCCCGGCGCGCGGGTGCCCGGCGCCGATAAGCCCTACTTCCGCTATCGTCTTGACTAAACTCCATGGGGTACAAAAAGCACTCAATGGAGAGGGACACCTGTGGCAAGCACAGTCGTGACCAAGAGCGGAACCGAAGAACGCGGTCTCGCCCGGATAGCCCAACGAATGGCGGCGTGGACGGAGCGGTGGTTCCCGGACGCCTACATCTTCGCCCTCGCCGGCGTAGTCATCATCGCGGTGGCCGCCTTGGCCATCGGCGCCACGCCCCAGGCGATCGCTGACTCGTTCGGCAACGGCTTCTGGGACCTGACGGCCTTTACCCTGCAGATGGCCATGGTGGTCCTCACCGGCTACGTCGTAGCCACCTCCCCGCCCGTCGCGAGGCTGATCAACAGGCTGGCCCTGGTGCCGTCAACCGCGCGGACCGCGGTGAGCTTCGTGGCCGTGCTGGCCATGTCCGTGTCCTTCCTCAACTGGGGGCTCAGCCTGATCTTTGGCGGGCTGCTGGCCCGCGCGATCGCCCGCCGCAAGGACCTGACGGTGGATTACCGTGCCCTGGGCGCGGCGGCCTTCATGGGCCTCGGCGCCGTCTGGGCCCTGGGGCTGTCCTCCTCTGCCGCGCAGCTGCAGGCCACGGCCGCGTCGCTGCCGCCGGCGCTGCTGAAAATCACGGGCATCCTGGACTTCGGCACCACGATCTTCACCTGGCAGTCGCTGCTGACGCTGGCCATCCTGATGGCCCTCACCACCGTGATTGCGCACTTCTCCGCACCCCAGGGCGGCTCGATCCGCACCGCAGAGGACCTGGGCGTGGACCTGGACGATGAGCCGGCAGAGTCCGCGCCGCGTTCCCGGCCGGGCGAATGGCTCGAATACAGCCGGGTCCTGCCGATCCTGGCCGGCGTCCTCACGCTCGGCTGGCTCGTCTCGCAGTTCCTCACCAAGCCGTTCCTCAGCGTGGTCAGCAGCCTCAACGGCTACCTGCTGGTGTTCCTCATCCTGGGCCTGGTTCTGCACGGGACGCCGCGGAACTTCCTGCAGGCCGTCACGAAGGCCGTCCCGGCCACCGCGGGCATCCTCGTGCAGTTCCCGCTTTACGCGGCGATGGCGGCCATCCTGACCAAGGCCACGGGAACCGGCGGCATGAGCCTCTCCACGCACCTCGCGGCGTTCTTCTCGGACATCGGCAGCGGCGGCGGCTTCGCCGTCGTCATTGCCCTGTACACGGCCGTACTCGGAATCCTGGTCCCCTCCGGCGGCGGAAAATGGCTGGTGGAGGCGCCCTACGTGATGCAGTCGGCCACCGACGTGCAGATGAACCTCGGCTGGACCGTGCAGATCTACAACATCGCCGAGGCGTTGCCGAACCTGGTCAACCCGTTCTTCATGCTGCCGCTGCTCGCGGTGCTGCGGCTGCGCGCCCGGGACCTGGTGGGCTTCACCTTCCTGCAGTTCGTCTTCCACCTGCCAGTGGTCCTGCTGCTTGTCTGGCTGCTGGGCATGACCTTCGACTTCGTGCCGCCGGTGATGCCCAAATAACTGCGCCCCCAACAACTGTGTCTTAACGCAGACTGACCCGCAGTCTGTGGCCGTTATCAAGCTTTATACGGCCACAGCTGCGGGTCAGTCGGGGTGAAGCCTAGGCCGGGTCGGAGACCACGAGCGTTTCCGAGCCCTGGACGTGGGCCTTGCCGCTCTCAAGCAGCGGTTCGACGACGGTGCGCAGGGCGGTCATTGCGTCGTCCAGTTCGAGCATCACCGGGTGCTGGTAAGCGATCAGGGCCAGGAGGTCCCGGACGGCGGCCCGGGCTTCGTCCACGCCGAGCTTGGGTTCGTGCCCGAGGAAAACCTCAGTGGGCCCGGCCGAGCCGCCGGCGCCGGCACCTGCATCGGCGCCGCCGTCGGCCCCCGGAGTTGCCGCCGCGTAGCTGATGGCGAACCCCTCCAGCCGGCCCTTGCGGCTGGCCGCAATGCCGTGCCCGAAGGCGCTGGCCTTGGGCGCCCGCAGCACGATCGCTCCGTGGGCGCCGCTGAGGTCATCGAGGAACAGGCGCTGCACCGCGGCGACGCTCAGCTCCCCCGGGCTGTCCCAGCCGTGCACGGCGGTGTAGTAGCGTCCCACGACGTCGCTGAGCTCCACCGAGCCTGTGGCCAGGTCTTCGACCTGGTCGGTAGCTGCGGACTCCGACCCGTCGCCGAACACCGGCAGCTTGAGCGGTGCCGGGTCAACGACAACGAGGCGGGAACGCTGGATCGGGGCCAGGCCCGCGGCCTCGGCAAACGCCGCCCCGGGGGTGCCCGGCTCCACTTTGCAGCGCAGTCTGGACACGCCCGACGGCGCCTGGGCGGCCTCGTGCCGCAGCATGGTCAGCAGCGTGGACCCGAGGCCGGCGCGGCGGTGGTCCCGGGCGACCTCGACATACGCCCAGAGCCGTTCCGGATGCAGCGAGGCCTCGTGGACCACGGCGGCCGCCACAGGAATGGCGACACCGTCCACGACGTCCTCGGCCACGATGCAGCGGCGCCACGGCGAGTTGCCCGAGGGCGCCAGCGTGCCGCGGAACTGTCCGGCCTGGACGGTCTCAGGGCCGCCCCAGATCTCCAGCAGGGCGAGGTCGTCGCCTTCCCGCCATTCCCGGTATGCGATGGCCATGATCAGGCGCCGATCAGCCGTGCGGCCAGGTAACCCTCCACCTTGTCCAGGGAGACGCGTTCCTGGCTCATGGTGTCGCGTTCGCGGATGGTGACGGCCTGGTCCTCGAGCGTGTCGAAGTCCACGGTGATGCAGAACGGCGTGCCGATCTCGTCCTGGCGGCGGTAGCGGCGGCCGATGGCGCCGGCGTCGTCGAACTCGATGTTCCAGCTCTTGCGCAGCTGCGCTGCGAGGTCCTTGGCCTTCGGGGACAGGTCCTCGTTGCGGCTCAGCGGCAGCACGGCCGCCTTCACCGGCGCCAGGCGCGGATCGAGCTTGAGCACGGTGCGGATGTCCACCCCGCCCTTGGCGTTGGGGGCCTCGTCCTCGGTGTAGGCATCGATCATGAAGGCCATGAACGAGCGGGTGAGGCCGGCGGCGGGCTCGATCACGTACGGGGTGTAGCGTTCGTTGGTGGCCTGGTTGAAGTAGCTCAGGTCCGCGCCGGAGGCCTTGGCGTGGGTGGAGAGGTCAAAGTCGGTGCGGTTGGCAATGCCCTCGAGCTCGCCCCACTCCGAGCCCTGGAAACCGAAACGGTATTCGATGTCCGTGGTGCCCTTGGAGTAGTGGCTGAGCTTGTCCAGCGGGTGCTCGAAGAAGCGCAGGTTCTCTTCGCGGATGCCCAGGCCCGTGTACCAGGACATGCGTTCCTTCATCCAGTACTCGTGCCACTGCTCGTCGGTGCCGGGCTCGACGAAGAATTCCATCTCCATCTGCTCGAACTCACGGGTGCGGAAGATGAAGTTGCCAGGCGTGATCTCGTTGCGGAAGGACTTGCCGATCTGGCCGATGCCGAAAGGCGGCTTCTTCCGCGAGGTGGTCAGGACGTTGCCGAAGTTCACGAAGATGCCCTGGGCCGTCTCGGGCCGCAGGTAGTGCAGGCCTTCTTCGCTGGCGACGGGGCCAAGGTAGGTCTTGAGCAGCCCGGAGAATTCGTGCGGCTCAGTCCACTGGCCGCGGGTGCCGCAGTTGGCGCAGGCGATGTCCTTGAGGCCGTTCTCGGCGGGACGGCCCTTCTTCTCCTCGTACTCTTCCTCGAGGTGGTCCGCGCGGTAGCGCTTGTGGCAGGACAGGCACTCCACCAGCGGATCGGAGAACACATCGACGTGGCCGGAGGCCTCCCAGACCTGGCGGGGAAGGATGACGGAGGAATCCAGGCCTACGACGTCTTCGCGGCCGCGGACCACGGACTGCCACCACTGGCGCTTGATGTTTTCCTTGAGCTCGGCGCCGAGCGGCCCGTAGTCCCAGGCAGAACGGGAGCCACCATAGATTTCACCGGCCTGGAAAACGAATCCCCGGCGCTTGGCGAGGGAAATGATCTGGTCGAGGACGGATTTTGCTGCCATGGGAACTCCAATTTTCTACAGGGCCGCTGGGTGCGGTCCGTGGTGTTGGCCCCGGGACGCCGGCTGGTTGCCGGCCGGGACGATACGAACAAAGCGATACGAACAATGCGATACGCACAAAGCGGTACGAACAGTGCGTTACGCACAACGCGGTAGGAACAGTGCGATGCAAACTCCAAGCCTACCGGCCCGCTAGCGCTTCAGCGCGCCCTTGGGCCAGGGCAGGGTGGCCAGGACTATGGCGCCGAGCGTCAGGACGGTGCCGAGGACTGTCGGGAGGGTGATCACTGTTCCGGGTACCGGCAGTATCAGGTCCAGCCCGAGGGACCCCAGCAGCTGGCCGGCGATCATCCCGAGGCCGGTGACCAGCACGCCCAGGCTGCGGACCAGGAGGGCGCCGATGCCGATGAAGATGCAGCCGAGCGGGCCGCCAAGGTAGTACCACCACTGCGCCGGGAGGGGGTTGCCGGCCCCGGCCACGGCGAGTTTGATCAGCCATGCCACCCACAGCAGTGCCGCCCCGGCGATGAAGTTCACCAGTGTCGCGGCGATGGGGGTGCCGTAGTGCACGGTGGCCGTGCCGTTCATGGCCTGCTGGAAACTCATCAGGAACCCGGCCAGGAGCGGAAGCAGCACGGGAACCAGCAGCTGCAGCCCGGATTCCCCGGCGCTGAACCGGGGCGACACCGCCCAGGCGACGGCGGCGACGGTGAGCACACTGCCGAGCACCCGGATGCCGGTAATGGGCCTCTTCCCCGCCGGTCCGATCCCCATCCGGTCCACCAGCAGGCCGCTGAGGGTCTGCCCCGTCACGGCGGCCACCGTGAAGAGGGCGACGCCGAGCAGTCCCACGGTGAAGGACTGGGCGAAGACGAAGAAGGCGCCGATGCAGCCGGCCAGGACGTAGTACGGCGGAAACTGCCGTTCGCGCACGGCCGGCAGGATCCGCGCCAGCCCGGCCCGGCCCCGGGGCAATGCCAGGGAAATGGCCACCATGACGACCAGTCCGGTGCTGAAGCTGACGACGGCGGCACCGATTCCGTCCCCCAGCGCCACCCCGAGCGCGCCGTTGATCCGGCCCTGGATCGGGATGAACAGCCCGGTTGCGACGGCCATGGGCAGGCCGACGATCAGCGGGAGACGGGGGGTGTGGGTCATTGGTGTCACCTTAGGTCAGGCATCATTGCTTGTATGAGCAATCCGGAATTCGAAGACATCACCATCCGCGACAGCATGATCCGGCTGGGCCAGCTGCTGAAACTTGCGAATCTGGTGGAGGACGGCGTGGAGGCCGCGGAGCTGATCAAGAACGGGCTGGTGAAGGTCAACGGCGAAATCGATGAGCGCCGCGGCCGCCAGCTGCACGACGGCGACACCGTCACCGTGAACGGCCGGACCGTGCGGATCAGCGCGCCCCCGGCCGCCTAGCCGCCCGCCCGCTTCTCCGGTGCGGCTGCTTCTCCGGTGCGGCTGTTTCTACGGCGCGGCTACTTCTTGGAGTTGAGCACCACGTGCGTGAGGAACTCCGAGACGTGACCGATTTCCTGCTGGTTGATGCCGTGCCACATGCCCGTGTAGAGGACTTTGGTGAGCTTCACATGCTTGCGGACCCAGCCGATGGTGTAGTCGATCTTGTCCTCGGTGATCACGGGGTCCTGCTGGTCCCGGCCCCAGAACAGCGGCACAGTGCCGTCTAGTTCGCCGTCGCGGAAGCTGGGGTCGTCACCGGCGTCGACGACAAACCCGGACAGGCCGACGACGGCGGCAAAGTCCGCCGGGCGCTGCCGCAACAACGTGGTGGCCATGGCCATGCCCATCGAGAATCCCAGCAGTGTCACCGACGGGTGGTTGGCTTTGACGCCGTCGAGCCAGTCCTGGACATACGCTGCGGCGCCCTTGACGGCGTCGAGCGAATAGTCAATGGACGCTGTCAGCGGGAACCAGGTGAAGCCCGGACCCATGGCGATCGGGGCGCGCAACGAGGCCACCGCGAAGTCCTGCGGGAGCATTTCCGCCAGGCTGAGCAGATCCTGTTCGTTGGCGCCGTAGCCATGCAGCAGGACAAGAAGCGGCTTGCCGGCCCGTTCCTGCTCCGGCTGGGACCATTGGACGACAGGGGCGGGGAAGGCGTCAGCGTGAGTCATGGAACCATTCTTACAGTTACCCGGCGGTAACAACTGACGGTGGCGCAGCTTAACGGGAACAGTGCAGGATAAGGGGGTGAGCAATACCGATCCCATGGAAAATTCACCGGACACCTCAGCCGCCCCCGCAGACACCGTCACCCACCCCTGGACCCGCTATGTGGCGATGGGCGACTCTTTCACGGAGGGCATCGGCGACCCGGAACCGGCCAGTCCGGGCGGCCACCGGGGCTGGGCAGACCGTGTGGCCGAAGAACTCAGCCGTGGGCACAACGACTTCGCTTATGCCAACCTGGCCGTCCGCGGCAGGCTCCTGCAGCAGATCGTGGACCAGCAAATGGCGCACTGCCTGTCCCTCAAACCGGACCTCATCACGCTCTCCGCCGGCGGCAACGACCTCATCCGCCCCGGCGGCGATCCGGACGTGCTGGCCGAAAAGCTGGACTCGGTGGTGCAGATCCTCAGCCTGGGCGGCGCCACCGTCGTCCTGTTCAACGGCCCGGATACCGGCTCCACGGTGCTGGGCCGGATCCGCAGCAAGGTGGCCATCTACAACGAGAACCTGCGCACGATCGCCGCCCGCCACGACGCCGTGATCGCGGACATGTGGTCGCTGCGCCAGCTCAATGACCCGCAGATGTGGAACGTCGACCGGCTGCATTTCTCACCGCTGGGCCACCACACGATCGCGGCCATGGTGCTGGATTCGCTCAACGTCGAGCACACCCTCCAGCCCCTCTCCCCCAAGCCGCTGCCACAGCGCAGTTGGCGCGAGGCGCGCAGTGGGGACCTGGTGTGGGCCAGGGAGTATTTTGTCCCCTGGGTGGTGCGGCGGCTGCGGCACCGCTCCTCCGGCGACGGCATGACGGCCAAGCGGCCGCTGGCCGGCCCGGTGTTCGGTCCCGGCGTTCCGCTTGGCTCCGGCGAAGGCCCGCCCGGCGCCGAGGACGCGGTGCGGTCCTGAGGCTGCGGTCCTGAGCCTGCGGGGCATAAGCTGGAGGAACACTTCTCCGGCCCTACCGATGAGCCCGCAGATGAGAAGGCCCAGCAGCTGAAAGGCCCAGTACCGTGAGCAGTATGTTCTTCTGGATCATCGTGTTGTCGTTCCTGGTTCCCGTGGCGATGCGCCTCTACCGCAGGTCTGCCCGCGGCCGGAACCAGGGCACGCCGGGACAGTTCGGCCGGTTCCCCGGCAACCAGAACAACCCCGGCCAAGGCAACCAGCCGCGGGACGGCTACACCCAGCAGGACTACTTCGGCGGCTTTGGCCAGCTGGGCGCCCCGAAGCAGTCGGGTCCGGCCAACCCGCAGTACCCCAACCCGCAGTACCCCAACGCGGAGTACCCGCAGCACCCCAGTCCCCGGTTCCCCGACCAGCCGTTCCCGAACCAGCCGTATCCCGGCCAGCAATACCCGAACCCGGCCGGTTACCAGTCCCCCGTCCCGTATGAGGACAGCCCCGAGTACTTGAACAACCCGCCGCAACCGCAACGGCATGATCCGGCGCCGGGCGCGGGACAGCCGCAGGCGCCGCAGACTCCCCCGCCGCCGTCGGCCGGGCAGGGCTACCGGGCCCGCAAACTGGCCGAACTCGACCAGCAGTACACCGACGGCAAGCTGTCCATAGAGGACTACATGGCCCAGCGCGCCGAAATCATGAAGGGCTAAGACCCTGTTGTTGGGCCGGCGAAGTTGACGTCGGCCGCGTTGACCGTTCCCGCCGTCCGCCCCGGCGCCTTGTGGTACTGCCAGTACAGATTGGTGTGGGCCACCACCAGTGCCGGCGGCGGCGCGCCATAATCGGTCAGGTCCTCGGTGGTGTGAGCGTCCGCGACCAGCGTGACATCGTAGCCGCGGGTGATCGCGCCGTGCAGGGTCGAGCGGATGCACTCGTCGGTCTGCGCACCGGCCAGGAAGACACGGCCGATGCCCCGCCCGGCCAGCACGGACTCCAGGTCGGTGCCCTCGAAGGCGTCGCTGTACTCCTTGGCCACGAGTGGCTCCGAACCGCGGCGCGCGAGCTCCGGCACATACTGCCAGCCGTCGCTGCCGTGCGGCAGGTCCTCGCCGCTGTGCTGGACCCAGACGACGTCCACCCCGGTACCGCGCGCCTTGTCCACGAGGGCGGCGATGGTCGCGACGACGTCGTCGCGACGGTAGGCCTCCGCGACGACGCCGACCTGCATATCGACGACGAGCAGTGCCGTGTTGGGGCGGTTGACGAGCGTGGTCATGGTGCCTCCCGGATCGTGGCTGTCACTGCCTGCCTACTCTAATCCCCGCCCCTAAAGCAACGCGGGGTCACTTACGGCCCATGATCCGGTGTCGGATGGGCGCGAAGTGACCCCTCGTTGCTTGGAAGGGGTGGCGCGTCAGTCGACCTGGGGGAAGCCGAGGTCGATCACCGAGGTGGACGGGTCCGGCCAGCGGGTGGTGACTACCTTGCCGCGGGTGTAGAAGCGGATGCTTTCGGGCCCGTACATGTGGGTGTCGCCGAAGAGCGAATTCTTCCAGCCGCCGAAGGAGAAGGTGCCCACCGGCACCGGGATAGGCACGTTGACGCCCACCATGCCGGCCTCCACATCGAACTCGAACTGCCGGGCGGCGCCGCCGTCGCGGGTGAAGATGGCCACGCCGTTGCCGAACTCGTTGTCGTTGACCAGCTTCACGGCGTCGGCGTAGGTCTCAACGCGGACCACCGAGAGGACGGGGCCGAAGATCTCGTCGTCGTAGACCTTCATCCCGGGCTTGACGTGGTCGATCAGGCTGACGCCAATGAAGAAGCCGTTGGAGTCGAATTCGTGCTCGCGGCCGTCCACCACCACGGTGGCGCCTTCGTTGGCCGCGCCGGCAACGTAGGAGGCCACCTTGTCGCGGTGCTCGGCCGTGATGAGCGGGCCCATCTGGGAGGCCGGGTCCGTGCCCGGGCCGATCGTGAGGGCAGCCATGCGGGTGCTGATCGCCTCCACGAGGTCGTCGGCGATGCTGCCGACGGCGACGAGGACGCTGACCGCCATGCAGCGCTCCCCGGCGGAGCCGTAGGCGGCCGAGACGGCGGCGTCCGCGGCCATGTTGAGGTCCGCGTCCGGCAGGACCACCATGTGGTTCTTCGCACCTCCCAAGGCCTGGACGCGCTTGCCGTGATCGGCGGCGCGCTTGTAGATCGACTGCGCGATCGGCGTCGAGCCGACAAAGCTGACGGCCTTCACCGCCGGGTGTTCCAGCAGGACGTCCACGGCTTCCTTGTCGCCGTGGACCACGTTGAGCACACCGGCCGGCAGGCCGGCCTCGGCGAAGACCTGGGCGATGAAGACGGCGGAGGACGGGTCCTTCTCGCTCGGCTTGAGCAGCACGGTATTTCCGCAGGCCAGGGCGCTGCCGATCATCCACAGCGGCACCATGGCGGGGAAGTTGAACGGCGTGATGCAGGCGACGACGCCGACCGGCTGGCGGACCGAGTGGACATCGACGCCGCCGGAGACCTGCTCGGAACGCTCGCCTTTGAGCATGTGGGAGAGCCCGGTGGCGAATTCGATGTTCTCCAGGCCCCGGGTGATTTCACCTTCCGCGTCCGAGAGGACCTTGCCGTGCTCACTGGTAAGCAGGGCCGCGAGTTCGGGCCGGCGCTGCATGAGCAGTTCACGGACCTTGAAGAAGATGGCGGTGCGCCGGGCCAGGCTTGTGGCTCGCCAGCCGGGCAGCGCGGCACGGGCGGCCTCGACGGCCTCCTCGACGCGGGCGGCCGAGGCCAGGGCGACCTCTTTCTCCTGCTCGCCGGTGGCCGGGTTGAACACCGGGCCGAAGCGCTCGGCGTCGGAAATCAGGGCGCCGTTGATGAAGTGCGGAATGCGTTCCATGGGTGGGTCTCTTTCGTGAAGGGGGGCCGTGAAGGGCTAGTTGGCGGACTCGAGGGTGCCGTCGACGAGCTTGACGATCATCGAGCAGTCCTGGCCGGACTGGCCGGAGTCGATGAGGCGCTGGAAGAGCTGCTGGACGTGCTCGCCGAGTTCCAGCGGGGTGCCGGTGTCCCGCGCAGCGCTGATGGCCAGGCCGATGTCCTTGTTGGCGAGTTCGGTAGTGAACGTCGGGGCGAAGTCGTTATTGGATGCCGCAGTGGGCACGACGCCGGCCACGGGGTACCAGGTGCGGAGCGCCCAGCTGTCGCCGGAGGAGACCGACGCGATGTCCCAGAAGACCTGTTTGTCCAGGCCGAGGCGGTCGGCGAGGACTGCGCCCTCGGCGGTGGAGGCGAGGTTGATGAAGAGCATGAGGTTGTTGCAGATCTTCGCGGCCTGGCCGGTGGTGGCGCCGCCGGTGGGGATGATGTTCGCGGCCATGGGGCGGATGTATTCGGTGGCGTCGGCGACGGCGCCGGGCTCGCCGCCGATCATGAACGTCAAGGTGGCGGCCTTCGCGCCGCTCATGCCGCCGGAGACGGGAGCGTCGACGAAGCGGAAGCCGGCGGCAGCGGCGGCGTCGTGTAGGGCCTGCGCGGAGGCGATGTCGATGGTGGAGGAATCCACCAGGAGGGTCCGGGTGTCCGCGTGGGCAAGGACGCCGTCCTCGCCGAGGTACACGGCGCGGGCGTGCTCACCCTTGGGGAGCATGGTGAAGACGACGTCGGCGCCGGCGACGGCCTCGGCGATGCTGCCCGCAGCTTTGACTCCTCCGGCCTCGGCGGCGGCGAGGGCTGCGCTGTTGAGGTCGAAGCCGCGGACCTCGTGTCCGGCGTTTGAGAGGTTGACGGACATGGATCCGCCCATGTTTCCAAGTCCGATCCAGGCGATGACTGCCATGGCTTAAGCTCCTTTGCTTGATGTGCTGCCGGCGCCTTGACGCTCCGGCCTGAAAGCCGAAACCCCGGCGCCCCGGTGTCCACCATCACACCCTGTTAGAGTGCAATCAAGGTAAAAAATCACAGATGCCATGTGCACAGATGCACAATCGTGGCTCTGGCTTCCTCATCCGCCACACTCGCTGCAAAGGGGACATGAGTGGACTTGCGCCGGCTTCCGAGCCCCGATGACCTGCTGATCCTGCTGACCGTGGCACGGCTGGGCCGGTTCAACGCCGTGGCGGAGACGCTCGGCACCACCCACACCACCATTTCCCGCCGCGTCCTGGCCCTGGACAAGCAGCTCGGCGGCCGGACGCTCGAACGCAGCCCGCACGGCTGGGAGCTGACCGAACTCGGCAGCCAGGCGGTCGCGGCGGCGGAAGCCATCGAGGGCACTCTCGGTGCCCTCTCCAGCAGCATTGCCCGCTCCGGCGATGTGGTCTCCGGCCTGGTCCGGATCAGCACACCGGACGGCTTCGGCGCCGAATTCCTGGCCCCGGCCCTCGTGCGGCTGCAGCGCGCGAATCCGCTGCTCAACGTGGAGCTGCTCAGCGCCACCCGCAAGGTAAGCCAAAACCGCTCCGGCGTAGACCTGGAAGTGGTGGTGGGCAACATGGAGGTCACCACCGCCCGCGCCATCTTCCTGAGCAACTATTTCCTCAGGCTGTACGCCAGTCCCGGCTATGCGCAGGAGCACGGCCTTCCGGCAACACTCGACGACGTCCGGCAGCACGGCTTCGTCTCCTACGTGGAATCGGCGCTCCAGGTGGCCGAGCTGGGCCACCGTTCCACGCAGCTGCCGGTGCCGCGGTCCAGCTTCCAGGCCACAAGCGTCTTCGCCCAGCTGGAGGCTGTCCGGCGGGGCGCCGGGATTGGCCTGCTCCCCAATTTCCTCGTGGCGGGCCGGCCGGGGTTCCTGCCCGTCCTGCCGGACGACTTCCAGCGCCAGCTGCCCATCTGGGCTGTGGCCCGGCCCGAGGCGCTGCGTTCGGCCCCGGTCCGTGCCGTACTGGAGGCGATTCGCGGCGAAATCCGGGAGCGGCAGGATGTGCTGTCCGCCTGAGGCCGCGCCAGCGCAGCCGGACGTGGGCATGCGGCGGCAGCCTGCCGCGTTGGCCTGCCGCGTTAACGCAGACTGCCCGGGTCCGCGCCGTGCGCGGATCCGGGCAGTCTGCCCCAACGGGTTTGATGGGGCCGGTGAGGATTACCGCTTGCTGGCGGCGAGGAGGTCAGCGGTGCCCTGGGCGTCGGCGGCGTCGACGTCCCGGAGCGAGATGCCGCGGGTTTCCTTAAGGAAGAAGACCGCAACCAAAGTGACCACACAGGCGCCGAGGAGGTAGATGGCGACCGGGACGGAGGACTTGTACTGGCCCAGGAGCGCGACGGCGATGATCGGCGCCAGCGAACCGGCCACAATCGAGGTGACCTGGTAGCCCAGCGAGACACCGGAGTAGCGCATCCGGGTCGGGAACATTTCGGCCATGAGCGCCGGCTGGCCGGCGTACATCAGGGAGTGGAACAGCAGGCCGATGGTGATCGCAGCGAGGATGATCAAGTCGTTCTTGGTGTCCATCATCGGGAAGGCGAAGAAGCCCCACGTGCCGCCGAGGATGGCGCCGGCCATGTAGACGGGCTTGCGGCCGACGTTGTCCGAGAGCCTGCCGACCATCGGGATCACGGCGAAGTGGATGAAGTGTGCCACGAGCAGCAGCAGCAGGATCCGGGAGGTGTCCGTCTGGACGACGACCTTCAGGTACGTGATCGAGAAGGTGACCACGAGGTAGTAGAGGATGTTCTCGGCGAAGCGCAGGCCCATCGCGGTGAAGACGCCCCGCGGGTAGCGGCGGAAGACTTCGGCCACGCCGTAGCCCTTGTTCTCGACTTCGACTTCCTTTTGGGCCTCCAGGAAGATGGGGGCGTCCTGGACCTTGGTGCGGATGTAGTAGCCGACCAGCACAATCACGGCGGAGAGCCAGAAGGCGACGCGCCAGCCCCAGCTGAGGAAGTCGGCGGAGGACAGCACGGAGGACAGCGTGAACAGCACGGCGGTGGCGAGCAGGTTGCCGAGCGGAACGGCCGACTGCGGCCAGCTGGACCAGAACCCGCGGGACTTGCTGGGGCTGTGCTCGGCGACGAGCAGGACGGCGCCGCCCCATTCACCGCCGACGGCGAAGCCCTGGGCAAAGCGCAGGAAGACCAGCAGCGCTGGGGCCCAGTAGCCGATCTGCGCGAAGGTGGGCAGGCAGCCCATCAGGAAGGTGGAAACGCCCACCAGGAGGATGCTGACCTGGAGCAGCTGCTTGCGGCCGAACTTGTCGCCGAAGTGGCCGAAGACGATGCCGCCGATCGGGCGGGCGACGAATCCGACGGCGTAGGTCAGGAACGCGGCGATAATGCCGTCGAGTTCCGTGCCCGAATTGGGGAAGAACGTTTTGCCGAAGACCAGCGTGGCGGCGGAGGCGTAGAGGAAGAATTCATACCACTCAACCACCGTGCCGGCCATGGAGGCCGTTACTACCTTCTTCAGGCCGGACGTTTGGACGTCCGGCTCGTCTGCGCGCGTTGTCGCGGCGTTTTCCGTACTCATGAGAACTCCTTCGGTGTCGCCTTCGACACCCTGCGGACCATTGGACTGAGGACGCCCGTGATGTAGGGCACATGGCGTCATTCCCCATGAGTATGGACGCTCCCGCGCTGAGCCTCAACGGCCATTAGTGCAGAGCGCATCTGCAAAAATGCACAAGCGGGCGGGCCTAGTGGCCGAAGAAGGTCTCCCGGAGCTGCCCGCTGAGCTGGCCGATTTCGGTCAGGAAGCCGTCGTGGCCGATCGGCGCTTCGATAATGTGCAGTTCTGCTCCGCCCGGCAGGGCCTCGGCCAGCTGGCGGGACTGGGCCGGGAAGTACAGGCGGTCCGAGTCCACCGCCGCCACGAGGAACTCTGCGGTGGCCGGGGCCAGGGCCTCCGCGAGGCTGCCGCGCCCGCGGCAGACATCGTGGCTCATGAGGGCTTCGGTAATGGCGATGTAGCTGTTGGCATCGAAGCGCCGGACCAGCTTGCTGCCCTGGTGGTCCAGGTAGCTTTCCACCTGGTAGCGCCCGCGTCCGGCCAGCGATCCGGCTTCCAGGGGCGTCTCGGACTCCTGGGCGTTCCGGCCAAACCGGCCGTCCAGTTCGGCCGCGGAACGGTAGGTGATGTGCGCGATGCGGCGGGCGAGGGCGAGCCCAGCCTCGGGTTCGGGGCCGCCGTAGTAGTTCCCGCCGTTGAAGTGGGGATCCTGGCGGATGGCCAGCGTCTGGGCCTGCGCAAAGGCAATCTGTTCGGCCGTGCTGCTGGGGCCGACGGAAATCACGGCGCAGCGCCGGACCCGGCTGGGGTACGTGACGGCCCATTCAAGGGCGCGCGCGCCGCCAAGCGAGCCGCCCACCACGGCGTACCAGCAACCGATGCCCAGGGCGTCGGCCAGCCGCGCCTCGGCAGCGGTGGTGTCGCGCAGGGTGACGAGCGGGAAGCGCGATCCCCAGGGGCGCCCGTCGGGGGCCGGGGTGGAGGGTCCCGTGGAACCGTAGCAGCCGCCCAGGATGTTGATCGAGACGACGAAATACTTGTCCGTGTCCACGGGCGCTCCGGGTCCGGCGAGCTGTTCCCACCAGCCGGGTTCCCCGCTTTCGCCGCGGGTCACATGCGTGTCGCCGGTCAGGGCGTGTTCAATGAGGACGGCGTTGGAGGCGTCGGCGTTCAGGGTCCCCCACGTCTCGTAGGCTAGGACCACATCCGGCAGCAGGATCCCGGATTCGAGCTGCAGATCACCGATCCTGACGAACTGGACGGTCCCGTCCGGGGTCCGGGATGGTTTGGTTTCGGGTACACCCGTGCGGGTGACGGCAATCGTCATGTGAGGACCTATCTTCGCGCTTGCCTGCCGTCAGCTGACCGGCAGGCCAGGTCTTCACCCGGGGCACCCCGCCGCAAAAGGAGGGTTGCCGGCCAGCAAGCCGGGGCTGTCGCTGGCACTCATGACCTGGTACGAGTCTACGAAACACGGTGCGGAAATCACGAAGATTGTGACTTCCATGTGACAGCCCCTTGGCCGGCCGCCCCTTGCGGGGAGGCCGGCCGGGGTGACTAGGCGGACTTGGCCGCGCGGAATCCGGCGTCGAGGTCCGCGAGGATGTCGTCGATGTGCTCCAGTCCCACCGACAGCCGCACCAGCCCGGGGTTCACGCCGGCGATCGTCTGCTGTTCGGGCGAGAGCTGGCTGTGGGTGGTCGACGCCGGGTGGATCACCAGGGACCGGACATCGCCGATGTTCGCGACGTGCGAGTGCAGTTCGAGGGCATCGACGAACCGCTTGCCGGCCTCCGCTCCCCCGGCGATGTTGAACGCCACGACGGCGCCGGTCCCCTTGGGCCCATACTTGCGGCCGCGCTCGTACCAGGGGCTGGACGGCAGCCCGGCGTAGGCGACCGATTCGACGTCGTCCCGCCCCTCCAGCCATTGCGCCACCTTGGTGGCGTTGGCCACGTGGCGCTCGACGCGCAGGCTCAGCGTTTCGATGCCCTGGGCGATGAGGAAGGCGTTGAACGGGGACACCGCGGAGCCGAGGTCGCGCAGGAGCTGGACCCGGGCCTTGAGGATGTAGGAAAGGTTCGCGCCCAGTGCGCCGTCGGCGCCGAGGTCGCGGGCGTAGACCAGGCCGTTGTAGGTGGGGTCCGGGGTGTTGAAGCCGGGGAACCGCTCCGGGTCCTTCCCGAAGTCGAAGTTGCCGGAGTCCACGATCACGCCGGCGATTGCGGCGCCGTGCCCGCCGAGGTACTTGGTGGCGGAATGGACCACGATGTCCGCGCCCCACTCGATCGGCCGGATCAGGTAGGGGGTGGAGAGCGTGTTGTCGACCACCAGCGGGACGCCGGCCTCGTGCGCCACGCGGGAGACGCCCTCGATGTCCAGCACGTCCTGGCGGGGGTTGGAGACCACTTCGCCGAAGAACAGCTTGGTGTTGGGCTGGACGGCGTTCCGCCACTGGTCCAGGTTGTCCGGGTCCGCCACGAAGGTCACGGAGATGCCGAACTTCTTCAGCGTGTGGGCGAGCAGGTTGTAGGTTCCGCCGTAGAGGCTGGGGCTGGCCACCATGTGGTCCCCGGCCTCGGCGATATTGAGGATCGCGAACGTCTCGGCGGCCTGGCCGGAGCTGAGCAGCAGGGCCGCGAGGCCGCCTTCCAGGCTGGCCACGCGCTGTTCGACGGCGTCCTGGGTGGGGTTGCCGATCCTCGTGTAGATGGGCGCGAGTTCGGCGAGCGCGAAGCGGTTCGCGGCGCTTTCGGCGCTGGGGAACACGAACGACGTCGTCTGGTAGATGGGCAGGGAACGCGCGCCGGTGGCGCTGTCCGGCTCCTGGCCGGCGTGGATCTGGCGGGTTTCAAAGGACCAGGCGTTGGACATTGATGCTCCTCGAGTCACTGGGCACAGCACCGGCCGGGGCTTTTTCGGCCCGGACCGGGACAGGCGCCGCGCTTGCCCTCCGGCGGGCGCCGGACGGCCAGGTCTTCACCCGGGGCACCCCACCGCGATACGAGGGTTGCCGGCCAGCAAGCCGGGGCTGTGCGCTGGCACTCATGACCTGGCTTCAGTGTAGGAACGGCGGCGGAGTCCTGGATAGCTTTGTGACGAAGATGAAGACGGTCTCCATGTCGGCGCGTCCCGGGCCGCCCCGATCGGCGCGCCGGGACGTCCCATGACGGTTAGGGGAGCCTAAGCTGAGAGGTCCATCACAAAGTGCCAAGATGATGGCATGCGCATGGATCACGTCTCTTACGCCTGTGAACACGATGGCTTGGCAGCCACCACT
Organism: Arthrobacter sp. 131MFCol6.1; assembly: GCF_000374925.1. Taxonomy (GTDB): domain Bacteria; phylum Actinomycetota; class Actinomycetes; order Actinomycetales; family Micrococcaceae; genus Arthrobacter. The sequence goes on from NZ_KB895545.1 coordinate 196,242, forward strand.
GAACGTATTGCGTCTGCCCTCGGCGTTGAAGCCGTGAAGGGTGGAGTGCACCCCCGTTTCGGGACACGCAACATGATTATCCCGCTCGCGGGACACAAGTACCTGGAAGTTGTGGAGGTCCTGAACCACCCGGCCTCCGACAAGGCCCCGTTCGGCCAGGCCGTCCGGGCACGTTCCGAGGCCGGCGGCGGCTGGATGGGCTGGTGCGTCGAGGTTGACGACCTGGCCCCGTTCGAGGAGCGGCTCGGCCGCGCCGCCGTCAACGGCAACCGGAAGTTTCCCGACGGCCGCGAACTGGTCTGGAAGCAGATCGGCATCCTGGGGCTCATCGCCGACCCCCAGGTGCCCTACATGCTCAAGTGGGAGGGTGACCCGGAACTGCACCCGTCCAACGCCTACGCGAGCGATGTCAAGATGTCCGCCCTGACCATTGCCGGTTCGGCAGCCCGCGTCACGGAGTGGCTGGGCGAACCGGTTGAAAAGCCGCTGGAAGACGTCGCCGTGAACTGGATCGCGCCGCACGGTACTCCCGGCATCCTCTCCGTCACCTTCGAGACCGCCTCCGGAGCGGTCACGATCTAACGCTCCACCTGCCCCACGCTTCGGCCGCCATCTCTTAGGTGCCAACGATGTCACCTAGGAGACGGCGGCCGAGATCATTTAAAGGCCGGTCAGGGTGCCGGCCCCTAAACGCAACGCGGGGTCACTTCTGGCCCATCCGGGGGCTCCGGATGGGCCAGAAGTGACCCCGCGTTGCTGTGTGAGGCTCAGCCCAGGCCCACGGCCTTGCCGAACAGGCTGAACCCCACGAACGCCACGGTGTCCAGGATGGCGTGGGCAATCACGAGCGGCATCACCCGTTTGGTCCGCGTGTACACCAGCGCGAAGACGACGCCCATCACCGCGTTGCCGATGAACGGCCCGAACCCCTGGTACAGGTGATAGCTGCCGCGGAGCAGGGCGCTGGCGGCAATGGCTGCCGGCACGCTCCAGCCCAGTTTCCCGAGCCGGTCCAGCAGGTACGCCACCACAATCACTTCCTCGACCACCCCGTGCCGGATCGCAGACAGGACCAGCACCGGCACGGTCCACCAGTACGCGTCCAGGGCGCTGGGGATGATCGCCGTCGTGATCCCCATCGCCCGGCCCGCCGCGTAGAGCCCCAGGGACGGAATGCCGATCAGCGCGGCGAGTCCCAGGCCCTGCAGCAGGTCCTTGCCGGGCCGGGCGAAGTCGAAGCCGATCCTTCGGAACGCCGAGGTCCCGCGCTGACCGGCCGGCCAGTGCTCGGTAAGGAAATAGATCACGAGGGCCACCGGGACCAGGGCGAAAACGATGTCCAGCAACTGGTACGTGAGGTCGAAGTATTCGCGCGCGCTCTGCGAACGGTTCAGGGTGGATGTCCCCTGGGCCAGCGGCGCCGTGGTCATCTTGTCCAGCAGCTGCACCAGGGAGTAGACCGCGGACTGCCCCAGCGACAACCCCAGGACAATCAACACTTCGAACCGCAGCCGACGGCGGGAGGGAACCAACATGGTTCTATCTTGCCTGCACTTGCCGATAGTTTGCTGGTGCCCGCGTGGTGCCGGCCGAACGGGGTTTTGGCTGCGGCACTTGCTTTTTGGGAGCCCTATGCTTGGGGACTATGAGCGCGCCCCGGAAAATCATCATGATCCGGCACGGCCAGTCTGCCGCCAATGCCGACACCTCGATCTACAACCGTGTTCCGGACTACCGGATCCCTTTGACACCCCTGGGCCTGGAGCAGGCCACCGCGGCCGGGGAGGAGGTCCGGCGCCAGCTGGACGGCCGCCCGGTGTGCGTCTACGTCTCCCCGTATCTGCGCGCCTACCAGACCCTGGAGGCGCTGAATCTCGGCCCGCTCGTGGAACGGGTGATCGAGGAACCGCGCCTGCGCGAACAGGACTGGGCGAACTTTCAGATCGCCGGCGACATTGAGGACCAGAAGGAGCTCCGCAACGCCTACGGGCACTTCTTCTACCGCTTCCGCGAGGGCGAGTCCGGTTCCGATGTGTATGACAGGATTTCCTCCTTCATGGAAACGCTGCACCGGCACTGGTCCAAGCCCGGCTATGCCCCGAACGCGCTGTTCGTGACGCACGGCTTGACCATGCGGCTGTTCTGCATGCGCTGGTTCCACTGGTCGGTGGAATATTTCGAGTCCTTGAACAACCCGGAGAACGCCGAGGTCCGCACCCTGCTGCGCACCGCGCGCGGGAAGTACGAGCTCGACAAGCCCTTCACGCAGTGGGAGAAGCGGCGCGTGGACGAGACCGTCCTGGACGCGCCGCCCATGATGTTCTAGGGCCCGTCAGCGGACGGCCGGCTAACGGATGGGCTGCGCTACGCCGGCCCGCCACACCGCGTGCGTCAAGGGGATGCCGGGCCGGTAGGCCAGGTGTGTGGCGGAAGGCGCGTTGAGCAGGTGCAGGTCCGCCCGGTGTCCGACGGCGATCGAACCCACCGCGCGTTCGCCGTCGACGTCGTTCCCGGACTCCCGGCCCAGGGCCAGCGCGCCGCCGTAGGTCGCGGCGCGCACCGCCTCGTGGACGCTGAGCCGCATCTGCAGCACGGCGGTGGTGACGCAGAACGCCATGGAGCTGGTGTAGGACGTGCCGGGGTTGCAGTTGGAGGCCAGCGCCAGCTGCACGCCGGCGTCGAGCAGTTCCCGGCCGGGGGCCAGCGGCTGCCGGGTGGAAAGATCGCAGGCCGGCAGGCAGGTGGCAACCGTGCCGCGCGTGCCGCTGCCGCCGGCAGCGTCCCACCCGGACCAGCTGGCGGCGAGGGCATCGACGTCCGCGGCCGAAAGGTAGTTCACGTGGTCCACGCTGGCGGCGCCGACCTCCACCGCCAACCGGACGCCCGGGCCCTCGCCGAGCTGGTTGCCGTGGACGCGCAGCCCCAGCCCGGCGGCCTTGCAGGCCAGGAGCACCCGGCGGGACTGGTCCTCGTTGAAGGCGCCCTGCTCGCAAAAGACGTCGGCCCAGCGGACGTAGGGCCGGACTGCGGTGAGCATCGGCCCGCAGACCAGCTCCGTGTATTCCTCCGCGTCCATCCCGGCGGGCACGAGGTGCGCCCCCAGGTAGGTCACCTCGTCCGCCACGGTGGAGGCGATGCGGGCGCTGCGGGCCTCGTTCTCGAGGTCCAGGCCGTATCCGGTTTTGGTCTCCAGGTAGGTGGTACCCTGCGACACGGCCTCCGCGACGCGGCCCATCGCCAGCCGGGTCAGGTCGAAGTCGCTCGTGCTCCGGGTGGCGCCGGTGGTGACGGCGATCCCGCCGGCGCTGTAGCTTTGTCCCGCCATCCGGGCCTCGAACTCGGCCGTGCGGTCCCCGGCGAAGATCAGGTGCGTGTGGGAGTCGACCCAGCCCGGCAGGAGCGCCCGGCCCCCGGCGTCCACCCGTTCGTCCGCGGCCGGGGCATCCGCTGCGGGGCCGAGCCAGGAAATCCGCTCCCCCTCGATCACCACCGCCGCGTCGCGGAGGACGCGGTGTTCCGCGTCCTGGGTCATCAGTTCGGCGATATTGGTGATGAGGATACTCATGGATCCATTCTTCAGCGCCGGATGGACCAGCGGGTCGCGGCCAGCGCCTCCGCTGTCCGGGATGCCGGACTGGCGTCCCCTGCCGGGAACACCGGCGGGGACATAGCCGGGGCTGCGCCGGCGGATCCCTGGCCGGCGAGGATCAGGCCGGCGGCAAGCTCCGCGACGCCGGATGAGGTCTGGAATCCGTACCCGCCCTGGCCGGCGAGCCAGAAGAATCCGGTGGCCTCGGCGTCGAACCCCACCACAGGGACGCCGTCGGCGGCCTCCGTCCGCAGCCCCGTCCAGGCCGTGCGGACGTTCCGGATCCCGAGTGTCGTGATCGTGTTGAGCCGGGCGACGAGCCGTTCAACGTCGCCGGGGTAGGGCTGGGCGTCCTCGGGCCCGCTCGGCACGTGTTCGGCGGGCGAGATCAGAACCTGGCCGCCGTCGGGCCGGAAGTAGAAGCTGTCATCGGCCGCCGCCACCATCGGGCAGGCCTCCGGGAGGGGATTCTCGACGTCGACGATCGCCGCGGTGCGCCGGTACGGCTGCAGGCCGAGCTTCTCGACGCCGCTGAGGACGGCGAGTTCGTCGGCCCAGGCACCGGCGGCATTGACCACGACGGCGGACTGGAAGCCTTCCTGTCCGGCGCCCAGTTCCCAGCCGGTGCCGAGGCGCTGGGCCGAATGGACCCGGGCGCCGGTGATGATGTCCACGCCTCCCGCTTCGGCACGGCGCCGGTGGTCCTCGAGCAGCACGGGGGCGTTGCAGGCGAAGGATCCGGTGTCGAGGCCGGCGGCGCTGAACGAGTCCGGGACCAGGGCCGGGCACAGGTCCAGTGCCTCGGCGTGGGTGATCCGGCGCATGTGGCCGCTGGCCTCCGCCCGGACGGTGGCATCGTCCCCGATCAGCATGAAGCTGCGCGGGGTGAGCACCGGCTCCGGACGTTCGGCGTCCTGGGCCGCGATGAGGTCGAGCGTTTGGACGGTCAGTTCCTGGACCACGGGCGGGCCGTAGCTGGGAATCAGTTGCCGGGCCGAGCGGGCCGAGGTGTGGTAGGCCAGGGTCTGCTCGGCTTCGATCAGGGCCACGCGGCAGTGCCCGGCCAGGGTGGAGGCGAGGGACAGGCCGGCGATCCCGCCGCCGACAATTACGACATCGTAATGAGCTGACATGGTCCCATCCTTGCAGATTCTCGGGTCAGGCCGTGCCGCGACCTGCGCCCGGGCGGGCCGGTTCCGCACCACTGGACATGTCCCCCGTTGCGGCGGGCCGGACCGGGACATGCCCCTCCCTGGTCCGCACCACTGGACATGTCCCCCGTTGCGGCGGGCGGGCCCGGGACATGCCCTTCGTTGCTCGTGGCCGTTGGACATAGTGGCATTATGTCCAGTCCTCGCCGCCGGAGCTGGGCATGTCCCGCGGACAAGCCAGTAGAGAAAGCCGGGTTGAACGCGCAAGGCCGGGCAAAGCCAGGATGAACGCGCAAGGCCGGGCCGGGCCGGGCAAAGCCGGAGTGAACGGGCCGAGCCGGGCCCCTGGAGCCGGGCCGCGCTCTCGGAGTGGGGCCGGACCCCGTGCTGAAAGTGGGGCCCGGCCTCAGGGATCCGGACTAGGAGGCTGCGGCCACCGCAGCGCGGCTGCGCACGAACGCCTGGACGCAGGCCTCGACGTCGTCGGCGCTGTGCGCGGCCGAAAGCTGGACGCGGATCCGGGCGGCGCCCTTGGGCACCACCGGGTAGCTGAACGCCGTGACGAAGACGCCGTTGTGGAGCATGGCGTCGGCCACCTTGGCCGCCATGACGGCGTCGCCGAACATCACCGGGACAATCGCGTGCTCGCCGGGGAGCAGGTCGAAGCCTTCCTCGGACATGCGGCTCCGGAAGAGTTCCGCGTTCGCGAAGAGCTTGCCGCGCAGTTCGCCGGAGCTTTCCACGAGGTCCAGGGCCTTGAGCGTGGCGGCGACGATCGCCGGGGCCAGCGAGTTGGAGAACAGGTACGGGCGGGCCTTCTGGCGGAGCATCGCCACGACCTCGCCGCGGCCGGACACGTAGCCGCCCGAGGCGCCGCCAAGGGCCTTGCCGAACGTGCCGGTGTAGATGTCCACACGGTCCGAGACGCCGGCGTGCTCCGGGGTGCCCGCACCGGTGGCGCCCATGAAGCCGACGGCATGCGAATCGTCCACCATGACCAGGGCGTCGTACTTGTCGGCGAGGTCGCAGATCGCTTCGAGCGGGGCGAGGAAGCCGTCCATCGAGAAGACGCCGTCCGTGACGATGATCTTGCGGCGGGCCGGGTTCTCCTGCGTGGTGGCCTCGATCAGCTTCGATTCGAGGTCTGCCATGTCCTGGTTGGCGTAGCGGAAGCGCTGGGCCTTGCAGAGCCGGATGCCGTCAATGATGGACGCGTGGTTCAGGGCATCCGAGATGACGGCGTCTTCCGGGCCGAAGAGGGACTCGAACACGCCGCCGTTGGCGTCGAAGCAGCTGGAGAACAGGATGGTGTCCTCGGTGCCGAGGAACGCCGAGACGCGCTTTTCCAATGCCAGGTGCAGGTCCTGGGTGCCGCAGATGAAGCGGACGCTGGCCATGCCGAAGCCGCGCTCGTCCATCGCGGTCTTCGCCGCCGCGATGATGTCCGGGTGGTCCGCGAGGCCCAGGTAGTTGTTGGCGCAGAAGTTCAGCACGTCGGCACCGGACTCGCCGATCTGTCCGGCCTTGATGCGGTTGGCCTGCGGCGAGTCGATGTGCCGCTCGGTCTTGAACAGACCGGCGCTGCGGATCTCATCGAGTTCGTGCTGCAGCTGGTCCTTGATGGCTGAATACATGGTTTGGCTCCTCGGCTGGTTGGATGCGGGGGCAGAATGCTGTGTCTGGCAGGGGCCCGGAAGCGGGCGGTCAGGAAAGGGGCCTAGAAAACGGTCCAGTCGAGGACCACCTTGCCGCCGACGCCGGCGCGGGCCACCTCGAAACCCTTTTCCCAGTCGGTGGCCGGCAGCGTGTCCGTGACCACGGCCGAGATGTTCGCGTGCAGGACCGGGTTGGAGGAGAGCATGGCGCTCATCGCGTACCAGGTCTCGAACATTTCGCGGCCGTAGATGCCCTTCATGGTCAGCATGTGTGTGACCACCTTGCCCCAGTTGATGTCGATGGACTGGCTGGGCAGTCCCAGCATCGCGATCCGGCCGCCGTGGTTCATGTTGTCGATCATCTCAGGCAGCGCGGTGGGGTGTCCCGACATTTCCATGCCGATGTCGAAGCCTTCGCGCATGCCGAGTTCGCGCTGGGCGTCCTTGACCCGCATCTTCGACACGTCGATCGCGAGGTCGACGCCGAGCCTGCGGGCCAGTTCCAGCCGGGGCGCGGAGACGTCGGTGATCGCGATCTTGCGGGCGCCCGCGTGCCGGGCGACGGCGATCGCCATCAGGCCGATGGGTCCGGCGCCGGTGATCAGGACGTCCTCACCGACCAGCGGGAAACTCAGGGCCGTGTGGACGGCGTTGCCGAAGGGGTCGAAGATGGCGCCGAGCTCCGGGGTGACGGAGGGGTCCTGGTGGACCCAGACGTTGGCCTCCGGGATCACCACGTACTCGGCGAAGGCGCCGTCGCGCTGGACGCCGACGCTGACGGTATTGATGCACATCTGCCGGCGGCCGGCGCGGCAGTTGCGGCAGATTCCGCAGACAATGTGGCCTTCGCCGGAGACCCGGTCCCCCACCTTGACGTCCAGGACGTCCTCGCCTGTCTCCACGACCTCGCCGTAGAACTCGTGGCCGGCGATCAGCGGAGCGTTGATGATGCCCTGCGCCCAGGCGTCCCAGGACTGGATGTGCAGGTCGGTACCGCAGATGCCGGTGGTCATGACGCGGATCTTGACGTCGCCCGGGCCGGTCTCCGGCTCGGGACGGTCGACGAGCTCGAACCCTGCGTGGGCGCCGGCCTTGTAGAGAGCCTTCATGGGCCTTCCTAACTGTGCTTTTGGTGTTCTGCTCCGCGCGTTCTGTTCCGCCGTGCGGCGCGGGCGTGTGGGACAACTCACCCCATTAGACCCACCGGAAAGCATTAGCACAACCGAATTTTTCTCAATCGACGAATTAGGAATTGCTGTTGCATAGAATGGCTGGCATGGAAATCCACCAGCTGGAGATGTTGCGCGAACTCGGGGCCCTGGGCAGCGTCAAGGCCGTCGCCGAAACCCTCCTGGTGACGCCGTCGGCCGTGTCCCAGCAACTGGCCGCGCTGCAGAAGACCGTGGAGGTGCCGCTGACCCGCAAGGAGGGCCGGAACCTGGTGCTCACGGAGGCCGGGCAGGTGCTGGCGGACGCCGGGGCCGCGGTGGTCAGCGCGATGGCGGATGCGAAGATGGCGATCGGCGCCTACCACGGCTCGCCGGTGGCGCCGGTGACACTCAGCGGTTTCCACAGTGCCGGGCAGGCGCTGTTCGCGCCGCTGGCACGGCTTCTGGATGGCCCGGGCCAGCCGCGGATCCTGCTCTCCGACGAGGACGTCGCCCAGCAGGATTTCCCCGCCCTGACGGCACGCTATGACCTGGTCCTGGCGCACCGGATGGATCACAGCCCCCGCTGGCCCGAGGAACGCGTCGCCGTGATCCCGCTCGCGCACGAGCCGCTGGACGTGGCACTGCCCGCCGGGCACCGGCTGGCCGGGCAGCGCGCGGTGACGGCCGACGACGTCGTGGGCGAACCGTGGGTGACGAGCCGCGCCGGCTACTCCCCCGCCGACGTGCTCTCCGCCGTCGCGGCGGTCTCCAGCCGTGAGCTGAACATCGTGCACCGCATCAACGACTACTCGACCGTGGCGGCGCTCGTGGCGGCCGGCGGCGTGATCGGCCTGCTGCCGCGGCACACCGCGCGGCCTGTGCTGAACCCGGACATTGTGCTGCGGCCGCTGGAGGGCATCAGCACCCGGCGCCGGATCGACGTCCTGGCCCGGCCGGAGAACCTTAAACGCACATCGGTCATGATGGTCTGCGAAGCGCTGCAGACCATCATGACCGATTTAGTGGGCGGCTAGGGGCTAGCCCTCGACGCCGAGGCGCTGCAGGATCAGCTCGCGGACGCGGCCGGCGTCGGCCTGCCCGCGGGTGGCCTTCATGACGCCGCCGACGATCGCGCCGATCGCCTGGACCTTGCCTCCGCGGATCTTGTCCGCGACGTCGGGCTGCGCGGCGAGGGCCGCGTCGATGGCTTCGAGGAGCGGGGCGTCGTCGGAGACCACGGCGAGGCCGCGCTTCTCGACGATTTCCGCCGGCGTTCCCTCGCCGGCGAGGACGCCGTCGAGGACCTCGGAGGCCATCTTGTTGTTGATCTTGCCGTCCTCCACCATCTTGTTCAGTTCCACGATGGTGGCCGGGGCGACGCCGAGCTGGCCGGGATCGACGTCGGCGTTCTTGGCGCGTCCGACGATCTCGCCCATCCACCATTTGCGCGCCACGGTGGCGGTGGCACCTGCGGCGATGGTTTCCTCGATCTCGTCCATGACGCCGGCGTTGACGACGTCGCGGAACTCCAGGTCCGAGTAGCCCCAGTCGGCCTGCAGCCGCTTGCGGCGCGCGGCCGGCGGCTCGGGCAGGGTGGCCCGGAGTTCCTCGACCCATTCGCGGGACGCGGTGATCGGGACCAGGTCAGGTTCCGGGAAGTAGCGGTAGTCGTCGGCGTCGGACTTGGCCCGGCCCGACGTCGTGGTCCGCGTGTCCTCGTGCCAGTGGCGGGTTTCTTGGATGACCGGCTCGCCGGAGTCCAGCACGGCGGCGTGCCGCTGGATCTCGTAGCGGACGGCGTGTTCGACGGCGCGCAGCGAGTTGACGTTCTTGGTCTCCGAGCGGATGCCGAAGCGTTCGCGGCCGTGCGGGCGCAGCGAGACGTTGGCGTCGCAGCGGACGTTGCCGCGTTCCATCTTCGCGTCCGAGACCCCGAGGTTCTTGACGATTTCGCGGACGGCGGCCACGTAGGCCTTGGCGAGTTCGGGGGCGCGGCTGCCGGCGCCTTCGATCGGCTTGGTGACGATCTCGACCAGCGGCACGCCGGAGCGGTTGTAGTCCACCAAGGAGTAGTCCGCGCCCTGGATGCGGCCGGTGGCGCCGCCCATGTGGGTCAGCTTGCCGGCGTCTTCCTCCATGTGCGCGCGTTCAATTTCGACGCGGAACACAGTTCCGTCGGAGAGTTCGATGTCCAGGTAGCCGTCGTACGCGATGGGCTCGTCGTACTGGGACGTCTGGAAGTTCTTCGGGGTGTCCGGGTAGAAGTAGTTCTTCCGGGCGAAGCGGCACTTCTCGGCGATCTTGCAGTTCAGCGCCAGGCCGATCTTGATCGAGGACTCGATCGCGGTCTTGTTCACCACCGGCAGCACGCCGGGCATGCCGAGGTCCACCTCGTTGACGTTGGTGTTCGGCTCGTCGCCGAAGACGTTCGGCGCGCAGGAGAACATCTTGGTCTTGGTGTTGAGCTCCACGTGGACCTCGAAACCCAGGACGGGATCGTACTTGTCCATCGCCTCTTCGAAGCTGAGGGTTGCGTCAGTCATTAGTGTGAGCCTCCGTGGCTTGAAACGGCAGAATCAGTGAGCGAGGGGGCCTTGTCCAGCAGCGGGCCGCCCCACTGCGCCTCGAGCAGGGATTCCAGGACCGCGCCGACGCGGTACAGGCGGGCGTCCTGGCGGGCCGGTGCCAGAAGCTGGATGCCCACGGGCAGTCCGTCCTCGTCGGCCAGGCCGCCCGGCAGGGACAGGCCCGGGACGCCTGCCATGTTCGCCGGAATGGTGGCGACGTCGTTGAGGTACATCGCCAGCGGGTCGTTGAGCTTCTCGCCGAGCTTGAACGCCGTGGTCGGCGCCGTCGGGGAAATCAGCACGTCGGCCTTTTCAAACGCGGCGTCGAAGTCGCGCTGGATCAGGGTGCGCACCTTCTGGGCCGAGCCATAGTAGGCGTCGTAGTAGCCGGCGCTCAGGGCGTAGGTGCCCAGGATGATGCGGCGCTTGACCTCGTCGCCGAAGCCGGCGGCGCGCGTGGCGCCCATGACCCGCTCGATGGTCATGGGACCGTCCTTGGGCAGGACCCGCAGACCGTACCGGACGCCGTCGAACTTGGCCAGGTTGGAGGACGCCTCCGACGGCATGATCAGGTAGTACGCGCCCAGGGCGTACTTGAAGTTGGGGCAGGAGACCTCGACGATCTCGGCGCCCGCGCCCTTGAGCAGTTCGAGGGATTCGTTGAAGCGGTTCTCGACGCCGGCCTGGTAGCCCTCGCCGTGGAGCTCCTTGATGATGCCGATCTTCATGCCCTTGACGTTGCCTGTCCGGGCCGCGGCCACGAGGTCCTCGAGCGGGTCCGGCAGCGAGGTGGAGTCGCGGGGGTCGTGCCCGCCGATCACCTGGTGCAGCAGGGCCGAGTCGAGGACGGTGCGCGAGACCGGGCCGATCTGGTCCAGCGAGGAGGCCATGGCGATGGCGCCGTAGCGGGAAACGCCGCCGTAGGTGGGCTTGACGCCGACCGTGCCGGTGACGGCGCCGGGCTGGCGGATGGAGCCGCCGGTGTCCGTGCCGAGGGCCAGCGGGGCTTCGAAGGCCGCGACGGCAGCAGCGGAGCCGCCGCCGGAACCGCCGGGGATGCGCTCCAGGTCCCACGGGTTGTGCGTCGGGCCGTAGGCGGAGTGTTCGGTGGAGGAGCCCATCGCGAACTCGTCGAGGTTCGTCTTGCCCAGGATCGGCATCTTGGCGGCGCGCAGGCGCTCGACGACGGTGGCATCGTAGGGGCTGTGCCAGCCTTCGAGGATCTTCGAGCCGGCCGTGGTGGGCTGCCCGATCGTGACGATGAGGTCCTTGACGGCGATCGGGACGCCCGCGAGGACGTGGAGCTCCTCGGCGGCGGCACCGCCGGCGGCGCGGATCGCATCCACTTCGGCGGCGACGGCAAGCGCCTCGTCGGCGTTGACGTGGAGGAAGGCGTGGACCTTGCCGTCGACGGCGGCGATGCGGTCCAGGTAGGCCTGGGTGACCTCGACGGCGGTGATCTCGCGGGCGGCCAGCTTCTCGGCGAGCGCGGCGGCGGAGAGGCGGATCAGTTCATTGTTCTCAGTCATGGTCTTAGACCTCATCCAGGATTGCCGGGACCTTGAAACGGCCTTCGTACGCGTCGGGGGCACCGGAGAGGGACTGCTCGGCCGTAAACGTGTGGCCCACCACGTCCTCGCGGAACACATTGGTCAGCGGAATCGGGTGGGACGTGGCCGGGACGTCATCACCGGCGGCTTCACTGACGGACTTCACTGAATCCACGATGACGGCGAGTTCGCCGGCCATCCTGTCCAGCTCTTCAGCACTCATCTCGATGTGCGCGAGTTGCGCGAGATGCGCGACGTCGTCGCGGTTGATCGCAGCCATGGATCTCCCCTGCAAGGTATGGATAATTTTCCGTCCCAGTCTACGTGGGTTGAACTGCTGTTACTGTCCGGCGCCGAGAAGGACGACGACAAACAACGCGGGGTCACTTACGGCCTATCCGGAGGTCCGGGATGGGCGGTAAGTGACCCCGCGTTGCTTGGTGCAGGGGCGGGCCGGTCAGCCGATGCCGATGGCTCCGGTGAGGACGCCAACGCCGAGCATGACCAGGGAGATCACGGCCGTGCGCCACAGGACCTTCTTGTGGTGGTCACCCAGGTCCACCTTGGCGAGGGAGACCAGGAGCAGGATCGCCGGGACCAGGGGGCTCTGGAGGTGGAAGGGCTGGCCGGTGATGGAAGCGCGGGCCATGTCGGCGGCGCTGACGCCGTAGTGGGCCGCCGTTTCGCTCAGGACCGGCAGGACGCCGAAGTAGAAGGCGTCGTTGCTCATGAAGAACGTCATCGGGATGCTCAGGACGCCGGTGATCACGGCCATCAGCGGGCCCATGTCGGACGGGATGATCTGGACCAGCCATTCCGACATGGCCTTGACCATGCCCGTGCCGTTGAGGACGCCGGTCAGGACCGAGGCGGCCATGACCATGCTGACGACGGCGACAATCGAGGGAGCGTGCGCGATCAGCTGGGCGCTCTGGTCCTTGACCTTGGGGAAGTTGACCAGCAGTGCGATGGCGGAGCCGACCATGAAGACGAACGGGAGCGGAATGACGTTGGCGACGAGCGTCACCATGACCGCGACCGTGAGGCCGAGGTTGAACCAGAACAGCTTGGGACGGAGGGTCTTGCGGTTGGGGTCCAGGGCGGTGTCGGCCATGGCGGAGTCGCGGTCGTCAACGAGGGAATCGGTGCGCTCCAGCACTGCAACGGAGGATCCTTCCGGGGAGAGCCCGGCGGGCGAGGCTCCGGGGCCCTTGCGGCCGCGGCGGATTCCGGTACCGCCGGCCGCGCTGCCGCCGGCTGAGTCGCCGTCGAAGGCTGCAGCTGTATCCGGGACGCCCCAGATCTCGGGGGCGACGGCGCGGAGGCGGTTGCGTTCCTGCAGGCCGAGCAGCCAGGAGAAGACCAGCACCACAATGAGTCCGGCGATGAGGGACGGGACCATGGGCACGAAGACATCGTTGACGTCGAGTTTCAGAGCGGAGGCGGCGCGGGCGGTGGGGCCGCCCCAGGGCAGGATGTTCATGGTGCCGTTGGCCAGGCCGGCCACGCAGGTCAGGACCACGGGGCTCATCTTCAGCCGCAGGTAGACCGGCAGCATCGCCGCGGTGGTGAGGATGAAGGTGGTGGAGCCGTCGCCGTCGAGGGAGACCGCTGCCGCGAGGATGGCCGTGCCCAGGACCACCTTGGCGGGGTCGTTGCCGAGCTTGCGCAGGATGAACCGGACCAGGGGGTCGAAGAGGCCGACGTCGATCATCAGCCCGAAGTAGATGATCGCGAACATCAGCAGCGCGGCGGTGGAGGTCATGGATTTCATGGAGTCCATGACCATGGGGCCGATGCCGAGGCCCGCGCCGGCGAAAAGCCCGAAGACTGTGGGAACAATGATGAGCGCCAGCACCGGCGTCAACTTCTTCGTCATGATCAGCACCATGAATACCGCGATCATGGCGAATCCTAGTAATACCAGCACGGCCGGCTCCTTCTTCGTTGAATGACACCACTCCGGTGTGATGCGCACTACAGACGTTAGAGTGGCGCCCGTCACGACTGGGCCTTTGGCTCAATTGATTGGCATACTGCTTATTGGATGCATTTTGCGCATTTTGCTCACGTCCGTTCCAACCCAGGCAGGAGTCCGATGAAGCGCCGCACAGCTCTGCCGGCCCTGCGCTTTTCGACACAGACACTGTTGCTGCAGCTCGGCGTCGTGGCGCTGGTGGTGCTGCTGAGCAGCGCCGTCCACGCCTGGCTGAGCTATGACCGGCTGGGCCGCGAGGCGGAGAACCAGGCGCTGACCCTGGCCCGGACGGTGGCCTCGGACCCCTCGGTGCGGGCAGAGGTCCAGTCCATCAGCGCCCTTCCCGCTGCTCCCCCGGCCGCCGAGCTGTTGGCCGGTCCGTTGATGGCTGCCGCGGAGGGTGCCCGCACCCGCACCGGGGCCCTGTTCGTGGTCATTACGGACGAGACCGGTATCCGGCTGGCGCACCCGGACGCGGAGCGGCTGGGCGAAAAGGTCAGTACCGACCCCTCGGAGGCCCTCGCGGGCCGGGAGGTCACCACGCGGAACACGGGCACGCTGGGCCCGTCCGCCGGCGCCAAGGTCCCGGTGTACGCCCCGGGCTCGACGGCGGTGGTGGGTGAGGTGAGCGTGGGCTACTCCACCGAGACGATCAGCCAAAGCCTGGCCCGGGACATCATCCCCATCGCCGTCACGGCCGCCGGCGCGCTGCTGGCCGGCGTGCTGGCCTCCTTCCTGCTGCGGCGGCGGCTCCAGCGGCTGACCCTCGGGCTCGAACCCGAGGAGATCAGCACCCTGGTGCACGACCAGGTGGCCGTGTTGCAGGGCGTCGACGACGGCGTGATCGGCGTTTCGGCCGACGGCAGGGTCAGCGTTTTCAACGCCGCCGCCCAGCGGCTGCTCGGTGTCCCGGACCTCGCGGGCACGGCGTGGGCCGCCGCCCCGGTGCCGGAGCAGCTCAAGGCCCTGACCCGGGCCGATGCGGCCGAGGGTGAGGCGGTGGAACTCGTGGCCGGCGGCCGGGTGCTGGTGGTGAGTGCCCGGAAGGCCCTGCACGGCCGCGAGGACCTGGGCTGGGTGGTGATGCTGCGGGACCGGACCGAGCTTCAGCAGCTGACCCGCCAGCTCGACGCCGTCGGCACCATGTCCGCGGCATTGCGGGCGCAGCGCCACGAGTTTGCCAACCAGCTGCACACGATCGCCGGCTTCATGAGCATCGGCCAGCCCCAGCAGGCCCAGGACTATCTCGCCAAACTGGCCGGTACCGGGCCGCTGGCATTCCCGGTGGACCAGGCCGAGCTGCTCCAGGACCCTTACCTGCAGGCCTTCCTCGGCGCCAAGGGCGTCGAGGCGGACGAGCGCGGCGTGAGCCTCCGCCTCGGCCCGGAATCCGTGGTCCGCGGCCACGTTACCGAACCCCAGGACGTCACCACAGTCCTGGGGAACCTGATCGACAACGCCGTGAACGCCGCCGTCGCCGGTTCCGCGGCCGAGCGCTGGGTGGAAGTCGAAGTGCTGGACGAACCGGGCCTCAACGGAGGCCCCGGCACACTCCACATTGTGGTGGCCGATTCCGGCGACGGCCTGGGCGCCGGAATGACGGCCGCCGAGGCCGAGGCGGTCTTCGCGGAGGGCTACACGACCTCGGTCCGGCCGGCGCGCCCCGGCGCAGGGCAGGGTCTGGGGCTGGCGCTGTCCCGGCAGCTCGCGCGCCGCCGCGGCGGAGACGTGCGGGTGCTCGAAGCGGGCTCCCCCGGCGGCCCGGGCGCCGTTTTCGTCGCCACGCTTCCGGGAACCACCGAACCGGGGCCAACGCTGCCGGGACCCGCCCAACCGGGAACCCCCGACCTGCGAACCCCTGACCTGCGAACCCCCGAACCACGCCGAGAGGACAACGATGTCTGAGGATTTCAGGGTGCTGATTGTCGACGATGATTTCCACGTCGCCAAGCTGCATGCCGCCTACGTGGATTCGGTGGCCGGCTTCCTGGCGCTGCCGCCGGCCGGCTCGGCGTCCCAGGCGCTGCAGGCCATCCACAGCCTGCGCCCGGACCTGGTGCTGCTGGACGTCTACCTGCCGGACGCCTCGGGCCTGGACCTGCTGCACCAGCTGGACGTCGACACCGTGATCCTCAGCGCGGCCTCGGACACGGCCTCGCTGCGCCTCGCGTTCCGCCGCGGGGCACTGGGCTACCTGCTCAAGCCCTTCACGGCCGAATCCCTCTCGCAGCAGCTGCGCTCCTATGCACGCTACCGCCGGATCCTGGCCCAGCCGGGCTCCGTCAGCCAGGAGACGGTGGAGCGCGCCAAGCGCGCCCTGATCCCGGGCGACGTCGTCGCCTCGGCACGTCCCCGCTCCGCCACCGAGGCCGCGGTGCTGGAATCCCTGGTGCCCGGCGAGCAGTATTCGGCCGCCGACGTCGCCGCCCGGGTCGGCGTGTCCCGGGCCACCGCCCAGCGGTATCTGTCCGCGCTGGCGGACGACGGCGCCGTCGACATCCAGCTGCGCTACGGCACCACCGGGCGGCCCGAGCACCGCTACGGGATCCCTGCCGGAACCGGCCACTAGTCCGCCCTCTAGCCTCGCCAGCAGAAGCAACGCGGGGTCAGCTACGGCCCATCAGGACCGCCGGGATGGGCCGTAAGTGACCCCGCGTTGCTTCTAGGCGCCGTCGGGCCGTTTCTGTGCCGCCGCTTGCTCCGCCTGCACGGCACGGTAGACGTTGCCGTGGATCATGTCCGCCCCGATGCGCTCGATCGCGCCGTCGCGCTCCAGGACCGCCCGAACCTCGGGCTTGAGCCGGGTCAGGCGCAGGTTGACGTCCGACTCGCGGGCGAGGTTCGCGATGTCCGCCATCTTCGTTGCCCCCTGCGAATCGACGAAATTGATCCCGCCGCAGTCGAGCACAATCCCGGTGAGCCCCGGCGTTGAATGGATGACCTCGCGCAGACGGTCCTCCAGCGCGTCGGCGGTGGCGAAGAACAGGCCGCCGTCGAACCGGATCACCGCAATGCCGGGAACGATCTCGTCGCCGGGGTGCCCATCGGCTTCACGGAAGACCTGGGTGCCCGGTTCACGGCCGAGGGACGGCATCTCCGGGTGGGTGGCCACCCGGACGAGCCAGAAGAGCGAGAGCACGATCCCTATCACGACGCCCGCCAGCACGCCGAAGATGAGGGTGCCGATGATCGCTGCGATCGCAATCCAGAAGTCAAACTTCTGCACCCGGGCAAGCCGCCGCATCTCGGGCACGTTCATCATGCCCATGACGACAGCCTCGATGATCAGCGCCGCCAGCACGGGCTTGGGCAGGTTCGAGAACAGCGGCGCCAGGAAGAGCAGCGTGAGCAGGACGGTGACCCCGGAAGTGAGGGAGGCAAGCCCGGTCTTCGCCCCGGAGTGGTCGTTCAGCGAGCTCGCCGACAGGCTCGTCGAGACGGGCATCCCCTTGAAGAGTCCTGCGGCAATGTTGGCCAGCGACTGGGCAATCGATTCCTGGTTGATGTCGATCTGGTAGCGGTGCTTGGCAGCGAACGCCCGCGCGTCCCCGGCGGTCTGGGAGAAGCCGATCAGGACCACTGCCACCGCCGCGAGGGCCACGGTACCCACGTGGTCCCACATCAACTGGCCGTCCGGGACCTGAAGCGAGGGCAGGCCGCTGGGCACCTCGCCCACCAGGGCCACGCCTTTGGCCCCGAGATCGAACAGCGCCGCAGCCAGCAATCCGCCCACCACCAGGACCAGGGCGCCGGGGACTTGGGGAGCGACAGCTTTCAGCCCGAAGACGACAGCCAGTGCGATTGCCCCCACCACAACGGTGGTCGGCTGCGCCTCGCCAAGGGTCCCCAGCCATGACCACAGCTCCTGGATGGGGTTCGAGCCGGTGACCTCGGTCCCGGTGAGCTTGGGGAGCTCCCCGATCACGACGTCGATCGCCGCGCCGAAGAGGAAGCCGGTGACCACGGCCTTCGAGAGGAACTGCGCGATCCAGCCCATCTTGAGGACGGCAAGGAGCAGGAACAGGATCCCGGAGGCGAGCGTGATTCCCGCAACGAACGAGGCGACGTCCTGCTCTCCCGTGATGCCCGCCGCGAGGACGGCACTGGCAGCCACTGCCGCCAGGCCCGAGCTGGGGCCCATCGAGATCTGCCGGCAGGTGCCGAAGATCGCGTAGACGATGGCGCCGGCGGCCGCGGCATACAGGCCGTTCTGCAGCGGTATACCGGCGATGCCTGCGTACCCGAGGTTCTTCGGAACGATCAGGGCCGCGACGGTGACCCCGGCGATCAGATCGCCGCGCAGCCACGAGCGGTCATAGGAGCGGAACTGGCCGATGAGGGGTACCCTGGTGGGCCCCTGCCCGGGCGCCTTGGTCATGCGCCAGTCATACTCCGAGTCCGGAAGTTCCGCCAGAGTCCATGTGACCCCTCGCCGGTTTCTAGGTGGCGCTCTTCTGGGCGACGAGTTCGATCTCGACGAGCATCTTGGGGTCCAGGAACGGCAGCACGTGAACGAGGGAGAGCGTGGGACGGATGTCGCCGAAGACCTCGCCGTGGGCCCGGCCGGCCTCTTCCCACTGGCTGATGTCCGTCAGGTACAGCTTGGACTGCACCACGTCCTCGAAGCCGAAGCCGGCGTCGGCCAGCACGGCGCCAAGCTTCTGCAGGATGTAGCTGGTCTGGGCATAGAAGTCCTCGCCCACGACTCCGTCCTCCCCGCTGGCGGCCGTCGCGGAGATGTAGAGGGTGTTGTCCACCTGGACAGCCCGGGAATAGCCGAGGGCCTGTTCCCAGGTGGAGCCGGTACCGAAGGTCTTGCGCATGGTGGGCCTTTCGCAGTTGCCGCAGGGATCGGCACAACTGTAGGGCGCCGGGCGCCTGGGAGGCCAAACCGGGTTGTTTTGTGTCGGCGGGACTGCGCGGGGCCTCCGCCCGGGCTAGAGTTCCTGGCGGTAAACGAGCAGTTTGATGTCCGTGCCCGGCACGAGCCAGTCGCGCTCCGGCGCCCGGAGGAAGCCGGTCTTCTGGTAGAGGCCGTGGGCACTTTCCCAGCTCTCGCCCGTGGTCAGGGCCACGGCGTGGATTCCGGGCAGGGCCCTGGCGTGCTCGATGATGGCCTGGACCATGGCCTTGCCGGCACCGCTGCGCTGCACGGACGGGTCCACCACGAGCATGCGGAACTCGAGCTCGTCGCTGAAGGCGATGTCCGCGTAGGGCTCGCCGGCGACCGCCAGCGTCACGGAGCCGAGGATCCGGCCCTCCCGCTCCGCGACCCAAACCGTCGCGGCCGCCGCGCGCTGCCCGACATTCTGGATCTGCTGCATGTAGGGGTGGTCGGCGCTCTCAAAGTAGCCTGCCGCCAGGTAGGCGTCCCGGGTGATGCGCGCTATGGCGTCGAAGTCGGCCGGAACGGCGGGGCGAATGAGGATCTGCGAAGGCACCTGTCAATGGTACGGGCGCCCGGCCCGGGCCGTGCCCGGAAAAGCCGTTTCCGTGACTGAACTATCACTCAGGCCTATCACTCCGGCCCGGAGCCGGCCCCGTGCCGGCCCGGTGAGAGGACTCTAGAGCGGGAATTTGCCGGAGAGTTCCAGCGGCCCGGCGCACGTCCATGCGGCCAGGCGCTCATCGTCGGAGGGGCCGCCGGCCAGGGGGCTGGTAAGCCGCGGCCGGCGCACCCAGCAGCCTGCCTCCTCGGCGATCAGGGCCCCGGCGGCGAAGTCGTGTTCGTTGAGCCCGCGCTCACCGTAGGCATCGTGCGTGCCGTCCGCCACGAGGCACAGGTCCAGTGCCGCGGACCCGAGCCGGCGCATGTCCGCGAAGCCGTCCATCAGGCTGCCGAGGCCCTCGGCCTGTTCCGCCCGCACGCCGGGATCGTAGCTGAAGCCCGTGGCCAGGATCTGGCCGGTCCGTCCGGGGACCGGGCCGAACAGGGCGGTGAGCTGGCCCTGTTCCTGGAGCCAGGCACCCTCGCCGCGGGACGCGTAGTAGGTGCGTCCCAGCGCCGGTGCGCTGACGACGCCGGCCAGCCAGACGCCGTCGGCGTCGGCCACCGCCACGGAGGTGGCGTAGTAGACGATGTTGCGGATGAAATTGGTGGTGCCATCGAGCGGGTCGATCGACCAGCGGTAGCCGCTGGGCTCCGCCGGCAGGACGGTGCCGCCCTCCTCCCCCGTGATGATGTCCCACGGCCGGGCGGCGGTGATGACGTCCCGGACGGCGGCTTCGGCGGCGAGGTCGAAGGCGGTCACCCAGTCGCCGGAGTCGCCCTTGTTGCTGACGTCCAGGGCGGCAGTCTTCCGGGTGGCCAGGACGGCGGCCCCCGCCGCCGCGGCCGACTTGGCCAGTTCAAGCAGCCCGGGAATGCCGGGGGTGGGAGAACCCGCGGAGTGGGAACTCATTCGGCCGCCGCACCATCGGCGCCGGGAGCCTCGCCGTCGCCGGCCAGGACCGGGACACCGTCCGCGCCGGTGGTCTCGCCACCGTCCGCGCTGGCGTCCGCTCCGCCGCCGGCCGGCCCGTTCGCCAGCAGGGCGCGGAAGCCGTCCTCATCCAGGACCGGGACGCCGAGCTGTTCGGCTTTGTCCAGTTTGGTGCCGGCGTTCTCGCCCGCCACCACGTAGCTGGTGTTCTTCGACACCGATCCGGCCGCCTTGCCGCCGCGGATCAGGATGGCTTCCTTGGCCTCATCGCGGCTGAAGCCCTCGAGGCTTCCGGTCACCACCACGGTCAGCCCCTCCAGCGTCCTGGGCGTCGACTCGTCGCGTTCGTCCGCCATCCGGACGCCGGCGTCCGCCCAGCGGTCCACGATGTCGCGGTGCCAGTCCTCGGCGAACCATTCGGTCAGCGCCTGCGCGATGACCGGGCCCACGCCGTCGACGTGGGCGAGCTCCTCCTCGGAGGCCTGCCGGATGGCGTCCATGCTGCCGAACGCGGTGGCGAGGGCGCGCGAGGCCCGCGGGCCGACGTGCCGGATGGACAAGGCCACCAGGATCCGCCACAGCGGCTGGGATTTCGCTTTTTCCAGCTCCCGGAAGAGCTTGTCCGTGGTGGCCGTGGGCTTGGACGGGGTCTTGGTGGTGGCCTTGGTGAAGAAGTAGGGCACCAGCTCGAACTCCCCGGTGCCGACGCCCTTGGAGCGCTTCTCCCGGCGGACGCGGACGTCCGCGAGCTGCTCCGGGGTCAGGTCGAACAGGGTCGCCTCGGTGGTCAGCGGCGGTTCCGCGGGCTCGGCCGGCTGGGTCAGTGCGATGGCGGCTTCCCAGCCGAGGGCCTCGATGTCGAAGGCGCCGCGGCCGGCCAGGTGGAAGACGCGTTCGCGCAGCTGCGCCGGGCAGGACCGGGAGTTGGGGCAGCGGATGTCCACGTCCCCTTCCTTCCCGGGGGCCAACGGCGTGCCGCACGCGGGGCATTCGGTGGGCATGATGAAGTCGCGGACGGGAGGGTCCTGCTGGTCCCGCAGCGCCAGCACCGGGCCGACAATCTCCGGAATGACGTCTCCGGCCTTGCGCAGCACCACGATGTCGCCGATTTTCACGCCCTTGGCCTTGACCACCTCCTGGTTGTGCAGGGTGGCCATCTCCACGGTGGAGCCGGCAACCTTGACCGGTTCCATCACGCCGTACGGGGTGACCCGGCCGGTGCGGCCGACGTTGACGGCGATGTCGAGCAGCTTGGTGTGGACCTCTTCGGGCGGGTACTTGTAGGCCACGGCCCAGCGCGGCACCCGGGTGGTGTAGCCCAAGGCCCGCTGGGTGGCGAAGTCGTCCACCTTGATCACAATGCCGTCGATCTCATGGGTGAGGCTGTGCCGCTTGTCGCCGTAGCGCTTGATGAATTCGAGCACGTCGGCCAGCCCGGCCAGGACCTCGAAATACGGGCTCGTGGGCAGTCCCCACTCGGCGAGCTTCCGGTAGGTCTCGGACTGGCTGGCAGTGTCGAGTCCCTCGCGGGCGCCGATGCCGTGGACGTACATCCGCAGCGGACGCTTGGCCGTTTCCGCGGGGTCCTTCTGCCGCAGCGAACCTGCGGCGGCGTTGCGCGGGTTGGCCAGCGGCGCCTTGCCGGCCTCGATCAGGGCTTCGTTGAATTCCGCGAAGGCCTGCGACGGGATGAAGACTTCGCCGCGGACTTCCATCTCAGCCGGGAAGCCGGTGCCGCTGAGCTGCTGCGGGATTTCCTTGATGGTCAGGACGTTGTGCGTGATGTCCTCGCCGGTGGTGCCGTCCCCGCGGGTGGCGGCCCGGACCAGCGCCCCGTCGCGGTAGAGCAGGTTGACGGCCAGGCCGTCGATCTTCAGTTCGGTGAGCCAGGACGGCGGGTCGCCGCCGTTGCCGAGCTTGGCGACGCCCGCCTCGGCCTTGACCATCCAGGCCTCCAGCTCCTCGAGCGAGAAGACATCCTCCAGGCTGTACATGCGCTGCAGGTGTTGGACGGCGGCAAACGCCGCTGACACCTCGCCGCCGACTTCCTGCGTGGGCGAGTCGTTGGCCACCAGTTCCGGATGCATGGCTTCGAGCGTTTCCAGCCGCCGGTAGAGCTCGTCGAACTCGGCGTCGGAGATGATCGGCGCGTCCTGCTGGTAGTACGCAAAGCGGTGCTTGCGGACCTGCTCCACAAGGTCTTCGTACTCCGCACGGATGTCCCCGGAGGGGACCTGCTCCCCCGCGGGGCCTTGAGGATCCGTGCCATGCCGGGGGGCTGCTTCGGCTGCTTCGTCAGTCCCTGCTGAGGTCTCTGCTGCGGTCTTCCCTGTGCTCACAGACCTATCCTGCCCTAGATCACCGCTGTTGTCCGGTCAGGGGTCCGTCAGTCTGCGGTCGCGGGTTCCGGTCCGGCCACCGATCGAGTACCTGGACACCTCGCCCCGCCCGGGGACGACTTCTGCGCCGGCGGAGGGAGCCGTGCTAGTCGTTGATGACGGCGGCCAGGTCGGCGGCCGGGCGGTCGCGAACGCCCAGTTTCGTGAGCGCGAGTGGGCCAAGGACGGTTCCGCTGAGGATGATGCCCGCGAAGATCAGGCACGAGAGCTGCCACGATCCACCGTCGTACAGCAGACCCGCCAGCAGCGACCCGGCTGCTGCCCCGAGCATTTCGGAGTTGGTCAGCAGGCTCATGCCGCGGCCCACGCGGTGCCCGCTGACCTCAGCGACGACCGCCCGCTGGATCGGCAGCAATATCGCCCATGAGGCACTCGTTAGCACCCAGAGCGCGGCGATCACGAGCGGGCTGGGGGTGAACGCGAGGCCAGCAGCAGTCAGTGCCGACGCGACGGACGCGAGGACGTATCCCGTACGCCGGCCCCGCCGTTCAACGAACCGGTGCAGCACCCGTGGCATAACCGTAAGCACGATGCCGCCGGGCAGGTAGATGAGTGCAATCTGGTAGACCTCCAGCTCAAGCGCCTTCTGCAGGTGAAGCAGCAGGAGCAGCGACACACCGGCCTCGGCGACTGCAGTCATCAGCGCGATCAGCAGCAGCGGGGCGAGGCGCTTGCCGTCGCCCCGGAACCCGTTCGGCGGCTCCTCCTGCGGTGGCGCCAGGAACTTTGGCACGCGGAACAGCAGGACCGCCGCGAAAAGACAGGCAACAGCGAGGATCCCGAAGACCCCGCTGAAGCCGGTCAGCGGCAGCAGGACCATCGCTGGAATCCAGAAGAACCACGATCCGAGTGCTTCGGATGACAGCAGCCCGGCCAGTGAGCCGGAGTCGCGATCGAGGGACTCGGCCACGATCGCCCGGACGGCAATCCAAAAGAACGCGCCGCCCATGCCGCCCACAACTGCGGCGGCGAGGGCGAGCGGCAGCGACGTCGCAAGGGCGTAGCCCACGCAGCTCACCGCGTAGAGCACGGCTCCTGCCGCAGCCACTGTCGTTCGCACCCGAGTGTCCACCAGCCAGCCGGAAATCGGACGCGCGATCACCGAGACGACGAGCTCGACGGCGACGAGGGCTCCGATCGCGCTTGGCGCGACGCCGAGTTCAATGCCGCCCCAGAGCGGGATCAGGAAGTCCATTATTTCCGCCGACCCGCCAATCAGGGTTGCGGCAGTGCCCGCTGCTTTCCTTCGATCCGGCTTAGTCCCCATGCCCGCGAGCCTAAGGGGCGAACCACGAATTTGGTCTGACGCTGACCGTGAGGTCAGGCGGGCGCGTCCCCGCTGGCAGTCCGGGCATCGACAACGATCGCCGTGATGTTGTCCCGGCCGCCGCTGCGCAAGGCCGACTGGATCAGCTCGTCCACGGCAGCCTGGGGGTCGGCCTCGGCCGCGAGGATGCCGGCGATCTTCTCGTCGGTCAGTTCGCCGTTGAGGCCGTCGGAGCACACCAGGATCCGGTCGCCGTCTTCAAGGGGAAGCAGCCAGAAGTCGGCCTCGGAGTCGTCCCCGGTTCCCAGTGCCCGGGTCACAACGTGCCTGCGCGGATACACGGCGGCCTCGGCCTCGGTGATCTGGCCGGTGTCCAGGAGTTCCTGTACCTCGGAATGGTCGACGCTGATCTGGGCGAGCCGGCCGTGGCTGTAACGGTAGGTGCGGGAGTCCCCGATGTTGAGGACAAGCCAGTACGGGACGTCCTGTTGTTCCACCACCACGACGCCGGACAGCGTGGTTCCGGCGCGCGATCCCGTGGCGTGACGGATGCCCGCATCAGCCATGAGCAGGTACTCCTGCAGGATGTCCGCCGTCGCGTCCCGGCTGCCGGTCTTGAACTGTGGCAGCTCGGCCAGGGTGCGCACGCAGATGCTGCTGGCAACTTCGCCGGCCTCGTGCCCGCCCATGCCGTCCGCCACGGCGAAGACGGGGTCGGCGGCAATGAAGGCGTCCTCGTTCGCCTCGCGGCGCAGCCCCCGGTCCGTGCCGAACCCGCAGTGCAGCCGCGGTCCCTGTTTGCCGTCCGATGGCGGGATGGGGGCGTCTGGCGTTGCGTTCATGGCGGTCCTCAATACAGTGGTGCGCGGCTTCAGCGGTGCGCGAGGGCTGACGGCGGTCACAAACCCGGCCGGATCGCAACTGCCGGTCCGACTATTGCATATGCGCCGCTCAACTGAGAAGCCCGCCACGGGCTACAGCCGGGCTGATCCGGTGCTCAGTCCAGGATCAGGCCCCGGCCGCTGCCGGGCTGCAGCTGCACCGGGTGGATTTCACCGAACCCGCGGACGTCCTCGGCCGGACGGGGCACCAGGACGAAGCGTTCGTCCTGCTCCAAGGCGGCCGCGGTCATCGAATCCACCAGCACGGTTCCGGGGTCCGCGAGGGCAGTCAGGCGGGCGGCGAGGTTGACGGTGGGTCCGTAGATATCACCGAGGCGGGAGAGGATGCGGCCCCAGACCATAGCCACGCGGGCCTGGGGCAGGATCTCGTCGTCGGTGAAGGCGCGGGACAGGGCCAGGGAAATCTCGGCTCCCGCCGCCGGAGTCTCGGCAATGTACAGGACTTCGTCGCCGACGGTCTTGACCAGCCGGCCGCCGCCGACCGAGATGATTTCGGCGCACTTGTTCTCGAAGCGCTGCACCAGCTGGGCGAGCGTCTTCTCGTTCATCCGGCGGGACAGGCTCGTGTAGGAGACAAGGTCGGCGAAGCCAACGGCCCGGGCCAACGGCAGGGGCGCATCGTCCTCGTCGCCTTCGCGGCCCTCTTCGCTGGACTGCAGCCCGGCTTCGGCCCGGACGGCCAGGCGCTGCACAGCGGCGTTGAGCTGGCGGCGCCAGGAGTAGGCGAGCATCTCCTCGAGGGGGTCGATCAGGTTCGGCAACTCGCTGACGAGCCGCTTCCGGGCGACGGCGTCGCTCACGCCCTGTTCCTGGACCATGTCCTCCACGAGGGCCTCGATCTGCCACACCACCATCCGGTCGGTCATCTGGCCGATGGCCCGGGTGATGGAAATGGCGGCTTCCTCGGTGAGCTTGCCGTCGCGCACCAGGTCCACGATGGTGGACAGGGCGGCCTGGTCACGCTCGGTGAAGGCGACGTCTTCATCCCCGAGGTTGGGAAAGCCCAGGGCGCGCCAAAGTTTCCGGGCAGAAAGCAGCGAGAGCCCGGCACCGGCGGCGACTTCACGACGCCGGAGCTTGCGCTCACCGCCCAGCAGCCGCGCTTCCAGGGCCTTGGCGGCGAGCCGTTCAGCGGACATCGTGCCGGTGGGCGGGGCCAAAGGTTCAGGGTCGGCGGCTTCGGATCCGGGTTCGGCGGCGGGTTCGATGAGCGCGCCTGCCTCGGTGTCGAAGGCGGTCCCGGCGTCGCTGTCGGCGGCAGCCGAACCGGCGGCGTCCTCGGGCTCCCGGGGCAAATCCGGGGCAGCGAGGTCGGTGTCCTGGTGGACGTTCTCAGCGTTCATCTCTTCCACCTTCTCTCGTCTCCCACGGCCAGGCCTCGCCTGGGTTGTAGGTCATGCCGTCGGCCCCGGACGCCTCGCCCTGGGGGAGGTCGTCGATGGCGTCCAGCAGGAAATTGCGGAATGTCGCCACCTCGGGGACATCGGGGACCACCGTTCCAAGGGGGTACCCGGTCTCCAAGGATATATTCCCGGAGTGCAATAGGCGCTGCAACAACGATTGCTCAATGGCCACATGGCGGACGGCGGCGAGGGGGATCTGTTCATCGCGCCGCCTTAACATGCCGTAGCGGGTAACTAATCGCTGGCTGGTGAGGATGTAGCGGGTGGCGTGCCATGCAATGACCCGGGGGAGGCAATAGCCCAGCAGCACCCACGCCGCCAACGCCAGGCACACGGCGACCAGCCAGGGAGTCCACTCCTTGGGGATGAGGGGCAGGAGCCGTGTCGGGCCGCCCTTGACAACCCAGGCGCAGGCGTACGCGGCCGCGGCCGGAATAACAACGAACGTCAGCGCCGGGACAATGAGCATCCTGGGCTGGGGCCGGGTCACCACAATTACTTGCTCTCCCGGCAGGAGCACTTTACGCATAACCGCTTTCTGCCCCGCCGTTGCCCTGGCCGCCGGTCCCGGCCGGGTTCCACGGCCTCAGGTGCACGACGTCGCCGGCGGTCACCACGTGTTCATGGCCCGCGGCATCGACCACCAGGAGCGAGCCGTATTCGTCCAGCCGCGTGGCGTGGCCAATGATCTCGTGGTCGCCCGGGAGCTGGGCCCGGACCTGCTTGCCGAGGGTCGAGAGGAAGTGCTCCACCCGTTTGTGCAACGACGGGCCACCGGCCAGGCCGGCGGTGGGGTCGCCGTCGGCGTTGCAGAAACTCCGGTAGAGGGTGGCGAAGCGGGACAGGTAGCTCTTCAGGAGCTCCGTCCGGTCCACTGTGTCCGGATTCTCCAGCAGCACGGAGGTGGCGGTGGGAACCGGGAGTTCGGGCTCTGTCAGCGTGACATTCAGGCCGGTGCCGAGGATGACCGGCGGCGCTCCGCCGGCGCCGAGCGGGCCGAGCTGGGCCAGGATGCCGGCGATCTTCCGGCCCCGGACCAGGACGTCGTTGGGCCACTTGAGTTCCGCCGGAAGGCCTGCCGTTTCCGTCAGGGCCTCACGCAGGGCGAGGGCGGCCAGGAGGGACAGCCAGGAGTACCGGTGGGTCGGCAATGGCCGGCCGGCCCCGTTGACCGGCAGGAGCACGAGCGAGACGGAGACCGAGCTGCGGGCCGGCGCCTCCCACCGGCGGTCGAGCCGGCCGCGGGCGGCGCTCTGGTACTCGGCGGTCAGCACCGACAGGTCCGGCCACGCACGGGGATCCTCGGTCACCCCGCGGAGGAGATCGACGTTGGTGGAGCCGGTGGATTCAAGCACCGTCAGGCGCGGAATTCCGTTGGCGGACAGGAACGCCTCATCACTGAGGGCACTCAGGTCCAGGGGCGGACGGTCCGGGGTTTCCTGCACGGCTTCCATCCTTGAATCCTACCGAGGAAAGCGCGCCGGGGCCCCGGCCAGCCGACTCATATGCCTCCGCCGAAACTCCCCACTTTTGGCCGGGACGTCCGGCGTGTCGGCCGGACACGCCGCTGATTCCGGCGCCCGGCCCTCAAATGAGGCGAAATTCCGCAGGGCAGGCGTGCGTAAAACACCCAGCAAGTTCAGAGGAAGATGTCCGGGACCAGCTGGGCCTCCGGCGCGCCGAGGCTGTACGGGCTGAAGTCCGTCACCCCTGCCGCCGCGAGAACCTGTTCATCGGTGTAGAAGTTGCCGCTCCGGCTCCCGCCGGCGGGGACCGCGTTGCCGCCGGTCAGCACGGCGTGGGCGGCGTCGGCCATGATTTCGGGGCTGCGGGCGCCCTTGACGATCATGTCGCCGCCGGGCATGTTGCGGATCGCCGCGGTGTCGATCAAGGTACGCGGCCAGAGAGAGTTCACGGCGACGCCGTCGGCCTTGAGCTCCTCGGCCAGCCCCAGCGTGGTCAGGCTCATGCCGTATTTGGCCATGGTGTAGGCCAGGTGCAGGCCGGCCCACTTCGGATCCAGGTTCAGGGGCGGGGAGAGTGTGAGGATGTGCCCGGCCGCGGAGGCGCGCAGGGCCGGCAGCGCCATCTTCGAGAGCAGGAACGTGCCGCGCACGTTGATGTCCTGCATGAGGTCGTAGCGCTTCATGTCCACGTCGTCGGTGCTGGAGAGGTCAATCGCCGATGCATTGTTGATGACGACGTCGACCCCGCCAAAGCGGTCCACGGCGGCGCCGACAGCCCCGGCGACGTCGGCGTCGTTGCGCACGTCGCCGACCAGCGGCAGGGCCTGGCCGCCGGCGGCCTCGATCTGTTCGGCGGCGGTATACACGGTTCCCTCCAGCCTGGCGTGGGGCTGACCGGTCTTGGCCATCAGGACGATGTTGGCGCCGTCCCGGGCTGCGCGGAGCGCGATGGCCAGGCCGATGCCGCGGCTGCCCCCGGAGATGAGGACAGTGCGGCCCTGGAGGGAACCGGCGGCCTGGTACGGCCCTGCGGCGGTGCCCGAAGCATCGTTGCTTGAAGTCATGCCCACACTCTAGCGGACCAATGTTACTCGCGGGTAACAAAGCGGTGCGGGAGCTTCGCAGCGGGAAAATTGTAGGTTCCCTACAGCGGCACCGGCCAATACCGTCACTAGACTTGCCAGCAGAGCCCTGCTTTTGTGGATTCCAGCCAAAGGACCCCACATAACGGGCGCCGTACAACCTTGCGACAGAGCCGGAGAAACTTGATGAGCCACGATCTGACCACGACTGCGGGAAAGATTGCAGATTTCCGCGACCGCCAGGCCCGTGCCGAGCAGCCCTCCGGTCCGGAAGCGATCGCCAAGCAGCACGCGCGCGGCAAGAATACCGCCCGCGAGCGCATCGACCTGTTGCTGGACGCCGGCTCCTTCGTCGAATTCGACGCGCTGGCCGTGCACCGCTCCACCGCGTTCGGCATGGAGAAGAAGAAGCCCCTCGGCGACGGCCTCGTCTCCGGCTACGGCACGGTGGACGGCCGCCCGGTCGCGGTCTACAGCCAGGATTTCTCCGTCTACGGCGGCTCGCTGAGCCAGGTCAACGGCGAAAAAATCGTCAAGGTCCAGGAGTTCGCACTCCGCAACGGCTGCCCCGTGGTCGGCATCCTCGACGGCGGCGGTGCCCGCATCCAGGAGGGCGTCGCCTCCCTGGCGATGTTCGCGGACATCTTCCGCAACAACGTCCACGCCTCCGGCGTCGTTCCGCAGATCTCGCTGATCATGGGCCCCTCCGCCGGCGGCGCGGCCTACTCCCCCGCCCTGACCGACTACGTGGTCATGGTGGACAAGACCTCGCACATGTTCATCACCGGCCCGGACGTCATCAAGACCGTCACCGGCGAAGACGTGGACATGGAAACCCTCGGCGGCGCCCGGCAGCACAACGCCAACACCGGCACCTCGACTTACCTGGCCTCCGACGAGGCCGACGCCGTCGAATTCGTCCGCGAACTGCTCGACTTCCTGCCCTCCAACAACCTCGCCGAGGCCCCGGTGCTGGAGCACCAGCAGGAGCTGGAAATCGACGACGACGACCTCGCCCTGGACGCGCTGATCCCGGACTCGGCCAACCAGCCCTACGACATGCGCAAGGTCATCGAGCAGATTGTCGACGACGCCCACTTCCTCGAGATGCAGTCCCTCTATGCCCCGAACGTGATCATCGGCTACGGCCGGGTCGAGGGCCACACCGTGGGCATCGTGGCCAACCAGCCCATGCAGTTCGCCGGCACCCTGGACATCGCGGCCTCGGAAAAGGCCGCCCGCTTCGTCCGGCACTGTGATGCCTTCAACATCCCCATCATCACGCTCGTGGACGTGCCGGGCTTCCTGCCGGGCAAGGACCAGGAGTTCCAGGGCATCATCCGCCGCGGCGCCAAGCTGCTCTACGCGTACGCCGAGGCCACCGTGCCCAAGCTGACCGTGATCACCCGCAAGGCCTACGGTGGGGCCTACATCGTGATGGGCTCCAAGAAGCTCGGCGCGGACCTGAACCTCGCCTGGCCCACCGCCCAGATCGGCGTCATGGGCGCCCAGGGTGCCGTGAACATCCTCTACCGCCGCGAACTCGCCGCGGTGGCGGAGGACGGCGGCGACGTCGAAGCCAAGCGCGCCGAGGTGATCCGCCAGTACGAGGAAGAGCTGCTCAACCCCTACCAGGCCGCCCAGCTCGGCTACGTGGACGCCGTCGTCGCACCGTCCGAAACCCGGGTGCAGATCATCAAGGGCCTGCGCGCCCTCCGGGACAAGCGGGCCGCCCTGCCCGCCAAGAAGCACGGGAACATCCCGCTGTGATCCCCACCCGCCCCCTAACCTCGCAAGCTCGGCCAGGGAACCCTGCGGGCGTGGGCCCAGCCGATCCGCTAGAAGGCCCCGAGACCCCAGACGCACCTCTGCTTGCTGTCGTGAAGGGCGAGCCGACGCCGGAAGAGCTGGCCGCGCTGACCGCCGTCGTGCTGTCCCTGGGGCAGAGCCAGCAGGCGGCACCGGAAAGCCCCGGCGTCCGGCACTGGGTCCGCCGGCAGCAGCTTCGGCTGGCGCCCAGGCCGGGTCCGGAGGCCTGGCGCCGCAGCCTGGGCTGAGACGACCTGGTTGAGCGTCCCGGCTGGGCCAGCCCGC
Source organism: Arthrobacter sp. 131MFCol6.1 (assembly GCF_000374925.1). Lineage (GTDB taxonomy): Bacteria > Actinomycetota > Actinomycetes > Actinomycetales > Micrococcaceae > Arthrobacter. Next base: position 226,918 of record NZ_KB895545.1, read on the forward strand.
AGGCGAAATCTGCACGGAAAAAGTTGCGCGCGAAAAAGTTCAGTGACTCTTTCATAACCACGGCGGCCGGGCTAGTCTCGTCGGGTGACTACCGAAATCATCGCCTCAGACAACACTGCCCCCGCGCGCCAGCAGACGGCTATTGACGCCGTCGCCGACGCCTACACGGACACGCTGATCCGGCTCAACCCGAGCTTCGCCACCGAACTCGGCCTGCCCGGGCACGAGACCGAGTACCAGGACTTCTCCCCCGCCGGCCACGAGGAATTCGCGGCCGCCGCCCGCGAGGCACTTGCGGCGCTGGACGGACTGGAGCCGGTCGACGACGTCGACGCCGTCACGCTCGACGCCATGCGCGAGCGGCTGGGCCTGCAGCTGGAAATTCACGAATCGGGCTGGGACACAGCCGATCTGAACAACATCGAGTCCCCGTCCCAGCAGATCCGCGCCATCTTTGACCTCATGCCGACCGATACCGCCGGGCAGTGGGAGCACATCGCGGGCCGGGCCCACAATGTCCCTGCAGCCATCGACGGATACATCGAATCGCTGCGTTCGGCGATGCAGGACGGCAAGGTGGCCGCGGCCCGCCAGGTGTCGATCGTGATCGAGCAGGCCACCAAGCACGCCGCGGACGACGGCTTCTTCGCGAAGCTCGCCGCCGGCGCCAAGACTGCGGACGGCCCGCTCCCGGCGGAACTGCAGACCAGGCTCGACGCCGGCGTCGCGGACGCCCGGGTGGCCTACTCCCGGCTGGCAGGATTCCTCGAGTCCGAGCTCCTGCCGGTTGCCCCCGCTAAAGACGCTGTGGGCCGTGAGCGCTACGCCCTGGCCTCGCGCGCCTTCCTCGGTGCCACCGTCGACCTGGAAGAGACCTACGCGTGGGGCGTGGAGGAGCTCGACCGCCTCATCTCCGAACAGGAACGGGTGGCCGGCGAAATCCGCCCCGGCGCCTCGATCGAAGAAGCCAAGGAGATCCTGAACAACGATCCCGCCCGGCAGCTCAAAGGCACCGACGCCCTCCAGGCGTGGATGCAGGAACTGTCGGACAAGGCCGTGGCCGAGCTCGCCGGCGTCCACTTCGAGATCCCGGACATCATGAAAACGCTGGAGTGCCGGATCGCGCCCACGGATGAGGGCGGCATCTACTACACGGGACCCTCGGAGGACTTCAGCCGGCCCGGCCGGATGTGGTGGTCCGTGCCGGCCGGTGAAGACACCTTCACCACGTGGGCCGAAACCACCACGGTGTACCACGAGGGCGTTCCCGGCCACCACCTCCAGGTCGCCACCGCCACCTACCGCCGCGAGCTGCTGAACAAGTGGCGCCGCAGTGTGTGCTGGACCTCGGGCCACGGCGAAGGCTGGGCACTCTACGCGGAAAAACTCATGCAGGAACTCGGCTACCTCAATGATCCGGGCGACCACATGGGCATGCTGGACATGCAACGCATGCGCGCGGCCCGCGTGGTGTTCGACATCGGCGTGCACCTGGAACTCGAAGTTCCCGAGCGCTGGGGCAGCGGCATCTGGACATCGGAGAAGGGCTTTGACTTCCTCCGCGCCAACCTGCCGATCAGCGAGGGGCAGCTGAAGTTCGAGTTCACCCGCTACCTGGGCTGGCCAGGACAGGCCCCGTCCTACAAGGTGGGCCAGCGGCTCTGGGAGCAGATCCGGGCGGAGCTCGAATCCCGCCCCGGCTTTGACCTCAAGGCGTTCCACACGAAGGCCCTGAACATCGGTTCCGTGGGCCTGGACACCCTCAAGCGCGCACTCCTGGGGTAATCCGGGTTTCGGCAGCTGACCTGCACCGTCAGTGGCCAGACGGCCGGTTGGGGCGACTATTCGCGCAGCGAAGTCGCCCCAACCGGCCGTTCGCCTGTCCCGCGCCAAATGGACCTCGGACCAATAGTCGACTATTCTCTGGGGGACACATTTAGTGGGCTTTTGACGGCCCGGGTCGGCGGCTGGGGCTGCGACAGAAGTGTCCGGTGTACTTTGCTCTCCTGCAGGGCGCCGGTCATGCAAGTACCTCCGCAACTGCGGCATGGTCTTGCTGACCGTCAGTATGCGCGCGTCGGTCCTGCGGCACTTACGCGGGACGACGCCTATGAGTCAGGCGCATGCATAGAGGTACCAGCACCTTGGTCTCCGGTGCGAGCTATTGACAATAGAAACCCGCGTGAACGAATAGCGCCAGCATTCCGGCGCTCCCCGAGGAGCGCAGCGGAAAAGCTGTGCGCTGGGCTTCTGCCGAAACCTCGCTGAGGCTTCCTGCAGCGGCTGACGATTGCCGGGCACACACAAGACCCCATATTGGAGCCCCTATGAGGAATATCGCCTCATTCCTAAGACCACCGACCAATGACTCCGCGAAAGCGCGGACGCCGATCCGGAAGCGCACCGCGGCATCCGCGGTTGCGACGGCCGTCGTTGTGGCCGCCGCCACGATGAGCGCCCCGGCACCCCTGAACGCCGCGACGCCGACCGCCACGCCCACCGCTACGGCAACGGCCTGCAATCCGCTGCCCTTCAACCTCCCGGCGCCCGCGAACAGGCACACCTCGGCGAAGAAGGCATGGGCCTACTACTTCCCGCCGTTCCCGCTCGCAGTCGACAGCGCCGACCCCACCCGCGACGTCTACCCGCGCTGGATGAATACCCACAACTCCGTCAACGGCGCGTACGACCTCCGGGATCGTCCGGTTGCTCCTCAGCGTGCAACCCAAACCACCTGGCGGCAGGCCGATTTCGAGAAGGAGGTCCGGCAGGCAGTCGGGGCGGGCCTGGACGGTTTCATCTGGGAATACAACAGCTCCACCGATATCCGCTGGCAGCAGCTGCCAGCCATGCTCGCCGCCGTCAAGGCAGTGGACCCGGGCTTCAAGATCATGCTCAGCCCGGACTTCAATACGGCCGCCGGATCCACCTCTGACAGTGTCTACAACAACGTCATGAAGGTGAAGGACGACTCGTCGATCTACCGGAACAGTGCCGGCATCGTGCTCGCCCCGTTCTTCCCGGAGCGCAAGACACCCGCATGGTGGGATGGGCTCCGGAGCCGCCTCGCCTCCTCCGGCGTCAAATCCAACCTCGTACCCATATTCATTTCCTGGGGCGGAGGAACACAGAAGACGGACTGGAACAACTCGGTGTCCGGGTATTCGCAATGGGGCACCCGCATCGCCAGCGGCGTTCCGACCCTCGCCAAGGAAAGCGCTGAAGCCCACCGCCGCGGCAAGACCTATATGCAGCCGGTGGCGTTCGAGGATTCACGGTCCTACGACGGGCGATACTGGGAGTCATCCAACAGCTCCACCCTGCGCGATTCCCTGGCCTCGGCGGTTACCAGCAACGCCGACTCCATTGCGCTCATCGCCTGGAACGACTACACCGAGTCCTGGGTGGCACCTTCCAAGCAACGCGGCTATGCAGTGCTGGACATGGCTGCCTACTACATTTCCTGGTTCAAGAACGGGGTCAAGCCCGCGATTACCCAGGATGCCTTGTACTGGAGCCACCGCTCGCACCCCACGAACGCTCCGTACTCAATGACGCCCATCGGTCGCAACGGCAAACCCACACCGATGTACATCCCGAACGGTGACGCGGCGAAGAACGAAGTAGAACTTGTAGCCGTGCTGAAGACGCCGGGGCGCCTGACCATCACACAGGGAAGCAACGTCAAGACCATGGATGCCCCGGCCGGGCTGACGTCCTTCAAGGTTCCGCTCGTGGCCGGGACCACGCCGTCCTTCAAGCTCGCACGCAGCGGAGCGACGGTCCAGACAGTCACGAGCAACACCCCGGTGCGCTCCTCCGTGGCGTACCAGGACATGATTTACCACGCAGGCGGCGGCGTCGCAGGCACCTGCGCACGCTAGGCCTTCCTGCACGAGAAGGCAGTTCGCGGCAGTGTTTCGCATGAACATTGCCGCGAACTGTCATCTCGCGTGGCCGGAGGTGGCCTGGCCCGACCGCGACGAGACAATCGCCACACCGCTTGCCGGAATAACTTCACAAAAGCCCCCGCCCGCGCGGAAATCCCGGGCATTCCGCGGCGCAGGGACACCTGAGGCGCCGTAACATTTCTCAACATCCGTTCGTCATGCTATGCGCAACGGTCCTAGCGTGTTCCGGTGACCACTCAGACAAGCACCCCCGCACCCGCTGGAAAGACCGGGTTCCAGCTGCCCAAATGGGCCGGCTCGTTCGGCTTCCAGATCATCGCCGCCCTGATCGTCGGCCTGGGCCTTGGCCTGCTGGCCAAGTACACCGGCAGCACCAAAGCCAACCCCAACGCCCTCGGCACCACGCTGCAGACCATCGGCTCGAGCTACGTCTCGCTGCTGCAGACCGCCGTGGTCCCCCTGATCTTCACCGCCGTCGTCAGCTCCATCTCCAACCTGCGAGCCGTTTCCAATGCCGCCCGGCTGGCCTGGAACACACTGCTCTGGTTCGCGATCACCTCGCTGATCGCCGTGCTGATCGGCATCGGCCTGGGCGTGCTGCTGCAGCCCGGCGCCGGAACCGGCATCAACCAGGAAGCCAAGTACGCCGGCAAGTCCGGTGACTGGTGGGCCTTCCTGACCGGGCTGTTCCCGAAGAACTTCCTGGGCCTCGGCGCGACCACCACCGTCACTGACGGCGTCGCCACCACCGCCGTGAGCTTCAACGTCCTGCAGATCCTGGTGATCGCGATCGCCGTCGGCATCGCCGCGCTGAAAGTGGGCAAGGCCGCTGAACCGTTCCTGGCCCTGAACGCGTCCGCCCTCGCCGTCATCCAGAAGGTCCTCTGGTGGATCATCCGGATCGCGCCGCTCGGCACCGTCGGCCTGATCGGCAACGCCGTGGCCGTCTACGGCTGGGACACCATCGGCTCGCTCGGCAAATTCACCGTGGCGATCTACATCGGCCTGGCGCTTGTGCTGTTCGTGGTCTACCCCGCCCTGATCCGCAGCCACGGGCTGTCCGTCAGGCAGTACTTCTCCGGCGTGTGGCCGGCCGTGCAGCTGGCCTTCGTCTCCCGCTCCTCCATCGGCACGCTGCCGCTGACCCAGCGCGTGACCGAACGGAGCCTGGGTGTCCCCCGCGCCTACGCCTCCTTCGCGGTGCCCCTCGGCGCGACCACCAAGATGGACGGCTGCGCGGCGATCTACCCGGCCGTGGCGGCGATCTTCGTGGCCCAATTCTTCGGCATCCAGCTCGACTTCACCCAGTACCTGCTGATCGCGATGGTGTCCGTGCTCGGCTCGGCCGCGACCGCCGGCACCACCGGCGCCGTCGTGATGCTGACGCTCACGCTCTCCACGCTGGGACTGCCGCTGGCCGGCGTCGGCCTGCTGCTGGCCATCGACCCGATCCTGGACATGGGCCGCACCGCCGTCAACGTGGCCGGGCAGGCATTGATCCCGGCGATCGTGGCCAAGCGCCAGGGCATCCTGGACGAAACGCTGTACAACGCGCCGCGGAACGGCGATCCGTTCAGCGAGGACAGCGAAGACAGCGACGACAGCAACGACGTCGATGGCACCGTCGACCCCTCCGCCGCCGCAGCTCCCGCGGCCGGACGGGAAGAACGGGACCTGGCGGACGCCAGGGCGTAACGGCTGAACGAGTGTAAACCAGAGAAGTCCCCGGCAATCCCCGGGGACTTCTCTGGTTTAACCGGCGTCGGCTCCAACCTGCGTCGGCTCCAGTCCGCACGGGCCTAGTGTCCGCCGATCACACCCTTTTCGGCGGCCTTGGTGACGGCGTCCGCTTCTGCCTGGGTCAGGGTGCCGTCCTTGACGGCCTGGTCCAGCCGGGGCTTCAGTGCGGCGGCGCGATTGGCCTGTTCCGCGGTACGCAATTCCGCCAGGGCAGCGGTTACCTTGGCTTCATCGATGCCGAGCGATTTCGCCAGGGAAGCGGCCAGGGCCTTCTGCATTGCGGCGCGGTCCGGCTTCTGCCCCGCGACAGGTGGAGTGGCCGGCGGGGTGGCCGGCCTGTTGGCTTCTCGGAAAGTCTTCAGGGCCTCGGTGACCTTGGCCTCGTCGACGCCTAGCTTGGCGGCGAGCTCTTTGGCGCGGGCGCCGGACTCCGCACCGCCGTGGCCGCGGTGCCCACCGCGCATGCCGTGGCCGTCGGCGAAGTTGTTCCCCGGGGCACTCGAGCTGGGTGTCGGGGTGGGCGTCGGCGTCGTGGTGGCGGAGGCCATCCCGGCCACTCCGAGCCCTGCGCCCAGCGCCACGGCCGCGGCCCCTAGGCCTAGCGCGATTTTGGTTGTGCGTGACATCTGCTGTCTCCTGGATCTGCCGCGCGGTAACGGCGCTTGAAGCTGATGGTACTTCGGGGGAAGGCTGCTCCACGAGCACCTCCAGTCTGCACCTGCCCCAGCAGAGATAGCTGTTTCCCTGCTTTCACTTTCCTGTGAATCCGGCAGGGACGCCCAGAGGGCAAAAAGACGGCAAGAAGACGACAAAAGTCGATAGGCTCTGGGCATGCTGATCGTCACCTCGAACGACATTCCGGGCCACCGGATCGACGCCGTCTTCGGCGAAGTCATGGGCCTGACCGTCCGTTCCCGGGACATCACCGCCCAGGTCATGGCGGGCTTCCGTTCCCTGGGCGGCGGCGAGGTGCTGGAAATGACGCGGGCCCTCCACGACAGCCGGCAGGATGTCATGGCCCGGATGGTGGCCGAGGCCGAGCAGCGCGGCGCCAACGCCATCATCGCCATGCGCTTCGATACGTCAGCGATCGGGCAGAACTGGACGGAGGTCTGCGCTTACGGCACAGCAGTATTTGCCATTCCGCTCTCGCAGGACGAGCCCGGGGCCACTGGCCAGTCCATCTACCTGACCAATTCCGGCGACGCGGCAGCCCAGCTCAAGCCCTGAGCGCCGGGCCGCCTGCCAGTCCTACCGCCACCAGCTTCCGAAAATACTTGCCCAGAGTGCAAACATGCACGTAGTGTAAGCGCGTGTCCCCATCGCCCTCCCCCGCCGCCGCCCAGGCCGCCGCATCCGGCGACCCCGGTGTCCCCTCGCGCCGCGAACTGAACAAGGCCGCTACCCGGCAGGCCATCACGCACGCCGCCATGGACCTGCTCCGCACGCGGGGACCCGGAAACTTCACCGTGGAGGACATCGCCGACGCCGCCGGGATCTCCCGCCGTACCTTCTTCAACTACTTCGGCAGCACCGAGGCGGCGCTCGCCTCGGTGACGTTCGGCTTCCTGGACACGGCACTTCAGCAGTTCCGGCTCCGCCCGGCAGGCGAGCCCATCCTGGAATCTGCCCGCGCAGCCCTCGTGGAACTGGCCGATCCCATGACCGTGGCCCCGGTGGCCGAGCTCTACAGCCTGGGCCAGACCAACCCCCAGCTCAGCCGCTCCGAGCTGGAAGCCTGGGACCACTGCACCGAACAGATCATCGACGCCGCCCGCGAACGCTTTGCGCTGACGGCGGCCGGCGACGTCGACGAGCTCTACCTCCGGGCCCTCGCCGGCTCCGTCATCTCGTGCGGAAAAGCCGCCATGGATGTCTGGTTTGCCCGCTGCGGCGGCGACCTGACCCCCGAGTCCCTGTCCATCCTGCGCCAGCTCCTGATCGATTCCATGGGCCTCCTCGGCTCCGGATTCGCGTCCCACTCCCCCGCCACCCCTTCCCCAGATCGGCACTGACATGGCCCTGTTGCTCTACCGTCTCGGCAAGTTCTCCTACCGCCACCGCTGGCTCGTCATCTCCCTCTGGCTCGCCGCCCTGGTGGCCGTCGGCGGCGCGGCTGCGGCCTTCCACGGCACCATGTCCAACAACTTCCAGATCCCCGGCACCGAAACCCAGCAGATGGCGGACAAGCTCAAGCAGGAGCTGCCCAAGTCCTCCGGCGGCTCGGCCGGCATCGTGTTCGAGTCGCAGAACGGCCAGTTCACGCAGGCCGGCAAGGACGCGGTCTCGGCTGCGCTGACCAAGTTGAAAGCCCTCCCCGACGTTCAGGGCACCGTGGACCCGTTCGCCACCCAGGCCCAGCTGGACAAGGCCGTGACGGACCTTGCCGCCGGCGAGCAGCAGGCGTCCGCAGGACGGGCGCAGCTGGACGCGTCGGCCGCCCGGCTGGCTGCTGGCAAGGCCCAGCTGGCCGCGGCCGAGCAGCAGATGACCGCGGCCGGCATGTCCGCCGAAGCCATCGACGCCCAGCTTGGCCAGCAGAAGGCTGCCCTCGCCGCGGGCCAGGAAAAGCTCGACGCCGGGACCAAGGAACTCGAGGCCGGCGCGGCCAAGCTCGCCCTGGCCAAGCGCCAGCTGGAGGCCTCGCAGGGCATGCGGTTCGTGTCAGAGGACGGGACAGCGGCAATCGCCCAGGTCCAGTTCAAGACCTCGATCAACGGGCTGGCTCCCGCTGTGCGCCAGCAGGTCCAGGACATCGCCCACGAAGTCTCCTCTGCCGGAGTGACCGCCCTGGCCAGCAAGGAAATCACGGAGGACGTCTCCGAGCTGTTCGGCATCTCCGAGATCCTCGGCATCGCCATCGCGGCGCTGGTGCTCATCGTCATGCTGGGAACCCTGATCGCAGCCGGGCTCCCCCTGCTGATGGCCCTGGTCGGTGTGGCAGTGGGCGTCGGTGGCACTTTCGCCCTCAGCGGCGCCGTCGACATGAGTTCCATCTCCCCGATGCTGGCGCTCATGCTGGGCCTCGCCGTCGGCATCGACTACTCCCTCTTCATCGTCAACCGGCACCGCGGCCAGCTCCTGGCCGGCATGGACGGCGAGGAATCCGTCGCCCTCGCCACCGGCACCTCCGGCAACGCGGTGCTGTTCGCCGGCCTGACCGTCATCATCGCCCTCGCGGCCCTTGTCATTCCGGGCCTTCCCTTCCTGGCCGTGATGGGCCTGTCCGCCGCCGCAACGGTGGCTGTCGCCGTCGTCGTCGCCCTGACCCTCACCCCTGCCGTGCTGTCCCTGATCGGACCCCGGCTGATCTCCCGCCGGGTCTGGGCGAAGGCGGAAAAGCACAACGCCGCCCCCGGCCACGAGAGCGCGGACCGTGCCCGCGACGAACGCCGCAGCAAACAGGGCTGGGGCGGGCTCGTCACCCGGCACCCGGTCCTGGCACTGCTGGCCGGTGTCTTGCTGTTGGGCATCGTGGCGCTGCCGGCCAGCCAGTTGCGGCTCGCGCTGCCCGACGGCGGGTCCGAGCCCGTGGAGTCGCAGGCGTTCAAGGCCTATGACGTCACCGGCCGCAGCTTCGGCGCAGGCATGACGGGCCCGATCGTGGTGGTGGGCGACTTCCCGGCCGGCCTGAGCGCGGACGAAGCCACGGCCAAGCAGCTCGACGTCGCCGACATCCTCCGCGGCACGGGCAACGTCACAGCCGCCGTTCCGGTGGCCCTGAGCGAGGACCGCCGCACCGCGGTGTTCCAGGTCATCCCCCGGGAGGGCCCGGCCAGCGCGAGCACGGTCCAGGTGGTCTCCGAGCTGCGCGCCGAAAAGGACCGCATCAAGGAATCCACCGGGGTCAGCATCGGGCTCACGGGGCAGACGGCCGGCAATGTCGACGTCTCCACCAAGCTCGGCGATGCCCTTCCCCCGTACCTGGCCATCGTCGTCGGGTTGTCCCTGATCCTGCTGCTGCTCGTGTTCCGCTCCATCGTGGTACCGCTGCTGGCCACGGGCGGGTTCCTGCTCTCGCTCGCGGCCGCCTTCGGGGCCGTCGTCGCGGTCTACCAGTGGGGCTGGCTGGGGACGGTGTTCGGCGTCGAAAACCCGGGCGCCGTGCTGAGCTTCCTGCCGATCATCCTGATCGGCGTCCTGTTCGGGCTGGCCATGGACTACCAGGTGTTCATCACCTCGGGCATGCGTGAGTCCTTCATGCACGGCGAATCCGCCAGGCATGCGGTCCGCACCGGCTTCAGCCACGCCGCGTCCGTGGTCACCGCCGCCGCCATCATCATGGTCAGCGTGTTCGCCGGCTTCATTTTCTCGCACCTGAACATGGTCCGGCCGCTCGGCTTCGCGATGGCCTTCGGTGTCCTGGTGGACGCGTTTGTGGTCCGCATGACGATCGTCCCGGCCGTGATGTATCTGCTCGGCGACAAGGCGTGGTGGCTCCCCCGCTGGCTGGACCGGATCCTGCCGGACGTCGACGTGGAGGGCGCCAAGCTCCGGCCCGGGGCTTCCGCCTCAGCCTCAGTCGACAGCGAGCCCGAGCCGGAGGAGATCGGCGCGCGCTGACACTCACGGCTGGCCGATGAGTCGCCCTGAAGCCGAGTTCCCCTGAAGCCGCCCGCTGATCGTTTCGATCGGCGGGCGGCTTTTTCGTGCGTGCAAGCCCGAACAGTTCATAGGTCCGTTCGACGCCGGTTTCTCACCAATGTCGCAACGGGTACATTCGGCTCACTAACTCCTGCCATCAGGCCGGAAAGCCAGCCCTGTATGTAGTATCTCCGGCATGGAAACTTTCCTCTGGCCGGGCTGCAAGCCCGCTCACGGTGAGACCAAGGTCGCCGTGCTCGTGCCAGGTGCGGGGTACAAGGTCGAATCGCCACTTCTTTACTGGCCTGCAGAACAGTTGAGAGACCGCGGCTGGCAAGTTCAGGCAATTCGCTGGACCGACGATGATGAACCTGGGGATGACCCCCACGGGTTCGCTGCCCGTGCAGTTCAGCAGGCATTCGCCGAGTTTCCGCACGCCGACCATCGACTCATCGTGGCCAAGTCGTTTGGCACGTTCTCTATTCCGTGGGCGGAAGAGGCTCAAGTGCCAGCCATTTGGCTCACTCCTATCCTCACGGATGACGTCATTCGGCGGACACTTGCTGAAACAAGTAAGCCGGATCTGCTCATCGGTGGATCCAAAGACAAGTTTTGGGCAACCGATGCGTTGTCAGAGACCGCAGCTACGTTCGTTGACATTCTGGGCGCCAATCATTCATTGGAAGTCCCGAACGACTGGCGTGCCTCGTTGGCCGCTCACGTTCAGGTGTTCACTGCCATCGAGCGATTCCTAACCGGCCGACTCGTCTGACCGCCCCACTTCCATTCATCGGTAGAAGGTGCACCTCAAACCACGTCAAGCCTCCGGGCCAATCAGGCCGCCAGTGAGCCTGCGGGCCGCACACGCTTGAGGGTCTTCGCGCGGTGGCGCTCATCGCGGCGACGGCGGCGGGACTCCGTGCTCGCTTCGCCGGTGGGCGATCCGGGCAGGGGTGGTGCGGTGGAGTAGTAGGTGTGGCCGGTGGGGGTGGTGAGCTCGAGGGTGTGCCGGGGACCGCGTGCGGGGCGTGCGTTCCAGCCGGGGGTTTCTTTGGTGTGGTTGCAGGCTTCGCAGAGTCCGGCGCCGTTGTCGGTGGTGGTCGGGCCGCCGGTGTGCCAGGGGATGATGTGGTCCAGGTGGCGGATCGGGGCGTCGCAGTAGGGGGTGCGGCAGGTGTCGTCCCTGGTTTGGATGAAGCGGCGCAGGCCGGGTGGGAAGAGCCGGGCGCGGGAGTCCATGGCGATGAGCTCGCCGGTGCCGGGGTGGGTGTAGAGCCGCCGCAGCCAGAGCCGGAACGCGCGGTCATCGTCGCTCCCGGCGGTCCCGCCCGGGTGAGGGGGACCGCCGGTTGACTCG
>NZ_KB895546.1 GCF_000374925.1 Arthrobacter sp. 131MFCol6.1
CGCGGCGCTGCCGTGCATCAAAGTCGAACGCTATCCGGGCCTGCAGGGCGGCCGCGGCCGACTTCATGTCCTCAAGCTCGCGAAGCTGGTCGATCATCCCGGCACTGTCCGTGCCCGGAAGGATCTCCGACATCATGCGGACTAGGTCCTCGACGGCCACCGGAGCACTGACCGGAACGGCGCCCGCGCGGCTCCCGGCGCGGCCGAAGCCGCCGTCGCCGTCTCCCGCCGGAACCACTTCGGGCCCCTGATTGCCGTCCATGAACCCAGTCTCCCAGAGACCTCCGACAATCTATGCGACAGCTGGAAGGGACCCCGGAAAGCACGATTGGCCGCGGTTGATGCCGCGTTTGTGCAGTCGATTTGTCGTCGCCGGGTTTGGGGAGCTCGACCCTCAGGGTGCGGCCAGCCGGTACACCGACACGTGACTGCGAGATTCCGCGGTGAATTCGCTGTGGTCCCAGTCTGCCCACCTGTACTCCAGCTCAAACCCGGCCATCCGGGCCATGAGATCGAGCTCGCTCGGCCAGACGTATCGGTGGGGTGTCCGTCCGATCCGCGCATCCCGCCCATCCGACAGTTCTGGGCCGAATCGCACATGGTGCGAGATCACGTGCTGGCGGAGCACGTCATACGTGTCGACCAGAAGATACCCGGGCTCACTGACTTCGACTGTGCCGCGGTGTCCGGGTGACAGCGAGCGCAGTTGCGGAACCCAGAGCTCAATAGCGAAGCGCCCGCCACTTGCCAGATGACGGGCAGCGTTCTGGAAACACCGGACCTGTTCGTCCTGCGTCAAGAGGTTGGCGATGGTGTTGAACACCAGGTACGCAAGCGAGAAATTTTCGCCCGCCGCGGCCTCGGTCATGTCGCCCTGAACGACGGGGATGTGGTCCTCGCCGACCTTCTCACGCAGGCGGGAGATCATGGCGTGAGACAGTTCGATGCCGCTGACTTGGACCCCCGCTTCCCAGAGGGGGATGGCGACTCGCCCCGTGCCGATGGCAAACTCAACGGCCGGACCGTTACCCGCCAGCCTTGACAGCACCTCCACAGTGGGGCCCAGTACCTCGGGCGAGAACATTCCCTCTCCGGGCGTGTCGTACTGCTTCGCCGCGTCCTCGTCCCAGAGCTGTTGCTGGTTGATCATCCCGCCACTATCGCACCCCGCTGCGCAGATCAGCTACCATCCGACGCCTTCTGGTCGAGCCAGGGCCCGCTATCCGGCCCCGCCGGGCATGTTGGCTTTGCCGCGAACGTGGTCAACCGAGGCCGGTCGACACCGGGTGGCTCTGCCGGAATCCGCGGCGGTCACCTGATGCGGGCGACTCAGCGGTTGCGGTAGTAGTCCTTCCAGACCAGGCGATGAAGGGGGATCATCCGCGGCAGCGATCTCAGACCAGGGATGAACGGCAGCAGGGTCAGCAACGCGGTCAGCACGAGCATCGTCACAGGCAGCCGCCCAGCTTGAGCGTTGCTGATCCGTGGCGGCCGTCCACTGTGCCAGGGCTTCTGGTGGAGATGGCAGGGTGGACAGCGGAGTGATCACGAAGTCGTTGGCCGTATCCACCGGAAGGCGGACATAGGCTACTCGATTCTCTTTACGCTGCCGGTTCAACTCCACCACCGTCACCTATCCGCAAACAGGGTCCTCCGCCCAGGCCAGGCGCCTGTCCGGGCCTCCGGCCTCCACGCCCGCGTCAATTAGGCTGGAGCCGTGACCCGCCTCATTCTTGCCTCCCAGTCCCCCGCCCGCACCAAGCTGCTCCACAACGCCGGCATCGCCCACGAGGTCCTCGTCTCGGACGTGGATGAGGACGCCGTGCAGGCCCGCTACGGCGTGACGGATCCGCATGACACGGCCCTGCTGCTTGCCCGGGCCAAAGCCGAGGCCGTCGCGTCCCTGCCCGAGGCGGACGGTGCAATCGTGATCGGCTGCGACTCGGTCTTCGAGTTCGACGGCGAAGCCCACGGCAAGCCCTACACAGCCGACATCGCCCGGGAGCGCATGCTGCGCATGAGCGGCAGCATGGGCGTCCTGCACACCGGCCACTGGCTGGTCGACTGCCGCGACACTGACACCGACACAGAAGACGGCGACGGCGACGCGCGCGGCACCGGCGCCACCCTGGGCTCGGTGTCCTCGGCCGAGGTGCACTTCATGGAAATGAGCACCGAGGAAATCGAAACCTACATTGCCACCGGCGAGCCGCTCCAATGCGCCGGCTCCTTCACGATCGACGGCTACGGCGGGGCGTTCATCCGCAAGGTCGACGGCGATCCCCACACCGTCGTCGGGCTCTCCATCTCCACCCTGCGTGCCCTGCTCGGCCAGGCGAACGTGGGGATCACCGAGCTCTGGACCGGCGGGGCCGTGGACCCGGCGGACGTCCGCGCCGAGTAACGACGGAATGGGTGCCGGAGGAAAGACTGAGCGGGCGCGGAGTGAGCCAATTCGCTGCCCTTTGTGGCAACCCTACAAAGGAAGGGCCGTATACGCGCGGAATCCGCAAGTAATATCGGCGGAACCCTCAAAACCGCGCTAGGCTCCCTGAAGGAAAGAAGGAGACGCCTTGTCAGCAAATTCGGAGCAGTCCGCACCCACCGTGCCGGGATCAACGCAGTCATCTACAGCCGCGGGCATCCGCCGGCTGACCAAGGTGCTGATCGCCAACCGCGGAGAAATTGCGGTGCGCATCATCCGCGCCGCCCGCGATGAAGGCATCGCCTCGGTGGCTGTCTACGCGGACCCCGACCGCGACGCGCTGCACGCCCGGCTCGCGGACGAGGCCTACGCGCTCGGTGGCAACACCGCCGCGGAGTCCTACCTGGTGATGGACAAGATCATCGACGTCGCCCGCCAGTCCGGCGCGGACGCCATCCACCCCGGGTACGGGTTCCTGGCCGAGAACGCCGAGTTCGCCGCCAAGGTGATCGATGCCGGCATTACGTGGATCGGCCCCTCCCCCGAAGCGATCTCTGCCCTGGGCGACAAGGTCCAGGCCCGCCACATCGCCGAGAAGGTCGGCGCCCCACAGGTCCCCGGCACCGCCGACCCGGTCGAATCCGCCGAGGAAATCCTCGACTTCGTGGACAAGTTCGGCCTGCCCGTCGCCATCAAGGCGGCCTTCGGCGGCGGCGGACGCGGCATCAAGGTGGCCCGCACCCGCGAAGAGATCCCCGAACTCTTCGAATCCGCCGTGCGCGAGGCCACCGCCGCCTTCGGCCGCGGCGAGTGCTTCATCGAGCGCTTCCTGGACGCCCCGCGCCACGTCGAGACCCAGTGCCTGGCCGATGCCTACGGCAACGTCGTGGTGGTCTCCACCCGCGACTGCTCGCTCCAGCGCCGGAACCAGAAACTCGTCGAGGAAGCCCCGGCCCCGTTCCTCACCGAGGAACAGAACCGCCGGCTCTACGAATCTTCCAAGGCCATCCTCAAGGAGGCCGGCTACCTCGGCGCAGGCACCTGCGAATTCCTCGTCGGCCAGGACGGCACGATCTCCTTCCTCGAGGTCAACACCCGGCTTCAGGTGGAGCACTGCGTCTCCGAGGAAGTCACCGGGATCGACCTCGTCCGCGAACAGTTCCGGCTGGCCCGCGGCGAGGAGCTCGGCTACGGCGACCCGGAAATCCGCGGCCACTCGATCGAATTCCGTATCACCGGCGAGGACCCGGGCCGGAACTTCATGCCCGCCCCCGGCACCATCACGCGACTGTTGAACCCCACCGGTCCCGGTATCCGCGTCGATTCGGGCGTGGAGCAGGGCGATGTCATCAGCGGCAACTTCGACTCCATGCTCTCCAAGCTGATCGTCACCGGAGCCACCCGCGCCCAGGCCCTGCAGCGCTCCCGGCGGGCGCTGGAGGAAATGGTGGTCGAAGGCATCCCCACCGTCATCCCCTTCGACCTGGCGGTGGTTTCCAATCCCGATTTCGCACCGGCCGAGGGCCCCTTCAAGGTCCACACCCGCTGGATCGAGACGGCCTTCGTCAACGACATTCCGGCCTGGACCCCGACCGGCACCGAGGCTGAAGCGACCGACGCCGGTGACCGCCAGCGCGTCGTCGTCGAGGTCGGCGGCAAGCGCCTGGAGGTCGTGCTGCCGGCATCGCTGGGCTCGATCAGCAACGCCGCAGGCGCCAAGCCGGCCAAGGCCAAGAAGCGCACCCGCGGTGGCGGCGCACCCGCGGCCGCAAGCGGCAACGCCCTGACCTCCCCCATGCAGGGGACCATCGTGAAGGTGGCCGTCTCCGAAGGTGACACGGTCGCCGAGGGCGATCTCGTCGTCGTGCTCGAGGCCATGAAGATGGAACAGCCACTCACCGCCCACCGTGCCGGGATCGTCATCGGCCTCGCCGCGGCGGCCGGCGAGACCGTGTCCGCCGGCGCCATCATCGCCATGATCGAGGACGGCGCCGCGGAGTAAGCGGCTCACAGTACGGCGACGGCGGACGGTAAACGCCACTGCCGGTCGCGGGCGCGCCTCTGGCGCCTCCGTGACCGGCCAGTAGAGACTTAGGGTGTGAAGCCATTCCTGCTCCTCGCCTCGCGCGCGGAAGACACCGCCGCCGAGGACGAATACCGCGCCTACCTTCGCTACTGCGGACTCCAGCCGGAGCAGCTGCACAGGATCCGGATGGAAGCCGCCCCGCTGCCCGAGCTGGAACTGTCCGACTATTCGGGCGTCATTGTGGGCGGCAGTCCGTTCACTTCCAGCGACCCTGCCGAGCACAAGAGCGCCACCCAGCACCGGGTGGAGCGCGAACTCGCCGGCCTGCTGGACAGGATCGTGGCCGAGGACTTCCCGTTCCTCGGCGCCTGCTACGGCGTCGGCACCCTTGGACTGCACCAGGGCGCCGTGATCGACCGGACCTACGGTGAAGGGCTCGGCGGCGTCACCATCAAACTGACGGCGGAGGGGCTGCAGGATCCCCTCCTGCGCGGGCTGCCGGAGAGCTTCACGGCGTTCACCGGCCACAAGGAAGCCTGCACCGTGCTGCCCTCCCATGCGGTGCTGCTGGCGAGCTCGGCCGCCTGCCCGGTGCACATGTTCCGGATCAAGACCAACTTGTACGCCACCCAGTTCCACCCCGAGCTCGATGCAGAAGGGCTCGTCACCAGGATCGACATCTACCGCCATGCCGGCTACTTCCCGCCGGAATCGGCCGAAATGCTCATGGCCGACGCCCGGCAGTTCACCGCGACGGAACCGATGAAAATCCTGCGGAACTTCGTGCAGCGCTACGCGCGCTGAGCCCCCCGCCCCCGCGGCCCCCGCCCGCGCGGCCCCCGCCCGCGAACGAAGAAGCCCGGCGTGTTCACTGAACACACCGGGCTTCTCCCGTCAGGAATAGGGAACGGACGTTAGGCCACGTTGTTGGTGTAGTCGAGGTCCCGGGTTTCCTTGCTCACGAACAGGGCGATCAGCGTCAGCACCGCCATGGCGGCGAGGTAGACACCGACCAGCCCGGGGCTGCCCTTCCCCATTTCCCAGAGCCAGACGGCGATGAACGGGGCGACGGCCGCACCCAGGATGCTGGAGAAGTTGTAGCTGATGGCCGAGCCGGTGTACCGGACGTTTGTCGGGAACAGCTCCGGCAGGAGCGCACCCATGGGCCCGAAGGTCAGGCCCATCAGGGAGAAGCCGATGATCAGCAGGGCCATGGTGCCCACGAACCCGGCGCTGAACAGCGGAACGAAGAGCAGGCCGAAGGCGATGATGCCGAAAGTTACAACGATCAGCATCTTGCGGCGGCCGTATTTCTCGGCCAGCGGGCCGGAGACCAGCGTGAAGATACCGAAGAATACGACGCCTGCGATCAGCATCCAGAGGAAGTCGTTGCGGGTGTAGCCCAGGCCCGGGACGAATGCTGCGGCGGCGGCCTCGGTCATCGGCTTGCCGGCCTTCTCTGCTGCGGCCTTCGCGGCGTCCAGGCTGGAGGCCCGGGTGCCGTAGGTCAGCGTGAACGTGGTCATCAGGTAGAAGAGCACGTAGGTGGCGAGCATGATGAACGTGCCCAGGATCAGCTTGCGCCAGCTGGACTTGAAGACCCGGGCGAGCGGCAGCTTGGCGACCTCATTGGATTCGATGACCTTGGTGAAGGCCGGGGTTTCGATCAGCTTGAGCCGGACGTAGAGGCCGATGATCACCATGACGGCGCTGAGCAGGAACGGTACACGCCAGCCCCAGGCCATGAAGGCGTCCGGCGTCAGGGCGTAGCTGAAGACCAGGAAGATCACGTTGGCGATGATGAAGCCGATCGGGGCACCCAGCTGCGGGAACGTGCCGTAGATGGCGCGCTTGTTCGACGGGGCGTTCTCGGTGGCGAGCAGGGCAGCGCCGCTCCATTCGCCGCCGAGCGCCAGGCCCTGGGCGAAGCGCATCACGACCAGCAGGGCCGGGGCCCAGAATTCCCAGCCCGGGACGGTCGCCGTCGGAAGGCAGCCGATCAGGAAGGTGGCAATACCCATCGTCAGCAGCGAGGCCACAAGCGTGCCCTTGCGTCCGAACTTGTCACCGAAGTGGCCGAAGACCACCGAGCCGAGCGGGCGGGCGATGAACGCCACGCCGAACACGGCGAAGGATGCCAGCAGCTGGGTGGTCTCGTTCTGCCCGGGGAAGAAGAGCTTCGGGAAAACGAGCACAGCCGCGGTGGCGTAAACGTAGAAGTCGTAGAACTCGACGGTGGTACCGATCAGGCTGGCGACAATCACGCGGCCGCGCGAATTCACCTGCTTGGTGGGCCCATGCTCCGCGGAGGTTGCAGTGGATGACATGTAGTAACGCTTTCATGAAGACCGGTCGGATATTCCCCTAGAGCCCGATGCCCGGGGCCGCCGGCTAGGGATTCGTATACGTCTGATAATAGGTCCCACCGTCCAGTCAGTGGACAAATAGTCCGTTATTTGGACTTCGTGTCGCCGTCTCACGTGGTGGTCGTCACACCTATTCTCACACCGTCATAAAAGCCCCGATAGGCAAAAGTCACAGCGCGTTAATAAACCGCGTCCGTCCCGGAAACGCGGCGTCCCTACCTTTGAAGGACATCACCCCCCAAGGAGGTCTCCCAAGTGACTGCTGAACGCACCGCCGAAATCGGCACCGCAGAGGTCGGCGCCGCCAGTACCGGCGGCACCCTTACCCTCGACCACCGGCCCGGCCGCTGGATCGCCAACTGGGACGCGGAAAACAAGGAGCAGTGGGAGTCGGCCGGCCGCTCGATCGCCCGGCGCAACCTGAACTGGTCCATCTTCGCCGAGTTCCTGGGCTTCGTGGTCTGGCAGCTGTGGTCGATCGTGGTGGTCCAGCTTCCCTCCGCCGGTTTCAAGTTCTCCACCAACGAGATCTTCTGGCTGATCTCCATGCCAAGCCTCGTCGGCGCCACGCTCCGGATCCCCTACACGTTCATGGTTCCCCGCTTCGGCGGCCGCAACTGGACCATCGTCTCCGCCCTGTTGCTGCTGATCCCGACGATCGGTCTGGGCCTGTGCGTCGCCAACCCGGCCACCCCCTTCGGCGTCATGTTGTTCGTGGCCGCGCTGGCCGGATTCGGCGGCGGCAACTTCGCCAGCTCCATGGCGAACATCACCTTCTTCTACCCCGCACGGGAAAAGGGCTGGGCCCTGGGCCTGAACGCCGCCGGCGGAAACCTCGGTGCCGCCGTCGCGCAGCTGGCCGTCCCGATCGCCATCACGCTGCTGGCAGCCGGCAGTGTGAACCTGCCCGTCGCAGGGTTCATGTGGGTTCCGCTGATCCTGCTGGCGGCCTTCGGTGCCTGGAAGTACATGGACAACCTCACCAGCGCCAAGGGCGACGTCGCAGGTTCGCTGGCCGCGATCAAAGAGCCGCACCTGTGGATCATGGCGCTGCTGTACATCGGCACCTTCGGCTCCTTCATCGGCTTCGCCGGCGTCTTCCCAAAGCTCATCAAGGACTACTTCCCGGCATTCTCCTCGATCTCCGTCGGCGCCGTGGCCCTGTCCCTGGCCTTCCTCGGCCCGCTGGTCGGATCCCTGGCCCGCCCCTACGGCGGGCGCATGGCAGACCGGATGGGCGGCGCCCGCATGACCGTCGCAGCCTTCGCCGCCATGGCCGTCATCACCCTCACCATGCTCTGGACCCTGCCGCTGAAGAACTTCTGGCTCTTCCTCTTCCTGTTCCTGCTCCTCTTCACCGCCAGCGGCTTCGGAAACGGCGCCACCTACCGCATGATCCCGATCATCTTCGCCACCTCCAGCCGGGCCGCCCGCTCCGGGGCCAGCACGTACACCACCCAGCGGCTCGCGTCCTCGGCCCTCGGCCTGATCTCCGCCATCGGCGCCTACGGCGGATTCATCATCCCCCAGGTCCTCAACGCCTCCAACACGGCCAGCGGCTCCTACACCTCGGCGTTCTACGGATTCGTGGGGGCCTACGTCCTGATGCTGGCGGTCTGCTGGTTCTGCTACATCCGCAACGCCAACCGAAACGCGATGGGACACGTCTAACATGACCAAAAGCGCCGACACGCACTGCCCTTACTGCGCCCTGCAGTGCGCCATGACGCTCACATCTCCAGCGGCTCTGACCCCGGCTGTCCAGCCGGGGTCAGACCCCGTACCGGCCACGCCGGCGCCCGACACCGCCCCCACGTCCGCGCCGCTCCTGACAGTCGCCGGACGCGACTTCCCCACCAACCGCGGCGGCCTGTGCCGCAAGGGCTGGACCTCCGCCTCGCTGCTGGACCACCCGGGCCGTGTCACGGAGCCCCTGCTGAAGGGCGCCGACGGCGTCCACCACCCGGTCAGCTGGGACGAGGCCCTCACGCGGATCGTCTCCGCCGTAAAGCGGGCCCGCCTCGAGCACGGGGCTGACGCCGTCGGCGTGTTTGGCGGCGGCGGCCTCACCAATGAGAAGGCCTACCAGCTGGGCAAGTTCGCCAGGCTGGCTTTGGGCACCTCACGGATCGACTACAACGGGCGGTTCTGCATGTCCTCGGCCGCCGCGGCCGGCATGCGCGCCTTCGGCCTGGACCGCGGGCTCCCGTTCCCGCTCGCGGACCTCGACACCGCCAGCACCATCCTGATGCTCGGCTCCAACGTTGCCGAGACCATGCCGCCCTTCGTCCAGCACCTCCAGGGGGCCCGCGACGCCGGCGGGCTGATCGTCGTCGACCCCCGACGCTCCGCCACCGCCTCGTTTACGTCCGACGGCGGCGGGCTGCACCTGCAGCCGTTGCCCGGCACCGACCTCGCCCTGCTCCTGGGCATCTCCCACGCGGTGATCCACGAGGGCCTCGCCGACGCCGGATACATCGCGGACCGGACCACCGGCTACGACGCCGCGCTCCGCAGCGTCGCCAGCTTCTGGCCCGAACGGGTCCAGTCGATCACCGGCGTGCCCGCCGGGCTGATCCGGGAAACCGCCCGGCGGCTGGCCGACGGCGCCCGCAAGGGCGGCAGCTACATCCTGACCGGCCGCGGCGTCGAACAGCACGTGGACGGCACGGACACGGCCACGGCCGCCATCAATCTCGCCCTGCTGCTGGGCCTGCCGGGCTCCGCGCGCAGCGGCTACGGCACGCTCACCGGCCAAGGCAACGGCCAGGGCGGCCGCGAACACGGCCAGAAGGCGGACCAGCTCCCCGGCTACCGGAAGATCACCGACCCCGCCGCACGCGCCCACATGGCCAGGGTCTGGGGCGTACCCGAACCCCTGATTCCCGGCCCCGGCCTCCCCGCCGTCGAACTCCTGAAGTCCCTGGGACAGCCCGACGGCGTCCGGTGCCTCTTCGTGCACGGCGCCAACGTGGCGGTGTCCGCCCCGGATGCGAACGCCGTGATCGCGGGCCTGCGCAGCCTGGACTTCCTGGTGGTGTGCGACTTCTTCCTCTCCGAGACCGCCGCCGAGGCGGACCTGGTCCTGCCGGTGACCCAGTGGGCCGAGGAAGAAGGAACCCTGACCAACCTCGAAGGCCGCGTGCTCCGCCGCCGCCGGGCCCTCACTCCCCCGCCCGGTGTCCGCAGTGAGCTGTGGATCATGACCCGGCTGGCCGAAATGCTGCACGCGCCCTCCACCTTCAGCGCGGATCCGGAAACGGTGTTCGAGGAGCTCCGGCTCGCGTCCTCCGGCGGCCTGGCCGACTACTCCGGGATCGACTACGCCATGCTGGACCGCGGCGAGGCCGCCTACTGGCCCTACCCCGCCGGAAGCACGGGCACGCCGCGGCTCTTCCTGGACGCCTTCGCCCACGCGAACGGCCGGGCCGTGTTCACACCGGTGACGCCCCGGCGTCGTTCTTCCTCTTCGGGCTCCACGTCCGCGGCGGAACGCCGGGCGGACCAGCGGGCCGACCGCGCCTCCGCCGATCGTCTCGGCACGCCGATGACCCTCATCACCGGCCGCCTGATGGAGCACTACCAGTCCGGGGCGCAGACCCGCCGGGTGGCCGCCCTGGCCGAGGCCCAGCCGGAGGCGCGGCTGCAGCTCCACCCCGCCGCGGCCGCCGCCCAGGGGATCGCCGACGGCGATTACGTCTCGATTTCCAACGAACGCGGAGTGGTCAGCTGCCGTGCCGAGCTGAGCACGGATATCCGCCCGGAGACGGTGTTCCTGCCGTTCCATTTCCCGGAGCTCGGGAGCGCCAACCGGCTCACCGAGGCGGCCACGGACCCCATTTCCGGGATGCCGGAGTTCAAGACCAGCAAGGTGTGGATTCGGCCGGCAGTTTCCCTGGATCCCTTGGCCGGCAATCACAGCGGTGTTCAAGCCCGTGTTCTTCAAGCAGAGGAGACCTCATGACTGAGCGGATTGTGGTGGTGGGCTTCGGGCCCGTCGCGGCGAGGCTGATTGACGAGCTGCTGCCGGCCGTGCGCAGCGGCATCGCACACCTGACGGTGATCGGTGAAGAGTCCGAGGCGGCATACAACCGCGTGCTGGTGGCGGATCTTGGCGTCGGCCGGACGACACCGGCCGCGCTGGCCCTCGCGGATGCGGCGGCACTGGTGGCCGACGGCGTCGATGTCCGGCTGGGCGTCCGTGTCCGCCGTGTGGACCGCGCCCGGCAGCGGGTTTTGTTGAGCGACGGCACCTCGCCCGGCTACGAGCGGCTCGTTTTCGCCACCGGTTCACGGCCGGTCATCCCCAACCTGACCGGGCTCAACCCGGACCCGGCCGCTCCGGTGTTGCCGCCGGGCGTGACCGCCCTGCGCGATCTCCGCGACGCGTCCGTGCTCCACTCGGCAGTGGCGGGAGGCAAGCGAGTAGTGGTCCTGGGCGGCGGCGTGCTGGGCCTGGAGACGGCCCTGGCCGCGGCCGAGGAAGGCGCCACGGTGACTGTGGTGCACAACGGCCCGCATCCCCTGGGCCGGAACATCGACCGCGGCGGCGGCGCCGTGCTCGCGGCCTCCCTGCGGAACTGCGGCGTGCGGGTGGCCGGCAACGCCCGCTCGGTCGGCGTCGAACACAACGCGCCCGACGGCGGCTTCTCGGCTTTGCTGCTGGACGACGGTTCCGCGATCGACGGCGACCTCCTGGTCCTCTCCTGCGGTGTCCGGCCGCGGACCGAACTGGCGGAGGGCTGCGGGCTGTCCACCGGTGCCGGGATCCTGGTGGACCACAAGCTCCGTGCCCACCACGAGCCCCACATTTTCGCGATCGGCGACTGCGCGGAGGTCCGCTGCCCGGACCCCGAGTGTGTGGAGTGCCGGACGGCGCGCGGCCCGTCCGGGCTGGTCGGCCCGGGCTGGCGGCAGGCCGAATGGCTCGCCGACTACCTGACCCTGCTGGCGTCCGGCGCCACGGCCGACGCGGAAGCTTTGCCGTCTCTGCCGGCGGAACTGCCGGGCGTGATCGTGCTCAAGGCCCGCGGCATGAACATGGCCGTGGCCGGGGACGTGTCCGCAGACCCGTGGGACGAGGAAGCCCTGACGGCCGGGGCAGTGAACGGCCGGGCCCGGCTGCAGATCGCCCAGTGGGCCGATCCCGAGCACGGCCGCTACGTCAAGATGACCACCCGCGCCGGCGTTCTGGAAGGGCTGGTGGCCGTGGGCATGCCGCGCACCTCGGCCGAGTTGGTGCAGCTCTTCGAGCGCGGTGCCGAACTGCCCGCCGACCGGTCGCTGCTCCTGCGCCTGGACGGACCGGACCAGCTCGCTTCCGCAGGTGCCGCCGACCCCGCCCGGACGGTCTGCCGGTGCGCCGGCGTCAGCGGAACGGCCATTGCTTCTGCCGTCTCCGAGGGCTGCGGGACTGTGCCCGAGGTATCGGCCTCCACCCGCGCCGGCACGGGCTGCGGCGGCTGCCACGACGACATCAGGGGCATCATCGAGGCCCACTTTCAAGGGGCGGCTGCCTGAGGTGTGAAGGGCAGCGTCAATCTTTTTCCTGACGGGCGCCCCGATTTAGGTACCGAGCGGCCACGCCTTGAGTAGTCGGCGCGCCGTCCCGTTGTTGCCGAGGTGGTACACCGCCACACTCGCAGGGTGCACGTCGAACGCATCGAATGCGGCGGCTTCGATCCCTTTCAGGTCGGCCAGGGTGGCGAAGCCAACGGTGATGTGAGGGACGTACGCTGCACCGATCTGCGCTGGCACAAAGCCCTCGACCCAGTCGATTGTGGTCTGGCTGATGTCGGGATCGTCTGCATCGATCACGAATGCTGCCGCCGTTCCTCCGGACTCGACATACGGCGAGACAGCGGCAAGGAGCCGCGCCTGGTAGTCCAGCACGGCGGCATTGGGCTGGATCTGCAGCACAGCGAGACCTTGTCCAGGGACACCCCAGTCGGCGTGGCGTATGGCTATGGCGCGCAACTGCAAGGCTGACACGTCAGTCTCGGCGATAGTCTTCTCGACGGCGTCGTACACCCCGTCCAGGTCGGCGGTGCGCACGAACCGCTGCAGGGTGGTGATGTGGGGCGCGTGCATAGTGTCGAGCGCGAAGCCGTCCGGGACGCTGCGCAGCATGCGCGCATTGAGCGCCCGGGCCCGCGCCAGCGCGGCCTCGTCCGGGTTGATCAGGATGTCGATGGCTGTCAGTTCGGTCATGGGTGTCGCTCCCTCCCTCAGGGTGCCGCGGCCAGGTCGGACTCAGAAGATCGTGGTCCAGTCATCCTTCATGCTCACCACAGTCCAGCCGAGTTCCTTAGCTTTCGCCAGCGACTTCTCCGCGGCCGTCGTGTACTCGTATTCGCGGTCGCCGTCGTCGTGGTTGAGCAGCAGCGCAAACTTTGAGGACGCGAGCATCTCGATGTCGACGTCGGCGTTCCCACCGGCGAACACCGGCAGCCGCCCGGTCTGGGCGTAGATATGCGCCGGCTTCCCGGGCCCAAGCGCCAGCCCGCCGAGCATCCGGTCGGTCCGCACGATGGCACCATTGGTGTACTCGTAGTCCGATGCTGACCCGATGACGTGCTCCCTGGGAATCCCCCAGGTCTCCTCGGCGAACACCCGCATGAAGTCCCGACCACCGCCAGAGCAGACGAAAACCCGGAAATCGTGGCCCTTGAGGTAATCGAAGAGCTCGAGCATGGGCCGGTAGACCAACGCCGTGTAGCCGAGCCTGAATCTGGGTTGTTTGCCGGTGTCGACCCAGTCCCGCACCTCAGCGTCGAACGCCGCCGGGGTCGTGCCCGCCCACGAGTGCGCCACAGCACCCTCCAATGAGGCCACAACCTCGGGGTCCTGGGTCACCAGGCCGGCGAAGAACTCCTCGTCGTGCTCCACGATCGCCTTGTACGGCTGCTGGCTCGCCAACGTCGGATCGGCACTGACGGCCGCAGACCACGCGCGCAGGAGAAAGTCGAACTGCGGCGGCGCCGGCTTCTCGACCCACAACGTTCCGTCGTTATCGAACGTCGCAATCCGGTCCGCGACAGCAACGAAGTCGGGACCTTCTGACGTCGCCCTGCTTACGAAGTCCAGCACCTCGGCCTTGGCGGCGCCCTCGTTCCAACTTGCCAGGATGCTCTCACTCATTCAAAAACTCCTATCCAATGGAAGCTGCAGCCCGGTCCCCCAGTACATGCCCTGGGTCAGGATGGTCGGCCCGCCCGGCTTGGAGTGACGCTTCTGGTGGATGAGCGCCCGTTCTTCAGGGTCGTGCCGTCGCTGTCCCCGCGTCCGGGAAACCCGCGCTTCGTGTCGTGGCGGGCAAGGTTATCGGCGAACGGAAGGGCCGCTTCAGAGCTGGCAGAACTCGTCATGAGAGTCCAATCAAGCGTCGATGGCTCGCGAGACATTTAGGCAGTGCAGGTCAGCAGGCTGTGCGTACTGTGAGGTTACTCCTCACAACTTTTGCGCGCCATCGTGCGGGAGTGCGGGTCAGGGATTCTGCAGCACTCGATAAATTTCTCGGGCGAGTCAGCGCATTCGGCAGCGGCTGCGCCTGGCCCGGACGACGCAACGGGGCGGCCGCGTTGCCCCGGTGTGGGCCACGGCACGGCAGGGTCTTACTGCGCTGCGCTGTCGAAGTTCTTCTGCCACTGGGCGTGCTCGCGGCCGGCTTCCAACCGGCGGTTCGCAGTCCACCGGGGCAGATATGCGGGCGCGGGCAGCTCACGGGAAGGCTTGGACTTGGCCGTGGGTTCAGGCCGGATCTGCACAGGCTTGTTTCTGGGACAGGTCTGGAGCGGCTTGGCCACAGGCCGGGTCTGGACGGGCTTCCGTGGGTAGCTCGGCCGCGTGTCGGCCGCGCGGTGCCTCATCAAGGCCACAAGCGCCCAAATGACGAGTCCTGTCAAGGTGAGTTGCCAGTAAGTGACCAGTATCCCGATGACGACCAAAATTAGAAATAGAGCGGGGATCCACATGGCGACATTATGCCTACGCGGCACGCCCGGAGGTAGAGGCCTTACTCCCCCGATTACACACAGCGGCGCTCGAGGAAAACCGGCCCACCCGAACAGAACTCCAAGCTGGGCTGGCCATCATCCTAGAGAGCCCCGACCAGCCGTGAGGGCTCTGGCCAGTTCCGCTCCGCTAAGGCTAGGCGGCCTTCCAAGCCACACCGGAATGACCACATACCGGGGAGCGCAGAAACTGCTGAAGCACAGTCCACGAAACAATTTTCTGATGGGCTCGTAAGTGCTCAAGGGTGCCAAACATCCCGGGCTTGTCGGTGGAACCGTGTGCTCACCTCGTGGCCTTGGCCGAAAGTGGATTACTGCCAAACGATCTTCGGTAGCCGCGATCGATTCAGGGCATTCTCGTTGCCACTCACCCGGCTCAAGAGCACAATGTCAGAATCAGGGTCTGCCCAATGGATAGTGAGCCGCTATGGACCAGGAAAAAGTCCCCGCGACCCTGCGTGAATCTGAAACGCGCAACGGAACACCAAAATCCAACCCATACCGGCTGCTGTGGCTCCCGCTACTCCGCAAGGGGTGGCTTATCGTTGGCGGTTTAGCGGTGGTCGTGGGTCTTATCGGCGGCCTGATGCAATTGGGGCAGTCGCTATCAGCTCGGCCGGGTGACGTAAGCACTCTGACTATCCAGGCTAAGGGCTCCACTTACCAGGGAGCCTACGCAGTACCAGTGGACGCACCCTTCGAAGACTTTCCACAAGACTTGGTCCCGGTACCGGAATCCCTCGGCCTGCCGGCGTCCGCTGATTTGAAGGTGTGCAGCGAGGAACAACATCAATGGCTGAAGCGACACGGCACGCGGTTCGTGACAAGTCTGAAGATCAGTCTGCGGAACAACGCACAGTCGGGCGGTATCACGGTGCGTGACTTCAAAACCAGCGGTGAAGTCAAAAGAAGTGCAACTCCGCTCGTTGAGGTCGACTGCGTGCTCCCCATCGGAGGCGCAGTCCTGAGCCAGTATGGAAATCTGCGCACTGACAACCGCTCTAGTGCCACTTGGAGTAGCAGTACAGAGGCCAACCCTGACGCCAATGCCGAGGGATCTCCGGTCGTGTATGACCTTGCAGCCGGTGAATCCGCCGAGCTTGAACTTGTCTTTGACGCGATCGGTGATTTTTCGGGCTCCATTGAAGCGACTGTTCTCGCCGAGAACAAAGCGTCGATTGTCAGGATCGACGTCAGTCCTGAGAGCGAAGCTGGTAGGGATGACCGTATCTTTGTCCCGAATTTCGACCAGACTCGTGACATTCAGATCGGAATCGGCGCGGATGACTATGACCCGGAGCAGCCAGGGAAACCCTTCTCTTGGGAGGGCAAGCGCTACAGCGCAGCAGAACTGAAGGCGCTGCTCTCAACCTTGGTCAACTTCCAACGTTTGCCGCGGCAGTAGTCGCAGCCAGCTTGACATCCTTCCCGGCTCCGCAAGATTTGCTTCGATGCGTCTTCTGATTGGGCAGCCCGGAGGTCAGGGCACTCAGCAATTCCGCTAGCCCCGAAGCGGGCCTTTCTCCCCTTGGCACGGCCGAGGGGCGGGGATGCAATGAACGTAGGTTCCGTTCAGCCGCAGGAGGCATCCCATGAACGTCCCGGTCATTTTGGCGCTCGGCGCGATCATTGTGTTCGCCGTCGTGATGGGTGTTGTCATGTCCCGCGAAAAGGATCCGCAGCGGCGGGCGGCCGCGCTGACGCGCACCGGAGCGGCCGTCATGGCGGCGTTCACCGTCATCGGCGGAATCTTCATCGGCGGGTTCGCGATGCAGGACCCAGGCGGAACAACCGGAATGCTGATGACGCTCGCCTGGGTGGTGCCGATGCTCATCCTCGCGGTCTCGGCCTGGTTCTGGCCGGCGGCAACCGCTCCCCTGCTGCTCGCCCTCGCTTCTGCCTTCATTGCCGCGTGCGTGTGGCTCGCCTTCGACCCCGCTGCCCTGAGCGCCTTCCTCAGTGACAACGGCCCCGTCATCGCCGTCAGCGTGCTCGCGCTGGCTTTCCCGGCCGCCGTTCTCGGCCTGAAAGTTACCGCACTGGCCGGCTGGCTGCTGGTGGCCCTGGGGATACTGCCGCTGTTGATCACGATCATCGGAAGGTCGGGCGCGGTCGGATCGCTGATCGCGGCCAGCCTGGTTCCCCTGGCCTGCGGGATCGCCTATCTGCTGTCCGTCCGGATGGCCCGTGCCGGTTCGACGTCGGGAACGATTCACCCGGCGGCCGCCTGAGACTGCCATGCCGCCCGACAAACCCGGCCGCGTAACGCAAATCGGGCCACGGGCAAACGGCGGGTAGCATCGGGCCATGAGCGCCGACGACGACGACATCACCGAAGAGCTGCTGGCTGACGCCGGGAAACTAACCGGGCTGAGCCTGGAACTGCTCGGGCTCGACCCGCACCCGGACGACATGACGGCCGAGCAGCGGCTCCAGTTTGATCCCGAGGACCTGGCCGAGATGGCCGCCGTTTCCCCGGACGACCGGCGCAAAACCGTGGGCCAGACCCGCCTGCTGGCCGGTCTCCTGTGGAACTCGGCGAGCATCCTCATCGACCAGCTGTTCCGCGATCTCGGCACGATCAGCGCTCTGGATGCAGTCACGCCGGCCGACATCGCCGGGACCTCGGTCCTGTCCTCGCTGCCGCCGCAGTTCGCCGCCGGTTACGACGCGAAATTCACCCAGAAGTTCATCGTGGTCGCAGCCGACGTCACGGCGTGCCTGGTCAGGGGCTGGACCGCCCCCGGCTGCCTCGCGGCGGAACTCGCCGTGCGCTGCCTGCTCGATCAGGCGGAAATCACCGAGGACATCTACGAACTCGACCTCCCGGACGACTGGCGGGCCGCCGTCGAGGAAGTCCTGCTGGAGGACGCCGAAAGTGACGCACTGTACTCCGACGGCGACGGCCCCCGCAACGGCGGCGCTGACGGCGACGGCGGCGGGAGCCTGGCTTTCGAGCACTGGTTCCGGCCCTTTGCCCCCGGCGACGCCGTTCCGCCCTACGCCTACTCCTGAGCCCTACTTCTGGCTTCCTGGCTCGGCCAACTGGGCCAGGAAGTCCTCCGTGAAGCGCCGGACGCCGTCCCATTCGGTGTAGACATAGTCACGGGACGTGTCCGTGTCCAGGGAGCCCTTGTCGCTGGCGATCTTCTTCATGACGTGCTTCTTGATGAACCCGTAGTGGGTATAGAGCACGGCGCCGGCGAACAACCCGACGTGCGCGGGCCGCCACCCCGTGTCCTGCTCAAACTTCTCCACATAGCCCTCCGCGGTGTGCTCGTCTCCGTGGGCGGCCATGCTCACCGAAACCAGGGCCGAAGGCAATCGTTCGAGCTCAGCGAGGTTCTTCTTGACGAAGTCCGCGACGGACCCCTCGTGCTTGCCCACGTGCACCGAGGCCGCCACGATCACGCCGTCGTAGCCGCCCGGAAGAGGGTTTGGGAAATGCTTGAGGTCCGCCGTCTCCGCCTGGTGCCCGTTCGCCCGGACCACCTCGGCGATGTACTCCACGATATGGGCGGTTTGTCCTTCAACGGTCCCGTAGGGGATATAGATTTTGGCCATGTTCCAGTGTGGGAGCCGTGCGGGTCGGCATCGTAGGGTCTAAGGCCCCCGCACGGCGATGCACCAGACTGCTGAAAACGAAGAATCCCTGCCCGGATTCCCGGCCAGGGATTCTTCGCTCATCGGAAGCGCGCTAGTAGCCGGATGGCTGGTCGAACCGCTGGCCGGCCGGGTTGGACTGCAGGATAGTCATCACCAGCAGCGCCAGGCCGCCGAGGAACGGCACAAGGACCAACAGGATCAGCCAGGCGCTCAGGTTCACGTCATGCAGACGCCGGGCCAGCAGGGCCAGGGACGGAACGATCGTCCCGAGGCCCCAAATGACAGCAAGGATCAACCCGATAATGGCACCGGGTCCTGTCACGGCGGCTCCGGACGCATTAGTCGTCGTGCCGGTGCTCGTGATGATGTTGATGACTATCCCGACGATGAGGGACACCAGCGCCCACCACCAGTACTCGCTGCGGCTGGCCCGGCCGGAGAAGGTGGCGTACTTCTTGAAAAATCGCTGGACGGCCTGCTGGAGGGTAGCCCCATAGAGCGGCGCCCAAAGCGGCGTCCCTCCGGTCTGGGGCGGAAATGCATTCGGTTGCTGCGGATAACTCATGTAGTCCCCTTGGATGAGTGCGAATGACGAGATTCATCCTAGGGCCGCCGGCACACAGGAATGCCTGTTGGGCGGCGAGAATTTACACCCCGTTCATCCGTGCAGGTGCACGTTCCCAGCTGGCTGTCGCGCCTCGGGACTTTCAACGCACCGTCCTAACCTCCCGGTTGGAACACGGATGAGCCGATCATGAAGATGCCGCGCTGCGGGATCCAGAAGTCCCCGAGCCTGTCCTGGACAGGAAGGGCCGCGGCCTGTCCCAGGCTTCGGCCCAACAGGTGTGCTGTGCTTTCGCGGACAATCCACATCCGGCGCGGGCGCGCACCGAAGCTTTGCCCGTTGGGCACCCTGCCCGTCAACCCGATGTGCCCCGCCCCCAGCACCGGGCCGGCGACAGCCCCCATGGCCCGCAGGAACGTCCGGCTGCGCCACAACCGGTCCGGAACGGCACCGGACACCGCCGACAGGAGCCGGGTGACCGGGGTCGCCGCCAGCGTCAGGTCCCAGCTCAGGTCTACCCCCTCCCCGACTTCCACGGTGAAGGAGTAGCCGTCGCGCCACCGGATGGAGATCCCGCCCGTCGAGACGGCTCCGAGGGCGCTGCCGAAGTAGCGGGGGCACGAGAACCCGGGGTCGGTGGTGCTGTGCATCGTCCAGATGCCCGCAGGGTCACGGATCCAGACCGAGCTGTAGCCCGGGCCGACGGAGGAGGCCGGAAAATGCCGCAGGGCCAGGATGTGGCCGGAGCTGAACGGAACGCCCATCACGCCGTAGCCGGCAAAACGTTCCTCCGGGCCGGAGGGCAGCCCGGGGTGCTGTTCCACGGAGTCAACAACGGCGCGTGGACTCTGCATGGCTACGGCCTCCGTCTTAGCAGCAGGACTACATGTGGACGTGGAGCCGCCGGGCCGCTTCGGAGATGGAGCCGCTCAGCGACGGGTACACCGTGAAGGTGCTGGCGACGTCGTCGACGTGCAGTTTTTGGGTGACGGCGAGGGAGATCGCGAAGATGAGCTCGGAGGCGTTCGGGCCTACCACCACCCCGCCGATCACGGTGCCGGATCCCTTGCGGGCGAAGATCTTGACGAAGCCGTCGCGGTGGTTGCGCATCTTGGCGCGGGCGTTGCTGCGCAGGGACAGTTTGATGACGTCGGCCTGGTACTTGCCCGAATCAATCTCGGCCTCGGAGACGCCCACGTTCGCAATCTCGGGCGAGGTGAAGATGTTGGATGCGACCTGGTGCAGCTTCAGGGGCATGACGCTGTCGCCCAGGAAGTGCGCGATCGCGATCCGGCCCTGCATCGCGGCCACGGAGGCGAGTGCCAGCACGCCGGTGCAGTCGCCCGCGGCGTAGATGTTCGGCGCAGTGGTGCGCGAGACGCCGTCGACCTTAATGTGGCCGCTCTCGGTCAGCGCGACGCCGGCTTCCTCCAGGCCGATGCCGGCCGTGTTGGGGATGGAGCCGACGCAGACCAGGCAGTGGCTGCCGGTCACCTTCGAACCGTCGCCGAGGGTGACCACGACGCCGTCGTCCGTGCGCTCGACGGTCTCGGCACGGGCGCGGGAGAGCACCTTCAGGCCGCGGCGTTCGAAAACGCCCTCGAGGACCTCGGCGGCGTCGGTGTCCGAGCCCGGCAGGACGCGGTCGCGGCTGGAAATCAGGGTGACCTTGGAACCCAGGCCGTTGTAGGCCGAGGCGAATTCCGCGCCCGTGACGCCGGAACCCACCACGATCAGCTCTTCGGGGAGTACGTCCATGTTGTAGATCTGGGCCCAGTTGAGGATGCGCTCACCGTCCGGGCGGGCCGTGGGCAGCTCGCGCGGGTGGGCTCCGACCGCCAGCAGGATGGTGTCGGCTTCCACCGTCTCGGTACCCTCGGAAGTGAGGACCTCGATGGTGTGGTTGTCCAGCAGCCTGCCGGAGCCGATCAGGATGCGGACGTTCTGGTGTTCCAGCCCGACCTGGATGTCCTCCGACTGCTTCCGCGCCAGCCGCAACAGGCGGTCGTTGATGTGCTTGAGGTCCGCGCGCATCGTGGGAGTGCAGTCGCCGCCGTCGAGGTCAAATTTAACGCCGAGCTCGCCGGCCTCGCCGACGCGGGTCATAAGGTCTGCCGTCGCGATCAGGGTTTTGGACGGAACGACGTCGGTCAGCACCGCGGATCCGCCCAGCCCCGCACGCTCGATGATGGTGACTTGCGCCCCCAGCGAGGCGGCGACCATGGCGGCTTCGTAGCCACCGGGTCCTCCGCCGAGAATTGCGATACGGGGTGAGCTGAAGTCAGGATGCGTAGTCACAATCAACCATTGTCCACCATCCGAACCGGAGCCACCAAGAATCCGGGCCACCGCGGGTCCGGCCGCGCATGCTGGGCAGCGGGCCCCGGCCGCGATAACTTGTACCGGTGAGTACAACAGAATTCCTGAACACGGACCCTTTCGACGCCGCCCGCGCCGCCGCCGACTACATCGCCGAAGAGACGGGTGTCGACTCCCATGACGTCGCGCTGGTCCTCGGCTCGGGCTGGGGCGACGCCGCCGAGCTCATCGGCGAGACCACCGCCACCTTGTCCGCCGCCGAAATCCCCGGCTTCTCCGCGCCGTCAGTGGTGGGGCACGTGGGCACCATCCGTTCGGTCCTGACCAAAGAGGGCAAGCGGGCCCTGGTCCTGGGCGCACGCACGCACTACTACGAGGGCAAGGGCGTCCGCTCCGTGGTGCACGGCGTGCGCACCGCCGCCGCCGCCGGCTGCAAGACCCTCGTGCTGACCAACGGCTGCGGCGGGCTCAACGAAAACTGGGCACCCGGCACGCCGGTGCTCATCAGCGACCACATCAACCTCACCGCCACCTCCCCGCTGGAAGGGGCCACGTTTGTCGACTTGACGGACCTGTACTCCGCACGGATCCGCGGGCTGGCCCGCGAGGTGGACCCGTCGCTGGACGAGGGCGTCTACGCCCAGTTCACCGGCCCGCACTACGAGACACCCGCCGAGGTGCAGTACGCCAAGCGGATCGGCGCGGACCTGGTGGGCATGTCCACCGCACTCGAGGCCATCGCCGGCCGCCACGCGGGCATGGAGGTCTTCGGCATCTCGCTCGTGACCAACCTCGCCGCCGGTATCAGCCCCGTGCCGCTGAGCCACGAAGAAGTCCTCGAGGCCGGCCAGGCCGCCGGGCCGCGCATTTCCAAGCTGCTCGCAGAGATCATCGCCAAGCTCTGATCTGGGCCGAATCCAGGCTCTGGGGCCAGAGTGGCCCCCGCGACAGGTCCTGGACTACCCGGCTGCGGCTATTCCGCGGCCAGGTAGTCCAGGACCTTTGCCTTGTCCGCCGGGAACCGCCGCTCCATCGAGTCCGCGATCCCGGCGATGCTCTGGCGCGCCAGCGCCTGCCGCCACGCGAGTTCGGCCTGGCGCATGGTCTGGGAAATGAGGCACGTCCGCGCGAAGTTCTCCTGCCGGTCCGGCTCCGGGACATTC
The DNA here is from genome assembly GCF_000374925.1 of Arthrobacter sp. 131MFCol6.1. GTDB lineage: Bacteria > Actinomycetota > Actinomycetes > Actinomycetales > Micrococcaceae > Arthrobacter. Next base: position 22,483 of record NZ_KB895546.1, read on the forward strand.
CCGAGGATCGCCTCGCACCGGAAAGCCGGCTCCTGGCCCTCCAGCGCCAGCACGATGTCCAGCACGGTGATGTTTTCGGGCCGGCGCGCTAAAAGAAATCCGCCGCGGGGACCCGATACCGAGTCCAGGACGCCGGCCCGGACCAGCGACTGAAACTGCTTGTTGAGGTAGGCGGCCGGGAGTTTGTAGTACTCGGCCAGCCGGGCGCTGTTCACCGGTTCACCGGGCGGTGTCCAGGCCATGTTGACGCAACTGTGCACGGCCCATTCGATCCCACGGCCCATCTTCATATTCCAGACGCTACGTGTCCGGAAATTTGGGTGTCAAGGTCCCGCGAAGGGTCCCGAGATGGAACTGAAACCCGAACTCTCGATTGTCTGGGCAGGAATCGCCCACGTTTGGCGATAGTTTGGTTCCATGACGTCTTCTGATGCCGAACTCGCCCGACTCCTGAGCGATGCCCGCGATTGGGCAAGCCAGGACCCGGACCCCGCCACCGCTGCTGCCCTCTCCGAACTGATCCGCCTCACCGACGGTGGCGTGGCCGCGGCCCGCCAGGAACTGGCCGACAGCTTCAGCGGCACCCTCCAGTTCGGCACCGCCGGACTGCGGGCGGCCCTCGGCCCGGGTCCAAACCGGATGAACCGCGTGGTGGTCCGCCGCGCCGCGGCCGGTTTCACCGCCTTCCTCACCAACGCCGTCGAACAGGTCTCCCCCGGCACCCGGCCCCGCGCCGTCGTCGGCTACGACGCCCGCTACAACTCCGATATTTTCGCCCAGGAAACCGCCGCAATCCTTACCGCGGCCGGGGTTGAGACCTTCCTGATGCCGGCCGCGCTGCCCACCCCGCTGCTCGCCTATGCCGTGCGGGCGCTGGACTGCGACGGCGGCGTCATGGTCACCGCCAGCCACAACCCGCCGCAGGACAACGGCTACAAGGTGTACCTCGGCCGTCATGCCGTCGAGGAGAGCGGCCGCGGCGCCCAGATCGTGGCACCTTACGACGCCCTGATAGCGGCGAAGATCGACGCCGTCGGCGCCCTGGATTCCATCGTTCTGGCCGCGGACGGGTGGACCGTGCTGGCGCCCTCTATCGCGGCCGACTACCAGCGCGCCGTCGCAGCCCTGGCGGTTCCTGAGCACTTCCCGGCCCGCGAGCTGAAGATTGTCCTGACCCCCATGCACGGCGTGGGCGGGGAAACGGCCGTCGCGGTGCTGAACGCCGCCGGATTCGACGACGTCACGCTAGTCACCGAACAGGCGCAGCCGGATCCGGACTTCCCCACGGTGAACTTCCCCAACCCTGAGGAACCGGGGGCGCTGGATCTGGCCCTCGAGGCGGCGACACGCACGGACGCCGACATCGTGATCGCCAACGACCCCGACGCCGACCGGGCAGCCGTGGCGGCGAAGGACCCTGACACCGGAGCGTGGCGCATGCTGCGCGGCGACGAGGTGGGCGCCCTGCTCGGGGCCCACGTCGTGGCGCGTCAGGCGGCCGCCGGCGAAGCGCCGGCCGGCGTGTTCGCCAACTCGATTGTCTCGTCCCGGCTGCTGGCGCGGATCGCGGCCGCGGCAGGCTACGCCCACGAGGAAACCCTGACCGGCTTCAAGTGGATTGCCCGGGTGCCTGGGCTGGTCTACGGCTACGAGGAGGCGCTGGGCTACTGCGTTGCTCCGTCGCTGGTGCGCGACAAGGACGGCATTTCGGCCGCGGTCCTCATCGCCGAACTCGCGGCGGCCGCAAAGGCCGAGGGCAAGACGATCTTTGACACCCTGGACGAGCTGTACCTGGTGCACGGGCTGCACGCGAGCGACCAGCTCAGCATCCGGGTGGCGGACCTCGGCCTGCTGGACGCGATGATGAACCGGCTGCGCGTCAGCCCGCCGGAATCGTTCGGCGGCTCCGCCGTCGAGGCCGTCACGGACCTTGCCGAGGGCAGCGAACTCCTCCCGCCCACCGAGGGCCTGCTGTACCTGACCCGGGACCTCAGCCGCGTCATCATCCGTCCCAGCGGCACGGAACCGAAGCTCAAGTGCTACCTGGAAGTCATCCGCAGTGTCGGCTCGGCCGCCGAGCTTCCGGCAGCCCGGGACGAGGCCCGCACGGCTCTGGACGGCGTTCTTGCGGACGTCCGCGAGGCACTGGGCCTCTAGAGCTGCACCTCAATGTACCCGCCCACAATCCGGGTACCGAAGGTGGGGAGGCGGAGTTCCGGGCCGCCGAGGCATTCCCCGGTGGCGAGGTCGTAGACCTCCTTGTGCAACGGCGATGCCACCGTGGGCCGGTCCCCGCGGGATCCGGTGATGCCGCGTGCCATGACGTGCGCCCCGGTGGCCGGGTCTTCCTGTGCGACGGCGAAAACCTCACCGGACAGGGTGCGGAACAGTGCCACCTGGCGGCCCGCAATCAGTGCCGCCTCGCCCCAGGCGGGTTCCAGGTCCGCCACGGCGCACACCCGGTGCCAGCCGGCTGCGGCTCCAGTAATTTGGTCCTCAACGTCGTGTACGGCGGTTTCAAGTACGGCGGTCATCCCGGCCCCTCTCTGATACATCCCTTACGGGCTCAACCGCTGCTGCGGCCACATATTCAAGCTAGGCCCGCGGTGTTTCATCCGGACGCGCCGGATGTGTCCGGCGCGTAAAAGAGAGCTCACACGGCCGGAAATGCATTCGTGATGCAGAAGTTAAGATCACGAAACATAAGGGAAACTGAAGCGAAATTCCGGTTGCCTAGTCTGGGACGACAAGCTGCAGAGCACCGTCTGCGGCCCATGCGAAAGGCCCACCGTGACCGGACACCCCTCAAGCCACCCGAACCAGGGCGCAACCAGCGCCGCCCCGCGCCGCATTGTGGTGGCCGGCGGCGGCCCCGCAGCGCACCGGTTCGCCGATGCCATGCACGCCCGCGGACTCGATGGCTGGCACGTTACCGTCCTCACCGAGGAAGCCCACCTCCCCTATGACCGCGTCGCGCTGAGCAAGGCACTCACCGACAGCGACGTCGACCTCACCCTGGGCAGCGCTTCCATGTGGGACCACACGGCCCTGAACCTCAAGACCGGCGAGCGCGTCACCAGCATCGACGCCGCCGGCAAGACCGTCCAGACCGCGGCGGGAACCATCTATCCGTATGACGAACTAGTAGTCGCGACGGGCTCGGACGCTGCCCGCCTGCCCATCCCGGGCGCCGAACTCACCCACGTGTACCGCACCCTTGAGGACGTCTGGTCCATCAACAAGGCCATCGCGGACCTCACCGCGAAGCTGGGCCGGAAAGTCAACGCGGTCACCATCGGCGGCGGTCTGCTGGGCCTGGAATCCGCCGCCGGCACCGAACAGCTCGGCGCCACCCCGATCGTCATCAACGGCTCGCCGTGGCTCATGAACACCCAGCTGGACGAGGGTGCCGGGCAGGCACTCGGCCGGCTGATCGAGGCCAAGGGCTTCACCGTCCACGGCGGCGTGTTCCCCTCCGAGGTCCTCTCCGACGACGACGGCCAGGTCACCGGCGTCCTCATGGCCGACGGCCGGATCATCGACGCCGACATCGTGATTGTCGCGATCGGCGTGCGGCCCCGCGACGAGCTGTTCCGGGCCGCAGAGGGCGCACCGCAGCAGTTCCAGCTCGGCCAGCGCGGCGGCGTCGTCATCTCCGACGACTGCTCCACCGAGGTTCCCGGCATCTGGGCCATCGGCGAGGTCGCCAACTTCGGCGGCATGTGCCTGGGCCTCGTGGCCCCGGCCAACACGATGGCCGAAATCGTCGCGGACCGGCTGCACGGCGGCGACGCGACCTTCCCCGGCTTCGACACCGCCACCAAGCTCAAGCTCTCCGGCGTCGACGTCGCCAGCTTCGGTGACGCCTTCGCCCGCACGGAACACGCGCTCGAGATCGTCTACGCCGACCCCGCCCGCGGCGTCTACCAGAAGATCGTCACCACCGACGACGCCAAAACCCTGCTCGGCGGCATCTTCGTCGGCGACGCCTCGCCCTACACGTCCCTGCGCCCCATGCTGGGCCGCGAACTGGCCGCCGAACCCGGCGCCTACCTCACCGCCGCAGGCGGCGGCGACGCCCCGGAGACCGAGCTGCCGGACGACGCCATCCTGTGTTCCTGCAACAACGTCTCGGCCGGAACCATCCGCGACACCGTCAACGGCTGCGGGAGCTGCGACGGGAACGCACCCGTCCAGGAACTCGGCGAGCTCAAGGGCTGCACTCGCGCCGGCACCAGCTGCGGATCCTGCGTGCCGATGCTCAAGAAGCTGCTCGAGACCGAACTGACCAAGTCCGGCGTCGAGGTCTCCAAGGCCCTGTGCGAGCACATCGAGCTGTCCCGCCAGGAACTCTTCGACGCCATCCGGGTCCTGGAACTGACCTCCTTCGAGGAGATCATGGCCAAGTACGGCACCGGGGCCGGCTGCGATATCTGCAAGCCGACCATCGCCAACATCCTCGCCAGCCAGAACAGCGCCTACGTCCTGGACGCCGGCCGCGGCACCCTGCAGGACACCAACGACCGCGCCCTGGCCAACATGCAGAAAGACGGCACCTACTCGGTGGTTCCGCGGATTGCCGGCGGCGAGATCACCCCAAAGAAACTCGGCGTGATCGCCGCGGTCGCCGAGCAGTACGGCCTCTACACCAAGATCACCGGCGGGCAGCGGATCGACATGTTCGGCGCCCGGCTGGAGCAGCTGCCCGAAATCTGGAAGATCCTGGTGGATGCCGGCTTCGAATCCGGCCAGGCCTACGGCAAGAGCCTGCGCACGGTGAAGTCCTGTGTCGGCTCCACCTGGTGCCGCTTCGGGGTCCAGGATTCGGTGGCCATGGCCATCCAGCTTGAACTGCGCTACCGCGGCCTCCGCAGCCCGCACAAGCTGAAGATGGGTGTCTCCGGCTGCGCCCGCGAATGTGCGGAGGCCCGGGGCAAGGACGTCGGCGTCATCGCCACCGCCGACGGCTGGAACCTGTATGTCGGCGGCAACGGCGGCGCCACCCCGGCGCACGCCCAGCTGCTGGCCAAGGACCTCGACGACGAAACCCTGATCAAATACATCGACCGCTACTTCATGTACTACATCCGCACGGCCGACCGCCTGCAGCGCACCGCGCGCTGGCAGGAAGAACTCGACGGCGGCATCAAGCACGTCGAGGACGTGGTGGTGCACGACACCCTGGGCATTGCCGAGGACCTGGAGGCCGCCATGGCCAAGCACGTTGACACCTACGTCGACGAATGGGCCGACACCCTGAAGGATCCGGAACGCCTCCGCCGCTTCCGCTCCTTCGTCAACGCCCCGGACCAGAAAGACGATTCGATCACTTTCGTCTCCGACGAGCGCGGCCAGATGCGCCCCGCGACAGCGGAGGAGAAGGCGCTGGCCGGTCAGCAGCCGGTCCTGATCGGGGCTTCCATTCCGGTCCGTGCCACCACCCCGGGACTGTCTGACGAGAACGAGGTATAGCCATGCAGCTCACCATTGACCTCACCGGACGCGAAGTCCTGGTCACGGGCGCGGACCACGCCGCACGTCAGGCCGTGCGGCGCTATGAGGCGGCCGGCGCCGTCGTGTTCCGCCTCAGCACCCCACAGGGCGCCGGCATCGACGGCCCGCTGCCCGAGCGCCCGTTCCTGGTGGCGGCTGTCGACGACGGCCAGCCGGGCTGGGAAGCCCTCCTGGGCCGGTGCCGCGCCACGGGCATTCCGGTGGCGGCCGAGCCCCCGGCCGGTCCGGCGGGCCACGTCACGCTGGTGGGCGGCGGCCCCGGGACCACCGAGCTGCTCACGGTCGCCGCCGTCGCCGCGCTGCGCGATGCCGACGTCGTCTTCTACGACCGGCTCGCCCCGTACCAGGATCTGCCGTCCCTGACCTCGGCAGAGCTTGTGGATGTGGGCAAGAAGCCCGGCCACCACAAGGTCAGCCAGGCCGACATCGAAAGGCTCATGGTGGAAAGCGCGCTGGCCGGCAACAACGTGGTCCGCCTCAAGGGCGGGGACCCCTATGTGTTCGGCCGCGGCGGCGAGGAAGTCGCATCCTGTGTCGCGGCCGGGGTTCCGGTCCGCGTGATCTCCGGAGTCACCAGCGCCATCTCGGTTCCGGCCGCCGCCGGCATCCCGGTCACGCACCGCGAAGTCAGCCACATGTTCACCGTGGTCTCCGGCCATGCCCCGCTGACCGAGAACGAATTGACGCACCTCGCCGGGCTCGGCGGAACCATTGTGGTCCTGATGGGCATCGGCACCCTGCACCACCTCGCAGCCGGACTCCGCCGGGCCGGGATGCGCGCCGACATGCCGATGGCGGTCGTCGAACGCGGCTACCGCCCCGGCCAGCGCACCACGATCGCCGAGCTGGGCACCATCACCTCCGCAGCCGCGGGCTGCAGCAACCCCGCCGTCCTGGTGATCGGGGACGTTGTCCGGGTGGCCGAGGCCAACCGGGGCTGCGCCGGGGCCACGGCGGAGCTCGACCGTCTGGCCGCATCACTGATGGAGGCGTAAGGATTCCCATGAGCGCACTGAACGCCGTCGCCGCAGACTTCCCGGAGCCCGGCGCACCCCTGTCCCCGTTGAACCCCTCACTAACCCCCGCATTAACCGCCGCCGCACCCGCGGCGGAACCCGCCGAGGACGCGACCGACCGGGACCTTCCCCTGGACGGCTTCCGGATCGGCGTCACCTCGCACCGCCGCTCGCAGGACCTCATCGAGGCCCTGGAACGCCGCGGCGCCGAGGTGCTTCACGCCCCGGCCCTGAAGATCGCCCCGGTCCGGGAGGACCAGAGCCTGATCGAGGACACCCGGGCGATCATCGCCGCCCGGCCCGACCTTTGCATCGCGACCACCGCCTACGGCATGCGCCGCTGGTGCGAGGCCGCGGACACGTTTGGCATTGGCGACCAGCTGTTGGAGACCCTCTCCGCCACCCGCATGTTCGTCCGCGGGCCCAAGGCCCGCGGCGCCGTGCGCGCCGCGGGCCTCGCCGACGTCGGAATCAGCAGCGACGAAACCACTGCCACGCTCGTGGACATGCTCCTGGCCGAGGGTGTGCGCGGCAAGACAGTCGCGGTGCAGCTGCACGGCTACACCGATGTCCGCCAGCTCGAGCGCCTGCGCATGTCCGGCGCCACCGTCCTGACCGTCACCCCGTACCGCTGGGTCAAGCCCGACGGCGCGGACCGGCTGCCCAAGCTCATCGAAGCCGCGTGCAGCGGCAACCTGGATGTCCTGACGTTCACCAGCGCGCCCGCCGTGGACGCCATGTGGAGCACGGCGCACGAGATGGGCGTCTACAAACAGCTCGTGGAGAGCCTGAAGACCACCGTGGCGACAGCCGTCGTCGGGCCCATCACCGCGCAGCCGCTGCTCGATGCCGGGCTGCACCCGCTGATCCCGGAACGGTTCCGGATGGGCGCCCTGATCCGGCTCGTCTGCGAGCATCTGGCGCTCAACCACGTCCGCCGGCTCGATACCGTTTCCGGCAGCGTGGAGCTGCGCGGCCGCTCGCTGCGCATCAACGGCGAGGCGGTCGAGATGGCGCCCGCACCGCTGTTGCTGCTGCGCGCGCTGATCGGCGCCGGCGGGGCTGTGCTGTCCCGCGAGGCGCTCTCGGACCTGCTGGAGCTGCGCGGTTCCGTGCATGCCCTCGACATGACCGTCAGCCGGCTGCGGTCCGCGCTGCCGGACACCCGGCTGGTGGAAACCGTGGTGAAGCGCGGCTACCGGATCCGGGTGTAGCGGAGGCGACCGAGCTGTCTGCACGAAGTGCCCTCCGCGGGGGTGTGACCCACGGCATTACCGGCCGGTAAATACTGGCGAACAGGCAGGGCAGAAGCGGCAACACCCGGGAAACACCCCGGAAAAATCGGACGCCTACGCTGGGGTTCATCAAGCACACCGGCCACACGATGGCCACCCAGCGAAAGGGCCAGCACATGTCCGCTCCGGCAATGTCTCCCACCTCCACCTCTGCCCTGGCAGGCGCTTCGGCTGCCGCCGCCACAACGGCCGCCCGGCCCAGGATCGTCATCGCCGGCGCCGGCCGGGCCGCCCAGGCGCTCGTCCGGCAGCTCGCCCGGACCCCGTTCGCCGGCGCCATCACGGTCCTCAGCAACCGGGACGACGCCCCCGAGGAATTGCTGGAGCTCGCCGTCCTGCCCCAGGTGTCCGTCCGCTTCGGCCAGCCCGCCAGCTACATCGACGCGGACAACCGCCGCGTGACCACCGCCGACGGCATGGAGTTCGACTACGACGAGCTCGTCATCGCCACCGGTTCCGCCCCCGCCGAGGCGCCGGTGGAGGGTGCGGCCCGGTGCCTGAGCTATTCCACGATCGACGACGCCGCCGGGCTGGGCGAGGCCGTCAAGGACGTCACCCGGGTCCTCGGCCGCCGCCCCCTGGGCATCCTGGTCGGCACGGGTTCGGCCGCCGGCCAGGCCGAGGCCGTGCTCCGGTCCCGCGGCGTCCGCCCGGTCCGCACCACAGTCCGTCCCGCCGCCGTCGTTCCCACCGCCGCCGGGTCCGTCCTGCCGGCATCCGGCATCGTCTTCGAGGACGGCTCCAGCATGAACGGAGACCTCGTGATCCTCGCCGAGGAGCGCATCGCCCGCGACGAACTGGCCGCCACGGCAGGGCTCGCCACCGCTGCCGGCGGCGGGATCGTCATCGGCCAGGACTTCCGCACCTCCGTGCCGGGCATCTGGGCGATCGGCGACGCGGCAGCTTACGACGGCGTCCGTCTCGGGCTGCTCGTGGCCTCCGGTTCCGCGGCGTCGGTGTGCGCTTCCCAGTTGCTTCAGGCCGCCATGGCCCGGCCCCTGGCGGCCGCCGCCTAGACGCCCTGGAGAGGCCCGGCCGGGGCATCCGCCGGGCACATTCCTATGGCAAGATGGTTCCCTGATAAGCCGCGCACCACGCGGCGCCGCCAGGGCCCGCAGGCCCACAAGGCCCGGGAAGGGACCGCCGCGTCCCAGGCCCGCCACGAAAGGGACCACCATGAGCCAAGAAGCCGCCACCGGGGGGACGCCCAACATCGCCTCCTACATCGACCACACCCTGCTCAAGCCGGAGGCCAGCGAGGCGGAGATCCTCAAGGTCTGCGCCGAGGCGGCGGAGTACCACTTCAAGTCGGTCTGCGTGAACCCGGTCTGGGTCAAGACCGTCAAGAAAGCGCTCAAGGGCTCCGGCGTCCTGACCTGCTCCGTGGTGGGATTCCCGCTGGGCGCCACGCCGAGCGACGTCAAGGCCTTCGAGGCCCGCGGCGCGGTCCTGGACGGTGCCGAAGAAGTGGACATGGTCATCAACATCGCCGCGGCCCGTGCCAACGACAAGGGCGCGCTGGTGGATGACATTGCCGCCGTCGCGGCCGCCGTGCACGAGGGCGGAGCCATCCTGAAAGTCATCATCGAAACGGCGCTGCTGGGCGATGACCAGAAGGTGCTCGCCTGCGAGGCCGCGGTGGAAGCCGGGGCGGACTTCGTGAAGACCTCCACGGGCTTCAACGGCGGCGGGGCCACGGCCGACGACGTCGCTCTCATGCGCCGCACCGTCGGCCCGGACCTGGGTGTCAAGGCCTCCGGCGGCGTGCGTTCCCTGGCCGATGCTCAGGCTATGATTGCTGCAGGTGCAACACGTATTGGCGCCAGCTCCGGTATCGCGATCGTCAAGGGTGAACAGGGTTCGTCCGCGTACTGACCGTGCCGGCACCGCCCACAGTTTTTGAGCCCCCCGGGGCCGAGGAGGAACGAATGTCCAGCAACACCACCCCGCAGACCGAAAACAGCCTCGGCTCGACCATCGTCATCTTTGCCGCGATGATGGTCCTGTTCCTCGGTGCGATCTACTCGCTGTCCTTCCTGACGCTGGACAACACCTGGCCGATGGCTGTCTGCCTGGTCCTCTTCGCCGCAGCGTTCTGGATCCCGCAGACCCTGCTGGGCCGCTCGGATTCGGCCGGCGAAAACTAGCCACTCCTTCCGCTTAAATGACTGAAGCTCCGGATCATCCGGAGCTTCAGTCATTTAACCGGCTGCAGTTCTAGCCGGGCACCAGCGCGAACAGGCCCTTGACCAGTCCCGTGCCGAGCGCCAGGGCCGCGGGGAAGTGCGCTTTGGCCACCGCCAGGCCGGCGCCAAACATCCCCACCATGGCGTAGCCGCTCACCGGGATCAGGACGAACCATTCCCGCCGCGATCCCGCCCGGCCCAGCAGCGGGATGGAGAACGCCCCGTTGGCCCTCCAGATGTTCTTCAGCAGCGGCAGTTTGCGCAGGACCTTCGGCGGCTTGATCACCAATGGCCAGAGCAGCGGCACTCCCCCGGTGGTGATCATGTCCCCCACAATGTGCACCAGCACCCCGGTGAGCATCGAAACCGGCAGCCAGGTCCACTGGTGCGGCGCGAACCACGTCACGAGTCCGGCCATGAGCAGCCCGACGATCCAGTTGCTGATCCAGCCGAATTTCGGGAAGAGTTTCAGTGCCTTCGCGGCGATGTTGATCATGAACATGCACAGCAGGCCAGCCCCCACGGACAGCAGCCCCCACTGGGTCTGCACCTGCCACTGCCCGGCGATCGTGGCCAGCAGCACGAAGAACGCCGCGCCCAGCACCGAATGCGTGCCCTGCCGGTGGCCCCCGCTGGCGTTCTCAATGCCGCGCGCCACCAGGTTGGACAGCGGCGGCAGCGCGTGCGCCACTGTGCTGGCGCGGTGGTCCCAGTCGCAGACCAGCGCGGTCCCCGCCGTCGCCATGGCGCCGATCACGATTCCGGTGGGATCCAGGGGGTACCAGCCGAGCGCATACGGGCCGGTCGAGGCAATGGCTACCCACGCCGCGGCTCCCGACGCGGCGTGATGTCCTCCCATCATTCTTTTATTTCACCGCCGGCGTGGCAGAGACAGGGGCGTCGGAGAAGATGTTGCGGATCACGCCGTTGGCCCACTCCAGGATCTCGGCGTCCTGCAGGTCCCGGCCGCCGATCCTGGCGGTCTTGGGCTTCGGGACGAGCACGGCGTCCAGGGCAGGCTTCGCCTGCGCGCCGGGGTACATCCGGGTCAGGCGCATGAGCTTGGACTCGGGCAGCTGCGCCGGGGAGAACTTGATGAAGTTGCCCTGCAGCGCGACGTCGGACAACCCGGCCTCGCGGGCGCCCACCCGGAACCGGGCGACGTCAATCAGGTTGGTGGCCGGCAGCGGCAGTTCGCCGTAGCGGTCCACGAGCTCCGCGAGGACCTCCTCGATCGCCTCGTAGGTGATGGCGCTGGCGAGCTTGCGGTAGGCCTCCAGGCGCAGCCGTTCGCCCGGCACGTAGTCGTGCGGCAGGTGCGCGTTGACCGGCAGCTCGATCTTCATTTCGGCGGCCTTCTCCTCGGCCTCGCCCCGATATTCGGCCACGGCCTCGCCGACCAGCCGGATATAGAGGTCGAAGCCGACGCCCTGGATGTGGCCGGACTGCTCGCCGCCGAGCAGGTTGCCGGCGCCGCGGATTTCCAGGTCCTTCATGGCCAGCTGCATGCCGGCGCCGAGCTCGTTATGGGTCGCGACGGCCTTGAGCCGTTCCAGCGCCACCTCGCCGAGCGGCTTTTCCGAGGGGTAGAGGAAGTAGGCATAGGCGCGTTCACGGCCGCGGCCCACACGTCCGCGCAGCTGGTGCAGCTGGGAGAGGCCGTACTTGTCCGCGCCGTCCACGATCAGGGTGTTGGCGTTGGAGATGTCCAGGCCGGTCTCGATGATCGTGGTGCAGACCAGGACGTCGAAGCGTTTTTCCCAGAAGTCCACGATGATCTGTTCCAGCCGGCTCTCGGACATCTGCCCGTGCGCCACCTCCACCCGGGCCTCCGGGACCAGTTCGCGGATCTTCGCCGCGGTGCGGTCGATCGTGGACACCCGGTTGTGGACGAAGAACACCTGGCCTTCGCGCATCAGCTCACGGCGGATCGCGGCGGAAGTCTGCTTGTCCGTGTACGGGCCCACGTATGTCAGCACGGGGTGCCGTTCCTCCGGCGGGGTGGCCAGGGTGGACGTTTCGCGAATGCCGGTCAGGGACATTTCCAGCGTGCGCGGAATCGGGGTGGCGCTCATGGCCAGGACGTCGACGTTGGTGCGCATCTTCTTCAGCGCCTCCTTGTGTTCGACGCCGAAGCGCTGCTCCTCGTCCACGATCACCAGGCCAAGGTCCTTGAAGCCGAAGTCCTTGGACAGCAGCCGGTGCGTGCCGATCACGACGTCCACGGAACCGCTCTTGACGCCGTCGGCGGTTTCCTTGGCCTCCTTGCCGGTCTGGAAGCGGGACAGCGGCTTGACGACGAGGGGGAAGCCGGAAAACCGTTCGGTGAACGTCTCGTAGTGCTGCTGGGCGAGCAGCGTGGTGGGCACCAGCACGGCGACCTGCTTGCCGTCCTGGACCGCCTTGAACGCGGCCCGGACCGCAATCTCGGTCTTGCCGTAGCCGACGTCGCCGGAGATCAGCCGGTCCATGGGGATCTCCCGCTCCATGTCGGCCTTGACCTCGTTGATGGTGGTCAGCTGGTCCGGGGTCTCCACGTACGGGAAGGCCTCCTCCAGTTCCCGCTGCCACGGGGTGTCCGGGCCGAAGGCGTAGCCGCGGGAAGCCATCCGGGCCGAGTACAGCCGGATCAGCTCCCCGGCGATCTCCTTGACCGCCTTGCGCGCCTTGGACTTGGTGCTCGCCCAGTCCGCGCCGCCCATCTTGCTCAGCGCCGGAGTGTCGCCGCCCACGTACCGGGTGACCTGGTCCAGCTGGTCGGTGGGCACGAACAGCCGGTCGCCCGGGGCTCCGCGCTTGGACGGGGCATATTCCAGGACCAGGTATTCGCGCACGCCCTCGCCGCCACCGGCAACCTTGCGCTGGATCAGCTCCACGAACCGGCCGATGCCGTGCTGTTCATGCACCACGGAGTCCCCGGCCACCAGCTGCAGCGGATCCACGGCATTCCGCCGCTTGGACGGCATCCGGCGCATGTCCTTCGTGGACCCGGCCGAGGTCCGGCCCAGCAGGTCAGCCTCGGTCAGCAGCGCCAGCTTGAGCGGATCCAGGACAAAGCCGCGGCCGACGGCGGCGGTGGTCACCTCGATCAGCCCGGCCTGCGGATCCGCCTCGAGCGTGTCCACCCGCGCGCACGGGATGTCGTTGTCGTGGAAGAGTTCGGCGAGGCGCTGCGCCGGGCCGGGGCCCTCGGTGACCACGACGATCCGCCACTGGTCCCGGACGCGGGAGCCGATGAAGTCCATCATTTCCGCCACGTCGCCCTGGTAGCCGCGGGGTTCCCGGGCGTGCAGGTTCAGGACGTCGACGTCGGGCAGCAGCTCTTCGTCGCTGGCCAGCGATGTGATGGACCACCAGGAGACGCCGTGCTCGAGGGCGGCGGTGCGGGTATCGGTCAGCGAACGGAAGCTGGCCGAGTGCAGGGCAACGGAGGCCGCGGACGTCAGGTCGAGCGGCGCCGTCCCGCCGTCGGACGCCGTGGACCAGGCAGCCTCGAGGAATTCCTCGTTCGTGGCGGCGAGGTCGTGGGCCCGGGTGCGGACCTTCTCCGGCTCGATCACCACCGCGATGGAACCCGCCGGGAGCTGGTCCAGGAACGGCACCATGGCGTCCACCAGCACGGGGGCCAGCGATTCCATGCCCTCGACGGCGATGCCGCCGGCGATCTTCTCCAGCATGTCCGCGGCGGCCGGGAGTTGGGACTTCAGGGTGGCGGCGCGGGACATGACGGAGGGCGTGATCAGGATTTCGCGGCACGGCGGGGCGTGGAGTTCGGTGGGATGGTGCAGGCCGGGCGCGGTCAGCGAGCGCTGGTCGGCGACGGCGAACCAGCGCATCTGGTCCACCTCGTCACCAAAGAACTCGACCCGGATGGGGTGGTCCTCGGTGGGCGGGAAGACGTCCAGCATGCCGCCGCGGACGGCGAACTCGCCACGGCGGGTCACCATGTCCACCCGGGCGTAGGCGGCGTCGGCAAGGCTCTTGACGACACCGCTGAAGGGTGCCTCCTGTCCGACTTTCAGGGTCACCGGCACCAGTTCGCCCAGGCCCGCGACGATCGGCTGCACGACGGCGCGGACGGGGGCCACCACCACGCGCAACGCACCGGCAGTGGACGATTCGGGGTGCGCGAGCCGCCGCAGCACGGACAGCCGACGGCCCACGGTGTCCGAGCGCGGGGAGAGCCGCTCATGCGGCAGCGTCTCCCAGCTGGGGAACTCCGCGACGGCGTCGGCCGGCAGGAAGGCGCGCAGGGCCTCGGTCAGGTCCTCGGCCTCGCGGCCGGTCGCGGTGACGGCCAGGACCACGGGCACTCCCCGGCCCGCCCCGGCAGAGCCGGGTTCGGCAGGGCCGGCTTCGGCAGGGCCAGCTTCGTTCCCCGCCAGGGTCGCGAGTCCGTCCGCCATTTCCGCGAGCAGCGTGGACCGCATTCCGGCCGGGGCGCTGATCTGGTAATCCTCGCTGCGGGCGGCGAACCCGCGGGCGGCCTCGGCCTGGATCCGGGCGTAGTTCCGGTCTTCGGCGAGGACACGGCGCAAACCGGTGAGAGAGGGGCCGTTGAGGCTCATAGCTGTTGCTCCTGATGGGATCACGGGGTGCAGGCAACACGAATAGCCGAAATTCGTGAGAATCCCGGGCCCTCCAAGCCTACCGCGGAGCCCCGGGGCCCGCCGACGGGCCCGGCCGAAGAGGCCTGTCCACGTGACCTGCCCGGGGCACCGCCGACGGGGCTAGGCTGGCTGGAGGAGCGCGGGCCCATCCAACGCCGGCCCCATCCAACGCCGTCCCCGCACCGAATGGCTTGGTAGGCCACCCGCCAACCGCTGGCTGACAAGGAGTCACCATGAACGGCACAACCGCAACCCCTGAACCCGCTGGAACTCCTGCTCCAGCCCCGCAGGCAACCACCGCAAAGGCCGCATCCCCGAAGACCGTGCTCGTCACCGGGGCCACCGGCTACATCGGCGGCCGGCTCGTCCCCCGGCTCCTGGAAGCCGGACACAGGGTCAAAGTCGTGGTCCGCACCCCGGCCAAGATCGCCGGCGTGCCGTGGCTGGACGACGTCGAGGTGATCCACAGCAGCCTCGACGACGGCGACGCCCTGCAGGCGGCGCTCGACGGCGTCGACGTCCTGTACTACCTGGTCCATTCCATGGCGGCCGGGGCCGGCTTCGAGGCCAAGGAAAAGGCGATGGCCGGGACGGCTGCCCGGGCCGCGGCCGCCGCCGGGGTGGACCGGATCGTCTACCTCGGCGGCCTGCACCCGGCCGGCGCCGAACTGTCCACCCACATGCGCTCCCGCGAGGCGGTGGGGAAGGTCTTCCTGGACAGCCCGGTGGACGCAGTGGTCTTCCAGGCCGGCGTCGTGATCGGCTCAGGCTCGGCGTCGTTCGAAATGATCCGGCATCTGTCCGAGACGCTCCCGCTGATGCCGGCCCCGAGCTGGGTGCGCAACAAGATCGAGGCGATCGCCGTCCGCGACGTCCTGTACTACCTCGTGGCCGCGGCGTCGCTGGAAGGAACCATCAACCGGACCTTCGACATCGGCTGCCGCCAGGTGCTCAGCTACGCCGGAATGATGCAGGAATACGCCGCCGAGGCCGGCCTGCCGCACCGGGTGGTGCTGGCGCTGCCGGTGCCCGCCCCCAAACTGGCCGGCCTGTGGGTGGCGCTGACCACCCCGATCCCGCTTTCCATGTCCCTGCCGCTCGTCGAATCGCTCCAGCACGACGCCATCGCCGCCGAGCACGACATCGATGCGTACATCCCTGCGCCGGAGGGCGGCCTGACCCCCTACCGGCGGGCCGTGGCCCTCGCCCTGGGCAAGGAACGCGACGGCCAGGTGGAGACCACGTGGGCCAGCGCCGGCGTCGACGCCGATCCCCTGCCGAGCGACCCGGACTGGTCCGGCCACGCCGTGTACGTGGACGAACGCAGCTTCCAAAGCGATGTGGACCCCAAGTATGTCTGGACCGTCATCGAAGGAATCGGCGGCCGGAACGGCTGGTACTCCCTGCCGCTCGCCTGGCAGGTGCGCGGCTGGCTGGACAAGCTCACGGGCGGGGCGGGGCTGCTGCGGGGCCGCCGGCACCCGCACCTGCTGGCCGAGGGCGAGGTGGTGGACTGGTGGCGGGTCGAGAGGATCGACCGGGGCCGGCTGCTGCGGCTGCGGGCCGAAATGCGGGCCCCGGGCCGGGCCTGGCTCGAACTTTCCGTGGAGCCGGAGGGGACGGGCAGCCGCTACCGCCAGCGCGCCATTTTCTTCCCCAAGGGCCTCAGCGGCCGCCTCTACTGGCTCGCAGTGCTCCCTTTCCACAGCATCATTTTTCCCGCCATGTCACGGAATATCACCGCCGCCGCCCGGGATCTGGAAAACCTCGAATCGGAGCCAGCCGGGCACACGACGTAGGATGTTGGAGCCCGAAACGTCCACTTCCACATCACGGAGGACCCCCTATGGCCCTGAGTGCATCCACCACCGTTCCGCACAGCGTTGACCGCGTTACCGCGGTTTTCGTCAATGAAGACTTCCTGCGCCACACGAGCGAACTCGTTGGCGGCACCCTGGAATCCTTCGCCATCGACGGAGACCCCGCCGGCGCTTTCAGCACCACCACCGTGCGGACCATCCCCACCACCCGGATGCCCGACATCGCCCGGAAATTTGTCGGCGCAAGCCTGAAGGTGACGCAGCTGGAGGCCTGGGAGGCCCCCACCGCCGACGGTTCCCGGCAGAGCACGATCTCCCTGAAGGTCTCCGGCGCACCGCTGGACGTGAACGCTGTCCAGCGTCTCGTGTCCGACGGCGGCAGCACCCGGATCGAGCTCGAGGGCGACGTGACCTCCTCGGTGCCGTTCCTCGGCGGCAAGATCGCCGACGCCGCAGAACCGATGGTCGGCAAGGCCCTGAACCTGCAGTCCCAGCAGGCCCAGGCCTGGCTCGAAAGCCACTGACCCAGTGGAACTGCCCGCGGTCCTCGCCGTCGTCCTGATCGTCGCCGGCGTCTGGTCCCTGGTTGTCTGGCCGCAGTTCCTGCGCCGGGTCATGAAGGATCCGCGTGCACGCGATGCCAACGGCAAGGCCACACGCTTCCTTACCGTCCATGTGGTCCTGGTCAGCATCTCCATGCTGCTGGGGGCCGCGACGGCGGCGATAGGCGTGGCCGGGCTGCTCAGCTAGCAACCGGCACACCGGCGGTCATATGCCCGCCGGTGTGCCGGTTTCCTGCTTTCGTGGCGTGCCGGCCGCTAGAATCAGCAAAAAGGTGCACCGCTGAAAGGGGACGCCAGTTGCTACCCCGCCGCGTCGCCATCTGGGGCCTGTGCGCGTGTGTTCCGGTCCTCGGCCTGATTGCCTTCTGGCCGGTGCCCGTTGACCGGGGCGCGGCCAACAACCTCAATCGGTGGCTCCGGCAACTGCACCGCTGGGGCGTCCCTCCCTGGTTCGACTACGGCGTCGTGGAATTTTCCTCGAACGTGGTCCTGTTTGCTCCGCTGGGAGCCCTGGTCGCCATCATCCTGGGCCTGCGGCACTGGTGGGGCGGTGCCGTCGCCGGGTTCATGCTCTCCGTCGTGATCGAACTTGGCCAAATGGCATTCCTGCCGGCGCGCTTTCCCTCCGCTGCCGACGTCGCCGCAAACACGATCGGCGCCATGGCCGGCGCGCTGGCGGCCAGGCTGTTCATGGTACGCCGAGAGGCTGTTCGATCCCGACGTCCACCACGTACCCTGTGAACAGGGCCCGACGGGAGGAAATCGGAACTATGCGGATCTCGGTCATTGGTTGCGGTTACCTGGGCGCGGTACATGCTGCCTGCATGGCAAAGCTGGGTCACGACGTTGTCGGAATCGACGTCGACGAACACAAGGTGGCCCAGCTTTCAGCAGGCCACGCCCCCTTTTACGAACCCGTGCTCGACGACCTGCTGTCCCAACTTGAGGAGTCGGGCCGGTTGCGGTTCACCACCGACATGGCGGCCGCCCGCGGCGCCGAGGTCCACTTCATCTGCGTCGGAACGCCGCAGAAGCGCGGCGAAAACGGCGCCGACCTGCGCTTCGTCGACGCCGCCGTCGCCTCGCTCGCTGAGTACGTCTCCCCCGGCGACGTCGTCGCCGGGAAATCCACGGTACCTGTGGGAACCGCCGCGGGGCTGGCCGAGGTGCTGGCGGACGCGGAGCCCGGCGCCTCGCTGGTCTGGAATCCCGAGTTCCTGCGCGAAGGCCATGCCGTGACGGACACCCTGAACCCGAATCGCTTTGTCTACGGCACACCGGACGGCAGCGAAGACCATCCCGCGGTGGCCGTCCTCGACAGGGTCTACGAGACGCCCCTCGCAGGCGGGACACCCCGGTTGGTGACGGACTACGCCACGGCGGAACTGGTGAAGACGGCAGCCAACTCGTTCCTCGCGACCAAGATCTCCTTCATCAACGCCATGGCCGAGGTCTGCGAAGCCAGCGGCGCTGACGTCACCCGGCTGGCTGATGCGATCGGGCTCGACGAGCGGATCGGGCGGAAGTTCCTGAACGCAGGCATCGGATTCGGCGGCGGGTGCTTGCCCAAGGACATCCGTGCCTTCATGGCCCGCGCCGGCGAGCTGGGGGCGGACCAGGCCCTGACATTCCTGCGGGAAGTGGATGCAATCAACATGCGGCGCCGGACCCGGGTGGTGGAGCTGACGCGCGAACTGTGCGGCGGGTCCCTGCTGGGCCAGCGGGTCGCCGTCCTGGGTGCGGCGTTCAAGCCCGAAAGCGACGACGTCCGGGACTCCCCCGCGTTGAGCGCCGCCGCGCAGCTGCAATTGCAGGGCGCAGTGGTGACGGTCACCGATCCCCAAGCCCTGCCCAACGCCGCCAAGCGGTTCCCCGAACTCCAGCTGGAACCGGACCTTGAGACGGCGCTGCACCGGGCCAATGCCGTGCTGCTGCTGACCGAGTGGCAGGTGTACCGGGAGCTGGATCCGCACGCGGCCAAAGCGCTCGTGTCCGCGCCGCGCATCCTGGATGGCCGCAACGTCCTGGACCCTGCCAAGTGGCGGGCCGCCGGGTGGACCTACAAGGGCCTGGGCCGCCCCTGACGTGTTGCCGTCAGGCCGTCAGCGCCTGGCCGAGGGCGTCCTCCGCGGCCACCCAGGAGAGCATGGCGCATTTGACCCGGGCAGCGTAGCGGGACACGCCCTCGAACGCCGCGGCGTCGCCGAGCACCTCGGGGTCGGCCGGCACCTTGCCGCGCGAGCGCAGCACCTCGCGGAAGCTGTCGATGACGGTACGGAGTTCCGCGACGGTCATGCCCTCGGCGAGGTCCGTCAGCACGGACGCCGAGGCCATCGAGATTGAGCAGCCGTCGCCGTCCCAGCGCAGCTCACTGACCTTCCCGCCGGCCACGGACACCCGGACCGTGATTTCGTCGCCGCAGGTCGGATTCAGCTGGTGCGACTGGCCGGAGCTGGCCTCCTTGGGTGCGTCCGCGGCGGCCAGGCCGCTGCCGTGCCGGGCCTTGGCGTGTTCGAGGATGATCTGCTGGTAAAGCTGGTCAAGACTCATAGATGTCCGTCCTAGGCTTGGAAGTAGGCACGGACATCGGCGGCCGCGTTCAGGAACGCGTCCACATCGTCCGTGGTGTTGTAAAGGTACGTGCTGGCGCGCGTCGTCGCCGTCAGCCCGAGCCGGCGGTGCAGGGGCTGGGCACAGTGGTGGCCGACCCGCACGGCGATGCCGCGGCTGTCCAGGAACTGGCCGACGTCGTGCGCGTGGACGCCCGCGACGTCGAATGCCGCCAGGCCAATCCGTTCCTGCCCGGCCGCGGGACCCAGCACCCGGATCCCTGGGATGGATTCCAAGCCGCGCACGAGGCGCTGGCCCAGTTCGGCTTCCCAGGCGTGGATGCGGTCCATCCCGGTTTCGCTGAGGTAGTTTACCGCCGCGGCGAGAGCCACCGCCTGCGAGATGCGCTGGGTGCCGGCCTCGAAGCGTTGCGGGCTGGGCAGGAAACCCGCCCGTTCCATCGTGACGGTGGTGATCATGGAGCCGCCGGTCAGGAACGGCGGCATCGCGTTGAGCAGCTCCGAGCGGCCATAGAGGGCGCCGATGCCGGTGGGGGCGAGCATCTTGTGGCCGGAGAACACCGCGAAGTCGACGTCGAGCGCCTTGACGTCCAGGGGCAGGTGCGGCGCGGACTGGCAGGCGTCGAGCACCACGAGGGCCCCGGCGGACCGGGCCAGGGCCACCAGGGCGGCCACCGGGTTGATGGTGCCGAGCACGTTTGACGCGTGCGTGAACGCCAGGACGCGGGTGCGCGGGCCGATGATGCCGGCGGCGGCCTCCAGGTCCAGGGCGCCGGCGTCGTCGATCGGGATGAACTTCACGACGGCGCCGGTCCGGGCCGCCAGCTCCTGCCAGGGGATCAGGTTGGCGTGGTGCTCCATCTCCGTGACGACGAGCTCGTCGCCCGGGGCCAGGGCGAACCGGGCCGCTTCGGGTCCGGCGCCCGGCAGGGACGCGTTGAGGAAGGAGTACGTGAGCAGGTTCAGGCCCTCCGTGGCGTTGGAGGTCCAGATCAGCTCATCCCACTCCGCCCCGACAAAGTCCGCCACCGTTTCCCGGGCGTTTTCGAACGCCTCGGTGGCCTCGACGGCGAGGTGGTGTGCCCCGCGGTGGACCGCGGAGTTCCGCTGCTCATAGAATTCCTGCTCGGCCGCGAGCACGCTGAGCGGGTTCTGCGAGGTGGCACCGGAGTCCAGGTAAACGAGCGGCCTGCCGTTGACGTGCTGCTGCAGGATCGGGAAGTCGTTGCGGATCCTCAGGACCTCCTCGTTTCCGAGCGCGGCGGCAGAGCGGCGGAGGTGGGCTGGGGTGGCAACCATGGCGGAGACTCCTGGATCGGCGTTCGCTGCGGCGTACACCGCGCCGGCCTGGCAGCCAGCGCGGAAAATACGTCACACAGATTAAGCCTAATTATCCCACGTTCCAGCAGCGCTCCTGCGCGGCCACCGCGCGGACCCGCACACCGCGGAACTCGGTGGGGGTGACATCCAACGGCGGCGCCGGAACCTCTGGCCGGCCCGCACTGCGGTGGCGGGGGCTTGCCCGACGTGCCGGCGCCGCGGGTGGCCTCCCGGCGCTCACTGCGGGTACGAGCCGGCCCGCACTGCGGTGGCGGGTGGCTTGCCCGACGTGGCGGCGCTTATTGCCGGGACCGGCTAGGGAATGCCCACAAGGCGTCGTCACACGCCGCTACCCCCTGCGGCGATCTCCGACGGCGCACCTGCCAGGTTCGCGCTTCTCGATGGCGCGGACCCGCGTTCAGACCGATTAAGGGAGCCGGCGGCGGCTGGGGGGAGAGCCTCGGTCTCAGAAGGCTCTGACGCCGCCGGCTCCGACCTTGGCGTGTGGCTGCCTGTTGGGGCACCGCACGGTTCCAATGAAGGAGTTGGTGGAAAAGATTACGGCCCGATCACCTCTAATGGTGGCAGTGGCTGCATCCGCAAGCAAGGAATTCGAGACCACACTTTCCTCGGTCGATGCTTGCGGTTGATAACCGCCCTCAAGTTCCTCATTTTGAGACCTTTGTGAGCTGTTCGGGTTGGAGCTGTTCGGGTTGGAACTGTTGGGGTTGTGAGCTGTTCGGGTTGGAACTGTTCGTGGGACTGGGTTAAGTCAATCGCCCGGACCGGCTCTGCACACGAGTAGCGTTTACCCGACTTCTGACGCCCTACTCGCCTTGGCACTACTTGGAGCTACTCCCGCTGCTCCCGCGGCCACCCGTGCTGTACGCAGCAATAGCCAATTCATGTCGTGCCCGGTCCGGTCAGGAGTGCAGGGGGCCGAGGTCCAGGAGGTCCGCCCGCCGGCCAACGCCGAGCTTGGCGAAGATCCGGGACAAGTGCCCCTCCACGGTCCGTAGGGACACGCAGAGCGCGGTGGCGATCTCGGCGTTCGTGGCCCCGCCCGACACCAGTTCCAGGACTTCGGTCTCACGGGCAGTCAACGGGGCGCCGTGATCGCTGCGGACGACCTCTAATTGCGCGGACATTCCGGCCTCCACGAGGCGGTGATGGACCCGGCGCTGGACCGCGGTAAGCCTCCACCGCTCCGGGTCGTCTGCCAGGATACGCTCCGCCTGCTGGGCGGCTTCAAGGGCAAGGAGCCCGTGCCCTGCATTGAGCGCGTCGTCGCTGATGCCAATGAGGTCGGACGCATCGGACGCCGACACCGCTCGCGCGTAGGACTCCACCAGCCGGGCCTCGGGGCCGTCGACCGCTCCGCTGCTGAGGGCGAGGGCCTCGGCGCCCGAGGTGTCACCGCCGCGGAGCGCGAGCCGCCTGATATCGGTTTCAACGCCCCGCAGGCTCTCGTGCAGGGCCTCGTCCGCCAGCCGCGCCAACGCCCCGGCACCGCTCCCTCCGGGCCCCTCTCCGGGTTCAGCCGCCCGGCAGTACGCCTCTGCCAGCAGGTGAAGGGTTTTCGGCTCCCGGTACACCGAAAGCCGGTAGGCCAGCACATGCTGGCGGGCCTCATGGTGGCGACCGACGGCGCCTGCGGCATAGGCCGCGACGGCGCGCGCAAACGGCAACAGGCCCAACGGGTCGGCGATAGTCAGTTCCTCCACACCCAGCCGCAGTTCGGCCAGGCTTTCACGCATCCTGCCCTGCCGCAACCGCGAATATCCCCGCATGAGGTGCAGCATGCCGCCGCTGTACAGCAGCCGTCCAGGCTCACGGGCCGCGTAATCGTCCAGGACATTTCCGAGCCGGTCCCAGTCGCCGGCCGAGATCAGGTTCAAGCAATGGCGCACCACGAGGTCCTCGTAGACCAGGGGGAGCTCCAGACTCGCGTTTCGGGCCCCGCCCCATGCCTCGCCGTCCAAACGCAGCCCTGCCCGGAGTTGGCCTTGGGCGGTCAAAAGTTCGGCGAGGAGGGAAACTGCCGGTACCCGGATTTCGGGATAGGCGCCGGCCGCGTCGATGAGTTCGCGCAGCACGGTTCCCACTGCCGTGAACCTGCCATCCCACGGGCGACTCAAAAGCTCTGTGGCCAGTCCCCCAGCGGCTGTCCCGTCCGACGGCCGTCCTGCCGGAGCGTGTCCGGGACCGCCGGTGCAAGCTGCGATTTCCGCAGACAGCGAATCCCGTGCCCGCGATTCCAGGAGCCCTGGTTCCATGGGCAACACCAAGCCTGGGCGTTGTGTGACGGCGTCGGCATGCTCTTGCCGGGCCGGCGTCGCAGACCCGAGCCGGGCTGCGAGCAGGGCAGCCAGGTAGGACGGCCGTCCGGAGGGCACCGGCCACGCGGCCTCGAGACACGCGACAGCGGCCTCGGTGTGCCCGGCAATGAAATGCGAATAGGCCAACTGGATCCTGGCCTCGGGGAGGAACCGGGCGTCCCGGATGGCGCCAGCCGCCCGGGCCGCGGTCGCAGGGTCCAAGTCCGTGTTCGCGGCGACAGCGGCTTGCAGGAGCTGGAGCGGAGGGATCTCTACGCCGCAGTCCATGGACCAGCGCAGCCGGTTGAGGGCCGCTCCCGGCGCCGCGGCCCGCGCCGACGGAAGCGACAACACACTCGAACGCAGGGCCGAACTGCGGCCGGCCGGGACCCGGTGGCGGATGATCTCGCCAAGGATCGGGCTGGCGGGCCGCACCAACCGGTCCTGCCCCTTGGAGACAGCGATGATGCCCGCCGTGTCCAGGGCATCGACGGCCTTGGGACCGCTGATCCGCAGAATCTGGGCCAGGGATAGGGGTCCTGCCAGGGCGACGATCGTCGCTGCGGTCTTTTCCTCCGGTGTCATGGAGCGCAACTGCCGGTCCACAACGTCGGCGGCCGGCACTTGGGCCATGTCGGGGTTGGCCAGTAGGAACCACACGCCGTGCCGGAGGCCCAAAGCGCCGCTGGCACGGGCATGCTGGATCAGGGACATCAGCATGAGCGGATTGCCGTCGGCCGCCTTATGGAACAACGCACTGACCCACGGAGATACGTCGGCCCGCAGGACCTGCTCGCACAATTGGTGTGTTCCGGTCCGGCTCAGCGGGTAAAGGTCGAACTTGGCGATAATCCCGTCGTCCCAGAGCGCGAGGAACTCTTCCGGAATCATCGGCCCGGGACGGCAGGCCACGAGGATTCCCGCGGCGCCAGTCGCCGCCGCCTGCGCCAACTGCCGGACGGTTCCATGGTCGAGGCAATGCGCGTCGTCGACCACAAACAGAGGGCGGTCCGCCTCGGATTTCAGGCTGCCCGCCATCGCTTCTACGACGGCGGCGTTGGAGTCGAGTTCCCGGTCAGGAAGCCGGGACAAGTACGGCGCCAGGGCACCGAAAGGAACGCTGGCCAGGGCCGGGGTGGCGGTCAGCCGAATCAGGCGGCGGTGGGGCTCGAGTTCGCGGATGGCGGCTTTGACGACGGCGGTCTTGCCCGCGCCCGCGCCGCCGATGATGAGCGCACCTGAACGGGTGTCGTCACGCAGGCAACGCACCAGGTCCTTGACCAGCGCCGAGCGCTCGATCAGCGCTGAGGTCTCAGCCAGGCTTTCCATCGCCGGTTCTTCCTGCCAGCTTCTGCCCGTCTTGAATAGCCGCCCGGGATGCCGCCTGCAGCCTGCCGGGGTCAGCCGAGCCGGGCGCTGTCTGCCGGAGTCGAGATGACATCTTTGAGTTCCGATCGGCTGGCGACGTGCAGCTTCGAATACACCTGATAGAGGTGTCCCTCCACAGTGCGGACCGAAACGTGCATCTGTTCCGCGATCTTGCGGTTGGACGTACCGGCAGCGGCCCGGACCGCCACTTCACATTCCCTCGCCGTCAGGGTTGAGGTTGTGAGTGAACGCAGACCGTTCTTCGGACTGCCGAACTTGTCATCGAGGGACTGCTGCGCCCGCTGGGCGATCCGCAGCGCGATCCGGTTGCCGGCGTCGTTCGCGCAGCCGACGGCTTTCCGCACCGCGTCCCTGGCGAACACGGTGTTGCCGAATGCTTCAGCGTCCTTGGATGCCCCCAGCAACTGTTCGCTGTCAGCCTCCCGCATGCCTTCGGCCAGCCGCGAGCACAGGGCCGCGAATTGTCCGGTCACCCTCCCGCTCAGGCTGCCGAGCTTCTGGCCCGCCTGGCGGTCCCCCAACCGGGCGGCGGCGGACTGGAACAGGAGCGCGGGAGCCAGTGCTGAAGTTTCGATGTCGTTGCCCGCCTCGGCCGCGAGTGCGCGGATGGACATTGCCCTCTGACCGAGCTCGGCCTGGGCCGACAGTTCGAAATAACGTGTGAGCCGTTCCACCAGCCAGGCCGCAGGCCGCCGGACCTGGGCAAGATCGCCAAGTAGCAGGCCGGCCACTTCCTCTTCGCCCTGGAGCGCGGCGGCATAGGCGCACACGGCCGCGGCCAGGCCACCCAAAGCGTCGGGGTCCTGCGCCCGAAGCTGCCAGCGGCCTGCCTGAAGCCGGGACAAGGCGTCGTCGAGGTGTCCGGCATGCAGGTCCATGACGCCGTGCCCTATCTCGAACATCCCTCCCAGCCTGGTCTGGGGCTCTCCGCCGCTGTACGTCTCCTCGAGATAGACGGACGTTTCCTTGAACTTGCCCGAAAGCAACAGGAGGAGCAGGAACCTGCCCCTGATCTCACGAACCGCATGGTCCGTGAGACGCACGTTGGCTGTGGCCGCCAGGATCTGCTGGCCCAGGGCCAGCGCCCGCACCACGTTGCCGGTGACGGCCAGGGCCTCGCTGCGCACACTGGCGGTCAAAATCCTTGGTTCGCTGCCCAGGTCCCCCTCGTCCACGCCGTCTGTTATGGCCAGGACTTCGGCGTAGCGGCCACGGAAGGCGGCGAGCCCGGCCTCGGCCAGCCGCAGCCGCTCCCGGGCCGCAACTACAAGTGAACTCTGCGCCGCGGGCTCGGCAGCCAGCCGCTCTGCGAACTCCTGTATCCGCGCCTCGGGATCGGCGCCCGGCGCGGTGCTGCGTTTGTCCAGTTCCACGCGCAGGAGCTGCAAGGCGGTCCACTCGCTCAGGGGAAGCTTCGCGCACGCTTCGTCATCGAGTGCCTCCAGCACCCGGCGCGCGGACTCCTCGTTGTTCACCGAGATGTGGGCATTTGCTGTTTCGATGGCGATCAGGGCGGCCGGTTCGCTTCCTTCGACCTCCTGGACAAATCGCAAGGCGGCGGCGTGGTCGGATGCACCGTTCGCGGCGCGGGCGGCCGCCAGGGCCACCCCGGTGCTCACCTCTTCCCCGCAGTCCAGAGCCCAGGCGACACCGGCCGAACCGCCCGTGTCGACCGTGTCCGACTCCTGGAGCACGGCCGTGAGCCGGCGGCGGAGTTCGGCGCTGCGCCCGGGCGGGACCACGTTAGCGACAATGCCGGCGGTGACCGGGTTGGCGACGCTGACCATCGGCGGGTGGTCATGGGTGACCCGGATCAGGGCCCGTTCCTGGAGCGCGTCCATATCCTGCGGGTTGGCGATGAGCATGAGGGTCTGCAGCGGGACCGCCCCGGCGAGTGCCAGCAGTTCAAAGACGTCGCGCTGGCCGTTGCCGAGCCGGTTGAGTCGTGCCTTCACGACGTCCCGGATCTCTCCGGTCAAGGCGATGGGGCCGTTGCCCAGGAACCATACACCGTCCTGGCGGACGACTGTGCCCAGCTTGATCTGCTCCCGGGCCAGGGAATGGAGGAACAAGGGGTTGCCACCGCTCGCGCTCCAGAGCGCCCGGGCGGCGGTGAGGGAGAACCGGCCGCCGTATTCGTGGTGCAACGTTGATGCCGTCTCTTCGAAGTCGAACGGTCCGAGGTCCACCCGTCGGAGCAGGTCATCCTTCCACAGGCCCATGATGTCGCCGCCGATGTGGGGCATGTCCACGCACGCCGCCAGCAACGTGACATGGGACCCGGCGCTCAACTGGGCCACCATCATGCTGGAGAGCTCGTCGAGGTCGTGGGCGTTGTCCACGAAGAGGACGATTTGCCGGCCCTCGGATTTGGTGTGGAGCAGCTGGGTCAGTCCGCGCAGCACCATCAGCGGGTGCTCGAGGTGGGAGGCGTCGAGGTCGTTGAGCAGGACGCTCAGGGCCCCGTAGGGGAGCTTGGAGGATATTGAGCTGCCCCTGACCTGGACTACCAGGTACTCGTCGCCGAGTTGCTCAAGGGCACGCTGGGCGATAAAGGACTTGCCGGCCCCGTGGTCGCCCACGAGTACTATGCCGCAGCCGGAACCCGACGTCAGGGTCCCGACGATGTCGGCAACGACTTCCTGGCGGGTGAAGGGTCTGTCCTTACTGCGGCCGTAACCGCTTCTTTGCGCCGGAAAAACTACTTCTGTCTGGCCGCTGCCCGCAGGCAAGCCGGCGTCTTGCTGGAACATATGAGAGACCTTCGCAATCAAAGTGTGAGCGGTGATACCTCAACGGTAGGGACTACGCGTATTTTCCGGATGCGTAAGTAGTACTCGATTACGCAGCGAGTATTCGGCCCGCTCTACGTAGCTGTACTCAGTTGGACCGGCCCCGCCGCAAGGCCCAAACCAAGTAGTCGCAATCCCGCTGCACGTGTCCGGCGACCGTAGCGGCCCGGACACGGGAACTACGGCCCGCCAGGGGCCGCCGTCGCTCCGGATACGGCCCCAAGGGCCCTCTCCCTTTGCCTGCCGCTAGTGCCCGCCGATGCCGGGAAGCTGTTCACGGCCCTTGACGTTGAGCTTGGCGTAGCTGCGATAGAGATGGCCCTCAACCGTGCGCACGGACACCTGCAGCTCCGCGGCAATCTGCCGGTCGGTGAGGCCGCGTACCGCAAGCGCCACAATGTCGCGCTCGCGGCGGGTCAGTATGCCGAGTGAGTCATCGCTCTTGGCCGCTTCGTCACCGGGAAGGTCGTCGGCCCGGTCCAGGCACCGCTTCCGCTGGGAGTTGGCCATGCGCTCCCTGAGGGTGTCGCCCGAGGCCCGGTAGACATGCGCCGCGGCGTCGTAGGCAAGGGCGGCAAAGGCCCACAGCTCCGCCGTCTCACAGGTTTTCGCGGCCTCAAGGAGGTCGGCGGCGTTGTCCGTGCTGATGGCTGCGGCGTAGGCGCAGATCGCGGCGGGCCTTGGGCCCTCAAGCCCGGCCCGGAGTTCGAGCAGCCTCGGCGCGGAGTCCGTGTCCCCCAGGGCCAGGCAAAAGGCCAGCGAGTCGAGCTCAAGGCCGGCGGTGTCCACCTCCGGGTACGGGCGGCCGAGCCGCTTCAGTTCCGCGATGGCACCGGGGTAGTTCCCGAGCCGGGCTTTTCCATAGACCACGGCCATCGCGGCCAGCGAGCGCATGTACCTTGGCAAGGCC
The DNA here is from genome assembly GCF_000374925.1 of Arthrobacter sp. 131MFCol6.1. Taxonomy (GTDB): domain Bacteria; phylum Actinomycetota; class Actinomycetes; order Actinomycetales; family Micrococcaceae; genus Arthrobacter. The sequence goes on from NZ_KB895546.1 coordinate 50,786, forward strand.
GCGGGGGCTGCCTCGAAGTCGGCGAGGAGAAGCTCTGCCTTCGTCTGGGCACCGACTTCGGCGGCTGCCGCGAAGGCCATGGCCGCCGTGAGCGCGAAAAGCTGCTGAGGGTCGGTCAACCGCAGCGCTTCGAGCGCGGCACTCAGCGTGTTCAGGGCCTGGGCAGCCTTGCCCTGGTAGAGCAGGATGATGCCGTGAGCCGCGTGCACTCCCCCGCCGAAGGAAATCAAGTTGGGCCCGGAACCGGCGACGAAGCCGGTCAGGAGGCTTTCCGCCCCCTGCCAGTCGCCGGAGTGGATTGCGGCGGCTGCGGACCGGACCACGAGGAAGTCGGTGAGGAAGTAGAGCTCATCATGATCGGCCCCGGCGGCCTCCATGGCCCGGGTCATCGCGGCGAGGGCGCTCAGTCCCTTGCCGCCGGCCAGGAGCCGCTCCGCGTCGAGGCAGAGCCGGAACGCCTGTACGAGGGTGTTCGAGGGCGGGGTGCCGGCAGCCGCGTCCTCGGCGGACGCCGCCGCGGCCGGAGCGGCCGCGTACTCGCCTGCCAGCGCCAGGACCATGGCTTCCATGGTCTCCAGCCGCTCTTCCGTGGCACGGTGAATGGCTTCGGCGTCGTCCGGCCGGGCGGCTGCGAGGCGTTCGGCCGCGCGTCGGAGCGCCTGTGCCCGCTTCATGATCTCTGCCGGCGTGTGGCCCAGCGCTGACATCGCTGCGGCCCACAGGAGGGATCCGGTCAGGAGCCCGGGGATGCTGTTTCCCTGGCCGAAATCGGCGTCGAGGATATCCCGGGCCGCCACGTAGTCAGAGGCGTTGTAGCGGGTCCGTGCTATCACGGCGCGGGCCGCCATCTTCAGTTCCGGATCCTTGACAAGGACTGCAGCCTTACGGGCGAGCTCGTCCTCGTAAAGCCGGCTTGCCAGCACGGCGGCCCTCAGGAGCTGCCGGTCCTCGACCTCCGCGCCGCATTCGATCGACCAGCTCACATGCCGCAACAGTCCCTCGGCCGACGTCGGCTCGCTGTCCATCTTGCGCAGCAGGCTCTGCCGAAGCTGTAGGCTCCTGGCCGGCGAAATCAGGTTCCGCAGCGTGTCGCCGTACACGGTATGCCACAGCCGCAGCTCACCCGACCCGGTGTCCGTGACCCGGATCAGTTCGCTGTCGATCAGCGATCCCACGGCCTCTTCGCCGGCCACAGACTCGATCAGTTCCCGGGACACGGGTTCGGCCAGCGCCACCAGGTTCAGCGCCTGCCGTTCTTCCGGCGAGCGCATCAGCAGCTGGCGGCGCACGACGTCGGTCAGCCGGTCGCCGTGGCTGTTCAGGTGCCGGGTGAACAACCAGACACCGTTGCGCCGCAGCAGCGTCCCGTCGTTCTTGGCATCGTCCAGGAGCCCGTTGAGGAGCATCGGGTTGCCGCCGGAAGCCTCCCAGAGGATCTCGGCGACGTTTGGCAGCACTTGCGAACCGAGCTCGCCCTCCAGCATCTCTGTGGTCTGCGCGAGGGTGAGCGGGCGGAGGTCGTGCCGTTCGGCGATCCCTTCAAACCAGAGCTGCAGGAGCGGTTCCGGCAGTCCGGGCCGGGCTGCCGCGCCCACGAGCAGTTTCGCCCAGCCGGCCGCCGCCAGCTCCGCAAGGATTCCGGCCGTCGCCTCGTCGAGATCGTGCGCGTCGTCGACGACCAGCAGGAGGGGCTTCTGGGTGGCCCGCTTCTGCTCCTCCAGATGCGCCCACAGCGTCCTCAACACGGCCAGCTGCGATGTTGCTTCCTGGACCGGCAGTCCGACGATGAAGGGACCGAGGACACCGTAGGGCACCTTGGTCAGCGACGCGCTGCCGTGGATCGGCACCGGCGTCACTTCCGGGCCCAGCTCCCCGACAACGGCATCGATGAGCCGTGATTTGCCCATCCCGCTGTCGCCGAGGACGAACACGGCCACATGGCTGCCGCCCCGGAGGGCTTCCACTGCTGACATCAGATCTTCCGACCTCCCGGTCAAGGCGCGGTTCGGCACCGTGCCGGGAGTTCCCGCCGGCCCCTTAGATGAGTCCAAGCAGATCACTTCGCGAAGAAACGCCGAGCTTCGTGAACACCTGGTACAGGTGGCCCTCCACAGTCCTGACGGAAATGCCCACTTCCAGGGCGATGTCCTTGTTGGAGACCCCGTTCCCGGCCAGGGTGGCGATTTGCCGCTCCCGGTCCGTCAGCAGCGGGCCCTTGTTGCGCGGCATGACGGGCAGCGCCGGTACGGACTCCGAGAGGCTCTCAAGCATGCTGTAGGCGGCGTTGGCGCTGGCGGTCAGCCCGGCGCCCTTCGCGAAGTCGAATGCGAGCGCGGCGCACCGGGCCTGGACGGCGTCCAGTTCGAGGCCCGCGGCCTGCTCGGCCGCTTCGAGCATGATCGCGGCGTCCTTCTTCCGGCTGCCGACGGCGACCGTCCGGGACAGCTCGGCAAGCGGTCCCTGCCGCAACCCGGCGATTTCCTCCATGAAAAGAAAATCCTTGACGGTTCCGTTCACGGTGGCCCCGAGCATGCAGATGCCGGCCAGCGTGTAGCGGCCCTTCCGGAAATGTTCCTCCGCGGACCGTATCAGCCGGTCCTTGGCCTCGGGGTCACCGAGCCACCGCGACGCCATATCCATGCAGAACTCGGTGGAACTGCCAACCGTGAAGCGGGCCGGGCCGTCAGCCGAGCGGGCCCGGTCCAGGTAGACCGTGGCCTGGACCGAGTTGCCGGTCTGGGCGTAGGCAAAAGCCGTGGCGGCGTAAGCCTGGCGCAGGGACTGCAGGCTCGCCCGGACCTCCAGCTGGGCGATCGCGGCCAGCAACGGATCCAGGGCCATGTAACCGCGGCCGGCATAGACATAGGCGAGCCCGACGGCGAGGTCTGTTGCGGCGCTGCCGGAATGCAGCCCGTGCCCGGCCCGGCCGCTCGCGTCCTTGAGCATGTCGATGGCCTGGCGCCACAGGCCCGAGAGGAGCAGCACGTTGAAAGAGCGCCACGCGAAGTTTTCGCGGATGCGCGGCACGTTGGACCACTCGCCCAGCTGCCCACCGATTTCCCGCATAAGTGCGCGGGCATCGAGTTCGTGACCGGTCATGGACCAGGCCTCCATCAGGATGATGGCCGACCTGAGCCGGTGCACGGGATCGGGCCCCGGGACGTCCGTGGTGGCCGCGGTGGCAAGCCGCTCCATCATGGGCTCGAAATCCCCGATGAAGGAGAAATAGTTGAACTCGCACAGATCCAGGCAAAGCCCGGCCCGGGCCAACGCCGCAGGGGCGGGGGACGGCTCGTCCAGGCTCAGGTCCTGGAGCCGGACCCTGGCCTGCTGGAGCAGTTCGGGGACCTGGCTGGAGCGGTCGTCCAGCCAGGCCATGCAGTCAGCCTTGGCCGCGATGAATTCGGCAAAGTTCTCGGCCGCGAGGTCGTTGACCTGCCGCTCGGAGACGTCGTCCAGCGCGGACATGGCCTGCAGCGGCAGGCCGAGTTGGAGGTAGGCGGCCGATTTCTGCAGCTGTCCTTCGGCCCACTCAGGGTCCGAGGGAGAGAGGCTGCCGGCGCATTTGAGGGCAAATTTCGGGTCGAAGAGCTTGACGGCGGCACTGGCAGCCGCCACGGCATGGGCGGGTGCCAGCTGGGCGTGGCAGTCGTGGGTCCACGCCGCGTAGGCCAGCAGGTCTTCCACGGTCAGCTCGTCCAGCTCGTGTTCCTGGTGCCCGGGGACCTTGTCCCGGAGCTCCAGCCGGCGCTCCACGCTGAGCCAATTGCGGACAATGTCGCCGAGGTAGCGGTCGCCCAGCGTGACGAGGTGCCGGTCCGCGCGGTCGACCACGATCTGGCCGGCCTCTTCCATGTCGGCAATAACACCGGGGCTGTACATCCTGGCGAGCCGGGACAGGGGCAGGGTCCGGGCGCAGGAGAGGACGTCGATGACTTCCCGGGCCTCGGGTGTTTCCCTGGCATACCTGGCCCGGACAATATCCTCCAGCGCCGTCCGGCCATCCAGCACAACCTCATCGAGCAGTGTCCACACGGATCCGGACAGGACAAGGTTTCCGCGTTCGATTTGTTCGGAGACGACGGCCTGCAGGAGCGTGGGGCTGCCGCCTACCAGCTGGTGCAACTGGCTTGCCAGGGCGGTCGAGACCCGATGGCCCAAGGCTGACTGCAGCACCTCCAGGGTCTCGAGCTCGGTCAGGTTGGCGAGCCGGACCTCGGCAAGCTGGCCCGAGGTGATGAGCCAGTAGAAGTCGGGCGGAAGGTCGGTTGTGCGCTGGGCAGTTGCGATCAACCGGGCGGTCCGGGTCTGCAGCAGGTTGAGCAGGACCCCGGTGCTGAGTTCGTCGAGGGCGCCGGCGTTGTCCAGCAGGATCACGCACTGGCGGCCGGCGGCGTCGTCGCGTATCAGCGAGGTAATGCCGTGCAGGATGGCTGTCGGCGAGCCCAGGGAACTCTGCGGGAGCCGCGCAAGGGTGAAGGCGAGGCAGCCGTACGGCGTTGCCGAACCCGGCCCTGAACTGCGGAGCTGGATGGTGTACACCTCGGGCCCGAAGCCCGCGAGGGCAGTCCTGCCGACAAGCGTCTTGCCCACACCGCGGTCGCCGGTGATGACGACGCCCATCCGGTCGTGGGCAAGCAGTTCCTGGCGGACACGCTCCGCATCAGCGTTCCGCGCCAAACCGGACCAGCCGTGTCTCGCGACCTGGCCGGCAGCATGTTCTTCTTCGGCGGGTGCCAATGTAGTGGAAACATTCCCCCAGCCCAGCGAATCCCTCGACATGTAGTTTCCTTCGTACCGCTTTGCAGACAGCAACCCCGGACTGCCCACTTAGAAGTAGCGTATCCCTATCCCCCGACATGAGAGTAGACAGATCATAGCCGGAATGCGGAAAGCTTGGAAAGGAAACCCGTAATCCGCATGCAACTTAGTCGTCCGGCGCCTGCCGGGGGCCCGGGCCGGCCCGCCGTCGGGGCATTTTGACCGCGTGCTATTTTGCCTGCGCTGAGGTCCGAGAGGCGCTACGTCGCCTTGGCGGGGTGGAACTTTTGCTGGGCGGCGGTGAGGCCGTCCCGGACCAGAACTTCGACGGCGTCGGCGGCTGAGTCGATGAGGAAGGGCAGTTCCTTCTTCTCCGGCGCGGAAAAGTCACGCAGGACAAAGTCCGCGGTCTCCATCCGTCCGGGCGGACGCCCGACGCCCACCCGCACACGCAGGTAGTCCTTGGTGGCCAGGGCCTTGGAGATGTCGCGCAGTCCGTTGTGGCCGCCTTCGCCGCCGCCGATCTTGAGCCGCACGGTGTCGAAGGGGATGTCGATCTCGTCATGGACGGCAATGACATGGTCCGGATCGATCCCGTAGAACTGGGCCAGGGCAGACACCGGGCCGCCGGAGACGTTCATGTAGGACAGCGGCTTGGCCAGCACGATCCGGGGCCCGCCGATGCCCAGGCGCCCTTCGAGGACCTGGGCACGCGATTTGTGCGACTTGAAGCCGCCGCCGACGCGCGAGGCGAGTTCGTCCAGGACCATCTGGCCGACGTTGTGCCGGTTGTGGCTGTACTCGGATCCGGGGTTGCCAAGGCCTACGATCAGCCAGGTGTCGGTCATGGATCAGTCCTTCGGTGGGACGCGGTCGGTGGGGCGGGGTCAGTGGGGCGCCGCGAGCGGGGCGGGGCCAGCGCGGGATACGGCACCGGAGACGACGGCGGCCGGGCCCCTGAGGGACCCGGCCGCCGGTAAACTCGCCGGAATTACTCGGCTGCTGCTTCGGCTGACGAGGCAGCGGCTTCGCCCTCTTCGCCCTCTTCGACGTTTTCGGTGGCCTCGGAGATGTTGACGACGAGTGCTTCGGGGTCGGCCAGCAGGGTGGAGCCCTTCGGCAGGACGAGGTCGGAAGCGTGGATGTGCTCGCCGGCGCTGCGGCCTTCGATGCTGACCTCGATGGCGGTCGGCAGGTGGGTTGCCTCGGCCTCGACGGAAACGACCGTCATTTCCAGGTTGTGGACGTTGCCCGGAGCCAGTTCGCCGCTGAGGTGAACGGGCACGTCAACGGTGACCTTCTCGCCGGTGCGGACGGTCAGCAGGTCGAGGTGCTCGATGATCTGCTTGATCGGGTTGCGCTGGATGTCCTTGACGAGGGCCAGGTGCTGCTCGCCGTCGATGTCCAGGGTCAGCAGGGCGTTGGCGGTGCGGACGGCCAGGGTGGTGGCCTTCGCCGGCAGGGTGATGTGGATCGGCTCGGCGCCGTGGCCGTAGATGACGGCCGGGATCAGGTTGGCCATGCGGGCGCGGCGGGCGAAGCCCTTGCCGAATTCGGTGCGGACTTCTGCTGCGAGCTTCTGCTCAGACATGGTTATCTCCTCGTGGGATTTCAAGCTGTGGGACTAAACGGTGTTCAGCAAGGGCGGAGGTCTGTTTACGACCTTCAACGCCGGGCTGCCGTGCGGCTGCCCTTCAGAAGGAGATTCAGACCCAGTCGATCACGGAGACCAGCAGTCCGGATTCCGATTAATTTCCCATCAAAACGGAATTCAATACGGAATGCCGGCGCGCTCCCTCGCCAAGGTTTCGGTACAAGGCTACCAGCGGAGGGACCGGTTTCTGAAACCGGGCCCTCCGCCGGCCGGCTCAGGCCTGGCCGTCGAAAAGGCTGGTGACGGAACCGTCGTCGAACACTTCACGAATGGCGCGGGCGATCAGCGGCGCGATGGACAGCACGGTCAGCTGCGGGAAGCGCTTGTCCGCGGTGATCGGCAGCGTGTTGGTGACCACAACTTCGCGGGCCCCGGACTCGGACAGCCGGCGGGCCGCCGGATCGGAGAACACGGCGTGGGTCGCGGCGATGATGACATCCTTGGCGCCGGCGTTCTTGAGCACCTGGACGGCGCCGGAAATGGTTCCGCCGGTATCGATCATGTCGTCGATCAGGACGCAGGTGCGGCCTTCAATCTGGCCCACGACCGTCTTGGAGACGGCCTGGTTGGGCACGGTGAGGTCCCGGCTCTTGTGCACGAACGCCAGCGGCGCGCCGCCGAGGCGCTCGGCCCACTGCTCGGCCACGCGGACGCGGCCGGTGTCCGGCGAGACGACCGTGACCTTGTCCGAGCCAACCCGGGTGCGGATGTAGTCGGCCAGGAGCGGAATGGCCATCAGGTGGTCCACGGGGCCGTCGAAGAAGCCCTGGATCTGGGACGTGTGCAGGTCCACGCTCATGATGCGGTCGGCGCCGGCGGTCTTGTACAGGTCGGCGACGAGGCGTGCCGAGATCGGCTCGCGGCCGCGGCCCTTCTTGTCCTGCCGGGCGTAGGGGTAGAACGGGGACACGACAGTGATGCGCTTGGCGGAGGCCCGCTTGAGCGAATCGATCATGATCAGCTGTTCCATGAGCCAGTTGTTCAACGGGGCCGGGTGGGCCTGGATCACGAAGGCGTCGGTGCCTCGGACGCTCTCGCCGGCCCGCACATAGATCTCGCCGTTGGCGAAGTCGTAGGCGTCCAGGGGCAGCAGTTCGGTGCCGAGCTCCTTCGCGATCTCCTTCGCCAGCTCAGGGTGCGCGCGCCCCGCGGCCAGCACCAGCTTCTTCTCGCCGTGTGCCGTAATTTCGCTCATGATTGCTAGCCCTCTTCTGTCGGTGCCGGAGTAGTGGAGGATGTTGGGGCGGCGCCCGCGGCGACTGTATCGACCGCGGCGGCGGATTGGGCCAGGCCTGATCCGGCACTGGCGGACTCGGCCAGGGCGGACTCGGCCAGGGCGGACTCGGCCAGGGCGGCGGAGACGGAACCGGGGCGGTTGGCCGCAACCCAGCCTTCGGAGTTCCGCTGCTTGGCCAGGGTGACGGCGAGGGCGCCGGCCGGGACGTCCTGGCGGATGATCGCGCCGGCGCCGCTGTAGGCGCCGTCGCCCACGCGCACCGGGGCCACGAACACGGTGTTCGAACCGGTGCGCACACCCGAGCCGATCACCGTACGGTGCTTCTTCTCGCCGTCGTAATTGGCGGTGATGTTGCCGCAGCCGATGTTGGTGTCCTCGCCGATTTCCGCGTCCCCGGCGTAGCCGAGGTGGGACAGCTTCGAGCCGCGGCCGATCGTGACGTTCTTGGTTTCGTAGAACGCGCCGATCTTGCCGGTCTCGCCCAGGAAGGTGCCCGGGCGCAGGTAGGTGAAGGGGCCCACGCTGGCGCGCGCCCCGATCGTGGAGCCGGAGCCGTGGGTGCGGATCACCGTGGCGCCGGTTCCCACCGTGACGTCGGTCAGCGTGGTGTCCGGGCCGACGACGGCGTCGCGCGCCACCGTGGTGCTGCCGTGCAGCTGGGTGTTGGGCAGGAGGCGGACGTCCTCGTCGAGCGTCACCGTGGCGTCGATCCACGTCGTGGCGGGATCCACGACGGTCACGCCGGCGCGCATCCAGGCTTCGAGGGTGCGGCGGTTCAGTTCAGCGCCGAGCGCCGAGAGCTGGACGCGGTCGTTGGCGCCCTCCACCTGCCAGCGGTCTTCGGTGACGACGGCGGCGACGCGGCCGCCCGCGGCGCGGGCCAGGGCCAGGACATCGGTGAGGTACTTTTCGCCCTGGGCGTTGTCCGTGGTGACGTGGACCAGCGCGTCGCGCAGCACGGCGGCGTCGAAGGCGTAGATGCCGGAGTTGACCTCACGGATTTCGCGTTCGGCGCTGGTGGCGTCCTTGTGTTCGCGGATTCCCGTGACGGTTCCGTCTTCTGCGCGGAGGATGCGTCCGTAGCCGGTGGCGTCGTCGAGCACGGCGGTGAGGACGGTGACGGCGTTGCCCTCGGCCTCGTGGGCGGCGACGAGCTCGGCGAGCAGGCCGCCGGTGAGCAGCGGGACGTCGCCGTACGTGACCACGACCGTTCCGCCCAGCGGCCCCTGGGGGTCGAGCGTGTCGAGCGCTTCCAGTGCCGCTTCGACCGCGCGGCCGGTGCCGGGTACATCGTCCTGGTCCACAATCTGGGCCTGCGGATCGAGGGCGGCGACGTGGGCGGCCACGAGGTCGCGTTCGTGCCGGACTACGAGGGCCAGCTCACGGGGGTTGATACTGCGGGCCGCCTGGAGCGCGTGGCCGACCAGGGAGCGGCCGCCGATCTCGTGGAGAATTTTGGGGGTACGGGATTTCATCCGGGTACCGGCCCCTGCAGCTAGGACGATCACGGCGGCTGGGCCAGTATTCTCGGGGCTCACGTATTGGCTCTCCTTGCTTGGTTGCGCAGTGTGTCTCGCCAAGTTCCGCCCATAGGACTCGAACCTATACTCCACGGCTCCAAAGGCCGGGGTGCTGCCATTACACCAGAGCGGACCGTGCACAGGCTTGACCTGTGGCACGAGAATCAATTCTGCCACGAAGGTTGATGCTCGTGCGACTCAGGGCCGCGGAAGGGCGGCCGGCAGGTGCGGGAGGGCGGTGCGGCCGGGCGGCGCGGCCGGTAGGTGTGCGGGAGGGCGGTGCGGCCGGTGCCACGGGACATGCCCATTCTTGGTCTGCGCGAAGATACAGGTCCTGCAAGATCCCTGCACTCCGCGGGACATGCCCAGTGTTGGTCCCCAGCAATGGACATACTGCCAATATGCCCATCCCTGGCCGCGCCGAGGGACATGTCCTGAGGGATCTAGGCCCTGCAATGGACAGGTCCAGTGTTGGTCTACGCGGCGGGACATGTCCTGCAGGATTCACGCACTCCGCGGAACGTGTCTTCCTGGGCGCGCCGAGACCTGTCCTCTAAGCGGGACATGCCCAGCGTTGGTCCCCAGCACTGGACATACTGCCAATATGCCCATCCCTGGCCGCGCCGAGGGACATGTCCTGAGGGATCTAGGCCCTGCAATGGACATGTCCAGTGTTGGTCTACGCGGCGGGACATGTCCTGTGGGTTTTGGGGGCTACGAGGGACATGTCCAGCGGTGGGTGCACACACTGGGCATGTCCCGGGGAGGGCAGGAGGCTACTCCCCCAGCACTTCCAGGGCCTCAAGCCACTCGAGTTCGAGGGCTTCGCGTTCCCCGGCCAGTTCCTGGAGTTTCGCGTTGAGCCCGGCGAGCTCGTCGAATTTGCTGGCGTCCCCGGCACCGGCCGTCATCTGGGCGTGGATCTTGTCTTCCTGCTGCTTGAGTTTGCCCAGCTGGCGGTCGATCCGGTTCTTGGCCTTGCGGGCGTCGCGCTTTTCGGCCTCGGAAGGGCCGCTGGCGGCGGGCGCGGAACCCCCGCCGGCGGACGTGACGGGATTCCCGCCGCCGGTGATCGTGGAGCCGGCCAGGGCCCCTTCGCGCAGTTCGAGGTACTGGTCCACGCCGCGCGGCAGGGCGCGGATCTTGCCGTCGCCAAGGAGCGCCATCTGGTGGTCCGTGACGCGCTCCAGCAGGTACCGGTCGTGGCTGACCACAACGAGCGTGCCGGGCCAGCCGTCGAGCACATCTTCGACGGCGGCGAGGGTATCGGTGTCGAGGTCATTGGTCGGCTCGTCAAGCATCAGCACGTTCGGCTCCCCCACGAGCAGGCGCAGGAGCTGCAGCCGCCGGCGTTCGCCACCGGAGAGGTCCTTGACCGGGGTCCACTGCTTCTCGTTGGTGAAGCCAAGCTGCTCCACGAGCTGTCCGGCGGTGAATTCCTTGCCGCCGACGTTGAAGGAGCGCTTTTCCCGCTCGATCACTTCGATCACACGCAGGTCCGAGACGTCGTCGAGTTCCTTGACCTCCTGGGTCAGGACCGCGGTGACCACCGTCTTGCCGCGCTTGACCTTCCCGGAGGTGGGCTGGATCTCGCCGTTGAGGAGTTTGAGCAGGGTGGTCTTGCCGGCGCCGTTGACGCCCACGAGGCCCAGCCGCTCCCCGGGAGCGAGGCGCAGGGTGATGTTGTCGAAGAGCTTCTGCCCGGCCTCGCCGCCGATGAAGTCCAGTGAGACGTGCTCGAGGTCCAGGACGTCCTTGCCCAGCCGGGCGGTGGCCATCTTGCTCAGCGCCGTCGAGTCGCGCGGCTCGGGGACGTCCGCGATCAGGGCGTTGGCTGCCTCGATCCGGAACTTTGGCTTGGCGGTCCGGGCCGGGGCACCGCGCCGGAGCCAGGCGAGCTCCTTCTTCACCAGCTGCTGGCGCTTGCTTTCCATCACGGAAGCGGACCGGTCGCGCTCCGCCCGGGCCAGGACGTAGGCGGCATAGCCGCCGTCGAACGGGTCCATGATGCCGTCGTGGATTTCCCAGGTCTTGGTGCAGACTTCGTCGAGGAACCAGCGGTCGTGGGTAACCACGAGGAAGGCGCCCTGGTTGGCCCGCCAGCGGGTCTTCAGGTGCCGTGACAGCCACGCGACGCCTTCGACGTCGAGGTGGTTGGTCGGCTCGTCGAGCATGATGACGTCGTGGTCCTCGATCAGCAGCTTGGCCAGCGCCACACGCCGCTTCTGCCCGCCGGAGAGCGCATGGACGTTGGCGTGCCAGTCGACGTCGGACACCAGCCCGCCCATGACTTCGCGGATCTGGGGATTGCGGGCCCACTCATAGTCGGCCTGGTCCCCCACGATCGCGGCGCCGACGGTGAGGTCGCCGTCGAGCACGTCGCTCTGGTCCAGGTAGCCGATGTTGACCTCGCTGCGCTTGGTCACGCGGCCGGAGTCCGGGGTGGAGCGCATGGCCAGCAGCCGCATCAGGGTTGACTTGCCGTCGCCGTTGCGGCCCACCATGCCGATCCGGTCGCCCTCTTCAAGGCCGAGGGTAATGCCATCGAGAACGGTACGGGTTGCATACGAGACCGTGAGGTTCTCGCCGCCGAGCAGGTGTGCCACTGGGAACTGCTTTCTTAGGTGTATCGGTGAAGTGAAGCCGTGAAGTCATGAGATGCGGTGCGTCAAAAGCTCCTAAAGGAGCGTATCGGAGATGATGCGGGCCCCGTGCACCGGCCCGTGCACGGCCAAGGCGTCGAGGCTGTGGTGGCGGAGCTCTTCGGCGAGTCCGGCGGCCGCGGCGGGGCTGTGCGCGAGGAACGCGACAGTGGGCCCGGAGCCGGAGACGATGCCTGCGATCGCGCCGCAGGCCTCGCCGCGGCCCAGGGTCTCGCGCAGGCCCGGGGCCAGTTCGATCGAGGCGCGTTGGAGGTCGTTGACCAGGACGCGGCTCAGGGCGTCGGCGTCGCCGCTGCGCAGGGCGGTGAGCACGCCGGGGTCGACGGCGTCGGGTTCGTCCACCGCCACGCCCTCGGCCGCGCGCAGGCGGTCCAGGGTGCGGTAGACCTCCGGGGTGGGCAGGCCGAAGTCCGCGGTGACCAGGACCCAGTCCGTTTGGGCCTTGACCAGCGCCGGTGAGAGCTCATCGCCCAGGCCCAGTCCGACGGCGGTGCCGCCCAGCAGCGCGAAGGGGACATCGGCGCCGAGCTCGGCGGCCAGGTGGGCCAGCTCATCGCGGGAGAGCCCGCTGTTCCACAACGCGTCGCAAGCCAGCAGGGTGGCGGCGGCGTCGGCCGACCCGCCGCCCATGCCGCCAGCGACGGGCACCCGTTTGGTGATCTCCAAGTGGACACCGGTGGAGTGTTCCGAGACGTCGGCCATGATGGCTGCGGCCTTGTAGGCCAGGTTGCGGTGATCGAGCGGAATGTCCACCCCATCGAGGTCCACGGTGCTCGCATCGCTGATGCTGACGGTGATCTCGCCGGTATCGGTGCTGGTGGCGGCAATTTCTTCGTAGAGCGAGACAGCAAGGTAGACGCTGGCCACGGAGTGGTAGCCGTCCGGCCGCAGCGGTCCGACGTCCAGTGAGACGTTAACCTTGCCTGGAGCTTTCACCCGGACAGTCCTCGCGGCAAAGCGCCCTCTCACTGCGTTCATGGCTCCACGCTATGGCATCGCGGCCCGGGCTCCAAGCACGCACCGGCCCCCAGGGGAACGGAGGAGGAGCTCAGGAGTCCGGCTGCCCGTGGGCTTCGGCGATCCTGGCGAACGCCGCGATGTCGATCACTTCACCGCGTGCGGTGGGGTCCACGCCGGCGGCCCGCAGGCAGCGTTCGGCCTCGGCGGCACTGCCGGCCCAGCCGGCCAGCGCGGCCCGGAGCGTCTTGCGGCGCTGCGCGAAGGCGGCGTCAATCACGGCAAAGACCTGCTCCCTGGTGGCAGTCGTGACGGGCGGTTCCCGGCGCGTGAAGGCGACGAGCCCGGAATGGATCTTGGGCGCGGGCCAGAAGACGTTCATGCCGATCACGCCGGCCTTGCGCATGCTGCTGTACCAGGCGGCCTTGACTGATGGAACGCCGTAGGTCTTGGAGCCGGGCCCGGCCGCGAGCCGGTCGGCGACTTCATCCTGGACCATGACCAGACCGTGCTGCAGGCTCGGGAAGTGCTGCAGCAGGTGCAGCACCACCGGAACGGCCACGTTGTAGGGAAGGTTCGCCACGAGCGCGGTTGGCTCGACGGGAAGCTCGGTGACCCGCATGGCGTCGGCCAGGACAAGGTGGAAATTCCCGACGGCGTTCGGCCGCCACGTGCCCACAGTGGCCGGCAGCCGCCCGGCGAGGACCGGATCGATTTCGACGGCGACCACGCTGCGGGCGGCGTCCAGCAGGCCAAGGGTCAGGGACCCGAGCCCGGGGCCGACTTCCAGGACGGTCTCATCGGCCCGGATGTCGGCGGTGTTCACGATCCGCCGGATGGTGTTGCCGTCGATGACAAAGTTCTGGCCGAGGGTCTTCGTGGGCCGCACGCCGATTTCCTCTGCCAGCCGGCGGATATCGGAGGCACCCATCAGCGGTGCGGGCGCCGCTCCGGGCAGGCTTTCGGGGGCGGAGGGGCTCGGTTCAGTCACCTAGGTATCCTATCCCGGCGCCGGTACGCCGCAGGCCGGGTCCGGAGGGAATCCGGACCCGGCCTGTGCTCTCCCCTGCTGTGGTCGGCAGCCGCGGGAGTCGGGCGGTTCAGCGGCGGGCGGTCAGCCGCCGGCTTGGCCTGCTAGCTGGAGGCGGCCCAGCCGCAACCCCAGGGCTGCAGGCCTCGCTGGGCGTAGACGCGGTTGGCGATGTCGATCTGCTGGGCCTTGGTGGCCGCCGCGGCGTTCGGGGCGTAGGCGCCGCCGCCGGAGCCGAGCCAGGTCCTGACGTCGAACTGCAGGCCGCCGTAGTAGCCGTTGCCGGAGTTGATGGACCAGTTGCCGCCGGATTCGCACTGGGCGATCTTGTCCCACATGCCCTGGTTCATCATGGCGGGGGCGGATGCGCCGGTGTTGGCGGCGGGCTTGGGCTTTTCCTTGGTGCCGACAGTCACCTTTTCGGTGACCGGCTGGGCGGTGACGGTCTCGGACACCAGGGTCCGGGAGGCTTCGCGGCCGTCCACGAGGACCAGCTTGAAGTTCTTGCTGGTGGTGCCGGCGACGCCGGCCTGGGTGACCTTCTTCTCCCCCTTGAACATGTCGGCGCTCTCGGTGGTGAGCGTTTCGAAGGCGACCGGCTCGGTGGTCTTGGCGGTCTTGCTGACGTCGACGCGGGAGACCTTGATCACCATGTCGTTGACCACGGGGGCGTTCCCGGGCTGGGAGACGCGATCGCTGGCCCCGAGCTTAAGTCCGGCATCCTCGAGCACCTTGGCCACTGTGGCCGCCGTCGTGGTGGTCGCCGCTGCCTTGCCGTCCGCAACGAGGCTTACCTTTTTCGGCGTCGAGATGGCGACGAAGGAGCCGGAGACGGCGAGCTGGGCGTCCTTCGGCACGGAGACCTGCGAGGCGCTGGCCACGCCGAGTTCGGTCACGAGCCCTTCGACGGTGGGCGAGGTGGTGGAGATGGTCCGTTCGGCGCCGTCCAGGCTGACCTTGACGGCCTTGGCGAGGTTGACGTTGATGACTGACCCGTCCTGCACATGGGCGTCCGCCGAAGGCGACACCCTGTCAGATGGCTGCAGTTCAACCTTGGCACTCTTGACGACTTCCCCGACGGTTCCGCCGAAGGTCTGGACGGAGCTGACTTTGCCATCCACGTTGAGTGTGATCGTCTTGTTATTGCCGACGAAGGCCACGAGACCCAGCACCAGTGCCACCAGCACCACGAGCTGCGTGCCAACCTTGACGAAGCTGAACTTGCCGTCCGATGTGAAGAACTTGACCACAATTGCCCGAATCTCTTGGACCTTCCGGGCACGGGGAAAAGTGCACGTGGCCATCCTCCGCGAGCGCGCCAACGGCGGCTCCAGACTGCGTCCGGAGCGTCACGGAACATGCGTGCACTGCCTCACCCAAAACGAGAGCGCGCATGTGGTTTGTTTGCCACAATGCACGCCCTGCTGGAGTGAAATTATCCGTAGGCCTTCCCCGACCCCGGCTAATAGTTGACCACTGTAATCTAAGCGTTATAAAGGAACCAAGAAATCGTGCATACCCGGTATCCATGCCGGGGGGCTGGATGAGGGCGGTTTCAGTCCCAGGATCCGTACGCCCGCACCGTATTTGCGGCGATCTGCGCGCACAGCCCGGACAGCTCCGCCCCAGTCACATGGGCCATGGCCCGCACCGTATACGGCACCATGTAGCTCGCGTTCGGGCGGCCGCGATGCGGGTGCGGGGTGAGGAAGGGCGCGTCGGTCTCGACCAGGATCCGGCTCGGCTCCGCGATGGCCAGCGCTGCCCGCAGATCCGTCGCGCTCTTGAATGTCACGGTTCCGGCAAAAGACATGTACCAGCCCTCCGCGTTGCAGGTCCGGGCGAGCGCCTCGCCGCCGGAGAAACAGTGGAAGACCACCCGCTCCGGGGCCCCCTCTTCGCGCAGGACCTGGACGACGTCGTCATGGGCGTCGCGGTCGTGGATTTGCAGCGTCAGTCCGAGCCGTTTGGCGATGTCGATATGGCGGCGGAACGAATAGCGCTGGTGGGCCAGCCCCTCCCCCTCGGTCCGGAAGAAGTCGAGGCCGGTCTCCCCGATTGCCCGGATCCTCGGATGGGCGGCGAGCGCCTCAATCTCGGCCAGGGCCTCCTCCAGGCCGCCGCGCCGGGCGTAGCCGGGGGCATCGTTGGGGTGGAGGGCAACAGCGCCCAGGAGCCGCGAATCGAGGTCGACCGCATTGACCGTAAAGCGGGACGATTCGAGGTCGCAGCCCACCTGGACCGCACCTTGGACGCCCACCGCGGCGGCGGCGTCGAGGGCGTCCTTGACGCCCACCTCGAGTTCCGCGTCGGGAAAGTCCAGATGCGTGTGGTTATCCATGACCGGCACGGGGAGCGGTTCCGGTGCGGGCGGATACCCGCTGCGTCCGGTACCGTCGTTGCCAGGGGACCGGAACGGAACGGGGGTGAGGGGATTGAGCATCCATCCACCCTAACCGGAGGCCAGATTTCCCCGGAACTCTCTGTCAGGGCCGGCAGTTGTGTTAGTAGTCTGTTAATACTCTGTAATTTCCCCGTTAGGAAACAGGTGAACGCCACTGCGGGGCCCGGCCGCCGCGGGCGGCCAGATCCGGGACCCACCAGGGCTGAAAGGCTGCCGATGGACTACCACCGCACTTCCGTAGACGACATCCTCCCCCAAGGACAGAGCCTCCCGGGCCGCGCCTCCATGGACCCAAACCCAGCCGGACAGCGGCCCCCGCGGCATGAACTGCCGGCCATGGACGCCGACGCCTTCCACTCAGCCAGCACCCGGATCCTTACGGCGATCAATACGGTCATCGACGGCAAGGCCGAAGCAGCAAAACTGGCGCTCACCGTCCTCCTCGCCCAAGGCCATCTGCTCCTGGAAGACGTCCCGGGGGTGGGCAAGACGCTCCTGGCCAAGACGCTGGGCCGCACCATCGACTGTTCCGTCAGCCGGATCCAGTTCACCCCGGACCTGCTCCCGTCCGACGTCACGGGCGTGTCCATCTACAACCAGGCGACCCGGACCTTCGAGTTCCGGCACGGCGCGGTGTTCGCCAACATCGTCATCGGGGACGAAATCAACCGCGCCTCGGCCAAGACCCAGTCGGCCCTGCTGGAGTGCATGGAGGAGCACCAGGTCACGGTGGACGGCACGTCCTACCGGTTGGACGAGCCCTTCATGGTGGTGGCGACGCAGAACCCCATTGAAATGGAGGGCACGTACCCGCTGCCGGAAGCGCAGCGGGACCGCTTCATGGCCCGGATTTCCATGGGCTACCCGGACCGCGAGTCCGAGATGGAGATGCTCGAAACCCACCAGGCCTCCTCTCCGCTGGCCCGCGTGACGGCAGTGGTCACCGCGGCGGAAGTGGCCGCCATGATTGCCACGGTGCAGCAGGTGTACGTGTCCCGGTCCATCAAGGAGTACACGGTGGCCGTGGGCCGGGCCACGCGGGAAAGCGGATATCTCCGGCTCGGCGCCAGTCCGCGGTCCATGCTGCAGCTCCTGCGTGCGGCGAAGGCCACCGCAGCGCTGGAGGGCCGGGACTTCGTGCTGCCGGACGACGTCGTCAGCGTCGCCGAAGCGGTGCTCGCCCACCGGATCATCCTCGACCGCAAGGCGGCCAGCGCGGGTGAGACGCCGCAAAGCGTCATCCGGGCCATTATCGCCAAGATTCCCGTCACCCCGGACGTGACGGCCTCACCCAACGGAACCGGCCGCCCGGCCCGGAAGGCCTCGGCCATGGCCGCCGCGCCGTCGCCCAAACTGCCCAATCCGCGCTAGGGAGTGGATCCGCCGTGGCGTTGAGGGATCGGTTTCCCGGGCACTTCTTCAGCAGCCGCGGCTGGGGCCTGCTGGGCGCGGGTGCAGTGTCGCTGCTGGCCGCGCAGATCATGGGGCGCCGGGACCTGCTGGCACTGGCCGTCCTGCTGCTGGTGCTGCCGGTGCTGGCCCTGGCCGGAACCCGGGTCCTGAAGCCAAGGTTCCGGGTCTACCGCGAATTCAGCCCGTCGCCGGTTGAAACGTCCGCGCGTGCCACGGTGCGGCTGGCCGTCGCACGGACCGGGGCCGGTGCAGGCCACGCGGTCATGGAGGAACACCTGCCGGCCCGGTTCGGCGAATCGCCCGTCTTCCGGTTCCCGGCCCGTGCGGCCGCCGGCGGCACCAGCCGCTATGAGTACCACCTCCGCTCGGCCAGGCGCGGCCAGTTCCTGATCGGGCCCGTCACGGCGGAATTCAGCGATCCCTTCGGGCTCTCCTTCCACCGCCACGCGATTGACGACGGCGACCTCCTCACCGTGACGCCCGCCGCCATCGAGCTCCCGGCGACGGGGCTGGCCGGTGCCCGCGGACACGACGGTGTCACACCCACGCGGGCCCGGGCCAACCCCAGCGACGACGACGTCATGACCCGCGAATACCGCCACGGGGATCCGCTGCGCCGGGTGCACTGGGCCGCGACCGCCCGCCACGGGTCCCTCATGGTGCGGCAGGAGGAATCCGTCACCACCCCCGAGGCGACCATCATCCTGGACCAGCGGCTCTCGGCCTACCCCCACGGCGTGTTCGGCCACAGTCCCCATTCCTCGGGCGGCCACCCGGGGAGCGGGGAGGGGGACGGCCATGACCTGCTGACCTCTGATGCCTTCGAATGGGCTGTCACGGCGGCGATGTCGATCGGGGCGCACCTCGCGGAACGCAACTACTCGCTGCGGTTCCTGGACACCGCCGGTGCGCCCGCCTTCCGGAATTCGCCGTCCGCTCCCGACCCGGAAGCCGAGGAATACACCGGAACGGCCGGGCTGCAGTCCATCGCCGAAAGCCTGGCCGCCATCGAGCTTTCCGGCCCGCTCCACACCCACCCGCACCGTGACCGCACGGCGCCCCGCCCCCAGGCCCGCCCGCAGGAGGCCGCGGCGGGAACCAATACCGGATCCTCCGCGCCGCGCGGATTCCGTTCCGGGGCCGCGGCTGGCACCGGGAATGCCCCGCAGGCCTTCGACGACACCCTGATGGACAAACTCTCCGCCCACCGGCTGCGGGGACCGGTCCTGGCAGTCCTGGGCGGCCTGACCCCGGCCGAGGCCCGGGCGCTGTCCCCGGCCGCCGGGTTCGGCGCGAACGCCTTCGCGCTGCTGGTCACGGACCATGCACCGGATTCCGGCGAAATGCCCGAGGTGCTGGAGGCGCTGCGGCGGGGCGGATGGCGGGCCCTGGCGGTATCCGCCCAGAGCTCGCTGCCTGACGCCTGGGCGGCCTTCGACCGGGCAGATACGGCGATGTCCGCCGCGGCTGACGTCCGCCGCGGCGTGGGAGGCCGGCCATGACGCTCGCCCCGCAGCGCAGCCACGGATCCGGCACAGGCACGGCCGGCACGGAAGAACCGACAGTCCTGCCCTCCGGCGCAGCGTCCCGGCCGGACACACGCGGCGCCCAGCCCTGGGTGATGGCGGCCGCCGTCGCGGTGGCCGTCGCGGGCGCGGCCCTCGGATTCAACGGCGTTCTGCGTGGGTGGGCCTGGTACTCCCCGGTATTCAGTACGGTCCTCTCCGTTGCGTTCTCCCTCGCGGTGCTCCGGTCCCTGCGTGCCCGGCCCTGGCTGGTGACTGCCGGCGGCCTGTTGACGCTGATCGTGGCCGTGACCTTCATTTTCTTCCGGCAGCACAGCATTGCGGGGTTCATCCCGTCCCCGGAGACCATGAACTACCTGGGGAAGTTCCTCCGGCGGGCCAGCGAGACGGTCCTGGCCGAGAGCACCCCGGTGGCCCCCAACGCCGGAATCGTCATGCTGATCTGCGCGGTCCTCGGGCTGCTGGTGATCCTGATCGATGCCCTGGCGTTCCCGCTGGCGCTGCCGGCCACGAGCGGGATGGGGATCCTGGCAATCCTCGTGGTGCCGGCCATGGTCAAGCCACAAAGCGTGGGGGTGCTGGGGTTCGTGGGCGCCGCCGTCGGGTACCTGTTGATCCTCGGGTGCAGCCATTGGTACACGCCGGATACCCGCACCCTGGCCGACACCGCCCGCAACCCCGGCCAGCTTCGGCGCGGCGCGGTCACTGCCGTCGCGGCGCTGACCCTCACGCTGGTGCTGCAGCTGGTCATCCCGGGTTTCGATCAGGGCACCTTCCCGCAGGGCTCGCGGCTGAACCCGTTCGGCGGCGCCACCGGCCTGAATCCGATGATCAGCCTGGGCACCAGCCTGCGCAGCCCTTCCGGCGAGGGCCGGATCACCTTCGCCACGAACGCGCCGACGACACCGTACCTGCGCTCGGTGACGGTGGACAACTTTGACGGCGATTCCTGGTCACCCGATGACCGGGAGTCAAGCCGGCAACCGGGAACCGGCAGGATCGAGGCCGGGCATGAGGCCGCCCCGGCCGAGATCCGCGTGCTTACGGCCGTCAACACCGGCCAGTACACGAGCCCCTACCTGCCGGCACCGTATGCGCCGGAAGCTGTCAACGGCCTCTCGGGTCGCTGGAGCTGGGATCCTGCCACGCTGAGCATCAAGGGGGTGGACACAAATTCCCGCGACCAGCAGTACGTGGTCTCGTCCGTGACTCCCCAGCTCACGGCAGCACTGCTGGCGGGGGCTTCCGGGCCGGTGCGCGGTGTCCCCGAGCAGTTCCTCCGGGAACCGTCGAATGTTCCGGAGGTTGTGCGCAGCACGGCCAACACGGTGACGGCGGGTGCCAACTCGCCGTATGCGCGGGCCATGGCCATCCAGAGGTACCTGCGCTCCACCGAGTTCAGCTACTCCCTGCAGTCCCCTGTGCAGGGCGGCTACGACGGCAACGGCCTGTCCGTGCTGGCGGACTTCCTTATCCAGAAGAGCGGCTACTGCATTCACTTCGCCTCCGCCATGGCCGTGATGGCCAGGCTGGAGGGCATTCCGAGCAGGATCGCCGTGGGCTACGCGCCGGGGCGCCCCACCGGGGCCACAGTGGCGGTCTCGGGCCAGGGTCCGCTTCCGGAATTCGAGGTCGATGCCCGGGACGCCCACGCCTGGCCGGAACTCTACTTCCAGGGCATCGGCTGGGTCGCGTTTGAGCCGACTCCGTCCCGCGGCGTCGTTCCGGCGTACGCCACGGATGCCTCCGCGCCCAGTGGTGCCAGCACCAATGATCGCAACGACGCCCTGACCCCCGGGGACGGGTCCACCCAGGCACCGTTCCCCATCCCCGTCCCGGTCCCAGTGCCGGGAGCGGGCACGGCGGCGCCCGGCGGGGCGCAGGCGGCACAGGTGCTGTACGGCGTTGCCGCGGTGCTGCTGCTGGCGCTGCTGGTGGCCTCCCCGCGGCTGGTGCGCAGCGGCGTGCGGCGGCGCAGGCTGAGGACGGCGGACCGCGGCTATCCCGGCGCCACGGGCGGGACGGCCCTGCCGGCCTGGGCGGAACTGCGGGATCTGGCCACGGACTACGGAATGGCGCCCGGAGCGAGCGAGACGCCGCGGCATTTCTCCGAGCGGTTGCGCGCCTCGGAGGCCATGGCGGAACCCGGCGTTGCGGACGGGCCCGGCCAGCGGGCCGCGGCCGCCCTGACCGAGGACTTTGAACGTGAGCAGTACGGCCGCCCGGGCGGCGCCGCCGGTCCGGCGCGGAACGCAGGCTCCGCAGGCTCCGCAGGCTCCGACGATCTTGTCGACTCCGCCGCGGCCAGGGTCGCCCTGGTGCAGGCCTCGCTGCGAGCCAACGCGGGATTCCTGGTCCGGCTGCGCGCGGCCTGGCTGCCGCCGTCGGTCATGTCCGGCTGGCGACGGTCCCTGCAGCTGCCCCGCGGGATCCTCTCCCGGACAGCACAACGCACCCGGCGGGGGTTTGCGGGATCCTGGGGGAAGATCCGCAACTCCGTCCGCCGGGTGCGCCGCCGCTAGCGTGTGTGGCTAGCCGGCGTAGGGGTCGGCGATGCCGATGTACTGGGTGTAGAGGTATTCCTCGATGCCCTCGAGGCCGCCTTCGCGGCCCAGGCCGGACTGCTTGACGCCGCCGAACGGGGCAGCGGCGTTGGAGACCACGCCGGCGTTCAGGCCCAGCATGCCGGTCTCGAGCCGTTCGCCCATCCGGATGCCCCGGTTCAGGTCCCGGGTGAAGACGTAGGCCACCAGCCCGTACTCGGTGTTGTTCGCGAGCCGGACGGCCTCGTCCTCGGTGTCGAAGGTGATGATCGGGGCGACGGGGCCGAAGATTTCCTCGGACAGGATCCGGCTGCCCTCGCTCACGCCGGTGAGGATCGTGGGCTTGTAGAAGTAGCCCGGGCCCTCGACGGCGGAGCCACCGGTCACGGCGACCGCGCCGGAGTTCACGGCGTCGGTGACGAGTTCGTGGACCTTGTCCCGGCTCTTGGCATCGATCAGCGGGCCGACCTTGGACTCGGCCTCGGTGCCCCGGGCCGTGGTCATGTCCGCCATCTTCGCGGCGAACTTCTCCGCGAACTCGGCCGCGACGGACTCGTGCACGATGAACCGGTTCGCCGCGGTGCAGGCCTCGCCCATGTTCCGCAGCTTCGCCAGCATGGCCCCCGCGACGGCGGCGTCGATGTCGGCGTCCCCGAAGACCACGAACGGGGCGTTCCCGCCGAGTTCCATCGAGGTCCGCAGTACCGTCTCTGACGCATCGGCCAGCAGCCGCCGGCCGACCTCGGTGGAACCGGTGAACGACAGCTTCCGCAGGCGCTGATCCTTGATCAGCGGACCCGTGGTGGCCCCGGCGGTGGAGGTCGGGATGACGTTCAGGACGCCGGCGGGCAGGCCGGCCTCCTGCATGACGGCGGCGAACAGCTGCGAGGTCAGCGGGGTCAGGTTGGCGGACTTGAGCACCATCGTGCAGCCGGCGGCGACCGCGGGGGCGATCTTGCGGGTGGCCATGGCCAGGGGGAAGTTCCACGGCGTGATCAGCAGGCACGGGCCCACCGGCTTCTTGGTCACCAGCAGCCGGGACTTGCCGTCCGGGGAGACCGAGTAGCGGCCGAACGCGCGGACGGCTTCCTCGGAGAACCAGCGCAGGAACTCGGCGCCGTAGGTGACCTCGCCGCGGGCCTCGGCCAGCGGCTTGCCCATCTCCAGGGTCATCAGGAGGGCGAAGTCTTCGGCCCGTTCGGTGACCAGTTCGAAGGCGCGGCGCAGGATCTCGCCGCGTTCGCGGGCCGGGACCTTGGCCCAGGACTCCTGCGCGGCGGCGGCGGCGTCCAGGGCCGCCTTGCCGTCCTCGGGACCTGCGTCGGCAATGCTGAGCAGGACCTTCCCGGTCGCGGGGTCCTCGACGTCGAAGGTCTTCCCGGACGCGGCCGGACGCCACTCGCCGTTGATCAGCAGGCCCGTCGGAACGGACGCCAGCAGGGCGCTCTCCCGCTCCGCGGAAACAATAGGCTGGGCAGTTACAGTCACAATGACTCCCTCGTCAGCAATTCGGTTCAACTAGTTTGGGCACAAGTCTTTTGAATTAGTTTTCGGTGTAGGCGCTCGTTCCCACAGGCAGGCACGGGCGTCTGGATTACTGCCACGGTACTGCCGCGCTCACTGGCAAGTCTATGCATCTGCGCACTACCCGATCCAGAATATGCTGTGCAGCTGCACAACCGATCTGCGGGAGCCCGGAGTCCGGTTCCAGTCGGCCGCTGAAGCCCGCCGACGCGCGGAAACCCGCCGCCCGGCACACGCCACCTGGATTAGCGCGCGACTCAGCGCGCGGCGAGGACCGCGGCATACAGTTCGCGCTTGCTGACCTTCGCGTCATCGGCCACTGCGGCGACGGCCTCCTTCAGCCGGATGCCCTGGGCTATCAGCCCGTTGACGGCAGCCACGTGGTCCTCGGGACGGCCGGGGTCGCGTTCCGGAGCGCCGCCCACCACCACGGCAATTTCGCCGCGCACGTCGCTGGACTCGGCCCATTCGAGCAGTTCGCGCAGGGTCCCGCGGATGACCTCTTCATAGGTCTTGGTGAGTTCACGGCAGACGGCGGCCCGGCGGTCCGCGCCAAAGCTTTCGCGGAGGGCCCTGAGCATGGGTTCCAGCCGGTGCGGCGCCTCGAAGAACACCATGGTGCGCCGCTCGGCGTCGAGATCTGATAGCCGCGAGGAGCGTTCCCCGGCCTTGCGCGGCAGGAAACCCTCGAAACAAAAGCGGTCCGTGGGCAGGCCCGACAGGGCCAGGGCGGTCAGCACGGCGGAGGGTCCCGGCGCCGCGGTGACGGTGAGGCCGGCCGCCACGGCGCCTTCGACCAGCCGGAACCCCGGATCAGAGACGGAGGGCATGCCGGCGTCGGTTACCATCACGAGGGTCTTTCCGGACCGGACCTGGGCCAGCAGGTCAGCCGTCTTGGCTGCCTCATTGTGCTCGTGATAGCTGATGATCCGGCCGGCCACGGTGACGCCGAGGCTCTGCACGAGGCGGTGCAGCCGCCGGGTGTCCTCCGCGGCGACGATGTCCGCCGTCGCGAGCAACTCCACGAGCCGCGCCGAGGCATCGCCGGTATTCCCGATCGGCGTCGCCGCGAGGACGATCCTGCCTGGGCCGCCGGGGGCGGGAACGGCGGCGACGGCATCGCCGTCGAGGGGAGGATCGAAGGTAGGAAGGGGGGAGGTGCTGGGTTCGTGGTCCACAGGACCAGCCTACTGCCGCCGGGGCGGGGCCCTGCGAGCACAGCTGCGAAAGGTAGCATGGGCAACGTGACCCAGACCCCCACGCGGCAGCCCGAGACCGGCCCTGATGCATCGCCGGCTTCAGGCCCTGGCCGTCCCAACGGCCGGGCCGGCGGCCAGGACCGGAGCCGCGTCAGCGCCGGCCGCAACCTTGAAGGGCACCGCTGGATCGGCCGCCCCGCCGAGTCCAACACCCCGGAGGCCCTCAGGGAACGCCTGATCGGCGGCCTCCAGAGCTGGCGGGACTACCCGGCGTCGCTTCGGCTCTGGTACTGGCTCATTCCCGTCCTGACCGCCGCGCTGGGCGGCGTGCTGCGGTTCGTCCGGCTGGACACGCCGCGCAACCTGGTCTTTGACGAAACGTACTACGTCAAAGACGCGTACTCATTCCTGGTCAGCGGGTACGAGCGCAGCTGGCCGGACCGGGCGAACGACTCCTTCATCGCCGGCAACCCCGGCATGCTGCTGAACACGCCCGAGTACGTGGTCCACCCGCCGGTCGGAAAGTGGATGATCGCCGCGGGCATGTGGCTGTTCGGGGCGGACAACCCCTTCGGCTGGCGGTTCGGTGCGGCCCTGACGGGGACGCTGTCCATCCTCCTGCTGGCCCTGATCGCGCAAAAGCTCTTCCGCTCGCTCACCCTGGGTGCTGCGGCCGGCGTCCTGCTCGCCGTGGACGGCCACCACCTGGTCATGTCCCGGACCTCGCTGCTGGACATCTTCCTCATGTTCTGGATCCTCGCCGCGTTCGGGGCCCTGCTGATGGACCGCGACGCCGGCCGGAGGCGGCTGGCAGCCCGGCTCGGCCGGCAGGCCGCGGCCTCCGCCACGGGGCGGCCCTCGGCGCTGCAGCTCACCTCCGGGCCCTGGCTCGGCATCCGGTGGTGGCGCCTCGCGGCGGGCGTCTGCCTGGGCCTGGCGGTCGGCACGAAATGGTCCGCCCTGTTCTTTCTGGCCGGGTTCGGCCTGCTGACCGTCTTCTGGGACCTCAGTGCACGGCGCATAGCCGGAGTGCACGCCTGGATCAGCGGCGGCATCCTCAAGGACGGCGTCCCTGCCTTCCTCAGCATCGTTCCGGTGGCCGCCCTGGTCTACGGCGCCACGTGGACCGGCTGGTTCCGTTCCACGGACGCCTACTTCAGGCACTGGGCCGAGACCAACCCCTCGGCCGAGTGGGGCTGGCTGCCGAACGCCGGCCGGTCCCTGGCGCATTACCACCTGGAGGCCTACAAGTTCCACCAGGGCCTCAGTGCCGACCACCCCTACGAGGCCAGCGCCTGGAGCTGGCTGGTCATGGGCCGGCCCACGTCCTTCTTCTACGAATCCCCCGGGCAGGGCACGCCGGGGTGCGAACTGACGAACTGCACCACCGCCATCCTCTCCGTCGGCAACCCGCTGATCTGGTGGAGCGCTGCCGTGAGCCTGGGTGTCCTGCTGTTCTGGTGGGCGGGGCGCCGCGATTGGCGCGCCGGCGCCGTCCTGGCCGGAGTGGCCGCAGGGTATCTCCCCTGGTTCCTGTACCCGGAGCGCACCACCTTCTTCTTCTACGCCGTGTCCTTTGAACCGTTCCTGGTGCTGGCGCTCGTCTATTGCCTGGGGCTGGTGCTCGGCCAGCGCGGCGACCCCCTCTGGCGCCGGCGGTCCGGGTTCTACCTGGTGGCGCTGTTCGTGGTGGCGGCCGTGCTGGTGTCCGCGTTCTTCTACCCGGTCTGGACGGCCGAGGTGATCCCGTACCAGGACTGGCGCATCCGGATGTGGATGCCGTCCTGGATCTAGGGCAGGATTGCAGGGGAATGTCCGCCGAACTCCGGGCGGACCAGGAAATGGAGACTCGGCTGTGAGAGAAGCAAGCACCGGACTGCTCGTGGAGCTGGACCCGGAGAGCAACGTGACCGACCTGCTCCTGGAGCAGCACGCGAAGGATCCCGTGCACGCCCTCTACTCCCGCAAGGGCCCCGGCGGCTGGACCGACGTCTCCGTCCAACACTTCATGGAGCAGGTCACTGCCCTGGCCAAGGGCCTGATCGCCGGCGGACTCACGCCGGGCGAAACCGTCGCGGTCATGTCCGCCACCCGATACGAATGGACGGTGGTGGACTTTGCCATCTGGTTCGCCGGCGGTGTCACCGTCCCGATCTACGAGACCTCCTCCGCGGCCCAGGTCGAGTGGATTCTCCATGATTCGGGGGCCCGGCGGGTGTTCGTCGAGGACCACGCCAGGGCCGCCCTCGTCCAGGGCGTCCTGGACGCCTCCACCGTCCTCGGCGACCGGCTTGTCGCCGTCGTGCGGATGGAGCACGACGGCGCCGCACCGAACCTGGCGAGCCTGGCCGCGGCCGGCGCCGGGGTGACCGACGCCGAGCTGGAACGCCACCGCACCGCCGCCTCCCTGGCGGATGTTGCGTCGCTGGTCTACACCTCCGGCACCACCGGCAAGCCCAAGGGCTGCGAGATCACCCACGCCAACTTTGCCCTGGTGGCCAAGAACATCGTCCTGTTCCTGCCCGAACTCCTCATGCAGCCGCGTTCCCGGACGCTGATGTTCCTGCCCCTGGCGCACGTCCTGGCCCGGGCGGTGCAGGTGGTCTGCCTGAGCGCCGGATCCACCCTCGGCCACACCGCCAGCGCCAAGGAGCTGCTGGAAGACCTGGCCAGCTTCAAACCGACCTTCCTGCTGGTGGTCCCGCGGATCTTCGAAAAGGTCTACGCCGGAGCCGAGCAGAAGGCTGCCGCCGCCGGCAAGGACCGGGTATTCACGGCCGCAGCGGCGGCCGCGATCGACTACTCCAAGGCCCTCGACGCCGCCGCCCGGGGCAACGGCACGGGCCCAGGGCTGCTCCTGCGTGCCCGGCACGCAGTCTTCGACCGGCTCCTGTACCCCAGGCTCCGGCAGGCCTTCGGCGGCCAGCTGCGGTACACGGTCTCCGGCGCCAGCCCGCTGAGCTCCAACGACGCCCATTTTTTCCGCGGCGCGGGCATCCCCGTCCTGGAAGGCTACGGCCTGACCGAAACCACGGCGCCCTGCACGGCCAACACCCCGGCACGGACCAAGGTGGGCACAGTCGGCATCCCGGTGCCGGGCACCACGGTCCGGGTGGCCGACGACGGCGAGATCCTGGTCAAGGGCATCGGAGTCTTCAAGGGCTACCACGCCAACGAGGCCGCCAACGCTGAGGCGTTCGTGGACGGTTTCTTCCGGACCGGCGACCTCGGCTCCCTCGACGAGGACGGATTCCTGACCATCACGGGCCGGAAGAAGGACCTGCTGGTCACGGCCGGCGGCAAGAATGTCGCCCCGGGCCCGCTGGAGGAGAAGATCCGGGAGCACCAGCTGGTCGGCCAGGCCGTGGTGGTTGGCGACGGCCGGCCCTTCGTCTCGGCACTGGTCAACCTGGACCCGGAAGGACTGCGCAACTGGTGCACGGCCCGGAAGGTGCCCGTCATGGCGCCGGCCGAAGCCGCCGCAGACCAGACGGTCCGGGCCGCAATCCAGGAAGCCATCGATGCGGCGAACCTCACGGTCTCCAAGGCCGAGTCCATCCGCAGCTTCGTCATCCTGGACGCCGACTTCACCGTGGAATCAGGGCACCTGACCCCCTCGCTCAAACTCAAGCGGGCCGCCGTCGTGCGGGACTACGAACAGCACATCAACCGCATCTACGGCTGACCAGGCAACTGGCCCGTCGTCAGACGGTGTGCCGGGTACGTGCCCCGCCTTCTGCGTCGCTGCCGGCCGTGCCGTCCGCGGCGGGCGCAGCCTCGGCGGTGGCCTCAGTGCCGGCGCCTGCATCAGGGTCCGTGCCCTTGGCCGTGCCGGCAGCCTTCTTGCCAAGGCCGCGGCGCCGGCGCGTGGGCCAGGTCAGGACAAGGGTGACCAGGGACGCAAGCAGCACGAGGCTCCCGATCGCAATCCCGGCGTCCATCCAGAACTGGCCCGGGAAAAGCCGGATCAGGGTGTCCTGAAGCGTAAAGGTCCAGGTCCCGTTGGCGAAGAAAATACGGTGGAAATCGGTGAAGAACTGCTCCCAGCCGAGCACGGCGAGGGTCCCGAGGCCGATGATGAGCGCAAGGGTGACGAGCGAGCCGGCGAACAGGCTGCGGCGGACTCCCCCGCTGTGGCGCCGCTTGAGGTAGATCACGGCAGCCAGGCCCAGCAGGATCAGCAGGGTCCCGGCGCCGAAAGTGGACAGGATCACGGCCTTGACGTCGGCCATGTGGCTGACTTCGCCGTCCTTGAACAGCCGCTCCCCGCTTTGGTCCACAAGGTCGCCGAGGTAGCGGGGGCCCGACCAGTTGCTGAGGTAGTCCACCGCGTAGGAACCGTAGGTCATGCGGTCATCGGTGCTGAAGCCGTAGCCGTCACCGGGGAAACCCGGACGGTTGTATTCCACCCAGAGGAACAGCGGGCTGGTCACGGCGCGGACGGCGAGCACCAGCAGGATGACCGGGTAGAACACGGCGAGCAGCACCTGAAGCACCCGAGGGAGGACGGGCTTGGCCTTGGCCGCCTGCTCGCGTTCGGCAGTCCGGCGTTCGGCGTTGCGTCGTTCGACTTCGTCCTCGGCGGCGGAGTCCGGACGTGCGCCGGCTGAGGCACCAGCTCCTGCCCCGCGCTCGTCGTCATCCGGGAGGGAATCCGAGGGGACAGCATCCGGCTGGGCAGCATTCGTCTGGCCTGTGGCGGCGGCCTCGGCCGCCTTGCGGTCGGCACGGCTCTCCGGCTGGCTGGCGGTGGTCGCGTCCGACGGCGCTGCCGTGCCCGCTGCTGCCGTGCCGGCTGCTGGTCCCGCTGCTGCGGCTGAACCTGCCGGACTGCCGGCCGTGGGCTTGCCGGCGGAGGCCGGCTTCATCCAGTCGAACGCCGGCTCGTCGGTGTCGTCCGACGGGTCCAGGTGCGGATCCGGACGGTCGGGAGGGGTGGGACTCTTGTCAGTCACGTGGAGCTTCGCTTCCGTAGGCTTCTGCGCTGCCCGGCCTGCGCCCGGCTGCGCAACTTATCTGGCTCTGAGCCTACCGTCAGAGGATTGGGCTCAGCGAGGTGCCACCCCGTCAGTTGGCGTATTGGGCCCAAGGGATGTTCCAGTCCCCGAAACCGTCATCGAAGTTGGCGTACTCCCCCTCGGTGTTCACCACCTGGACGACGTCGCCGGTGGTCATATTGTCAAAGACCCACTTCGCGCCGTCCGGACCCAGGCCGATGCAGCCGTGGGAGAGGTTCAACTTGCCGATGTAAGGCATCGCGGACTCCGTGGCCTGGTGGATGAATTCCCCGCTGGGCGTCAGGCGCGTGGCGTAGTTGACGTCAAGCTGTCCGTAGTAGGCCGGGTCCCCCGGTTTGAGCCCGATCGTGGAGGCATCCATGTGCTCCACACGGTGCTTCTCCATGAACACCAGGAAGCCCCGTGCCGACGGGAACCGGGTGTCGCCCATGGTCGCCGGCCAGCGCCCGGCCGGCTTGTCGTTGACGCTGACCGAGAACGTATGGGCCTTGGCGTCGGCAACGGCCACCTTCTTGTCGCCGATGTGGACCGTTACGGTCTTGTTGAAGTTGCCGACCTGCCCGTTGCCGAGCTCGACGCCGAACAGCTTCATATCCATGGTGATGGTGCTGTTCGCAGCCCAGAAGGCCTCCGGCCGGTACCTGACAGTGTTGTTGTTGAACCAGTGGAAATCACCCACCTGGCCGGACGTCGAGGTGATCTTGATGGCCTTTTCGACCGCGTCCCGGTTCAGGACCGGCTCGCTGAAGGTGATCTGCAGGGGCTGGGCCACACCCACCTTCATCCCGTCCAGGGGGTAAATGGCGGCGTCGGCCTCGTTGGCGGTCGAGACGGTGGTGAACGCGCGCGTGCTGTGGGTCTCGCGTCCCGCGTCGTCCACCACGGAGTAGGTGAAGTTGTACCGCGTGTTGAACGTCAGGTCGCCGGAAGACGTCCAGGCGGACCCGTCCGGACCCAAGGTGCCGTCGACGGTGTCGCCGCCGTCGCTCGTCAGGGCCACCCGGTCAATCCGGCCGTTCTTGACCTTGAGGGAAACCGGCGCCGCAGGGTTGACTTGCTTGGCGCCGTCGGCGGGCGTGACGGCCAGTTCCGCGGGCGCCACCACCGGGACGGCGAGTCCCGGCGTCGTCCGGGCCGGGGACCCGGCCTCGGAGGAAATCCCGGACTGGGCCAGCCCCGGAGCCGCCGCGGCGAAGGCTCCGCCGCCGGCTGCCAGGGCGCAGAGCACCCCCAGCAGGGCGATCTTTCGGCCGGTGCTCCAGGTCTTCAGGGCCATCACAGGACCCGGGCGTTTCCACACGTCATCTTGCCAGCATAAGCGAATTACCTTGGAACCCCGGCCCGATTCGACCACGATCCGGTTACAAAAGTGCCCCCAAAACGGTCACAACAAAGGGCCCCGGACCTTCGTCCGGGGCCCTCTGGGAGAGTTTCCTAGTAACGGTAGTGACCGGGCTTGTACGGTCCGGCCACGTCGACGTCCAGGTACTCGGCCTGCTCCTTGGACAGCTCGGTCAGCTCCACGTCGAGGGCACCCAGGTGCAGGCGGGCGACCTTCTCGTCCAGGATCTTGGGCAGGACGTACACCTGGTTCTCGTATTCACGCTCGCCCTCGGGCTGGCCGGCCTTCGTGAACAGTTCAATCTGGGCGATCGTCTGGTTGGCGAAGGAGTTGCTCATGACGAACGAGGGATGTCCGGTGGCGTTGCCCAGGTTCAGCAGGCGGCCTTCGGACAGGACGATGATGGACCGGCTGCCCTTTCCCGTGGCCGGGTCTGCTTCGAAGACCCACTCGTGCACCTGGGGCTTGATCTCGACCTTCTTGATGCCGGGGACCCGCGCCAGGCCGGCCATGTCGATCTCATTGTCGAAGTGGCCGATGTTGCCCACGATCGCCTTGTCACGCATCGCGGCCATGTGCTCGGCCATGATGACGTCCTTGTTGCCCGTCGTGGTGATGAAGATGTGGCCTTCGCTGAGGACGGATTCCAGCTTGGCGACCTGGTATCCGTCCATGGCTGCCTGGAGCGCGCAGATGGGGTCGATCTCCGTGACGATCACGCGCGAACCCTGGCCGCGGAAGGCCTCCGCTGCGCCCTTGCCTACGTCGCCGTAACCGCAGACGACGGCGACCTTGCCGCCCATCAGGACGTCGGTGGCGCGGTTGATGCCGTCCGGCAGGGAGTGGCGGATGCCGTACTTGTTGTCGAACTTGCTCTTGGTGACAGAGTCGTTGACGTTGATGGCCGGGAAGAGCAGCTTGCCCTGCTCCGCCAGCTGGTACAGGCGGTGCACGCCCGTGGTGGTCTCCTCGGTGACGCCAAGCAGCAGGGCGCCGATGCGGGTCCACTTCTGCGGGTCGGCCTCGAGGGAGGCGCGCAGCACGTCCAGGAACACCCGGCCTTCCTCGGACTCGTCCTCGGCGGCGGCGGGGACGGCGCCGGCGGCCTCGAAGTCGACACCCTTGTGCACCAGCATGGTGGCGTCGCCGCCGTCGTCCAAGATCATGTTCGGACCCAGCTCAGGGTTGGCGTCGGCGCCCGGCCAGGTGAGGATCTGCTGGGCGGTCCACCAGTACTCCTCCAGCGTCTCGCCCTTCCAGGCGAAGACGGGGACGCCCTGGGGGTCCTCGACGGTGCCGTTGCCGACCACCACTGCGGCAGCGGCTTCATCCTGGGTGGAGAAGATGTTGCAGGAGGCCCAGCGGACTTCGGCGCCGAGGGCGGTCAGCGTCTCGATCAGCACCGCGGTCTGGACGGTCATGTGCAGCGATCCGGCGATCCGGGCGCCCTTGAGCGGCTGGCTGGCGCCGAACTCCTCGCGCAGGGACATTAGTCCGGGCATCTCGTGCTCGGCAAGGCGGATCTGGTGGCGGCCCGCCTCGGCCAGGGAAATGTCCGCAATCTTGTAATCGAAAGTCATGTGCATCCTTTGTTGTGGCCGGTGGCATTGCGTGCCTGGAGCTGGTGATTCTGGATTCAGAAGTATCTAAGCAGTCATTCGGTGCCGCGGGCCTCCCCGATGGGTGCCCGGCAGCGATCTTGCGGGCCGCTATTCGGCGGCGTGGCGCGGGGCGGCGGCGTGCGGGCCGGCGTCGTGCTGATCAGCGGCTGCGGCCGCAGCGGCGGGCAGCAGTTCCGGCGGCAGCAGCAGCGGGATGCCGTCCTCGATCTTGTACCGCAGCTTGTTTCCGGCGCCATCTGCCGTGACGGTGACGAGCTCGTCGCCTTCCTGCACCAGGCCGGAGCCGGTGACGGGGCATCGCAGGACAGACAACAGTTCGGAACTGAGCTTGGGCATGGTGAACGCTCCCTGATGGGCGCCGCAACAGGGCGCCGGTGGCTAAGTGGCTGACGGCTTTTTGCAGTTTCCACCCTACCGCCAGTTGGCGCCTTAGGAAGGTTCGCGCAGGACGCGCAGATGTCCGCGCCGGGCGCCCTCGGCAGGGGCCGGTGCTTCCAGCGCCGGGTGCAGCGTGCGCTGCCCCTTCGCCGTTTCCGCCGCAGCCGGACGGGAGGCCGCCTCGCGGACTGCGTTGGCGAGGGCCAGGAGGTCGTCGGGGCCGGGGCCGGCCGGGGTCGCGGGCATCGCCAGCCGCATGACTTCCCAGCCGCGCGGCACGGTCAGCGAGTCCGCGTGCTGTCCGCACAAGTCGTAGCAGTGCGGTTCGGCGTACGTCGCCAGCGGGCCCAGGACGGCTGTGGAGTCGGCGTAGACGTACGTCAAAGTGGCCACCGCAGAATTGCGGCAGGCAGACCTAGAACAAATACGAATTGCACCCACGACATCACAGACTACTCCCCCTCGGACCGGGGGCTGTGCATTGAAACGGCGGTGGTTCTGCCGCGTCGGGGCAGCGGCGGCGCGGCGGAGGCGCGGCGGCGGATCGCCGTCGGGGCTGTATCGCGTATTTCATTGCGCGGGTTTAGAGTCAAGATATGCAGTCATCGCACCACGATTCGGGTTTCACGGTCCGGTTGGCTGACCCCGACGCCGGACGCACAGGCGCCGGTTCCGGCCCCGCCGGCGCGCCTCTGGCCGGGTCGCCCGCCGTTGTCCAGGGAAAGAGCTTCCGGCAGCGCCGCAGGAACCGGCACGGCCGGGGCCTTCGCGGCGAGCTCATGCTCCCCACCCTGCCCGGGTACCGGACCCGTTCCGACCGCTTCGATGACTTCGTCCTGGACTCAGCCCAGCGGCTGCACGACATCTGGGGCAAGCCGCTCGACGGCGTCCGCTTCGCCGTCGACGAGATCCCGCCGGGCCTGGAGCAGCTCGTGGCGGACCGCACGCCCGCGCCGATGGGCGCCTTCACGGCCGCGACGGCCGAGGACGGACCGGTCATCACGCTGTACCGCCGGGTGGTGGAGCAGGCGTGCGGAACCCGGGACGAGCTGCAGGACCTCGTGCACGACGTCGTCGTGGAATACACGGCCGAGATGCTCGGCGTACCCCCGGAGTCCCTCGACCCCGTCTATCGCCGCCGGTATTAGCCGGAGCCTCGCCCGACGTCCCGCCCTCGGGCCCTAGTAGCCCAGCGTGACGGGTACCTGCCGCTGTCCTGCCGCTTCCGGTGCCAGCGGCACCGCGGAAATGTCCTGCCGGCCGTCCCGCGCCAGGACCAGCGCCCCGTACGCCGGTTCCCCGGCGGCGGACACCACATAGCCCACGAGCGGCGAGCCGCCCACGTCCGCGGGGATCTTGATGGACGTGGTGGTTCCGCCGGCAATATCGGCGGTGCCTGCGGTCCGGATCTTGCCGTCCGCCGTGATCGGGGTGTAGGTCACTGCCGCACCGCCGGCAGGGGCACCGAGGACGAGCTGCCGGTCTCCGGTGCGCGGAACCGCAACGATGTGCTGGCTGCCCAGCCGGGCCGAGGCGGCGGAAAACGCGATGTCCGCCGCTTCCCCGGACTGCAGTCCCCGCGTGAGCCGGGCTGTGGCCGCGAACGAGACGTCAGAGCTCGCCGCCACCGTGTAGGTCCCGGCCGGGACCCCGGCCAGGGAAACTTCCGTGACCGCGCCGGCCTTCGCCGTGACCACGCCGCCGCCGGGCAACGCCTTCTGGCCGTCCGGACCGTACAGCTTGATCTCGACCACGGCGTCGGCGGCACCCGGCACGGCGACTTCCAGGGCCGGGCCCGCGTCGGCGAAGCCGGGCTTTGCCTTGAGCGCGGCCAGCGCCGCGGGGTCCTGGATTTCGAGACCGGTGGCCACCTGGCTGACGGATGGGGCGGTGCCGGGAGTGATGAAGTCGACGCCGCCGGGCGTGAGGCCGCGGAGCACGCTTTGCTGGATCACGGCGGCCACCGGGCCGCCGGTGCTGCGGACCCGCACGCCGAGCCGTTCCTGTCCCGGCGCAAGCCCGGCCAGGATTATGGAGCGGGTGGTGCCGGGTGCCACCAGCAGGCCACGGCTTCCGGGAGCCTGGATCGGGCCCTCGGCGCCAAAGAGGTCCAAGCTCACCGTCGCCGGCGTGCTGGAGGCATTGGTCAGGTTCAGGACTGCCGACCGGCCGAGGGCGGTGTTGGCGCCGACCAGCCAGAGATCGTTGCCGGGTTGCTGGCAGGCGGCGGCCGCGGAACCTTGAAGGTCCCCGTCCTCGGCCGTGTAGCTCAGGATGGCGCCGGCAGCTGCCTGGTGGTTGTTTTGGGCATCCGCGCTGAGGACGCTGATGTTGTCCACCTCGCGCTGGGGCACGACGCCGGCGACCAGCACGGGCGTGCGGGCCGCAGCCGCGGAGGCTGGGGGCCCGGAAGCTGTGGGCGCTGCGCCCGGCGCGATTTCGGCGAGGGCAGCACCCTTCAGCGGGGCGAGCCGGCTGCCGGGGATGATGCCCGCGCTTGAGCCGAGCACGGCAGCGCTGACGGCCGTCTTCGCGGTGGCGGATTCCGGACTGAACTGGGGGTCGGTGCCCACAGGGGTGCCCTCGAGCAGCCGGGCCGGGCCCGGGCAGACCCCTACGTTGCTGCCGGCCGGAACCGCGGCAACGGGGGCCTCAAGCTGCCTGCTGGCGGGGCTTTGGGGCGTCAGCGACGCCGCCGACACCAGGCCGCCGCCCGCGGCAACGAGGGCGGCCGCGGAGAGGATCCCGCCGATCACTCCGACCCGCGGCAGGCCCCGCTTCCGCCGCGACGGACCCGTCTCGGTTTCGGTTTCGGTTTCTTTTTCGTTGTCGGCCTTAGACATGCTGGTGTTCCTTACGCAGGGAGGCTTCGTCCCTGGACAGGCCGGTGTTGGACCGGCGGGCAGGCATGGGCACGGCCAGGAGGACGGTCAGCCCGATCATCACGGCCTGCGCAAGTCCGATCAGGACAGCCCACGGCGCTTCGTAACGGATGCTCAGCTGGCCGCCTTGGGCCGGCAGCGTGAAGGCCTGGGACCATCCCGACGTCGTTGAGGTCAGGCGGCGCCCGTCGAGCCAGGCGCTCCAGCCCGGATCGGCCCGCTCGGCGAGCACCACCAGGCGGCCCTCGGGGCCGGCCGGGACGGTGCCGGCCGCCGAGACTTCTTCCGATGGGAGCAGGCCGATGGTGGCGCCGCTGCCGTCCACCACACGGACCCGGTGCGCGACGTCGGAGTCCGTGATGCCGGGCCGGTCCAGCGGGCTGACCCGCCAGAGCCAGCCCGTCCCCGTCTGGCCGACGGCGACAAGTCCGGGGACTGCGTCCATGCGGCTGGCCGTCAACTCGGAGGCGGAATCGGCAACCCGGAGCACGACAAAGCCGACGCCAAGCCGCTCGAGGTCTGCCCGCGGATCCACGCCTTCGCCGGCGACGATGGTGGCCACGACGTTCCGGAGCGATCCGGCGACGGCGTCGTCGTCGCGGACCGTCTCCTGGCCCGGCGCCCCCATGATGTTGCGGGCAGCGGCAATCGTTGAGAGTGCGTCCAGGGTGGTCCCGGCTCCGCGCATGAGTGTTGCGTCGAAGCTTCCGTCCTCGTTGCTGGCAATCAGGAGCGTCCTGGACTGTTCCGGGCCCTCGCCGCGGTCAACCGCCGTGGCGGGCAGGGTGCGGGCCCGGGCAGGCTGGACGAGCCTCGGAGTCCCGAGACCGGCCGGTGCTGCGGCGGCGGCCAGTGCCTGTGTTGGTGTCTGTGTTGGCGTCTGCGACGTGGGCTGCAGCAGGTTTTGTGCGGTCCACACGGTGAACCCGGCCAGTGGCGCGGCCAGCAGCAGGACCATGGATGCCGCGGCCGTGCCGCGGATCAGAATCTTCCGTGCCAGTCCGCTGCCGGCGGTCCGGCCGGCGGCGTCCAGGAGTCCTTCGGCGGCGATCAGGGCAGCGCCCAGGAACGCGAACCCGGCCGCCGAAATAGCGGGGCCGGGGAACGGCGTGACCAGCACCTCGGCGCTGGCGCCGGAGGCGACACGCCCGGCGAGCCAGCCGCCGGCCAGCATCAGGACTGCCACGGCCCACAGGCAGCGTGCGGTCCGGGTGCGTCCGGCCAGCACAAGCCGGCGCGGCATGAACAGTGCGGCGAGGGCCAGCAGGAGCACCGGCAGCCCGAACAGCAGGGCCAGCAGCAGCGCCCACGGCAGACCGGCCAGCCCGGCGGAGCCCGCGGCGGACCCGCCGAAGGCGCTGAGCCCGGTGAGTCCGGCGCCGGCGTCGAAGTTCAACGGCTGGCCCAGGGCCTGTTGCCACAGTGGGGCGGCGTCGAAGCCGAGCGGCAGGCCCGGGTCGGCCAGGAGCGCGCGCGGCCGGTCCAGGACCGAGAAGGCGAAGGGCAGGAACAGTGCCAGGCTGGGCAGGAGCGCCCACCACACCGTGCGGCCGCGCCGGCCCAACAGCAACCCGCAGAGGGCCACGACGGCCATGGACGGCAACAGCAGCGAGGGCGCAGCGGCGGTGACCACGGCCAGGGCGAGGCCCGCGGCGGCCGCAGCCGTCCACGACGGCGTCCCGTTGACGCCGGGACGGGCGGCCGGCTTGGGGGTGAGCCGTCCCTGGCCCGGGGCCGGGACGGCATGGACGCCGCGGCCCGCGGCGGTGCCGGTCGCCCGGAGCAGCGCCAGGACGAGCACCGGGATCATGACGTGCGCGGCCAAGGCGCCCAGCCGGCCCTGGTTAAGGGAAACCTGGAGTGCCGGCGCCGCGGCCCACAACAGGGCGGCCGCCAGGCGCAGCCGCCGGCGTGTGGTCAGGGCGCCGGCAGCGAACCACGCGCCCAGCGCGGACAGCGGCATGGCGAGGATCAACAGCCAGCCGACGCCGCCGTTGGCATCGCCGGCGCCGAGCACACCCAGCACCCACAGCAGGTAGCCGAAGGGGTCGCCGTGGCCCGGAAGGCCAGCGCCGAGACTGATCCACCAGGTGGAGGCATGGTTCCAGATTTCGGAGAGGCGCACTGAGACGGGGATCAACGCGCCGCCGGAGACGGCCGGGGCCCGGAACAGGCTGAGCAGTCCCGTCAGGGAGACCGCCAGGGTCAGGAGGATGGCCAGCACCGCACCGCTGCCCACCCAACCGCGGTCCGGGGTGGCGATGGCGGCGAAGTCGTCGGCGTCGCCGGTGTTGCCGGTGGGCTGCTCGGTCAGTGGACCGGGTCCTGTGAGTTCGTCGCCGAAGTCGTCGGCGCCGAGCGCCTCAATCAGGGAGCGCCGGTGTGCCCAGACCTCACGGCGCGGCGTCTGCAGCCCCTTCATGACGGAGCGCCTGATCCGGCGGGTGCGCGCGGCGTTGCGGCGTCCGCGGATCACCGCCGCCGGGCGTCCCAGCGCGCCAAAGGTTGCCAGCAGTTGGGAGAACCCGTGCCCCGGGTCCTTAACCGCAATGCTGAGGACGAGTTTGAACAGGCTGCCCAGCAGGGCGCCGACCGCGTGCAGCGGGACTTTCCAGCCGGCCGCGTGCTTGAGCCGCAGGTGCACCTGTGCCTTGCGTGCGGCGGTCGCGTTGCCCAGGGCGTGGGGACGGTGCGAGACATGGAACATCCTGGCGCTGGGGACCACCACCACGCGGTGCCCGGCGAGGCGGTTGCGCCAGCAGAAGTCGACGTCGTCGCCGCTTCCCGGCAAGGCGGGATCGAAGCCCCGGAGCTCCTCCCAGATGTCGCGGCGGACCAGCATGCCGGCGGAATTGACCGCAAAGGTATCGCTGCGGCCGTCGTACTGGCCCTGGTCGAGCTCGTCGGCGTCGATCAGCGTCAGCCGCTCGGCCCAACGGCTCGTGGAGAGTCCGACGTCGATCAGCCGCCGCTCGGCATGCCAGTCCAGCTGCTTGCAGCCTGCCACCGTGACCGACGGCGCCCGTTCGACCGCACGGAGGAGTTCGGCCAGGGCCTCGGGTGCCGGGGCGGCGTCGTCGTGCAGCAGCCAGATCCAGTCGGCTCCCGGCACGGCATCGGCGGAGCCCTCCGCAGGCCACGGCGCGAGGGCCCTGAGCCCGGCCATGACCGCTCCGCCCATGCCGGACCTGGGCTGGTCGAAGACAGTGACGTTGGCCTTGCCCAGTTCCTGTTCGAGGAGGGCGGCGGAGTGGTCGCGGGAGCCGGTGTCGACACCGATAACGGCGTCGGCCGGCCGCGTCTGGGCCGCCAGCGCCGCAAGGGTCCTGGGGAGAAAATCACCGCCGTCGTGGGCGACCACGACGGCGGTGACTCGTACTTCTTGAAGAATTAGACTGCTCGCTTCCTAAGCCGGCGCCGCTCGCGCTCGGAGAGGCCTCCCCAGATCCCGAAGCGCTCGTCGTTGGACAAGGCGTATTCGAGGCACTGGGAACGCACGTTGCAGGCGCCGCAGACTTTCTTGGCGTCGCGGGTAGAGCCACCCTTTTCAGGGAAGAAGGCTTCGGGATCAGTCTGGGCGCACAGGGCATCGGTCTGCCAGCCGAGCTCGCCCTCGTCGTCGAATTCCTGCCGGGACGGCAGACCAATCCAGACGGGCTGCGCGGAGGTACGGGTACCGGGCGACTGGAGCTCCATCGGCGGGTCGAGGGGATCGGCGTCAAGATCCGGGCCGGCCAAGAGTTCGTCGTGCGCTGCGAGGAAGGCCGTGGCGGCTTCCTGCAGGGAATCCTGGGTGTGTTCGTTATAGCGGTCAGCCGCGTCCGGATCCGCCGGATCTACGTACCAGTCAGTCGGCACGCCGCGCGACCGGTATTTCGCCGTGGCCTGGCCGGCAACTACGGCATCTTCATGGATACGCTCTGCTAGCCCCATGGCGTCCCCCTCCTGATTTGCAGCCACTGCAAGACCCCCTTGGACACTCGGTTGAGTGCCGGTTTTTGTGCAGTGGCTTTAGATAACTAATTACACGCGTGTAAGTATCCGGGAGTCAAGCCACGGCGGAGATAATAATCAACTTGATACACAAAGTGGAGGCACGCCACGCCCGGAATTTTTTCGCCTCTCCCGCGAGAACCCGCGGAATAATCAGGGTACTGAGCACTTTCGGGGCTTTTCATTGAATTTTCGGGAAATTTTCCCACGCCCCACGTGGAGCCCGCCGGACGCGGGAGCGGCCGGGGTGACGGACGTCACGGAGCGGGCGGTGGGATGGGCCGTGGCAAGATGAGGCATGAGCATTCCGGCAATCGAACTGATGACAGCGCTGCGGTCCGGACAGGCCACGGCGCCCCGGCTGACCTGGTACGGCCCCGATTCGGAGCGGGTTGAACTCTCTGGCCGCGTGCTGGACAACTGGGTGGCGAAGACCTCCAACCTGCTTCAGGACGAACTCGACGCCGAACCGGGCATGCGGCTGCGCCTGGACCTGCCCGCGCACTGGAAGTCGGTGATCCTGGCCCTCGCGGCCTGGCAGCTCGGCATGGAAGTGGTTTTCGATGACGCGGAGGCGGACCTGCTGGCCACCGCGGACCCGGGTCCGGGCGCTGCCGCGGGCGGGTTCGACGCCGTCCTGGCCGTGTCGTTGCCGGCGCTGGCCATGCGGTGGACGGGCGAGCTGCCCAGCGGCGTCCTCGACTACGCCGCCGAGGTCCGCTCCCATGGCGACATTTTCATGCCGCACGTGGACCCTGAGGCGGAACGCCTCGCGGTCCGCACCTCCGACGGCGCAGTCCATGCGCACGGGGCACTCCTGGACGGTTTTGCCGCGGCCCAGGACCCCGGCCTGCGGCTGCTCGTTCCGGCGGCCGACGGCCTCGAAGCCGTCCTTGCGCAGTCCTTGGGAACCTGGAAGGCCG
Source organism: Arthrobacter sp. 131MFCol6.1 (assembly GCF_000374925.1). Lineage (GTDB taxonomy): Bacteria > Actinomycetota > Actinomycetes > Actinomycetales > Micrococcaceae > Arthrobacter. Next base: position 91,375 of record NZ_KB895546.1, read on the forward strand.
ACGGTTCGGTGGTCCTGGTACACCCCGAGGTAGAAGTGACCGGCAAGCTGCGGGACGCCGAGCGCATCAGCGGGGACTGATCCCCGGACACTGACCCCTAAGCACCGATCCCCGGCCACCGATCCCCAGACGCTGATCCCCCGGGCCGGCGGCTCCTTAGGACGGCGGGCCGGGCAGCTCCGGATCCTTGACGGCTTCCCTGACGGACGTCGTGGCAACGGGCTGAGCGTGCGGGTGCCGTTCGATGATCTCGTGGTCGTGCGAGAACTCCGGCTCTGCGTCGAGTTCCTGGTTGAACACCAGGAAGCGGTAGGCAAAGAACCGGACCACGGTCGCGACCAGGATGCCGACCACCCCGGCCAGGAAGAGCATGTTCTTGTCGGTGACCCCCATGCCGTACTTAGCGACGGCGGTGAGGCCGGTGGAGATGCCGATGCCGATTCCGTTGATGATGAGGAACATCACGAACTCGCGCAGCACGTTGGCCTGCCGGCGGTGCCGGAACGTCCAAAACCGGTTCGCAACCCACGAGAACACCGTCGCCACGCTGGCACCGAAGAAACGGGCCTTGGCCTCGCTGTCGGTCATGGGACCGTGCATCAGGTAAAACGTCAGTCCGTTATCGATGATGAACGCGATGCCGCCGACGGCACCGAACTTGGCCACTTCGCGCCAGAACAGCGAGGCCAGCCCGCGCATGCGCTCGTTAAGTGTAGTAATCATGACCCTCCGCGGCCTTCTGGAACTGTCGGCCATTGGGCCAAACGCCCATTTTAGCGCCGTTTCCCGGTAGTCCGCCCTCAGCGGCCGCTCAGGCGGCTCGCTGCGCACCCGGCGCCAAGCGCCGGGTGCGAGGGTACGAAACCCCCGCTCCGGCACCGTTCCCGCGCTTGCCAATCCCCAAAAGCCGGGTTCCCGTGAGGTTTTCGGTAGGCTGGGACTTGTGACTTTTCCTGTAATCGGTGTTGTTGGCGGCGGCCAGCTTGCCCGAATGATGGCCCCTGCCGCGACCGCCCTGGGCTTTGAGCTCCGTGTTCTCGCCGAAGGCGAGGACGTCTCCGCAGTCTCTGCCGTGGCTAACGCCCCGGTCGGAGACTACAAGGACCTGGAGCATCTGCTCGAGTTCTCCCGCGGCCTCGACGTTATGACCTTCGACCACGAACACGTCCCCACGGCGCACCTGCGGTCCTTGATCGATGCCGGCGTGAACGTCCATCCCGGCCCGGATGCCCTGGTCAACGCCCAGGACAAGCTGGTGATGCGCGCCGCGATCGACCGGCTCGAGCTTCCGAACCCCACGTGGGCCGCCGTCGCCAATGTCGCGGACGTCGTCGCCTTCGGCGAGCAGACCGGCTGGCCGGTGGTTTTGAAAATGCCCCGCGGCGGCTACGACGGCAAGGGCGTGCGCATCGTGTCCTCGGCCGAGGACGCGGCGGCCTCCGCCGACTGGTTCGAGGCCATGTCCCCCCTGCTGGCGGAAGCCAAGGTGGAATTCAGCCGGGAGCTCTCGGCCATGGTCGCGAGGACGCCGGACGGTGAAACACGGGCCTGGCCGGTGGTGCACACTATCCAGGTGGACGGCGTGTGCGATGAAGTCATTGCCCCGGCCCTGGACATCCCCGTCGATGTTGCCGCAGCCGCGGAGAACGCCGCGGTCCGGATCGCCAGCGAACTCGGCGTGACCGGCGTCATGGCCGTCGAACTCTTCGAGACCCCGGGCGTGGGCGCCGGCTTCCTGATCAATGAACTCGCCATGCGCCCGCACAACACCGGGCACTGGACCCAGGACGGCTCGGTGACCAGCCAGTTCGAGCAGCACCTGCGGGCCATCCTGAACCTGCCGCTGGGAGCCACCGACCTGCTGGGGCCCGTCGTGGTGATGAAGAACTTCCTCGGCGGCGCCAACCAGGACCTCTATTCGGCCTTCCCCGCCGCCCTCGCGAGCGAGCCTGCCGCGAAGGTGCACTGCTACGGCAAGGCCGTCCGGCCCGGCCGGAAGATCGGCCACGTCAACCTGGTCGGAACCTCCACCGCCGACGTCGACTCCGTGCGGCAGCGGGCCACCACCGTGGCCGACATCATCCGGAACGGCCGGACCCACGCCGGCGCAATGCCGGCAACCTCCGAGGAGACCGCATGAGCACCGCACGCAACGCCGACGCCAACAACGCAGGAACCCCCCTCGCCGGCACCCGCGCGGACACTCCGCTCGTGGGCCTCGTGATGGGCTCGGATTCGGACTGGCCGGTCATGGAAGCCGCCGCCGAAGCCCTCGCCGAGTTCGGAATCCCGTTCGAGGCCGACGTCGTCTCGGCCCACCGGATGCCCACGGAGATGATCCGCTACGGCCAGACGGCCCACGAGCGCGGTCTTCGCCTGATCATTGCCGGCGCCGGCGGTGCCGCGCATCTTCCCGGCATGCTCGCCTCTGTCACTCCACTGCCGGTGATCGGCGTCCCCGTGCCGCTGAAGACCCTGGACGGCATGGACTCCCTGTTGTCCATCGTGCAGATGCCGGCCGGCGTTCCAGTCGCCACTGTCTCAATCGGCGGCGCACGCAACGCCGGCCTCCTGGCCGTGCGCATGCTGGCCTCCGGCGCGGACGAACTCGCCTTCCAGCTCCGGGCGGACCTCCTGGAGTTCGCCCAGGAACTGAACGACGCCGCAACCCAGAAGGGCGCAAACCTGCGGCACAAAGTCAGCGAAGTGTTCGCCGCCGGAAACGTCACCCCGCGTAGCAGCAATTAAGGCAGCCATTAGGAATCCCGGCATGAGCAGCAGCTACGCCCCCACACACCGCACTGACAGCCCTGGGCAGTCCGGGCGGCCATTGGGCGACCCGGTCCGGCACCCCTCCGGCGCCCCGTCCCCGGTGCTCACCAAGCGGGCGTTCGTCCTGATCCTCATGACGCTGCTGGTTCCCGGCAGCGCCCAAATCGTCGCTGGCAACCGCAGGCTTGGACGGGCTGCGCTGCGAGTGACCCTCACGGTCTGGGCGCTGGCCCTGCTGGCCGTGCTGCTCCTGCTAATGTCCCGCTCCACGCTGATCAACCTCCTCACCGGCACGGTGCCCTCACTCTTGCTGGTGCTCGGCCTCGGGTGCCTGGCCATCGGCTGGGCCGCCCTGTTCCTGAACACCTTGCGGCTGATCCGGCCCGGGCTGCTCGCCCCCAGGGTCCGGCCCGCGGTGGTGCTGGCGCTCGTGCTGGCCATGATCCTCAGCAGCGGATCCCTGGGCTACGCGGCCTATCTGCTCAACGTCAGCCGCGACGCCATCGGCAGCATCTTCTCCGGCTCCGGGCCCACCTTGGAGCCGTCCGAGGGCCGGTACAACTTCCTGATGATGGGCGGCGACGCCGGAGCGGACCGCACGGGCCGCCGGCCGGACAGCCTCTCGGTGATCAGCGTGGATGCCAAGACCGGCAGCACGGCCATCATCTCCGTGCCCCGCAACCTGCAGAACGCCCAGTTCAGCGCGGAATCGCCGATGCGCCAGGTGTACCCGGAAGGCTACAACTGCGGCGACGAATGCCTGATCAACGCGATCAACACCGAGGTCACCAACCAGCACCAGGACCTCTATCCCGGCGTGGCCGACCCCGGCGCGCAGGCCACCCTCGAAGCGGTGTCCGGAACGCTGGGCATCAAGGTCCAGGCCTACGTGCTCGTGGACATGGACGGCTTTTCCAAGCTCATCGACGCCATGGGCGGCATCCGGATCAAGGCCGGCGGCTGGGTCCCCATCAGCGGGCCGATGGTGGATGAGGCCAACGGCATCCACGGCATGCCGGACGGCTGGATTCCGGCGGGAGACCAGACGCTCGACGGCTTCCACGCCCTCTGGTACGGCCGGTCCCGGGAATTCGTGGACGACTACGCCCGCATCCAGCGCCAGCAGTGCGTGCAGCAGGCGATGCTGAAGCAGCTCGACCCGGCAACACTGCTGGCCAAGTTTGAGGACATCGCCAAGGCCGGCACGAAGGTGGTCGAATCGAACATCTCCTCCGGCCAGCTCGGCAGTTTCGTGGACCTGGCCATGAAGGCCAAGGGACAGGACGTCAGCCGCCTGACCATCGGTCCGCCCGACTTCGACGCTGCCTTCTCCACATCCCCGGACTTCGACGTCATCCACGAGCGGGTGGCCAAACTGCTGGCCAGCCCGTCCGCCGGCGCAGCCGGTGACACCGCCGGTGACGATGCCGTCCTGCAGCCCGGAACGGCCGCCGGGCCGCTCTCCGCCGCCGGTCCCGCCCCGGCCACCGAGCCCCCGCCCGCGCCGTCGGACTTCACCCCGGTGACCACCACGCCGGACGGCGAGCCGATCACCGAAGAGATGCTGAACCAGTTCAAGCGCAACGGCGACGAGCAGTCCATCCGCGACCTCGTCGCCACCAACGGACAGTGCGCGCCGCTCTAACCGCCGGGCAACGCTTCTGACGGCAGAACTGCGACCACATTTCGTTGACGAGACATTTCATTGATCAGACAGGGACCAGGCCATGTACGAACTTGAGAACGTCCTCCGGCCCTACGCCTGGGGCTCCCCGACGGCCATCGCCGAGCTGCTGGGCAGGCCGGCTTCCGGCGGTCCCGAAGCGGAGCTCTGGATCGGCGCCCACCCGGACTCCCCGTCTGTCGCGCTGACGGCGGCGCCCGGCGGTTCCGGTCGGCACGCACCCGAAACGCACGACGGCGGACGGCTGGCGCTGGACGCCTTGATCGCCGAGGATCCGGAACATTGCCTGGGCAACGCGAGCATGGCCGCTTTCGGTCCGCGCCTGCCGTTCCTGCTCAAAGTCCTCGCGGCCGAGGCGCCCTTGTCCTTGCAGGTGCACCCGACGCTCGCCCAGGCCCGGGAGGGCTTCGCACGCGAGGAAGCCGCCGGCGTCGACCCTGCCGCGACGGAGCGCAACTACAAAGACGATAACCACAAGCCCGAAATGATCTTCGCGCTGACCCCGTTCGAGGCCCTCTGCGGGTTCCGGCCGGCCGCGGAATCCCGAGCGGTCTTTGAGCATCTGGCGGCGTGCTTCGAGCTCGCCGGGCTGGAGCTGCCGCCGCTGGTCCCGCTGCTGCTCGAAGACCTGGCGCAGCCGGATGAACCCGCGGCGCTGCGCTCCGCCTTCGAGCGTCTCATCACCGGCGGCGGGGACGTCGCCGAGGCGACGGCGACGATCGTCGCGGTCCTCATCTCCGGTGCCCCCATGGCTGGGTACGAGGCGGAACTGTCCACCGCGGTAAGCCTGAACGGCCGGTACCCCGGAGATCCGGGCGTGCTGATTTCCCTGCTCCTGAACCGGATTTACCTTGCCCCGGGTGAGGCCGTCTACCTCCCGGCCGGCAACGTCCATGCCTACCTGCACGGCCTCGGCATCGAGGTCATGGCGTCCTCGGACAACGTGCTCCGCGGCGGGCTCACGCCGAAATTCGTGGACGTGCCGGAACTGCTGAAGACTGTCGCGTTCGAGGCGGTCGCCGTGCCCATGCTTCCCGCCGAGACCTCCATGCTGGGCCAGGAACTCTTCCGGCCGCCGTTCCGGGAATTCCAGCTGCAGCGGATTGAACTGGCGCCCGGGGCGGAGCCCGTCCCGCTGGCGCAGTCCGGTGCCGCCGTCGTCATTGTCACGGCCGGCTCCGTCCGCCTCGACTCCCCCAAGGGCGAGCTGCGGCTGGAACGGGGCGCCAGCGCCTTCCTGACCGCCGCAGAGGCCCCGGTCAACGTCCACGCCGTCTCCGGCGCCACCGGCACCGCCCTGGCATTTGCCGTTACCACCGCATTGGAAGCCTGACACCATGGATTATTTCCTGCAGAGCCCGCAGTGGGCACAGTTCCAGCGTTCGCTCGGACGCACGGTCCACGAACAGTCCGGCCCCGGGTGGCGCTTCCTCGCGGTCGAGGAATCCAATCCGGCCGGCAAACTGCTGTACTCCCCGTACGGCCCGGTCGCCGAGTCGCTGGCAGCGTTCGACACCGCACTGGCGGCCCTGACGGACCTCGCCCGGACCAGCGGGGCCGTGTTTGTCCGGGTTGAACCGGTCACCGCAGGGTTCGCCGCCGCCGAGGCCGACGCCGTGCTCCGCAGCCGCGGCCTGCAGCCGGCGCCGGCCAGCCAACAGCCCGAGCTCAGCTGGATCGTGGACCTGGACCGGGATTTCAAGGACGTCCTGGCGGACATGAAGCCGGCGAACCGGAACCTGTTCCGCAACATCCATAAGAAGGGCGTGACCTTCCGCTCCAGCCAGGACCCGGCCGAGATCGCCGTCCTCCTGGAGTTCCTGCACATGACGGCCGCCCGCAACGGCTTCAAGCCGCAAAGCGACGAATACCTCACCCAAGTGGCACGGTCGCTCATGCCGGCCGGCGCCGCGACGCTCTTCATCGCGGAGCTCGATGGCCAGCCCATCGCCGCGGCCCTGGCCTACGATTCGGCCGACACCCGGACCTATGCCCATGCCGCCCTTGACGACACCCACCGCAAGCTCAGCGCGGGCATTCCCCTGCTCATCACCCTGATGGCGGACGCCCAGGCGAAGGGCCTCAAGCACGTGGACCTCTGGGGCGTGGCGCCGGCGGACCAGCCCGACCACAAATGGGCCGGGTTCACGGCGTTCAAGAAATCGTTCGGCGGCCGCGGGATCGCGTATCCCGGAACGTGGGACCTGCCGGTCCGGAAGGTGCGCTACGGCAGCTACCAGCTGGCCCGCAAGGGCGCCCAGCTCGCGAAGAAGCTGCGCGCCCGGTCCCGGGCCCTCGTTAACCACTAACCGCTAACCGCTTAGGGCCGGCAGGCGGCAACGGCCAGCAAGCGGCACCGGTCAGCAAGCGGCACCGGCCAGCCGGGGCCGCCGGGCCCGTCGCGTCCCGGCGGCAGGTGTTGGTGGCGGTGTTAGTTGGCCGTAATGGCGTGCCGCTGGGCGTCGTAGGCGCTGGCCACCATCTGCTCCACGGAGTGGCGCATCTTCCAGTCGAGATCGCGGGCGGCCAGCGTGCCGTCGGCCACGATCCGGTCCGGATCCCCCGCCCGCCGCGGACCGATTTCGGGTTCGAAATCGATTCCCGTGACGTTGGCCATCGCCGTCATGATCTGGCGCACGGACAGCCCGTCCCCGGATCCGAGGTTGTACACCCGCTCCAGCGGCTTGCCCGCCTCGAGCGCCTGGGCGGCGGCCACATGCGAGGTGGCCAGGTCGGCCACGTGCACGTAGTCGCGCACGCAGGTTCCGTCCGGCGTGTTGTAGTCGATGCCGTTGATGCGCGGGGTCTTACCGGCTGTGAGCGCCCGCAGCACGATCGGGAAAAGGTTGTGGGGGCTGGTGTCGTACAGCTCGGGCGCACCGGAGCCGACCACGTTGAAGTACCGCAGCGAGGCGTGCTTCAGGCCCCGGGCACGGCCCTGGTCACGGATCAGCCACTCGCCGATGAGTTTGCTCTCGCCGTAGGGCGATTCCGGGTTGGTGGGCGTCGCCTCGGTGACGACGTCGCCGGTGGGCGTGCCGTAGGTGGCCGCGGACGAGGAGAAAACCAGTTTGTCGACGCCGGTGAGCTCCATGGCCTTGAGCAGCTGCGCGGTGCCCGTGACGTTCTGTTCATAGGTCAGCAGCGGCTCCTGGACCGAAACCCCGGCGTACTTGAAACCGGCCAGGTGGATCACCCCGGTCACGGCGTTCTCCCGCAGCGTACGGGCCACGAGGTCGGCGTCGAGGATGCTGCCATGGATGAACGGCACATCGGCCGGCACGAACTCACGGTGCCCGCTGGAGAGGGAGTCAATCACCACCGGCTGGATCCGGGCACCGCGCAAAGCGGAAACCACATGAGAACCGATATATCCTGCACCGCCAGTTACGAGCCACGTCATGGCTCCACCCTATCTAATCCCACGGGCCCCGGCCGCCCCGCGGCCATAGACACGTCATCATGCACCGGGTTTAAATCCTGCACCGGGTTTAAGACGACGAATCCCGGGTCGCGGTGGCGGCCCGGGATTCGCTGTGCTCAATGGTGCAGTTCAGTGTTGCCGCGCAGGTGCTAGCTCTTGCGGGCGTAGCCTTCCCACTTGCTGGCCTGGTGTTCGCCGTCGACAAAGCGGATGGTGCCGGACTTGGAGCGCATCACGATGGACTGGGTGAGGACCTTGTCCTTGGAGTAGCGGACGCCCTTGAGGAGGTCGCCGTCGGTGATGCCAGTGGCCGCGAAGTAGCAGTTGTCGCTGGAGACGAGGTCGTTGGTGGAGAGCACGCGCTCCAGATCGTGGCCGGCGTCGATCGCCTTCTGCTTCTCTTCGTCGCTCGTGGGCCACAGCCGGCCTTGGATGACGCCGCCGAGGGACTTGATGGCGCAGGCCGCGACGATGCCTTCCGGGGTTCCGCCGATGCCCATGAGGGCGTCGACTCCGGTGCCGGCACGCGCAGCGGCGATGGCCCCGGCGACGTCGCCGTCCATGATGAACTTCGTGCGGGCACCGGCTTCGCGGATTTCCTCCACGAGCGGGCGGTGCCGGTCGCGGTCCAGGATCATGACGTTGAGCTGGTTGACCTTGACGCCCTTGGCCTTGGCGATCAGGTGCAGGTTCTGCTTGACCGGCAGGCGCAGGTCAACCATGTCGGCCGCTTCCGGGCCGGTGACGAGCTTTTCCATGTAGAACACGGCAGAGGGATCGAACATCGAGCCGCGTTCGGCCACGGCCAGGACCGCCAGCGCATTGTTGATGCCAAGGGCGGTCAGGCGGGTTCCGTCGATGGGGTCGACGGCGACGTCGCATTCGGGGCCCGTGCCGTCACCGACGCGCTCGCCGTTGAACAGCATGGGGGCTTCGTCCTTCTCGCCCTCACCGATGACAACGACGCCGTTGAAGTGCACGGTCTGCAGGAAGGAGCGCATGGCGTCCACGGCGGCGCCGTCGGCCTTGTTCTTGTCGCCGAACCCCACCCAGTGGCCGCCGGCGATGGCCGCGGCTTCCGTGACGCGGACAAGTTCCAGCGCGAGGTTGCGGTCAGGCTCGTCGATCCCGACGGCGAGCGAGGGGGAAAGCGTGGAGTACTTCTGGGACATGGGCGCTGGTGTCACGTGAACCTCTTCTTCGAGTGGCGGTCGTTGAACCCGTACGGCCAGGATCGATCCGTCGCGGTGATTCGTCTGTTATTGATCATAGTCGGGGCGGAGCCGCAAGGTCATGGGATGACCGGCGCGTGACGCACTTCACCGTTGGGGGCCGATGCGCCGCGAATGTGAGATCGGCCCGGACATGCGCGACTATAGAGGGGTGAGTGAATTGCAGGACGCTTCCCCCGCCGCCCCCGGCTCGCCGGCTGGCAGCTCCCCCGCGGCAGGTCCGTCCCCTTCCGGACAGCCGCCAGTGAAGCCCGTTATCGCCGCCGCTGCGGCCAAACGCGCCAATGCCTCCGTGATGGGCATGATCATCGCGCTGGTGGTGAGCATCGCCGCGTTCCTGCCGATCGTGCTCATGAACCCGTCTCCGAAGACCGACGGCTACCGGCCCAACGTCAATGTCAGCGCCACCGCGCAGAACGCGGCGGGTGTGGCGGGGTTCACACCCGTGGCGGCCGATACCGGCGACACATTCCGCGCCAACTACGCCCGCTGGGAGTCCGGCGCCGGCAGCGGCGTTCCGGCCTGGGAAGTCGGCTACCTGACGCCCAAGGAATCCTTCATCGCCCTCGTGCAGACCCGCGCGGCCAATCCCACCTGGCTTCTGCAGCAGACCAAGAACGCGCCCGTGACCGGCACCCGCAACGCCGGCGGCCGGGACTGGGAACTGCGCGACAGCGGCAAGGGCGAGAAATCCATGGTGCTGACCGAACGCGGCACCACCGTCATCCTCTCCGGATCCGCGACGCTGGAGGAGTTCTCCGCCCTGGCCACCGCCGTGGTGAAGTCGCTCGAAAGCAATCCTCCCGCCGGGGCACAGCCCAGTACGCCGGCACCGACCCCCGGCGCAACAGTTTCCCCATCGGCGGCATCAACCAAGTAAAGTCGGGGCGTGGCCACCTATCTCACCCCTGCCCTCGCCTGGCGGCGTCTCCGCGAAGGAAACGAGCGTTTTGTCGCCGGAGCCTCCTCACACCCCAACCAGGACGCATCACGGCGCTCGTCGCTTGTCGAGAACCAGCACCCGTTCGCCGTGATCTTCGGTTGCTCCGACTCCCGCCTCGCCGCCGAGATCATCTTCGACCTCGGCCTGGGGGACGCGTTCGTCGTCCGGACCGCCGGCCAGGTCATTGACGACGCCGTCCTCGGCTCCCTGGAATACAGCGTCAGCGTCCTCGGCGTGCCGCTGATCGTCGTCCTGGGACACGACCGCTGCGGCGCCGTGACCGCCACCAAGGCCGCCGTGGAGACCGGCCAGATGCCGGTCGGATTCATGCGCAGCCTGGTTGAACGCATCACCCCGTCCGTGCTGACCTCGCTCCGCAACAACCAGGACGACATCAACGACATGGTGGTCGAGAACGTCAAGCAGACCTCGCAGCGCCTCGTGGACAGCTCCCGTGTGATTTCGGACGCAGTGGAAGGCGGCCGCGCCGCCGTGATCGGCCTCGCCTACAGCCTGGCCGACGGCAAGGCGGGCCTGGTGTCCGGAATCGGCGAGCTCTAGGCTCGACTCTTCAAGTCCGGGTTCCCGCCGCGGCTGCCGCGGCGGGAGCCAGTTCACGGTTTTCGGTGGGACCCTCCCTCCCAATAAGCTAGCCCCATGACTTCCACAGATGAGTTGAACACCGAAGAGTTCCGCATTGAACACGACACGATGGGCGAAGTCCGCGTTCCCGTGAACGCCCTGTACCGCGCGCAGACGCAGCGGGCAGTCGAGAACTTCCCGATCTCCGGCAAGACCCTGGAGCGCGCCCACATCGAAGCCCTGGCACGGGTGAAGAAGGCAGCCGCCCAGGCTAACGCAGAACTGGGGGTGCTCGACGGCGAGCTCGCCCAGGCGATTGCCGACGCAGCCGACCAGGTTGCCGCCGGCAAGTATGACGGCGACTTCCCGATTGACGTCTTCCAGACCGGATCCGGCACGTCCTCGAACATGAACACCAACGAGGTCATCGCCGAGCTCGCCACGCGGGCCCTCAAGTCTGCCGGGAGCGACAAGGTTGTCCACCCGAACGACCACGTCAACGCCTCACAGTCCTCCAACGACGTCTTCCCCACCTCCGTCCACGTCGCCGCCACGTCCGCCCTGATCAACGACCTGATCCCGGCCCTCGGCTACCTGGCGGAGTCGCTGGAGCGCAAGGCCACCGAATTCAAGGACGTCGTGAAGTCCGGCCGCACGCACCTCATGGACGCCACCCCCGTCACGCTGGGCCAGGAGTTCGGCGGCTACGCCGCGCAAGTCCGCTACGGCATCGAGCGCATCAACGCCTCCCTCCCCCGCGTCGCCGAGGTCCCGCTTGGCGGCACCGCCGTGGGCACCGGCATCAACACGCCGGCCGGATTCCCGGAGCGCGTCATCGAACTGCTGGCAGCCGACACCGGACTGCCCCTGACCGAGGCCCGCGACCACTTCGAGGCCCAGGCCAACCGGGACGGCCTCATCGAAGCGTCCAGCCAGCTGCGCAACATCGCGATTTCCTTCATGAAGATCAACAACGACCTGCGCTGGATGGGTTCCGGCCCCAACACCGGCCTCGGCGAAATCGCCATCCCGGACCTGCAGCCGGGCTCGTCGATCATGCCGGGCAAGGTCAACCCCGTCATCTGCGAAGCCTCCATCATGGTCTGCGCCCAGGTGATCGGCAATGACACCGCCATCGCGTGGTCCGGCACCAACGGCGCCTTCGAACTCAACGTCGGCATCCCCGTAATGGCCGCCAACCTCCTTGAATCCGTGCGCCTGCTGGCCAACACCAGCCGCGTCATGGCCGACAAGATGATTGACGGCATCACCGCCAACGTGGAACGCGCCCGATTCCTCGCTGAGGCCTCGCCGTCGATCGTGACCCCGCTGAACAAGTTCATCGGCTACGAGAACGCCGCCAAGATCGCCAAGAAGGCCGTGGCCGAGGGCCTGACCATCCGTGAGACCGTCGTCTCCATGGGTTTCCTCGAGCGCGGCGAACTGACCGAGGAGCAGCTGGACACCGCCCTGGACGTCATGTCCATGACGCGCCCGCCGCACAAGGCCTAACGGCTCCGGGCGGAGCCGCCCCCGAAGAGAACATCCACCGCCGGCCGGCATCCTTCCTGGAAGGGTGCCGGCCGGCGGCATGTCTGCGCCGCATGTCAGAACTTAGACCCTGGGCGGCTCCCCGCCCGCGGCCTCCCGCTCCTCCGCCGTGTAGGCCGCGGCAGCGGCGGCGTCCGCCATGCTGGCACCGCCGATCCGCGCCTCCCGCAACCGCCGCGTCTTGGCGGACTGGACGGAGAAGGCAGCATCGACGTTCCCGGCGGCATAGGTCAGGGCGTCTTCGGCGCGGATGCCGAGGCCGCCGGCGGTCAATACCGCGTCCTGGTTGGCGCCCAAATACGTGAACTGCCAGCCCCACTGGCTCTGCTGCCGCTGGACCAGTGCCTTGACCAGCTCGCCCGTGGCCTCGCGCGAGGAGTTCTCGTGGCCGTCCGTCAGCACGGCCACCAGCACGGTTCCGGGGCGCTGGTCCTCCGGAAGGGCCGCGAGTTCCGCACCGGCTTCGCCGATCAGCCGGACCATGGCGTCGTGCAGGGCGGTGCTGCCCCGCGGCTGCAGGTCCAGGGCCGGCACGTCGTGGATGTCCACCGAGGCGTAGACGCGCTCGTAGGTGTCATCGAACTGCGCCAGCGACAGCCGGCACCGGCCCGCCACTGCCCGCTGTTCGCGGATGAACGCCGCAAACCCGCCCACGGTGTCATCGGCGATGGCGCTCATCGACCCGGAACGGTCCAGGAGGACATACACGTGCGTCAGGGCTGAATCTGTCATGCTTCCCCATTTCCGGCCCGGACGGCGCTTCTGCCTCGTCGCGGGCCACCTGTTGCCAGCCATATGGCTGGACAGGAGCAGGCTATGGCCGGGCAACGACATTATTGGAACAACAGCCGGCAACATTTTTTGCACTATTCATATTTGAGTGCAAAAATACACTCTATGGGAAACAGTGCAATTAGTTCCGGGGGCCTCCGCGAGCGCAAGCGGGCCGCGACACGGGCGGCGATCACCGCCGTCGCGCGTTCCCTGACCGCCGAACGCGGCCTCAGCGGCTACACCGTGGAGGAAGTCTGCGAGCGCGCGGGCATCTCCCGCCGGACCTTCTTCAACTACTTCCCTGCCAAGGAAGATGCGATTCTGGGCCACGTCGACGACGACTTTCCGGAAGAGGTGGTGGCCCGGTTCATGGCGGGCGGTGCGGGTTCGCCCGCCGGGGAAATATCGGCCTCACTCCTCGCCGACCTCGTGCGTCTGTCTCTTGATCTGTCCGAACGGATGAGCGGCTCCGAGGAAGAGACCCGCCAGCTGATCGGGGTGATCAAGAAGGAACCCCAACTGATGCTGAAGATCATCGGCGCCACCGAGGAACGCGAGGCCGACTTCGCCCGGCTGCTCGCGGCCAGGGAAGGTGTTGCTGCCGATCACCCCGTGGTCCGCATGGCCGTAGTCCTCCTGGGAAACGTCGCCAGGAAGACCAGCGCCGACTACTTCTCCGAGGGCAACGCCCGCCCTTACAAGGACATGCTGCTGGAAAACATCGCAGCAGCCCGCACGCTCTTCTCCCTGCCGTTCACCATGTCCCAGTTCGACACAGCCGATTTCGACGGAGTCGAATCCGACGGAGTCGAGTCAAACACAGTCAAGTCCACTTCAGTCCAGCCCGACCCTTCCGAAGGAGCGCAATGAGCGCCGCCGTCAGCACCAAGCCAGCAGCCGAGCCGCTGCTGCTGACCCAGAAACGCATCTGGATCATCTTCTCCGCCCTCATCGCGGGCATGCTGCTCTCCAGCCTGGACCAGACCATCGTCTCCACCGCCATGCCCACCATCGTCGGCAAGCTCGGCGGCGTGGAGCACCAGGCCTGGATCACCACGGCCTATCTGCTCGCCACCACCATCGTCATGCCCATCTATGGAAAGTTCGGCGACATCCTGGGCCGCCGGAACCTGTTCCTGATCGCCATCGGGCTCTTCACCCTCGCCTCGGTCGGCTGCGCCCTCGCCACCGACTTCTGGGGCTTCGTGGTCTTCCGCGCCATCCAGGGCCTGGGCGGCGGCGGCCTGATGATCCTGTCCCAGGCCATCATCGCCGACATCGTCCCGGCCAAGGAGCGCGGCAAGTACATGGGACCGCTGGGCGCAATCTTCGGTCTCTCCGCCGTCGCCGGCCCCCTGCTGGGCGGTTTCTTCGTGGACCACCTGACCTGGGAATGGGCCTTCTACATCAACATCCCGATCGGCATCGCCGCGTTCACCATCGCCTGGTTCACCCTGACGCTGCCGAACAAGAAGGCCGAGAAGCGGATCGACATCCTGGGCGTACTGCTGCTCTCCGCGGCCACCACGTGCCTGATTTTCTTCACCGACTTCGGCGGCAAGAAGGACGAGGGCTGGGATTCGCCGCTGACGTGGGCCTTCGGCGCCGGACTGGTGCTCGCCGCAGCCGCCTTCGTCCTGGTGGAGCGCCGGGCCGAGGACCCCATCATTCCGTTGAGCCTGTTCAAGAACCGCATCTTCGTGAACTCCACCGCCATCGGCTTCACCCTCGGCCTCGGCATGTTCGCGGCGATCGCCTTCGTCCCGACCTTCCTGCAGATGTCCTCCGGGACCTCCGCCGCCGAATCCGGCCTGCTGATGCTGCCCATGATGGTGGGACTCATGGGCATGGCCATCTTCTCCGGCATCCGCATTTCCAAGACCGGCAAGTACAGGATGTTCCCGATCCTCGGGGCCGCCCTGACCATCGCGGCGATGCTGTGGTTGACCACGCTCACGGCCGCCACGCCCATCTGGGTCATCTGCGTGCAGCTGTTTGTCTTCGGCGCGGGCCTGGGCTCGATCATGCAGGTGATTGTCCTGGTGGTCCAGAACTCCGTGCCGGCGGACCAGATCGGCACGGCCACGAGCACCAACAATTACTTCCGCGAGGTGGGCGCATCCCTGGGCGTCGCGGTGTTCGGCTCCATCTTCACCACCCGGCTCTCCGAGTCCCTGACCAGTGCCTTCACCGGCGCCGGGGCGTCCGCAGAGCAGGCGTCGCAGTCCACCCGGACGATGGACCCGCAGGTCCTCAGCCAGCTCCCGGCCCAACTCAAGGACGCGATTGTCAATGCCTACGCGGATTCCCTCGCTCCCGTCTTCTGGTACCTGCTGCCGTTCCTGGTCATCGCCCTGATCCTGGCCCTGACCCTCAAGCAGATCCC
Organism: Arthrobacter sp. 131MFCol6.1; assembly: GCF_000374925.1. Taxonomy (GTDB): domain Bacteria; phylum Actinomycetota; class Actinomycetes; order Actinomycetales; family Micrococcaceae; genus Arthrobacter. The sequence goes on from NZ_KB895546.1 coordinate 106,723, forward strand.
GCTCTCGGACACCGCCGGCATGGTGGCCCGCGGCGAAGCAGTCGGCGGCGAGGAAGCCGAGCGGCTCGAGGCCGAATGGGCGGCAGCCCGCCACGGCGCCGACACCGCGGAGTCCACGGGGCCGGAAGGGCTTTCAGACCAGAGCCACACCGACGGGCACGGTCACGACGACGAGCTCACCCGCCTGCGCGGCTGACGGTCCGGAAACGGACCGGCACCAGCCAGACAGTGCCTGCAGGGGCGCCGCAACCTTTGGGGGGTGCGGCGCCCCTGCTGCGTGCCGGGCCGGTCAGCGCCGGCAGGCCGGGGTGCCCCTGCTGCCGGCCTATCCGGCAGGCAGCAGCATGGCGGCGACTGTGCCGGCCAGCATGAACGGCCCAAAGGGAATGGCCGACTGCAGCGTGCCGCGCCGCGCAGCGAGCAATCCGAGACTCCACAGCCCGCCGAGGACGAACGCGGCAAAGGTCCCGACCATGACGTGCCCCCAGCCCAGGAATCCCAGGTACATCCCCAGGACGCCGGCGAGCTTCACGTCGCCGAATCCCATTCCCGGCGGATACACCGCGTGCAGGAGAAAGTAGAAAAGCCAGAGGGCTGCCCCGCCGGCAAGGACACGGAGCCCCGGAATGCCGAATGCCCCGGCGTCGGCGGTGCCGGCAACGTCCTGGCCGCCGGGAAGCAGCTGGCTGGCGGCCGCGCCCAGCAGCAGCACTCCGGCAATCGCATACGAAGGGAACACGATCCTGTCCGGGAGCAGGTGGTGCCGGACGTCGATGACGGTGAGCCGGACGGCCATCACGAAGAAATAGACGCACGCGGCCAGGGCAAGCCAGAAGGCCAGCGGGCTCGCGGCGCCGAGAAGGCCGAGTCGTTCGATCACTCTCGGATGCTACTGGATATTCATCCGGCCCGGCGGTCCCCGCGCGTAAACTGTGGATATGGCCGCATGGGACAGCACGAACCGGCGTGGGCCGGACGCCCCACGCGGTCCGGCGGAGAAGGCTGCGGCCTTCCGGCACCTGTGCCGGTCCTCGCCGTGGAAGTGGCAGTCGCTGAGGTTCGAGTACCTGGATCGGCCCCTCACGGGTTCCGCAGTTTCCGCAGCAGTCCCTCCCCACGGCCTCGTCAGGGCGTGGCTGCGCAGGCCCGGCGCCTTGCGGCTGGAGACCGCCGACGGGCTGGTGATCGCCAGCACCACCGGCATCAACGATTCACGCGGCGGCTTCTATGTCAGCTCCACAAGGAAGACCTGGCTCCTGCCGCCGAACCTTGTCACGCCGGTGTACGACGACGACGGGCTGGTGCGCCGCCGCCCGGAGGCAGCCTACGGCGAGCCGTCCTTCGGGAACGGCCGGTTCGCCGCGGCCCTGGACCCGGTGGAGCTTGCAGGGAACTCCCCTGTCCCGTTGGAGTTCCCCAACGCCAACGCCGTGGAGCTCGGCCCAATCACGGAGGTTGACCACGAGGGCCGGCCGGCCCTGGAAACCACGGTCAGCCCGAACCTCTCCTACCGTCCCGCCGATCCCGGAGCCCCGCTCTGCCGTCCGGGACGCACGCTCCTGAGGATTGACGCCGCCACGGGCGTCTGCGTTGCCAGCCGCTGGCTGGACGCGCCCGGGACCGCCACCGAGCAGGACGGCTACGGCCACTGGCTGAGAATCCTGGGCGTCGACGAATACATGCTCGATGACCTGTTCCTTGCCGAATCGATGAACCTCACGGACGTCCGGCGCCACATCAGCTGGGACGTTCCCGCGGAGTAGCGCGGCCGTGACTCGCGTCCGCCCGCCGGCACCGCTAGGCTTCCTCGATGACTGAACCCGCCGACTACTGGCCCCTTTTCGGCCTGCGCCTGACTACGCCGCGCCTTCAGCTGCGCCCCATCCGCGACGCGGACATTCCTGCCGCGGTCGTGGCTGCCCGGAGCGGCGTGCACGCCCCGGGCAGGAACCCGTTCAGCAATCCCTGGACCGAAGCCCCGGCCAGCGAGCTCGGCACCAACATGGCGCAGTGGTACTGGCGGTGCCGCGGCAGCATGAGCCCGCAGGACTGGACCCTCCTGCTTGGCATCTGGCACGAGGACGAATTCGTCGGCTGCCAGGACATCGCGGCCAAGGACTTCGCCACGCTGAAGACGGTCACCACGGGCTCCTGGCTCCGCCAGAGCGTCCAGGGCCGCGGCCTCGGCAAGGAAATGCGTGCCGCCGTCGCCCTGTACGCCTTCGACTGGCTCGGTGCCGACGTGGCGGAGTCCGAGGCCGCCGCCTGGAACCAGCAGTCCCTGGGCGTCTCACGCTCCCTCGGCTACGAGCTCAACGGCGTCACCCGCGCCGCCTGGGGCGGCAAGGCCCAAGAGGTCCAAAACGTCCGCCTCACGCCCGCCACCTTCAAACGCCCCGACTGGCAGCTGGAGGTAGAAGGCCACGAAGCCTTTGCGAAATATCTGGGCATCCACCAGTAGCAGCCCGCAGTCGGGGCCGCGGCTCGGCCGTCGCTTGGACACCTCCCCTTCGCTGGGTTGCCGTGGTTGGGTTCGCCCGTGGTTAGGTTTGCCGGGACACGGCCTTTCGCCGTCGCTTGGACACCTCCCCTTCGCTGGGTTGCCGTGGTTGGGTTCGGGGCAGCGGCGCCCCGCCGTCGCTTAGACACCTCCCGTCGCTACGCTGCGGTCGCTGGGCGACCTCCGCTTCGCTTTGGTCGGCGATGCGCTCCTTAGCGGGACACCGCAGCCCCTGAAGGGTGAGGGACAAACACGCCGGGAGGCGGTCTTTCGTAAAGGAGCGCATCGCGGCGCATCGGATCCCCGGAGGTCGCCCAGCGACCGCAGCGGGTCCCATGCGCTGTAAGCAGCGTCCCGAGGGACCCGAGGCGAGCTTGCGAGCCTTGGGAAGGGACCTCTGCGCTAAGCGACGGCGAAAGGCCGCCGCCCGGCGAAACCCGACCACGGCAACCCCACAACGGCGAAAGGCGGCGGCCCGGCGAACCCAACCACGGCACCCCAACCAACGGCTACCCAACCAACGGCGAAGGGCCGCGGCCCGGCGAACCGGACCACGGCCCCAAGCAGGGTGATGGCCTAGATCTCCGCCCCTTCCAACAGCTCCGTCACCAGGGCAGCGATCGGTGAGCGCTCCGAGCGGGTGAGGGTGACGTGGCCGAACAGCGGGTGACCCTTCAGCGTCTCGACGACGGCCGCCACGCCGTCGTGCCGTCCGACCCGCAGGTTGTCGCGCTGGGCGACGTCGTGCGTCAGGACAATCTTGGAGTTCTGGCCGATCCGGCTCATCACTGTCAGCAGCACATTCTTCTCCAGGGACTGCGCCTCGTCGACGATCACGAACGCATCGTGCAGGGAACGTCCGCGGATGTGCGTCAGCGGCATGACCTCCAGCATGCCCCGGTCCATCACTTCCTCCACCACTTCCTGGCTGACCAGCGCGCCCAGGGTGTCAAAGACCGCCTGTGCCCATGGGTTCATCTTTTCGGCTTCGGAACCGGGCAGGTAGCCGAGTTCCTGGCCGCCCACCGCGTACAGGGGCCGGAAGACGATCACCTTGCGGTGCTCCCGGCGCTCCAGGACGGCTTCGAGCCCGGCACACAGGGCCAGTGCGGACTTGCCCGTGCCGGCCCGGCCGCCGAGGGACACGATGCCGACCGACGGGTCCATCAGGAGGTCGATCGCCAGCCGCTGCTCGGCCGAGCGGCCATGGAGTCCGAAGACGTCGCGGTCGCCCTTGACGAGCCGGACCTGTTTGTCCGCTCCTACCCGTCCGAGGGCCGAGCCACGGCTGGACAGCAGGACCAGCCCGGTGTTGGTCGGCATCTCGGCCGCCGCCGGGATGAACACCGGCTCGTGCCCGTACAGGGTGGCAACCTCGTCCTCGCCCGCGTCGAGCTCGGCGACGCCGGTCCAGCCGGAGTCCTTGACGAGTTCATTGCGGTACTCGTCGGCCAGCAGCCCCATCGCCGAGGCCTTGACGCGCATCGGCAGGTCCTTGGACACCACCGTCACGTCGCGGCCCTCGTTGGCCATGTTCTTCGCCACCGCGAGGATGCGGCTGTCATTGTCCACCCCGCGGAAACCGGCGGGCAGCACCTCGGCGGAGATATGGTTCAGCTCCACCATGAGCGTGCCGCCGTCGGGGCCCAGCGGGATGGGACGGTCCAGGCCGCCGTGCTCGAGCCGCAGGTCATCGAGCAGCCGGAGGGCCTTGCGCGCAAAGTAACCCAGCTCGGGGTCGTGGCGCTTTCCTTCAAGCTCGGTGATGACGACGATCGGCAGGATGACCTCATGCTCCGCGAAGCGCAGGAGGGCCCGCGGATCGGACAGCAGCACAGAGGTATCGATCACGAAACTGCGGGCCGTGCCCCGGCTCCCTGTTCCTTCCCCGGAAACAGCAAGACCGGCAGCCGCGGAATCCGCTGCACCGGTCTTTGAGGTGGCTCGCTTGGCGCGAGAGGTAGCTTTCTGTCCCTGATCGGAAATGACGTCGGGCAGTTGCTCAGAAATAGCCACATCGACTCCAGCCCCGGGGCAATGCCCGGAATTGTTATTGGTGAGGCGGCTCGGCCTGGAGGCCGGACGCGGCCTCCCATACACCCGGTGCGAAAATCCGCTCCATGTACTGGCCTCCCCGATCGGCCGGCGAATTGCCTGCCGATGGGATTAACGTACGTCTCCGGTGGCCGGTTTGTCCGATAATTTTTCGGCGATTCTTGTTGCCGTCTTGTGAACTCCGCGTGAACCGCTCAAGCGCCGAAGCGGCGCTGCCTGCCGGCGTAGTCGCGCAGGGCGCGCAGGAAGTCCACCTTGCGGAACGCCGGCCACAAGGCCTCGCAGAAGTAGAACTCACTGTACGCGCTTTGCCACATGAGGAACCCGGACAGCCGTTGCTCCCCGGAGGTCCGGATCACCAGGTCCGGATCCGGCTGGCCCCGGGTGTAGAGGAAGCGCGAGATGTCATCCACGGTGAGTTCATCGGCCAGTTGTCCGATGTCCGCTCCCCGGGCGACGGCGTCGTGCAGCAGTTCCCGGACGGCGTCGACGATCTCCCGCCGTCCGCCGTAGCCGACGGCGACATTGACGTGCAGCCTCTCCTGCGCCGGTGTGCGGGCCGTCAGGTTGTTCAGCCGCTCGGCGAGGTAGTCCGGCAGCAGTTCGGGGGCGCCCATGGCGTGCACCGAGATGTTGGCGTCCTCGTCCAGCCGGTCCAGGGTGTTGGCGATGATGCCCATCAGGAGGTCGAGTTCCTCGCCGGAGCGGTTCATGTTGTCCGTGGAGAGCATGTACAAGGTGACCACCTTGATGCCCAACTCCTGGCACCAGCCGAGGAATTCGTGGATCTTGTCCGCGCCGGCCTGGTGGCCCTGGCTTGTGGGGGCGTTGAACTGGCGCGCCCAGCGTCGGTTCCCGTCGACCATGACGCCGACGTGCCGCGGGATCCGTTCAGGATCGAGGGAGCGCTGGAGCTTGCGCTCGTAAAAGCCGTAGAGGAACCCGGGCAGTTCCATCCGGAGATTCACCTGGCTTCCTTGAGGTACTTGTTCAGTGCACATCCTAGGCTACCTGCCGGAGGGCCGTGCCGGATGCAGCTGCGCCGCCGGACAGCCCCGGACGGCTTGTTACTCACGGGTAACTTACTGTTGCGTACGTTATTATTGCGGCATGGAAAGCAACAGTCCGGAGCCTAGGCCGGAGCCTTCGTCGAAGCGGGGAACCCCGGTGGACGACGCCACGGTGCGCCTGGCCGAACTGCTGATGATCAAGCCCAAATGGCGGGGCTGGATCCACACCGTCACCGCTCCGCTGGCGCTGGCCGCCGGGCTGGTGCTGGTGGTCCTGGCGCCGCCGGACCTGAAGGTGGCCTGCGCCGTCTATGCCGTCACCGGGGTGCTGCTGTTCGGCGTCAGCGCCGTCTATCACCGCGGGAACTGGTCGCCGCGCGTGAAAATCGTCCTGAAGCGGCTGGACCACACGAACATCATGCTGGTGATCGCCGGAAGCTACACGCCGCTCGCCTGGGCCCTGCTGGACCGGCAGCAGGCCGAAGTGCTGCTGTGGGTGATCTGGTCCGGGGCCATCCTGGGCGTGCTGTTCCGACTGCTGTGGACCAATGCCCCACGGTGGCTCTACGTGCCGATCTATATCGCGCTGGGCTGCGGCTCGCTGTTCTACCTGCCGGATTTTTTCGCCGCCAACGCTGCCTCGGCGGTGCTGGTCTGCGTCGGCGGCGTCCTGTACATCACGGGCGCCGTCTTCTACGCGCTGAAGAAGCCGAACTTCAGCTACGAACACTTCGGCTTCCATGAGCTGTTCCATGCGCTGACGGTCTTAGCCTTCGCCGCGCACTACATCGCCATTGCCATCGCGGTCCTGGGCTGACACTGTCCGCGCGGATTCTCCCCACCTTTGAAACTGCGACGCCGGGACTCACCGGCGTTTCGCCCCGACACGTCGGGCGCCGGCTTCAATAGTGGGGAAATTCGGCGTCCGGGATTGGCCCTCGGCTCAGCCGGGCCGTCCCGCCGCGATGAGCTCGGGCAGCAGCCGCATGTCGGAAAAGACGGTGGTTCCGGGACCGGCCAATCGGGAAGCCGGGGTGACACCGCCGGCATACGCGAAGACGTGCATTCCCGCCGCCCGGGCGGCCTGGACGCCGTAGGCGCTGTCCTCGACGACGGCGCACCGCCCGGGCGCGGTGCCGAGGCTCGCGGCGGCGTGGAGGAACAGGTCAGGGGCGGGTTTGCCGTTGGCGACCTCCGTGGCGCTGTAGATGCGGCCCTGGAAGCGGTGCAGCAGTCCGGTCTTGCCCAGCGTCCGGTGCATCTTTTCGTGGCTGCCGCTGGAGGCCACGCAGTGCGGCAGGGACAGCCGGTCCAGGGCGTCCTCGATGCCGTCCACCGTTTCGAGGTCGCGTTCAAACGCCTCCTGGTACCAGCGCCCGTAGTCCCGGTCCCAGCCGTCGGCCAGCCGGACTCCGAGCTGCTGTTCAACGGCCGCAACAAAGTGCGCCTCGGATTTTCCGACGAAGCGTTCCACGATGTCATTGAGTTCCAGTTCCCAGCCGAGATCGGCCAGCACGCGTTGGTCCACCCGGATGGCGATCACCTCGGAATCCACCAGCACCCCGTCGCAATCGAATACCACCAGCTCAAAGCCATCCTGACCGGTCATGTGGACATCCTAGCCAGCTGCCCACGCATTCCTTCGACGGAATTAGTGGGGAGGTCGCAGACCATGCCGCGGCACAGGAACACCTGCGGGGCGCCGTCCGGGCCCGCGCCGCGGCCCCGCAGCAGGGGTACTGGCCGGGCGGCGCCGTCGTCCTGGACCGCGACCACGAGCCCGGGGCTGGCCGAGAGCAGCAGCTCCCGGTGCAGCGCGGCCCGTTCCGGCGTGTCCGGTCCGGCGACGGCGGCCTCGATGGGACCGGCGAGGGCGGCCTGGGAGGTCGCGAGCAGCCAGCCGGCGGCGCGCGGCGCGCGGACCGCCAGCGGAGGCAGCAGCAGGGCGAGGATGTTGGCCGCCAGTGTGCGGTGTTCGGACGAGCCGGACAGGGCCGAGTAGGTCAGCAGGGCACCGGCCAGCGCGGCGGCACCGCTGGGGGTGGCGCCGTCGAACGGTTCCAGGCCATCCCGGCCACCTTGGGCGGCCGTGACCTGCGCGGACTCCCCCGCAGCGTCCTTCAGGCCGCCGTCGGCCGCGAACCGCTGGCAGGCGGCGTCCAGGATGGCCTCGGCCAGCTCATACCAGCGGGTGTGCCCGGTAACCCCATAGAGCGCGAACAGCCCCTCGGCGCACAAGGCGTAGTCTTCCAGCAGGCCGCCGATTCCGCGCGCCACTCCGTCGTGGGAGACGCGCATGAGCCGGCCGGGGCCATCCGCCGCAGGCCGCCAGTGCACGCGGTCAAGATAGTCCGCGATCCGTTCGGCCGCGGCCACAAGTTCCGGCCGTGCCAGGACGGCGCCGGCGTCGGCGAGGGCGGCGACGGCCAGTCCGTTCCAGCCCGCCACCACCTTGTCATCCCGGCCGGGCTGGGGACGGTTCCTGCGCGCCTGCGCCAGCAGCGGCCGCACCCGCTGCCACAGCTTGGCGTCTTCGCCGGATATTTCCCGGCCCGGATGCAGCGGCGAACCGTCGGCGCTCACGCTTCCGGGGGTGCGGACATTCATCAGGGCCGCCACCGCGGCGCCGTCGGCCGGGCCAAGGAGCGACTCCAGCCCGCCGGGAGCCCACAGGTAGCTGGCGCCCTCGGCGTGCACGCCGTCGATGACCGTGTCGGCGTCCAGCGATGACGCCAGGGCCACGACGCCGGCGTCCGGTCCCGTCGCAGCGCCTGTCGCCGGGCCGGTCGCAGGGCCCGCTGCCGGAGCAGGTGCCAGTCCGAGGCGGGCCAGGAGCCAGTCGGCAGTGAGCCCGGCAATCCCGGCGGCCTCGGCCGCCGGGTACTCCGGCGTGCCGCCCAGCCGGACCCAGTGGACGTAGACGCGCAGCAACTGGGCGTTGTCGTAGAGCATTTTCTCGAAATGCGGAACAGACCAGTCTCCCGTCACCGAATAGCGGGCGAAGCCGCCGTCGAGCTGGTCGAACAACGCCGAGCGGGACATTGCCGCCAGGCACCGCCCGGCCATGTCCCGGGCCGCCGTCGCGGTGTCGAGGCTCACGGTCTCCGGGCTCACGGTCTCCGGAGCGGCTGCCGGCGGCATGGCGGCGTGACGGATCAGGAATTCGAGTACGGCCGCGGGCGGGAACTTCGGCGCGCCGCCGAAGCCGCCGTGGGCCTGGTCCTCGGCGCCGGACAGGGCGGCGACGGCTTCGCCAAGGAGCGCCGCGTCCAGGGCCTGGGGCGGCCCGTCGAGGCGCAGGGCGGCTGCCGGCTGGGACGCCGCGATACCACGGGCCAGGGTGGCAGCGTTGGCCTCGACGGCGCCGCGGCGTTCCGTCCAGGCCTCGCTCACGGCGTCAAGGACCTGCCGGAAGGACGGCCGGCCCGGCATGGGCCGGGGCGGGAAGTAGGTGCCGGCGTGGAAGGCCCGGCCATCTGGCAGGAGGAAGACGGACATCGGCCACCCGCCCTCGCCGCTAATCGCCTGCGTCGCTGTCATGTAGACGGCATCGACGTCAGGGCGCTCTTCCCGGTCCACTTTGATGGAGACAAAGTGGGCGTTCAGGTAGTCGGCGGTGTCCTGGTCCTCGAAGGATTCGTGGGCCATGACGTGGCACCAGTGGCAGGCCGCGTAACCGATTGAGAGGAACACCGGCACGTCCCGGGCGGCCGCGGCGGCGAAGGCCGCGTCACCGAACGGCTGCCAGTGCACGGGGTTGCCGGCGTGCTGGCGCAGGTATGCAGAGGGTTCCGCCGCCAGGGCATTCGAGGCCCCGGACGGTGGGTTGGGGAATCCGCCGTCAGCGGGTTCCGGGTCCCGCATCGCCGTTGACTTCCGGCCGGGTCACCGCGCCGTCGGACCGGGAAGCCCCGCCGTCGGCGGGGAATTCGGTGCCGTCGGAGGGGAATGCGGCGTCCGCGGTCCCGGCTTCGGCGGCCTCACGCTCGGCCTCGACCTGGGCACGGTAGCGGACCCGGCGGATACGCCGCACCATGTCCACGATCAGCAGCGCGGTCAACACCACGATGAAGGCTGTCAGCAGGAAGCCCAGCAGACCCGGAGTGACCTGGTCCTCGGACAGGCCCGGGCGCAGCGACGGCGTAGGGGTCGGCGCCGGCGTTGTTGCCAGGGCGATGAGCAAGGAATGCACGGTGAGGAACCTTCTGTGGAGGTGGTGTCTTTTCTGCGATGACTCTTCTAAAGCGTCTTTTCTACACTGGATAGAAGAGCCCTTTCGTTCCTATCTTAGCCCGGCGAAGAGGTCCGTTTCGGGCAGTTCTGCCGGGATCCGGGATTCGATCAGGGAGTAGTCCTCCCACGGCCAGACCTTGCGCTGCATGGCCGGGGAGACCGCGAAGAAGAATCCTTCCGGGTCCACCTGGGTCCGGTGTGAGCGGAGGGCGTCGTCGCGGGCTTCGAAGAAATCGCCGCACTCGACCTGGGTGGTGGTGGGGTGCGTTGGCTGCGGAGGGGTATGCCCCTCGGCGTCGGCTTCCAGCCACGCGGCGAGCCGCTCGGCATACGGGGACTGCAGTCCGGCCTCCTCCAGCGCGGAGTGGAGGGCACGGAAGCGGTCCGGGCTGAAGGCGCGATCATAGTAGAGCTTGCTGGGCTCCCAGGGTTCCCCGGCGTCCGGATACCGGGCAGGATCGCCGGCCGCCGCGAAGGCCTCGACGGCCACCCGGTGCGCCATGATGTGGTCCGGGTGCGGGTAGCCGCCGTTCTCGTCGTAGCTGAGGATCACGTGGGGCTTGAAGTCCCGGACCAACCGGACCAGTGGCGCGGCCGCCCGTTCCAGCGGCTGCAGGGCGAAGCACCCGGGCGGCAGGGCCGGCAGGGGGTCGCCCTCCGGCAGCCCGGAATCGACGAAGCCGAGCCAGCGCTGCCGGATGCCGAGAACGTTCGCGGCGGCATCCATCTCCAGCCGGCGAGCCCCGGCCATATCGCGTTTGGGGTGCGGCTGTCCCTCCATCGCGGGGTTCTGGATGTCGCCGCGGGAGCCGTCGGTGCATGTGGCCACCAGGACGTCCACGCCGGCAGCGGCATACATCGCCATCGTGGCGGCACCCTTGCTGGATTCGTCGTCGGGATGAGCATGGACCGCCAGCAGGCGAAGCGGTGCTGACGGGCTGGGGGATGCTGTCATCGTGGGACGGCTCCTCTTTCTGCTGTTCTGCTCTGTTGGGGGTGCGGCTTGATCTGTACGGGCAGCCGTCCGGAAATATCCCGGTCCGATCCACACTAAACTGGACTGGTGACTTCCGAGGACCAGCCTGCCGCGCCGGCACCTACCAGCCTATCCAATCGTTACGGCGGCCAAAAGCGCGCGCTGTCCCGCAAGGTCAAACGCAACATCCTGATCGCCGCCCTTGCCGTGGGCATTGCCTTCCTGGCCTGGGTGTCGACGTCGGCGGCCATCGGCGGTGTCAGCTTCAAGGATGTCGGCTACAGCACCCCCGACGCCACGCTGACAGAAATCGACTTCCAAGTCACCAAGGACCCGGCAGCGGCGGCGAAATGCGCCGTGAAGGCCATGGACTCGAAGTTCGCGATTGTCGGCTGGAAGGTTGTGGACATCGGGCCGAACGCGGCCGATGCCGGCACGGACGGCGGACGCACCACAGCCCACCGCATCCAGTTGCGCACGGAATCCCAGGCGGTCTCCGCCGTCGTGGACAGCTGCTGGATTCCCGACGCCGGACACTAACCGGACAACAGGCCGCGGCAGGCGCCGGTAACACGGTGTGATCCACGCCGCAGTCCTCTTTGGTTTATCCACAGGATTGACTACAATGGATCAATACCTTTCCCCCGCTGAGCTGGTTACTGCGTCATAAAAGTGGCCACCGTGGCGGGGTCTTTGCTTGTATGACCACCCAAAGGAGAAGTCCGTGTCTACCACCAACAGCGCAACTGCGGCTTGGCTTACCCAGGAAGCTTTTGACCGCCTGAAGGCAGAGCTGGACAACCTTTCCGGCCCCGGCCGGGCAGAAATCGTCCAGAAGATCGAAGCCGCGCGCCAGGAGGGCGACCTCAAGGAGAACGGCGGCTACCACGCTGCCAAGGAGGAGCAGGGCAAGATCGAGGCCCGCATCCGCCAGCTCACGGCCCTCCTCCGGGACGCCCACGTCGGCGAGGCCCCGGCCGATGACGGCATCGTGGAGCCCGGCATGATCGTCGTGGCCAAGATTGCCGGCGACGAGGAGACCTTCCTGCTCGGCTCCCGCGAAATTGCCGGCGACTCGGACCTGGATGTCTTCAGCGAGAAGTCCCCCCTCGGCGCGGCCATCGTCGGCCACAAGGAAGGCGACAAGCTCAGCTACACCGCCCCGAACGGCAAGGACATCACGGTGGAGATCATCTCCGCCAAGCCGTACGCCGGCTGACACCGCAGCACGCCCTGTTCCGTGACGGAGCACGTTCGCAGAACGGCCACCACAGAACAGCGACAGAACAGCAGAACAGCGACGCCGGTCTCCCCTTCGCGGGGAGGCCGGCGTCGCGTTTTCCGCGTGTTGGCGGGGCCGGTTGGGCCGGTCAGCCTTGCCGGAGTCCCCGGCGGGTCCTCGTCCCGGGTATTCAGCGGCCGGCGGGCAGCGCCCCCGGGCGCCTGGTGCTCAGCAGCAGTGCCGCTGTGATGCCGCCGATCGCCCCGCCCAGGTGGGCCTGCCACGAGACGAAACTGGCCACGGTGGGCAGGATTCCGAACAGGATGCCGCCGTAGGCCATGAACAACACCACGGACAGCGCGATCTGCCACCAGTTCCGGTTGATGAAGCCGCGGACCAGGAGGAACGCGAAGAGTCCGAACACCAGCCCGGAGGCGCCCACGGTGACGCTGGCGCCGCCGATGAGCCACACCACGAGCCCGGACGCCAGCCAGCTGGCGGCCAGGGCGGTGATGAACACCCGGTGCCCGGAGAGGAACACGAGGAACCCGAAGATGATCAACGGGAGCGTGTTGGACATCAGGTGGGCCAGGCTGGAGTGCAGCAGTGGAAACGTCAGGATGTCCAGGATCCCGTCCAGGCTGCGCGGCCGCAGCCCGAAAGTGCGGTTCAGGGAGTGGAACAGGGCGGTGTTGAGGATCTCGATCAGGTACAGCAGCACCACGAAGGAGCCCACCACCAGCAGTCCCCGGCGGGCCCGAACCGCGGTGCTGTCCCCCTCCCGCGGCGGCCCGCCCGGAAACGCGTCGCTCACCATGGCCCCTAGTGCACCACGATCGGCTGGAAACCCTCGGCGCGCAACGCCGCCAGGACCTGGCTGCAGTGCTCGTGGCCCTTGGTTTCCAGGTTGACGGTGATGGAGACGTCGCCCATGCTGATGGAGCCGCCCACCCGGGTGTGGTCCAGGCCCGTGACGTTGGCGTCGTTCTCGGCGATGATGCGGGCGATCGTGGCCAGCGAGCCCGGACGGTCGTCCAGCATCATCCGCACGGTCATGTAACGCCCGGCGGCGGAGAGGCCGCGCTGGATGACCTTGAGCATCAGCATGGGGTCGATATTGCCGCCCGAGAGGACCACTGCAACGGTTCCCGGGTTTTCGATCTTGCCTTCCATGAGCGCCGCGACACCCACGGCCCCGGCGGGTTCCACCACCATCTTGGCGCGCTCCAGCAGGAAGATCAGCGCCCGGGCCAGGGCGTCCTCGCTGACGGTGACGACGTCGTCGACGAGCTCGCGGATGATGCTGAAGGGCAGCTGGCCCGGCCGGCCCACGGCGATGCCGTCGGCCATGGTGGACACCTTCTTGAGCGGGACGAGGGCGTCGGCGGCGAGCGAGGGCGGATAGGCGGCGGCGTTTTCGGCCTGGACGCCGATGATGCGGATATTGCGGCCAAGTTCCTTGGCACGTGCCTTCACCGCGACGGCAACGCCCGCGAGGAGTCCGCCGCCGCCGACACCCATCAGGATGGTGTCGACATCGGGGACCTGCTCGAGGATCTCCAGCCCGACCGTCCCCTGGCCGGCGACGACGTCGACGTCATCGAAGGGGTGGACAAAGACGGCGCCGCTTTCATCGGCGTAGCGCTTGGCTTCCGCCAGCGCCTCGTCCACGTTGTGGCCATGCAGCACCACCTCGGCGCCGTGGCTGCGGGTGGCCGCGAGCTTGGGCAATGCGACGCCGAGCGGCATGTAGATCCGGGCCTTGATGCCCAGGCTCTTGGCTGCGACAGCCACACCCTGGGCGTGGTTACCGGCAGAGGCCGCCACGACGCCGCGCTTCTTTTCGGCGTCGGAGAGCTTGGCCATCCGCACATAGGCGCCGCGGACCTTGAAGGAGCCGGCGCGCTGCAGGTTTTCGCACTTGAGGAAGACCTCGCCACCCACCGTGCTGCCGAGGGCTCGCGAAGACTCCACGGGCGTCCGCGTAATAATCCCGTCGAGCAGCTTCTGCGCCTCCAGGACATCGTCCAGCGTGACGGGCAGGCTCTCAAGGGTATTCACGAACTGTTCTCCTTCTTTGGATCAGGCGTCGGTGCCCCGTCCGGCATCGCTGCCCGGAGCACCGCTGTTGGGTGCGGCGCCCTCGCCGCCGGGGTTTGCGCCCGGCAGGTGGACGTCTGTGAAGGTGGTGTCTGCGCCGGGTTCGGGGGCGTGACCGCCCCCGGCTCCCGCGGTTGCCAGCACTTCATCATGTTCCCACGTTCTGCCCGCAATGTAGCGAATCGACGAGTTTGCTACGGCAAGGATCGGCACGGAGAACAATGCGCCGGGGATCCCGGCGAGGTAGGAGCCCGCCGCGACGGACAAGATCACGGCAACGGGGTGGAGCGAGACGGCCTTGCCCATGACGAGCGGCTGCAGGATGTGGCTTTCGAGCTGCTGAACGCCGAGCACGATCGCCAGCATGATGAGGGCGTTGACGGGCCCGTTGGCGACCAGCGCCAGCAGCACGGCGATCGCGCCCGTGACCAGCGCGCCGACCACCGGGATGAACGACCCGAGGAAGACCAGCACGCCCAGCGGCAGCGCGAGCGGCACGCCAATGATGGCGGCGCCGACGCCGATTCCCACGGCGTCCACGAACGCGACGAACATTTGGATGCGTGCGTAGCTGACCATCGAGGTCCAGCCGCGGCGGCCCGCACCGTCCGTGGCGCGCCGCGCCTTCCGGGGCATGAGGCTGACGAGGAAGGCCCAGATCCTGTCGCCTTCGAGCAGGAAGAAGATCAGGATGAACAGCGCCAGGACCAGGCCGGCGGCGAAGTGCCCGGCAGTGCTCCCGAACGTCAGGGCCCCGCTGAGGATGCTGCTGCTGTTGTTCTGCAGCGCGGCGGTGGCGTCCTCGATGTATTTGTCGATCTGTGCGGCCGTCAGGTGCAGCGGGCCCTCCGACAGCCAGGTCTGTACCTGCTGCACGCCCGTGAGCGCCTGCGACCACAGCTCACCGAAGCCCTGCACGAGCTGGCGCCCGACCAGGGTCAGGGCACCGACGATGAGGCCGATGAAGCCGAGCACCGTGATGGCGACGGCGAGGCCCTTGGGCACGCGCCGGTTGGCCATCCAGCGCACTGCGGGGCTCAGGAGACCCGCGAGGAGGGCGGCCACCATGACGGGGATGATGAGGAAGCTGACGTGGCTGAGCAGCCAGACGAGCAGCCCGATCACGAGCAGGATGAGCCCGCCGCGCCACGCCCAGCCGGCGGCGATCCGCACGCCGTAGGGAATGTCCTGGTCGATCTCCCGGTCGGTCCGTACCCGGGCCACGGCACGTGCCCCGGTCCCGGCCGCGGAATAGGAGGGGCTTGTGGCAGGTGCGGCGTCCTCAGCTGGCGTCATAGCCCCATGATTCCGTAGGCGACGCACAATAGGAAACCAGCAACCAGCAGCCAGCAACCGGCCACCCGCAACGGCCCGGGCGACGGGCCAGGGCACCGGGCCGGCGACCGGCCGGCGTCAGCCCGCCGGGTCCGCCTGTGGGGTCAGGGTGTGGTGGCCGTCAGCGCGGCGGAGATGCCCCAGGTCATGGAGAACTGCTCCCCCGGCGCGAGCCAGCGCAGGCCCTCGCCGCTGTTGAACGCGTTGGCGGGACCGGTCATCGGCTCGATCGCGACCGCCTTCGGCCGGCCCGGAAATTCCGTCGTGATAAAGACATGGACGTAACCGCAGCTCGCGTCCTGCCACAGGCTCACCGTCCGCCCGTCGGGTGAGCGCAGCGTGTGCCGCGCGACGCCGCCGTCGAACTCCAGGTCCGTGTAGGCCGAATCGAGGTCCAGGGTCCCCACCGGCCGCCCGCCGCGCAGATCGAAGTCGCCGCTGACCGGTTCACTGCTGCGCGGGATGAGACGGTCGTCGGCGACCAGCCTGGTCCGGGCGTCCACGCTCACGGTGAGGTCCTCGCTGGGCACGTCGCCCAGCCGCAGGTACGGGTGCGCGCCAAGCACGAACGGCGCGCGGTCCTGGGAGTCGTTGATCAGGGTTTGGCGCACCACCAGCCCCAAATCCTCGGCCAGTTCATAGCGGACCCGGTGCCGCATGAGGAACGGGTAGCCGTGCTGCGGGAAAACCGCCGCTTCCAGGGTTACGGAGAACTCGTCCTCGTCCACGAGTTCGTAGGAGGAGTTCCGCAGCAGACCGTGGCTGGCGTTATTGCGGGAGACCTCTGTGATGTCCAGTTGCAGCTTCTTGCCGTTGAGGTGCCAGACGCCGTCCTCCACCCGGTTGGCCCACGGTGCCAGCGTAATTCCGGTGGCACCGGGCGCAATGTCGGCATCCCCGTAGGTTTCCGTCAGGGCGGTTCCTGCGCGGCTGTAGAGGCGCAGTCCGGCGGCGAGTTCGGTGACGACTGCCAGGGCGTCGCCGCGCCGGAGCTCGTACTGCCGGCCGGACGCGTACCGCCGCATCGTGTCATTGGCGGCGGAGACATTGCCGGAGGCCGGGGGCGTCGCTGAGGGATCCATGGTGACCACCGTACAGCTCGTACCACACAAACAACCCCGCGAACCCGTATACCTTGGACCCATGACTTCCAGCAGCGCAGGCGCCAGGCCATGAATCCACCCCTGGACAGCCGCGGGCTCGCCGCCCGGTTTGAGACGGTCTTTGGCGCCGGGCCCGACGGCGTGTGGCGGGCACCGGGACGGGTCAACCTCATAGGCGAGCACACCGATTACAACGAGGGCTTCGTCCTGCCGTTCGCCATCGACCGGGCAGCCCGGGTTGCCGTCCGGGTCCGGCCGGATTCCACCGTGCGGATGCTCTCCACGTTCGGCAACCAGGGGCTGACCACCGCCGAGACCGGCTCGCTGGCCCGCGCCAGCGCCAGGGGCTGGACAAAGTACCCGCTCGGGGTCATCTGGGCCCTGCAGCAACTGGGCCTCCAGGTTCCCGGCGTGGATCTGCTCCTGGATTCCGAGGTCCCGCGCGGCGCGGGCCTGTCGTCCTCCCACGCCATCGAATGTGCCGTGATTTCGGCCCTGAATGGGCTCATGGAGGCCGGCCTCTCCGTGCAGGACATGGTCCTGGCCACCCAGCGGGCGGAGAATGACTTCGTCGGCGCGCCCACCGGCATCATGGACCAGTCCGCCTCGCTCCGGGCCACGGCCGGTCACGCCGTCTTCCTCGACTGCCGGGACCAGAGTGTCCGGCTGGTGCCGTTCGACGCCGACGCCGCGGGACTGGTGCTGCTGGTCATCGACACCCGGGTTTCCCATTCCCACGCCGACGGCGGGTACACGGCCCGGCGGGAATCGTGCGAACTCGCCGCCGAGCTCCTTGGCGTGGCGGCGCTGCGCGATGTCGGACTCGATGACCTCGAGGAGGCCACCGGGCTGCTGGACGCGGAGACGTTCCGCCGCCTCCGGCATGTCGTCACCGAAAACCAGCGGGTGCTGCAGACGGTCGAGCTTCTGGACACCGTGGGCCCGGCCGCCATCGGCCCCCTGCTCGACGCGTCCCACGCCTCGATGCGCGATGACTTCGAGATCTCCTGCCCGGAACTGGACCTTGCCGTGGACACGGCGCGGTCGGCCGGCGCGATCGGAGCCCGCATGACGGGCGGCGGCTTCGGCGGCTCCGCGATCGCCCTGACCCCGGCGGGATCGGCGCAGCAGGTGCGTTCCGCCGTCGAACGTGCCTTTGCCCGGGCCGGGTATGCCGCGCCGGAGATCTTCAGCGTCAGCCCCGCGGCGGGGGCCATGCGCCTGTGCTAGGCGGGGCGTAGTCTGGGCGCATGCCAGAAGCTGTCATCGTTTCCACCGCCCGGAGCCCGATCGGCCGCGCCTTCAAGGGGTCGTTGAAAGACGAACGGCCGGACGATCTCGCCGCCGCCATGATCACTGCGGCCCTCGCCGGGATCCCTGCGTTCGACGCCGCCGCAGGTCCCGGCCGTGGCCTGGACGACATCTATCTGGGGTGCGCCGAGCCGAGCGGCGAGGCCGGCTCCAACATGGCCCGTGTGGTCAGCATCCTGGCCGGGCTGGACAACGTTCCGGCCGCCACCATCAACCGTTTTTGTGCCTCCAGCCTGCAGACGCTCCGGATGGCGTTCCACGCCGTCAAGGCCGGCGAAGGCCAGGCGTTCGTGGCCGCCGGCGTGGAGGCGGTGTCGCGCTACCGGGACTGGGCCGGTGCCGGCGAGACGGACGCGGGCACGCACAATCCGCGCTTCGCGGCGGCCCGGAAACGCACCGAGGCCCGGGCGGCCTCCAACACCCCGTGGACCGACCCGCGGCTGGGCGGCCGGATGCCGGACGTGTATATCGCCATGGGCCAGACGGCGGAGAACGTCGCCACAAGCTACGGGATCACCCGTGCGGAGCAGGACGCCTGGGCGGTGCTCAGCCAGAACCGGGCCGAGGCGGCCATCGCCGCCGGGTTCTACGCCCGCGAAATCACCCCGTATACCCGCGCCGACGGCTCGGTGGTCGATCGTGACGATTCGCCGCGTCCCGGTGTGAGCGCGGAGGCCGTCGGCGCCCTGCAGCCCGTTTTCCGCTGTGGCGGCACCGTGACGGCCGGGAACGCGTGTCCGCTCAATGACGGGGCCGCCGCCGTCGTGGTCATGAGTGACTCGCGCGCCCGCGAACTGGGCCTGGAACCGCTTGCCCGGATCGTCTCCACCGGTGTCAGCGCCCTGTCCCCGGAGCTGATGGGCATGGGCCCGGTGGAAGCGACCCGCCGGGCGCTCACGATCGCCGGGCTGACCATCGGGGACATCGATCTCGTGGAGCTCAACGAAGCGTTCGCGGTCCAGGTGGTGGCCAGCGCCCGGGAGCTCGGCATCGATCCGGAACTGCTCAATGTCCACGGCGGCGCCATCGCGCTCGGCCACCCCTTCGGGATGACCGGCGCACGCATGACCGCCACGCTGCTCAACGGGCTCCGCGCCCGCGACGCCTCCCTCGGCCTGGCGACGCTCTGCGTCGGCGGCGGCCAGGGCATGGCAGTTGTGTTCGAGCGGCTCAGCTGAGCAATTACAGCTGAGCCGCTGCGGCAGCCACCGGCAGCCGCATACGCGAGGAGCCCCGCCGTTGGGCGGGGCTCCTGGTAGGGCAATCTGGGTCGTTCAGGAACGACGCCGGTTTACTCGTCGCCGCGGAGGATGGCCAGCAGCCGGATGATCTCGACGTAGAGCCACACCAGGGTGACCGTGAGGCCGAAGGCGGCGGTCCAGGAGAAGCGCTGCGGGGCTCCGGCGCTGATGGCGGCCTCGATGGACGTGAAGTCCATGATCAGGGAGAAGGCGGCCAGGCCGATCGCCAGGATGCCGATGAAGACGCCGAGCGGTATGCCCATGATCTCCATGCTGGTGCTCAGGCCAAACGGCGTGGTCACGGCCCCGGTCATCATCATGAACATGTTGACGAGCGCGAACACCGCATAGCCGATCAGGGCGATCATGAAGAACCGCATGAGCTTGGGCGTCGCCCGGACCTTGCCGCTCTTGAACAGCACGAGCGTCACGGCGAAGACGGACAGCGTTCCGACGACGGCCTGGATGCCGACGCCCGGGAACAGGTTGTCGAGGATGCGGGTCAGGCCGCCGAGGAAGAATCCTTCGAGCAGGGCGTAGGCCAGGATCAGCCCGGGTGACGGCTGCTTCTTGAAGGTGTTGACCATTGCGAGCGCGAAGCCGCCGAGGGCCCCGAGGATCATCAGCATGGATCCGGTGCCCTGCGGGACGGCGAGCGCCACTGCGGCGCCAACCACCAGGATGCCGAGGCACCCGGCGGTCTTGATGATGACGTCGTCGTACGTCATCCGGCCGATGTCGGCCGGGCCGGCGGCCGGGCGGTTGTACAGGTCCTGGAGCTGTTCCTGGGTCATGCCCTGCTGCGCCGAATTCCACCCGCCCTGGGCCGGGGCCTGGCCGTAGCCGGTCTGGCCATAGGGGTTCTGGCCGTACGGGGCCTGGCCGTAAGGGTTCTGGCCGTACGGGGCCTGCGGGGCAGGCGGTGCCTGGGTGGCTTCGCGGAAATTCTTTCCGCTGAAGATCGGGTTTCCGCCATGTGCCATTGCGGGTGTCCTCCAAAATAAGGGGGTGGGTGATGTTCCGGTGCGG
Source organism: Arthrobacter sp. 131MFCol6.1 (assembly GCF_000374925.1). Lineage (GTDB taxonomy): Bacteria > Actinomycetota > Actinomycetes > Actinomycetales > Micrococcaceae > Arthrobacter. Next base: position 126,838 of record NZ_KB895546.1, read on the forward strand.
TGCGGACTAGACGAAACGGGATTCTATATAGTCACGCTACCAATTCCCACGGCCGACGGGGAGGGATAGTTCCCCGCGCGGGCCGCCGCAACCGAACCGTGACCTAAGTCAGCGGGTTCTTCAGGCCCCGTATGTCCGCAGACGCCGGCCGGGCAGTGCGGGTTGCGGCAGTGCGGTTCGCAACATTGTGGCTCGCGGCAGTGCCGGCGGCCAGCAGGCCGGGTTGTCCGTCACCGCGGAAATCGTCGAACCGCTTCGACGGGTCCCCCTTCGGCTCCGGGAGCGGGCCCGGAACCGGCGCCGGCGTTCCCGTGCCGCTGTTGACAATGACGTCGTCTATGTAGATGTCGGCCATTTGCTGATCGTGTTCGGAGCCAAGCTGGAGCGTGTCGAGCGTCGTCGCGGAAATACTGACAGTGCCGGCGTAGACCGAGCGCCCGTCCCACCAGATTTGGACCTGCGTCCCGGAGCCGTTGGGGACCACGTGCATGACGAGCCGGTGCCAGGAGTCAGTAGGGACGTCCCGCCGCAACGTGGTGTAGGTGAACCCTGAGGGTGAGTAGGTGCGGAGCACCAGCTCATGGGAGATGTTCTGCCGGAATACATCCAGGACGCGGACGCCGGCGGCAAAGAACCGGAAGTAGGGAACATTGTTTCCCGCCATTCCTTCGGCAGCGATATTGAACCATCCGTCCGCATACGCCTCGGTGGTCCCGGGGGTCAGGCCCACCGTCAGCCTGGCGATGGAGCCAGGCCCAGCAGTGGTGTGCAGGAGGGCGGCGCAGTTCCCGGAGCGCGAGAGCCCTGTGGACACCGAGGCATTTCCCGTCCCGGCCGTGGAGATCCCGAACCCATCCAGGGTGCCCGCCTCGAAGCTGGACGCCGCCGCCTGGATCCCCGGATAGGGGTCTGTGAGTGCCGCTGCGGAGGGAACGCAGGCCTGCGCCCCGGCGGTCTCGGGGCCGAGGCTGAGCGCCGGAAGGCCCAGGATCGCCAGCACCAGCGAACCCGCGAGGCACAGCTTGACTACCCGGTTCATCCCTCGGCCCTCCACGATCGGACCCTGCCTCGGCGCCGGCCGGTTCCCGGAAGGAAAGGACTTCGGTTCCGGCTTTCCGTTCCGGATTTCGGTTCTGGCGCTCTTCGCACCATAACTCGGGAGGACTTGGAAAAAGCTTGGAGGTGGCGGTTCCGCGGGCCGGAGCCGGCGTGCCCGGCAGCCCGCACCAGCCCCGCGTTGGCCCGGCGAATTGGGGGCCGGGCCGGCCACTGTTTAGGCATACTCGGAATCAACAAAAGTTTTCTTTAGCCGGGCTACATCGAGGTGCCGCCGCGACTACACGGTTGTTATCCGATCGCGACGTTCTGCCTGCTCGCAGCGGCATTCATTGCCTCGCCCGGGCTGTAGCATAGGCCACACAGGGTGACGGACATCACAACACGTGATCGTATTGCGAGACGCTCGTCCCCTGACCGTTCGCAACGGTTGCAAAGGCGCAACCCACAGCACCCCCATGTGGAGGTTTTCAATTTGAGAAGCACAACGAGCGGCCTGTCGCAGAGACGGCGCGGCAGCCTACTGAGGGCTGTGGGGGCAGTATTTGCCGCCACGGCTGCGCTACTGCTCATCGTGGCCCCGGCGTCCAGCGCCACGACCCCTTCGCCGACACCATCCCCGTCGGCCACCCAGTTCACGAACAGCATCAGCGGCTTCCTGCGCGGCGACGACCGCGCCCCGATCCCCGGGGTAACCATCACCGCCACGAGCGGCGATTTCACGGGAACCACGAAATCGGGAGCCAACGGTGCCTGGACCATCGGCGTCCCCACCCAGGGAACCTACAAGGTCGAACTCGACGAGTCCACGCTTCCGCAGGGCATCAAACTGGCCGAGGGCCAGGAGAACCCCCGCAACGTCACCTTCAGCCAGACCTCCAACCTCTCGGTGATCTTCACCTTCGGCAAGGGCATCGTCGTCGAGCAGCAGAACTTCATGCAAAACCTGCTCAACCGGCTGGTGGCAGGCCTGAGCTTCGGCCTGCTGCTCGCCCTCGCGGCGGTGGGCCTGTCCCTGATCTTCGGCACCACCGGCCTGACCAACTTCGCCCACGGTGAGATGGTCACCCTGGGCGCGGTACTGGTGTTCGCCTTCAACCAGATGCAACTGCCGTTCTGGCTGGCCATCATTCTGGCCGTCATCGGCGGCGGATTGTTCGGCTACGTCCAGGACGCGGGCCTGTGGAAGCCGCTGCGGCGCCGCGGAACCGGGCTTGTTCCGATGATGATCGTCAGTATCGGCCTCGCCCTGTCCGTGCGCTACATCATCCAGTTCTACTTCGGCGGCGCCACCCAGCAACTGCCGTTCGCCCAGAGCGTGGAAATCCTGATCGGCCCGATCTCGATCTCCCCCAACAACCTCTTGTCCCTCCTCGTCAGCGCCGTCGTGATCGCCGTCCTCGGCGTCGTCCTGCTCAAGACCCGTCTGGGCAAGGCCACCCGCGCCGTGGCCGACAACCCGGCGCTGGCCGCAGCCTCCGGCATCGACGTCGACTCCGTCATCCGCATCGTCTGGGTGGTCGGCGGCATGCTCGCCGCCCTCGGCGGCATCCTCTGGGCCTACTACCGGCCCGGCGTCACCTTCGACATGGGCTCGCAGATCCTGCTGCTCATCTTCGCCGCCGTCACCCTCGGCGGCCTCGGCACAGTCTGGGGCGCCCTGGTCGGTTCCATCATCGTCGGCATCTTCGTTGAGCTGACCACCGTGTTCGGCCTCGCAGCCGACCTCAAATACGTGGGAGCGTTGTTCATCATGATTGTTGTCCTCTTGTTCCGCCCTCAGGGCATTCTGGGCCGCAAAGAGCGCGTGGGTTAGGAGACAGCCATGGATTTCGGATTCATATTTTCCAGCGCCGCCGGCGAGCTCTTCAGCCCGACGACAGCTGCCTATGCCCTGGCCACCCTCGGCCTCGCGGTTCACTTCGGCTACACCGGCCTGCTCAACTTCGGCCAGGCAGGCTTCATGGCGGTGGGGGCCTACGGCTTCGCCATCTCCACCTTGACGTTCCATGTGCCGTTCTTCGTCGGACTGCTCGTCGCCGTCGTGGCCTCCGCCATCTTCGCCCTGCTGCTGGGCATCCCGACGCTGCGGCTGCGGGCGGACTATCTGGCCATCGTGACCATCGCGGCGGCCGAAATCGTGCGGTACATCGTCACGACCAACCAGCTGACCGCCATCACCGGTTCGGCCAACGGCCTTGCCGCCTTTGAGGGCGATTTCTACGCGATGAACCCCTTCCCGCCGGGAACCTACGTTGGCATGAACAACCGCGACTTCTTCATCCGAGTGGTCGCCTGGGCAGTCGTGGCCATTTTCTGCACCTTGGTCTGGCTGCTGATGCGCAGCCCCTGGGGCCGTGTGCTCAAGGGCATCCGCGAGGACGAGAACGCCGTCCGCTCGCTCGGCAAGAACGTGTACGCCTACAAGATGCAGTCCCTCATCATCGGCGGCGCGCTCGGTGCACTGGCAGGCATGATCTTCACGATTCCCCGCGGTGCGGTGCAGCCGGCCAACTACGGCACGGAACTGACGTTCTTCCTCTACACCTGCCTGCTGCTCGGCGGGCTCGGCACCGTGCTCGGTCCTGTGGTCGGCGCCATGATCTTCTGGGTGGTGCTCTCGCTCACCCAGGGCATCCTCTATGGCCTGATCGAGTCCGGCACCATCACGTGGCTGAACACGGTCCAGGCCGGGCAGCTGCGTTACATCCTGGTCGGCGTGGCGCTCATGCTGCTGATGATCTTCAGGCCCCAGGGCGTTCTCGGCAATAAGAAGGAGCTGGCATTCGCATGAGCATTCCAAGCGAAGAGTCACGGGACGAAACCCGCAGGTCGGAAGAAATCGACTACATGACGGACACCCGTCCGATCGCCGCCGGCGAGATCGCGCCCGGTTGCAAGAAGCGTGATCCGATCGTGGTGGCGGAGAACGTCACCCGCAGCTTCGGCGGCATCAACGCCGTCGACGTCCAGTACCTCGAGATCCCGCGGCACAAGATCACCGCACTGATCGGCCCCAACGGCGCCGGCAAGACCACCTTGTTCAACCTGCTGACGGGATTCGACACCCCGAACTCGGGTACATGGCAGTTCGAGGGCAACAACATCGCCGGTGTCTCCTCCTACAAGGTCGCCCGGATGGGAATGGTGCGCACGTTCCAGCTCACCAAGGTGATGGGCAAGCTCACCGTCATGGAGAACATGCGCCTCGGCGCCTCTAACCAGTCCGGCGAACGGCTGTCCAAGGCCCTGTTCAAGGGCATCTGGGGCGGCCAGGAAAAGACGATCACCCAGCAAGCCAACGGGCTGCTGGAGAAGTTCAAACTGGACGCCAAGAGGGACGACTACGCGGCGTCATTGTCCGGCGGGCAGCGCAAGCTGCTGGAGATGGCCCGCTCCCTGATGGTCCGGCCCAAGCTGGTCATGCTCGACGAGCCCATGGCCGGCGTCAACCCGGCGCTGACACAGTCGCTGCTGGACCACATCAAGAACCTCAAGGCCGAGGGCATGACGGTCTTGTTCGTCGAGCACGACATGAACATGGTCCGCCACATCGCCGACTGGGTGGTCGTGATGGCAGAGGGCAAGATCGTGGCGGAAGGGCCTCCCGCCGAGGTCATGAAGAACCCCGCCGTGATCGACGCCTACCTCGGCGCCCACCACGACGTCGATCTCGGCGACGCCGAGGGCATCAAGGAACTGGCCGCGGAGCTGGTCGCTGACGAGGAATCGATTGTCGGCACCGAAAACGCCGGCATCATCTCCGCCGACATCCTCGCCACCGAGGCGGAGGAGGAGGCGGCGCCGAACGGGACGCGCGGCCGCCGCAGCGCAGGCGAGCCGAACCGCGCCGAAGAGCCGAACCGCACAGAGAAGGAAACAGAATGAGCGCCACCAGCGCGGCACCGTCCGCCCAGCCCGCCTTCGATGGCGACTCGGTCGTGAAGGTCACCGATCTGGTGGCTGGTTACATCCCCGGCGTCAATATCCTCAACGGCTGCAGCATCGAGGCCCGCAAGGGTGAGCTGATCGGCATTATCGGCCCCAACGGCGCCGGCAAGTCCACGCTGCTGAAGGCCATGTTTGGCCTGGTCAAGGTCCACTCCGGCTCGGTGGTGGTCCGCGGGCAGGACATCACCGGGCTCAAGGCCAACAAGCTGGTCAGCAAGGGCGTCGGCTTCGTTCCGCAGAACAACAACGTGTTCGCCGCCCTGACCATCGAGGAAAACCTGCAGATGGGCATGTTCCAGCGGCCCAAGGACTTCGCCAAGCGGTTCGACTTCGTCTCCGAACTGTTTCCGGAGCTCGCCAAACGGCGCGCCCAGCGGGCGGGCTCGCTCTCCGGCGGCGAACGCCAGATGGTCGCGATGGGGCGGGCCCTCATGATGGACCCGGCCGTACTGCTGCTCGATGAGCCCTCCGCGGGCCTCTCCCCTGTCAAGCAGGATGAGACCTTCCTCCGGGTCCACGAGATCAACCGGGCCGGCGTCTCCGTCATCATGGTGGAGCAAAACGCGCGCCGCTGCCTGCAGATCTGCGACCGCGCCTACGTGCTGGACCAGGGCAAGGACGCGTACACCGGTACTGGCCGGGAACTCATGAAGGATCCCAAGGTCATCCAGCTCTACCTGGGGACGCTAGCCGACACTGTCGAATAAGCACTTCGGGCAGTATCCCCTCAGGGGCCGTCACCAGCCGGTGGCGGCCCCTTTGCGTGCCCGGCGGTGCCTGTTAGGGCCCAGTCCTCCCGACCACGCCTCCGCAGCCTACGACGGCGTCACGCAGCGTCCGCACCACTCCCCCCGCACCACTCCCCCCGCACCACCCCTGTGCTCCCCCCGCAGAACGGCGACGGCGTCACGCAGCGCGGAGTTAGGGCGGGCACCTTGCGGGCGTAGCTGGACTTCCGGAGGCGGGCGTTCCTCTGCACACCCAAAGCCTGCCGTGCGTGACGCCGTCGACTCGCACGGCCCCTCCCCGACTCCCCCCCGGACGCAAAAGACCCCCGTCCGGACTGGACGGGGGTCTCTTGTGTGTCGGTGGGAAGCGGCTTACAGCTTGCCGAATTCTTCCTTGACCGGCTTGTAGGTGTTGTCATCCTGGAACTCGTAGATGCCGATGTAGGCTTCCGTCGGGTCGCCGGCGTCGGAGAACGTTACGGGGCCGGACTGGCCGTCGTAGTCGATGTCCTTACCGTTGCGGAGCAGGGTGACGCAGGTCGGGAACGTGTTGCACTTATCCCCGCCTTCAGAGACTGCCTTGAGCTGGGCTGCGATATCGGTGCCCTTGGTGCTCTTGGCGGCCTCGGCAGCGAGTGCGATCAGGTTCACGGCGTCGTAGGACTCACCGGAGTAGCTGTAGTCCTTCAGCGCCGGGTCGATCGCCAGGAGCTTCTTCTTGAAGTCTTCCTTGGCGAAGGTGCCCGGGATGGTGCCCTGTGCGCCCTTCAGGGTGCCCGCCTGGAAGTCCTTGCTGTAGTCGGACATGTTGCCGTCCACCATGAAGATCTGGGTGGGCTTGACGCCCTTGCCCGTCATCAGCGGGACGATGCTCTTGGCCTGGTCGAAGGTGATCAGGGCAATGGCATCCGGCTTGGCGGCGAGAACCTTGTCCACCTGGCTGCTGAACTGGGAATCGCCTTCATTGAAGAGCTCCTGGGCAACAACCTTGCCGCCGGCCGCCTCGAAAGCGGACTGGACGTTCTTTGCAAGACCGGTTCCGTAGGCGTCGTTCAGGACGATCATGCCGACCGTCTGGGCGCCACAGGTGGCCATGTAGTTGCCGAGGACCTTGCCCTGGAGCACGTCCGAGGGGGCGGTGCGCCAGTAGAGGCCCTTGTCATCCCACGCCGTAAAGTCCGGGGAGGTGTTGGCCGGGGAGAACTGGACGACGCCGGCGCCGGTGATCTGGTTGATCACGGTCTTGGAGACACCCGAGGAGGCTGCGCCGACGATTGCGCTGACGCCCTGTCCGAGCAGTGCCGTGGTGGACTGGGTGGCGATGTCGGTCTTGGTGTCGCCGGAGTCGCGGTGGATGACCTCTACCGGCTTGCCCAGGACGCCGCCTGCATCGTTGACCTCCTTGATGCCGAGGTTGACACCTGCAATTTCGGGCGGGCCGAGGAAGGCCAGCGAACCCGTCGTCGGCAGGAGCGAGCCGATCTTCAGGGGTGTGGGCGTGGTGGTGGCAGAAGCGGGGACAGTGCCCGCCTCGCCGGCGGCGCTGGTACCGCCACCGGTGGCGCTGGGTGCCGGGCACGCGATTCCCGCGGCCGCGGCTGAGCTGGATCCCGACGAACTCGGGGCGGGGGAACCGCCACAAGCCGTAGCCAGAAGGGCGACGCCGAGGCTAAGCACTGTGAGCTTAGCGACGCGGGGCGCAACCCGGGGGAGTGAAGTCATGTACAAGCTCCTCGATCTAAAGGTGCGAACGGCCTTTGACGCGAAAGATCAGGTGTTCCTGATTCCACTTCAAGCTAGTGCAATTTCGACGTGAAAATAAGTGACTACGGTCACATCCTTATAACACTCGTTGCATAGAGGAAATCTGGACGGTTGCTGTGAACGTTTTTTGGCGGGGGCGACAGCCCGGAATGGCCGGAGGGCCAGGGAACGCCGAGGGGCCAGTCCGTGGGCCGGGCCAGGGGTCGCCGAGGGTCAGTCCGCTCGGCCGCGGGGGCGCCTTAGCGCGGCGCGTAACACAGTGCCCCAGGTGGGACTCGAACCCACAACACGCGGATTTTAAGTCCGCTGCCTCTGCCAATTGGGCTACTGGGGCGCCCGGTCAATGGTATCCCGTCGCCGGGCGGATCAGCCCGCGAAAGGGTCTGCGTAGCGGAAGGTGCCGCTCACGCCGCCGGGCCAGACGGCGAGCGGCAGCAGCTGGAAGTGCGCGGCCCAGCCCGCCTCCGGCGGCGCCACCCCGAGCGACGTGGACGGAACAAAGCCGAAGCGGGAGTAATACTCGGGGCTGCCCAGCAGCGCAATCCCCCGCTCCCCCGCGGTGTTGGCCCGCGCCACGGTCTCGTTCATGAGCGCGGTGCCGATGCCGTGGCGCTGCAGCCGCGGCACCACCCCGATCGGCCCGAGCCCGAGCAGCTCCAGCTCGCCCACCCAACCGCGGGTACTGATCACATGCCCCACGATTTCGCCGTCGAGTTCCGCAACGATGCTGAACGCCGGCAGGTATTCCTGGCACTCGAACAGCCGGGCCAGCAGCTTCACCTCCTCGGGTTCGCCGTCGACGTGCTCCCCGGAGGCGGGCGAGATGGCAAACGCGGCGGCGGTGAGGGCGAGGATGGCGGGACGGTCCGCTGGTTCCTCGCTGCGCAGCACGAGCTCCGGTGCCGGCTTGTGCTCCCCGTTGGCCGAGACGAGTTCGTGCAGTACCTCCAAAGCCCGTTCGGCATCCGCCACCGGCACCAGCAGGTGGTCATGGTGGAAGCCGGCCAGGACGTTGCAGCTGATCTTCGCCTCGGTCAGGGCGGCACTGACGGCTGCCGTCAGGCCGATCGCCTCCAGCGAAGAGTGCACCTGAAGCGTGATCCAGGCCGCGACGAAGTCGTAGGAGAGCCCCAGGCTGTCCGCTTCCTTCCGCGGCAGCACGACGGTCAGCCCTTCCGCCTCACGGACGGCAGCCGAGATTGCCCCGGCCAGGGGCTTGCCGTGCGGCCACAGGGCGTAGACGTATTCGCCCTCGCGCAGTTCAGGGTGCATGGTGGCCAGGAGGGCGTGCAGGTCCTTTTCAGCTGTCATGGAGCCAGTCTAGGCGCGGGTCCTGCGCTCCTGTTCGCTCCCGGCGCCCTGCGGCGGCTGCCCGCCACGAAAACGGCGACCGCTCCCCCTGAGGGGAACGGCCGCCGTCGAAGGCTCGGATCAGGCTACTTGGAGTCGGCCGGAACAGCTTCCTTGGTGTTGTTCTTGGCAGTGTCGTTCTTCGCAGTGTCGTTCTTCGCAGTGTCGTTCTTCGCAGTGTCGTTCTTCGCAGTGTCCGCAGGTGTGCCTGCAACAGGAGCAGCGGCAGGCTTCGGGGCCGGCGTCGCCGCGGCCACGAAGGCGCCGCGCGGGTTGTCCAGGTCCATCAGCTGCGTGGTGTCGCGGCCCAGGAAGAAGGCCCAGATCCAGCCGGAGATCACGCGGATCTTGCGCTCCACGGTGGGGATGGCCATGCCGTGGTAGCCACGGTGTGCCAGCCAGGCCAGCGGGCCCTTGAGGCCGATGCGGCCAACCAGGTTGATGTTCGCCACGCCCTTCCATTCGCCGAAGCCGGCGACGGCGCCCAGGTTCTTGTGCTTGTAGTCCTTGAGCGGCTTGTCCCAGCGGGAGGCCCACAGGTTCTTGGCCAGGCGCTTGGCCTGGCGCAGCGCGTGCTGGGCGTTCGGCACGCAAGTGCCGTCCGGCAGGCCGCTGCCCGTGAGGTCGGGGACGGCAGCGACGTCGCCGGCGGCCCAGGCGTTCTCGATGATGCCCTCGTCGCCTGAGATACGCAGGTCGGCCAGGACGCGGACGCGGCCGCGCGGCTCGAGCGGGAAGTCGGTGGAGCGGACCATCGGGTTGGCCTGCACACCGGCAGTCCAGACCAGGGTGTCGGTCTCGAATTCCTGGGCCGGGCTCTTGTCCGGGAGGTTGATGAGCTTCAGGGAACCCTCGGCGTTGTCCAGGGAGGTGTTCAGCAGGACCTCGATGCTGCGGCTGCGGAGGTGTTCGACGACCCATTCGGCCTGCGGTGCCGTGACCTCGGGCATGATGCGGCCCATCGCCTCGACCAGGACGAAGCGGACTTCCTCCTGCTTGACGCGCGGGTTGTTCTTGACTGCGGCGCGGGCCAGGTCTTCCATTTCGGTGATGCACTCGATGCCGGCGAAGCCGCCGCCGACGACGACGAACGTCAGGGCGCGGGCGCGCTCAACGGGGTCCGTCATGAGGGAACCGGTCTCGATCCGCTCGAGAACCTTGTTGCGCAGGGCGACGGCTTCTTCGATGGTCTTCAGGCCGATGCCCTTGTCCGCGAGGCCCTTGATCGGGAACGTGCGGGTGATGGCGCCAGCGGCCAGCACGACGTCGAAGTAGGGAATCTCGAAGGTGTCGCCACCGTCGGAGGGTGCGACCACTGCCGTGCGGTTGGCGTGGTCGATCGAGGTGACGCGGCCCTGGATGAGTTCAGTCTGCTTCAGGTGCTGGCGGTGCGAGACGACTGCGTGGCGCGCCTCAATGTTGCCGCCGGCAACTTCCGGCAGGAAGGGCTGGTAGGTCATGTAGGGCAGCGGATCCACGAGGGTGACGATGCCACCTGCATTCGCGATCTTTTTCTGAAGTTTGAGGGCTACATACAGGCCGACGTACCCGCCGCCGACGACGAGTACCCGGGGACGGTCCTGGAGCTGAAGGGAGGATGCCATACCTCAAGAATACAGTAGTTTGTGAAAACCTTCACTAACTATGACGGCTTGCTGGAGTCCACCGGATTGACGGCCTCGGGCTCGGCCCTGCCGGGCCCCTCCGGTCCCTCCGGCCCGTCCTTTGGCGGCGTGCGCATGGCGGCCCGCAGCTGGAAGGCGGCGGCCACAATGATTCCCACGAGCAGGGAACCGAAGCCCAGGACCACCGCGGCAGGCACGGCACTGTCCAGCTGGGACGGCTTCTCAGCGACGGGCACGGTCGCTTCGGGCAGGGTGGGCGCGGCGCTGGAAGGCGCGGACTCCGCAGCAGGTGCGGTCGTGGCGAGGTTTCCGCGCCGGTGGACCCGGATCCAGTCCGAAATGGACCCCAGCGGATTGACTTTGGTCTCCGGGACGTCGGCCTTGAGCGCGGCCTCGGCATTCAGCACGCCGAAGCCGTAAAGCGGATCCTTCCCTGGCGCACCGGCGTCCTTGGCCGTGGTGACGATCCGGTTGATGACCTGGCTCGCGGACATCTCGGGCCATTTGGAACGAATGAGGGCCGCGACGCCGGAAACGATCGGCGTGGCTCCGGAGGTGCCTGCCCAGTCGGCATAGCCGCCGCCGGGCATGCCGCCGACCAGGTCCTCGGCGGGAGCTGCGACGCCGATGCTGATGCCCTGCGAGGAGGAGTCGATGCTGGCCGCGCCCGTGCGGTCCAGGCCTGCAACGGTCAGGACACCGGGGATCGTGGCCGGGGCGCCGACCTGGACGTTGCCGCCCACCCGGTTGCCCGCCGCGGCGACGATCACGACGTCCTTCTGTTCGGCGTAGAGGAATGCCGCGTCCCAGCTCTGCGGCCATTCCGGCGACGTGCTGCCGAGGGAGATGTTGATGACGCGGGCGCCGTTGTCGACGGCCCACCGCACTGCCTCCGGGATCTGGTCCTGGTCGCTCTTGCCGCCCGGGTTGGCGGAACCGAGCCAAGTGGAGACGGACAGCAGCTGGGCTTCCGGGGCGACACCGACGACGCCTTCCGGACCAACGGCCGGGCCGACTGGAGAGCCAGTTGCGCTGGCGCTCGGTTTGGGAGTGGCCTCGGGCGGCTGATGCCCTCGCCCGGCGAGCATGGTGGCCACGAGGGTGCCGTGTTCGGGTTTGGCGCCGATACTCCCCTGGCCGTTGGCCTTGCCGGCGCCGGAAATGTCTGCGCCGCCGGCGAGCACGCCGCCCAAATCCGGATGCCGGCCGTCCACGCCGCTGTCAATTACGGCGACCTTGACGCCGGCCCCCTTGGAAACGTCCCAGGCTTTGGTGATGCCGGATTCGGCAAGCCAGTATTCCTTGTCCCGCCAGGAGTCGGCGTAGGCGGGCGCGGCCAGGGTCAGCGCCGCCGTGGAGGCCCCGCCGGCGAGGGCCAAGGCCATCAACGCGGAGGCGGTCCGGCGGCGCCGGGCTGTTGCTCTGGTCATTCAGGTCCTATCGGCGGATGCACCAGCGGCACGGTCGCGCGCTGGGCACAACTGCTGGGGCGGGATCATCGGATGCTGAGGGCAATTCCGTCAAGAATATCGTGTTCACTGCTCACGGCCGTGGTGATGCGCCCGCCGGTGGCCTCGGCCACGCGCTGCAGGACCCGCCGCCAAACGAGGCCACCGGCGCCGATCACGTCCACCCGCCCGGGGTGCATGTACGGCAGCGCGGCCCGCTCCTCCCGGGTCATTTCCAGCAGCTCGGTGCAGGCCTTCCGGACCGCGTCCAGGTCCAGTTCGGTGCCATGGATCGCGGTCGGCGAATACTCCGGCAGGCGCAGCGCATGCGCCGTGATGGTGGTGACGGAGCCGGCCACGCCGACGACGGCGGTGGTGCGTTCCAGCGGAACGGTCTGTGCCGCCTCGCTGATGGCGGCGTCGACGTCGGCCTCTGCTGCGGCAATCTGCTCCGCAGTGGGCGGATCGCTGCGCAGGTGCCGTTCGGTCATCCGGACGCAGCCGACGTCGACCGAGCGGGCGGCGATGACGCCGTCGGCGTTGCCCAGCACGAACTCCGTGCTTCCGCCGCCGAGGTCCACCACCAGCACGGGCTCCTCCCCGCGGGAGGGCAGGACACTGCTGGCGCCGGCGAAGGACAGTGCGGCTTCCTCGTCGCCGGTGATCACCTCGGGTTCGACGCCGAGGATGTCGCGGATGCCGTCGACGAAGACCTGGCGGTTGCGGGCATCGCGGGTGGCGGAGGTGGCCACGAAGCGCACCCTTTCGGCGCCGTGCTCGCGGATCAGGGCAGCGTAGTCGCGGGTCGCGGCGAAGGTGCGCTCAAGCGCTTCCTGGGCCAGTTCACCCGTGGAGTCCACGCCCTGGCCCAGCCGGACCACGCGCATTTCCCGCACGATGTCGGTCAGCCGCGGCGTGGCCTGCCCTGTTGCGCCGCCTGCGCCCGCATCTGCGCTCACAGCCGTGTCCACATCTGCGATCAGCAGGCGGATCGAGTTGGTGCCGCAGTCTACGGCCGCGACCCGGGTCACTGGGACTCCCCCGTGCCGGCAGCGCCGGCGGTGGCGGCCGTGTCAGCGGCCCCGGCGGTGGCGGCCGTGTCAGCGGCGCCGGCGGCGTCACTGCGGGACTTGCGGACCGGCGCGGGCCGGCCCACGATCTCCGGCAGGCCCTGGGGTCCATGGCGGCTGAGGTCCCGGGACGGGGCCTCCCCGCCGGTGTCCCAGGCGCCGTCGCAGTAGCAGCGCTCCACGGTCCACCATTCGGCGATGGCCGCGATCGTCTCATCCCCGAGCAGGTTCACGCCCGGGCCGGCGGCCAGCGAATGCCCGACGAGCACGTGCAGGCATTTGACGCGGGTCGGCATTCCGCCGGCGGAGACGCCGTCGATTTCGGGAACGGCCCCGATGCCGGAGCGCGCGCCGATCTCGGCTCGGGAGGACAGATATGCCTCGTGGGCGGACCGGTACCGGGCCGCGAGGCCGGCGTCGGCAGCGAGCCGGTCGTTCATTTCGTTCATCAGCCCGGCGGCTTCCAGCCGCGAGACCGCCGACGTGATCACCGGGTGGGTGAGGTAAAACGTGGTGGGGAACGGCGTCCCGTTGCTGAGCCGCGGCGAGGTGGCGGCGACGAGCGGGTTTCCGCAGACGCAGCGGGCCGGGATTTCGACGACGTCCCGCACGGGCCTGCCCAGCTGGCGGCTGAGGACCTCGAGGTCGTGCGGCGACGGCTGGCGGGAGCTCTCCGGTGCGTCTGCCCTGTGCCGTGGCGCCGTCGTCCTGGCCCGCTCGTCGTTCTCTGCTTCTCGGTTCTGGTCCACTCGGTTCTCGTCCACGGGAGTGGCACCTTCCTGCCCTGTTCCGGATTGTCCGCGGGACAATCCCTGCGGCGGGCGCCGCTTCTAGTCTGTTGCCGATCGCCTGACGGACTCCCAGAGGGCGTCCACCCAGGGCAGGTTGGCCGGGTCTTGTGCTGATGCTGCACCCGCGGCGCCACCGGACTGCGCGGCAGGAAGATCGCTGCCGAATACCCAGTAGCCCGTCTCTCCGGGCATAACCATGTTAATGCGGTCGCGGGCCTGCTGTTTCACATAGTTGGGATCCTGCCACCGCGACACTTGGCGTTTGAGGTCCTCCTGCTTGGTCTGCTTGGCCGCGATGTCGGCCTGCAGGGCGGCGATTTCGGCGCGTTTGTCCAGGAAGATCTTGACCGTGGGGGCCAGCAGGATGGTGATGGCAATCATGACCACGCCCAGGGCAAGCAGCCGGCCCGAGAACGCTTTGGCGGGCACAGGGTCGAGGGACTCGTCCGGACCCCCTGCGGCGGTCCGGCCCGGGTTCGTGCCGCCGGTATTCCCGTCGGCCTTGCCGGCGGGGCGGGTCGCGGGCTTTGCCGGTGCTCCTGCCGGGGCTGCTGCGGCACGGGGTTTGGCGGGAGAGGCGCCGGAACCGCCGGGGGCCGGCTTGCCTGTGGGGGTCGACGCCCGGGGCGAGGCAGGCGCAGCACCGGCCGGCGTCGCCGCCGCGCCGCTGCGGGAGCCGCCAAAGTCCGCCTGGATGACCTCGCCGCCGTCGGCTGCTGCCCCCAGACCCGTGGCCGCAGCCTTGGCAGCCGCAGCCTTGGCGGCAGGCGTAGCCCGGGGAACATTGGGGCGTCGGGTAGCCATGTCACTCCTTCAAAAGCGGACCAAAAACAGAACCGGTGGCCATGGTCTTTCAACCATAGCCACCGGTTACCGGTTTTCGCGGCTAACTAGCCTTTGAAACGCGGGAAGGCGCTTCGGCCGGCGTAGCGTGCGGCGTCGTCGAGTTCCTCTTCGATGCGCAGCAGCTGGTTGTACTTGGCCACGCGCTCGGAGCGTGCCGGGGCACCGGTCTTGATCTGTCCCGCGTTGGTGGCAACGGAGATGTCAGCAATGGTGGTGTCCTCGGTTTCGCCGGAGCGGTGCGAGGTGATGGTGGTGTAGCCGGCACGCTGGGCCAGCGACACGGCATCCAGGGTCTCGGTCAGGGAACCGATCTGGTTGACCTTGACGAGCAGCGAGTTCGCGGTCTTGGTGTCGATGCCGCGCTGCAGGATGGCCGGGTTCGTGACGAAAAGGTCATCGCCCACGAGCTGGACCTTGTCGCCGATGGTGTCGGTGAGGGTTTTCCAGCCTTCCCAGTCGTTCTCATCCAGCGGGTCCTCGATGGAAACGAGCGGGTAGTCGGCCACGAGCTCGGCGTAGTAGGCGCTCATCTCGGTGGCGGAAAGTGCTTTGCCTTCGAACTGGTACGCGCCGTCCTTGAAGAACTCGGAGGAGGCGACGTCCAGGGCCAGGGCGATGTCCTTGCCCGGGGTGTAGCCGGCGTTCTTGATGGCTTCCTGGATCAGGTCCAGGGCGGCACGGTTGGACGGCAGGTTCGGCGCGAAGCCGCCCTCGTCACCCAGGCCGGTGGACAGGCCCTTGGCCTGCAGGACGGACTTGAGGTTGTGGTAGACCTCGACGCCCCAGCGCAGGCCTTCGGAGAAGGTCTCGGCGCCGATCGGGACGATCATGAATTCCTGGATGTCCACGTCGGAGTCGGCGTGCGAGCCGCCGTTGAGGATGTTCATCAGCGGCACGGGGAGGACGTGCGCGTTGGGCCCGCCCAGGTACTTGTACAGCGGCAGGTCAGCGGAGGCGGCGGCGGCGTTGGCCACGGCCAGGGACACGCCCAGGATGGCGTTGGCGCCGAGCTTGCCCTTGTTGGGGGTGCCGTCCAGGTCGATCATGGCCTGGTCGATGCTGCGCTGGTCGGTCGCGTCGAAGCCGGTCAGGGCCGGGGCGATCTGGTCGATGACCGCGTCGACGGCCTTCTGGACGCCCTTGCCGAGGTAGCGGCCCTTGTCGCCGTCGCGAAGTTCAACGGCCTCGTGCTCGCCGGTGGAAGCGCCGGAGGGAACTGCTGCGCGGCCGATCTGGCCGTCCGAGAGCAGGACTTCAACTTCTACGGTCGGGTTGCCACGGGAATCGAGGATTTCGCGGGCGTGGATGGCATCGATAAGCGCCATGGATATGCTCCTTTGGGTGAAGCGATCTGCAGGGAATCTGACTGCTTGGACTCTGGCTGTACATCAAGCTGAAAAAGCCGACGTCGTCGTCGCTACTAGCGTAGTCGAGAGCGGGATAAGTTACGGAAACCTATCCAATCCCCGGACGTCATGATGGCGATGCTGGTGTGCCGCCGCTATCGTGCCGACTCTAGCCTGCCGGCGCTATTGTGCCGATGGCCTGGGGCCGGCACTGTCCTGGAAACGGCGCAGGGCGCCGCGGAGGGCGCGTTCGGCGTCGAGCCCGCCGGCCCGGGCAGCGGCCACGATCCCGAACAGCAGGTCGCCGAGTTCCTCCTCGGCGGCCGGGAGGTCGACGGCGGTTTCGGCGGCAGCCGCCGCCAGACCCGCCCGTTCGGCCCGGTCCAGGAGCTTTTGGGCCCGGGCGAGGGCGCCAAGGGAGGCGGGAACGCCGTCGAAGACGTGGCCGCGTTCGGGTTTCTCGGCTTTCTTGACGGCATCCCATTTCAGGACGATCTCCTCCACCGTTGCCGGGAAGGAATCCTGCAGCGAGCCGTCGGGCCGGAAAACGTGCGGGTTGCGCCGGATCATCTTGGCCCTCAGGCCGCGGGCGACGTCGCCCAGGTCAAAGGCGCCGCGTTCCTCGGCGAGCCGGGCGTGGAGGACCACCTGTAAGAGGACGTCCCCCAGTTCAGACTGCAGTTCCGCCTCGCCGGCGCCGGTCTCGATGGTCTCGGCGACCTCGTAGGCCTCCTCCAGGAGGTACTCCACGAGGGACTCGTGGGTGAGGGCACCCATCCAGGGGCAATGCTCGCGCAGGGCCGCAATCGTCCCCAGCAGCTCCCCCACCTCGCAAGCTCGGCCGGGGACCCCTGCCGCTGTGGGCCCAACCAGCCCCTGGACCTCGCAAGCTCGGCCGGGGACCCCTGCCGCTGTGGGCCCAACCAGCCCTTGGATGGGTGTTGTGTCCTCGTTAGCCAAGATCGGCGTAGGCCTCGTTGATGTATTCGACCAGTGCTTCCTTCTCCTCGAGGGGCAGGAAGGCGGCCTCGGCCGCGTTCAGCGTCAGCTCCAGCAGGTCATCGAGGTCGTAGTCGAACGTCTCGACCAGGAGTTCGAACTCGTCGGTCAGCGTCACGCCGCTCATGAGCCGGTTGTCGGTGTTGATGGTGACGTTGAAGCCGAGCTGGTAGAGCATGTCCAGCGGGTGGCTTTCGATGCCCTCACCGAAGCCGGCAATGGCGCCGGTCTGCAGGTTGGAGGAGGGGCAGATCTCCAGGGCGATGCCACGGTCGCGGACCCAGCTGGCGAGCTCGCCCAGGGTCACCATGCCGATGGTGTCGTTGACGGTGTCGTCGAAGCCTTCGGCGTCGGCGGCGTCTTCGTCCTCTTCGAATTCGATCGTGACGTCCTCGGCGATCCGGACGCCGTGGCCCAGGCGCAGGGCCCGGCCGTCGACGAGTGCCGACTGGATGCTTTCCAGGCCGGCGGCTTCGCCGGCGTGGACGGTGGCCGGGAAGTTGTGCTGGGCCAGGTAGGTGAAGGCGTCCTTGAAGCGGGACGGCAGGAACCCGTCCTCGGCGCCGGCGATGTCGAAGCCGACGGCGCCGTTGTTGCGGTGGCGGACCGCCAGTTCGGCGATCTCCTGGCCGCGGTCGGCGTGGCGCATGGCGGTGATGAGCTGGCCCACCTGGATATCGCGGCCGGTCTCGGCCACGGCGTCCACGCCGGCTTCGAGGCCCGCCTGCACGGCTTCGACCACGTCGTCCAGGCTCAGGCCCTGCTGCAGGTGCTGCTCGGGCGCCCAGCGCACTTCGCCGTACACGACGCCGTCGTCGGCCAGGTCTTCGACGAATTCCTTCGCGACGCGGAACAGGCCCTCCTTGGTCTGCATCACGGCGATGGTGTGGTCGAAGGTCTCGAGGTAGCGGACCAGGGAGCCGGAGTCTGCGGATTCGCGGAACCACTCCCCCAGCGCGACGGGGTCCGTGGACGGCAGCGTGTGGCCGACAGCCTCAGCAAGTTCAATGATGGTGGCCGGGCGGAGTCCGCCGTCCAGGTGGTCGTGAAGGGAAACCTTGGGAAGGCCCTTCAGGTCGAAGTCGAGGTCAGGGGCAGCGTCAGGAATAGTCTCAGTCACGTTCCAACCATAGGGTCGGAGCGCGCGGGACGCTACTTTCTGCCGGCCTCGGCATCACCGGAGGCGATCATCGGTGCAGGAACTGCGGCGCCCGGTTGGTGGGTGGGCCCGCCGTCGAGCCATTCGTCCACGACCTCGGCGTCGTGGCGACCCAGGCGTTTGTGCCACCAGCGCAGGAGGTGGTCGATGAGGACACCGAGCACAATGGCGAATACCACTGCGATGCCCGCGCTGAGCAGCGGGTTGTGGTGCAGCCACGGGAAGGAACTGGCCAGGACGCCGATGCCGATCGAGTAGGTCACCCAGGTGAGGCACGCGAAGGCGTCCAGCAAGAAGAATCTCCGGTGCGGGAACGCCGTCGTGCCTGCCACGTAGTTGACGGCGACGCGGCCCCAGGGGATGTACCGCGCGGTGAAGATCAGGACGGCGCCGCGCTTCTCAAGTTCGTAGTGTGCCCAGCCGAAGACCTTCTGGACCTTTGGCTTGCGCATCCAGCGGAACCGCTCGAGGCCAATCTTGCGGCCGAGCATGTAGGCCATGTTGTCGCCGGCCATGGCTCCCACGAGCGCCGTGAGGCCCAGGACCCACAGGTTGGGCTGGCCGCTGTGCACGGAGTACGCCGCCAGGGCAACGATCAGGGTCTCGCTGGGGACCACCATCGCGAAGCCGTCCACGAAGAAGAAAACCAGCAGTAGTGGGTAGATCCACCACTGGCCGGCGGCATGGAGCACGGCCTCGTTAATGAACTCCATGCAGGTGGTGCTCCTTGATGACTGGGAACGGACAACTAAGCCGTAACATACTCGCGATGACAGTGGGTAGAACCATGGACGAAACTTTGCACGACGTGCGGCCAACAAACGTGACCCAAATCGCTCCTAAGTGTCCCATGGGCAGGGCCAATCCGCCTAGGACTCGACGGGGGGCGCGGAATGCGTCGGTTCCTCCGGCGCCCGGCCGCGCACCCTGCTGATCACGCGGTCCAGGACGACGCCCAGGACGACGGCGCAGACGATCGCAATGGCCGCGCCCAGCACGTGGTTCTTCTCAAACCACGGACCAACAGTCAGGCCGATCCCCACCGAGTAGCCGGCCCACAGCAGCGCCGAGAGCACCGTCAGGCTGACGAATCTGCGCCACGGGTAGTGGGTGGCACCGGCGGTCAGGTTTACGGCCACCCGTCCGATCGGGACGAAGCGTGCCACGAGGATCAGTGAGGCAGGCCGTTTCCGCAGTTCCCGGCCGGCCCAGCGGAAGGCCGCCTGCATGCGCGGGCCGCGCTGCCATCCCCAGCGCCGGGTTCCGGTCCCGCGGCCGATCAGGTAGGCCATGTTGTCGCCCACTAGTGCCCCTGCGGCAGCCGTAGCGATCAGGAGCAGAGGGCTGGGGACGCCCGCGGTGGCGGCGACTGCAGCCAGGCCCACCACCACCGATTCGCTCGGAATCGGGGGGAAGAAGCCGTCGATCACGCAGCAGGCAAAAACCAGGACCAGGACCCAGGGTTGCCCTGCGGCGGCGAGGATGAAGTCGTTGATTGCCTGCACAGCTTCCTAACGCGCGGCGGGGCCAGATCGATCCAAGCGCAGGCTCGGCCGGAGCCGGGCCTGCGCTTGACGGGTACTGCTGTGGAGTCAGTGTACCGCCGGCCTTCGCCGTCGTTGCCCTATCACGTACGGCTGTTATCCCAAGGGTTTGGGGACCATAAGTGATAGGGCAACGGGCTTAGGCGATGCGGTCGATGATGAGCTTCTGGGCGGGCCGGGAACCCTCGGGAGCGATCACGGCGGCGTGTTCGAGCGCTTCCTTGGCACGCTCGAACTTCTCCGGGGTGTCCGTCAGGAGGGTCATGAGCGGTTCGCCCGCCTTGACCGTGGCGCCGGGCTTGGCGTGCATCCGCACCCCGGCACCGGCCTGGACCTGGTCCTCCTTGCGGGCGCGTCCGGCGCCGAGCCGCCAGGCAGCGACGCCGACGGCCATCGCGTCCAGCTCCACCAGGACGCCGTCGGCCGGGGCGTAGATGACCTCGGATTCCTTGGCGACCGGGAGCTTGGCACGCGGGTCTCCGCCCTGGGCCTGGATCATCCGGTTCCAGACGTCCATGGCCCGGCCGTCCCGGAGTGCTGCCCGGGGATCGGCGTCGCGGATGCCGGCGCACGCCAGCATTTCCTCCGCGAGCCGCACGGTGAGTTCGACGACGTCGTCCGGGCCTCCGCCGGCGAGGACCTCCACGGATTCCTCGACCTCGATCGCGTTGCCCGCGGTGAGGCCCAGGGGCGTGTTCATGTTGGTGAGCAGGGCCACCGTATTGACGCCGGCGTCCTTGCCCAGGGCCACCATGGTTTCGGCCAGTTCGCGGGCGCGGGCCTCGTCCTTCATGAACGCGCCGCTGCCCACCTTGACGTCGAGCACCAGCGAGCCGGTGCCCTCGGCGATCTTCTTACTCATGATCGAGGAGGCGATCAGCGGGATGGCTTCCACGGTCCCGGTGACATCGCGGAGCGCGTAGAGCTTCTTGTCCGCCGGGGCCAGTCCGGCGCCGGCCGCGCAAATGACCGCGCCGACGTCCTGGAGCTGGGCCATCATTTCCTCATTGCTCAGGGCCGCACGCCAGCCCGGGATGGCTTCGAGCTTGTCCAGGGTGCCGCCGGTGTGGCCGAGTCCGCGGCCCGAGAGCTGCGGCACCGCCACGCCGAATACCGCCACCAGGGGCGCCAGCGGCAGGGTGATCTTGTCCCCGACGCCGCCGGTGGAGTGCTTGTCCGACGTCGCCTTCACGCCGCCGTCGGGCCGGCGCAGGCTGGAGAAGTCCATCCGCTCGCCGGAGGCGATCATGGCCGCCGTCCAGCGGGAGATTTCGGCCCGGTCCATGCCGTTGAGCAGGATGGCCATGTTCAGGGCGGCCATCTGTTCGTCGGCGATGGCGCCGCGGGTGTACGCATCGATCGTCCAGTCGATCTGGGCCGGGCTGAGCACACCCTTGTCCCGCTTGATGCGGATGATGTCGACGGCGTCGAACGCTTCAGTGTTGTTGGGGTTCTGTGTCGTTTGTGTCACCGGGGTTCCTCCAGGTGTTGGGGGCCAAAGGCATCGGGAAGGACCTGGTCCATGGTCTTGATTCCCTGCGTGGTCATGAGCTCCATGTCCGGAGCCCGGAATTCGTAGAGCAGCTGGCGGCAGCGCCCGCACGGCATGAGGACATTCCCGCCGGCGTCGACGCAGTAGAAGGCGCGGAGCAGTCCCCCGCCGGTCATCTGCAGGTTGCCCACCAGGGCGCACTCGGCGCACAGGGTCAGCCCGTAGCTGGCGTTTTCGACGTTGCAGCCGCTGACGATCCGCCCGTCTCCGGTGAGGGCCGCGGCCCCCACCGGAAACTTCGAGTACGGCGCATAGGCGTTCTTCATGGCGGACACTGCCGCGGCTTCGAGTGCTGCCCAGTCGACGTCGGTGCTGTCCATTCTCAGCCCTTGATGTACGGTATGCCGTCGGCGGCCGGCGGCCGGGAGCGGCCGACGAGGCCGGCCACGGCAAACACGGTCACCACGTACGGCAGCATGGCCATGAACTGGCTGGGCACCGGGGTGCCGATGATCGTCACGATGCTCTGCAGGTTGTCGGCGAAGCCGAACAGCAGCGCGGCGAAGAACGCCCCGATCGGGTTCCAGCGGCCCAGGATCATGGCGGCGAGGGCAATGAAGCCGCGCCCGCCGGAGATTTCCTTGGTGAAGCTGTCGATCGCCACGAGGGTGAAGAACGATCCGCCGATCCCGGCGACGGCGCCGCCGAGCGTGACGTTCCAGAAGCGGGTCGCGTTGACCTTGATGCCCAGGGTGTCGGCCGCCTGCGGGTGCTCGCCCACGGCACGGACGCGCAGGCCCCACTTCGTCTTGAACAGCGCGACCCAGATCACGATGACTGCAACGTACATCAGGTAGCCCACCACGGACTGCTTGAAGAGGATCGGCCCGATCACGGGGATGCTGGACAGGACCGGGATGTCGATGATGGGCAGCTCGCCGGGTGAGTTGTACTTCTCGGGATCGGACTGCATCACGGTGCTGAACAGGAAGCCGGTGAGCCCGGAGACCAGGACGTTGAGCACGACGCCGACGATGATCTGGTTGACCACGTACTTGATGGCGAACAGCGCCAGCACCATCGAGACGAGGGCGCCGGCCACGGCCGCCGCGACCAGGCCCAGGTAGGGGTTGTGGGTCACGCTGGCGACGAGCGCGGCCGTGAAGGCTCCGCCCAGGAGCTGGCCCTCGATGGCGATGTTGACCACGCCGGCCCGTTCGCACAGCACACCGGACAGTGAGCCGAAGACGATCGGCACGGCGAGGGTCACGGATCCGGCGATGAGGCCGGCCAGCGAAATGCTGGGGGTCCGGGCGCCGCCGACCACCCAGATCAGGAAGGCGACCACGAACACGACAGTGAACACGGCCGGCAGCCAGCGCGGGGGCCGCCGGTTCGCTCTTGCCTTCAGGACCAAGGCGTAGCCCGCGAGAACCAGCAGGATCAGGGAGAGCACAATGCCGGACAGGAACGCGGGAACCTGTATCGCGGGGAGCTGGAAGAAGTCGCCGCCGGAGGAAATGCCGAACTTGGCGGTTCCCTGCGGGCCCAGAAGTCCGAAGAAGATGAAAGCGATGGTGGCCAGCACCATCAGCGTGACCGGCAGCTTCCAGGTTACGGGCTTGGCGGACACCGCCGGCTTGTGGTTCTTCTCCGGCTGGGGTTTTCCTTCAACGGGCGAGGTTGCTGTTGTGCTCATGCGGCACCTCCGGTGGTTGCGGCCTGCTTGGTTTTGCCGGCGGTCGCGGCCTTCTTCTTGCGCGGGTTGAGTCCAAAGATCGCCCGGACCAGGGGCGGCGCCGCGATGAACAGCACGATGAGCGACTGGACCACGAGCACGATGTCGATCGGGGTTCCGGTCTGGATCTGCATCTGGACGGCGCCTGCGCGGAAAGCTCCGAACAGCAGGCCGGCGGCAAAGGTGCCCCACGGCGAGGACCGTCCCAGCAGCGCGACCGTGATCGCGTCAAAGCCGTAGGATGCCGCGACACCATCGGTCAGGACCTTTTCGGTGCCTGCCACCTGCGCCACGCCGGCCAGGCCGGCCAGGCCACCGGCAATGGTCATCACCAGGATCGTGGCCCGGGAGACGTTGATGCCGGCCGTCAGGGCCGCCTTGGGGTTCGCCCCGACGGCGCGGAACTCGAACCCAAGGGTGGAGCGGTTCAGCAGCCACGAAACAAAGAAGGTGGCCGCAATGGCCAGCAGGAAGCCCACGTGCAGCCGGTACTGGCTGCCGAAGAGCAGCGGGTACACGGCGTTGGGGTCCAGGATGGGGGAAATCGGGGTGGTCTCTCCCGGACGCTGGAACAAGTCCGTGTCGAGCAGGTAGCGCAGGAAATAGAGCGCGATGTAGTTGAACATGATGGTCACGATGACCTCGTGGGCGCCTGTCCGGGCTTTGAGCACACCGACGATGCCGCCCCAGACGGCGCCGCCGATGACGCCGGCCACCAGGACCAGCAGCAGGTGCAGCCCCAGCGGCAGGTGCAGCGCGAAGCCGACCCACGAGGCGAGGATGCCGGCCATGATGATCTGGCCCTGCGCACCGATGTTGAACAGACCCGCGCGGAAGGCCAGGGCGACGCCGAGGCCCGCGGTGATCAGCGGGGTGGCGATGGTCAGCGTCTCCATGAGGGGGGCGAACTGTCCGGCCACACCGTTTCCGCGGGGGTTGAAGACCGCGCCCTGGAAGAGGGCGACGTACGATTCGGTGGCGGCGGACCAGACGGCGGTGAGGAAGTCACTGGGCCGGGCAAAGAGATAGCCCGCCGTGGTCCCGACTACCTTGTCCGTCATGGCGATGAGCAGGCCGCCCAGGATCAGTGCGAGCAGCACCGCCAGGATGGTCACGATGCCGTTGCCGGTGAAGATCTTGCGCAGCAGCGATTCCTCTTCCGGCGCACCGGGAAGGGATCCGCTCTGGGTGGAGACCGGAACGGCCGATGGCTGGTGGGCGCCGCCCGCGGTGTCCAGCACGGTGACGAAGTCTGCATCGTCCTCGAGCGGCTCAGGCTCCACGTCGGTGGTCTGCGATGCCGGAAGCCGGTCCGGGTCCGGTGCGGCCGCGGGCCGCGGCTCGGTGTTCTCACTCATGGGGGTCTCCTACGGCGCCGGAGCCGGGCTCCTGCACGGACGGGGCGGCGGGGGCCGGGTTCGTGGCCGGCTTCGTTGCGGGGGTGCCGGCCGGATTTTTTGCTGCGTTCGCGGCCGGTTTTTCAGCTGCGTTCGCGGCCGGGTTTTCAGAAAGGGATCGAGCGGGGTGCCTGCCTGCGGCGTCGGCCTGGGCCTCGTCCGGGGAAACCCCGGCCATCATCAGGCCCAGGACGTCGCGTCCGGTGCCGGCCGGGACGATCCCGACCAGCCGGCCCTTGTACAGCACGGCAATCCGGTCGGCGAGTTCAATCACCTCGTCCAGTTCGGTGGAGACGATCATGACGGGCGTGCCGTGGTCCCGCTCCGCGACGATGCGCTTGTGCAGGAACTCGATGGAGCCCACGTCCACGCCGCGGGTGGGCTGGGAGGCGATGAAGAGCCGCAGCGGCCGGGAGAGCTCCCGGGCCATGACGACCTTCTGCTGGTTGCCGCCGGACAGGGTTCCGGCCGCGAGTGAGCCGGACGGGGTGCGGACGTCGAATTCTGCGATCCGGGTCTTGGCGTTCTCCAGGACCCTGGCGGGGCTCATGCTGATGCCCTTGGCGAACGGCGCCTGGTCGTAGCGGTCCAGGATCAGGTTCTCGGCGATGGAGAACGTGCCGATCAGCCCGTCGAGGGAACGGTCTTCCGGGACGAACCCGACCCCGGCGTTGAGGACCTCCTTGACGCTGCGGCCCACGAGTTCTTCGCCGTCGAGGGCGATCGAGCCGTGGACCCTGTCGTGCAGGCCCAAAATGGCCTCGGTCAGTTCCGTCTGGCCGTTGCCCTGGACGCCGGCGACCGCGAGGATCTCGCCGCGGGCGATTCCGAAGCTGATGCCGTCCACCACGTGCTGGCCGTTGGGGGCGATGACGGTGAGGTCCTTGACCTCGAAGGTGGTCTCCTGCGGATTGGCGGGAGCCTTGTCCAGGGTCAGGCTCACGGCCCGGCCCACCATCATGGACGCCAGCTCGGTGGTCGAGGCGCCGGGATCGGCCGAGCCCACTACCTTGCCGCGGCGGATGACGGTGATGGTGTCCGAAACGGCCTTCACCTCACGCAGCTTGTGGGAAATGAAGACGATCGAGGTGCCGTGGCTCTTGAGCTGGCGCATGATGTCCAGCAGCTCGTCGGTGTCCTGCGGGGTCAGCACGGCCGTGGGCTCATCGAGGATGAGCACCTTGGCGTCGCGGACCAATGCCTTGATGATCTCCACGCGCTGCTGCACGCCCACGGGGAGGTCTTCGATCAGCGCGTCGGGGTCGACGTCGAACCCGTACCGGTCGGAGATCTCCCGGATTTTCCGGCGGGTGTCATCGAGGTCCAGGAATCCGCCGGTCTTGGTGGTCTCCGCTCCCAGGGCGACGTTCTCCGCGACGGTGAAGACGGGGACCAGCATGAAGTGCTGGTGCACCATGCCGATACCTGCCGCCATGGCGTCTCCCGGGCCGCGGAACGTGACCGGTTTGTCGTCAATAAGGATTTCGCCCTCTGTGGGCTCGTACAGTCCGTAGAGGACGTTCATCAGCGTGGACTTGCCAGCGCCGTTCTCACCGAGCAGACAGTGAATCTGCCCGGGTTCAACAACCACATCGATGTGATCGTTCGCTACCAGGGAGCCGAAGCGTTTGGTAATGCCCTTGAGTTCAAGTTTCAAAACTCTGACCAATCTCGAGGTGTCCGGAAGGCTTGGTCCGGACGCGTAGGGGCGCTGCAGCACCAGCTTAGTGCCTGGGGTCTGGGGCACTAAGGGCCGCAACGAAAAGCGCCACAGCCCGTGCGGTGGTGACCGGACGGGCCGTGGCGCTTAGCGGAGGAAGTTAGGCTTTCGGGCTGGCTGCAGATTCAACCTTGAGCTTGCCGTCGGCGATGTCCTTCTTGATCTGGTCCAGCTCGGACTTCAGTTCGGCCGGAACCTGGGCATCCATGTCGTGGAACGGGGCCAGCTGGACGCCGTCGTTCGCGAGGGTGCCGATGTACGGCTTGTTGGTGAACTGGCCGTCCTTGTCCTGCTTGACGACCGTCTCAACGGCCTCGCCCATCTGCTTCATGACGGAGGAGAGCATGATGTCCTTGTAATCCGGTGCCGTGAGGAAGCCGTCGGAGTCAACCCAGATGAGCTTGACGTCCTTGCCTGCTGCCTTGGCTTCCTGCAGGGCCGCGCCGGCACCCTTGCCGACCGGACCGGCGACGGGCATGACGATGTCGGCGCCCTGGTCCAGGAAGTTCTGGGTGAACTGCTTGCCCTTGTCCTGCTTTTCGAAGTCGCCGGTGAAGGAGCCGTCCTGCTTGGCCTTGTCCCAGCCAAGAACCTTGACGTCCTTGCCCTTCTTCTCGTTGTAGTACTTCACGCCGTCGGCGTAGCCGTCCATGAAGATGGTGACCGTGGGGATCTTGATGCCGCCGAACGTGGCGACCGTTCCGGTCTTGGTGGTGCCTGCTGCGAGGTAGCCGGCCAGGAACGCGGCCTGGGCCGTGTCGTAGATGATCGGCTTGACGTTGGTGATCGGGGTTTCGTAGCCGAAGTCGATGATGGCGAAGTGCTTGTCCGGGTTCGCGGTGGCCTGGGCCTTGGTTGCGTCGCCGAGCAGGAAGCCGACCGTGATGGTCAGGTTGCAGCCGGCGGAAACCATGGCGCGCAGGTTCGGCTCGAAGTCGTTGTTGGTCTTGGACTCGGCTTCGTTCGTCTTGATGCCGAGATCCTTCTCGGCCTTCTTCAGGCCCTCGTAGGAAGACTGGTTGAACGACTGGTCGTCGAATCCACCCGAGTCGGACACGATGCAGCCCGTGTAGTTGCTTGCAGTGTTGGTGGCGGTGCTGGCCTCCGGGGCAGCTCCGCAGCCGGTCAGCAGGAGTGCAGCCGCGCCCGCGGTGGCGACGCCGGCCATTGATCCGCGCTTAAAGGTGGCACGCAGAGAGTTCTTCAATTTTCCTCCAGGAAGAAAGAGTAGGCGCTACGACGGAAGTTCAATGAGTGTCTGTCGGCGGTGTTCCGCTGATCTCTGTTGTCACTGATGGATTTCGCAGCACTGCGCCGAGGCGCACTGATGCAAGCTACTGTAGTGGCCTGCGCCACGTCCCGATAACACAGGTCCCGGCGAATGCCCAGATTGTTGAGAACTTGTTACCTAGTGGTAGCCGGGCACCGTGCCAGCGGAGGTGCACATACGCCTCCGGCGCCGGTCCCCGAAGGAATCCGGCGCCGGAGGCGTCGTGGCAGGCACGGCGTTTGCTGGTGTCCAGTTACAGCCGGACGAGCATCTTGCCGGTGTTGGCGCCGTCGAGCAGGTCCATGAAGGCCTGCGGGGCGTTGTCCAGCCCGTCCACCACCGTCTCGTCATAGCGGACCGTCCCGTCGGCCAGCCAGGCGGACATGGTCTCAACAAATTCGGCCATGTGCTGCCAGTAGCCGCCCACCAGGAAGCCCTTGAGCGTCAGCTGTTTGCCAATCGCCAGCATGAGGTTCCGCGGCGCCGGCGTCGGTTCGGTCGCGTTGTACTGGGCGATGGCCCCGCACATGGCCACCCGGCCACCGACCGTGAGGGAGGACAACGCTGCCTCGAGGTGCTCGCCGCCGACGTTGTCGAAGTAGACGTCGATCCCGCGTTCACCAGCGGCCGCGGCAAGTTGTTCCGCCACCGGGCCGTCGTGATAGTTGAAGGCGGCATCGAAACCGAGTTCGAGCAGCCGGGCCACCTTTTCCGGCGAGCCTGCGCTGCCGATCACCCGGGACGCGCCCATGGCCTTGGCGATCTGCCCCACGAGCGAGCCGACCGCGCCGGCGGCGCCCGAGACGAACACGGCGTCGCCGGGCTTGAATTCCGCGACCTTCAGCAGTCCCGCGTAGGCGGTCAGCCCGGTCATGCCGAGGGCGCCGAGGAATGCTGACGCGGGGGCCAGATCGGTGCGCGCCACCGTGGTGGCCGCGGCATCGACGACGGCGTATTCGCGCCAGCCCAGGCCGTGCAACACCGTGTCGCCCACAGCGCGGCCTTCGGCCCGGGACGCGATGACTTCGCCGACGGCGCCGCCGTCGAGTGCGGCATCCAGCGCAAACGGCGCGGAGTAGGACTTGACGTCGTTCATCCGCCCGCGCATGTACGGGTCTACCGAGATGTAGAGGTTGCGGACCAGGACCTGTCCGTCCTGCAGTTCGGGCAGCGCCGACTCGGCGAGGCGGAAGTTCGCCGGCACTGGACGGCCGTGCGGGCGGGACGCCAACTGGATCTCGCGGGTGGCGGCGGGAAGGGTGCGAGTTGCGGTGGTGTTGCTCATGCGGCTACCTCCAGGATGGTGATGTCGACGGCGATGTTGCCGCGGGTGGCGTTGGAGTACGGGCAAATCTGGTGGGCCTTGGCCACCAGGGCCTCGGCGGTGTCCCGGTCCACGGCGGGCAGGGCGATCTCAAGCTCGGCGGCCAGGCCGTAGCCGGCACCGTCCTCGAGTGCGCCGAAGTGGATCTTGGCGGCGACGGCGGAGTCCGTCAGGTCGGCGCGCTCCTTGCGTCCCACCAGGCGCAGGGCGGAGTGGAAGCACGCGGCGTAGCCGGCGGCAAAGAGCTGCTCGGGGTTGGTGCCCGCGCCGTCACCGCCGAGTTCGACCGGACTGGCCAGGGTGACGCTCAGCTTGCCGTC
Organism: Arthrobacter sp. 131MFCol6.1; assembly: GCF_000374925.1. Classification (GTDB taxonomy): domain Bacteria; phylum Actinomycetota; class Actinomycetes; order Actinomycetales; family Micrococcaceae; genus Arthrobacter. Next base: position 155,776 of record NZ_KB895546.1, read on the forward strand.
CTTGCTGACGGCGGTGCCGTCGCGGCCTTCGCCGGAGGCCAGGGCCTCTGCTGTGTAAAGGGTCTTCATGGGGTTTCCGTTCTGTCGGCGGGAAGTCTGGGCAGGTATGGGCCCAGCGGGGTGCCCGGCAAGGGCCCGGTATGGGGTCCTCGTGGGAAGGCTTGGGGGTAGGTCCAGTGGGTGGGCTTAATGCGAGGCGTGGAGCGCGCTTGTCAGCCGGGCCAGGGTGTCGCGGAGCTGGTCCAGTTCCGCGGCGGTGAGCCCGGCGGCGTCCGCCAGGCGCTGCGGGATGCCGCCGGCCTTGGCGCTCAGGGCGGCGCCAGCGTCGGTCAGGAAGATCTCCACGCGGCGCTCGTCCTCGGCGGAGCGGCGGCGCTGGACGAGGCCGAGCGCTTCGAGCCGCTTGAGCAGGGGCGAGAGCGTGCCGGAGTCCAGGCCCAGCTCCTCCCCCAGTTCACGGACGCTGCGCGGCTCCGCTTCCCAGAGCACCAGCATGGCGAGGTACTGCGGGTAGGTCAGGCCGAGCTCCTCGAGCATGGGCCGGTAGGCGGCCGTGGCGGCACGCGAGGCCGAGTACATCGCAAAGCACACCTGCCGGTTCAGGCGGAGCGCTTCCGGCCCGGCCGTGCGGGCTTCCTCTGGCGTAGTCATAGTTCCACCGTACGGCACGATTGAATCGCACGCAATTCAATTGTGCACAACTGAAGTGCGGAATGGGAACCGCCAGCCGGTGCGCAGGGGGCCAACGCGGCAGGAATCGCCGGAATTCCCCATGTTCGCAGGGCCCGACGGCGTGTCGGCCCGCATCGACGGGGTGTCCCGGCGTCGCGCCGGCAAAGGTGGGGAAACTCCGCGTCCGGCCCGGCAGGGCGCAGCGGGGCGGGTGGGCACAGCGGGAGGCCCGGGGCGGGTGGGCCGCGGGCGGAACGGTTTAGAGGTCGCGGATGGTGCGCAGGGCCGCCGCCGTGAGCACCTGGATGCCCAGGCCCAGCGCCCGCTCATCGACGATGTAGTCGCCGCGGTGGAGGTCGTACTCTTCCCCGCCGGGCGTCTTGGTGCCGAGGCGCATCATGGCGCCGGGGGTGTCGGCCAGGAACCAGGCGAAGTCTTCCCCGCCCATGGACTGCGGGGTCAGAACCACGGCGCCCTCGCCGATTTCGGCGCGGGCCGCGGCCTCGATCAGCGCGGTCTCGTGCTCGGAGTTGACCACCGGCGGCACGCCGCGGGTGTGTTCCAGGTGGACGTCGACGCCGTAGGGCTCGGCGACCTGCCGGATGATGTCGTCGAGCAGCTCGCCGGCGTCGTGCCAGGCGTCGCGGTCCAGGCAACGCATGGTCCCGGCCATGTAGCCGCTGCCGGGGATGGCGTTCGGGGCCGAGCCTGCGGAGATCTGACCCCAGACCACGGACACGCCGCTGCGGACATCGACGCGGCGCGAGAGCACGGCGGGAACATTGACCGCGATCTGCGCCAGGGCGAAGACCAGTTCCTCGGTCAGGTGGGGGCGCGAGGTGTGGCCGCCGCGGCCGGAGAGTTCAATCTTGATGGTGTCCGAGGCGGAGGTGATGGCCCCGATCCGGGTGCCGATCTTGCCGATCTCGATCCGGGGGTCGCAGTGCAGCGCCAAGATGCGCGGCACACCGTCCAGGACGCCCTGTTCGATGCACGAGGTGGCGCCGCCGGGCATGGTTTCCTCGGCCGGCTGGAAGATGATCCGGACCGTCCCGCGCAGCGGGGACACCTCGTGCATGCGCTGCAGGACCAGCGCGATCCCGAGCATGGTGGTGGTGTGGACGTCATGGCCGCAGGCGTGGGTCACGCCGTGGTTCTTCGAGGCGAACTCAAGGCCCGTTTCCTCGATGATCGGCAGGGCATCGATGTCCCCGCGCAGGGCGGTGGCGATGGGACCCTGCCCGACGTCGACCGTCAGGCCCGTGCCCTCGAGGCGGCGCGGTTTGAGCCCGGCTTCCTCGAGCCGTTTCGCCAGCTTGTCGGTGGTGCGGAACTCCTTGAACGAAAGTTCCGGATGCGCATGGAGGTCGCGGCGGAAAGCAATCAGCTCCGGCAGCAGGGGCTCCAGCCACGGCCCCACGAGAGTCGTGGGCTCAGCTTCAGTCGAATAGTTGCGCACGGAATAACTCTATCGAGCGGCCAAAGAATAGCGGCATCGGGTACGGCGCGTTACGGATTGCTGAACATTACGCAGGCCGTGATCCGCTCCCATCCGGCTACAGGACGTCGGTGTCGCCCTTGGCCTTGATGGCGTCCACGGCCTGCTTGACCCGCTGCGAGTGTTCCTTGGTGGTGACCAGCAGGGCGTCCGGGGTGTCAACGATCACGACGTCCTTGATGCCGATCAGGGCGATCACCCGCTTGGTATCGGAGACCACCACGCCGCTGGCGTTCTCGGTGAAGACGCGTGCGCCCTCGCCCAGGACCGTGACCTCGTCGACTTCCTTGGCGCTGTTGAGCCGGCCCACGGAGGCAAAGTCCCCGACGTCGTCCCAGAGGAACGTTCCGGGCACCACGGCGACGTCGCCGGCGGCGGCGGCTGGCTCGGCGACGGCGTAGTCAATGGCGATCTTGGGCAACGTGGGCCAGACCCGGGCAGTGACGGCGTCGCGCTCCGGGGTGTCCCAGGCCTTGGCGATTTCCTGGAGTCCGGCGAAGAGTTCGGGCTGGTTGGCTTCGAGGTGCTTGAGCATCAGCGAGACCGGGGCCACGAACATGCCCGCGTTCCAGACATATTCGCCGCTGTCGACGTACTCCTGGGCCACTTCCTCGCTGGGCTTCTCCACGAACTCCACGACGGACTGCGCGCTGGGCGCGTCGGGGATGTGCAGGTTCGCGCCGGAACGGATGTAGCCGAATCCGGTAGAAGGGTGGGTCGGCTTGATGCCGATGGTGACGATCTTCCCCGCGGCCGCGGTGTAAACGGCCTCACGGACGGCGTCCTGGAAGAGGTTGTCCGGGCTGATGACCTGGTCCGCGGCGAACGAGCCCATGATGATGTCCGGGTCCCGCTCGTGGAGGATCGCCGCGGCGAGGCCAATCGCAGCGCCGGAGTCCTTGGGTTCGCTTTCCAGGACGAGGTCGGCTTCCAGGACCTCAGGCAGCTGGCGGCAGACGGCTGCCCTGTGGGCGGAGCCGGTCACCACCAGCACGTGCTTGCCGGCGACGGGCTGGAGGCGGTCATAGGTCGCGCGCAGCAGAGTGCTGCCCGAACCGGTGAGGTCGTGAAGGAATTTCGGGGCTGCTGCCCGTGACAGGGGCCAGAGGCGGGTCCCCACCCCGCCCGCCGGAATGACCGCAATAAAACGGTCCAGCGGTGAATCCTGGCTTGTCACTTTGTCTGTAGTCATCACGGCTACTTTAGCCGACGGCGGCCAATTCGGCCCGAATTGGGCCCGGATCAGGCCCTGCCGGCGCCCGCAACCACGGCTAAATGTGGCGTTCGTCTCAAATCGGACGCAAAACCGCGCCGGGGCCTGTCAACAAGGGGTTCCTAAATTGAATAAGCTGTGAGCGAAGCCTAGATTTAGGCTTGAGCTTACGAGTGCTCTCGCAGCAGGCGTTCCCCCCGCGTGGATCCCATGCCAGCGCCGCTGTGTTGCAGGGAGGTTTATTCAGTGCCGACAAAACCAGCTGGCACCTTGTACCGCGGCCGTGAAGGCATGTGGTCCTGGGTTGGACACCGCATTACCGGTGTAGTGATTTTCTTCTTCTTGTTGGTCCACGTGCTGGACACCTCATTGGTGCGTGTGTCCCCCGAGGCCTACACCGCAGTGATTGGTGCCTACAAGAACCCCCTCATGGCCCTGGGTGAAACGGGCCTTGTAGCGGCGATCGTGTTCCACGCCTTCAACGGCCTGCGGATCATCGCCGTCGACTTCTGGAAGAAGGGTGCCAAGTACCAGCGTCAGATGCTCTGGACGGTCCTGGGCCTCTGGGTCGTCGTCATGGTCGGCTTCTCCATCCGCCACCTGTCCCTCGCCCTTGGAGGTCACTAAGCCATGACTGCAACTATTCAGAGCCCGCGTAGCGGAAAGATCCAGCCGAAGTACCGTCGCACCGGCGGCTCCAAGGGCAACTTCGAGATGCTCGCCTGGCTCTTCATGCGCCTCTCCGGCGTCGTGCTGGTGGTGCTGATCTTCGGCCACCTGACCGTGAACCTCCTGGTCGGCGAGGGCATCCACGCGATCGACTTCGGCTTTGTGGCCGGCAAGTGGGCCGATCCGTTCTGGCAGTTCTGGGACCTGGCCATGCTGTGGCTCGCCATGCTGCACGGCACCAACGGCGTCCGCACGATCATCAATGACTACGCCGAGAAGGACGCAACGCGCCTTTGGCTGAAGATTGTGCTCTACGCGGCCACCACGGTCATCATCATCCTGGGCACCCTGGTCATCTTCACGTTCGATCCGTGCCCCGTGGCCAACGGCGTCCAGCTTCCCGGCGGCTTCTGCCCCGCGCCATAGGGGCTCAGCCGTAACGGAGGAATCGCCGCGGACCGCAGCCCGTCCGGGCAGGAACCGGCGGTCCGTCACGGCAACTGATCTTGCCTGCCGAGCGCAGGCGCAGATTGCACGAGACTTCACCGGGCAGGCGCGGCCTGCCGGTGGTTTATAGCGAATTTTGAGAGAAAGAGCGTCTGGTATGCAGGTCCATAAGTACGACGTCGTGATCGTCGGTGCCGGTGGCGCCGGGATGCGCGCGGCGATCGAATCAGGTCAGCGCGCCCGAACAGCAGTACTGACCAAGCTCTACCCCACCCGGTCCCACACCGGCGCGGCGCAGGGCGGCATGTGTGCAGCCCTGGCCAACGTCGAGGAAGACAACTGGGAGTGGCACACCTTCGACACCATCAAGGGCGGCGACTACCTGGTTGACCAGGACGCCGCCGAGGTCATGGCGAAGGAAGCGATCGACGCCGTCCTGGACCTGGAAAAGATGGGCCTGCCGTTCAACCGCACGCCCGAGGGTCGCATTGACCAGCGCCGTTTCGGTGGCCACACCCGCGACCACGGCAAGGCACCGGTCCGCCGTGCCTGCTACGCCGCCGACCGCACCGGCCACATGATCCTGCAGACCCTGTACCAGAACTGCGTCAAGCACAACGTCGAGTTCTACAACGAGTACTACGTCCTGGACCTGCTGACCGTCGAAGAGGACGCTGTCCGCGAGGACGGCACACCGTACAAGCAGAAGCGCGTTGCCGGCGTCGTATCCTACGACCTCGCCTCCGGCGAACTGCACGTCTTCCAGGCCAAGTCCGTGGTGTTCGCCTCCGGCGGCGCCGGCAAGGTCTTCAAAACCACCTCCAACGCCCACACCCTGACCGGCGACGGCATGGGCATCGCGTTCCGCCGGGGCATCCCCCTGGAGGACATGGAATTCTTCCAGTTCCACCCGACCGGCCTGGCCGGGCTGGGCATCCTGCTCTCCGAGGCCGCCCGCGGCGAAGGCGCGATCCTGCGCAACTCCGAGGGTGAACGCTTCATGGAGCGCTACGCGCCCACCATCAAGGACCTCGCCCCGCGCGACATCGTGGCCCGCTCCATGGCCAACGAAGTCCGTGAGGGACGCGGCTGCGGCCCGAACAAGGACTACGTCCTCCTGGACCTGACGCACCTTGAGCCTGCGCACATCGATGCCAAGCTGCCGGACATCACCGAGTTCGCCCGCACCTACCTGGGTGTGGAGCCGTACACGGAGCCGGTTCCGGTGTTCCCGACGGCGCACTACGCCATGGGCGGCATCCCCACGAACATCAGCGCCGAGGTCCTCCAGGACAACGACACGGTGGTCCCGGGCCTCTACGCCGCCGGCGAGGTCGCCTGCGTCTCCGTCCACGGCTCCAACCGCCTGGGCACCAACTCGCTGCTGGACATCAACGTGTTCGGCAAGCGCGCCGGCATCGCCGCCGCCGAGTACGCCAAGACCGCCGACTTCGTGGAGCTCCCCGTTGACCCGGAGGCCTACACGCTGAACCTGCTGGACCACGTCCGCACCTCCGACGGCACCGAGAAGGTCGCTGCGATCCGCAAGGAACTGCAGGACACCATGGACGCCAACATGCAGGTGTTCCGCACCGCCGAGACGCTGAACCAAGTCCTGAAGGACATTGCCTCCTTCGAGGAGCGGTACCAGCGCATCAGCGTCCAGGACAAGGGCAAGCGCTTCAACCTGGACCTGCTCGAGGCAGTGGAGCTGGGCTTCCTGCTCGAGCTCGCCAAGGTCATGACCGTGGCGGCCCTGCACCGCGAGGAATCCCGCGGCGGCCACTTCCGCGAGGACTTCCCCGAGCGCGACGACGAAAAATTCATGAAGCACTCCATGGCGTACAAGGATGACCACGCCCCGGCGGACGGTTCCGCCGAGGCTATTGCCGGCATCCGGCTTGCCACCAAACCGGTGGTCTTTACGCGCTACGAGCCGATGGTGAGGAAGTACTAAGATGAGCGCTGAACTCGCTGAGCCAGCATCCAAGATCGAGCTGCCCGCCGGCGTCGGCGGCGGCGGGGAAATCCCGTCCTTCGACGTCACCCTGCGCGTGCGCCGCTACAACCCCGAGGTCTCCGAGGACGCCACGTGGGATGACTTCAAGGTCACCATGTACGGCACCGACCGTGTCCTGGACGCCCTGCACAAGATCAAGTGGGAGATGGACGGCAGCGTCTCCTTCCGCCGTTCCTGCGCCCACGGCGTCTGCGGCTCCGATGCCATGCGCATCAACGGCCGCAACCGCCTCGCCTGCAAGACACTGCTGAAGGACCTGGACACGTCCAAGCCCATCACGGTCGAGCCGATCAAGGGCCTGCCGGTGGAGAAGGACCTGATCGTGGACATGGAGCCGTTCTTCCAGTCCTTCCGCGAAGTCATGCCCTTCCTGATCAACCGCGGCCACGAGCCCACCAAGGAACGCCTGCAGTCCGCCGAGGACCGCGAGCGGTTCGACGACACCACCAAGTGCATCCTGTGCGCCGCGTGCACCTCGTCCTGCCCGGTGTTCTGGACCGACGGGCAGTACTTCGGCCCGGCGGCGATCGTCAACGCGCACCGCTTCATCTTCGATTCCCGCGATGACGCCGGCGACATGCGCCTGGAGATCCTCAACGACAAGGAAGGCGTGTGGCGCTGCCGCACCACCTTCAACTGCACCGAGGCATGCCCCCGCGGCATCCAGGTCACGCAGGCAATCGCTGAGGTCAAGCAGGCCATCCTGTCCCGCAAGATCTAAGGACCGGTTCCACCGGCCGCATTACCGGCTTCACCTTCAGTAATTACCGACGACGGCGCCTCTCACCTTCCGGGTGGGGGCGCCGTCGTCGTTTCCGCCCGCAATGATTCGCCCTCAGATGAAAGGGGACGCCGTGTCCCGCTCAGAAAAAGTCTCGTTCCAGGGTTCCACCGGCGAGCGGCTCTCCGGCGTGCTGGACCTGCCGGAGGGACCGGTCAAGGGCTGGGGCGTGTTCTCGCACGGCTTCACCCTGGGCAAGGACAGCCCCTCGGCGTCGCGGATGTGCAAGGCCCTGGCGGACAACGGCGTGGGGATGCTCCGGTTCGACAACCTGGGGCTCGGCGAGTCCGCGGGAATGTGGTCGGAGGGGTCCTTCAGCCACAAGGTGGCCGACACCGTCAAGTCCGCCGAATTCATGCGGGACTCGGACCGGCGGGTCTCCCTGCTGGTGGGCCACTCTTTCGGCGGCGCGGCCGTCCTGTCCGCCGCACGGCAGATCCCGGAGCTGAGGGCCGTGGCCACCGTGGGTGCCCCCTTCTCCCCCAAGCACGTGGCCCACGTCTTTGACGCGGCCCTGGACCGGATCCTGAGCGAGGGAAGCGCGGAGGTGGACCTCGGCGGCAAACGGGTGGAGATCCGCCGGCATTTCGTGGAGGACCTCGAGAACGCGGACCTGACGGACTGCATCCGGCAGCTGCACAAGCCGCTCATGGTGCTGCACTCCCCCACCGACAACACGGTGGGGATCGAAAACGCCAGCACCATCTTCCAGACGGCACGCCACCCGCGCAGCTTCGTCTCGCTGGAGGGCAGCGACCATCTGCTGACCGGCAAGGGCCAGGCGGCGCGTGCGGCGAAGATTATTTCGGCGTGGGCCGACCAGTACCTCGACGCCTGAACGCGGCGGCCAGCGGCCTGCGGCGGCCCCGCTGTTCGACCGGCGTTTTGCCCGGCTGGACGCGCCGGGCACCCCAGCCGGTGCTCGCCGCGGCGGGCCCGGCTTTGAGGTCCTCCTCTCGGATCGCCACCCACGCGGCACAGATCACGTACACCTGGCTGACCAGGTTGAACCAGATCAGCAGGCCGATGATGATGGCGAAGGGCGCCAGAATGGGGTTCTTGCCCGCGCTGGCCAGCAGCTGGGTGCTGAAGATCTGCAGGATGGTGGTGCCCACCGCCGCGAAGGTGGTCCCTTCCAGCAGGGAGCGCCGGGCCGGCTTCAGCCCCGCGGCCACCCGGTACATGATCAGGGCGGTGCCCCAGCCGAGCAGCAGCGGGACGAGGATCGTGACGGAGGTCGTCAGCGGCCCGGCAACTACCGGCTCGAGGCCCAGTTGCTCGGTAACCCATCCGGCGGCCGTGCCGAAGATCAGCGAGGCTGCGGAGCTGACTACCAGGGCCACCCCCATCAGCAGCAGCGTGCCGACGTCCTTAAGTATCTGCAGGATCGGATTCATCACCAGGGGGCCAAACTGCATCATGCTCCGCGTACCGTCGCGGATGCCGCTGATCCAGCCCAGGGCCGTGAACACCGTCACCACGGCGGCGATCCCGGCGGCCCAACCCAGGCTGGTGGGGTTGAGCAGCTCATAGGGGTCAACCAGCCCCTCGCTGCCGTCGACCTGCAACAGGCCGGGCGCGGCGGCGGCCACACTCTTGATGACCTGGTCCAGCAGGGCCGGATGGTCGCTGAGCACGAGCCCGGCCAAGGACAAGCCGGTGGCCAACAGACCCGTGATGGAGAAGAACATCCGGAAGCCAATGCCGGCACTCAACAGCGGGCCACGCTGGCGGAGGTAGTGCGAGTATACGCGCAGGGGCAGCAGCATGTTCAGCCGGGCCAGGAACCAGTTCATCATCGCAATCAGGGACGCGATCGTCCCGCCGCCGGAGCGCCGAACCCTGCCCCACTCGACCCTCTTGCGGATGACTTCCAGTTTCAGCCCGGCCAGATCGGTGGGGAGCGGCGGCTTATCGGGCGCCTGCGGTGCCGTCCGGGCCTCTGTCGTGGTCAGGTTTGGTCCCAAAATCAAGCTCTTCCCGTAGCTGCCAGATGCCGTTGTCATCGTGCTCGTAAAGACCCATGCTAGCGACCGGAAACGTGGCCCTGTAATCCTTCAGGACCGTTTCGGCCTCGTCGAGGCTTTCCGGGGCGACGTCATGGGCCACGGTAACGTGCGGGTGGTAGCCGAACGGCAATTCCCGCTCCAGCGGGCCGGACTGCAACTGGCGGTGCAGGTTCACGCAGTCCCCGAATCCGTCCTCGACGTTCAGGAAGACCACCGGGGACACCGGCCGGAAAGATCCGGTCCCCGCGATGGTCACCGTGAAGGGCTCCTGCCGCCGGGCCACGTCCCGGACATGGCGCTGGGTCGCAGCCCAGTCCTGCGTCATGGTGGTGGTGACCAGGGTGATGTGTGCCGGGACGACGGCGGCCATGGGATCCCCGAAGGATGCCCGCCAGCGCTGGAGCTCCTCGGCGATGTCCGCCGGGAACCTCAGGATCACACCGATGCTGATGCCTTCGCTGCGCTGTCCGTTCGACGAGGCGGCTTTCGCGGTGACTTTGCTGACGGAGGACATTGACCTAGCGGACTCCCTGGGCGCCGGCGTAGGGCAGGAACCCCACCTTGGCATAGACGTCGCGCAGGGTGAGCGAGGCAATCTCCCGGGCCTTGTCCGCGCCGAGGCCCAGCAGCCGGTCCAGCTCCGCGGGATCGTCCAGCAGCTCCTTGGCCCGGTTCCGGATCGGGGTCAGGTGCTCCGTAACCACCTCGGCGAGGTCCGCCTTGAGGTGGCCGTACATCTTGCCCTCATAGGCGGTGACGAGGGCGTCGACGCTCTGCCCGGTGATCGAGGAGTAGATGGTCAGCAGGTTGGACACGCCGGGCTTCGCCTCCCGGTCGAACCGGATTTCGGTTTCTGTGTCAGTCACGGCGGACTTGATCCGCTTGGCCGTGACCTTGGGCTCGTCCAGCAGGTTGATCAGCCCTGCCGGTGACTCCGCAGACTTGGACATCTTGGCGGTGGGGTGCTGCAGATCGTAGATCTTCGCGGATTCCTTCTGGATGAAGGGCTGCGGCACCGTGAACGTGTCGCCGAAGCGGGAGTTGAACCGCTGGGCCAGGTCGCGGCTGAGCTCCACGTGCTGGCGCTGGTCCTCGCCCACGGGGACACCGTGCGGCTGGTACAGGAGGATGTCCGCTGCCTGCAGGATCGGGTAGGTGAACAGCCCGACGCTGGCGTGGTCTGAACCCTGTTTGTGCGCCTTGTCCTTGAACTGGGTCATCCGGGACGCCTCGCCAAAGCCCGTGATGCAGTTCAGGACCCACGCCAGCTGGGCATGTTCGGGCACCTGGGACTGGACGAAGAGCGTGCACTTGTCGACGTCGACGCCGCCGGCAATGTACTGCGCGGCCGTGACCCGGGTGCGGTGCGCCAGCTCGGCCGGATCCTGCGGAACGGTGATCGCGTGCAGGTCCGGGATGAAGAAGATGGCGTCGTACTCGTCCTGCATCTGGACCCAGTTCACGAGGGCGCCGAGATAGTTGCCCAGGTGCAGGGAGTCGGCGGAGGGCTGCATGCCGGAGAGGATGCGGTGCCGGGCCGCGGTGGCCGCAGAGGCGTCCTTCGCGGTGGCAGTCGCAACGTCGGGGGCGACGCCGGCCTGGGTCACAGTGGTCGCAGTTGAAGTGGTGGTCATTCGTGGAAGCCTTAAGACTAGAGCCGGTAGTCCACTACCAGCGGGGCGTGGTCGGAGAAGCGTGTGTCCCAGGACGCAGCCCGGTCAACAACGGCTGACACTGCGGCAGCAGCGAGAGCGGGCGTGGCCATGTGGTAATCGATGCGCCAGCCGGTGTCGTTGTCGAAGGCCTGGCCCCGTTGCGACCACCAAGTGTAGGGGCCGTCGACGTTACCCGCCAGGCCCCTGTGAACATCCTTCCAGCCGATTTCCTCGCCGAAGAAGCGGTCAAAATACGCCCTCTCCTCCGGCAGGAAGCCGGCACGTTTGACGTTGCCCTTCCAGTTCCTGATATCCAGCTCCGTGTGGCCGACGTTGAGGTCACCCACCACCAGAGCGTGGTCACTGTGTTTGGCGAGTTCGGGCAGCCGCTGGACCATGACGTCGAGGAATCTGAATTTGTCGTCCTGCTTGGGGGTGCCGGCCTCGCCCGAGTGCACGTAGGCGCTCACGACGGTCAGCTGTGAGGCCTGCCCGTCGGCGTCCCGCACGATGTAGTCCGCCTCGACCCAGCGTCCGGCCGTGGCGAAGAAGTCATCGCCGATCCCCACCCGGGTGGCCTGCGGCTCTTCCCGGGATGCAATGGCAACGCCGGCCCGGCCCTTGGCCTCGGCCTCGGCGTGGAGAATGTACCAGCCCTCGCCGAGCAGTTCCTCGACGATCGCGTCCGGCGCGCGGACCTCCTGGAGGCACAAGATGTCCACCTCGCGCGGTTCAAGCCATTCCGCCATGCCCTTCTTGTAGGCGGCACGAAGGCCGTTGACGTTGACTGACGCGATGCGAAGGTGGTCCTTCTTCAATGCCGAGCTCACCCGATCCACTCTAGTCGATGATGGTTCCGCTGACGGGAGCGTCATCGCCGCCCGAGGATTTGATCATGTCCCGCGCGTTGGTGGCGGTGATCTCGATGGTCTCCAGAGCACGGCTGATCGTATCGCGGTCCGCCGCCTCGCCCTTCGCCCGCTCCTGCTCGACCACACGGACCTGGACCTGGACAATCTTGAAGGAGTGGTCCAGCTTCATGTCCCGGATGCTGTCCGCTGCGCGGCTTTCGCTCACCACACGGGTGCCGCCGTGGTCCGCACTGGCCGTCGCCGGCGGCCGCCCGGCGGCGGCGTTGAACGCGTTCTGGGCCTCGTTCAGCCTGGCCCCGGCCTTCTTGGCGGCCTTCTGGATGCTGAACACGACGAAGGAGGCCAGCGCCAGCCAGAAGCCGGCGATGATCGCCACGATCCAGCCCACGACGTCGTTCTGGTTGGCCGCGAAGATCACGGCCACCACGAACGCGATGATGAAGACCAGCAGCCCCGGACCGCTGATGCGGAACATGGAGTACCGGCCGCGGGCCGTGGTGTCGTTGGACGTGGACGAGGAGCTACCCAGAGATTGCATGAGCCCATTATCGCAAACGGGGCCGGCCGCCCGCTGCGCTTCCACCCCGGGCGAACGCCGCCCCGGCGCTGAGCCTAGGTCAGGACAAGACAGAACGGGTGGCCGCTGGGGTCCGTGTAGACCCGGAAGGTCTTGCCGCCGCCCGTCTGGCGCGTGGCGCCCAGCCGGAGGACTTCCGCCTCTCCGGCGTCGAGGTCCCCGACTTTCACGTCCACGTGCATCTGCTGCGGGTGCTCGGCGTCGGGCCACTGCGGCCGGACCAGTCGGTCCACGCGCTGGAAGGCGACGGCGGGACGATCGGCGGCGTCGCCAATCGAAATCCACTCCTCTTCCTCCTGCACCCGGATCATACCCAGCAGCTCCTGGTAGAAGCTGGCCAGGGTGTCAGGGTCCTCGCAGTCGATGACGAGGGCCTGCCATTGTCCGATCATGGGTTCTCCTATTCCAGGGACGGCTACTTGCGGGACGGCTACTTGAGGAACAGTTTGCCCAGGCGGCTCGTGGTGAGCAGGACGCCGAGGGCAATCATGACCAGGTAGTAGCCGATGTGCACGGCGGTGGCCGGGGTGAACACCCCCACGCTGATCTGCCGCAGCAGTTCCACGCCGTGCCACAGCGGCATGGCCTGGATCAGCCACTGGACGGCCTGCGGGTAGACGCTGAGCGGGTAGAACGTGGCACTGAAGAGGAACATCGGCAGCATGATGAAGTTGATCCAGTCCATTTGCTGGAATGTCTTCATGAAGCTCGTGATCCCCATGCCGAAGCTCGCGAAGCCGAAGGCGATCAGCACCGAGGCCGGGATCATCAGGATGGCCCACGGTGTGGTGATGAGGCCCATCAGGCCCATCACGGCCGTGAAGCCGGTGGCGTACATGGCCCCGCGCAGCAGGGCGAGGAAGATTTCGCCCATGGCAACATCCAGCGGCCCCAGCGAGGTGTAGAGCATGCCCTGGTACAGCTTGGCGAAGTTCATCTTGAAGAAGACGTTCCACGTCGAGTCGTAGACGGCGCCGTTCATGGCGGACACGGCCAGCAGCGCCGGCGCGATGTACGCCGCGTAGCTGATTTCCTGCCCGCCCGGGCCCTGGACCGACCCGACAATCGCGCCCAGGCCCACCCCCATGGAGATCAGGTACAGCACGGGTTCAAAGAACCCGGAGGCCATGACCATCCAGTTGCTGCTCTTGGTGGCCATGAGCCCGCGGGCGACGACGGCGCGGACATTGCGGGAGTAGATGGGCCCGAAGCGGCGGCGGCGCGCGGCTTCGGTGACGCTGTGGTCCCCGGTGTTGAAATTTCCGGTCAGGACGCTCATGAGGCCATCCTTTTGGCGAACTTGCGTTTGGTCAGGACCCAGCCGGCAACCGCCAGGGTCAGCAGGAAGAGGACGTGGACGATGGTGAGCCACGGCGCTTCCTCGTACCCGTAGCTGACCACGCGGCCAAGCTCCGTTCCGTGCCAGATCGGAGAGATCCAGCCGATCCAGCGGACTGCGAGCGGGAGGGTGTCCAGCGGGAAGAACGTGCCGGAGAACAGGAACAGCGGCATGACAATGAACCGCATGACCATGGCGAACTGGCCCTTGTCGTGCTGGATAGTGGCCGCATAGGCCATGAGCGGCAGGCCGAAGGACAGGCCGGCGAGCGTGGCGATGAGGATCGACACCCAGCCCCACGCGCCGGGGGCGGCGCCGAAGAGCGCGACGACGGCGAAGTAGATGGCCGACTGCAACAGGAAGCGCACCGTCACGGCGATGATCTGGCCGCCGGCGATCTGCTCGGGAGTCAGCGGCGAGGCGTGCGGGCCGTAGTAGACACGCCGCCACTTGAAGCCGTCCATCACGGGGAAAGTGAACTCGTTGGCCGCCGTCATGACGGCGGCCGAGATCAGCAGGGCCGGCGCGATGAACGTCAGGTAGCTGACCCCGCCGAAGACGCCGGCGCCGTTGGACTCGACGAGGGTGGCCAGGCCAACGCCCATCGCGAACAGGTAGGCCACCGGCTGTCCCACGCCGTACATCACGATGGTCCAGCCGTAGCCCTTCATGACCCGCAGGACCTGTTCGGCGTAGTAGAACGCGCCCCAGCGGCGGGCGCGGGCGGCCGAGACTTCCGGCGAGTGCGCGCGCAGGGCCGTCCCCGCCGCCGTCGTCCCCGCCGCCTGAATTGGCTGAGTCAACTCTTCCTTCTTAGTCAACGAGGCTCCTGCCGGTCAGGCGCAGGAAGACATCTTCGAGGGAGGAGCGGCGGACCAGTGAGGTGACCGGACGCAGGCCCCGGGCGGTGACCTGCTCCAGGGCGGCCTCGCCGTCGTGGGCGTAGATGAGCACCCGGTCCGGCAGGGTTTCCACGCGTTCGCCGATGCCGCCGAGCTCCGCGCCGACGCTCGCGTTGCGCTCCGAGCCGAAGCGCAGTTCCAGGACCTCCCGGGTGGAGTATTCGCGGATCAGGCTGGCCGGCGATCCCTCGGCCATGATCTTGCCCTTGTCTACCACGATCAGGCGGTCGCAGAGCTGCTCGGCCTCGTCCATGTAGTGCGTGGTGAGGATCAGGGTGACGCCCTGTTCCTTGAGCCGGAACAGCCGGTCCCAGAGGATGTGCCGCGCCTGCGGGTCAAGGCCCGTCGTGGGCTCGTCGAGCAGCAGGATCCGGGGCTCGTTGATGAGCGAGCGGGCGATCGTCAGGCGCCGCTTCATGCCGCCGGAGAGGGCATCGACTTTGGAGTTGGCCTTGTCCGTGAGCTGGGCGAATTCCAGCAGCTCGTCGGCCTTGGGCTTGAGGTAGCTCGTCGGCAGGCCGAAATAGCGGCCGTAGACCAGCAGGTTGTCCCGGACTTTCAGTTCCTCGTCCAGGTTGTCCTGCTGCGGCACGACGCCCAGATGGGCGCGGACCTCCGGCCCGTGCTGTTCGGGGTCCAGGCCCATGATGTCCAGGCTGCCGGAGGTGCGCTGCGAGACGCCGCCGATCATCTTCATCGTGGTGGACTTGCCGGCGCCGTTGGGGCCCAGCAGGCCGAAGGCTTCCCCGGCGGGGACGCGGAAGGAGATGCCGTCGACGGCGGTGACGTCGCCGTAACGTTTGGTGAGGTTCTCGGCGGTGATGACGTACTGGGGAGCGGCGTCGGAGGCGCTGCTCACACGTGATTCTTTAGAGGCAAGTTCAGACACCCGCACTACGGTAGTGGATCCCCGCAAACTATGAAAGAGTCTTTTCGTAAAAACTCCTGACGTATCCGTTCCGTTATGCCGGCAGGCGGTAAACCGTGCGGAATCCTGCGGTGGTTGGGCCCGCAGAACGCCGGCCCAACCACCGCGGGAGCCTTAGGCGAGCCCCCGCGTGGCGTTCCGCTGCTCAGCGGTTTTTCGCTGCCAAGTGGCGTTCCGCGGTTTCCACCACATTGGCGAGCAGCATGGCGCGGGTCATCGGGCCCACTCCCCCGGGGTTCGGCGAGAGCCAGGCGGCGACGTCGGCCGCAGCGGGGTCCACGTCTCCGGTGACCACGGCCTTGCCGCTGCCGTCATCGACCCGGCTGACACCGACGTCGAGCACGATTGCCCCGGGCTTGAGGTCCCCGGCCTTGATCATGTGCGGCTGCCCGGCGGCGGCGATCACGACGTCGGCCTGCCGCAGTTCTGCCGGCAGGTCCACCGTTCCGGTGTGGGCCAGGATGACGGTGGCATTGACGTCCTTGCGGGTCAGCAGCAGACCCACGGGGCGGCCGATGGTGACGCCGCGTCCCACCACGAGGACGCGCTTGCCGTTCAGGTCGATCCCGTGCCGGGTCAGCAGCTCCACGCAGCCCTTGGGCGTGCACGGCAGCGGGGACTTCATGGGTCCGCTGACGTTGGCCACGAGCCGGCCCAGGTTCATCGGGTGCAGGCCGTCGGCGTCCTTCTCGGGATCCATGGCCTCCAGGATGACGTCCTGGTCGATGTGTTTGGGCAGGGGCAGCTGGACGATGTAGCCGGTGCATTCCGGGTTCTCGTTGAGCTCGCGGACCACGGCCAGGAGGTCGTCCTGGCTGGTCTCTTCCGGCAGGTCGCGGCGGATGGAGGTGATGCCCACCTCGGCGCAGTCCTTGTGCTTGCCGCCGACGTACCAGGTGCTGCCGGGATCGGAGCCCACCAGGATGGTGCCCAGCCCGGGGGTGATGCCCTGGGCCTTGAGCACGGCCACGCGCTCGGTCAGCTCGGCCTTGATGGCGGCGGCGGTAGCCTTGCCGTCAAGGATCCGTGCAGTGTCAGCCGTTTTTGCGGCTGCTTTTGCGGTGTCAGTAGAAGTCATGGCCTACCACTGCTCGTGCTGCGGGTACAGCGGGAAGTCGGCGGCGAGCTTGTCCACGCGTGCCTGCAGGGACTCGATCTCCGTGGCAGCTCCGGACTTCAGCGCCGTGGCGATGATGTCCGCCACCTCGGTGAATTCCTCGGCGCCGAAGCCGCGGGTGGCCAGGGCCGGGGTGCCGATGCGCAGGCCGGAGGTGACCATCGGCGGGCGGGGGTCGAACGGCACGGCGTTGCGGTTGACGGTGATGCCGATCGAGTGCAGGAGGTCCTCGGCCTGCTGGCCGTCCAGCTGGGAGTTGCGCAGGTCCACCAGGACCAGGTGCACGTCGGTGCCGCCGGTCAGGACCGAGACGCCGGCTCCGGCGACGTCGGCCTGGCCGAGGCGCTCGGCGATGATCTTGGCGCCTTCGAGCACGCGTTCCTGGCGCTCCTTGAATTCCTCGGTGCCGGCGATCTTGAAGGCCACGGCCTTTGCGGCGATCACGTGCATGAGCGGGCCGCCCTGCTGGCCGGGGAACACGGCGGAGTTAAGCTTCTTGGCCCACTCCTGCTTGGCCAGGATGACGCCGGAGCGCGGACCGGAGAGCGTCTTGTGGACGGTGGAGGTCACGACGTCGGAGTACGGCACCGGGCTCGGGTGCAGTCCGGCGGCGACGAGGCCGGCGAAGTGCGCCATGTCGGTCCAGAGCAGTGCGCCAACCTCGTCGGCGATCGAACGGAAGGCCTCGAAATCGAGGTGCCGCGGGTAGGCGGACCAGCCGGCGATAATCACCTGCGGCTTTTCGGCGATGGCCTGCTCGCGCAGCTTGTCCATGTCGATCCGGAAGTCATGTTCCTCGACCTGGTAGGCGGCGACGTTGTAGAGCTTCCCGGAGAAGTTCAGCTTCATGCCGTGGGTGAGGTGCCCGCCGTGGGCAAGGGACAGGCCCAGGATCTTGTCGCCCGGGGTGATCATGGCGGCGAGCGCGGCGGCGTTGGCCTGCGCGCCGGAGTGCGGCTGCACGTTGGCGTATTCGGCGCCGAACAGTTCCTTGACGCGGTCGATCGCGAGCTGCTCGGCGACGTCGACGTATTCACACCCGCCGTAGTAGCGGCGTCCCGGGTAGCCCTCGGCGTACTTGTTGGTCAGGACGGACCCCTGGGCTTCCATCACGGCGCGCGGGGCGAAGTTCTCGGAAGCGATCATTTCCAGGGTGCCGCGCTGGCGGCCAAGTTCCTGGGCGAGGACGGCGGCGATTTCAGGGTCGAGTTCGGCCAGCGGCTGGTTGCTCACGGCGGCTGAGGTGGCGGTGGTAGTAGTCACGAGGAACTCCTGGTAGGCAACGGGTACGGCTATTGGTCAGGCTACCGGCTGGCCCGTTGCACCGCCCTTTGATTACGGGCCCCTTGACAGCGGGCCGCGACAGCGGCGGCAGGCACCCCGCGCGGGCACCAGCAACGGTGCGGCAGCGGTGATGCTGCCGACCGGTAAGACATGACCCTCGGCCCAGGCGTACGATCCGTGGTCTTCGTGAGTGCCGCTCCCTGATGGTTAGCCATCCAACGCCAGTTGCGACGGGTTAACACTACCAAAACCCTTTCCAAACTGCCCTTGAAGCGCAGGTAGGCTGTTCCTCGTGACTGATGAGAACCTGACTGCCTCCTACATCCTGACCCTGTCCTGCCCCGACCGGCCGGGCATCGTGCACGCCGTCGCCGGAGCCCTCCTGGTGGCGGGCTGCAATATTACAGACTCCCAGCAGTACGGCAGCCAGGGCACGGGCACCTTCTTCATGCGGGTGGAGGCGACGACGGCGGCGTCCCAGGTAGAGCTGCAGGCGGCGCTGGAACCTGTGGCGCAGGCCTTCGGGATGCAGTGGAGCCTCAACCCGGCGGGCCGGAAGGTCCGTACCCTGCTGATGGCCAGCACCTCCGCCCACTGCCTGAATGACCTGCTCTTCCTGCAGCGCTCCGGGACGCTGCCGATCGACATTCCGGCCATCGTGTCCAACCACCGCGACCTTGAGGGTTTGGCGGAGTTCTACGGCATCCCGTTCCACCACATCCCGGTCACCCCGGACACCAAGATCCAGGCCGAGGACGCCCTCCGGGTCCTGATGAAGGAACACGACATCGAGCTCACCGTCCTGGCCCGGTACATGCAGATCATCTCGGACGAGCTCTGCACCGAACTGACGGGCAAGGCCATCAACATCCACCACTCGTTCCTGCCCTCCTTCAAGGGTGCCAAGCCCTACCACCAGGCGCATGCCCGCGGCGTCAAGCTCATCGGCGCCACGGCGCACTACGTCACTGCGGCCCTGGATGAGGGGCCCATCATCGAGCAGGAAGTCATCCGCGTGGACCACCGGCGCACCGCGGAGCAGTTCGTCCAGATGGGCCGCGACGTGGAGGGCCGCACCCTCGCCCAGGCCGTGCAGTGGCATGCCGAGCACCGCGTCCTGCTCGACGGCAACCGGACGGTTGTCTTTAACTAAAAGCGGTCATTAACTGGAGCTATGGAATCCTCCCGCAGGGACCGGCTCGAATCATTTGTGGCGCTGTTGAAGAATGAGGGCCGGCACGGTGTGCTCGGCCTCGATTGCGGCCCGGGCGCCGACGGGCTGCACTTTGTGCAGTCCGGCATCCATTTCACCGGCGTCGACCAGTCCGAGGAGAATATCCACATCGCCCGGGCGCACGGGCTCGAGGCCACCGTGGCCGGACCAGTCTCGCTGCCGTTCGCCGATGCCGCGTTCGCCTCGGTGTGGGCCGTGGACGCCCTGGCGGGCCTGGCCCCCGACCAGTGGGACGACGTCGTCCGCGAACTCGGGCGGGTGGCGGAACCGGGCGCGCCGATCGCCGTGGTGCTCCCCGCCCCCGACCCGCGCAGCGCGGGCGGCTCGCACGGCGAGGGCGGCTGGCGGGGCGAGGGCTTCACGGTGCTCCGCTCCCCCGCCTGACCTTCCCTTCCCGTTGAGCTATCACTTGTGGTGGTTAAACCGCGGGCAAAGCGACCACAACTGATAGCTCAACGGGGCGGGGGCGTGTCCTAGGCTGGAGGCATGGCTCCCCTCTACGCATTCGCCGGTACCGCCCCGGCCGTCCATGACTCCGCCTTCGTCGCGCCCACTGCCTCAGTGATCGGCAACGCCACCCTGGCCGAGAACTCGAGCGCCTTCTACGGTGTCAGCGTCCGCGCCGATACCGCCGCCATCAGCGTCGGCGCCGGCAGCAACCTGCAGGACAACGTGGTGCTGCACGCCGACCCCGGCTTCCCCTGCACCGTGGGCGCGAGGGTCAGCATCGGCCACAGCGCCGTGGTCCACGGCTGCACCGTCGAGGACGACTGCCTGATCGGCATGAGCGCCACCATCCTCAACGGGGCCGTGATCGGCGCCGGGTCCCTCATCGCCGCCGGTGCCGTGGTGCTGGAGGGCACCGTCATCCCGCCGCGCTCCCTGGTGGCCGGAGTTCCGGCCAAGGTCCGGCGCGAGCTCAGTGACGACGAGTTCGCCGGCGTCCAGCACAACGCCGCCCACTATCAGGAACTGGCACGCGCGCACCGCGAACTTCACAGCGCCTGAGCTGCACGGGCGCCGGCGCCGGAGCCGGCGCCGCTCAGTCCAGGGCGATCGGCCCGAGCTCGGAGAGCAGCTCGCCCGGTCCGGGATTCCCGGCGGGGGTGGAGCCACCGAGGTGGTTGACCACGCCCCAGACGGCGTTGAGCCCGGTGGTGACGGCTCCCTCGGCCCAGCCGGCGGTGAAGGAGACGTCGTCGCCGGCGAGGAAGATCCCGCGCTGTTCGGCCGGCAGCCCGTCCTGCTTGAAGTGCGTGAAGAGCCGCTGCTGGTAGCGGTAGTGCCCCGGCAGGTTGGCCTTGAAGGCGCCCATGAAGTTGGGGTCGGCCTCCCAGGAGACGGTGATCGGCTGGCCCACGATGTGGCTGGCGATGTCCACCCCGGGGTAGATCTGCTGCAGCGAGTGCAACATGAGCTCCGCCCGTTCCTCTGCGGTGAGCGAGAGCCACTTCAGCGCGTCGTCGTTCCAGGTGTAGGACAGCAGGATCACGGCCGGCTGGTCCGGGCCGTTGTCCAGCAGGTAGGTGGCACGGTTCAGCCGATCGGTCAGCGTCATGGACAGGACCTCGCGGCCGGTGGCCGGGTCGATGTCCTTCCAGAACGGCCGGTCCACCATGACGAAGGTCTTGGAGGACTGCATGTAGTGGGAGCGCTCGATCGCCGTCCACAGTTCGGCGGGGAACAGGGCCTCGTCCGTGTGTATCCGGGTCGAGAGCAGCCACGACTGGCAGGTGGTCACCACCGCCGGGTAGGCCGATTCGCGACCCCAGCGTTCGCGGACCCGGAAGTCGCCGCTGCCGTCGCGGGCGATGCGGTCGACCGCTCCGCGCGGCGCGCCTGCGTGCAGCGAGGCCAGCGAGGTGCCGTCCGGCCAGTGTGCCATGCCCGACGGCGCGTGCTCCCACAGTGCCTCGGGGAGCCGCTGCGCGCCGCCGTCGATGAGCCGGTGCCGGTCATCGGCGTCGGTGTAGACCACGCGAAGGATTTCGAGGATCGAGTTGGGGAAGTCGGTGTCCCAGCCCCCGGTGCCGAATCCCACCTGCCCGAAGGCCTCGCGGTGGGCGAATCCGGCTTCCTTGAAGGAGTCGCTGCCGGCGATGAAGCCGTAGAACGTCTGCTCGTCCAGCTGCGGGAGCAGCGCGTTCCAGAGGTCCTTGATCCGGGCTGTGTCCCGGGCGCGGATGGCGTCCTGCATCTCGGCGAACCCGGCGCCGTCGTTCACGGCGGCCTTCCACGCGTCCGCCACCTCACGGAAGAACGGCGGGAGGTCGGCCGCGGTCTCGGCATAGTATTTCTGGCCCGCGAGCTCGATCACCGTGCTGGAGGTCGCCGGCGCCAGTGGATTGGGGAAGGCCCGGGTCTGCAGCCCGAGCAGGTCCACGTAGTGGTAGAAGGCTTTGCCGGATTCCGGAAAACGCATTCCGCCGAGGTCCGCCACGATCCCCGGCGCGGACGGGAAACTGGCGGTCCGCAGCCGGCCGCCGATCCTGTCGGCCTCGTAGACCACGGGCCGCAGGCCCAGCTTCATGAGCTCATATGCGGTCACCAGTCCGGACAGTCCGGCCCCGACGACGGCGACCTCGGTCCCGTAAAGCTCGGGCGGCACCGATCCCAGGCCCGCCGGGTGGGCGAGGTAGTGGTCGTAGCTGAACGGGAAGTCCGGATTCAGCATGGTGATGGGCGCCGCGCCCGGTTCAGCAGCGGGCCGAGGGGCCGGAAGTTCGGTGGCGATGGTCATGAGATCTCTGCCTTAAGTTCCTGGTGTGTGGAGTTGTCTGGTTGGCGGCTAGATAGGTCAAGGTATTCCTCGTGGCTCAGGGCAGCCACCCTGGAGTTCTTCCGGCCGTAGCCGAAGTAGGCGGCACAGCCAACGAGCATCCAGGCACCGAACACCGCCCAGGTCTCGGCGCCGAGGTTGGCCATGAGGTAGGCGCACATGAGGGCGCCGAGAATCGGGGTCAGCGGAAAGAGCGGGACGCGGAAGCTGCGCGTGAGCTCGGGGCGGGTCCGCCGCAGGTAGAGGACTGCCACGTTGACCAGGGCGAAGGCGAACAGGGTGCCGATGCTGGTCGCGTCCGCGAGGGCACCGAGCGGCACCAGGCCGGCGGTCAGTGCGACGGCGGTGCCGACGATCAGGGTTCCGGCGGCCGGCGTGCCGGTCCGGGCCGAGATCCGGCCGAAGACCTTGGGCACCAGGCCGTCCCGCGACATCGAGAGCAGGATCCTGGTCTGCCCGTACAGGACGGTGAGCACGATGCTGGCGATGGCGAGCACGGCGCCGACGGCGAACACCACGCCAACCCACGGCTGGCCGGTGATTTCCTCAAGGATCTTCACGAGGGCCGCCTCGGTGCCGTCGAACCAGCCCCAGGGGCGCGCGCCGATGGCGGCGACGGCCACGAGCACGTAGATGCTGGTGACGATCAGCATGGAGAGCAGGATGGCCCGCGGGAGGTCGCGCTTGGGGTTGCGGGCCTCCTCGCCGGCCGTGGAGGCGGCGTCGAAGCCGATGTAGGAGAAGAAGACCCTGGAGGCTGCGGCGGAGACGCCGGCGGCGCCCATCGGCATGAGGGGCGCGAAGTGCCCGCCGTTGAAGGCGGTGAAGGCCACGGCGCAGAAGAACAGCAGGATGCCGACTTTGACCAGGACGATCGCCGTGTTGATCCACGCGCTCTCCTTGGCGCCGCGGACCAAAAGCACCGTGGCCAGGCCCACAATCACGATTGCGGGCATGTTCAGCACGCCGCCGGCCCCCGGCGGTTGCGAGATGGCGTCCGGGAGTTCCAGGCCGAAGACCGCCAGGGCCTCGTTGACATACTGGCCCGCACCGACCGCGACGGCGGCCACGGAGACGGCGTATTCGAGCACCAGGCACCAGCCGCAGATCCAGGCCATGCCCTCGCCCATGGTGGCATAGGTGTAGGAGTAGCTGGAACCGGCGGCAGGGACGAGGCCGGCCATCTCCGCATAGGACACGGCGGAGAGCAGGGCGGCGAAGCCGGCGATGGCGAAGGAGATCCAGATAGCCGGGCCGGCGAGCGGCACCGACTGGCCCAGGATGACCAGGATGCCGGTGCCCAGGGTGGCGCCGACGCTGATCATGGTCAGCTGCAGGACACCGAAGCTGCGGACCAGCCGCGTGCCGCCGTGTCCGGTCTCGGCCTCTCGGACCAGCTGTCCGATCGGCTTGCGGCGCAGGAGCTGGGCGGTGAGCCCGGGACGGCCGGCTTCCGCCGGCGGGCGTTCGCCGATCAGAGTTGGCACAGTCATCGTTGACGTCCTTATCTTCAGTAGTGGTCGGTTTCCCGAACCAACCCTAGGCGTGTGAGCCACCTCTCAAGGTTGTGCAAAATGACCTGTAGTCTTCACTCATGAGACTTAATGCACCTGGACGCCGTTGTTCGGGCGGCCGGCCCGGGGGCCGCGGCCGTGGCTGCTGAGGGCCCGGAGCGGCTCGGCTTCGTCACGCTGGCGCAGTTCCTTGGCCAGTTGCCGGCCCTGGGCGTCGTGCACGACGGCGGCAACGGGCAGGAGCGCCTGCGCTGGGTGGAGCCGAGTGAGCTGGAAGACCCCACCCCCTACCTGCTCGACGGCGAGTTCCTGCTCACGGCCGGCCTGCCGTTCGTGGGCGAGGGAGGGAGCGAGGAGGCGGTGGACGCCTACGTGCAGCGCCTGGTCCAGGCCCGCGTGGGCGCCCTGGGCTTTGGCCTGGAACCGTATTTCGACGCCGTGCCCGATGCCGTGGTGCGAGCCTGCCGGCAGCACAACCTGACCCTGGTCGCCATCCCGGAGAGCCTCCCGTTCGCCGCGCTGGGACTGGAATTCTCCCGGCTTCTCGAGTCGGACAACGCCAAGACCTTCCGCCAGCTGGCCGACACCAGCCGGCAGCTCATGCGCGCGGTCTTGTCCGCGCGACCCGAGCACGAGCTCCTCGCGTCCCTGGTCCAGCGCGTCCCGGTTTGGGCCGTTCTGGTCGGCGCCGACGGGCGGGTGCGCGCCCGCGGCTCGGGCCCCTCCCCCGCCCCGCGGGCCGCCGGCGGCACTGCCGGCACTGTGCCGGGAGTTGACTCCGCCGACCTGCAGCCGCTGCTGGCCAGGCTGCTCGCCGGCAGCGGCCCGCGGGTGGAGATGGACTCGTTCGACGCCGCGGGCTCGTCCCTCGTCTTCGGGTATCCGCTGCGCAGCACCCGGGACGCCAACCTCGGCGCGCTCATCCTCGGCACGGACGCCCCGCTGACCCCGGCCCAGAACAGCGTTGTCTCTACCGCGGTCGGGCTGCTGGAACTGCTGGTCCGCCAGCGCATCAGCGGCTCCCTGGCCCCGAGCCAGCTGGCCACGGCGCTGCTGCTGCACCCGGAGAGCGTCGCCTCAGGATCCGCACGGCATGTCAACGGGTTCAAGGACCTGCTGGCCCAAAGCCTCTCCTCCACCCGGTCCGGCCAGCTGCGGGTCGTGCAGGGTGTCCGGATTGACGCCGCCCCGGACAGCCCCAAGACTGCGGGCGCGGCGGGCGCCCCGGG
This sequence comes from Arthrobacter sp. 131MFCol6.1, assembly GCF_000374925.1. Classification (GTDB taxonomy): domain Bacteria; phylum Actinomycetota; class Actinomycetes; order Actinomycetales; family Micrococcaceae; genus Arthrobacter. The sequence continues at coordinate 180,515 of NZ_KB895546.1, forward strand.
CGGATCGGGCCGCCCGGGCGAGGCTCCGGTGCGGGCGCTGCTGGAGTGGCGGCGGCTGTTCGACACCAAGCTGGTGGAGCTCACCGAGTACGGCTTTGCCGCCATCACCAGGCTGAAGGTCGACGACGCCCTGCTCGCCGACGTGGAGCGGCTCGGCTGGCGCCTTGTGATCGGCAGCAGCACCGATTTCGCGAACCTGCCGGAGGCTTACCGGCACGCCGCTTCGCTGCGCAACCGCGTTCTCACGAGCCGCCGGAGCGTCCGGGCGGACGACGTGACGTGGTCGGTCGCCGGCCTGCTGGGACCGGCTGCCGGGACCCTGCTGGCGGGCCGTCTGCTGGCGCCCCTGCTCGCCCTCGAGCCGGAGCGCCGCGACAGCCTCCTCGGCATCCTGCGGGCCTGGCTGGGCGAAAACGGAAGCTGGGACGCCACGGCAAAGGCCACGGGACTGCATCGAAACAGCGTCCGCCGGCAGATCGGGATCATCGCCGAGCTGCTGGGCCTTGACCTCAACCAGGCCCAGGCGCGCGCGGAACTCTGGATTGCCCTGCAGTACCAGGGCGGCCCCGAGATGCCCGGCGCACCGGCCAGCGCAGGTCAGGCGCCCAGCGCAGGTCAGACTCCCCAGGAGCGGTAGACCTCCGGGCGGCGGTCGCGCAGGTAGTCCACGGCGTCCTCGATGCCGTCTGCGGCGGCGCGTCCGGGCTCACCCAACTCGGCAAACAACAGTTCCGGCCCCTCCCCGGCCACGGCCAGGATCGAGCCGTCCGGGCCGGCGACGATGCTGCCGCCCCGGAAGTCGCAGTCATCTTCCGATCCGGTGTGATTGGCGTAGGCGACCGTCAGCTGGTTCTCCAGAGCACGGGCCCGGATCAGCACCTGCGGCACGACGTCGAATCCGCCGGCGAGTGCCGTCGGCACCAGCAGCAGGTCCGCACCCCGCAGGGCGGCCGCCCGCGCCGACTCGGGAAACTCGATGTCGTAGCAGATGGCCAGCGCCGTTTTGTGCCCGTGGAAATCCACGACGCCGGGGGCAGCCTCGGCGGGTGCAAACGCCGCCCGCTCGTCCGGGCCGAACAGGTGCACCTTGTCGTAACTGAGCAGTTCGTCGCCTGCCTCGTCGACCAGGGTGGCGGAAATGTGCCACCCGCCGGCCGGTGTCACCATGGGCAGGCTGTACACCAGGGCGATGGTGTTGCGCCGAGCGATGCCGGCCAGGACTTCCCGGAGCGCGGGCAACCTGCCGGGATCGAACGCCTCCCGCAGCCGCCGCGGCGCGTAGCCCACGGGGAAGAGTTCCGGGGTCACCAGCAGCTGCGCGCCCGCAGCGGACGCATTGCGCGCGGCAACCTCCACCGCGGCGCAGTTCGCCTCGACGTCCAGCACGGCGGAGTTCGCCTGCATCAGGGCCAGCAGCACCATTACCACCTCACGTTTCCGGGCGCCTCCGCGGGTCACGGCGGGCTCTCCCGACCCAGAGTAACCGCGGCCCGGAACACGGGGTGTGGTGCATTTCCACCCGGACATCAGGCCAGCGGGGCAGAACGTCCTTGCGGCACAGACGGGGAATGCTGACCGCCCCTGGCCCGGCATTCGACCGGCGCGGCCGTTACCATTGCGTTAACTTCTTGACTGCAAGCCGCGAATGCGTCACGCTTCATAGCATGCCCTCACCAACGCGCTCAACGAGGAGCCGAACCAAGAACCCCGGATCGCAGTCCGCCCTCCGGCATCTGAACCAGCAGCGGATCATCGAATGCCTCCTCGCGGGCCCCTCCACGCAGGCGGAACTGGCCCGCCAGACCGGCCTTTCGACAGCCACGGTCTCCAACATCGTCAAGATCATGCAGGACGCCGGGCTGGCCTCGACTGAACCCATCACCAGTTCCGGGCGGCGCGCCCTGAACGTCCGGCTCAACAGCAACGGAGCCGTCGCCGTCGGGATCGACTTCGGCCGGCGCCACCTGCGCGTCGTGCTGGCCTCACTGAGCTACCACGTGATCGCCGAAGAGTCGGTCCTGCTGCCCCTGGGCCACCACGCCGAGGAAGGCATCCAGGCCGCCGTCGGCGTGCTGGACCGGCTGCTCGCGGACAGTGGGGTGGAACGCAGCGCCCTGGTGGGCGCCGGCGTCGGAATTCCTGGCCCCATCGACCGCCGCACCGGCACCGTGGCGCAGGGCGCGATCCTGCCCGAATGGGTGGGCATCAACATCCTCAAACGCCTCGAAGAAGCGCTGGAACTCCCCGTCTTCGTGGACAACGATGCCAATCTGGGCGCCCTGTCCGAGGTCACCTGGGGGCCGCACAGCGGCATCAGCAACCTGATGTTCCTCAAGATCGGCTCGGGCATCGGCGCGGGGCTGATCCTCAACGGCGCGCCGTACTACGGCAACGTCGGCATCACCGGTGAAATCGGCCATGCCACCATCCACGAGCACGGACTGATCTGCCGCTGCGGGAACCGCGGCTGCCTGGAAACCATCGCCTCCACCACCACCATGATCGAGCTCCTGAGCCGCGGCGAGGACCGGCCGCTCTCGCCCGGGGACATCGTTCGCAAGGCCCTGGAGAAGGACTCCGCCACGCTCCGTGTCGTGGACGACGCGGGACTCGCCGTCGGGCGCGCGCTGGGCAACGTGGCGAACCTGATCAACCCCGAGGTCATTGTGGTCGGCGGCCCGCTGGCGGGCCTTGGCCAGCTGCTGCTGGACCCGATCCGGCGCGGCCTGATCCGCCACGCGGTGCCGGTCATTGGCGAGACGACCACCCTCACGATGTCGTCCCTGGGCGACCGGGCGGAGGCCCTCGGAGCCACGGCTTTGGTCTTCCAGCACGCCGGGATCCGGCGAAACTAACCATTTCGTTATGTGCCTGTTGCGTTAAAGACTTGACGACAAGGGCTGTGATCCAGTTTACTTTTCCATCAGACGGCCCTGCGGTTTGCAGGGGCGGACAACGAAGTCATGCATTGGAGGCGTAAGGGCAGATGACGTCCCTCAACACGCACAGTGATCCGCTAATCCTCGAGATGCGCTCCATCACCAAGGAGTTCCCCGGCGTTAAAGCTTTGGCCGATGTGAGCCTGCGGGTGAAGGCCGGCGAGATCCACGCCATCTGCGGTGAGAACGGCGCCGGGAAATCGACCCTGATGAAGGTGCTCTCGGGGGTGTACCCCTACGGCACTTACAGCGGCGACATCGTTTACCAGAACGAAGTCCAGGAGTTCAAGGACATCCGGGCCAGCGAGCACGCCGGAATCGTGATCATCCACCAGGAACTCGCGCTCATCCCCGAACTGTCGATCATGGAGAACATCTTCCTCGGCAACGAGCCCACCAAGCGCGGCGTGATCGACTGGGCCGAAGCCCGGACCCGGTCCACCGAACTGCTGGCCCGGGTGGGGCTGCGCGAGGACCCGGAGACCCCCATCAAGGAGATCGGCGTCGGCAAGCAGCAGCTGGTCGAGATCGCCAAGGCCCTGAACAAGTCGGTCAAGCTCCTGATCCTGGACGAGCCCACGGCGGCGCTGAACGAGTCCGACTCCCAGCACCTGCTGGACCTCATGCTGGGCCTCAAGGGCCGCGGCATCACCTCGATCATCATTTCGCACAAGCTCAACGAGATCGAACAGATCGCCGATGAGATCACGATCATCCGCGACGGCAAGTCGATCGAGACCCTGAACGTCAAGGCCGACGGCGTCGACGAGGACCGCATCATCAAGGGCATGGTGGGCCGGACCCTGGAATCCCGGTTCCCGGACCACGAGCCGAAGATCGGCGAGGTCCTTTTCGAGGTGAAGAACTGGAACGTCGGGCACCCGCAGATCCAGGACCGCCTGGTCTGCAAGAACTCCAGCTTCTTCGTCCGCCGCGGCGAGATCGTCGGGTTCGCGGGCCTGATGGGCGCCGGGCGCACCGAACTGGCCCGGTCCGTGTTCGGGCGCTCGTACGGCCGCTTTATCTCGGGCCATGTCTACAAAGACGGCAAGGAACTGCAGCTCAAGAACGTCCGCCAGGCGATCGACGCCGGGCTCGGCTACGTCACCGAGGACCGCAAGTCCCTGGGCCTGAACCTGCTGGATGACATCAAGGCCACCACCGTCTCGGCAAACCTGCGCAAGATCAGCAAGAACTTCGTGGTGGACGCCAACAAGGAATACGCCGTTGCGGAGGAATACCGGAAGTCGCTGCGGACCAAGACGCCCTCCGTGGAGGAAGGCGTCGCGAAGCTCTCCGGCGGCAACCAGCAGAAGGTCGTGCTGGCGAAATGGATGTTCACCGACCCGGACGTGCTGATCCTGGACGAGCCCACCCGCGGGATCGATGTCGGAGCCAAGTACGAGATCTACGGCATCATCCAGAAGCTGGCCAACGAGGGCAAGGCCGTGATCGTCATTTCCTCGGAGTTGCCCGAGCTGCTGGGCCTCTCGGACCGGATCTACACGATTTTTGAAGGCGCCATCACCGGCGTGCTGAACAAGGACGAAGCCAGCCAGGAAAGCCTCATGAAACTCATGACGTCCGCCCGCAAGACCGCTTGACCCTTTGGGACAAACCAGAACAATCCGAACACCCCGAACACTCCGGAAACAAGGACTGAAACAATGAACGCGCTCAAGAAGCTCTTTGGCGGCAACACCCGCCAATTCGGCATGATCTTCGCCCTGGTTGCGCTGATCGTGTTCTTCGAGATTTTCACGGAGGGCCGCACGCTCACATCGGGCAACGTCATCAACCTCTTCAACGGCAACTCCTACATCCTGATCCTCGCCATCGGCATGGTGCTGGTCATCATCGCCGGGCACATCGACCTCTCGGTCGGTTCCGTTGCGGCCTTCGTGGGTGTCTGCGTGTCACTCTTCATCCGCGACTGGGGCCTGCCCTGGTACATCGGCGTCCTGATGGGGCTCGGGCTCGGCGTCCTGATCGGGGCCTGGCAGGGGTTCTGGGTGGCCTACGTCGGCATTCCCGCGTTCATCGTGACGCTGTCCGGCATGCTGATCTTCCGCGGCGCCAACCAGTTCGTCGGCAAGTCGAACACCATCCCGGTCCCGGCGGATTTCCAGTACATCGGCTCCGGTTACCTGGCCGAGTTTGGCCCGAAGACCGGCTACAACAACCCGACCATGCTGATCGGCCTGCTCGCCGTCGCGTTTGTAATCTTCAGCGAGATCCGGTCCCGCCGCAACGCCAAGAAGCTCGGGGCCGAGGTCCCTGAAACCTGGGTCATGGTCCTGAAGCTGGTGCTGGTCTGCGGCGCCATCCTCTACGCGACGTACCTCTTCGCCACCGGCCGTCCGGGCACGTCCTTCCCGGTGCCGGGCCTCATCCTCGCCGTCCTCATCATCGTCTACGGCTTCATCTCCTCCAAGACCGTCATCGGCCGCCATATCTACGCGGTCGGCGGCAACCGGCACGCTGCGGAGCTCTCCGGCGTCCAGTCCAAGAAGGTCAACTTCCTGGTCATGATGAACATGTCCTTCCTGGCCGGCCTCGCCGGCATGATCTTCGTCGGCCGCTCCACCGCCTCGGGACCGTTCGACGGCGTGGGCTGGGAACTGGACGCCATCGCGGCCGTCTTCATCGGCGGCGCCGCGGTCACCGGCGGCGTGGGCACCGTGATCGGCTCGATCATCGGCGGCCTGGTCATGGCCGTGCTGAACAACGGCCTGCAGCTGCTCGGCGTCGGCGCCGACCTTACCCAGATCATCAAGGGCCTCGTGCTCCTGATCGCCGTAGCGTTCGACGTCTACAACAAGACCCAGGGCAAGAAGTCGATCGTCGGCATGCTGATGAAGAACTTCGGCCGCAGCAGCGAGATCAAGGCCGACGAGACGACCCAGACCAAAGAGGTCATCTCGAGGGGAATCTAATCCCCTCCCCCCGGTTCCCCCAACCCCACAAATTCTCCGCACACCACCAAAAGAAAGTGAACCAAGCAATGCGAATGATTGGTAAAGCAGGAAAGGCAGCAGCAATCGCTGCTATTGCGGCACTGGCGCTGACGGCCTGCGGCCGTTCCGACACCGGCACCACCAGCGGTTCCTCCACTGGAGGCGAAGCATTCCCGAAGGGCTCCTCGATCGGCGTCGCACTCCCGCAGAAGACCTCCGAAAACTGGGTCCTGGCCGAACAGCTGTTCAACGACGGCCTCACCCAGGCCGGCTACAAGCCGGACGTGCAGTTCGCCAACGGCGGCGTCTCGGAGCAGCAGAACCAGATCAGCGCCATGATCACCAAGGGCGACAAGGTCATCATCGTCGGCGCCATCGACGGTGCACAGCTGGGCACCCAGCTCCAGCAGGCCAAGGACGCCGGCGCAACGATCATCGCGTACGACCGTCTGCTGCTGAACACCCCGAACGTGGACTACTACGTGGCTTACGACAACTTCAAGGTCGGTGAACTCCAGGGCAAGGCGCTGCTGGACGGCATGAAGGCCAAGAAGCCGGAAGGCCCGTACAACATCGAGCTCTTCGCGGGTTCCCCTGATGACGCCAACGCGAAGGTCTTCTTCGACGGCGCCATGAGCGTCCTGAAGCCGAAGATCGACGACGGCACCCTCAAGGTCCTCTCCGGCCAGACGACCTTCGAACAGGCCGTGACCCAGGGCTGGAAGGCAGAGAACGCCCAGAAGCGCATGGACACCCTGCTCGCCGGAACCTATGGCACCGCCCCGCTTGATGGCGTGCTGTCCCCGAACGACACCCTGGCCCGCGCGATCATCACCTCCGTCAAGGCCGCCGGCAAGCCGATCCCGGTTGTCACCGGCCAGGACTCCGAGGTTGAGTCGGTCAAGTCCATCATGGCGGGCGAGCAGTACTCCACCATCAACAAGGACACCCGCGCGCTCGTTGAGCACTCGATCGTCATGGTCAACGACATCCAGGCAGGCAAGACGCCCGAGATCAACGACGACAAGTCCTACAACAACACGGTCAAGACCGTTCCCGCGTACCTGCTGGAGCCGGTCATCGTGACCAAGGACAACGTCCACACGGCCTACGTGAACGATCCGGTACTCGGACCGATCACCAAGCAGTAGTTCCCGTCTAGGCGTTCCCTTCACAGGCCGCGCCAGACAACAGAGCCCCGGCTCCCCCGCAAGGGAGGGCCGGGGCTCTTGCGTTGGCCCTGATGCACTGGCTGCGCCCTTGCCTGCACCCGTGCCTGCGGCAATCCGCTTCACAGCAGATCCATAGCTCCCCGGGGAGGTTCGCACAGCGGCCCGTACCACTGTGGGACCAGCGCCGGGCATCGGGTCCGGCAAGAGATACCCCAGAGACACCCAAGAAAAACGAGGAGCACCGTGAGCGTTCTTGCCCGGAGTGTAGGCAACGCCTTTCGAAACAAGGTCAGGACCGCCGCCGTGGTGGCGGTGCTGGCCGTAGCCATCGGACTCGCCCTGGCCATGCTCGTGGCCAACCAGGCCGTCACCGGCAAGGTTGCCGAGCTGAACGCCTCGGTGGGCACGGTCCTGACCGTGAACCCGGCCGGCGGCCAGGGGTTCGAGGGCGGCGGCGAACCGCTGACGTCCGCCCAGGCGGCCACAGCGGCGGCTGTCCCCAACGTCAGCAGCGTGGTCGGCACCAAGGCGCTGCGCCTGCGCAACGCCGCTGACATCGCCGCCGAGGCCGCGTCCGGACGGACAGGCCAAGGCGGGCCCGGCGGGCAGTCGGCCACGTCCGTCACCACGAGCCTCACGGCCGCGGTCGACGCCGGCACGCTCGGCAACCGTAATCAGGCTGGCACCGGCGCCTCCGGCGCCACCGGAAGCACCGGCACTACTGGCAGCACGGGCACGACCGGGAGCACCGCGCAGGCCGCGCCGGCGTTCTCGCTGCCGATCACGGCAACGGGCATCGGCGCCGAGGTAGATTCCACCGGCAAGGCCCTGCAGCTGACGCAGGGCACCGGCCTGGGCAACTACACCGCCGCGTCCACCGGCGCCCTGCTGGGCACCACCCTGGCTGAGAAGAACGGCCTCAAAGTGGGTTCGAAGTTCACCATCCAGGACAAGACCTTTACCGTCCAGGGCCTGTTCGACTCCGGGACCGCGTTCGGCAACAACGCGCTCTACGTGACGCTGCCGACCGCCCAGACCCTCGCAGCGCTGCCGGACGAACTCTCCACCATGATCGTCACGGTCAACAGCATGGAAAACGTCGACGCCGCCAAGACCGCCCTGCAGGCGGCGCTCGGCTCCGACAAGGCCGACGTCACCCAGGGCCAGCGGAACCTTGAGACCGCCGTCAGCTCGCTGGACAGCGTCAAGAACATTTCCTTCATCGCCTTCGTCGCCGCCCTTGGCACCGCGGGACTGATCATCCTCCTGATCATGGTCATGCTGGTCCGCGAACGCCGCCGCGAGATCGGCGTCCTGAAGGCCATCGGCGCCCCGAACCGCACCATCGGCCTGCAGTTTGTGCTGGAGGCCCTCGTGCTGGTGGCCCTGGGCAGCGTGGTGGGCGCCGCCGTCGCCTCCCTTGCCAGCGGCGGCATCGCCAGCGCCCTCATCAGCTCCAGCAGCAGCACGAGCGCGGCGGCGACCGGCCAGCGCGGCGGGCCCGGCGGGTTCCCGGGCGGGGCGGGCGGCCCGCTGGGCGGGGCCAGCCAGCTGCTGACCTCCGTGACGGCGAGCGCCTCCCCCGGCGTCATTGCCGCGGGCATCGCCGCAGTATTCGGTGTCGCCATCATCGGCGCGCTCGCTCCGGCCCTGCTCACCGCCCGCATCCGTCCCATCGAAGTCCTCCGAGGAGAATAGCCATGATCGAAGTCAAGAACCTGGTCCGCACGTTCAAGTCCGGCGACCGGACCATCAAGCCGGTCAACGATGTCAGCTTCGATCTCGAGCAGGGCACCCTGGCCTCGATCGTGGGCAAGAGCGGCAGCGGCAAGAGCACCCTGCTCTCCTTGCTCGGGGCGCTGGACAAGCCCACCAGCGGCGACGTGGTGGTCAACGGCGTGAGCCTGGCCAGCATGCCGGACGGGAAGCTGACCAACTACCGGCGCCGGGACATCGGCTTCGTGTTCCAGCAGTTCAACCTGATCCCGAACCTCTCGGCCGTGGACAACGTGATGCTGCCGATGGAATTCGCCGGCGTGCGCAAGGCCGCCCGGGCCGAGCGGGCCCGGCAGCTGCTCGAACAGGTCCAGCTCGATCCGGACAAGCACGGGCGGCGCATCAACCGGCTCTCCGGCGGCGAGCAGCAGCGGGTGGCGATCGCCCGGGCGCTGGCGAACGAACCCAAGCTGATCCTGGCCGATGAACCCACCGGCAACCTGGACGAACAGACCGGCGAGCACATCATCGAGCTGCTCAGCACGCTCAGCCGGGACCACAACACCACCATCCTGGTGGTCACCCACGACCGTGCCCTGGCCAACAAAACGGACCGGCGCTTCCGGCTCCAGCAGGGCCGGCTCACGGAGGAAACGGCCCGGACCCGTGCGACGGCGGCCCTGACGGGCTGAGGTCCGGCTGAAGTCGGAGCGGCGGGGGCTCCGGCATCCGAGCTGCGGGCAGGCCTTGGGGGCCCGCCCGCGGCTCCGGCGTCGAGCCGCATGAGCTGAACTTCCCCAACTGAACCTCCCGCGTTGGACCTCCGCCATGCCAGGGCCGTCAACACCGCGGCCTGTCCGCCCCCGGGTGAGAAGATGGCACCATGTCTGCCCTCATCGCGAAGCCGTGGCTGTTCAGCCAGCCGGACCAGGATCCCCGCACAGCCACCGGCGCCAGGCTGCGCTGGGGGGTCATCGCCACCGGCGGGATCGCCGCTTCGGTCACCCGCGACCTGGCGCTCCTGGCGGATGCGGAACTGTACGCCGTCAGCTCCCGCACACAGGCGGCCGCGGAAGCGTTCGCCGCCGACTACGGCTTTGTCCGCGCCTACGGTGACCAGGACGGCGCGAGTGGTTATGCCCGCTTGCTCGCCGATGACGCCGTCGACGTCGTCTACGTCGCCACCCCGCACGCCCACCATCACAAGATCGCCCTCGCCGCCCTCAACGCCGGCAAGCACGTGCTCTGCGAGAAGGCCCTCACGATCAACGCCCGGGAAGCAGCCGAGTTGATCGCGGCGGCCCGGACCAACGGATTGTTCCTGATGGAGGCGGTGTGGAGCCGGTTCCTGCCCAGCATGCAGCGGGCGTTCGAGATCGCTGCCTCGGGCGAGATCGGCGAGGTGAAATGGGTCGCCGCCGACCTCGGCTTTCCGGCGCCGTACTCGCCCGGTTCCCGGCTTTGGGCACCCAAGGACGGTGGTGGCGCCCTGCTGGACATGACGGTCTATCCCCTGCTCTGGGCGCTCGGCACCCTGGGGTTCCCGCAAACGGTCAGCGCCACCGGCTGGCTGAACGACGACGGCGTGGACGCCCAGAATGCGTTGACGCTCGGTTACCACCACGGCGCCCAGGCCCAGCTGACCTCATCATTGATGGCCTACGGACCCCGCACGGCCACCATCGCCGGCAGCAAGGGCTACCTCCAAAGCCAGGGATCGATCAACAACCCGAAGGAACTGCTGGTCCGGATCGGCTTCGAGGAGCCCCGGACGGAGCAGTTCACCGTGGTGGGACGTGGCTACACTTACGAGCTCCGCGAGGTCACGCGGTGCATCCAGCAGGGGCTCACCGAGAGCCCGGTGATGCCGCTGGAGGACTCCCTGAACACCATGCGGCTTTTCGACGGCGTACGCGCGCAACTCGGCGTGAGCTACCCCAACGACGCCCACTAACGGCTCCCGCTTTCCACGCCCCCAGGCAACGGACCCGGCATCCCAAGTGTCTCGGTATGCCTACAGTTTCGGCTCCGCTCTGGACTCTCCTGTTGGGGCCGACTTACCCTGTAGGCAATTGTCTAGTCTTCCCGGAGCGGGGGTGCGCGCATGGATCCAGCAGCTGCGGCCTCCCGCGCGGGCCGGACCCTCCGCCCCTTGCGCCGCACGCTTCTGGCCGCCGTTGCCGGCGCCGCGTGGCTGACACTGACCTGCACGGCCGCACAAGCGGACGACGCCTGCACGCTCTACGGGACCGCCGACGACGCCGGTGAGAGCGCGGCCACCGTCTCCTGTACGGACGCCGACGACCTCCCTGTCCCCTCCCTCGACGGCGTGGTCTCCGTGGACATCGCTGCGGTCCCGGCGGGCACCTGGGCGGCGGGCGCCGTTCCGGGGCCGGGAACGGTGGCCGCGGACGTCGTTTCTGCCGACCCGGACTGGCCTGCCGGCACCGGTGCTGATCCTTCGGATCCGGACTCGCCACCGCCCGCGCCTGGGCAGGCGGCGCCGGACCCGGCGGTCCCTGCTCCGGCCATCCCTGGCCTTTCGAACTCTGACCTTTCGAACCCCGACCCTTCGCTCCCTGAACCGGCCGTCACCCCGCCGGCCACCGGGCCCGTGGTGGACCCCGAGGTTCCGGTTCCCGGCGATTTTCCGCCGGTCGTAGACCCCGCTGTTCCGGTTCCCGGCGATGTTCCGGTCGTAGACCCCGCTGTTCCGGTTCCCGGCGATGTTCCGGTCGTAGACCCCGCTGTTCCGGTTCCCGGCGCTGTTCCGGTCGTAGACCCCGCTGTTCCGGTTCCCGGCGCTGTTCCGCCGGTCGTGGACCCCGCTGTTCCGGTTCCCGATCCAGCCGGTCCGCTCCCTGGCGACCCGGCGGCAACGCCGGCGGGGACGCCGGCCGCCGTCGACGGCGCATCGTCACCGGCGGCTCAGGCAAAAGCAACCGCCGCCAAGGCAGCACCACCTGAACCGCCGGCGCCTGCTCCCATCGGCACCGAGACAGCCCGCCCCGTCCCGGCATATCCTTCCCCGGGTGCCACGGTTGCCTATCCCGCCTTGCTGGTCCCTGAACCCCGCGGCGCGGCACCTGTCCGGTCCGGCGCTGCCCCGCCTGCCGAGCCCCCTGCCGGGACCGGTGAACCTCCGGTTCCCTCCGGCAACCCGGGTCCAAGCCCGTGGCACGGCGGCACGGGCCTGCCTGCGCCTGACGCACTCCCGCCGGCTCCGGGTTCGGGGTCCGGCAGCGGGCACTCCGGCGGCGGCCCTGCCGGGACGGCTGCGTGGATGCCCGGCCTGGTCTTCTATCTACCCACCATCGGGGCCGACCCCATCGGCGGTCCGCTCCAGCACGAGTACGCAGCCGTTAGCGCTGATCCCGGTTCTTCTCCTGACTAGTCGGGCCGTCTCTGTCTCCACAGAGCACGGCCCGTCGGGCTGCCATTGCCGCCCGACAACAGTCACCCAGGAGAATCCCCCATGGACACGACCGTCCCCCGCCGGGTTTCCGGCACCCCATTTCCCGCAGGCCTGATCCCCTCAGCGCCCGCGCCCCCGGAGTACCGCGGTCCGCAGCCACGGCCCGGCTGCAAGCCCCGCCCGCCCTAGCGCATGCCACCGCTCCCATCAAGGTCGTGTACCGCCGGAGCGGGGTCGTTGGGTCCGCTGGGGGACCCAACGGCACGCTCCGGCGGAAGGGCGCCTGAGAATGGGCGGCCGGTGAGGCAATACCCGTCGATACCGGGACCGGGGGTCCTGCCGCACGCCTCAGGGACCAGGAGCAGATACCCGTACCCGTATCATTCTTTAGGAGCGCCGCCGGGGCGCGCACGGAAGGTACGGGGACATCGTGGACAGTTCGCCCAACAGCATCATCGCGGAGCCCTTGGGCGGCCGCTATCAGTTGGGGGAGGTAATTGGCCGGGGCGGCATGGCGTCGGTCTACACGGCCAAGGACCTGAACCTTGGTCGGGACGTTGCCCTGAAGCTCTTTGCACCGCAATCGGCCGATCCCGACGAGCTTCGCCGCCAGGAAGCAGAGATCGAGTTGCTGGCTACCCTGAATCATCCAAGCCTGGTGACGTTGTTCGACGCCGGGACGGACACCCGGATTCCCGAGGAGCCCCGGCCCTTCCTGACCATGGAACTCGTGGACGGCCAGGATCTGCGGACCCGGATCCGCCACAGTCCGCTGCCGCTGGACGAGTTGGCCGTGGTCGGCGCCGGCATCGCCGATGCCCTCGCCTACGTCCACGGCCTTGGCATCGTCCACCGGGACATCAAGCCCGCCAACATCCTCCTGGTGCCGGTCCGGCCGGGCGAGCCGCTCCGGCCCAAGCTCACAGACTTCGGCATCGCCCGGATCATCGACGGGACCCGGCTGACGGCCACCGGAACCATGGTGGGAACCGCCGCCTATCTCAGCCCGGAACAGGCCCGCGGCGCCGACCTCGGTCCGGCGAGCGATATCTACTCCCTGGGCCTGGTCCTGCTCGAATGCCTCAAGGGCGAGGTGGAGTACCCGGGCAGCGCCGTCGAATCCGCCGTAGCTCGCCTGCACCGCGCCCCCGTCATTCCGGACACCGTGCCCGAGGAGTGGGCCCGGCTCATCCAGGCCATGACCGCCCTGGACCCGTTGGACCGCCCCGCGGCCGCCGAGCTCGAGGCAGCCTTCCGCGTTGCCCTCGTTTCCCCCGGATCGCTGCCGGGGCCCGTCACAACGGAACCCACCCGGGTCCTCCCGGCCCCGCCGGCAAGGCGGCCCCGCCCTCCCCGGTCCGGAGTCGCAGCGGCTGCAGCGTCGGGAACACGCCCCCTGAACTTGCTGGACCCGGATGCCCTGCCGCTGCGGCCGCGCCGGCGCCGCTCCCTGTCGCGTGGGGCCAGATGGTTCCTCCGGGCACGCCCCCGCACCCGCGTCGCCGTGCTGCTCGCCGTGCTGGCAGTCCTTGCCGTCGTGGCGTCGATCGCGGTCGCCCTGTCCGCCCCCGCCGCGCCCGACGTCGTCCCCTACCCCACCGTCACGGGACCGCTCGGCGATCACCTGAGGGAACTGCAGAAGGGCGTGGAACCATGAGCCGTTCGCGAAACGCCGGGCAAGACCGCAGCCGGGGCAGGTACCGGATGCCCGCCAGCCTCCTCGCAGGACTGCTGGCGGCCGGGGCGCTGGCCGGATGCGGCGCCCCTGCCCCCGAACTGGGCCCCAGCGCGGCCAGGCAGCTGCAATCCCACGTCCTCGCTGTCAGCGAGGCCGCAGCCGCCAACGACCCCGCCGCTTCCCTGCAGCACCTTGACGAGCTGCTGACCCGCCTGGATGCCCTCGCGGCGAACGGCGAGGTATCCTTCAGACGCCACCAGAGCATTAAGTCATCGATTGATGCCGTCCGGGCGGATCTTGCCGCGCAGCAGGCGGCCGAGACAGCCCGAAAGGCGGCGGAAAAGGCAGCGGCTGAAAAAGCGGCGGCTGAACAGGCAGCCGCCGCTCAGGCGGCAGCCCAGGCGGCGGCTGCCGCGCGGAAGGCCCCGGCCGCCGTCGCCCCGGCGCCGGCCCCGGCCAAGTCCGCCACCGGGAAATCGAAGCACAAGGGGAACGGCAAGGGCTGATCCCCCCAGCCCTTCGGGCCGCTCACCGCGCCGGCCCGACCGTCCCGCCTTCCGCCGTCGTGCAACCACGGGCGCACCGGAATCCCGGGCGGGCAGCAGAGCGCCCCGCCTCCCTTTCGGGAGACGGGGCGTTCTGCGTGGCGCCGGCCCGTATTGCCACAGCGCCGGCTGCGCGCTGCGGCTGGGACTACTTGGTCAGCGCTGCAAGCACTTCGCTGAACTTCGCCGAGGGGCGCATGACCGCTGCGGCCTTGGCCGCGTCCGGCCGGTAGTAACCGCCGAGGTCCACCGGGGAACCCTGCACGGCCAGGAGTTCGCCGGTGATGGTGTCCTCGTTGGAGTTCAGGGCGTCAGAAACGGCGGCGAAGGCCGCGGCGAGCTCGGCGTCGTCGTTCTGGCTGGCCAGTTCCTGGGCCCAGAACTTGGCCAGGTAGAAGTGGCTGCCGCGGTTGTCCAGCTCGCCGGCCTTGCGCTTCGGGGACTTGTCCTCGAGCAGGAACGTGCCGGTGGCGCGGTCCAGGGTGTCGGCCAGGACCTGGGCGCGGGCGTTGCCGGTGCTGGTGGCGAGGTGCTCGAAGCTGACCGCCAGGGCGAGGAATTCGCCCAGGCTGTCCCAGCGCAGGTGGTTTTCCTTGAGCAGCTGCTGGACGTGCTTCGGGGCGGATCCGCCGGCGCCGGTCTCGAACAGGCCGCCGCCGTTGATCAGCGGCACCACGGAAAGCATCTTGGCACTGGTGCCCAGTTCCAGGATCGGGAAGAGGTCCGTGAGGTAGTCGCGGAGCACGTTGCCGGTCACCGAGATGGTGTCCTCGCCCTTGCGGAGGCGTTCCACCGTGAAGGCCGTGGCCTCGTCCGGGGACATGATGGCGATTTCCAGGCCCTCGGTGTCGTGGTCCTTGAGGTATTCCTCCACCTTGGCGATCATCCGGGCGTCGTGCGCGCGGCCCTTGTCCAGCCAGAAGACGGCGGGCGTGGCGGAGGCGCGGGCACGGGTGACGGCCAGCTTCACCCAGTCGCGGATCGGCACGTCCTTGGTCTGGCAGGCGCGCCAGATGTCGCCCGGGGCCACCTTGTGCTCGATCAGCACGGTGCCGGCGTCGTCGACGATCTGGACGGTACCGGCGGACTGGATTTCGAACGTCTTGTCGTGGCTGCCGTATTCCTCGGCGGCCTGGGCCATGAGGCCGACGTTCGGGACGGTGCCCATGGTGGTGGGATCGAAGGCTCCGTGGGCGCGGCAGTCGTCAATCACGACCTGGTAGATGCCGGCGTAGCTGCTGTCCGGGAGGACGGCGAGCGTATCGGCTTCCTGGCCGTCGCGGCCCCACATGTGGCCCGAGCTGCGGATCATGGCCGGCATCGAGGCGTCGACAATGACGTCGGAGGGCACGTGCAGGTTGGTGATGCCCTTGTCGGAATCGACCATCGCGAGTTCGGGGCCCTCGTTGAGGCCCTTTTCGATGGCTGCCTGGACGTTGCCGCGGATCTCCTCCGGCAGGTCATCGAGGCCGTTGAGGATGGAGGCAAGGCCATTGTTGGGGCTCAGGCCGGCGGCGGCGATCTGCTCGCCGTAGGTGGCGAAGAGGTCCGCGAAGTAGGCCTTGACGACGTGGCCGAAGATGATGGGGTCCGAGACCTTCATCATGGTGGCCTTGAGGTGGGCGGAGAACAGCACGCCCTCGTTCTTGGCCCGGGCAACCTGGGCAGCGAGGAACGCATCCAGGGCCGCGGCGCGCATCACGGTGCCGTCGATGACCTCACCGGCCAGGACCGGGAAGGCACGCTTGAGGACCTTGACGGTGCCGTCTTCCTTGACGAGCTGGATCTTGATGTTGGTGTCGGCCTCGATCACCACGGACAGCTCGTTCGAGCGGAAGTCGTCGGCGTCCATGTGGGCCACGTTGGTCTTGGAATCCGGGGTCCAGGCGCCCATGCTGTGCGGGTTCTGGCGGGCGTAGTTCTTGACCGAGAGCGGGGCGCGCCGGTCCGAGTTGCCTTCGCGCAGGACCGGGTTCACGGCGGAGCCCTTGATCTTGTCGTAGCGGGACCGGATGTCCGTTTCCTCGTCCGAGGAGGGGTTGTCCGGGTAGTCCGGCAGCGCGTAGCCGTGGCCCTGGAGTTCGGCGATGGCGGCCTTCAGCTGGGGCACGGAGGCGCTGATGTTGGGCAGCTTGATGATGTTGGCTTCGGGCGTCTTGGCGAGGGCGCCAAGCTCGGCCAGCGCGTCGCTGACGCGCTGCTCCTCGGTGAGGTAGTCGCCGAACACGGCGATGATGCGGCCGGCCAGCGAGATGTCGCGGGTCTCCACTTCCACACCGGCCGTCGAGGCGAACGCCTCAATGATCGGCAAGAACGAATAGGTGGCCAGCATCGGCGCTTCGTCGGTGTGGGTATAGATAATCTTTGCCATTGCGCGGGCGTCTCCCTGAAGGTCTGGGTATTTCCGGAATCTTGTGTTATCTCAACACCCCTAACTTACCCGAGGTGCCCCCGTTGGCGCCTACCGGCGTCGTGCGCGGACGGATGAGTGACGGCCCAACACGGCATAACAAAAATTGACAAGTGACTTTACAGGTTAGTCAAATTGCCGTAGTTTCGTTCCATCCAGCGGCCGCCAACAGCGGCCGCCCCGCTTTTCCACCGGTTAGGACACCCATGAGAACACCCAAGACTCTGGCCACCAGCCTGCTGACTCTTTCGGCCGCCGCGCTGCTGGCCCTGAGTGCCGCGGGGGCGGCCACGGCCTCCCCCGCACCGGCCAAGGCACCGGTCTCCGCCTCCGATGTCACCAGCCACACCGTCACCGAGACGGGCACGGCCGACTACTGGACCGCGGAACGCATGCGCAGCGCCGTCCCCGGCGACGTCCTGGCCGACAGGGCCATGAAGCGCAATGGCAAGGCCGCCGCGGCCAGTGGCCCGGCGGAAACGGGCGCCCCAAGCAAGGTCGAGGCCGCGGCTCCCAAGCTGCAGTCCCAGACGCTCCAGACGAAGGCCAATGCGAGCGAGGCCCCCGTCCCGCACATCGGCAAGGTCTTCTTCACCCTCGGCGGGACAAACTATGTCTGCTCCGGCAACTCGGTCTCTTCCGGCAACAAGAGCACGGTCTCCACGGCCGGGCACTGCGTGAACGAGGGCCCGGGCGCCTTCGCCACCAAGTTCACGTTCGTCCCGGCGTACCTGAACGGCGCCGCCCCCTACGGCAAGTGGACGGCCAAGGCCCTCTACGCCCCCACCCAGTGGAGCTCCTCGGGCGACATGACCTATGACACCGGCTTCGCCGTCATGTCCACGCTCAACGGCCAGTACCTGAGCGATGTCGTCGGCGGCTCCGGGCTGCAGTTCAACGCCGCCCGCGGCCTGACCTACAAGTCCTACGGCTACCCCGCCGCGGCGCCCTTCAACGGTGAATCCCTCAAGAGCTGCTCCGGCACCGCCACCAACGATCCCTACAACCCGCAGTTCAACACCCAAGGGATCCCCTGCAACATGACCGGCGGCTCCTCGGGCGGTCCGTGGTTCATCGGCACCAGCGCCTCCGGCTACCAGAACTCGATCAACAGCTACGGCTACGGCAGCAACTCCACCAAGATGTACGGCCCGTACTGGGGCAGCGTGATCCAGCAGGCCTACACCACGGCGGCCGCTTCCTAACCTGAGGGCACGGGCTCCGTCCGCGGGGCCCGTGCAGCCACGCTTGCCTACCCTGTCAACCCTGTTTACCCCGGCGCGGGGTCACTTGCGGCCCATCTTCAGCAGTGAGGAGGACACAGTGGCCCCGCGCCGGTTTTAATGTGCGACCCCGGATCGCCCCCCGCCGCTGGACATGCCCTCCCCTGACGCCAAGGCCCGGACATATACCCCCTATGTCCGGGCCTTGGCATGGGGAATGGACATGTCCTCCCGGGCGGGTCCTCTGTGCTCCGCAAAGAGTGGGCATGTCCCGCGGAAAGAATGAGCATGTCCCACGCTTGGCTCTGGCAGCTCCGGAAAGAATGAGCATGTCCCGCGGAAAGAATGGGCATGTCCCACGCTTGGCTCTGGCAGCTCCGAAGCTCACGGGACAAATCCTCTCCACACCCCGAAGCCTGGACATATCCCCCATATGCCCACTCCTTGCAACGAAAAATGAGCATGTCCCGCGAAAAGAATGAGCATGTCCCACGGACCGGCTGCCAGCCCACTCGATGGCACAAAAAATGGACATGTCCCCGGAAAGGGAGGGCATGTCCATTTTTTGTGCGGGTCTCCTGCGCGCGGACCGCAGGCCGGGTGGAAGAGACCGGGTGGAAGAGCCTTAGTGGAAGAAGTGGCGGGCTCCGGTGAAGTACATGGTGATACCGGCGGCGTTGGCCGCGGCGATGACTTCCTCGTCCCGGACGGAGCCGCCGGGCTGGACGACGGCGCGCACGCCGGCATCGACCAGGATCTGCAGTCCGTCGGCGAACGGGAAGAACGCGTCCGACGCCGCGACGGCACCGCGGGCACGCTCCGGCGACGCGGTGGCGTCGGCGTTCGAAGCACCGCCGGCACCGTCAACATCGGACTCCACGGTGACCCCGAGGGTGTTGGCGCGCTCGACCGCGAGCTTGCAGGAGTCGAGCCGGTTGACCTGGCCCATGCCGATGCCGACGGCGGCACCGTTGTCTGCGAGCAGGATGGCGTTGGACTTCGCTGCACGGCACGCGGTCCAGGCGAATGCGAGGTCGGCCAGGGTGGCGGCATCGGCAGCGTCGCCGGCGGCGAGGGTCCAGTTGGCGGGGGTGTCGCCGTCGGCGTCGACCTTGTCCGTCGCCTGCACCAGCATGCCGCCGGAGACCTGGCGGAACTCGGTCGGGTAGCGGCCGTATCCGTCCGGGAGGGCCAGGAGGCGGATGTTCTTCTTCTTGGACAGGATCTCCACGGCCTCGTCGTCGAAGCCCGGTGCGATGACGACCTCCGTGAAGATGCCGGCGACGGTCCGTGCCATTCCGGCGGTGACCGTGCGGTTCGCGGCGATGACGCCGCCGAACGCGGACACGGGATCGCAGGCGTGGGCCTTGGCGTGGGCGTCGGCGATGGGGTCAGCCGCGGACGCGGACCCGACGGCCACACCGCACGGGTTGGCGTGCTTGATGATGGCGACGGCGGGTTCGGCGAAGTCGAAGGCGGCGCGCAGGGCGGCGTCGGCGTCGACGAAGTTGTTGTAGCTCATGGCCTTGCCGTGCAGCTGGTCGGCCTGGGCGATGCCGGCCGGGGCGGCCTTGTCCACGTACAGTGCGGCCTGCTGGTGCGGGTTTTCGCCGTAGCGGAGCACCTCGGAGCGTTCCAGGGCCAGGCCGGCATAGGCGGGCCAGTCGATCACGCCGTCGCCGTCCTCGTCGCGGAACTGGCTGGCGGTCCAGGTGGCCACAGCGGTGTCGTAGGCCGCGGTGTGCGCGAACGCCTTGGCGGCGAGCCGGCGGCGGGTCTTCAGGTCAAAACCGCCCGAGGCGGCGGCCTCCACCACGGCACCGTAGGAGGCCGGGTCCACCACGATGGCGACGGCGGCGTGGTTCTTCGCGGCGGAGCGCACCATCGCGGGGCCCCCGATGTCGATCTGTTCGACGACGTCGTCCGGCGCGGCACCGGACTTCACGGTCTCCACGAAGGGGTAGAGGTTGACGACGACGAGATCAAACGGCTCGATCTCCATGTCCGCCAGGGTCTGCATGTGGGCCGGGACGCGGCGGTCCGCGAGGATGCCGCCGTGCACGCGCGGGTGCAGGGTCTTGACGCGGCCGTCCAGCATTTCCGGGGAGCCGGTGACTTCCTCGACTTCCTGCACGGGGATGCCCGCGGCGGCGATCTTCTTGGCCGTGGAGCCGGTGGAGACGATCTTGACGCCGGCGGTGTGCAGGCCTTGAGCGAGCTCCTCCAGACCGGTCTTGTCGTAGACCGAAATCAGTGCCCGGCGGATGGGAACTCGGTCGATGGATACACGGTCAAGCTGCGTGAAGCTCACAAAAGTCTCCGTCTTATATCGCGGCGGGGCCGCGGGTGGTGGGGATGCGGCCAGTTTATCGCGTCCCGGCGCCGGGCCCTCCCGCGCGCCGGAGTGTGAAGCACGCGCAGGCCGCGGCCCGGCCACGTAGAGTTTTCACAGGAGGCCAAGATGAACACGTACACCACTGTGCCCAGCGGCGAACAGGTGGTCCAGGAACTGCCGTGGCGGTGGAAGGTCCAAGGCCGGATCTTCCTGATCGGCGGACTGGGCTTCATGTTCGATGCCTGGGACGTCACCCTCAACGGCATCCTCATTCCGTTGCTGTCCAAGCACTGGTCGCTGAGCCCGGGCGATGCCGCCTGGATCGGCACGGCGAACCTCATTGGCATGGCCCTGGGCGCGTTTGTCTGGGGCACCATCGCGGACACGATCGGCCGCAAGAAGGCCTTCACCGCGACGCTGCTGATTTTCTCCATCTTCACCGTGCTCGGCGCCTTCTCCCCCGACTTCATGTGGTTCGTCGTGTTCCGGTTCCTGGCCGGATTCGGCCTGGGCGGCTGCATCCCGGTGGACTATGCGCTGGTGGGCGAGTTCACCCCCCGCAAACAGCGCGGCCGGGTGCTCACCGCGATGGACGGCTGGTGGCCGATCGGCGCCGCCCTGTGCGGTTTTGTCTCCGCCGGGCTGGTCGCGGCCTTCGCGGACTGGCGGCTGACCATGCTGGTCATGGTGCTCCCGGCGCTGCTGGTGTTCTGGATCCGCCGCAGCGTGCCGGAATCCCCGCTGTTCCTGATCCGCAAGGGCCGCCGCGACGAGGCCGCCAAGGTGATCGACGGCCTGGTCCAGGCCACCGGCGCCGAGGCCCGCGTCTACAGCCTGCCCGCGCCGCAGGATGCACCACGCCTCTCGGCAGGGAGCGCGTGGACGCAGTTGCGCGCCCTCTGGCAGTTCAACTGGAAGATCACGACGGCGGCATGGGCCCTCTTCTTCAGCATCCTGCTGGTGTACTACCTGTCACTGACGTGGATGCCGCGGATCCTGATCGGCGCCGGCTTCGCGGAGTACAAGGCCTTCCTGACCACGGCGTCGATGGCCGCCGTCGGACTCCTCGGCGTGGTCGTGGCCGCCCTGCTGGTGGAGCGGGTGGGCCGCAAATGGATCCTGGCCATCACCGGCCCGCTGTCCGCACTGACCCTGGTGATCGTGGCGATCGTGGTGGACATCCCCACCGCCGCCGTCTTCTGGCTCCTGGTGTTCGGCTTCGTGGTGCAGGTGGCCATCCCGGTGCTCTATGCCTACGTCTCCGAGCTCTACCCGACAGAGCTGCGCGGCTCCGGCTTCGGCTGGGCCTCGACGTTCTCGCGGCTCGGCGCCGGGTTCGGTCCGCTGGTCTTCGCGGCCTTCCTGTGGCCGGAGCTGGGGCTCGCGACGTCGTTCGCCCTGGCCGGCGGCCTCGTGCTGCTCTCCGTACTGTGGATGGCGTTCTTCGCCCCCGAGACCAAGCAGCGCCGGCTCGAGTAACGCGCCCGCCAACCCGATGCTCTATCACTCCGGGCGGTTCTGGGCGCTGATAGCCGCCCCAAGTGATAGCGCATCGGGGACATCACGACGGCGCCCCTCACCTGCGAGTGGTGAGGGGCGCCGTCGTCTGTGGTTCGATCACCCGCCTACTGGATGCAGGTCACGGACACCGAGAGAGCGTTCGCCTTGAGCTGGGTGACGGACCAGCCGGTGGGCTGACCCGATCCGCCCACGACCGGCTGGCTGGCCACGACCTGGTTGCCGTTGCTGCTGTTGATCGCGAAGCCGCCGCCGGTGGCGACGTGGCCGGCCGGGCAGCTGGCAACGACGGTGAGCGTTGAGCCGCTGGCCGACGCGACGCTCACACTGGTGGACGCTGCGGCACCGGTGGCCCCCGTCTCGCCCTTGGCCCCTGCAGGGCCTACCGGGCCGATGGCGCCCGCGGGGCCGGCGGCACCGGTTGCGCCGGTGGCACCCGTCTTGCCCTGAAGGCCGGGCTCCCCGGCAGCACCCGTGGCACCGGTGTCACCCTTGTCACCGGCATCACCCTTCTCGCCCTGGACGCCTTGAGCGCCCGTCTCACCTGTCGCGCCTACGGCACCCGTTTCACCGGTGGCCCCCGTGGCACCGGTCTCGCCGGTGTCGCCCTTCTCGCCCTGGGCACCTGTTTCGCCGGTGGCCCCGGTTGCACCCGTCTCGCCGGTGTCGCCCTTCTCGCCCTGGGCACCTGTTTCGCCGGTGGCCCCCGTGGCACCGGTCTCGCCCGTGGCGCCCGTGCCACCGGTGTCGCCCTTGAGTCCGGGCAGTCCCTGGATCCCCTGGGCACCGGTGAGGCCCTGGATGCCCTGGATGCCTTGGGCGTTCCAGGAGATTGCGGTTTCCTTCTTGGAATCGCACGAGGCGCCCGCGGGGAGTACCCGCAGCTCACCGCCGTTGTTGTTGTTGAAACACCCCTTGATTTCGCCACTTGCCGACGTTGGAGTGGCGGCTATGGCAGCAGAAACGGCGCCCGTTCCGAGAACGAGCGCCGCAGTGAGACACAGGACTTTTGGACTTGTCTTGGCAAGGCTGAATCGAGACACGAAGAACCCCCGGAGATGCGGCGAATGAATGAGACTGCGTCAGACTATTGCCCATTTCACTACTTGCACCGGCTCGGAAATACCTGTCTTTGGCCCTGCAGTACCTGACTTTCGGAACGTGTACTCAGTTTTGCGGGTCCGACCACTTGCTTTGACTGCGAAGGCCGCTACGCGCCCACGACCCGATGCGCTATCACTTCGGGCCGTCTCCTGGCTGTTCTGAGCCCTGATAGCCACCTCAAGTGATAGCGCATCGGGGAAATCAGAGGGGCAATCAGGCGGGGGGAAATCAGGCGGCGGGGGAAATCAGGCGGCGGTGTGGGCCGCGGCGAGGGAGGCCAGCGTGGAGACCAGGAGCCGTCGTTCCACCACCTTGATGCGCTCGTGCAGGGACTCCTCGCTCTCGCCGTCCCCGATCGCCACGGCTTCCTGCGCGATGATGGGGCCCGTGTCCACCCCGGCGTCGGCCCAGTGCACCGTGCAGCCGGTGACCTTCACGCCGTAGGCCAGCGCGTCGCGGACCCCGTGGGCGCCGGGGAAGGACGGCAGCAGCGCCGGGTGCGTGTTGAGGTATTTGCCGCCAAACGCGTCGATGAAGTCGGCGCTGACAATCCGCATGAAGCCCGAGGACACCACCACATCCGGGGCGAAGCCGGCGACGGTCTCGGTCAGGGCCGCGTTCCAGGCCGCCCGGTCCGGGTAGGCCTTGAAGTCCACCACAAACGTGGGAATCCCGGCGGCGGCGGAGCGTTCCACCCCGAACGTCCCCGGGCGGTCGGCGCCGACGGCGGCGATCTCAACGTCGAGCGCGCCGGACTTCACGGCATCGATAACTGCCTGGAGGTTGGAGCCGGTGCCGGAAACGAGGACAACTATGCGCATGGTCCTAGCTTATGGGGCCGCTCGCGTAGGCTGGAAAACATGAATCCCCCCACGGAATCCGGCAGCGGCCAGCCGGACCGGCAACCAGCCGGCCAGGCGGCACAAGATTCCGCACGCCTGACGCACACCCTATTCCGGCTGTTCGTCGTCGCGGTCCTGGGCTCGTTCTTCGTCTTCCAGCTCGACGTGGCCTACGTGTGGCTGACGGCGCTGCTCACAGTGGCGGGGATTGTGCTGGGCATCGTGGTGCTGGTCCGGGCAGTGAAATACAAGGAATCGCGGCTGGTCCTGTACGGCGCGATATCCGGGCTGGTGGTCACCGCGGTGATGCTCCTGGTGGTCCTGGCCTCGACGCTGTTCTTCAACCAGATCCGCGATTACCAGCAGTGCGTCCGCTACGCCCTGACGCAGCAGGCAACCTCGGAATGCAGGACGCAGCTGGAGAAGTCCCTGCCCACGCAACTGCCCACGCAGCTGCGCTGACAGCTGCACCCGCGCCGCTGCTCTAGCGGCTGTTGACCGTCTCGAGGTCTGCCTCGCGCAGCTTCTGCTGGCGTTCCAGCCAGGGTCCGGCCGCGTAGCCGATCACGACGCCGATCCCGACCTCCGCGGCCACGAACAGTGCCGTGCGCAGCGGATCGGGCCCGATCTCCGTCAGCCGCCCGATGCCGGCCGAACCGCGGGCCAGCCAGGCGAGCCCCGCCGCGAGCAGCCCGGCCACGGAGCCGATCACCGCGCCCAGCACCAGGGTGGAGGCGGCGGCGGTAAACCAGCGGGCCCGGACCTTGATGGACAGCCATTCGTCGAAGTGGTTTTCGCCTTCGCGCAGGAACCACCAGCCGGCCAGCGCCCCGGCCAGCGCCGGCACCACCAGGGCCACAAAGCCGAAGTCGAGGGAACCGGCCGGCAGCGCCGCGAACACCGGAATGGACGGCAGCGGCCCGACGGCGGTCCCGAGCGGTCCGGCCAGCGACCCGACGCCCAGGGCGAACCCCGCGCCGGAGATCCAGGCCAGGGCAAAGACGACGAGGTTGGGCAGGAAGCCGAGCTGCACGATGGTGAGGACGCCGCCGCCCATGGCGCCGGCGTCGAGCCCTTCATAAACGGCGACCACAAGGTTCCAGTGGATAAAGAGGTCGACCGCCAGCAGCGCGGCGGACATCGCCAGGCTCGCCATCAGCGCCACCGATCCTGCCTTGATGGCCGAGCCCAGGTAGGACCCGGCCCAGCGGGAGTGCTGGCTGGTGCGGGACAGCCAGGCCACGGCGTCGACGCCGATCAGCCGGCTCCACGACCCGGCCTCGCGGCGCGCGCCGACCACCATGCCGAGCCCGAACGGGATGAGGGGAATGAACGCGGCGGCCCAGAGGCTGATCCCGACGTCGGCCGTGCGGCAGACAAAACCCGTGGCGATCCCGAATCCCGCGTATGCCAGCCAGGAGCCAAGCAGCGTCTGCCAGAGCTGGTCCGTATACGAGGCGCGGGCAAGGCGCCGTCCGGCGCGCCAGGCGAGCAGGAACGGGATGAGGGCCAGCCCCAGCGGGATGAGCGAGAGCGTCCCGGATTCCGGCTGCGCGGCGGACCCGGCACCGGCGGTGTCGAGCAGCAGGGGTACGCCGTGGATCAGCAGCCAGGCCTGGCCGGCCAGGCGCGCCAGGACGTCGAATCCGCCGTGCTGGAATCCGGCCGTGGCCCAGACGATGACGATCGGGGCCACCACCACGAGGGCGGAGATGACGGCGGCCTGGCCGGACTCGAGGGCACCCTGCAGCCACAGGGGCATGGGAAGGCCACGTTGTCCGGTCTGATCAGCGCGCAGTTTCATCGAGATCCATGGTGCCACGGGCCCGGCATCCGGCCGGTTTCCGACAGGCACATTGGCCGGATCCGCCGTATTTGACGTCGGGGCCGCGCGGAGCTTTTTGCACACCCGGGTCGTAAAATTGTAAATGTCCGCAATCAGTGGTTGGAGGCAGATAATGACTACCGCATCTCCTCATGCGCACGGCGTTCATTTTGGTCGGACAGATGTACAGAACGTTGGCATGGGTGTAGGTATCGTCCTGATCGTCGTGGGCATCTTGGGGTTCATCCCCGGCATCACTACGAATTACAGCGAACTGAGGTTCTTCGGGCCTGATTCCAAGGCCCTGTTCCTGGGCCTGTTCCAGGTGTCGATGTTGCTGAACATCGTTCAGCTCGCGATCGGCGCCACCGGCCTGACCATGTCCCGGACTGCCATGGGCGCCCGGAATTTCCTCATGGGCTCCGGTCTGCTGTACATCGTCCTTAGCATCTACGGTTTCATCGTCGGCGTGGATTCGGCGGCCAACTTCCTGTCGCTGAACACCATGGACAATTGGGCCTTCATGGTAATGGGCATTGTAATGGCCGGCGCAGGCTGGCTGATGACGAGGCACCTGGAAGAAGACGTAAAGACCCGGTCATCAACCCCCGGGACATAGGGAGCCGCGAATGAGTAACGTTTCATAGCATTCAGAAAATTCGTACTACCTGCTGGTGCAGTGGTTTAGCGGAAACGCGGCGGCTGCACCAGCTTTCCGTGTGGCACGCCGGCCGTGCCCGGCACAGGTTTCGACGACGGCGACGGCGACGCGCCACCTCACAGTGAACGCCCGACGGCGGCGCGCCGCCGCACAGTGAACGCCCGACGCCGGAAGGCCGGGACTTTGTGAGTCCCGGCCCTCCGTGATGCCTTACCGCTGCCGTTGCCGCTGGTGATGATGCGGGTGCTGCGGCGGCTCGTTAGCTTGCGTGTTCCCGAACGCGGGGCGGGAGGGTGTCCCACTCCGTTTCGGTGGCACGCATCCAGGGAAAGGGCAGCAGTTCCATGATCCGAACCTTGCCCACGTCGCCCCCGGCATCGACCAGTACGGAGGTCTCGGTTCCATAAGAACGCAGCAGCTCCCGGCAGAGGCCACACGGGTTCGTGACTTGGGGCTGTCCCTGCCCGTCCATGCTGACGGCTACCACGGAGTGGATTGCTGGTTCCTGAGCCATGCGGGCATTGGCAAGGGCGCTGGATTCGGCGCACACATTGATGCGCTTGGCGCCAATGTGCAGCCC
The DNA here is from genome assembly GCF_000374925.1 of Arthrobacter sp. 131MFCol6.1. Classification (GTDB taxonomy): domain Bacteria; phylum Actinomycetota; class Actinomycetes; order Actinomycetales; family Micrococcaceae; genus Arthrobacter. The sequence goes on from NZ_KB895546.1 coordinate 207,435, forward strand.
GAGATAGATGGCCCCCGACTCGCCGCGCATGGCGGCGGCCACCCGGTGGTTCTCGCTGTGGTGGGCGGTCAGCAACAGCGCGCTCGCTGCCTCGTAAAGCTCCACGTCGGAGACGTCGAGATCAAAGGAGATTCCGTTTGCCTGCAAACCGCTTCCGTCCGGGCGACTGGCGTCCATGAGGGTTCCCACTTTCCGTTCCTGCTTACCGCTGTTCTTACGTGCCTGTGTTCGTGGCCGGCTGTGTTCGTGGCCGGCTGTGTGTCCTACCTGCCGATGAAGATGCCGTTTTTCTTCCGGGCGAGCAGGTAGAAGACGATGCTGAGCGCCGACAGGACGGCCACGTAGACGGGGAAGATCCAGGACGCGTTCATGGACTGGAGCCAGACCAGGAGGTAGGAGGCCGTGCCGCCGAAGAGGGCGACGCCCAGGCCGTAGCCGAGCGCGGTGCCGGCACCGCGGCAACCCTTCGGCATCAGGGAGCTGGTGACCACGTTGTACAGGGTCATGTTCAGGACCAGCACCACCGAGCCGCCGAGGAGGACGGCCGCGAAGCCGGCGATGCCGGGCTTGACGTACATCAGCATCAGGAAGACGGACGGAATGGCCAGCGCACGGGTGATCAGGAACCACTTGGACATCGACTTCCCGTCAGCAACCTTGCTGATGATGAGGCTACCGACAACCAGCACGACGCCGAGGATGGTGGTGAGCGCGAAGACTGCGGTGGCGTCCTCCTTGAAGCCGGTTCGGGCCGCCGTCGGGAGGCCGGTGTTCCAGGCGTAGTTGTAGGCCTGCGCCGCGCCGACCACGAAGGTGATGGCCAGGACGCTGAGCCAGTGCTTGCGCACTCCGCCCCAGACGGTCTTGGCGGAGTTGTTCGCCAGTTCTTCCGGCTTCATGGTCTCCGGAAGCGTCCGGCGAAGGTAGACAACAACGAAGCCAAAGGCTGCGCCGACGATGAACGGCACACGCCATCCCCAGTCGGCCATGACGGCTCCGCCGAGCATCAGGGACGACAGGTAGCTGACCAGCGAGGCGAGCAGGATGCCTGCGTTGACGTAGAAGGAGATGATGCCGGCGACAAAGCCCTCGCGTCCCTCGGGGACGAGTTCGACGGCGTGGGCGGTGGACAGCGGAGCTTCAACACCGGTGGAGATGCCCTGGACGATGCGGCAGACCAGCAGGATGACGCCGGCCGCGGGGCCGATCTGGTCATAGGTCGGGGACACGGCAATGATCAGGGTGGTAACCGCCATCATCATGATGGACCAGAGCATTACCCGCCGTCGTCCGATCCTGTCGGCGAACGTGCCGAGCAGGATCCCGCCCAACGGACGGAACGCGAAGCCGACGGCAAAGACAGCCAGCGCGCTCAGCGTCGCGGCGACGGGGTCCTGCGACGGGAAGAACTTGGGTCCGATGAAGGCCGACAGCAGGCCAAAGACCATCCAGTCGTACCATTCCAGGGTGTTTCCAAGTCCAAGGCCGAGCAGTCCCCGGCGGACTTCCGGAGATAGCCGGGACTTGCGGCCGGTCTCCAGGTCAGTCTTGACGACAGTGTCAGTCATGATTCCTTTTTCCTTCCCCCGCACTTTCGGGGTGCGTGAGGGTACGGATTGCCGGCGGGCACCCCTGTTGGGGTAGCCGGCAATCGAAACTATCGTTTGGCTTGGTCCGCGGGGCGGGACCGGCTCACCACATGGGAGGCGAGTTAGCCCAGATAGCTACGCATGCCTCTTCGTAGCGCTTGAATGCAAACGGGCCATCCAGCTCGGCAACAAGGAACTGGTCCCTGCTGACCGGCCAACATCGTGTTCTGCGGATGGCTTGGCAGATGTCACGGCAGCTTTGCTTAAGGAAAGGAACGCGTTCACGGGTCGGATGCGCCTTCCGCCAGAAGGCCATGCGCCCTACCCTGTTCGAAGCGTTCTTCCCAAAGTGTTGCGGCTCACACAACTATATTGAAGATCTTCACGGAGTCAATGGTTTTCGAGGAAGTCCCGTCCGCCCGCGGCGGGCCGGGGCCGGGTCGGATGACAAAGCCGCACGTCAGGCGCAAATTCAGTCCGGAAACGTAAAAATATCTACCAAAACCTTGATTCGCTAAAAGTTTTCACTATAGTTATGTGTGTTAGCTCACCAAGAGAGAGTCGGAGCATGGCCAACGAAATCGTCACGGGACATTCCCCCGCCGGCACGAGCGTCCTGCTTGCCACCGTAGGCAACAAGGTCCGCAACATGCGCAAGGACAAAGGAATGACCCTTGCGAAGCTCTCGGAAGTCACTGGACTCAGCCCGGCGATCGTCAGCCAGATCGAACGCGGCCTGGCCAATCCGTCTTTCACCACCCTGGCGCAGCTGGCACACGGCCTGGACATTCCTGTGGGGAAGTTCTTCCTCGGGCAGGAAGAAACCAGGTCCCCCGTGGTCCGCAAGGCCGAGCGGCGAAACCTCAAGGGCGTAACCAAGAAGTCCGTGGGTGAGGCGGTCTATGAACTGCTCACCCCGGACCTCAACGGTGCGCTGGAGGCCCAATGGATCGTGAGTCCGCCAGGCCACGACACCAGCGCCACTCCTTTCCGCCACAGCGGCGAGGAATTCGGCATCGTGATCTCCGGCCGGAAGGACGTCTTCCTGGACGGCGAGAAGTACACGCTGGAAGAAGGCGATTCGATCACCTTCTCCTCGGATACGCCCCACTGGTACAAGAACAGCTACGAAGAGGTCTGCGTAGCGATCTGGGTTAACGCACCTCACGCGTGGTGATCCGCCGGCCCTAGCCGCCGTCGCCTTTCTCCGGTCCGGACGCCTTTTCCATACCGCGGTGTCCGCCGGAACCCCTCCAACAGTCCGCACCACGGCCCGCAACGGGCCGCGATGCGTCATACCCTCTGCCGGGTGGAATTCGCGGTCAGCGTCGCCGCGTTACTGCCGGGCACCGTCTTCTACGTCACCGGCACCGTTCCAACGGCACCCGTTCCCACGGCACGCCTCTAACGGCACTTCGGCCGAAACAGTAAGGATCCCCATGAACCCGTCCACAGCCATGTCGTCGCTGGAACTCAGCACCACCACGGCGGACCTCACCGCCCCCGTCATCTCCCGCTCCGACGTCCTCGTCGTCGGCGGTGGCCCCGCAGGTGTGGCTGCCGCCGTCACCGCGGCCCGTTCGGGCGCCTCTGTCACGCTGCTGGAACGCTACTCCTCCCTGGGCGGCCTCGCCTCCGGCGGCATGGTCCTGGTGCTCGATGACATGATCAACGGCCAGGAAATCACCGTCACCGGCATCGTCTCCGAGTACGTCGAGCGGCTGCAGAAGCTGGGCCTGGCGATCGTCCCGCCTGCCGATGACCGCAAGACCTCCGAGGAACTGTGGAACAAGTGGGGCCGCTACGGCACCTTCGACTTCCACTCCCACAGCACCCCCAAGCCGGTCTGCTACGCCGCCGCCTTCGACCCGGACGGCTGGAAGCGCGTCTCCAACGACCTCGTCCGCGAGGCCGGCGTCAACCTGCGCCTGCACTCCTGGTTCTCCCGCCCCATCGTGGACAACGGCGTCATGAAGGGTGTCATCTGCGAGACCAAGTCCGGTCCGCAGGCCTTCATGGCCGACATCGTCATCGACACCACGGGCGACATCGACGTCGCCTCCCGGGCCGGCGCCAGCTACGTCAAGGACAGCTACCTCACCACGCTCGTTTTCCGCCTGGGCAACGTCGACACCAACGCCGCGGAGGCCTTCGAACAGGCCAACCCGAAGGAAGCCCGCGCCATCAACCGCAAGATCAAGCGCCTCCTCGGCGGCGCGTGGGAACTGTGGTGGCTCAAGACCCCCATCGACGGCGTCGTCTGGTGCAACGCACCCCACATGACCGGCTTCGACGGCGTCGACCCGGCGGACATGACGGCCGCCGAGTTCGCCGCCCGGGACCGCATCACCGAGGCCGTGGACTACGTCCGCGCCAACCTGCCCGGCTTCGAGAACTGCTACATGCTCGACGTCGCGTCCCAGATGGGCGTGCGCCAGACCCGGCTGCTGGAAGGCGAGTACGTCATGACCAAGGACGACGTCACCTCCCGCCGCCACTTCGCCGACACCGTGGCCCGCGGCCGCGACTACTACTACCCGTTCCGCTCGCTGCTGCCCAAGGAAGTGGACCAGCTGCTCGTCGCCGGCCGGCACTACTCCGCCACCCCCGAGGCCCAGAAGATGTCCCGCGAGATCCCGCCCTGCATGGCCATGGGCCAGGCAGTCGGTGTCGCCGCCGCGCTGGCGATCGAGAACGGCACGCTCGTCCGCGACGTGTCCGCGCTGGACATCCAGCAGGGCATGCGCCGGCACGGCGCCGACCCGGGCGACGTCCCGTCGTCGAACGCCACCCTTGACGTGGACGCGGTGGTGGGGGCATGAGCACCGTCATTGACGACCTGTTCCCAGGCACAACAGCAGAATCAACAGCACCCGCCACTGAGGCTGCGGGCACCCCACTCCAGGCTGGCACCCCGCTCCCGCTCGAGGGAATCAAGATCGTGGACTTCACCCAGGTGTTCATGGGCCCGTCCTGCACCCAGCTGCTGGGCGACTACGGCGCGGACATCATCAAGGTGGAGCGCCCCGGCGCCGGGGACATCTCCCGCAACTCGTTCCCGGACAAGGACGGCCAGGACAACCCGATCTTCCTGTCCATCAACCGGAACAAGCGCAGCATCTCGGTGGACACCCGCACCGATGAGGGCAAGGCCGTCCTTCGCCGGCTGCTCGCCGACGCGGACGTCGTGGTCAGCAACTTCCGCTCCGGCGTGATGGAGCGGATGGGCTTCGGCTACGAGGACCTCAAGGAGCAGAACCCGGGCATCATCTGGGCCTCCGGCACCGGCTTCGGCCCCGAGGGCCCCTACTCGCACAAGGGCGGCCAGGACGCGATCGCCCAGGCCTACTCCGGCGTCATGTGGCGGCGCGAGTCGGATGACATGAAGCCGGCCATCTACCCCACCACGCTGTGCGACTACATCACGGGCATGCACCTCATGCAGGGCATCCTGCTGGCACTGCGCACCCGCGAGTCCGCCGGCGTCGGGCAGAAGGTGGAGGTGACCATGTACGACTCCATGCTGCACCTGCAGATGCAGGAGGCCTGCATGCAGCTCAACCGCGGCTACGAGGTCAACTGGGGCGCCATGCCGCTCAGCGGCGTCTTTGAAACCACCGACGGCGCCGTCTGCATGGTGGGCGGCTTCACCCCGGACCCGCTGCTGCGCATTTCCGAGGCCCTGGGCCTGGACGAGGACCTCACGCTGCGGCCCGAGTTCGCCAACCTCGAACAGCAGTTCAAGAACAAGCCGGCATTGCAGGCGATCTTCCGCGAGCGCATGGCCACCAACACCACCGAATACTGGACCTCCCGGCTCGAAGACCAGGGGCTGCTCAACGCCCCGGTGCACACCCTGGAGCAGACCCTGGCCGATGCTCAGACACACGCCAACAACATGATCGTCGAGGCCGAACACCCCGGCGTCGGCACCGTGAAGATGCTCAACGCACCCATCCGGCTCTCCGCCACCCCGCCCACCATCCGCCGGGTGGCCCCGCGGCTGGGCGAACACAACGTTGAGGTGCTGTTGGAGAACGGCTTCGACGCCGAGACCATCGAGCGGCTGCAGGAACTGGGGGTGCTCCGGTGACCGCCACAGTAGAGACCGTCGTGGACCAGGTCACCCTGACCATCGAGAACCATGTCGCCACCGTAGTCATCGACCGCCAGCACGTGCTCAACGCCGTCGACGGCGGCGCGCAGGCCCGGCTCAACGAGATCTGGGACCAGCTCGAAGCCGATCCGGACGTCCGGGCCGTGGTCATCACGGGCGCCGGGACCCGGGCCTTCTGCGTCGGCGCGGACATGTCCGCCTCCGCCGTGGACAAGACCGGCCTCGAATACTGGGCCGGCCTGGACCCGAACGGCTTCGGCGGGCTCAGCCTGCGCACCACGCTGGACATCCCGGTCATCGCCCGGGTCAACGGTTATGCGCTCGGCGGCGGGATGGAGATCGTGCTCGGCGCGGACATCGTGATCGCCGCGGAAACGGCCCGCTTCGGGCTGACGGAACCGCGCGTCGGGCGCCTGGCGCTCGACGGCGGCATCCACCAGCTGGTGCGCCGGATCCCGTACACCCAGGCGATGGGCATGCTCCTGACCGGGCGGAAGGCCGAGGCGGCAGAGATGCAGTCCATGGGCCTGGTCAATGAGGTGGTCCCCGCGGACGAGCTCGACGCCGCGGTACAGCGCTGGGTGGACCAGATCCTCGCCTGCGCCCCCACCTCCGTCCGGGCGGTCAAGCAGATGGTCACGCAGACCGCGCACCTGACCGCCGCCGAGGCCCGCGGCCTCCGGCTCCCCGCCCTCATGGCGGCGCTGGACAGCGAAGACTCCGCCGAGGGCGTCCGCGCCTTCCAGGAGAAGCGCGCGCCGCAGTGGCCGGGCCGGTAGCGGATCCACCGCCTGAGATTCGGCCGCTCGAAGAACAACAAGAGCTTAGAAGGAGAAACCAATGCGGGAGTCACTGACACCCGGCGTGTGGGGCGTCGTCGCCACACCGTTCCAGGGCAGCACCCTGGATGTCGACACGGACAGCCTGGCCGGGCTCGTGGGCTACTACGAGTCGATCGGCGCCACGGGACTCACCGTCCTGGGCGTGTTCGGCGAGGCCGCGGCCCTGACGGCAGCCGAGCGCAGCCTGGTCCTGGAAGTGGTCACGGAGGAAACGCGCCTGCCCCTCGTGGTGGGGGTGACGTCCCTCTTCACCGGCACGGCCGTCGATGAAATCCGTTCCATCCAGGCTGCCACCGGGGACCGGCTGTCGGCGGTCATGGTCCAGGCCAACTCCGCCAACCCCGGTGTGGTCATCGCGCACCTGAACGCCATCCACCAGTCCACCGGCGCCAACGTGGTGCTGCAGGACTACCCGCTGGCCAGCGGCGTCCACATCAGCACCGAGGCGCTCATTTCGGTGGTTCAGGCCTGCGGCTTCGTCACCGCGGTCAAGGCCGAGTCTCCGCCCACCTCCGTGGCGATCGGACACCTCACCGCGGCCCTCGACGTCTCCGTCTTCGGCGGCCTCGGCGGCCAGGGGCTGCTGGACGAGCTCCTTGCCGGCGCCGCCGGGGCGATGACCGGTTTCTCCTACCCGGAAGCGCTCATCGCCTGCGTGCGGGCCTGGCAGAAGGACGGCTACGAGGCCGCCCGCGATGCCCTGCTGCCCTACCTGCCGCTGATCAACTTCGAGCAGCAGGCGAAAATCGCGCTGGCGATCCGCAAGGAATGCCTGCACCAGCGCGGACTCATTGCCGACGCCGGCGTCCGGGCACCGGCCGCGGCCTTCCCGGAGGTTCTCCGGACCGGGCTGCGCACCCACCTGGCCGAGGCCGCGGAGGCCCTGGGGTCGAACCCGGCCGCCGCGCTGACCACGGCGGGGAGGAACTGATGGATTTCGGAATCAGCGGAAAGACCGCCTTTGTGGCCGCATCGACCGGCGGCCTGGGCCTCGCCATCGCCCGGGCCCTCGCTGCCGAAGGCGTCCGGGTGGCCATCACCGGCCGGCGCGAGGTCCGCGCCAAGGAGATCGTCGCCGAGCTGACGGACGCCTACGGGCCGGGCGCCATCGCCGTCGAAGCGGACCTCAGCACCGCCGAGGGCGTGGCCGCCGCCGTCGAACAGACCGTCGCGGAACTCGGGCCCATCGACATCTTGGTCCTCAACGGTCCCGGGCCGAAGCCCGGCGCGGCCGCCACGCTCGGCGCGGACGACATCGCCGCGGCGTTCGAACAACTCGTCAAACCGCACCACGCCCTGGTCTCGCACATCCTGCCGGGCATGCGGGAACGGCGCTGGGGCCGGATCCTGGCCGTCGGGTCGAGCGGCGTCGTGGCACCGCTGCCGAACCTGGCCGTGTCCAACACCGGCCGCGCGGCGCTGGCCGGCTACCTCAAGACCCTCGCCGCCGAGGTGGCGCTGGACGCCGTCACGGTCAACATGCTCCTCCCCGGGCGCATCGCCACGGACCGGGTCGCGGAACTCGACCAGGCCGCCGCCAAGCGGCGCGGCACCACCGCCGAGGAAATCCAGCTCGAGTCCCGCAAGACCATCCCCGCCCGCCGCTACGGCGCCCCCGAGGAATTCGGCGCCGCCGCGGCGTTCCTCTGCAGCGCGCCGGCCTCCTACATCACCGGCGTGGCACTGCGCTGCGACGGCGGCCTGATTCGCGGGCTCTAGCCCGCCTCCCTTTCTTCCCGACCTCTCTTCAGAAGGAACCCCATGACTTCCACCGACACAGACACCTCAACAGCAACAGCCCGGGACCTCATCACCGCCCGGCACCTGATCAACGGCGAATGGCTCGGCGGGGCGGACACCGAGCGGATGAACCCGGCCCGCCCGGGCGAGCTCGCCGCCCTCTCCCCCAGCGGCACCGCAGCCGACGTCGACGCCGCCATCACCGCCGCCGCCGCCGCGCAGCCGGCCTGGGCAGCCCTGCCTGCCCCGTCCCGCGGCGCCATCCTGATGGCCGCCGGCAATCTGCTCCTGGAGCGCCAGACCGCCATCGCCGAGGACCTCGTCCGGGAAGAGGGCAAGACCCTCGCCGAGGCCAAGGGCGAGGTCAAGCGCGCCTCCGACGTGCTGCGCTTCTTCGGGTCCCTCGGCTGGGCCGCCACCGGCGAGGTGCTGCCCAGCGGCCTGCCGTACACCACCATCACCACCCGCCGCGAGGCGCTCGGCGTCGTCGGGCTCATCACGCCGTGGAACTTCCCCATCGCCATCCCGGCCTGGAAGTCCGCCCCGGCACTGATCAGCGGCAATGCCGTGGTCATCAAGCCGGCCGAGCTCACCCCGCTCTCGGCCACGCACCTGGCCCGGGCCCTGCAGGACGCCGGGCTGCCCGCCGGCGTGTTCAACGTGGTCCATGGCAAAGGCCGCGTGGTGGGCGACGCCCTGGCCCGCGATTCCCGCATCGCTGGGTTGTCCTTCACCGGCTCCACCAACGTCGGGCTCGGGCTGCAGGAGATCCTCAACGCCCGCCGCGCCCGGGTCCAGCTGGAAATGGGCGGCAAGAACGGCGTGCTGGTCCTGGACGACGCCGATCCCCGCAAGGCTGCCCAGGTGGTGGCGGCCGGCGCGTTCGGCCTCACCGGCCAGGCCTGCACCGCCACGTCCCGCGTCTACGTCACGCCCGGCATCCGCGAGGCCTTCCTGGCGGCCCTCACCGAGGAAGCCGCGCAGTACACCGCCGGCGACGGCCTCGAGGCCGCCAGGATGGGCGCCGTGGTGAGCAGCCAGCAGTTCGAACAGAACCAGGCCGCGGTGCGCACCGCCGTCGAACGCGGCGCCACGCTGCTGCACGGTGAGTACGACGGCGGCACGGACGCCGGGTTCCTCTTCCCGGCCGCCATCCTCACGGACCTGCCCTTCGACGACGCCGCCGTGACCGAAGAGATCTTCGGACCCGTCGTGGCCGTCCTCGAGGTCCCGGACTACGAGGCCGGGCTCGCCGCGATCAACGATTCCCGCTACGGCCTGACCGCCGGGATCTGCACCGACTCCCTGGCGTTCTCCACGGACTTCGCCGCCCGCGCCCAGGCCGGGGTCATCAAGGTCAACCGTCCGACGGCGGGCCTGGACCTGAACGTGCCGTTCGGCGGCGTCAAGGATTCCTCCACCAACACGTTCCGCGAACAGGGGAAGTCCGCACTGGACTTCTTCACGTGGGGCAAGACCGTCTACACGGGTGTGTAGCCAGCCATGACGTACGTGATCGCCCAGCCCTGTGTGGATGTCAAGGACAAGGCCTGCATCGACGAATGCCCGGTGGACTGCATCTATGAGGGTGAACGCTCGCTCTACATCCACCCGTCCGAATGCGTGGACTGCGGCGCCTGCGATCCCGTCTGCCCGGTCGAGGCGATCTACTACTCGGACGATGTCCCGGACGAGTGGGCCGACTACGTGCGCGCCAACGTGGAGTTCTTCGAGGAACTGGGGTCGCCGCAGGGCGCCTCAGCCCTCGGAAACCTGCACCGCGACCACCCTGTGGTGGCGCGTGCGCCTCTAGCCGCCGGCGCCACGGGCTGACTCTCCCTGTCGCCGGCTTGCCGAAAGACGGCCGCCAAGCACAACTGCTTGGCGGCCGTTTTCGTATGATCACACCCCTTTGGCCCTTGACGGCTGCACCCCGTTTGAGGACCATCACAATCATTAGGACTGTGCCTGGCTGGGGGCATCTTCCTGCCCTGACTGCACTCCCGACCTGCAAGAAGGACCCTCATGCCGATGGTCTGGATCCGCGCATCATTCCGCCGGCTCACGGCCGCAATCCTCGCCGTCGTGCTCGCCGCCGCCCTCGGCGGCTGCATCCCCGGGCCGAAACCTCCGGCGCCGGTGTCGCCCGATTCCGGCTACCGGGCCGTGCTCGAACAGTTCAGCAGGAGATTGCTCGACGACGGCGCCTCGGCCGTCCTCATCCAGGTCCGTGTGGGCGGGGACGAGTGGTCCGCGGCCTACGGGGTCCGAAACCTGAACAGCCCGTCCCGGGCCGAGATAACGGACCCGGTGCACATCGGCGGCGTCACCAAGTCCATGGTGGCCGTCTGCGTGCTCAAACTGGCCGAGGAGGGCCGGCTGGAGCTGGACGCGCCGGTCAGCACCTACCTGCCGGAGTTCAACAAGGTGATGCACCCGCCGGGGCCGGTCACAGTCCGCCAACTGCTGCAGCACCGCTCCGGCATGCCGTCCGTGGACGGGCCATTGTTCGATCCGGCCACGGTGCGGAAAGCCCTGACCACCAAGGTGAGCCTGGCGGATCTGCTGGCCATGGCGGGACGGATCTCCTGGCAGGCGAAGCTGGCCCAGGGATTTGAGTACTCCAACTCGAATTACATTGCCTTGGCGCTGATCGTCGAGCGCCTCACCGGCCGGCGGATCGGCGAGGTGATCAGCACCGACATCATCGAGCCGCTGGGCTTAAGCGAGACCTTGATGACGGCGGCCGGCCCGGCGCCGTCCTCCATGGTCCACGGCTACATCGCCTTGGACCGCAAACAACTCGACGTCACCTATCCGGCCGCCCAGATCGACAACGCCGCCGGCGGCATGGTGTCCTCCGTGGCGGACGTGAATACGTTCTACCGCGCGCTGCTGCAGAACAAGCTGCTCAAACCGGCCACGATCACGCAAATGGAAAGCCCGCTCTACGCCCGGTACGGACTCGGCGTGGTCCGCTGGAACGATCTGTGCACCAACGATTTCTACTACGGCCATCCCGGCGACGTGCCCGGCTACGGCACCATCACCATGACCAGCGCGGACGGAACCCGGCAGCTCACCATGGCCGTGGCCTACCCGCCTGAGCCGCTCCCGCGCGGCGACACCCACATCCTGCACCAAATGGAGTCCATCGCGGAGGACACCCTCAACGCCACCTGCAAGACCGGGCCGACCGGGCCGCTGAACAATGCCGCAGGCAGTCCGGGCTAACGGCCGCCGGTGCGGCAATCGGCCGTAGCAGTGGCAATCGGCCGTAGTCCTGACAATCAGCCGTTGCTCTGACCATCAGGCAGAGGTGACTGCGACAATGGGCAGATGACAGCAATCATCCTCGTCTGGAACCCCGACGAATGGAACGATTGGACCTACCCAGCCGTGCTGGAGGAGGTCGCCGAAACGGGCAGGCACCTGGCCAGCTGGGGCGTCGGGACTGGTCTCGGAAGCGGACCAGGCAGCGCGGCCGGCACGGACGCCGCCGGGGCTGCTTCCTCCGGCGCGGACGCGTGGCTGGTGCTCCAGGGCCGCCACGGGTGCGGCCTGATCGGCCACGGCGTTATCGTCTCGGAACGGCCGGCTCCCCGCGTCCAGGCACCGGACTCCGCGAGCGCCGCCCAGCCCGGCACACAGCCCGGCGCACAGGACGCATCCGCGCTCTGCATCCAGGTGGACTTCGACGCCCTCCTGCCCGCCGGCGACCAGATCCCGCCCGGGGTCCTCGCCGAGGCCGTGCCCGGCATCGACTGGGAAGCCCTGCACGGCCCCGCGATGGCTGTCGACTCCGCCGTCGAGCCCCTGCTCCGCGGACTCTGGGGCGAGTTCGGCCCGGTGCCGGCGGACCCCACCCAGCCCGTGCCCGGCACCGTCCCGGCGGCGGCGGTCACCCGGGTCGAAGTCATCAAGTACGAACACAGTCCGGACGCCCGGCGGGTCTGCGTCGCCCACCACGGGACCAGTTGCGCCGCGTGCGGATTCTCGTTTGAAATCGCCTACGGCGAGATCGGCAAGGACTTCATTCCGGTCCACCACCTGGTCCCGGTGTCACAGCTGGGCAGCAGGTATGAACTGGACCCCGTCACAGACCTCGTCCCGCTCTGCGCCAACTGCCACGCCATGGCGCACCACGGGGTGCGGACCCCGCGCAGCGTCGCCGAGCTGCGCCGGATCATGGCCGCCGCCGGGTTCCTGACCGGACAGTCCGTGACCCCGGAGCAGCTCCAGGCCCAGCAGGACGCCCGGCGGATCCTGGAACAGCACTAACAGCACTATCAGCCCTAACGGCAGCGACGACCGCGGCCAGCTCAGGCGGACCACACCTCGCGGAACTTGCCGCTGCGGTCCAGCCGGGGCGGCTCATCGCTAAACCGGACGTCGACGCCGGCGGCGCCCTGGGCCGCGAAGAAGGCACCCAGGCGCTCCCCCACCGCTGTCCGCACGGCCGCCGTCGCGGCCTCCGGCCAGAGCTCGAGACGCACGGTGAGCGAACCCGGCCCGGTGCGGATCGCCTGGAACCGGCGGACGCCGGCGGTCTCCTCGATCACCGTGCCCAGCGCCAACGGCAGCACGGTCACCACTTTGCCGTCCAGCCCTGTCCCTTCCAACCTTGTCCCGTCCGACCCCGTCCCGTCCAACCCCGTCCCGTCCAACCCTGTCCCGTCCGACCTTGTCCCGTCGGCGGCAGCGAAGCTCAGCACGTCGCCGCTGCGGCCCTCGACCCGCAGCGTGGGAAACGGGCTGCCGCAGGCGCACGGGCCGGCAGACAGCTGCACCCGGTCGCCCAGGTTGTAGCGGATCAGCGGCTGGACGCGGTTGGCCAGGTTGGTGACCAGCACCGTGTGGGAGAGCTCGCCGGGCGGCACGGGCCGGAAGGCGTCGTCCACCGGCTCCACGATGGTCCAGTCCGCGTTGACGTGCAGCAGTCCCTGCCGGCAGCGGCTGGTCAGGGCGAGCACCTCCGAGGCAACGTAGCGCGCGCTGACCCGGCAGCCGAGGGCCGCCTCGATCTCGGCCGCGGCGTGGGCCGCCAGGCTCTCCCCGGACGCGACCGCCAGGAGCGGATGGATCCGGAGCCGTCCCGCCTGCTGTTCGGCGGCCAATTGCACCATGGCGCTCGGATACCCGTAGAGCACGGTCGGCTGGAAGTCGTTGAGGTCCGCCACAAGGTCCGGGAGCGGCCGGAGCACGGAGAACACGCGCACCCGGCGGGCGATGCGGGGGCTGCGCCGGCGAGCGGCTTCGGTCAGCACGACGCCGGCAAAGTGGTCCCCGTCTGCGATCAGCGCCGCGGCCCGCAGCCCCCGGCGCAGGAAAGCCCGCGCCTCCTTAGCCGCCATCAAGGTCCGCCGTTCACGGATCGGGCCCAGGAGACTGGCCACCAGCTGCGAGGTCCGGTCATGGACCAGGACCGCGGGTTCACCGGTGGACCCCGACGTCGTCACCACCAGGTACTTTCCGCGGTAGAGGCTGCCGATCCGCGAGAGGTCACCCAGCAGGTCCTGCTTCAGCCCGGCGAGCGTGATGTGGGGGTCGGTCACCCAGTCATCGAAGTTCTCCATGAGCTCCCGCTTGCCCACCGGCGGCAGCTCCCCTAAATACGTGGCCAGATCCTTGGCCGTGTCCGTGGCCCGGTCCGGGACCGTGTCCGGGACGTCCCGGTACAGCCTGCGGTAGTAAGGCGAGGAGGACCGTGCGCACTCAACCAGCGCGGCGAGCCGGTCCCGTTGCCGGCGGGTGATCTCATCCTGGCTTGCCCGCCCGGCCCGCCAGATGTCCCACGCGATCCCGGTGGTCCGTGTCATCCCGAGGGGAGAGCCTCGCATCACCCATCACCCCCTTCACGGGCAGGCACTCCTGGCCCCGGCCCGCCCCCGCTCACCCAGACAGGCAGGCTCTTTCAAACCCTGCCGCGCCCGCACCCTCTTCCACGCTGGCACGGCGGCGGAGGCTCCCAACAGGGGCTTTAGGCACCGGCGGGACTTGGGCGTACGCCCGGACACCATCGAATTGCTGGACTTCCCGGCCGGAAGCACCACAGACTGTGTACAACAGCTGGCTGGGCGGCGTGGGAATTCCTGCCTCCAGGCCGGCCGGGGACTACCAGCAGCATCGTTTGGGGCTTTGCTTAATATCTTTTCCACCGCCGTGAAAGGACCTGGTTATGCCGGACTTGTCATTTTTGTATCCGCTCATTTCGATCATCCTGGGGGCGGTCGCCGTCGTCGGCGTTATCTGGGTGGCAACAAAACTGATGTGGAAGGTGGCGGAACCGAACGAGGCCCTGATCATCTCCGGGCTGACGCGCGGCACGCTGGAAACCCGGGAGGGGATGGACTTCAAGATCGTCACCGGCAAGGGCGCCCTGGTGCTGCCGGGCCTGCAGACCGTGCGGCCGCTGTCCCTGACGCTGAACGAAACCGAGCTCAAGGTCTCCTGCGTCACTTCCCAGGGCATCCAGGTGATTGTCGACGGCGTGGTCATCTACAAGATCGGCGATGCCCCGCCGTTCATTGCCAACGCCGCACGGCGGTTCCTGGGCCAGCAGCCCAAGATGGAAAGCCAGGTATACAACGTCTTCGAAGGCCACCTGCGCTCGATCATCGGCAGCATGACGGTCGAGGAAATCATCCGCGAGCGCGACAAGCTGGCCTCCCAGGTCCGCAGCGCCAGCGGCGTCGAAATGGAGAAGCTGGGGCTCGTCGTCGACTCGCTGCAGATCAAGGACCTGCAGGACCCCACCGGCTACATCCAGAACATCGCCAAGCCGCACATCGCCCTGGTCAAGATGGAGGCCCGCATCGCGGAGGCCACCCGGAACCGCGAGGCGGCGGAAAAGGAAGCGGAGGCCGAGGCCATGATCGCCGACGCCCGGAGCGTGTCCGCGATCCGGCAGTCCGAGGCCCAGGCCAACGCCGAGCGCGCCAAGGCGAACGCGGCCCAGGCAGGGCCGCTGGCCGACGCGACGGCCCGCCAACTGGTGGTGGTCCAGGAAACCGAGGTGGCCAAGCTCGAGGCCGACCGGGAGGAACAGAAACTGCAGACCACCGTCCGCAAGCCCGCCGACGCGAGGGCGTACGCCAAGCGCACCGACGCGGAAGGCCAGAAATCCGCGGACATCAGCGCGGCCGAGGCGCTGGCCCGGCGCACCGAGCTCGAGGCCCAGGCCAACGCCCGGCGGACCGAGGTGCAGGCGCAGGCGAACGCGACGGCGGCAGCAGCAGCGGCCGGGGCCACCAAGGTCACCGGCGAGGCCGAGGCCGCCGCCACGAAGGCCCGCGGCGATGCCGCTGCCTCCGCCATCAAAGCCAAGGCACTGGCCGAGGCAGAGGGCATCAAGGCCCGTGCCGAAGCCCTGGGCACCAACCAGGAGGCCGTCATCTCCCAGCAGCTCGCCGAGAACATGCCGGCGATCGTGGCGGCGGCGGCCGAGCCGTTTGCACACGTCGGCCAGATGACCGTCCTCAACGGCGGCGAAGGGGTCAACCGGATGATCGGCGGTATTTTGGCACAGGTGGGCGACTACCTCCCGGCGCTCTCCACGGCCCTCAAAAATACCCGGGATGGCGGCAAACGGCCGGCGAAGGCGCCCGAGGCGTAGGGACGGCCGTGCGCGCGGAGAGCCGGAGGACCTGATGAACTGGGATTCTGATGTAATGGGGTTCTGATGCATAAGGATGTTGACCGGAGCCTGACCGGAAAGATTGGGCGCGTCACCGGACGGATCGGCCCGGGCACCATCGGCGAGGTCATGCTGCCCGTCCGCGGCGGAACCAGTGCCTTCCACGCGCACCCCTTCGACAAGACCAGCGTTTTCGCCGTCGGCGAGCAGGTCCTGGTCATCTATTTTGAGCCGCCGCAGACGGTGTTTGTGGACGAACTTCCGGATGTCCTCAAGGGCGACTGACCCCTCTGGACGGTAGGAGGCGACGGGCGTATTCTGAAGTTCCGTAGCCTCTGGAGGTATTTCTGATGGAAGGCAACAAGCGCGCGCGTTGCGGTCCGGTTTCCGGCATCCGTGCCCGCTTCCCGGTCGGCAACTGGCCCGACCCGCTGTAGCTCGACTTTCGTCATGCCGTCCGGCACCGCTGCTTCGTGGGGTTTGCGCCGTGGACGCATGGCCGCGCTGGCTTGCGGCCATGTGAGGGTGCCCGGCTAGTTCCCGGCAATCGCCCGCCTTTCTGCCCGCCCGTGGCGGTTCCCTCCTGAGTTCGCCCACCTGTTAACCCACTCTTCCCCTCCCGGCCACGCCTGCTCCCCCGCGCCGCAAACCGCCGCCCGCACCGTGGAGGGGTGAGGATCGCAATCGTCGCCGAATCATTCCTGCCGCTCATGAACGGGGTCACCCACTCCATCCTGCGCGTGCTGGAGCATCTGCAGGAGCGCGGGGACGAGGTGCTGGTGATCGCACCGTCCACGCAGGACACGGAGGTACCGGACGAGGTCTATGGCGCCCACGTCCTCCGGCTCCCCTCGGTCCCGCTGGCCGGCTATGCGAACCTGCGGGTGGCGATGGGCGGTGTGTATCGGGTCAAGCGAATCCTTGCCGACTACGCGCCCGACGTCGTGCACCTCGCGTCCCCGTTCGTGCTCGGCTGGCGGGCAGCGCAGGCCGCCCACCAGCTCGGAATCCCCACGGTCGCCATCTACCAGACCGAGGTGCCCGGCTATGCGGGGCGCTACGGTGTCCCGTTTCTGGAGAACTGGGCCTGGAACAGGGTGGACCAGATCCACATGCTGGCCTCGCGCACCTTGGTCCCTTCCACTTTCGCGCTCAACCAGCTCCGCGGCCGCGGCATTCCGCGCGTGGATATGTGGCGGCGCGGCGTGGACACGCAGCGGTTCAACCCCGCGAAGCGCGACGCCGGCTGGCGGGCTTCCGTGGCGCCCGGCGGCGAGCGCCTCATCGGCTACGTGGGCCGACTGGCGGCGGAGAAGCAGGTGGAGGATCTGGCGGTGCTGGCGGATGTTCCCGGGACCCGGCTGGTGATCGTCGGCGACGGGCCCCTGCGGCCCGCATTGGAAGCTGCCCTGCCGCAGGCGGTCTTCACCGGGTTCCTCGGCGGCGACCACCTCGCCCGGGCAGTGGCGTCCTTCGACCTCTTTGTCCATCCCGGCGAGTTCGAGACCTTCTGCCAGACCATCCAGGAGGCCATGGCGTCCGGTGTGCCGGTGGTGGCCACGGGCCGCGGCGGCCCGCTGGACCTCGTAGAGAACTCACGGACCGGCTGGCTGTACGAGCCCGGCGACCTCGCCGGGTTCCGTGCGCGGGTGGTGGACCTGATGGGCGACGACGCCAAGCGCCGCGCGTTCGCCGCGGCCGCGCACGCCTCGGTCCAGGGCCGGACGTGGTCCGTGCTCGGCGCCGAACTCGTTTGCCACTACAAGGCCGTTATCGGTGAGTCCCAGGTGGGCCGCTCCCCCCACGTTGCCCTATCACTTGGGGATGCCAAACCGGGGTTTTGAGCACCCTAGGTGATAGCGCAACGGGGCGGTTGGTCCTCCCACCCGGGCAGGGATCCGGCGCCGCCCACGTGTTGACACCCTCTTGACACCCAAGGGAGGCTTCCGGCGCCTATGATTTCCCGATGGGAGGGTTCTAAATGTCTCGTTGGTGGTCTCAGGTTCGCACGGCGGTAGCCGGGTGACGGCGTCGTCGTACCCGGAGGAAGCGCCCGGCACAGACCCAAACACAGTCCCGAACACAGTCCCCCAGGAAATTTCCGCCGCGGTCCCGGGCTACGGGGACCTGGTGGAATCCAGCCCCGACGCCCTGCTGGTGGTGGCCGAGGACGGGACCATCAAAATGGTCAACACCGCCGCCGAGCGCATGTTCGGGTACGCCCGCGGGGAACTCGTGGGCTCGGACCACCGCATGCTCCTGGCCGAGGGGTTCCGCAACGGACTCGAGCGGCTGTTCTTCAACCTCCGCCGCGGCGCCCACACCGACGGCGACGCCGCTGCCGCCGAAACTGACACTGACACTGCTCCCGTGGAGGCCTACGGGGTCCGGCGGGACGGTACGGAGTTCCAGGCCGAGGTGGCCGGATCTATTTTCTTCACCGGTACAGGCCCCCGGGACGGGACTGGTAACGGTTCCGCGAGCATGATCGCCGCGGTCCGGGACACCTCGCACCGGCCGGAGAACGATGACAGCCTCCGCGAGGCCATGTCGCTGCTGAGCGCGACGCTCGAATCCACCGCCGACGGCATCCTGGTGGTCAGCAGCGAGGGCGAGATCGCCGGCGTCAACAATCAGTTCCTCACCATGTGGGGCATCCCGCGGGAAATGCTGGCCACCGGGGACGACGAGGCGGTCATGGCCTTCGTCCTGGACCAGTTGCGGGACCCGGCCCAGTTCGTCGAGAAGGTCGAGGCCCTCTACGCCGATCCCGCCGCGGAAAGCCACGACATCCTGGAATTCCGCGACGGCCGGACTTTTGAACGCTATTCCCGCCCGCAGAAAGTCGCGGAGCAGGTGGTCGGACGCGTGTGGAGCTTCCGGGATGTGACCGCGGCCAAGGTTGCCCAGGACCGGATCACCCGGGCCATGGCAGACCTCGCCGCACAGTCCGCCCAGCTGAAGGCGCTGGCGTTCCGCGACGGATTGACCGGGCTGTCCAACCGCCAGCTGTTCAACGACCGCCTCGCCAGCGCTTTGGCAGACCGGCACGGCGGCGCCGTCGACGTCCTGCTCCTGGACCTGGACGATTTCAAGGAAGTCAACGACATCCTGGGCCACCATGCCGGGGACCAGATGCTCATTGAGGTCGGCCGGCGGCTGCGGGCCTGCGTGCGCCCCAGCGACATCGTGGCCCGGCTCGGCGGCGACGAGTTCGTGGTGCTCCTGCTCGACTCGCTGGAGCCCGAGGCGGTCGCAGCCCGGATCGTCGACTCGCTGCGCGTCCCGGTGTGGATCGACGGCACCATGCTCCGGCCCAGCCTCAGCCTGGGGCTCGCCTCGATCGGCGAGTCCGCCGTCGACGCCTCCGAGCTCCTGCGCCGTGCCGACGTCGCGATGTACGCCGCGAAGGCCGCCGGGAAGAACCGGTACATGCGCTTCAAGCCGGAGATGATGAAGGCCCTCGTGGACCGCAACGACCTCGAGGCCGGCCTGCGGCACGCCGTGGACAACGGCCAGATCGCCGTCCATTACCAGCCGATCGTCTCCGCGGGCAGCGGGACCGTGACTAAGGTCGAGGCCCTGGCCCGCTGGGTGCGCGACGGCGCGCTCGTTCCGCCCAAGCATTTCATTCCGGCGGCGGAACGCAGCGGCCTCATTGTCGAGATCGGCACCGAGGTGCTGCTGCGCGGCTGCACCGAGCTCAAGCCCTGGCTGGACGAGGACTCCTCCCGGTCCCTGGCCGTAAACGTCTCCGGTGTCCAGCTGCAGCACGGGGACTTCGCCGAGCTGGTCCTGGCCGTGACGGAATCCTGTGGCGTGGACCCGCGCCAGCTGGTCCTGGAGGTCACGGAGAGCGTCTTCTTCGAGGACGACTGCCATGTGATCCAGCAGCTCATGACCCTGCGCGCGGCTGGCGCCCGGGTGGCGCTGGACGACTTCGGCACCGGGTTCTCCTCCCTGGGACGCCTGCAGGGCCTGCCCGTGGACACGCTGAAGATCGACCAGTCCTTCGTGTCCATGATCAACTCCGGCACCGAGCAGTTGCCCATCCTGAACGCCATGATCGGGATGGCCCACGGGCTGGGGCTGACCGTCACCGCGGAGGGCGTGGAAACGGCGGCCCAGGCCGGCTACCTGATGAAGCTGCACTGCGATTCCCTGCAGGGTTTCCTGTTCTCGGGCCCCCAGCCGGAGGCCACGCTCCAGCCCGCGCTGGACCGGGCGGCCCTGGCCATCGCCGCACTGCGGGGCGATCGGGTGCCCGGCAACCGGTGACCCGCAAAGTTCCATGGCCGATGTGCTGGACACGGGGCCGAAGGACCCTATGATTCAGTGAAACGCATTGCTCCGGGCACCTCGGCCGGGAACATCATCGCTCTATGAACTTCCGTCGCTTGGGGGCCGGTATCGTCGTGGGAACTGGATTTGGTGAAGACCTGCTGGAGCAGGGTCCTGATGCGTTTCTGCTACTGACCGCGGACGGGACCATCGCCTTCGTGAATTCGGCCGCGGAACGGCTGTTCGGCTACCCCCGCGAGGAACTCCTCGGCGTTCGGCACACCATCCTGCTTTCCGAGGAAGCCCGCGGCGGCTTCCTGCGGGTCTTTGGCCGGCTGGGACGCAAAAGCCCGGCCGGCAGCCGGCCGTTCGCCGCCGCCGGACTCCACCGGGACGGCTCAGACCTCGCCCTGGAGATCACGTGCTCGTTGGTGAGCGTCGACGGCGGCACGGCCATGGCGGTAGCCGTCCGCGACGCCGAGCACCGCAACGACCCCGATTCCGGCCGGCGGCTGGCCCTCTCCCTCGTGGACGCCACGCTGGAATCGACGTCGGACGGCATCGTCGTGCTCTCCAGCGAAGGCCAAATCACCGGGATCAACGACCAGTACCTGAAGCTGTGGGGCATGCCGCCGGAACTGATCGCGGCCGAGGACCCCACTGCGCTGGTGCGGTTCATCGCGGACCAACTGGTGGATCCCGACTCCTTCCTGCAGAAGGTTGAAGCGCTTTACGCGGACAGCCTGATGCAAAGCCACGACGTCCTGGAGTTCGCCGACGGCCGCACCGTGGAGCTGTACTCGCGCCCGCAGAAGGTGGCGGACGCCATCGTGGGACGGATCTGGAACTTCCGGGACATCACCTCGCGCCGGCGCGCCCAGGACCAGGCCCGCCGCGCCATGGACGAACTGGCCGAGCAAGCCGGCAAGCTCAAGGAACTCGCGTTTCAGGACCCGCTCACCGGGCTGGCCAACCGGATGCTCTTCAACGAACGGGCCGCCGCGGCACTGCTGACCCCGGAGCCGGTGCACGTGCTGCTGCTGGACCTGGACGACTTCAAGGAAGTCAACGACGTCCTGGGCCACCATGCCGGTGACGAGATGCTGGTCGAGATTTCCCGCCGGCTCCAGAACTGCGTGGGTCCGCACGGCACCGTCGCCCGGCTGGGCGGGGACGAGTTCGTGGTCCTGCTGGTCGGCTGTAGGGACGCCGACACCGTGGCCCAGCGCGTGGTCAGCACCCTGAACGCCCCGGTCTCCATCGAGGGAACGCTCATGCGGCCCGGCCTCAGCCTGGGCGTGGCCTCGCGCGACGCCGGCACGGAGACGTCGTCGGAGCTGCTCCGGCAGGCGGACCTGGCCATGTACGCGGCCAAGGAGGCCGGGAAGAACTGCTATGTGCACTTCCGGCCCGAGATGCTGGCCGCGCTGCTGGAGCGCACCCAGCTCACGGCCGGGCTGCGGCGGGCGGTGGAGCTGGGGCAGATCACCGTGCACTACCAGCCCGTCATCTCCAGTGACCGACTCGAGGTGGTGCAGTTTGAGGCCCTGGCCCGCTGGGAGTGGGACGGCGAGCTGATTCCGCCGGACGAGTTCATCGAGACCGCCGAACGCAGCGGCCTGATCCGGGAAATCGGCGCCGAGGTGCTCAGGCGCAGCTGCACCGAGCTCGCCCCGTGGCTTGGGGAGGACCCGTTCCGGAGCGTGGCCGTCAACGTCTCCGGCGTGCAGCTGCAGCACCGTGACTTCGCCGAGCGCGTCCTCGATATTGCGGCGTGGAGCGGCGTGGACCCTCGCCAGCTGGTCCTGGAGGTGACCGAGAGCGTGTTCTTCGACGCCCACTCCCACGTCATCGGCCAGCTCGAAACCCTGCGCCAGGCCGGCATCCGGGTGGCCCTGGACGACTTCGGGACCGGCTATTCCTCGCTGGGCCGCCTGCAGGACCTGCCGGTGGATGTGGTGAAGATCGACAAGTCCTTCGTGTCCATGCTGCAGACCGGGGCCGAAAAGCTGCCCATCCTCACCTCCATGATCCACATGGCCCGAAGCCTGGGGCTGAAGGTCACGGCCGAGGGCATCGAGACACCGGCGCAGGCACGCTACCTCATGGACCACGGCTGCGATGCCCTGCAGGGCTTCCTCTTCTCCCGCCCGGAACCCGGGGCGGCCAGGCAGCGCGCCGTGCGGAACTCGGCGGCGGCCATCGCTGACCTCGAGGGCGTGCCGCTGCCCGGGTAGCAGGGCCGCCGCCAGCGCAGCCGGGCCGGATGCGCTTTGCGCGGCGGCCGGCGCGTTCGACACATTTGGGTGCGGCATGATGCCCATCACGTCCGGGGAGCCAGCACCGCATATGATTCAGTCAGCGCAGTGCGCCTGCTCTCCGCAAGGTGCCCGCTATCCGTATTCATCGCCGGGGGGCTGTTAGACATCGTGGAAGCTGGTTTCGCACAACAACTGCTGGAGTACAGCCCGGACGCACTTTTGCTGGTCAGTCAGGACGGAGCCATTTCCTTCCTCAATGTGGCCGCGGAACGGCTCTTCGGCTATTCCCGGGCGCAGCTGCTCGGCGCGGACCACAGCATGCTCCTGGCCGAGGCCTCGCGGGAGGAATTCCACGGCGTTCTGGCCGGGCTGGGCACGGCCGCAAGCCCTGGTTCGCCGTTCTCCGGCTCCCCGTCTGCCAGCTCCCAGTTCGCCGGCTCGGGCCGCCGCGCCGACGGCACTGAACTCCCGGTCGAAATCACCTGCTCGCTGGTCCCCGCCCCGGCCGGAGCGGCCGACGCCGGAACGTCCGTGGCCCTCTCCATCCGCGGCGCCGCCGGAGGGAACCCGGGCGCCGGCAGCGTCGGCCGTTCCCTCAGCGGCGACTTTGCCCGCCGTCGTACTTCCGGTTCAGCGGGAGCTTCTCTTTCCGGAGGTCCGGCGGCTGCCGCTCCCGCAGCGTTTGCCGAGCACGACGACGAACTCAAGGCCGGCTCGCTCCGCGACCCTTTGACGGCGCTGCCCAACGGCCCCCTCTTCAACGAGCGGCTCGCTGCGGCCCTGCGCCGCCCGGATCCGGTGGACATCCTGCTGCTGAACCTCGATGACTTCAGGCACCTCAATGACGTGCTGGGACGCTCCGCGGCCGATGAGCTGCTGGTGGAGGTGGCGAGCAGGCTGCGCAACTGCGTCCGCCCGCATGACACCGTGGCCCGGCTCGGCGGCGACGAGTTCGCGGTGCTGCTCACCGAGTGCCTCAACGCGGACGCGGTGGCCAAGCGGATCGCCGAGTCCCTCTACGCGCCCCTGCGGGTGGGCGGCTCCATGGTCCGGCCCGGCGTGAGCATGGGCCTGGCGTCGAAGTCGGGGCAGACGCTGAACGGGGCGGAACTGCTGCGGCAGGCCGACGCCGCCATGACCGCGGCGAAGGCCGCCGGGAAGAACAACTGGCTGCGGTTCCGGCCGGAGATGCTGAACACCGCGGCCCACAAGGCCGATGGCGATTCCGGGCTCCGGCGCGCCGTCGAACTGGGCCAGATCTCGGTGCACTACCAGCCCGTGGTCTCGCCCGGCATCGGTTCGGTGGTGCAGTTCGAGGCGTTCGCGCGGTGGGAACGGCACGGCCGGCTGGTCCCGCCGAACCAGTTCCTGCCCGTCGCGGAGCAGAGCGGCCTGATCCGCGAGATCGGCGATGAAGTCCTGCGCCGCGCCTGCGCCGAGATCCGGCCGTGGCTGGCCGGAGACCCTGCCTACAGCGTCGCCGTGAACGTCTCGGGCCTGCAGTTCCAGCACCGGGACTTCGCCGCGGACGTGCTCGCGATTGCCGCGTCCACGGGCGTTGACCCCCGCCAGCTCACCCTCGAGCTGACGGAGAGCGTGTTCTTCGACGCCTCCTCGGACGTGCTGGGCCAGCTGCGGCAGCTGCGCGGCGCCGGCGTCCGGATTGCCATGGACGACTTCGGCACCGGATATTCCACGCTCGGCCGGCTCCAGGAACTGCCCCTGGACAAGGTCAAGATCGACCGCTCCTTCGTGGCCATGATCAAGACCGGCCAGGAACAGCTCCCGTTCTTCGCCACCATGATCAGCGCCGCGCATGCCCTCGGCCTGAAGGTCACGGCGGAAGGCATCGAGACGCCCGCGCAGGCCAAGTACCTGATGGACCGCGGCTGCGACTCCCTGCAGGGCTACCTGTTCGCCAAGCCGGCCCCCGCCAGCCACCTGGCCGGAACCATGGAGAGTGCCCTGAACGCCCTGGACAAGGTCGACGCCGCGCGCTGACCCTTTGCGGTGCCCCGTTGCCAGGGCGTCGCTGGCAGCGCGCCTCGACGCCGCCGCACGCCACCGTTGGACGCAAACGGCCGCTAAGCAGCATGGCTTAGCGGCCGTTCTTGGCACTTCGTTTGACGTACCGGCCCGGCTCCGGATATCCGGGGCCAGGCCGGCTGCCGGGCCTAGCGCTTTTCGCAGGCGATGCCGTCGTTGTCACGGTCCAGGTCGTACTCGCCCCAGTGCCGCGCACCGCCGTCGTTGTAGCTGTACAGGGTGTTGTCGACGCGGAACGTGGTGACCGGCTTCCCGCTGGTCTTGTCGCGGGCGCCCTTCTTGCCGACGCCGTGCGGGTAGACCTTGTTCAGTTCCGTGCAGTTCTTGTACGACTTCGGCGCGGGCGCGGCGGATGCCGGCACGGCCGTAGCGCTCAGGACGACGGCGGATGCCGCCAGGGATGCGATAAGCAATTTCTTCAGGCGCACGTTTAAGAGCACTCCCCCAGGTAGAAGCCCTCGGCCGCGGATCGGCGAGGGGCAGGAAAATGCTAACCCACGATTTCGGCGTTTCCGGTGAGGCTCAGGGGCGGGGGTCCAGCTTGTCGAGATCCTGGGCCACCATCGCCTCGCTGCGCTGCCACAGCGCCTTGGCCAGGCCCGCGTCATAGGCCTGCCTGTTGGCCTTGGAGAGCGTCCGTTTGGCGTAGTAGGCGCCGGAGATCCAGTCGTGGCCCGGGGTGGCGTTGGCGAGCCACACAAGGGTGTCCGCGCCCTGGTCAGGGGTCAGCATGAAGCGCTTGAGGAAGGATTTGTAGGCCAGGCGCATGGGGCTCGTGGACTCGGCCGCGAAGTTGGTGGCCACGCCGCCGGGGTGGAACGCCGCCGTGGAGATCCCCTCGGTGTTGTAGCGGTTGTGCAGTTCGGTGGTGAAGAGGATGTTGGCGAGCTTGGCGTTGCCGTAGGCGCGGTTGGTGGAGTAGCTCGTGGCCGCGTCGAGGTCGTCGATGTCGAACTTGGCGAAGACCGAATTCGCGACGCTCGAAGTGTTGATGACGGTGGCCTGGCTGGCGGTCAGCACCTCAATCAGCTCGGTGGTGAGCAGGAACGGGGCCAGGTGGTTGACCTGGAAAGTCTTCTCGTGGCCGTCCACGGTGAGCTCGCGGGGTCCCATGATGCCGCCGGCGTTGTTCGCCAGGACGTCGATCCGCGGGTACTTTTCCTTCAGCTGCGCGGCCAGGGTCCGCACCTGGGCAAGGTCGGCGAAGTCGCTGACAAAGAAATCGGCGCCAATTTCGTTCGCGATCGCCTCGGTCTTCTGCGCGGAACGCCCGACGACGACCACACGTTCCCCCTGCCGGGCGAAGGTCCGCGCGGCGGACGCGCCGATGCCGTCGCTGGCTCCGGTGATGACGATAGTGCGCTCGGGCATTGAGGTGTCCTTAGAACGAAGCGATGGTCTGGTCTTTTGGAATCCAGCCCCGTCGAATTCTAACGAGTGCAACTGGGAGTTCGTTCCGCCGGAGCCGGGAGCCTTCCGGGACTCTGCTGGGAATCTCCCGCAACGCCTAGATGCGCAGCGGCGACCGGAAACTCAAGGCCGTGCTGGCGTTCTGCAACTTCGGGCCGATGGCCAGCATTTCTTCGGTGGACCGGAGCAGGGAGTAGTGGTTGTAGTTGCCCTGGATAACGGTGCCCGGGACCACGGACGGTGCCACCACGAAATTGGGTATCGGAGTATCTTCGTCAAAAAGCACGAATATCGCCGTACGTCCCGCCCGGTAGCTTTGGCTATTCAAGATGACCGGCAGCCATTGCGAGAGCCAGGTGTCGCCCGTCGCGACGCTGCAGTCATGCATGTCATTGCAAACATTCGGCACCACCACGGAGAAATTCGGCAGAGTGTTGTTGGCCAGGTCGCCTGCCAACTGCCCCGCGCTGACGGTGCCCAGGGGCACATTGTTGACCGCGCATGCCGCCCTGTCCCCCGTCCCTTGGTAGTAGATTTCGGGGTTGTGCCGCTCGGCATACAGGCCGGACGCGCTCAGCCGGCAGTTCGAAGGCATGTCCTCCATATAGCTCTTGTAGGACTGGCCGGACGTACGCACCTGCCGGAAGATATTGTCGGCCGTGATGGGCGGCAGGCCGCTCGGGCTCGAATCGGAAGTGACGCCCTGCGTGCTGCCCGATGTCATGGCAAGATAGCTCGGCAACGAGGGCAAACCCAGGCCCGCGTCAGCCCAGGTGGAAACCGACGCGCACTGGTTCGCCTTAGTGCTCATGTACGGCGCGCTGGCGTTCCCGATGACCTGTGAATAGGTCTTGTTCTCAAAAAGCACCCACATGACGTGGTCGTATTTCGCCGGTGGGGCGGTTGCCGTGCCGCACGGGTTGTCGCCGGGGGGCGGAGGCGGCGGCGGGGGCGGCGGAGGCGGGGGCGGCGGCGTCGCGTTCGTGGTGACAGTCAATCGAGGCCGTTGCGTGGTGACGGAAGTTTCCTTGGAACTGTAAATGACGCCGTCAGAGGATGTATTGCTGATGCGGAACGAATACGTCCCGTCACCCTTAATCGCGCCGAAGAGATCAAACTCCACATAGGTGTTATCGGCAACAGCGCCGCGCGAAGCCACAATCGGCGTTTCCGCAACGGGCGCGTTGTTGAAGGTGATCGTGTTCTCACTCCAGGAGTTGTTGAGGACCCGTCGGACTTGGCCGCCTGAGTTGGATGGATCCGTAGCGAACAGTCGGAGCTTGGCACCGGTCACGGTGCTGCCGGCGGTGCCGGTGACCGTGAGCTTGAGGAAGATCATTTCGACCGGCGAGTTATCAGCCTTGAGGCCTGTTGCGGTGCGGAAATTGATGGTGGGACTGTCGCGCTTCACGACGGCGTCAGCTGTAGTAGAAAAGGTCAGCGTGGCGGCTTCGGCGGGGCCGGCAATAAGGGAAATTGTGCCGGCCACGAGGAAAAGGACTGACACCAGGGAAATCCATCGGCGCCTCACCAAGGACCGGCTAAACCGATGCCCTTTCGTACCGTTCTTGCCCAAGGCGAAACCAGGATCTACGCGCATCGTGGGACTCCTATAAGGTCCGGTCGACGCACCCTGCGCCTTGGTGGTCCGTAGGAATTCAAACCCTAACCGGTCAAATCCGGCCCCTCAATGCGCATGACCAAAATAGCTGGCCGTTTAAAGGTATTCCCAAGGTTCCGTCGGTTAAGGAAATGCCCAAGGTTTTTCCATGGTTCTTACGCATGGCCAGGGCTGCCCGGCTGATTCGCCACGTGTTTGTGGGTTAAATGCGGGAGGACCCCAACCTGGTGGTTGGGGTCCTCGACCTGAATGGTGTTCCGGCGGTGACCTACTCTCCCACACCCTCCCGGGTGCAGTACCATCGGCGCTGTGGGTCTTAGCTTCCGGGTTCGGGATGGGACCGGGCGTTTCCCCCACGCTATGACCGCCGTAACCCTTGCTCCGCCACCGGCCCGTTGGTTGGGGGTGGGG
>NZ_KB895547.1:0-130465 GCF_000374925.1 Arthrobacter sp. 131MFCol6.1
CAAGAATCTCGGCATAATCCGGGGACATCCGGTGCGGAATGATCTCGCCGGTCTGCGCGTCCAGGGCGCATCCGGCAACAGAACGGGCATGGACATCCAGGCCGACGCTTGTACGCTCAAACATAGCTGGAACCTCCAATTTCAAATGTGGCTCTACCTGTTCGCCAAGTGTGGCAGGCAACCCACGTCCCGCTTTGAAAAGGAGGTTCCAGCCCGAAAAACCCGGCTACCTCATATCGTCTAGCAGCGCTTTAGTCGCGCTGCCAGGGGCGCGTTGGCTTGGTTCAGCCTTCGGTGTCGCTGCCCTCGTCCGGTGTGAGGCGGCGTTTGGCCATCAGGCCCAGGGCCACCAGGATGCCGACCCCGACGGCGACGAAGACCATGACGCTCCAGGGAAACTGCTGCGACCCGGCCGGCGCAGGGGCGGGCGCCGGTGTGGTGCCCGGCTGGGCGGTGCCCATCGTGGGGACGCTGGCAGCCGCCGTCGGGCCCGCTGCCGCCGCCGTCGCGGTGAAGGTGAAGCTGCCCTCGATCGGGTGGCCGTCGGAACTGGCCACCCGCCAGTGCACGGTGTACTGCCCTTTAGGGGCGCCGGACTTCAGCTTCTGCGCAGCGACGTTGTCCACGATCTGCACCGGGCCGTCCGACCAGTTGGCGCCCGTGGCGTCGTTGACCAGGATCTGCGAGCCCAGGGCGAGCGGATTATGGTTGAACGTGACCGAGACCTGCTCCGGCGGTGCCGCGACGGTTGCTCCGGCGGCCGGGCTGGTGGACTCCGCAGTGTCGTGCGCCGACGCCGGGCTCACTGCTCCGAGCAGGACTGCCACGAGGACGACGGCGCCCAGCAGGGCACTGCGAAGCTGGCGGATACGGCGCATGGGCAGGCTACTCCTAGTGTTGGCTTCCTTACAGACTAGGCGAAAACGCAGGGTTGGCCGTTGGACGCCAAATAGGATTAAGGCAACACACATCACTCCCGGAGGACTAATGCAAGACCTAATGCTCAAGCAAGGCTCCGCACTCGACCGGTATTTCAAGATATCCGAGCGGGGGTCGAACGTCTCGCGCGAGATCCGCGGAGGGTTCGCCACGTTCTTCGCCATGAGCTACATCGTGGTGCTGAATCCCCTCATCCTCTCCGGGCCTGATTCCACGGGCGCAACGCTCGGTTTCCCCGCCGTCGCTGCCGTCACGGCCTTCGTGGCCGGCATCCTCACCATCCTCATGGGCGCGTGGGCCAAGCATCCCTTCGCCCTGGCCACCGGGCTCGGCGTCAACGCGTTCGTCGCCGTCACGGTGGCCACGAACCCCGGCCTGACCTGGCCGGACATGATGGGCCTGGTGGTGCTCTCGGGCATCACCATGCTGATCCTGGTCCTCACCGGCTTCCGGACGGCTGTGTTCAAGGCCGTTCCCGAGGGACTGAAGACCGCGATCGTGGTGGGCATCGGCCTGTTCATCGCCCTGATCGGTCTCGTCAACGCGGGCTTCGTGCGCCGCATCCCGGATGTCGCCGGCACCACCGTCCCGGTCGGCCTGGGCTTCGACGGCAAACTCCTGGGCTGGCCCACGTTCGTGTTCGTCTTCGGCCTGGTCCTGACCATCGCGCTGGTGGTCCGCAAGGTCAAGGGCGCCATCCTGATCGGCATCGTCGC
Organism: Arthrobacter sp. 131MFCol6.1; assembly: GCF_000374925.1. Taxonomy (GTDB): domain Bacteria; phylum Actinomycetota; class Actinomycetes; order Actinomycetales; family Micrococcaceae; genus Arthrobacter. The sequence continues at coordinate 1,656 of NZ_KB895547.1, forward strand.
CTCGACCGTCCTGTCCGTGATCCTGGAATCCATCCTGCACATCGGGCCCAGCTTTGACGGCAAGAACCACAACCCGCAGGGCTGGTCCCTCGTGGCCCCGACGTTCTCCGAGTGGGCGGCCCCGGACCTGTCCCTGATCGGCAAGGCCAACCCCTTTGGCGCCTTTGAGCACCTCGGCTTCGTCGCCGCAACCCTGCTGGCGTTCGTGATCCTGCTCAGCATCTTCTTCGATGCCATGGGCACGATGGTGGGCTTGGCCACCGAGGCCGGCACCATCGACAAGGACGGCAACATCCCGAACGTCGACCGCGTGCTGCAGGTCGACGCCCTGGGCGCGATCATCGGCGGCGGCGCCTCCGTCTCCTCGAACCAGATCTACGTCGAATCCGGTGCCGGCATCGGCGAAGGCGCACGCACCGGCCTGGCATCCGTCGTCACCGGCCTGCTGTTCCTCGTGGCCATGTTCTTCACCCCGCTGATCAACCTCGTGCCGTTCGAGGCCGTGGCCCCCGCGCTGGTGATCGTCGGCTTCATGATGGTCTCCCAGGTGGGCAAGATCGACTGGCAGGACTGGGGCATCGCGATCCCGGCCTTCCTGACCTTCACCCTCATGCCGTTTACCTACTCGATCGCCAACGGCCTGGGCGCCGGCTTCATCAGCTTCGTGCTGATCCGGCTGTTCCAGGGCCGGGCCCGCGAGGTGCACCCGCTCATGTGGGCCGTGGCCGCCGCGTTCCTGCTGTTCTTCGCGATCGGACCGATCGAGGCCGCCCTCGGGATCCACTAACGCCGCTCCCCCGGTCCGGCGGCGTTTAAGCCCAGTTTCCGGGATTCCGGACAGTCCGACGGCTGCGCCGCTGGTTTTCCGGCCCGGGCTGCGGTGAGCTAGGGGCATGGTTTCTCCCGCGCTCCCCGTTGATGTCACGCCCCTGCCCTGGACCGGCAGGTTCGACGGCGACGGCGACGAGCACCGGCGCTGGTGGCAGGCGGTGACCCCCTACGCTCCCCGCACGGTTCCGGCAGGTTCCCCCGCTGCCCGCTCCGCCGTCATCCTCGGCTTCGGCAGCGACGCCGGAGTGCGGCGCAACAAGGGCCGGACCGGCGCCGCGGCCGCCCCCGCCGCCATCCGGGCCGCGCTCGGGCCGCTCGCGTTCCACCTGACGCGGGCCGTGCACGACGCCGGTGACGTCACCGTGGCCGGGGACTCGCTGGAGGCGGGGCAGGCACGTGCCGGGCTCGCGATCACCGGGCTGCTCGACGCCGGCCGGCTTCCCGTGGTGCTGGGCGGCGGCCACGAGACCGCCTTTGCCAGCTATCTCGGCGTGGCGGGGTCGGCGGCCGTGCGCGAGGGCCTGAGCGTCGGCGTGCTGAACCTCGACGCGCACTTCGACCTCCGCGATGAGCCGGTGCCCAGTTCCGGCACGCCGTTCCTCCAGATGGCCCGCGCGGAAGCCGCCGCCGGCCGCGAACTGCGCTACGCCGTCGTCGGGATCTCCGAGCCGAACAACACCCGTACGCTGTTCCGGACGGCAGAGGAGCTCGGCGTGGACTACCTGCTCGACGAGGACTGCTCGGCGGACGCCGCGCAGTCGTTTGTGGCGGCCTTCCTGGCCCAGGTGGACGCGGTGTACCTGACCATCGATCTGGACGTGCTGCCGGCCTCTGTGGCCCCCGGGGTGAGCGCGCCTGCGGCCTTTGGTGTGCCGCTGCCGGTGATCAGCGCCGTGTGCCGTCAGGTGGCTGCGAGCGGGAAGCTCCTGCATCTGGATATCGCCGAGCTGAACCCGGAGTTCGATATCGACGGCCGCACCGCCAAAGTGGCCGCCCGGCTGGTCAATACGCTGCTGGGATAGGTGGCGGTGGCGGGCAAGGCACGCTGCCGACTCAGATAGGCGTTTTCGGCGCCTTACCCTCGTCGCCATGCTGCTGCGCAGCCTTCCGTTCGCGGAGCCGGTCCAGCCGGTTCATGACGGGAGCGGTCGTCGCCCCGTGCAGCACGATGGACATTCCCACCACCAGGCCGATGAACGCCCACAATTCCTCGGCCTGGGCGTTGAAGTCGCCCTTGCTGAGCGCGTAGGCGAGATAGTAGAGCGAGCCGATGCCGCGGATGCCAAAAAAGGCAATGGCGATCCGTTCCCGCGGGCCGGTCTTACCCCGGGCCAGGCCAATCCAGCCGGCCAGCGGACGGACGAGCAGCAGGAACGCCAGCGCCACGAGGACCTCGGCCCAGCCAATGCCTGCCAGCAGGCCCCGCGCAATCGCGCCGCCCAGCAGCACCAGGATGATCACGGTCATGAGGCGTTCGAGCTGCTCCACGTAGGAGTGCATGACGCGGTGAAACCCATGCGTGCGTTCAGCGGCCCGAATGGTCACGGCGCATACAAAGACGGCGATGAACCCGTAGCCTTCCAGCATTTCCGTCACCCCGTATGCGAGGAACGTCGCCGCCAGCGCCACGAAGCCCTCGGAGTGGTTGGACAGCCGGACGCTGTCACGGGCGGAGAAGAACAGCCGGCTCAACGCTTTCCCTGCCAGCCATCCGACGAGCAGCCCCATGCCGATCCGCCACAGGACATCGGTGAGGAACCAGGGAAGCAACCACTCGGACGGCGCAGAACCGAACAGGCTGATGGCGATGGCCAGGTAGACAAACGGGAAGGCCAGCCCGTCATTCAGCCCTGCCTCGGAGGTGAGCCCGAAACGGATCTCGTCTTCGCCGCGCTCGGTTTCTTGCTCGTCGTCGGCTGGCTCGCCCACCTGCACCTCAGAGGCCAGCACCGGGTCGGTCGGTGCGAGCGCGGCTGCGACCAGCAGCGCCGCTCCGAGACCTAGCCCCAGCGCCCAGAGTCCCAGCAGTGTCAGGGCAACAATGCAGACCGGCATGGCGATCCCCAACATCCGCCAGGTGGTGGACCATTCGCGTCGTCCTACGGGACGGTCGAGTGCGAGGCCGGCGCCCATCAACGAGATGATGACGCAAACTTCCGTCAGGTGGGTGGTGAACTCCCCGTATTGCAGGGGGTCCGGGTCCGGCAGTCCGGGGATGAAGGAAAAGGCAAGCATGCCGGCTGCCAGGAAGACCATCGGCATGGACAGCGGCGCGTTGCGCAGCAGCTTGGGTAAGAGTGCGGCGGCAAAGACGGCAATGCCTGCCGCCGCAAAGACGATGCTGGGAGCCTCGAACATTGCTTATTCCTCCCGCCGGGGCCCCGATGCCCGGGGATGAAGAGGGGCGCCGTCCCTGCGGAACGGCGCCCCTCTCACCAAGATACTCGCGTGCGGCGTGAAAACGGTCAGCCTAGCTGCGGCGGACCTGCACGCCGTCGGACTGCAGGAAGAGCTGCGTCTCGGACGGCCCGGCGGGGACCAGCCAGAGCACATTTCCGCTCACTGAGACTTCTTCGACCTCACCGGCCGCAATGACCTGTGCGTGCTTGACAATTTCGACTCGTTCGCCGACCCGGAGGCCGCTCCAGTCGGAAACCGTAGCTGCGGATGCAAGGCGCCTGGACAGTACCGTGCCGCGTGCTTTCATAGAACTTTTACCCCTTTGTATGTGTTCTTTGCCACAACTTCGTTGGTGTGGACTCTCCATTTGTACTACAGTTCCCGGGCCCCCGCCGTCCGTGTCGCCAAAGATTTCGGGGACGCCGGGAATTGTTCAGCCGCCGTGCATTTTGTTTCTTCTCAGGCGAGATTTCCGACGGCCGATTCGGCCGCCGCCCGGACCCTGCCCGACGCCACCAGGGCATCCGCCGCTTCGAGCTCCGGCGACAGGAACCTGTCGGTGCCCGGACCGTCGACGACGTCGCGCAGCGCGGCGATCACGGCCGCGCCCGCAGGTCCCGGCGTGAGTTCGCCGCCGGAAAGCTGGGTGCGGATGTCCAGTGCCCGGGCCGAGGTCACCAGTTCGATCGCCAGGACCCGGCGCAGGTTCTCCACCGCGCGGCGGAGCTTGCGGGCAGCGTGCCATCCCATGGAGACGTGGTCCTCCTGCATCGCCGAGCTCGGGATCGAGTCCACCGACGCCGGGACGGCCAGCCGCTTGTTGTCCGAGACCAGGCCGGCCTGCGTGTACTGGGCGATCATGAGGCCCGAGTCGACGCCGGGGTCCGAGGCCAGGAAGGCGGGCAGCCCGTGCGAGCGGGCCGGGTCCAGCATCCGGTCGGTCCGGCGCTCGGCGATGGAGCTCAGGTCCGCGACGGCGATCGCGAGGAAGTCCAGCACGTAGGCCACCGGGGCGCCGTGGAAGTTGCCGTTGGAGCTGACCCGGCCGTCGGGCAGGACCACCGGGTTGTCGATCGCGGCGGCCAGTTCGCGGGAGGCGACCAGGGCGGCATGGTCCACGGTGTCGCGGACGGCGCCGGCCACCTGGGGGGCGCAGCGCAGCGAGTAGGCGTCCTGGACCTTGGTGTCGTTGATCCGGTGCGAGGCCACGATCGGGGAGTTGGACAGCACGCGGAGCATGTTGTCCGCGGCGGCGGCCTGGCCCGGGTGCGGGCGCAGCGCCGCGTGCAGCTCCGGCAGGAACACCTGGTCCGTGCCGAGCAGCGCCTCGACGCTGAGCGCGGCGGTGATGTCCGCCGTCGTGAGCAGCTGGCGGATGTCCGCGATGGCCATCAGCAGCATGCCGAGCATGCCCTCGGTGCCATTGACGAGGGCCAGGCCCTCCTTTTCGGCCAGCGTGACGGGCTCGATGCCGTGCGCGGCGAGGAGCTCAGCCACCGGGCGGGCATCCTTGCCCCCGTACAGTGTGCCGTCGGGGCCTGTCGCTTCGCCTTCGCCCATCAGGACCAGGGCGCAGTGGGACAGCGGCGCGAGGTCGCCCGAGCAGCCGAGCGAGCCGAATTCGCGGACCACCGGGGTGATGCCGGCGTTGAGCACGTCCACCATGGTCTGCAGCACCACCGGGCGGACGCCGGTGCGGCCGGAGGCCAGGGTCTTGGCGCGCAGGAACATGATGCCGCGGACCACTTCGCGTTCCACGGCCGGGCCCATGCCGGCGGCGTGGCTGCGGATCAGGGATTTCTGCAGCTGGGTGCGCAGCTCGTTGGGGATGTGCCGGTTGGCCAGCGCCCCGAAGCCGGTGGAGATCCCGTAGGCCGGGACCTCGCTGTGGGCGAGGTCGTCGATGTGGGCGCGGACCTTGGCGACGGCGTCCAGGGCGTCCTGGGAAATGGTGACGTGGGCGTCATGGCGGGCGACGGCGACGACGTCCTCGGGGGTGACACCGCTGGAGCCGAGGGTGACGGTGAGCGGCGAGTGGGTGGTGGTGGTCATGGTGTTCCTTCAATCTCATCGACTGCTCCGTAAGCGCCCTTTTGGTGGCTCAAAACGGCAGTTACGGAGCAATCGATGTGGGGTTGGGACCTTGGTTAGCGGGTTTCTGACATGGGGATGCGGACGCCGCGTTCCTTGGCGACCTCGACGGCGCGGTCGTAGCCGGCGTCGGCGTGGCGGATGACGCCCATGCCGGGATCGGTGGTCAGGAGGCGCGCGAGCTTTTCCGCGGCGAGGTCGGTGCCGTCGGCGACGGAGACCTGGCCGGCGTGGATGGAGCGGCCGATGCCGACGCCGCCGCCGTGGTGGATGGAGACCCAGGTGGCGCCGGAGGCGGTGTTGAGCAGGGCGTTGAGCAGCGGCCAGTCGGCGATCGCGTCGGAGCCGTCGGCCATGGCCTCGGTCTCGCGGTACGGGGAGGCGACGGAGCCGGAGTCGAGGTGGTCGCGGCCGATCACGATGGGCGCCTTGACCTTGCCCTCCTTGACGAGCTGGTTGAACAGCAGGCCGGCCTTGGCGCGTTCGCCGTAGCCGAGCCAGCAGATGCGGGCCGGCAGGCCCTCGAACTCGACCCGTTCCTGCGCGGCGTCGATCCAGCGGTGCAGGTGCTTGTTCTCGGGGAAGAGCTCTTTGATGGCGGCATCCGTGACCGCGATGTCCTCGGGGTCGCCGGAGAGGGCCACCCAGCGGAACGGGCCGAGGCCCTCGCAGAACAGCGGCCGGATGTAGGCCGGGACGAAGCCGGGGAATTCGAAGGCGCGGTTGTAGCCGCCCTTGCGGGCCTCGTCGCGGATGGAGTTGCCGTAGTCGAAGACCTCGGCGCCGGCGTCCTGGAACTCGACCATGGCCTGGACGTGCTTGGCCATCGAGGCCTGGGCCTTCTTGGTGAAGCCTTCGGGATCCGCGGCGGCCTCGGTGTGCCATTCCTCGACCGTGATGCCCTCGGGCAGGTAGCTCAGGGGGTCGTGCGCGGAGGTCTGGTCCGTGACGATGTCGACGGTGAGCTCGCCGGCGTTGTGGCGGCGCAGGATCTCGGGGAAGACGGCGGCGGCGTTGCCGACGTAGCCCACGGACCAGCCGCGGCGTTCTTCCTTGGCCTTGAGGACCTTGGCGATCGCGGTGTCGAGGTCCGTTTCGACCTCGTCGAGGTAGCGCTTGCCGGCGCGGCGGCGCAGGCGGGTCTCGTCGACGTCGACAATCAGGCAGGCGCCGTCGTTCAGGGTGACGGCGAGCGGCTGGGCGCCGCCCATGCCGCCGCAGCCGCCGGTGAGGGTCAGGGTGCCGGCGAGGGTGCCGTTCTCGTCCCCGGTGAGCTTGCGGGCGATCGCGGCGAAGGTCTCGAAGGTGCCCTGCAGGATGCCCTGGGTGCCGATGTAGATCCAGGACCCGGCGGTCATCTGGCCGTACATCATCAGGCCCTCGGCCTCGAGCCGGCGGAACTCGGGCCAGTTCGCCCAGTCGCCGACGAGGTTGGAGTTGGCCAGCAGCACGCGCGGCGCCCATTCGTTGGTGCGGAAGACGCCGACCGGCTTGCCGGACTGGACCAGCAAGGTCTCGTCCTTTTCCATGGTTTCCAGGGTGCGGGTGATGGCGTCGAACGCGGCCCACGACCGGACGGCGCGGCCGGTGCCGCCGTAGACCACCAGGTCATCGGGGCGCTCGGCCACCTCGGGGTCGAGGTTGTTCATGAGCATGCGCAGCGGGGCTTCCGTCTGCCAGCTCTTGGCGGTGAGCTCGGTGCCGCGGGCTGCTTTGACCGGGCGGGCACCGGTGGTGAAATCGGCGGGTGCCATGAGGGTCTCCTTTGTCGCTGGATATGTGGCCGGATGATGCCTGTTCGGACTGGTGTCCAGGTGTATCCGGAGGAATGAGGTTCTGTATCAACTAAAGCCCCTTCGCGGCCGCGGAAACAGACCCAGCGGAGGGGTGCTGTCCGGGATTCCAGACCCTACCCCTCCCCCGTTGCGCTATCACTTTCGGTTGCCAAAAGGGCCGGATGGCAGCCGTAAGTGATAGCGCAACCTGGGGGTTATGGGGGGGTGCGGGTGGTGGGGGCAACCGGTCAGGCGGGGCGGCCGTGGATCCGGACCGAGAGTTCGTCGGCGACCTTCTGGACCCGGGCGGCCAGGACCGGCCACTGGTCCGCGGGCAGCTTGTCCTCGAGGAAGGTCACGGCGACGGCGGCGGTGGGCCACCCCACGTGGTCGGTCACGGCGGCAGCGATCGATCCGAATCCGGGTGTAACCTCGCCGTGTTCGGTGGCGTAGCCGCGCTGCCGGACCTGGTCCAGATGCGAGGACAGCGCGGAGTACTTCATGATGGGCGATTCGGTTTCATGCCGGGCCGTGAAGGCGGCAGCGTTCGGGTACAGCGCCCGCACCTGCGACTTCGGCAGCGCGGCCAGGATGGCCCGCCCGCTGGCGGTGAGATGGCTGGGCAACCGGACGCCGACGTCGGTCACCAGGGACGGCCGGTTCTTGGCCCGCTCCTCCACGATGTAGAGCACGTCCCGGCCGTGCAGCACCGCCAGGTGCGCGCTTTCGCCGATCACGTCCACGAGCGAGGCGAGCATCGGCCGGCCCAGCCGGGACAGCGGCTCCTGCCGGGAATAGGCCGAGCTGAGTTCGAAGGCGCTGATGCCCAGGCCGTAGCGCTGCTCCTCGTGCAGGTGGAGCACGAAGCCGTTCGCCTCCATCACCCCGAGCAGGTGGTAGACGCTGGAGCGCGGCAGTCCCAGCGCGGTGGCAATGTTCGACGCCGCCATCGGCCCCCGCCGGGAGGCCAGCAGCTTGAGGATGCGCAGGGTGTTCTCGGCGGCCGGCACCTTCGACGCCGCCTTGGTGCCGGCGGTCCTGTGGACGGTCTTGGGCGCGGGCGCGTCAGGCGCTGCGGACAAAGTCGCGGCGGCGGGGCTCACGGCGGTGCTGGTGGGTGGCATCTATCCTCTTCAGGGTCGGGCGGTGTCCGGTATCCCGTACTTAAGCATGCGCCCCGCGACGGTCAACCGACAGACTCCCGCAGGAACGGCTGTCTGGAATGCCGGACAACTTCCGGAAGGCGGTGCCGGGCCTTCCCCCTGGCCCGGCACTGCCCCCGGTGTGCCGATGAACATGGGCGCCGGCTTCCCGGCGGGTCCCCGGCCACCGGCACCAGCCCGTCGCCGCCTGCAGCGGCGGACATCCGGCAGCTCCGGTTCACGGACAACGGGCGGCAGGACGGACTACGATCGGGTTCATGAAGCACACGTGGGAAGCTTCCGCGGAGGGCATCATGGCCCTTCCGTCCGGCCGGCTCATCCGTGGCCGCGGCCTGCACTACCCGCTTCCGGCCGGGCCGTTTCCCGAGTTCGGCGTGTACCTGCTGGGCAAGCAGCCGCCGCCCGTGGGGTGGGAGTCCCGCTGGGTGCCCTGGCCCGACCTTCGGCTGCCGATCGACCAGCCGGATGCCCTCGAGGCGTTCCGGGAGGTGTGGCGCCGGGCCGAGGCGGAACGGGTTGAAGTGGCCTGCTGGCGCGGCATCGGCAGGACCGGCACCGCGCTGGCCTGCATCGCGATCCTCGACGGAGTCCCGCCCGGCCAGGCGGTGTCCTACGTCCGCCGCCAATACCGGCGCCGGACAGTGGAAACCCCGTGGCAGCGGCAGTACGTCGCCCGCTTCCCGGCCGGGGCACCGTAGGCGGCGCAGGCCAGACCGCGACGGCGCACAAACGGCCCAGGCTCAAATGGTGACGACGGCCTTCCCGCGGAGTTGGCCTGCGCGCAGGTCACGGATGGCCGCCGGCGCGTCCGCCAGGGCATAGCTCTTGCCGATGACGGGGGTCACCGCGCCGGCCTCGATCAGCCCGGTCAGGAACCGGAGGTCCTCCGCCCGTTCTGCGGACATGACGCCCGTGAGCCGCTGGCCGACAAACACGGAGAGCAGCCCGGCGCCGAGCGAGCGTCCAATGCCCCCGGCCAGCCGCCCGCCACCTTCCCCGCCGACGATCGCGAGCGTTCCCTTCGGCTTGAGCGCCCGCCGCAGCACGGTGAGCGGGCGGTTGCCGGCGGTGTCCACAATGAGGTCGAAGTGCCGGGATCCGTCCGCGAAATCGTCATGTTTGTAGTCGATGACGTGGTCCGCGCCGATCGAGCGGACCAGATCGGTTTTCGCGGTGCTGCACACCCCCGTCACCTGCGCCCCGAACGCCTTGGCGAGCTGCACCGCGTACGTGCCGACACCGCCGGCCGCGCCGATGACGAGGACCTCCTGCCCGGCCTGGACCCTGCCGGCGTCCCGGAGTGCCTGCAGGGCCGTGACGGCCGAGATCGGGACGGCGGCGGCCTGCTCGAAGCTGAGGTTTTTCGGCTTCAGCGCGAGCCGGCCTTCCTTCGCGCACGCGTATTCGGCGAAGGATCCCTCGCAGGTGCCGTACACCTCATCCCCGGTCCGGAAGCCGACGACATTCCGGCCGACAGCCTCCACCAGGCCGGCCACGGCCCGGCCCCGGATGCGGGTCTTCGGCTTCCTGAGCCCGTAGCCAACCACACGGGTCAGGTACGGAAGGCCCGTCATGAGGTGCCAGACGCCCTGGTCGACGCCGGCGGCCCGGACCCGGATCAGCACGTCGTCGTCGCCGGGCACGGGGGCGTCGACGTCGCTCAGTGCCAGCACCTCAACGGAACCGTAAACATCCTGGACGATCGCTTTCATGGTGCGTCTCCTCTGGGTCAGCTCGCCATTGTGTAACCGCAGGCGCCGGACGACACCTCGAATGTGAGGAAATCCTGACATGTTGTCAAGCTCTTTCGCCGCTCCCCCGCCGGTCGGAGTTTGACGACGGCGGCGGCCGGCGCCCCGCGCGGGGCGCCGCACAGTCTGAAATCAAAGACACCAAGTTCCCGTGAAACTCATCACAGCAAGGCCGGACATGGTCTGCTGGATAGCGATCCCCCTCCCAATGACGAGAAGGTATTCGCATGCAACAAGCCCAAACCGCCACGAAACCGGCGCCCGCCGAAGCAGGCACCGGCAACGCCGTCACCGCCGTCGGCGCAGCAGTCGACTCCGTACTCAGCCGGGGACTCAACGTCCGCCACATCCGTTTCATGGCGCTGGGCTCGGCGATCGGCACGGGGCTGTTCTACGGCTCCGCCTCCGCCATCCAGAAGGCCGGGCCGGCCGTCCTGCTGGCCTACATGATCGGCGGCGCCGCGGTCTTCATGGTGATGCGCGCCCTCGGCGAAATGGCGGTGCGGCATCCGGTGTCCGGTTCCTTCGGCCAATACGCGAGCCGCTACCTGGGCCCGCTGGCAGGGTTCGTGACGGGCTGGACCTATGTCTTCGAGATGGCGATCGTGGCCATCGCGGATGTCACGGCGTTCAGCATCTACATGGGATTCTGGTTCCCCGGCGTGGAACGCTGGGTCTGGATCCTGGCCATCATCTTCTTCCTGGCGGCACTGAACCTGCTCAGCGTCAAGGTCTTCGGCGAGCTGGAATTCTGGTTCTCCCTGATCAAGGTTGCGGCCATCATCGCCATGATCGCGGGCGGGGCGGCGATCATCGTCTTCGGCTTCCAGGCCGGCGGCGCCACCGTGGCGCCAGGGCTCGGCAACCTCGTGGACCACGGGGGCCTGTTCCCCAACGGGTTCGAAGGGCTCCTCGCTTCCTTCGCCGTGGTGATGTTCGCGTTTGGCGGCGTCGAGACCCTCGGCATCACCGCCGGTGAAGCCGCCGATCCGAAAACGGTCATCCCCAAGGCCGTCAACACCGTCCCCGTCCGGGTCCTGCTGTTCTACGTGCTGACCCTCGGCGTGCTGATGAGCCTGTTCCCGTGGGACGAAATTGGCAGCAACGGCAGCCCCTTCGTGCAGATCTTCAGCGGCCTGGGGATCCCGGCCGCGCCGCACATCCTCAACGCCGTGGTGATCACGGCGGCGCTCTCGGCGGTCAACAGTGACATTTTCGGCGCCGGCCGGATCCTCTTCGGCCTGGCCCGGCAGGGCCACGCCCCGGCGAGCTTCGGCAAGGTTTCCCGTCACGGGGTGCCGTGGATGACCGTGGTGATGATGACCGGCATCCTGCTGGTGGGCGTGGTGCTGAACGCCGTGATCCCTGAGGACGTCTTCCTGCTGATCGCCTCGATCGCCACCTTCGCCACCGTGTGGGTCTGGGCCATGATCCTGGCCTCCCATGTCGCCATGAAACGCGAGATCGCCCGCAAGGGCCTGCCGGCGTCGGAGTTCCCCTCACCGTGGTGGCCCGCCGCCTCCATACTGACCATCGCATTCATGGCCCTGGTGATCGTGATTCTGGGCGCATTCGAGGACACCCGGGTGGCGCTGTACGTGGGCGCCGTTTGGCTCGGCCTCCTGGTGCTCGCCTACCGCTTCTGGGTCCGCGGCCACGGCCGGGCGCGGGCGGAACTGGTCGACGAGACCGCCCAGCTCCCCCAGGTTCCCGCCGGGCGGTAATGGTACCCGCCCCTCACAGGGCACTCCCGGGCGCGCCCTCACGGGGTTAAGATCAGGCATGGTTCCCGCCGCCAACCTCCTGGCTTTTGCCCTTGCCGCCCTCGTGCTCATCGCCGTCCCGGGGCCCAGCGTGCTGTTCGTGATCGGACGGACGTTGGCCCTGGGACGCAGGGGCGGGCTGCTGAGCGTCCTGGGCAACGCGGCCGGCGAGGTGGTGCAGATCGCCGCCGTGGCCCTGGGCGTCGGCGTGGTGCTGGCCCAGTCCCTGCTGTTGTTCAGCGTGGTGAAATTCGCCGGCGCCGCCTATCTGGTCTACCTCGGGATCCAGGCGATCCGGCACCGCGGCGGCGGGCCGGCGACGGCGTCGTCCTCGAACCCGACCTCGACTGCCCGCGTGCTCCGGGAGGGCTTCATCGTCGGCGCGACCAACCCCAAGTCGATTGTGTTCTTCGTGGCGGTGCTTCCCCAGTTCGTGGACTACTCGGCCGGAGCGATTCCCGTGCAGCTCGCTACCTTGGGGGCGGTCTTCCTGCTCATTGCCCTGGTCTCGGACAGCACGTGGTCCCTCGCGGCCGGAACGGCCCGGCACTGGTTTGCCCGCTCGCCCCGGCGGATCGCCGCTCTGAGCACCACCGGCGGCGTGATGATGATCGGACTCGGCGGCACCCTCGCGCTGGTGGGCAACTCCGCGGAGTTCCAGGCGGGCGACTAGCCGGACAGCCCGGCCGGCGGCCCGGTCAACCGACGCCGGCAGCCCGGCCAACCGACGCCGGCGGCCCGGCCGGCGGCCGGGTTACCGCGCGGACCAGCCGCCGTCCATCGTGTAGCTGGCGCCGGTGACCATGCCGGCGTCGTCGGAAGCAAGCCACGCCACCAGGGACGCCACTTCCTCGGGCTCCACGAGCCGCTTGACCGCTGATTCGGTCAGCATGATCTTGGCGAGCACCTCGGACTCCGGGATGCCATGCACCTTCGCCTGGTCCGCGATCTGCGATTCGACCAGGGGCGTGCGGACGTAGCCGGGGTTGATGCAGTTGGACGTGACGCCGTGCGCCCCGCCTTCGAGGGCCGTCACCTTGCTCAGGCCCTCGAGCCCGTGCTTGGCCGAAACGTAGGCGCTCTTGAACGGCGAGGCCCGGAGCCCGTGCACGGAGGACAAGTTGATGACGCGGCCGAAGTTGTTGGCGTACATGTGCGGCAACGCGGCCCGGATCAGCAGGAACGGCGCCTCCAGCATGAGGGTGATGATGCGGCGGAAGTCGGCCGGATCGAAGTCCTCGATGGGGCTGATGCGCTGGATTCCGGCGTTGTTCACCAGGATGTCGCAGTCCAGGCTGAGCGTCTGGAGGGATTCGACGTCGAGCAGGTTGACGGCCCACGCGGTGCCGCCGACCTCGTCGGCGAGCGCGGCCGCCGCGGACTCGTCCCTATCCGCGATCACAACTTTGGCCCCGCGTGCCGCCAGCGCCCGGACGCTGGCCGCGCCGATCCCGCCGGCGCCGCCGGTGACCAGGGCCTTGCGCCCGTTCAGCGTGTTTTCCATAACTCAGCCTTCCATGTCAAAAGTTTCGATGAGGCGGCCGGCTCCAGCATGGCTGGAGCCGGCCCAAACTCAGGCAGCTCAGCGGGTGGCTGCCACGGGGAGGCCTTCGCGTTCGGCGTCGGCCCGGTCCACGTCCTCCAGCGCGATGCCCTTGGTTTCCTTCAGGCTCAGCACTGCCACGGTGGTGATGGCGCAGGCGACCAGCAGGTAGATCGCGGTCGGCAGCCAGGAGCCGGTGTCCTTGAGCCACTGGGTGGCCAGGAGCGGCGCCAGCGAACCGGCGAAGATCGAGGTGACCTGCGAGCCGAGGGAGACGCCGGCGTAGCGCATCCGGGTCGGGAACAGCTCCGACATGAGGGCCGGCTGGCCGGCATACATGAAGGCGTGCAGGCACAGGCCGATCGTGACCGCCAGGACGATGATTACCGGGTTGCGGGTATCGAACATCGGGAAGGCGAAGAACGGCCAGGTGGCGCCGGTGACGGCACCGACGAGGTAGACCGGCTTCCGGCCCCAGCTGTCCACGAGGCGCCCGACCTGCGGGATGACGAGGAAGTGGACGACGTGGGCGATCAGCAGGGCCAGCAGCAGCGACGAGGTGTCGTACTTGTGCACGGACTTCAGGTAGACGATCGCGAAGCTGACCACGAGGTAGTACATGATGTTTTCCGCGAACCGGAGCCCCATGGCCTGCAGGATGCCCTTGGGGTATTTGCGGATGACTTCGCGGACGCCGTAGCTGGCGGACTGATCCTCTTCCAGTTGGGCCTTGGCCTCGAGGAAGATGGGCGATTCGGAGACGTGGGTGCGGATGTAGTAACCGACGAACACGATCACGGCGGAAAGCCAGAACGCCACCCGCCAGCCCCAGCTGAGGAAGTCGGCGGAGCTGAGCACGTTGGACATGATGAACAGGACCAGGGTGGCGAGCAGGTTGCCCACGGGAACGGCGGCCTGGGGCCAGCTGGACCAGAAGCCACGCGACTTGTTGGGGCTGTGCTCGGCGACGAGCAGGACCGCGCCGCCCCATTCACCGCCGAGGGCGAAGCCCTGGATGAACCGCAGGAAAACCAGCAGCGCCGGCGCCAGGTAGCCGAGGGTGGCGAAGCCCGGGAGGCAGCCCATAAGGAAGGTGGAGACACCGATGATGATGATGGTGAGCTGCAGGGTGGGCTTGCGGCCGAGCTTGTCGCCGATCTGGCCGAAGACGATGCCGCCCAGCGGGCGGGCCACGAAACCGACGGCGTAGGTCAGGAACGCCTGGATGATGCCGTCCAGTTCGTTGCCCGTGGCGGGGAAGAAGTACTTGCCGAACACCAGGGTCGCGGCGGTGGCGTAGAGGAAGAATTCGTACCACTCGACGACGGTTCCCACCATCGATGCTGCGACGATTTTCTTGAGCCCGGAACCCTTGGATGCGGGTGCTACGGGGGTTGTTGCAGAGCGTTCGTTTACGCTCATCTGGTTCTCCTTAGTGTCCACGGTGACACGCGCTGTGACGCACAGCACTGAAATGGCTCCATTGAGTATTGCCGCACATCCACGGCGATTCAATGGCCAAACCGGCACCCTATATGTGCAGAATTGCAGATATGAACGCCAATCCCGATGACCTGTTGGTCCTGCTCGCGGTGTCCCGTTCGGCGAAATTTACGACGGCGGCCCAGGCGCTCGGACTGAACCACACCACCGTCTCCCGGCGGATCGCGGCGCTGGAGAAGGCGCTGGGCGGCCGCGTGCTCTCGCGCGCCTCCGGCGGCTGGGAGCTCACCGAGCTCGGTGCCGAGGCCGTGCGGGTGGCCGAGCAGGTCGAGAGTGCCGTGCGCACCTTGGAACAGCCCGGGCACACGCCGGACCCCATCACCGGCGTCGTACGGATGACCGCGACGGACGGTTTCAGCGCCTACATCGCCGCCCCGGCCGTGGCCCGGCTCCGCCGCGACCATCCCGGCCTCAGCGTCGAGATCATCACCGTGACGCGCCGGGCGCTCCAGCAGCGGTCCGGCCTGGACATCGAGGTGGTGGTCGGCGAGCCGCAGGTGCACCGGGCAGAGGCCGCGCGGCTCGGCGAGTACATGCTGGGAATGTATGCCTCCCGCGGCTACCTCGCCGAGTACGGCACCCCCGCGACCGTGGAGGAACTGACGGCCCACTCGCTGGTCTATTTTGTCGATTCGATGCTTCAGGTGGACGATCTGGACGCCCCGCGGCGGCTGGTGCCCACCATGCGGGACGGCCTCAGCTCTACCAACGTCTTCGTCCATGTGGAGGCCACCCGGGCCGGCGCCGGGATCGGGTTCCTGCCCTGTTTCGCGGCCGACCTGCATCCGGACCTCGTCCGGCTCCTGCCGGAGGAATTCGCGGAGCTGCTCCCCTACTGGATGGTGCTCCGGCCCGATTCGATGCGCCGGCCGGCAGTGGCCGCGCTCGTGCAGGCGCTGCGGGAGCAGACCGCGGCGCACCGCGATGCCCTGCTGGGGCGGGGAGCAACCACATCGATTGCTCCGTAACCGCCGTTATGGTGCCGTAAAAGGGCCGCTATGGAGCAGTCGGCGTCCCTGCGCGGGGCCCAGCCGGGGGCTCGACGGGCGGCTCCACGAGAACGGGCGTCTTCGGGTCATGCCGGACGGCGGCGCCGGCCGCGAACGCCCGCACCTTTTCGTCGTTCCAGATGTGAGCCGGCACCGCACCGCCGAGCAGGCGCCGCGCGAGGCCGGGGTCGTCGTCGAACGGGACATCGCTGCCGGCCATGACCATGTTGCCGTAGCGCCGGCCCTTCAGCATGGCCGGATCCGCGATGATCACGGTGTACGCGAAGGCGTCGGCGATGGTGGCGGCGTCCTCGCGGGCATTCTTGAGGTCCGGGGCGTCGCCGGAGTTGACCACATATATCCCGCCCGGCGCCAGGACGCGCCTGGCGTGCCCGATGAATTCCCGGGTGGTCAGCGGCCGCGGGGTCAGCGAGCCGGCGAAGACGTCGCGGATGATCAGGTCCCGGGTCTGCGGGGTCAGGCCCTCCGTGACCTCGCGGGCCTCCCCCACGCGCAGGCGCAGCAGCGGTGCCTTGGGCAGGTCGAACCAGCCCCGGACGTAGTCGGCAAGCTTGCCGTCCAGCTCCACCACCACCTGGCGGGCGTCCGGATAGGAGGCGTGGAAATAGCGCGCCAGCGAGCATGCTCCCCCGCCGAGGTGCAGGGCGCGCAACCTGGGCCCAGGCTCCCGCGGCCAGCGCGACTCCACCAGGGCTGCGATCCAGCGCATGTACTCGAAGTCCAGGAACAACGGGTCCGCGAGGTCAATGTGCGAGCTCATGACGCCGTTGATGCGCAGGAGCCAGCCGGTGGAATTGTCCTGGTCCGGGATCAGCTCGCAGTCCCCGGTATCGATGTAATACACCCCGGCCACAGGACCGGCCGGGCGGGAACCCTTGGGCACTTCCACCACTCCCGGCCCGGCGGTTTGGGCGCCCCGCCCTTTGCCCCGCTTGGCCATCAGCTTTCCCCCGCATTGTGCATGCTTCAACCCTAGTTCACCGGCAGCCCCGCCCCGGGCCCAGGGAACCGGGGAACCGGGACCCGGGTCCGGGTCCGGGTCCGGGACCGTGCCCAGGGGCCGGGTGGCACCGCACCGCAGGCCGCGGGCAGCCCGCGGGACCAAAGCCCCTAGCCATTCCCGGGCCGCAGGGTTCTACTGGGGCTGCACAGAGTGCCGGGCGAAGGGGTGCGTCCGCCGAGCCGGGAGGGAAAATGTCGGCACCCACAGGGCAACAGGGCGGCACCGTGGCGGTCGGCTACGGCGGGTCCGGGGCCGCCCAACTCGCCGTTCGCTGGGCGGCCGAATACGCGGCCGCGGCCGGGCTGAACCTCCTGGTGGTCCATGCCTGGGTGTGGCCGGTATTCACCAAGAACCTGGGCCCCGTCAAAGGGGTGGCCGGCAGCGGGCTGCGGCACTCCGCGGAAGCCATCCTCGCCGAGGGCGTTGAACTGGCCCGCAAGGCCGTCCTCGAAGCAGCCGGAGCCGCGCCGCCGGGCCTCGAGCCAACCGTTTCCGAGAATGGGCCGGAACGCCCGGGCCCCGCCGTCGACGGGCTCATGGAGGCCGGGCTCGCGGCACCCGTGCTGCGCGACGCCGCCCGGGACGCACGGCTGCTGGTAGTCGGCAGCCGGGGCCTCGGCGCCGTCCTGGGCCAGGTGGCCGGCTCGGTCTGCATTGATCTGGCCGGCTCGGCACCCTGCCCGGTGATGATCATCCGGCGCCCGCGCCGCCGTGCCCACCCCGTCGTGGTGGGAGTCGATGCCTCGCCCCGCAGCCCGGCCACGGTGGCCGAGGCCGTCCGCCTGGCCAAAGTCCTGGGCGCCCCGCTGCACCTCGTCCACGTCGAGCCGCTGCGCGGCGGGGCGCGGGAAGAGCACGGCCGCCACGCCATGCTCCAGGGCCAAGAGCTGCTCGACCGCGCCATCGACGAGGCCCGCGGGCTGGCGCCAGGGCTGGAGGTTTCCGGCGTCCTGCGCGAGGGCCATGGCGCCCGGGAGCTCCTCGACGCCGCGGACGACGCCGACGTCCTGGTGCTCGGGACCCACAACCCCGCGGCCGGAGCCGGCAACACGGTCTCCGCCGTGCTGCACAAGGCGCGCTGCAACGTGCTGGTCACCCGCTAGCCGCCGCGAACGTAACCGATGCGGACCTGCACAGGCTGCAGAGAAGGAGGCCGCGGTGCGCGCCTGGCAAGTTGGACGTCCGGGGCCCATGTCCAGCGGGCCCCTCGTGGCCGCCGACCACCCGGACCCTGTGCCGGGACGCGGAGAGGTCCTGCTGAAAGTGCGGGTCTGCGGTGTGTGCCGCACGGACTTGCACCTGGCCGAGGGCGACCTCCCGCCGCGGCACCCCGGGATTATCCCGGGACACGAGGTAGTGGGCGAGGTGATCGGGCAGGGCCCGGGGGCCGCCAGGTTCGGCCTTGGCGAACGGGTGGGCGTGGCCTGGCTGGGCGGTACCTGCGGCGCCTGCCGGTTCTGCCTGCGCGGCCAGGAAAACCTCTGCCTGTCGCCCACGTTTACCGGCTGGGACCGCGACGGCGGGTACGCCGAGCTCATCACGGTGGCGGAGAACTTCGCCTACCGGATCCCGGAGACGTTTAGCGATGAGGAGGCCGCACCGCTCCTGTGCGCAGGCATCATCGGCTACCGTGCCCTGACCCGGGCCGAACTGCCGATCGGCGGGCGGCTGGGCATCTACGGGTTCGGCGGCTCAGCGCATCTGGCCGCCCAAATCGCCCTCTACCGCGGTGCCCGCGTGTACGTCATGACCCGGTCCGCGCAGGCGCGTGCGCTGGCCCTGGACCTGGGTGCGACGTTCGTGGGCGGGGCCGAGGAACAACCGCCCGATCCCCTGGATGCCGCGATCCTCTTCGCCCCCGCGGGCGGGCTGGTGCCGGTTGCGCTCCGTGCTCTGGACCGCGGCGGGACGCTCGCCGTCGCGGGCATCCACCTGAGCGATATTCCGTCCCTGCACTACGCCGACGAGCTCTTCGAAGAGCGCCAACTGCGCAGCGTCACCGCCAACACCAGGGCCGACGGCGAAGAGTTCTTCCGGATCGCCGCCGAGATCCCGCTCCGCCCGACCACTGTGGCGTACCCGTTCGAGGCCGCGGACCAGGCCCTGCGGGACCTGGCGGAGGACCGGATCACCGGAGCGGCCGTGCTGCACCTGGACGCGACGTAGCCCGGAACCATCGCAGGCGAGTCGCTGCAAAAACGCCCAGGTCACGCCCCGCGCGTCCAGCCCGGGGTCCCGGCATCCCGGCGGAACTCGTGCTCCTGGCCCGCCCGGAGCAGCACCTTCTCGACGCCCACCCGCACCAGCACCGGAGACGCGTCCCCCGGGGCGGCCGACACCCGCAGCCGGTCCGGGCCGAGGTGCACGGCCAGCAACTGGTCACGGTAGCGGACCTGGAACTCCACCCGGGACAGCTCGGCGGGCAGCCGCGGGGTGAAGTCCAGGGCGTCCCGGGTGATCCGTAGCCCGGCGAAGCTGCGCTGGATCACGTCGATCGAGCCTGCCATGGCGCCCAGGTGGATGCCCGCGCGCGTGGTGCCGCCCTGGGTATCGTCCAGGTCCGTGTCCAGGGCTTCCCGGAAGGTCGCCCATGCCCGCTCCGGATCGTGCTGCGCCAGCACCGAGGCATGGGTGACCCGGCTAAGGGTGGAGCCGTGCGCGGTCCGGGCCAGGTAAAAGTCAACGGTGGCCGCGATCTGCGCCGGCGCGACGTCGTAGCCCATCCGGCGCAGGAACCCCAGGAGCTGGTCCTCGCCCAGGACATACAGGAGCATGAGGACGTCCGCCTGTTTGGCCAGCCGATAGTGGTTGGTGCTGTCCCCTTCGGCTTCGAGAATCAGGTCCAGCCGTTCGATGTTGCGGTAGGCGCGTCGGTAGTGATTCCAGTCGAGTTCCCGCAGGGCGCCGTAACCGTCGAACTGGCTGATGATGCCGCCGTCGTGGAAGGGAACGAACATGCGACGGCTCAGGTGCGCCCAGGCGTCGATTTCCGCGCCCGTGATCCCCAGCCGTGCCCGGAGTTCCTCCATGTCGAAACCCCGTACTGAATGTATGATCCAGACCGCCTGGTCAAACACCCAGGCCGCCATGATGTTGGTGTAGGCGTTGTCGTCCAGCCCGCCGCCGGGGTTTCCCGGATGGCCGGTGTGGTACTCATCCGGGCCCATGACGCCTTTGATGTGGAACCGGTCCTGGGCGGCGTCGTGCTCCGCCAGGGAGACGAACAGCCTGGCGACGTCCACCACAATCTCGGCGCCGTGCCGGGTCAGCCAGGCCCGGTCCTGGGTCGCTTCGAA
Source organism: Arthrobacter sp. 131MFCol6.1 (assembly GCF_000374925.1). GTDB lineage: Bacteria > Actinomycetota > Actinomycetes > Actinomycetales > Micrococcaceae > Arthrobacter. Next base: position 21,785 of record NZ_KB895547.1, read on the forward strand.
GTACTGCCAGGCGTTGTAGGCGACCGCCAGTCCAACATGCCGCTGCAGGCGGGAGTAGTCCGGCATCCAGTGCCCGGAAAGCTTGTTGAACAGGAACTTGGGTGTCTGCTCGGTGCCGTCGCTGCCGCTCTGCCACGGAAAAAGCGCGCCGCGCAGCCCGGCCTTCCGGGCCGCGTCCCGCGCGGTTCCCAGCCGCCGCCAGCGGTAGTCAATCAGCTCGCGGGCCACCGCGGGCAGCCGGGAGTTCAGGACGGGCAGGACGAAGAGTTCATCCCAGAAGATGTGCCCCCGGTAGCCTTCGCCGTGGAGTCCCCGGGCCGGGACCCCGGCATCGAGCTCGGCAGTGTGGGTGGTCAGTGTCTGCAGCAGATGGAAAACGTGCAGGTTCAGGATCAGCTGGGCCTGGGACGGGGCATCGGATTCGATGATGAACGGTGCCAGCAGCAGGCTCCATGCCGCGTCGTGGTCCGCCAGCAGCGCGTCGAACTCCTGGGGTGCGCGCGAGAGCACCGCGAGCGCCCCCGAGACTGGCGAGGCGACGGCGTGGTCCCGGGAGGTGGCGACGGCGGCTGTCTTGGTGACCGTGACGGGGATGCCGTCAGTGACCTGCAGCTCGAAGCGGTGGCTGTACATGCCTCCGGCCGACTCGGGAACCGCGCTGGCCCCGACAGTCCCGGGAACTCCGCCGGAAATCCGGGTCCGCAGCGCCAGGGCGATCCCGATCCTGCTCCCGGACGTCTGCACCTGAACCGTCAGCTCCGCGGCGTCCGAACCGTCCTCCGACGAAGACACCGACGAGGACACCGCCACCGCTGTCAGGTGCCGGTTGGCCAGTTGGGCGTCCTCGGGCACGTTGGAGTTGGTGACGCCGGTGTCGCAACCGCTGCAGATGCTGACGGACCCGCTCCACCCGACGGCGGTCAGCGTGGTTTCCAGTGCGGCCAGGTGGGGCTCGGCCATGGACACGAGCCGGCGCTGGAGTACCTGAAGCTGCCGTCCGGCGTCGTCCACCAAGAGCGCTTCCCGGCTCAGCAGGGCCCGCTTGAGGTCCAGGGTGCGCCGCTCGCTGCGGAGCGTCAGGCCGCCGTCGGACCACCACGCACCGTCGCCCACCCGGACATCCAGCGGCAGCCAGTCCGGGATGTTAACCATGTGCTCGTCCACGGTTTCTACGCCCTGGACGACGCTCGCGAGGCTGTTGTAGACGCCCGCAAGGTAGCTGCCGGGATAGTGGGCGTCCCCCGCGCGGTGTTCCGGGGCGGCGCCGCGGGTGGCGAGGTAGCCGTTGCCGAGCGTGGTCAGCGCCTCCCGGTGCCCTTCGTGGGCAGGATCGAAGCCCTCGTACACCAGCAGCCACGGGTGCGTAATGACCAGCCCGATGTCCAGTTCACTGACGTCTTCAACCACGACGTCGGCGCCCGCGGCTTCCAGCGCGGCCCGCCGCCCGGCCCGGTCGAGGCCGACCACGAGCGCGAATCCCCCACGCCGCCCGGCGTCCACCCCCGCCGCGGCCCCGGCGATCACCATGGCCCGGGCCGGGGTGATCTCCAGCCGGCGGGCGGCCTCCAGGGCCAGCTCCGGCGCTGGCACTCCGGCGGCGCCGTTGTCCAGGGCAGCCTGGCCGTCCACGATGTGGTCAAAGACATCGGCAAGGCCCGCTGCTGCAACGATCGCGGCGTCGTTAAGGCCGGACGTGGCGAGGACCACCGGGATCCGCCCTGCCCGGAGGCGTTCAAGAAGCGCGGCGGTGCCGGGGAAGACGGGGACGGGCCGGCCCGCGGACAGGGCTTCGAAGATCTTGTTCTGGCGCCGCGCGAGCCCGAACGCCGTCCACCCTGCCGGGCTGTCCGCGGGCGAGCCGCGGGGAATGGCGACCCCGCGCGAGGCGAGGAACCCGGCCACGCCGTCCTCCAGGGTCCGGCCCTCGATGCAGCGTGCGAATTCGTCGTCCGTGAGGGACCCGCGCCGCGCGCCGGCGGGAAGCCGGGGGTCCTTCATGAGGTCGTCCACGAGCTGTTTCCAGGCCGCGGCGCGGAGCTCGCCGGTGTCTGTCACGACTCCGTCGAGCTCGAAGATCACGGCATCGACGGGCGCCAGCGCGGCGGCAACTGTGGGCGACTCCGTCATGGCCCAGTCCTATCAGCGATCGGTGCGGGGCGACAGCGGCGTTTGGCCCGGCTGCGCTCAGCCCAGGAGTGCATCGAGGGTGGTGAAGTCGTAGCCGGCCTGGCGGATGCGGCTGATGACCTGGGGCAGCGCATCAGCGTCCAGGGTGGTCCCGTCGTCGGGATTGGAGCCGATATGCATCAGGACTATTTCCCCCGGTTTCAGGCCCGCCAGGACCCGGTCCGCCACGAGCTGCCCTGTCACGCCGCCGCTGGTGCCTTTCCAGCCCAGGGTGTCAACGCTCCAGCGCACCGGAAGATAGCCGAGGTTGTTGGCCGCGGCGATGGTCCTGGCGTCCCGGTCACCGAAGGGAAAGCGGAAGAGCGGCCGTGGGTCCGCGCCGGCCGCCCTTATGGCCTGTTCGGCCGAGCGGAGCTGGTCCGCAATGCCGGCATCCGACAGCCCGGTGAAGGCCGGGTGCGTCATGGAATGATTGCCTACCCGGTGCCCGCCGGCGACGATCGCCGCCACCCCTCCGGGGTTCGCGGCAGCCCAGCTGCCGGTGAGGAAGAACGTGCCCCGCACGCGCGCGGCGGCGAGGCTCTGCAGGATGCCGGGCAGTCCGGCCGAGTTGGCGCCGGCGTCAAAGGTCAGGGCGACGGCGGCGCCCGCACCCGGGATGGTTTCCAAGTCGCGGCCGGCGAGCGCGCCGGGGAACGGCGCCGCGGGCGGCGCCGGAGCGGGAGCTGTCGGTTCCGGGGCGGGCGGCGGGACGGGAACCGGCACGGCCGGAGCAGGCAGGCCGGTGCCCGGGGGCGGCGATGTCGCGCTCGTCAAGGCAGGGGTCTGTGTCCCGGAGGCGGAGGCAGTTGCGGGGACGGAGGCAGTTGCGGGGACGGACCCGGATGCCGTCGCGGTGACAGGCGTGGATGCGGGCGGGAACGCCGTCGGCGTCCCCGGCAACAGCAGGACCGCGGCGCCGGCGGCGAGCAGGCCCAGCGCAGCCACGACGGCCGCGATCACCATCAGCCGGCGCCGGCCGCCCGCAACCATGGACCGCATGGTTCACTGTGGCCTCGCCGGTCACGGCCGGTCCAGTGCTGAAAGGCCCGCGCGGCCGTGTCGCAGCCTAGGAGGCCGCCGGAATCAAGCGGTCCGCACGGTAGCGGTCGAACAGCTGCAGGAACGCGTCTTCCGTGCGGCGGTACCCGGTAAAGCCGGCGAGCCGGCTCTTGCTCATGTCCGTGACCACCTCGAGGTTCCTGCCCAGGTCGCCGTCCGTGTGCCACCAGGATGCCAGCCGTGCCATATCGGGTTCGGCCAGCCCGTGGCGGGCGGCGATGTCCGCCCACACGCCTTCCATGCCGCGCATTTGCTGCTCCAGGGGGCGGGGTTCGTTGAAGTAGCCCACCGGTTCGACCCCGAAGTAGCCTGCCAGCGCAGGCCACATGCGCCGCCAGCGGAAGACGTCGCCGTTGACGATGTTGTAGGCCTCGTCGCTCGCGTTGTCCGCTGTGGCCGCCCAGATCATGTGGTCCGCCAGCAGACCGCTGTCGGTCATGTCCGTGAGGCTGTTCCATTGCGTCTCGGAACCCGGGAAGATGAACGGTTGGCCCAGTTCCTTGCAGATGGATGCCTGAACGGCGAGCGTGAGTCCCATGTTCATGGTGTTCCCGACTGCATGCCCGATCACCGTATGCGCCCGGTGCACGGACCAGCCAAAGTCCTGTTTCGCGGCCGCTGCCCACAACTCGTCTTCCTGGGCGTAGTAGAAGTTCGGCGTCGGCAGCCTCGGCTCGCTCTCCCGGAAGGGGGTGTCCGGCATTTCCCCGGCCGCATACGCTTCAAAGGGGCCCAGATAATGCTTCAGCCCGGTCATGAGGGCGACGTGCCTCACAGGCTTGCCGTTGAGGCTGGCGAGGACGTTCCGCAGCATGCCCGCGTTTGTGTCGATGTTCTCTTGTTCGGTCTTCCGCCTGGACCAGGCGGTGTAGAACACATGGGTGGGTGAAACACCTGCCAGGGCCTCGCGCAGGTTCTCCACGGAGGTCAGGTCCGCGTTCACATGGCGTACGCCGCGGCGGCGGAGGGGATTGCGGGAGAGCCCCACCACGTCCCAGCCCTCCTCGGCGAGCCTGTCCACCAGGGCGGATCCGGCAATTCCGCTTGCCCCCACCACCAGGGCGGTCCGGGTGTCGACGGTCTCTGAACTGCTTTGCACGTCATTCCTCCTGGCATCGGTTGTGCTGCGCCGCGGGACGTTACATTTGTTGGGTCCGGCGCGCCGGCCCGGATTGATCGGGACGGATGTTCTTCCAGCCTCTCATGCCGGGTCCGGGGACGGTCCGGGAGGCTGCCGCGGCAAGCCGGTTGCGGCCGCGCAGTAGGATTCAGGGAGACGCCAAAACTGATACGAAGCTAAGGCGGAACCTCCGTGAAATTCGTGCTCCGGTATCCGCTCGTGGCCGGGACCCTCCTTGTCCTGCTGGCGGTGCTGGTCCTTGTGGCTGCAGGCCAGGACGGCATAGCCCGGGCCGCTGCGAGCGTCTATGCCCTGGCCGTGGCGGCCTACCTCGCCGTCGGGATGGCGCGCCGGCTCGCGGGCGGGCAGTTCGGCATCGACATCCTGGCCGTCACCGCCATCGTCAGCACCGTGCTGGTGGGCGAGTACATCGCCTCGATGATCGTCGTACTCATGCTCGCGGGCGGCACTGCCCTTGAGGACTACGCCGCCGGCCGGGCCAAGGGCGAACTCACCGCGTTGCTCGAACGCGTCCCGCAGACGGCCCACCGGGAGCGCAACGGCTCCCCCGCCGCCGGAACCCACACAGCCGGAACCCACACAGAGAGCCAGCACGAGGACGTGGCGGCCGCCGACGTCGAGATCGGGGACATCCTGCTGGTCAAGCCCGGCGAGGTGGTGCCGCTGGACGGCGTCCTGCTCTCCGAGTCCGGATCGTTCGATGAGTCCTCGCTCACCGGGGAAAGCCTGCCGGTGGAGCGGTCCGCCGGGGACGGCCTCATGAGCGGGTCGCTGAACGGTGAGGCCGCGGTCCGGATGCGGGTCACGGCGCGCATGGAGGATTCGCAGTACAGCCGGATCGTCGCCCTTGTGAAGGAGGCGGCGGAAAGCAAGGCGCCCATGGTCCGGCTCGCTGACCGCTATGCTGTGCCGTTCACGGCCCTCGCGTACGTGCTCGGCGCCGTGGGCTGGATCATCAGCGGCAGCCCGGAACGCTTTGCCGAAGTCCTTGTGGTGGCCACGCCGTGCCCCCTGCTGATTGCCGCGCCGGTGGCATTCCTCGGCGGCATGAGCCGCGCCGCGCACTCCGGCGTCATCGTCAAGTACGCCGGGGTGCTGGAACAGCTGAGCCGGATCAAGACGGCCGCCTTCGACAAGACGGGAACCCTTACGTACGGGCGCCCGTCCCTGGTGCATATCCGGACCGCCGGGCCACTCGCAGAAGACGAGGTCCTGCAGTTGGCGGCGTCCGCGGAGCAGTATTCCTCGCATGTCCTGGCCGCCTCGGTGATGGACGCCGCCCGGAACCGGGCCCTGCCCTTCGCGGCCGCCACCGAAGCCACCGAATTCGCCACCCACGGGGTGCGCGCCAGGTTCGACGGCCAGGACGTGGTGGTGGGCAAGCCCGCGTTCGTCGCGGAGTGGGCGTCCGGCGTGGTGGAGACGGGGCTGGCCAGCGGCGAGCTCGCCATCTACGTCGGTGCCAGTGGAAATTTCGTGGGTTCCCTGGTGATGAGCGATCCCATCCGCAAAGAGGCCCGCCGCACCCTCGGCGAGCTCAAGGACCTGGGCGTGCGCCGGACGGTCATGCTGACCGGGGACGCGCTCGCCACGGCACGGCACATCGCGGACGAGGCAGGGCTCACCGATGTCCGCGCCGAGTGCCTGCCGCGGGACAAGGTCGAGGCCGTCAGGTCACTGCCGGACCGTCCGGTCATGATGGTCGGCGACGGCGTCAACGATGCCCCCGTCCTGGCGGTCGCCGACGTCGGAATCGCCATGGGCGCCCGCGGCTCGACGGCGGCCGGAGAGTCGGCCGACGTCGTGATCATCCTCGATGACCTCTCCAAGGTGGCGACCGCCGTCCGGATCGGCCAACGCACCGTGCAGGTGGCGCTGCAGAGCATCTGGATCGGCATCGCCCTGAGCGTGGCCCTCATGCTGGCCGCGGCCGCGGGCTACGTGCCGGCCATCGCCGGCGCCCTGTCCCAGGAACTGGTGGATCTCGCCACGATCCTCAACGCCCTGCGCTCTCTCGGCCCCGGCCGCCACGGCGCAGCCGCCAGGGTGCGGTCCGGGGAAAGCGCGCGGCGGGCCCCGCTACCGGGATGAGTTTCCCGGCTTACGCCGTCCTGGCTGACGCTGCCTTCGCTGCTTCTGCCTCCGCTTCCGCGATCCGCGGCACGGTCTTGAGGTAGCTGTCCGGATTCAGGGAGATCGAGTCGATCCCTTCCCGCACCAGGAACGCGGCGAACTCCGGATGGTTGCTCGGTCCCTGCCCGCAAATGCCGATCTTGATGCCGCCGGCGTGGGCCTTCCGGATGGCTTCGCTGATCATCGCCATCACGGCCTCGTCCCGCTCATCGAAGAGCGCCGCGAGCTGGCCGGAGTCACGGTCCACGCCCAGGACCAGCTGTGTGAGGTCGTTGGAGCCGATCGAGAACCCGTCGAACCGCGTGGCGAACTTCTCGGCCAAGACCACGTTGGACGGGATTTCGCACATCATGTAGACCTGCAGACCGTTGCTGCCGCGGACCAAACCATGCTCGGCCATCACGGCCAGGACCTTGTCCGCCTCTTGCGGCGTGCGGCAAAACGGCACCATGACAATGACGTTGGTGAACCCGAGCTTCTCGCGGACACGCTTGAGCGCGGCGCATTCGAGCGCGAACCCCTCGCGGTAACGGGGGTCGTAGTACCGCGAAGCGCCGCGGAATCCAAGCATGGGATTCTCTTCCGGTTCCTCGAAGGCGCCCCCGCCGAGCAGGTGGGCGTATTCGTTGGTCTTGAAGTCGCTGAGCCGGACAATCACGGGGCGCGGATAATACGGTGCGGCGATCTTGGCGATGCCCTGCGACAGGGCGTCCACGAAGTACTCGGTCGGGTCCGCATAGGCCTGCGCCAGCTCCCGGATCTGCTGCGTCTCGGCGGGGTCCGTGACCCGTTCCGGGTGGACCAGTGCCATGGGATGGACGCGGATCAGGCTGCTGATGATGAATTCCATCCGGGCGAGCCCGACGCCGTCCGCCGGCAGCCGCCACCACTGGAAGGCCGCGGCCGGGCTGGCGATGTTGACCATAACCGCAGTGTGGGTTTCTGGCAGCGCGCCCAGGTCCACGTCTTCCGTTTCAAACGCCAGGGTGCCGTCGTACACGCGGCCCAGATCGCCCTCGGCGCAGGAGATCGTCACGGGCCGTCCCTCGGCCAGGACGGCCGTGGCGTTGCCGGTTCCGACGACGGCGGGCACACCCAGCTCGCGGCTGACGATCGCCGCGTGACTCGTGGGGCCGCCGTGGTCCGTGACGATCCCGGCGGCCCGTTTCATGATGGGCACCCAGTCGGGGTCGGTCATTTCGGTCACGAGGATGGCGCCGTCGCGGAACTTCGCGATGTCCGCCGCGGTCCGGATGACGCAGGCAGTGCCGTGCGCAATGGAGTCGCCGATGGCCGCGCCGGCAGCCAGCACCGTCCCCTGTTCCAGCAGGTGGTGGACCGTGAATCGGGGACCAGTCCGGAGCGACTGGACTGTCTCGGGCCGGGCCTGGACCATGAAGAGTTCCCCGGTCTCGCCGTCGCGGGCCCATTCCATGTCCATGGGCCGGCCGTAGTGGTTTTCGACCGTGACGGCCCAGCGGGCGAGGGCAAGGATCTCGGCGTCGCCCAGCACGAAGGCACGGCGCTCGGCCTCCGAGGTGTCCACCATCCGGGTGCGGGCGCTCCCGCCGCGGCTGTAGACCATTTTCCTGGCCTTGGAGCCGAGGGATTTCTCGATGATCGGGGCGATGCCCTCCGCGGCCGCGGACTCCGTCAGGAGCGGCTTGAAGACCAGGTACTTGTCCGGATTGATGGTGCCCTGGACGACGGTTTCGCCGAGGCCCCAGGCCGCGCTGATGACGGCGGCGCGGGGAAACCCCGAGTCGGTATCGATGGAAAACATCACCCCGGATGCCCCGACGTCGGAGCGCACCATCCGCTGGACGCCGATGGAGAGGGCGACGTCCATGTGGTCGAAGCCCTTGACCTCGCGGTAGCTGATGGCCCGGTCCGTAAAGAGTGAGGCGTAACAGCGGCGGCAGGCGTCCAGCAGTTCCCGCTCACCCGCGATGTTCAGGAAGGTCTCCTGCTGCCCGGCGAAGCTCGCGTCCGGGAGGTCCTCCGCCGTCGCACTGCTGCGCACCGCCACGGCGAGCCGGTCCAGGCCGGCCCGGTCCCCCAGCGTCCGGTAGTGGGCGCGGATGGCTTCGGCGATGTCGTCGGGGAACTCGCTGGCCAGGAACAGCTCCCGGACAGCCTCGCCGGTGGCGCGCAGCGTGGCGGCCCCGGAGCGGTAGGCGGCAATGCGCGATCGCATGGCGGCGTCGATCCCGTTGGCCGCGACGAACGAGCGGTACGCGGCGGCCGTGGTGGCGAACCCGTCGGGGACCCGTACCCCCTCGCTTTGGAGGGTCCGGATGAGCTCGCCGAGCGAGGCGTTCTTCCCGCCGACCCGCGGGACGTCGGCCATGCCGATCTCGTCAAACCACATCACGGGCGATTCAGCCATGTCGGAACTCCTGTGCGTTGTCGGTGGACCCATACTGCGCGGGACCGGTGTCCCGGGGTCAGGGGCTTTGGACCCGCGCGCCGCCGCCGGCTCCGGTGCCGCCTGAGGGAAAGCCGCCGGCGGGAGAGCTTCCGGGGGAACCAGCCCGGCGGTGGCGGACGATCTTATACAGCCAGTCGGCGAGCAGGACGGCGGGAACGGCGGCCAGCGCCACCGCCAGCCCGCCCGGCGTTGGCGGCGCCTGGCCCAGCAGCGCCGCCAACGGTCCGAGGAACAGGAACACGCACAGCAGCCCCAGCTCGGCCAGCACGGCCCACAGCAGCAGCCTGTTGGTGAACCAGCCCAGCCGCCAGGGCGGGACGGTGGCACTGCGGCAGGCGAAGGCGTTCGCCAGCTGGGCCAGGACAACCGTGGTGAAGGCAGCTCCGGACGCCGCCATGAGCACGTCGCTAGCCGGCAGCTCGGCGCCGGGCCGCCACCCCGCACCGAGCAGCACCACCGTGTACGCCGTCATTTCCATCAGCGCCTCCACCGGTCCCAGCAGCCCAAACACCCGGAACATGAGGGCGCGGTCCATCAGGTGCCGGCGCTCGGGCGGCCGCTTCAGCGTCCCCTTGCTGGGCGCCTCGCTTCCCAGGGCCAGGGCGGGCAGCAGGTCGGTGCCGATGTCCAGGGCCAGGATCTGCAGCACGCCCAGCGCCAGGGGGAAGTGGCCGCCGGACAAGGCCCAGATGACGAAGGGGGTGAGCTCCGCGACGTTGTCCGTCAGGTGGTACGTCAGGAAGCGCCGGATGTTCGCGTAGGTGGCACGGCCCTGCTCCACCGCGGCGATGATCGTGGCGAAGTCGTCGTCCAGCAGCACGAGGTCGGCGGCCTCACGGGCGACGTCGGTGCCGCTGCGTCCCATCGCGACCCCGATGTCGGCCTGCTGCAGCGCCGGGCCGTCGTTGACACCGTCGCCGGTCATGGCCAGGACATGCCCGCGGCCCTGCAGGAGCCGGGCCACGCGGAGCTTCTGTTCCGGCGTCACCCGGCTGACCACCACTCCGTCGCGGTCCAGCAGGGCGGCCAGGACGGCGTCATCCCCGGGCAGGTCCGGTCCCTGCAGCACGGTTTCCGTGGGGCCGAGCAGCCCTGTCTCGCGGGCGATGGCGGCGGCGGTGAAGGCGTGGTCGCCGGTCACCATCGCCACTTTGATTCCGGCGTCGCGGGCGGCTTGGAGTGCCACTTTCACCTCGGTCCGGGGAGGATCGTGCAGGCCCATCAGGCCGAGCAGCGTCAGCCCGGCCTCGACGTCTTCCAGCTTGAACGTGGCGCCGGGCGGCCCGGGCAGGCTGCGCTGGGCGACGGCGAGTACCCGCAGGCCACGGGCGGCCATCTCATCGACCATGTCCATGGCCCGGTCCGGGCCGGGATCCGAAGCCCCGCCGCCGGGGGCCAGGCACAGCGGAATCACGGACTCCGGGGCCCCCTTCACGAAGAGGGCGGTGCCGACGATTGCCGATTCCCGAAGCCGGCGGGAGTCGAACGCGTACCGGTGCGACGGCGTCGGCCATTCCGGCTGTTCGCCCGGAAGGGCGAGGCGGACGGCGAGCGCGTCGATGGCCGCCTCCATCGGGTCCCCCTCGGCTATCCAGCGGTCTTCGTGGAGGACGGCGCGCCCCACCGAGGCGGCGCGGGCAGCGACGCTGAGCCGCCGGGCTTCTTGAAGGCCGCCGCCCGTGATCTCGGCTTCGGGGCCGTAGCCCTGGCCATTGATGGTCAGCAGCCCGGACGGGGTCCAGACCTCGACGACGTTCATCCGGTTCTGCGTCAGGGTTCCGGTCTTGTCTGTGCAGATGAAGGTCGTGGAGCCGAGGGTCTCCACGGCTTGGAGGTTGCGCACGAGCGCGTTGCGCTTGGCCATCCGCTGCGCGCCGACGGCCAGGGAGAGCGTGACGGTCGGCAGCAGGCCCTCGGGGACCAGCGCGACGGCCACGCCGATGGCGAACAGGAAGGCATCGCGCCAGGAAATGCCGATGACGAGCGAGAGGACGAAGAACAGGGCGCCGATGCCCAGGGCCATGGTGGCGGTGATGCGGACGATTCTTTGCAGTTCCAGCGACAGCGGGCTGGTGGGGGGTTCGACTTTACCCGTCAGGGACGCGATCTCCGCGAGCCGGGTCTGGCCGCCCGTCACCGAGACCACGCCTTCGGCGTGCCCGTTGACCAGGAAGGTCCCGCCGAAGGCGGCGTCGCCCGGGTTTTTGGCGACTGCCTCGCTTTCGCCCGTGAGCATCGACTCGTCCACCTCGCAGCCGGTGGCCAGGGCAAGCCGGAGGTCCGCCGGAACGCGGTCGCCGGCGACCAGCACCACGACGTCGTCCGGCACCAGTTCGGTGGAGTGGACCTTGATGACGCGGTGGTCCCGGCGGACCGACACCATGGCCGGGAGCAGTTCGCGGAGCTTGGCGGCGGCGTGCTGGGCCCGTTCCTGCTGGATGTAGGCGAACACCCCGTTGATCAGGATCACCGCCACGATGGCGATGCCCAGTTCCGGCATGCCGGCAATGATCGCGAAGACGGCCGCCACCCAGAGCATGATCGCGAAGAAGTGGGTCAGCTCAGCCAGGAGCCTCCGCCAGCCGGGGACCGGACGGGGCTCGGGCAGTTTGTTGGCACCGCATTGCTTCAGCCGTCGGGCAGCTTCGTCGGTGCTGAGTCCGGCGACGGCTGACAGCGAGTCCTGCCCCGGCCCGGGATTCACCCCCGCGCTCCGCCCCTCACGGGCACTGCAGGCCGGCCGCCGCCGTCGAAATCGCCGGAAGGCTGCGTGCCCGCCGGAATTTTACGGCGGTGTGGCGCGTATCCGGCGAACTCGCGGATGCCGAGTGGCGCGTATCCGGCGAACTCGCGGCTAGGGAGCGGCGTCACGTGCGTCAGTCGTCGGCGGCGCTGAGCCCGAACTCGCTCTTCAGCCGCACGCGGGCGCCGCGCTCAACGAGTGTGGGTATGTAGGTCCTGATCCGGCCTGCGTTCAGGGCATCGAACTCCTCGCCGACAATCCCGGCGATGTGCATCCGCGGTACGTGCGGAAACCTGGCAGCCAGACGCTCGACAACCTGATCAATGCTGGGTTCTTTCGCATCGTCCGTCACTTCTTCAGTGTGGAGCGGCCCGGTCCCGGCGTCAATGAATCTTCAGCCGGCAGGCGGCAGCAGGTGGCCCAGGCTCCGGAGGTAGGTGCCAAAGCCGTGGGGTGCCCGGGCATGGGTCCGGCCGGAGGTCATGACCCTGATGCTGTCCGTTGCCGTGACCGTGAAGGCGCGGCTGCGGAGGCTGTGCACCAGGGTCCGGTCTTCTTCGGAGGTGACCCGGGAGAACCCTCCGGCGGCGAGATAGGCGGAAGCCCGGACCCCGAAATTCGCGCCATAGATGTGGGGGTGGTCCTCGCGGAAGGGGTGGCGTTCGTGCCAGCGCCGGAGCAGTTCAGGGTCCATCCCGGCGGGGTCCGGTTCCACGGAGCCCAGCACGGCGTCGGCCCCGGCGTCGGCGAACTCCAACTGGCGCACCAGCCAGTTCTCCGGCACCCGGGAGTCGGCGTCGGTGTTGGCCAGCCAGGTCCGGCCGGCCCAGGGCGGCGGCGTCCAGCGCTGGCCGGGCGGCCGCCGCCGGGTCACGCCGATGCCGGAGGCCCGGACGCCCGCGGCCCGGCTGGCGCCGGCGCTGCGGTAGCTGACCTCCAGTGCGCTGAACCGCGGGTCCGAGGCTGCGAAGCGGGCCGTGACGGCGGCGGAGCCGTCCGTGCAACTGTCCAGCACCACCGTCACACGGGTGTCGACGTCGGACCTGACCCTGCGCAGGGCGTCCGCGGACCGCTGAACGGCCTCCAGCGCCAGTTCCAGGTGGTTTTCTTCGTTGTTTGCGGGCATGACGACGGCGACCCGGTCGATGCGGTGCCCGCGCGGCAACGGCAACGCCGCCACCGGGGTCACCGCATCCGTTCGGGGCCGCCCAGGCCCGGCCCGGCACCCGGTGCAGCGTCCGGCGCAAGGAACACCTCGAGCACAAAGTCGCGCTCCTGGTAGGTCCCGCCGCCGGCCCACCCCAGGTGCCGCCGGGCCGCGGCGTGGACCGCGTCGCCGTCGAGTTCCCAGCCGGAAATGGGGTGCCGCCAGTGGCACAGTGCGAGGGTTCCGCCAGGCATGAGCGAGCCTTCAATCCGGTCGAACAGTCCGGCAAGCTCTGCCGGCGAGAGGTAGTAGCCCACCTCTGAAATCACGATCAGGTCGAACGATCCGTCCGGCCATTCGTTCGGGACGGTCAGGTGGCGCGTCGTTGCCGCGGGCAGGTGCTCGAGCCGCCTGGCAGCATGGTCCAGGGCGGTGCCGCTGGCGTCGACGGCGAGGAAGCTTCCGCACCGCGGCGCGAGTTCCACGCTCAGGGTCCCGATGGAGCAGCCGATCTCCAACCCGGCCGTGTAGCTGCTGCCGGGCAGCGCGGCGAGCGTGAGGGTACGTTTGCGCTGCTCGTACCAGCTCGAGGTGTACTGCCACGGGTCCTCCTCCCGGGCGTGGACCGCATCGAAGACGCGCTCCGCGTCGCCCGCGGCGAAGGGCCGTGGGGACCCGTCATCGCCCGGGCCGTCCGCACGGGCGACCGCCGGGATGACCGACGGCCCGTCAGCCGGGCCGTCGGCCGGGGCGGCCGCTGGGTGCCAGGCAAACGTCTCCCAGGTCCGCTCAAAATGCGCCAGGAAGGCTGGAGGCAGGAGCACCTCGTCGCCCGGCAGCCCGGAGAGCGGGCGCACCTGGGACACATGTGCCGCCATCGCGGCGGCCTTGGACTCCAGCTCCGCCGGGCGCAGCGGCAGCCGGAACCAGCCACGCCATGCCCCGCCGGCCGGGTCGTCAGGTCCGGCCGGGCCGGCCATCCCGACCGGGACGTCGCCGTCGTCCTGTCCGTCTGGTGCCGCCCACAACCAGTACCAGATGGGGTATTCGAGGAGAGCGTGGCCCGCCGCGGCGCTGAGCTCGGCGGCAACGGATCCGAGGACGTCGTGGTCGGTGTGCCCGTCGGAACGGTAGGGCGCCACGAGAACGACCTCGCCGGCCGCGCGCCCGCATGCGGCCCTCGCCTCCCGGACCGCCTCCCGGACCGCGGCCCGGATCTCTTCCCGGCGCCCGGCCAGCTGTCCGTCGGGCAGGCCCAGGCACTGCCACGCTGTGTCCCCGGCCCCGTTCCCGGAAAGGCGTTTCAGGGCGTCGCCGAACTCCTGCAGCCGGACCGCGGCGAGCTGTTCCGGCGTCGTCGTGGGCGAGTCGGGGTGGGATCCTTCCCCCGCCGTGCACAGCACCACGCGGACCGTAGCGCCGACGGAGTGCAGCCTGGCCAGCAGCCCGCCGGCCCCGAGCGATTCGTCGTCCGGGTGGGCGGCCAGGACAATGAAGGCCCGGCCGGCGAGCGCTGCGTCATCCAGCGGCAGGTCCGGCAGCCCGGCGGCACGGCTGCCGGCCCAGGCGGCCTCGGACGTCCCGGCATCGTTGTGGGTGAAAGTCACCATGGGTTGCTTTCGGCCAGCGCCAGGGCGCCCAGCTGCGCGTCGTCGCGCATCGCGTGGTGCTGGCGGATGTACAGGGCGAGATCGGCCATCCGTTTTCCGTAGCGCTCATCAAAGGCGAGCGGGGCCGGACCGAGATTTTGGCTCACGAGCGTCTGGACGCGTTCGACGGCGGTGGCAACGCTGCCGCGCACACGCAGGGCTTCCTTCCACGCACCGCGGTCCGAGAGCTCCCCGGCGTCGATCCTCGCGGCCGTGCCGGCCAGGTAGGCGGTCAGGGCGGCCAGCGTTCGGTCAATCTCACCGAGGTGGGCAAGCGCAATCTGGTCCGGTTCCCGTCCGCCGTCGGCGGCGTGCCGCAGGGAGTCAGCGAAGCTGCGCGCCACGGCGATGGCGCCGCCGAGCCAGCAGGCGGCCACGCCCATGCCGCCCCAGGCGAAACCCGGACGCTGATAATACCAGCCGGCGCCGCCGAGGGGCACGGCTGGAACGGCCTCGAAGTGGACTGTTCCGCTGGGAATCTCGCGCAACCCGCGGCTGGTCCACTCCGGATTCGCGAAGCCCACGCCGTCCGCGTGGAGGTCGACGGCGAAGGCGGCCCGGCCGCCTGCCTCCAGATGGGCCGTCAGCACGGCATGGTCCAGCTGTGCGGCGAGCGAGCACCAGGGCTTGGACCCCTGCAGGATCCAGCCGTCTGAGGATTCCTTGGCTTCAAGCCGCAAACCGGGCGCCTCGGCGGCGAACACTCCCCAAGTCCCCTCGAAGTCGGTATCGTCGGGATCCGGGCAGGCCCGGCCGTGCTGTGCGGCGTCGTCGCCGGCCTGGGCCAGGATCGCCACGGCGTCCAGTTGTGGTTCCAGCACACGTCCGGCGGCGACATCGACGGCGGTCACTGAGGCCAGAATCTCCCACAGGAACGCGGTCCGGCCGTCCCCGGGTTTGGGCGCCGCCGCCGCTGCCGACTTGGCCAGCTCCAGCAGCGCCGGGACATCGCCGACGGCGGCCTGCGCCTCGGACAGCAGGGGGCTGATCGTCTCCAGGTCTGCGGCCGCGGAGCTGATCCGGACAGGTAGGGGGTGGTGGGAGATGGGGATCCCGTTCATTTCGACTGCCTGTGTTCCTTCGGGCTGGGCTGATTCGGGCTGTGCGGATCGGGAGCGGGCCCGGCCACGTGGCTGAAGTCCTGCGCGTCCGCGGCCGCGCCGCCATCGCTGGCGCCGTCGACAAGCAATCTAAGCATACTTAGCACTTGGGGGTTACCGGGCGCTTCACGGGGTCCGCTGACGCAGGCGCCCGTGCACCCTGGCGGACATTCTGTGCCTAGCGGACGATCGCGAGGGCGAAGCCGTCCCAGCCTTTCGAACCCACGGTCTGGATCACGGTGCCGTCCAGCCGCGGGTCATCGCCCATCATCTGGAGCGTGCTGATGATTCCGGGGGCGTTGACCGGGTCCATCGACGCGTCCAGCACCGCACCTTCCCACACGACGTTGTCCACCACGATGGTGGTGCCGGGCCGGCCAAGCCGGATGGCCCAGTCCAGGTAGTGCGGGTTGTTTTCCTTGTCGGCATCGATGAACACGAAATCGAAGGGCGGTCCGGCCTCCCTTTCCAGTTCGGGCAGGGTGTCCAGCGCCGCGCCGACCCGGATGTCCACCTTGTGGCCCAGCCCGGCGTCGTCAACGTTGGCGCGCGCGACGCGGGCGTGCAGGGGGAGGTATTCGCAGGTGACCAGCCGGCCGTCGTCGGGCAGCCCCTGGGCCAGCCAGATGGTGCTGAATCCGGCCAGCGTGCCGATCTCCAGGACGCGGCGGGCGCCGGAGAGCTGGACCAGCAATTTCAGGAGTTTGCCGGCGTTGGGGGCCACTTCGATGGGCGGCATGCCTGCCTCAAGGGCGCTGGTCACGGCGCGCTTGAGGGAACGGTCCGGGCGGACCACTGCGTCCGAGAGGAAGTTCTCGACGGCGACCCAGCCGGGGGTGGACTGATGCTCGATCATGCCCCCAGTGTTCCAGCCGCCCGGGCCCGGCGGTACCCCTCCGGGCGCGGTTCTCCCGCCCGGGTTTCGGCGTGCGGTCCGGCCCTAGGTTCCGGGCCGGGCAGGAATTTGCGGCCCGGTCCCGCCGGCGCCCTGGCCGTCGATGGCGTTTTCCAGCCGTTCCACCTTGCCGGTCAGCTCACCGCTGTAGCCCGGCCGGATGTCCGCCTTGAGGACCAGCGAGACGCGGGAACCGTAGGCGCCCACCGCCTCCGTGGCCCGCTTGATGACGTCCATGACCTGGTCCCACTCGCCCTCGATCTCGGTGAACATGGAACTTGTCCGGTTGGGCAGGCCCGACTCCCGGACGATCCGCACCGCCGCCGCGACGGCGTCGTGGACCGACGCGTCGCCGGGCGCCTGCCCGTTGGCGGGGTCACCGGAGGGTGCTACGGAGAATGCGACCAGCATGTGGTGGTTCCCTTCACTCAGTCGGGACAGCCGGGGCGAAAATTTCCAAGGCTGCCCTGCACCAGTCTTTCATGTGATTCCACCCCGGCAGCGGCCGGGCGCACCCCGGCCGCCGTCACATAACTCACTACCCGCCGGTAACAGGTTCGCGCACCCTCAGCATTGCTACCCTAGGCAAATGAACCGGGCAGTAGACCGCAGGCCGCTCCGCGCAGATGCGGCGCGCAACGTGGACAAAATCATCGCCGCGGCCCGCCAGTGCTTCCGCGAGCACGGTCCCGAGGTTCCGCTGCAGACCATTGCCGTCACCGCCGGGGTGGGTCCTGCCACCCTTTTCCGGAATTTCGCCGACAAGGAAGAGCTGGTGCTCGCTGCCCTGAACCAGCAGCTCCGGCTGCAGGTGGATCCGGCCATCGATGAGGCCCTGGCCGATCCTGACGCCGCTGCGGGGCTCTTCCGGGTCATCGATGCCACGATGCGTGTTGCCAGCGAAGAGGCCAACCTGCTGGGAGCCGTCGCGGGCCGGCGCGGGCTGCTGACCGGCATCACGGGCGGCCTGATTGAATCCATCGCCGTGCTGCTGGGCCGGGGCCAGGGGCAGGGCACCCTGCGCAGCGACATTTCCATGACGGACATGATCCGCCTGCTGGCCATGCTGATCGGCGTCGTGGACACCATGGAGCCGGGCTCCGACGCGTGGCGGCGGCCCGTGGCGCTGGTTGAGGACGCCATCCGGACGGAGCGGCCGGACCGGGCGTTGCCGCCGCAGGCCCCGCTGACGGGCACCGCGTTCGACGCCGTTCTCGGCTAGGGCCATATGATCTAGCCATGGGATGGGAAACTGTTGCCGGGGTCATCGGCGGCGTACTGGCGGTCTATGCCGTCCTGCTGTTGCTGCTGTGGGCCTATGCCCGGCGGCACCCCGAGACCGTCACTATGAAAGACGCCTTGCGGCTGTTGCCGGACCTGCTTCGGCTGATCCGCCGCCTGCTGGCGGACCGGTCGGTGGCGGTGGGGGTCCGGGTCCGGCTGGCACTCCTGCTCGTCTACCTGGCCTCCCCGATCGATCTCGTTCCGGACTTCATTCCCGTGATCGGGTACGCAGACGACGTCGTGATCGTGGCGCTGGTGCTGCGCTCGGTGGTCTCCCGCGCCGGGGCCGACGCCGTCCGGCGCCACTGGCCGGGCACCCCGGAAGGCCTGGCCGTCATGCTGCGGCTCGCCGGACTCGGGACGCCGGTCTAAGCGCCGGAACCTGCAGGTGCCCCGGCGGCCTGGTGCCCGGCGCTAGTCTTCGGCCGGCTTTTCCTTGGCCTCGAGAAGGTGCTGCTGAAGCTTCTCTTCGGCTTCCCGACGGCGGCGGGACATTTCGCGCATTTCCCGGGTGGACTCAGCCCCGCCGGAAACATACGGCTCGTGCTGCTTGGAGCGCTGGTCCTTGCGCGGCTCCGCAGCCTGCCCGTCGGCGGCCTGCTGCTCCGCGGCCTGCGGCTCGGCGGGCTGCCCGTCGGCGGCCTCGTTTTCGGCAGCGGGCAGCTCGCCGTCGTGTTCAGTCATGTTCGAATGCTCCCACGCGATCCCGGCACCAAGTAGGGACTAAAGACCGTTCCGGCCGCGCCCAGCCGGCCGGCGGTCCAGCGCGGTCAGCCGTCCCACGGGCGGGTCAGTCCCAGCCCAGCGCCCGGAGCCCGGCGGCTGCGGCCGCGCCGGCTATCACCACCACCAGGAACGGCGCGCGGAACCACAAGGCGATGCCCGCCGCCGCCAGTGCGCCCAGCCGGGCGTCCAGGACGAGCGACTGGCCGGAGGCGACGGCATTGACCACCGTCAGGGACGCCAGCAGCCCGATCGTCATGGTCCCGGCAATCCTGGACATCCGCGGGTTGCGGAGCAGGCTGGCCGGCACCAGGTAGCCGAGCAGCTTCCAGGCGTAGGCGAGCAGGCAGGAGAGCAGCAGCCACATCCAAAGGTTCATGCGTCGTCTCCGGTGCGGTCGCCGCGGGGATCGCGGGCAGGGTCGTGGTGGAGGTGCGCGTGGTCCTCAGCGTAGGGATCGACGTCCGGTTCCAGGCCCTCGTCGCTGCGGCCGTGGCTGAACCAGCCGATCCCTGCCGCGACCACGGCAGCAACGAGGATCGGCACTCCCGGGGGCACGAACGGCACGGCGAGCACGGTGGCCAGCGCGCAGACCACCGCGATTGCCACAGGTTCCCGGCCTTTCAGTCGCGGCCAGAGCAGTCCCAGGAAGGCCGCCACGGCTGCCCCGTCGAGTCCCCACTGCTTGGGATCCCCAAGTGCCCCGCCGGCCAGGGCGCCGAGGGCGGTGAACAGGTTCCAGAGGACGAAGACTCCGATTCCGGCGGTCCAGAAGCCGCGCTTCTGCTCGTCGGGGTCCGTCTGCCCGGTGCTGGTGGCGGTCGACTCGTCGATGGTCAGCTGGGCAGCGGCAAACTTCCGCCACCCACGCGGCTGCAGCAGGGCATTGATCTGCATGCCGTAGATGCCATTGCGCATGCCCAGCAGCGTCGCGGCGCCCATCGCGGCGACGCCGGACCCGCCTCCGGCCACCACGCCGATGAAGGCGAACTGCGAGCCGCCACTGAACAGCAGCAGGCTCAGGGCCATGGTCTGCCAGAAATCCAGGCCGGAGGTTACGGACAGCGCGCCGAAGGAGACGCCGTAGAGACCGGTGGCGATGCTGATCGACAAACCGATCCGCACCGCCGGTGACTGCAGGATTTTCACGGGCGCCGGTTCCGCCGCGTCAGGGTCCAGGCCCATGCGATGAGGGGCGCCTGGAGCGGGAGCCGCAGGGTGTGCACGCGTCGCCGGCGCGGCGAGCCCTCCGGCCCGTAGGCCTTGCGCAGGGCGTCCACGTGGCCGGAGAGGAAGGCGGCGAACAGCGCCGTGACGCAGCCGGCGGCGGCCCTCCGGGTGGCCGGGACCAGGAGCCCGACGGCGGCGGCGGCTTCCAGCAACCCGCTCACTGCCACCCATTCCTCACGGGACAGGACGGCCAGGGGCCCGTTCGGCTGCTCGCCGGAGTCATCCCGGCACAGGAGGTCAGGAACCACCGGGTGGAAAAATTCAGGCTCGCGGAAGTGCTTGGCGGCGCTGGTGAGCAGCAGCGCGCTCATCGCTGCCGCGGACAGCGTCTGGAGGTCCAGGACGGGCCGGCGAAATGGCATGCAACAACTCAACCACAGCGGCCACGCCGGCCGTAATCCGCCGGGGACGCAAGGGAGGTGAAGGTGTCCGCCAGGATCCGCGGAGCGGCCAGGCGGCTACCGCGGGGGCCGGCTGTCCGCCATGAGCTGGGACAGGACCTGGGCCGGCCAGTTGGTGGTGACCTCCTGGATCCCGAGTCTCCGGCACCGTTCGACGTCGTCCTCGGTGTCGACCGTCCACACCCGGCACCGCAACCCCGAGGCGAGCCAGCGCTGAACGGCCGGGCCGTGCGCGCGGACGTACCCGATTCCGGGCCCGGCAATGCCCGCCTCGGCCGCCCCCAGGATCCGTTCACCCTCAGCCTGGGCGGCCTTCATCACATTGGCCAACGCACCGCCGGTCAGGGCACCGAGGCCCAGTTCCTCCCGGATGTCCGCCACATTGACGTCGTCCACGAGCTGGCAGACGGCCGCCGCCGGGACGGACTCCAGGAGGTGTTTTACGGAGTCGGGGCTAAAGCTCATGAAGGAAACCGTGATGTTGTCCAGCATCGACGTCCGCGGATCCCAGCCGTGGGCCCGCAGGACCTCGAGGGCCCGGTCCTCGAGTCTGAGCTGGTACGGGCTCGGGTGTTTGAACTCGATCGCCAGGCCGATCCCGCGGCCCGCCGCGCGCAGGATGTCGAGCAGGTCCGGCAGGGTCAGGAACTGCCCGGACTTGGCACCGTAGGCCTCCGGGATCCGCACTCCCTTCCAGGAGGAGAAGTCGAGTTCCTGGAGCTCTTGCAGGGTCCGGTCGGCCACCTGGCCGGTGCCGTCCGAGGTGCGGTCCAGGGTGGCATCGTGCAGGAGCACCACATGCTGGTCCCGGGTCAGGTGTACATCGCATTCCACACCGTCGGCGCCGTCGGCGATTGCCTGCAGGTACGCGGCCCGGGTGTGCTCGGCGAAGGTTCCGCTGGAGCCGCGGTGGGCATAGACCAAAGGCCGGGCGGCGGCAGGCTCGTCAGTCGTCATGGTGCCACGTTAGCGGACCGTCCGTTTCCGTGGCGGGCTAGGCTGGGCTCATGCAGGTGAATACTGAGTCAACTTCCGTGACCGGCGCCGCGGGACGTCCGGGCGGAGCCCGGCCGGACGGTCCCCCCGGCCAGCGTCCCGCTGCCTCCAGCGACGTCGAGAAGGCCGCGGCGCTGCGCCGGATGAAGCTCCTGGCCCTCTCGCTCCTGGTCGTCATGGCGGTGATCTTCATCATCGCGTTCGCCCTGCAGAAGCAGTATCCCGGGCTCGAATACGTCCGCGCCGCGGCCGAGGGCGGCATGGTCGGGGCCCTCGCGGACTGGTTCGCCGTCACGGCCCTGTTCAAGTACCCCATGGGCATCAAGATCCCCCACACCGCGATCATCCCGCGCCGTAAAGACCAGATCGGCGCCTCGCTGGGCGAATTCGTGGAAACCAATTTCCTCTCCGAACAGGTGGTCCAGGAGAAGCTGGCGTCCGCAGACATCGCCCGCAAGGCCGGCGCCTGGCTCTCCAGCCCGGGCGGCCCGGACCGGGTCGCCAAGGAGGGTGCCGCCGTCATCCGTGGCGCGTTCAAGGTCCTCAACGACGACGACGTCCAGGCCGTGATCGAGTCCATGGTCCGCAAACACCTGCTCACCCCGCCGTGGGGCCCGCCGGTGGGCCGGCTCGCCGAGCGGATCTTCGACGACGGGCACCACCATGCACTGGTGGACCTGCTGGTGGACCGCACCGTGGACTGGGTGCGCGACAACCAGGAGACGGTCAACCGGCTGGTCACCGACCGGTCCCCGACGTGGGTGCCGTCGTTCGTGGACGGGCTGGTGGGCGACAAGGTGTACGTGGAGATCCTCAAGTTCACCCGCGCCGTGCAGTCCGATCCGCGGCACCAGGTCCGCCTCTCGATCGACAAGTACCTCAAGGAACTCGCGCAGGACCTGCAGCATGATCCGGTCATGATCGCCCGCGCCGAGGGCATCAAGGCACAAGTGCTCGGTGACCCGGAGGTCCGCGAGCTCGCCTCCCGCACCTGGGACACCATCAAGACGGCCCTGCTCACCGCCGTCGATGACCCGCACAGCGAACTGACCGTCAAATTCAAGGCGGCCGTGCATGACTTCGGCACCCGGCTGCTGGTCGATCCCGAGCTCGCCGGCAAGGTGAACGCCTGGATCGGCGACGCGGCCGGCTACCTCGTGAAGACCTACCGCTCGGACATCGCGGGGGTCATCACGGACACCGTGGCCCGCTGGGACGCCGAGGAGACGTCCCAGAAGATCGAACTGCAGGTCGGCAGGGACCTGCAGTTCATTCGGATCAACGGCACGGTGGTGGGTGCCCTGGCCGGGCTGGCCATCTTCACGCTGGCCACCCTGCTGTTCGGCTAGCCATCCTCCGCGGACCGGCGCCGGCTAGGCGGCGACGACCTTCGCCTTGGGCCGGCCCTGCATGGCGAACACGGTGAAGGCCAGGGCCGCGAGCGCGGTGACGACGAGCAGCAGCAGCCCGATCGAGTAGCTGTGCGTTGCGGCGTCATAGGTGGCACCCATGATCAGCGGCGGGAAGTAGCCGCCCAGGCCTCCGGCCGCGCTCACCACCCCGCTGATGCTGCCGACCTTCCCCTGCGGCGCGAGCACGCCCACCCAGGCGAACACCCCGCCCGTGCCCAGGCCCAGCGCCGCCGCCATGGCGACGAACGTCAGGCCGGCGGGGACGTCGCCGTCGGGCTGCAGGTTCACCACCCAGGCGAGCACGGCGACGCCGGCGAGCGCGACGATCACCACGGGCTTGGGACCGATCTTGTCGGCGAGCACGCCGCCCACCGGCCGCGCCAGCACGGCGGCGAGCGCAAACCCCGCCGTTCGGGCGCCGGCCGCGCTGGGATCGAAGCTGTAGACATCCCGGAGGTACGTGGGCAGATACGTGGCGAAGGAAACGAAACCACCGAAGAGGACCGCGTAGAGGAAGCACAACTTCCACGTGACCGGGGTCTTCACGGCGTCGATCAGCTTGGGCATCACGGGCGCGTTGCTGCGGGTCCAGCCCGGTGCCTCCTTCAGTCGGAACCAGATGATGGCGGCCATGACCGCCAGGATCGCGGCGATCAGCAGATGGGTGGGAAAGTAGCCGATTGCGGCGACAAGCCGGGGGTTCAGGAAGGCCGCCAGGGCCGTTCCGCCCATGCCCGCGCCGAAGACGCCGGTGGCGAAACCCCGCCGGGCAGGCTCGTACCAAGCGCTGACGAAGGGGATCCCGACGGCGAAGACGGTTCCGGCGACCCCCAGCAGCACGCCGGCACCCAGCACCAGGGCGAAGGAGTCGAGGCTGCCGCCGACGGCCACCAGCAGGATCGGGACGATGGAGGCCAGCAGGACAAAAGTGAACATGGCGCGGCCGCCATACTTGTCCGTCAAGGTGCCGACGACGATCCGCCCCAGGGAGCCGACGAAGACGGGCATGGCCACGAGCACGCCAGTGGTGGCCGGATTGAGGTGCAAGTGCTGGGTGTAGTACGCGCTCAGCGTGGCGATGGAGTTCCAGGCCCAGAAGCACACCACGGAGGTCGAGGTGGCGAGCGTCAGGTTGAGCGCCCGGCCCGCAGGGGCGGCGACGGGCGGGGACACTGCTCCGGCCACGGTGGTCTCCTTCCTCGTTTCAGCAACGCAGTTCAGTAACGCTCCTTCGGCTATGGCACGGAGTCACCGGTTCCTGGTGTCCCGGTCACGGGTTCCGACGGCGGACCAGCCCCGCCGCGCGCCGGCCGTGGAGCTCCGGGCGCCGGCAGCGCCGGCTGTGCCTTTGGCCCCGGCACCGCCGGTGTCCCGGTCCCGGGAGCGGTAGACGATGTAGGGGCGGAAGAGGTAGTGGAACGGGGCCGTAAAGGCGTGGACCAGCCGGGTGAACGGCCAGATCACGAACAGTGCCATGCCCACGAGGGTGTGCAGGTGGAAGGAAAAGGGCGCCGCGGCCATGTCGGCGATGTCGGGCTGGAAAATGAACAGGGATCTGAACCACGGGGCCACGGTCTCGCGGTAGTTGTGCCCGTGCTCGCCCTCGAAGACACTGGCAAGCGTGGTCCACAGCCCGAACACAATGGCCGCGGTGAGCACCACGTACATGGTCTTGTCATTCCCGGTGGTGGCCATGAAGACCGGTCCGGTGGTCCGGCGGCGGTAGATCAGCAGGAGGATCCCGCCCAGCGTTCCCACCCCGGCGATCCCGCCGACCAGCAGGGCGTTGAAGTGGTAGAACTCCTGGCTCATCCCGGCCGCCTGGGTCCATGCCATCGGGAT
This sequence comes from Arthrobacter sp. 131MFCol6.1, assembly GCF_000374925.1. GTDB lineage: Bacteria > Actinomycetota > Actinomycetes > Actinomycetales > Micrococcaceae > Arthrobacter. The sequence continues at coordinate 46,140 of NZ_KB895547.1, forward strand.
GACCAGGCCAAAGAAGTGACCCGCGATCACGGCGAGCAGGCCGAAATGGAATAACGGGGACGCGATCCTCAGCAGTTTGGACTCATAGAGCTGGGAGGACCTCGTGGTCCAGCCGAACTGGTCGTATTTGTAGCGCCAGACGAGTCCGCCGACAAGGACCACCACCATGACGTACGGCAGCACGCCCCACAGCACGATGTCCAGTGCAGAGAGTCCGACGGCGGATCCGGGTTCCGCTTCGAATGCCAGCATGGTCAGGCCCCCTTCACCGGCAGCAGGCGCGGATCGTAGGGGTCCAGGCCCACGGCCTCGGTGGGCGGGCCGTAGCCGGCCATCCGCATGACGGCCTGCTCGTCCGCCGGGGATTTCCCGGGCAGTGTGGCGCAGACGGCCTGCAGGATCCGGGCGTGCGGCAGCCCGTCCCGGAGCAGCCCGAAGCGGAGCATCTCCAGGCTGGCCCGGAAGCGCGTCAGCAGCCCGCGGCCGGCGGCGAGGTCCACCAGCGCGGCGTATTCGAGGACCATCGGGAGGTAGTCGGGCAGTTCGCCGTGGGTGTCCACCAGGATGTCGCTTTGCCGGTAGGTCTTCTTGAAGTTGCCCAGAACCTCGCCGCGGCGCCGGGTGTCCCCGTCCGTCCAGTAGGACAGGTGCAGGGCGTGGCGCTTTCCGAGGTCGAACTCGCGCACATACTGGGACTGGAGCTGGATCGGCGGCGTGGACTCCAGCTGGTCCAGGACCTCCACGAAGTCCGCCGTGGCGCCGGGGAACTCGGCCAGCGCCGCCCGCATCAGCGGGACCCGGCCGGTCAGTTCCTCGTCCGGGTAGGACAGGCACCAGGCCGCGGCGAGGTAGAGGACCTGCTGGCGGCGGGTCATGGCTGCTCCCCCGCCGGAGGGGAGTCCACGGACCCCGCCGGTTTCGGCGGCGGCGGTTTTTCCGGAGGCGCCTTCTCCGGAAAGATCCCGGAGGGTGCGCCCGTGCCGTCCCAGTTCAGCAGGTTCACCCTGCCGCGCAGGGTGGTTTCGCCGGGTGCGGAGCCGGAGGTCTGCCGGTCCCGGAGGGCGTTGAAGGTTTCCACCGCCACGGGGACGGGCCGGCCGCTGGCTTCGCCGAAGTGGGCCGTATCCTGCATGCCCGGCCCGCCCTCGAAATCGAGCGAACAGCCCATCTCCTCGAGATCGTGCGCCTGCTCCACGTGGGCCTTCGGGATGACATAGCGCTCCTCGTACTTCGCGATCGCCATCAGCCGGTACATCTCGTACATGCTCTGGCTGTCCATCCCCACGGCCTCCGGGATGGCGTCGTCCGGGTCGTTGCCGAGGCTGATGCCGCGCATGAAGGAGCGCATGGCCGCGAGCTTCTTCAGCACCGCGGTGACCCGGTCCGCGTCGCCGGCGGTGAAGAGTTCCGCGAGGTACTCCACCGGGATGCGCAGCGCGTCGATGGCGCCGAAGAGGTTGCCGGCGTCCTCGCCGTCGTGCCCCTGGTCGCGCAGCAGGTCCACCACGGGTGAGAGCGGCGGCACGTACCAGACCATCGGCATGGTCCGGTATTCCGGGTGCAGCGGCAGCGCCACCTTGTAGACCTTGGCCAGGGCGTAGACCGGCGAGCGCCCGGCGGCGTCGATCCAGTCCTCCGGGATGCCCTGGGCCCGGGCCTCTGCCTGGACGGCGGGGTCGTGCGGGTCCAGCAGGACGTCCATCTGGGCGTCGTAGAGTTCCTGCGGGTCCGTGACCGAGGCCGCCGCGGTGACGGCGTCGGCGTCGTACAGAAACAGCCCCAGGTACCGCAACCGGCCCACGCAGGTCTCCGAGCAGACGGTCGGGAGCCCCACCTCCACCCGCGGGTAGCAGAAGGTGCACTTCTCGGCTTTGCCGGTCTTGTGGTTGAAGTAGATCTTCTTGTAGGGGCAGCCGGTGACGCACTGGCGCCAGCCGCGGCACTTGTCCTGGTCCACCAGCACAATCCCGTCCTCCACCCGCTTGTAGATCGCGCCGGAAGGGCAGGAAGCCATGCAGGACGGGTTCAGGCAGTGCTCGCAGATCCGCGGCAGGTAGAACATGAAGGTTTGTTCGTAGGCGAACTTGATCTTGTCCTCGGATTCCCGCCGGACCTTCTCCACGATCGGGTCCAGGTGGCCGTTCTCGGTGGAGCCGCCGAGGTCGTCATCCCAGTTCGCGGACCAGGTGATCTTGGTGTCCTCACCGGTGATCAGGGACTTGGGCCGGGCCACCGGGAAGTCATCACCCAGGGGCGCGTCAACGAGGGTTTTGTAGTCGTAGGTCCAGGGCTCGTAGTAGTCCTTGAGCTCGGGCTGGACCGGGCTGGCGAAGATCCCGCAGAGCTTCTTGACCCGGCCGCCGGCTTTGAGCACCAGTTTGCCGTGCTTGTTCAGCGCCCAGCCGCCGTGCCACTTCTCCTGGTCTTCGTAGCGGCGCGGATAGCCCTGGCCGGGGCGGGTTTCGACGTTGTTGAACCAGACGTATTCGGTGCCCGCACGGTTGGTCCAGGCCTGCTTGCAGGTCACGGAACAGGTGTGGCAGCCGATGCATTTGTCCAGGTTCATGACCATGCCCATTTGAGCCATGACACGCATCAGTACTGCACCTCCTGGGAACGACGCCGGACGGTTGCCACCATGTCGCGCTGGTTTCCGGTGGGGCCGAGGTAGTTGAACGCGTAGGACAGCTGGGCGTAGCCGCCGATCAGGTGCGAGGGTTTGACCAGCAGCCGGGTCACGGAGTTGTGGATGCCGCCGCGCCGCCCGGTGGCCTCGGACTTCGGCACGTCGATGGTGCGTTCCTGCGCGTGGTGGACGTAGACCACGCCGGCCGGCATCCGGTGGCTGACAATCGCCCGGGCCACCAGGACGCCGTTGATGTTCAGGCACTCCACCCAGTCGTTGTCCTGCACTTCGATGGCCGCCGCGTCGGCGGGGCTCATCCAGACCGTCGGCCCGCCGCGGGAGAGCGAGAGCATTAGCAGGTTGTCCTGGTATTCGGAGTGGATGGACCATTTGGAGTGCGGGGTCAGGTAGCGGACCACCACCTCCATGGCCCCGTCCTGGCCGAGTCGGGGTTCGCCGAAGAGCTTGTGCATGTCCAGCGGCGGCCGGTAGATCGGCAGCGCCTCGCCGATGTCCCGGATCCAGTCGTGGTCGAGGAAGAAGTGCATCCGGCCGGTCAGGGTGTGGAAGGGCTTGAGCCTTTCGACGTTGATGGTGAACGGGGCGTAGCGCCGCCCGCCCGTTTCGGAGCCGGACCATTCCGGGGAGGTGATCACCGGGACCGGTCCCGCCTGGGTCTGGGCGAAGGTGATGAATTTTTCCTCGGACCCCTCGGCCAGGTCCGCCAGTTTCCGCCCGGTGCGGAGTTCCAGGTCCTTGAAGCCCTGCACCGACAGCGCGCCGTTGGTGGTGCCGGAGAACGCCAGGATGGCCTCGGCCATTTTCGCGTCGGTGTCGATCGCGGGGCGTCCGTCCGCGGCTCCGCCCAGCATCACCCCGTTGGAGCGGCCGAGCCGGTCCAACGCTCCAGCGAGTTTGTAGGTGACGTTCTTGACCGTGAAGCCCAGTTTGTCGGCCAGCGGCCCGACGGCGGCGAGCTTGTCCGCGATGGCGGTGTAGTCCCGCTCCACGACGGAAAAGATGGGCATGTTCTGCCCGGGGACCGCGGGGATGGACGTGTCCCGCCAGTCGCGGACGATCCCGCCGGGCTGGGCGAGCTGGCCGGGGGTGTCGTGCTGCAGCGGCACGCTCACGAGGTCCCGGCGCACGCCGAGGTGGGTTTTGGCCTGCCGGGAGAACTCCTGGGCCAGCAGGTGGAACATGTCGAAGTCCGTTTTGGTCTCCCAGGGCGGGTCGATCGCCGGGGTGAAGGCGTGCACGAACGGGTGCATGTCGGTGGAGGACAGGTCGTGCTTCTCGTACCAGGTGGCGGCCGGGAAGACGACGTCGGACAGGAGCGTGGTGGAGGTCATCCGGAAGTCCGCGGAGACCAGCAGGTCCAGTTTCCCTTCGGGCGCCTGGTCGTGCCATTTCACGTCCCGGGGTTTGAGGCCTTCGGCGTGGTCCTCGCCGAGGACATTGTTGTGGGTTCCCAGCAGGTTCCGCAGGAAGTATTCGTTGCCCTTGGCGGAGGAGCCGAACAGGTTCGAGCGCCACAGCACGAGGGTCCGCGGCCAGTTTTCCGGGGCGTCCACGTCCTCGATCGCCGGGTTCAGGGTGCGGCTCTTCAGGGCATCGGCGATGTAGCCGGCGGCGTTCGTCGCGGTGCCGGCGGCGACGGCCGCCTCGGCCTCGTCCGCGAGGTCCAGCGGGTTCCGGTCGAACTGCGGGTAAAACGGCATCCAGCCGAGCCGGGCGGACTGGGCGAGCGCGTCCGCGGTGTGCATGCCGTCCAGGGCCCCGGTGGAGAGCGGGGACTTCAGCGCATCCGCGGAGTAACCGTCCTGCCGCCACTGGTCCGTGTGCATGTACCAGTAGCCGGTGCCGATCATGGTCCGCGGCGGCCGGGACCAGTCCAGGGCATTGGCCAGCGACAGCCAGCCGGTGACCGGCCGGGTCTTTTCCTGGCCGACGTAGTGCGCCCAGCCGCCGCCGTTGCGGCCCATGCAGCCGGTCAGCATCACCAGGGCCAGCACCGCCCGGTAGGTGGTGTCGCCATGGAACCACTGGCAGATCCCGGCACCCATGATGATCATGGACCGGCCCTTGGACTGTTCGGCGTTGCGGGCGAATTCGCGGGCCACCCGGATGCAGGCCTGCGCCGGGACGGAGGTGATCTCCTCCTGCCAGGCCGGCGTGTAGGGTGTCGCGGCGTCCTGGTAGCCGGCGGCCCAGTCCCCCGGGAGCCCGTCGCGGCCGACGCCGTACTGGGCCAGCATCAGGTCGAAGACGGTGGTGACCAGCTGGCCTTCCACCTCCAGGACGGGCACGCCGCGCCGGAGCACGCTGCCGTCCCCGCCGGCGTCCTCGAAGCACGGCAGCAGGATCTCCGCGCTTTCCCCGGAAACCTCGCGGAGCGACAGGGCCGGTTCAATCCCCTCGAGGTCCAGGTTCCACTTGCCCTCGCCGCTGTCTGAGTAGCGAAAGCCCAGGGAGCCGTTGGGGACCGCCGGCAGCCCGGTCTTCTTGTCGAACAGGACGGTGCGGAACGCCGCATCCTCGGCCCCGGCAGCGGCCGGGAGGTCCCGGGCGGTGAGGAACTTGGCCGGGGTCAGGGAGCCGTCGTCGCGCCGTTCGAGCCGGACCAGGAACGGCAGGTCGGTGTACTGGCGGACGTAGTCGGCGAAGAACGGCACCTCACGCTCGACAAAGAATTCCCTGAGCATGACGTGCCCCATCGCCATGGCCAGGGCGGCGTCGGTTCCGGCCTGTGCGGGGAGCCATTCGTCGGCGAATTTTGTGTTGTCCGCGTAGTCCGGGCTGACCGTGACCACCTTGGTGCCGCGGTAGCGCACCTCGGCCATCCAGTGCGCGTCCGGCGTGCGGGTCACGGGGACGTTGGAGCCCCACATCATCAGATACCGGGCGTCCCACCAGTCCCCCGATTCCGGGACGTCGGTCTGGTCCCCGAAAACCTGCGGGCTGGCCACGGGGAGGTCGGCGTACCAGTCGTAGAAGGACGTCATCACCCCGCCGATCAGCTGGATGAAGCGGGTCCCCACGGCGTGCGAGACCATGGACATCGCGGGGATGGGCGAGAAACCGGCACAGCGGTCCGGGCCGTAGGCCTTGATGGTGTTCACGTGCGCGGCGGCGGCGATTTCGATCGCCTCCTGCCAGGAGATACGCACCAGGCCGCCCTTGCCGCGGGCCTGCTGGTAGCGGCGGCGCCGCTCAGGGTCGCCCACGACGTCGGCAAAGGCCAGCACCGGGTCACCCAGCCGGGCCTTGGCCTCGCGGTACATCTCGACGAGGACGCCCCGCGCATACGGAAAACGCACCCGGGTGGGCGAATAGGTGTACCAGGAGAAGGCCGCGCCGCGCGGGCAGCCCCGCGGCTCGTATTCCGGGCTGTCCGGGCCCACGGAGGGGTAGTCGGTCTGCTGGGATTCCCATGTGATGATGCCGTCCTTGACGTACACCTTCCAGGAGCAGGAGCCGGTGCAGTTCACCCCGTGCGTGGACCGGACCACCTTGTCGTGGCTCCAGCGGTCCCGGTAAAAGATGTCGCCCTTGCGGCCACCCTCGCGGAACACCGCCCTGCCGTCCTCGGTCTGGTCCCATTTCGTAAAGAATCGGCCCAGCTTCAACATTGCATCCGAGGCGGGTCCGTCCAACCCCGCGGCGCCTCCGGCAGTCATGCCCTCAAGCTAAGGGGCACATTCCGGGCCGGATAGGGCCTTAGGACACTGGGGCCGCCCCGGGCCCGCGGTTGCCGGGGCGGCCCGGCCGGCACGGCTGTTCAGTGCCCGCGGTTCAGGCGAAGCTCTCCAGCTCGACGCCGGCGGCCTCCAGCGCCACACGGATTGCCGCCGCCGTGGCAACGGAGCCGGGCGTGTCCGCCCGCAGGCACAGCGAGTGCGGCTCGATCCGGAGCACGGTGCCGTCGACGGCCTCGATTTCGCCCTTCGTGGCGAGCCTGACCGCCCGCTCGGCAACCTGTCCGGCGTCGAGGATCACGGCCCCTTCCTCCGTGCGCGGCACGAGAGTGCCGTCGGGGAAGTAGGCGCGGTCCGCGAAGGCCTCGGAGAAAACGGGGTGCCCGGCTTCCTTGGCGATTTCCAGCAGGGCTGAGCCGGGGAAGCCGAGGACGGGCAGTCCGGGATCGTAGGCCTGGATGGCGGCGATCACGGCGGAGGCCTGCTCGGCGTCATGCACGGTCCGGTCGTAGAGCGCCCCGTGCAGCTTGACGTAGTCCACCGAGGCGCCCACGGCATGGGCGACGCCGTCGAGCGCTCCGAGCTGGTAGAGGACGGCGCCGAAGAGATCGTCAAAGGTCATGTCCAGCGAGCGCAGGCCGAAGCCGGCCAGGTCCGGGTAACCGATGTGGGCGCCGACGTTGACGTCGAGTTCGTACGCCGCCCGGCAGGTGTCCAGCATGGTCACGGGGTCGCCGGCGTGCATTCCGCAGGCCACGCTGGCGCTTGTGACCAGCGGAAACATCGCGGCGTCGTCGCCCTTGGTCCAGGTCCCGAAGGACTCCCCCAGGTCAGTGTTCAGATCCAAAACGTGCCGCCGTCCTTCCTTGAAGTCTTCGGCGCGCCGCTGCCTGGGGTGCCGCCGCCCTGAGTGCCGCTGTCCGGGGCTGAATCCGGCTGCGCGTCCAGGGACGTGTCGTAGAGCGCGGCCGGCCCGGTGGTGTCCGCCAGGGCCTGCAGTTCGCCCGGGATCGTGTCCGGGAGGGGCCCGAACGCTTCCTTGGCGTTCGCGACGACGGCGCGGCCCATCACACGGTTGCCGACTCCGCCGACGACCGCGCCGACGCCGAAGGGCAGGGCACGGCCAAGCAGGGCAGTGCCCTGGGTCTTGAGCAGGGAGCGCAGGAACATCGTCTGGATCTTGGCCCGCACGGTACCGAAGCCGGCGAGGGGCATGCTCCGGGTGAAGGCCGTAGTCCAGGCCTGCGACGGCCCCCTGCCCCGTCCCGCCGCTTGCCCGCTCAGCGAGCTCAGCAGCTGTGTGCCTTCCTCGCCCAGCATGATCGCCATCACCAGGGTGCTGGCCCTGTCCGGATCCACCATCCGGACGCCGTGCAGTTCAGCAAGCGCCGTGGAATACAGGGCGGTGGCTTCGAGGAACCCGACGGCCGCGGCGGCCGAAAGACCGAGTGCCGCCGCTGTTCCGACGCCCGGAATCACCGCCGCCCCGCCGACCAGCGCACCGCCGCCGGTGACGGCGAGCAGGTAGTCGCGCTCCAGGATGGCGGCGAGCTGGGCCGCCGTGGCCTGCGGGTTCCTGCGCTGGAGCCTGCGGATATTGGCCAGCACCAGGGGCCGCTGGACTTCGACCGCCCGCAGGAGCACCTTGTGGAGTCCGGGCCGGGGCCGGCCGGCGGCGTCGAACATCGCACTGTGGGCTGTTTGCTGGGCAACCTTCATTGCCGGGTTGCTGCGCTTGGCCATGATCGCCTCTCGTCGGAACCAAAAAAGTAAGTTCACTTAACACTAGGGCACGGCCCGGCAGGCGGGTCGCCGATGGACCCCGGAGTGTTCCAGCCCGGCCGCGCGGCTGGCTACTAGACTGGGCCCATGCCCGCCCTGCGAGCCCTCCGCCCCTTCGCGCACCGGGAGTACCGCGTGCTGATCACGGCGCTGGCCATCTCCATCTTCGGTTCCGGGATGTGGGCCGTCGCGATGGTCTACGAGGTGATCCACCTGGGCGGCGGACCGCTGGAGCTCTCGGTCGTGGCCGCGGCGGGCAGCGTCGGGCTGGTGACGTTTCTGCTGGCCGGGGGCATCGCCGCGGACCGCGTACCCCAGCGGCTCCTGATCATCGCGGTCGAGGGCGCCAACCTCGCCGTCGTTGCCACTGTCAGCGGGCTTGCCATGGCCGGCTTGCTCGAGCTGTGGCATCTGGCGCTGGGGGCCTTCGTGCTCGGCGTCGGGGCCGCGTTCTTCTTCCCCGCCTACTCCGCCATCCTGCCGCGGATCCTGCCGCCCGAGGACCTGCTCGCGGCCAACGGCCTGGAGGGGACCATGCGGCCGCTGTTGCAGCAGGCCGCCGGACCGGCCGTGGCGGGCATCCTGGTGGCGGCCCTGTCCCCTGCCTACGCCGTCACCGGTGTTGCGGCCTGCCACCTGCTGGCCTTCGCCATTTTGAACCTCCTCCACCGCCAGCCCGCGGCAGGGGCGGAAGTCCAGGATGGACAAAGCCAACGGGCCAAGACGTCCCTGCGCCACGACCTCCGCGAGGGCGTCAGCTACACCGTCCGGACGCCCTGGCTGCTGTGGACCCTGCTCTGGGCGTGCATTTCGGTGCTGTTCCTGATCGGCCCCATCGAGGTCCTGGTCCCGTTCGTGGTCCGGGACCAGCTCGGCGGGGACGCGCGCATGTTCGGCTTCCTGCTCGCCATCATGGGCGTGGGCGGCGCCGCAGCCTCGCTGGCCACGGCTTCTTTTCCCCTTCCGCGCCGCTACCTCACCGTGATGATGGTGTCTTGGGGCGCGGGAAGCCTGCCGATCGCCGCCGTCGGAATCATGGACAGTTTCTGGGCCGTGGCGGCCGCCCTTTTCATCTTCGGCGCCACCGGCGGCGTGGGCATGGTGATCTGGGGAACCTTGCTCCAGCGCCGGGTGCCGCCGCATCTGCTCGGCCGCGTCTCGAGCCTGGACTTCTTCGTGTCCCTGGCCCTCATGCCGGTCTCCATGGCACTGGCCGGCCCGGCCGCCGAGGTGTTGCCGCTGTGGCTGATCTTCCTCGTCGCCGGGACCGTGTGCCCGGTGATGGCCGTCGTCGCGATGGTGGTGGCGCGGATGCCGGCCGATGAACTGGCCCACCCGCTCGCCGACGGTGACGACTTCGCGGATGCCACGGCCCCTGGCGAATCCTCCGGGTCCGGGCAGCCCGGCCCAGAGCAACGCGGGGTCACCTAGAGCCCATGTTCGGGGGGATTTTGGGCTGTAAGTGACCCCGCGTTGCTTCGGCGGCGGCTCAGACTGCGGCGCGCACCACCGGGATCGACGACGTCGGAAGGCCGCTGGGGAAGATGGTCGGTTCCGGGGCGGTGACGGGCGCCAGCGGGACCCGGACCGGGCCGCCATCGACCGTGAGCAGTTCCCCGCGCACGTCGACCTGCAGCGGCGCGCCGTCACGGACGGTCAGGCTGATCGAATCCTGCTCGAGCCCGACGTGCAGGAGCCTGCCCTGGATCTTCAGATGGAACTCGAGTCCGTCCCATTCGGCAGGCAGCCGCGGATCGAAGTACGGTACCGCACCCTGGTCCCGCAGCCCGGCGAAGCCGCTGACCAGCGAACTCCACACCCCGCCGGTGGAGGCGATGTGGACGCCGTCGATCGTGTTGCCGTGGGTGTCGTCGAGGTCGATGAACAGGGCGTGGGTGAAGTGGTCCAGCGCGGCCTTGCCGTAGCCGACCTCGGCCGCCATGATGCCCTGGACGCAGGCGGACAGCGTGGAGTCGCCGGTGGTGATGGGGTCGTAGAAATCGAAGGCGCGGCGCTTTTCCTCGGCGGTGAAGTCCTGCCACTGCAGGAACATGGCCAGCACGGTGTCGGCCTGCTTCAGGACCTGGTGCCGGTAAATCACCAGCGGGTGGAAGTGCAGCAGGAGCGGGTACTTGGACCGGGGCGTGGTCCAGTCCCACGGTTCCAGGGTCATGAAGTCGTTGTCCTGGGAGTGGACCTGGAGGTCCTCGTCGTAGGGCAGCTGCATGCGGTTGGCGGCCTGCTCCCAGAGCTGGCGTTCTGCGTCGTCGATCTCGGGGTGGTCCAGCGCCGCCGCGGCGCGCAGGTTGAAGCGCGCCATGACGTTTGTGTACAGGTTGTCGTTGACGACGGCGGTGTACTCGTCAGGGCCTGTGACGCCGTGGATGTGGAACAACCCGTCCTTGCCGAAGAAGCCGAGCGAGACCCACATCCGGGCGGTCTCGATCAGCAGATCGGAGCCCAGGGTGGCCTGGAACTCGGTGTCCCCGCTGGCCCAGATGTACCGGTTGGTCGCGAAGGCGATCGCGGCGGCGATGTGGAACTGCGCGGTGCCGGCCGCGTAGTAGGCGCTGGCCTCGAGTCCGTTGATGGTGCGCCAGGGGAAGAGGGCGCCGTCAACGCTGAGCTCCTTGGCGCGGATCTTCGCCTCCGGCAGGAGGTCGTGCCGGAATTCCAGGACCTGGCGGGCGTTGCCCGGGTTGGTGTAGGTCAGGTAGGGCAGCAGGTACACCTCCTGGTCCCAGAAGTAGTGGCCGTCGTAGCCGGAGCCGGACACGCCCTTGGCCGGGATGCCGGCCACATCGGCGCAGGCCGTGGCCTGCGCGAGCTGGAAGAGGTTCCAGCGCACGCCCTGCTGGAGCTCGGTCTGGCCCGCCAGGACAATGTCGCTCGTGCTCCAGTAGTCGCGGTAGTGGTCCTCGCTCTGGGCGAAGATCTCGCTGACCGGTTTGAGGCTGGCTTCGGCGCTGTCGGCGAGGTCCTCGGCGGCCTGGCCCACGGCGTAGCTGACGCTCTTCTCCAGCACGAACGGTGCGTCCGCGCTGACGGCGAGCACATAGCGGACGCTGCTGTCGTCCTGGTCCACCTGGGTATCGAACGGCTGCACGCCGGCCGAGGTCCAGTGATCCACGGCCATCCCGAGCCGCTGCTTGGATTCCGAGGCTTCCCAGGACAGGCGCAGGGAGCCGTCCCCGCCGTCAAGCCGCAGGGGCAGCAGCACCCGCCCGGCGTGGCGGCCGGCGCGGCGCGGATCATGGGCGGAGTGGTCCTCCACCGGCTGGTCCTGGCGGTTGATGACCGAGGACGTGACGTCCGCGGAGATATCCCGGTCGGCCGCCACCTCGAGGCTGATGCCCAGCGCGCCGCGGGATGCGTAGCCGACGGCGCGCCGTTCGGTGGTGGTCACGGTCGCACCGGAACGGCACTGCCAGGTGATCCGGCACTCGTAGATACCCGTGGCGAAGTCCACCGAGCGGCGGTAGTCCAGCACAGTGGACTCATCCAGGCTCAGCGGCTCGCCGTCGATGATGACGGTGAAGTTGTTGGCATCCGGGACATAGAGGATCCGCTGGCCGGTGCGGGCGAAGCCGTACGCGTTTTCGGCGTGCTTGATGTCCCACGTCTCGTGGAAGCCGTTGATGAAGCTGCCCGGAAGTTCGGCGTCCGCGGCACCCCAGTGCGCGCCGCGGATGCCCAGGTGCCCGTTGCCGAGGCTGAACAGGGTCTCCAGGGTGCCGGCATTGCCGGGGAGGTGGACGGTCTCGACCAGCTGCCAGGGATCGTTGGGGAACCGGGCGCGGTCCGAGGTGATGAGAGCCATGGTTTAGGGGATTCCTTCGGCGGGAGTGGGCAGTGGGCGGGGCGGTGGGGTGAGCGGGCCGGGCTAGAGCAGTTCGGCGAGGTCGTTGACCACGACCGTGGCGCCGGCGTCGAGCAGGGTCTGCCGGCCGGCGCCGCGGTCGACGCCGATCACCGAGCGGAAGTCTCCCGCGCTGCCGGCCTGGACGCCGGAGACGGCGTCCTCCACCACAACGCACTCCTGGCTCGGCAGGCCCAGAAGCCGCGCGGCGTATTCGTAGGTGGCCGGGCTGGGCTTGCCGGGCAGCCCCTCGGCGACGGCGACGACGCCGTCGACCACCACCGGGAAGTAATCGGACAGGCCGGCGGCCTTCAGCACGGCAGGGGCGTTGCGGGAAGATGATACGACGGCGAGCTTGAGCCCGCGGGCCAGCGCGGCCTCAACCAGCCGGACGGAGCCCTCGTAGGGCTGGACTCCGCCGGCCTCGACGATGTCGTTGAAGACCTTGTTCTTGCGGTTGCCGAGGCCGTGGACGGTGTCATGCGCGGGCTCGTCGTCCGCCGGGCCCTCGGGCAGCACAATCCCGCGGGAGGCCAGGAAGTCCCGGACGCCGTCGAACCGCGGCTTGCCGTCGATGTGGTCGAAGTAGTCGCTCTCACGGTACGGCGCGGCCCCGGGGACCGAGGCCAGGAAGCCGTCGAAGAGCTGCTTCCAGGCGTGCTCGTGCACCACAGCGGTGGGGGTCAGGACGCCGTCGAGGTCAAAAAGGATGGCGGATGCACCGGAGAGCGCACCGGCGAGGCCGGAGGTATCGGGAACTACAGTCATGAGGCGAGGTCCTTTCAGACAACGGGCAGGCAGGACGGTCTGGTCAAAGTGATGGTCTGGGGCAGTCAGCTCAGGGCTGCTCTGCTTGGGGGCCGTTCCGGCGGCGGACACCGTCCGGATCAGCGCCGGCGCGTGCTGGTGCGCTCTACCAATTTGGTGTCCATCAGATGGTTCGACGGCGGACTGGCAGGCGGCGGATTGGGAAGTCCTGAGCGATGAAGTCTGTCAATCAGCAGGTTGGCCGCCAACGCGCCCTGGTCGGCAACTGGCTGGGCAATTGTGGTCAGGCCCAGGAACCAACTCATCTGATGATCGTCTATTCCTATGATGGACACGTTTTCCGGCGCTGACAAACCGAACTCCCGCATTGCCATGAGCGCGCCGAAGGCTGCCTCGTCGCAACCGGCGAAGATCGCGGACGGCATCCTGCGGTTTTCCACGAGCTCCACCATGGCCAGCCGGCCGCCTTCGATGCTGGAGCCGGCGTCGAGCACGAGGTCCGGATCGACGGCGAGGCCGTGGCCGGCCAGGGCCTGCTCGAAGCCCCGCCGCCGCTCGCTGGCGGTCACGAGGGAGGGTTCGCCGGTTTCGCTGCCGGAAAGGATGGCAATGTTCCGGTGGCCCAGGTCCAGCAGGTGGTTCGTGGCGGTGCGGGCGGCTTCGGCGTTGTCGATGCCCACGTTGTCCCACAGCACGCCGTGCATCCCCACGCTGGCCACGGCGAGGCCCGACCCGGCGAGCGCGGCCGTTTCGGCCTCATCCAGGGCGATGTTGAACAGCAGTACCCCATCCACCCGCTGCGCCAGGCCGGCGAGGTCGCCAAAGAGGTTCCGCTTCACGCTGGGCCGGTTCCGGAGGCTGATCAGCACCGTGTCATAGCCGCTGTCGGCGAAGACTTCCTCGGCCGCTTCCACGGCCCGGGCAAAGAACCATGCCGTGGCCGTCGGGGCGATGATGGCCACCGAGCCGGTGTTGCCGCCGGCCAGCCGGGATGCCGCGGAGGAGGCTTTGTAGCCGAGCTGGGCCGCCGCGTCACTGACCCTTGCCTTGGCCTGTGCTGAGATGTTGGGAAGCTGCCGGAGGGCACGGGAGACGGTGCAGATGGAGAGCCCGGAGAGCGCGGCGACGTCCTGGATCCTGACGCGCGGGGAGTTGGCCTGCGGCACGGGCTCAGCCCTTTCTTCCCCCTGAAGTCGTAGGCCCGGTGTTCATGGCCGAGGTCGATTGTAAGCGCTTACATATTTGGCATGCAAGTGGATGATCCGGGGTTTCGGCTGCGGGATTGGCGCGGGTTGGCGCGGGTCCCCGGCGCCGGGTCAGTGCCCGGTCATCACCTCTGTCTACACCCGGTCAGCGCAGGACGTAGTGCCGCAGGAACGCGCTGACGTCCACGAGTTCTGCCTTCGAGATCGTGTGGCCCATGCCCGGATAGGTCCTGGCCGTGAGCTGGGTGTTCCGGTTCAGCCACGCCTCGGTGTGCTCGGTGGCTGCGTCGTTAATGACGACGTCGCCCTTGTCCCGGCCCCAAAAGAACGGCGGCCGGGCAGTGAAGGATTCGCTCATGGCCAGGAGTTCGTTGTCCAGGACAAAGCCCGAGAGCCCCACAGCTGCGCGGAATTGTTCCGGCCGGAGCCGCAGGAGCGTGCTGGCCATGGCCATCCCCTGCGAAAATCCGAACAGGCTGACGCTGCTGTGCCGGGCTTTGACCGTCTCGATCCAGGCGAAGACCGCGTTCGTGGAGGCGATGACGTCGGCAAAGTCATGGGTGAGGAAATAGTCCAGCAGGAACCAGCCGTAGTGGTCTCCAATGTCCTTCGGTCCACGCAGTGCGGCGCAGCTGAACTCGGACGGCAGGGAAGCGAACAGCTTGGACATACGGAATTCGTCCGTACCGTAGCCGTGCAGCATCACCAGCAGCGGGGTGCCGCCGCGTTCATGCTCGGGTTTTGACCAGATCACCGTCTCCATTGGCCCAGCCTATCCAGCACCGCCGCACGCTCGGCCCCGCGCCCGTTGGTGCTGCGCGGTTTCCGCCGCGGAATCGGACCTCCGCACCCCGGATCGGTGGCGCATCCGTCCGAAAAGGGCGCGGCTGGCCGAAACCGGCGCGAAAATTTCCCCGCGGGGCGGAGGGCGCTTCATTGAAACAGCCGTGGCGGGGTTGTAGCGTGACGCTGGACAGCATGCTTACCATCATCGGCCCGTCCCGGGCATCAAGGAGCACGTTATGAGAATCGGTTCCGCAATCTTCCTCATCGCCATCGGCGCCATCCTCGCCTGGGCCGTCGCCCCGGGGCTGATCCCCAACGTAAACCAGGCCATGATCGGCTACATCCTGATGGCGGTCGGCGTGATTGGACTCATCGCTTCACTCGTCCTCGCCGGCCCCGGACGCGGCCGCACGCGCCGGGTCAGCGAAAGCCGCACGGTAGTGGACCCCAACACCGGCGAGACCATCACCCGCAATGAGAGCCGCGACGCAGGCATCTGAGATTTCCCCGCACCCACTGCGCGGCGCGGAACCCAACGACCCGGAAGCCGGGCCGGACCTCAAGGTCGGGCCCGGCTTCCGTCATGTGGCCCACCCGCGCACAACCGTGGCACATGCCCAGCCCGCGGGCCGGCCCATGGACATAACCCCCAAATGCCCACTCCCCGGCCCGACCACTGGACATGCCCCCCGGCGCCCGGCCCGCAACCACCTGAACCGCAGCACATGCCCAGCGCCCGCGGCGGACCATGGACATAACCCCCAAATGCCCACTCCCCGGCCCGACCACTGGACATGCCCCGCGGCGCCGGCCCGACCACTGGACATGTCCCGTGGCAAAGGCACCCTTTCTGCGTTCATGTGGTTTTTCATTGACAAACCAACAAGAACAAAGATAAAGTCAAACAATTCCACTTCATGTGACGGGAGTCACCGAAGCGGCCAGGGCGCATTTCCAGCACTACAGCCAGCAAGAACCAGGACAGACGCAGTACGCAATGGAGGGTAAGTGTTCGCCGAAGAACGCCAGCAGCTGATCGTGGGGCTCATCTACGCCAGCGGCCGGGCCAGCGTCACTGACCTGGCCGAGCGCTTCAGTATCACCACCGAAACCATCCGCCGGGACCTCGCCGCCCTGGAAGCCTCCGGCAGCGTCCGCCGGGTGCACGGCGGCGCGGTCTCTCCGGACCGGTTCAGCACCACGGAAGAAAGCATCCTGGAGCGGACCGTCCAGCGGCAGCCCGAGAAGACCCGGATCGCCGAGGCCGCCCTGGCCCTCATCCCCCAGGGCCTCACCGGCAGCATCCTGATCGACGCCGGCTCCACCACGGAGGCCCTCGCCGAACTCCTGTCGGCCCGGGCCGCGGGAGCTGCCGCGCAGGGCACCGCGCCGGGCCCCGGGTCCGACGCCGAACTCGTCGTCATCACCCACTCCCTGCCCATCGCGTCCAGGCTGTCGGGCGGCCCCGGGATCGCCCTGCACCTGCTCGGCGGCAAGGTCCGCGGCCTGACCCAGGCCGCCGTGGGCCAGTCCACGGTGGAAGCCGCCCGCCGGATCCGCCCGGACATCGCCTTCATCGGTACCAACGGTATCCATGCAGCCTTCGGGCTGAGCACACCCGATCCTGAAGAAGCCGCTGTCAAGGCTGCCTTCGTCCAATCAGCGCGCCGCATTGTGGTGCTGGCTGATTCCTCCAAGCTGGACGCGGAAACGCTGGTCCAGTTCGCCTCGTTGAAAGATCTGGACACCGTGATCACAGACACGCAACCCAGCCGGGAACTCGCCGACGCCCTTGCGGAAGCCGGAGTGGAGGTGGTGGTCGCGTGATTGTCACCCTCACCGCCAACCCCAGCCTGGACCGCACCGTGGCGCTGCCCGGCCCCCTCCTCCGCGGGGAAGTTCAGCGGGCCATTTCCGTCCGCCAGGAATCCGGCGGCAAAGGAGTCAACGTCTCCCGCGCCCTCGTCGCGTCGGGGCTGAAGACAGTCGCCGTTCTCCCCGGCGCCGAGGCCGACCCTGTCCTGACCGGGCTGCGGGAGACCGACGTTCCGTTCGCGGCCCTGCCGATCGGTGAGCCGCTGCGCAGCAACGTGGCCCTCACTGAGCCCGGCGGCGTCACCACCAAGATCAATGAACCCGGACCGGCCCTCAGCGAGGACCAGCAGGAGGCCCTGATCAGCCTCCTGCTGGACCACGCCCGCGGCGCCGCCTGGGTAGTCCTGGCCGGCTCGCTCCCACCCGGGGTCCCGGCCGACTTCTACGCGACCGTCACCCGGCGGCTGCGTTCCCTGTTCGACGGCGAGGCCGCACCACGGGTCGCCGTCGATTCCTCCGGCGAGCCCCTCGCCGCAGCGGTCTCCGGCGATACCTCGGGAAAACCGGACCTCTTGAAACCCAACGCCGAGGAACTGGTGGAACTGGCTGCCGCAGCCGGTTTCGCCACGAACAAGTCCGCCGAGGAGCTCGAAGCGGACCCGGAGGCTGCAGCAGCTGCCGCCTCCGCCGTCGTGCGCTCCGGAGTGGGTGCCGTACTGGCCACCCTCGGCTCCAAGGGTGCCGTTCTAGTGACGGCCGACGGCGCGTGGCTGGCCACGCACCCGCCGGTCACCGCGGTCAGCACTGTCGGCGCCGGCGATTCCTCGCTGGCCGGATACCTGCTCGCATCCAGCCAGGGCGCCGCCCCGGTCGATTGCCTCCGTCAGGCGGTGGCCCATGGTGCCGCCGCCGCTTCCCTGCCTGGCTCCACTGTCCCGGCAGTCAACCAAACCACCCCTGATGCCGTAACCATCACGGCCCTCCGGAAGGATTGACAGTGACACAGCTCATTACCACCGAACTGGTCGAGCTCGACCAGAACCTGGGCAGCTCGCCCGAGGACGTGATCCGGCATCTGGCAGGCAGGGTTGCTGACACCGGACGCGCCACCGAGGCCGAAGGGCTTTTCGCCGACGCCTTCGCCCGCGAATCCAAGACCGCCACGGGCGTCCCGGGCGGCATCGCGATCCCGCACTGCCGCTCGACGGCGGTCACTGAACCCACCCTGGCGATGGCGCGGCTGTCCCAGCCGGTCGACTTCGGCGCCAAGGACGGGCCCGCGGACATCATCTTCTTCATCGCCGCTCCCGAGGGCGCGGACCAGGACCACCTGAAGCTGCTTTCGAAGCTGGCGCGGTCGCTGATCAAGAAGGACTTCACGGCCAGCCTGCGCGCCGCGACCACCGAGGCGGAAATTGTCGACCTCGTCGACGCCGCCCTGGCGGACAAGCCGGCCGCCCACACCGCTGCCGAAGCGACCGGCGCCGCATCCGCGACCGCCGCCTCAACCGTGGCGGCCGCAACCGGTGAAGGTGCCGGCGCAGCGAAGGCCAAGGGGCCCAAGCGCCTCGTCGCCGTGACGGCCTGCCCCACCGGCATCGCCCACACCTATATGGCCGCCGACTCGCTCGTCGCCGCGGCCAAGGAAGTCGGTGTGGACCTGCAGGTGGAAACCCAGGGATCCTCCGGCGCCAAGGCCCTCGACCCCGCCGTGATCGCCGCCGCCGATGCCGTGATCTTCGCCGTGGACGTGGACGTGCGCGGCAAGGAGCGCTTCGCCGGCATGCCGGTGATCAACGCGCCGGTCAAGCGCGGCATCGACGAACCCGACAAGATGGTCGCCGAGGCACTGGCCGCAGCGGATAACCCGCACGCCCACCGCGTGCCCCACTTCGGCGCCGAGGAGCAGGCTGAGATGGCCGCCGAGGAAAAGAGTGAGCACATTGGCACGAAGCTGAAGAAGGCCCTCCTGACCGGTGTCAGCTACATGATCCCGTTCGTGGCCGGCGGCGGCCTGCTGATCGCCCTCGGCTTCCTCTTGGGCGGCTACGACATCACCGCCTTCGCGGACAAGATCCTGGCGCAGAACAGCCTCTTCAACCTGCCCACCGAATACCCGGAACTGGCCTGGGGCCCGCTGGGCGCGTACCTGGGTTCCGTGCTCTTCAAGATCGGCGCCCTGTCCCTGGGCTTCCTCGTGCCTGCACTGGCCGGCTACATTGCCTACGCCATCGCTGACCGGCCCGGCATCGCCCCCGGTTTCGTTGCCGGTGCCACCGCCGTCTTCATGGGCGCCGGGTTCCTCGGCGGCATCGTGGGCGGCCTGATCGCCGGCTACGTGGCCCATTCGATCGGCAAGCTCAAGGTGGCCCGCTGGCTGCGCGGCCTGATGCCGGTGGTCGTCATCCCGCTCGTGGCGTCGCTCGCGGCGTCTGGCCTGTTGTTCGTGTTCCTGGGCGCCTACATCGCCCGGGTCACTGTCGGGCTCAACGACTTCCTGGCCGGCCTCACCGGCGCCAGTGCCGTCGCCCTGGGTATCATCCTGGGCCTGATGATGTGCTTCGACCTCGGCGGTCCGGTCAACAAGGTTGCCTACTCCTTCGCCGTCGCCGGCCTGGGCGCAGCCTCCATCACCAACCAGGCACCGTGGCAGATCATGGCGGCCGTCATGGCTGCCGGCATGGTCCCGCCGCTGGCCATGGCACTGGCCGCGACCGTGCTGAACAAGAGGCTCTTCAGCCTGGCGGAGCAGGAAAACGGCAAGGCCGCCTGGCTGCTGGGAGCCTCCTTCATCACCGAAGGCGCCATCCCCTTCGCGGCCGCGGACCCGTTCCGCGTCATCCCCGCCAGCATGCTCGGCGGCGCCGTAACCGGAGCCATCTCAATGGCGGCGGGCGTGGGGTCGAAGGCCCCGCATGGCGGAATCTTCGTCTTCTTCGCGATCGATTCGTTCCTGTGGTTCTGCATCGCCATTGCGGTCGGTACCGTCGTAGGTGCCTTCGCCGTGATCGCGCTCAAGCGCTGGGCAGTCAAGAAGCCGGTTGATACGGTGGAAACTGTTCCCGTAGCCGCCTGAACCAGGACACTTTTTCCAAGCAGATTCTCACAGCTGACAAACACCCAAGCTGACTTCAAGGAGCAGAAATGACCGAACGTAACGCCACCATTGCCAGCCGCGTCGGGCTGCACGCCCGTCCGGCCGCCATCTTCGCCGAGGCTGCAGGCGAGTTCGACAACCTCGAGATCACGATTGCCCGGTTGGGCGAGCCCGAGGACGAGGCAATGGACGCCGCCAGCATCCTGTCGCTGATGAGCCTTGGCGCATCGCACGGCGAAGTTGTGGTGTTGCGTGCCGAAGGTGAAGGCGCCGACGCCGCACTCGACCGCCTGGTGCAGATCCTTGAGACGGATCACGACGCCGAATAGCCTCACCTTCCGGCCCCGCGCCGGAACACCGGCAGCTTCAGTTGGCCCGGCCGCCCCCGATGAGGGGCCGGCCGGGCCTTCGCGTTTCCTGCCGCCACGTTCAATGGCAACGCGGGGTCACTTACGGCCCATTCCGTTGGGGAACTTGGGCGCTAAGTGACCCCGCGTTGCTCTGGCGGCGGACCGTCAGTGACCGCTTTTGTCAGTGAACTTAGCAAATGCTTGTCACGGCCCGGCGGCGCGGCTAGTTTGGAATCCCCGGCGGCACCGACCGCGGGCCGCCGCCCAAGTGGTTCCCGGCCGAAGGAGATGATCGCGCAGCCATGCCAACGAAGAAGGGCGAGCCCCAAGGCTCGGAGAGCCCCAGCATCAAGGACCCCGAGCTCTATGAGAAGCTGCTCGAGGACGGCGCCTCCAAGCAAAAAGCCGCCAGGATCTCCAACGCCGCCGCCAAGCGGGGCCGTTCCTCAGTCGGCCGCAAGGGCGGCAAGGCCGGGGACTACGAGGACTGGACCGTGCCGCAGCTGAAGGCACGCGCCAAGGAGATCGGCCTCACGGGATATTCGGCCAAGAAGAAGAGCGAGCTCATCTCCGCCCTGCGGAACTCCTGATTAGCGTGCACGACGGCACCGGCAGGCACCCGGGTTCAGGCACCCTTTCGGGCCGTCTTCGCGGCGGTCGCTTTGGGAGCCGCTTCAGTCTTGGCCGCCGCCGCAGTCTTGGCGGAAGCAGTCCGGGTGGACGCCGCCTTGGTGGCTGTGGATTTAGTGCCAGTGGACTTGGATGCCGACGCCCTGGCGGCAGCCTTCGGGGCGGCCTTGGCAGCAGAACCGGATGGCCCGGCAGGGGTTTCCGCCGGCCCTCCGCCGCGCTTTTTCTCGATGCTGCGCTTGAGGGCTTCCATCAGGTCGATAACTTCGCCCTCGCCGGCCTCGGCAGGGGCACCGAAGGTCTCCTCCGTGTCCAGCGATTCCCCTTTGTCCAGCTTCGCCTCAATCAGCTGGCGCAACTGCTCCTGGTACTCGTCCGTGAACTGGTCCGGCTCAAAGTCGGAGGCCATCGAGTCAACCAGGGCGGCGGACATCTCGCGTTCCTGCGCCGAGATCCGGACGGAGGTCTCGAGTGCCGGGAAGCTGGCCGCGCGGACCTCATCGGCCCACAGCAGCGACTGCAGCACCAGGACCTCGTCGCGAATCCTCAGCGCGCCAAGCCGCGTCTTGTCCCGGAGCGCGAACTGCACAATTGCCACCCGGTCCGTGTCCTCCAGGGCGCGCCGCAGCAGCACATAGGCCTTGGGCGACTTGGAGTCGGGTTCAAGGTAGTAGCTCTTTTCAAACATCATGGGATCGAGCTGGTCGACCGGAACGAACTGGACCACTTCGATTTCGTGGCTGTTTTCCGCCGGGATGGACTTGAGCTCGTCGCGGGTCAGGACCACCGTGCGGCCATCGTCCTCGTAGGCCTTGTCGATGTCCTCGTAGTCGATGATCTTGCTGCAGACCTCGCAACGGCGCTGGTAGCGGATCCGACCGCCGTCGGCGTTGTGGACCTGGTGCAGGCTGATGTCGTGGTCCTCGGTGGCGCTGTAGACCTTGACCGGCACGTTGACCAGCCCGAACGCTATTGCGCCTTTCCAGATGGCTCTCATGGATCAAGTGAACCTCACAGTTGCGCGGAGGTGAAGGGTTTTGCCCAACGGTAAGGAACGCGTCCGGGTGGACGGACGCGAACTGGTGCTCACCAACCTGGAAAAAATCATGTACCCGGAGACGGGCACCACCAAGGCCGACGTCCTGGCCTACTACGCCGCCGTCGCGCCCGTGCTGATCCCCGCCGCCCGCAACCGGCCGGCCACCCGGAAGCGCTGGGTCCACGGCGTCGGGACCGCCGACGCCCCGGGAGAGATGTTCTTCCAGAAGAACCTGGACCATTCAACACCCGGCTGGGTGCCCCGCGCCTCCATCACGCACAAGGACCGGACCATCCAATATCCCTTGATCAATGATCCCGCCACCCTCACCTGGCTGGCCCAGATCGCAGCCCTGGAGATCCACGTGCCGCAGTGGCGGGTTGACTCCCACGGCAATGCGTCGCCGCCCGACCGGCTGGTGCTGGACCTGGACCCGGGCGAGGGCGCGGGACTGGCGGAGTGCGTGGAGGTGGCCCGGCTGGCCCGCACCATCCTGCAGGACGTCGGCCTGGATCCCGTGCCGGTGACGAGCGGCAGCAAGGGCATCCACCTCTACGCGGCCCTGGACGGGTCGCAGAGTTCGGACCAGATTTCCGACTTCGCCCGCGAACTGGCCCGCTCGCTCGAAGCCGACCACCCGGATCTGGCCGTCAGCGACATGAAAAAGGCCCTGCGCACCGGCAAGGTGCTGGTGGACTGGAGCCAGAACAACGCCGCCAAGACCACGATCGTGCCGTACTCGCTGCGCGGCCGGCTCCGGCCGACAGTGGCCGCGCCGCGCACGTGGCGGGAACTCAACTCCCCCTCGCTGCACCAGCTGGACTACCAGGAGGTGATGAAGCGCGTCGCGGCCGGCAAGGATCCGTTCGCCCCGGTTTCCGGCGGCCGGCATGGCGCCGGCACCCCGGCGCCGCACTCACCGCACGCGCCGGACCACCGGGCGGACCATCCGGCTGACCATACGCTCGGGGGAAGGGCTGAAATCTCTCCCGAGCAGGCCGGCGACGGCGGCGACACCGACCCGCGGCTGGAAAAGTACCGCACCAAACGGGACAGGGCGGGCACTCCCGAGCCCTTCACCGCGGACCGGCACCAGGCCGGGGACAAGGGCGGGACACGCCGGGAGAAGTTCGTCATCCAGGAACACCACGCCAGCCGGCTGCACTACGACTTCCGGCTGGAACGCGACGGCGTGCTGGTGTCCTGGGCACTGCCCAAGGGCGTCCCGACCAGCAAAACCAAGAACCACCTCGCGGTCCAGACCGAGGACCACCCGATGGACTACGCCGACTTCGAAGGTGCGATTCCCAAGGGCCAATACGGCGCCGGGACCGTCAGCATCTGGGACCACGGACACTACGAATGCGAGAAATGGATCGCGGGGAAGGAGGTCATCGCCACCCTGACCGGCGCGGAGGGCGGGGGCCTCGGCGGACCGCGCAGGTTCGCCCTGATCCACACCGGCCAGGCCGATGACCAGTGGCTGATCCACCTGATGGACCCGGCCGGCCCGCACGACCGCCCCGGCCCGCGGCGCCCAGCCCGCACAGAGGACGACACCGCGGACGAGGCAGCGGACGACGCCGATAAGGACGGGGACGGCGGCCGCCGCGAGGACGGAGCGGAAACCGGCACCGGCGCCGAATGTGCCCCCGACGCCTCCGGATTCAGCCCGATGCTGGCCACGTCGGGGACCCTGGCGGACCTTCCGGACCTGGACTGGCAGATCGAGCTCAAGTGGGACGGAGTGCGGGCACTGGTCATCGGTGACGCCACGAAGATCCGGCTCATCAGCCGCAACGGCATCGACATGTCGGTGAGCTACCCCGAGCTCACGGACCGGTCCCGCTGGCCGGAACAGGGCTTCGTCGCCGACGGCGAGATCATCGCCGTCGGGCGCACCGGCCGGCCCGACTTCGGGCTGCTGCAGGGCCGCATGAAACTGAGCAAGGCCGCCGACGTCGCCCGGGCGCAGGAATCCATGCCCGTGCGGCTGATGCTGTTCGATCTGCTGTTCGACGCCGGCCAGGACCTGCGGCGCCAGCCGCTGAGTGAGCGCCGCCGCCGGCTGGAGCAGTTCTTCCGCCCTTCCGCCGCCCCGGTGGAGCTCTCCGGCGTGATCGACGGCGACGTCGCGCACATCCTGGAAAGCGCCGCCGAGCTCGGGCTCGAGGGGGTCATGGCCAAGCGCACGGACGGGCGCTATGTCGGCCAGCGCAGCCGGTCCTGGCTCAAGCTCAAGGTTGAACGGACCCAGGAAGTGGTGGTGGGCGGCTGGCGGCCCGGCAAGGGCGGCCGCCGGGAATCCGTGGGTTCGCTGCTGCTGGGGATTCCGGACGGCTCGAAGCTACGCTACGTGGGCCGGGTGGGCAGCGGCTTCAGCACCCGTGAACTCAAGGAACTCCGGCAGCAACTCGACGCCCTGCCACGGAAGACCTCCCCGTTCCGGGAGGTGCCGGACGCTGACGCCGCAGACGCCAACTGGGTGAGCGCAAAACTGGTCGGCGAGGTCACCTTCGGGGAATGGACCGGCAGCGGGAAGCTCCGGCACCCGGTGTGGCGCGGCTGGCGCCTGGATAAGGCGCCAGCCGACGTCGTGGCCGACCCTGCCGCCGGCCCCTAGTCATGTGGGGCCGGCCGCGATGGGGCTAGTCGTGGTGGGGCAGCTGCGGACGGCTCTGCCGGTGCATGGCTCCGGCGGCCACTTGCTGGCCTTGCCGCCCGCGGGCGCTGTCGCGGTCCTTGGGGTGCCGCTGCTTGCCGCTGCCGTCCGGCCATTGTTGTCCCTGGCCAGGCCCGGGGGGAGCGGGATGCAGGGTCTCGGGTCCGGGGGCTTCAGCCATGGACTGCGCCAGATGGCTCGCGACCTCGGGCTCGATTTCTTCTCCGAACTGATGATCCGCCATTGATCTTCCTTTCCGCTGTAATTAACCGCTGTGAAATGAAGTGTCCATCAATCGTAGGACTGCCCCGATGAGATGTCTGTAGCGCCCGCCGTCGGACTTTCCGCCGGCCCGAATCCGACCGAAAACCCCCGCATCTGAGGGCTGGCGCGGAAAATTTTGGCCGCGGCGCCGCAGCGATGGCCGGTTCCCAGTAACCGCGCGGCGAAAGCGGGCAAAAGAAATTGGTGAATTGCCCCCAATTAGCACCCGAAATGGGCGATCATACGGCACGCAACTCGGAAACTCCAGAGAATTCCCGTAAAATTGAAAGCCTGCCCAGAGCGGGGCAGCTACAAGTCGCAAGCAAATGATCTCCCTAGGAGCTTCCCAAATGCCCACAGACCGAAGCACGACCGACTCTTCAGCAGGCGTCATCGACGCCAGCAGAACCAACCAAGGCGCACCCAAGGGTGTGAAGAAACCGAAGCTACGTCGCCGTCGACTCCGCGAGTCCGACGTCAACGTTGTCGACCAGCCGATGCTCAAGAAGGCACTCGGCGGCACCATCGTGGGTAACACCATGGAGTGGTACGACGTCGGCGTGTTCGGCTACCTGATCACCACCATGGGACCGGTCTTCCTGCCGGAAGCGGACAAGTCCGTCCAGACCCTGTTCCTGCTGGGAACCTTCGCCGCCACCTTCATTGCCCGCCCCCTCGGCGGAGTCGTGTTCGGCTGGCTGGGCGACAAGATCGGCCGCCAGAAGGTCCTCGCCGCGACCCTGATGATCATGGCCGCCAGCACCTTCGCCGTCGGGCTCCTGCCCGGCTACGCACAGATCGGCATCTGGGCTGCGGTCCTGCTGGTCCTGTTCAAAGTTATCCAGGGCTTCTCTACCGGCGGTGAATACGCCGGCGCCACGACCTTTGTGAGCGAGTACGCCCCGGACAAGCGCCGCGGATTCTTCGCCAGCTTCCTGGACATGGGCAGCTACCTCGGTTTCGCCCTTGGCGCGGCCCTCGTTTCGGTGCTGCAGCTGACCCTCGGCCAGGACACCATGGAGCAGTGGGGCTGGCGCATCCCGTTCCTCATTGCCGGCCCGCTCGGCCTGATCGCCGTGTACTTCCGGAGCAAGATCGAGGAATCCCCCCAGTTCCAGGCAACCCTGGATGCCCAGGAGAACCTCGCCAAGGACGCAACCGCCGCGGACACCGCAGCCTCCAAGGGCCCGGTGGGCATCGTGAAGGCGTACTGGCGCTCCCTCATCGTGGCGATGATCCTGGTCGCGGCAGCAAACACCGCCGGCTACGCACTGACCTCCTACATGCCGACGTACCTGACGGAGTCCAAGGGCTACGACGAACTGCACGGCACGCTGCTGACCATCCCCGTGCTGGTCATCATGAGCCTCTGCATCCCGCTGACCGGCAAGCTTTCTGACCGGATCGGCCGCCGCCCGGTGCTGTGGATCGGCGCCATCAGCACCGTCGTCCTCGCCACCCCCGCCTTCCTGTTGATCGGCATCGGTGAAATCTGGTCCACGCTGGCCGGCCTTTCCCTGATTGCCTTCCCGGTGACGTTCTACGTGGCCAACCTGGCCTCGGCCCTGCCGGCCCAGTTCCCGACGGCCAGCCGCTACGGCGCCATGGGCATCGCGTACAACTTCTCGGTGGCCATCTTCGGCGGCACCACGCCGTTCATCGTTGCCGCCCTGATCAGCGCAACCGGCAACGACATGATGCCGGCCTACTACCTGATGGCCACCTCGGCGATCGGCGCAGTAGCGATCTACTTCCTGAAGGAATCCGCCCAGATGCCGCTGCCCGGCTCCATGCCGAGCGTGGACACCCAGGCCGAGGCCCGCGAGCTGGTCGCGACGCAGGACGAGAATCCGCTGATCGACCTCGAGCACATGGACATGCCCATGGTCGCACCGGCCGTCGATTCCACCGCAGGGCGCGGGGAAGCCGAGAAAGTCCCGGCCAACGCCTAAGCCTGCTGGTCCGCCCGGACCGGCAGCAGTAGCCCAGGCTACGTAGCTGACTGCCCCGCCCTTTGAGGCCTGTTCCGGATGCTTACCCGTTGGGGGACGCATCCGGGCAGGCCTTAGGCGTGTCCGAACCACTATCAGCTCCCGGGCGACCGGGAAAGCCCGCCCCCCTTGGCACCCCGCGAAAGTTAGGGAACCGGAGAAACCCGGGAAACCGGAGAGGCAGTTGAGATGTCCCTGTTGCACCACATCCGCTCGCTGCACAGCCTGGCCCCGGCCAACAAGGACCACGTGTCGGCTTGGCGGGTGGCGATCAGCGTGGCCGTTCCGTCCCTCGCGCTCCTGGCGGCCGGCCGCCCCGAGCTGGCCGGCTACGCAGTTTTCGGCGCGCTGACCGGCATGTACGGCCGCACCGAGCCTCACCAGCTCCGGCTCCGCCATCAAAGCCAGGCTGCTGTCCTCCTGGTTGCCGGCGTAGGAGTCGGCGTCTTCCTCTCTGTCCACCACATTCATTCGTGGGCCCTGGTGATCATTGAGGCCGCGTTTGCCGGCGTGGGCTCGCTGTTCACGGACAGGACGGCCCTGAAACCCGCCGGTCCCTTCTTCGGGATCCTGGCCCTGGGCGCGTGCGCCTCCGTTCCCGCCGCCGACCCTTGGCAGACGGGCATTCTCATCGCCGCGGGATCGGCCGGGTTCTCCATCATGGTCGGCTTTGGCGGCTGGTTTGTCGGCCGCGCCTGGCACCGCGGGCGGCGGCGGGACGTCACGGTGTTGCGCGGGGCAGGCCGCCGGGCGGCGTGGCTGCATGCCGCCCGCTACGTCACCGCCGTCGGCGGCGCCGGGACCCTGGGGGTCCTCAGTGGCAGCGGCCACCCGCACTGGGCCATGGCCGCGGCGGCGGTACCGCTTGCCGGGGCGGACCTGCCCAGCAGCGTGTACCGCGGCGTCCACCGGATCGTCGGGACACTGGCCGGACTCGTGGTGGTCGCGGCGGTCCTGTTCCCGTGGCCGGGGTCACCGCTGCTGGCCTTCCCCGGTCAGGAGGCCGCCGTCCTGGTCTGCCTGGTGATTGTCTTGCAGTTCAGCACCGAGCTGTTCATGACCCGGCACTACGGCCTCGCCATGGTCTCCTTCACCCCGGTGATCCTGCTGGTCGGACAGCTTGCCGCGCCGGCCGATCCCGGCGTGCTGGTGACCGAACGGGCCGTCGAGACACTGGTGGGCGCCGCCGTCGGGATCGCCGTCGTCGTGTTGATCCGCCGACGGCGGTAACGGTCCCGCCGCCGTCGCTGCACGTCATGCGGCCGCCCGCCTCTGCCGCGGGAGAAGAGGCGGGCAGCCGCCCTGGCGCGATCGGGCTACTGCGGCTCGGCCGCCAGCAGCTCGGCATGTTCCTCGGGCGAGAGGTCCCTGTGTCCGTCCATGACCGGGGGCGGGGAGAGCTTGTAGGCGGCATAGTACAAGCCGGCGGCGAGCGCCATGGTGATCATCGGAGTGAGCTGCGAGACCACGGGCAGCGCCGTCTGCTCGGTCAAAATGATGCCTGTGGCGGAGGCAACCACCCACGCGATGGCTCCGGCGGTGACCGGCTTCAGCCGGCCCGGCCGGACTTCCGGGAAGTACCGCTCCTCTTTCCAGTTCACGGCGATGTACGTCAGCGCGATCGCCACCCAGGCCGTGACGAAGACGCCCTGCCAGGCGAGCGCCTTCAGCAGGTAGCTCAACACGTCCGTGAGCATCAGCAGGAACGCCAGCACTCCGGAGACAATCACCCAGACATACCGTGGCAGGTTGAGGCCGAACACCCGGTGGGCGAAGGCCGAGAGGTTCGTCGACGCGAGGAAGTAGTTGGCCGTATTGATGCGGGTCTGCGAGATGAAAATGACCAGCAGCCCCCAAACACCCAGCGAAGAAATGAAGGCCGTGACCACGCCCGTCTCGGACGCCTCGAGGCCCCACGCACTCATGATGTAGATGCCGACCAGGCCGTTCAGCCCGAACGTGAAGGCATAGAACACCCAGCCGAACGTGACGCTGCCGAGGAATTTGCGGTCCTGGCGTTTGCCCATCCGGGCATAGTCGAAGGTGTACATCATCATGATGTAGACGCCCATGTAGATCAGGTAGGACGTCAGCCAGCCCGGCAGTGCGGAGCTTGCCGCGGCCTCGCCGATCCAATTGGTGGGCACGCCCTGAATCAGGGTCGCGGCGATGACCACTGCGACGAGCCCTGCGAAGTAGAACGGGAGCAGGAACCCATTGAGCCGGTCCAGCCAGTGCTGGACACCGCCGACTGCCAAGGGGACGGCGTAGACCACTACCGCGGCGTACCAGAGCACGAGTTCGCCGCCGAAATATTCGTGGAAGGCGACGGCGATGATGGAACCCTCAAAGACGGCGTAGTAGATGGCCGTGGCCGCAAAGATCAGTGACGCGAGCGCCGATCCCAGCAGTCCGAACAGGGTCCGGGAGAAGACACTCACCGTCAGGCCGGTGCGGGCCGCGTAGCGCGAGAGCACCAGGTTGATGATCCCGTACGTGGCGATTGTGAGGACCATGCCGATGATGGTGTTGGGCACCCCGACGGCCCCGGCCGAGGCCACTGCCACGTAAATCCAGAACATAGCCGAGAACAGGGCCCACCAGGCCATGGTCAGCGACCATTTGCCGACCCGCTGGTCGGCGGGCATTACTAAATTTGAGTACGACAAAGCGACACCTCTGGTGTTGTAGTGATGCAATTGTGCAGCCTGGGGCGGGCGCCACGGGGCTGTGGGGGCGTTGGTTATCCCCAGATGGAACGGCGGAGGGCCTTCCCTTCCGAACGGGCAGCGACGGCTTCCTCCATGCTCACCGCGACGAAACGCGTCTTGGTCCCCGGTGCGCTGCGGGCAAGTGAGTCCATATCCGCGCTGATGACGGTTGCGACCATGGCGTAGCCTCCCCCGGACACGGCGTCGCGGTGCAGGACGATCGGTTCTTTGCCGCCGGGGATCTGGATGGAACCCACCGCATATCCGGCGTCGACGATGTTGGAGGGATCGGAACCGGCACCGAAGGGCTGCTCCCGCTCCTTCCATTCGACCTCCGGCCCGCTGTAGCGCAGGCCCGTCCTGTCGGCCACCGGAGTGAGCGTCCAGGTCGACTCCAGAAGGGTCGCCAGTCCGGCCGCAGTCAGCCGGTGGTCGTAGAGGCCCAGAAGGACCCGGATCTCCGTTTCGGCCGGGAATGCCGGCCGCAGCTCCGGGGCGATCGCGCCCAGGACCTCCCCGGATGCCGTGTCGCCCACAGGGACCTGGTCCCCGGCGGCGAGCTTGCGGCCCTGATAGCCGCCCAGGGCACCAAGGGCGTACGTGGAACGGCTCCCGAGCACCAGCGGCACGTCAATGCCGCCCCGGACTGCCACGTAGTACCGGGTGCCGCCCTGGAGGAATCCGAACGAGACCTCGTCCCCGGCGGCCAGTTCAATGGCCTCCCATTGCGGGGCGGTGGCTCCGTTGACTTTCACTTCCACCGGAGCACCACCCACGGCGATCACTGCGGGCGCGGAGGTGCGGAATTTCGGGCCCAGATAGGTGCATTCGAGCACCGCTTCCTCGGCGGTGTTGCCCACCAGGGCGTTGACGATCTCCGCGGAGAGCTGGTCCATGGAGCCGCCTTGTGGGATTCCCACGTTGTAGTGGCCGAATCTTCCCCGGTCCTGGACCGTCGTTGAGAGGCCTGGTTCCAAGATCTCAAGAGTCATTGAGGTTCTCCAATAGCTTGGTGTTGTAGCTCTCGGGGTCGCCGAGGGCCTCGGCCAGATCGAAGGTGACCGGCACCTGCTTGTAGACGAAGGTTCCCGCGTCCACCTGTTCCTTGATGCTCTTGTATTCGACCTCATCGACGGGGCGGAACTTGACGATGTCGCCGGGTTTGAAGAAGACCATGAAGTCCTTGAAATCGGCCAGGGACTGCGCCGGGTCGAAGATCGGAGCCGCCGCGATCCCGAACATCTGGTAGCCGCCGGCCCCGCGGACGGAATAGATGCAGGCGAAGCAGCCGCCGTGACCGACGGTGAGCGGAGGCGTATCCGTGCGCGGGCTCAGGTATTTCGGCACCTCCAGCTGTTGCTCGCGCGGCACCATCTGGAACATGAACGGCAGCCCGGCCACAAACCCGACCATGGAGACCAGCCAAGGACTGCTGTGGTGGCGCCTGATGAACTCGTCGGCACCGGAGAGATCGTTGACCTCGGCCGCAAAGTCCAGGTCGGTCCCCTCCGGCCGCTGGTGACCGCTGCGGAACCGGGCACCGGTTTCCCGCGTGTAGGGATCGTCGTACCAGACCGGAATCTCGATCAGCCGGGTGTTCAGCACCGGGTGGGAGGCGTTGTCCACTTCGACTTCGATCTCCCGCATGGCGGATTCGAGGTCCGCCGCGCCCAGCAGGTCAGGATCGAAGCGGACCAGCAGGGACGCGTTGGCGGGGCAGATTTCGGTCACGCCGGCCAGCGCCCGGCCACCGAGCCGGGTGGCCATCGAGTTGGATTTGAAGTTCGCGGCGAGGCTCATGGCCTCGGAGATTTCCACGAACAGGAACTCGTCGCCGCCCCAGGTGTAGCGTGCCGTGCCTTTGAGCGAGTCGGCGCTCAGGGTGTCGCTCATGACAGCCCACCCAGGATCTCCGGGGTCGTCTCGATGAACTTGGTGTGGTGCTCCACCGACTTCAGTTCCGGCCGGTGCAGCACGGCGCTCAGCAGCGGGATGGTGGTCGACACGCCCTCGATCGTGATCTCGTCCAGGGCCCGGATGGACCGCCCGATGGCCTCGTCCCGGGTTTCGTCCCAGACGATGATCTTCGCCAGGAGCGAGTCGTAGAACGGCATCACCGTGGATCCGGCAACGAACCCGGAGTCAATGCGGACACCGGGACCGCCCGGCCAGTCGAGGCGTTCCAGCAGCCCGGGGCTGGGCATGAATCCCTTGGCCGGGTCTTCGGCGTTGAGCCGGAACTCGAAGGCATGGCCGCGGAAGACGACGTCTTCCTGGCGCATCCGAAGCGGTTCGCCGGCGGCGATGAGCAGTTGTTCCCGGACCAGGTCAAGGCCCGTGACCATCTCCGTGACGGGGTGCTCCACCTGGAGCCGGGTGTTCATCTCGATGAAGGAGACTTCGTGGTTGACCGCGTCATAGAGGAATTCGACGGTGCCGAGTCCCTTGTAGTGGCACTGCCTGGCAAGCTCCACCGAGGAATCCAGCATGTGCTTGCGGACGGCGTCCGGCAGGTCAGGGGCGGGAGCCTCCTCCAGGATTTTCTGCTGCCGCCGCTGCATGGAGCAGTCCCGGTCACCGAGGTGGACGACGTTGGTGCCGTCCCCGAGGACCTGGACCTCAACGTGCCGGGCGCGTTCCACAAACTTCTCCAGGTAGACGGCGGCACTGCCAAACGCGGCGGCAGCTTCGGCCTGCGCCACGTCGACGGTCGAGGCCAGGTCTTCCGCGCGGGTCACGAGCCGGATTCCGCGCCCGCCGCCGCCTGCGGCCGCCTTGACCACCAGGGGGTAGCCGATCTCGGCCGCGATCTCCAGCAACGCGTCGCCGGTGGGGGCCTCCCCGTGGGTCCCGCGGAGGGTGGGAACGCCAGCGGCCTCAGCCGCCTGCCGTGCCCGCGCCTTGTCCCCCATCAGCTCGATGGCTTCCGGAGACGGGCCCACCCAAATGAGCCCGGCTTCCATGACGGCCCGGGCGAACACCGCATTCTCGGACAGGAAGCCGTAGCCGGGGTGCACCGCGTCGCAGCCGAAGTCGATTGCCGCTTTCAGGACGGCGCCGTGGTTCAGGTAACTTTGGCTGGCGGGGGCGGGACCAATGACCGCGTATTCATCCGCAAGGCGGGCAGCCAGCCCGTCGACATCGGGTTCGCTCGCCACCACCACCGTGCGAATCCCCAGTTCACGTGCTGTGCGGATAATCCGTACTGCGATCTCGCCCCTGTTGGCTATGAGCAGTTTCTTCATGGTTTTTCCTCTATCACTGCAATCACGTCACCCGGATTGACCGTGCCTGAATCCGACACCTCGAACTTGACCAGGTTCCCGGCCACTTCTGTTTTGACTTCGCTGAACTGCTTCATGATTTCGACGACGCCGATCGTCTGGCCCGCCTCGACGTCGTCGCCTTCCTGCACGTAGGGATCCTTGTCCGGGCCGGGCTTGCGGTAGAACACTCCGGGAAGCGGCGAGGTGACTTGGTGTGACATGGTGTGCCTTTCAGTTTGCGGTGGGGTGGGCGGTGCGTGACAGGTCATGGCTGCCGTTCGCCGAGGGCCGCCCGCACGGCTTGCGCCACGGCCGGCGAGTTGGGGGCATCAGAGTGGACGCAGATGCTGGTGAAGTCGATGCCCACGGTCGAGCCGTCGGAGGTCTCCACGAGACCGTCGTCCAGGACCCGGCGCACGCGTTCGGCGGCCTTGGCGGGGTCCGTGGCCTCGGGCCGGCGCTGGATAATCAGCTGGCCTGCGGGGTTGTAGTTCAGGTCCACGTAAAGTTCGCCGACGAACGGCACCCCCATCTCCGCGCAGACGCTTTCGTGCGCGGTGCCGGCAAGCCCGAAGATGGGGACACCGTACAGTGCGGCGACTTTCGCGGCGGACCGCATCAGTTCCGGATCACGCGAGAGCATCCCGTACAGGGAGCCGTGGGGTTTGATGTGGTTGAGTTCCACTCCGGCCTTCTTGAGGAAGCCCACCAGTGCACCCGTCTGGTACAGGATGAGGGACTCGACCTCGGCCGGAGTCAGTTTCATTTCGCGGCGCCCGAAGCCGGTCAGATCGGGCAGGCCCGGGTGCGCACCGATCCGGACGCCGTGTGCCTTGGCGGCGGCTACGGTTTCCTCCATGGTGTCCGGATCGCCGGCGTGGAAACCGCAGGCCACGTTGGCCACGTCAATGATTTCCATGAGCGCCCGGTCATTGCCGAAGCTGTGCAGCCCGAAGGCCTCGCCCAGGTCCGAATTTATCTCGATGCCAGCTGTGACGCTGCCCACATTAACATTGTTCATGCGTTCAACAGTAGGGACTGCCCCATCCCTTACATAGTGGGCAAATGTCCACTAACTTGGAGAGCAAGTGTGCACGATGCACACCGAATTCGGACGGCGGCGGCGCACCGGGAGGGCACGATGAGAGTCTCGGACCTCCTGGCGGAGGATTCACTCCAGCTCCGGCTGCACACGCCTTCCACGGCCAAGAGCCTGGCGACGTCCATCAGCTACAGCGCACCGGCGGAGTTCCTGGACCCCACCCCCTTCCTGGGTGCCAACTGCCTGCTGATCACCCACGGGATCGGATTCAACTTCTTTGACCAGCGGACGTGGGACGCCTATGTCGAACGGCTGGCCGGCGTCCCCGTCTGCGCCATCGCATTCGTTACGGGAGTAGCCCACCGGCTGATTCCAAAGCCGTTGGTGGAGGCGGCCAAGGCCCACCAGATTCCCCTGTTGGAGGTTCCCAGCGTCGTCCCGGCCCTCCAGCTGCAGCGCTTCGTCACGAGCGTCCTGGAAGCCGAGCGGTTTGCCCTGACCCGGCAGTCATGGGAGCTGGCCGACAGGTGCGCCAAGGCGGCGCGATCCGGCGGGTCGCTCAGGGCCGTGCTGGCGCAGGTGGGCGCGGCGGCGGACGGACAATGCGCCGTCTTTGACACCACCGGCGCCTTGGTCAGCTGCTGGCCGGCCGGTTCACGCTGGACGGCCGAAGACCTCCGGCAGGATGGACGCGGGGCCCCGGGGTCCAGCTTCGCGCTCCCCACCGGCGGCACGGATCATTTTCAGCTGGTGGTCCGGGGCGGGACCACCGGGGAACCGCTCGCAACCCTGATCGGGCCGGCGTCCTCCATTCTTGCGATGCAGCTAAACAGTGCGTTCAAGGCCGGCGCCCCGCACCAGGGGAAGCTGGAGCGCCTCATGCTCCAGCTGGAGGACTGGCAGGGGGTGGCCCTGAAAGAGCTGACACGGACCTTCCGCGCCACGGGGCTGGACGCGCACGCCCCCACATTCCTGCTGGCGGCCGAGCCGGACAGGACCCAGCTGCCGAACGCATGGCGGATCCGGCTGGCCGTACAGGATCACCTGAACAATGCCCATGTCTTCACGTATCGCGGCTCGATCTACGCCCTCGCCCAGGCCAGGACGGACACCGCGGCGGACTGGCAAGTGATTCCGGACCGGCTGCTGGCCTCGCTCCGGCAGATCGTTCCCGGGCTCCCCCTCGTCATCAAGGGGCCGCTGCGCAGCGTCGATGAGCTGAGGCTTGGCCTCGCCCATGCCCAGCGGCTGGTCCGGCAGGTCAGCGAGCCCACCATCGCGGCCCCGATGAGCATCGAGTCCCTGGTGGTGGCCACGGCCGGCAGCGGCGCCCACGCCGCTGCGGAGAATCTGCTCGCGCCGCTCCTGGAGTACGACCGCGCCAACAACGGCCGGCTGTTGCCCACGCTCAGGGCCTACCTCGACCACGACGCCCAGCCATCGAGGGTCTGCCAGGCGCTGTATATCCACCGGAATACCCTCAGCAAGCGGCTGGCCCTGATGTCGCGGCTGCTGAACGTCCGCCTGGACACCCTGGAGGGGCTCACGACCTGCATGCTGGCGGTCCGCATCACCGATGCTGCGCCCTGATCACCGCCTACACCGAGGTGCCGGCCCCGCCGTGCCGGCAAGGTCCGTACCGGACCTGTCCGCCCAGTCCAGGCCGCGGCCCGGCGGCTACTTGGCGCGCCGCGCCGGCCCGGCGACGAGCTTTGACGGCAGCACCCGCGCAACCGAGGTCAGGACTTTGTAGCGCTTGCTGGGGATCGAGACGGCCTTGCCCTTGGCGTTGTCCGCCAGTCCCTCGCTGACCACCTGCCGGGCCTCGAGCCACATCCAGCGCGGCGTCGCCGTCTTGTCCATCCCCATCCGGTCGTGGAACTCGGTGTGGGTGAAGCCGGGGCACACGGCGGTGACCTTCACCCCGCGCGCGGCGTAGGCCATGTTGGCCGAGCGCGAGAAACTCAGCAGCCAGGCCTTCGCCGCGGAGTACGTGCCGCGGGGCAGGAAGGCCGCCACGCTGGCGACGTTGATGATCCTGCCGGACTGCCGCCCGAGCATGCCCTGCAGGGCGGCATGGCTGAGCTCCATGGCGGTTTCGACATGGAGCTTCAGGTGTTTCTTTTCCTCGGCAATGTCGTTGTCCTCGAAGGGCCGCAGCAGGCCGATTCCCGCGTTGTTGACCAGGATCTCCACCGGCCGGGCCGGGTCGCTGAGGCGCGCGACGACGGCCGCAATCCCGGCGTCGTCGGTCAGGTCCGCGGCGATTGTCTCCGCCGCGGTCCCGTAGCTGTTCTCCAGCTCCGCCGCCGTGGCCGCGAGGCGGCCGGCGTCGCGGGCCACGAGCACCACACGGTGGCCCTGTTCGGCAAGCTGGCGGGCGAACTCGGCGCCAAGGCCTGCCGTCGCGCCCGTGACCAGGGCGGTGCTGCCGGGTGTAGAGGCTGTTTGAGGGTTCATAGCGTCAGCCTAGTCTCGTCCCGGCTCAGGCCAGGGCCGTGTCCTGCGCCAGTTCGTCCCCTGCGGGGTCGTCGCCGTCGAGCAGGTGGCGGTTCTGAAGCTCTTCAGCCGCAAGCTCGTACCAGGTGTGCGCCCCGAAAGACGGGGTGCTGGTGTCGAGGTGGCGGTAGAGAGCGTCGGCGAGCTGGCACAGCGCGGTGTCGGACAGTGCCCGGACCGTGGCCACAGGATCCAGCGTTCCCTCGAAATACTCCGAAAGCGCCAGCCCATTGATGGAGCCAAGGTCGTCGGCGCCTCCGGTTTCCGCGACCAGCGGGCTGTTGGCCTCCGCCAGCCCGGAGCCGGGTCCGGAGTCGGGCCCGGAGCCGGGCCCGACGTCGAGCAGTCCGGCAGCTTCGCTGTATTCGTTCCCGGCGACGGCGACGGGAGCCGGGCGGTAGCCGGTGTCGAGTCCGGCGAGGACTTCGGCGTCGGCACCGACGTGCACGAGGCAGATTGGCAGCACGGCCGGCTCGTCCAGGGCGAAACGGAGCGGCCCTGCCTCTGCGGAGTCCGCGGGGTCGGCAGAGGGCAGGTGTCCGGCATCCGCGATCCGCCGGAGCTCCAGCAGCACTTCCGGGTCCAG
Organism: Arthrobacter sp. 131MFCol6.1; assembly: GCF_000374925.1. Classification (GTDB taxonomy): domain Bacteria; phylum Actinomycetota; class Actinomycetes; order Actinomycetales; family Micrococcaceae; genus Arthrobacter. The sequence goes on from NZ_KB895547.1 coordinate 82,816, forward strand.
GTGGGAGGCGCCATGGAGGTCGATGACCACGACGGCGCCCGGTTCGAGGCGGCAGGCGCGGCGCACGATATGCAGGAGGGCTGCTGAATCAGACTGGGTAACGCAACCGGTAATTTCGAGGGTGACCTGTGCGGGATCGACGTCCACCCGGACAAGCACACGCAGTTTATGGTTCATGGGGGTACTCCAAAGTGACCTGTCCAAGAGCCAACTGCATAACTCTGGTCAAACTTTACGAGGTTGTTCTCCAGCTCACAAGCGGGCAGGCCGCCGGCGCCGTTCCGGCTTCCCGGGCCAGGCGCTCAGGCTCCCTCGGGGACCCGTTCCGGCCAGTCCACATACTGGTGGTACGACTCATGTTTGCGCAGGTAGCGGTACATGAACGGGCAATTCGGGATGATCCGTTTGCCGGATGCAACCACGTCATCGAGGGCGAAGTGCGCCAGCACTTTGGCGAGCCCTTGGCCCTGGAACTGCTCTGCTGTATCCGTGTGGATAAAGTCGATATGCCCCGGTCTGTCGATGAAGCGCACCTGGACGGCAAGCTTGCCGCCGACACGGAGTTCGTAACGGTGCAGCTCGTCGTTCCGGGTGGTGGAGACGTCCGGGGCGAAGGTATCTTCCGTGGTTGCCGAGTTCTCCGTCATGGTTCGACATTGGCACTTAATGGCGGGCGTGGCAATGGCGGTTCCGATCCGCCCTGCCCGTCAGGCGGCGTTGTGAGCCGAACCGGAATCCGGCCCAGGAGCACGACGGCGAGCGCGAAGCAGGCGGCGCCCCCGCCGAGGAGCCCGGGCGTGAGCCCGGTGAGCGCAGCGTTGACTGCCGGGACAAAAACGGCGACGGCGGCGAGCAGCACGGCGGCCGCCGGCCTGCTCGGCGACGGTCCGGACGCCGTCGGACGCTCCTCCAACCTGCCAAACAATGCCACCACCGGCAGCAGCAGCGCGATGACTCCCGTCAGCACCAGGGGCCGCCCCCACCACCAGGCCGCGCTCCCTCCGGCCGGCTGGGGGAAATCCGTCAGCAGCAGCACCCCGGACATTGCCGCCAGCAGCGGCAGATGCCACAAATAGACAGTCATGGACCGCCGGCCGGCCACGCCCATCATCCGGCGCACCCCGGCCATGGACGCGATCCGGGACAGCCCCGGCCGGAAGAGCTGGAGGGCGGCGGCCTGCGAGATGCCCAGGAGCAGCAGCGTCACATTGGGCGGATTGAGGTTCACCAGCATGTTCCCGGAATACAGCCCCAGCAAGACCAGCAACCCCAGCAGCATGTTGCTGGCCACCATGATGCCGAAGTGCGCCGGCCGGCCCGGCAGCAGCCGCGGGCCATCTGCCACGATGAATCCGAGCTGCTGCACGGCGCACCACAGGAACACCATGTTCAGGTATGCCAGCAGCGGCAGCACTCCCCGCAGGCAGTCGACTGTCACCACCAGGGCGGTGAGACCGGCGAGGGTCAGCCACGGCGCGCGGGCGTGGAGGGCCGCCAGCCAGGGAAGGTTGAGTTGCGCGGCGAGGTAGGCGGCCAGGAACCACAGCGGCATGCCGGCTCCGCTGGTGAGCAGCTCGATGACCTGGGGGTCAACCCCTGCGAGGCGGGCCGCCGACAGGCCAAGGAACATGACCGCCAGCAGGACGGCGGCCGGACGGATCAGGCGCAGCAGCCGGCCCTGCATGAAATCGAAGGCCGTGCCGCCCCTGGCGCGGAGCCGGCGCCAGGACTGCAGCCCGGTGATGCCGCCGGCCACAAAGAACAGCGGCATGATCTGGAAGACCCACACCACAGGTTCAAACCAGTGCTGATCGCCCAGGGTGTTTTCGGAGGTCACGGTGCCGTCCGGGTGCAGCACGGGACTCACCATCATGGTGTGGGCCACCACCACCAACGCCAGGCAAAAGAACCGGACAAGATCGATCACCGGGTCGCGGTCCGGCATCGGCGCCGGGCCGCCGGCTGGCCGCTGCTGCGCAAGCATGGCACCCCTCGGGAAGGCAGGCTGTGTTGCCATCATTGTCGGCGAGGGGCGCCATGCGTGCCAGAGCAGTTTGGCCCGGATGCGCGCCGGTCGCGGGCCAGTTCAGGGCGTCAGCGCGAGAGTGTGGCCAGGGCGGTGGCCGCGAAGGTCCTGGCCGAGACATTCCACAGGCCCAGCAGTGCCTGGAGGTTCTCGCCGTCGGCCCGGTGCGCTGTGGTCTGTTCCTCAAGGACCGCCAGGACGCCGGTGCGCAGCTCGGTGTTGAAGTTGACCTTGCCCACGTTCATCGCCGCGGCCTTGACCAGTTCCTCGGCCGGAATGCCGGAGGCGCCGTGCAGGACCAGCGGGATCCGGGTCCGCACGGCGATGTCCTGCAGCACATCCCAGCGCAGCCGGGGCTCGCCTTTGTACTTGCCATGGACATTGCCCACGGCCACGGCGAGCAGCTGCGCCCCGGTGCGGGCCACGAAGTCCTCCACCTGGGCGGAGTCGGTGAGCCCGGCGGGGGCGTCCGCCACTGTGCTGCCTGCGCTGTCCGCGGCGGCGGTCCCGAAGGCCCGGTCCTCGTCGCCGGCGAGTCCGCCGAGTTCTGCTTCAATGACGACGTCGGCCCGGCCCTGCGCCGCCAAGGCGGCCCGGAGGTTCCGGACCAGGGCGATGTTGTCCTCGTACGGCAGCGAGGACCCGTCGACCAGCACCGAGTCGGCCCCGGCGCTGACGGCGTCGGCGATCACCTGCGGGTCGGTGGCATGATCCAGCTGCACCGCAATCGGCACGGAGGCTGCGTCGGCGAGTCCGCGCAGGGCGGCGATCAGCCGCAGCCCGTTGGGCGTTGCCGCGGTCTTCGGCGCGACCAGCAGGATGGCGCCACGGCCGGATTCCTCGGCCGCCCCCACCACGGCGAGCGCGGTGGTGAAGTCGTAGCAGGTGAACGCCGGAACGGCAGAGCCTTGCTGCAGGGCGCCGGCCACCAGGGTGTCGAGTTGGGTACGCATCAGGCGCTCAGTCCTCCCACCAGCATCCAGGCGACGAATGTCAGGGCGAAGCCTGCCAGTCCCAGCACGGTGGTGAGCACGGTCCAGGTCCTGAGGCCGTCGGCGACGGTCAGCCCGTAGTACCGCACAACCACCCAGAAACCGGCGTCGGTCACGTGCGAGAGGCCGAGGGCGCCGAAGCCGATGGCGATCACGATCACGGCGGTCTGCGCCGGCGTGTAGCCGCCGCCGGCCACGGCGGAGGAGAGCAGGCCGGCCGTGGTGACGATCGCGACCGTGGCCGAGCCCTGGGCTGCGCGGAGCGCGAGGGAGATGATGAAGCCAAGCAGCAGCAGCGGAACGCCGAGCGTGTCGAGGGATTCGGAGAGCGCCTTGCCGATTCCGCTCACCTGCAGGACGCTGCCGAACACGCCGCCTGCCGCGACGACCAGGAGGATGGAGGCGATCGGCGGCAGGGCGCCTTCGAAGATTTCGCCGGTTTCCACGAGCGACCACCGGCGGCGGACGGCGAGCAGGTAGAAGGACAGGGCGACGGCAACCAGAAGGGCGAAGACGGGGTTGCCGACGAACGCCGCGACGCCGTACCAGAAGTCGTTCTTGTCGATCACGAGGGTGCCGACGGTGCCGAGGAGGATCAGCGCGATCGGGGTGGCGATGAGGAAGATGATCAGTCCCGGACGGGGCGGGGCCAGGGCTTTGCTGCCCGGGCCCTCGTGACCAACACGGACCACGGTTGCCGAGCCGAACTCGTCCACCTGGGTTTTGACGGCTGGCAGCAGCTCGTAGGTCTTGCGGTTCATGATGGATGCGACCCAGTAGGACAGGAAGCCCAGGGGCACGCAGATCGTCAGCGAGATCAGGGCGATCAGTCCGATGTCGGCGCCGAGCACGCCGGCACCGGCGACAATCCCCGGGTGCGGGGGCACGGCCACGTGGATGGCCAGCATGATGCCGGCCATGGGCAGGCCGAACTTCACCGGGTGGACGTTGGCGATTTTGGCGAAGGCGTAGACGACCGGCACCAGGACGATGATGCCGACCTCGAAGAACACCGGAATCGCGACCAGGAAGCCGACTGCGGTGAGGGCCACGGCCACCCGCCGGGCGCCGAGCTTGGCTGTGAAGTGGTCGGCGAGGGACTGGACGCCGCCGGAGACCTCGATCATCCGCCCCAGGATCGCGCCGAGCGCAATCAGGAGGGCGACCTTGCCCATGGTGCCTCCCACCCCGGCGGCCACCACGGTGAAGACGTCCTTGAGCGGGATCTGCGCGGCCACGGCCACCAGGATGCTCACGGTCAGCAGGGCCACGAAGGCCTGGATCTTGAAGCGGATGATCATCACCAGCAGCAGGGCGACACCGGCGGCCGCGATTGTCAGCAGCAGCGGAGTTCCCAGCTCCACGGCCGGCTTGATGACGGGCGCGTCTGCGGCGCGCACCATCAGGGAATTGAGCAGGGGGGTCATGAAGAGGTGTCTCCTTTGACAATGTCGCCCAACGAGTCAGTCGTTGGGGAACAGTGGCGGGTGGGACCCGGCGACGGCGGAGGGGGGACCGCCGTCGTCGGGCGCGGAAAGTCTGGTTAGGCGGTGCGCCTGGTGGGCGCGACGACCTTGATGACGGCGGAGTCGTCGGCGGCGGCGAGGCCCTGGGCCTGGCCGAGGAGGTAGAGCTGCTCGGCGGCGGCGGCCACCGGGGCGGCGAGGCCTGCTGCGCGCGTGGCCTTGCCGACGATCCCCATGTCCTTGACGAAGATGTCCAGCCGGCTGAGGACTTCGGCGCCGTTCTCGGTGTAGGCCTCCAGGATGCGCGGGCCGCGGTTGGAGAGCATGAAGGAGCCCGCCGCGCCGGCTTCGAGGGCGGCGAGGGTCTTGGCCTGGTCCAGGCCCAGGGCGTCGGCCAGGGCCATTGCCTCGGCGGCGGCTGCGATGTGGATGCCGCAGAGCAACTGGTTGACGGTCTTGAGGGCCTGGCCGTCGCCGGGCTTGTCGCCGACCACGGTCAGGGTGGAGGCCAGCAGCTCAAGGGCCGGGCGGGCCTTTTCCTGGGCCTCGGGCGATGCGCCCACCACGATCAGCAGGTCGCCTTCGCCGGCACGCTTGGGGCCGCCGGACAGCGGGGCGTCAACCAGTTCGACGCCGTATTCGGCCAGGCGGTCGACGGCGGCCGGGATGGCCTCGGTGCCCACGGTGCTGCCCAGGATCACGACGGCGCCCGGCTTGAGCACGGAGGCCACGCCGTTTTCGCCGAACAGGACATCGCCCAGCTGTTCACCGTTGCGCACTGCCAGCAGCAGCGCGTCGGCGCCTTCCGAGGCTTCCCGTGCGGAGGCGAACGTGCGGATGCCGGCCTCTTCGGCCAGCTTCAGGCGCGGCTCGGCGATGTCGAAGCCGTGGACGGTGAGCTCGCTGGCCAGGCGCGTGGCCATGGGCAGGCCCATGGCGCCAAGGCCCAGGACGGTGATGGTGTAGTTGCTGGTCATGGTGTTCTCCATCGAATGACGTGTTGTGGCGTGCGGTGTTGATCGTGCGGGGTCAGAAGGTGTTGCTGAGCTTTCGCGTGACATCGGCGAGGGACTGGTCGTCGCCCACGTTGCCGGCGAAGACGATATACGGGATGCCCTTGGCCGGACCGTCCACCGGTTCCCACAGGCTGACGATGCCCGGCAGCATGGGCCCGCGGACGATCGCGTGCCGGATTTCCAGTCCGTGTGCGGCCACGTCCGAGGACGTGATGCCGCCCTTGGCGATCACGAAGCGGGGCGGGAAGGTCTTCAGCGTGCGGTTGACCACGGCGACGACGGCGGCCGAGACGGCGCGGGCGATCCGCAGGCTTTCGGCGGCGTCGGTGGTCTTGATCAGGAGCCGGCTCGTGTGCACGATCACGTCGCCGCCGCGGAGGGCAGCGACCACCGTGTCAACGGTTTCGTCCAGGTACTCCCCCGCGTTGTCACCGAGGAGCTTTTCGACGTCGATCTCCACGATCCGGGCCGCACTGTGCTGCTCGGTGAGGGCGTTGAGCTGGCGGGTGGTGACACCGACATGCGAGCCGACCACAATCAGGCCGCCGGCTTCCGAGGGGGTGTTGCCCGCATAGGCTTCCTCGCCGCTGAGTTCGGTGCGGATTTCCTGGCCGATCCGTGCCCGGACAAACGGCGGGCCCACGCGGTAGAGCAGCTTCTTGCCGCGGCTTTCCGCTTCTTCCAGGCCCAGGGCCAGGGCCCGCAGATCGTTTTCGGTAACGATGTCCGCCACGATCGGAGTCGAATCCGTGGCGGCGTCGATGGCATCGGCAATGGCCTTGGCAGAGATCTTCGGATCGGCGGAGGCCCGGATGATGTCCAGATCCAGCACGATCACCGAGTCCGCGGGGAACCGGCCGTTCGACTTCTCCTCGACGTACTTGGCCATCTCCGAGTTGGTGAACCCGAAGCTGGCGTCCCGGGCGAATTCGGTCTCGGCCACGGGAGTGAGCTGCCCGGCGTCCTCGCCTGTGCCGCGGGTGAAGTGCACGCCGCCGACCGTCACGCGGCCGGCGTCGGGGAACGCGGGAACGATCACGACGCCGTCCGTCTTCTCACCGTTGACGGCGGTGACGGTGGCGGCGATGACGTCCGGTTCGAGCGGGTAGTGGCCGCGGAGGGTGGAATCACTCCGGCTGACAAAGCTGAGCCGCAGCGCGGGTTCAGCGGATGCGGCGGCCGCGAGGGCGTTGCGGACGATCTCCTCGTTGCGGGCAGCCGCCTCGGCAGGGTCAAGGCTGCGGGTGTTGGTCAGCACGTAGACCGCGCGCTGGCGCTGGCCGTCGACTTCGTACGCGAACGCCCAGGCAAAGTCCGCCACTTCCCAGCGGGTGAGGACCGGCAGATTCGCCACGGACTGGGTGCCGGTGGGGTCGTCGTCGAGTACGACCAAAACTCGGGGGGATGCCTCGGAGGAGGCGGCCACGCTGTCTGCCACCAGCCGGGCGGGGATCGGTACTTCCGCGGGGAAAGCGGCCAGCACGTCTGCTTCGAGGGGCACTATGCACTCCATTGTGTGTGGATCTATCAGTGGAAAAACTGCGGTTCTCCGCGAGCCGCAGTATGGACAAAATGTAAGATGTCAGACATCTTGCATATGAATGTTAGTGTGGCATATGGCACAACGACGCGCAAGTAGACTTGGCCATCAGGGAGCACGCCATCAGGCAACAAGTCGCTGGACGGGGAGAATTGGCTAGGAAATCGCTGGTCGGCGTTGTGGCCGACGAACTGCTGGACCGGATTATTGCCGGCGAGTTTCCGCCCGGCGCGAGCGTCCCCGGCGAACTGGAGCTCAGCTCCCGGCACGAAGTCAGCCGCATGACCGTGCGCGAGGCCATGAAAACCCTTGAAGCCCAGCGGATTCTCAGCGTGGAACGCGGCCGGGGCACATTCGTGAACCCGGTGAACCGCTGGGGCTCCCTGGACGCCGTACTGCGGGCCGCCTCGGAGGGCACAAACGACGCCTCGGCCGCCATCCAGCTCATTGAGCTCCGGCGGATGCTGGAGACGGGCGCCTGCGAACTGGCTGCCGGGCGGATGTCGGATTCGGACATCCAGGCCCTCCGCGCGCACGTTGACCGGATGCGGCTGGCCCACGAGAGGAATGATCTCGCGGCATTCGTGGAGGAGGACCTCGCCTTCCACGACCTGATCCTGCAGGCCTCGGAAAACGTCTTCGTCGCCGTGCTGTTCGAACCGCTGCACCGCGTGCTGGAAAAGCGGCGGACGGAAACTTCCAAGGTGCCGGAGATCCAGGAGCACGCCATCGGGCACCACCAGAACATCGCGGACGCCCTGGCCTCCCGCGACCCGCACCGCGCCCGCGACGCCATGGACGCCCACATGCAGCAGACGCTCGACGATCTGAAGACCTTCGTGCTGGCCGGTGGCCCCGCCTGACGCGGGCCTGCGCCAGGCGAGCGAGAGGTCCAGTGTCAGGCGAGCGAGAGGAAGAGTTTCTCGAGTTCGGCCCGGTCCAGGCTGGGGTCTTCCTGCTGCATGCACTGCTGCAGGCCCGTGGCAATGATGGAGAATCCCGCCTTGTCCAGGGCGCTCGACACGGCCGCCAGCTGGGTCACGACGCTCTTGCAGTCACGGCCCTCCTCGATCATCCTCGTGACTGCCGCGAGCTGCCCCTGGGCACGGCGAAGCCGGTTGATGACGGGCTTCATGTCGGTGGGATCGAGTTCCATGGGTTCCTCCGGTTCGATGCGTCAGGCTCCACATTATACCCCCACGAGTATTTTGCCTCCCGGGTGGCGGACTGCCTCGCGCGGCCGCCGACGCCCCCCACGCCGCCTCGCTAGGGGCATAAGTACCTAGCGAGGCATGGAATATCGGCGTAATGCTGGTGATGTGAACGCCGCCAGGTTCCTCGAGCCGGACGCCGGCCATACCGGCGTCAACATCCCCGCCGCGGGGCCGTGGCATTCAGGGGATCAGAGCTCCGCACGCGGGCATTCCAGTGCCCCGCGTTCACGGCCCTGGAGCCGGTATGTCGCCTTGGGCGACTCGTTCACGGCAGGCGTCGGCGATCCGGAACCGCTGAGCCCCGGGGGCATGCGGGGGTGGGCGGACCGCATTGCCGAGGAACTCGGCGAGGGCCGCCGCGAATTCGGATACGCAAACCTTGCCATCAGCGGCCTGGTGCTGCGCGAAATCCTCGACCAGCAACTCGAACCTGCCCTGAACCTGAAGCCCGACCTCGTCTCCCTCTCCGCTGGCGGGAACGATCTCGTGTTCCACCGCGGCGATCCGGACCGGATGGCCGCGGCCCTGGACGACGCCGTGGCGGCGCTCTCGGGCACCGGGGCCACGGTGGTCCTGTTCACCGGCCCGGACTGGGGCGAGACCGCCGTGTTCGGACACATCCGGGGGAAGGTCGCGGTATTCAACGAGAACATCCGGGTCATCGCCGCCAGGCACGATGTCGTCATCGCTGATTTGTGGGCCCTGCGGCAACTGAGCGATCCGCGGATGTGGGATCCGGACCGCCTGCACTTCTCGCCGCTCGGACACCACACCATTGCGGCCATGGTCCTGGACACGCTCAGCGTGCCACACCGCCTGCACCCCCTGGAGCCCAAGCCGATGCCGCCGGGCAACTGGCGGGAGACCCGGGCCGGTGACCTGGCCTGGATGGCGCACTACATGCTGCCCTGGATGGTGAGCCGGATCAGGCCGCGCGCAGACGCCCCGCCCCGGCAGGCCAAACGCCCACTGCCGGGACCGCCTCCCGGGGTTCCGGACTCCGGGCACAAACCCCTAGTCCGGCCGGGTTCGGTCGGCTAGTCTGCAGGAACGGCCCACAGCCGGGCATCGATGGCGATCACGAGGAGCGAAGTTGTCTAATCACACTTACAGCATTTCTGAAATTGTCGGAACCTCGAACGAGGGCGTCGATGCGGCCGTCCGGAACGGCATCGCCGAGGCCGCCAAGACCCTCCGAAACCTTGACTGGTTTGAAGTCAAGGAGATCCGCGGCCACCTTGAAAACGGGCAGGTCGCCGACTGGCAGGTCACCATCAAGCTGGGGTTCCGCCTGGAGCGTTGACGCCAGACTCCGGAACGGGACGGCACGCACCGCCCCGCTCCGGAGAAACCCGCAACCCGTCAGGGCAGAGGAGGCCAGGGCGGAGAGGAAAACTTCATGCGCTATACGCATCTGGGCCGCTCCGGCCTGACAGTCTCGCGACTTTGCCTGGGCACCATGAACTTTGGCCCGCAGACCGAGGAGACGCAGGCCTTCGCCATCCTGGACACCGCGCAGGCCGCCGGCATCAACTTCGTCGACACGGCCAATGTGTATGGCGGGTCGAGCCACCGCGGCTGGACGGAGGAGATACTCGGCCGCTGGTTCGCCCAAGGCGGCGAGCGCCGCGAGCGCACGGTGCTTGCCACCAAGCTGTTCGGCACCATGACGGACAGGCCGAACGAGTCCAAGCTCTCGGCACTGCACATCCGCCGGGCGCTCGATGCCAGCCTGAAACGGCTGCAGACGGACTACATCGATCTGTACCAGTTCCATCACGTGGACCGGAACACGCCCTGGGATGAGATCTGGCAGGCCATCGAGGTCGCCGTCAAGCAAGGGAAGATCCTGTACTCCGGCAGCAGCAACTTCGCCGGGTGGCACATCGCCCGGGCGCAGGAAACCGCCGGCCGCCGCAACTACAACGGGCTGGTCAGCGAACAGTCGATTTACAACCTGCTGACCCGGGACGTGGAGCTGGAAGTCATCCCTGCCGCACAGCAGTATGGCCTGGGGATCCTGCCGTGGTCGCCGTTGCACGGCGGCCTGCTCGGCGGAGTGCTGAAGAAGGAGGGCGACGGCGTCCGCCGCATCGCGGGCCGGGCCCTCGATGCGCTCAAGTCGCACCAGAAACAGATCCGGCGATACGAGGACTTCTGCGCCGAACTGGGCCAGGAACCCGCGGACGTGGCACTCGCGTGGCTGCTCCACCAGCCGGCAGTCACCGCTCCGATCATCGGCCCGCGCACCCTTGAGCAGCTCGAAGCCTCCGTCAGGGCGCACAAATTGAAGCTCGACGCCGACGCGCTAAGGCGCCTGGACGAGATTTTCCCGGGCCACAGAACGGCACCGGAAGACTACGCGTGGTAGGGCGCGGGGGGCGGTTTTGGCACCCCGCCGGACACACCCGCAGGGAGCCGGGTGGCTCTTTGATACTAAGCATGATTAGTATTAGGGCAGAAGGATGTAGCGCACCCGGCGATCCGGGTGCCTCCTCTATGAAAGAAGAAGGAACGAAAAATGGGTTTTCTCGCATTTCTGATTCTGGGCCTCATCGCCGGAGCCATCGCTAAGGCCATCCTCCCGGGACGTCAGGGCGGTGGCATCATCATCACTCTGATCCTGGGCGTCGTCGGCGCCCTGCTCGGCGGCTTCATTGGCAGCGCACTCTTCGGCGTGGGCATCAACGAGTTCTTCTCGCTGTCGACCTGGCTGCTGGCCATCGGCGGTGCGATCATCGTCCTGCTCGTTTACGGCATGATCAGCAAGCGCTCAGCCCGCTAACACGGAGACTGACCGGAAACCGGCCCTGGGTTATTCCCGGGGCCGGTTTTTTGCAATATTTTGACAGCAGGGTGGCCTGCGGGCCGCAAGAGCCGGCCCGCCACGCACTGTCCAGGAACTGTTCAGCAACATCTACTTTCCACCTACGTCAGGGAGCAGGAGCACAGCATGAAGGGCAAATTTCTTTTCGCCACCGGACTGGCCGCAGGATACGTCCTCGGATCGCGGTCAGGCCGCGCAGCCTATGACAAGCTCAAGGCCAGGTCGGCAGAGCTCTGGCAAAGCAAGCCGGTCCAGGACAAGGTGGCCGTAGCCGCCGAGACGCTCAAGGAAAAGGCCCCCGAGGTTTCCGGGCAGCTCGGTGAAGCCGCCCGGCGCGCAGGAACGGTCATCAGCTCGGCCGTCCACCGCGACGCCGGCAAGGAGAGCACCTCCGCGGCCACGCAGGGAACAACCGCGCCGGGTACGTCCGTGCCTGTGGCCCCCGACGTGCGTTCCGATCCGGCGCTCAGCGATCAGGACGGCCAGGACTGGTCGGACGAGGGTGGCGCCACCCCGTCGGGCCCCGCCACCAGTGCGGACCCGGACAAACTGCCCTAGGAGTTTGTTGAGGGGCCGCCGTAGCCGCCTCTGCCAGCTACCGCCCGGCGGAGGGCGGCAGCGCGCCGGCCACCACAGTGGCCCCCAGCTCCTCCGAGCGCAGCACCCGGGCCGCCAGTCCGTGCCTGCGAAGGATTCCGGCCGTCTGCGCGGCCTGCCGGCGGCTGGTCTCTATCAGCACGTGGCCGCCGGGCGCGAGCCACTGCCGCGCGCCGGCGGCGACCCGCCGCTGCACCTGAAGCCCGTCGGCGCCGCCGTCGAGGCAGGCCCGCGGCTCGTGGACGCGCGCCTCCTGTGGCATGGTTTCGATGTCTGCCGAGGGAACGTAGGGGGCGTTGACCGCCAGCAACCGGACGCGGCCCCGGAGGCCCGCCGGGAGCGGAGCATAGAGGTCGCCTTCGTGGACCTCCCCGCCCAGGGGCAAGACGTTCGTGCGCGCACAGGCCACGGCCGCGGGGTCGATATCGGCGCAGTGGAGCTCGGCGGGGCCGGCGAGGGCGGCAAGCGCCGCACCGACAGCGCCGGATCCGCAGCAGAGATCGACAACGACCGGCGCCGGCCCGGCGCTCAGCGCCAGGCGGCTTGCGTCCAGCAGCGCAGCCGCCTGCCGGACGAGGAACTCCGTCCGCCGACGGGGCACGAAGACTCCGGTGTCGACCGCGATGCGGAGTCCGCAGAATTCCGCCCAACCGAGAATGTGTTCAAGGGGAAGGCCGGCAACCCTCCGCCCGGCCATCCGTTCCAGCGCCTCCGGCGTCGGGGCCGCGTCGATCAGCAGGCGGGCCTCGTCTTCGGCAAACACGCAGCCGGCTGCCCGGAGCCTGGCGGTGAGTCTCTCGTGCGGGGAAACATGGCGGATTACTGGCATGGGAGCGCCTTTCGGTCGGGTGTCAGACGCCCTCACCGTGAACTGGCCGCAGCCGGCAGCGCTGGGCGGGCATCCTTTCTGGACTTGCGTGAACGGGACCCACCTCCTTTTGCTGCAGTTGCTCGATTTGCCCATGCTACCGAAGCCGCCCGCGGCCAGCTGTGATTGGCCTGCGGTTTGCGGCGGCGAATTGTGGCGCCCATTTCCGGGCCTGCTTGGGATGCCGTGGCAGCGCCGACTGGCAGGATGTCAACATGGACTCCATCCCTGCACACGATCTCATCTGGACCGGCTCCTACACGGCAGATTCCGGCGGCCGCGGTACGGGGATCGGCGCGGTTGCCGCGGCGGCCGACGGCACACTGCGGTGGCTGGGTGTTGCGGCGGCAGCCGACTCGCCGTCCTTCCTGGCGGTCCACCCCTCACTCCCTGTGGTCTATGCCGTGGCCGAGCTGGCCAGGACCGTCCGGGCCTACCGCCGGGCCGGCGCCTTTGGCCTGGAACCCGCGGGCCCGGCGTGGCCGGCCGGTGACGCGGCCTGCCATGTCGCCGTCGAGCCTTCCGGCCGCTTCCTCGTGGTCTGCTGCTGGGGCGACGGCCAGGTGCTGTTCTACGGGCTCGACGCCGACGGCGGCATCGTGGGCCGGACGGCCGGCGTCGAATCGCGCGACCCGCACGGCGAGGCTCCCGACGGCGGACCTTCCCAAAGGGAAATGCGGCCCAGCCGCGCCCATGCGGCGCTCATGCTGGCCGACGGCAGGGTGATGACCACCGACCTCGGCCACGACCTGCTGCGGATCTGGAATGTCCGCTCGGGGCCGGGACTGGCTTTGGGGCCGGTCCTGGACCATGAGGTGGCCCTGCCGCAGGGCAGCGGCCCCCGGCACCTGGTCCAGCACCCGGGAGGCCACGTCTTTGTGGTGACCGAGTATTCAATCGAGGTGGCTGTGGCCGGGTTGTCTCCGGCCTCCGGGGACTTCCGGCTCGGCTTCGTCGGGCCTGCCACCGCCGGCGGGGCGCAGCCGGAAGATTCGGCGGCCGAGATCGCGTTGGCGCCCGACGGCAGGCACGCCTATGTGGGCGTCCGCGGTTCGAACCGGGTCTGCGTGCTGGAGGTGGAGGCCGGGGGCGCGGCGCTGCGTCCGGTGGCCGATATCCCCAGCGGCGGCAACTGGCCCCGCCACCACCTCGTCCGCGATGGCCTGCTGCACGTCGCCCACGAACGCTCCGGCGACGTCGTGACGTTTCGCCTGGACGCGGCATCAGGGTTGCCGGGTATCGCCGCGGACCGGCTGCAGGTGGACTCCCCCACCGCGCTGGTGCCGGCGTGGGCCCGGCCTACGGCCGGGGAGTGAGGAGCCGGCGCCCGGCCGGCGCGGTTCGGCGGTGAAGAGCAGGCGGTGAGAAAGCAGGCGGCTGGGTCAGCAGGCCGCGGCAAGCCCCGCAGCACCGTGATCGATACCTTGTTCGACAAAATCGAGCTGGAGCACGCCCTCCAGGTCGAACCCGCCGTCGAACTGGCCCCCCTCCCCCAGCTGGAACCCGCCGTCGAGCTGGAAACCGCAGGGGCAGCGCCACAGGGCCGGGAGATCGAGGGACGGGTCCGCGGGCCCGAAGGAGTACGAGGGCATCGCGCCCGGCTCCGGCGAAGTCCACTGCATGGGTGCGCCGCAGTGCAGCGGGGCGTTGGGCGGGAGAACTGTCGCAGGATCCCCGGTCAGGGTTGCTGATTCAGCCACGGCGCCTACTCTCGTTGAGATCGAAAAACCAAGTAGTAAGCATACATATAACTAGTTAAACGAGCTAGTTGTGCCGCTCGGTGCCGATGGCCGCGCTCATCCGGCGCAGGAAAGTGATGACCACGCGGGCGTCCTCGGCGCTCATGGACTCGGCCACCTCCATCATCCGCCGGTGCATGTGTCCAAGCGTGGTGCGGACTTCGGAGTCCGTCGCCACCGTCGGCACGATCACAAGTGAGCGCCGGTCGGTCGGGTGCGGCTCACGCCGGACGTGTCCGCTGGCCACCAGCCGGTCGATCAGCGACGTCGTGGAAGCGGTCGTGATGCCCAAGACACGGCTGAGGTCCTTCGGGCCAACCCGCTCGCCTGTCGCGCTGGCCCGCAGCAGGTACCGCAAAGCCAGCAGGTCCGTCTCACCCATCCCCATCGAATCGCGGGTGGACCGCCTGGTTGCGACCTCCGAGATCCGATAGTCGCGGAGGGCCTGCAGGATCGCCGCAGGAGGATCCAGGCTGTCATCGGGGCCATACCAGTATCCGGAGGCGCCGTGGGAGTCCATTCGCCAAGCCTAGCTGAACTGGTAACTAGCCAGCCGTACAATCCAGGCGGCCGCAGTTACAGCGCCCCGCAGCACAGGGGCCCCGGACCGAGGGGAAAGGACCGGAGGGAAAAGACCGGACGGATAGGCCCCGGGCAGGCACAAAAAACCCCGGCTTCCTGTTGCCAGGAAACCGGGGTTTTTCCACTCTTCGCTAAAAGAGTGGGCCCTGTGGGGATCGAACCCACGACCCACGGATTAAAAGTCCGATGCTCTACCAACTGAGCTAAAGGCCCCAGCCGATGGCCCCGAACCAGCGGATAAAATCCGCTGTTGCGGCGCGTTTCGGCCCAGTCCATTTCTGGACGTTAACACTGTACCCCAGACCTGGGCCGGGTTTTTTCACGTTGCCCGCAGCGGCGGCGTTGGTCTCCGGGTCTCCGGCAGCTGCGCGCACCGATCCTCGATTCCCTTGCGGCACTGGAGTAGCGTGGGGGCATGAGCGAGCAAGCAGGATCAAGCGCCCCCGGCCCGCGGCACCACAAGCCGAAACCCTTCGCACCGATCGACTTTGAGCCCTTCGCCGGAGGGGCCGATCCTGCCCGCGTCTCGGAGGCGGCCCATCTGGCCGCGCAGGCACTCGTGCGCCGCGGCCGGGACAGCGACGACCCTAAAGTCACCAAACGGCTCGTCAAACTCGCCGATGAGCAGGGCCTGGAAGCGATCGCCGAAATGTGGGCCGAAAGCCCCGCCCGCTCCCTCCCCGGCGCACTGTGGCGCCTGTACGCCCTGCGGGCCGCCACCATCCAGGATCCCGAGCGGATCTCCGTCTACTTCAAGGCGGGCAAGGACACGGCCCAGGTATCGCATGTGGTGGCCGGCGCCGCCGAACCGCCCGGCGCCGATGAGATGAAATCCATGGCCGACGCCATCCTCTCCGGGGCGTTCGACGGCGAATTCGACGTCGCACTGGAACGCTCCGCAGCGTTCTGCCGCGTGGTGGCCCTGGGCCAGGCGACACTTGCGGACAACGCCGAGCACAGCAACGAGAACCACGCCAGCAAACTCACCCGTAACTCGCATCTGCTGGTCAAGACGGCCGAGGACCTCGAACACGCCGCCAATGCGTGGCGGCTGGGCGAACTGGACTAAAGAGCCAGCCGGCCCGGGGCGGCAGGCGCCCGGATGCCGGGCAGCAGGCACGACGTGGGCTGGCTGTCAATGTTGACTTGCATGAACCTACGTAGAAAACTGAAAGCGGTGCCGAACCGCGAAACCCCCGGGCTTCAACATTTAGCCGCCTAGAGCGGCCTACCGCCGAGAGGCGTATCCGGTTCGGCACCATTTTCATGCCCTCGTTGCCCGGTGTTCGCCTGCCTCGCTCCCGTTTCTTCCTGTTTTCCGCCTGTTTTCTTCCTGTTTCCGCCTGTTTTTCGCCTGTTTTTCGCCTGCACCGTCACATGCCGCGTCGGGCCGGTCCGGACCCGCAGCGGACGGTAAAGTAATGCGTATGCACCGGTCTCCGTCAAGTCACACGGCTGGCCGACTCCACCCGCGAACCTCCTCCCGGAAGACCGGTGACACCACGTGAAGCTGCGCCTGTTCCCCCAGGAGTCCGCCGGACTGAACCTGCTCTCCCAAATGGCGCACCAGATCGTGCTGGGGACCGGAACCCTCTCGGAGATCCTCGGCGCCCCGGCCAGTGAGCATGCCCGGCTGGTGGAGGACATGCACAACCACGAGGCAAAATCGGCGGAGCTGCACTTTGCCCTCCTGACCCACATGCGCACCAGCTTCGTAAACCCGCTGCCGCGCGAGGACATGTACACGCTGTCCCGGTTCCTCAACGAGGCCATGGAGAAGCTCGATGCCGCCGCCGAGCTCGTTTCCCTCTACAAGCTCGAACGGCTGCCCAGACGCGCCGCGGACCAGCTGGAAATCATCAGCCGCCAGGCCGAACTCACGGTCGATGCGATGCGGCGGCTGAACAACCTGGACGATCTTGAGGACTACTGGATCGAGATCCTGCGCCTGGCCAAGCGTGCCGAGCGCACCCACCGGGTCTGGGTCGCGGACATGCTCCACGAGATGAAGGCGATGCAGTACGCGCGCAACCGCGACGTCGCGAACCAGCTTGTGGAAGTCACGAAGGACATGCGCCGGATCGCCACCCAGGTGGGCAGCATCATCGTCAAGGAATCCTGACGTGATGCTCTTCTTCCTTGCCCTGGTGCTGCTCTGCGCCGGGGCCTTCGCCTTCCTCAACGGTTTCAGGGACGCGTCTTCGTCGGTGGCGCTGGCCGTGCGGACGCGGTCGCTGACGCCAACGGTGGCGGTGCTGCTGGCGAGCCTGTTCAACTTCATCGGGGCCGCGCTCAGCGCCGCCCTGGCCCTGGCCGTCACCCAGGTGTGGCTGACGCTGCCGCCGGGCACGAACGGCCTGACGATTCTGCTGGCCGCGCTGCTGAGTGCCATCCTCTGGGGCCTCTACATGTGGTGGCGCGGCATCCCGGCGTCCTCCACCCATGCCCTGGTCGGCGGGCTCGCCGGGGCGGGGGTCGCGAGCGTCGCCGTCGGCGGGAACCCCGTCACCGGCGTGGACGCCTCGCTCCTGTCCCAGGTGGTGCTCCCGCTGCTGATCTCACCGGTGATCGCCTATGCAGGGTCGTTCCTGCTGGTCTGGCCTGCGGGCTGGGCCGCCCGCTACACGCCGCCCAACGTCGTCAACACCCGCTCCCGGCGGGCTCAGGCGGTCGCCGCCGGCGCCGTCGCTTTTGGGCACGGGCTGCAGGACGGCCAGCGCATCAGCGCGGTGGTGATCCTGGCGCTGCTGGCGGCCGGGCTCTCCGACGGCGGTTCAGTGCCGGTGTGGGTGGCCCTGCTGACGGCCATCTTGTTGGCGGCGGGCACCCTGGCGGGCGGGTGGCGGATTTCCTACACCATCGGCTACCGGCTGACCCGGATCGACCCCCTGCGCGGATCCGTCGCGCAGATGTACAGCGCGGTGATGCTGCTGGTGGGCGCGATCGGGCTGCACTGGCCTGTCTCCACCACCAATACGGTGACGGCGGCAACCTTGGGCGCCGGCGCCAACCAGTGTTTCCCGGGCACCAACCGCCGGCTGGTGATCCGCATCCTGGGGTTCTGGGTACTGACCCCGATTGCCACCGCCGCCGCCGCGTTCATCCTGCAGTTGGCGCTCTCGACGCTGGCCGGCCTGTAAGGCGCTGCAGGTTATCCGAAGCGGCCGGAGACGTAGTCCTCGGTGGCCTTCTCGGTCGGGTTGCTGAAGATCGTGGGGGTGTCGCCGAACTCGATCAGCTTGCCCGGCTTGCCGGTACCGGCAATGTTGAAGAAGGCCGTCTTGTCCGACACGCGGGCCGCCTGCTGCATGTTGTGCGTCACGATCACCACCGTGTACTGGTCCTTGAGCTCGTTGATGAGGTCCTCAATGGCCAGCGTCGAGATCGGGTCCAGGGCGGAGCAGGGCTCGTCCATGAGGATCACCTGGGGTTCAACGGCAATCGCGCGCGCAATGCACAGGCGCTGCTGCTGGCCGCCGGACAGCCCGGAGCCGGGCTTGGCCAGACGGTCCTTGACCTCGTTCCACAGGTTGGCCCCCTGCAGGGACCGTTCCACCAGGACATCGGCCTCGCCCTTGGAGATCTTCGTGTTGTTCAGCTTCACGCCGGCCAGCACGTTGTCCCGGATGGACATAGTGGGGAACGGGTTCGGGCGCTGGAACACCATGCCGATCTGGGACCGGACCGTGACCGGGTCGACGCCCGGGCCGTAGAGGTTGTCCCCGTCCAGCAGCACTTCGCCTTCAACCCTCGCACCGGGAATGACCTCGTGCATACGGTTCAGGGTGCGCAGGAAGGTGGACTTGCCGCAGCCTGAGGGGCCGATGAAGGCCGTGACGGACTTGGCGTCGATGTTGATGTTAACGCCTTCGACGGCCAGAAATTTGCTGTAGTAGACGTTCAGGTCCTTGACGTCGATGCGCTTAGACATGGTGTTCCTTCACTTGCTGGAGGTAGGGGCGGCGGGCGCTGTGGCCTAGCGGCCTGTCTTGGGGGCGAAGATGCGGGCAATCAGGCGGGCGCCGAGGTTGAGCAGCATCACCAGGATGATGAGCACCAGGGCCGCGCCCCAGGCCCGCTCGGAGGACGGATCCGGGTTCGACGGCGAGGTGGGGTTCAGGATCTGGGTGTAGATGAATGTCGGCAGCGAGGCCATCCAGCCGCTGAACACGTTGGCGTTGATGGTGGTCGCGAATCCGGCGGTGACCAGAATCGGCGCGGTTTCGCCGATCACGCGGGCGATCGCCAGGGTGATGCCGGACGCGATGCCGGAGATCGCCGTCGGGAGGACCACCTTGAGGATGGTCCGCCACTTGCGGACGCCGAGGGCGTAGGCGGCCTCGCGGAGTTCGTTTGGCACGATCTTGAGCATTTCCTCGCTGGAGCGGACCACCACCGGGATCATCAGCACCGACAGCGCAACGGCGGCCACGGCGCCTGTCTTGGTGCCCGGGCCGACCACCGCGAAGAACGCGGCGGCGGCGAACAGGCCGGCGACAATCGAGGGAATGCCGGTCATGACGTCCACGAAGAAGGTGATCGCCCGGGCCAGGGCGCGGTCCTCGCCGTATTCCACGAGGTAAATCGCGGTCAGCAGGCCCACGGGGACCGAGATGAGGGTGGCGAGCACCGTGATGAGCAAGGTGCCCATGAGCGCGTGGTAGATGCCGCCCAGCAGGGGGGCGCCTTCCTCGACCGTCTTGTTGTCGAAGGCGCCGGTGACCCCGTTCATGGACGTGGTGAGGAAACCGGGATCCAGGAGCCCGGGGAGCCCATTGACCAGCACGGTCCAGATCACCGAGAACAGGGGCACCAGGGCAATCAGGAAGGCCCCCACCACCAGGCAGGTGGCCAGCTTGTCCTTGGCCTTGCGGACGCCTTCCACAACCAGGCTCCAGCCCACCAGGCCGGCGGTGAAGAGGATGGCGGAGACGATTCCCCAGCCGAAGGCATTGAAGCCGATCAGCGCGAGGATCGCCGCGCCAAGGATCAAGGCAACGGCCAGGACAATGTACGGCGCGGCCTTGGGCAGTTGGCCCTTGGTCAGCGCCGAGCGCTTGCGTACCGGAGTCAGGGTGGCGGTCATTTAGTTGGCTCCCGAGAATTCTTTGTGCCGGGTGATGATTCCCCGGGCAATCATGTTCACGCCGAGGGTAATGACGAACAGCACCAGGCCCGCGGCGATCAGCGTGTTGACCTTGAGCCCGCTGGCCTCGGGGAAGTTCAGGGCGATTTCGGCGGCGATGGTCTGGTTGCCGGTCTGGATCAGGCTGGCGGTCAGGGCCCCGGACGACAGCACCAGCGCGACGGCCATGGTCTCGCCGAGGGCCCGGCCCAGTCCCAGCATCACGGCGCTGATGATTCCGGGCCGGCCGAACGGCAGCACGGTCATCCGGATCATCTCCCAGCGGGTGGCCCCGAGCGCCAGCGCGGCCTCTTCGTGCAGCTTGGGGGTCTGCAGGAAGATTTCGCGGGTCAGGGAGGTGATGATCGGCAGGACCATGACAGCAAGCACGATTCCGGCCGTCAGGATGGTCTTGCCGGTGGCGGAGGCGGGACCTTGGAAGATCGGCAGCCAGCCCATATTCCCGGCCAGCCAGTTGTACGACGGCGAGATTTCCTTGGCCAGGAACGCAACGCCCCAGGCGCCGTAGACAACGGACGGGATGGCTGCGAGGAGGTCAATCACGTAGCCCAGGCCGGAGGCGAGTTTGCGCGGCGCGAAGTGCGAAATGAACAGCGCGACGCCGATCGCGATCGGCGTCGCGATCACGAGCGCGATCACCGAAGCGATGAGGGTGCCGATGACAAGCGGCCAGATGTAGGTGAAGAATCCTTCGCCGCCCTGGATCTTGTCCCCCGGAGCCACAAGGGCCGGCAGCGCCTGGATCACCAGAAACAGTGCCACGCCGAAGAGCACGACGAGGATCAAACACCCTGCTGCCAAGGTGGCTGCGGAAAAGACTTTGTCACCGGATTGGCCTGCGCCCCGGGACTTGGTCAGGGAGGTGGTGGTCACTTCACGGTCCTTCGGTTTGGATGGGATCCGGGCGGCGGCTGCGGAGGCCTCCGCGGCCGGTGCCCGGCAAATCTTGATCTATGGAACAAACGCGTCAGTTCCCTGCTCCATGGCGGCCGCCGGTGACGGCCGCCATGATGCAGGGAACCTCGATCAGGCTCGTGTTTCCACTATGCCTTTTTCCACTTTGCCTCGCGGCGCAGCGTATCCCTAGGCCTTGGCCTTGACGGAGTCGACGGCAGCCATTGCCTTGTCCTGGAGGGTCTTGGACAGCGGCGCCGACTTGGCGGCGTCGGCGGCGGCCTGCTGGCCCGCGTCGGAGGCGGCGTACTTGACGAAGGCCTTGACCAGGTCAGCAGTGGCCTGCGTGTCGTAGGTGGTGCAGACGATGTGGTAGGACACCAGGACGATCGGGTAGGCGCCCGCGGCCGTGGTGGTGCGGTCCAGCTTGATGGCGAGGTCGTTGGCGTTGCGGCCCTCGACCGGCTTGCCCTGGTCGACTGCCTTGGAAGCTGCCTCGGCGGAGATCTTCGTGAAGGAGTCGCCGACCTTGATCTGCGCGGTGCCGAGCTTGCCGCTGACAGCGGAGTCGTCAGCGTAGGTCACGGCGCCGGGGGTGTCCGTGACAGTCTTGACGACGCCGGAGGTGCCCTTGGCGTTCTCGCCCTTCAGGCTCGCGGGCCAGACGCCGGCTGCCTTGTCGGTCCAAACCTCGGGGGCGACGGCGGACAGGTAGTCGGTGAAGTTGGTGGTGGTGCCGGAGTCGTCAGAGCGGTTCACCGGGGTGACCTTGAGATCCGGAAGCTGGACGCCCGGGTTCATGGCCGCGATGGCGGGGTCGTTCCAGTTGGCAACCTCGCCGCGGAAGATCTTCGCAACGGTGGGGGCGTCGAGCTTCAGGTCGGTGATGCCAGGGACGTTGAAGGCCACGGCGATCGGGGAAATGTAGACCGGGATGTCAATGGCTCCGTCGGGACCACACTTTTCCTTGGAGCTGGCGAGCTCTTCATCCTTGAGGTAGGCATCGGAGCCGGCGAACTGGGCCGAGCCATCGAGGATCGCCTTGCGACCGGCGCCGGAACCGTCCGGGGAGTACTGCACAGTGGCGCCCTGGTTCGCGGTGGCGAAGTTGGTCTTCCAGACGTCCATGGCTGCGCCCTGGGCGGAAGAACCGATGCCGGTCAGGGTGCCGGTGACCGCGGGGCCAGAGGCAGACGGCGCAGCAGTCTGGGCCGTGTTGGTTGCGTTGTCCGAACCGCAGGCGGTCAGCGCAAGTGCGCCAACGGCGATTACAGCGATAGCCGCGTTGCGGCCGAAGCGGAGAGCCTTCACTGAGTTGTACCCCTTCCAGGGCTGGGAGTGCCGGGCCCGGAGAAGGCCCGCAGGGATGCGTACGGTTTGTACCTCTACCGACCGTAGGTGGCCCAGATGAAGAGAATTGCGGACCAAAGTGAACGGCCGGTAAACGACGCGGGACTATTGGCTTACATATGCCGGGTAGCCATTGTGTTCTGTGCGTCACAGTCGTATCGGCCGCACAGTGCCCGCGGCCCGTGACGGCCGCCCCGGGGCAGCAAATACACTGGAGGGCATGGCCTCCGCGACTGGACTCTCCGCAAGCGCACGATTCCTGCGCGGCCGGGTCCGCACCGGCTTTGTCCGGAGCCGGAACTCCCTGGTCCCGGCCATCCAGATGACCGCCTGCGCCGTCGGCGCCTACGCGTTCGCCGAATACGTCCTGGGCCATTCCGCGCCGCTGTTTGCCGCCACGTCAGCCCTGATTGCGCTCGGGTTTTCCCGCGACCCCCGGCTGCGCCGCGTCATCGAGGTGGGCATGGGCTGCACGATCGGGATCGTGGTCGGGGACCTGCTGCTGCACTGGCTGGGCTCCGGAATCTGGCAGGCCGCCGTCGTGCTCCTTTTCTCCATCCTGCTGGCCAGGTTCCTGGACAGCGGGACGATCTTCACCACCCAGCTGGGCCTGCAGTCGGTGCTCGTGGTGCTCCTGCCCGCGCCGATCGGGGGCCCGTTCACCCGCAGCATCGACGCCGTGGTGGGCGGGGCGTTCGCGCTCCTGGTGACCATCCTCGTCCCCAAGGATCCCCGGCGTGAACCCCGCAGTGACGTCAAGAAGCTCCTGCACGAGCTCGCCGAGGTGCTGCGGGAATGCGCGTCGGCGCTGAGCTACAGTGACTCCACCCAGGCCTGGCATGCCCTCATCCGGGGCCGGAACTGCCAGCCGCTCATCGACGCCATGCGCCAGTCGCTGCGCGCCTCCGGCGAGGTGGCGACCCTGGCCCCCGCCTACCGGCGGCACCGGGACGAACTGGACCAGATGGAGCAGTCGCTGGACTACATCGACCTCGCGCTGCGCAACAGCCGGGTCTTTGCGCGCCGCCTGACCAGCGCCATCAACCATGCGGCGCTCTCGGACGAGGCCACCCAGAACATCGCCGAGGTCCTGCAGGAGACGGCCGCCGCCGTCGACGAACTCTCGCTCGGCCTGGCGGAAGTGCACGACGGCGCCCGCCGCGCCCACCTGCGCACGGCCCGGTCCGAGCTGCGGGAGATCGCCGTCCGCCTGCATCCGCGGATGCTGGATGTCCAGCTGCTCGAGGGCGAAACGGTGGTCATGCTGTTCCGCCCGCTCATGGTGGACCTGCTCGAGGCCGCCGGGCTGGATTCCAAGGAAGCCCGGGACATCCTTCCCCCGCTGTAGCCGCTGTAGCTGGGGCACTGGCCCGCCGACGCGGTCCATTGTCGCTGGCCCCCGATAGTGTGGACCAATGGCTACGAAGACTTCCCGGGGGCCGAAGGCGCCCGGCTATAAATGCGCCGAATGCGGCTGGACGACGGCCAAGTGGGTGGGCCGCTGCGGCGAGTGCCAGGCGTGGGGCAGCGTGGAGGAGACCGGCACCGCCGTCGCCCGGACGACGGCGGCCGCCACGGTCCTGGAACCGGCCCGCCGGATCGCCGACGTCGACGCCACTACCGCCGCTTTCCTGCCCACCGGCGTGGATGAACTCGACCGCGTGCTCGGCGGCGGGCTGGTGCCCGGCGCCGTGATCCTGCTGGCGGGCGAGCCCGGGGTGGGCAAGTCCACGCTGCTGCTGGACGTTGCGGCCAAGTTCGCCCGGACGGCCCAGGACGTCCTCTACATCACCGGCGAGGAATCCGCGGCCCAGGTCAAACTCCGCGCAGACCGGATCGACGCCGTGGCCGAATCCCTGTACCTGTCCGCCGAAACGGACCTGGGGCAGGCCCTGGGGCAGGTGGAGAAGCTGGAGCCGCGGCTGCTGGTGGTGGACTCCGTGCAGACCCTCAGCAGCGCCGACGTCGAGGGCAGCGCCGGCGGGGTGTCCCAGGTGCGCGAGGTGGCGGCGTCCCTGATCGCGGCGGCCAAGCGCCGGAACATGACCACACTGCTGGTCGGGCACGTGACCAAGGACGGCTCCATCGCCGGGCCCCGGCTGCTGGAACACCTCGTGGACGTCGTCTGCCAGTTCGAAGGCGAACGGCACTCGCGGCTGCGGCTGCTGCGCGCGGTCAAAAACCGCTACGGGCCCACCGACGACGTCGGCTGCTTCGATCTGAACGAAGACGGAATCGAGGGCCTCGCCGATCCCAGCGGACTGTTCGTCTCCCGGACCAAGGAGCCCGTCTCGGGAACCTGCATCACGGTCACGCTGGAGGGCCGCCGGCCGCTGCTGGCCGAGGTCCAGGCGCTGCTCGCCGAGAGCGCCAGCTCCCAGCCCCGCCGCGCCACCAGCGGACTGGACAGCTCGCGCGTGGCGATGCTCCTGGCCGTCCTGCAGCAGCGCGCCGGCTGCCTGCTGAACAAGGACGACTCCTACGTGGCAACGGTCGGCGGGGTCAAGCTCAGCGAACCCGCCACGGACCTCGCCGTGGCCCTGGCGGTGGCGTCGGCCAAGGCCAGGAAGCCGCTCCCCCAGCGCCTCATCGCCTTCGGCGAGGTGGGCCTGGCGGGCGAAGTCCGCCCGGTGCCCGGCATCAACCAGCGGATCCAGGAGGCGCACCGGCTCGGCTTCACCCATGCCGTGGTGCCGGCCAGCCCCAACGGGCACGGACCGGTTCCGGCGGGCTTCTCCGTCCGCGAGGTTGGCCACCTGGCCGAGGCCCTGGGACTGCTGATCAGCTGACGCCGCGGAGGCCACAGAGGCCTGGGGGCTGGGGCCTCGGGATGACGCGAGTTATCGAGGTCCGCCGAATCCTGAAAATGCCCCCTTGCCAAGGATACCCCCCGGGGGTATGTTGAGCGTAGCCGCAGATGACTGAGCATCCGTCAGGAGCACGCACCATGGAACACCGGCACAGCAGCCCCGGCGTGGACCGGGGAATCGAGAACCACAGTCCGGGCGGGACGCCGCACGGCAGTCATGCCGTGGGCCCCTCCGCGGACGAGCACACGGTGCACAGCCACGGCCAGCATGCCGGGCACAGCGTCGCAATGTTCAGGAACAGGTTCTGGCTGACACTGGCCCTGGCCGTGCCGGTGGTCTTCTTCAGCCCCATGTTCGCGGAGCTCCTGGGCTACGAGCCTCCCGCCTTTCCCGGCTCAGCGTGGATCCCGCCGGTGTTCGGCACGGCGATCTACCTTTACGGCGGCCGCCCGTTCCTCAAGGGCGGGCTCAATGAGCTGAAAACGCGTACGCCGGGGATGATGCTGCTGATCGCCATGGCTATCAGCGTCGCCTTCATCGCCTCCTGGGCGACCAGCCTCGGCATCGGCGGTGTCGATCTCGACTTCTGGTGGGAGCTGGCGCTGCTGGTCCCCATCATGCTGCTGGGCCACTGGATCGAGATGCGCGCCCTCGGCTCGGCCCAGGGGGCCCTGGATGCCCTGGCGGCGCTGCTGCCCGACGAAGCGGAACGCGTCACGGCCGCCGGCACGGAGACTGTCAGCCTCTCCGAGCTCCGCACCGGGGACACCATCCTGGTCCGTCCCGGCGGCCGGATGCCGGCCGACGGCACCGTCAGCGGCGGCCAGGCCGAATTCGACGAATCCATGATCACGGGCGAATCAAAAACCGTCCTGCGGGCCCCGGGCGATCCCGTGGTGGCCGGCACCATCGCCACGGACAACTCCGTGCGGGTCCGGGTGTCAGCCATCGGCGAGGACACGGCCCTCGCCGGGATCCGGCGCCTCGTGGCCGAGGCGCAGGCGTCCTCCTCCCGGGCCCAGGCCCTGGCCGACCGGGCCGCGGCGTTCCTCTTCTACTTCGCGGCCGGCACCGGCGTCCTGACGTTCATCTTCTGGACCCTGATGGGCAGCGTAAGCGACGCGGTCACGCGCACCGTGACGGTCCTGGTGATCGCCTGCCCCCATGCCCTCGGCCTTGCCATCCCGCTCGTCATCGCCATCTCCACCGAGCGGGCCGCCCGGGCGGGCGTCCTGATCAAGAACCGGATGGCGCTGGAACGCATGCGGACAGTCGACGTCGTGCTGTTCGACAAGACCGGAACCCTGACCAGGGGCGAGCCGGAGCTCAAGGAGGTCGCCGCCGCCGCGGCCGCCGGCGCGGCCGCCGGCACAAACTCTGCCACACCAACCGGCCAAGACTCTGCGCAGAATACGGTGCTGGCACTCGCGGCCGCTGTGGAGGCTGACAGCGAGCATCCCCTGGCCCGCTCAATCGTCGCCGCAGCCCGGGAACGGGGACTGGAGCTTCCGACGGCGGACGGGTTCACGTCCCTGACCGGCCGCGGAGTCCGGGCCACGGTCGATGGCCGCACGGTCCAGGTGGGCGGCCCGGCCCTGCTCCGGGAGCTAGGTTTGCAGGAGCCGCGGGATTTGGCCGCCACCACCGGCGCCTGGCTGGAGCGCGGCGCGGCGGTGCTCCACGTTGTGGACGGCGGCACGGTCCTGGGTGCCGTCAGCCTCGAGG
Source organism: Arthrobacter sp. 131MFCol6.1 (assembly GCF_000374925.1). Taxonomy (GTDB): domain Bacteria; phylum Actinomycetota; class Actinomycetes; order Actinomycetales; family Micrococcaceae; genus Arthrobacter. The sequence goes on from NZ_KB895547.1 coordinate 109,608, forward strand.
ACGCTGTGCGGCCCGAGTCCCGCCAGGCCGTCCGGGCCCTGCAGGCACGCGGCATCAAGGTGGCCATGGTCACCGGGGACGCCCGTCAGGTGGCGCACGCCGTCGCCGCCGAACTCGGCATCGACGAAGTGTTCGCCGAGGTCCTCCCCGCCGACAAGGACAAGAAGGTGGCGGAGCTCCAAGGCCGTGGGCTGAAGGTGGCCATGGTTGGCGACGGCGTCAACGACTCCCCCGCGCTGGCACGGGCAGAGGTGGGGATCGCGATTGGCGGCGGCACGGATGTGGCCGTGGAATCCGCCGGAGTGGTCCTGGCCGGCAACGATCCGCGGGCCGTGCTGTCAATGCTCGATCTGTCCAGGGCGAGCTACCGGAAGATGTGGCAAAACCTCGTGTGGGCCACCGGCTACAACATCATCTCCGTGCCGCTGGCGGCCGGTGTCCTCGCCTTCGCGGGGATCGTCCTCTCCCCCGCCGCGGGCGCCGTGATGATGTCGGCGTCGACCATTGTGGTTGCCCTGAACGCCCAGCTGCTGCGCAGGCTCAAGCTCAACCCGGCCGCGGTCAGCTGACCTGGTGGAGGCCCCCATGCCGGAAACCACCCGCCGCGAGTCATCCTTCGGGAGATCGTACGCCCGGGTAGGTCCGCGGATGGACGCCCGCGGCGCAGCCGAGCACCGCCGCCGGCTCGTGGCGCCGGCGCACGGCTTCGTCATCGAAATCGGGGCGGGCTACGGGGCCACCTTCCCCTTCTACCCTTCCACGGTGTCCAGCGTGCTGGCCCTCGAACCGGACCCCACGCTCCGTGCGCTGGCCCTCGCCGCCGCCGGCAAGGCGCCGGTGCCCGTCACGGTGAGGGAAGGCGTGGCGGAAGCGCTGCCGGCGGCGGATGCCTCGGCCGACGTCGTCGTTTCCAGTTTGGTGCTGTGCAACGTGGCGGACCCGTCCGTGGCCCTGGCGGAGGTGGTCCGGGTCCTGCGCCCCGGCGGCCTGCTGCTGTTCTACGAGCACGTCCGCTCCGCGCACCGCCTGCTCGGGGCAGCCGAAGACCTGCTCACACCGCTGTGGGCCCGGCTGGCAGGCGGATGCCACCCGAACCGTGACACCGCCGCCATGATCGCCGGGGCCGGCCTGAGCGTGCAGGGCATCGAACGCTTCGGTTTTTCGGTCCTTCCCGGCAACCCGCGGCTGGCCCACGTCCTCGGGGTGGCGGGCAAATCCTGACCCGGCCCCGGCCCCGGCACGACGAAGAGGGACGCCTGCCGCGATGGCAGACGCCCCTCTCATGATTCCGCTCCGGCTGAGCCGGCCTGGGTTTGCTAGGCCTTCTTGGGAGGCAGGGCCAGCTTGAAGATCTTGGCCCACGTGGAGCCGACCTGCTTCAGCAGCGGACCCGTGGTGTACGGCAGTCCGTAGCGCTTGCAGATCTCCTGCACCTTCGGCTGGACCTCCGCGTAGCGGTTTGAGGGCAGGTCCGGGAACAGGTGGTGCTCAATCTGGTGCGAAAGGTTGCCGGTCATGAGGTGCATGAACTTGGAGCCGGAGATGTTGGCCGAGCCAATCATCTGCCGCACGTACCAGTCGCCGCGGGTCTCGCCCTCCACCATTTCCTCGGTGAAGGTGTCTGTGCCTTCGGGGAAGTGGCCGCAGAAGATCACTGCGTGTGCCCACACGTTGCGGACGGCGTTGGCGGTCAGCGTGCCGTAGAGGGCCTGCTTGCCGGAACCGGTCAGCATTGCGACGGCGGGGGTGGCGGCGTAGTCCTTGGTGAACTGCTTCAGGGCCTTGCGGCCGAGGGCTTTCAGGTCCTTGGTCAGGGCTTCCTTGGACTTCCGGCCCTCCTTGTAGTCCACCAGTTCGAGGTCGTAGATCGCGATGCCCCACTCGAAGACGGGTGCCAGCAGCGCGTTGTACAGCGGATTGCCCAGGTTGAACGGCTTCCATTCCTGGTCCGGATCCATCCGCAGCAGGTTGTATCCGATGTCGTTGTCCTTGCCGACCACATTTGTCCAGCGGTGGTGGAGGTCGTTGTGGGTGTGCTGCCAGGAGCGCGCGGGGGTGACGAAGTCCCATTCCCACGTGGTGGAGTGGATGTCCGGGTCCCGCATCCAGTCCCACTGCCCGTGCAGGATGTTGTGCCCGAGTTCCATGTTTTCCAGGATCTTGGCGAAGCTCAGCAGCGCGGTGCCGGCGATCCAGGCCGGTTTCTTCTTGCTGACCAGGAGCAGGGCACGGCCGGAGAGCTCCAGGCCGCGCTGGATCTTGATCATGCGGCGGATGTAGGCGGCGTCGGCGGATCCGCGCTTGGCGAGGATGTCATCCTTGATGGCGTCGAGTTCGCGACCCAGCTCCGCCACTTGCTCGTCGGAGAGGTGGGCGGCCGCGGGCGGACGCAGCAACGGGCTGCCGGTCTCGGCGAGGGCGCCGGGCCGCGTCTTCGCGACCGTGACGACCTTTGCTGTGTCGGCTGAACCGCTGGTGTCGGCGTCGGAAAGGTCCGGTTTGTTGGAAACAATCGTCATGCGGTGATACTCCTCAGAGGTCGAGGTTAACGGGGCCGGCGGCTGCCGACACGCACGTCTGGATTAGTTGGCCGGGCTCGCCGTGCACTTCGTTGGTGCGAAGGTCACGGACATGACCGGCCCGCAGCGGGATGAGGCAGCTGTGGCAGATGCCCATGCGGCAGCCGCTGGGCATCAGGACGCCGGCGTCCTCGCCGACATCGAGCAGCGGGGTGTCGCCGTCGGCCTCGACTTCACGGTCGGAGGCCTCGAACGTGACCAGTCCGCCGTCGTGCCCGGCGCCGCCGGCGAGGCTGGCGCTGAAGCGTTCGATGGTCAGGGTGCCAGAGCTGGCCGCGGCCTGCTGTGCGTCCTCCGCTTCGGCCTCCCACAGTGCCTCGGCGTCGTTGAGGAAGCCTTCCGGGCCGCACGCGTAGGCGGCGCGCTGGCGCCAGTCCGGGCAGAGCCGGTCCAGGTCGGCGGCCGAGGTGAAGTCCAGCCGTCCGCTCTCCGCGGTGAACCAGTGCGTGACGCGCAGGTTGGGGAACTGGTCGGCGAGCTCGGCGAGTTCTTCACGGAAGATGGTGTCCGCGGCGGTGCGGGCGGTGTGGATCAGGACGACGTCGGAATCCGGGCGGTGCGGAACGAGCGTGCGGATCATCGACATCACCGGGGTGATCCCGCTGCCGGCCGTGAGCATGAGCAGCGGACGCGGATGCTCGGGAAGGACAAAGTCGCCCTGCGGGGGCGCCAGGAACAGGACGTCGCCGGGCTTGGTGCCGCGTACTAGGGCCCCGGAGACGGCGCCCATGTCGGTCACGGTGATTGCCGGGTCCTGTCCGGCGGGGGCGCTGAGCGAGTAGGACCGCCAGTGGCGGACACCGTCGAGCTCGACGCCAATACGGGCCCACTGGCCGGCAAGGTGTGCTTGCCAGCCGCGGCCGGGACGGAAGAAAATGGTGGCGGAATCGGCCGTTTCTGGAACCACCCTGGTGACCACGCCGCGCAATTGGCGGGCGGAAAACACAGGATTGAAAAGCGACAGAATGTCTTCTGGAGCTAATGGGGTGGTCAGTAGAGATGCGGCGCGCGCCAGCTTACGGAGCCGGATCATTCATCAAGCTTATGTCAGATTGCGCCATACTTCTTCACTCAAGGCATACGATCGACTCGAGAAAACTATCCCGCCGCAACAACTCATCGGACTGTCCATGAACGTATCCCCTGCTCGGGAGCCTGCCGGCCCCGTCCCCGCCTACGATCCTCCCTGGCTGGCCCTGCCGCGGGAGGTCAGCGACATGCTGCGTCCGCGGATGCCCGGCATTGTCGAGGCCATCATCGAGGCCGTCCCGCAGCTCGTCCCGGCGTACGCCAGGCCGATTGAGGGGCGCTTCGGCAGGGGGCTGCGACGGGGTGTGGCCGCGGCGCTGGACCGGTTCCTGCAGTTGCCCGGGACCAGGCTGCCGGCGTTGTCCGAGGAAAGCCGGGAGCTGGTGGCCGGGTTGGGCAGCGGCGAGTTCCGGCAGGGGCGGAGCATGGACGCGCTCCTGAGCGCCTACCGGATGGGCGCCCGCGTGACCTTCCGGGAGATGTCCAAAGTCTCAGTGGAACACCATCTGGGCCAGGGCGTCGTGGTGGATCTTGGCGAATCGATCCTCGCGTACATCGATGAGCTGTCGGCGGTCAGCGCCGAGGCCTATGCCTTTGAACAGTCCGAACGGGCCGGAGCGGTGGACCGGCGGCGCACCGAACTGCTGGACCTGCTCCTGCTCGGCCAGGCCGATGAGGCGGCCCTGCGCCAGACGGCGGCGATGGCGGACTGGTCCCTGCCCCAGCGCATGGCGGTGGTGACGCTGCCGCTGGACCGGGCGGCCGGGCTGCGGTTGCGCCTGGGTCCGGGCACCCTTGTGATTGAGCGCGAGACCGACGTTGTGGCCCTGGTGCCGGCGCGGGTGTCGCGCTCCGCCCGGGACGACCTGGACCGTGCCCTGAAGGGGCGCGGCGCTTCCGTGGGACCGGCCGGGGGCTGGGAGAGAGTTCCGGACTCGCTGCGGCTGGCCGTGCTGGCGGCCGCGGCGCTGCCTCCGCGGGAGGGGCCGGACGATCCCCCGATCTGGGCCGACGAGCACCTGGCGCAGGTGATTCTCGGCGCGGAACCCTCGGCGATCACCGAGCTCGCCAACCGCCGGCTCGCGCCGCTGGAAGGGCTCCGGCCCGCCCAGCGCGACCGGCTCGCCGAAACCCTGCTCTCCTGGCTGCGCCACTGGGGCCAGCGGGCGCCTGTGGCCGCCGAACTCGGGATCCACCCGCAGACCGTGGGCTACCGGGCAGCCCAGTTGCGCGAGCTCTTCGGCGACGCCCTCGAGGATCCAACGGCGCGCTTCGAACTCGAACTGGCCCTGCACGCCGGCCGGCGGTAGGCCAGCCCGTCAGGAGGACCGCAGGTTACCCGGCGAGGGGCCGCCGGCTGTGGAGCCGCAGCTCCAGGTCGTGCATCACGAGCGCCGCCAGGTCCTCCAGCGCAGCAGTATCCTCATCGCTGAACTCGCGGGGCTCACGGTCCAGGATGCAGAAGGTGCCCAGGTTGTAGCCGTCCGGAGTGCGCAGCGGCACCCCCGCATAGAACTGCAGGCCGAACTCGCCTGCCACGAGCGGGTTGGAGAGCGTCCGGGGATCGTTGATGGCGTCCCGGACAATCCAGGCATCGCCCTGCAGGACGGCGGAGGCGCACAATCCGGGGTCCCGGCCGATTTCCGTGACGTCGGTGCCGTGGTGGGACTTGAACCAGATGCGGTCATGGTCCACAACGCTGACAATCGCCACCGGCACCGAGAACATGCGTGCGGCCAGCGCCGCGATCCGGTCGAACGCGCCGTCCGCGGGAGTGTCCAGGATCCGGTACCGCTCGACCGCCCGCATGCGCCCTTCTTCGTCGGTCAACAGCGCGGCCGGGTCCCGGCGGCGGCGTCCCGTGCCGTTGATGACTTCCTGCCGCAGGGCCAGTGACACTTCCCGGGCCGGCGGGCGGGCCGCAGGATCCCTGTCCAGCATGGAGGTCAGCAGGGCCGCCCACAGGGGCGCGATGTCTTCGGGGATGTCCGGGTCGTGGAGCAGCCGGGCCAGGGCGGACTGTACCGGCGCGCCGGGGTATGCCATTTTCCCGGTCAGGCCTTCCAGCAGGACCAGCCCCAGCGAATAGACGTCGCTGGCGGGGCCGGCCGGTTCGCCGGCGGCTTGTTCGGGGCTGAGGTAGGCCGGGGTGCCGGAGCTGTCATCGGGGTCGCCGTGGTGGCCTTCGCGGATGGTGATGGCCACGCCGAAGTCGCTGAGCTTGGCGCGAGCGCGCCGGTCCTCGACGCTGTAGTCCACGAGCAGGATGTTGGCCGGCTTGACGTCCCGGTGGATGATGCCGTGGTGGTGGATATGCGCAAGACCGTCGGCGAGATCGTGTCCGATCAGCGCCATGTGGGCTGCTGACAGCGGGCCCTCGGCCGAGCGGCGGCGGAGGTCCGGGCCGCGGACGAGTTCCATCACCAGGTAGCTGAGCCGGCGGGTCGGATCGCTCAGGTCTGTCCCGGCGTCGAACAGTGTCACGAGGGCGTGGTGGGCCATCCCTGCCAGGATCCGCACTTCATCGCTTTGCCGGCGGGTCCGTTCTTCGTCCACAGTGCCGTCGCGGAAGAGTTTGACAGCCACTTCGCGTCCCAGGGCTTCGTCCGTGGCACGGTATACGCTCGATTGGCTGCCCCGGCCAATGAGTTCTTCGATCCGGTAGCGTCCGCTGAGCAGGAAGCCGGAGTCCATGGTTGTCAAAGGTCTACGTGGTCCCTCTAATGGGGCCGCCGCTGGAATCGGGCGGATCAGTCCAAAGCCGGGGGGAAACAAACCCCGGCACCCGCATCGTAAGCAAGCTTACTTATCATAACGCGGAAACAGGATTACGGAAGACTTCCCAGGAGTCTTTCGCTCCGCCGCCTTGCGCTACTTTGCGGGGTTGTGGGTCCCGATCGGCACCAGGGTGAGGTCGGGGTGGTTCTTTTCGATCCGGCGCAGGGCCCAGACGTCGTTGAACAGGGCCAGGTATTCCCCGTCGGAGCGCAACAGGACTTCGGCGCCGGGGACGTTGGCCAGCGCCGGCATGGCGTCGGCGGTCGAGATCCGGGCCATGGAGTACGGGAGCCGTTCCAGCCGCATCGGGGCGCTGAAGTCGTGCGCCATGCGGTCTTCGACCACCTCGAACTGCATGGGGCCGACGGCGGCAAGCACGGGCGCCTGGTCGCCGCGGATGTCGGAGCGGAGCACCTGGATGACGCCCTCGTGCTCGAGTTGTTCGATGCCGCGGCGGAACTGCTTGAACCGGCTCGGGTCCTTGGAGCGCGCCACCTGGAAGTGCTCCGGGGCGAACAGCGGGATCGCCGGGAATTCCACGGGCTGGTCCAGGAACAGGCTGTCCCCCACCCGGAGGGAGGAGGCGTTCACGAGGCCCACCACGTCGCCCGGGAAGGCCTCGTCGATCACCTCGCGTTCGCGGCCGAAGACCTGCTGGGCGTACTTGGTGGCGAAGGACTTCCCCGTCCGGGTCTGGGTGACCACCATCCCGCGCTCGAACATGCCGGAGCACACGCGGATGAAGGCAACGTGGTCGCGGTGGGCCTTGTTCATCCCGGCCTGGACCTTGAAGACGAATCCGGCGAACGGGGCATCCACGGGGCGGGGGTCGCCGTCGACGTCGGGCCGCGGGGCAGCGGGCGGGGCGAAGTCGACGAGGGCGTCGAGGATTTCCTTGACGCCGAAGTTCAGCGCGGCCGAGCTGAAGAGGATCGGCGTCGCCTTGCCGGCGTGGAAGGCCTCGACGTCGAACGCCAGGTTGGATTCGATGACCAGCCCGGCCTCGTCCACGGCGTTGGACCAGTCGTCGCCCTGGCTGGCGGCGGCCTCGTCGGGCGTGAAGTACTCGGTGAGCGCGATGTTGGCGCCGGCGTTGTTGCGCTTGAACTGCGCGAAGCGGTCATTGCGCAGGTCCCAGACGCCGCGGAAGTCGCCGGAGATGCCAACGGCCCAGGTCAGCGGCATCGGCTGCAGGCCGGTTCGCTCGGTGATCTCGTCCATCAGGGCCAGGGCGTCCAGGCCGGGCCGGTCCCACTTGTTGATGACAGTGATGATGGGCAGGTTGCGCTGCTTGCAGACCTCGAAGAGCTTCATGGTCTGGGTTTCCAGGCCCTTCGCGGCGTCGACCAGCATGACGGCACAGTCAACGGCTGCGAGCACGCGGTAGGTGTCCTCGGAGAAGTCGGCGTGGCCCGGGGTGTCCAGGAGGTTGATGACGGTGTCCCGGTAGGCGAACTGCAGAGCGGCGGAGCTGATGGAGATGCCGCGGTCCTTTTCCATCTGCATCCAGTCCGAGACCGTCTCCTTGCGGTTGGCCTTTCCGCTGGAGGCGCCGGCCGTGCCGATCACCTTTGCGTGCAGCGCCAGGGCCTCCGTCAGCGTGGATTTGCCGGCGTCGGGGTGCGAAATGACCGCGAAAGTCCGGCGCCGGGCAGCCTGCTTGTGAATCTCCTGGACTCGGGCGGGGCTGAGGACTTCTTGAGACACGATGCTACTTTCGCTGCGGCAGTGGACGGGTCACGGCGCGGAGAGCCCGCGGTACACCCAAGGATCCAAGTTTATCGCAGGCCGCGGACCGCGGACGAAGCGGCGGCCGGACCGCGCACGAAGCTGCCGGAGGCCGGCGCACGAGGCGGCGGCCTCCCGGCGCCAAAATGCCGTCCCGGGCGGCACCCGGGACAGCCCTTCCGGAGGCCCGCGGCGGCACGCCATAATGGACCACTTTAAGGCTTGCCTGTGCGGAAGTGGCCACGCTTTACCCCTATCATGGGGAGAGCGGGGAACTGAGTACTTTGATCCTGCCGGGAGACCCTGGAATCCGGCGCACTTGCAGGCTCGTCCCTGCACCTTTGAAGGGAAATCTATGGCTCGGAGCCCTGAAGATGCGCTCAAGGCGACCCTGGCCAGGGTGGCACCGGGCACAGCCCTCCGCGACGGCCTGGAACGCATCCTCCGCGGCCGGACCGGCGCGCTGATCGTGCTTGGCATCGACAGGACCATCGAGTCCATCTGTTCGGGCGGCTTCGAGATCGGCATCGACTTCTCCCCCACCCGGCTGCGGGAACTGGCGAAGATGGACGGCGCCATCGTCTGCGACAAGGATGCCAGCAACATCCTGCGCGCGGCGGTCCAGCTCGTCCCAGACTCGAGCATCGAAACGCAGGAATCGGGCACCAGGCACCGGACCGCGGAACGCGTGGCAATCCAGACGGGCGTCCCGGTCATTTCGGTCAGCCAGTCAATGCAGATCATCGCGCTGTACGTGCATGGGCTGCGCCACGTCCTGGAGGGCTCCGAGAAGGTCCTGGCCCGCGCCAACCAGGCCCTGGCAACCCTGGAACGCTACCGCTCGCGCCTGGACCAGGTCACCAGCTCGCTCTCCGCCCTGGAAATCGAGGCCATGGTCACGGTCCGTGACGTCGCCGTCACCCTGCAGCGCCAGGAAATGGTGCGCAGGATCTCCGAGGAAATCTCCCAGTACGTCCTGGAACTGGGCGAGGACGGCCGCCTGCTCTCGCTGCAGCTGGACGAGCTCACCGTCGGCCGCGGCCCGGGCAGCGACGTCATCATCCGCGACTACTCCGGGCCGGCCGCAACAGCGGAGGACATCGACAAAGCCGTCAAGGCCCTCGTCAGCTTGGGCCCAACCGAGTTGATCGACCTGGGCAAGATCGCCGGGATCGTCGGCTTCGCCGGCGGCGAGGCCAACCTCGACGCCGTCGTGCAGCCGCGCGGCTACCGTCTGCTCTCCGGACTCAAGGCCGTGCCGAAGGCCGTCGCCGACCGGCTCGTCGACCACTTTGGCGGCCTGCAGTTCCTGATGGCGGCAACGATCGATGACCTCATGACCGTTGACGGGATCGGTGACCAGCGCGCCAGGACCGTCAGGGAAGGCCTGAGCCGCATGGCCGAGGCCAGCCTGCTGGACCGCTTCCTCTGACCCGCTCCAAAAACCCCGTCCAACCCCTCAAAAACCCGTCGATTGCTCCCCACCGGCCCCCTCGCCTCGCAAGCTCGGCCAGGGAACCCTGCCGGCGTGGGCCCAGGTGCCCTTTTGAGCGCCCAAAACGGCACCTACGGAGCATTCGACGGGGGTTCCCGGGTCAGCTGAGCTGGAACACGGCCTTGGGGCTGTTCTTGTTCGCCAGCCGGGCAGTGAAGACGTAATAGGCGCCGCCGGCACCGGGCGTCGCCTCGACGGGCTCGCAGCCCTGCACCGTGCGGTTGCGCTGCCACGGGAAGTTCGCCGTTTCGCTCTTGCCCGGAGCAATGGTCTTCATCAGGTCCGCGCTCTCCGCCTGGCAGTCCCTGGAAGAGAAGATCCGGTCCGAGCCGCTGGTGATCATGTACTCCATCTGCGACGTTCCGAGGTTGACCTCGCACGGCATCTTGTTGTTGTTGGTCACCGTGAGGCTCAGCAGCGGCTTCTCACCGGCGGCATAAGCCGGTTTGTCGGTGGCAGCAGTAACGGTGATCAGATTCTGCTCGCAGCCCTCGCCCGATGTGGCCGTGGGTGAGGCCGACGCCTCCCCGGACGCCGTGGGACTCCCCGACGCAGAGGCAGCCGGGCTGGCCGCCGGTGCAGCTCCGGCCCCGGACGGCTGGGCGCCGGAAGGCTGGCCGCCGCCCATGGCATTGGAGACCGCCACAAAGCCGCCGAAGGCCACGGCGATGACGAGCAGCAGGACCACACCCGCAAACAGCCGGCGGCGGCGGTAGACCCGGCGGAGCGGGGGCCGTCCGGATTTGCGTCCGGATTGTCGTGGGGCCGAAGCTTTCGGCCGCGAACCGCCCGTACCTGAAGTGCCTTGCCTGACCATGCTTCTAGCCTAGAGAACCGCGCGGGCTATGGCGCCCGACCACGCCGCGGGACCTGACGCCGTCCCGATCCGTTACCCCGATCTATTACGCTGAATGGATCGAAACTCTAACCCCAACGCCCCCAGTATCCGCCGCGGCACCGCGGGCACCCCTGCCCGCCGGGGCGCCCGCCCGCGCCGCCAATCTCCCTGCCCTGCATGCGGCCCTGGATGACTGGTTCGCGTCCAACGCCAGGGAACTGCCGTGGCGGGCCGCGGAGTGCACGCCCTGGGGTGTGCTGGTCAGCGAGGTGATGCTCCAGCAGACGCCGGTGGTCCGGGTCCTGCCAGTCTGGGAGGAGTGGCTGCGCCGCTGGCCCGAACCGGCCGATCTGGCCGGCGAACCCGCCGGGGAGGCCGTCCGGTCCTGGGGCCGGCTCGGGTATCCGCGGCGCGCCCTGCGCCTGCACGCTGCCGCCGTCGCCATCAGGGACAGCCACGGCGGGGCCGTCCCCGGCACCTACGCCGAACTCCTGGATCTGCCCGGCGTGGGCAGCTACACTGCCGCGGCCGTCGCCGCGTTCGCCTACGGACGCCGCGAAACCGTGGTGGACACCAACATCCGCCGGGTCCACGCGCGGCTGGTCAGCGGCTCGGCCCTGCCGGCTCAGGCCCTGACCGCCGCCGAAATGCGGCTGGCGGCGTCTCTGCTCCCGGACCGCCCCGGCGCCTCGGTGCGCTGGAACGCCGCAGTCATGGAACTCGGCGCCCTGGTCTGCACTGCACGGGCCCCCAAGTGCGGCCAGTGCCCTGTCCGGGAGTCCTGCGCCTGGCTGGCGGCCGGCGAGCCGGCGCCAACGTACACGCCCAAGGGACAGGCCTGGCACGGCACGGACCGGCAGGTGCGCGGCGCCGTGATGGCCGTCCTGCGGGCCGCCGAGGAGCCCGTGGCGCCGGTCCTGTTCCACCAGGCCCCCGCGGACCTGGGCTTCGAACCGCAAGGCGTCGGCATCCCGCTCGCGGCCCTGCACCGGCTCAACGCGGCCCCCGAGCAGCTGGAACGGGCGCTGGCCGGCCTGCTGGGCGACGGCCTGGCCGAACTGCACCAGGGCGGCTTCCGGCTCCCGGGCTGAGGATCTACGCTGGAGCATGCGCAAGCTGGCGGCCGCGGCCGTGCTGGTCCTCACCGCAGTCCTGGCCGCCTCGTGCCGGCCCGAGGCCGCCTGCCCGGCGATCGCCCAGGCGCCCGTTGTGTCGCTCACAGTGGACCGGGAGTACGCCCCGACAGTGCGGGCCATCCACCTGGCCGCCTGCCAGGACGGCCGCTGCAAGGAGGCTGACCTCGACCTGGTTCCCGGAAGCACGGCCGTGGACCAAGGCTGTGAGCCGGGCCCCTACGGCGGCGACGGCGTCTGCTCGGCCACTTCTTCGCCCGACGGCACCCTGACCGGCATGCTGATGATGGAGACGCTGAGCGCCAGCCGGATCGAGGTGACGGCCACGGGCACGGACACCGCCGGGAACCCGCTGCCGGCCCGGACCGCGGCGTTCACGCCCCGGGCGGCGCACCCGTTTGGTGAGCAGTGCGGAACCTTCATCACCGCCAGCGTCGTGCTCGACGCGGCCGGCCTCCGCCGGGCACCCTAGCGTCTACGGTTCTCCAAACCCCGAGCCAACCAGGCGTTCCAGGTAGCCGACCGCCTTGGCGGCGTCCGGGCCGCTGGCCTCCACGTGCAGGACGGTTCCCTTGCCGGCGGCAAGCATCATGAGCTCGGTCATGGAGGCGCCATCGGCGCCGTTCACGGTCACCTCGGCGTCCATGCCGGACAGGCCGCCGGCGATCTTCGCTGCCGGCCGGGCATGCATGCCGGCCTGGTTGACGAGCTCAAAGTCCCCGGTGGCGTCCGGCGGCTGCTGGTGCACATGCCCGGCCTCCGCGGGATGGGCCGGGGGCCGGTAGACGGCCTCGGCCGCGTCCTTCACCGCCGCCGCTTCGGCCCCTGCCTGCGCAGCCACCGCGGCCGCGACGAGTCCTTCGACGAGGGGCGCATCAGCAATCAGCACCGAGCCCGGGTCGGCTGCAAACTCCACAGCGGACTCGGCCGTCATCACCGCGGAGCCGAGGTCCGCGAGCACCACCACGCCGTCACCGGCAGCCTTCTCCAGGGCCGCCATGACCTTGTCCAGGCTCGTGCCGATGCGGCCGTCGTCGGTGCCGCCGGCGGGCAAGATCAGGACGTCGGGAGCCATCTGCGCGGCGAGCTCGGCGGCGCCGTCCGCGATCTTGGAGCTGTGCGAGACGACCACCAGCCGGACTGTCATTCGGCCGCTCCGGCCGCGGCGCGCAGAATCAGCGCGCTGGAGACCGCTCCGGGGTCGCGGTGGCCGATGCTGCGCTCCCCCAGGTAGCTGGCACGTCCCTTGCGGGCGAGCATCGGATCCGTGGACACGGCGCCGGCCTCGGCGGCCTCCGCCGCGGCAAGCAGCACCTTCCTGACATCACCGTCGCCGTCGCCGGCCGCAGCGGCGGCCGCCTCAATCGCGGGCGTCCACGCGTCCACCATGGTCTTGTCCCCGGATTCGGCCTTGCCGCGGGCCACGATCCCGTCGCGGGCGGCCTGCAGGGCGGCAGCGAGAGTGGCGGCGTCGACGTCGGAGGCCTCACCCAGCGCCGTGGCGGCCCGCAGGAACGCCGTGCCGTACAGCGGACCGGCCGCCCCGCCGACCTTGGACATCAGCGTCATGGCGGTCAGTTTCAGGGCCGCGGCCGGGGTTTCCGGCGGCGCCTCGGCAAGCTTGTCCATCACGGCCTTGAAGCCGCGGTCCATGTTCTCGCCGTGGTCCGAGTCCCCGATCGGCCGGTCCAGCTCGATCAGTTCCACCCGGTGCTCCGCCATGGCCTGCGCCGAAAGCGTCAGCCACCGCACCGCCCAGCCGACGTCCAAGCCCACGGTCAGACGCCCCAGCGAAGGGCCGGAGTGTGCACGGGAGCGTCCCAGAGTGTTGTCATCTCGTCATCGAGGCGCAGGACAGTGATGGAGCAGCCCTGCATTTCGAGGGACGTGATGAAGTTGCCCACGAGGGAGCGGGCCACGGTGACGCCCTGCTCGGCCAGTTTCTGCGCGGCCCGGCGGTAGACGATGTACAGCTCGCTTTGCGGGGTGCCGCCCATGCCGTTGACGAACAGGAGCACCTGGTCCCCGGAAGCGAGGCCGAGGTCGCTGACCACCGGGTCCAGGAGGCGGTCGGTGATGCCGTCGGCGTTTTCCATCGGGATGCGGTGCCGTCCCGGCTCGCCGTGGATGCCGATGCCGATCTCGATCTCGTTTTCCTCGAGCTCGAAACTGGGCACCCCGGCATGCGGGACCGTGCAGGCAGACAACGCCACGCCCATGCTGCGCACGTTCTGGTTGACGCGGTCACCGATCGCGGCGACGGCGTCCAGGTTGTCACCCCGCTCGGCGGCCGCGCCGGCGATTTTCTCGACCAGGACGGTGCCGCCGACGCCCCGGCGCCCGGCCGTGTACAGCGAATCCTGCACGGCGACGTCGTCGTTGACGAGCACGGTGCGGATCTCGACGCCTTCGGCCTGCGCGAGTTCGGCGGCGGTTTCGAAATTCAGGACGTCACCGGTGTAGTTCTTCACGATGTGCACGACGCCGGCGCCGGAGCTTACCGCCAGCGTGGCCGGCAGGATCTGGTCCGGGGTGGGCGAGGTGAACACGGCACCCGGGACGGCGGCGTCGAGCATGCCCATGCCCACGTACCCGCCGTGCAGCGGCTCGTGTCCGCTGCCGCCGCCGGAGACGAGCCCGACTTTCCCTGCCACGGGGGCGTCCTTGCGCACGATGTATTTCGGGTCCGGAAAGACGGTCACGAGGTCGGCGTGAGCAAGCCCGAACCCTTCCACTGACTCGTCGACCACGGCTTTGGGATCATTGATGAGTTTCTTCATGGCGGTGCTCCCTGGATGGTGTCCTGGCTGCTTGCTTAGACCCTACTACCGGGGCACGGCCGGCGGTAGGCTCCCGATTCCTCCGCCCGCACCCCCTGGCGGGCTGCGAATCCCGGGGCGGCGGGGTCGGCCGCGCGTTCCGGACTCCGGCGCTTCAGGCTTGTTGGTCGGCCCACGCCGGAGAATGCGGCCAGGCGTCGACGCCCAGCCATGAGAACGGCGGCGCGGCGAGCCGGCCCTTGCGGGTGCGGGACGTGGCCGGCGGTACTAACGCGGCAGATACCGGGCCGGCGGTTTGTCCCGTCACGGGAGCGCCGGTGCCGGGTGAGGAGCGGGTGGCGGGTTCGGGCGGCAGCGCTTCCAGCGGCTGGTCCGGCGGCCCTGCCGGTGCGCTGGCGATCGGCCTGTGGATAGCGGAGAGATCGGGAAAAATCACGTCTTTGTGCAATTTTTTGCCTCCGAAAGTATGGCGGCCCACCCCCTGGGCCGGCATCAGTTTATCCACCAAATTTATTGAAGGGAAGCCCTGCGTGGACGTCGATTTCCTGCCCCGGGCGCCGGCGCCGCCCGGGGCAGCCAGGCGCCGCCCGGGGCAGCCGCAACCCGGCAGCCCGGGCAGCCGCAACCCGGCGGCCGCTACAGCTCCTTGATCATCCTGGTGTTGCCCAGCGTGTTCGGTTTGACCCGCGCCAGGTCCAGGAACTCGGCCACGCCTTCGTCATGCGAGCGCAGGAGCTCGGAATACACCACGGGGTCGACGGTGCTCTGGTTGGCCATGACCTCAAAGCCGTGCTTCTTGAAGAACTCCACCTCGAACGTCAGGCAGAAGACCCGGGAGACTCCCAGCGCGCGGGCATCCTCCAGCAGACGCTCCACCAGCGCATGGCCCACGCCTTTGCCGCGCCAGGCGTCCGAGGCCGCGAGGGTGCGGACCTCGGCGAGGTCCTCCCACATGACGTGCAGCGCCCCGCAGCCGATCACCTCGCCGTCTCCGGATTCGGCGATCCGGAACTCCTGCAGGCTTTCGTAGTAGGCCACGGTTTCCTTGGCCATGAGGATCCGCTGGTCGGCCAGCGGCGCCACGAGTGTCTTGATGGCGCCAACGTCGTCTGTGCGGGCGGGGCGGATGCGGATCGTCTCAGTCGCGGTCTCAGTCACGGTCTCAGTCACAGCCCAATCTTACGGGTGCCCCGGGCCCGGCCGGCCTCCTGCCGGCACAGGCCCCGGGGCGTCAGAGACCGAGTTCGTCGGGCACTGGAACGTCCTTGTCCAGCAGGTTCCTGGCCAGGAAGTGCTCCACGACGCCGTACCAGACCTTCGCGTGCTGCGGCTGCAGGATCCAGTGGTTCTCGTCCGGGAAGTACAGGAAACGGTGGTCCGTTTCGCCGTTCTCGTCCGCCGCCAGTTGCGACTTGGCGAGCAGTTCGTACCAGAGCCGGAGCCCCTCGCCGATCGGCACACGGTAGTCCTTGTCGCCATGGATGACCAGCATGGGAGTGCGGATGTTCTCCACGTGCAGATGCGGGGAGTTCTCCAGCGCCATCTCTGCCGTCATCTCCTTGAGCCAGTACTGCGCGGCGTCGGTGGTGGGGCCGAACTGGTCCAGTGCCCAGAGGCTGGCGTGCGTGACGATTGCCTTGAAGCGGTCCGTTTGCCCGGCCACCCAGTTGGCCATGTACCCGCCGAAGGAGCCGCCCATGGCGGCCGTGCGCGTCTCGTCGATGTCGGGGCGCTGCACGACGGCGTCGGTGATGGCCATCAGGTCGGTGAACGGAGCCTTGCCCCATTCCCCCCAGCCGCGCTGGATGTGGTCCTGGCCGTAGCCGGTGGACAGGGCAGGGTCCGGGAGGAGCACCGCGTAGCCCCGGGCCACCAGCAGCCACGGGTTCCAGCGCCAGGTCCAGGCGTTCCAGGACCCCAGCGGGCCGCCGTGGATCCACAGCAGCAGCGGAGCCGGGTCCGCTGCGGACGCGCCCTCGGGCAGGGCCAGGTACGCGGGCACACGGGCGCCGTCGGCCGCCGTCGTCTCGACGCGCTCCAGCGTGCCCTTGAAGCGGGGGCGCTCCGCGGGCGCGGGCAGGCGGACGACGCCGCCGGTGGCGAGGTCGATCCGTACAGGTTCCGCAGGGAATTCGTAGGAGCTGCGCAGAGCGTAGGCGCTGCGTCCGTCCGGTGCGACGACGACGTCGGTGTACGCCGCGGCGTCGGCCGTCAGGCGCAGCACCTGGCCGGCCCCGCCCGGGTCTCCGGCCACACCGATCCGGAACACCGGCGATGCGCCGTCCTCGTCGGCGGTGACCAGCAGGGCCGATCCGTCCGGCAGCCACGCGGCGGGGCGGGCCCAGCGATCCCAGTCATGGGCGAGCGGCGTCAGGGCGCCGTCCCCCGCCGCCGGGCCGGCGACGTCGAGGAGGTGCAGCCTGACCTGCGGGGCCGCCAGCGGCGTGGTGTCGCTTTCACTGACCACCACCAGGCTGCGGCCGTCCGGACTCACCGGGCCCGGGAAGTAGCTCAGGCCTTCCGTGTCCAGCAACAACGTCCGGGTGCCTGTGGCGACGTCGATGGCGACCAGCACGGAGCGCGAATCGGCATTCGCGAGGGGCTTCGCGAAGCTGCTGTAAATGGTTCTGCCGTCCGGGCTGAGCACCGATTCGGCATCCCTGAGCCGGGAGCCGGCGTCGGGCGTGAGGTTGCGGAGCTTGAGGGGCGCCGCGGCGTCGACGGTGGTCGGCTTTCCAGCCTCCAACGGGTCTCCGGGTTCGACGGCGAACAGCCGCGGCTGCGCCGGGCCCAGGTCCGCGTCCCAGTAACGGACGGGGTAGCCGCTGTGCAGGATGGCCGCGACTTTGTTGTCCTTGCGCGCCTTGCGGCGTTCCTCGTCGTTGTCCTCGTCCGTGGAGCCGGCCAGCACAGAGGCCGCGACCACCACAGTGTCGGCGTCCCTGGCGGCGTGGATCACGCCGATTCCGCCGGAACGGGACAACGCCACCCGGGCTTCGCCGCCGTCGGACGGGAGAATCCAGAGGGCGTTGACGGGGTCGGCCTCGGGGCTCTCCGGATCGGGACGGGCCGAGGTGAAGTACAGGTCGCCGCTGGCGGCAAACACCGCACCCGCCTCCCCCTTGGCGCTGCGCGTGATCCGGCGGGCCTGTTTGACCCCGCCCGGATCCACCTCCCACAGCGCGGTGCAGTATTCGGTACCCTTCGCGCCGAGCGTTGCCACGGTGGTCACCAGCCGGGCGCCGTCCGGGCTCAGCGTCAAACCGCTCACTCTGGGGATCGCGAGGTAGTGGTCCAGATCGTGGAAGGGGGTCTCGGGTTGTTCGCTCAGGGTCTCTGAGTCCTTAGCAGCCATGCACCGATTCAACACCGTATGTGGCATCGATCACAAAACGTTCACTAAGAGTGAAACACTGCTTTCAGATCAGGCTTCCGAACCGTGCGGGATGGATCGGATCGCTTCCGCCCGTGCACCATTCGCCGAAGATGGCCGCTAAGCCTGGTCCCATAGCGGCCATCTCCGGCAAATGGTGCACGGCAGCGCAAAAAGCCACGACCCCACTGTCCCTTTCGGGGCAGCGGGGCCGTGGCTTTTGGTGCTTAGACGCTCGGAGCGATCTCCGGGATGCGCGGCTTGGCGTTGCCGGCGAAGGTGAACTTCGCGTCGTCGCCTTCGCCTTCCACATCCACCACCACGATGTCGCCGGAGTGCAGTTCGCCGAAGAGGATCTTCTCGGAGAGCTGGTCCTCGATCTCGCGCTGGATGGTGCGGCGCAGCGGCCGGGCACCCATGGCGGGGTCGTAGCCGCGGGTTGCCAGGAGCACCTTGGCCGCGGACGTGAGCTCGATGCCCATGTCCTTGTCCTTGAGGCGCTTCTCCAGGCGGGCGACGAACATGTCCACGATCTCGATGATCTCGTCCTGGGTCAGCTGCGGGAAGACCACAACATCGTCAACACGGTTCAGGAACTCGGGGCGGAAGTGCTGCTTGAGCTCCTCCGTGACCCGGGCCCGCATCCGGTTGTAGCCGGTCTGCGTGTCCGTGCCGGACTGGAAGCCGGTGGCAACGCTCTTCGAGATGTCCCGGGTGCCGAGGTTCGTGGTCATGATGATCACGGTGTTCTTGAAGTCCACCACGCGGCCCTGGGAGTCGGTCAGGCGGCCGTCTTCCAGGATCTGCAGCAGCGAGTTGAAGAGATCGGCGTGCGCCTTCTCCACTTCGTCGAACAGGACCACGGAGAACGGACGACGGCGAACCTTCTCGGTCAGCTGGCCGCCTTCCTCGTAGCCCACGTAGCCCGGAGGGGCACCGAAGAGCCGCGACACCGTGTGCTTCTCCGAGTACTCGGACATGTCCAGGGTGATCAGCGCGTCTTCCTCGCCGAACAGGAACTCGGCGAGGGCCTTGGCCAGTTCGGTCTTGCCGACGCCGGTGGGGCCGGCGAAGATGAACGAACCGCCCGGACGCTTGGGGTCTTTGAGGCCCGCACGGGTGCGCCGGATCGCCTGGGACAGGGCCTTGATGGCCTCGTTCTGGCCGACCACGCGCTTGTGCAGTTCGTCTTCCATCTTCAGCAGGCGCGAGGACTCTTCCTCGGTCAGCTTGAAGACCGGGATGCCGGTGGAGTTCGCCAGCACCTCGGCGATGAGGTCCTCATCAACTTCGGAGATGTCGTCCATGCCGCCGGTCTTCCACTGGCGTTCCTTCTCGGCGCGCTCGGCAATGAGCTTTTGCTCCTTGTCGCGCAGCGACGCGGCACCTTCGAAGTCCTGCGCATCGATCGCGGATTCCTTCTCCAGCTTCATGGCGGCGATCTTCTCGTCCATGATCTTGAGCTCCGGCGGAGCAGTCATGCGGCGGATGCGCAACCGCGCACCGGCCTCGTCGATCAGGTCGATTGCCTTGTCCGGCAGGAAGCGGTCCGAGATGTAGCGCTCGGAAAGGCTCGCCGCCGAGGCGAGGGCGCCGTCGGTGATGGTGACCCGGTGGTGTGCCTCATACCGGTCGCGGAGGCCCTTGAGGATCTCGATCGCGTGCGCAACGGAGGGTTCCTTGACCTGGATCGGCTGGAACCGGCGCTCCAGCGCGGCATCCTTCTCGATGTGCTTACGGTATTCGTCCAGCGTGGTGGCCCCGATGGTCTGGAGTTCGCCGCGGGCCAGCATGGGCTTCAGGATCGAGGCCGCATCGATGGCGCCTTCGGCGGCACCGGCACCCACCAGGGTGTGGATCTCATCGATGAACAGGATGATGTCGCCGCGGGTGCGGATCTCCTTGAGGACCTTCTTCAGGCGCTCTTCGAAGTCGCCGCGGTAGCGGGAGCCGGCCACGAGGGACCCGAGGTCCAGCGTGTAAAGCTGCTTGTCCTTGATGGTCTCCGGGACATCCCCGCGGACGATCGCCTGGGCCAGGCCCTCGACGACGGCGGTCTTGCCGACGCCGGGCTCACCGATCAGCACGGGGTTGTTCTTGGTGCGGCGGGAAAGGACCTGCATGACGCGTTCCATTTCCTGCTCACGGCCGATCACGGGGTCCAGTTTGTTCTCGCGCGCCGCCTGGGTCAGGTTGCGGCCGAACTGGTCCAGGACAACGGACCCGGCCGGGGTCCCCTCGGCCTGTCCGGGCCCGACACCGGCGCCCGTGGCTTCCTTGCCCTGGTAACCCGAGAGCAGCTGGATGACCTGCGAGCGGACCCGGTTCAGGTCTGCGCCGAGCTTGACGAGCACCTGGGCGGCAACGCCTTCGCCCTCCCGGATGAGGCCGAGGAGGATGTGCTCGGTACCAATGTAGTTATGGCCCAGCTGCAGGGCCTCGCGCAGCGAGAGCTCCAGGACCTTCTTGGCGCGCGGGGTAAAGGGGATGTGGCCGGAGGGCGCCTGCTGGCCCTGGCCGATGATCTCCTGGACCTGTTCGCGGACACCGTCGAGCGAAATGCTCAAGGATTCAAGGGCTTTGGCGGCAACACCTTCACCCTCATGGATCAGACCCAAGAGGATGTGTTCGGTACCAATGTAATTGTGGTTCAGCATGCGTGCCTCTTCTTGGGCAAGCACAACTACGCGACGGGCACGGTCCGTAAATCGCTCAAACATTTCGCCACACTCCTAGCTACGACGTACTTTGATGCTACGTGGCCGGGTTCCAGATTTGTGGCTTGTTCGCCACAGGGGAAACCGGAGGGTTGCGCATCCCTGCCCGGACCGGGTCCCCGGCAGAAGGCAGGAACCGTCCGGAACCCTTCCTGGCGGGCCGGGCCGGGCCTTCCGGGCGGGCAGCCGCGCCGGCCGGGCGCACACCGCCGTCGGCATGGCAAGGGTTCCCGAATTGACGAAGATGGCCGCTAAGCCTGGTCCCATAGCGGCCATCTCTGGCAAATGGTTCACCTCGTGCGGGACATCGGCGCGGGGATGCTGCAGGCGACTGCCATAGGAGGCCGGGCCTTCCGGACGGGCCGATCCGCCGGACGGGCGCCCCGCCGCCGGCATGGCAAGGGTTCC
>NZ_KB895547.1:130655-130913 GCF_000374925.1 Arthrobacter sp. 131MFCol6.1
CGGCATGGCAAGGGTTCCCGAATTGACGAAGATGGCCGCTAAGCCTGGTCCCACAGCGGCCATCCCTGGCAAATGGTTCACCTCGTACGGGACATCGGCGCGGGGATGCTGCAGGCGAGGACCACTGGCGGCCGGCGGGCCGATCCGCCGGCCGGACGGGCAGCTCCGGCGGGGCGGGCCGATCCGCCTGACGGGCGCCCCGCCGTCGGCATGGCAAGGGTTCCCGAATTGACGAAGATGGCCGCTAAGCCTGGTCCC
>NZ_KB895547.1:131013-225725 GCF_000374925.1 Arthrobacter sp. 131MFCol6.1
TGACGGGCGCCCCGCCGTCGGCATGGCAAGGGTTCCCGAATTGACGAAGATGGCCGCTAAGCCTGGTCCCACAGCGGCCATCCCTGGCAAATGGTCCACCACGTACGGGACATCGGCCCGGGGATGCTGCAGGTGAGTGCCACCGGCGGCGGAGCGGGCGTGTAGCCGGGCGGGCCTTCCCGCCGGGCGCTTGGCCGGACGGGCGCCCCGCCGCCGGCATGGCAATGCCCCCGTCAGATAACGGGGGCATTGGCATTTGACTGAGGCTCGATTACGACGCCATGAAACGTGATTGCGGCTTGATACTGCACCCTCATGCCGGGCACGACAGCGCGCTCCGACGCGGGTCCCTGCTAGGAATTGGCCTTTTGGTAAGCTTCCTGAATTTCAGCCTGGATACGTCCGCGGCTGTTTACCGCATAGCCGTTGTCCCGTGCCCACTGACGGATCTGGGCAGAGTCCTGATTCCGTCCGCTGGAAATTTTCGTTCGCGTGGCGCGTCCGCTTGACGTTTTGCGCGCGTGCGTTACAAATCGTTCCACCGCGGAGCGCAGTTCTGAAGCATTGCTTGACGACAGGTCTATTTCGTAGCTGACGCCGTCAAGGCCAAACCGGACAGTTTCGTCCGCGGATCCCCCATCCAGATCATCAACGAGGATGATTTTTACTTTCTGTGCCATAAAGGACTCTCTTTCCAAAGATCGAGCGTTTAGAAAAGCAGGATGTATCTGGAATAAGTATCCTCCGCGTTACAGCAGGGAGTCAAAGCGCAAAACTCTGTCCAAAGGAAAACTACAGGCGGCAATAGGGAACTATTACTTCTTTCCCGGGCAATTAGCTTCCCGGGGTCCCGGAATCCTGTCCTTTGGCCCTAGTTTCGGCTTCGGCATGGGCGCGGGCTTCTGCCTGCCGCTCTGATTTGTCGGCATTGAATATGGATTTCATGGCAAACCAGAAAAGCAGGCCCACCACGATGGGGGGCAGCAATACGGCGATATAGTCCACGCTCAGTGTCCTTCGGGCTTCAACAGGGGGAAGAGAATCGTTTCGCGGATGCCGGCTCCGGTGAAGAGCATCACGAGCCGGTCGATGCCGAGGCCGATCCCGCCCATGGGCGGTGCGCCGTACTCGAGCGCACGGAGGAAGTCTTCGTCCAGCTGCATTGCCTCCACGTCACCGGCGGCGGAGCGGCGGGACTGTTCGGTGAGGCGTTCGCGCTGGATCACCGGGTCAATCAGTTCGGAGAACGCTGTGCCCCGTTCCATGCCGCCGATGATGAGGTCCCAGGCCTCGATCAGCCGGCCGTCTTCGCGGTGCTGGCGGGCCAGCGGCTGAGCGGACGGCGGATAGTCGTAGACGAAGGTGGGGTTGAGCAAAGTCGGCTCCACCAGTTCGCCGAAGAGTTCGACGACGAGCTTCTCGGCTTCCCAGGCGGCGTCGACCTTGACCTCGTGCTTGGCAGCCAGCTCCAGCAGCTCGGCAACCGGGGTGTCGGGGGTTACTTCCTGGCCCACGAAGTCGGACAGTCCCGGGTAGACAGCCAGCCAGGTCCAGTCGCCGTCGAGGTTGATCTCCCCGGCTTCGGTCTGCAGCACGCGGCCCACACCGGCGGCGTCGGCGGCATCCAGGATGATTTCCTTGATCCGGTCCGCCATGACGAACTGGTCTGCCCACGCCTCGTAGGACTCCAAAGTGGTGAACTCGGGGCTGTGCGTGGAGTCCACGCCTTCGTTGCGGAAGACCCGGCCCATGTCGTAGACCCGGTCGATCCCGCCGACCACCGTGCGCTTGAGGTAGAGCTCGGTGGCGATGCGCAGCGTCATTTTCTGGTCGAAGGCGTTCATGTGCGTCTCGAAGGGACGGGCCGTCGCGCCGCCGTGAACCAGCTGCAGCATGGGGGTTTCCACCTCGACGTAGCCCTGGCGGTGCAGGGTTTCGCGGATGGAGCGGGTGATCGCGGCGCGGGTGTAAACCATCTCGCGGGCTTCGTCGCGGACAATGAGGTCCACGTAGCGCTGGCGGACACGCGTTTCTTCACTCAGCCCGGCGTGCAGCACGGGCAGCGGGCGCAGCGCCTTCGAGGCCATGGTCCAGGAATCCGCCATGACGGAGAGTTCGCCGCGGCGTGAGGAGATGACCTCGCCCTTGATGAAGACGTGGTCGCCGAGGTCCACGAGGGACTTCCACTCCGCGAGCGCCTCCTCACCGATGTTGGCCAGGCTCAGCATGACCTGCAGCCGTACGGCCTTGCCGTCCAGGCCGCCCTCCTGGAGGGTGGCGAAGCAGAGTTTGCCCGTATTGCGGATGAAGACGATCCGGCCGGTCACGCCGACGGCGTCGCCGGTGGTTTCATCGGCCTGCAGGTAGGCGTATTTCTCCCGGATTTCCGTGAGCGAGTGCGTGCGTTCGACACCCACCGGATATGCCTCGACGCCGCGTTCGATCAGCTTGGCGCGCTTCTCCATGCGGATGCGGGTCTGTTCGCTGGCGTCGTGCGGCTCGGCGGCGGTGTTCGGGGCGGGGGTGTTTTGGGAAGTCACAATCCCCAAGTTTACCGTCGATTTGCGTCCGGAAAGGTCCCGGCCCGGTTCTGCCCGGGCGGCAGCCAGACGGACGGGTGGCGGGAATAGACTCGAAGTTGTGGAGACATGGACAGTGAGGACCGACGACGGCAACGGACACCTTGAGCTGCACACCATCCGTCCGGCGGGGCATGCACCGGGCAGAGCAGCAGCGTCAGACGCCGCCGTGGCGGCCCGCGGCAAAGGATCCGGCATCGTCGTCGTGCACGGGACACTTATCACCGATGCGCTCTACCGGTCCTTTGCCCGAAAACTTTGCCGGCTGCTGGAGCAGCCGGTGCACTGCTACAACCGCCGGGGTCGCGCCGGTTCCTCGCACCAGCCGGCCGACTATTCCGCCGCGACCGAGGTGGCCGACCTGGCAACCGTGCTCCGCGAGACCGGCGCCAGCGACGTCGTGGCCCACAGCTATGGCGGGTTCGTGGCCCTCGAGGCCGCCCGGAGCCTGCCGATTCGCAGGATGGTGACTTACGACGCCGCCGTGAGCCTCTCCGGGAACCTCACCCGGCGCTGGCGGCCCGAACTGGAAAAGTCCGTGGCTGCGGGCGAGCTCGACCACGCCTGGGCGCATTTGGTGCAAGGCCTGGAGACGGCCGGTCCGGTATCCATGCTGCCCCTGGGCGCGCTGCGCATGCTCAGCATCCTCTCGGCCCGGACCAGGCTCGGCGCCGAAATGCGGCAGCTGCTGCCCACGGCCGTCGCCGAAATGCGCGCCGTACTGGATGCCGACGCCGAACTTGAGGATTTTGCCGCCATCACCACCCCCACCCTCATGCTCAGCGGCGGCTGGAGCCCCGGCTACTTCGCCGAGACGAGCCACCAGCTTGCCGACGCCGTCCCCGCGGTCAGCTTCGCCGTGGTCCCCGGGCAGCTCCACGAAGGCCCCATCCGGCCGGGAAGCCGGCTGGCCCTGCGCACGGCCCGGTTCCTCCGCGGCGGACCCGGGGCTGCGGCCCCGCCGCCCGTCAGCCTGGCCGGCAGCCTTGCAGCCGCGGGCGTGCCGGCCCGGTGGCGGCGGAGCGGGCCCGGCCGCTGAGGGCGGCAACGCGACCGACCGCTAGAATCGGGGGCGACCCTTTCGAAAGGACCCCCTTGGCCAAGCTCTATTTCCGCTACGGCGCCATGAACTCCGGCAAATCTACGGGGCTGCTGCAGGCGGCGTTCAACTATGAGGAACGCGGCCAGCGGGTCCTGCTGGCCAAGCCGGACGTGGACACCAAGGGCGACTCCGACGTCGTGTCCCGCCTGGGCATGACCCGTTCGGTGGACTTCTTGATCCCCGCCGGCGCGTCGGCCCGCGCGCTTTTCACCGCCCAGGCCCACGGCGACGATCCCGACGCCCTGCTGCAGCACGTGGACACCCCGCCGGTGGCCTGCCTGCTGGTGGACGAGGCCCAGTTCCTGGAACCGGAGCAGGTGGACGACCTCTTCCGCATCGCGGTCCTGGACAACGTCCCCGTCCTCGCCTACGGCATCCGCACCGACTTCCGGACCCGCGCGTTCCCCGGTTCCCTGCGCCTGCTGGAGATCGCGCACACCCTCGAAGAGCTCAAGACCATCTGCCGCTGCGGACGGAAGGCCATCTTCAACACGCGCCGGATCGGGGACCACGTGGTGTTCGACGGGAACCAGGTTGCGATCGACGGCCAGGACGTCTGGTATGAGTCGCTCTGCGGCGCCTGCTACCTCGAGGTCTCCGGCGGCCGGCTGGGCAACTAGCGCAGGCGCAGCGCCGCTGCCGCGTCCTGCCCTGCCCTGCCCTGCACTGCACCGCACCGCACTGCACTGCGGCCATACTGCACTGCGGCGTACTGCACCGCGGCGCGGCCTCGGCTAGGCTCGGAGCATGACCCGCGAGAACATCAGAACCCCCAACGGCGGAACGATCGAGCTTTTGAGCACGGGCGCCGAGCTCGCCTCGGCGGGTTCGGGCATCGTCGTCGTGCCGGCCTCAATGGTGACCGCCGCCGATTACACCCGTTTCGCGCAGAAACTCAGTGCGTCACTGGGCCGACCGGTGCACACCTTCAACCGTCGCGGCCGCGGCTCGTCCTCCCCGCAGCCTGAGGATTACACCCTGGACGTGGACATCCACGACCTCGACGCCGTCATGAAGCACACCGCCAGCACGGACGTCTTCGGCCACAGCTTCGGCGGGGCGGTGGCCCTGCACGCGGCCCGCACCCTGCCGGTGGAACGGCTGGCCGTGTACGACCCCGCCGTGTCCGTCAACCACAGCGTCACGGCGGACTGGACACCCGAATACGAGCGGGCGACCGCAGCCGGCGACGACGACCGCGCCCTCGCCGTCCTGCTCAAGGGCCTGGAGACCGGCAGCGCCCTGTCCCGGATGCCGCTGTCCATGCTGACGCTGGCGAACAAGCTTTCGGCGGGCACTCCGATCGGCAAGCAGCTGCGCGACCTCATGCAGACCGGCGTTCGCGAGATCAAGGCGATCATCGCCGCGGACATGCCGGCCGAACCCTTCCTGGAACTGCCGCTGGAGACGCTGATCATTGTTGGCGAGAAGAGCCCGGCCTACTTCGGCGTGGCCTGCGCCCAGATCCACGATGTCCTCTCCGGCTCCAGCTATACGATCCTGCCGGGCATGGGACACGACGGCGTCAACAAGGCGCCGGACAAGCTGATCGCCGAGCTGAGCGCGTTTTACTCGGGCTGAGCCCGCGTTGGTTGGCTACCCCTAGTGGGCGGCTGGGTGTGCCGCGCCTTCGGTTTTGCGCATCATGGAGGACAGCACGACGGCGGCGACGGCTATGACGGCCGCCGTCAGGAATGCCGCATGCATGCCGGCGACCATGCCCGAGTTAGCGGCCACGAAGGCGTAGATCGAGACCAGGAGCGCCGTGCCGGCGGCGCCGGCCACCTGCTGCAGCGTGCTCATGATGGCCGAGCCGTGGGAGTACAGGTGCGGCGGCAGCGGGTTCAGCCCTGTGGTGAAGGCCGGGGTGAACAACAGCGCCAGGCCCAGGCTCAGTGCCACATGCAGGGCGATGATCCACCCCAGCGGCGACGTGGCGTCCAGCATGGAGAACTGCCAGAGGGACAGCACCATCATGATCGAGCCGGTCACTGTCAGCGGCAGGGGCCCGACCCTGTCGAATACGCGGCCGATGAAGGGCCCCAGCAGGCCCATGGCCAGTCCGCCGGGCAGCAGGACCAGGCCGGTCTCAAGTGAGGTCAGGCCGCGGATCTCCTGCAGGTACAACGGCAGCAGGATCACCGCGCCGAACAGCGCGATCATGGCCACGACCAGCAGCAGCACAGACACGGTGAACATCCGGAAGGTGAAGGCGCGCAGGTCCAGCAGGGGGCCGTCGGTCTTCTGCAGCTTCAGCTGGCGCAGGACGAACGCTGCCAGGGCCAGCACGCCCACCGCCAGGGCCACCACGGCGGGGGTGCGGGATCCGCCCTGGCCGCCGCCGATCTGGCTCAGGCCGTACACCAGGCCGCCGAAAGCGGGGACCGTGAGCACCACGGAAAGGGCATCGAGCCGGGTCTTCTCGGTCTCACCGATGTTGGTCAGGTACCTGGCCCCGATGGCCAGCGCGGCGAGGGCGATCGGCAGCACGAAGACGAACATGAACCGCCAGGAAAAATGCTGGAGGATCAGGCCGGAAACCGTGGGACCCAGTGCCGGCGCCACCGAAATGGCGATGCTGACGTTGCCCATGACGGCGCCGCGGCGTTCCAGCGGCACCAGCGTGAGGATGGTGGTCATCAGGAGCGGCAGCATGATGGCGGTGCCGCCGGCCTGGACAATGCGGGCCAGCAGCAGGACTTCGAAGCCCGGCGCGAGGGCGGCCAGCAGCGTGCCGCCGGAGAACAGTCCCATGGCCAGCATGAACACGGCACGGGTGGTCAGCCGCTGCAGGATGAATCCGGTGGTGGGAATCACGACGGCCATGGTGAGCATGAAACCTGTGGACAGCCACTGCACGGTGGGCGCATCGATGTTCAGGTCCACCATCAGCCGCTGCAGGGCCACGTTCATGATGGTCTCGTTGAGGATCACGACGAAGGTGGCCACCAGCAGCGTGGCGATGATGGCCACGGACTCCCGGGACATCTTTGCCGGCGCGGCGGGCGCGACCGGCGCCGCCGGCAGGTTCTGCGCGGGGACGGCGGGGGCAGCGCCCGGTGCGGGATCGCCAGAGGCGTTGGAAGAGACGTCTGTTGACATGGGAATTCCCTCAGGGAGTTTGGTGTGGGTCCGGCGAGCGTCGGCGCTGCTGCAGGTTGCAACAGTCTAAGGCCCGGGCGCATTCCCGTCACCGGAAAACCAACGCGGGGTCAGTTACCGCCCATCGGAGGCCGCGACATGGGCGGTAAGTGACCCCGCGTTGTTTCTGGGGGTTGGGGGTTAGGAGTTCAGGGGCGCGTTGTCGATGAGGCGGACGGGGCCCACCGTGGCGGCGATGATCGCCAGCCCCTCGCCGCGGAACGGGGTGTCCCGGCAGTTCTCCGCGAGGGGCTCGAGGGTGCGCGGATCCACTACCTCGAAATAGTCCAGCTCCACGAGCGGCTGGGACCGGACGAGGGCCTGCGCGGATTCGACGTCCAGCGGCTCATGGGCGTTGGCGCGCGCCTCGATGAGCCGCAGCGCGCGGGAGAGCACCAGGGCCGCCTCGCGCTGGTCTTCGGAGAGGAAGCGGTTGCGGCTGGAGAGCGCCAGACCGTCGGCCGAGCGCACAATGGGCACCGGCACGATCTCCACGGGGAAATTCAGGTCAGCCACCATGCGCTGGACCAGGGCCAGCTGCTGCGCGTCCTTCTGCCCGAAATAGGCGCGGTACGCGGGCTGGCCGCCACCGGGCAGGCCGGCACCAGGGATGCCGTAGTGGAGCAGTTTCGCGACGACGGTCAGCGCCCCGTCGAAGTGCCCAGGCCGGGACGCGCCTTCCCATTTTTCACCCAGGGGTCCCGCCGTGATCCGCACGAGGGGTGCCCCGCCGGGGTAGACCTCCTCGACACCCGGCGCGAACGCCAGGTCCACCCCTTCGGCGTCGAGCAGCGCGAGGTCGGCATCGAGGGTGCGCGGGTAGCGTTCCAGATCCGCGGCCTCGCCAAACTGCAGCGGGTTGACGAAAATGCTGGCCGCCACGACGTCGTTCTGGGCGACGGCCGTCCGGGCCAGCTGGGCATGTCCCTCGTGCAGGGCGCCCATGGTGGGCACGAGGCCCTGGGACGTGCCGCCTTTCTGCGCCAGCAGCCGGGCGCTTGCGGCGCGGAGCTGGGCCGCCGTGGTGACGAGTTGGATTGCCATGTCAGGGTCCTTCCGGGGCGGGCGTCCCGTTCTGGCCGGGCCCGCCGAGCGCCTGTTCGATGCCGTCGAGTTGTTCCGGCTTCAGGAGCCCGCGGCTTCCTGCCCGGCGGGCTGTCGCCCGGGCCATGGCCAGGTACGCCTCAAGAATATCGCCGGCCGCGCCGCCGTCGTACTCGCGGAGGGCGCCGGCGTGCGCGGCCACCGTGCCGGTGTCGCCGCGGGCCACGGGCCCGGTCAGGGCCGTTTCGCCGGAGGCGAGGGCGTTCTCGAGGGTGGCGCGCAGCAGCGGGCCCAGCATCCGGTCCGGGGCGTCGACGCCGACGTCGCGGAGCAGCTGCGAGGCCTGCGCTACGAGCGTGACCATATGGTTCGAACCGTGCGCGAGGGCAGCGTGGTACAGGACGCGGTCGGCCTCGGCGATCGCGACGGGCTCGGCGCCCATTTCGACGACGAGTGCCTGGGCGATCGGCAGCATCGCGGCGTCGGCCGTGACGCCAAAGGTGCAGTCCAGGAGCCTGGTGAGGTCCAGGCTCATGCCCGTGAACGTCATGGCCGGGTGCAGCGCGAGCGGCACGGCGCCGGCGGCGCGGACCGGGTGTAGGATCCCGACGCCGAAGCGCCCGGAGGTGTGCGCCACGAGCTGGCCGGGCTGCCAGGCGCCGAGCTTGGCCAGTCCGTTCACCAGCGGGCCCAGGGCATCGTCCGGGACGGCAAGCAGGACCAGTTCGGCGCGCTCCACGATGTCCTGCACCTCCAGGATCGGGACGCCGGGCAGGAGCGTTTCGACGCGTTCTTTGCTGGCGTCCGAAACGGCGGACGCCCCGATGACGGCGTGCTCGGCTCCTCGCAGCGCCGCCCCCAGGACGGCACCGACCTTCCCTGCGCCAATGATTCCGACGCCGAGGCGTCCTGGTTTAGCCATGATGCGGGCCTTCCTGGGGGTCTTCTGCGGGTGGTGCGGCCGGCTGGGCCGCCGGCTCCAGCCAGTGTTCGCTCTTCTGGTGCTTGCGCGCGGCGCGGGCACGGGCGGCCTGGGCATCGAACAGGGCCCGGGCTTCGTCCAGGCCGGCCTGGATGAGCCGCGGGGCCACCGGACCCGCCGTGGTGTGCAGGACCAGGTCCGCCACCCGGAACCGCCGGGCGAGCGGACCCTGCTCGAGCGCCATGGACTGGGTGCGCTGGTGCGGCACCACCACGAAGTTCCGCCACCAGCGGCCCGACCTCAGGAGCAGGGCGGTCTCCGTTGCCGTGAAACCGTTGCGCCGCCAGCCCAGCGGCGCCAGGAACCGGGCCCGGCGCGGGCTGGTGACGAAGCCGCCGTCGGCGTCCCGGCCGGCTGCGCTGCCCGGGGCCCCGGCGGGGTCCGCGAGGCCGGTGATCCCGGCGGTGAACAGCCCCACCGGATCCTCGGTTCCGGGATCCGGGAGCACCAGGGCGAGGATTTTCATGACGTCGGCGAGGGATCCCACCGGAAGCAGCGTGGTCCGGGCCGACCCTTCGCCGGCGCTGCTGGCCAGGCCATAGCCGGCCACGTTGACCTGGATCCGGTACCAGCCGAACACCCGCCACAGCGGCGGCTGGCTGACCTTCAGCGCCTGGATCCTGCCCGGCGGCACGGTCTGCGCCTGCGTGTCCAGCAGGCCGTAGCGCAGCCGGATGCCGTCCGGGGAAACGGCGGCCGTGAAGTTGTAGCCCCTGTTGAACGAGGACCAGTAGGAGGCGAGGAGCCCGATCGCGGCAGGGATCAGGAACACCGTGAAGTTCCGGTTTTCCGTGACGGCGGAGAGCATCACCGAGGCAATGCCGCCAGCCAGGATCACAACGCTTTGTTCGCTCAGGAGCAGCGAGCCCAGCAGGCGCGGCGGCGGCACGGTCAGCACGGCCTGTTCGGGGGCCTCCACGGCGGCGGACGCCAGCTCTCCGGACGCTAGCTCTCCGGGCTCCGGGTGTCCCGGCTCAGGCGCCGGCGTCCCGGCCGCGGCACCGGAGGCGCGGGCCAGGATTGTCGCGCGGAGCTGCCGGGCCTCGTCCGCGCGCAGGTACGCCAGGCGCACCGCGGACTGGCCGGCGTCGGCGACTTCGAACCGCAGTTCAGCCAGTCCGAAGATCCGCGCCAGCAGGGGCTGCACGACGTCGATCGCCTGCACCCGGTCCAGCCTGGCCTGCCGCTGCTGCTTGAACAGGAAACCGGTGTTGACGCGCACGTAGCCGCCGGCCACCTGGTAGCGGGTGAAGTACCAGCTCAGGACGTAGCCGAGAACGGTCAGCAGCAGCAGGGTGCCGCCGCCGAGCAGCAGCCACGGCGCCCGTCCGGCCAACCGCTCGTCAAAGACCGGGCCGCCCTGCAGGAACCGTTCGAAACTGTCGCGTCCGAAAAAGAACAGCAGTGCGGCCAGCGCAACCCAGCCGCGGACAAAGGGCGACGCGGGGTGCACGCGCAACCAGCCGGCGTCGGCGTTTGTCCCGATTCCGGATAGGACGGCGGTTCCGTCGGCGGCGCGTCCGGCATCCTGCGGTGTCAGCGCCATCCCGTCACGGCCTTCCCGTCACAGCCCGGCCAGCCGGGCTTCGCCGCGGGCGGACAGTCGTTCGCGGAGCCGGGCGCCTTCGCTCGCGGGCAGGCCGGGAATCTCGGCGCTGGTCGCGGCGGCTGCGGTGTGCAGCTTCAGAGTGCACAGGCCCAGCTGACGTTCGACCGGGCCCACCGCAATATCCACGTACTGCATCCGCCCGTAAGGAACCACGAGCGTGCGCTGAAAGAAGATGCCCCGCCGGATCAGGAGGTCGTCCTCACGCTCGGCGTAGCCGATCGAGCGCACCTGCCGGGGAATCAGCACGAGCCGCCACAGGGCAAGAACCAGCGCGACGGCGGGCAGGGCGACGGCCAGCCAGACCGGCGGCCAGGTCCACGCCCCGGTCAGCACCAGGACCAGGGGAAGCGAGAGCAGGGCCACCGTGATCAGGGTTCCCAGCGCCCATCCCGCGAGGCGCACCGTGACGTACTTCGGTGACACCCTGAGCCAGTCGATGCCTGGAGGATCAATCGCTTCGGTACGCATATTCGCCTTCTGCCGAGGGCTTGCTGCGCTTTCCCTGCACGCCGGGGCGGGAATCGGCGTCGCCGTCCTCGGGCGGAATCCGGCAGAACCGCTCAACGACGAGCCCGACAACCACCATGATCAGCGCGCCGCCGGCCATGGCCAGGGCCTGCCAGGTGATGTCCTGGTTGCTGCGCAGGTTCCACAGCCGCAGTTGCTCCACCACGATTCCCGCGTGCCAGCCCAAAAGTACCGCCCCGGTGTAGGCGCAGGCCTGGGCGAGGACCAGGGTCCAGGCCGCCAGGATGGGGTTGAGGATTTTCTTCTTCTTTTTGCCGTTGCGCCACCGGAGCACGCGGATGCCCAGCACCAGCGTGAGGGCCACGATCACACCCATGGTCACCAGCCCCGTCAGGGGCAGCACCGGGGTGGCCAGTCCGTAGCGGCCGGAGAGCATGGTGGCGAACCAGCCGGCCACGGCCAGGACCACGCAAATGGCCAGCAGGAGCAGGGGGCTGGTCAGCTTCACGGCCGCTCCGCCGCACCGGGCACGCCGGTGGTCTCCGTGGCTGTGACATCCGCCGCGGACTGGTCCTGGAAGCCGTCAAAGGTGGCGAGGTCGGCGAAGTCGGCCGCTTTCGCCGCGAGGTCGCCCACGCGTTCGCCGTTGAGTTCCGCCGCGGGATCGATCAGCGACCACGGATAGAGCACGAACGCCCGTTCCGCGGCCCGGGGGTGCGGCAGGGTGAGCTCGGGGTCGGAGCTTGCCACGTCCCCGTACGTGATGATGTCCACGTCCAGGGTCCGCGGCCCCCACCGGACCTCGCGCACGCGCAAATGCTTCTGCTCCACATCGTGGCAGTGCTGCAGCAGCTCACGCGGCGGCAGCGACGTCTCGACGGCGATCACCATGTTCAGGAAGTCAGGTTGGTCCGGCGGGCCACCGACGGCCTTAGTCTGGACGATCGGCGAGATGGCCAGCAGGCGCACCTCCGGCGGGTCGACGAGGTCTGCGACGGCGGCGGACAGTGTGTCGCTGCGCTCCCCCAGGTTGCTGCCGAGCGCGATCACGGCACGGGTGTAGAGCGGGCTCACGTCCGCCTCCGGTGCACGCTGACGGCGACGTCGCCGAAGTCGACGTCGATCGGGGCCTTGGGCTTGTGCACGGTGACGTCCACGGCGGCGACGGGGAATTTCTGCAGGACGTCCTCGGCGATCCGCACCGCGAGGGCCTCGATCAGGTTCAGCGGCTCACCCGTAATCCAGTCGCGGATGCAGTTGGCCACCTCGCCGTAATGCGCGGTGTCCAGGACGTCGTCGGAAGCTGCCGCCTTGCTGAAGTCCAGGTGCAGCACCGCGTCAACGACGAACGGCTGCCCGTCGCGGCGCTCGAAATCGAACACACCGTGATGGCCGACGGCGGTGACGCCGCTCAGCGTGATCTGATCCATGGTGCCGGCCGGTTCAGTTGGTGCCGGCGGCGGCGGAACCGGCCGCTGCCGGAGGCGTCGGGGGTGCCATGCGGGCGGCGACCTTGACGGCGTCCAGGCTCGCGCCGACGTCGTGCACACGCACAGCCCAGGCACCGCGGAAGGCGCTGATGGCGGTTATGGCGGCGGTGGCGGCGTCGCGTTCAACCGGCTGGGCGGCCTTGCCGGCCACGGTCAGGAGGCTGCCGAGGAAGCGTTTGCGCGAGCCGGCGACGAGGACCTTGTGGCCCATGGCCTGCAGGACATCCAGGTGCTGCAGGAGCTCCCAGTTCTGGCCGTCGTTCTTGGCGAAGCCCAGTCCCGGGTCCACAATGATCTGCTCCGGCGCGACCCCGGCGGCGTACAGCTTGTCGCGGACGCCGGCGAGCTCCGTCACCACTTCCCCTGCAACGTCACGGTAGTCAGTCAGGGAGTTCATGGTGCTGGCGTCGCCGCGGCGGTGCGTCAGGATGTACGGGACCTTGGTGCGGGCGGCCAGTTCGGCCATTTCCGGTTCCATGGTCAGGCCCGAGACGTCGTTGATGATCGCGGCGCCGGCCTTCAGGGCTGCGGCAGCCGTCACGGCGTGGGTGGTGTCGATGCTGACCAGGGCGCCGGCCTTGACCAGGGCCTCGATGACCGGCAGGACCCGGCGCTGTTCCTCGTCAGCGCCGACTGCCGTGGCACCCGGGCGGGTGGATTCGCCGCCGACGTCGATGATGTCCGCCCCGGCGTAGAACATCCGCAGCCCTGCCGCGATCGCCGTGTCTTCCGTCGCGTGCGCTCCGCCGTCGCTGAAGGAATCAGGGGTGACATTGAGGATTCCCATCACCAGTGTCCGGTCCGTGGGCAGGTCCTGGAACTTCGCCGCCGGGCGCGGTTTGCGCAGGATGGGCAGGGGCGAGGTGGCCGGGCCGGTCCCCGGGGCTGCAGCTAGGGAGTCCATAGTCTGTGTTCTTACCTTCCGAGTATGAGGCTCATGGCTTCGGCACGGGTGGCCGGGTCATGGAGTTGCCCGCGCACTGCGCTGGTGACGGTCTTGGCGCCGGGCTTGCGGATTCCCCGCATGGACATGCACAGGTGTTCGCATTCGACGACGACGATCGCGCCGCGCGGATTGAGGTGCGTGACGAGGGCCTCGACGATCTGGGTGGTCAGGCGTTCCTGGACCTGCGGGCGCTTGGCGAACATGTCCACCACGCGCGCCAGCTTGCTCAGGCCTGTGACCTTGCCGTCGTGGGACGGGATGTAGCCCACATGCGCCACCCCGTGGAACGGCACCAGGTGGTGCTCGCAGGTGGAATAGAACGGGATGTCCTTGACCAGCACGAGTTCCTCGTGCTCGAGGTCGAAGGTGGTGGCCAGGATCTCGGCGGGGTCGTGGTGCAGGCCGGCAAACATTTCCACGTACGCCTTGGCCACCCGCTTCGGGGTGTCCACGAGACCGCCGCGGTCCGGGTCCTCACCGATCGCCAGCAGGATTTCCCGCACAGCGGCTTCAATCCTGGGGCGGTCCACTTTGGACTTTGAATGCGGGGCTTCGCCGCCCCCCGCCGAAGCAGCAGCGGGGGCGGGAACGTCGTCGTCGAAGTTAGAAGTCACAGAAGAAGCCTAGCCGGGATGACCATCAGTCCCGATATCCGTTGCACCGCCCTGGAAGGACTCCTGTCCGCCGACGCCCTGGGCATGCGGGGGCTGGGCATCCAGGGGCTCCTCGAGCCGGGCCTGGGTGGCTTCCTCCTGGGCTTCGCGCTCCGCCTTTTCGCGGCGCGACTCCACCGGGCCGGCGTCCTGGACCGGGCGGGTCTCCTTGGAGAGCCAGACGTCGCGGAAGTCGCGCTTGCGGATATTGGTGAAAACCTGAGCGATTTCGGCCTGGTTCAGCGTTTCGCGTTCGAGCAATTCCAGCGCGAGCTCGTCCAGGACGTCCCGGTTCTCGGTCAGGATGGCGTAGGCCTCATCGTGGGCGCCGTCGATCAGGCGGCGCACTTCCTCGTCGACGATGTAGGCGATCTGGTCCGAGTAGTTGCGCTCGTGCCCGGCGTCGCGGCCAAGGAACGGTTCGCCGCCGCCCTGGCCGAGGCGGACGGAGCCGACCCTTTCGCTCATGCCGAACTCGGTGACCATCTTCCGGGCGATCCCGGTCGCCTTCTCGATGTCGTTGGACGCACCCGTGGACGGATCGTGGAAGACGAGTTCCTCGGCGACGCGGCCGCCCATGGCGTAGGCCATCTGATCGAGCAGCTCGTTGCGGGTGATGGAGTATTTGTCGTTCTCCGGGACCACCATGGTGTAGCCCAGGGCACGGCCGCGGGGCAGGATGGTGATCTTGGTGACCGGGGCGGAGTTCCGCAGGGCAGCCGCGACCAGGGCGTGGCCGCCCTCGTGGTACGCGGTGACTTTGCGTTCGTGTTCCTTCATCACCCGGCTGCGCTTCTGCGGGCCGGCCATGACGCGGTCGATTGCCTCGTCGAGGGCGCGGTCATCGATCAGGTTCGCGTTGGAACGGGCCGTCAGCAGGGCGGCCTCGTTCAAAACGTTGGCCAGATCCGCGCCCGTGTAGCCGGGGGTCTTCTTGGCAACAGCCTTGAGGTCGACGCCGGCGGCCATCGGTTTGCCCTTGGCGTGCACCTGCAGGATCTGGTCGCGGCCGATCAGGTCGGGGGCTTCCACCGAGATTTGCCGGTCGAAACGGCCCGGGCGCAGCAGTGCGGGGTCCAGGACGTCGGGGCGGTTGGTGGCGGCAATCAGGATGACGTTGGTCTTGACGTCGAAGCCGTCCATTTCCACCAGCAGCTGGTTCAGGGTCTGCTCGCGCTCGTCGTTGCCGCCGCCGATTCCGGCGCCGCGGTGCCGGCCGACGGCGTCGATCTCATCGACGAAAATGATCGCCGGCGCGTTGGACTTGGCCTGCTCGAAGAGGTCGCGGACACGGGAGGCGCCCACGCCGACGAACATTTCCACGAAGTCGGAGCCTGAGATGGAGAAGAAGGGAACGCCGGCCTCGCCGGCGACCGCGCGGGCCAGGAGGGTTTTACCGGTGCCCGGAGGGCCGTAGAGCAGCACGCCCTTGGGAATCTTGGCGCCGACGGCCTGGAACTTGGCCGGTTCCTGCAGGAATTCCTTGATCTCCTCGAGTTCCTCGACGGCCTCATCGGCGCCGGCGACATCGCTGAAGGTCACCTGGGGCATGTCCTTGTTGACCAGCTTGGCCTTGGATTTGCCGAACTGCATCACCTTGGACCCGCCGCCCTGCATCCGGGAGAGCAGGAACCAGAACAGGACGCCGAGCAGCAGCACGGGCACCAGCAGGGAGAAGAGCCCGGAGAACCAGTTGTTTTCGATCGGCTGGTCGGTGAAGCCGCCGGACGGTTTGGAGTCCGTGACCGCCTTGACGACGTCCTGGGCGCGGGCGTTGACGAAGTAGAACTGGACGTTCTTGCCCTTGTCCTGCCCGTCGACCTGGAGGTTGTCCTTCAGGACCAGGTCCACCCGGTTCTCGGCGTCGAAAATCTTGGCCTGTTCAACCTTGCCGCCGGCTGTCAGCAGCTCAAGGCCCTTGTCGGTGTCGATCCGGCTGGCGCCGCCCGGCGCAAGCGTGGCAAATGCCAGCAGCAGCATGGCCACCACGACGACAATCCAGATGCCGGGGCCCTTGAAGAAACTCTTAGCTTTCATCTGTTCGGGGCTGGCCCCGTCCCTCCTGGTAGTGCTGCACGGCGACCGATCTGCGCGCGTGTGGTGCTGCGTCAGGTTCTAGCTATACACCGTCGCACTATCCCACGCACGGCAAAGGGCAAAAGTTCCCTGTGGGCGTAGCGGGGCCGGGCCTCCGGCCGCCCGGGGCCCGGACGGGGCGCCCCCGCGTGAACGACTTACTCGTAGACGTGCGGGGCCAGGGTGCCGACGAAGTCCAGGTTGCGGTACTTCTCGGCGTAGTCCAGGCCATAGCCCACCACGAACTCGTTGGGGATGTCATAGCCGACGTACTTGACGTCGATCTTGACCTTGGCGGCCGTCGGCTTGCGGAAGGCGGTGCAGATTTCCACCGACGCCGTGCCGCGTGATTCCAGGTTCGTCTTGAGCCAGGACAGCGTGAGGCCGGAATCGATGATGTCCTCGACGATCAGGACGTCTTTGCCCATGAGGTCGGTGTCGAGGTCCTTCAGGATGCGGACCACGCCTGAGGACTGCGTGCCCGAGCCGTACGAGGAGACGGCCATCCAGTCCATGGAGACGTGGGTGTGCAGTGCACGGGCCAGATCTGCCATGACCATGACGGCGCCCTTGAGCACGCCGACGATCAGGAGGTCGCGGCCCTCGTAGTCCTTGTCGATCTGCGCCGCGAGTTCGGTGATCCGTTGCTGGATCTGTTCCTTGGTGTAGAGAACGTGTTTGAGGTCTGCCTGGACGTCGTTTGAATCCACCAATGGCTCCTGTGTAGATGCGGGGTGCGACTAATTTCGGGGCGGCTGTTGAGGCCGGAATACAAGCTTCCCACAGCGGGCGGCTTCGCGGGGAACACCGGCGGCGGAC
Organism: Arthrobacter sp. 131MFCol6.1; assembly: GCF_000374925.1. Classification (GTDB taxonomy): domain Bacteria; phylum Actinomycetota; class Actinomycetes; order Actinomycetales; family Micrococcaceae; genus Arthrobacter. The sequence goes on from NZ_KB895547.1 coordinate 147,923, forward strand.
GGCTCCGCCGCAAGGAGCTGCGCGAGCGAGAGCCGGTAGACGCTGACCGCGCCGGGAAGCTCCACCGGACCGGCCGATCCCTGGCGGCGCAGCAGTGCTTCCGCCGCGAGCAGGCGCTGGTAGCTGGGCTGCTGACCGCCCACGGCGGCGGCGGCCTTGGCGATCACCCGGAACCTCACGGCCGGGGCGAGATCCCGCAGTTCGGTCTCCGGAAGGCTGATCTCCTCGCCGGCCTGCTGGCGCAGCCGCTCGAACGTGTCGTTCGCCACGTCCTCCAGGTAATCGGCGTCGAGCTGCAGGATCGCGGCCGTGCGGGCGAGCGATTCGGCAACGCCGGGGCCAAGCTTGTCTTCCAGCAGGGGCAACACCTCAACCCGGGTCCGGGAACGCGCGTACACGGGGTCCGTGTTGGACGGGTCGTGCCAGGGCTCCAGGTCCTCCACCCGGCAGATCTCCAGGGTGTCCGCACGCCGCAGGCCCAGGAACGGGCGCAGCAGCCGGCCACGGGCCGGCCGCATCCCGGCGAGGGAACGGGTACCCGACCCCCGCGCCAGGCCCAGGAGCACCTGTTCGGCCTGGTCATCGAGGGTGTGGCCGAGCAGGATCGCGGCTGCACCTGCCTCGTCCGCGGCGGCCTCGAGGGCCGCATGGCGGGCGTCCCGGGCAGCAGCCTCGGGGCCTGCGCCGCTGGAGGCGACCTCGACAGTCCTGATCGTCACCGGAGAGAGCCCGAGCTCTTCGAGGGTCCGGGCCGTGGTGGCGGCGACCCCGGCCGAGCCCGGCTGAAGCTGGTGGTCCACGACGACGGCGCCAACAGAGACAGGATGGCCGTCCACGTGACCCCGGCGCCCGAAATAGGCGGCGACGGCGGCGAGAGCCAGCGAGTCCGGCCCGCCGCTGCAGGCGACCAGGACGCGGTCCGGGTAGCCGGCCGCGGCAAGGGCGTCCTGCAGCATTTTTCGCGCCGTGCCGACCACCGGCGCGAGGCGGCCGGGCCGGCGTCGTCCGCTGGAAATCGAGGTCGAACCGGCGCCGTCGGGGGCAGTCATGGCGGCTAGAGGCCCATCCGGTCGAGCCAGAGCTTGGAGTCGTGGATCTCGGGTTCGCTGGGGAGACGGTCCGCGGACTCCCAGACCTTGTTGAAGCCTCCCATGCCGGCGGCGGCCACCACTTCCCGGACGAACTTGGCGCCGTCGCTGTACTGGCGCATCTTGGCGTCGAGGCCGAGCAGGTTGCGGATGAATTTCTCGATCATGCCGCGGTCCTGGCCGCGGTCGTTGAAACGCTGCCGGATGGTCTTCACCGAGGGGACGATGCTGGCGTCCACGGCGTCCATGACCACATTGGCGTGGCCCTCGAGCAGGCTCATGAGGGCAGTCAGGCGGGACAGGGCCGCCTTTTCCTCCGGGTTCTGGAGCAGGTCCAGGATGGCGCCGCGTCCGGGTGCGGTGCCGGGAGCCGCGCGGTCCTTCAGCGATTTCGCGGCCGCCGAGGCCCGTTCCATCAGGGAATCGACATTGCCCAGCAACAGTCCGCTGAGGTTTTCGATCTCTTGGAGCATGTGGTGCCGCAGCCACGGTGCGGCGGCAAACTGCACTCGGTGGGTCTGTTCGTGGAGGCAGACCCAGAGCCGGAAGTCCGCGGGTTCCACTTTCAGTTCGCGTTCCACGGAGATGATGTTCGGCGCGACGAGCAGCAGCCGCCCGGAAGCGGGGGCCGTTGAGTTTTCGGCCAGCGCGGAAAAGGGATCGTACTGGCCCAGGACTTTGCTCGAAAGGAAGGCCAGGATGGCGCCGAGCTGGCTGCCGGTGATGGCTGCGCTGACCCCGGCAGCCCCGGGGCTGAGGGATCCGCGGCCCTCCAGCAGCTTTCCCATGGCGGGCTTGAGCATGACGGCGAAGCTCTGCGTGTTGGCCTTGGCCCATGAGGCCCGGTCCACCACGAGGACCTCGGAGTCGCGCAGGTCCCGTGCGGCGTCCAGGCCGGTGATGTGGTGGACGTGCGGCACGGCCATGTCCGCCATGAGCCGCAGATTTTCGACGGCGGCACCGATCTCGGCTGCGCCCAGGACGGGACCTGCCGGCGTCAGCCGGGCTGCCGTGGACGCGGCGAGCTCCCAGTTGATGAGATCTGGGGCCTGGGCCGATGCCCCGCTCGGCGTCTTGGGTGATGTCTCGCTTGATGTCTGGCTTGCAGAGGACTCCATGGGGTCCATCAGATCACAAGGGCCCGACAATCCGCCTTAATTTTCGCTGACCGGCGAACCAGCCGCGGGTTCCCGGCTCCCGGCCGGGGGTTCCCGGCTGCGCGTTCCTGGCCGGCCGCCGACGTCAGCGGCAGCCGCAGCCGGCGAGGACGGCGGCGGAGCGGTCCAGTGCGGCCTTGTTCGCGGCGCCGGGGGTCAGCCCGTTGCCGACGAAGGAAAAGACCAGGAGCCGGCCGTCGGCGTCGACCACGTAACCGCTGAGCGCAATGACCGTGTTCAGCGTGCCCGTTTTGGCGCGGACCAGCCCGGCGCCCGCGGCCGAGGCCGCATCCGTGTAGCGGTCCCCCAGGGTTCCGGTGAGCCCGGCGACCGGGAACCCGGTGAGGGCGGCGCGCAGCCGGGGGTCTGTGCCCGAGGTCATGGCCCGGACCACGTCCGTCAGTTGCCGGGCCGAGACCCGGTTGGCCAGGGCCAGGCCGGAGACGTCCGCGGCCCGGAGGGAGTCAGTGGGAACGCCCATGTCCTGGACCTGCGCCAGCACGGCGGCAATGGCGTCGTCGCTGCTGCCGGGCCGGCCGGCGCCGAGGGCGGTCATCCGACCCATCACCTCGGCGAGGTAGTTGTCCGAGGTCTGCAGCATGAAGTCCACCTGCTGCCCCACTGTGGCGGACTGGACCTCGGCCAGGATTTTGACGTCCCGGCCCTCCGGCGCGCTGCCGGGCTGGACCCGGGCGATGCCGGGGGCCACGGACAGTCCCTCGGCCGCCGCGGCCGCCGTGAGCCGGGCGGCGAACACCTCGGCGGCGGTCATGGCGGCGTCCTGCGGGCGGGGTCCGGTGGTCCTGGCGGGGTCGAACCTGGCGGAGTTCAGCGCCAGCGGGTACAGCGGGGCCATCTCTCCGGCGGCGACGTCCTCTGGGCTCCACGCCTTGCTGAGCGGGGGGCCGCTGAAGAGGGAGTCATCCAGCAGGACGTTCACCGGGCCGGTGACGCCGCCGCCCTTGAGGGCATCGATAGTGGCCTTCGCGAGCGTCGTCAGCCCGGCGCGGCCCAGAACGGCCCCGGGGGCCGATTCCCCGGCGCCCAGGAGGACGTCGCCCCCGCCGCTCAGGATCACCGAGCCGGCCGTGGGCCCCGCCAGCACGCGGGTGCTGAAGCGGCGGTCCGGTCCCAGGACGCGCAGGGCCGCGCCGGCTGTGAGGAGCTTCATGTTCGACGCCGGAACGCGGGCCTCGTCGGCAGCCCGGTCGAAGAGGACCTGCCCCGTGGTGGCGTCCTGGACGATGCCGGTGAAGGTGCCGGCGCCGTCGGGTTTAAGGGTCTTGTTCAGCTGCGCGGCGAGGGCGGCGCCGGCCGGAACCGGCGCGGAAGCGCTGAGGGGCACGACTCCTCCCGAACCGTTGCCGGGAAGGCTCAGCGTGGCGGGGATCTGCTGCCAGGGCGGTGCTGTTTGCGAGGCGCCGGAGCGCTGGTCCGGGCCAAGGAATGCCGGGGCGATGGCGATGCCGGCCGGCAGTGCCACTGCCACCACGAGGAGGGTCTGGAGCAGCAGGGCGGGCATACCGCGAAGCCTGCCGGGCGCCGGCTGGGTGCCCTCGCGGCTGGTTCTCGGTTTCATGCTGCTGCTGGTCCTTAGTCCTGAAATGTCCCCACTAGTTCCTGAAACCAGCGCCTCTCGCTATATCCTCAATAGTAGTCGGCGGCACCGACAGCCCTTTTGCACGTGCCGCGCACCCCCTGAATTCGTCAAGGAGCATTCCATGAAGCATGACGTGACCATCGAGATCCCCAAGGGATCGCGCGTCAAGTACGAAGTCGACCACGAGACCGGCCGCGTCCGCCTGGACCGCGTCCTGTTCACGTCGATGCAGTACCCCACCCACTACGGTTTCTTCGAGAACACCCTGGGTGAGGATGGAGATCCGCTGGACGCGCTGGTGCTCCTGCAGGACTTCGATCTCTACCCGGGCGTGATCGTCGAGTCCCGCCCGATCGGCGTGTTCAACATGACCGACGACGGCGGCGGCGACGCCAAGGTCCTGTGCGTCCCGACCGATGCCCGGTTCGACCACATCAAAGAGATCAGCGATGTCAGCGAGTTCCTGATCAAGGAAATCGAGCACTTCTTCACCCGCTACAAGGACCTGGAGCCGGGCAAGTGGGTCAAGGCCGAGGGCTGGGGCGACCGCGCCGCCGCCGAAGCCGAGCTGGCAGCTTCCATCAAGCGTTACGTTCCGGCAGCCGGCCACTGACCGTTCCTGCACAAGAACGCGGGGTCGTTTACCGCCCATCCGGGGGTCCGGATTGGGCGGTAAACGACCCCGCGTTTTTTCATTTGGCGTTTTTTCGATTGGCGGGAGCCCGGTGATGAGGACTCTCGGCGTCGACCTCGCTGCCGCCGCGAAGAAAACGGCGGTGGCCGTCATTGAATGGGACGACGGCGCGGCTCGCCTGGCTCATCTGTCTTTGGACGTGGGCGACGAGGAGATCCTCCGCCTCTTCGGCACCAGCGAAATGACGGGGATCGACTCCCCCTTGGGCTGGCCGGACGCGTTTCTTCCCTTCATCGCCGGGCACCTGAACTTCGACCCCCACCCGGTACTCGACCATGACGGGATCGCGGGCCGCCGGCTGCTGGCCTACCGGGACACCGACCGTTTCGTCACCGGTCACACCGGCCTGATCCCGCTCAGCGTCTCCGCGGACCGGCTGGCCCACCCGGCGATGCGTTGCGCGGTGATCCAGGCGAAGATCGCCCGGGAGTACGGGCCGCAGGCCAGGGACGGCAGCGGCCGGCTTGCCGAGGTGTACCCGGCGGCGTCGCTGAAGCTCTGGGGGATCCATGCCCGCGGCTACAAGGGACGCGGGGCGCCGGAGGCGGAAAGGCTGTCCTCGGCCGTGGCGGATCTGGCCGTGAAGGCGCCGTGGCTGGACCTGGCCGGGTACCGGGCCGACCTTGCGGCGTCCGATGACATGTTCGATGCCCTCATCGCCTCCCTGTCCGCGCGGGCCGTCGCCCTCGGCCGGACGCTGCACCCCGGGCCCGGGCACGCCGCGGCGGCCCTGACCGAGGGCTGGATCCACCTGCCCTCCGGCCAGCTTTCCGGCCTCGCGTCCTGGTAACCGCCTCTGTTACGGCCCCGGCACCGCACGCCCGCCGGCAACTTGCCCCGCAAATGCCAGCAGGTAGTGTGTCATCCAGAATGTTCACGCTGACCATCAATCAAACCGACAGCCGGCGCGACGGCGACCGCGTGCCGCAGCTCCTCAAGGACCTGCGGCACATTCCGGCGCGCCTTGATTTCGACCGTTCTGTCGAGGACGAGGTCCAAGGGATCCTGGACTGTCCGCATCAGGCGGTGGAAGCGGCCATGATCGCCCTGCGCAGCGGCAGCTGGTACGTGGGCATTGGCGTGGGCCCGGTCAATGAACCCCTGCCGAACCAGATCAAGGACGCCTCCGGCCACGGGCTGATCTATGCCCGGCGCGCAGTGGACCGTCTCCGGAACCACAAGGACCGCGTCCGGGTGGCCGTGGAGGGCCCGCTGGCCGATCTTGCCGCGGAGGCGGAGGCGGTCCTGCGCCTCCTTGGCCACATTGTGCACGACCGCAGCCACGCGGAATGGCGGGTACTGGACCTGCTCACCCCGGGGGTGCGGGGTCAGCAGAAGGCAGTCGCCGAGGAACTCGGGATCACCACCCAGGCCGTGAGCAAAGCCGTGGCCCGGTCCCAGTGGAACGAAGAGCACGCGGCCCGGCCCGCTGCGGCGCGGCTCCTGAGCCTCATCCTCGACGTCCGCTAGCCGTCCCGGCCCCAGATCGGAACCGCCCGTCCCTACTGCGTCTTCGAGGCCTTAGAGGAGGCTGCGAAGCACGTGCGCGGCGCCGTCGTCGTAGACCGATTTCGTCACTTCATCCGCGGCGGCAATCACTTCAACGGGGGCCTGGCCCATGGCCACGCCGCGGCGCGCCCAGGTCAGCATTTCGATGTCGTTGCGGCCGTCGCCGACGGCGACAGTGCGGTGGGTTTCGATGCTGAGCCGGTCGCGAAGCTGTTCCAGCGCGCTGGCCTTCGTGACACCGGCAGCGGCGATGTCCAGCCACGCCGTCCAGCCCACCGAATACGTGACGCCGGCGAGCCCGATGTGGCGGATCGCGGTGTTGAATTCTTCGGGTGTGTTCTCCGAGCTGAAGACCACCACGCGCACGGCGGTTGCCTCCAGCATGGTGTGGAAGTCGACGCCGACCGCTTCGACGCCGAAGCTGGCGTCCTGGAAGCGTTCGGTGGACAGGAAGTTGCCGTCCTCGTCCTCGAGCGCGTACTTGGCCGAGGGCAGCCGCTTGCGCAGGGCGCGAAGGACCGGCCCGGGGTCAAAGGTTGCCTTGTGGAGGATTTCGTAGCCCTCGGGCAGGCCGGAGTCGACGCGCAGGATCACACCGCCGTTGGAGCACACGGCGTAGCCGTTCTCGATCCCGATGTGTTCGATGACGGGCAATGTGGCGTTGAGCGAGCGGCCGGTCGCGATCATCACGTGGTGGCCGGCCGCCACGACGGCCTGGGCGGCCTCGCGGACAGGAACCGACATGTGCCCGTCGTGGTCCACGAGGGTGCCATCGACGTCCAGGGCGATCATCATCTTGTCGCCGGCGCCGTTCCGGGAGTTTCCCACCCGGGCCGCGCTGGCTTGGTCCGCCGTGTTCTGGGCTGCCGTGTTCTGGGCTGCCGTGTTCTGGTTAGTGGTGCGCCGGTCATCGTTGCCGGCGACTGAGGATTCAGTCATTGTTGTCATCTCACAAGTAGAGCAGAGAGCCCCGACTGCCGCTAGGACACACGCCACAGCAAGGCGTGAACTCGCGGTAAACACCCACAGCCTGTCCCCAGTGTGAGTGTTTACCCGGCGGCCGTCGGAGGCCTGCCTGGGGGTTGGGACCTGGGCTAGAGGACGGGGAAGACGGTCATGCCGCCGAGGTACTTCTGCAGGGCGGCCGGGACGTTGACGGAGCCGTCGGGGTTCTGGTGGTGCTCCAGGATGGCCACGATCCAGCGGGTGGTGGCCAGGGTGCCGTTGAGCGTGGCGACTGCCCGCGTGCCCTTGGGCGCACCGTCCTCATTGACAACCCGTTCCCGGATGTTCAGCCGGCGCGCCTGGAACGTCGTGCAGTTCGAGGTCGAGGTCAACTCCCGGTATGCGCCCTGGGTGGGGACCCAGGCCTCACAGTCAAACTTCCGGGCCGCGGAATTGCCCAGATCGCCGGCGGCGGTGTCAATGACGCGGTACGGAAGCTCGCACTTGGCCAGCATCTCCTCTTCCCACGCCAGCAGGCGGGCGTGCTCGGCGGCAGCGTCCTCAACCGTGGTGTAGATGAACATCTCCACCTTGTTGAACTGGTGGACCCGGATGATGCCCCGGGTGTCCTTGCCGTGCGAGCCCGCCTCGCGCCGGTAGCACGAGCTCTGGCCCGCGTAGCGGATGGGGCCGGCCGAAAGGTCCAGGATCTCGTCGGCGTGGTAGCCGGCGAGGGCCACCTCCGAGGTGCCCACGAGGTACAGGTCGTCTTCGGCGAGACGGTAGATCTCGGCGTCGTGCTTTACGTCAAAGCCGGTGCCCTGCATGGTTTCCGGGCGGACCAGCGTGGGCGTGATCATGGGGACGAACCCGGCGTCGATCGCCTGCTCCATGGCCATCTGGAGCAGCGCCATTTCCAGCCGGGCGCCGACGCCGCGCAGGAAGTAGAAGCGTGAACCGGAAACCTTCGCCCCGCGTTCCATGTCGATGGCCCCGATCAGCTCACCGATCTCGAGGTGGTCCTTCGGCTCGAAGTCGGGGAATTCGCGCGGCGTGCCCACCGTCTTGACCACGATGTAGTCGTCCTCGCCGCCTGCCGGGACGCCGTCCTCGATCAGGTTGGGGATGGTTCGGAGGAGTTCGTCCTGGGCGGCCTGGACGAGATCGGCCTCGCCCGATGCCGCTTTGACGGAGGCCGCCAGAGCCTTGACCTCGGCGAGGAGGGCCTGCTTTTCCTCGCCCTTGGCCTGCGCGACCTTCTTGCCGTACGCATTCTGCTCGGCCCGCAGGTTCTCGAACCGGATCAGGGCTGCGCGCCGGGCCGAGTCCCCAGCGATGATCGCGTCCACCGCGGATTCGTCGGCGCCGCGGGCGCGCTGGCTGGCACGGAACTTGTCCGGATTTTCGCTGAGGTCTTTTACGTCGATCACCAGACAAGAGTATCCAATCCGGTCACGGTTGCCCGGCAGGCCTGCCTGCCTGCGCTGGCGGGATACTGTTGGATCACAATGCGCGACTGGCTGCTCTACCTCGTCATCGCTGGGGTCCTGGTCTTTGCCGCCTCCAGCTGGTGGGGGGTGCGCCGGCTGAAGGCCAAGCACACCCGCCGTGCCGTGTGGGAGGAAACCCACAGCCCGGGACCGGGCCTCCAGAAGGTGGCCGTGGTCCTGAACCCCATCAAGGCCAAGTCTGCCGAGGCCCGGGGCCTGATTGAGGCCGAGTGCGCGGCGGCCGGCTGGCCGGCGCCCCGGGTCTTTGAAACCACCGCGGAGGACCCCGGCTTCTCGCAGGCGCGGGCTGCGGTGGCCTACGGGGCCGACGTCGTCCTGGCCGGCGGCGGCGACGGTACCGTGCGCGTTGTGGCGGAGGTCCTCGCCGGGACGGACACGGCCATGGGCGTCATCCCGCTGGGCACCGCGAACCTCCTGGCCCGCAATGTGCATCTGGAGGTCAACGACCTCCCCGGCAACGTGCAGGCCGCCCTGTTCGGGCACCAGCGGTTCATCGATACGGCGCGGCTCACCCTGGAAAATTCACGCACCGGGGAGTCCGCGCAACACACGTTCCTGGTGATTGCGGGCATCGGCATGGACGCCGAGGTGGTCAGCGACACCCTTGACGGCCTAAAGAGGGCGGTGGGCTGGCTGGCCTATACGGAAGCCGGGGCCCGGCACCTCCTGGGGCGCCGCAAGAAGGTCTCCATCGAGCTGGATGGGCAGCCGGAGCAGGCCCGGAAGATCCGCAGCGTCCTGTTCGCGAACTGCGGCCTGATACCGGGGGGAATCGACTTCATCCCGCAGGCCATGATCGATGACGGGATGCTGGACGTGGTGGTGATGAGCCCGCGCAGTGCTATCGGCTGGCTGGCCATGTACACAAAGATCGTCCTGAAGCACAAGAAGGACCTGCCGGTCATGGCGTATTACCGCTGCGGCAAGATCACCATCCGGTGCCCGGAACCTATGCCCACCCAGGTCGACGGCGATCCTTCCGGCGAGGCCACCCGGGTCACCGTAGAGGTGGACCCGGGCTCACTGCTGGTCCGGGTCAAGGACGGCGCCGTCGGCCGCTAGGCCGACGGCGGCCGGAGCGCGGGCGGGCGGAGCACGCCCCTAGGCGCTGGCGGCCTTCTTCGCCTCTGCCGCCTTCTTTGCCTCTGCTGCAGCCTTGGCGGCCCGGGCTTCGGACTGTTCCCGGATCATTGCCTGCTCCTCTTCGAAGCGCAGGCGGTCCGCGCGGTCGGCGTCATCGCCGTCCCAGTCCTGGTTTTCAGCTGTCGGCTTGGGATTGACAATCATTCCCTGGCCGTCATTTTCTGTGCTGGTGCCTGACATGACCCGCTCCTCCCGTAGGGGATTTCCCCAATATGGATCAGGCAAGCATACGCACAGTTGGGAGGGCGTGGAATAGCGCCATATGGCATTTGCCTACGCTGTGGGCGAAGCCTCCGGGGTATATTCCGGCACAGCAGATGCGCCGCCCAGTATGTCTTTCACCCACGCATGCGCCGCGCGGAATGCCTGGTCCGAGGTGTGCGGCGCGACGCTGGTCCGGTGGCCGTCCGCACGCTGGTAGGACCCGAGGAAGCGGGTGGCCGGGCTGATCCGGTGGAGACCCGCGAGCGCGTCGGCCACCCGGGCGTCGGCCACATGGCCGTCGGCGTCAATGCTGAAGAAATAGTGGCCCAGGTACTGCCCGGTGGGCCGGGATTCGATCCGGCTCAGGTTCACGCCGCGGGTGGCGAACTGGTCCAGGATCTCCATCAGCGCACCCGGCCGGTCTTCGGGCAGCGGCACCACGACAGTGGTCTTGTCCGCACCGGTGGGGGCCGGCAGTTCGCCCGGACGGCCCACAAGCACGAACCGGGTGACGGCGCCGGGGTTGTCGCCGATGTTTTCCGCCAGCACCGTCAAACCCGGCTGTTCGGTGGCCACGATCGGGGCGCAGATCGCGGCGTCGTAATGGGCGCCGTCACCGTCCAGCAAGCCCATGGCGGCAGCGGCGGTGGAAGAACCAGGGATGTATTCCGCATTGGGAATATTGGCGTCCACCCAGAGCCTGCACTGGGCCCAGGCATGGCCGTGGGTGGAGACGCGCCGGATGTCCCCGAGCGCCACGCCGGGCCTTGCCACGAGGACGAAGCTGATGGGCACCAGGGCCTCCCGGAGGATCCTGAGTTCCTGGCCGGTGGCGATGGCGTCGAGGGTGGCTGTGACCCCGCCCTCGACCGAGTTTTCGATCGGCACCATGGCCGCGTCGGCGGAGCCGTCCCGCACCCTGTCCAGCGCCGTGTTCACATTCGAGGACGGGATTCGGATGGCCTCCGCCGCGTCCGGGACCTGCATCAGGGCCGCCTCGGTGAAGGTGCCCTCGGGTCCAAGGAATGTGTAGGTGGGCGTTGGTGCGGGCATCAGTTCTTCCTTGTTCAGTTACAGGACTCAGTTACAGGACGACCGGTTTGAGGCCGTTGTCGGATACCAGCGGCAGGCCGGTCTCGACCCACTGGTCCATGCCGCCGGCCACATTCACGGCGGAATACCCCATGCCCACCAGCCACTGGGTGGCCCGGAAGGAGCGGCCGCCCGTACGGCAAATGACGTAGACGTCCTCGTCCGGGTCCAGCTCCTCGAGCCGGGCCGGCAACTGGTCCATGGGAATGTGCAGGGCCCCCTCGGCGTGGCCCGCAACCCATTCGTAGTCCTCGCGGACGTCCACGATCTTGGCACCCTCGGGGATGCCAGACACGCTTACGCTCTGGAAGTCGCTCATGTTCACCCTTTCCGCAGAATTCAAGCTCCGATCCCAGCGTATCCTCCGGCGTTGGCAGCGCACCCTCGCTGGCGGCACGTTACGCTTCTGGAGATCGCAAAGGAGACTCATGGCTGCCGAACACCCCGCGGAGCGGCCGGTCCGCGGCCCCCGCCACGGGACATGCCCTCCCCTGGCCGCGAGCGCTGGGCATGATGCCATTGTGTCGTTCCGCTGTCCCCAGGAATGGGCATGTCCCCCGCGGATCCGGGCCTCCCGGCCCCGGGTATGGCCGGAGTCCCGCCTCCTTGGCTGAGATATACGAACTCTCCGCCGTCGAGCTCCGCGATGCGCTCCGTTCCGGGGAGCTGTCCGCGAGGGCGGCCACCGATCACTTCCTGGACCGCGTTGAAGCCCAGAATCCGCACCTCGGGGCCTTCCTTACAGTCACCGCGGAACAGGCGCGGAAGGACGCCACGGCTGCTGACCGGCGCTACGCCCTCCGGAGCCGAAGCGGCGGCGCTTTGCCCCCACTGCATGGAATGCCGGTCGCCTTCAAGGACCTGACGGATGTGGCAGGGGTCGTCACCACGCATGGCAGCGCGGCCCTGGAACGCAAGCCGGCCCTGGCCGACGGCGCACTGCCCGCCGCGCTCAAGGCCGCCGGGGTGCTCTCGCTGGGCAAGACGCAGGTCCCGGAGTTCGGCCTGACCGCCTACAGCGAGAACCTGATCGCCCCGCCGTCGCGCAATCCGCATGCACTCAGCCGCAGTTCGGGCGGCTCCTCGGGCGGCAGCGCTGCCGCCGTGGCCGCGGGGCTGTTGCCGTTCGCCCCCGGGTCCGACGGCGGGGGCTCCGTGCGGATCCCGGCCGCGGCGTGCGGGCTGGTCGGCCTGAAGCCCGGACGTGGGCTCGTACCGGCCGGGGAAAGCTCGGGCGATCCCGCACAGCTCGTAGTTGCCGGACCGCTCGCCCGCTCCGCCGCCGACGCCGCACTGCTGCTCGATGCCCTGGTGCCCGGCCCGGACCCCCGTGGTGCGGGCCAACACGGGGCGGACGGTCCGGCCGGTGCCGGGCGGGCGGGCGCCAGCTACCTCGAACTGACCTCCAGGGAGCCCGGCCGGCTGCGGATCGGCGTAAGCCTGGACAGCCCGTGGCAAGCGAAGTTTCCCTTCATTCCGGACCGTGAGGCGCTCGACGCGCTGGCGGACGGCGTCTCGCGGCTGGAGGCGGCGGGGCACGGGACCTCGGAAGCCGCAATTCGCTATGACAACCGCTACCCGGAGGCTTTCACCACAGCCTGGACGGCAGGCATTGGCAGCGCGCGCATCTCGCCGCAGCGCGAGGCGCTCCTGACGCCGCTCACGAGGACTTTCCGCCGGCGGGCACAGCAGCGCAGCGCAGCCAAACTCAACGAATCCCTCGGGTTCCTCCGGCAGTTCCAGCAGGACACGATTGCCCAGTACAACCACTGGGACCTCATAGTGACGCCGGCCCTGGCGCAGACACCCCGCCCGGTGGGCTGGTTCACGGGCGCGACCCACGGCGGAGGCTACTGGCCGGCCGCGGAATGGGCGGGCGACGCCGACGGCGACTACCGCAAACAGTGCGAATACGCGCCGTGGTCTTCCATGGTCAACGTCTGCGGGCTGCCGGCCATCAGCATCCCGGTGCACTGGACCGGCGGCGCCCCGGGTTCCGGCTTGCCGATGGGCATCCAGCTGATCGGGCCGATGGGCTCAGAGGGTCTGCTGCTGCAGGTGGCCGCCCAGTTGGGCTTCTAGCCAAGGACCCGGCACTCACCTGGGACATGCCCACTCCTGACGCCTGGCAGTGGACATGTCCGGAACTCACACCGGCCACGGGACATGCCCATCCTCCACGCCTGGGGACGTGCCCATTCCTCACGCCGCGCGATGGACATGTCCAGTGCTCATCACGGTCATGCCCACCCGTGGCGGAGACGAGTGGACATAATGCCATCCTGTCCGCGCGAGGGCACCAAGAATGGGCATGTCCCAACAAAACCCAGCCAACGTCCGCGCGAGGGCACCAAAAATGGGCATGTCCCCAACAAAAACCCAGCCAACGTCCACGCGAGGGCACCAAAAATGGGCATGCCCCCGGTGGGGCACAGAAAACCAGCCACCGGGCCCCGTCCAGGACCGCAGCCCTACCCGCGGAAGTAGCCGGCGACGTCGGCGATGATCTGCACCGAGCCGCTCGAAGTATTCGTGATCTTGACGTTGCCGTCCGGCCCCACCGGGACCACTGCGAGGTTAGCAACCGCCTGACCACGCTGGTAGGAGAGGTTCGAGGCGTTCGGCGTGGACGAGCCCGAGGCGAATGCAGTGAGGTACCCGATGGATTTTGACTCGGTGACGGTCAGGTTGACTACTACGGCGGCCACGGTGGTGGGAATCCCCTTGACGCCGCGCACGTGGATCGTGACTGAGCCGCCCGCCGCGACGGGGCCGGAGGTGACCCGCGTGTCCAGGAACCGCGTGGGGCTCAAGGCTCGCAGGGCGCCAACCTGGGTAGGTATGCCGGGCAGGAAGTACCCGGTGACGTCTGCGATGACCTGCGCCGATCCGGACGAGGTGTTCGCCACCGTCACTTTCCCGTCGGTCCCGACGGGAACCACAACAACGTTGGACACCGTCTGTCCCGCCGAGTAGTTCAAATTGGAGGTGCTCGGCATCGGGGACCCCGTGGCGTAGGCGGTCAGGTAGCCGAGCGACTTTGTCCCGGATGCCGTGATTTTCAGGACCACTGCCGACGCGTTGGCCGGGATACCCGTTGTGCCGCCGGCTGCAAAGGACACCGTCCGTCCGCCGGCAACGGCCCCGGAGGAGGAGCCCGTGTCGAGCAGCCGGGTGGGCCTGACAGCGCTGAAGACCCCCGGGGCACTCGGCGTGCCGGCATGGAAGTACGCGGACACGTCGGCGATCAAATGCACGGACCCGGATGAGGTGTTCGTGAGCGTCAGCCGTCCGTCCGTCCCAAGTGGCACCGTGGCGAGGTGGGAAACGGTCCGCCCGGCAACATAGTTCAGGTTCGAGATGCCCGGTTTGGCCGTTCCGGCGGCATAGGCGGTGATGGCGCCGGACGACGTCGCCGAGGTCACCGTCAGATTCACGACCACCGCGGACACGCTTTTTGGAACGCCCCGCACACCGGCGACGCGGAAAGTCACCGACTTGCCCGCTGCCACCCGGCCCGGCCAAATCCTGGTGTCCAGGAATCGTGTTGGGTCCATGGCGATGGCCCGTCCCGCACAATTGGGCACGCTGAGGGCCGGGGTGGCGACGGGCGACGCCTGGGTGTTCGCGACCGCTTGCCGATATGCGGCAAGAAATGTCCGCCCGAGGTATTCGATCCCCGCCCGCGAGAAGTGGGTGGTGTCCCCCACGTTCAGGGCGCAGGCCATCGAGGGCGCGAAACCTGTATATGCCACGCGGTCCGGGGTTTGGTAATGGCTCTTGTCCACATTGGCCCGGCCCGGTATGCCGGCAATGCTTTCGGGCGTCATGCGCCCGACGACAAAGGGCAGCGTCGGCGCGGACAGCCGGCTGCGGAAGAAGGCAATGAGTTGGTCCAGCTTCGCGCTGTAGGAGGCGGTGCTTGTGGCGGAGTTACTCTCGCCCTGATGCCACAGGATCCCTTTGAGGTCGACCGCGTAGCCCGCCGCCTTCGCTGCCGCGATGCCGCTCATCGTCTGCTTGACCGCCAGCGCCGGCAGGTCGTAGTCCGGGGCGGATGCGGCGCCAACGGACCACGTCAGGGTTCCCGCCGTGCTTGTGAACGAGGTGTCGCCGTGGGCCGCGGGGATGATGAGGACTCCGACGTCGGCGGGCTGGGTTTTCAAATACTCCCGGACCATCGTTGTCGCGGGCGAAATACCGCTGGGGGTGTCGTGCATGTCCAGCGGTACCGTGGCAGGCCGGAACGTGCGGTTGTTCGCTCCGTACTGGAAGATGCGCGGGTCCACGGCGTCTGCCGTGCCGCCGATGGGAAGGCCCCGCCCGGACATGTTGGATTGCCCAACCGCGAGAAATACGTGGAGAGTGGAGATGACCGTTGCGGCCTGCGCAGGCACCATAGCCGCTGCCACCAGCCCGGAAACCACCAAACCGATCAGGAACCGGTGCCACTGGAGAAGCCGCGGGATGGAGGCCGACCTGAGTGAAGGCAATGTCCCCGCGGCCGGCGCTGCCGAATTTGGGGGACGACAAAGCTTGCCCCAGCGAACCATTGTCTTACTCTTGTCGAGCTACCTTGGGTTTTTCTTGCACCGGCATCCGACGCCGGCGGCAGGCGCTGGCGTACGGGCGGCAGCGCCTGGGTCCGGCAGTCTGGCCGTCTGGCAGTCTGGCAGTCTGGCACCGTACTGTCGGCAAACCGCCGTCGGCCGCCAAATGGACGCTGGCAGCGGCAGGCGGCTATCGTTCACTCAAACCCGACCAGGCCGCGAAAGAGGATCGATGAAGATCACCGGTGCAGTACTTGAGGAAATCGGCCGCCCGCGCCCCTTCGCGGAATCAAAGCCGATCAGCATCTCCGAGCTGGAACTGGCGGCTCCCGGGCCCACCGAGATCCTCGTCCGGATGGAGGCCGCCGGGATCTGCCACTCGGACCTGAGCGTTGTCGACGGCAACCGGGTCCGGCCGGTACCCATGCTGCTGGGCCACGAGGCCGCGGGCCGCATCGTGACGGTCGGTTCCGGCGTCACGGACCTGCAGCCCGGCCAGCGCGTGGTCATGTCCTTCCTGCCCCGCTGCGAGAACTGCGCGAACTGCGCCGAGGACGGCCGGCTGCCCTGCACGGCAGGCTCCAAGAGCAACAACGACGGGACCCTGCTGCACGGCTCCAGGCTCCTGAGCCGCGACGGCAAGCCCGTCCACCACCACCTGGGCGTCTCCGGCTTCGCCACCCACGCCGTCGTGGACCGCGCTTCCGCCGTGCCGGTGGACGACGACATCCCCGCGGACATTGCGGCAGTGCTGGGCTGCGCCGTGCTGACCGGCGGCGGCGCGGTGCTCAACGCGGCCCGGCCCCGCCCGCAGGACAGCATCATGATCGTCGGGCTCGGAGGGGTGGGCATGGCGGCGCTCATCACCGCCATCTCGCAAGGAATCTCGAGGATTGTCGCTGTGGACACGCTGGAGCAGAAACTCGATCACGCCCGCCGCCTCGGCGCCCACGAAACGTACACCCCGCAGCAGGTCCTCGACGCCGGGGTCAAAGCCAGGTTCGTGATCGAGTGCGCGGGAAATCCGCGCGCGTTCGAAACCGCGTTCGCCGCCACCTCCCCCGGCGGCACCACCGTCACGGCCGGGCTGCCCTCCCCCGATGCCCGCGCCCAGCTGGCGCCGCTGACCGTCACCGCCGAAGCCCGGACGATCGTGGGCAGCTACCTTGGTTCCGCCGTCCCATCGCGGGACATCCCGAAATACGCCCAGCTGTGGCGGGACGGGAAACTGCCCGTCGAGGAGCTGATCTCGGACCGCATCGCCCTGGCCGACATCAACCAGGCGATGGACCAGCTGGCAGACGGCCACGCCATCCGGCAGGTCATCATGTTCGACGCCGGCGAGGACACCGGGGAGGCGGCCGGCGGGCACACCGGCGAGGCAGCCGCCACGACCTCCTGACAGCCTGTTGACAGGCCCGCCGAACCCCACCCGCCGAACCAGCTGCGCAGCGGCTTTCGGCGGGCCGGGCAGGGCGCCGAAATCCGGGAAAATCGGGCGAAACGCCGTCCGGGATACTTGCCCCGGGCCTGCCGCGAATGTGACAATCGCGCTTCACAATGTCAGCATTAAGTAAATGAGCACAACTCATTTAGACACTCGACCCGCTACAACGCCGGCCGATACCTCGTTTTTTGGCCACCCAAAGATGCTGGCCAGCCTCTTCTCCGTAGAAATGTGGGAGCGCTTCTCCTTCTACGGCATGCAGGGAATCCTGCTCTACTACATGTACTTCTCCGCCGAAAAGGGCGGCCTCGGAATTGACCAGGGCCTGGCGGCCGGTCTCGTCGGGGCCTACGGCGGCGGCGTGTACCTCTCCACCATCCTGGGTGCGTGGCTCGCGGACCGGCTGTTCGGTTCCGAGCGCGTGCTGTTCGGCTCGGCCATCATGATCATGGGTGGCCACATCGCCCTGGCCCTCGTGCCGGGCACGTCCGGGCTCATCGCCGGCCTGGTGCTGGTCGGCGTCGGTTCCGGCGGGCTGAAGGCCAACGCGACCGCACTCGTCGGCACCCTGTACGGGGAGAAGGACGAACGCCGCGACGCCGGGTTCTCCATCTTCTACATGGGCATCAACGCCGGCGCACTGATCGGCCCCCTCGTCACCGGCTGGCTGCAGGAAAGCCAGGGCTTCCACTGGGGCTTCGGCGCCGCCGCCGTAGGCATGGCCGTCGGCCTGGTTGTGTACGCCCGGGGTCGCAGCAAGCTCCCCACCCAGAGCCACCGGGTGGCGCACCCCCTCCCGGATGGGCAGCGTAAGAAGTACGGCCTGATCTTCGCCGGGATCGCCGCGGTCATCGCGGTGCTGCTCCTGACCGGCACCGTCAACGCCGAGAACCTGGCCACCTCCATGGCCTACGCCGCAATCGGCGCTTCCGTTCTCTACTTCACCCTGATCTTCAGCAGCAAGAAGGTCACCGCCACCGAACGCGGACGCGTCGCAGCGTTCATCCCGCTGTACATCGCCTCAGCCGCGTTCTGGGCCCTGTTCCAGCAGCAGTTCACCTTCATCGCCGTGTACTCGGAGGAGAAGCTGGACCGGAACCTGTTCGGTTGGGAAATGCCGGCCGCCTGGGTCCAGTCCATCAACCCGGTGTTCATCATCATCTTCGCCGGCATCATGGCGGCCCTCTGGACCCGGCTCGGCCGCAAGCAGCCGGGTTCGGCGCTGAAATTCTCCATCGGCCTGTTCGTGATGGGCCTGGCCTTCCTGGCGTTCATTCCGCTCTCCGGCGACGGGAAGACCCCCCTGCTGGCACTGGCCGGAATCCTGCTGCTGTTCACTTTGGCGGAACTGTTCCTGTCCCCCATCGGGCTCTCCGTCACCACCAAGCTGGCGCCGAAGGCCTTCCACACCCAGATGGTGGCGCTGTTCTTCCTGTCCGTGTCCCTGGGCACCACACTGGCCGGCATCCTGTCAGGCCTGTACAACCCGGAGGACGAACTGCCGTACTTCATCGGCGTGGGCGGCACCGCCATCCTGCTGGCTGTGGGCCTGGCAGTGGCCTCACCGGCGATCAAGAAGCTCATGGGCGGCGTACGCTGACCCGATGAGCCCCGCACAACGCGTTCCGGTTGCTTCGCGCGTCTACACCCCCGCCCCCGGCGAGGCGTCCGACGTCGAACTCATGCCGGCAGGCGATGTCACCGACGGCGTGGTGCGGGTTGGCGGAACCATCCGCCGCCCGCACCAGCCGCAATCCCTCGCCGTCGCCGAGTACCTCGACTGGCTGGACGACGCCGGTTTTGAGGGATCCCCCCGCTTCCTCGGCCGCGACCCGCAGGGCCGGGATGTCCTGACCTTCGTGCCGGGAAACTGCGCCGGGTCGCCGCCGGAAGCCTGGGTGCAGTCCGAGGACCTGCTGGCCTCCGTGGCCCGCCTGGTCCGGCGCCTGCACACCGCGTCCGCCGGCTTCGTGCCGCAGGGCCACGCGTTCCCGCCCCGGCCGGTCCGGCCGAACCCCACCGATGCCGCCGGACTCATCTGCCATCTGGACGTGACACCCCAGAACGTGGTGGTCCGGGCCGGCATGGCCGCCGGACTGGTGGATTTCGACCTTGCCGGGCCCGCCACGGCGCTGCACGATTCGCTCAACACTGCCATGCACTGGGTGCCGCTCCGCGACCCGTCAGATGCGTGGCCGGGCTGGGAAGACCAGGACCCGTTCCACCGGCTGCGCGTCTTCGCCGACGCCTACGGCTGGAGCGAGGATGAACGACGCCGGCTGCCCGGCGCCGGGATCGACGCCGCGGCCCTCAGCTACGAACGGATGCGGCACAACGCCGCAGCCCTGGGCGGCGGCTGGGCGCGGATGTGGCAGGACGGCGTGGGCGGCCAAATCAACCGCCGGCGCGCCTGGCTTGAGGCCAACGCGAAACCGCTGGTGGCTGCGCTGACGCGCTGAGCCTGCACGGCTCCGGCGCCGCAGGGCAGGACTAGGCGCCGTACCCGCTGTTGCGCGCGGTGCCGATGACCAGTCCGAAAATCACCAGGACCAGGATGGTCACGGCGATGCCCACGTAACCCATCACCAGGCCGGCGATCGCCATGCCCCGGCCGGCCGGTTCGCGCCGCAGGGCCATGTGCCCCAGGATCACGGCGGCCAGCTGCGGGAGCAGGAAGAATCCGAAGCCCACCAGCGCGGCGATGCCGCAGCACATGCTGGCGATGCTCAGACTCTTGGGCGCCGGCGGCGCGCCGTAGTACGCGGGCTGGCCGTAGGCGTTGGGGCTGCCCGGCTGGGCGTACGGCGACGGCTGGCCATATGGCGCGGCCGGCTGGCCGTAAATCGGAGGGTACGGACTTGAGTACTGGCCGCGGTCAGGGCCCGCCTGGCCGGCGTAGGGCTGCTGGCCGACGTGAGGCTGCTGACCCGTGTCCGGCTGCTGGCCGGTGTAGGGCTGCTGGCCGGTGTAGGGCTGCTGGCCGGTGTAGGGCTGCTGGCCGACGTGGGGCTGCTGGCCCGTGTCCGGTTGCTGGCCTGTATAGGGCTGTTGCGGGGATTCGGGTTGCGCGAACTGCTGCGTGGCCGACGGTCCCTGGTCCTGGCCGGCGGGGGGCGCCTGCCCCGGCGGAACGTCGGGTTGGTGGTCCGGGAGGCGCAGGGTCGGCTGGTAGCCCTCCGGGGTCTCGTCTTTGCCTTGTTTTGGCTGTTCAGTCATGGCTTGTCCCCTCAAGAAGTCTGTGGATCCAGCGTACCGCCGCACGGTTGGCTTGGGACCGGGCCTATCGGCGGGTTTTCTTTCGTCACAGGAACGGGTTTGGCGCGAAACCGTGTTGCACCCCGTCCGCGTCTGGCATGCTGGTGCCATGGCTAGCCGCGCGGGCACAGTTGCCCAACCCCAAGACCTTGTTGACCTCACTGCGCTTCTGGATGCGTACTACGACGTTTCGCCGGACCTCTCGGACCCGGGCCAGCGGGTGGCCTTCGGCACCTCCGGGCACCGGGGATCGAGCCTGAAGGCGTCCTTCAACGAACCCCACATCCTCGCCATCACGCAGGCGATCGTGGAATACCGGGCGGGCCAGGGCATCACCGGCCCCCTCTACATGGCCAAGGACACGCATGGCCTGAGCGAGCCCGCACAAAACTCTGCCCTTGAGGTGCTGGCCGCCAACGGCGTGCATGTCCTCATCGACGCCCGCCACGGCTACACACCCACCCCCGCCCTGAGCCACGCCATCCTGACGCACAACCGGAATGCCGCCCCGGGCGCGCCGCAGGCCGACGGCATCGTGGTGACCCCGAGCCACAACCCTCCGGGCGACGGCGGGTTCAAGTACAACCCCCCGCACGGCGGCCCCGCGGACACCGACGCCACCGGGTGGATCGCCAACCGCGCCAACGAACTGCTGGAAAACGGCCTGCGCGGCGTCAAGCGGATCCCGGTGGCCGAGGCCCTCGCCGCCGGGACCACCGGCAAGTTCGACTTCCTAAGCAGCTACGTGGACGACCTCCCCTCGGTGCTGGATCTCAATGCGATCCGTGAGGCGGGCGTCCGGATCGGCGCCGACCCGATGGGCGGAGCGTCGGTGGACTACTGGGGCGAGATCGGTGAGCGCCACCACCTGAACCTCACCGTGGTCAACCCCACCGTCGACCCCCAGTGGGCATTCATGACGCTGGACTGGGACGAGAAGATCCGGATGGACTGCTCCTCGCCGTCGGCGATGGCGTCCCTGATCAACCGCATGTCTGTTGGTGCGGATGGGTCCGCAGCCTTCGACGTCGCCACCGGCAACGACGCCGACGCCGACCGCCACGGGATCGTCACCCCTTTTGTTGATGGACAGGGCGGGCTGATGAACCCGAACCATTACCTCGCGGTCGCCATCGATTACCTGTACCGGCACCGGACCGGCTGGAACCCGCAGTCCGTGATCGGCAAGACCCTGGTTTCCTCCTCTATCATCGACCGCGTGGCCGAGAGCCTCGGCCGCAAACTTGTCGAGGTGCCCGTGGGCTTCAAGTGGTTCGTCCCCGGGCTGCTGTCCGGAGAGGGCGCCTTCGGCGGCGAGGAATCCGCCGGTGCCTCCTTTAACAAGATGGACGGGAGCGTCTGGACCACCGACAAGGACGGCATCCTGCTGGCCCTGCTGGCCTCGGAGATCACGGCGGTAACGGGCAAGTCACCGTCGCAGCTGTACAAGGGTCTCACCGACCAGTTCGGCGACCCCGTCTACGCCCGGATCGACGCGGCCGCCACCCGGGAACAGAAAGCGGCGCTGGGCAAGCTCTCGCCGTCGGACGTCACCGCGACCGAACTGGCAGGCGAAACGATCACGGCCAAACTGACCGAAGCGCCGGGCAACGGCGCCGCGATTGGCGGCCTCAAGGTAGTCACCGAAAACGCCTGGTTCGCGGCCCGGCCCTCCGGCACGGAGGACGTCTACAAGATCTACGCCGAGTCCTTCAAGGGTGCCGAGCACCTCAAGCAGGTCCAGGCCGAGGCGAAGGCGCTGGTGGACGGGGTTATTTCGTAGTTCAGCCGCCGGTGGCCAACTCGGCGCGGTCCCTGCCAAGCGTCTTTGCCTGGTAGAGGGCCGCGTCGGCCGAGATCACTGCGGCGTCGAGGCCGCCAGGTCCGGAGCCGGTGGACGCGATGCCGTAGCTCACGGTGGGCAGCCGGGGAATGACTGCGGACCCGGATTGATGGAGCCGGACGCTGATGTCGGCAGAGATTTCCCGCGCCCGGTCCGGCGTGACGCCAGGGAGCAGGAGGATGAATTCCTCGCCGCCGTAGCGGCCCACGAGGTCGGTGGAGCGGACAGTGCCGGCGCAGGCCCTGGCAAACGCCTGCAGTGCGGA
The DNA here is from genome assembly GCF_000374925.1 of Arthrobacter sp. 131MFCol6.1. GTDB lineage: Bacteria > Actinomycetota > Actinomycetes > Actinomycetales > Micrococcaceae > Arthrobacter. The sequence goes on from NZ_KB895547.1 coordinate 170,226, forward strand.
GTCCCCGGCAGAGTGGCCGAACTCGTCGTTGATGGCCTTGAAGTGGTCGAGGTCCGCGAGGATGAGCGATGCCGTTGTTCCGGTCCGGCGCAAACGGCGCAGTTCGTTTTCGGCGAGGTCCAGGAAGGCAGATCGGTTGAGCAGGCCCGTCAGGCCGTCCACGGTGGCCCGTGCCCGGAGATCCTGCGTCTGCTGTTCGTAGCTCAGCTCCGCCATCGTAAAAGACGCAACGACGAGCGTGACCATCGAGAAAACGGTCATGGGCACCGTGCCGAAGACCGACGTAAAGACCTGCCCGTCTGACCCGTCTGTCAGAAAGGCGACGAGGCGGCCCGCGTAGAAGACGGCCAGGATGCCGGCGCCCACGGCGAGGGGACGGTGCACCCGCGAGTAGTCGCGCTCGAGCAGGAACAGCTCCCGGGATCCCATGCCGATCAACACGGCCATGAACCCCAGGTACACCGGGCCTCCCGCCCAGACGTTGGTGGCCGGGTGGTCAAGGATCGAAGCGACGGCGGTGGCACCGGGGGCCGCGGCGAGTTGCCAGGGCCGGAGTGAGGGGGCCCGGAGCGATCGCCCGCCGGCCCAGATGCTGGCGGCGGCGGCGACCAGCAGGACGTTGCCGGTCGGGTTGGCCCAGACCTGGTGCACTGTCCCGCCCAGCAGGTACGCGGCGTTGCCGACCAGGAACAGCAGCAGGGCCATGCACCACCAGCCGCTGTAAGGCGATCGGGTGCGCCGGAACGTAATGAAGTAGAAAAGCATGAGCAGTGTGAGGTCGACAAGCGCCAAGGCAACCCGCAGTGTGGCGGTGTCAAGCATCATTTAGTGGTCCCCCCGGTCCGCCGTGATCTGCCCGCAATACTCACTTCGTCTTCGAACAACCGTCGAATTACCGTCGAGTGACTACCGAAGTTGACCCAAGTATGGCACCGGTCCGCAAGAATTCACCGCGGCGGTCCCGGATATGACGTCCAAGCCCTTCCAGGAGGCCGTACTGGCGCTACGACTGGCTGTCGGTCCACAACTTCAGGATCCGGCGCGTGGCGTGCCCGCCGTCGGGTGCCATGTCCACGAGCGCTATCCGGTCAAGCGTGAAGGTGTCCCCCCGCTGGAGCCGTTTGTCGCCGTGGTGCGAGACGTGCGGGCGGTACCCTTCCAGGGTGTAGGCAGGCGTGGAGATCCTGCCGGGAAGCTCCTCCACGATCCGGACCAGCTCGTTGTGGAGGACCTGCAGCTCTTCGCTGGGTTCAATCAGGTTGACCGGGATTGACCCTGCGCGCCCGAACCCGGCTTCGCCGCCCACGCTGATCCGGCAGCCCAGGGCAGCGGCCACCGGGTCCGCCATGAGGGCGGCGATGTGCTCGGCGAGCGGATCGCCCGCGGCCGGCGGCGTGCCCGGTCCGGGTTCCGCACGGGTTTCCTGGCCGGATTCGACGACGCCGGACTTCACAATGTCGTCGGACTTAACCACATCGAACTTGACCAGGGTGAGGTGCAGCGGCCAGTCATCCCGGGGAAACTCGAGTCCCTCGGCTACCGGTTCCACGAAGGCCACCGCGATCAGGTTCCGCATGGGAAAAGTGTGCCACGCCGCGGCGCCTTCGGGGCCGGGCGGGCGCTGAAAAGGCACAGTGCCGGCGGCGACGGCGCGGACTAAAATGGGAAGTGGCCTTGGATGTGGGCCATGCGCTGAACCGCAGAATCGCATCCCGCGTGCCTCCGGCCTGTCCCCCATGGTGCCGGAGGCACCTCCGCGAGAGCACAGCGCCGGAGGCACCTCCGCGAGAGCACAGCGCCGGAGGCACCTCCGCGAGAGCACAGCGCCGGAGGCACCTCCGCGAGAGCACAGTGCCGGAGGCACCTCCGTGGAAGGACAGTGCCGGTTAGCGGCGCGGGGGTTGTTAGACGGTACGGACGACGTCCTCGTAGGCGAATTTCGGCTTGGCTTCGCCCCATGCGTCGGCTCCGGGCTGGCCGATGTTGACCACCAGGAAGCTCTTCTGGCTCCCGTCGGGGAAGAATGCGGCGTCGATCTTGGCGAAGTCGGCACCCGTCATGGGACCGGCCGCGAGGCCCAGGGTGCGGACCGCGAGGATGAAGTAGCCGGCCTGCAGGTGGGCGTTGTTGTTGCCCGTGGCCGCGGCGAGATCCGGCGCGGCGTCATACATGGCCTTGGGGGCGTTGTAGCCGGGAAGGAACGCATCCCACTGGTCCTGCCAGGCGGTGTCGTAGCTCAGGACCGCGACGAGCGGCGCTGATGCCGTCTTGGCGCGGTTTCCGGCGGCCAGTGCATCCACGAGCGTGGCGCGGGCTTCGTCGGAGCGCACGTACGTAACGCGCAGCGGCTGGGAGTTGAAGGCCGTGGGGCCGAACTTCGTCAGTTCGTAGATCGCGCGGGCCTGCTCGTCGGTGACGTCGCCGGTGAAGGCGTTCGCCGTGCGGGCTTCGGCAAAGATGGCGTCGACGGCGGCTGCCTCGATTACTGCTTCATCGTGGGCGAGTGTCATTGGCGTCCCTTTCGCTGTGCCGGCGCGCTCTTGGGTGGCCGGCGTCTCCTGCTGTCAATAGTTGCAACTTCAACGGACGGCGCCTGCTTCCCGTTGCGCCCTGTGACGTCGGGCACATCCTCCGGCACGCACCGCGCCGGAGGACGGGACGGCTGCTAAATGCCGCGCGGTAAAGTTGCTCGGGAAGATTCCTTCCCCGCCCGCCCCACATTCTCTGAAAGGCTCCCGGCATGAGCATGCTCGGCACCAAATGGAAGCTCCACGGCAACGGCAAGTCCGTCCGTCCCGGTGAGGTCGTCAGACCGGATGAGCGGCTCACCTGGCCCTTGACGGTTGGGATCGGGATGCAGCACGTTGTGGCCATGTTCGGTGCCACCTTCCTGGTCCCGATCATCACGGGCATGCCGCCAGCCACCACCCTGTTCTTTTCCGGCATCGGCACGCTCCTGTTCCTGGTCATCACGCAGGGACGGGTGCCCAGCTACCTCGGTTCCAGCTTCGCGTTCATCGCGCCGATCATGGCTTCCCAACAGCAGTTCGGCGTCCCCGGGGCACTGGGCGGGGTGGTCCTGGCAGGCGCGACCCTCGCCGTCGTCGGCGCCGTGGTGCAGAAGTTCGGCGCCGGCTGGATCAACCGCGTCATGCCGCCGATCGTGACCGGAGCGATCGTGGCGCTGATCGGCCTGAACCTGGCGCCCGCGGCGAAGGCCAACTTCGACCAGGCCCCCGTCACGGCCTTCATCACCCTGGCCGTCATCATCGTGGTCAGCGTGCTGTTCCGCGGCATGCTGGGCCGGCTGAGCATCCTGGTGGGCGTCCTGGTGGGCTATCTCGTTGCGATGATCCGGGGCGAGGTGGACTTCTCCAAGGTGGACAGTGCCGCGTGGGTGGGCCTGCCGCACTTCCAGACGCCCGAATTCCACCTCGGTGTCGTGGGCCTCTTCGTGCCGGTCGTCCTGGTGCTGGTGGCAGAGAACATCGGCCATGTGAAGTCGGTGTCCGCCATGACGGGGCAGAACCTCGACGGCGTCTCCGGCCGCGCGCTGTTGGCCGACGGCGCCGCCACTGTGCTTGCCGGTCTTGGCGGCGGCTCCGGGACCACCACGTATGCCGAGAACATCGGCGTCATGGCTGCCACCAAGGTGTATTCGACGGCGGCCTACTGGGTGGCCGGCGTCTTCGCAGTGATCCTGAGCTTTTCGCCGAAGTTTGGCGAGCTCATCGCCACGGTCCCCGCCGGTGTCCTGGGCGGCGCGGCCACGATGCTGTACGGCATGATCGGCGTGCTGGGCGTGAAAATCTGGGTCCAGAACAGGGTGAACTTCTCCAACTCGATCAACCTGACCACGGCCGCCGTCGCCCTGATCGTCGGGATTGCCGACTACACCTGGACTATCGGCGACCTCAAGTTCACCGGGATCGCGCTGGGCTCGGCCGCGGCCCTGGTGATCTACCACGGCATGAAGGCGATCGCGAAGGTGCGCGGCACGGTGGCCGAGCCGGAAACCGAAGATCCCGGGCCGGCCGCGGCTTCGACGGCCGCGGTCAAGGCAGCCGTCAAGCGCGCCCCCAAGAAGCGCCGCTAAAGAACGCCGCCCGGAAGCGCGCCGCGGGCGGGCCAACCCGCAGACACAAGAGGCCGGACTCCGCCCACAGGCAGGAGTCCGGCCTTTTTGCTGTCACGACCCTCCTAGGACCGGCAGCGCCCGCAACGGCGGGGGCCTTCGGCGCGACGGACTAGCCGGCGTCGAAGGCGTCCTTGTCATCGTCGCGGTCCTTCGGCGACTTGCTCTCCGGCAGGTCCGTCCCGGAGCCGTCCGGCAGCCCCGCCGCGTCCTGTCCGGACTCGGAGGAGAAGGGCCGCCCGGCGTCGGGCTCTTCCGTGTTGGCCTCGTCCATCTCCGCTTCCGAGGACGGCACGGCTGCCTCGGAATTCTCCGCGGCGTCGGGGTCGAAGCCGGGGGTTGCGCTGGCGTTTTCTGCACTCATTTGTTCCTCCACTCCTCCGAAGCGTCCTGCCCCGGGTTCTCCTGCACTGTCTTGGTCTTCTGCACCGAACGGGCTCAGGTCCGGCGCGCCGGCCGGATACGTCTCACCGTCGGGGCTGTCCTGGTTCAGGCCGGCGGCGTCGAAGGCCTCCTCCTCGCGGGGCTGGGCAAAGTTCTTCTCATCGCCGCCCATCTCCTGCTCGGCGGTCGGCGTACCGTAGCCACCCGCTTCTTCGGTGACGGTCTTGGGATCCTGCTGGTTTTCAGTCATGTCATTCCTCCTGGTACTGGAAATGGGACTAACTGGCACTGGACGGGTCCGGAGCGGGCTCAGAGGCCCTTGCCTCCGGTCACCGGAAGCACGGCTCCGGAAATATAGGAACCGTGGTCGGAGGCGAGCAGGACATAGGCGGCCGCGAGCTCCGCCGGCTGCCCCGCCCGCTGCAGCGGCGTGTCCTGACCGAATTTCGGGAGCTTGTCAGGCCATTCGGTGGCCGGAATCAGCGGGGTCCAGATGGGACCCGGGGCCACGGCGTTGACCCTGATCCCCTTGGGTCCGAGCTCCTGGGCCAGGGCTTTGGTGAAGGCCACCTGGGCCGCCTTGGTCATGGCGTAGTCAATGAGTCCCGGCGAAGGGTTGAAGGCCTGGATCGACGCAGTGGTGATGATCGACGCACCCGCTTCCAGATGCGGGACCGCGGCACGGGCCGTCCAGAGCAGGGAGTACAGATTGGTTTTGAAAACGCGATCGAACTCTTCGGTGGGCAGTGATTCGAAGCTCTCGCGGTTCTTCTGGTAGGCCGCATTCAGCACCAGGACGTCGAGGCGCCCGAATTCGGCCAGCGTCGCCTTCACGATGTCCGCCGCGAAGTCCTCGCTGCGGCCATCGCCGGGGAGCAGGACGGCCTTGCGGCCGGCCTTTCGGATCCACTCGGCGGTGTCCTGCGCGTCTTCTTCTTCCTCCGGCAGGTAGGAGATGGCGACGTCGGCCCCCTCGCGGGCGAAGGCGATCGCCACCGCCCTGCCGATTCCGGAGTCGCCGCCCGTAATGAGGGCGGCCTTGCCGCCCAGGGCACCGCTGCCGCGGTAGCTTTCCTCACCGTGGTCCGGTTTGGGCTCCATCGGTGAGGTGAGGCCAGGCTGTTTCTGGACCTGCTCCGGGAACGGGCCGGAATGGTAGCCGGCGCGGGGATCGCGCGGCTGGTCGGGCTGCTTGGGCTGGTCCTGCTGTGGGTCGCTCATAGTCCACCTAACAACGTGTCGGTTTCCAGGGATGCTCATCGGTCCCGTGTGGTCCGGGCCGCTGAAACCATCCCAGCGAAGTAGTCAGTTTCTACCCTAACCGCAATATGGTCAGCAAGCTTAGTACCGACTTGTTTTTGGAAACTCTCAAGCCTAGGTTGAGGGTGGGGCCGCATGCTGCTGCGGGTTCCCTTCTTGGTTTCAGGATTTGCGGAGGAGTGTTGATGACCGGCCCGGTAGCGCCGAAGGACGACGGCAGGAACGAATCGCCAGCTGAGCGGATGGACCGCAACTGGGCGGAGCTACTGCAGGAACTGCGGGTACTCCAGACCGGTGTCCAGATCCTCGCCGGCTTCCTCCTGACCTTGCCTTTCCAGTCCCGCTTCGAAACGTTGGATGACTACCAGACCCGGCTGTACCTCGCCAACGTGGTGCTGGCCGCCCTGACCACGGCCACGATCCTGCTGCCCGTGAGCGTGCACCGCCGGCTATTCCAACAGGGGCTGAAGGAAACGCTCGTGAGCAGCGCGGACATCATCGCCAAGTTTTCGTTGGCCGGCGTGGGGCTGCTGAGCGTGGGCACCACGTCCCTCGTCTTCGATGTCACCGTCAGCCGGACGGCGGGCGTGATCGCGGGCGTCGGGCTGCTGGCCGTGCTGGTGCTGCTGCTGGTACTTGTCCCTGCCTGGATCCGTCGACGGGCCCGCAAAGAGGAGCCGCTATGACGAACGTTTCGCATGAGCGCCACACCGCGGGCACGGGAACCATGGGCAAATGGGTCAAGGAGCATGGACTGCTGCTGGCCAACATCGGGCTGTTCGTCGTGTTTTTCGGCGGCATGGTCCTGAGCGGGGCAAGCACGTACAGCGACGAGCAACTGGCCCACGGCGAACCTGCCGTGACCGTCCTGCAGTACCTTGGCACCGGGAACTTCCTGGAGGCGACTTTCGAGAACTGGGAGTCGGAATTCCTGCAGATGGGCATGTACGTCATCCTCACCGTCTTCCTGTTCCAGAAGGGGTCCTCCGAGTCCAAGCCGATGGGCCACAGCGCCCCGCAGGACGAGGACCCCCGGCAGGCAAAGCTCAATGAGTCCACGCCGTGGCCCGTGCGGCGCGGCGGCTGGGTCCTCAAACTCTACGAACACTCGCTCTCGATCATGTTCCTCCTGCTGTTCCTGGCGTCCTTCATCCTGCACGCGGTTGGCGGCGCGGACGACTACAACAGTGGCCAGGAGGCGCACGGACAGCCCACCGTGACGGTGCTGGGCTATCTGGCGACGAGCCGGTTCTGGTTCGAGTCCTTCCAGAACTGGCAAAGCGAGTTCCTCGCCGTGGCGGTTCTGGTGGGCGCCTCGGTCTACCTGCGCGAGAAGGGCTCCCCCGAGTCCAAACCCGTGGCCGAGCCGCACTACGAGACCGGCGCCTAGACGGCAAGCTGGCCGGCAGGGCAGCCGGCCAGCAGGGGCGTCAGGCGCCTTCGAGGACCTGGCTGGTGACCCAGGTAAGGTACTTTGCGGCGTTTGCTACTGCGTCCTGCGGGCTGCCGGCGACGTCCAGCAGCTGCGCCGCCGCCACCACGCCGTGACGGGCAAGGTCCTCCGGGGTGACGAGGATCCGGCCGGCCACCACGATCACCGGAATGCCAAGGGCCTGGGCGGCATCGGCGAGGGCGATCGGCGCCTTGCCTGTCAGCGATTGGCTGTCCATGGAGCCTTCTCCGGTGATGACCAAATCGGCCACCGCGAGTTTCGCGTCCAGCCCGGTGAGGCCGGCCACCAGCTCGAAGCCGCCTTCCAGGGCGGCCGTGCTGAAGGCCAGGAACGACGCCGGGAACCCGCCGGCCGCCCCGGCGCCGGGCACGTTGACATCCCGGCCGGTCGTCTCGCGCAGGACCGAGGCCCAGTTGCGCAGGCCGGCGTCGAGCAGCTCCACCGCATCGGCGTCGGCGCCTTTTTGCGGACCGAACACGTGTGCGGCGCCGTCGCTGCCGAACAGCGGGTTTTGGACGTCGACGGCGATCCTGAACTTCACCCCGGCCAGCCGCGGGTCGAGGCCGCTGATGTCCACGGTCGCGACGTCGGCAAGCGATCCGCCGCCGAGGGGCACCACGTTGCCGGCGGAGTCCAACGGCTTGAGCCCGAGGGCGCGGAGGGCGCCGCTGCCGCCGTCGCTCATGGCCGAGCCGCCCACGCCCAGCACGATTTCCGTGGCACCGGCGTCCAGCGCGGCGGCGATCAGCTGGCCGCAGCCATAGCTGTGGGCGCGCAGCGCGTTGGCCGGTGTGGGCTCCATGTGCGCCAGCCCTGAGGCCTGCGCCGTTTCAATCACCGCGGTGGCCCCGCCGAAGGCGTCCGCCCGGATGGCCCACGCGGCGCCGATCGGGGCCAGGATGGGGCCGACGACCGCGTTGAGCCGTTCCTCGTAGCCGGCTGCGACGGCGGCCTCGAGGGTCCCTTCGCCGCCGTCGGCCACCGGAAACTGGATGGCTTCAGCGTCGGGGTAGACCCGCAGGGCGCCTTCGGCAATGGCGGCGGCGGCTTCGACCGCGGTGAGGGAGCCCTTGAACTTGTCCGGGGCGATGAGGATGCGCATGGTTCTATCCTGCCAGCCCGGCGGCCCGGGCGTGCCAGGACGACACGGTGCCTAGGACCAGGTCCCGCGCTCCTGGAGGACCGCCTTGAGCAGGTCCGCGCGGTCCGTGACAATCCCGTCCACGCCAAGGTCCAGCAGCCGGTGCATTTCCGCGGGCTCGTTGACTGTCCACACGTGGACCTGCAGCCCGTGCCGGTGTGCCCGCCGGATGAAGCCGGGCGTCACCACGGGCACGGCGCCGTAGCGGACGGGGACCTGCAGGGCGTGGACTCCGCGCAGTGCCCGACGCACCACGGCGGACATCAGCGGCGCAGGCAGCACGGGGCCCAGCAGGACGAACACGGCGTTGGACACGATGCCGGCGGAGCTGGCGGCGGGACGGCTCAGCTGCTTCAGCACTGCCCGGCGCCGCCGGTCCGAGAAGCTGGCCACCAGCACGCGGTCGTGCAGTCCGTGGCGTTCGATCGCCGACGCCAGGGTGCCCACGGAGTTCCAGTCCTTGACGTCGATATTGAGCCGGACGTCCGGGAAGGCAGCGATCAGCTCATCGAACCGCGGGATCGGTTCTGTCCCGCCGATCCTGGCCTGGGCAACGGTTGAGGCCGGAAGGTCCGCGATTTGGCCCCGGCCCTCCGTGATCCGGTCCAGGGTCTTGTCGTGGAAGAGCACCAACACGCCGTCGGCCGTGGTGTGCACATCCGTCTCCAGATGCCGGAACCCGAGGTCGACGGCGGCGCGGAACGCGGCCATCGAGTTCTCCAGCCCGTCCAGCGAGAAGCCCCGGTGGGCCAGCGCCAGCGGCGCCCGGGAGCCGCCCGGGGCCCGGGCAGCGGCGCCCTCCGGGGCACCGTCGCCATTGCCGCGAGGGGCGAAGTAGGGGTGCAGGTCAGTCACTCCTGAAGCGTACCCGAGCCTCGATCTGACGGCATGGGGTTGGACCGGGTGGGCCTGCAGGGCTCATCGGGTCCGGGTAGTGGGCCTCAGCGGGACGGGGTGTCAGGAGTCTGCTGGCGGATTTCGACGCCGTCACTGCAGTGCAGCAGCGTGCGGCCGCGGCCGCCGTCGAGGTCGACCCAGACCACGCTGTGGTCCGCCGTCACGGCGTCCACAAGCCCGCCGGTCTCAAAACCCGGGGCGAGCCGGACGCTGACGCGGTCGCCCTGGCGCAACTGCCTCCAGTGCCGGTCCGGTTCCGCCGGGTGCAGGGGTTGTTCGTCTGTGTTGTTGATGCGGTGCCTGGCCATGATGTCCCCACAATCGGTCAAACGTTTCGTCGCGAGCTTCCAGCCTAGGAGGCCAAGGTGAACACCAGTTGACCGTTCGCTGGGAATCCGGTGACCGCGGGGAACTGAGCCGGCGGGTGGGGGGACCTGGCCGGGACCGGGGAACTGAGCCGGGTTTTAGGGCAGCCGGACGCCGAGTTCGGCGAGCTTGGACTCGAGGATCTGGGCGACCCCGTCGTCGTCGAAGTGCGGGGCCTGCCGGCCGGCGGCCCGGATCGCTTCCGGGTGGCCGCTGGCCATCGCGTAGCCGTGCCCGGCCCAGCGAAGCATCTCGATGTCGTTGGGCATGTCCCCGAAGGCCACCACGTCCGCGGCGCCGATGCCGAGGGACGCCGCATATTCAGCCAGGGCGACGGCCTTGTTCACGCCGGGCAGGGAGAGCTCGAGGAGGGCCATGTTCGGCGCCGAGTGCGTCGCGGCGGCCAGATGGGCGACCGCGGGCGTGACCTCGGCCAGGAACTCGTCGGCGGTCCCTTCGCGGACAATGGCCAGGAACTTCGCCACGGCGTCACCCTCGGTGAGGGTGGTGTGAAGCGGGGCCGGGGTGAATTCCGCGAGCAATTCGCTCGAGCCGTTTTCGATGAAGCCCGGTTCCAGATGGAAGCCGGTCAGGGTTTCGGCGGCAAACAGCGCGGACGGACGCAGCCGCTTGATGATGCGGCGGACCTCGAACATGGCGTCGAGCTCCAGTGTCCGCGCCGAGAGCAGGCGGTCCGCCTCGAGGTCCCACACGACGGCGCCGTTGGAGCAGATGACCGTTCCGGTGTGCCCCAGCTGTTCCTGCAGGGGGTGGAGCCAGCGCGGCGGCCGTCCGGTGACGAACACCAGTTCCAGCCCGGCGTCGCGGCAGGCGTGGAACGCGCGGACGGTCCGGCCGCTGATTTTGCCGTCATGGCCGAGGATCGTTCCGTCAATGTCACTTGCTACCAGCCGCATAGTGCCAGTCTACGTGCGCCGGGACGGTGGCCCTCGCGGCCGCATTCGCCGAGGTGCGTGCCGAGATCGCCGGACCGCGTCGGGTTCGCCGGACATTCACGGCGAACTGGGGAGGTTCCGGCGAGCCCGACGACGGCGACGGGCGGCAGGTGGGCGGCAGGTGGGGGCGGGCTCAGTGACGTTCGAAGATGCCGGTCAGCGTTCCCCGGCCCAGGGTGTGCCGCGACAGCTTCGCTTCCAGGCTGCCCGGAGCGGTGTGCTCGTTGAGTCCGGACGGTGCGATGTCGAGCGCGTGGACGGTGATGACGTACCGGTGCGGTCCGTGTCCGGGAGGCGGCGCGGCACCCAGGTAGCCGTGGAACCCGCCGTCGTTCTTCAACTGGATGGCACCCGGGGGAAGGAGCCTGCCGCCCTCGGCGCCCGCTCCTGCCGGCAGCGAGGTGACGTCGGCGGGGATGTCCAGCACGGCCCAGTGCCAGAAGCCGCCGCGGCCCGGGGCGTCGGGGTCGAACATGGTCACTGCGTAGCCCTTGGTGCCGGCCGGGACGCCTCTCCAGCTCAGCTGCGGGGATTCGTCCTGGCCGCCGGCGCGCATTTTGCCGCTGCGCTGGGCAGCCGGGAGCGTCTGGCCGTCCGAGAAGGATTCACTGCGGACGGGGAACACCGGAACATCGTGGCGTGTCATGGTTGCCTTCCACTCACTGCAGGGGCTGGGCCCCCATTTCCATCCGTGCCAGCTCCGCGCGCGTGGGCGGGTTCGCGCCGGCGCGGGACACGGTGACCGCCGCTGCCCGTGAGGCATGGGCGAGGAGATCGCGGAGGCTTTCGGCGGAAAGTTCGCGCAGGCCCTTGCGGTTTTGTGCCCCGTCCAGGCCCAGATCCACCACGCCGGACAGCAGCGCGGCCATGAAGGAATCCCCGGCCCCGACGGTGTCGGCGACGCTGATCTCGGGGGCGGGGAACTGCGCCTCACCTGCGGCGTTGATGCCCCATGGCCCCTTGCTGCCGCGGGTCACCACCACCATTGCCGGCCCTTCGGAGCCGCCCAGCGCCTGCCAGCGGCGGGCCGAGTCCAGTGGGTCAACCCCCGGGTAGAGCCATTCGAGGTCCTCGTCGGAGGCCTTCACAACGTCCGCGAGGCGCACGAACTTTTCGGCCTGTCCGCGGGCGTAGTCCACGTCCGGGATGATGCTGGGACGGCAATTGGGGTCAAAGCTGATGGTGGCGGACGGGTGGGCACGCTCGACGGCGGCAAACACCTCGGCGGCGCCGGGCGCCAGCATGGTGGCGATCGAACCGGTGTGCAGCAGCGTGGTTCCCTGGAGCAGGAACGGCAGGCGCGCCGCGACGCCGGGAAGCTCCCAGGCGAGGTCGAACGTGTACGTGGCGGCGCCGGCGTCGTCGATCAGGGCGGCGGCCACACTGGTGGGCAGCTCGTCGGGTCCCACCGGGAGCAGCACGGAGCTCGACTTCAGGTGCGCGGCCAGGGCCTCACCATAAGCATCGCGGCCGTAACGGCCGATGAACTGGACCGGATGGTCCAGCCGCGCCAGACCCACCGCCACGTTGAGGGGGCTGCCGCCGACATGGGCCTGGACGCCGGAGGACCGCTGGACTACATCAACCAGCCCCTCGCCAATAACTGTGAGCATGACCATACTCTGCCAGAGAATGCGCTCCGGTGCCGTGTGTTGCGCGCACCGCCCGCCTCCGGCGTGCTGGCGTCGCTGCCGGCGATGCCGGGCCGCCGGCGCTCAGGCCGCGGTGGTGTCCAGCGCGATCCCGGCGGACGCGGCGTGGGCAAACCTGGCGTCGATGTGGACCACGTCCCGGCCTGCCCGCTGCAGGAGGCTGGCGGCGATCCCGGCCCGGTACCCGGAACCGCAGTGCACCCAGAGTTTCCCGGCGGGAATGTCCCCCAGGCGCAGCAACAGCTCGTGCAGCGGCACGTTGACCGCCCCCACCACGCGGGCGGCGGCGAATTCGTCGGCCCGGCGCACGTCCAGCACGGTGTCCTCGGGCGCCCGGCCGGCGAGCACGCCGTCCCAGCCCACGCGCGGGTAGGAGGCGAGGCGGGCCTGCGGGGCGAGGGCGTGCGGCTCGGTTCCGACGGCGGCGTCGGGGGATTCGATGCCGATCCGGGAGAGGTCGCGGATGGCGCTCTCAATGTCTTCCCGCGAGCCCACCAGGGTCAGCGGTTCGCCCCACGGCAGCACCCAGCCGAGATAGGTGGTGAAACTGGAGCCGGAGCCATACTCGAAACTGACGCTGCCCTTGAGGTGGCTGTTGGCGAACGCCACGCGCCGGCGCAGGTCCACCACCCACTCGCCGGCGTCCAGGCGCCGGGTGAGTTCGGCGGCATCCAGCGATGCCGGAACGGCCAGCTCCGCAGCGACCGGGCCCCGGACATTGGCCGGACTCATGTGCGCGTAGTAGGAGGGGTGGTCCGTGAGGTTGGCGATGAGCTGGCGGACGAAGTGGTCCTCATCGGGGTCCGTCAGGGCGTGGTTCGCGGCGAGCTGCTCGCCGATGGTGGAGGACCGGGCGCCACTGGCGGGTCCGGAGGAGCAGAACGAGCCGAATCCGTGGGTCGGGAACAGCGCGGCGTCAGGGCCGGCCTCGGCGGCGAGGCGCCGGACCGAGGCGTACTGGTCGTGGGTCAGGCCAACCGTGTCCGCCTCGGCAACAAGGTCCGTGCGGCCCACCGAGCCGTACAGCAGGCTGCCGCCCGAGAAGACGGCCTGCTTCGCGCCGTCGTCCACGATGAACGAGAGGTGGGTATGCGTGTGGCCCGGCGTGGCGACCGCCCTGACCGCAAGCGAGCCCACGCGGACCGTTTGGCCGTCGGTGACGGGAGTTCGCTCGAACCCGACGGCGTCGGCGGCGTTGACGAGATAGCTTGCGCCGCGGGCGCGGGCCAGGATCAGCCCGCCGGTGATGTAGTCATTGTGCATGTGCGTTTCGGCCACGTGCGTGATGGCTACCCCGGCGTCACGGGCGGCCGCTTCGATGCGGTCCGTGTCGCGCTGCGGGTCGATCGCCAGCGCCACCGAGCCGTCGTGGACCAGGTAGCTGCGGTCCCCGAGCTGCGGGGTCTCGATGACGATGACTTCCATGGTCCCTCCGGTGAGGTCAGCCCGGTAAGGTCAGCCCCGGTTGACGGGGTGTCCCTCGTCCTGCCACTTCATGATCCCGCCGGTGACGTTGACGGCGTCGTATCCCTGGTCCTCCAGGTAGGTGGCGGCCTGGGCGCTGCGGCCCCCTGCGGCGCACATGACGTAGACAGTGCCGCTGGCCGGAACCTCGGCGAGGGACTGGACAAACCGTGAGAGCGGGATGCTCCGGGCGCCGGGAACGCGGACGGCGACGTATTCGTCCTCCTCGCGGACATCGATGATTTCGGTGGCGTCGCCCAGGGCGGCCAGGTCCTTGACGGAAATGCTCTTCATGCCTGTTCCTTTCGCGGGCGCCAGACGGCCCGGCGCGCGTATTCCAGCTCAATCATGATACCCCTTGGGGTATCATGACCCTCCGGACGGCCCCTCCCGCCACACCTCCAAATATAGCCCGTCGGCCTGGCCTGCCAATCTAGTCTGGGCGGCCCTGCTGGTAGACGTCCGGGATGCCGTCGTGGTCCGAGTCGACCTGTTCGGCCTCCTCCGCCCGCCGGTACTGCTGGTTGCGTGTCCGGAGCACCGTGGTGGCGAGGAGCGCGGCGAGCAGGGAGGCCGCGAGGATCCCCACCTTCGCGTGGTCTTCATGCGCAGTGCCCTGGCCGAAGCTCAACTCGGCCAGCAGCAGCGAGACCGTGAAACCGATGCCGGCCAGGATCGAGAGGCCGAAGACGTCGATCCACTTGAAGGACCCGTCCAGGCGCGCCCGCGTGACTTTGGTAATGAGCCAGGTGGTGCCGAGGATCCCGGCCGGCTTCCCGGCAACCAAGGCCACGATGATGCCCACGGCCACGGGGTCCGTCAGGGCGGCGCCGAGGCCCTGCAAGCCGCCTATGACCACCCCGGCGGAAAAGAACGCGAACACCGGGACGGCGATCCCGGCCGAGATCGGGCGGAACCGGTGTTCGAAAATCTCCGCCAGGCCCGGGCCGGCTTCCGGCCCGCCGCTGGCCTCCGACCGTTTGACGGGAATGGCAAATCCGAGCAGGACCCCGGCTACGGTGGCGTGGATGCCTGATGCGTGCACGAGTGCCCACGTTGCGAAGCCGAGCGGCAGCAGGATCACCCAGGCTGCCGCTGCGTGCGTGCCGAAGAACCGCCGGTATTTGTGCGCCAGGAACGTGTAGAGGCCCAGCGGGAGCAGGGCCAGCAGGAACGGCTCGGGGTGGAGTTCGCTGGTGTAGAAGATCGCGATGATGGCGATGGCCAGGAGGTCGTCCACGACGGCGAGGGTCAGCAGGAAGATCCGCAGCGCACTGGGAAGGTGGGAACCGATCAGCGCCAGCACCGCGACGGCGAAGGCGATGTCAGTGGCGGTGGGAATGGCCCAGCCGTGCAGTGTCTCGGGACCGGAGAGGTTGACGGCCGCGTAGATGAGTGCCGGAACGGCCACACCGCCCACGGCGGCGGCCACCGGAACCACCGATTTGCTCGGCTGGCGCAGGTCGCCGGCGACAAACTCGCGCTTGAGTTCGAGCCCCACCAGGAAGAAGAAAATGGCCAGCAGGCCGTCGGCGGCCCAGGCGCCCAGGCTCAGGTCCAGATGCCAGGGGGCGTAGCCGACGGTGAAGTCGCGCAGCGCGAAGTAACTTTCCGAGGCCGGGGAGTTGGCCCAGATGAGGGCCACCATCGCCGCGGCGACCAGCAGCGCGCCGCCCACGGTTTCCTTGCGGAGGATCTCGCCGATCCGCAGGGCCTCGGCGTAGCTGCCCCGGCCGAAGATGGTGAGGCGGGGCGGCGAAGGCGGATGCGGTGAAGGGGGTGTGGGCGAAGGGGGCAGGGCGCTCATGGGATCCTCAAAATGGGGTCGACGGAACTATGCCGACCAGACTTCCCGGCGCACCTGCGCTCCAGTCTATTCGCTTTCGAGGGCCAGCGGATGCCGTCAGGGACGCCGGCAGGCGGGCCGGCCTGGCGACACCCGGATTTCAGACCAGCAGCTGCTGCACGAGTTCACGGCATTTCCGGTACGCGGGCGCCTTCGGATCGATGAGCGCAAAGTGGTCGCCCGGGACCTTGAGCAACTGGACGGGCGCGCCGGCAGCCTTGGCTGCGCCGGCGTAGGTCTCGGACTGGCTCACGGGGACGGTATCGTCCTCCGTACCGTGAACGGCATATACGGGCACGCCCAGCGGCACCGCGCTCATGGGGTCCGCAAATTTATGCCGTTTGGGATATTTCTCCGACGAGCCGCCCAGGAAGTTGCTGACGGCGCCGTTGCTGAGGTTGAGCCGCTCGGCGGCCGCGAGGTTGAGCACCCCCGACTGACTGACGACGCCGGTGAGCTGCACCGCGCCGTCGTCGTCGCCGCGCCGCAACAGCTGGCGGTCCGCGTCCGGGGCTCCGAGCCCGGCGAGCCGGCTGCGTCCCGCCGCCCAGACGGCGAGGTGACCGCCGGCCGAGTGGCCCAGGGCCACCACGCGGTCCAGTCCCAGCCCGTGCTCGTCGGCGAGTTCACCGAGCTTGTCGATTCCGGCCAGGACGTCGGCGAACGTGTTGGGCCAGCCTCCGCCGTTGCCGGCCCGCCGGTACTCCAGGTTCCAGGCTGCCATGCCGTGCGCGGCGAGGTCCTTGGCGAGGGGCTCCCCCAGTTCTGCGCCGTACTGCGAACGCCAGTACCCGCCATGGATCACCACCACCACACCCTTGGGGGCGGCAACCTCTGGGAGGAAGAGCTCCCCCCACTGGCTGGGGTCCTCGCCATATTGGTACTTGTGCCTCTTCACAGCGTCCTCCTTGGGGCCCGGTGAACAGGCGGCGGAGACTGCCCCCAGAGTCACCGCCGCTGCGGCCGCGATCATAGTCCGCCGCCGCATTTCAGCCATGTGCTGAGCCTACCTTGGGCACCAAGCGGCCCCGCGCAGGCCCAGCATGTTGCCTGCCGCCTCTGCAGCGCCCTTGCACACCGCCTCATGGCGGCGCCCCGTGCCGGCTGCCTGCGGGCCGGTGCCGCTGGTGCGGAAATGCCGGCGGGCATGCCCGGCGGTGACCGCCTGCGGTCCGGTGTCGGTGGTGCGCCGTAAGCTGGAGCCATGGCGAGCAACTGGGACCGTTTGGACGTGAGCCTGCGCGATTCCGTGCAGGAGAACGTGGAGTTGTACGAGCGGGTCCGGCCTGCCCTGAAGCTGGTCACCCGGGAGGTGCTGCTCACGCTGCGGACCATGCTCAAGGACACCGAGGTCACGCCGTTGTTCGTCACCGGACGCACCAAGACCGTTGAATCCTTCCGCGAGAAGATTTCCCGCACGGAGGAACCGCTGGAGCCGGGCGGGCCACCTCTGCTGAAGTTCCCGGACCCGTTCCGGACCCTGAATGACATGGTGGGCATCCGCGTGATCACCAAGCTGCCGGCGGAAAACGCGGTGGTGGCCAATCTGGTCAAGCGCCAGCGCCAGCTCTTTGACTGCCGGGGGGACCGCGAAAAAGACATCGGCTCGATCGAGTCCGGCACGTACGGCTACTCCAGCCGGCACCTGATCCTGCGGACCATCCAGAACGAGGCCGTCAAGGACTACCAGCTGGCCTTCAACCCGGACGTCGCGCCGAACGGCAGCTACTTCTTCGAGTGCCAGATCCGCACCGTCTTCGCCCACGCCTGGAGCGAGATCGAGCACGACATCCGCTTCAAGGCCGAAGACCCGCGGGCCTGGACCCCGCACTTCGACCGCCAGTTCACCGCCACGGCCGCCATGCTGGAGACCGTGGAGAGCGCGTTCTCGGACCTGCACGAACGCTACGAGGAGGTCCGCGGCTACTGGGATATGGACGGCGAAGGTGCCGCGCCGCTGACCCCCAACCGGATCCGCGACGTCTGGCGGACCCTGCTGCCGCACGTGGACCGGAAGGTCGACGACGACTGGGGCTGGGCCGCGGAGCTCATGGCCGCACACGGCCTCAACCAGACCATGCAGCTCGCCGGGCTGCTTAGCGCCAACAGGATCACCGAGGTCCGCAAGGCCCTGGACCACCGCTACTCACCGGGCCCGGACCGGCTGCTCGATGACCTGCTGCTGTGGCAGTACGGCACCGAACACATCGAGCTCACCGCCGAGCCGGCCGACGCCGTCCCGCACCCCCGGCGCGACAGCCTCCTGCGGCGGCTCAAGCAGATCGAACGGTACCGGCTCACCCAGGGCTAGCGCGCCTGCCTGCAACTGCGGCTGCCCTCTGCCTCCACCGATTCTCCCCACCTTTGAACCAGGGACGCCGGGATTCACCGGCGGTTCGGCCCGACACGCCGGGCGCCGCCCCAAAAGTGGTGGATTTCAGCGCCAGCGGGGCGGAACTTCGATGGGCGCGGACGGCGGGGGCGGCCTACGCGTGGGCGTAGGTGAGGCAATCGGCGTTGTCGACCCCCGGGCCCACGTGAACTTCGGACGCCTTGCACATCAGATGGTCGTTGTGGGTGCACTCGGTACGCTGGCAGGCGCCGACGTCGGCCAGCACCTTGGGGAGCCCGCCGTGCACCCCGATGTCGATGAAGGTCGCGCAGGAGGCGTGATCTGCGGCGCCGCCGACGGTAATGGCGGCCGCGTTGCAGTGCGAGTGGTCATTGAAGGAGCAATTGCTCACGCTGCAGTCGGCTACGTGCGTCGTCATTGGATTTCCTCCAAGCTCCGGCCACCCCGGACGGGCGGCGCCGTAAATCCACCGTAGGCCGCACCCAGGCAAACAAAAAGACCCAAACGCATGACCTAATACCGGCCCGGACGGGTGCCTGCCAGTTGTCCGTGGGAGTTACAGCTAGTGCCCGGCGCCGAGCCTGCCGGCCAGGCGTTCGCGCATCAGGGCGCTGGCCTGGTTCAGGCCCACGACGTCGACGCTCTTGCCGTGCTGCCGGTACTTCTCCGTGATGGCATCCAAAGCGGCGATCGTGGAGGCGTCCCACAGGTGGGAATCGCGCATGTCGATGACTACGCGTTCCGGGTCCAGTGCGTACTCGAACTGGGTATAGAGGTCATTCGAGGAGGCGAAGAACAGCTCGCCGTCCACGCGATACGTGGCCCGGCCGCCGTCGTCCTCCGTCACGGAGCGCTCGACCGTGACGAAATGGGCCACCCGCCTGGCGAACAGGACCATCGCGACAAGTACGCCGACGCCGACGCCGACTGCCAGGTTGTGCGTGGCAACGGTGACCACCACCGTCGCCGCCATGACCGTGGTTTCGCTCTTGGGCAGGGCCTTGAGGGTGGCCGGGCGGATGCTGTGCCAGTCAAAGGTGGCGACCGAGACGAAAATCATGACGGCCACCAGCGCGGCCATCGGAATGAGGGACACAATGTCTCCGAGGGCCACCACGAGGATGAGCAGGAAAACGCCGGCCAGGAACGTGGAGATCCTGGTGCGGGCGCCGGAGGCCTTGACGTTGATCATGGTCTGGCCGATCATGGCGCAGCCGCCCATGCCGCCGAAGCATCCGGTGACGATGTTCGCGACACCCTGCCCCCAGGCCTCGCGGGTCTTGGCTGAACGCGTGTCCGTGATGTCATCCACGAGCTTCGCGGTCATGAGGGATTCGAGCAGGCCCACGAAGGCCATGGCCAGTGCGAACGGGAAGATGACCTGCAGCGTTTCGAACGTGTTCGGCACGTTGGGAAGGGACAGTGAGGGCAGCGAGTCCGGCAGTGCGCCCTTGTCCCCCACTGTGGGAACGACGACGGCGGCCGTCACCGTGATGAGCGTCAGGGCCACAATGGCCACGAGGGGTGCGGGGACGGCTTTGGTGAGCCTGGGCAGGCCGAAGACGATCAGCAGGCCCAGCGCGGTGAGCGGGTAGACCAGCCAGGGCACGCCCATTAACTCGGGCACCTGCGACATGAAGATCAGGATGGCCAGGGCGTTGACGAAGCCCACCATCACCGAGAGCGGGATAAAGCGCATCAGTTTGGCCACGCCGGTGAGGCCCAGGACGATCTGGAAAATACCGGCCAGAATCACCGCCGCCACAAGGTAATCCAGGCCGTGGGACTTCACCAGCGGCGCAGTCACCAGGGCGACGGCGCCGGTGGCCGCCGAGATCATCGCCGGGCGTCCGCCGACGAAGGCGATGGTCACCGCCATCGTGAAGGACGCGAAGAGCCCGATCCGCGGATCGACGCCGGCGATGATCGAGAAGGCGATCGCCTCGGGAATCAGGGCCAGGGCCACGACCAGTCCGCCCAGGACCTCGGTCTTGAGCCGGCGCGGGGACATCCAGGCGCCCCGGACTGATTGCAATTGCTCGGGCGTGAAGGCGGGAGCGTCCCCGGCGGTTTTGACGGCCATTGCTGGCTCCGTTCGTGGTCAAGAAGGCACAACGACGCCTTCAGAGTTCAAAGAATGTGGGGCGCTGCGTCGCACCGGAGAGGGCAGGGAGCTTGCCGTGCGGAGCTCACGCGCTCCTCAAAGCCTACCCAAGCCGCTCCGCCGCCGGCCGCCACTAAAATCTGACATATTTGTCCGACAGGTGGTCACGAAGTGGCCACCCCGTGGACGCCGGTGGCACCATTCTTGGATGCTTGAGGCAACTAAAACTCCGAATACCGCCCGGGACTCGGGCGCTGCCGCCGACGTCCCGGCCAATCCCGCCCTCGCCGCCGAGGCAAAGATTGCCCGCATCGCGGTGACGGTCTTCCCGATCCTCGTGGTGGTGGCCGGGCTCGCCGGCTTCCTTCTCCCCGGGGCGTTCAAACCCCTCGCCCCCAGCGTGCCTTTCCTGCTGGGCATCATCATGTTCTGCATGGGCCTGACGCTGACGCCGCCCGATTTCGCCTCGGTGGCCAAGCGCCCCTGGGCTGTGGCCCTGGGAATCGTGGCGCACTACGTCATCATGCCGGGGGCCGGCTGGCTGATCGCCGTCGGCCTCCACCTTGAGCCGGAACTTGCGGTGGGCCTGATCCTGGTGGGCTGCGCGCCGTCGGGCACCGCCTCCAACGTGATGGCGTTCCTCGCCAAGGGCGACGTCGCCCTGTCCGTGGCCGTCGCCTCGGTGTCCACCCTGATCGCCCCGATCGTGACGCCGCTGCTGGTGCTGTTCCTGGCCGGCTCGTACCTGAGCATCGACGCCGGCGGCATGGTCCAGGACATCGTCAAGACCGTTCTCCTGCCCGTCATTGCCGGCCTGCTGGCCCGCCTCTTCCTCAAGAAGCTCGTGGCCAGGGTCCTGCCGGCGCTGCCGTGGGCCTCCGCCGTCGTGATTTCCCTGATCGTCGCGATTGTGGTGGCCGGCAGCGCCAGCAAGATTGTCGCCGCGGGTGGCATCGTGTTCCTGGCCGTGGTGCTCCACAACGGCTTCGGACTGGGCCTGGGCTACCTGGCCGGCAAGCTGGGGCGCCTGGATGACAAGGCGCGCAGGGCCCTCGCCTTCGAGGTCGGGATGCAGAATTCCGGCCTGGCCGCCACCCTCGCGACGGCTCACTTCGGCGCGCTGGCGGCCCTGCCGTCGGCCGTCTTCTCCCTGTGGCACAACGTCTCCGGCGCGATCGTGGCGGCGTGGCTGGCCCGGCGTCCGATCCGGGAGGCACCGCAGACCGCGGCACCGCAGGACACGGCACCGGAGGACACGGCACCGGAGGCCGCCGCGCTGAAAGCCTAAGGGGTCCTAGCCCCGCAGCTGTTCGAGCAGCAAAGTGACGGCGCGCCCGGCCAGGATTTCGGGGGTCTCCGTTCCGGCGGGGACCACATCGTGTCCGTCTCGGACGGCGAGGCTGCCGGCCCCGGCGTCGTCCGTGATGAGCACTTGGGGCGTGCCGCGGCCGGCGAGCTCTGCCATGGCCCCGGAATCGTCGTCCGTCTCCGGCGCGCTGGCGTGGATCACGCCGTCGGCGCCGCCGGAGAGCATGAACTGCCGCCAGCTCCCGCCCAGCAGGATGACCGCCTGGTAGCCGTGCTCCGGCAGGATCCTGGCCAGCACCGCGGCGATGGCCCTGTCCCGGGGCTGCTCGAGGTCCGCGACGGCCACGGCCACCAGCTCCGTCCGGCCCCGGCGCATTCCCTGGGCGGCACGGTTGGCCACATAGCCAAGTTCGCGGACCGCGGCGTGCACCCGGTCCTGGGTGGCCTCGCTGATCCGGGTTGTGCCGCCGGAACGGCCGGAGAGCACGTAGGAGACGGTGGTCAGGGAAACCCCGGCCGTCCGCGCGACATCGCGGATGGTGGGCTTGGATCCAGGCCGCACTGATGACTCCCGGCTGCTTCTCCGCCGGGTCCGCGGCGGCTCATGAAAACGTTGTTGTAGGGCAGACCCCCTGGGTGAACTCTAGCCCGAAGCACCGGTCAAGCAACGCGGGGTCACTTAGCGCCGGTCGCGCCGCCCCGGATGGGCGCTAAGTGACCCCGCGTTGGTGTTTGGGGGTGGGGTTTGCGGTGGGCAGGTTCTTGGTGAATGCCAGTGGCCCGATTGTTTCCGGGTCGGCGGAGAGGTCGAACTGTGCCTCGTAACCGGTGCTCAGGTAGAGGTGTTTCGCCTCCGGCTGGCGCGGGCCGGTGGTCAGGTAGACCTTCCGGTAGCCGCGGCGGCCGGCCAGGGCTTCCAGCTCGGCGAGGACAAACCGGGCCAGTCCGCGGCGCCGATGCGCCGAATGCGTCCAGATCCGCTTGAACTCGGCGGTCTGCGGGCCGTGCCGGCGGAAAGCGCCGCCGGCCACGGACTCGCCGTTCTCGCGCACGATCAACAGGGCACCGCCCGGCGCGGCGAATTCCTCGGCAGGGTAGCGGTTGAGTTCCTCCGCGGCGGCTCCCCGGCCGAAAAGGTTGCCGTAGCGGGTGTCGTATTCGAGCGCGAGCTCATCCAGGAGCGGACGGACCCTGGGATCGCTCATGGGAAGGTTCAGGACCGTCAGCCTGGACTTGTCCAAAGCCCGGGCACCCACCGACCGGGTGTCAACGGGCGGGGTGTGCAGTGGTGCAGGGGTCATGACGGGTCCTTTCCGGCGGCTGCCTGCGGCACGGCCTGGCTGGCGTCCGCTGAATCGATGTTGGCCTGGCTGTTGTCCGCCTGAGCGTTGATGGGGTCCGCCAGCAGGTTCAGGATGCGCCGGGCCAGGGCGTCATTTTCACGGAACGGCGCGGCGTTGCTGCGGGGCCGGGCGAAGGCGCCCGCGCCCCAGCCGGAGGTGCCGGGCCCGACGCCGAACAGCCGCTCGCGCCGCTCGCCCACCGGGCTGATGAGCTCGTTGCGGTCGGACACCAGGAGCCGTCCGGTCGCGTGCGTGCCGTCCGCGGTCAGGAGCTGCTGCTCCGTGCCGAGACCGGAGGTGTGCAGCTGGCGCAGCAGCGGGTTCGCGGAACGGGCCACCGACGGCGCCGGGAGCCGGGCCTCGATCAGGGCCGGCGCCGACACGGTGATCCCGGACTGGGCCGAGCGGGCGACAAACCGGCCCGAGTACTCCGCGGCCTCGATTTCCAGCCCCGGGCCAATGAACTGCAGCAGCCCGGCCCGGTGGATCGCCAGCATTTCCCGCAGCCTGCGCGGCGGCGGCCCGGAATCGACGAAGCTGAAGAAGCCGTGCCACCAGCCCTGGACCTCCTGCTGCGACCGCGCGTTGAGCCGCTCGGCTGGCACCAGCCGGCCCAGGTCCATGTAGGACCGGAGCAGGGAAGTGAACAGGGCCAGGGTTTCCGAATGGTCCGGTCCGGTGCGCAGCTCAAGGTCGCGGCCAATGTGCGCTGCCACCGCGGCCTGAAAGTCCGCGGGGCCGGCGAAAACGCGGTCTGCGAACGGACGGTCCAGCCGTTCGAGGTCCAGGTGGAGCCCTGTGTCAGGGACGGACTCGGAGACCAGCCGCCGGCGGTCCTGGCTGTACCAGTCCGCGGCGGCGAACCGTTCGGCGAATTCCTGCCAGCCCATCCGGACCCGCCCGGGGTAGCCGGTGAACAGCTCGCGGTAGTACGCGTAACCGGCGTCCTTGGCGATCAGCGGCCACAGCTGGGCGCGGAAGTCCAGTTCGCCCGGCACCTCCAGCAGCGCCGCGACGGCGTCTGCGGTGAAGAACGCCGGATCCCCCGCAGCATCGCCGCGCAGGGCGGATGTGATCTTGGAGTGGTAGGGCACACCGCGGCGGGACCCGGCCCACAGCCGCGGCTCGGCTCCGGAGGGCAGGTAGCGCAGGGCGCCGTCGGGCAGTTCCTCGAACCTGCCGCCGCGGCCCTCCATGAGCAGGACCAGCAGGTCCACGAAGGCCAGGCCCATGCCGGAGACAATCACGTCCTGGCCGGCGGCGAGGGGTGAATAGTCGACGTCGGTGGTGTAGCTGGGCGCCGCGTGGAACGCGCCGTGCCGGGCGGCAAAACCGGCCCAGGCGGCGGACTCCTGGTCCGGCAGCGCATCGGTGTGGCCCAGGGAGGCGACGACGACGTCGGCGTGCAGCACCGCGCCACCGGCCAGCCGGACGCGGTAGCGTTCCGGACCCCGTTCCGCTTCATGCTGCACCGGCTCGACGGCGGACGCCGTGTCCCGGTGCACGGTGACGGTGGTGTCCGGTCCGAGGGCGGCGACGGAGCGGCGGAAGAACCATTCCAGGTAGGCACTTTGCAGCTGCCGGGTGGGGAAGGTGGCGCCGGTGAGGGCTGCCAGCTGGCGCCGCAGTTCCTGCGGGAGCTCCGGGACGTCCGCGATGGACCCGTCCAGGATCCCGGCGGCCCACTCTGCCAGGCCGGGCCCGTCGATCGCGGGTCCCTCGCACTGGACAGAGGCATCCGTGAACATCGTGACGTCCGCCGCGGCGGAGTTGAGCATCAGCCCGGGATGCTGCTCGTAGCGCCAGATCCTGCCGGCGCCCGGGGTGTGCGGCTCCACGACGTGGATCTGGAGCGCGCCGGCGAGCAGCTCCGGCCGGTTGGCGGCGAGGCGTTCCAGCAGCCCGGCCGTGCGCGGGCCGCCGCCGATGAGGACCACGGATGGGGCATTCACTGGCATGACGGACTCCTGGGTCGGGTGCGGAGCCCTCATGCTAGGCACCCGAATTGGAGCCGGTCGAGGCGCCGTTCACGGCCGTTCACCCCGCGTAACCCGGCGTAAATCGAGGCAAGAATTCGTCGTGTGACGCAGTGCGAACCCGCGTGAACGCATGCAACTCGGCGCCTTGCCGGGCGATTTCGGCGGCCCCTAGATTGGCAGCCAACTACCCCACAGCAACTGGAAGAAGCGAGGTGGCGCATGAGTTCAACAGCAACCCCGGTGGCACAGTCCGCCCCGGAGCCGGCGTCCGCCGGCATCGAATCCGCACCCGAGACCGCACCGGCCGGGGCCGTACCTGGCGGCGAGACTGCACCCGCCGGTACCGGTTCGGCGGGCCGCAAGGCCGCAACCGACTACGCCGACTACCGGCTGGTCCCGGCCCGCCACCCGTGGCGCTGGGTGGGCACCGCCGTCGTCGCCGTGGGCGTGGCCGGCATCGCCTGGTCCCTGGCCACCAACCCGCGCTGGGAATGGGGCGTGGTGGCGCAATGGTTCACCGCGCAGTCGATTGTGAACGGCCTGCTGGAGACCCTCAAGCTGACGGCGATCTCCGGGGCGCTCGGCTTCATCCTGGGGTTCATCCTGGCCCTGATGCGGCTCTCCGCGTCCCCGCTGCTGGTCTCCGTCTCCTGGACCTTCTCCTGGATTTTCCGGTCCACGCCGCTGCTGGTGCAGATGCTGCTCTGGTACAACCTGGGCTACCTCTACGAGAAAATCAGCCTGGGGCTCCCCTTCACGGACGTGCGCTTCTTCGAGGCGCAGACCACCACCCTGATCAGCCAGTTCGCCGCGGCGGTCCTCGGCCTGACCCTGAACCAGGCCGCCTACTCCGCCGAGATCATCCGCGGCGGCATCCTCTCCGTGGACCAGGGCCAGCTCGAGGCCGCAACCGCCCTGGGCATTCCGGCCTGGCGGCGTTCCACAAGGATCGTCCTGCCCCAGGCCATGCGCGCCATCCTGCCCACCGCCTTCAACGAGGTGATCGGCCTGGTCAAGGGCACCTCGATCGTTTACGTCCTGGCCTATTCCGAGCTGTTCTACACCGTCCAGGTCATCTACAACCGGACCCAGCAGGTCCTGCCGCTGCTACTCGTGGCCACGCTCTGGTACGTCGTCATCACCTCGGTCCTGAGCGTGTTCCAGTACTACATCGAGCGCCACTACTCCAAGGGCGCCGTCCGCACGCTGCCCCTGACACCGCTGCAGAAGGCCCGCAAATTCCTCGCCATCCATACGCCCGCCACCCGGGAAACAAGCCAGGAAAGGGGCACCCGATGAGCACCGCACTCCGCCCAGCCGCCCAAACCCCGCCCGCGGCCGCCGCCACAGACGCCGAATCCACCCGCGGCCTGGTCGAGATCACCAAGGTCCGCAAGTTCTTCGGCGCCGCGGAAGTCCTCAAGGGCATCACGCTGACGGTCGAGCCCGGCGGTGTCGCCGTGATCGTCGGCCCGTCCGGGTCCGGCAAATCCACCCTCCTGCGCACCATCAACCACCTCGAAAAGGTCGACGCCGGGTTCATCGCGATTGACGGCACGCTGGTGGGCTACGAGGTCCGCGGGCGCCGGCTCCACGAGTTGCGCGAAAAGGAAATCCTGAAGCAGCGCACCGAGATCGGCATGGTGTTCCAGAACTTCAACCTCTTCCCGCATCTGACCGCGCTGGAAAACGTCACCGAGGCACCGATCGTCGCGCCGCGGGCCGGAAAGCCCCGGCTCTCCAAGGCCGAGGCCCGCGAACGCGGGCTGGAACTGCTGGACCGGGTGGGCCTGAAGGACCGCGCCGGTGCCTACCCGCGCCAGTTGTCCGGCGGCCAGCAGCAGCGCGTGGCGATCGCCCGGGCGCTTGCCCTGGACCCCAAAATCCTGCTCTTCGACGAGCCCACCTCGGCCCTGGACCCGGAACTGGTCAACGAGGTCCTCGACGTCATCCGCGAGCTGGCCAAGTCCGGCACCACGCTGATCATCGTCACGCATGAGATGGGCTTCGCCCGCGACGTCGCCGACACGGTGGTGTTCATGGACCAGGGCCAGATCATCGAGCAAGGCACACCCCGGGAGATTTTCACCAACCCGCGCGAAGAACGCACCCGGAGCTTCTTCTCCAAAGTCATCGAACCCGCTTTCAACATCTAAGGAACACCCCCATGGCATCCAGCTCCGCCCGCCCCAGTACTGGCCCCCGGCGCAAGCCTGCGTCGCTTCCCGCCGTCGTCCTCATCGGCGCCCTTTCCGGCACCATGGCGCTGAGTGCCTGCTCTGATCCCGGCGCCTCCGCGGCCGCAGGCGGACAGCCGGCGACGACGGCGGCGCGCAACGGCGTCGTCTACAACACCTCGCCGGACCAGCAGCGCATCCGGGCCGAGAAGGACGCGGCCCTGGCCGCGAAGGTCCCCGCGCTGATCGGCAAGGACGGCAAGCTGACCGTCGCGACGACGGCGGGCGCCATTCCGCTGTCCTTCCACGCCACGGACGACAAGACCCCGATCGGCGTCGAGGTGGACCTGGCCCAGCTGGTAGCGGACAAGCTGGGCCTGGACCTGGACATCCAGGTGACCTCCTGGGAGAACTGGCCGCTGAAGACCCAGTCCGGCGACTTCGAGGCCGTGTTCTCGAATGTGGGCATCAACGCCGCCCGCGTGAAGCTCTTCGACTTCTCCAGCTACCGCGCCGCATACATGGGCTTCGAGGCCAAGAAAAGCTCCAGCTACGACATCAAGGGCTCCGATGACATCTCCGGGCTGAAGATCTCGGTGGGCTCGGGCACCAACCAGGAGAAGATCCTGATCGCCTGGAACAAGGAGCTCGAGGCCAAGGGCAAGGCGCCCGCAGTACTGCAGTACTACTCCTCCGACGCCGACACCATCCTGGCCCTGTCCTCCGGCCGCACGGATCTGAACCTCGCGCCCTACCCGTCCGTCACCTACCGGGAAAACACCCGCGAGGACCTCAAGGTGGTGGGCAAGGTCAATGCCGGCTGGCCGTCCGAAACCCTCGTCGCGGCGACCACGCTCAAGGGCAACGGCCTGGCCCCGGCCATCACGGACGCCCTGAACTCCGCGATCAAGGACGGCTCCTACGCCAAGGTCCTGGACCGCTGGGGACTCTCCGAGGAAGCCCTTCCCGAGTCGAAGACCGTCACTGAAGCCAACTTCGGGACCGCCCCTACAGGGAAAACGCAGACAGGGAAAACACAGTGAGGTTCCAGGTCCTCGACATCATCCCGCACCTGAAGAACCCGGTCACCGGGGAGATCGTCTCCACCGCGGACCGGCTCAACCAGGTGGTGGAGACCGCGCGCCGGGCAGAGGACCTCGGCTACGACAGCTTCTCGGTAGGCGAACGCCACGCAGGCGAGTTCATCTCCTCCTCCCCCACCACCGTGCTCGCCGCCATCGCCGCCGTGAGCACCCGGATCCGGCTGCAGAGCGGCGTGACGGTGCTGTCCGTGCTGGACCCGGTGCGGGTCGCGGAGGACTACGCCACGATCGACCAGCTGAGCCGCGGCCGGCTGGAACTGGTGATCGGCAAGGGCAATGAAGTGCTGCAGTACCCGCTGTTCGGCCTGGACCTGGCGGACCAGTGGGAGCTCCTCGCCGAGAAGTACGCCCTGCTCCGCCGGCTCTGGACCGAGGAAAACCTCACGTGGTCCGGGAGGTTCCGCACGGCACTGACCGAGCCCACCACCACCACGCCGCGGCCGTTCTCCGGGGCGCCGCGGGTCTGGCACGGTTCCGCCACCAGCCTGGCCTCGGCGGCACTGGCAGCGCAGTGGGGCGATCCGCTGTTTACGGCCAACGCGATCCAGCCGCGGGAAAACTACAAGCTGCTCATTGACCACTACCGCGAGGAATACGACCGCCACGGCCACGATCCCCGGCACCAGTACCTGGGCTCCGGATCGGGCGCGGGCGGGGTGTTCATCGCGGACACCACACAGGAGGCCAAGCGGCAGTTCGGCCCGGTCTACGAGGCCCTCACGACCGGCCGGAACGTTCCCGGCAACAACTCGCCCTACCGCGACATCGACCACGCCGTCGCCGACGGCCCGGCCCTGGTGGGCAGCCCGGAGCAGGTGATCGACAAGATCCTCAGCTACCACGCGCTCTACGGCCACGACCTGCAGTCCATCTCGCTGCCCACCACGCTGCCCTTCGCCCAGCAGCTCGAAATCCTGGAGCGCTTCGCCCTGGAAGTCATTCCGGCCGTCCGCGCCGCCGCGCCCACCACCCTGTGGGCCGACGGCGACCCCTACGCCAGCCGGCCGGAGTCCGCCGGCTCCACTGAAGCCGACGCCGCCGCCCGCGTCACAGCCGACCACAACCACCACAGGAGCTCCTATGTCCGCACCCACTGAAACGTCCACGAACGCTGGCCGCACCCCGGGCACCGGCGCTCCCGCCCACCGGACCAGTCCCGACCGCCGCCCCGACCGGGAATTCGAAGCCGCCTGGGCGGACTGGCATGCGGCGCACGAACGCCACCGCGCAGATCCCCACGGCTTCCTCGCCGTCACCCACCTGCACTGGCTCGATTCCTCGCCCGCCCGGCTGGATGGTGCGCCGGGCATCTGGAGCGTCGAGGACGACATCGTCCGCCTGGCTTTGGGGGCAGGCGAACGCGTCCTTCGCGACGGGCAGGGACTGAACGCCGACGGGACCGGAGCCACCGTGTTCCTCGGCCCGATCCCCGAACGCGAAGGCCTGAACCTGCGTGTCGAGGATGCCGGCGCCGGCCATACCGTGATCGAGCTCGCCAAGCGGGGCGGCCGCTATGTCGTGCGTCCGCGGCATCCCCTGAACCCGCTGCTCACCGGCTACCGCGGCACCCCCGCCTATGCCCCCAGCATCGAATATGCAATCTCGGGAATATTCGTGCCGTTCGCCGAACCGCGGCCCACGACGGTGGGCGCGGCCGTCGAAGGAATCCACCACGTCTACGAGGCCCCGGGGGAAATCCGCTTCCGGCTCCGCGGTGAGGACCTGAGCCTCACCGCGTTCAACGGCCACGCTCCGGGCACGCTGTCGGTGCTTTTCACGGACGCGACGTCGGGCAAGAGCACCTACGCGGCCAACCGCTCGCTCACCGTCCCGGCACCGGGCCCCGACGGCACGGTCTGGCTCGACTTCAACCGGGCGGTGAACCTGCCGTGCGCCTACACGGACCTCGCCACGTGCCCGCTGCCGCCGGCAGAGAACCGCCTGCCGGTGCCCATCGAGGCCGGCGAACAGATCCCCTACGAACGACAGGACGCATCATGAGCACCCATCCCGCCCAGGACGGGCCCCTGGGACACGGCATCCTTCTGCTGGAGCTCGACGGCGCCGGCAGCCATCCGGCCGCGTGGCGGGTTTCCCGCACAGCCCCGGCAGCCGTTCTGGGCCCGGAACACCTCCGCGGCGCCGTGCTCGCCGCCGAGTCCGCCGGGTTTCACGCGGTGACGTTTTCCGACCCCGGCCTGCCGGACCCCGGACACCCGGACGCCGCGGCCCGGCTCAACGCCCTGCAGCGCGCCGCGTTCGCCGGCCCCGTGACCCGCTCCCTCGCACTGATTCCGGAAGTGGACACCGTCTACACCGAGCCATTCCACATCGCTACCCAGCTGGCCAGCCTGGACTACGTCTCCGGCGGCCGGGCCGGCTGGCTGGTAGCCGCCTCACCAAGCGCGGCCGATGCCGCCGCCGTCGGCCGCGACACCGTGCGCGGGGACCGGCTCTCCCGCGAGGCCGCCGATTCGATCGAGGTCAGCCGCAGGCTCTGGGACTCATGGGAGGACGACGCCGTGATCCGCGACGTCCCCACCGGGCGCTACCTCGACGTCGACAAGCTGCATTACATCGACGCCGAAAACAGCAGCTACTCCGTCAAAGGTCCGTCGATCATTCCGCGGCCGCCCCAGGGCCAACTGCCTGTCCTTGCCCCGGCCGGGCTCCTCCCGCCGGAGGCCATCGCGGCAGGGGCGGCCGACGCGCTGCTGGTCTCAGCCCCGACGCCCGAGCTCCTGGCCGCCGAGCTCGCGGCGACGCGCGCAGGACTCGCCGCCGGCGGGAATGGGCCCGCGCTGATCGCCGAGCTCGACGTCGTGCTGGACTCCCGCGGCCAGGCCGCCGCTGAGCGGCTGGCCGGGCTGAACGGGCACACCGCGTGGCAGAGCCCGCGTGCCCGGTTCATCGGTTCGGCTGCCGGGCTTACCGAGCTGCTCACCG
Source organism: Arthrobacter sp. 131MFCol6.1 (assembly GCF_000374925.1). Classification (GTDB taxonomy): domain Bacteria; phylum Actinomycetota; class Actinomycetes; order Actinomycetales; family Micrococcaceae; genus Arthrobacter. The sequence goes on from NZ_KB895547.1 coordinate 201,093, forward strand.
AAGTGCTGGCCTGGGCCGACGGCGTGCGCCTGCACCCCGCCGTGCTGGACACGGATCTTGAGGAACTGACCCAGCTGGTGCTGCCCGAACTGCGCCGGCGCGGGCTCCTCGCCCCCACCATCCCGGACGCCACGTTCCGCGATCAGCTCGGGCTGGCGCGGCCGGCCAGCCGCTACGCCGCCGCACCCAGCGCCCCCGGCGCGGAAAACTAAGGAGCCCACCATGAGCCACAGCACCCACCCCGCCGCCGAATTCACGCCGTCCGGCCAGCTCCAGCTTGGCGTGTTCTTTCAGGGCGTCAACTCCGGAACTGTCTGGAAGACGGCCGAGTCCGGCTCCCAGACCGATTTCGAATCGTTCCGGCGCGTCGCCCAAACCGCCGAGCGCGGCCTGTTCGCGGCGTTCTTCCTCGGCGAAGGCTTGCGGCTGCGCGAGCATCTTGGCCGCCCGCACGCGCTCGACGTCGCCGGCCGTCCCGACGCGCAGACCGCCCTCGCCGCCTTGGCCGCGGTGACCACCAGGATCGGGCTGGTCGCAACCCAGAACACCACGTACAACGACCCCGCAGACCTGGCTCACCGGCTCTCCACCCTGGATCTGCTCTCCGGCGGCCGCGCGGCCTGGAACATCGTCACCACAGACAACGCCTGGACCGGCGCCAACTTCCGCCGCGGCGGTTACCTGGACCACGCCGACCGGTACACCCACGCCGAGGCCTTCGTGGAAACCGCCAAGCGGATCTGGGACGCGTGGGAGGACGGCGCCGTCGCGGGCTCAGCCTCCGCCGAGCGGTGGTCGGCGGAGGGCGCGGTCCGGCGGGTGCGCCACACCGGCCGGCACTACACCGTCGACGTCACCCCGCGGCTGCCGCGCAGCGCCCAGTACCGGCCGGTGCTGTTCCAGGCCGGGGATTCGCCCGAGGGCAGGGACTTCGCCGCCCGGCAGGCGGACGTCATTTTTTCCGCGCACCCGCAGCTCGATGACGCCCTGGAGTTCCGCCGCGACATCGTGGAGCGCACCCTCCGGGCCGGCCGCGGCGCCCAGGACGTGAAAATCATGCCCGCCAGCGAGTTCATCCTCGCCGCCACGCCGCGGGAGGCCCTCGAGAAGAAGGCCTGGGTCCGCAGCCTGCAGATCGGCCCGCAGCAGGCCATCGCGTACCTCGAACAGTTCTGGGGCCGGGAGCTGCAGGGCTACGACCCCGACGGCCCGCTGCCGGACATCGACCCCGTGGTGGAAGAAACCTCCGAAACCCGCGGCAGCGGCTTCCACGGCGCCAAGGCACGCCAGCTGGCCGACCAGTGGCGGGCCGAGGCCAAGGAGAAGGGCCTGTCCATCTGTCAGTTCGTCTCGGCCAAGACCAGCCGGGGCGACTCCACCTTCACCGGCTCGTACACCGAGGTCGCGGACCGGCTCAGCGAGTATGCCCGGACCGGCGCCGTCGACGGATTCAACATCTCGCCGTGGCTCATCCCGTCCGGCCTCGACGACATCGTCAACCACCTCGTGCCGGAACTGCAGGAGCGCGGCGTGTACCCCACGGAGTACGCGGGCAGTACGCTGCGGGAGAACCTCGGCCTGGCCACCCCGGTGCGTGCGAACCCCGGGGTCGCTGTCGAGGCCGGCGCCGGGGCAGGCATCGAGGCCGCCGGGGCAGGCGGGGCAGGCGCCGACGCCGGTTCCGTCACGGCACGAGCCTAGGAAATCACCATCGATTGCTCCGTAGCCGCCCTATTCGAGCCGCAGAAGGGCAGTTATGGAGCAATCGACCGTCCAGGCATGCAACACCAGGCAGCAACTAAGAATCCCCGCCGGAGATATTCCGGCGGGGATTCCCTCTGCCCGACCCCATCGATTGCTCCGTAGCCGCCGTTTTCGGCCGCCAGAAGGGCAGTTACGGAGCAATCGACGTTTCAGGTAGTGGCGTTTCAGGCGGCGGGGCTATTTCTTCGGCAGGCCCGCCGGGTTCAGCTCCGACTTCGCGACGGCTTCCGCGGACAACCCCCAGCGGTCCAGGATCTTGGCGTAGTTGCCGTCCTGGATCAGGTGGTTCAGTCCGGCCTGCGCCGCGGCGGCAAACCCGTTGTCCTTCTTGGTGGTGACGGCGATGCTGGCCTTCAGCGGCCAGCCGCCGTCGACCAGGCCCACGAGCTTGGTCTTGGCGTCCGAAGCCGCCTTGTAGGCTGCCGTGGCGTTGGGGCCGAACGTCAGGTCCGCCCGTCCGGACTGGACGGCAAGCTGGGACGCGGAGTCGTCGTCGTAATACTGGAACTCCACGGGCTTGAGGCCGTTTTTCTTGTTTTCCTCATCCCAGCGCAGCAAGATTGCCTCCTGGTTGGTGCCGGAGCCGACGATCACGCGCTTGCCCGCCACGTCCGGCGCCGACTCGACCTTGGTGATGCTGCTGTCCGCCTTGGCGTAGAAGCCGAGCTTGTCCTCACGGTAGCTGGCGAAGTCGAACTTGAGCTTGCGCTCCTCCGTGACGGTGACGTTGGACAGCACAGCCTCGTACTTGCCCGAATCGACGCCGAGCGGCCAGTCGGCCCAGGCCGTCGGGACAATGTCCGCCTCCAGGCCCAGGGACTGGGCCAGTGCGACGGCGATATCCACCTCGTTGCCCACCGGGGTCTTGTTGTCGGTGGCGTAAACGGCCAGCGGCGCCGCAAACGGGCTGACCGCCACGGTCAGCTTCCCGTCCTTCTTAATGGCCTCCGGGACGAGCGCGGCGGCCGCGGCATCCACCGCGGCCTTCACGCGGTCCTGCTGCGGAGAGAGGTTGAACTGCTTCACACCGGAGGACGACGACGCCGCCGACGACGGGCCGCCGGCAGCAGCGGCGCCGGGATCGGAGCAGGCCGCCAGACCCAGGACAGTGGTAGCCGCCAACGCGACCGCGGCGCCTGATTTAAACGAAAGACTGGACATGTTCTCCCCTTGAGAGTGGACTGAATTGGTGCTGGTGCCAGCAACTATCCGGGGCACGGGAAAGCCGGTCAAAGCGCCGTGAAACCGGGTGAAACCAAGGGATACAGGCGTTAACACCCGTTCATCCGGCGTCCGCGGACGCGGCCTGCGGATGCCCTGTGTTACCGAAGATTGCCCTGCGTGACGCGACGGGACGGAATTGTTCACGGCAGGCCGCAACTGGCCTAGCCTGCATAGAAGACCTGCAAGGTGACAGCACGACACAGGAGGGGTGAACTTGTCAGTGAGCACGCACCAGCAAACGCACCGGACCACGGACCGGCTCGGCATCAACGCCCCGGCGGACCTTGTCTTCAGCATGCTGCGCGACGCCTCGCACTGGCCCTACCTCGACGGCTTGACGGTGTACTCGGAGCGCGTCAGCGGCGACGACGCCGGGCACGAGCTGCGCACGTCCGTGGTGTCCAACGGCTCACTCAGTTCAAGCCACTGCTGGCGCGTCTTTGACACCGCCAGCCTCCGCGCCGAGTTCCACCAGCTAAACCTCGAACCCCCGTTCCGGGAGCTCGGCGGCGACTGGGAGATCCGGCCGGCTGACGGGCTCTCCGTGGTCACGCTGAACCACGAGTTCGAGGTCGACGACGAGCACCTCACCGAGCGGATCCGTGCGATCATCGAGGACTACAGCCGGCGTGAACTGGAGGCGCTACGGATCAGCTGCGAACGGTTGTCCGTGCTCCTGCAGCACCACGCCCCGCAGGCGCACCCCACCCCCCAGTCCACAGCGCAGTCCACCCCGCACCCCACAGCACAGGAGGCCTAAATGTCAGAGGCCAGGTTCACGACGGAACGGGACAGCTTCGGCCGGCTTCTCGCGGACCGCGAAGTCTGGCGGCAGGCCTCCACCATCCCGGCGGCCGGCGAACTGACCGCCCGCTGGCTGGAGGGCAACAGCCAATACCAGCCGGGAGTCTTCGCGCCCGGGTTCGACGAGGAGACCGCGGCCATCGCCGGAGACCTCGCCCGGCTCAACCGCAACGGGCTCTTCACCAAGGAATCGCAGCCGGGCGTTCAGGCCGGAGGCCTCGCGCAGCGCGCCTACGTGACAGCCTTCTGCGGCCCGGATACGGCGTCGACGCTGCTGACGCTGTCAGCTCGGACCAGCCTGGTTACGGTCGTCCACGACCCCGGTGAGGCGAGCAGCGTCTCCATCCCGGTAACCGTACAGGACGACGACGTCGCAACCCTGCTCGGCAGCAGCGAGGGGCCTGTTGGGGAAGACCAGCTCAGGGACTGGGCGGCAGAGACCAACGAGACCTTGGCCCTGGTCCTGGCGGACGCCTGGTACGTGGAAATCTTCGATCCCGTCTGGGGCCGGAACGATGTCCTGTTGGCTGCCGTACTTGAGGCGCTGCAGGCCGAATAGCCGGCGGGAACCCGCGCCGCGCAGCCGCCGGCGACCCGGTCCCGGGAAATTCACATATCAGTCGCGTCCCAGCCGATGCTGGCGGCCTCGTCCAAGGTGCGCGCCTCGTAATGCTCCAGCATGTCCTTCATCGCCTCGACGCCCTGCTTGAACAGGGCAGAGTCCCGCCACTGCTCAATCTGTTCCAGGGACTCCCACGGGCCGGTGCTGATGAACCGGTTTTTGACGTCGCGATCGTGCATCAGCACGGCTTTGGCGTTGGGAAAGTCTTCCTTCGTCTTCCTGGCCAGATCCCGCCAGGCCTGCACAAAATCGTTCTCGCGGCCGGGATGCACCAGCCAGATTCCGAGCGTATAAACAGACACGTCGATCGCCTCCATTGTCCGTACGGGTTGATACGCCGATTATGTTCCTGTCCTCCGGCCGGCGGTAGTGCCGATTGCCCGGAGCGCGGTTGTGGCCGCAAATGAACCGTTGTATGGGTGGAGTAGAAGGCCTAGCATGTGGGCAGACCCCACTCTGGGGCCAGCCTCGGACCTTCCATCGTTGGGAGCGGGCACATGTTCGGATGCCGATGTCCTGGGCGTACACAGGATAGGAAAAACGATGAGCAAATATCTGTTCGAAGCGAACTACGTTGGCGACGGCATCAAGGGACTCATGCGTGAAGGCGGCACCAAGCGGCGTGATGCTGTTGTCGAGGCCCTCAAGTCGGTGGACGGCTCACTCGAAAGCTTTTATTACGCCTTCGGCGAGACGGACGTCGTCGGGGTCTTCGATATCCCCGACCAGGCCAACGCCGTGGCCCTGTCCCTGATGATCAATTCCACCGGTGCCGTGAACCTGCACCTGAAACCGCTCATGTCAGCCGAGGATCTCGACGCGGCAGCCAAGAAGACGCCGTCGTATCGGGCACCGGGGCAATAGATCAAGAACACCGGCCGCGAATGGCCGGATCACGGCACGCGGCTACGCGCGTGCCCGAGTCTCTGCCAGTAGGCTCGGGGCATGTCACTGAGCAAGTCACTGGGCGGGTCACTGCGCAGGTCACTGTGCAGTCCACTCCGCGGGGGAAGACCCTGGGCGCGCGGTACCGCGCTGCTGTTGGCTGTGGCCGGCGCGGGAGCGGGCCTGGCCGGGTGTGAATACACCGATGACGTGTCAGATCCGACGGCGGCCCCCGCGGTGGCGTCGCGGCAGGCCCCGCCGCCACCCGCGCCGGTAAACCCGGCTCTCGCCGAGGCCGAGCAGCGCAATCTGGGCGAGCTGCAAGCAGTCCTCGGCACCCGGCCTGACGGGCTCGTCCTCGGCGGAACGGGCGGGATTGGCGGCAGCGGGTTCCGCCACTCGGCCGCAGCGGTGCCGCAGGGAACCTACACGCTCACCGCGGCCTGCACCGGCGCACCGAACGCGTTCCTGACGGTGTCCCAGGACGGCCTCCGGGGCGGGGGCAGGGCGGAGATGAACCTCGAGTGCGGAGCAGCTGCAACAACGCGGGTCGACCTAGGGGCCGGACCAGTCCAGATTCAGGGATTCCGGCCCGGCACCGACCCCGCCGCCGGCGAAGTTGCCGGCTTCTGGCTCGTTCCGGCCGGGCCGGGATCCTAGTCCGGATCCCCGTGCGGCGTCCTAGTTCAGGGTCGCGGTGTCGATCACGAAGCGGTAGCGGACGTCGGAGGCCAGGACGCGCTCGTAGGCGTCGTTGATCTTCGCGGCCGGGATGACCTCGATCTCGGCGCCCAGGCCGTGCTCGGCGCAGAAGTTGAGCATTTCCTGGGTTTCGCGGATGCCGCCGATCATCGAGCCGGCGAAGGAACGGCGGCCCATGATCAGGGCAAACGCGTTCACCGGGAGCGGTTCCGCGGGCGCGCCGACGTTGACCAATGCGCCGTCGAGGGTCAGCAGCTGCAGGTAGGAGCTGATGTCGATCGCGGCACTGACCGTGTTGATGATCAGATCAAAAGTGCCGGCAAGGTCCGTGAAGGTGTTTTCGTCGCTCGTGGCGTAGTAGTGGTCCGCGCCAAGCTTCAGCCCGTCTTCCTGCTTCTTCAGCGACTGCGACAGGACCGTGACCTCGGCGCCCATGGCGTGTGCGATCTTGACGGCCATGTGGCCCAGTCCGCCCAGTCCGACGATCGCGACCTTCTTGCCGGGACCCGCGCCCCAGTGGTTCAGCGGCGAGTAGGTGGTGATCCCCGCGCACAGCAGCGGCGCGGCGACGTCGAGCTCGAGGCCCTCGGGAATGGTGACCACGAAATCCTCGGTCACGACGACGTGCGTGGAGTAGCCGCCCTGGGTGATGGTGCCGTCACGGTCGACGGCGCCGTAGGTGCCGGTGTTCCCGGCGAGGCAGTACTGTTCCTCGCCGGCCTGGCAGTTGACGCACTCGCCGCAGGAATTGACCATGCAGCCGACGCCGACCCGGTCGCCGACGGCGTGCTTGGTCACGGCCGTGCCGACCTCGGTGACAATGCCGGCAATTTCATGACCGGGAACCAGCGGATAGGTCTGCTGGCCCCAGTCGCCGCGGACGGTGTGGATATCCGAATGGCAGATCCCTGCGTACTTGATCTCGATCAGGACATCGTGCGGTCCCACGTCGCGGCGCTCGATGGTGGTGAGGCCGAGCGGCTCGGTCGCGGACGGTGATGCGTAAGCGTTGACGGTAAGCAATGAATCTCCTGCTTGTTGATCGTTGGGGGGTTGTTCAACGGAACACCATCCATCAAACCCGGTATCGCAGCCGTGAGGGAGTCCCTGCTGATAGGGGTACTGGCAGGGCCTCCCTCACGGAGCCCCAGGGCCTAACGTTGATGGCATGGATAATCGAGAGGCGACCCGCGAGTTCCTTGCCTCGCGCCGGGCCAAGATCACCCCCGAGGAGTCGGGACTGCCGGTGTACGGCGCGAAACGCCGGGTGCCGGGCCTGCGCCGCGGGGAAGTCGCCATGCTGGCCGGCGTCAGCGTCGAGTATTACACGAGGCTGGAGCGGGGAAACCTGTCCGGCGTTTCGGAGGGAGTTCTGGACGCCGTGGCAAAGGCCCTGCAACTCGACGACGCCGAACGGGCCCACCTCTTCGATCTGGCCCGTGCGGCGGCCCCGGGCAGCCGGACCCGCCGTCGTCCCCGTCCCGCGGAGTCCGTCCGCCGCAGCGTGCAGCTGACGCTGAACGCCATCACCAACGCGCCCGCCTTTGTGCGGAACGGACGCATGGACGTCCTTGCGGCCAACCCGCTGGGTTATGCCCTGTATTCGGACATGTATGCGGGTCCGGCCCGCCCGGCCAACCATGCCCGGTTCATCTTCCTGGACGCCCGCTCGCGCAGCTTCTACCCGGATTGGGACCGCGCGGCGAGCGACACCGTCGCGATCCTGCGCACCGAGGCCGGCCGGGACCCCTACGACCGCGGCCTGACCGACCTGGTCGGTGAACTATCGACGCGGAGCGAGGAATTCCGCACCCTGTGGGCGGCGCATAACGTGCGCCAGCACTACACCGGGCTCAAGCACTTGCACCACCCGGTGGTCGGGGATCTCCATCTGATGTACGAGGCCATGGACGTCTCCGCCGACGCCGGGCTGTCCCTGCTGGTCTACAACGCCGAGCCCGGCTCCGCGTCGGAAGATGCGCTGCGGCTGCTGGCCAGCTGGGCCGCGACCAACCGGCAGGTCAAGGAGGCCGAGGCCGCCACGACTACGGTGGACAAGGCCTAACCGGAGCGGGCCGGCACTGTCACGCCAGGGCGGAAATGCCGTCCGTGTATCCCCCGGGCTGGCCGCCGCTGGAGGTGAAGTTGTTCAGCCAGGCCATGGCGTCGTCCCGGGAAGTGAAGAATTCGTGGGGGTAGCGGGTGTGCCGGCTCATGGCCGCCGCAATCACACGATCCACTGTGCTGGATCCAAGCACGGCAATCGCCAGAACCCCTGTTGTCTGCGCGAACTCGTACCTGGCGGCCGCGCTGATCTCCACGTCCGTCATTTCGGAGAGCATCGGCATCGGTATTCCGCCGCTGATCTGCGCTACGGCCAGCATCGCGTCCCTGGCATCGTCGACATCAACAAACGTGCCCGGCTGCCAGACGGATGTGATGATGCCCGCGCTGACGCTCAGCACGTTCTTTCCGTCAGCAGCTGCTATATGTCCTGGCATCATCGAGACCATTGTAGGGCCGGGCCTGACAAGCCAGGGGTTTGGGGCCCGGTGCGCGTGGCGGACCGCAACAGAGCCTGACGCCTGCTTCCTCCCGCCCGCCCTCGTGCCCGCGCGGGACCTGCTCTCCGGCGCTGCCCGGCAAGGAGCATGTCCCGTGCAGCGTGGATTCTTATCTCGGACCTGCTCTCCGATGCTGCCAGGCAATGAGCATGTCCCTTGCCGCTTCCCCCGCGGGACATGTCCCCCTCCTGGAATGGACATGCCCCACTGCGCGGCCCAGGAATGGACCTAGTGGGCTTATGTCCATCCCTCTACACCAGAGGAGGGCATGTCCCGCGGTCCCGTCGCGGCGCGGTCCCGGTCATTCCGCGGTCCCGTCGCGGCGCCAATGGCTTCTGGATCAGGCCTTCCGGTGGATCGATTTGTAGCTCAGGTAGGCGTTCAGGCCCTCGATGCCGTACTCGGTCCCTAGGCCGGAGTCGTGCCGGCCGCCGAACGGTGCCGCATGGTTGGAGGCAAAGAAATTGATGCCCACCGAGCCTGTGTCCATCCGGTCCGCGACGGCCAGCGCCGCGGCCGGGTCCTGCCCGAATACCAGCCCGCCCAGACCGAACTCGGTGTTGTTCGCCAGCGCAACGGCCTCATCAACACTGCCGTCGGCGTCGTCGTACTTCAGGATGCAGATCACCGGGCCGAAGATCTCCTCGCGGGAAATCCTCATTTCCGGCGTGACGTCGGCGAACACGGTTGGTTCCACGAAGTACCCGCCTTCGAGACCGCCGCCCAGGGTCGCCGCCCGGCCTCCGGTGGTGGCGCGGGCGCCTTCGGCCAGTCCCGACTCCACGTACTCCAGCACGGTCCGGTACTGCGATTCCGTGGCGCACGGGCCGAACACCGTTCCGGGATCCAGCGGGTCGCCCTGCGTTCCGGCAGCGATGGTGGCGGTCACCATGTCCACCACTTCCTCGTAGCGGCTCGCCGGGGCAAGGATGCGGGTGGAGATGTAACAGGTCTGCCCCGTGTTGCGCATGGACGAACGGATCAGGACCTTGGACATGGCGTCCAGATCGGCGTCCGGCATCACGATCGCGCTCGACTTTCCGCCGAGTTCCAGGGTGACGGGCCGCAGCAGTTCTCCGCAGGCGGCGGCGATCTTCCGCCCCACCGGCGTTGAACCCGTGAAGGCCACCTTGTCCACGCCGGGGTGCTTCACCAGCGCGTCGCCCAGCCGGCCGGAGCCGGTGACGAGGTTGACCACGCCGGCCGGAACTCCGGCAGCGGCGACGGCGTCGATGATCACCCGGAGGGACAGCGGCGTGGGGGACGCCGGCTTGATCACCACGGTGCAGCCGGCCAGCAGCGCGGGGGCCAGTTTGATGACCACTAGATTGATGGGGAAGTTCCAGGGCGCGATCAGAGCGCACACGCCGAGCGGGTCCCGCCGCACTACGGATTCACCGCCGCCGCGCGGGAAGGCGCGCACGTCGTCGCGCTCCAGGTGGCCGGCGAGCGTGGCGAAGTAGCGGAAGATGCCCGCGGCGTTCGCTGCCGCCCCGGAGGATTCGGAGACGGGCGAGCCGTTCTCCCGCGTGTTGGTGAGGGATAGTTCCCCGGCACGTTTCTCCACTTCCTCGGCGATGCGCAGAAGATAAGCGGCCCGTTCGGAGGGCGCGAGCCGCGGCCATTCGCCTTGGAAGGCGCGCCGGGCGGAGTCGACGGCGGCATCCACGTCCTCCAGCGTTCCGTCCGGGACGGAGCCCCAGACTTCGCCGGTGGCGGGGTCGGTGACCGGGTTGCGGCCGGTGCCGCGGGCCGGCGTCCAGGCTCCATCGATGAAGAGGCTGTCCACGTGGGTGTGCGGCAGGATCAGCGCGGCGCGTGCGGCCAGAGCGGGAACGGACGACGGGGGCGCCGCCTTCCCCGGCGCCGGCGTCCCGGCAGGCGTGCCGGCGGAGGTCCCTCCGTGGTGCGTAGCGGAGGTCATCGGATCACCGCCGTCTTGAGCAGGGCGGTGGACCGGGCCAGATCCGCGACGGCCATGTCGTGGGCGGCCTGGGTGATGAGTTCGGGCACGATTTCCGCGGCCAGCCTGTCCGTGTATGTGGCCGGGTCCATCCCGAACCAGGAGGAGGCCAGCGCGATCCCGGCCTGGTCGAAGCGCCACAGCCGGTCCGCATCCCGCATCAGCGCGTCCTCCAGCGAGTGGGCCACGGGGCGGGTGTCGTGGCCGTCGATGATGTCGCAGACACGCTCCACGAACTCAGGCGAGTAGCCCAGCCCGGGGAGGACCCGGCGGGCCACCTCGCAGCCCTGCTTTTCGTGTTCGTAACGTATCGCGGCCTTGCGCCAGTCGCCGGCGAAGCCCTCGGAGATGATCCGGGATTCGTCCACGTGGGCCCAGCCGGTGTCATGCAACAGCGTGGCCACGCGGACGAGCTCTGCGTCGGCGTCGGGGTAGGCCCGGCAGAGCCGCTCGGCGAAGGCGAGCGAGATCGGCAGGTGGATGTCGTTGCCGCGGGTGCGGGTCTCGTGCACCACGGCGCGCCACAGCGGGTCGAGTTCCTCGAGCGCGGCCGGCGTCGTCGCGATCGGGGACGTCTCCACCGGTCCCGTCGCCGGAACGGGCCGGACCGGGTACGCCGCGGCAAACGCTTCTGCCGCCGGGTGGGCAACGGCGGCGACAGTAGTCCCGGATGCGCCGCCGCCGGCGTCGGCAACCGGGGTCTTGGGGGTGGTCATAATGCTCCTTCGGGGGCGGCCAGCCGCGGGGCTAGCTGTCCGTCGTGATCGTCTTGAGGGGTGTCGCCGGATCGGCGGCAGCCTCGGCAGGGATGTTCTGGCCCTTGGCCAGGGCGTTTTTCACGGCCATGAAGTCCAGCGGCGCGTTGACGCAGTCCGCGGCGATGACCTGGCCCTGGCGGTAGTAGAGGACGCTGAATTTTCCGCGTTCCTCGTCCCGCCGGAGGACGGTCTGGTCGTAGCCGTTGCACAGTCCGGCGATCTGCAGCTTGAGGTCCGCCTGGTTGGACCAGAACCACGGGATGCCGGCGTATTCCTCGCGCCGGCCGGTGAGCGAGTAGGCGGCCACCTTGGCGTGCTCGATCGCGTTGTTGACGCTTTCCAGCCGGATCCGCTCCCCCGGCGCGGAGCCGGGCACCGGGTTGGGCATGTTGGCGCAGTCGCCGATCGCCACCGTGGTGCCGTCCGAGGCCAGCGCGAAGCGGTCCACCACGATTCCGTTGTCAACCGTCAGGCCGAGCTGTTCGGCCAGCTGGGTGTTGGGGATGACGCCGATCCCGATCAGCACGATCTGCGCGGGCAGCACGGTGCCGTCCTGGAGTTCGACGCCGGAAACTACAGCGCCGCCGTCGTCCGCCCTAAAGCGCGCCGCGCTGGTGCTGAGCCGGATGTCCAGGCCGCGGGAGCGGTGCGCCTGCAGGAAGTACTCGGCCGTTTCCTCGCCGACGGCGCGGCCCACCAAGCGGGGTCCGAACTCCAGGACCGTGACATTCTTGCCCATCTTCTGCAGGCTGGAGGCGGCTTCGAGGCCAATGAAACCGCCTCCGATCACCACCACATCGTGCGCGTCCCCCACCCGTGCCTTGAGCGCCAGGGCGTCGTCGGCGTTGCGCAGGTACAGGACGCCGTCGAGGTCTCCGCCCTCGATTTCCAGCTTCCGGGCCCGGGCGCCCACGGTGAGGGCCAGACGCTTGAAGGGGAACTGCTTGCCGGAGGAGGAATGTGCGACCCCGGAGCCGTCCGCTTCCCTGTCGATTCGGACAATGTATTCGCCTTTCACCAGATCCACATTGTGTTCGGCCCAGTACTCGTTGGAGCGGAAGATCAGCGACTCGCTCTCCACCGTGCCTTGCAGGAACTCCTTGGACAGGGCCGGGCGCTGGTAGGGGCGGTGGTCCTCGTCGCCGAGCAAAGTAATGTGCTCGTCAAAGCCGAGAGCCCGCAGGGATACAGCGAGCTGGACGCCGGACTGGCTCGCCCCGATGATCAGCAGTCCCGTCCGGGACGGGGTGCCCGACGGCGTTGCGTCCTCGGCGGCCGCTGCGGGGGCCGCGTTCTCAACCGCGTTGGTGCTCACGGCTACACCTGGGTTTCCGGGGTTGTGACGAACAGTTCGAGCCCGTCCGTGAGGCGGAGCTGGCAGGACAGCCGCGAGTTGTCCTCGCGGTCCACGGCAGTGCCGTAGAGCATCTCGTCCTCCATGTCCTCCATCGGCGGGAGCTGCGTGAGGCAGTCGTCGCGGACGAAGACGTGGCAGGTGGCGCAGGACAGCGAGCCGCCGCACTCTGCGACGATGCCGGGGACGCCGTTGCGCACCGCGGTCTCCATGACGGAGTCGCCGGAGTTGCCCTGGACGTCACGGACAGCGCCCTCGGCGTCGGTGAAATGAACCGTTGGCATTGGTCCTCCTTGGGGGGTTGAAGTCGGGGTAGAAGTCGGAAAGTTGGCAGATAGGACAGAGTCAGATGAACTGGCGGCCGCCGTCGACCACCATGGTCTGGCCCGTGTAATAGGAACTGTCCGGCCCGGCCAGGAAGAGTGCCGCGCCCACGATGTCCTCCGGCTGGCTGGCCCGCTTGATGGCGCCGCGGTCCACACCGTAGTTCTCGGCGTTCTCCATCAGCCCGTAGCTGGCCTCGGTGAGGGTGAAGCCGGGGGCGATCGCGTTGACCGTGATTCCCCGCCGGCCCAGTTCCTTGGCCATCACCCGGGTCAGCGCCACCACCCCGCCCTTGGAGGCGACGTAGTGCAGCCACTGTTCGGAGCCGCTGAAGATCGTGGCGCTGGAGAGGTTGACGACGCGCCCGCCCTCGGGCAGGTACGGGCTTGCTGCCCGGGTCACGAGCCAGGGTCCCTTGAGGTTCACGTTCATCACCAGGTCCCATTCGGCCGGGTCGATGTCCTCGAACGGGCTCCGGGTTACCCCCGCATACACCGCCGCGTTATTGAGCACGACGTCGATGCTCCCGTTGCCGAAGTCTGCGCAGCTTTTCGCGAGGATCTCGGTGGAGTCGACGCTGGTGACGTCGGCGTGGAAGGCTGCCGCCTCGGCCCCGGTGTCCAGGACCAGCTTGGCGGTTTCCTCCGCACCCTCGAGGTTGACGTCCGCTACCGCCACCCGGTAGCCGCGGCGGGCGAAGCCGAGCGCGAACGCCCGGCCCAGCCCGCCGGCGGCACCGGTGATCAGGACGGTGCGGGCGGGCCGGTCCGCCCCGACATATTCCGCAGCAGGCATATTTGAAGCTGGCATGTTCGGATCAGACATGGCTGTGGCTGTGCGCCCCGGGTCCGGTGACCTGCAGCTCCGGCTCCCCGGCATCGGGAATCAGCGCGTCGAGGATCTGGACCGTTCCCTTGGTGCCGTCCACCCGCAGGCGCTGGCCGGTCTTGATCGTGGTGGAGGCCGAGCCGGTTCCGGTCACGGCCGGGAGGCCGTATTCGCGGCAGACGATGGCGGCGTGGCTCATCATGCCGCCGATGTCCGTAACCGTGGCCTTGATTTTGCCGAAGATCGGGCCCCAGGACGGCGCGGTGACGGTGGCGACCAGGATCTCCCCCTGCTGCACCTCGGAGAGCTGGTCCGCGTCGGTGATGACACGGGCCAGGCCCTCGACAACGCCGGGAGAGGCCGCCATGCCGCGCAGGCCGCCGCCTTCCACCGCTTCGCCGGCGCCCAGCCACTGCTGGACCTGCTCGGTGGTGATGCCCCAGAGCATCCGGGTGAAGGGTTCGGTGATGGATTCCGGCGGGGTGTTCAGTGCCGGGGCCGGCCGGGCGGTCTTAAGCGCGTCCACGATTCCGCGGCGGCGCTCGATCTCGGCCGGCCAGTAGTCCGGGCCGATCGGCTTGGCGCCGACGCCCCAGCCGGTGACGAGGTCGAACAGCGCGTCGCGGACCTCGTTGCGACCCAGGTACAGGAGGTCGTCCGGCTCGGTCCAGAAACCCTCGGCCTGCATCATGCGGCTGAGCTCGCGGATCTTGCGCCAGAAGACGCCCATGGTCCAGTGCTCAATGTAGAAGTTGTGGTTTTCCACGTACGGGTAGGCGGTGGCGGCGAGTCCGCGCTTGGCGTCGAAGAGGGCCTGGTTTTCGCCTTCCAGCAGGTCCCGGTATTCCTCGATGATGCGGTCACGTTCGGTGATCAGGGCTTCCACCGGGCGCATGATTTCCTGCCCCTCGTCGACGCGGCGGATGTAGTCCGCGATGTAGCCGAGCGGGATTTCCTGGTGTTCGTTCCAGTACTTGTCGTGGCCGTAGAAGCCGTTGCCCACCGTGAAGTTGAACCATGGGTCCTTGGCGCCCTCGTACTGGGCCACCCAGCGGTCCCCGCCCGGGGCTGCGGCGATGGCGCCTAGGGTGACGTCGACGTCGTCGGTGTTGCCAAAATTCGGCTGAAGCCCCAGTTCGACAGCGAGCTTGGCGAGCTGCTTGAGTTCGTCATCCGGGCGGAAGAGCTCCATGTCCACGCCCTGCACCATGGTGGCGATGGACTGGTCCGGGATGTTGGGGAAGACCTGCTTGCAGAAGTTGAAGAAGTCCAGGTAGGCGATGTAGCCGAGGTTGAGGAACTCGAAGTGGTACTGCCAGTTCTGGTAGGCCAGCTGGATCAGCCGGTCGTAGCTTTCCAACAGCTTCTCGGAGCCGTCCTTGCCCTTGCCGGAGAGGATGTCCTCCATGGGGACCATGTCCGGGAGCTTGGGGAAGGAGATGGTTTCCATCTCGTCGATGGTGCCCTTGACCTTGACGTGCCACTGCTTGAGGAGCTGGTCCCAGTTCTGGAAGTAATGGCCCACGCGCTGTTCGAACAGGGGCACGCGGGCCGCGATCTGGCCCTCCGGTACCGGAATGGGCGACATGTAGAGGTAGCCCAGGTGGACACGGAACTCGATGCCGTTGGCGTTGGGGATCATCAGGTGCCGGGCGTTGTACTGGCCCAGGCACTTGACCGCGAACTCGCCGCCGATGGTCTCGAAGGGCTTGAACACGGTGGGCCAGTGCTGGCTGTCGCAGAACCAGAACTTGGCATCCTCCTGCTCCTTGAGCTTGTCCTGGAAGACCAGATAGTACGGGTAGATCTTTTCCCAGCCCTCGGCCCCGGCGGGAACCGGAAGCTCGGAGGGCTTGGGGAAGGACTTCAGGGACATGGCGGTCCTTTCAATTCGGGCTCGGCGTTGAGCCTGGGTGACGAAGCGGACTAGCGGGTCAAAACTTCTTAGAAGGAGGGCTTCAGCAGGGAGGCTGTGATGCTGCCAAGGTTGAAGCTGCTGGAGGACGACGGCCCGGTGGACGACGGCGTGGAGCTGGCCGGCGCCGTCGTGGAAGCGGATGTGGCTGAAGAGCCTGCGGGGCTGAGTCCGCTGAAGTAGCCGCCGGCGGATGCCGAGGACGGGACAACCGGCTTTGAGGAATGCACGGTTTCCGGACGGGACTGCAGAAGGAGCAGGTTGTCGCCGTCGGGCAGGTCCGTGTCGAGGGCCCATTCGATGTCCTGCGGGCATTTGTAGTGCTTCTCCGCGCGCTTGGCCATCTGCGCGACGGCGGTGAGCTCGGCGTCGCTGAGGCTGCGGCGGCCGCGGCGTTCGGCGTCGACCTCCCGCTCCACCAGGCGGCCGGCGACGGCGTCCGGGACGAGTTCGGCGTGCTTATCGCCGAGGTGTTCGGAGATGACGGTCAGGGTGACCTTGTCCAGCATGATGTTGTCCGGGGTGACCTGGCCGGAGACCACCATCTCGCCCACCCCGTAGGACGAGTCGATGGTGATCTTGGAGCGGTCGCCGTTGGTGGGATCCATGGTGATCGCGACGCCGGAGACGCGGGCGTTGACCATCTTCTGGACCACGACGGCCATCGAGAGGCCTTCGTTGGGGATGTTGTTCTTGAGCCGGTAGATGATGGCGCGGGAGGTGAAGAGCGAGGCCCAGCACTGGCGGATGTGTTCGGTGACGGCCTTGACGCCGTCGAGCCAGAGGTAGGTGTCCTGCTGGCCGGCGAAAGAGGCGTCCGGCAGGTCCTCGGCGGTGGCGCTGGAGCGGACGGCCACCGGGACGGGAGCATCGAAGCGGGACATCAGGGACTCGTAGGCCGTGACCGTGAGCTCGCGCAGGGCCGGCGGCACCGGGCGGGAACGGATGTCCTCGCGGATCGCGGCGGAGACCTTGTCCACCTGGCCCATGTCCTCGGGGTCCAGCCCGGCCAGGAGCTCGTGGATGTCCCGGGTGATGCCGGCTTCCTCGATAAAGGCGTCGAACTGGGCCGTCGTGACCACGAAGCCGGGCGGGACGGGCATGCCGGCGGAGGTCATGGTGACCAGGGAGGCGCCCTTGCCGCCAAGGTTTTCGAGCTTCGGTTCGATGCCGCCGTCGAAGAACTGGATGTATTCGTTGCTGTGCATATTTCTCAGGCCTTCCAGCTGACGGGGACGGTCTCGGGGACGCGAAAGGAGAGGTTCTCGCGGAAGGCGATGGCTTCCGGGTTCTCCAGCTGCAGCTCCGGGGCGAGCCGGGCCACTTCCTCGAGGGCGATTTTGGCCTGGAGCTTGGCGAGCATATTGCCCAGGCAGTAGTGGATGCCGTACCCGAAGGAGAGGTGCTCGCGGGCGTTGGGGCGGGTGATGTCGAAGTCCTCGGCGGCGTCGAACTTGGTGTCATCCCGGTTGGCGGAGCCCATGAGGAGCAGCAGCTGCGAGCCCTCCGCAATGGCGACGCCGCCGACTTCGGTGTCTTTGAGGGCCTTGCGGCGCCAGCCGACGATCGAGCCGGCGTAGCGCAGGACCTCGTCGATGGCGGCGGGGATCTTCTTGGGGTCCGCCACGAGCTGCTGCCACTGCTCGGGGCGGGCGAGGAGTTCGCGGAGGGCGTTGGAGATCAGGGTGGTGGTGGTCTCGTGGCCGGCGAAGAGCAGGCTGTAGAGGACGGAGGCGATCTCGTGGTCCGAGATTTCGGCGCCTTCCTGCTGCGACTTCACGAGGTCCGCGGTGAGATTGTCGCCGCCTTCCTCGTGGGCAACCCTGACCAGGCGCAGGCATTCCTGCCAGTACTCCACGAGGTTGTGGGCGTGCGGGATTTGTTCCTCGTCGCTGAGGTCGCCCCAGGTCATCGCGGCTCGGGAATCGCTCCAGCGCTTGAAGGTGTCCACCTGGGAGACGTCCGCGCCGATCAGGGTCAGGATGGTGATGGTGGGGACGTCGTAGGCGAGGTCCTTGACCATGTCGCCGCGGTGTTCCGGCCGGGCGAGCATCTTTTCGAGCAGTTCGACGACGTTCTGCCGGATGAACGGTTCCAGGGCCTTGTAGCGGCGGGGCGTGAAGGCCTTCTGGACCACGGCGCGGATGCGGGTGTGCTCCGGCGGACGGCGGGCGGAGAGCCCCGAGTAGACGGTGAAACCGCCGTCGTCCATGATCTTCTTGGCGGCGGCGCCGCGTTCGCGGACGGGGGCCTGGGCGTTTTCGCTGGAGAAGGTCTCCCAGTCCTCGAAGACGGCCTTGATGTCGTCGTAACGGGAGACGACATAGAGGCCGATCCGCTCGTCGAACATGACGGGCTGCTCGGCCCGGAGTTCGGCGTAGGCGGAAAAGGGATCCTTCATCTGGAACGGCTCGTAGCCGTGGTGCCCCGCGGGGGCTTCGGCGCCGTGCCCGAAGGGACAGCGGCCGGCCGTTTCAGTCGACGATGACATCTGGGCTCCTTGGTTTTCGGTCCCGCCGGCAGCGCCAGTGCATGCCGCGGGTTCTTATTCACCAGTGTGGCCCCCATCACCTAGGGATGGCAGGGCTGGCTTCCACTGAGCGGAAACCAGTTACTAGCGCCCTTGCGGGGGCGGGGATACGGCCTAGTCCGTTCCCGCGACGTGGCTGCCCAGCAGGGTTTCCAGCGGGATCCGCGCAGTGGCGCGTTCGATCTGCGCCGCGATTCCCCGCAGGACCGGCAGGTGCCGGGTCATCGTGGCGGCCTGATTGGTGGGCAGCACCAGGCCGATCGAGGCACCTATCCTGCCGGTATGGAAGACCGGAACGGCGATGGAGCAGGAACCCAGCCGGACTTCCTCGAGGGTGGTGGCGTAGCCCTGCTCCCTGATCTGGGTCAGCTCCGCGGCCAGCTTTTTAGGGTCTACGTGGGTGTGCGCGGTGTGCCGTTCCAGCTGCCGGTTCAGGTAGGCGTCACGGACCCAGTCCTCCTCGAAGGCCAGGATGACCTTCCCGACGGCGGTCGCGTGCATGGGCAGCCGACCGCCGACGCGGGACGCCCGTGGTACCCGTTTGGAGCCGTAGACGCGGTCGATGTACAGCACTTCGTGGCCGGTCCGGACGGCCAGGTGCGCGGTTTCGCCGGTGAGGGAGAACAGGTCCTGGACGTATGGCCGGGCCGCGTCACGAAGCTGGCGGCCGGTATTCTGGGCGAGCTCCCAGAGGCGGATGCCCAGCTGGTAGCGGCCGTTGGGCTCGCGGGAAAGGAAGCCCCAGTCGGTGAGCTCGTTGACCAGCCGGTGGGCGGTGCTCAAGGGGAGGCCGGACTTTTCGGCGATGTCGGTCAGGCTGAGGGCGCCCCGGGACTGTTCGAAGGCCGCCAGGATGGAGAGGACCTTCGAGGTCACCGTCCTGCCGGGTTCGCGGCTGCCGCCGGCCATGGTGGCCTCCTCGTCGCGGGCACTGGCCCTGTTTCTGGCCGTCAAGGGCCATGTGGCCGCCCGGAATTGAGTGTAGTCCGCAAGTCCCGCACCTTGCCGGCGCTCAGCAATGGACATGTCCCGCGGCCCCGTGGGGACATGCTCCGCGCTGCGCCTGAGCGATGGACATAACGGGACATGTCCATTCCTGGGCGCCAGCGGAGGGGATGCCCGGTGGCCGCCGGGGCCGGGCGGCGCTGAGGCCCGCACATTGTCGGGACCTGTCAGTGAAATCAAGCCCTGCGCCTGAGGCTGAGCATTGCCCGGTCATTGGCCATGGCGCCCGTCCGGACATGTCCCGTGGCGGACCTCGGCAGTGGGCATGTCCCGCGGCCCCGTGGGGACATGCTCCGCGCTGCGGCTCAGGGATGGACATAGTGGGCCTATGTCCATCCCTGGGCGCCAGAGGAGGGCATGTCCCGCGGTCAGGACTCCAGGACCAGCAGCTGGGCCTTGTCCGCGTCCCAGCCCACCCACAGTTCCTCGTCCGGCCGGATCCCGGCGCCCCTGTCCGAGCTCAGCTCACGGAGCTGGAGTTCGTGGCCGCCGGCCGTGAGGCGGTGGCGGACCGTGGCGCCCAGATTCGTGGAGGACACCAGGGTCGCGGCGCATCCGTTGCCCGCCGAGGCCCGTGTCCTGAATTTGAGGTGCTCCGGGCGGATGGAGACGGCGTAGTTCTCACCGCTTGCCCCGCGGTCCCGGACCTTCGCCAGACCCAGTCCGCCGAGGTCCACCACGGCTTCCTCGCCGTTGCGCTCCACGATGGTGCACGGGATGAGGTTCGTGTCGCCCAGGAAGCTGGCCACCCAGTCGGTCAGGGGGTGGTTGTACACCTCCTCCGGCGCGCCGGACTGCACGATCTTCCCGTCCCTCATCACCACGATCCGGTCCGACATGGCCATGGCCTCGTCCTGGTCGTGCGTCACGAACAGCACGGAGATGCCCAGGCCCTTCTGCAGGGTCTTGATCTCTTCCTGCATCTGCTCGCGGAGGCGCTTGTCCAGGGCCGCCATTGGCTCATCGAGCAGCAGGGCGGCCGGGTTGAAGACCAGTGCCCGGGCCAGCGCCACCCGCTGCTGCTGTCCGCCGGAGAGCTGGCGCGGCTTGCGGCCGCCCATCTTGCCCAGTCCCACCCGGTCGAGGGCTTCCTCGGCGCGCTGGCGGCGTTCCTCGCGCGGCACCTTCCTCATGCGGAGCGCAAACTCCACGTTTTCCAGCGCGCTCATGTGCGGGAACAGGGCGTAGTTCTGAAACACCACGCCGAGATTGCGGTCCCGGGGCGGAAGCGAGTCCACGGGTTTGCCGTCAATGAGGACGGTTCCGGCGCTGTGGTCTTCAAACCCCGCAACCATCATCATGGTGGTCGTCTTGCCGGAGCCGCTGGGGCCCAGGAGGGTCACGAACTCCCCGGGCTGGACTGTCAGGTCCAGTTCGTCCACGGCAACGACGTCGCCGTAGTGCTTGCTGACCTGGCGGAGCTCAATGGCGCCCCGGGCGGCCCTGCCCGTACCGGGAATTGACTCCGCGGAAATCACTGATGCGGTCATCGACTTTCCTTACGTTTGTGCGGACACGGCCAGCGGCAGCATCCGGGTTGAAGAGCGGCGCTTGAGGACAAACAAGACCTGGAGCAGCAGCCCGATCGTGGCGACGCTGACCAGCAGGGCGGAGGACACCGCGATCTTCGGGGTCAGGTTGAACTGGATATCCGTGAACATCTTCACCGGCAAGGTCGTGGCCCCCGGAGACTGCATGAACAGGGACATCACCGTCTCATCGATGGAGACCGAGAACGCGAAGAGCGCCCCGGAGATCAGGCCAGGCAGGATGATGGGCAGATACACGTGCCGCAGGACGGAGAGCGGTCCGGCCCCGAGGCTCTGCGCCGACCGGACCAGGGCCGGGTTGAGCCCGGCGAGACTGGCGCGGGTGGTCAGGTACACGTAGGGGGTCGCGATCACGGCGTGCGCGAGGCCGATGGGGACGATGCTGCCCACCATGCCGATCGAGATGAAGAACTGGTAGAACGCCAGCGCCAGCACCACGGTCGGCACGATCATCGGCGCGAGGATCAGGCCCACCACGGCGGGCTGGCCAGGGAACTTGCGCCCGTGCAGGCCGATCGCCGCGGTGGCACCCAGCAGCACGCCAATCACGACGGCGATCGCCGCCGACTGCAGGCTGGCCGTCAGGGCGGAGGTCCAGGCCCGGTCGGCGAAGAATCCGGCCACGGCGGCGAAGGAGATTCCCTCCGGCGGGAAGGTGATGTAGCGGCTGTCGTTCAGCGCGACCGGCACCACAATCGCCGTCGGAATGACGAGGAACAGGAAGGCCGGGATGGAAAGAAGCGCCAGCAGGGGGTGCTGCGGATTAGTTGTCTTCATGTTGGCCTCCTGCCTTGAGGACGCGCTGGTAGACGGCTACGAGGATGCTGACCATGACCGTCAGGATGACGGCCAGCGCAGCGGCCCCGGAAAAGTCCGTGAGCTGTCGGGCGTAGTAGTCGATCTGGTTGGCGATCATCATGTCGCCGGGTCCGCCCATCACCACCGGGGTGATGAAGAAGCCCGTGCTGATGATGAAGACCAGCAGCCCGGCCGCGGAGATGCCGGGCATGCTCAGCGGCAGCGTGATCCTGCGGAAGACGGATCCTTCCCGCGCGCCAAGCGAGCGGGCCGCGAGCCCCAGCCGGTCATCGATCGATGTCAGCGAGGAGAAGATCGGGAACACCGCGTACGGCAGGAGGCAGTGCACCATGCCGACGATCACGGCGAACCGGTTGTGCAGCAACGGGATCGGCGCACCTGTAAGCCCGATTCCCTGCAGGAATGCGTTCACAATGCCGTTGTCCTGGAGCAGGACCGCCCAGGCGAAGTTCTTCACCAGGATGCCGGTCCAAAACGGCAGGAGTACGACGGCGAACAGGATCACCCGGGTGACATTGCCGGCCCGCCACAGGACCATGGCGATGATGTAGCCCAGCACCACAGTGACAATCGTGCTGGCCAGGCTGATGGTCAGGGTGTTGACCAGTGCGCGCACCACCAGCGGGTCCTCGAGGACCCGCTGGTAGGCGTTGTCGGCGAAGCTTGCTCCGACCAGTTTGCCCAGCGGCGTCAGGAACAGCACGACGTCGAAGGCAAGGATCGGGGCCAGCAGCAGCCACCAGCCGCTGCGCCGCCGTCGGGGTGCTGCCTCAGCGGAGACCGGCGCCCCGCGGCCCCGCGGCCGGGGACGTTCGAGAGTTGCGTTGCTCATGTCAGCTGGCCTGCCAGAGCTTGAACTGCTGCTCGGTCTTCTTCAGGTTCTGCGACCACCACTTGTCGTCGCGGACCAGGATCTTGTCCGCGAGCCGGGGGCTGGTGGGAAGCGTGTCGGCGATTTCCTTCGGCAGCTTGGACAGCGCCGGGGTGTTGGCGAGGGTCAGGTTGGTGACCTTGTCGAACGCTGCGCCGGCCTCGGCGTCGTTGGACATGAAGTTCATCAGCTTGAAGGCAGCTTCCTTGTTCTTGGCGCCCTTCGGAACCACGAAGTAGTCGCCGGCGAGGACGGCGTTTTCGGCGGAGAAGTTCAGCTTCGCGCCGTCGTTGCGGGCTGCGTTAATACGGTTGTTGAAGCTTGTGGAGAGCGAGACCTCACCGGAGGTGAGCTGCTGGATGGGCTCCTGGTTGGCGGCGTGGTACAGCAGCCGGTCCTTGCCCGGGTGCTGGCCCAGGACCCTCAGGGCCCGGTCGACGTCGAGCGGGTAGATCTTGTCGAACGGGACCCCGTCGGCCAGCAGGGCGGCTTCCAGGACGGAGCTGTCGGAGAGCTGGTTGTACACCGAGCGCTTGGTGTTGTACTTGCCCTGGTCGAAGAACTGGGCCCAGTCTTTCGGTGCCTGCGCGTCGGAAATGACCTTCTGGTCCCACGCCATGACAAACAGGAAGCTCAGGTACTTGATGCCGTATTCAGCCTTCGCGTATCCGGGCAGGCCCTTGTCGCTGATGATGTCGTAGTCGAACTTCTCCAGCAGCCCCTCGGCCACGGCCACCTCATACTCCGGCGCCGTGATTTCCACGAGGTCCCACTGCACGTCGCCGGACTGGACCTGGGCCTTGAGCGCGGCCAGGGAGGTGTTGGCCAGCAGCGTCGTCTGGATTCCCGACTGCTTGGAGAACGGGTCCAGGATGGTCTGGGTCAGCTGGTCGTTGTACGAGCCACCATAGGACGTGACCGTCACCGTCTTGTTGGCGGCGGCACTTTCGGCGGGCTTCGCCGCGCAGCCGGACAGCGCCAGACCCGCAAATGGCGTCAGCGCTGCCGCTTTGAGGAGCTGCCTGCGGTCAAAGGGAGTGGAACGGAATGCTGTCATGGGGGAAGTGCCTCTCATGGACGCGGGCACGCCAAAAGAAGGCGTGCAGGATTGCGGGCGTGGTGGGGTGCGGTGCTTGTGATTGCGTGTGGCGCAGTGAAGTGAGAAGAAACGTGAAGTGAGAAGAAACAGTGGAGTGAGAAGAAGAAGTGACAGCCGCGGTTCGCGCGCGCCATCCATTCCACCTGGAGATCTCGAGTCCGCCTTCCGGCGGCTTTTCGGTTTCGCAACTGTAACTGTGAAGTTGCTCACTAGTCAACAGTTGTATTGCTTTAAGAAACTTCCGGGTTTCGGCCGCGGGCGATTCCCCCGCCTGCCGGTTACCGGGGCCTGATTTGCACAGGAAATTCACAGCGAGGCGCTATTGCGGATACAGCGGGGCGACCGACAATGGTTCGACCTGATAGGAGTATTTGCCGGGCGATGGTGGCCGCGACTTACTGGAGTGTCAGTGGCGAGCGTTGTGACCAGTCGAGCCGGAATCAAGCGAACTTGTACCGACTAGTGATGGGCTCCCGGCATGATCACTCTCCGCAAGCATGTACTTCCCTCAGTCCTGGCCCTGGTCCTGCTCTCGACGTCGGCCTGTACCTCCGGGGTCGCGGCCGGCATCCCGTCCGGTGGCGCCACGAGCAAATCCGGTGGCGGGACGAGCCAATCCGCCAAACCCGCCAGTCCCAGGGTTGCGGTCCCGCAACTGACACCGGCCAGTACGGTGGATGCGCGTGCGGTGCTGGCGGCGTTCAAGTCCCGGGACATGGTGGGGCACCTGCAGGCGCTGCAGCGGGTGGCCGATGCCAACGGCGGGAACCGGGCCTCGGGCACCTCGGGGTATGAGGAATCGGCCCGCTACGTCGAGGAGCAGCTGCGCGCGGCCGGGTATGCGCCGGTGCGGCAAAGCTTCACGTTCAAGGAGGACGGCCGGCGCGGCAAGACGGTGGAGTCCTTCAACATCCTGGCCGACACCGGGGGCAGTGCCGAGCACACCGTGGTGGTGGGCGCGCATCTGGACTCCGTGCAGGAGGGCCCGGGCATTGATGACAACGGCAGCGGGGTCGCGGCGGTCCTGGAGACCGCGCGGTGGATGAAGGAGG
>NZ_KB895548.1 GCF_000374925.1 Arthrobacter sp. 131MFCol6.1
CAGGCCAGCAGCGTGATGACGGCCTCGGGGATCATGGGCAGGTACACGGCCACGCGGTCGCCCTTGGCCACGCCGAGGGACTCGAACGCGTTCGCGGCCTTCTTCACTTCCTCGGTCAGCTGCGCGTACGTGTACGTGCGGGTATCTCCCGGCTCGCCCTCGAAGTAGATGGCCACCCGGTCCCCGTTGCCGGCCTCGACGTGCCGGTCCAGGGCGTTGTAGGCCGCGTTGACCTCGCCGCCGACGAACCACTTCGCGAACGGCGGGTCGGACCAGTCGAGTGCCTGGGTGAAGTCCTTGGACCAGCTGAGCAGCTCGCGGGCCTGCTTCGCCCAGAACGCGGGACGGTCGGCGTCGGCCTCGGCGTACTCGGCGGCGGTGGCCACTGCGTTCGCGGCGAACCCGGCCGACGGCGCAAACCGGCGGTTCTCCTGGGACAGGTTTTCGAAGGCATCGCCCTGGGGCGCCTGCAATGCGGTGGATACGGGAGTCTGCTGGGACATGGTGAACCTCATCATTCATCGATCCGTGCCGCGCGGACGTTCGTGGTGCCTCCGCGCCGGGCCGCATGCGCGACGTCGGGCGGCGGCAGACCGCGGCAGTGCCGCTAGCGCTGTCTGGAATCAACACTAATACGTGGGTCCGACCAAACGTGCGCCCCGTCACAAACAGCACCGTGAGCGGTGTTTGTTAAGCGCCGAGTGGTCTGTCGCCGACGCCGGGCGGCGGGCCGGGGCAAGCGTCCGCGATTCGGAAATCCGGGGAATTCTGCTGCGTCCGCCCTCGGCTTGTCAGCTAGTGATCGGCCATTCACTTGGCTAGGCTGAGATGAAGTTGTGACATCCGATGGAGGCGACAGGACCGCTGGCGGTTCTGTCCTTGCCTGCCGTTAGACGGCGCTGTCCAGGGCGCCGCCATGCTAAGGAGATACGGAATGAACGAGCAAGACAACGGGCAACTCCGGGCGCCCGCCCAGAACCAAGGTGGAACGGCGCAGCCGGGGCCCGCCGGGTTCGGGGATGCGCCACGCTTCACGGTGGACAAGAAGACCGGGAAGAAGAACGAAGCCGTCCTCGGTCCGTTCACCATCCGTGACCTCACCGTTTTCGGCTCGACGCTCCTTCTTTTCATCGCCTCGCTGATTCCGATGTTTGCCTTCGCCTACAACCTTTGGAACCTGGGCAGCCTGTTCTTCCTGGGCCTGGGCATCGTGCTGCCGCTCATTGTCACCGCGTTGTTTGTGGCCCGCCGTCTCAGCCCGTCGACCAAGATCCGGATCGGATCCCTGTCGATCGACCAGTTCGCGTCCGTTGTGGCGTCCTTCACGCTGGCCTTCTTTTTCCTCGCGGCCGCCGGGGCGTTCGTGCCGAGCATGCTGATCGCGCTCCTGGGCGCCTTGGGGCTCTTCGCCGCCACGGTGCTGGCCCGCTGGATTCCGTTCTTTGCCGGCGACTTCCTGGGCCGGGAGGATGCGCCTGCCCACGTGGTTGCCCGCGAAGCTGCTGTCCCGGTGCGGAAGCCCCGAGCGCCTAAGGCGGCGAAGCAACCGAAACAATCCAAGCTGACCAAGGACACTGCGGGTACAGGCGCAGCCGGGGCGGGCGCCTCTTCGGCGGCCGCATCCGGCGCGGTTGCGTCCGGCGCGGTTGCGTCGGGGGAGGCCGCGTCTGGCGCGGCTGCGGGCTGGGCCAAGCGTCCGGGCACCGGCAGCCAGGCGGCCATGCCGGCGGCAACCACACCTGCCGGGCCCGCTGCCGGGGCAGCGGCGGCGGGCGCGGCGTCCGCTGCAGCGCCCAGCGCTGCGGCTCCCGGTGCACCCGAGACCCAGGTCTCGGGCGTCGTGCCAGCGGCTGCCCCGGCACCGACGGCCTCATCGACGCCGTCGACGCCGGCCCAGACTGCGGAGCCCGCTCCGTCCGCCGCGGACAAGACCCGTACCGCCGGCGTTCCTGCCGCCGCCGCTGCCGGTGCCGCGGGCGCTGGTGCGCAGCCTGCTCCCGCCGCGGAACAGACCCAGGCCGCCGCCGTTCCGGCAGCTGCCGGCGGCAGTGCCCCCACCACGGTCAACCCCCAGGTCCGGCCGCAGGAACAAGCCCGGCCGCAGGAGCCCATCGGCGCGACCGTTGATCCCGCCAGCCGGCCCGCGGAGGACGATGTCCACCCCGTGCACGAGGCCTTCTGGTTCGCCGTCGCACAGCCCCGCACCGCCGTCGATGAGCGCACCGGTGCCCCGGCGTTCGTCATTGAACCCGGCGGCTGGGTCCTTGCCCTGGAGGACCGCGGCAACGAGTTCCTGGTCCAGCACACTGACGGCCGGCTCGGCGTTTTGCGGGACCTCAGCAACATCGAACGCGGTTAGTCCGCCGCCGTGACCACGGAATCCGGCAGCGCGGTCCCCGGGACCCCGAACCCGGGGAGCGCCAAGCCGGGTGCGCCGCGGGCGTCAGGAGAGTCGGTGCTGGCGCTCAAGCGCCGCGCGCGTCGGATCAACCGGGAACTCGCGGAACAGTACCCCTACGCCCACGCGGAGCTGGACTTCCGCACGCCGTTCGAGCTCGTGATAGCCACCGTGCTGTCCGCACAGACCACAGACGTGCTGGTCAACCAGATCACGCCCCTGCTGTTCGCGCGCTACCCGGATGCGCGGCGGATGGCGGAGGCGGATCCGGCCGAGCTGGAGGCCATCATCAAGCCCACCGGCTTCTTTCGCGCCAAGGCCAGAAATCTCCTGGCGCTGTGCAACCGGCTGGTGGACGAGTACGACGGCGAGGTGCCGGGCCGGCTCGCGGACTTGGTGACGCTGCCCGGCGTCGGGCGGAAAACCGCGAACGTTGTGCTGGGCAATGCCTTCGGCATTCCGGGCATCACGGTGGACACCCACTTCGGTCGCCTGGCCCGGCGCTTTGGCTGGACGGAGTCCGATGATCCGGTCCGGATCGAGTCCGACGTCGCCGCGCTGTTCGAGCCCAAGGACTGGACCATGCTCTCGCACCGCGTCGTCTTCCACGGCCGCCGCGTCTGCCACGCCCGCAAGCCGGCCTGCGGCGCCTGCGCCGTGGCTAACTGGTGCCCCAGCTACGGTGCCGGCGAGACCGACCCGGAGAAGGCCCGGAAGCTGCTCAAGTACGAACTCGCCCCGGGGCAGGAGGAACTGCTGGCCCGGCTGCTGGCCGAGACGCACCGCGCCGCGGAAATCCGGATGGAATCGCAGAGGAAACAGCCGTGACCGCGCGCCAGGACCTCGTCGATCTCGTTGCCGCGGTGGAAGCGGGCACGGCGCCGGCCCCGGACCCGCGCTGGCGGGAACTCGCCGTCGAACCCGGTGAGCGGGTCCGCAGGGCCGCGGTGCTGATGCTCTTTGGTGCGCTGGACAACGTCCCCGCGGTGTCCGAGAAGTTGCTCGCTCCGGCCGATTTGGACGTGCTGCTGCTGCAGCGGGCCCAGACGCTGGACGACCATCCCGGGCAGGTGGCGTTTCCCGGCGGCGGCATCGATCCGGGTGAGTCCGTGGTGGACGCGGCCCTCCGTGAGGCGGAGGAGGAGACTGGCCTGAACCCTGCGGGCGTGGACGTCCTCGGCGTGATGCCTGAACTGGCCCTGCCCCGGGGTAATTTCCTGGTGACCCCGGTCCTGGCCTGGTGGGCCGCACAGTCGCCGGTCCGGGTGGTGGACTACGGTGAATCCGCGCAGGTGTTCCGCGTCCCGGTCCGGGACCTGCTGGACCCGGACAACCGGGTGATGGCCACGGTCAGCCGGGCCGGCCAGACCTTCCAGAGCCCGGCCTTCACCGTCAACGGCGTCGTGGTGTGGGGGTTTACCGGGATGATCCTGAACCAACTCTTTGAACAGCTGGGCTGGGCCGTGCCGTGGGACCGCGCACGGCTGTACGGGATCGATGTGTAAAGCCCGCAGGGCGCCGGCTAGCCGGCCGGTCTGCTAGCCGGCAGCCACCGGGCTGCCTGCCCGGGGAGCCAGCGCCCGTCCGCCCGACCTGCTGGTGGCGACCCGCCGGTGAGCTCCTGAACGATCCACAACCAGGCCGGTCGCGGCGTTCTCGCGCACGGCGTTGATGCCCGCCGCGGCGCTTTTGATGGAGCTGAAGAGCGGGGACACGGCCACTACTGTGCCATCCGCCGCCGTCAGCCTGAAGAAATATGCCTTGTCGCCAGCCTGCGCGATCTCAAAAATGCCAGCCAAACCTCTGCCTCCCCAATTTCCTTGCGTCGTTGCAATAGCCGGCGGATCGTACGGGAAATTCGCCGGCCTTTCCGAGGGTAGCCCGGTGACGGAGCGCACACAACGCTACCGACGGGTACGTTACAGGCGGTGACTTGGGTCACTCATTTGGCGTTGTCGTACGAGTCCACGACGGCCACACTGACTGGAAATTCGACCGGAATCCGGCCGAACAACAGCTCCTTGGCGGCAGCCGCGGAGTCCTCAATCGCCTTGATGCAGTCTCCGACCGCGCTTTCAGGGCAGTGCACCATCACCTCGTCGTGGAGGAAGAACACCAGTTCGCCAGCGGCGGCGCCTTCCGCCCGTGCGGCGCGAAGCCGGCGTCGCAGTTCCGCGAGCCAGCACGCCGCCCAGTCCGCGGCCGAGCCCTGGACCACGAAGTTCCGGGTGAAGCGGCCGCGCGAGCGGGCGATCGAGTCCGCCCGGCGCTGTTCTTCCGCGGTGGTGGAGTGCTGGGTCTGCAGCCAGCGCTCCGACGGCGGCGGGCTGCTCCGGCCCAGGCGTGAGGTGACGGTCCTGCCGGCTTCGCCGTCGCGGGCGGCCTGCTCGACGAAGCCCACGGCGCGGGGGTAGGTGCGGGCCAGCTGGGGCATCAGCCGGCCGGACTCGCCCGTGGTCGCCCCGTAGATTGCCCCGAGGAGGGCCACCTTCGCCTTGGCCCGGTCGCCGCCGAAGCCTTGGGCGGCAATGCCGGCATAGAGGTCCTTGTCCCGCGCAGCCTCGGCCATTTTGGAATCCTGGGCCAGTGCCACAAGCACGCGGGGCTCGAGCTGCGAGGCGTCGGCAACGATCAGTTTGTGGCCGGGATCGGCGTGGACCGCCCCGCGGACCTGGCGCGGGATTTGTAGCGCCCCGCCGCCCCGCGACGCCCACCGGCCCGAGACCACGCCGCCCACCACGTACTCAGGCTGGAACCTGCCGTCCTTCACCCAGGTATCAAGCCATGCCCAGCCGTTCGCCGCGTGCAGACGGGCCAGCTTCTTGTAGGCCAGCAGCGGCACGATCGCGGGGTGGCTGGATTCTTTCAGCTCCCATTGGCGGGTGGTTTTCACTTCGATGCCGTTGCGGTGCAGGGCGCGCATGAGCTCCTGCGGGGAGTCCGGGTTCAGCGCCGGCGACTTCAGCAGCAGCCTCAGTTCGGCCGTGAGCGATTCGAGTTTGGCCGGACGCTGGCCGGGAGCCGGGCGGGGTCCCAGGTGTTCCGCGAGGATCTGCTCGTGGAGTTCCTCCCGCCACGGGACGCCGGTGTGCTGCATTTCGGCGGCGATCATGGCCCCGGCGGATTCCGCCGCGAGCAGCAGCTGGAGCCGTTGACGCCGGCCGGCGTCAGGAACGACGTCCGTGCCGGGCCCCGTGCCGGGCGCCGTTCCCGCCTGGCGAAGTGCTTCCTGCTGCGCGGCGTACTCGGTGCGGAGAGCCTCAAGGGTTTGGCCGGGACGCTGACCGGGGGCCGGGGCATCGAACAGGGCCCCCTGTTCCGGCGGCGGGGCAGGAGGCTGCAGCCCCCGGGGCGGCTGGTGTAGCTCGTCGTCCTGGGTCAGCTTCTCCGCCGCCTGTGCGTAGCCGGTGTGGGCGGTGAACTCCGAGTGCGCCAGGATCGAACCGCACAAGGTGAGGTCGTAGCAGCGCTCGAGCTCCACCCCGGCGCGCAGCAGCGCTGGATACCAGTCCTGCGTACGGTGCCAGATCCAGCGCGGCTGCCGCGCCTCAAGCTCGCGCACAACTCCGGCGAGGTCGCCGGCCCAGACAACTCGGGGTTCCGGATTGGCGGGTTCGGGCACGCCATCGGCCGTGAGTTGCTGCAATGCCGCGCCATCGGCGTGGGCGGCGAGCAGCAGGTACATAGGGTCAATTCTGCCCTGCTCCAGGACGTGGTCCGTGCCCATTTCCCCCGGCGGCGGGTAGAGGGAAGCCGCCAGACTTGTCCACATAGCCCACGACGGCGGTTCCGCCGCGCTTCCGGCCCGGGCACAGTGGCAGCATGAACAGGCACCAGCACCGTGGTCCGGGCTCGCCGCCACCGCGGGCGCATGAGCCCTGGACCCCCGGGGATTCCGCGGAAACCCTGCTCGTCACCGGGGTCGATGCGCTGCGCAGCGAGGTGGAACGCATCGTGGCGGCGGCCGGGGGCCAGCTGCGGACGGTGCAGGACGTTGCCGAGGCCGCGCCGTTTTGGGACGCCGCGGCCGCCGTGCTGGTGGGCAGCGACATCCGCGGGTTGCCGCCCCGGCGGAGGGCCCCTGCGGTGCTGCTCGGCCTCGAAGGTGATGAAGAAGGGTTGTGGCATCTGGCCGCCGCCGTCGGGGCCGAACGTGTCGCGGTGCTGCCGGACGCGGCGGCCTGGCTGGCGGAATACCTGAGCCGGTCCCGTGCGCCGGAAGCCGGCGGACTCGTGCTGGGTCTCACCGGCGGCTGCGGCGGTGCCGGGGCCACGACAGCTGCCATCTGGATCGCGCAGGCCGCCGCCGGGGCCGGGGTCCGGGTGCTGCTGATCGACGGCGACCTCTGGGGCGGGGGCCTGGAACTGGCGCTGGCCGCAGAGGACGCCCACGGGCTGCGCTGGCCGGATCTTGCCGGGGTGAGCGGCAGTATCGACACCGCCCAGCTGGAGGAGTCGCTGCCCGTCGCCGGTGGATTCTCCTTCCTGTCGTGGCCGGGAACCCGGGACCGGGCCGCCGGCGTGGACGCGGCCACCGTGGCCGCGGTTCTCGACGCCGCCCGCCGCGGCTACGAATTGGTGGTGCTGGATATCGGCCGGGAACGGGAAGCCTTGCGCGCCTTCGCCGGCGAATGCGATCGGATCATCGTCGTGGCGCCCGCCCGGCTGCGGGCCGCCGTCGCCACGGCCTGGCTGCTGCAGGAGCTTCCACCCGTGGACACCGCGCTCGTGGTCCGGGCCAGTCGCGGCGCCGCCTTGGATGCGCCGCTGATCGCCGGCTCCGTGGGGCTTGTCCTTCAGGGCATCATGCCGGACATCAAGGATCTGGCCGGGGCAACGGAACTCGGCCGCCTACTCGAAACCGGCCGGCACCGCGCCGTCCGCCGGTTCGCGGCCGGACTCCTTGAACTGAACGGAGGAGATGAGGCATGAGTGCCCATTCGGCCGCAGGACCGGCAGAACCGGAACGTCCGGCCCGCCGGGCACCGGGCCGCCGCCGCTCGCAGGGATTTCTCGACGAAACGCTGCTGGAGTCCGTACGCGAGTCCGTCATGGCCGATGCCTCCCCGGTGACCGCGTCAAGGGTCGCGGCGGCGGTCCAGGCGAGCGGGCGGCTGCTTGGCACGGCCGGCGCGCTGGCCGCCGTGGAGAGCATCAGCGCGGAACTGAATGGACTGGGTCCCCTGCAGCCGCTCACCCGGGATCCCGCCGTGACGGACATTTTCGTCAACGGGCCGGACTCGGTCTGGCTGGACCGCGGCCGCGGTCTTGAGAAGGCGCCGGTCGTCTTTTCCGGGGAACCGCAGGTCAGGGCCCTCGCCGCGAGGCTGGTGGCAGCCGGCGGCCGCCGCCTGGATGACGGTTCGCCCTGCGTCGATGTCCGGCTCGACGGCGGCTACCGGGTGCACGCGGTGCTGCCGCCGATTTCCACGGCCGGGACACTCCTGAGCGTGCGGATCCGGCGGGCCACGGTTTTCTCCATGCCGGAGCTGCAGCGCGCCGGCATGTTCGGGACCGGGACGCTCGGGAGCCTGGTCCAGTCCGTGCTCGAACGCATGGTGGCGTCCAGGCTGAGCTTCCTCATCAGCGGGGCCACCGGTTCGGGGAAGACCACGCTACTGGCGACGTTGCTGGGTTTGTGCCACCCCGGGGAGAGGCTCGTCCTGATCGAGGACGCCGCAGAACTAAATCCCGTCCACCCGCACGTCGTCTCGCTGGAATCCCGGCACGGAAACCTGGAAGGTGGTGGCGCCGTGGACTTGGGCGAACTGGTCCGCCAGGCTCTCAGGATGCGGCCGGACCGGCTGGTGGTGGGCGAATGCCGCGGCGCTGAGGTCCGCGAGCTGCTCTCGGCTATGAACACCGGACACACCGGAGGCGGCGGGACCATCCACGCGAATGAGGCGGCGGCTGTGCCGGCCCGGCTGGCGGCCCTTGGCGCGCTCGCCGGCATGGGCCAGGACGCGGTACGGATGCAGGTCGCCAGCGCGATCGACGCCGTCGTGCACGTCGAGCGGACCGAATCGGGGCGCCAGGTCGCCAGCGTTGGAATCATGGAGGTCCAAGACTCGGGCCTGGCTGTCGCTGCCGCACTGGAGATCCAACGGGGCGAGCTCCGCTTCGGCGGGGCCTGGCCACTGCTGGCGCACCGTCTCGGCATGGATCCCGGGTTGGCCGGGGCGGGCCCCTCCGATCTGCCGGCGGCGCCGCCGCCGGCAGGACGCCCTCCGGGATCCGTGCACGAATCCTTACAGCCATGGGCGCAGCGATGACCGGTTTCCTCATCGTCGTCTTGGTCCTGGCCGTGTGGTTGGCATTTCCCTCCCCGCGCGCGGCCGGCCATCGTACCCGCAGGGCATTGCAGGCCGCGGGCACGCGAGGTCCGGCGGCTCACGGGCCGCCGGGATCCCGGCAAGGACGAGCCGTCGGGGGCATGGCCCGTTGGCGCGGTGGGGGATCCGCCGATGCCGGGCCCGTCCCCATGACGGTCCTGGTCCAACAATTGGCCGCGCTGCTGAGGGGAGGGCGCATCCCCGCCCGACTGTGGGATGAACTGTGGGCGCTGTACGGCGGGGACGCCGCGGGGGACTGGCCGGTGTCGCAGGTCGCGGTTCACGGCGCCGGCCGCGATCGCCCCCGCGACCGCACAGGGGACGGCGCCGGAACGGTCCTCGGCCCGGAGTCCCGGAGGATCCTTGCAGCCGCGCGTGGCGCCGCCCTGCGCGGGTCCTCCGTGGGCGCGGCCATCCGCCGCGAGGTCTCCGCGGTTTCTGCCGGTGAGGGCGCCGTCGTCCCGGCCACCAAGGGTGCCGTCGGCATCCGGGCCCGCCGCGACGTGCGCGTGTGGGGCGAGCTCGCCGCATGCTTTGACACCGCTGAGGCCAGCGGTTGCCCCCTGGCCGATGTCCTGGCGCGCTTTGCCGCCCACCTTGAGTCGGAGGACGACGCCGAGGCTGCCCGGCAGACCGCCTTGGCGGGGCCCCGCGCAACCGTCCGCCTACTGACCTGGCTGCCGCTGTCAGGCCTGGGCCTCGGCCTGCTGCTCGGCGTTGACCCGGTCGCGACACTGCTGGGAAATCCCTGGGGCCTCACTGCGGTGGCCGCGGGCGTGGCGCTCACCGTCGTCGGCCGGCTGTGGTCCGCAAGGCTCGTCCGCGCCGCGGCGGAAGCCCCAACGTGACGCAGCGGCCGCCGTGAGGCCCGAACTTGCCGGATTCGTGATCGCAGCGAGCCTTGCCGGGGCAGCCGCCGTGGTCCTCGCCCGCCCGGGCCGTGTCCGCCGGCGGCTCCGGCGCCAGCTTCGGGCACCGTCTGACGGGGCCGCGCGACGCCCGGCGGTCCACGACGCAGGACTGGGACGTCACGGCTTCCAGGGTCTGCGGGACACCGCCATGATGCTGGAACTGATCGGCGCCATGCTGGATGCGGGAGCCGGACTTGGCCGGGCCCTTGAACTCGTGGCCGCCCTCATGCCACCGGAACTCGGGCGGCAGCTTCGGCCGGTTGTGTCAGCCCTCGCAATCGGTGCGGACTGGGGCACGGCATGGCGCAGTTCCGGTGCCCAGGCGCCCCAACTTCATGCCTTGCGCGACGCCCTTTCCTTCGCCGCCCTCACCGGTGCCCCCTCCTCAGCGCTCCTCTATGCCCAGGCGGCCCGGCTTCGCCGCGAACGCAACAGGACCGCCGAGCAGCGCGCGGCGGCGCTCGGCGTGAAGCTGGTCGTGCCGCTGGGCTTGTGCTCCCTGCCGGCATTCGTCTGCCTCGGCGTCGTGCCCGTGCTCCTGGGGCTGCTTCCGACGTGATGCCGGCAGCCCGCGGATCACCTGGACCCAAGGTTTATTCAAGTTGCTGGGGGATACCTTGGGGGCAGGCACCGTCGGAGTATGAGCGGTCTCGTGCGTCGGCTACTCACAGCACTTCCTTGGCGCCTCGAATCCCGGAGTATCTGGGGTCTCGTACTAACTGGGAGCCACGCCAGGGGGGCAGATCAATGATTCGACTGTACAAAGCGGGCGTGATTGCAGCGCTCAACCTACTAGTTTTGACCGGTTTGGCGGTGGGAGCCAGTCCGGCGTCCGCCGCCGTACCGACCTGTCAGCCGGGAACACCCCAACCGACCAACCAATTCCCTGGCACAACGGTGATTGCCACGAACTTCGAGTCCGGAAGCCTCACCACCGCCGGCTTCGCCACCGCTTTCACTTCCGGAACCGGCACCGCCGAAGTCTCCTCGGCCCAGCAACACTCCGGCCGCTGCTCAGCCAAGGTCCACGTCACCACGGATGCCGGTTCCGTGGCGAATTTTTCCGCACCAGTTCCTGCCGGGAACAATGAGGTTTACGCCGACGGCTGGTTCAACATCACCAAGGAGGGCGTCGCCGGCAACAACGTCCCGTACTTCCGGTTCTTCAACGGGAACACCCGGTTCGTGGACGTCTACCGTTCCAACGGCGGCGTCGGCCCGCTGTGGCTGCGCGTCGCGGCGCCCGACGGAACCCTCCGCTACACCGCGATGAAGGTGAACGTTCCGCTCGGCACCTGGCACCATCTCGTCACACACGTCATCGCAAATGGGGCCTCCTCCACGGTCGAGGTGATCTTCGACGGCAAGCTCGTGTATTCCAGCAAGCAGGTCGCCACGGCCTTTACCGCGGTCACCAAGATGCAACTCGGCGCCGAACACCGGCGGCAGGCCGGCGACAGCTTCATTGACGACGTGGTCATCAAGGCCAAAAAGGCGGCCGGCCAGCTTCCCGGGACGTTTACCCCGATTGCCCCTCAGCGGTTCCTCGACACCCGGAAAACGTCGCCGGTGGGTGCCGACAAGTCCGTCTCCTTCCAGGTTGCGGGGGCCAACGGGATCCCGGCAACAGTCGCCGCGGTCGTCTTCAACCTGACCGTCACCGAAGGAAAATCCATTGGCTACATCACCGCCTACCCCTCCGGGACAGTACGGCCGAATGCATCCAATGTGAACTTCCGCGCCAACCAAAACGTGCCTAACCTGGTAACGGTCAAGGTGGGTGCGGACGGAAAAGTTGCGCTGTTCAACAGATCCTCTGGCACAACCCACCTCATCGCCGACGTTACCGGCTATTACGTCACGGGGGCCCCAGCGACGCCGGGTGCCTTCCAAAGTCTGGCGCCAAAGCGGCTGCTGGACACCCGGTCCACCACGGCGCTTGCAGGGGATTCCACGGTGTCCCTGCAGGTTGCGGGGACCAACGGCGTCCCGGCATCTGCCGCTGCTGTGGTCTTCAACCTCACAGTGACCGAGCCAACGAGGATCGGATACATTACCGCCTATGCGTCGGGCTCGGCGCGTCCGGACGCGTCCAACCTCAACTTCAACGCCGGACAGACAGTGCCGAACCTGGTCACGGTCCCCATCGGCCCAGACGGTAAAGTCACACTGCTCAATCGTTCCTTCGGACGTTCACACCTGATCGCAGACGTTGCCGGCTACTACCTCGGCGGCACGCCGTCGGCCACCGGTGCGTTCAAGGCCACCGGTCCATCCAGGATCCTCGACACCCGAAACACAACGGCTGTGCGCCCGGACTCCGCGGTGTCCTTCCAGAT
This sequence comes from Arthrobacter sp. 131MFCol6.1, assembly GCF_000374925.1. Classification (GTDB taxonomy): domain Bacteria; phylum Actinomycetota; class Actinomycetes; order Actinomycetales; family Micrococcaceae; genus Arthrobacter. The sequence continues at coordinate 11,981 of NZ_KB895548.1, forward strand.
TGCCGGGGCCAACGGCATCCCCTCGAGTGTCCTGGCGGCTGTTTTCAACCTGACGGTCGTGTCGCCCCAGTCCATCGGCTACGTCACCGCCTACCCCTCGGGCTCCGCCCGTCCGGACGCGTCCAACCTGAACTTCTCCGCCCGACAGACTGTGCCGAACCTGGTCTCGGTCCCCGTCGGTTCAGATGGAAAGGTGACGTTGTTCAACCGTTCCTCCGGGTCCTCACACCTCATCGCCGACCTCGCGGGATACTTCCTCCCTTAGGGACGCGCGGGAGACCCGCACCAACTGAACCCGAGGGGCTGTCGTCGCAGGACGGACCGCAGCCCCTCGGGTTCAGCCCTGTCTGGGTCCGGGCAGGGTGCTGGCGGATCCGGGCCCGGCGTTCGGCGTCTGTTGGCCGCCCGGCGGGGACCATACAGTTCTCCTCCACAGGCAGCCACGACGGCATTTTCGGGCAGGTTTTCCACTTGGCTGCCATCGGGGCTTATGACGCGGCGTACAAGCCGGGAGAGTCGAATCAGCCGGCGATCACGCCGGTGTCCCGTGGAAGGAAAGCAGATGTCAACAAATCAGGACACTCCCGCTGCACGTCGCATTGAAGCAGGGGAGGGCGGCGTTGCCAAGGTCTATGAGATCTACCCCGGCGCCCGCTCGGTTGTTCCCATTCAACCGCAGGGACGCACAGGGCCGCCGGCCGCGCAGGCGGGCATGGCTACCGCTGAATATGCCATCGCAACCCTGGCCGCCGTGGGCTTCGCCGGGGTCCTAGTGTTCATCATGCGCAGCGATGAGGTCCGCGGGTTCCTCCTGAACCTCATCCGGACAGCGCTCACGTTGCCATGAACGGACTCTGGCACGCCCGGGGGAGCGGCGGCCGGAGGGAGCCGCCGCCAACGGCGGAGTGCCGCGGGGCCGTCACCGCTGAGTTCGCCGTCGCGTTGCCCTCGGTCGTCCTCCTGCTCTCCGTGCTGCTCGCGGGTTCGGCTGCCGGGGTGATGCAGCTCCGCGTCGAGGAGGCGGCCCGTGGCGGTGCCCGGGCGGTGGCGAGGGGAGCCGCGGCCGGCGAAGTCGGTGAGATTGTCCGCCGTCTCGCCGGCGAAACGGCGGACTCCGAGGTGACGCGCGACGGCGATTTGCACAGGGTCACCGTTTCCGGTCGCGTCCCCGGGGCTGTTGGGTCCCTGGTTCCCTGGGCCCTCAGCGCCAGCGCGTGGGCGCGTGCTGAGGCCCCTGGCGCGGAGCAACGTCCCGGGCTGGACGAGTCCGGACTGAAGGGCGTCTCCCGGTCCCCGTGGCAGGGCGGCACGTGATGTCGCGTGTCCGGGCCCGCGGGCCGCGACCGCGGAGCCCGGATCCTGCCCGCGCCCGGCACCGGTGTACGTCTTCAGAGCGGGGGTCGGGGACCGTGCTGGCCCTCGGACTCGGGCTGGCGGTCATCATGGCGTTGGCCCTGCTGCTGCTTTTGGCCCAGTCGGCCGTCGCGGCGTCGAGGGCCGCGGCGGCTGCCGATCTGGCGGCGCTGGCTGCCGCGGATGCCGCGCGGGGGATCACGCCCGGCGAGCCCTGCGCTGTGGCTCGAGAGGTCGCGCTGAAGAACAACGCCACGCTGGCCGCCTGTGCTGAAGGACCGGACGCCACGGTTCAGGTCCGCACCGAGTTCGGCGCCGGTCCGTTCCTCGGGGCGGCCACGGGACGGGCCAGGGCGGGACCCCCCGCGGCCGGGAACGGGTCCGCACGGTGAATGATGCTTCGTTTCCGGCGGGTCGCCGGGACAGGTGTTCAGGCGCGGAGCGGCTGGGCGGGCTTATCTTCCGAGGTCCCGGCCGCGGCCGCCGTTGTGCCGGGATTGCCGGCGTGCATGAGGTCGCCGGCGTCCTGGAGCAGTACATCGATCAGTGTGACGGCGGCGTCCTTGTCGAGCGGGTTGTTCTTGTTGCCGCACTTGGGTGACTGGACGCAGGAGGGGCAGCCGGACTCGCATTCGCAGGCCTTGATGGCGTCGCGCGTGGCGGTCAGCCACAACCTGGCCTTGTCGTAGCCGCGTTCGGCGAACCCGGCCCCGCCGGGATGGCCGTCGTAGACAAAGATGGTGGGCACTCCAGTGTCGGCGTGGATGGCCGTGGACACTCCGCCGATGTCCCAGCGGTCGCTGGAGGCCACCAGCGGAAGGAGGCCGATGGCCGCGTGCTCGGCAGCATGCAGCGCGCCGGGGAACTGTGCCTCGATGAGCCCCGCGCCGGTCAGCGAGCGGTTGTCCACAACAAACCAGACTGCCTTGGTAAACAGGTCCCTGGCGCCCAATTCCAACGGTTCTTCGCCGAGGATCTCATTCGAAATCAACGCCTTGCGCTGGAAGGACACCACCTGGGTTGTCACTTTCACATCGCCGAAGTGCACAGCCACATCGCCCCACTGGGTGGTGCGTTGCGTTTCGAGGACCTCGATCTGGGTCACGTCCCGGGCGGTGGTGTAGTAGTCGGGGTTCGCCCGGCGCACCACCACACAGTGCTCGTCCTCATTCAGGTCTTCCACCACGTAGCTGTCGCCCTGGTGGACATAGATGGCGCCGGTGTGGGCCTGGTAGTGGGTCTGCGGCGAATCCATGGTGCCGAGCAAGGAGCCCGTCTCGGCATCCACGATGCTCACCGGACCTCCGCCGTCGGCCCGGAGGTTCACCATGGCTGCGGCATTTTGCGGATGGGTCCAAAACCATCCGGCCGGCCGTTTGCGCAGGTAGCCCTGCAGGACCAGCCGGTCCAGCAGCTTCTCGGCGGTGGCCCCGAAGAGCTCCAGTTCGGCGAACCCGAGGGGCAGTTCCGCGGCGGCCGCGCACAGGTGCGGGCCCAGAACATATGGATTGGAGGGATCGAAGACCGTGGCCTCCACCGAGACGTCGAAAATCGCCTCGGGGTGGTTCACCAAGTAGGTGTCCAGCGGGTCGTCGCTGGCCACGAAGGCCGCGATCGCGTCCTGCCCGGCGCGTCCTGCCCGGCCGATCTGTTGGAACAGCGACGCGCGGGTGCCCGGCCAGCCTGCGACCAGGACGGCGTCGAGACCGGAAATGTCGATGCCCAGCTCCAGCGCGGACGTGCTCGAGACGCCCAACAGTTCACCCGAGCGCAGCGCCTTTTCCAGGGCCCGCCGCTCTTCCGGCAGGTAGCCCGAGCGGTAGGCGGCCACGCGCTGCGGCAGGCTGGGGTCCACCTCGTCGAGGAGGCGTTTGGCGATGGAGGAAATCGTCTCTGCCCCGCGCCTGGACTTGATGAACGCAATGGTCCGGGTCCGGGAGGACACCAGGTTGGCCAGCAGGTCGGCGGTCTCGGCGACGGCCGTCCGGCGCTCTTTGGCGCCGTTTTCGCCCCGGAGTTCGGTCAGTGCCGGCTCCCAAAACGCCACCGTGGTGGACCCGTGGGGGGAACTGTCTTCGGAAACGGCCCGTACCGGTGCGCCGATCAGCCGGCCGAAGGACTGCCCGGGTTCAGAGGCCGTGGCGGACGCCGCAATGAACACCGGTCCGGGATGCGAGCCGCCCGGGCTGTAGTAAGCACAGATCCGACGCAGCCGGCGCATGAGGTTTGCCACATGGGAGCCGAAGACGCCGCGGTAGCTGTGGGCCTCATCCACGATCACGTAGCGGAGGCGCCGGAAGAACCTCGCCCACCAGGCATGGTTCGGGAGGATGCCGAAGTGAAGCATGTCCGGGTTTGCCAGGATGAAGTTCGCATGGTCCCGGATCCAGCGCCGGGAAGCGGGATCGGTGTCGCCGTCGTAGGTTTCTGCCCGGACTGTGGGGAGCTTCAGTGCCCTGATCGCTGCCAGTTGGTCGGCTGCGAGCGCCTTGGTCGGGGAGAGGTAGAGGGTCACAGCCCCGTCGTCGTGGATTTTCCCGGGATCGGACAGGACCTTGAGCTCGGAACGGTGGATCGCGTCCAGGGCCGGCAGCTGATACGCCAGGGACTTGCCGGACGCGGTGCCGGTGGCGATGACCACGTTCTCTCCGGCGTGGGCCAGTTCGGCGGCCCGGACCTGGTGAAGGTAGGGCTCGTGGATGCCCAGGGAACCGTAGGCTGCCACGAGATCGGGGTGGGACCACTCCGGCCACGGCGCATTAACGGCCTGGCGGGCGGGGATCGTCCGCACATGACGCAACTGTTCCGGGTCCGGACCTCGGCCCAGCAACGGAATCAAGGACTCATGCGGGTTCACTCACATATTCTTTCATCCGCCCTCAAATCGCCCGGCAGGCGCGGCGGCCTTCCGCCGGGCAGGCATGTTGCCCCGGGCGCACGCCCGCCGGACGGCAGACGCGAGCGGCGCTTCAACCCACGGAGCGCGCCTCACCCCACGGACAGGTCGGCACCTTCGTCGGAAGTCGACAACATCAGGACGTGGCACACCTCGCGCCAGCCGAGGTGTGAATAGAGTTTTTGGCCGTCGAGGGAGGCGAGCAGCAGTCCGGAGTCGACGTCGTGTTCGAACGCCTGGGCGGCCAGGGCCTTCATGATGAAGCTGCCCAGCCCCCGCCGCTGGTAGGCCGCCGACGTCACGATGTTGTCGAAGATGGCGGTGTGTCCCACCACAAACACGCGTCCGCTCGCGGCGACGTCCTCGCCGGCGGTGACTACTGCGTGGTGGACGCCGTCGGTCCGGGAGGTCTCGAGCTTGAGGTCGTCGTCCGAAAGCCAAGGGTCCTCAGAATCCTGGGTCTCCATGTCCACGATCATCATGGTTTGGGAGGCCGAGGTGACATGGAGGCCGTTCCGCTGTCCCAGCAACGTGTACCGGGCCGCATCGTTGGTGAGGATGGTGAGGACCCGGGCCGGCACTTCGGCCGTCTTTGCAGCCAGCGCCTCGAACTCCGCGTCGGACGGATCGTAGGCGAAATACTCCCATTCGTGGGTGGTGTCCGCGCGTAAGGCCGCGGGGAACCGTCCCTCCCTGCGCGTCTCGTATCCGCGGCAACCGGCCCATCCGGCAACCCAGATTTCCAGCAGGTGAGTGGTGTCTTCAACCATGGCGTCAAGACTCATGTGATGAGCGTATTCCAGCCGTGCCACAAGCAACAGGGGCCGGGTTGGGGGAAGCCGCTTGCTTATCCAATTGTGATTGTCGCCTGGCCGTCCGCGCCAGCAAGTACCCTTAAAAGCGTGGCTTTGAACAGGATTGTGCTTTTTTACGGATTCACCCCCCTGCCTGACCCGGACGCCGTCCGGCTCTGGCAGCGCGCCCTGTGCGAAAAGCTCGGACTGACCGGCCGCATCATCCTTTCCAAGGACGGCATCAACGCCACGGTCGGCGGAGAGCTGAACGCCGTGAAGCAATACGTCAAAACGACGCGGGAGTACAAGGGCTTCCAGGGCATCGACGTGAAGTGGTCGGAGGGCGGCGCGGCGGACTTCCCGCGGCTCAGCGTGAAGGTGCGGGACGAAATCGTATCCTTCGGCGCCCCGGGCGAACTCAAAGTCGACGCCGGCGGAGTGGTGGGCGGCGGAACCCACCTCAAACCCGAGGAACTCCACGAACTCATTGAAGCCAAGAAACAGCAGGGCGACGAAGTCGTGTTCTTCGACGGCCGGAACGGCTTCGAGGCCCAGATCGGCAAATTCAAGGACGCCGTAGTTCCCGATGTCGCCACCACCCACGACTTCATCAAGGAACTCGACTCCGGTAAATACGACGCCCTCAAGGACAAACCGGTTGTCACCTACTGCACCGGAGGCATCCGCTGCGAGGTGCTCTCGAGCCTCATGGTGAACCGCGGGTTCAAGGAGGTCTACCAGCTCGACGGCGGCATTGTCCGCTACGGCGAGGCCTTCAAGGACCAGGGCCTGTGGGAGGGCTCCCTGTATGTGTTCGACAAGCGCATGCACGTCGAGTTCAGCGGGGACGCCAAGACCATCGGCAAATGCGTCCGCTGCTCGGCACCCACAAGCAAGTTCGAAAACTGCTCGAATCCGTCCTGCCGGAATCTCACGCTCTACTGCGCCGGGTGCGCCGCGAGCCCCGACACCCTGCGGTGCCCCGAGGGCTGCGCCGCCTGAGGCACGATCCGGACTTTCGGCCGGCCGGGCACGCTCAGATGCGGCTCACCCGGTACGCAAAGTTCGCCGGTGCGTTGGCATCCACTTTGATCGAGAGCGACGCATCTGCGGCCAGCTGCACCACGTTCACCCTGGACGTCCCGCACCGGAGACTCAGGTCCACGAGTTCGTCCTCACCGTTCTCGATGGAAAACGACACGCGGCGGGTGCTGCGGCAAGCCAGGGTCACGGCGTACGTACCCTTGGGCAGCTGGGCTGTCGTCTCTTTCCGCTCCTCGTCGGCCTCCAGCGTCCCGAAACCGGTATGGAGGACTTGTCCCTCGGCGTCGGGCAGCACGGCATCGACCCAGTCATCCAGCTCCTCGCCCGTCACCGGCTCGTTGAGATGGGGGTCCTGGGGCAGGGCGGCGTCAGTGGTCGGAGGGGCAGCGGAGGTCGATTCATCGTCCCAGTGGTCGGCGCTGTATTCATACGCGCAACCGGACAGGACCGTCCCGAGAAATACCGCAACTGAAAGCACCACGGCGGCCGCCGGGGTGCGCCGTCGCGGCACCCTGCTCGCCGGCACAGTTGGCATACCCTGAGATTAGGGCCGCCCGGGGTCAAACGCCAGAGGCCAAAGGTCCGGGTCGGACAGGCCGTCAGAGGGCGTCGGGCCGGACACCGCGGACCGGGCTGCGGCGCACGCTACTCGGACGCCGCCAGGTGGTAGGCGTAGAGAAGCGGGGCATCCACACTGGACGTGCTGAGCGTGATCTTGCCCGCGGCGGGCACTTTGATGCGGGCGGTTTCGCGGCTGCCGTTGCAGGCGGCACCGGCTTCGGCCAACTGGCTGCCGTCCAGGTTGACGGCGAAGAACGCCTTCCCGCCGCCGTCGCAGGTCATGGTCAAGGTGTAGGTGCCGGCGGGCACGCCGGAAGCGGACCGGACGATCGGATCCCGGTTCAGGATTTTGCCGGCATCCTCCAGCACTGTCCCCGGGGCGGAGGGCAGCGCAGTGGCCTTCCACGCCGGGACGTCGGCGCTTTCAATCGAAACGGCCGGGGAACATGCCGCCGCGGCCAGTACGACGACGGCGGCGGCCGTGCCGCTCAGTGTCCGCCGGGCCAGGCGGCCGGCCGGGGCGTGGGAGGAAGGGAAAACCATGCCTCAAACTTACCGTCCCGCGGGCTGCCCTCCGGCCGCGCCGACGTCCCGGGCACCCTTCCCTGCGGACCCTTGACTTTGACGCTGCGTCAAAGTTTAGAGTCGAAGCGACGGCCGGCAGCGGCCGGCCGGCACGGGAACAGCGGGGTCCAGGGGACGCGGGCCTCGAGGGCGCAGAAGGGTGGAGGCATGGACTGGTCCGTTCAGCAGATCGCGAAGTTGGCCGGCACCACCGGCCGGACTTTGCGTCATTACGACGACATCGGCCTGCTCAGGCCAAGCCGCACCGGCAACAACGGCTACCGGTACTACGGCCAGGAGTCCCTGGTCCGTCTGCAGCGGATCCTGCTCCTGCGCGACTTGGGGCTCGGGCTGCCGGCGATCGCGGACGTGCTCGGCAACGAGGCGGACGAGGAGCATGCACTGGGCCGGCACTTGGCGTGGCTGCTGCAGGAACAGGACAGGCTGGGGCGGCAGATTGCCTCGGTCCGTCACACCATCGAGGCATTGCAAACGGGAGGAAAGATCATGGCGGAGGAAATGTTCGACGGTTTCGACCACACCACGTACCAGGAAGAGGTGGAGCAGCGGTGGGGCAAGGACGCCTATGCGAAGTCGGACGCCTGGTGGCGCGGCATGGGGGCCGGGGAGAAGGCTGCCTGGACGGAACAGTCCCGGCAGCTCGGTGCCGACTGGACGGCTGCTGCGGCATCGGGGGTTCCGGCGGACAGCGCGCGGGCGCAGGACCTGGCCCGGCGCCACGTCGAATGGCTTAGGGGAATCCCCGGCACGCCGGCGTCACCCGCAGCGGGCGGCAGCCCAGCGACCGATGGCGACATCAAGGGGTACGTGACGGGGCTCGGCGAGATGTACGTGGCCGATCCCAGGTTCGCCGCCAACTATGGAGGTGCCGACGGCGCCGCCATCGTCCGGGACGCCCTGAAAATCTATGCGGAGACCGAGCTGTAGCCGGACTTGCATCGCCCGGGCCCACGCCCGGGCCCAAACCCGGGCACGGCCTCCGGAATGAAGGGGGCCCGGCCCCGGGGACTAAACTTGTCCGGTGACTTCCTCAGCGCAAGGCCCCGCCGCACCGGCTCGTTCCACGCAGGCTCGTTCAACGCAGGCTCGTTCCACGCAGGCTCGTTCAACACAGGCTCGTTCAACGCAGGCTCCGGCTACCCCGTTCACGGCGGGCAATACTCCGGACGCTCCGCGCAGCGACCTCCCCGGCCTCCTCGAGGCCTTGGCCGCTGACCTGCGTGCCGTTGGCTACACCGTGGACGGGGTCGCGGAGCTGCTCGGCGAGGCCGCGCACTCGGCCCTGGGCCGGGACCAGCTCATCCCGGCGCTGATCATCACCGGGCGTTCCCTCGGGGAGCCGGCGACGGCGGCGCTCGCCGGCGTCGTGCGTCTCTGGCTCCTGTCCGAACCGCAGCGCGCGGAGACGCTCGACGACGCCCTCCCCGGCATCCGTACCAGGGGGCTGATGGAACTTGGTCTCGTGGAGCCCTCGGGCGGGGACCTGGTCCAGGCGAAGGTGGACCTCAGGCCCTACGGCTGGGACCCGGCCGTGGGGGAGGACGGGACCAGTGCGGGCGGCGCGGACCTCTGGGTGGCCAGCGACCTCGCGGCCCATCAGCGCGCTGGCGTTCTCCGGCATGACCACGTCCTGGGGATTGGGCAGGCCTCCACCACCCTGGTCCAGGTCACCGCCCGCCGCCATGTTGCCACGGCCCTCGATCTCGGCACCGGCTGCGGTATCCAGACCTTCCACCTGCTGCACCACGCCGAGCACGTGACCGCCACGGACATCTCCGAACGTGCGCTGGCGTTCACGCGGTTCAACCTGCTGCTCAACGCCGCCGAACTGCACCTGGACCCGGCCGACCTTGATGCCCGCGTCAGCCTGCGGCTCGGGTCCCTGCTGGACCCGGTCGCGGGGCAGGAGTTCGAGCTGGTGGTGTCCAACCCGCCGTTTGTCATTACGCCCCGCAGCCTGGGCGAGACCGCCACGGACCAGTTCACGTACCGCGACGGCGGCCTGCCGGGGGACGAGATTGTGTCCTCGCTGGTCCGCGCATTGCCCTCGGTCCTTGCCCCGGGCGGAACGGCCCAGCTTCTGGGCAACTGGGAGATCACGGCGGGCGCCGGCTGGGCCGACCGGCCCCAGAGCTGGGTCGGCCCGGCCGCCGACGTCTGGTTCATCCAGCGCGAGCAGGTGGGCCCCGAGCAGTATGCCGAGACCTGGCTCCAAGACGCCTCGGAAGGCCGCGACCGCCGGCTCTACGAGGACTCGTACGCGGCCTACCTGGACGACTTCGCCTCGCGCAATGTGGCCGGAATCGGCTTCGGCATGATCTGGCTGCGGCGGCCTGCCGACGGCGCCGGACGGGTGCTGTCGCGCTTCGAGGAGATCACCTACCCGATCGAACAACCGGTCGGGCCGCACCTGGGCGCCGCCGTCGAGCGTGCCGACTGGCTGGCCGGCCATGATCTGGCCGCCGCCCACCTGCTGGTCGCGGAGGACGTCACCGAAGAACGGCACCAGCGCCCCGGCGCGGAACACCCCGGCGTCATCCTGCTGCGGCAGGGTGCCGGGCTGCGCCGCACCAACCTGCTCAGTACCGAGCTGGCGGGCCTCGTCTCAGCGTGCGACGGCGACCTGTCCGTCGGGCAGATCATCGGCGCCCTCGAGGCCCTGCTGGGCGGCTACGAGGGGTTCGACGGCGCGGAGTTCCGCACTGGCCTGCTCGAAGAAGTCGGGAACCTCGTCCGCGACGGCTTCCTTCTGCCTGCCTGATACGGCAGCGGCCGCGCCCGCCAACGGCGGTTCGGTAGCGGCCGGCAACGCCGCTTCTGCCGCAGCCCCGGCTGCCGCAGGACCAGTACCGGAGTCGGAATCCTCCCGGCCGAACCGCGGCAGGACGTACGCCGTGAGGGCGAGGGCGACCACGGCCCCGACGACGCCGGTGAGCACGAAGCTGACGCGCACCGGCACCAGGGCGCCCAGGAGGCCGCCCAGGGCCAGCGCACCAATGGAGACGGCACGCGTCATCCCGCCCACAATCGCCATCGCCTGGCCGCGCCCGCTTTCCGGAATCCGCAGGATCGCGATCGCCCCGAAACAGGCGTTCAGGACACCGCAGGCCACCCCCGTCCCTGTGTAGGCGGCAAAGAGCAGTTCCACGCTCGGGACCATCCCGGTGAGGACCAGGCACGCCGAGGCTGCGGTCATGGAGGCCAGCAGCACGCGCAGCCGGACCCGTGGCGTCCTGATCCTGCCGGCCATCGCGGCCCCGGCTGCCATCCCGAGGCCGAAGGCCGCGGACAGGAGGCCGTACTGGATCTCGGTGGCGCCAAGTTCGTCGCGGGCCAGGAACACCTCGAGCACGTTGGTGGCTTCGCCGACGACGATGAAGAACATCGCCCCCAGGACCAGGGCCCAGACCAGGCTGTCCCGGCGGATCAAGCGCAGCCCGTCCAGCAGCGCCGGCTTCGCCTGGCCGGCCCGTTCGGCCGCCGTGCCGCGGCGGGTGCGGATCAGCAGCGCGCCGAGCCCCATGGCGACATAGCAGCCGCTGGCCACGGCGAACACCAGCCCGGTCCCGCCCCAGCCGCTGAGCAGGCCGCCCGCGGCGGGGCCGGCCATGCCCGCGATCATGATGGTCGCCTGCATGGTCCCCATGGCCCGGGGCGTGCGGTCCTCGCCCACAATCCGCGGCAGCAGGGCCTGCCAGGTGGGGCTGGCCACGGACTGGGCTGCGTCGAGCATGAACGTCATGGCAAACAGCACGGGCAGATAGTTCTCCAGATACTGCATGCCAAGCCCCATGCCGGCGACGGCGGCGGCGCTGACCGCGGAACTCGCCGTCGCCAGCGTGCGCGAATCCATGGTGTCGGCGAGCCGGCCGGCCCACGGGGCCAGCAGGACCAGCGGCAGCGCTGAACACAAAAGGTAGGAGGCCACGAGCCAGGGCCCGGCGACAGGCGTTTCGCCGGCCGCGGCCGCGTTCTGCAGATGCAGCATGACGCTGACGACGACGGCGCCCATCCCCGCCGTCGCCACGAACCGGGCGGTGCCGGCAATCAGGAAGTCGCGGTTGCGCCACAGGGGCCGCACGCCGGTTGCGGGGGCCGGCAATTTATGAAGTGTCTGTTTCATAAACAGGAACGTAGCCCGGCGGCAAAACAAATGTCAAGCATTTCTTTCATAGTTTGACGGGTCTGGATACACTGGAGGAGTGAACGCAGAAACCCCGACGGCGGAGTCAACGGCTCCGCCGGCCACCAAGCGCCGGCACCGTCCGGAGAAGCAAGTGGAAATCACTGACCCGAAGGCGATCCGTGCCCTGGCCCACGCCGCCCGGCTGGAGGTCATTTCCGAGCTGTATTCCACCCAGGTGAGCCGCACGGCCACCGAGCTTGCCGCGCAGACCGGACTGACTCCCAGCGCCATGAGCTACCACCTGCGGGCACTGCAGAAGTGGGGCATCGTGGTTCCCGCGGCCACCGCAGGGGATGCCCGGGAGCGGCGCTGGCAGGCCGCCGGTACAGATTTCACCATCCACTCTCTGGGGGGAGTGGCCAGCCCCGAACTCGCCGTCCTGGACCTGGAGCTCGACGCCTACCGCCGCCGGGTCCGTGCCTACGCCACGGCCCGCAACGCCCGGCGCGAGAGCGGCGACACCGCCGACGGCCCGTCCTCGGTGGTACTGGCCAGCAACCTGCTGTACCTGACGCCGGAGCAGCGGGCCGAACTGACGCGGCGGATCTTCGACCTGCTGCGAGACTACGAACTCGAGGATCCGGACCATGTGCCCGAGGGCGCCGAGCGCATGGCCACTATGTGGTCGATGATTCCGGACGACCGCGGACCGGCTGCAAAAGCCGCCCCCGGCAAGCCCGCCGCCGGCAAGGGCTGAGGCCGACGCCGGGAAGGCCTGGACCGGTCGCGGGCACGGCGCGGGTCTGCAGCCGGGGCGCCCCCGGGGGCCGCCCGCGACCCGGCCTTTTTGCGGCCGGAAGCCGCGTCCGCCGGGCCGTCATTTCCGGCCGGATGCGCGGGATTCTGCAAAATATGGTGAACTAGGCGGGTATGGGCGCATCTGCCCGAGCCACCTTTTTCTGTAGGAGCACCGTGCCAAGCAAGGCCAAAACCGGCAAGAAACTCGTGATTGTGGAGTCTCCCGCCAAGAGCAAGACCATCGCCAAGTACCTCGGCGAAGGCTTCATAGTGGAGGCCTCCATCGGTCACATCCGCGACCTCCCGCAGCCCTCGGAGCTCCCCGCGGAACTGAAGAAGACCCCGCTGGGCAAGTTCGCCGTCGACATCGACAACGACTTCAAGCCCTACTACGTGGTGTCCTCGGACAAGAAGAAGAAGGTCGCCGAGCTCAAGGCCCAGCTCAAAGACGCCGACGCTCTCTATCTCGCAACCGATGGGGACCGCGAGGGCGAGGCCATCGCGTGGCACCTGCTGGAAGTGCTCAAGCCCAAGGTTCCCGTCTACCGGATGACCTTCGGTGAAATCACCAAGGAAGCCATCCACCGCGCCATGGACAACCTGCGCGATGTCGACCAGGACCTGGTGGACGCCCAGGAGACCCGCCGCGTCCTGGACCGGCTCTACGGCTATGAGATCTCCCCCGTGCTCTGGCGCAAGGTGGCCCGCGGCCTCTCCGCCGGCCGCGTGCAGTCCGTCGTCACCCGCATGGTGGTGGACCGCGAACGCGAGCGGATGGCCTTCAAGGCCGCCTCCTACTGGGACCTCACCGGCCAGTTCGGTGCCGGTTCCGGCTCCTTCAAAGCCAAACTCGCCGCCGTCGACGGCGCCAAGGTCGCCAGCGGCCGGGACTTCAACGACAACGGCGAGCTCACCTCCCGCAACGCCGTGCACCTCAACGAGGAACTCGCCGCCTCGCTCGCGGCGGGGCTGCAGGACGCCGACTTCCGCGTCCGCTCCGTCGACACCAAGCCCTACACCCGCCGCCCGGCCGCGCCGTTCACCACCTCCACGCTGCAGCAGGAGGCCGGCCGCAAGCTGCGCTTCTCCTCGAAGAGCACGATGCAGGTGGCGCAGCGGCTCTACGAAAACGGCTACATCACCTATATGCGTACGGACTCGTCCGCGCTGAGCAACGAGGCCGTCACGGCCGCCCGGCGCCAGGCCTCCGAGCTGTACGGCCCCGAGTACGTGCCGCAGTCGCCGCGGGTCTACAGTGGCAAGGCAGCGAACGCGCAGGAAGCCCACGAGGCCATCCGTCCCGCCGGTGACTCCTTCCGCACCCCGGCCCAGGTGGCCCAGCAGCTCTCCGGCGACGAATTCCGCCTCTACGAGCTCATCTGGAAGCGCACGGTCGCCTCGCAGATGGCTGACGCCAAGGGCTCCACCGCCACGATCCGCCTCGGCGCCGTCACCGTGGGTGACCCGGCCGACCGCCGCGACGCCGAGTTCTCGGCCTCGGGCACCGTCATCACCTTCCCCGGCTTCCTCGCCGCCTACGAAGAAGGCAAGGACGAAAGCCGCGGAGACGACGAGTCCGAGGAAGCACGCAGGCTGCCCAACGTGGCCAAGGACGACGCGCTCACCGCCACCGACATTGTCGCCGTCGGCCACGAGACTTCGCCGCCGCCGCGCTACACCGAAGCCTCGCTGACCGCGGAGCTGGAAAAGAAGGGCATCGGCCGCCCGTCGACCTACGCCTCCACCATCTCCACGATCCAGGACCGCGGCTACGTCCGGAAGCAGGGTTCCGCGCTGGTCCCGAGCTGGATCGCGTTCTCCGTGATCCGGCTTCTGGAGCAGCACTTCCACGACTACGTGGACTACGAGTTCACGGCCGACATGGAAGCGGACCTGGACAAGATCGCCAACGGCCAGGCGGCCGGACCGGCGTGGCTCAAGCACTTCTACTTCGGTGAGGACTCCGAGCCCGGCCTGCTGAGCATCGTGAACAACCTCGGCGAGATCGATGCCCGCGAGATCAACTCCATCCCCATCACGGACGCGATCACGCTCCGGGTGGGCAAGTTCGGCCCGTACCTGGAAAGCTCCACCGCGACGGTGGATCCCGAGACCGGCGAAGTGGTTGAGGCGGCCCGCGCCAACGTTCCCGAGGACCTGGCCCCGGATGAGCTCACGGCCGCCAAGGCCATCGAACTCATGGAGACCGCTGCCCCGGAGGAGCGTGTCCTCGGCGCGGACCCGCACACCGGGCACACGATCGTGGCCAAGAACGGCCGCTACGGCGCCTACGTGACCGAGATCATCCCGGAGATGACCGAGGAACAGCTGGCCAACCAGCCCGTTGAGTACTACAAGAACGGCAAGCCCAAGCCGCCGAAGAAGCCCGTCAAGGCCAAACCGCGCACCGGGTCCCTGTTCGCGTCCATGAGCGTGGACACCATCACGCTGGACGAGGCGCTGCAGCTCATGAGCCTGCCCCGCGTGCTCGGCCAGGATGCCGACGGCAACCCGATCACGGTGCAGAACGGCCGGTTCGGCCCGTACCTGAAGAAGGGCACGGACTCCCGCTCCATCGGCTCCGAAGAGGAGATCTTCACGATCACGCTCGAGGCGGCGCTGGAGATCTACTCGCAGCCCAAGCAGCGCGGCGCCCGTGCCGCCGTGCCGCCGCTGGCCGAATTCGGGCCGGACCCGGTCTCGGAGAAGAACATCGTGGTGAAGGAAGGCCGGTTCGGCCCGTACATCACTGACGGCATCACTAACATCACGGTGCCGCGCACCACCTCGATCGAGGAGCTGACCCGGGAACGCGCCGTCGAACTCCTCGCCGAAAAGCGGGCCAAGGGCCCGGTCAAGCGCACGACGACGGCCCGCAAGGCACCCGCTCGGAAGGCCCCGGCCAAGAAGTAGGCCAGCGCGCCGAAATCGCCGGAAACCTGACGATTCGCCGGAAATTACCGGCGAAACCGCAGGTTTCCGGCGATTTCGCGTTTGCGGACCGGCCGTGGACGTGATCGAGTAGGAATATGACTGAACAGCCCGCACACCTGGACAACCAGCCGCTGAACGAACTCGAGGAGCAGCTCGCCCGGGGGGAGCAGCCGGACGCCAACCCGGTGGACGTGATCCTGGCCTTCCTCAACAATGAGGTCTATGTGGTCAGCTCCGACGCCCTGGAGGGCCCCGACTCGCAGGTGGAGCCGCTGGTCCTCGCCAACTCCTCCGGCAAGCCCGTCCTGGCCGTCTTCTCGCACCCGAGCCGCGTCACCGAGCAGTATCTCGCCGCCGCCCCGAACGTGCTGGGCACGCAGGGCGCCGCGATCATCGGCAACCTCGGCGCGGAACTTGGCATGGTGATCAACCCCGGCGCCGCCTACGGCTTTGAAATCGACCCGGAGGGCGTGGCCAACATCCGCCGCGACTTCAAGCCAACGGACGAGCCCGCTGACGGCACTGCTGCCCAGCCGACTGACCTGTCCGCTGACCGCCCGGCGCAGGACAGCGACCCTGCCTAAGCCCGTGATCGGCCAGAGCTGCGACGGCGGTATTCTTCGCGAATACCGCCGTCGCAGCTAGGCCGACCGGTCCGTGGGGGGAATAATGGCAGCATGCGTCTAGGCGTCCTCGACATCGGGTCCAACACTGTCCATCTCCTGCTGGTCGACGCCCATCCCGGCGCCCGTCCGGTCCCCTACGCCTCGCACAAGCGGCGGCTGTCGCTCGTGCAGTACCTCGATGACGACGGCAACATCGACGACGAGGGGCAGCATGAACTTGTCGAGTTTGTCCTCGAGGCGTGGGAATTCGCGGCCAAGCACAAAGCCGACGACCTGCTCGCGTTCTGCACCTCGGCCATCCGCGAGGCCACCAACGGCGCTGACGTCCTGGCCCGCGTCAAGCATGAAACCACCGTCACCCTCCGGGAGCTCACGGGCAGCGAGGAGGCATCCATGACGTTCTTCGCCGTCCGGCGCTGGTACGGCTGGGGCGCCGGGTCCATCCTGAACCTGGATATCGGCGGCGGCTCCTTCGAGATGGCCCTCGGACAGGACGAGCTGCCCGAGCTGGCGATGTCCGTTCCGCTCGGCGCCAGCAGGCTGACGCGCGACTGGCTGCCCGAGAACCCGCCCTCGGCCAAGAGCATCAAAGAGCTGCGCCGCTACATCCGCTCCACGCTCAAACCCGCGGTGCGCAAATTCGAGAAGCTGGGCCCGCCCAACCTTGTCGCGGGCACGTCCAAAACGTTCCGGTCCCTCGCCAGGATTGCCGGGGCCGCCCCCAGCGGCGCCGGGCCCTACGTCAAGAGGGAGCTGCTGGCCCTCGACCTGGGGCTCTGGGCGCAGCGGATCTCTGCCATGGAGATAGAGGACAGGCTCCACTTGCCCGGGGTCTCCGAGGCCCGCGCGCCGCAGGTCCTCGCCGGCGCCCTCGTCGCGGAAGCGGCCCTGGAGATGTTCAAATTCGACGGCATGGTGACCTGCCCGTGGGCCCTGCGTGAGGGACTCATCCTCCGCCGCCTGGACCAGCTGGTGTTTGAGGGGCCGGTCGAGCCCGCGCCGCATGTGGCAGAGCAGCCGCCGGCGCGGCTCCAGTCGCCGGCAAAAGCTTCCTGAGACCACTCCGGTGAGCCACGGTGCCGGGACTGTGTCGATCCGGAGCGTCCTCGATCGTGTAATTGCTGAGAGGCCGGCACACCGCCGGCTGATTCGACAAGGAGGCACCCGAAATGACGCAGTACCTGCTCAGCATTTACCAGCCGGACGGCCCTGCCCCGGACCCTGAGTTCCTCGAACCCATCATGCGTGACCTGGCGGCCCTGAACCATGAAATGCAGGCGGCGGGGGCCTGGGTGTTCGCCGCGGGGCTCCACCCGGCAGAGTCCGCGACGGTCCTGCGGCCCGACGGCGGCGAGATCCTCGTGACCGACGGGCCGTTCACCGAAGGCAAGGAGCACCTCGGCGGATTCACCGTGATCGAGGCCGAGGACCTGGACGCGGCCCTTGGCTGGGCGCGGAAGCTGGCCGGCGCCACCACACTTCCCGTTGAAGTCCGTCCGTTCCAGCATTAGCCGCCGGGCCGGGGTGCCGCTGTGGGTGACCGTTATGCAAATGAGGCAGCGACCGAGGCGGACATTGCGCGGGTTTTCCGGCGCGAATACGGCCGCGCCGTAGCCGTTCTGACGCGGACGTTCGGGAACATCGATATTGCCGAGGACGCCGTCCAGGATGCCTTTGCCGCTGCGGTCCAGCACTGGCCCTCGGCCGGCATCCCGCCCAGCCCGGCCGGCTGGATCATCACGACGGCACGGCACCGGGCGATCGACCGGCTGCGGAGGGAAGCCTCACGCGAGGACAAGCACGCACAGGCGGCTTTGCTCGCGGCGGCGCGGTCCGGGACCGGACCCGCGCCGGCCGCCGAAGAGCAGTTCCTGGCGGAACAGTCAGGGGTCGAGGACGTGGACGACGACACTTTGCGGCTGATTTTCACGTGCTGCCATCCCGCCCTGGCCGGGTCCGCCCGGGTGGCGTTGACGCTGCGGCTTCTGGGTGGCTTGACGACGGCGGAAATCGCCAGGGCCTTCCTGGTCCCGGAGGTGACCATGGCACAGCGGCTGGTCCGGGCGAAAGCGAAAATCCGGGATGCCAAGGTCCCGTACCGGGTCCCGCACGGCGCCGAGCTGCCCGAACGGCTGCAATCGGTGCTGGCGGTGGTCTACCTGATCTTCAACGAGGGCTACACCGCAGGCCCCGCCGACGGCCCGGAACGCACGGAGCTCTGCACGGAAGCCATCCGGCTCGGCAGGCTGTTGGCGTCGCTGATGCCGGACGAGCCGGAAGCGGCGGGACTGCTGGCGCTGATGCTGCTCATCGAGTCCCGCCGTGCCGCGCGATTCACACCCGACGGGGGACTGGTGCTGCTCGCGGCCCAGGACCGGGGGCGCTGGGACGGCGACCTGGCCGCCGAAGGCCGTGAGCTGGTGCGCCGGTGCCTGCGCCGGAACCGGCCCGGACCGTATCAGCTGCAGGCGGCGATCAACGCCGTCCACAGCGACGCCGCGACCGCCGGGGACACCGACTGGGCGCAGATCCTGCAGCTGTATGACCAGCTCCTGGCCGTCGCGCCGGGGCCTGTCGTGGCGCTGAACCGCGCCGTGGTCCTGGCAGAACTGCACGGGCCCGCTGCTGCGCTGGCGGCGGTCGAGGGCCTGGGACTGGACAACTACTACCTCGTCCACGCCGTCCGCGCCGACTTCCTGGAGCGCCTGCGCCGCTATCCGGAGGCCGTCGAAGGCTACAGGCGGGCCCTGGCGCTTGCCGGCAGCGCCGCGGAACGCCGGTTCCTGGAAGGCAAGCTCCGCAGCCCGGCGTTCGGCGGGGACGGAGACGGCTAGGAACCGGGGTCCGGACCGGGCCCCCGGTGCGGGCCCGTTCACGCCGGTTAAACGAGTAGGGCCGGGCGATCCGGAGCAGGACTTGGGGGAACTCTGCTGCGAATCGCCCGGCGCACCGCCGGCTCGGGGGGAACCGGCTATCATCACTCGCACCTGTTGAGGCACTTTCCAAGGTAATGGCCGATCTTGGGCGCCCGGCGAGATTTCCCTGTACGTTTGCTGGCAATCCGACGGCGTCGCCCGGGGCTGCGGCCAGCTCCGCCATGGGTCAAAACGGCAAGGGTGGATTAAACGGCAAAGGCACCGGCGGTCCGCTGCGGGAAAATGGGAAAACCCGCTGCAACCACCGGTGCCGCGCAGGCATCCGCATGCCTGCTGCATCACTCGCACCCTCAATGAGGTAGTTACAACGTTAGGTTCCAAAGTTGTGCGCTGACTGCGCTGAAGGTGGGAGCTGGCTGGGAATCACGTCAGACTGCAATGATGGGGACATGAGCAACCGAATCGCATTCCTGGGCTGTGGGTCAATGAACGAGGCAATCATGGGCGGGCTGATCGACGGCGGCGTCGACCCGGGCGACATCGTCGCGACCGTCCGTCGGGCCGAGCGCGCGGCCGAGCTGGCCCAGCGCCACCACGGGATCACGGCCATCGCGGGCGAAGAAGAGCCCGACAACAACAAACAGGCCGCCACCGGCTCCGGCGTCGTGATCCTCGGCGTCAAACCCGTGGGGATCGCGGACCTGGCCCGGGAAATCAGCGGCTCCCTGGCTCCGGACACAATCGTCATCAGCGTTGCCGCCGCCGTGTCCCTGGAACAGCTCGAGGCGGCGCTGCCGGCCGGCCAGCCCGTCATCCGCACAATGCCGAACACTCCGGCGAAGCTGGGCCGCGGCGTCGTCTCCGTCTCGCCCGGGACCAACTGCTCCGCCGGGCAGCTCCAGCGCGCCAAGGACATTCTCGCGGCCGCCGGCACGGTCGTGGAGATCCCCGAAGACCAGGTGGACGCACTCTCCGCGATCAGCGGCTCGGGCCCGGCCTACGCCTTCTACCTGGCGGAGGCCATGGCCGAGGCCGGGGCGCAACTGGGCCTGGACCCGGAGCTGTCCCTGTTGCTGGCCCGCGAGACCGTCGCCGGGGCGGGCTTCATGCTGGCCGAGCCCGGCGCGGATCCCGCCGCGCTGCGCAAGGCGGTCACGAGCCCGAACGGCACCACGGAACGGGCCATCGCGACGTTTGACGAGCGCGGACTGCCGGCCATCATCGCCGACGGCGCCCGCGCGGCGGCTGAGCGCGCAGCCGAAATCACCCGCCAGCTCGCCTGAGCCGGCCCGGGCGGCCCATGGGGCTGCTGCAGGTTCCGGAGCCGCCGCGGGCTCCAGTTCCCGCGGCCGGCTCCGGCTGCGGGCTAGGGGCGGGCAGCGAACCGTTCGAGCAGGTCCACGTGCCCCGAAACAATGAGCATGTCCCGCGAGGAAACCTTGGTTTCCGGCCGCGCGTAGGTGAAGTCCTCGCCCGGGGACTTCACGCCGACAATCGTGACGCCGTATTTGGACCGGACCTTGGACTCATCGAGGGTGAAGCCCACGGTCTCGCGCGGCGGGTACATCTTGACGATCGCGAAGTCGTCGTCAAACTCAATGAAGTCCAGCATGCGCCCGGAGACCAGGTGCGCGGCGCGGACGCCGGCGTCCGCCTCCGGGTAGATGACGTGGTTGGCGCCGATCCGGGTGAGGATCTTGCCGTGCGAGGGCGTGATCGCCTTGACCCAGAGGTGTTCGATCCCGAGGTCCACGAGGTTTACCGTGATCAGCACCGAGGATTCGATCGAGGTGCCCACGCCCACGACGGCGGAACTGAATTCCTGGGCGCCGAGCTGGCGGAGGGCATCGATGTTGGTGGCGTCGGCTTCCACCACATGCGTCAGGACGCTCGCCCACTTCTGGACGAGGGTGCGGTCGCGTTCAATGGCAAGGACCTCCCGGCCCTGCTTGACCAGCTGCTCTGCGGTGGACGCACCAAAACGGCCCAGCCCGATCACCAGCACAGGGGCGTTGTGGGCGGGGCGGTTGACGGCGCCTGAGGAACTAGCCAATGATCGGTCTCTCTTCCGGGTAGTGGTACAGCTGGCTGCGTTGGCGCAGGGCGAGGCCGGCCGCAAGGGTGACCGTCCCGACGCGCCCGGCGAACATGAGCAAAGCGAGGACATAAACCCCCGACGGCGGCAACTCTGCACTGAGGTTGGTGCTGAGGCCCACCGTGGCGAAGGCGGAAATGGTTTCAAACAGGACCCGGTCCAGGGAGGCATGGCTGATGTGCAGGAGCAGGAGGGCCGAGACCGAGACAAGGGTGGCGCCGGCAACGATCACCGAGATGGCCACGCGCATCGTGCCCTCGGGGATGGTGCGGCCGTAGATTTTCACGTCCGCGTCGCCGCGGGCCTCGGCGGCGATCGCCAGGAACATCACGGCGATGGTGGTGACCTTGATGCCGCCGGCCGTGGATGCGGAACCGCCGCCGGCGAACATGAGGGCATCGGAGAGCAACATGGTGGTGGACTCCATGTGGTTCTGGTCCACCAGGTTGAAGCCGCCGGAGCGCAACATGACTGAGGCAAACAGCGCATGCGTGATCTTGTCGCCGAGGTCCATGTCCCCGATGGTGCGCAGGTTGTCCCACTCCAGGAAACCCCAGAGGACCGTGCCGGCGGCCAGGAGAATGAAGGAGACCTGGATGGTCAGCTTGGTGTGGAGGTTCCACTTCTTCCACCGCAGCCCGTTCTGGTGCAGCACCATGACCACCGGGAAGCCCAGGCTGCCCAGGAATACCCCGAGCATCAGCGGGACGAGGATCCAGAGATCCGTTTCGTACGGCACGATTCCGTCCGAATGCGGCGTGAATCCGGCGTTGTTAAACGACGAAATGGCGTAGAAGATCCCGTGCCAGACGGCCTGCGGGAAGCTCTCCCCGAGGATCAGGAAGCGGGGGATAAGAGTCAGCGCCAGGGCGGCCTCGATCACCACGGAGGTCACGATCACGATCCGGAGCAGCGTACCGACTTCGCCGAGCCGGCCGGCATTCATGGCCTCCTGGGCGATCAGCTTGCCGCGGACACCGAGTCTCTTGCTGACCATGAGCGCCAGCAGCGACGCGAGGGTCAACGTACCCAGGCCGCCCACGAAAATGCCGACCAGGATCACGAGCTGGCCGAAGAAGGACCAGTGCACAGCCGTGGAGACCACGGTCAGGCCCGTGACGCAGACAGCGGACGCCGCGGTGAAGAACGCCTGATGCAGTGGTGTGACTTGTCCCGTCGCGGAAGCTAGGGGCAGCGAGAGCAAAGCGGTGAAAACCAGAATCACGACGCCGAACGCCGAGAGAGCCAGGCGGGCAGGCGAGCTGTTGGCGATGCCGTCAATGAAGTCGCGCAGGCGTGTGAAAATCCACAGGCCTTCCCGCTCCGGCATGCCTGGCTGCCAGTTGGCCGGGCTCGTGGACCTCGACTGGCTTTGCGTCATGTTTTTCCTCGGTTGAAACTTCTTCCCCAAGTAGTAAACCACTAAACACCGCGTAATGGCCGGGGATCCAACGTGCACGCGCGGGAAGCCGGGGACCGCTCGGGTAGCCTGTGATTGATGACATTCCTGCCCGGACTCGCTCAGACCGCGCTGCCAACGACGGTGGTGTGGGCCCCAGCCATGACTGCCTACAACTTTGGCCACTCCCACCCCATGGCGCCGGAACGCATGGAGCTCACCGCGAAGCTGGCCGGAAGCCTTGGACTGCTGGATCTGGACCACGTCACGGTATCGGCTCCCGACGTCGCAACCGACGCGGAGCTGTGCGCAGTCCACAGCCCGGAGTTTGTGGCCGCCGTACGGCGCGTGAGCGAAAACCCGGACACCCCCGACCATGCCAGGGGCCTCGGAACCGAGGATGACCCCGCCTTTGCCGGCATGCACGAAGCCAGTGCCCGGCTGGCCGGCGGCTCCCTGCTGGCGGCCGCAGCTGTCCTGGACGGAAGCGCGGTGCGGGCCGTGAACTTCGGCGGCGGGATGCACCATGCCTCCCGGGACCGCGCGAGCGGCTTTTGCATCTACAACGACGCCGCCCTGGCCGTCCAGCGGCTGCTCGACGGCGGCGTCCGGCGGGTGGCTTACGTCGACGTCGACGCCCACCACGGCGACGGCACGCAAAGCATCTTCTGGGACGATCCGCGCGTCCTGACAATTTCGCTGCACGAATCCGGTCTGACCCTCTTCCCGGGCACCGGGTTTGCCAACGAGATCGGCGGACCGAACGCACAGGGCAGCGCCGTGAACGTCGCCCTCCCGGCCGGCACCGTTGACGCCGGGTGGCTGAGGGCCTTCCACGCCGTCGTGCCCCAGCTCATTGGTGCGTTCGAACCGGAAGTGATCGTCAGCCAGCACGGCTGCGATTCGCACCGGCTTGACCCGCTGACCCACCTGAACATCAGTGTGGACGGCCAGCGCGAGGCCGCCACAGCGATCGGCAACCTCGCCGCCCGCTACTGCGATAACCGGTGGATTTCGACCGGAGGCGGCGGCTACAACGTCGTCAGCGTGGTGCCGCGGGCCTGGAGCCACCTCATAGCCATCGCCGCCGGCCGCCCGGTGCCGCTGCGCACCCCGGTTCCGGAGGACTGGCGCAACTACGTCAAAGACAAGTACGGCGCCAAGTTCGGCGTGGAGCCCCCCGAGACGATGGGCGACGACGTGGACCTCTGGTGGCGGTCCTGGGAAGTGGGTTTCGACCCCAACGACGAGGTGGACCGCACCATCATGGCCACCCGCAAGGAGGTGTTTCCGCTGCACGGACTTGACCCCTGGTTCGACTAAATCCCGACCGGGCCCAAGGCCCGGCAGCAAGGCACCAATTCGTGGATGCCATCTGGCGTATATGTCGCTAGTGTGGAGGGCATGGTGACAGACGACGTATTTGCCGTCATTGCTGAGGCAACCAGGCGTGACATTCTGATAGCCCTCCGCAAGGGGGACAAAGCGGTGGGGGAACTGGTCCAGGAGCTTGAAGCAAGCCAGCCCACTATTTCCAAGCATCTTAAAGTCCTCCGCGAAGCGGACCTGGTGAGCATGCGCGCCCAGGGCCAGAAGCGGTACTACACGCTCAATCCCAAGCCGCTCGCCGGGGTTGCCAGCTGGCTGCAGGCATTCGACGTCGGCCCCGCCGTGACAGCGGACGCGGCCGCAGCCCTCCACCCCGAAACCGGCCCCACAGCCGTCCCGGATGGCCTGGCCGCCGCCGCTGTTGCGCAACCGGCCGTCCCGCAACCGGTCGCCGCGCAACCCGCCGCTGCACTGGCGGGCCGCCCGGCCGGCAGCCCGCTGAGCCCCGCCGTCGTCATTCCGGTGGGGACGGCATGGGAGGACAAGATGCCCCAGCAGATCGGGCGGACCGTGGGCCGGGCGGCCACCAGGGCCGCGGATCTCCTGGCCAACCTGCCCAAGTTCGGCCGCAAAAAGTAACCTTTCCCGCCGCTGCGTATGCCGCCGCGGGTATGCGCCGCGGCCGGCAGCTCTGCCCACTGCGGACCAGGCGGACCTTGCGGGCGCCTGTGCGCTAGGTGCGGAGGATCCGCACGTGCTCGGGGGTGAGGTCCGCGACCCGGCTGACGCCGAGCAGGGCCATGGTGCGTTCCATGTCCTTTTCGAGGATTTGGAGGGCGCGGTCCACGCCGGCCCGTCCGCCGGCCATAAGCCCGTAGAGGTAGGCGCGGCCGATCAGCGTGAAGTCGGCGCCGAGGGCGAGGGCGGCGATGATGTCCGCGCCGCTCATGATGCCGGTGTCCAGGAGGATCGCGGCGTCGCTGTGGTCGGCCTTGAGGGCGGCGGAGACTTCGGGGAGCAGGTGGAAGGGGATCGGTGCGCGGTCCAGCTGGCGGCCGCCGTGGTTGGAGAGCACGATTCCGTCGGCGCCGTGGTCCACGACTTTGCGGGCATCGTCGACTGTCTGGATGCCCTTGACCACGAGCTTGCCCTTCCACGTCTCGCGCAGCCAGTCGAGGTCGGCGTAGGTCAGGGTGGGGTCGAACATGGAGTTGATGAGGTCCGCGACCGTGCCGGTGTACCGGGAGAGGGATGCGAAGGTCAGTGGTTCGTGGGTGAGGAAGTTGAACCACCACGCGGGCCGGTGGGACGCATCGAGGACGGTCTTGAGGGTCAGGGCGGGCGGGATGGTCATGCCGTTGCGGACGTCGCGGAGCCTGGCGCCGGCGACGGCGGTGTCCACCGTGACCATGAGGGTGTCATTGCCCGCCGCGGCGGCACGCTGGATCAGTTCCAGGGAACGGTCCCGGTCAGTCCACAGGTACAGCTGGAACCAGTTGCGGCCGGTGGGTGCGGCGGCGGCCACGTCCTCGAGCGAGGCCGTGCCCATGGTGGAGAGGGTGTATGGAATGCCGGCGGCTTCGGCGGCCTGGGAGCCGGCGTATTCGCCTTCGGACTGCATCATCCGGGTGAAACCGGTAGGCGCGATCCCCACCGGGAGGCGGGACGGCCCGCCCAGGATGTCGGTGCTGAGGTCGATGCTGGAGACGTCACGCAGGACCCCGGGCCGGAACTCGATGTCCAGGAACGCCTGGCGGGCGCGGCGGAGGGAGATTTCGGCCTCGGCGGCGCCGTCGGTGTAGTCGAAGGGCGCCTGGGGTGTGCGGCGTTTGGCCATGTCCCGCAGGTCCCAGATGGTGCTGGCCCGGCGGAGCCTGGCAGCCCGGCTGAACTCCGGCTTCTTGAACTGCATCAGGGGCGCAAGGTCGGCGTATTTGGGCACCCGGCGCTTCAGCGCGGCAGGGAGCCCGCGGGCGGCCGCGGCTGTGTCGTGGCCGGATGCGGGGGCCGCGTGGCCGGGCGCAGTGGCCGCGGGTGTGGTCGGAGCCTCGGGGTTGCGGGACGGGACGGTCTGCGTCATGGCTGCCTCCGGTTCTGCAGGATCTTAAGCGTGTGCTCCAGAACACTCTAATGGCCATGCTTCTGGGGCCCGGCAGGTGTGGCCCAGTGGCCGCCAGGGCGTTCGGGCCAGACCCGTGGGCGTCCCCGACCAGCCTGGTGCCCGCAGGAACCGTTGACCTGTTGCCCGATGACGGGAGGTACGTCCCGGCCCGGTGCGACGGCGGATTGTTACGCCCGGCGTTTGCCCCCGCCGCGGCTCCGGGGCTATGGTCGAGGCTATGACTAACCGTTGGTATGCGTATTTTTCGTTGGCTCTGGAGGGGCCCGCGTCTAACTGACACGCATCCAACTTTCCTTCAGAGCCAACAGGGCAGAGATCATTCTCTGCCCTTCGCCATTTCTCCGGCGGGTTCTGATCAGGGCCCGCTCCGCATCCGGAACAGGACCCGAACATGAGCATCGAAGCAGCCACCGGCACCCAGCACCCCACCTCGAACCTGCGCGTCAGCGAGTTCACCCCGCTGCCCACCCCGCAGGACCTCATGGCGGAACTGCCCTTGGAGGCCCGCCTGGCCGAGGTGGTCGGGCGGGGCCGGGACGAGGTCCGGGCCATCATGGACGGTGTGGACGACAGGCTGCTCGTCATCGTGGGCCCCTGCTCCATCCACGACCCCAAGGCGGGGCTGGAATACGCCCGTAGGCTGGTCAGCCAGGCGGAGAAGCACCGCGAGGATCTGCTGATCGTCATGCGCACCTACTTCGAAAAGCCGCGCACTACGGTCGGGTGGAAGGGCCTGATCAACGATCCCCGGCTGGACGGCAGCCACGACATCGCCGCGGGCCTCCGCGCAGCCCGGGCGTTCCTGCGGCAGGTCACCGCCCTCGGCCTGCCCACCGCCACTGAGTTCCTTGAGCCCATCAGCCCCCAGTACGTCGCGGACCTGGTCGCCTGGGGCGCGATCGGCGCCCGGACCACGGAGAGCCAGATCCACCGCCAGCTGGCCTCCGGGCTGTCGATGCCGATCGGCTTCAAGAACGGGACCGACGGAGATCTCCAGGTGGCACTGGACGCGTGCAGCGCCGCCGCCGCCGCCCAGGCATTCCTCGGGATCGACGACGACGGCAGGGCGGCGCTTGTGGCTACCGCCGGCAACCCGGACACCCACGTCATCCTCCGCGGCGGACGCAAGGGTCCCAACTACTCAGCCGCCGACGTTGAAGCAGCCTCGGCGAAACTCGCCGCGAAGCAGTTGAACCCCCGCCTGATCGTCGATGCCAGCCACGCCAACAGCGGCAAAAACCACCACCGCCAGGCCGAGGTCGCCCTCGAAATCGGTGCGCAGCTGGAAAGTGCCGGAGCCGCCGCCGGGGCCATCGCCGGCGTCATGCTGGAGAGCTTCCTGGTGGGCGGGGCGCAGACCCTTGAGGTCAACGCCGCCGTCAACACAGTCACAGGCGCCGGACGCGACGGGCTGGTCTACGGCCAGAGCGTCACTGATGCCTGCATGGACTGGGACGTGACGGCATCGGTACTTGGCCAGCTGGCCGCCTCGGCCCGCACGCGGCGGACGCTTGCCTGAGTCGGTAACCGGAGGAGCCCGGTGCTGCGAGTTTTTCGAGATTCCTGCGGAAATCGTGGGGGGATTCCTGAGGAAGTCTTTCACTTTGGCACCATGAGCAACTAGTGTTGCTAACACATGGTTGTTTGATGGCTCAGCATCGGCACACCGCCATGTCAACAGGTGGGGCTGCCGTTCGCTTGAGCAAAGGAATAGGGAAATGTCTACGGAGGCCAACTTCTCCAAGGCCCGTTTTTTGACCGTGGCCGAAGTCGCGGAACTTATGCGGGTATCAAAAATGACTGTGTACCGTCTTGTGCATTCGGGGGAGATGCCGGCCGTGCGGTTCGGCCGCTCCTACCGCGTGCCGGAAAACGCCGTCGAACAGTACCTCAAGGGTGCCGTCGTCGACCGGAACGACGGCCACGCCGGAACTGGCTGAACAGTCAGCGGCAACATTCACAGCGTGAATCGACTGCTTTGGGTCCCGCACGGGGCCCGCGGTCGTGGGGTGCCTCGCAGAGGCGGTACCCTGTTAAGGAACGTTTTACGTCATTGTAAGAACCTGTCAGTTGTTTTAGTCTGCTGCTTAGCCCGCGGACACTTCCCAACAGGCAGGTACTGCATCTAGCCGGTAAGGAACTTTCGTGGGTTCAGTTATTAAGAAGCGTCGCAAGCGTATGGCCAAGAAGAAGCACCGCAAGCTGCTTCGCAAGACGCGCCACCAGCGTCGCAATAAGAAGTAGCAATACTTCGAAATGCATGAAATGCCCGTTGCCTTCCAGGCGGCGGGCATTTTTCTTGCCCCGTCCCGGTGGGAAGATTTCGCACCGGATCAAGGACACGGGCTACGGAATCGGACACAGGCGGCCCGGATCCGCGGCGCACGGGTCTGAAACCGCAACCCGGGTCCGAAACTGCAGCGGAAAACCGCGGGCGGCCTAGCGGCTGGGGCCGCGGAAGCGGGAGAACCCCCGCCACAGGCCGTAGATGGCCCCTCCGACCGTCGCGGCCTTGAAGCCCAACGTGGCGGCGCGCCGGCCGGCACGGAAGTCGTAGACCGGCCAGTTGTGCTCGCGGGCGTAACGGCGCAACTTGGAGTCGGGATTGATGGCAACGGGGTGCCCCACCATGCTCAGCAACGGGATGTCGTTGTGGGAATCGCTGTACGCCCAGCAGCGGCTCAGGTCCAGGCCCTGCTCCTCGGCAATTTGCTGGACTGCAACCGCTTTGGCCGGTCCATGGAGGATCTCGCCCACCAGCCGCCCCGTGTACGAGCCGTCCATGATCTCGCCCACCGTGCCCAGCGCCCCGGTCAAGCCCAGCCGGGCGGCAATGACCGTGGCCACCTCGATCGGCGTCGCCGTGACGAGCCATACCTTGCGCCCGACCCGGAGATGCTGTTCGGCCAGGGCCTTTGCCCCCGGCCAGATCCGCGACTCAATCATCTCGTCGTAGACCTCTTCGCCCAACGCCTCGATATCCTTCGCCGTGATGCCGGCGGCCAGCGTCAGGGCCGAATCGCGGACGGCATGGACGTCATCCATGTTTTCGCCGCGCAGTACGAACATGAACTGCTTCCAGGCGAACCCGGCAGCCTGCGGCAGCGTGAAGGCGCCACGCTGGTGAAGCTTCCGGGCGACATGGAAAAGGCTTGCGCCCTTCATGAGGGTGTTGTCGACGTCGAAAAATGCGGCCTCGCCGTGCTGCGTCGATGCAGCAGGCTCATTGGCCACAATGACGTATTTCTCCTCGGGCATGCCACGAGTCTAGTCAATGACCGGCCCCCGGCCGCCCCCGTGGCGCGCGGCGCGACGGCAGGACGGCCCCGGCCCCGGGCGGACTGCGCCGCGCGTCGACGCCGAGTGGCCGCCGGGCTACGGTGGATGCATGGCCAAACCCGCGTCCTTCCCCGATGTAGTTCTGATCACCAAAACTGACTGCCACCTGTGCACAGAGGCGCGCGCCGCCGTCGGCCGCGTCACCGCTGCGCTCGGAATAGAGTGGTCGGAGAAATCGGTGGACGACGACGCCGGGCTGCGGGAACGCTTTGCCGAGGAGATCCCGGTGGTGCTGGTCAATGGTGTCCAGCGGGATTTCTGGAAGATCGACGAGGCCCGCCTGACCCGGACCCTGCAACGGGTCCTAGACCAGTCCTCCTGACGGCGGGTGCTTTGTTGCGTGATGCGCGGGGGCTCTAGAGTGGGAAGCACAACGCGACGCAATGGAGCAGATAGTGACTTCGCTGGATTCATCTCCCGGGGCTGTCCCCGGGGGAGCCGGGACTGCGGCCAAACAGATTCCACCCGCGGCCGTGGCCCGGCTGACCATCTATCTGCGCGCCCTGACCACACTGCTGGCTGAGGGGGTGGACCGGGTCTCGTCCGAATCGCTGGCCGAGGCCTCCGGCGTCAGCTCCTCGACGCTGCGCAAGGACCTCTCCTATGTCGGCTCCTACGGAACCCGGGGTGTCGGTTATGAGGTCCAGTACCTCAACCGCAACATCGCGGCCGCGCTCGGGCTGACGCATGACTGGAAAGTCGCGATCGTCGGTGCGGGCAACCTGGGCAAGGCCCTGGCCCGGTACGGCGGATTCGAGTCGCGGGGCTTTGACATCGTGGCAATTTTCGACGCCGACCAGATGGTGGTGGGCAGCGAGGTCGGCTGGCTGCGGGTCAGCGACGCCGCCGACCTTGAGCCGGTATTGCAGCGGACGGGCGCCAACATGGTGGTCCTCGCCTTGCCTGCCGCTGTGGCCCAGGACGTCTGCGACCGGGTGATTGCCGCCGGCGTGCGGAGCATCCTCAGCTTCGCGCCGGTGATGCTACAGGTCCCCCCTGGGGTCAACCTCCGCAAGGTGGACATGGCAACGGAACTGCAGATTCTGGCCTACCACGCACAAAGGGCGCAGGACCCGGAAGACGCCGACTAAGGTCGGCGAAGCCTTCCGGCTCCCGCGCCGCTGGGTGGTTCCCTACTGGGCAGAGACTGGCGAAGCTACTTCCCGAACGGGGCTCCGGGCTGTCCGTAGGGGTTGGCAAAGGGCTGCCGCTTCTGGAAGTACGGCGCTGCCGCGGGCAGGTAAAGCAGCACGATGGCCGCGATACCGACCAGTGCCGCCAGGGTGGCCAGGCTGAGCGGGATGATGTTGAAGACCGACAAGGCGGCGAATACGGTGCCCAGGATGCGGGCCCAGTTCTTGCCCTTGCGGACATTGAATGCCACGAGGGCGTACAGCCCGGCGCTGATGGCGGCGAACACCACGATGGTGCCGATCAGCACACCCTTGATGGATTCGAAATCGATGCTCGTGCCGCTCGCTGCCATCTGCTGCTCGAACATGTCCCTGACGGCAGGGCTGTCCAGGGTTCCCAGGGACACCAGCATCGAGATGACCCAGAGGGCTCCGGCTGCGATGATCAGCCAGAACGAAGTATTGACCAGCTGGGGAACCGCGCCCTGAGCCTGCGGCTGTTCGGACGGGTACTGGGCGTAGGGGGACTGACCGTAGGGAGACTGGCCGTACTGCGGTGCCTGGGGGGCGTTCTGGCCGTAGGCCGGGGGTGTCTGCTGGCCGTATTGCGGTGCCTGGGGGGCGTTCTGGCCGTAGGCGGGGGGTGTCTGCTGGCCGTATTGCGGTGCCTGGGGGGCGTTCTGGCCGTAGGCGGGGGGTGTCTGCTGGCCGTATTGCGGTGCCTCGGGGGCGTTCTGGCCGTAGGCCGGGGGTGTCTGCTGGCCGTATTGCGGTGCCTGGGGGGCGTTCTGGCCGTAGGCCGGGGGCGTCTGCGGGGCCGGAGTGGATTCCTGGCCCGGCTCGGAGCCGTCGGAGGGTGGGGGCTGGACTGGCGGGTTGCTCATGAAGCGGTCCTTTGCGTGTCGATCGATCGAATCGGCCACCGGGATCAGAGATCCTGCCCTGCCCCCAGCATGGTTTAGCTCAACCGTACCGCGGGCTGGCCCCCGTGCGGATCATTCCGGAGAGGTATTCTCAACCCTCATTCGGTGGCCGGCGAGTGGCGGCGGTGGAGCCCTGGCGCTGCCACGATCCGGCCCGTGCCCTGTGCGGCGGCAGGCCTAGATTCGGCCCCGGTTGGCGACAAACCAGGCCTGTGCGTTCG
Source organism: Arthrobacter sp. 131MFCol6.1 (assembly GCF_000374925.1). Taxonomy (GTDB): domain Bacteria; phylum Actinomycetota; class Actinomycetes; order Actinomycetales; family Micrococcaceae; genus Arthrobacter. The sequence continues at coordinate 43,135 of NZ_KB895548.1, forward strand.
GCAGCCACATGAGCACGGTCGCCACCAGGCTGATGAGGAAGCCCGGCAGGTTTCCGCCCGCCCGGCCGTCCGCGATGCCGGAACTGATGAGTGCCAGGACCAAGGAGATGCCAACAAGGATGGTGAGGGCGAAGCGGGCCCACTCCCGGCCTTCTTTCATCTTCATCGCCAGGATGATCTGAGCAGTTGCCAGCATGAGCGCCACGATGACGAGCAACAGCACCAGGAGCCCGATTGCCGGCGCGAAGGCGATCAAAACGAAGGACCCGAACAACCCGATGATTCCACCGAGGAGTCCCAGGAGCCCGCCGATAAGCCAGATCCAGTACGAGACCTTCAGCTCGGTGGGCATTACAGCGACCTTGAACATGCCGGAGAGCCCGCCCGCAGGCAGTGCATCGCCGAAGTTCCGGGGGCGGTCGGTCGGCATCTCAAAGCGGAATCCGCTGGCAGGGGCCGGCTGGCCCTGGTACCCCGGTGGCGGTGCCTGGTACCCCGGCGGCGGTGCCTGATAACCGGGAGGGAACGGCGGGTTGGCCGGGGGCTGCTGCGGTCCCGCGGGCGGGACGTTGCCCGACGCCGGTGGCTGGGCGCCCGGCTGCTGCGGAGGTACATCACTCGGGTTGCTCATGGCTCTCACTGTAGACCGCCGTTTCCCTGTTATCTAGGGAATCTGCAGCCGCGTCCCGGTGCCCGCCGGCGGCGCCCAACAGCGGCAAATAGCAGCGGCGCAAACAACAGCGCCCTGCTTCATCGCGAAGATGAAGCAGGGCGCTGGAGCCGGCTGACCGGCGTCGGCCATCAGGCCCGGACTGGAGTGACCGGGACCGGACCTGTTGAATACTGGTTACGCTGCGGGAGCGATGAAGGCCAGTTCCAGGTTGATGGCAACCTTGTCGCTGACCAGCACGCCGCCGGCTTCGAGGACGGCGTTCCAGGTCAGGCCGAAGTCCTTGCGGCTGATCGTGGTTTCGGCGCTGAGGCCGGCGCGGGTGTTGCCGAAGGGATCGACGGCCACGCCGTTGAATTCGGTCTCGAGGGCGACGGGGCGGGTGATGCCCTTGATGGTGAGGTCGCCCTGCAGCTCGTAGGCGTCGCCCTTGGGGACGATGGTGTTGGAGACAAAGGAGATCTCCGGGAACGTCTCGACGTCGAAGAAGTCTTCGCCGCGGACGTGGCCGTCGCGGTTGGCGTCGCCGGAGTCGAAGCTTGCGGTCTTGATCGAGGCGTTGACCTTGGAGTCGGTGACGTTCTCGGCGAGGTCCAGGGTGGCTGAAGCGTCGGTGAACTGACCGCGGACCTTGCTGATGCCGGCGTGGCGGACGGTGAAGCCGATCTCGCTGTGCGACGGGTCGAGGGTCCAGGTGCCGGTAGTGACGTTTGCGGGAAGTGCCATGGTGGTTCTCCTTGAGTCGGGTTGGTACTGCGGTGGTTCGTCTGATCGCTAGTTGAAGCATCATTGGTTGAACTCTCAACTAACTGCTTCACCCAGTATAAACATGCATTTGCATCTTTTATTCCAACTCCGGGGAACATTTTTCCAAACTCATCAGTTCTACCTCCTGTAGAAGATTTCAGATCGACCGGCATCTTTGAGAAACTGGTAGACATGCCCCAAGCCACTGTTCATTTGCTCCGCCACGGCGAGGTCCACAATCCCGATGGTGTCCTGTACGGCAGGCTGCCGGAATTCCACCTCTCCGAACTCGGCCGGGAGATGGCCCGCACCCTGGCGGAACACTTCAGGGAGCGTTCCGCGCAAGGGGCCCGGATCGTCCACCTCGCCGCGTCCCCGCTGACCCGCGCGCAGGAGACTGCGCAGCCGATCGCCGACGCCCTGGACCTGGAGATTGCCACCGAAGCCCGCATCATCGAGGCCGCCAACTACTTTGAGGGCCTCCACGTCTCCAAAGCGGAGCTGCTGCGGCCCAAACACTGGGCCCGGCTGTACAACCCGTTGCGGCCCTCGTGGGGTGAGCCCTACAAGGAGCAGGCCGCGCGGGTCATCGCGGCAGTCCAGGACGCGCGCGTCCGGGCCCTCGAACTGGGCGGCAACGGGGCCGAAGCCATCCTTGTCAGCCACCAGCTGCCCATCTGGGCCACGCGGCTCAGCGCCGAAGGCCGGCCGTTGTGGCACGACCCGCGCAAGCGCGAATGCACGCTGACCTCCCTGACGTCCCTGGTGTTCGACGACGCCGGCGGCCTCGTGCGCGTCGACTACAGCGAGCCCGCTGCCGCCCTGCTGCCCGGTGCCGCCAGCACCCCGGGAGCCTGACCATGGCCGCGAACCACCGCGAAGAAACTCCTTTGTCCCGCCGCCGCGTGCTGACCGCCGGCGGGGCCGCGCTGGCCGCCGTGTTCGGGCTGTCCGGCTGCGCCCAGGACGACGCCTTGGCCAAACAGGCCAAGGCCGGGGATAACAAGAACTATGTGGCCGGCGACGGGTCCGTCACCGAGTTCGCCGTCGCGGACCGCAAGAGTCCCGTGGCGCTCAAGGGGACGCTGTTCGACGGCACGGCCGTGACGTCGGCGGACTTCCCCGGCAAGGTGACCGTGCTGAACTTCTGGTTCGCCGCCTGCGCCCCCTGCCGGGTCGAGGCGCCCTCCCTCGAGGCGCTGAACCAGGAATTCAAGACCAAGGGCGTGCAGTTCTTCGGCGTCAACCTGCGCGATGAGAAGGCCACGGCCGACGCGTTCGACAAGACCTTCAACCTGACGTACCCGAGCTTCAATGACAAGGACGGCGCCGTGCTGCTGGCCGTCTCCGGACTCGTGCCGCCCGGTGCCGTGCCTACCACCCTCGTGCTGGACAAGCAGGGCCGCGTCGCCTCCCGGGTCCTGGGCGAAATCCAGCAGGGCACCCTGAAGTCCCTCATTGCCGCCGCCGTGGCCGAGTAGCGCGGCCCCACTGTGAACAGCCCCTTCGCCGAAGCCATCCTGAACGGATCGCTCCTGCTTGCCATTCCTGTCGCGCTGCTGGCCGGACTGGTCTCCTTCCTCTCGCCCTGCGTCCTCCCGCTGGTGCCCGGATACCTGGGCTACGTCACGGGACTGACCGGCGTCGACCTGCAGAAGCAAAGGCGCGGGCGCATGCTGGCCGGCATCGGGCTGTTCGTCCTCGGATTCTCCGTGATCTTCGTGCTGCTCGGCGGCGCCTTCGGGCAGCTGGGCAGCGTCATCACGGGCTCGCAGAACACCTGGATCACCCAGCTGCTGGGCGTCCTGGTGATCGTCATGGGCGTGGTGTTCATGGGCGGCTTCGGCTGGCTCCAGCGCGATGCCAAAATCCACGCCAAACCGCCGGCCGGCCTCTGGGGCGCGCCCCTGCTGGGCATCACCTTCGGGCTGGGCTGGGCGCCGTGCATCGGTCCGACGTATTCGGCCGTCCAGCTGCTTAGCCTCTCCGGCGGCTCCTCGGCGGCCAAGGGGGCGTTCCTGGCGTTCGTCTATAGCCTTGGGCTGGGAATCCCGTTCCTGCTGATCGCCCTGGCCGTGCGCCGCGGCATCGGCGTGATGTCCTTCTTCCGCAACCACCGGCTCGCCATCCAGCGCACCGGCGGCGGCATCCTGATCCTGCTCGGGATCCTGATGGCGAGCGGCGTGTGGGGCACCTGGGTCTCCGGGTTGCAGTACTGGTTCCAAACCGATGTGAAATTGCCAATCTGATGAGCGAGCGCGTGAACGAAAAGAAGAAGTCCCCGAAGCCCGAGGCCGTCCTGCCCACCCTGGGTCCGTTGGGCATGCTCCGGTGGGCGTGGACGCAGCTGACCAGCATGCGCACAGCCCTGTTCCTGCTCTTGCTGCTGGCCGTCGCCGCCGTGCCCGGCTCGCTGTTCCCGCAGCGCCCGGCCAACCCGGCGATTGTCACGCAGTACATCAAGGACCACCCGGACTACGGCGCGATCCTGGACTCGGTGCAGCTCTACGACGTCTACTCCTCGGCGTGGTTTTCGGCGATCTACATCCTGCTGTTCGTCTCGCTGATCGGCTGCGTGATCCCCCGCGCCATCGCGCACTACAAGGCGATGCGCTCCCAGCCCCCGCGCACCCCCGCCCGACTGTCCAGATTGCCCGAATACGGCACCCTGGTGATTCCGGCCGACGCCGGGATCCCGGCGTCGGCCGCCATCACCGACGCCGCCGAGCTGCTGAAAAAGCGCGGATACCGCGTCGACGTGCGGGACCGCGACGGCGCCCGCCCGTCTTTGGGTGCCGAGCGCGGCTTCCTGAAGGAAGTCGGCAACCTCGTCTTCCACACCGCGCTGATCGGGGTGCTGGTCTCGGTGGCGGCCGGCGGCCTCTTCGGCTACAGCGGGCAGCGGATCCTGGTGGAGGGGGACACGTTCGTCAACACCCTCGTCGGGTACGACCAGTTCACCCCCGGCACCAATTTCCAGAGCAGCCAGCTGCAGCCCTATTCGGTCCAGCTGGACAAGTTCGACATCACCTTCGACCGTGAATCGAAGGGCAAGTTCGGTCAGCCCATCGACTTCACCGCCGCCGTGACCACGAAGGAAAACCCGGACGCACCCGCCAAGAAAGAGGTGCTCAAGGTCAACGACCCCCTCAGCCTCGGCGGCACCAGCGTGTACCTCACGGGCAACGGCTACGCTCCCGTGGTCACCATCCGCGACGGCGCCGGCAACGTTGCCATGCAAGGTCCCGTGGTCGCCAAGCTCCAGGGCGAGAACTACTACTCCTCCGTGGTCATCAAGGTCCCGGACGCCAAACCGGAACAGCTCGCCTTCGCCGGGTTCTTCCTGCCGACGGCGTTCGTCACCGACCAGGGCGTGTCCTTCAGCGGTGATCCGGAGCTCATCAACCCGCAGCTGACGCTCAACTCCTACTTCGGCGACCTCGGCCTCGACGCGGGCTCCCCGCAAAACGTCTTCGAGCTCGACGTCAAGAAGCTCACGCCGCTCAACGCCCGCAACCTGGACACGAAGGGCATCGTCCTGGCGCCCGGAAGCAGCTACACGCTGCCGAACGGCAAGGGTTCCATCAGCTTCGACGGCGTCAAGCGCTACATCGGCGTGGACATCCACCACAACCCCGGACAGCTCTACGCCCTGATCTTCGCGCTCCTGGCCGTCGCCGGTCTGGTGACTTCGCTCTACGTGAACCGCCGCCGCGTCTGGGTCCGCACGGGCACCCACGAGGACGGACGGACCATGGTGGAGTACGGTCTGCTGGCCCGCGGCGAAGACCACCGCCTGGCCGGGGAGGCCGCGGCCATCCGCAAGCTCCTTTCCGACGATTGGCTGTTGGGCGATGACGCCCCAACCGGTTCCCAGCCCGCTCCCAGCGCAACAGCGGATAATGACCGGGCGGATACCGCCGCGAACGGTGCCAGCGGCGCAGACGCCTCTCCTGAACAACCCGCAGAAGACTTCATCCAGTCAACAGCCGGCTCTTCCGAGTCGAAGAAGGACCAGTAATGCCGTTCTCGATCAACGAAACCATGGGCCAGTACAGCGAGCTGTTCATGCTGCTGGCCGCCGGCACGTACACGGTGGCGTTCATCGCCTTCGCCTGGGACCTGGCCAAGAGCAGCAAAACGCTGCGCGCGGTGGACCTCAAGGCCGCAGAGCTCTCCGGGGCGGCCGAGGCCGATGCCGCGCGGGTTCCCGTCGGTGTCGGCGCGGCGGCCGCCGGAGCCGACGTCGCCCGCTCCGATGCGGACGTCAGCGGACCGGCAGGCCGTGCCGAGCGTCCGACGTCGGCCACCTCCCGCCGCGGCACCGCGGCAGGCGCGGGACAGACCGCCGACGGCAGCATGCGCTACGCCGGCGAGCGGCGCGCCCCCGCCCGGGTGGCCGTCGCGCTGACCGTCCTCGGCGCCGCGATTCATGCGGCAGGCGTGATCACCCGCGCGCTGGGTGCCGGCCGGGTGCCGTGGGGCAACATGTACGAATTCCTCACGACGGGCGCGTTCGTGGCCGTGGCCGTCTTCCTGCTGGTGCTGATCCGCCGCGACCTGCGCTTCCTGGGCACGTTTGTGATCGGGCTGGCCATCATCATGCTGGTCGCGGCCTCCATCGCCTTCTGGACCCCCGTGGGCCACCTCGTGCCGGCGCTGCAGAGCTACTGGCTGATCATCCACGTGTCCATCGCGGTAATGTCCTCGGCCCTGTTCACCCTGACCTTCGCCATGTCCGCGCTGCAGCTCGTGCAGTCGCACCGGCAGAAGACCATCGCCGCCGGCGGCGCCGACAAGCTCGGGTTCATGCGCCTGGTTCCGAACGCCCTGAGCCTGGAGAACCTGTCCTACCGCATCAACGCGATCGCGTTCGTCGGCTGGACCTTCACGCTCATGTTCGGCGCCATCTGGGCGGAGAAGGCCTGGGGCCGGTTCTGGGGCTGGGACACGAAGGAAGTCTGGACGTTCGTGATCTGGGTGGTCTACGCCGGATACCTGCACGCCCGTGCCACCCGCGGCTGGACCGGAACCCGTGCCGCCTGGCTGTCGATCGTCGGCTACCTGTGCGTGGTCTTCAACTTCACGATCGTGAACCAGTTCTTCAACGGACTGCACTCCTACTCGGGACTGTAAGCCGCACCGCAGCCGGGTCCTTCCGGGCCGGCACTCCCTCGATTTGCCACAGATGGCCGCTAAGCCGATCTGCTTAGCGGCCATTCGTGTCAAGTGGGTGCCGCTGGGGTCGGCTGGTGTCGGCTGGGGCGGCGTGCGGCTGGGGTCGGCTGGGGTGGCGTGGCGTGCCGGCACCTGTGTGCTGGGCGCCGCGGACCTCGGGGGGCTGCTTCCGGGGCTGCCAGGGACCGCACTCCATCGATTCGCCTTAGATGGCCGCTAAGCCGATCCGCTTAGCGGCCATTCGTGTCAAACGGGTGCGGCTGGGGTCGGCTGGTGTCGGCTGGGGTGGCGTGGCGTGCCGGCACCTGTGTGCTGGGCGCCGCGGACCTCGGGCGGCTGCTTCCGGGGCTGCCAGGGACCGCACTCCATCGGTTTGCCACAGATGGCCGCTAAGCCGATCCGCTTAGCGGCCATTCGTGTCAAACGGGTGCGGCTGGGGGCTGTGTGGCGTGCGGCTGGGGTCGGCTGGGGTGGCGTGGCGTGCCGGCACCTGTGTGCTGGACGCGGCCGCGGACCTCGGACGGTGCTTTCGGGGCTGGCAGGGACCGCACTCCATCGATTTGCCACAGATGGCCGCTAAGCCGATGCGCTTAGCGGCCATTCGTGTCAAGTGGGTGCGGCTGGGGGTGGGCACGTTGACGCCGGCCCGGCTTTTGGCCCGGTTCCGGGGTCCAGCCGCGCTCCGTCAGAGCCGCACGCACGCGGGTAACCGCGGCCGGCTCCATCCCAGGGCCGGGCGGGGTCAAGTGCCATTGGGTCAATACGACGACGCGCCACCCGGCATCCCTGGCGTTCTCATCCCGGAAGATGTCGCTGCGACGCTGGGCCGGACCGGCGTGGTGACCGCCGTCGTACTGGATCGCGATCCTTTCTTGCTCATAGGAGAGATCCGGGTCCTGGATCCAACCGCCGGTTTCATCGAACATGGGGACGTTGATTCCGGGTTCGGGCAGGCCATGTCGAATCAGGAGGAGCCGGAGTTCGGTCTCCTTGGGGGAATCCGTGCCGGCGCGTATCAGGGAGCGGGCCTGCATGGCCCGCCGGTAACCCGCCCGGCCTTGCTTCCCGGCGAGGAATGCGTCCAGCTCAGCGAGCGTGGTCAACGGATTTCTCCGCCGCAGCAGGAAGTCCCCGGCGATCACCAAGTCATCGAGGCTTAGTATGCCCGCGAGATCGAACCACGTCCGCAGCGGAGAGGTGCAGCTCACCCGCACCCCGGTCACGATTTCCTCCGGTTCAAGTGACTGCTGATGGCCCACAACATTCTTATGCCGGACCGCCCGCTGGCCCGGCCGACTCGTCAGATGGATGACCGCCAGGTTCTCCAGGGTCTGCGGCAGTGGAAATCCCCACAGCACTGCCGCAGACAGGTGGCTTACGATTGCGCCCGTCACGGCAGTCAGGGCATGCACACGTTTCAGCAAACTGTTTGGGGTGGCGGCCGTGGCGCGCACCCCGTAACAGGGGCTGACGAGATCCCTGGCCCGGGTCCGTCGTCGCCCCACCCCGGCAGTGCGGGCCGCGGCCACGGTGAAGGGCTGGTTTCGAAGATGCGGGGGAAGCTCACTGGGCTGGCGCATACGGGCATTCTGCGCCCGCGCGGACAAGGCTCGGAGGTTATCCACAGAGCAGGCACAGTGTGGGGGAGGAGTGGGCGGTGCGCGCAGCAGACGCGGGCGCAGACGAGTGGCGGCCATTTGCCGGAGATGGTCGCTTAAAGCGTGGGATTCCGGCCATCTGGGGCGAACGGCCGCAGATGGAGGCCCGGGCGGGGTGACGGGGGCGGCCGAAGATGGGAAAGGGACGCCTGGGCCGGGGCGCGTGCACAATGGCCAGAGGAGGGGTGGGCAGCAGACGCGGGCGCGGATGGGTGGCGGCCATTTGCCGGAGATGGCCGCTTAGAGCGTGGGATTCCGGCCATTTGGGGCGAACGGCCGCAGATGGAGGCCCGGGATGGTGCTACTTGACCTCTACTTGACTTCGTCAGTGCCGGGCGTTCCGGCGTCGCCGGGTTCGTGGGCATCGCCGGCGCCCTCGGTGCCGCCGGCTTCCGCGTTGCCGGCGTCGTGCTTGCGGCCCTTGGCGTCGAATTCTTCCTTGAGCTTCTTGAGCCTGTCGGCCTCGGCCTGGTTGCGGCGGCGGATCTCAAGGTTGCGCAGGAACTCGGGGTCGTCATCGGGCGCTACCGGGTGGCTGTAGGCAACCGGTGCGGTGTCCGTGGCGCGGGGGCGTCCAATGAGAAACCACAGGGTGGCGCCGACCACGGGGAGGAGGACCTGCACGAAGATCCAGGCGGTCTTGGAGATGCCCCTGGTCAGCCGCGCGTCAGTGCGGATGAGGTCGACCAGTCCATAGACAAACACGGCCAGTATGACGATCGGAACCACTACACGGAGCATACCTTCAGTCTAGCCGTCGGGCGCCTCGACGGCGCCGGTCACTATGCCCGGGTGCAGGCCACCGGCACCGCGGCCGCCTGGAGCGGGATGGCCGAAGCAACGCGCCGTCCTGGCGGCTAAACTTGAGGCGTGGCTTTCCTCAAATACACCCTGATTCGGCTGGCGCTGTTTGCGCCCTTGTTTGCGCTCTTCCTCTACCTTCAGCTGGGGGTGCTCCTGGCCGCCCTGTGCGCCGGGATGATGTCGTTCGCCGTCAGCTTCCTGTTCTTCCAGAAGCAGCGCGACGCGGCCACCGCGACGCTCCACCACCGGTTCTCGGGCAAGGCCAAGCCGATGCGCAGCGCCGGCGAGGTGGCCGACGCCGAGGCCGAAGACCGCCTCGTGGACGAGAACCCCGACATTGCCGTCCGCACGGACAACCGCCCCAAAGATTCTCGGCAGCCCGGGGCCTGAGCCCCCGGCCTAGTCCCGTGCAGTCCCGGGAAACCGCGGCTCAGAGCCCCCGGCCTAGAAGCCGTGGCTGAGTACGAGCCCGAGTGAAAACAGTGCGGCGAAGCCGAGGTTGATCAGTCCGGTCTGCTTCAGGACCGGGATCAGGCTCTTGCGGCGCCGCCCGGAGATCATCAGCCAGGACGGCATGAGGCTGGCGGGGATCAGCAGGAGCACAATCAGCATCCAGGGCCGGGCGGGGGCCAGGACGATGACCAGCAGGATCGCTACGGCCAGCATCAGCACGTAGCTTTCGCGCGCGTGCTTGTCCCCGAGCCGCACGGCCAGGGTTTTCTTCCCCGCCTTTCTGTCGGTGGGGATGTCACGGACGTTGTTGGCCATCAGCAGGGCGCACGCGATCAGTCCGGTGCCTATCGCCCCGATGATCGCGGCGAGGCTCAGTTGCCCCGCCTGGGTGTACGTGGTGCCAAGCGTTGCGACGAGCCCGAAGAACACAAACACGAAGACGTCGCCCAGGCCGAGGTAGCCATACGGGTTCTTGCCGCCGGTATAGCCCCAGGCGGCCAGCACGCAGCCGACGCCGACCAGGATCAGCCACCAGGCCTGAGTGATAATCACGAGGATCAGGCCGAACAGCATCGCCAGCCCGAAGGCCGCGAACGCTGCCCTTTTGACGTGCTCCGGGCTGGCGGCCCCAGAGCCCACCAGCCGGAGGGGACCCACCCGGTCCTCATCCGTGCCGCGGATGCCGTCCGAGTAGTCGTTGGCGTAGTTGACGCCGATCTGCAGGAGCAGGGCGACCAGCGCGGCCAGCACGGCGTTCAGCAGGATGAACGAATCCATCTCGTAGGCGGCCGCGCTGCCGATCAGCACCGGCGCGATCGCGGCGGGCAGGGTGCGCAGTCGGGCGCCTTGGATCCATTGTGCGGCTGTAGCCACGGTCAGTACCTCGTTGGTTGGTTGAATACTCGTTGGTTGAAACACGCAGCCGGCCCGAAGCCGGAGGCGGCTTGTCTATTTTCCCTGATGGAGGGCGTCCAGCAGGACCGTCATGCCCAGCCGGTCCGGTTTGCCGTTGGGCAGCATGAGCAGTTCCGCGGCGGGCAGCACCGTCTTCGGGGCCAGCGCGCCCAGCGATGGTGCCCAGGTCTCGTTCCGGCGGTCGGCGAACGCCGCCAGCCCTTCCGGGGAACTGTCGACCACGGCGACGTACGCGGCCAGGGCGTGGCCCCACTCGGCGGACGGCACACCGGCGACAAAAGCCGCCCGTACGCCGTCGAGCTTTTCCAGCTCAGCCTGGACATGCGCGGCCGAAACTTTGACGCCGCCGGTGATGACGACGTCGTCGGCGCGGCCGAGCACGGTGAGCCGGCCGTCGGCGTCCAGCTCACCGAGGTCATTGGTCCGGTACCAGCGGACGCCGTCCGCTTCGATGAACGCCGCTGCGGAGAGCTCGGGGGCCTGAAGATAGCCGGCGGCAATGGTTGCCCCGCCCAGTAGGATGCGGCCGTCGTCCTCCACGCGGACCAGGACGTCCTCGAGCGGGAAGCCGTCGTATACGCACCCGCCGCAGGTCTCGGACGAGCCGTAGGTGGTCACCACCCGCACTCCGGCGTCCCTGGCTGCGGCGAGCAGCTCCTCGGACGCGGGACCGCCGCCGAGCAGGACGGCGTTGAAACGCCGCAGCACCGCCAGCGTCTCGGCGGAGGGCGCGTCCAGGAGCCGCTGGAGCTGGGTGGGCACCAGCGAGGTGAAACGGAGCTTGTCCGTGAGCTCCAGCGCCGCGGCGGTGAAGGCCTCCGGCGTAAAACCGCCGGAGAGGTCCATGACCCACGGGCGGGTCCCCGCAAAGAGCGAGCGGACCAGCACCTGGACGCCGGCCACATACTGGACGGGAAGGGCCAACAGCCACTGCCCCTCGCCCTTGAGCGCAAGGGCGGTCGCCACGGACGAAGCCGCCAGGGCATCGACGGTCAGGACGGTCGCCTTTGGTGTGCCGGTGGACCCGGAGGTCCGGACCACGACGGCCGCGTCCTCGATGCCGGCAGTGTCAGGGAATCCCAGCACCGGCGAGCCGTCCGGCCCGGCGGAGAGTTCGACGGCGGGTCCCTCGCCATGGAGGGCAGCAGCCAACGCCTTGAGCGCAGGCTCGATGTTTATGGCTCCGGAAGTCACAGCGCGCCTTAGAAGTAGTACGGGAAAGCGGACCAGTCGGGATCGCGCTTCTCGAGGAAGGCCTCCTTGCCCTCCACGGCCTCGTCGGTCATGTACGCCAGGCGGGTCGCCTCGCCGGCGAAGACCTGCTGGCCGGCCAGGCCGTCGTCGGCCAGGTTGAAGGCGAACTTAAGCATGCGGATGGCCTGCGGGGACTGCCGGGCAATGTCGGCGGCGTATTCCAGGGCGACCTCCTCGAGGCGTTCGTGGTCCACGGCCTCGTTCACGGCGCCCATCCGGACCATGTCCTCGGCGGAATATTCGCGGGCCAGGAAGAAGATCTCCCGGGCGGACTTCTGGCCGATCTGGCGGGCCAGGAGCGCCGAGCCGTAGCCGGCGTCGAAGCTGCCCACGGTGGCGTCGGTCTGCTTGAACTTGCCGTGCTCGCGGGAGGCGATCGTGAGGTCCGAGACCACGTGGAGGGAGTGCCCGCCGCCGGCTGCCCAGCCGTTGACGACGGCGATGACCACCTTGGGCATGGTGCGCATGAGCCGCTGGACTTCCAGGATGTGCAGCCGTCCGGCGCGGGCGGGATCAATGGATTCCTTGGTCTCGCCGTCAGCATAGCGGTACCCGTCACGCCCGCGGATCCGCTGGTCCCCGCCGGAGCAGAACGAGTGCCCGCCGTCCTTGGGGGAGGGGCCGTTGCCGGTGAGCAGGACGGTCGCCACGTCCGGGGTCATCCGGGCGTGGTCCATGGCGCGATAGAGCTCGTCCACGGTGCCGGGCCTGAAGGCATTGCGGACCTCGGGGCGGTCGAAGGCGATGCGGACGGTGGGCAGGTCCCGGACCACCTCCCCGTCGGCGGAGCGCTCCACCTGCCGGTGGTAGGTCATGTCCTGGAAGTCGTCGAAACCGGACACGGTGCGCCACCGGGAGGGGTCAAAGACGTCGGATACCTTGGCGGGGATTTCGTTGCTCACAGTCCGAGTCTAGTAATCGCGTCAGCTGATGCAGAACTCGTTGCCTTCCGGGTCCGCCATGGTATGCCAGGAATGCGGTCCCTGATTGGCTGACCAGAGGAACGTCGCGCCGCGGGCAACAAGGGCGGCCCGCACGGCGTCCTTGTCCCCTCCCGCGAGCCGCACGTCCCAATGGACCCGGTTCTTGACCGACTTTTCCTCCGGGACAATCTGGAACAAAACGCGGTGGGCGGGCGCTTTGGCATCGAGTTCCTCCGGCGGGCGGATGGCGGCACCCTCGCGCCACACGAGCCTGCCCTGGTGTGTGGTGGTCTCTGCCTCGGTCGCGAAGCCCTGCTCGATCATGGAGTGGATGAAAGCCTCATCCTGGGGCTCCACGGCCCAGTCCAGGGTTTCGGCCCACCAATCCGCGAGCTCGTGCGGGTTCTTACAGTCGACGACGATCTGGATTTTCAGTGTCATGGAAAGAACCTACGACGTCGCCGCGTGCGGCGGTAGGGTTCAGGCCTCTCCGACGCCGCGTTCCTTCGGTCAGCCCTGGACCTGCTGCAGCTGTTCGAGCACCTCCGGCGGAATCGCGTAGATGAAGATGACCGCCAAGAGGTTCTTGGAGGCGTGGACGAAGTAGGAGAACATGACGTTCTTCCCGGTCCAGACGTACACGAACACCAGAACGGCGCCCATAGCGATGTACGGCATCAGCACCTGCAGGGTCATTTGCTCCTGGCCCACGATGTGCAGGGCCGCAAAGAGAATCACGGACATGGTGCAGCAGACCCAGAGGTTGACCCGGCGGCTCAGTTTGCCGATCAGCAGATGGCGGAAGATGTATTCCTCGACGAACGGGCCGACCAGCACCAGCAGGGGCACCATGAGCCAGACCGGGACCTGCTGCATGAGCGCCTGGAGGCCGGCCTGGTTGGCGGAGGTCTGCACCGGCCCGCTAAGGGCCACGAGCACCGCGGTGAGGATGAGCATCGCCACGACGGTCAGCGGCACCATCAGGGCCGTGAACCAGGGCCTCGTGGCCAGGACGCGGAGATCGCGGACCGCAACACGCCGGGCGGCGGTCAGGGCTAGGACGCCGACGGTTGCGTAGAAGATCAGGTTCACCGCGTAGGACGCCACCGCAGGATTGGGCGATAGCTGCAGCAGCAGCGGCTCCAGCAGGCTGCCCGCCACGGCGAATAAACCGGCCACGGCAACATAGAGTCCAACAGTGATGAAATCGAGCCGGGAGAACCGGTAAAGCTCCGGCTGCGGCGCGGGTGGTGTGCGGAGAGCTGTGCCCATGTCCCCAGCCTAACGCCGAGGCAAGGTGGCATGGTCCCGTACAATATTCGGTATGCCTAAGTTTTCTTTTCGGTGCGCCAAAGTCGTCCGCCGATCCCGACCGGTTCGCGCCGTCGGAGCCGCCGTCGCTGCCATTGTTCTCTGCCTGTCCCTGACAGCGTGCGGGGGTGCCGCGCCGGGCCAGGGGCCCGGGGGCGAGAAGCCCGTCGTCTTGACCACCTTCACAGTCCTAGCCGACGTGGCGCGGAACGTGGCGGGGGACAAGCTGCAGGTCGAATCGATCACGAAGGCCGGCGCTGAGATCCACGGCTACGAGCCCACGCCCGGCGATATCCGCAAGGCGGCCAAGGCGGACCTGATCCTGGACAACGGCCTGAACCTGGAGGTGTGGTTTGCCCAGTTCGTCGAAGGCCTGGACGTTCCGCACGCCGTGGTGAGCGAAGGCGTGGAGGTGATGTCCATCGGCGAAGACGCCTACAAGGGCAAACCGAACCCGCACGCGTGGATGTCGCCGGTCAACGTTCAAATCTATGTGGACAACATGGTCAAGGCGTTCTCCAAGCTTGATCCGGATAACGCGGCGGTCTTCGAGGCGAACGGTGCCGCCTACAAGGCCCAGCTGCAGACCGTGAAGGAAGAAATGGTCCAGAAGCTCGCCACCGTCCCCGAGGCGCAGCGGGCCCTCGTGACGTGCGAGGGCGCATTCTCCTATCTGGCGCGCGACGCCGGCCTCCGCGAGGTCTACATCTGGGCCGTCAACGCCGAACAGCAGGCCACCCCGCAACAAATCACTAAGGCCATCGAATTCGTGAAGGCCAACAAGGTCCCTGCCGTCTTCTGCGAGTCCACGGTGTCGGATGCCCCGATGCGCCAGGTGGTGGGAGCCACGGGTTCGACATTCGGCGGGGTGCTGTACGTGGATTCGCTCTCCGAGTCGGACGGGCCCGTCCCGACGTACCTGGACCTCATCCGGCACGACTCCAAGATCATCACCGAAGGCCTGACGGGAGCGGCATCATGAGCCATCCGGCGATTCTGGTGGAAAACGTCACCGTCCACTACGGCGACGTCCTGGCGCTCGACGCCGCGTCGCTGTCCCTTGATGCTGCCCGGATCTGCGGTCTGGTGGGCATGAACGGCTCCGGCAAGTCCACGCTTTTCAAGGCGATCATGGGAATGATCAAGCCCGACGCCGGCCGCGTCCTCATCAACGGTGAATCGCCTGCGAAGGCACGCAAAGCAGGCGGAATCGGCTACGTCCCGCAGAGCGAGGACGTGGACTGGCAGTTCCCGCTGTCCGTCCGCGACGTGGTGATGATGGGCCGCTACGGGCACCAGGGGTTCACCCGGCGGGCGTCCAAGGCGGACCGCGCCGCCGTCGAACTCGCCCTAGACCGGGTGGAACTCTCCGAGTTCGCCAACCGGCAGATCGGCCAGCTCTCGGGCGGCCAGCGGAAGCGCGCGTTCGTGGCCCGGGGGATCGCCCAGGGCGCCACTATGATGCTCCTGGATGAGCCGTTCGCCGGGGTGGACAAGCGCTCCGAGGCAACCATTACGCGCCTGCTGAAGGAGCTGGCCTCGGACGGCTGCACCATCCTGATCTCCACCCATGACCTGCACGCACTGCCGCATCTCTGCGACGAAGCCGTGCTCCTGATGCGCAAAGTCCTGATGCACGGCCGGCCCGAGGTGGTCCTGCAACCCGAGCACCTGGCCATGGCCTTCGGCCTCGACGTTCTCAACCGGGATCTGCCCGTCCCGGAGGCTGCTGCCCCTGACCTCACTAGCCCGGACCTCGGTGGCCCGAACCTCGCTGGCCCGGGCCTCGCTGGCCGCACCGCATCGAACCCCCAGGGCAGGAGCTGAACCATGGACCTCGTCAACATTCTGCTGGAACCGCTGAGCTATGACTTCATGGTCCGCGCGCTCATCACCACGGCGCTGGCTGCCATTGTGTGCGCCGTGCTCAGCTGCTGGCTGGTGCTGATTGGCTGGTCGCTGATGGGCGACGCCGTCTCCCACGCCGTCCTGCCGGGCGTCGTGCTCGCCTACATCGTCGGGGCGCCCTTCGCCCTGGGGGCACTGGTGTTCGCGCTGATTGCCGTGACCCTGATCGGGGTGGTCCGCAACACGAGCAGGGTGAAGGAGGACGCGGCGATCGGGATCGTGTTCACCTCGCTGTTCGCCCTGGGACTGGTGCTCATCTCGGTCACGCCGAGCCAGACGGACCTGAACCACATCATCTTCGGCAACCTGCTCGGCGTCAGCATCCCTGACCTCATCCAGGTTCTCGTGCTGGGTGTCGTCGCCTTCACCATCCTGATCCTCAAGCGGCGTGACCTGACCCTCTACGCCTTCGACCCCACACACGCCCACGCAATCGGCCTATCCCCGAAACGCCTCGGAGCCCTGTTGCTGGGCCTCCTGGCGCTGACCTCCGTCGTGGCGCTGCAGACCGTGGGCGTGGTGCTGGTAGTGGCCATGCTGATCATCCCCGGCGCCACGGCCTATCTGCTGACGGACCGGTTCTCCCGCATGCTCGTGATCGCGCCCGTCATTTCCGCAGTGTGCTCCATCGCCGGCATCTACATCAGCTACTACCTGGACACTGCTTCCGGCGCCATGGTGGTCCTGACGCAGGGGGCCGCCTTCGCCGCCGTCTATCTGTTCAGCCCCCGGCAGGGCCTGATCGGGACGCGCCTGGCGAAGGCCCGGCGCAAGAAGGCGGTTGCGCTCGCCGCCTGAGCGGCCAACGGCGGCCGGCGACAGCGGCACCCGCCCCGGCGCCCAGTGCCCCAGTGACGGCCGGCGGTGCCATACTGAGGCTGCAGGCCGCCGTCGGGCAGGCTGGCACCTACTTGCGAGGACTCCTTGAGCGAACATCTCCGCCTTTCGGGCGTATCCCACGGCTATGGGGACCGCCAGCTCTTTGCCGGCGTCGACCTTGCCATCACGGCCGGTGAACATGTGGCGATCGTTGGCGAAAACGGCGCGGGCAAATCCACGCTGCTGCGGATCCTGGCCGGCTTCGAGGCCCCGGACGAGGGCACGGCCGTCAGCCACGGCCGCGTGGGCTACCTGGCCCAGACCCATGGCCTGCCGGAGCAGTTCACCGTCCGCGACGCGATCGACGCCGCACTCGAATCGCTCCGCGCGCTGGAGGCCGAGCTGGACCGTCTGGAGGACGGGCTGGCCGGCGCGGAAGCGGACGAACTGGAGCGCTACGGAAACCTGCAGACGCAGTACCAGCTCAGGGAGGGCTACGCCGCGGAATCCCGGGTGGAGGCGGCGCTGGACCGGCTCGGCCTGGGCGGGCTGGACCGGATGCGGACACTGGGCTCGCTCTCCGGCGGGGAACAGGAACGGGTGGCACTGGCCTGCGTTCTCGCCGATCCCGCGGACATCCTGCTCCTGGACGAACCCACCAACCACCTGGACGCCAGCGGCACGGCCTGGCTGGAGGCACGGCTGGCCGCGCACCGCGGCACCGTGGTGGTGGTCTCCCACGACCGCGTCCTGCTGCGCAAAGTGGCCTCAACCGTGATTGAGGTCGATGCCGAACGCCGGTCGGTCAACCGGTATGGCAACGGCTATGAAGGCTATCTGCGGGAGAAGGCTGCCGAACGCCAGCGCTGGGCCCAGCAGTACCACGGATGGCTGGACGCGATGGCCGCCGAACGGCTCCAGGCGGACACTGTTTCCGGGAAGATGGGCTACGCCCGCCAGCGCGACGGCGACAAAATGGGGTTCGACTTCAAGGCCGGCACGTGGCAAAAGGCCGCCACCAGCAAGGTCCGTAATGCCCAGGAGCGGCTGCGCCGGCTGGAGGCAAGCCCCATTGACCGTCCCCCGGTGCCCCTGAAGCTGGCGACCGATCTGCGGGCGGACGTAGCCGAAGGCCCGGCTCTCGAGGCGAAGGGGGTCGCCGTGCCCGGCCGCCTGGAACCCACGGACTTCCGGGTGGAAGCCGGCCAGAAGATCCTCATTACGGGCCCCAACGGGGCCGGGAAGTCCACGCTGCTCTCCGTCCTCGCCGGCACGCTGGAACCGGCCCAGGGCAAAGTGGTGAGGCACGGCCGGATCGGCTACCTGCAGCAGGAGTTGGAACTTCCGCAGCGCCCGGGACTGCGTCTCCTGCCAGCTTTTGCCGCGGGCCTGGGCGGCAACATCGATGAGCACGCCGAGGCCCTGCTGCGGCTGGGGCTCTTCCGGACCAGCGAATTCCACGTACCGGTGGGCAGCCTTTCCGCGGGGCAGCAACGCCGGCTGGCGCTGGCCCGGCTCCTGCTCGGCGGGTTCGGGACGATGCTGGTGGACGAGCCCACCAACCACCTGGCGCCCGTGCTGGTGGAACAGCTCGAAGCGGCCCTGTCCGAGTTCGCAGGAACGCTGGTCATGGTCAGCCACGACCGCGCGCTGGGGGAGTGGTTCAGCACCTGCGCCCGGCGAGGAACGAGCCAAGAAACTCGGCACGGGAACAGCACTGGGAACTGGCTCCGGTACGCGATGCGGGACGGCGCCCTGGCATAGCGGAACGATTCGCCGGGGCTGGCGGAACCCAAATAGAATATTATTCGGCGAATCAGCTAAACGGGTGTCATTAATTAGGCATAGCGCCTGACTGGTGTTGCCCGCGTCACGGCCAGGCCGGGAAATCCAGTACGATGGATGAGCCGCGCGAGGGTTTGACTCCTTGTGAGGTTCGGTACATCTTGCTGCCCCACCGGGCAGAACCCGAATGGTGTGTAACCGAATCCCGGTCCCGTCCCGGCCATAATCCGACCTACAAGGAACCGTTGTGCCATCAATTACCCCCACAGAACTCCAGAGCGCGCCGGCGGAATCCGCCGTCGACTCGACCCTCAGCGCCGAGGGCTATAAGAAGACCCTGAGCGGGCGCCACGTGACGATGATCTCGATGGGCGGCGCAATCGGCGTCGGCCTGTTCATGGGCGCCGGCGGACGCCTGGCCTCCACGGGCCCGGCGCTGATCTTCTCCTACGCCATCGCCGGCGTGATCGCCTACCTGCTCATGCGGGCACTGGGCGAGCTCATCATGTACCGCCAGACCTCGGGCTCCTTCGTCAGCTACGCCGGCGAAATGTTCGGCAAGAAGGGCGCCTTCCTCTCCGGCTGGATGTACTTCATAAACTGGGGCATGACCGGGATCGCCGAGCTGATCGCGATCGGCCTGTACTTCCAGTTCTTCTTCCCCAACGTGCCGGTGGAAGCCTCCGCGATTGCCGCCCTCGCGCTGCTCGTTGCCGTCAACCTGCTCAGCGTCAAGGCGTTCGGCGAGTTTGAATTCTGGGCGTCCTGCCTCAAGGTCGGCGCCATCCTGATCTTCCTGGCCGTCGGCACCTTCATGGTGGTCACCAACGCCAAGGTCGGCACCGGCCACGCCTCAGTCGCCAACCTCTTCGCCGACGACGGCGGGATGTTCCCCAAGGGCGCCCTGGTGATGGTCCTCGTGCTCAACGCCGTGATCTTCGCCTACAACGGCATCGAACTCGTCGGCATCACCGCCGGCGAGATGGAGAACGCCAAGCGCGAAGTGCCCAAGGCGATCCGCGCCGTCGTACTGCGCATTGTGGTGTTCTACGTCGGTTCCGTGCTGCTGCTGGCCATGCTGCTGCCCTCGGACCAGTACAAGGCCGGCGTGTCCCCGTTCGTCACCGTGTTTGGCCAGATGGGCCTCGGCTGGGTGGGCGACGTGATGAACATGATCGTCATCACCGCCGCGCTGTCCTCCTGCAACTCGGGCCTGTACTCGATCGGCCGCGTCTTCCGCACCATGGCCAACAACGGGCATGCCCCGCAGTGGCTCACCCGGATGTCCAAGCGCCACGTGCCGTACGCGGCCATCCTCGCGATCGCCGCCTTCTACCTCGTGGGCATCCTGCTGAACATCTGGCTCGGCGGCTCGCACGCCTTCGACCTCGCACTGAACACCGCCTCGATCGGCGTGATCTTCACGTGGGGCGCCATCTTCGCCAGCCAGATCGCGCTGCGCCACCAGAAGGGCCGCGTCTCCAGCCTGCCCATGCCGGGCTCGCCGTGGACCAGCTGGGCCGGACTGGTCGCGCTGCTGGCCATCACCGTGCTGATTGGCTTCGACACCATGACCAGCAAGACCGGTGAGGTCTTCCACCTGGGCCTGTGGACCCTGGCGACCGTTCCGTTCTTCGCGCTGGTGCTGTGGCTGGGCTGGCAGAAGGTCAAGAACAACGCACCCAAGAGCGAGCTCTACAGCTAGGACCCACCGGTCCGGCGCTTAACGCGGCGACGGCGGCAGCCACCTGGAGAAGGTGGCTGCCGCCGTCGCGTTTAAGGCCCCGAAGCTTCAGTAACTGGCGGGGGTGCCGCCCGGCTCAACCACCGGGTCCGGTGGGATGTACTCGGCGGCAAGGGCCTCGGAGCCGCGGGCCAGGATGGACACATCGGCCCCGACCAGCACAAACGCTGCGCCGGCGGCCAGGTAGGCGCGGGCGGTTGCGGGGTTGAAGGCGTTCACGCCGGCGGGTTTGCCGGCCGCGGTGGCGGCGGCGAGGCAGTGTTCGACGGCGGCGCGCACCCGGGGGTGTTCCTGCTGGCCCAGCAGCCCCATGGAGGCGGCGAGGTCGGAGGGCCCGAGGAAGATCGCGTCCACGCCGTCCACCGCCAGGATGTTCTCCACGGCCGCAACCGCGGCTTCGGACTCAATCTGGACGGTGACGCTGACGGTGTCGGAGGCGCGGGCGAGGTAGTCCGGGATCCGGTTCCAGCGCGCGGCCCGGGCCAGGGCGGAGCCGACGCCGCGGACCCCGTGCGGCGGGTAGCGGGTGGCGGCCACGGCGGCCTCCGCCTCGGCTGCGGAGTTCACCATGGGGATCAGCAGGTTCTGGACGCCGAGGTCCAGGTACTGCTTGATCAGCACGGTGTCGTTCACCGGCGGCCGGACCATGGCCTGGACCGGGTAGCCGTGCACGGCCTGCAGCTGGGCCAGGATGGACTCGAGTCCGTTGGGGCTGTGTTCGGCGTCGATCAGGAGCCAGTCCAGGCCGGACCCGGCGCAGAGCTCGGCCACCAGCGGGCTGCCCGAACACACCCACATCCCGGCCAGCGGCCGGCCGGCAGCGCCGGTTTGGTTGCGCAGGGCATCCCGGAACGTGGGTGCGGGTTCTACTCGAAGCGGCATGTGATGCTCCCCAGCGGTCCGTAGTCGGCGTGCACGGTGTCGCCTTTGTAGACCCAGAGGGGCCGGGTGAAGGAGCCGGCGAGGATGATGTCGCCGGCCTTCATCCCGTCGCCGTGGGCGGCGATCTTGTTGGCCAGCCAGTGCACGCCGTTGGCCGGGTGGTCCAGGACCCCTGCCGCGACGCCGGTTTCTTCCACTGTCTGGTTTTTGTAGAGGATAGCGGAGACCCAACGCAGGTCCACGGCATCGGGACGGACGGGGTTGCCGCCGATCACCATGGCGCCCATGGCCGCGTTGTCGGCGATGGTGTCCACGATGGTCCGGCCCTCCATCTCGATCCGGGAGTCCAGGATCTCCAGGGCCGGGACGACGTAGTCGGTGGCGTTCAGGACGTCGAAGATGGTGCAGCCGGGGCCGGCGAGGTCCTGCTTCAACACGAACGCGAGCTCCACCTCGACCCGGGGATGCGTGTACCGGTCCCACTGCACCGAGCAGCCGGTTTCCAGCACCATGTCATCGAAGATGGCGCCGTAGTCCGGCTCGGTGATGCCGGTGGCGGCCTGCATCGCCTTGGACGTGAGGCCGATCTTGCGGCCCACCAGCCGGCGTCCGGCGTCCTCGTTGCGCCGCCGCCACAGCTGCTGGACGGCGTAGGAGTCCTCCACCGTCATCTCCGGGTAGCGGGTGGTCAGGCGGGGGACCGGTGTGCGGTTGCGGCCGGCCTCCAGCAGTTCGTCCGCGATGGCCTCGATCGTTGCGGGATCCAGCACGCTAGACCTGCGCCCCGAGCTTGAAGCCCGTCGCTTCTCCGGCGGAGCCGTCCTCTTCCTTGCGGGTGTAGGAGAAGCCGTCGGCGCCCACGGTCACGGCCATCTCGCTCTTTTCCTCGCGGACGATCACGGGCTGCGGGTTGCCGTCGAGGTCCAGGACCAGGGAGGCCTCGGTGTACCAGGACGGGACCACGGGATTGCCCCACCAGTCGCGGCGCTGGTTGTCGTGGACGTCCCAGGTGATGGTGGGGTTGTCCGGGTCGCCAGTGTAGTAGTCCTGGGTGTAGATCTCGATGCGGTGGCCGTCCGGGTCCAGGATGTAGAGGTAGAACGCATTGGAGACACCGTGCCGGCCGGGGCCGCGTTCGATCCGGTCCGAGATGCGCAGGGCGCCCATCTTGTCGCAGATCTGGATGATGTTGTGCTTCTCGTGCGTGGCGAAGGCAATGTGGTGCAGCCGCGGTCCGTTGCCGCCGGTCAGGGCGGTGTCGTGCACGGTCTGCTTGCGGTGCATCCACGCGGCGTACGTGACGCCGTCGGAGTCCTTGATGTCCTCGGAGACGCGGAAGCCGAGGTCCTCGAGGTACGCCCGGCCGCGCGGGACGTCCGGGGTGACCTGGTTGAAGTGGTCCAGCCGGACCAGTTCGCCGGCGGAGTAGAGGTCATAGCGCTGGGTGAGGCGCTCGACGTGTTCGGTCTCGTAGAAGAATTCGTAGGGGAAGCCGAGCGGGTCCTCGACGCGGACGGCGTCGCCGATGCCCTTGGTGAAGCCGTCCTTGCGGCGCTCGGTGCGGCAGCCGAGTTCCTTGTAGTAGGCCTCGGCGGCGTCCACCTCGGCCGGGGACTTCACGCGGTAGGCGAAGGCGGCCGCAGCGGCCACGGGACCCTTGCGCAGCACCAGGTTGTGGTGGATGAACTCCTCGAGGGAGCGCAGGTAGATGGTGTTCTCGTCTTCCTCGGTGACGTGCAGGCCCAGCAGGTCCACATAGAACTCGCGGGACTTGGCGAGGTCCGTGACCACGAGTTCCAGGTAGGCGCAGCGGACGATGTCCGGAGCCGGGACAGTGGGGGTGGGGACGAAGTTGGTCATGGTGCTCTCTCTTCTTTGAAAGGGGTCTGGGTGGGGCCGGCGGGAAACTTAGGCGCCGAATTTAGGAGTGTGGACGGTGCCCAGGGTGATGTGGACGGCCTGCTGGTCGGTGTAGAAGTCGATGGAGCGGTACCCGCCCTCGTGGCCCAGGCCGGAGGCCTTGACGCCGCCGAACGGGGTGCGGAGGTCGCGGACGTTATGGCTGTTGAGCCAGACCATGCCGGCCTCGACGTTCTGCGAGAAGTTGTGCGCGCGGGTCAGGTTCTGGGTCCAGATGTACGCCGCGAGCCCGTACCGGGTGTTGTTCGCCAGGGCGAGGGCCTCGGCGTCGCTGTCGAACGGGGTGATGGCGACCACGGGGCCGAAGATCTCCTCCTGGAAGATCCGCGCGTCCGGGGCGACGTCGGCGAACACCGTGGGTGCGATGTAGTTGCCCTCCGGCAGGTGGTCGGGGCGGCCGCCGCCGGCCAGCAGCCGGCCCTCGGTCTTGCCGATCTCCACGTAGGAGGCCACCTTGGCGTAGTGCTCGGGGTGGACCAGGGCGCCGACCTCGGTCTTGGGATCGTGCGGGTCACCGACCACAATGTTCCTGGCCCGGGCGGCGTACTTGTCGCAGAATTCCTCGTATACGGCGCGCTCCACCAGGATCCGGGAGCCGGCGGTGCAGCGCTCGCCGTTGAGGGAGAAGACGCCGAACAGGGCGGAGTCGATCGCGGCGTCGAGGTCCGCGTCGGCGAACACGACGCACGGTGACTTGCCGCCCAGCTCCATCGAGAGGCCCTTGAGGTTCGCCGCGGCGTTACGGAAGATCGTCTGGCCCGTGGTGGTCTCGCCGGTGAAGGAGATCAGCGGCACATCCGGGTGCTTCACGAGGGCATCCCCGGCTTCCTCGCCGAGGCCGTTGACCAGGTTGAACACGCCGTCGGGGAGCCCGGCGTCCTTGAAGATCTGCGCCCACAGCGAGGCCGAGAGGGGGGTGAATTCGGCCGGCTTGAGCACCACGGTGTTGCCGGTGGCCAGGGCCGGGGCGAGCTTCCAGGACTCGAGCATGAACGGGGTGTTCCACGGCGTGATGAGCCCGGCGACGCCGATCGGCTTGCGGTTGACGTAGTTGATCTGGGCGCCGGGGACCTTCATGGCGTCGTCGAACTGGGCCACGATCAGGTCCGCGAAGAAGCGGAAGTTCTCCGCCGCGCGCAGCGCCTGGCCCTTGGCCTGGGTGATCGGCAGGCCGGTATCGAACGTTTCGAGCTCGGCCAGGCGTGCCTCCTGGGCCTCGACGGCGTCGGCGATCCGGTTCAGGACCCGGGCCCGCTCGCGCGGCTTCATCTTCGGCCACGGGCCGTTGACGAACGCCTCGCGGGCCGCGGCGACGGCGAGGTCGATGTCTTCCTTCTGGCCGGCGGCGGCGGTGGCGTAGTTGGTGTTGGACACCGGGTCCAGAACATCGAAGGTTGCCCCGCCCACCGAATCAACGAATTCGCCGTTGATGTAGTGCTGGATGTGGGTGGGAAGGCCCTGCGGAACGTAGTGGGCTGTGGTTTCTGCGGCAGTAAACGTCATTGTTTTTCCTTACTGGTAGTGCAACGCCGGGTCACTTACGGCCCATGAGGGGGGCCTTAATGGGCGCTAAGTGACCCCGCGTTGGTTTGGGCGAGGTACGCGTCGAGGGTGGCGCTGCGGTGGCGGCGGGCGGCCTTTTCGATGTCATCCGGGCTGGCGCCGGACTCTATGAGCTGCAGCAGCGCCTCGTGCTCATCGACGGATTCGTGGGCACGGCCCGGGACGAAGCGGAACGTGGAGGACCGCAGCGACGCCAGCCGGTTCCAGCCCCGGTGGACGAGGTCCAGGATGTGCGGATTGGGGCAGTGCTCGAACAGGACGCTGTGGAAGTCCTGGTTCAGCCGGGTGAACCGGACGGGGTCGAAGTGCTGCAGGCACTCGCGCATCTCGGCGTTGACGGCCCGGGCGCGGGCCACGTCCGCCGCCCCGATCAGCGGGGCCGAGAGTGCCGTGGCGGCGCCCTCGACGATGCTGAGGGTCTGCATCGTGTACAGGTATTCGGTGGGGTCGATCCCGGACACGGTGGCGCCGACGTTCCGTTCGAATTTGACCAGGCCCTCGGCCTCAAGCCGGCGGATCGCTTCGCGGACCGGCACCACGCTGACGCCCAGGTCCTCGGCGATCTTGGCCAGCACCAGCCGGTAGCCGGGGGAGTAGGTCCCGTCCACGATCCGGGCCTTGACGGCCGCATAGGCCTGCTCGGATTTACTGCCGGAGGTCGCGGCCGGCGTGGTTGCGGCCCTGGCTGTCTCAGTCATTGGCCTTGCCGGCTTCCCATTGCTCGTAGCGGGTCCGCCATGCGGCGTTGAGCGGGTAGAGGCCGTCGACGCTGTGGCCCTGCTGCACCATCTCGGCGATGAAGGTTTCCTCGCGTTCCTGCGCGATCGAGTCGTCCGCGAGCTCTTCGGCGAGGGCCGGCGGGATCACCAGGATGCCGTCCGCGTCCGCGACGATGATGTCCCCGGGCTGCACGGTGGTGCCGCCGCAGGCGATGGTGATGTCCGTGTCCCAGGGGATGTGCCGGCGGCCCAGGACGGCCGGGTGCGGGTTGGCATAGTAGGTCGGCATCTCCATGGCGGCCACGGCGGAGAAGTCGCGCACGCCGCCGTCGGTGATGATGGCGGCGGCGCCGCGGACCTGGGCGCGCAGGGCCAGGATGTCGCCGATCGTGCCGGTGCCCTTTTCGCCGCGGGCCTCCATCACCAGGATCTCGCCCTCGTTGACGGAATCGATGGCCTTCTTCTGGGCATTGAAGCCGCCGCCGTGGGTCTTGAACAGGTCCTCGCGGTTGGGCACGTAGCGCAGGGTCCGGGCCAGTCCCACGATCCGCCGCTCCGGGCGGGTGGAGGTCAGCCCGTCGATGCTGACGTTGTTCAGGCCGCGCTTGCGCAGCTGGGAGGACAGGGTGGCCGTGCAGACGGACTCCAGCTTCGCCTTCAGCTCCGGGGACAGGCCCGGCGTTCCTGACGGCTGGGCGGCGGAGAGGCCGGCTGCTTCACGGGAACCGTAGGCTTCCTCCCGCTGGAGATCATCGGTCTTGGGACGGGCGCCGAAGTCCGCGAACGGCGTCGTGCCTTCCACTACCCGGGTGACCAGCCGGCCGGTGGTGAGCCCGCCGCCGTCGTCGTCTACTTCCACTTCGACGACGTCGCCCGGCGTGGCGACCGACGCCCCGGCGGGGGTGCCGGTGAGGATGATGTCGCCCTCTTCGAGGGTGAGCAGCTGGGAGAGGTCGGCCACGAGCCGGGCGAACGGGAAGAGCAGGTCCCCGGTGGTGTCGTCCTGGACCAGTTCGCCGTTGTGCCACGTGCGGATCCGCAGTTTTGCGGGATCGACGGCGTCTGCCGCGATCAGGCCCGGGCCCACGGGCGTGAAGCCGTCGCCACCCTTGGAACGGAGGTTGGAGCCCTTGTCCGCGTAGCGGAGGTCGTAGACGCTGAGGTCGTTGCTGGCGGTGACCCACTCGACATGGCTCCACGCATCCTCGATGCCCACGCGGCGGGCGGGCTTGCCGATGATCAGGGCGATCTCGCCCTCGTAGCCGAGGAGTTCGCAGCCGGCCGGGCGCTCCACGGTCGAAGGGGCTGCCGCCGAACCGAGAGCCAGGGACGATGACGGCTTCAGGAAGTAGGAGGGCTGCTCGGGTGTGCGGCCGCGCTGGGCTGCCCGGCTGGGGTAGTTGATATGCACCGCGATGACCTTGCGGGCCGCGGCCAGGATGTGGTCGGTGACCTGTTCCAAGTGTTACTCCTCATCGAGTACGAAATCGTATACGAAACACTATGGCCCGGGAATGGCGGAGCGTCAACCCCCTGCGCCGGGACATGTGTCTGGGCATTTGCCGGGACCGTCTGGCGCACTTGTAACCTGCGTCATATCTGCCGTACAGTTCTGGATCAAGGACCAAAATTCTATTATCGAACGTCACGTTCTAATATCGAACACGCTAGGCCGTTGACAGGCCGCCACACAACGAAGTGAGGAAAGCCCGTGCATTTCCACCACCACGGTTACGTATCCGGTGACCCGCGAGTCCAGCCGGCCGCCGGCGTCGGCATCGATCGGCCCACGCAGCTTCCCGATGAGGTTGATGTGCTGATCGTGGGCTCCGGCCCCGCAGGCATGCTCGCCGCCGCCCAGCTGTCCCAGTTCCCGGGCGTCACCACCCGGATCGTGGAACGCCGGCCGGGCCGGCTCGCGATCGGCCAGGCCGACGGCATCCAGGCCCGCAGCGTCGAGACTTTCCAAGCCTTCGGTTTCGCCGAGCGGATCATCGCCGAGGCGTACCGCATCACCGAAATGGCGTTCTGGAAGCCGGATCCCGCGGACCCCTCGAACATCGTCCGCAGCGCCCGCACCCTCGATGACCCGGGCGGGATCAGCGAGTTCCCGCACCTGATCGTCAACCAGGCCCGCGTGCTCGACTACTTCTCCGAGTTCATGGCCATGTCCCCGGCCAGAATGTCCCCGGACTACGGTCTGGAGTTCCGCGGCCTGGAGGTCACCGGCGAGGGTGAATATCCGGTCACGGTGACGCTGGCGCACACCGCCGGTCCCGACGAGGGCCGGGAACGCATCGTCCGGGCCAAGTACGTCGTGGGCGCGGACGGCGCCCGCAGCAGGGTGCGCGAGTCGATCGGCTGCACCATGGCCGGCGACCAGGCCAACCACGCTTGGGGCGTCATGGACGTGCTCGCCTCCACGGACTTCCCCGACATCCGGCTCAAATGCGCCATCCAGTCCCACGACGGCGGCAGCATCCTGCTGATTCCGCGCGAGGGCGGGCATCTCTTCCGCATGTATGTCGATCTCGGCGAGGTCGCCGCGGACGACCGCGGGGCCGTCCGCAAGACCACCATCGAGCAGATCATCGCCAAGGCCAACGCGATCATCCACCCCTACACGCTCGACGTGCGCAACGTGGCCTGGCACAGCGTCTACGAGGTGGGCCACCGCCTCACCGACAGGTTCGACGACGTCCTCCCGGAGGAGCTGGGCACCCGCACGCCGCGCGTGTTCATCACCGGCGATGCGTGCCACACGCACAGCGCCAAGGCCGGCCAGGGCATGAACGTCTCCATGCAGGACGGCTTCAACCTCGGCTGGAAGCTCGGCCACGTGCTGGAGGGCCGCAGCCCGGAGAGCCTGCTGTCCACGTACTCGGCCGAGCGGCAGGTCGTCGCGAAGAACCTCATTGACTTCGACAAGGTGTGGTCGACGCTCATGGCGAAGAAGCCCGAGGAGTTTGAAAACCCCTCCGAGCTCGAGGACTTCTACGTGCGCACCGCCGAGTTCCCTGCCGGCTTCATGACCGAGTACTCGCCGTCGATGGTCGTCGCCGAGGCGACGCACCAGCAGCTGGCCACCGGCTTTCCCGTCGGCAAGCGTTTCAAGTCCGCGCCCGTTGTGCGGGTCTGCGACACCAACCCGGTCCAGCTCGGCCACCAGGCCGCGGCGGACGGCCGCTGGCGCATCTACGTCTTCGCGGACCCGGCAGCGCCAGGACAACAGGCGGGGGCCCCGTCGCCCGCCGCGGACCTCGCCGCGTGGCTTGCCGGCGCGCCGGACTCGCCGCTCGCCGCCACCCCCGCAGGGGCCGACCGTGATGCGTGGTTCGACGTGAAAGTGATCTACCAGCAGGACCATACGGGCATCGACATCGGCAACGTCCCCGCGGTCTTCACACCGGAGGTGGGGCCGTTCAAGCTCCCCTACCTCGAGAAGGTCTACGGTACCGATCCGGCGGCGGACATCTTTGAGCTGCGCGGCATCGACCGCGGCGGCGTCATCGTGGTGGTGCGCCCGGACCAGTACGTGGCCAACATCCTGCCGCTGACGGCGACGGCGGAGCTTGCCGCGTTCTTCGCGCCCCTCCTGCAGGCAGGGCGGGCTGCGGCGGTGTGACCGGCTTTCTTCGCAAGGTTGGACCGGGCGGGCGCTCAGCCGGGGACTGCCTGCCCGGTCCGGTATTCGGCGGCGGCATAGACGCCAAGGATGCGCACCTCGGTGGTGAAGAACTCCAGTTCCTCCAGCGCCAGGCTGAGCGGCAAATCCTCGGGGTGCCCCTCGACGTCGGCCATGAACATCGTGGCCGCAAACTCGTTGCCCACCATATAGCTCTCCAGCCTTGTCATGTTCACGCCATTCGTGGCAAACCCGCCCAGCGCCTTGAAGAGTGCGGAGGGGACGTTCCGGACCCGGAACAGGAAACTGGTCACAGCCGGTCCCGGCAACGCCTCCCGGGACGGCAGCTCCTTTTCCGGCGCCAGGACCACGAACCGCGTGGTGTTGGACGGATCATCCTCCACCCGCGAAGCCAGCACCTCCAAGCCGTAGATCCGGGCCGCGAGCGGGGGAGCGAGGGACAGCTTGGCTGGATCGTTCCACTCCCGCACTTCACGGGCGGAACCCGCGGTATCCCCGGCAATAACAGGCTTCAGGCCGGCACTGCGGATCAACTTGCGGCACTGACCCAGAGCGTGGATGTGGCTGTGGACCTCGGTGGCCCCCTCGATGGTGCTGCCGGGGATGCCCATCAGGTCGAAATGGATCGGAAGAAAGTATTCGCCCACAATCTGCAGCCGGGATTGGGGCAGCAGGATGTGGATGTCAGCCACCCGGCCGGCGATCGAGTTCTCGATCGGAATCATGGCCAGGTCGGCCTCGCCGCTGGATACCAGCTCCAAAGCGTCCTCGAAGCTGGCGCAGGGGACGCTCTCCAGCCCGGGAAACATCTGCGCGCAGGCAATATTTGAATTGGCGCCGGGCTCACCCTGGTACGCAATCTTCTGGACCATGGTCCGTATGGTTTCACGCCCAGCGCCCGCCTGCCTAAGTAAGTCGCGGCTGGCGCTGTCTCAGGGACTCCAAACGGCCTGCCGCGACTCAGGTGGGGTTCAGATGCTTGGCGAAGTGGTCCTCGATCCGCTGCCAGGCTTCCGGGGCCGATTCCGGATCCGGGCCGATGCCCATGACCCGCATGAGCGGCCGCAGCACTCTCGGCCCGGTCTCCACATCATTGAGGAAGGCGTGCCCGGCGTGCGGGAATTCCTTCACGTCGTTCTCCACGCCCAGCCCGTCGAGCACGGCCGCGAGTTTTGCCGCTTCGCCGGGCAGGGTGCGGTCCCGGCCGCCGAAGTTGGCCACGATCGGGCACGCGCCGGCGAGGGCCGCCGCGGGGTCTTTCGGCCTGCGTCCATAGTTGACGGCGGCGGCGTCGAAGCCGTCATTGGCCAGCAGCAGGGCGAAGCCGCCGCCCATGCAGAAGCCGATCACGCCGATCTTGCCCGTGGTCCGGCCGGACGCAAGCAGCCAGTCCCGGGCGGTGGCCAGATCGGTGAAGGCCCGGCCCTCGCCCGCGGACAGCGCGCGCATGGTGGCGACGAGGCAGCGGCGCGCCCCGCCGTCGCTGTACAGGTCAACGGCCAGTGTCAGGTAACCGGCCGCCGCCATCCGGTCGGCGTGGCGGACAGTGATGTCGTCCAGGCCGAAGGCTTCATGGACCATCAGGACGGCCGGGAAAGGCCCTTCGCCCGCCGGCGTCGACAGGTAGCCGCGCAGCTCCGGCGAACCGCCCGCCGCGGCGCCGCTGGCCTGGCTGAGGTCAGTATTGCTGAGACCCCGGGTGGCGGCCTTGCCGCGTCCTGCGTGTGTCCGGTCCATGCTGGCCCCTCCGTCGGCTGTGGGGCCATTCTTGCATGGCCGCAAAACCGCGGCACGACAAAACGGGCACAAAAAAGCGGCGCCGGAGATCCCCCAAAGGAAAATCCGGCGCCGCGGTCGCCCTAAGGACTAGTCCTTCTTGAAGGCGTCCTTGACGTTTTCGCCGACCTTCTTCGCGTCGGCTACAACCTGGTCCCGCTGGCCCTCGGCTCGAAGCTGGTCGTTGTCAGTGGCGTTGCCAGCAGCTTCCTTGGCCTTGCCGCCGAGGTGCTCTGCTTCGTTCTGAATCTTGTCTCCGACACCCATGGTGTAGGCCACCTTTCGTTCCGGTTGAAAATACTGTCCGATCAGCCTAACACAAAGCATGCTTACTAATTCAAGGGGTTTCGCGGGGTAATCCTCCGGAGTGTCGTCTGCGGCGGTTTGCGGGGCGGTTTGTCAAAGGGTGAAGTTCCCCCGGTCCGCGGGCTAGGCTCGAGGTCATGGACCACAAGACCACTCTCACGCAGCACATCAATGCTCCGGCGGACTCGGTCTGGGCGGTGGTGTCGGACATTCCCGGATCTGCCGCGACCCTGTCCGGCGTCGATTCGATCCAGATGCTCACCGACGGGCCCTATGCCGTGGGCACCCGCTGGAAGGAAACCCGCACCATGATGGGGCGCTCGGAAACGGTGGAGATGTGGGTGTCCCAGTCCGAGGCGCCGTCGAACGGCCGGGCCGGCAGCACCACGGTGAAGGCCCTTCAGGGCGGCGCCGACTACACCACCAGGTTCGCCCTGGCGGAGCGCGGCGGCGGAACCGACCTCACGCTGACCTTCGGCGCGGAAGTCATCAAACCGACCCGGTTCAGCAGGATCATGCTCACTGTGTTCGGTCCGCTCGGGATGCGCATCACCCGCAAGGCCCTTGCAAAAGACCTGGCGGACATCGCGGCCAAGGCCGAGTCCCTGTGATGGTCCGGCGGAATGCGGCGGACAAAACCCCGAAGGTCACCGCCCCCCGGCTCGCCCCGGTCCGGACCGGGGAGCTGCGGGATGACCCTGCCCCGGAGTTCCGGCGAGGTGTTCGGTACGACGGCGTCCGGTACAGCCGCGCGTCGGCAGAAGGTCTGGACCTGGGCGGTGCGGACTTTGCCGAGTGCGAGTTCACGGGGGTGTCGTTCAATGAGACGCAGCTGCGGGGTGCGACTTTTCGTGACTGCATCCTGACCGAGGCTTACGCCCCTGTGCTGATGGCGGCCCGGACCAGCCTGCGGGATGTCGAGATCGGCAACCCCCGCTGGGGATCGGCGGAGCTCTACGAAAGTGGCTGGCAGTCCGTGCGGATCGACGGCGGCAAACTCGACTACGTGAACCTTCGCGGATCCAAGCTCACGGACGTGCAGATCAGCGACTGCATCATTAGCGAGCTGGATCTGGGCTCCTGCACCGCCACGCGGGTCGCCTTGAAGAACTGCACTATCGGCACTCTTGATTTCACCGGAGCCAGGCTCAAGGACTTCGACCTCCGCGGCACCGACTTCCGCACAGTCAGCGGCCTGGGCAGCCTGGCCGGCCTCGTCGTCGACGATTACCAGCTCACCCTGCTCGCTCCGTTGCTCGCGGCCCATCTGGGCGTCGTCGTCGCGTAATCCGGCGGCATCCGGTTGACCCCCTTGCACCGCCGTGTAATCTTTATAGAACGAACGGTCGGTAAATTACTTTGCTGCCGGCCCCGCTTTCTTGGTGAAGGATGTTCTCATGGTCGAGGCTTTTCTTGTTGGCGGCGCCCGCACCCCCGTGGGCCGGTACGGCGGCGCCCTCTCCGCGGTCCGCCCCGATGACCTGGCCGCACTGGTGGTCCGCGCGGCTGTGGCCCGCGCCGGCGTCGATCCGGACACCATCGACGAGGTCATCCTCGGCAACGCCAACGGGGCCGGCGAAGAGAACCGCAACGTGGCCCGCATGGCCACCCTCCTTGCCGGGCTGCCCCTCCACATCTCCGGCATCACCGTGAACCGGCTCTGCGCCTCCGGGCTCAGCGCCATCATCATGGCCAGCCATATGATCAAGTCCGGCGCCGCGGACATCGTGATCGCCGGCGGCGTCGAATCCATGAGCCGCGCTCCCTGGGTCCAGGAAAAGCCCCGGACCGCCTTCGCCAAACCGGGCGAAATCTTTGACACTTCCATCGGCTGGCGTTTCGTGAACCCCCAGTTCACCAAGGGCGAGCTGTCCCGGGACGGAAAAATGACCTACTCCATGCCCGAGACGGCGGAAGAGGTGGGACGGGTTGACGGCATCTCGCGGGAGGACGCCGACGCCTTCGCCGTCCGCTCCCACGAACGCGCCCTGGCCGCCATCGCCGCCGGCCGTTTCGCCGAGGAAATTGTCCCCGTGACCGTCAAGACCCGCAAGGGCGAGACCGTGGTGGACACCGATGAGGGTCCCCGCGCCGGCACCACCATGGACGTCCTCGCCGGGCTCCGGCCGGTAGTCAAGGGCGGCTCGATCGTCACCGCGGGCAACTCCTCCACCCTCAACGACGGCGCGTCCGCCATCATCGTTGCCTCGGAGGCCGCGATCCAGAAGCTTGGCCTCACGGCCCGCGCCCGCATCATCGACGGCGCCTCCGCCGGCTGCGAGCCCGAAATCATGGGCATCGGCCCGGTCCCGGCCACCCAGAAGGTGCTCGCCCGTTCCGGGCTCAGCGTCGAGGACCTCGGCGCCGTCGAACTCAACGAGGCGTTCGCGACCCAGTCCCTGGCCAGCATGCGCCGGCTTGGCCTGGACCCGGAGATCGTGAACCGCGACGGCGGCGCGATTTCCCTGGGCCACCCGCTGGGGTCGTCCGGTTCCCGGATCGCCATCACGCTGCTGGGCCGGATGGAACGCGAAAACGCGAAGATCGGCCTCGCCACCATGTGCATCGGCGTCGGCCAGGGCACGGCAATGCTGCTGGAGCGCGTCTAGTGGCGGCCCCGGCAGCAGCGCTCGAGACCGCTACCTTCAGCACGCTCCTGGTCGAAGAGCGCGAGGACCGGGTGGTGGTGCTGCTCAACCGGCCCGAGGTCCGCAACGCAATCGACCAGCAGATGGTCGACGAACTCCACACCGTCTGCGCCCATCTCGAGCGTCTCCCCAAGACCCTCATCATCGCCGGCGCTGACGGGGTATTCGCCTCCGGTGCCGACATCGGCCAGCTGCGCGAACGCCGCCGCGACGATGCCCTGCAGGGCATCAATTCCACCATTTTCGTCCGGATCGCCAAGCTGCCGATGCCCGTCATCGCGGCCCTCGACGGCTTCTGCCTCGGCGGCGGCGCCGAGCTGGCGTACGCCGCCGACTTCCGGATCGGCACACCGTCCGTCCGGATCGGCAATCCCGAAACCGGACTCGGCATCCTGGCCGCCGCCGGTGCCAGCTGGCGCCTCAAGGAACTCGTGGGGGAGCCCGTCGCCAAGGAAATGCTGCTGGCCGGTTCCGTGCTGCGCGCAGAACGTGCCCTCGCGGTCAATCTCATCACCGAAATCCATGAACCGTCCGATCTGATGGCCGCGGCCCACAGCCTCGCCGACCGGATCGCCACCCAGGATCCGCTGGCCGTCCGGATTACCAAATCCGTGTTCCACGCCCCGGCCGAGGCGCATCCCCTCATTGACCAGTTGGCACAGGGGATCCTCTTCGAGTCCCAGGCCAAGTTCGACCGTATGCAGGCTTTTCTGGATAAGAAATCAGCCAAAAAGTCAGCCAAAGAATCAGGGAAGCAGAAATAAACATGGGCAACTCCGTACTCCCCGATAACCTCCCCGCATCCGTCGGAGTTCTCGGCGGCGGCCGCATGGGCGCCGGCATCGCCCACGCCTTCCTGATCAACGGAGCCAACGTGGTGGTGGTCGAGCGCGATGAGGCGTCGGCCGAGGCAGCCCGGGAGCGGGTAGAGTCCGCCGCCGCCAAGAGCATCGAGCGGGGCGCCGTGGACGGCAACCTGGACGAGATCGTTTCCCGGCTCGCGGTCACGGTGGACTATGACGACTTCGCCGGCCGGCAGTTGGTGGTCGAGGCCGTTCCGGAGGACTGGGACCTGAAGGTCACGGCGCTGCGCGGCATCGAGGAACGGCTCGCCGACAGTGCCTACCTTGCCTCCAACACGTCGTCGCTGTCCGTCAACGGGCTGGCCCGTGAACTGAAGCGGCCGCAGAACTTCCTGGGCCTGCACTTCTTCAACCCGGTGCCGGCGTCGACGCTCATCGAGGTGGTCCTCGGCGAGCAGACTTCCGACGCCCTGGCCCAGGCCGCCCGAGGCTGGGTCGAAGCGCTCGGCAAGACCGCCGTCGTGGTCAACGACGCACCTGGCTTCGCCTCCTCCCGGCTGGGCGTTGCGATCGCCCTCGAAGCGATGCGCATGGTGGAAGAGGGCGTGGCCACCGCCGAAGACATCGACAACGCCATGGTTCTGGGCTACAAGCACCCCACGGGCCCGCTGCGGACCACCGACATTGTGGGCCTGGACGTGCGCCTCGGCATCGCGGAGTACCTTCAGTCCACGCTGGGCGATCGTTTCGCTCCGCCGCAGATCCTCCGCGACAAGGTTGCCCGCGGCGAACTGGGACGCAAGTCCGGCAAGGGCTTCTTCGACTGGACCAAGTGACCGGCGTTCGTTCGTGCCCCTAGGATGGTGCGGTGACCTCCCTGGACCGCCCCGCGATCGCCCCCATCACCCTGGCTGGCAAATACGTCGTCCTTGAGCCGCTGAGCCAAGACCACCATGACGGCCTCGTCGAGGCGGCCCGCGACGGCGAGCTGTGGCAACTCTGGTATACCAGCGTGCCCGCCCCGCAGCAGATGGCCGCCGAGATTGAGCGGCGCCTGGCCCTGCAGGACAGCGGCGCCATGCTGCCCTTCACCACGCGGCTGCTCGACCCCGCCACGGGCGGACCGGGCCGGGTGATCGGGATGACCACCTACATGAACATCGACGCCGCCACGCCCCGGGTGGAGATCGGCTCCACCTGGAATGCGGCATCCGCACATGGCAGCGGCAGCAACCCGGACTCCAAGTTGCTGCTGCTGCGGCACGCCTTCGAGACGCTGGGCTGCCCCGCCGTCGAGTTCCGGACGCACTGGCTCAACCACCAGTCCCGTGAGGCAATCACCCGGCTGGGGGCCAAACAGGACGGCGTGCTCCGCAGCCACACGCGCAGCACTGACGGGGCGCTGCGCGACACCGTCGTGTATTCCATCCTGGAACACGAGTGGCCGATGGTCCGGAACGCCCTTGAATCAAGGCTGGCCAAGCGGCGCTAGGGTGCCGCGTAGGCCTTGGCCTCACTAAGGGATGCGAAGTACGCCTCGTAGCCCTTGGCGTTCGGGTGGAAGTTTTCCGGACTGGCCGGGGCCCAACGGTGGAGATTGATCCACGGGGCCGCAGAGTTGACGCCGTGACCGGCGAAGGCGGCCCGGACATCGACGTACTCCGCCCCCGTGGCCCGGGCAGCGGCGGCGATGGAGCCGTTCAGGCCGTCAGCCAAGTGCGTGGCCTTGTAGATGAACCGGGACATCGAATCAGTCTGGCCGGGGGCGACCGGATCGTAGAGGTAGGGGTAGCCCGTCACCACAACGTTGGCGTTGGGCGCGGCAGCCTTCACGCGCTGGATCATCGCGGTCACGTCACCGGCCAGTTTGTGGCTGGAGATCTGGTCCTCCGCGTAGGCGCTGGCGGCTTCGCACAGTGGGTCCGCGGCGGGATTGACGATGGCAGCGCCGCAGGAGGCGAGGATTTCCGCAAACCGGAGATTGTTGCCGCCAGCAGTGATGGTGACGAGCCCGGTAGCCCTGTTCAGCCGCTTGAGCTGGGTGTCGACGACGTCCTGGGTCGTCTTGCCGCTGCAGGCGGCGTTGGCAACCAGCTTGATGGTTTTCGTGTGGGTAGCGAGTTCGGAATAGCTGTTCTCGCTGCGGTAGCAACCATCCAAGTACGGCCCCGCCCCCAGCCCGGCGGCGTAGGAGTCTCCGAGTGCAACGTACCTGGTCCTGTCCACAGCCTGCGCCGGCACAACCGCCACACCGGCCGCCATGGCCAAGGTGGCGAGACCGGCCGCCAGAGCCGTTCGCCGGCGTCGAAGTTTCAGAGTTCCCATGGTGTTTCCCCTCAGTGGCTCGCTGGTTTCAGCGCGCCTGCTGTGAAACGAGTCGCGAGGCGTGAACCCCAGACTCTGCCAATGGTCCCACTCGGTATAACGTTTGTGAATCCTGCCGCGGATCGCGCCGGTGCGTGTGCTTAGCTGTCTGGATGACGATTCCTGCAGCGCCCCTGGGCCAAGCCAAGGGGCAGGCGGTGCCCGGAACGATGGAGTGGGACGGGGCCGTCAACGCGTGGCACGTGGCCGGGGACGTGTTCCGCATGGGACGCCGGGAATGGCTCACCGAGGCCGGCTGGCGGCAGGTGCACCGTCGGGGTATCCGGACCGTCATCGACCTCCGCAACGAAGCCGAAATCCGGCGCCGGGAGACCGATCCACCGGTGCGGGCGGCGGCCCTGGCCGGCTTCGACGTCGTGCAGGCCCCCACCGAAGACCCAGATAACCGCGAATTCCGCGAGCTCTGCGTGCCTTACCTGAACGACCCCGCCTGTTATTCCGACAACGCCAGGCTGTTCCCGCACCTGCTGGCCCGTGTCTTCAAAGCGGTGGCCGCCGCGGAGGGCGGCGTGGTTATCCATTGCTCCGCCGGGCGGGACCGGAGCGGCATGATCGCCGCCATGCTCCAGGACCTCGCCGGCCACAGCGACGAGGCCATTGTGCGCGGCTACCAGCGCTCCATGCGGGGCATCAACGAGCACCTCCGGCACGCTGCCGTCCCGCATCCCCACGAGCGTTTCCTGCCAGAGAACGTGCTGGTGCCCCTGCTGGAATCCCGGGGCAAGAGCCTGCTGCACTTCGTCCGGTCCCTCAACACAGCGGACTACCTGGTCCGCCACGGAGTGACGTCCGAGGAACTCGCGGCCATCCTGGGAAAGCTCGGCAGATAGGGTGCGCGCAGTTAGGGTAGGCCAGTGAAGACTCCGAAGTTCCAGCCGCTGGGGCGGGCCGCTGCGGCCCTCGCGATTGCGCTTGCCGGTACCCTGCCTGCCTTTGCGTTCACCGCAGTCCCGGCAATGGCCGAAGCCAACGCCCCGGCCCCTGCCCCTGCCGGCTCGGCGCCGTCGACGGTCTCGACGGCGGTCCCGGTGCCGGCGGCTAGCCCTACCCCGGCCGCGCCGGACCCGGCGCCGTCGACGGTCTCGACGGCGGTCCCGGTGCCGGCGCCGTCTGACGCGCCTTTGGCCGGTTCTTCTGCGGTGCCGTCCGCGACGCCGATCAGCGATGCCGGCCTCGCCGAGGCCGTGCGGCGGGACCTTGGCATGACCCTTGCGGAATTCGACGCCGCCGGTGCCCTTGCCCGCCGGGCCGCCGACGCCGCACCCTCTCTGCGGGCGCTCCCCGGCTATGTGGGGATCAGCCTCTCCGGCGGCAAGATCGCGGTTGAAGGCAGCGGCCCCGAGCTCCGTGCCCGCGTGGCCGAACTGAACCGGTCCGGCCACGCCGACTTCGTGCTTGCCGCCCCTGCGGCCGCCGCCGTTGTTCCCTCGGCCGCGGAGCTGCTGGCCTCCAGCACCCAGCAACTGTTCGAGGCCTACGTCCGCGAGGTCGGGACCGCCGGGCTCCAGGCCGTCACCTACACCGACGGCCACTTCGTCATCCGCGCCGGCGGCACCAACACGGCGCAGTCCGTTCCCGCCTCCGGCGCCGTTCCTGCCGCCGGATTGAATCTGCAGCCGGCGGGAGAGCCGGGCACGAAGATGTCCCCGGCCGAGTTCGTGGCCCGCTACTCCAACGTGACGCTGGAACAAGGATCGCGGGTCACCACCGAAGAGGACTTCTTTGGCGGCCAGGGCTACATCGTTGACGGACGCACGCTCTGTTCGGCCGGGTTCGGGGCCTTCAGCCCCGCGGGCGAGCCCGTGGTCCTGACCGCCGGGCACTGCGCCGGTGACGGCGCCGCGAAGCAGGCCGAGATCGAAGATCCGGCGGGGGCGCCAGCGGCCGGGGGCGCCGGTTCGGGCGCGGCCGCCGGGATCCTGGGCACATTCGGGTTCAGCCAGTTCGGCGGCTCCGGCAATTCCAGGGTTGCGTCGGACGGCACCAACGTCGGCACGGACATCACCGTCCTCCAAGGCATCAGGAGTGGCCTGGACCTCCAGCCCGCCGTCACCCGATGGGACAATCCTGCCGATCCGGGGCCGACGTCCGTGAAGATCGTGGGAACTGTGGCGCCCTTCCAAGGCCAGCCCGTGTGCCGTTCCGGCCGGACCACCGGGTGGAGGTGCGGCACGGTGGACTCGGTCGGCATCTGGGCCATCCCTGGGCCAAATTCACTGCCGCCGGACTATGACAACGATCTCCGGGCGGTCCGGGGCTTCGACTCGACGTCCGTCACCTCCGGCGGCGGGGACTCCGGCGGACCGTGGATCAGCGGGAACTTCGCTGTCGGGCTGCACACAGGGGCGGAAAGTACCGACGAAGGCGTCCAGACACGGGCCATCGCGACCACCCTCGAGGACGCCATGGGCCAAGTCCCCGGCGGTGTCCAGCTGCAACTGTTCCTGGCCAAGCCAACGCTCGCGGCGGCCTCCAACGGAACCGTCACAGCCGGTGAGCGGATTGCCGGGCACATCGATGCCGGTCCGGCCTCTGTGGTGGCTCCGAATTCCAAGGTCCGCATCACCGTCCTGAACCAGAAACCGGGCCAGACCTCCGGCCAGAAGGACGGCCAGCCCTTGGAAGTGCCGGTCGACGCGTCGGGAAACTGGCAGTTCCCCGCACCGTCGTCGGCCGGGCCCTTCAAGTTCTCCGCTGAAACCGTGAACGGCTTCAGCGGCTCCGGCGCAGTCGCCTTGTCCGTCGACGTCTCCAGCCTCGCGGCTCCGGCCATCACCTCACCGGTGGACGGCCAGCCGGACGGCCCCGGACTCACCGCCATCGAAACCATCGAGGGCACCGGAGAAGCCGGAGGCACAGTGCAGCTCTCCGGCGACTTCACCGGGACCGGACTCGTCGACGCAGACGGCCGCTGGAGCATCAACGTGGCCGATCAGCCGGTCTTCGGAAAAATTTCGGTCACGGCCGTGCTCACGGACCCCGGAGAAGTGGACAGTCCCGCGGTGACCCGCACCTACTCCGTCATTCCGCCCGCACCGGCGGTGTCGAACCTCAGGGACGGCAAACACCTGCGCCAGGACGCCCTGCCAGCGACCATCTCCGGCAGGGCAATTGATGGCGCCGACGTGGCCGTGGCGGTGGACGGCGTTGCTGTTGACTCCGTGCAGGCCGGTTCCGGTTCCGGAGCGGCGGAGACCGCGCTTGAGCCCGGGATCACGCAGACCTCGGCCGGCAGTGCCCGGTGGAGTGTCCCGTTCCCCGCAGAACTTGCCGCCGGAGCGCACACCGTGACCGTGACGCAAGCCATTGACGGTGTCGCATCGTTGCCGGCAGCCGTGGCATTCGTTGTCGATGCCGCGCCTGCTTCCGGGGGCACCCCGGCCGGCACGCCGGGATCCGGGAAACCGGGAGCCGGGACGCCGGCAACGCCCGGCCAGCCGGCAGTCCCGCAGCAGCCGGCCAACCCCGCCGGGGCTCCCGCCGGACCGGCCAAACCGGTGCAGGCTCCCGCCCCGCCGTCGGACACCTCCGTCAGCGTGGGCGGCACAGCACCGGACAACACAGCACCTGGCAACACGCCGGGCACCGCAGACCAGTTGGCGAGCACGGGCGCCGGCGGGCTTCTGCCTGTCGCCGGGCTCGGTGCCGGGGCCCTGCTGCTCGGCGCGGCCTTCGTGGCGTTCGGCCGGCGCCGGGCGGTGCGGTAGCAGGGGCTCCAAGCCCGGGCTCGCCGGAAACCTGCGGGGTCGCCGTACGGCTACGGCGACCCCGCGAGTTTTGGGCGAATCCGCGCGATAGGGACAGAACAGCCCGCCGCGGTTACTGGAAGTCGGCCAGCCAGAGATCCGGGCCGAAAACCTCGTATTGAATGTCCTTGGCAGGGACGCCACCGGCAATCAGGGCGCTCCGAACCGACTTCAGGAACGGCAGGGGACCGCAGAGGTAGTACTCGGCGTCGTCGGGGAGTTCAACGTCGCTGACGTCCATGAAACCGGAGAACACGGACCCGGTCGCCTCTCCGGCCTCCGCTGCTTCCGCGGGTGTCAGGAACCACGTCTTCAGGGTCCCGTCCGCGAGTTTCGCGAGATCCTCCGTAACCTGCGCGCGGAGCGGGAAGGTTGCCTCGCTGTCATCGGCATGCAGGAGCATCACCTGGCGTCGCGACCCGGACTGCACGAGGTGGGAGAGCATTCCGGCCATGGGCGTGATGCCGATTCCGGCGCTGGCCATGACCAGGGGCCGGTCCGTGTACTCCAGCACTACGTCGCCGAACGGTGCTGAGAGCACCACTTCGTCGCCCACCTGGACATCGTTGTGGAGCA
The DNA here is from genome assembly GCF_000374925.1 of Arthrobacter sp. 131MFCol6.1. Lineage (GTDB taxonomy): Bacteria > Actinomycetota > Actinomycetes > Actinomycetales > Micrococcaceae > Arthrobacter. The sequence goes on from NZ_KB895548.1 coordinate 84,274, forward strand.
GCGTGGACATCTCGCCGTCGGGAGTCGGAAGTCCGTGGACCCTCTTGACGGCGAATTGCCGGTGCTGGCCGTCGTCGGCCTTGGTCAGGCTGTATTGCCGGGGCTGCTGTACGCCGTCGGGCATGGTCATCTTGAGAGTCACGTACTGCCCGGGCAGGGACGGTTTGACGTCCCGCTCGTCGGTCCGTTCGACGACGAACGAGACGACGTCGGCGGTCTCCTGGATCCGCTGCACCACCCGCCACGTCCGCCAAATGGTCTCGGGGGAGAGGTGCACTGCGTTGTACAGCCCGCGCTCCTTGTTGATGAGCAGGTTCGCCATCAGCCAGTAGACCTCGTCCCAGGCCGCGGCGACCTCGGGCGTGACCGCATCCCCCAGAACGTCCACGATCGCCCACATGAGGTGGTCGTGGACAATCTGGTACTGGTCCGGGCTCAGTCCCAGCGAGACGTGTTTGTGGGCCACCCGGGAGAGCAGATGGTCCGGCACCTGGTCCGGTTTCTCCACGAGCATTCCGGCGAATGCCGCGATGGATCCTGCGAGTGCCTGCTGCTGGCGGCCGTCCGCCTGGTTTCCCCGGTTGAACAGCCCGTCCAGGAGATCCGGCTGCGCCTCGAACATATGTTTGTAGAAGCGCTTGGCGATCTCCTCGATGTGCTCGCCAACCACGGGAAGCGTTGCCTGGATGACGGGAAGTGAGGTGTCTGAGAGCATGGTGGATCCCTTCCGGTGAGACCGGTGATACCCAGCGGTGCCGGGCGACTCAGCACTTCCACGCTAACAGCCGGGGCAGCGGGCCTTCCGGGTCCATCGGCCCTACATCGCCGGCGGAGTCCGGTGTAGGCGGCTGCTCAGGCCCGGGTGATCAGCCGCAGGCCCCCGCTCGCCGGAACGCTGCGGGGTCGCCGGAAAGATACGGCGACCTCGCACGGTTCTGGCGACCTCGAGGGGCGGGGCCCGTACTCAGCCCTTGCGGTCCAGCAGCAGGTTGGTGATCCGCAGCGTGCAGATCCGCTGGCCGGCCTCGTTCGTGATCAGCACCTCGTGGGTGGTCAGGGTGCCGCCCAGATGGATGGGGGTTGCCGTGATCGTGATCAGTCCCTCGCGGGCCGACTTGTGGTGCGTGGCCGAGACGTCGACGCCCACCGCCGTCTTGCCCAGGGTGCTGGCGTGGATGACGGCGGCCCAGGATCCCACGGCCTCGCCCACGGCCAGTGAGGCGCCGCCGTGCAGGAGCCCGAACGACTGCCGGTTGCCCTCCACCGGCATGGTCGCCACCACGCGGTCCACGGACTCCTCGACGATCTTCACACCCATCTTCTCGTCGAGTTCCCCAAGGGTGATCTTCCACAAGTCGGTGCTGCCGGTCTCGGGCGTCATAGCGTCTCCTTTGTTGCCGCCCGGCCGGGGCCCGGACGGTCGGTGCCGCCGCGGCTAGTGTGCGGCAGGCCTCATTCATGTACTGTAGATCATATTACCGAACGGACGGTCAGTAATGTTCCGGCCGTGTTGATCTTGCTCCCCCGTTGGAAGGACCCGTCAACGATGACCACCACAGCCGCACCCACAGTAGACACTGTCGAGATCGTTCCCAGTTTCATCCGGGGTTCCTGGTGGACTCCCGACGCCACCTCCGCCGCCGGCGCGGCGCCGGTACTGGACGCCAGCACCGGCGAGCTCCTGGCGAAGGTGAGCACTGAGGGGCTCGACCTCGCCGCCGTCGTGGATTATGGCCGCACCACCGGCCAGGCGGAACTTGGCACGCTGACCTTCCACCAGCGCGCGCTCAAGCTCAAGGAGCTGGCGCAGTACCTCAACGGCCGCCGCGAGGAGTTCTACGCGCTCTCGGCGCAAACCGGCGCCACCAAGATCGACTCCATGATCGACATCGACGGCGGCATCGGCGTCCTGTTCACCTTTGGGTCCAAGGGCCGCCGCGAGCTGCCCAACTCCCAGGTGGTGGTGGATGGCCCCATGGAGGTGCTGTCCCGCGACGGTTCGTTCGCCGGCGAGCACATCTACACCCGCATCCCCGGCGTCGCCGTGCAGATTAACGCCTTCAACTTCCCGGTCTGGGGCATGCTGGAGAAGCTTGCCCCGGCCTTCCTCGCCGGCGTCCCCACCATCGTCAAGCCCGCCACCCCCACCGGGTACGTGGCCGCGGCCGTGGTCAAGGCGATCGACGAATCCGGCATCCTGCCCACCGGCTCGCTGCAGCTGATTTCCGGCTCCGTCCGCACCCTGCTGGACCACCTGGACTACCGCGACCTCGTGGCCTTCACCGGCTCCGCCTCGACCGCCAACACGCTCAAGTCCCACCCCAATGTGGTCAAGGGCGGGGTCCGCTTCACCTCGGAGACCGACTCGCTCAACGCCGCGATCCTGGGCCCGGACGCCGTCAAGGGCACACCTGAATTCGACGCCTTCATCAAGTCCCTCGTCACCGAGATGACCGCCAAGGCCGGCCAGAAATGCACCTCGATCCGCCGCGCAATCGTGCCGCAGGACCTCGTCGCCGACGTCACCGCGGCCGTGGGGGACCGCATCCGCGAACGCGTGGTGCTCGGTGATCCCCGCGCCGAGGGCGTCACCATGGGCGCCCTGGCCTCCCTCGAGCAGCTCGCCGACGTGCGCGCCGCCGTCCAGTCCATGCTCGACGCCGGCGGGGAGCTCGCCTACGGCACGCTCGATGCGCCCAAGGTCACCAGCGCGGACGGCAGCATCGGCGTCGTTGACGGCGGCGCCTTCATGTCCCCGGTCCTGCTGAACTGGGCCAACCCGGAGGCCGAGGAGGTCCACTCGCTCGAGGCCTTCGGCCCGGTGTCCTCGGTGATCGGCTACACGGACCTGGCCGACGCCGTCCGCCTCGCCGCCCGCGGCGGCGGCTCTCTCGTCGCCTCGGTCTGCACGAACAATCCCGCCGTGGCCCAGCAGCTGGTCACCGGTATCGCGGCCCACCACGGCCGTGTGCTCATGCTCAACCGCGAGGACGCCCGCAGCTCCACCGGCCACGGCTCCCCGGTCCCGCACCTGGTCCACGGAGGTCCCGGCCGCGCCGGCGGCGGCGAAGAGCTCGGCGGCATCCGCTCGGTGATGCACCACATGCAGCGCACCGCCATCCAGGGCTCGCCGAACATGCTCACCGCCGTCACCGGGGTGTGGCACACCGGCGCCGACCGCAACTTCACGCTCGAGACCGAGGGCCAGCACCCGTTCCGGAAATCCCTGGCCACGCTGCACATCGGCGACGCCATCCGCTCGGAGCTGCGTGAGGTCTCGCTGGAGGAAATCACCAAGTTCGCGAACTCCACCGGCGACACCTTCTACGCCCACACCAACCAGGAAGCCGCCGCGGCCAACCCCTTCTTCCCGGGCATCGTGGCGCACGGCTACCTCCTGCTCAGCTGGGCCGCCGGCCTGTTCGTGGAGCCCGCACCGGGCCCGGTCCTGGCCAACTACGGGCTGGAGAGCCTGCGGTTCATCACCCCGGTGGCTGCGGGTGACTCCATCCGGGTGACCCTGACGGCCAAGAAGATCACCCCGCGCGAGACCGACGAATACGGCGAGGTGGCCTGGGACGCCGTCTTGACCAACCAGAACGACGAAATCGTGGCGACCTACGACGTCCTGACCCTCGTCGAGAAGTAGCCCGTCCGACGCTCCCTCACGTTGCGCTATCACTTGTGGCTGCCAAAAGGTCGAAATGGCCGCCACAAGTGATAGGGCAACCAGGGAGCGTCAGCTGTCCGCGGAGCAATTAGCGGGCTCTTTCCACCACGCTCCGGCGTAAAATCTTGCTCGTAGGAGGTGGCGAAATGACCCTAGTACTCAATAAAGCCACAACAGTCCTGCCAGTTGATGATGCAGCGCGTGCCCGGCATTTCTACGCGGACACTTTGGGGCTCCCGCACCGCGGCGTGGCAGATGACGGAAGCGAATTGTTCGGCTCAGAAGGCGGCCCAATGCTGCAGCTGATGCCAGTCAAGGATGGAAAGCACTCAGAGCACACCACCCTGAGCTTCGAAGTCAACGAGATCGAGCGCACCGTCCAGGAAATGGAAGCCAAGGGCGTCATGTTCCAGGACTACGATCGCCCGGATCTCAAGACCGAGAACCACATTTGTACAACAGATTCAGAGAAATGCGCCTGGTTCATGGACTCCGAGCACAATATTCTGTGCGTCCACGAGAACATCACCACGGCAGCTGATTACCAGCTCTAAACGGCGGGCAACGGCGAGTTTTCGGGCGCTCCGGCTCAGCGGGGCGCCCTTTCTGTTGCCTGCGGTCATCCAGGGCGCCTCGCCAGTGGCTCGCAGGCTGGTCAGCGGCCGTTGTATTCGTCGTCGGTGATGTGCTCGCCCCACGTGGTGGTGGTCGCTGGGTCCTCGCCGTTCTGGAGCATGGCGATATGTTCCATGAAGCGGCCAGGTGCAGCTGCGTGCCAGTGCTCCTCGCCGGGCGGCGTGTAGAGCGTCTGGCCGGGGTGGACCTCGATGATCTTGCCGTCCCGGGTGCCGAAGCGGCCCACGCCCTGGGTGACGCGGAGGTACTGGCCGTGTTCGTGGGAGTGCCAGGCGGTGCGGGCTCCGGGCGCGAATCGGACGGTCACGACCACCAGCGTCTGATCCGGCTCGTGCGGGAGCGCGATCGGATCGAGCCAGACGTCGCCGGCGAACCGGGCCGGCGGGTTCTTCGAAGTGGGGACAGTGGGTTCGATGTTCATGGTGATCCTTACTTGCTCTCGGTGAAGAGTTGCTTGGCGACGCCCATGGCGGCCATGCCCTTGGGCCAGCCTGCGTAGAGCGTGACGTGGGTGATGGCTTCGATGAGTTCTTCCTGGGTGACGCCGTTCTCGATGGCGCGGCCAAGGTGGAAGCCGAGCTGTTCGGTGTTGCCGCCGGCCGTGAGTACGGCGACGGTGATGAGGCTGCGGTCCCGGGCCGGAAGCTCCGGGCGGTTCCAGACGTCCGCGAAGAGGACGTCGTCGGTGAGCTCGGCGAGCTTCGGGGCGAAGTCTCCGAACATGTTCCGGCCTCCGCCGACCTGCTTGGGTTGGTCAGTCATGATGTTCCTTCTTTCAGTGGAAGCACGATCTGCTCGATGTATGTTTTGGTGCATCCGCCCGTGGGACGGGCTGGCAGTGTCCAGCTGCTACCAGGTTGATGCGACCGTGCGTGCTATGACCCAGCCGTCGCCGCGGGGCTCGAACCAGGAACGCAGCGTCAGGCGCCACGTGGACCTGGATCCCCAGATCGTGGCGTCGGTGCGCGTGCGTGCAGTCAAGCCGGGCGCGGTCCCCTCCGCGTTGATGGTGGCCTCGACTGTTTCCATCCGGTGGTACTGCATCTGGCCGGATTCGATGGCGTCCAACCATTCCGCCTTGGACTGCACATATCCGGTCATGTGCGTGAGCGTGAAATCGTCGGCGAGGATGCTGTCCAGCTCCGCCAGGTCCCCGGCGACCATCGCCTGGCACAGGGCTTCATGCAGGGCCGCTACTGCCGCGGCGGTCACGGTGTCTTCCGACGCCGTGACTGCGCCGTGAGTTCGTGGGCTCCGTAGCTGTTGTCCTCGGGGTTGACGGTCACGCCGGGTGCGACGAGCTGGTCGATGCGGTCCAGCACGTCGGCAGACAGAGTGGTGTCGGCGGCCGGCAGGTAGGACTCGAGCTGTTCCATGGTGCGCGGTCCCACGATGGCGGCCGTGACGCCGGGGTGGTTGATCACGAAGGCGATGGCCAGCTCGATGAGTGTCAGCCCGGCCTGTTCGGCCAGCTGGGCGAGTTCTTCGACGACGTCGAGCTTGCGCTGGTTGGCCGGGCTCGTCATGTCGAACCGGGCGCTCGGGCGGGCACTCGAGGTGGGGGCGGACGCCGAGTCTTTGCGCCAGCGCCCGGAGAGCCAGCCGCCGCTGAGCGGGCTATAGGTAAGGGTGCCCATGCCGTGGCGCTGCACCGTGGGAAGGATGTCCTCCTCGATGCCGCGCACGAGGATCGAGTACGGCGGCTGCTCCGTGACGAACCGCTCCAGGTTGCGCTCCCGGGATGCCCACTGGGCTTCCACGATCTGGGATCCGGAATACGACGAGGACCCGATGTAACGCACCTTGCCCTGGCGGACGAGGTCGGTGAGGGCGCCGAGGGTCTCCTCCACGTCCGTGTCGGGGCTCGGCCGGTGCACCTGGTAAAGGTCGAGGTAGTCGGTGTTCAAGCGGCGAAGGGAGTCTTCCACCGCCCGCATGATCCAGCGGCGGGATCCACCGCGCTGGTTGGGATCGTCCTCGTTCATGGGCATGAAGAACTTTGTGGCCAGGAACACGTCCTCACGCCGGCCTCCCAGTGCCTGCCCGACGATTTCCTCGGATGCCCCGCCGGAGTAGACATCGGCGGTGTCGATGAAGTTGATGCCCGCGTCGAGGGCGCGGTGGATGATGCGAATGGAGTCCGCGGTGTCATTGTTGCCCCAGGGGCCGAACATCATCGCGCCGAGGCATAGGGGACTGACCTGCACGCCTGTGCGGCCAAGGGGGCGGTATTTCATGGTGGTTCCTTCTCTGTGCGGGATTGTGGGAGGGCACGTGAGCACCCCCTTCTCGGATGTTGAGAGGTCAGCGGGCGGGCTCGGGCAGGGGTGCGGGTGCGGCCCCGAGCGGTGTCCGGGCCCGGCGGGCGGCCAGATCAGCCGGCAGGATGAGGGCCGCGGTGACGGCCAGGGCGAGGAACAGGAGGACACTGCCTGTCGTGAGGGCGGCGCTGACCTGCGCGGCCAGGTGCGCCACGGCAGAACCGGCGGCCGGGACGGTGGCCGCGGCCGCGACCGCGATGCCCAGCCCGAGGCAGGTGCCCACCTGGTGGAAGGTGTTCAGCAGGCCCGATGCCGCGCCGGCGTCGGCCGCGGGCGCACCAACGATGCCGAACGACGTAAGGGGCGCAAAAGCCAAGCCCTGTCCGGCTCCGATGAGGACCATCGGGAAAGCGACGCCCGTCAGGTAGGAGGAGTCGACGCCGACCCGGCTGAGCCAGAGCATCCCGGCCAGGGTGACCAGGATGCCGGCCACGAGGGGAAATGAACCCGGCATCCGGTTTAGGAGCCGCGGGATGCTCATTGCGACGGCGAAGTTGACGGCCGTCATGGGCAGGAATCCCAGGCCGGCCTGCAGGGGGTCGAAGCCGAGTACCTCCTGCAGGAACTGGGTGGTGAAGAAAAAGAATGCAATCATCGCGCCCAAATACAGGAAGCGTGCAACATAGGCGCCGGTGCGGCGGCAACTGGCGAACAGCCGCAGCGGCATGATCGGCTGGGCGGCCCTGCGTTCGATCAGCACGAACACGATGAGCAGTCCGACGCCGGCGGTGACGGCCGTGACCGTGGCCGGGGAGGTCCAGCCCGCGTCGGCGGTGTTGATAATGCCGAACACGAGAGCGCCGACACCCAGGGTCGCGCTGAGCGCCCCGAACACGTCGAAGCGGCCGCTCGCCCGACCGGTTTCCGGGAGGAACCGCGGAGCGAGCGCGATCATGGCCGCGCCAATGGGCACGTTGACGAAGAACCCGGCCCGCCAGGAGATCCAATGGGCCAACGCCCCGCCGATGACCAGTCCCAGGCTGGCACCAATCCCAGCGGTCGCGCCGTACAACGCCACGGCCCGGGTGCGCCCACGGCCCTCCGGGAAGCTTGCCGTGAGCAGGGACAGCGAGGCGGGCGCGACAATCGCCGCCCCGATACCCTGGATCGCCCGGCCGGCGATCGCCCACCAGCCCGCCGGGGCCAGGCCGATCAGCAGCGACGCGATCGAGAAGGCCACCAGCCCGAACACGAAGACGCGCCGGCGGCCGAGGAGGTCTCCTGCCCGGGCGCCGAGGAGCAGCAGGCCGCCGAAGACCAGGGTATACGCGTCCTGGACCCACGAGAGCTCACCCGTGCTCAGCTGCAGATCCGCCTGCAGGCTCGGCAGGGCCGTGAAAATGACCGAGTTATCGAGCAAAATCATGAAGTAGCTGACGAGGATGATCGCCAGGATCGCTGCCGGGTGGGCAGCAGGTGCCGGTTCAGGTTTCATGCTTTCAATGCAACCCTGATCCCTCAATGGCGGGGAGTCACGGTCGTTCCGGGTAATGCCAGTGCCTCCCTCGTCGCATCGGCCGCGGGTAGCGTGGAGGCCATGACACACAGCGACGACGTGCGGAAGTTCCTGACCTCCCGCCGTGCCAGGATCACGCCGGACGAGGCCGGCCTCCCGGTCTACGGCGGCAACCGCCGCGTTACCGGGCTGCGCCGCGAGGAAGTCGCGATGCTCGCCGGGATGAGCATCGATTACTACATCCGCCTTGAACGCGGAAACCTCTCCGGCGCCTCGGACAGCGTCCTTGAAGCCCTCTGCCGTGCGCTGAAGCTTGACGACGCCGAGACGGCCCACCTTTTTGACCTGGCCCGCGCGGCCACGGCCGCTCCCCGGGTGCGGCGCAAGCGCAGCCCACAGACGGTGCGGCCGAGCGTGCAACGCGTCATTGATGCGATCACGACGGCGCCGGCCTGGGTCCGCAACGACCGCGGGGATGTCCTCGCCGCCAACGAACTCGGCCGTGCGCTCTACCTGGACTTGATGGCCGAAGCAACCACTCCGCCGAACAGTGCGCGGTTCACTTTCCTGAACCCGAAAGCGCGGGAGTTCTTCGCCGACTGGGAACGCAGCGCGGACGACATCGTCGCGGTCCTGCGCTCCACTGCCGGGAAAAACCCCTACGACAGGGACCTCACGGACCTGATCGGAGAGCTTTCGACCCGCAGCGAGGAGTTCCGCACCCGGTGGGCGAGGCACGACGTGAAGTACCACCGCACCGGCCGCAAACGGCTCCACCACCCGATCGTGGGGGACCTGGACCTGAGCTTCGAAGCACTGGAACTGCCCGCGGACCCGGGACTGCGCATCAACGTCTACACAGCAGATCCCGGGACCCCCTCCGAGGACGCCCTGAAAGTCCTCGCCAGCTGGGCCGCGACCCAGCGCGAAACGACAGCGGCCGCAGTCAAGGAGAAGACATGACCCAAGGCCGGGGACTAGATCCGGGCTCCCAACCCCGTCTGGCAGGCACGGTTCGGTGCCGGTTCCCGCGCCAGCCCGGGCGGATGTCCCGGGCCGGGCGTGTCACCGGTGTGCCCCGGGTCAATGCCCGGGGCCGGTGACGATCTTCTTTCGTTCGGATTCGTGCGCGCCGCCCTTCTTCGCCAGCGTGGAGCATGCCTCCTCGATGTCCCGGGCGAGCGTGTCGACGTGCTCGCGGCTCATCGTTTGCTTGACCAGGGCCCGCATGATCGTCACGTCTTGGGCGTTCGGCGGCAGGGTGTAGGCCGGCACCATCCAGCCGCGCTCGGCCGCGAGCTGCCAGGCGATGTCGAACTCGTTGTACCCGGTGTCGGCGGCGAGCCGGAACGCGACGAGGGGCAGTTGCTCCTCGTCGGGGCCGATGATTTCGAACCTGCCCATGGCTTCCAACTTTTCGGCGAGGACGCGGGCGTTGGTCTGCATGTTCTGCATGGTGTAGGTATAACCGGCGCGGCCATAGCGCACGATGTTGTAGTACTGGGCGAGAACCATCGCCGAGCCGGTGGAGAAGTTCAGTGTGAACGTCGAGTCGGTCTTGCCGAGGTAGTTTTCCTCGAAGACGAGGTCCTTGGCCAGATCGGCCGTCTCCCGGAAGATCAGCCAGCCGATGCCGGGATAGACCAGGCCGAACTTGTGCCCGGAGACGTTGATAGAGCGGACCTGCTCGAGCCGGAAGTCCCACTCGGAGTCCGGGTACAGGAAGGGCCAGACGAACCCCCCGCTGGCCCCGTCCACGTGTAGCGGCACATCAAGGCCTCGCTCACCCTTGATCCGGACCAGCAGGTCGTTGATGCCGACGATGTCGTCTTTGTGCCCGGTGAACGTCGTGCCCAGCACGGCTGCGACGCCGATGGTGTTCTCATCGATATGGGCCTGCACGTCCTCCGGGCCGATCGTGTACTTCCCCGGCTGCAGGGGCACGATCCGCGGCTCGACGTCGAAGTAGCGGCAGAACTTCTCCCACACAACATGCACGTCGCCGCCGAACACCAGGTTAGGGCTCGACGTCGATGCGCCGGCGGCCTCGCGGCGTTTGCGCCAGTTCCACTTCAGGGACAGGCCGCCGAGCATGATCGCTTCGGACGATCCCTGGGTGCGGGCTCCCGTCGTCTCGCCGGGCGCGTGGAAGAGGTCGGCGAGCATCCGAATGCAGCGTTGCTCGATTTCGGCCGTGCGGGGGTATTCGGCGTGGTCGATGAAATTGCGGTGCAGGTTCGCGGCGATGATCTGCTGGGCCTGCGGCTCCATCCATGTCGTCACGAAGGTCGCCAGGTTCCGGGCCGGATCACCTTCCAGATCCAGGTCCTCCGACACCAGCCGCAAGGCGTCCTCAGCCGGAATGCCGGTCTCCGGGAACTCCCGGCTCGGAACCTCCTGGGTGACAAATCGGTTGCCGAACAGTGCCACGTCGGCATCCGCGGGCTGGGAATTTATTGACATCACTTCTCCTAGGGAGACTGTTGAAAGGGGGTTACGGATGAGCTCCACGGTCCGCGGGAACCGAGACGGCGGCGGATTCTGGACTCAGCATCAGAATCGCGCCGGTGAGGAAGCACAGGGCTCCCACGAATGTGCCGAGAGTGGCCAGGTCGGCGTTCCAGACATCGCCGCTCGACGGCATGACAAAGGCCGCGACAGCCGAGACACCGAACGCAACAGAGCCGGCCAGGTTGATCACGCCGATCTTCCACACCCTAGGCCTGGGCCTGCCGGCAATGGCGCGACCCGCATCCCGCAACGCCACACCGCTGGCAACGAGGAAGGCGACTGAACCCAGCGCATCGGGTCGCCACACCCGCTGCTCGGTCAGCGCCACACTGAGATTGACCCGCAATGCGTTTCCCGTACTCCAGTTGAACCACAGCGTGCCGGCAAGTTGAACCGCGCAGGCGAGCCAGCCGAGATTCCGTGGCGCCCACACCCAAAACGAGTGGCGGCGCGTGGCCCCCAGGAACGGGAGGGCGTCAACGGCTTCGCGGTACTGCAGGAACGACGCAGAGGTGAAGAACAGCGAACCGACGAAGAAGGTGAGCGCACACAAGCGCAATCCCACGGCCTCGGCGTATGACGGAACCGCCCCCAAGGCGAACAAACTCGAACCAATGATGAACAACCAGGCGATCCACCGGTCCCGTCCGGTCGAACCGCCCGCGCTCGTCATCTCACTTGCATGCTCGGACTTCGAGGCAGCCCGATGGTGGACCTTGCCGCCATCGTCAGGCGCCGCGGGCACTTTCGGCCCGGGAACCGGAAGCACGTTGGAGATTACGAAGGCCACCGCCACAGCCACCACCACCTGCGGTGTTACGGCCACACCGTCCACTCCCAGCAGCAGCGTGGCCAGCAGCGTCGACGTCAACGGCAGCCGCAGCATGGCTGCGCACATGGCTCCCATGCCCATGCCGAGCCCTGCCGCGAGATTCATTCCGGGCAACCCGCTCGCGGCAATACCCAGCGCCGCACCGATAAACATCGAAGGGAACACGGGCCCGCCACGAAAGGCGCTCAGCGAGAGCCCGTAGGCCAAGGCCTTACAGGCGATCAGCAGGAGGAGCACAGCAAGCGAGTAGTCCGTGGCGTGTTCGACCAGATCCGGAAGGGCGTCCTGCCCCGAGAACAAGACCTGCGTGAAGCTTTTCCCAGAGATCAACTGGTAGGCCATCGCGGCAAGACCGATCAGCAGGCCGAGCCCAGAGGTCACCAGCACCCGGTTCAGGTGCACGAGCGGACGAAGCGAGAGCCCGACCCAGCGGATCAACCATCCCAACAGCGCGCCGACGACGCCCATGATCACCGCCCAGCCCAGCGTCGCCAGGGTCGGCGGCACCGCAGGCGGCACGACGGGCAGCGCCAGCGAGAAGCTTCCCAACCCGGTCCAGCCGTCCAGGCCGACGAACACCAGCGCCCCGACGCCGGATGCGAGCAGTCCGGGCAGGGCCATCAGGCTCAGCGTCATTCCCCCGATTCCGGCGGCCTCCATGATCAGGAATGCACCGAGCACGGGGGATCCGAGCAGGGTACTGATCGCTGCGAAGCTGCCAGCCGACGCCATGATCGTCAGGGCCATCGGCGGGGCGTCCTTCTTCGCCAGGTGCACCGCCAACGCCCCGAGGCCGCCACCGATCGCGATCAGCGGACCCTCCGGCCCGAGCACTGCACCGAGGCTGAGCGTGGTCAGCGCCGCGAGAATGATGCCCACGAGCTCCCGGCCGCTGGGCGGACCGCCGCCCGTCTTGAAGCCGAAAGCCGGTGAATGGCCCCCGGTTCCCGGCAAATACCGGATGGTCGACGCCGTCAACAGCCCACACAGCACCAACCACGGAACCGGCCACCAGGCAGGAGCGGGTCCCCCGAAGACTTGTTCCGGCAGCCCGACGAAGACGTACTGCTGGACCGCCGCGACCAAAGCGAGAAAGCCGTACGCAATGACCGAGATGGGAACGCCCAGGACCGCTGCCAGCACAAGCGCAGAAATGTACGCCCTGGAACGAATTACGACGGCCGGATCGAAACTGGGCTGCGATGCTGCAGGCTCGCTCATTTTCGGCAACCCGGCGCGACTGAGACGATCCGGGTGACCCCGAATGTCCTTCTTCCAGCTCGGGGCGGCGTGCCCGGCCGGCAACACCGCGGGTCACCGGTGATCAACGGGCAGAACATCATCCCTCCTCCTTCCGCCAGACGGCGGGGAGCCTTTGGTGAGGTCTCACAAGCGATAGAGGTGGTCCTTCAGATGTTCTCCAAGCTAGCGCTTCCAGCCGGGGGCAGTCGTCACCCAATGCGGGTGAAAGAGAACTAAAGCGCTGGGTTCACACCGCCGGTGCCCCCGGTCCGTCCGGGCGGGACCACGGCGTGACCGGGCGCTCCTGCCGGACGCCGTCCACCGTGATGTCCACTCTTTCATTGAAGAAACTGACAAGTCCGTGGATCTGGGCGGCGTCCAGGAACCGCCGGTCGTAGCTCCACGCGACGTTCCTGCCCTGCACGGAACCCGGGTAGCTCCAGTAGCTCGCCTGGCCTTTGTACGGGCAGACGGTCCGCTTGGGGCTCTCCTCCATCAGATCCAGCCGCACATCCGACGGCGGAATGTAGTAGCGCACCGGCAGCATGGTTTCGTAGAGCAGCTGCGCACCGTTCGTCATGGCGAGCGTTACGCCGTCGATCCCAACCTCCACGGTGAGCGAGGACGCCCGGATGTCCACGCGGTGGAACGGATCACGTGGATGGCCGATGATCTCCTCATCGTCCTCGAGCCAGTCGAAAGCGGTGAAATCCAGCACCACATAGCCGGCGAGGTCGGGGTCCGCCGGCCGGAAAGCAGCGCGCGGCAGCCTCGCATGGGAGGTGACGACGTCGAGCTCCTCACCGGCCGCCGTGTGCCTGCCGAACGCCGTGCGCGGATCCAGTGCCGGCTGCCCCTCCCGGCCCATCCTGAACCCGTGCTCCGGGACGTCGCCCGCCTGCTGCCCCGTCGGCGCGAGCTCGGCCCGGAGGTCACCTTCGGAAACGGCGTAGACGGGGGTGACGCGTTTCGGCTCCCACACCAGGAGCGCGCCCAGGGTGTCGACGACGGCCCGCCCGCCCGCCATGGCACGGACCCTTTTCGCGGTGGGCTGATAACGCAAATCAGGGAACGTGCTGAAGAGGACATCAGAGATCTTCGTGGCCATGACAACAGGGTGGGCGTCCGTTATCCTGCCGTCAACGACTCGCCGGGCCACCCGCCGGCCGGCAGGCGGTCAGCGGGGGACGTGAAGGCCGTGGAACGCCATGGTGATGACGTCGTCGGCCAGCTTCTCCGGGGACAGCGAACCGCCCGGCTTGTACCACTCGACGATCGAGTTGATGGTGCCGAACAGCAGCCGGGTGACGGTGCGGGGGTCAATGTCCTGGCGGAGCGAGCCCTCATCCCGGGCCTTGGAAATCAGTGCGGCGACCTTGTGGTCGAAGGTGCGGCGCCGCTCCAGCGCATCCCGCTCGATCTCCGTGTTCCCACGCAGGCGCAGCAGCAGCGTCACGAAGGGCAGCCGCTCCACCAGCACCGAGATGGTCTGGCGGACCACGAACTCCAGCCGGGCATCTGCCGAACCGGAGGTTGCCCCGGGCTGGTCCAGGATCGCCTCGAGCCCGCCCAGGGCGTGGTCCAGGGCGAGCTTCAGCAGGTCGCCCTTGGACGGCACGTGGTGATAGATCGCGGACTTGGAGATGCCCAGATTCTCGGCGAGGATACCCATCGAGGTGGCGTCGTAGCCGTGGCGGTTGAAGACGTCGACGGCGATGACCAGCACGGACTGCTGGTCATAGCCGGGGCGGCCGCGCTTGGTGGTGGTTGCTGTGCTGGGCATAGTGGCTAGTTTCTCACGATCGGGTGCTCATTCAGGCCTTGGGGCGCAGGTCGTAAATCCGCCGCAGCTTGCCGTTGGACCGCTCCAGGGAGCCCGGCTCGACGACGTCGACTGTGCAGGAGGAGCCGACGTGGATCTTGATCTGCTGCTGCAGGACCTTGGCGGCGTCCGTGGCGCCCTTGACCGTGACGGCGTCGCGGCGCTCGATCTTGACGGTCAGCTGGTCCATGCGCTGTCCCTCGGGCCGGGTCAGTTCCAGCTGGAAGTGCGGGCTGAGCTCGGGGATGCGCAGGGCGATCTCCTCGATCTGGGACGGGAACAGGTTCACGCCGCGCAGGATGATCATGTCGTCGCTGCGGCCGGTGATGCGGCCCATGCGGCGGTGTGCCGGACGCGCGGTGCCCGGCAGCAGCCGGGTGAGGTCCTTGGTGCGGTACCGGATGATCGGCAGCGCTTCTTTGGTGAGCGAGGTGAAGACGAGTTCGCCCGGTTCGCCGTCGCCCAGCACCACCGTGGGGTCGAAGGCGTCGATGATCTCGGGCCGGAAGTGGTCCTCCCAGATGTGGCTGCCGTCCTGCGTTTCCACGGCTTCGCCGGCGACGCCCGGGCCCATGACCTCGGAGAGGCCGTAGATGTCGCAGGCCTTGAGGTTCATGGTCACCTCGAGCTCGTGCCGCATTTCCTCGGTCCACGGCTCGGCGCCCAGGACCGCGTACTTCAGGGACGTGGAGGCCGGGTCGATGCCCTGCTTGATCATCGCGTCGGCAATCGTCAGCAGGTACGTGGGCGTGGCCAGGATGGCGTCGGGCTTGAAATCCTGGATGAGCGTGATCTGGCGCTCGGTCTGGCCTCCGGAGATCGGGATGACGGTGCAGCCGAGGGCCTCGGCGCCGGCGTGGGCGCCCATGCCGCCGGTGAACAGGCCGTAGCCGTAGGCGTTGTGGACTTTCATGCCGGGCCGGACGCCGGAGGCGCGCAGCGAGCGGGCCACAAGCTTGGCCCAGTCGGCGAGGTCCTTCTTCGTGTAGCCCACCACGGTGGCGCGGCCCGTGGTGCCGGAGCTGGCGTGGATCCGCGCGACCTCGTGCTGCGGCACGGCGAACATGCCGAAGGGGTACTCGAGGCGGAGGTCCTCCTTGGTGGTGAAGGGGAACTTGGCGAGGTCGGAGAGCTCACGCAGGTCCGCCGGGTGGACGCCGGCCTCGTCGAACTTGCGCTTGTACAGGGGGACGCGGTCATAGGCGTAGGCCACCGTGTGCTGCAGGCGGCTGAGCTGAAGCGCCTCGAGCTCGTCGCGGGAGATGGTCTCCTCGCGGTCCAGGACGGCGTCAGTTGTGGCGGCGGCAGTTTCTTGGGTCATCTGTGGGTCCCTGTTTCTATTTCTTGGAGATGGTGCGGCTGCGGCCGCGGAACTCGGCGATGAGTTCGCCCGCAGGGGTGGCAGGGTCCGCGGGGAGTTCGCCCGGGACCGTGGCGTTGGGAACCGAGCCGGCGGGTGCCGGCTGCGGAGTGCCCCCGCCGGCGCCGGGATCGGCGGCATAGATCTGGACGTCGTAGAGGCCGCTGCGCCCGGTGCTGGCGCGGCGGTTGGCGACGGCGGTCAGGACCTGGCCGCGGAAGGCCGGCTTGAGGAAGTTGATGTCGACGCCGGAGGCCACGGTGATGGTGCCGCTGTCGATCCCGGCTTCGCCGGGTTTCGCGCTGGCCGGGTTGCAGGCCAGCGCAAAGGCTGTGTCGCCGAAGGCGAAGATCATTCCGCCGTGGGCCATGCCGAAGCCATTGAGCATTTCCTGCCGGAGCCTCATCCGGATCGTGGCATGTCCGTCGTCCAGTGCGAGAACTTCGATGCCCATCCATTCGGAGGCATAGTCGTCCTTCAGGATTGGGTGGGTGTCACCGGAAATCGTCAGTTCAGCCATGCCTCATTGCCTCCAGCTTTATTTACCGAATGTTCATTAGGTAATCCCATGTGGGTGCCCGCTGTCAAGGGGTGTAAGTATGCTGGGACGCATGGCCAAAGGAATCTATGTCAGCGCGACCACCCCGGGCTCCGGCAAGTCCCTCGTAGCGCTGGGCCTGGCGGACACCCTCCACCGGCACGCGGACCGGATCGGCTTCTTCAAGCCCGTGGTCAACGGCCCCGACGCCGCCTCGGACCCCATGGTGGCCGTCATGAAGTCCCGCTTCGGCCTGGACGACGACCGCTGCCGCGGCGGCCTGACCTTCGCCGAGGTCCGCAGCCTCCTGGCCGAAGGAAAGCGCGAGGAAATCAACTCCCGGTGCGTCGAAATCTTCGCCGACTTGTCCCAGCACTGCGACGTCGTGATCGTCGAGGGAACGGATCTGACCGGCCAGGACGCCGCCGTCGAGTTCGACCTCAACGCCCGGCTGGCCAACAACCTCGCCGCCCCGGTGGTAGCGGTGGTGGGCGCACGCGGCCTCACCGCACCGGAGGCCGCGGACGCCGTCGAGGTGGCGCGCAAGGAGCTCCTCGCGGAGCGCTGCGAGCTCCTGGCGATCATGGTCAACCGTGCCGACCCGGAAGACCTCGACGCCATTGCCGCCGCCGTGAAGCCCGGCGCGTCCGGCCGGCCTGTCTACGTCTTCCCGGAATTGGACGACATCGCCCGGCCCACCACCGGGGAGGTCGCCTCGGCCCTGAGCCTCGGCCAGGTGGCCGGGCTTCCGGACCTGGAACGCGATGTCCGTTCCATCAAGGTCGCGGCGATGAACGTCGCCAACTTCCTGCACGTGCTCAACGACGGCGCGCTGGTGATCGTCCCCGGCGACCGGGCGGACGTGCTCGTGGCCTGCCTGGCGTCCTCGTTCTCGCCGGAGTTCCCTGTGCCGTCGGCCCTGATCCTCACCGGCGGCCTGGCCCCGGACCCGACCATCTACTCACTGCTGGCGCAGGCGCCCTTCCCGATCTTCGCTGCTCCCGACGACACCTATGTCACCGCCAAACGCGTCTCCGAGGTCCGGAGCGAAATCTGGTCCGGGCACCGCCGCAAGATCGCCTCCGCCCTGGGGCTCTGGGCCCGGCGGGTGGACGAGGCCGAGCTCCTGGAGCGCCTGCACCTGCCCCGGCCGGAACGGATGACCCCGCTGCGGTTCCTGCATGAGCTGATCGGGCGGGCCCGATCCCAGCGCCGCCACATCGTCCTGCCGGAGGGCAAGGAACTGCGGATCCTGCGCGCCGCCGAGATCCTGCACCGCCGCGACGTCTGCGAACTCACGGTGCTCGGACGCGAGGCCGACGTCCGCGAGGTCGCAGCCACCCATGGCGTCGATCTCACCGGCATCAACATCGTGGATCCGGCCTCGTCCGAACTCCGGGGCGATTTCGCCCGCAAGTACGCGGAACTGCGCGCGCACAAGGGCGTGGACCTGGCCAAGGCCCTGGAGGTCATGCAGGACGAAAGCTACTTCGGCACCATGATGGTCCAGCTCGGCGTGGTGGACGGGATGGTCTCCGGGGCCGCCCACACCACGGCGCACACCATCCGCCCGGCACTGGAATTCGTGAAGACCCGGCCCGGCGTCAAGATCGTCTCCTCCGTGTTCCTCATGCTCATGCCGGACCGGGTCCTGGTGTACGGCGACTGTGCCGTGAATCCTGAACCCAACGTGGAGCAGCTCGCGGACATTGCACTGGCGTCAGCGGAAACGGCGGTGCAGTTCGGCGTCGAGCCGCGGGTCGCGATGCTCTCCTATTCCACGGGCGGCTCCGGCTCGGGCGGGGCCGTGGACCTGGTCCGGGAGGCCACCGAACTGGTGCGCAGCCGGCGCCCGGACCTCGCGGTGGAGGGGCCCATCCAGTACGACGCCGCCGTGGACGCCGCCATCGCCGCGTCCAAGATGCCGGGCTCGTCCGTGGCCGGGCAGGCAACCGTGTTCATCTTCCCGGACCTGAACACCGGCAACAACACCTACAAGGCTGTGCAGCAGTCCTCGGGTGCGGTCGCCGTCGGGCCGGTCCTGCAGGGCCTGCGCAAGCCGGTCAACGACCTCTCGCGCGGCTGCACGGTGGAGGACATCGTCAACACCGTGGCCATCACGGCCATCCAGGCCCAGTCCGTGGAGCCCGCTGCGGAGCCGGCACCCGCGGCCGCCAGCGCATAGCCAGCTGTTTTCCGTCAGCTGTGTTCCGGCTCAGCTGTTTTCCGGCTTTGCCGGGCTGTCGGGATCTTCCTGCTTGGCAGGCTCATCGGCCAGGCCCGCCGGGGTGAGATCCAGGTCCTCCAGATTCTCGGGGGCCTCGGGTGCTTCCCCTACCTCGGCGGCCTTGGGGTTTCCTGTGTCGTCCAAGGCCGGGTTCGCGCCTACGACGCCGGTGGGATCCGGTTTACCGGAACCGCTGGCCGGTCCGGTGCCCTCTGGCTCGGTGCTGTCCGGCTGGGTCGGGTCGTCAGTCATGGAAATCCCTTTCGTGAGTTGTCCAGTTGGTCCGCCGACTCTAGGCGCCCGGCCCGGCTTTCGCAACGGATTGCCGCCCTGGCGTTCCGGCATTTTGGTCCGGCAATTCCGTCCGGCAATTTATAGTTGATCCCACGGAGCGCTCGGCCAGGCTCCGGCGTGATGCCAGTTACGGCGCACCCCAGGGTAGCGTCGAAGCCAAGGCTTTAGGAGGCCCCATGCTCGTGCTCGTCATCAACTCCGGCTCGTCCTCGCTCAAGTACCAGGTGCGCGACGTCGAGGCCGGCAACGTGCTCACCGAAGGCCTGGTCGAGAAGATCGGCATGGGTGCCGGCGGCGAGGGCGACGGCCAGATCGAGGGCCCGCGCGACCACGCCGAGGCGCTGGAACAGGTGGACGGGGCCATTCACGAAGCCTTGGGGGACCGAGTGCTGGATGCGGTGGGCCACCGTGTGGTGCACGGCGGTGAGCGCTTCGCCGAACCGGTGCTGGTCAACAACGAGATTACCCGGGCCATTGAACGGCTGAACCCGCTCGCACCGCTGCACAATCCCGCCAACGTCCTTGGCATCCGCGCGATCTCGAAGAAGTGGCCCGAACTGCCGCAGGTGGCCGTGTTCGACACCGCCTTCCACCGCACCCTGCCCGAGCACGCCTGGCGCTATGCGGTGCCGGACGAGCTCTACACGAACCACGGGATCCGCCGCTACGGGTTCCACGGCACCTCGCACGAATACGTTGCACACCGGGCGGCGGCGCTGCTGGATGTTCCGGTCGAGGAGTTCGACGCCGTGATCGCCCACCTGGGGAACGGCGCCTCGGTCACGGCCATCCGCGGCGGCCAGTCGATCGACACCTCCATGGGATTCACGCCCCTTGAGGGCCTGGTCATGGGCACCCGCTCCGGCGACCTCGATCCGTCCATCCTGGTCTTCCTGGGCCGGAACGGCTGGTCCCCCGAGGACCTGGATTCGATGCTGAACCGGCAGTCCGGGCTCAAGGGCCTGGCCGGAAACAACGACATGCGTTCGGTGGTGGAGGCCGCGGAGGCCGGCGACGCCAAGGCAGCCATGGCCCTGGCGGTCGCGTCCTACCGGCTAGCGAAGTACATCGGCGGCTACCACGTGGCCGTTGGCGGCGCGAAGGCCCTTGTGTTCACGGCCGGGATCGGCGAGAACTCGCACCAGTTCCGGAACCTGGTGGCGCAGCGGCTCGGTGCCCTCGGCGTCGAGCTCGACGCCGGGCTGAACCGGGAGAGGTCCAGGGAACCCCGCGTCATTTCCACCCCGACGTCGGCCCTGCCGGTTCTCGTGGTTCCCACCGACGAGGAGCGGGCGATCGCAGAGGCAACGGCCGCCGTCGTCGCCCGGGCATCCGTTGCTCCGTAGCCGCCCTTGTGGCGGCTCAAAACGGCGCTTACGGAGCGGCTGATTGGGTAGCGTTGGAGATGTGACCGAACCCAAGCCCCTCCCTCCGCTGCCCATCCGCACTGAACGGCTGGTGCTGCGGCGCTTTGCCGCCGCCGACCTCGATGCCTTCCACGCCTACCACTCGCTCCCGGAAACCGCCCGGTTCCTGCCCCGCGAGGCCAAGAGTTACACCCAGTCGATGGAAACGGTGGGACGGTATGCCAATTTCGAGTTCGAGAAGGAGGGCGACTGGGTGGCCCTGGCCATCGAGGCCCAGGATTCGCCCGGACTCCTCGGTGAGGTGGTGCTGAAATGGCTGGAAGGGTGCGGGCAGGCCGAGATCGGCTGGAGCCTGGCCCCGGAGGCGCGGGGCCGGGGCATCGCGAGTGAGGCCGCCCGGGCGCTGCTCAAGCTCGGCTTTGAGGATCTGGGCTTCCACCGCATCGACGCCAAGCTCGATGCCCTGAACACGGCCTCGGCGGCGCTCTGTGAACGGCTCGGCATGCGCCTGGAATCGCGGCAGGTGGACAAATGGCACTACAAGGGCGAATGGGCCACGGAGGTGGTGTACGCCATCCTCGCGGACGAGTGGAAGGCCCGGCAGCAGGTATCCGGCGGCTGACGGCGCCGGGAAGCCCCAATCTGACGGAACGCCGACCTAACGGGACACCGGTCTGACGCAGATGGCCGGAATGAAGTCCCCATTCCGGCCATCTGCGTCAATTCGAACCCGATTCGGGCCCCCGGCTTAGGGTGCCGGCGGCGCGGTCGACGCGGGCACCGGTGAGACCGTGCCCGGTGCGGGGGCCGCGGGTTGCGTCATTTGCTGTCCCGCCGGCACCGTGGCAGAGGAACCCGGGGCGGGCCCGGACGACGTCGTACCGCCAGTCGGCGCCGCGGCTCCCGTGGGTCCCGGGGCCGGGGGCTGCGTGCTGCCGGGGGTGGCTCCCGCAGTGGCGCCGGGAGTCGCACCAGGCGTGTTGCCGGTGCTGGCTCCCGTGGTGGCGGCAGGCGTGGCGCCGGAGGTTGCGCCGGGAGTGGCCCCCGGCGTCGAGGCCGTGCCGGCGGACCCGGCCGGGGTGGCGTTCGGATCGGCCTTGATGACCGCCATGATCTGTTCCTTGTAGGCGCTGAGCCGGCCCTGGATCTCCGAGAGCGGCTGGTTCTGCAGGTCCTTGCCGTAGGCGGCGATCTCCTGCCACAGCGCGTTGAGCCTGGCCATGCCGTCGCTGCTCAGGGGCCCGTCGAGGGTCAAGACAAGCTGGCTGGCCAGGGCGTAGGTCAGGCACCGGAGGCAGTTGTAGTTCGCTGACGCCGAGAGGTTTTCCGGAACGATCACGTCGGTCTGGCCCACAATCAGGACCACCTGGAAGCCCACCGCCACCGCGGCGCAGTCCGCGCAGCTGGCAAAGGCGTAGGCCTCATTCCTGGTGTCCACGGTGTCACCGTCCTCGGCCCAGACCAGGGCGAAGGCGACGTCGTAGACCACGGAACCGTCAGTGGTGTTGACCGCGAGCGACTGGTTGCCGTCGTCTTCCGGAGCGGCCGGCTTGTCGAAGGGGAACACCCAGGAAGGGGCAGCGGGCGCTGTCGCGGGGCCGGCCGTGTTGGACGTGCCGGACTGCCGGGGTACCAGGACCATGCTCAGCTGCGGGTCCTCGCGTGTGGGCCGCCGGGCGCCCTCCGGCCACAGGGCAACGGTCGTTCCGGACTGGCCCTCGGCCATCCGGGCCGCGGTGGCGGCCGGGAAGACGGCGGTGGTGGCGTCGGCCAGGGTGCCGCGCTCGTAGGGCTGGACCGGGCGGTAGGTGTCAGCGCCGGGCCACCAGGCCCAGGCGAGGCCCGCCGCCACCGCCGCGATCGCAACGATGGCGGTGGCACGCTGGAGGGCCTTGCCGCGGGTCTTGCGCCACAACCCGGTGGCCAGCTGGCGGACCAGGCGCAGCAGGATGTACAAGATGCCCAGCACCGGCAGCGCAAGGCAGGCGATCGCGATCACCCGGACGGCGGCGTCGGCGACGTCCCCGGTGGCGACGCTTTGGGAAAGCATGGCCTGCTGCTTCAGGCCGTTGTCCCAGGCGGTGCCCAGGACGCGCGGCAGGGTGAGCACCATGGTGGCCATGCTGAACAGAAGCAGGGGGACCGTGACCAACACCCAGATGGTGACCACGGCCCGCGCCCAGGGCTTCAGGAGCCCGGCTTCGGGATCAGTCTTCCGCCACGGCACCAGGGCCAGCAGCGTGGGTTTGATCCGCTGGAACAGGTCCGGGACGCCGGTAGCGTCTGCCAGGATGTGGTAGCCGTCAAAGCGGACCAACGGCATCACCTGCCGGACCATCTGCAGGATCTGGGTGACCACCACCAACAGCAGCGCATCGAAGCCGGTGGCCCACCAGATGCCCATGATCGCGACGGCCACGATGGCGTTGAAGTACAGGCCGCCGAGGTCCGTGCGCAGCCGGCCGCCGCGCCCCAGCCGGTAGGAATCCGTGACGTCGGTATAGAAAGCCGGCCACATCAGGTACAGGCCCGTCCCCATGGCGCCGGGGGTGGCCCCGCCGCGGCGGGCGGCGGCGGCGTGGCCGAACTCATGGAAACCGGCCGAGAGCACCGTGACCACCAGGATCAGCAGCACCAGGCCGGGGTTGGCGAAGGCCTCATGCGTGGCCGACGCCAGCCCCTTGACCATCAGCACCCACCAGCACGTGGCCAGGAATGCAGCAGTCACGGCCACGACGATCAAGGGGTTGAACAGAGTGGCGAACGGCGCCGTGATCTTCCGGGTGCGGTCCGGATCGGTCACCGAGTAGCGGAACCGCATGCCCAGCAGCGGATTCGATTTCTTCACCGCGGGCTCGGAACCGTCCGCCAGTTGCAGGAGCCCGAGGGGGAGCAGCTGGGAGGTGATCAGCGTGCGGACGTTCTCGGCACTGACGAGCCGTCCGAAACTGTCGCTGGCGTGCCCGGCGATTTCTTCGATGCCCCGCTGGCCGTCGATCGTCTCGAGCACCAGGTACAGCAGGCGGGTGAGCTGGATGGTCTGGCCGTCGGCACGGCGCACCAGGGACGGGGCTTCCTTGTAACCGGACCCTTTCGCCTCGCCGATCAGCTGGACGCCGGCGGCCCGCACCGGAACCGGCTGCAGGGCGACCGCCACGGACGACGCCGGCCCGGCGGCGGCGGCGCCGCGCGCGCCAGCGCCAGCGCCAGAGTCGGCGACGGGCGATGGGGCGCCGGATGGGGCGCCGCCGGTGGCAGACGCGGCGGGAGGGCCGTCCTGCCCGGACGGCCCTCCGTGCACTGTGCTCATCTAGGTGCTACTGCTTCAGGTCGGACTGCTGGTCAGCCGACGCCGTAGCGTCGCCATGGATGTCCTGGTTGATGATGGCATCCTGCTGGGCGACGGCGAACGCGTTGCTGTCGATTGAGCCGATGTTGGCGCCGACGGCAGCGTCGATCGGCGCGGCCACGTTGGCGTTGGCGGCCACCGCACCATTGATCGGTGCCGCGATCCCCGCGTTGGCGTCCAGGTTCACGTCGACGTTGAGCAGGTTGCCGCTGAGGGCGCCCGCGGCGCCGGCGGCGGCTCCCACGTCCGTCGGCAGCGCGCCGCCCAGGTCCGGGGCCGTGCCATCCGGCAGGACGCCGGTGGCATCGGCGGGTACCGTGCCGGCGGGTACGGCGCCGCCGAGATCAGCCGTGGTGGCAGACGCGGCCGGATCCGTGGCGGCAGGCGCGGGCGCAGGCGCGGCATCGGTACCGGTGCCGGCATCCGCGCCGGTGCCCTGCTCGATGACACTGTCCTGGGTGGAGTCTGCCGTGGCATCGCCCGTGACGCCCTGGTTGATGATGGTGCCCTGGTCGGCGAGGGCCTGGGATTCGGACCCGACTGAGAGCACGTTAGCCGAGGCGGCCGCGTCAATCGGGGCGGCCACGTTGGCGTTGGCCGCGATGCCGAGGTCGATCGGCGCCGCTGCGCTGATCCCCAGGTTCAGGTCGGCGTTCAGGTCCAGGACGGAGGCGACTTCCTTGTCCGGAAGGGCCGTCCCGCCCTGCGCCATCAGCTCATCATCAGTCAACGGGGTCATTCCCTGCTCAACGCTCATAACAAACTCCATCTCCGGCACCCAGTGCCCGGTCAAAGCCCTTCGACGCCCCGCCCCCAGCGGACGGGTTCCACGTCGAAGGCCCATCATGCCAGTAAATAGTAAGCATGATGACCAAATAGGCGGTAGCGGGCTCCCGGATTATTTCCGGAAAGTCCGCTGACCGACCGGAAAGCGCATCGGTTGCTCCGTAGCTGCCCTAATGGAGGTCCAAAAGGGCGGCTACGGAGCAACCGACGGGTTCTTACTTCAGTCCGGCTCCGGGCAGCAGTTCGGTGGCGCCGAGGGAATCGGCGACGAATGCGTAGTCCCAGGCCCGTTCGCGCCACTGCACGTACCGGCCCGAGGCGCCGCCGTGGCCGCCCTCCATCTCGATTTTCAGGACGACCGGTTCGCTGCCGGTGTTCACCTCGCGCAGCCGCTGCACCCATTTGGCCGGCTCCACGTAGAGCACGCGGGTGTCGTTGAAGCTGGTGACCGCGGCGATCTTCGGGTACGCCACGGCGCGGACGTTCTCGTAGGGCGTGTACGACTTCATGTACGCGTACACGTCCGGGTCGGTGATCGGGTTGCCCCACTCCTCCCACTCCAGCGCCGAGAGCGGCAGTTCCGGGTCCAGGATGGTGGTCAACGCGTCCACGAACGGGACGGCGGCAACAATCGCCGCGTACTTTTCCGGCGCCAGGTTGGCGACGGCGCCCATCAGCAGGCCGCCGGCGGAGCCGCCCATCGCCGCGATCCGGGCCGGGTCCACCCAGCCGGAACCGGCAAGCCAGTCCGTGGCCGCAATGAAGTCGGTGAATGTGTTTTTCTTGTGCAGCTTCTTCCCGTCGTCGTACCAGTGCCGGCCCAGCTCGCCGCCGCCGCGGATGTGGGCGATCACGAACACGATGCCCCGGTCCAGCAGGGACAGCCGGGGGATCCCGAAGCCCGGATCCATGCTCATTTCGTAGGAGCCGTAGCCGTACACCAGGCCTGCCGCCGTCGAATCCTGCCGGACGGAGGCGTGGCGGAGGACCGAGAGCGGAATCCGGGTCCCGTCGGAGGCCACCGCCCATTCCCGGGTGGCGACGTAGTCCGACGGCGAGTAGCCGCCGAGCACCGGGCTCTCCTTGCGCAGCAGCAGTTCACCGGCCGGGAGCTCCGGGGTGGGCAGCACGAAGTCGTAGACCCGCGACGGAGTGAAGTAGGAGGTATAGCCCATCCGGATCACGGGCGCCTCGTAGTCGGAGCCCGCGACGCCGGCGGTATACAACTCCTCGGCAAACGCAGGTTCCACCGCGGCGCCCTGCTCCGCGGTGCCCAGTCCGGCCAGGGGCAGGACCTGGACCCGTTCAATGGTGTCCTTGCGCACGGAGACCACCGCGTGGGTCGACGTGACCCCGGCGCCGTTGACCCGGACCTGGTCGGAATGGGCGACGACGGTGTCCCAGTGCTGCTCGGCGAGCGGCTTGGCGAGCTCGGCCGGGTCCACCAGCGAGACCATGGAATTGATGGCGTCCTTGTTGTGGGTGAGCAGGATCCGCTCCTGGCCCCGGCCCGAGGCGTCCGTCAGCAGGAACGGCTCGGCCTCGTAGAGGATGCGCTCGTCGCGGGAGATCACGGTGCGCAGGCCGGCGTCGAGATCGTCAAAGGGCAGCAGGCGGGTCTCGCTGAACTCGGAGCAGCCGATGCTGAGCACCAGGTGGCGCCGGTCGGCCGAGAGCTCGAAGCCGAGCCACATGGCGACGTCGTCCTCCTGGTAGATGACTGTGTCCTCGCCGACGGGTGTGCCGAGCACGTGGGACTTGACCTGGTACGGCCGCCACGAGTCGTCAACCACGGTGTAGAAGATCCGGCTGCCGTCGGGGGAGAAGGAGATGCCGTAGAAGACGTTCTCGATCACGTCCGGCAGCAGCTCGCCGGTGCGGAGGTCCTTGATCCGCAGGGTGAAGCGCTCGTCGCCGGCGTTGTCCACGGCATAGGCATAGAGGGTGCCGTCGATGGTCGTGGCGGCCCCGCCCACGGCAAAGAACGGCTTGCCCTCGGCCTCGAGGTTGCCATCGAGGAGGACTTCCTCGCCGGGGATGACGACGCCGGCCTCCACGGCCGGGGGAGTCCAGTCCGCGACGCGGTCCCCGGTGTCCTGGCCGCGCACGCGGCAGTGGATGCCGTACTCCTTGCCCTCGACGGAGCGGGTGAAGTACCACCAGCCGTCCTTGCGGTTCGGGACGGAAAGGTCAGTTTCCTGGGTGCGGCCCTTGATTTCCTGGAAGATCGCTTCGCGCAGCGGCTCCTGGTGCGCGGTTACGGACTCCTGGTAGGAGTTTTCCGCTTTGAGCAGGTCCACGACCTCTGCGGACTCCTTGTCCCGGAGCCACTCGTAGTTGTCCTCGAATGCGTCGCCGTGGTGGGTGCGCACCGAGGGGACTTTCCGGGCGACGGGAGGCTGCGGGGACGGCTGGGCGGGAGTCTGGGTCATGGACCCAATCTACCGAAGAGCGGCGCCTCAATTGCCGTTCTGCAGGTTGTTGGCCGCGACGTAGCCGGCGAGCGTTCCCGAGCGCAGTGCGGCGGAGACCGCGGCGGTCGCGGCAGGGTCTTTCAGGACAATCGACTGGCCGTCCCGGCTGGTCCCGGTGCCGGCGGTCGGCAGGGTGAAGAACACGGCACGCCCCGGCGGGGTGTTCCGCAGGCTGAAGGCGAGGTTTTCCAGCGGCTTCAGGGTGAAGCTTGCGTCCAAGGTCACGTGCGGCAGCACCGTTTTGATGAGTGTGCGGACGGTGCCGCGGTCCGCCAGGCCGCCTTCGGAAGCCATCTTGGCCATCATTCCTTTCAGGAAAGTCTGCTGGTTCCGGACCCGCTGGTAATCGCCGTCGGCGAAGGCATGGCGTTCGCGGACAAAGGCCAGGGCCTGCAGCCCGTTCAGGTGGTTCACGCCCGCCGGAAAATGCACCTTGTCATCTGCGGTGGCGGTGAATGGCTGTTTGATGGTGACGTCGACGCCGCCGAGCGCGTCCGTCATGGCCGCGAACCCTTGAAAATCCAGCATCACCGTGTGGTCGATGCGGGCACTCAGCAGCACCTCCACCGTCCGCGTCATCAGCGGCACTCCGCCCAGTTCCAGTGCGGCATTCACCTTCGCGGCTCCGTGGCCGGGGATGTCTACCCAGAGGTCGCGCATGATCGAGATGCCGTAGACGTTCTTCCGGTCCGCCGGGAGGTGGATCAGCACAAGGGCGTCGCCGCGCTGGTCGGAGGTGGTGCCGCCGGCCGCCGCCGCCCGTTCATTCACCCGGCTGTCGCTCCCGATCAGCAGGATGTTGAGGGCGACGGCGGGTGGTTCCGGGGTGGGCGTGGGGCTGGGCGCCGGCGTGGGGCTGGCCGGCGTCGCGGTCGCGGCCGCCGGGGCGGCGGCCGGTGCCGTGGTTCCGGCCGGTCCGGGGCTGCCGGGCCGGGTCCCGGGGAGAACGTACGCCGCGACCGCGACGGCCACCGCGGCGGCGACCGCGAGAAGTACTCCCAGCAGCAGCATCGTCCGGCGGCGGGCGCCTGCCGCGGCGGGCGGGGGAGGGGGCGGGGACGCCGCGGATGCCGCTGCTGCTGGCTCCGGAGCGTTCCCCATAAGCGGACGCTACCACTGCGCCCGGCCGCGGACTATGGGTCCAAGGGCCTCTCTGGGCGCCTCACCCGGCCGGGCTTAGTTGCCGTTCTCGAACTTGTTCGCCGCGACGTATTCGCCCAGGGTGTCAGAGGCCATCGCCGCGGAGATTTTTTGGATGGCGTCCGGGTCGGCCAGCACGATCGACTGGCCGTCCGTGGACGTTCCGATGCCCCCGGTCGGCAGGGTGAACATGACGGTGTTCTGCGCCCGGATGTCCTTGAGTTCGAGCCCCAGCCCTGCCACGGCGCCCGAATCGAGGGTTTTGTCGACCGTGACGAACGGCGAGACGGCACCGACCATGTTGTTGATGGTGATCGGGTTGCTCAGCGTCTGGCCGGCGATCGATTTTTTGATGATGGCCCGCAGGAACTCCTGCTGGTTGCGGACCCGCTGGTAGTCGCCGTCGGCGTAGGCATGGCGTTCGCGCACGAAGGCCAGGGCTTGGGTTCCGTCGAAGGTGTGCTGGCCCGGGGCGAAGGACTGGCCAGGCAGTGCGGTCGAGGTGAACGGCACCTTGATGTTCACGCTCACCCCGCCCAACGCGTCGGTGAGTCCCTTGAAGCCTTCAAAGTCGATCATCGCCACGTGATCGATGCGCTGCTGGAAGATCGACTCGATGGTCTGCACCATCAGCGGCGTACCGCCAAGGGCAAGCGCCGAGTTGATTTTCGCCTCGCCGTGCCCGGGGATGTCCACCCAGAGGTCGCGCATGATGGACATGGTGTAGATGTTCTTGCGGTCCGCCGGGATGTGCATGAGCATCAGCGTGTCCGCGCGCTGGTTCGTGGGCGTTCCGCCCGCCGCATCAGCCTCGGTGGCGCCGCGGCTGTCGCTGCCCATCACCAGGATATTCATCGCGGAGTTTGTCTTCTGCGGCCGCGTGGACTCGTCGGGGAAGGCCTGCTCAATCTTGCTCGTACCGGAGTCGAAGGTCCGTGCCAGGTTGAAGAGGTAGCCGCCAGCCACCACCGCGACGAGCGCCACCACCACGGCGACGGCGATCAGCACCTTGCGGCCTCGGTGTTTCTTCAGGGGCCGCCGTTCCCTGGATCCGGCCGCGGGGACTTGGTCTGCGCTGTCGAAGGGGTGCGTCATGTGTTCCTCTTGGTCAGTCGGGACGGTGCCCGGAATCTATCTGGCCGTACTCAGGCTGGCCGTACTCAGGCTGGCTGCGCCGGGGGCCAGGCGCCGGAAAGTGGGCGCGGTGGCGGCCTTCTTTACAGTACACCGGGCACGGCAACAATACTTCTGGCCCAAGAAGGCGCTAGATAACGCGGGGTTTCCCGGATATGAAGCGCACTGTTGCCTGCGTCACACTCCCTGCCTAGGCTGGGGGCGGTCGCAGCGTCGCGGCCAAACCGGTCGCAGCGTCGCGGCCAAAGCAGTAAATGCACGAACAGGGGAATCGTTTGAACCACAAACTCCGGGTTCTTGTCAGGCTTGACCTCGATTGCGGTCAGGCAGAAGTAGCAGCGCAGGGACATGTGACGGCGAGAAGCCTCCAGGCCCTGTACGTGGTGGTCAAGCGGGCGAACCACCTGAGGGAAGGACTCCACCTGGTGTTGGATGTCAGCCACGCCGTGGTGGAGCCGGCGGCCCTTGAGCAGCTGCGGGAGTGCTCAGCCTCCCATCACCTGCCCGCCGCCATTGATCCGCTTCAGTCCGAATGCCAGCTCAGCATCGTGGCGCCGGTGGAAACGACGGCGGTACCCCGGGCCAGGATGTTGGCGGCATAGCTCCGGCCCGTCGAACGAAACTCCTCCGGGAGTGCCCGGCTCTTACGGCCGCTCGGCCGTTGCCAGTCAGCCGTTGTGCCGCTCAGCTGCGGTGCGCGCGAAACGCAGGATGGTGAAGAGCGCGGGCGCGAGCTCGTACTCCATCTGTCGGTACATTCCTTCGCCGCGTCCGTAGGGATCCACGACGTCGTCCTCTGAAGCGTCCTGGGCAAGCGTCAAGTGCCGGACCGCAGCGGCCCGGGAGGGCAACTCGCGCCAAAAACTTCCCAGGTCCACGGCCGGATCCGCCGTGCCATCCCGCTGCGTGCTGCCCCGCTGTTCCAGGACGCTCAGCATGCGCGCGAACTCACGGACGGTAAACGTGCGCCGGAGCGCGGAGGCATCCAGCTGCAGCGCTTCGCCGCGGTGATGTGCGGCCATGGTCAGGACCAGATCGGTGTCGCGCAGGATCTTCGGCGTCAACTGCCGGGCGGCAAAGCCTTCCGGTGTTCCGCCATAGGCCCGGATGATGTCCGCTGAGCTGGGCTGGACGGGCTCGCCCACCATGGCCCGCGTGCCGGCACTCTCCACCTGGAAGGCGCCGGGTTTCATCCGGTCAAGTCCTGCCCGGAGCAGGCGCTCTGCGACGGGGGAACGGCAGATGTTCCCTGTGCAGATGGTCAGGATCCGAATGGGTGAGGACGACTCCAAGGCTTCCTTTTCCGGTTCGTGATGCTTAGCGGCAACGTGATGTTCGAGCTTATCCTCCCCCGGGCACCGGCGTGCGATTCCCCGCTGAAAGGATGCCTGGACGGCGCTATTCGGCGGACGGCCGCCGTCGTTGCTGTTTCGTTGCCGCCCGCTGTTCCTTGGCGGCGAGGCGTCGACGGTTCGAGCCGCGGGTGGGTTTGGTCGCCCGCCGCCGGGCAGCCTCGGGGGCAAGACCCTCTGCCACGAGGCCGGCGAGCTTGGCCAGGGCGATCTCGCGGTTGCGCAGCTGAGAGCGCTGCTCGGCGGCGGTCACGGTGATAACGCCGGCGATGAGGCGCCGTTCAAGGCGCGTGGCCAGCATCAGCCGTTGGCCATCCGAAAGCGCCGTCGAGGCCGCGACGTTCCACGAGAGTTCGACGCGGCTGTCCGAGGTGTTGACGTGCTGGCCGCCGGGCCCGGATGACCGCGAGAACCGCCAGCGGAGTTCCGACGCGGGAATGGTGAGCGCGGCCGACACCTCCAGATCCATACAACCAGCGTTGCACGGATTCCTGTCCTTGACGCATCTCCGGCCTTCCGCATATCCTGAACGAACGGTCGGTAATTATTTATCGGAAATCATTAGGAGCAACCATGGCATCGCAGACCCTGCAGTCAGTGCCCGCCGAGCCATCGCCGGCACGGCATGAACCGAGCCCCGAGGACGCGGCCCGGCGCGACGCCGAGGGCCAGGCATACTTCGACAAGGTCATGGCGGAAGATTCCCGGATCGAGCCGCGTGACTGGATGCCCCCGGCCTACCGCAAAACGCTCCTGCGCCAGATCTCGCAGCACGCGCACTCGGAGATCATTGGCATGCAGCCCGAAGCCAACTGGATCTCCCGCGCCCCGAGCCTGAAGCGTAAGGCCATCCTCATGGCCAAGGTCCAGGACGAGGCCGGCCACGGACTCTATCTGTATTCCGCTGCCGAAACCCTCGGCCAGCCGCGCGATCAGATGATGCAGGACCTGATGGACGGCAAGGCCAAGTACTCCTCCATCTTCAACTACCCCGCCCGCACCTGGGCCGACATGGGTGCCATCGGCTGGATGGTCGACGGCGCCGCGATCGCCAACCAGGTGCCGCTCTGCCGCGCCTCCTTCGGTCCCTACGGCCGGGCCATGGTGCGGGTCTGCAAGGAAGAGTCCTTCCACCAGCGCCAGGGCTTTGAGATCCTGCTGGAACTCTCCAACGGCACCCCGGAGCAGAAGCAGATGGCGCAGGAAGCGGTAAACCGCTGGTACGCCCCCGCCCTGATGATGTTCGGCCCGCCGGACGACGATTCGCCCAACTCCAAGCAGTCCATGGCCTGGAACATCAAGCGATTCAGCAATGACGAGCTCCGCAACCGGTTTGTCGGCATGATGATGGAGCAGGTCAAGGTCCTCGGCCTGACGCTTCCGGACAAGGACATCCGGTTCAACGAGGAAACCAAGAAGTGGGAGCACGGGCCGCTGGACTGGGCTGAATTCCATGAAGTCCTGGCCGGCCGCGGCCCCTGCAACGCCCAGCGCCTGGAACGGCGCCGCGAGGCACACCAGAACGGCGCCTGGGTGCGCGAAGCCGCCGCCGCCTACGCGGAAAAGCAGGCAAAGAAGCAAGCAGAAAAGGTATCCGCAGCATGATCCCCAACGACACCCCAACCTCGCAAGCTCGGCCGGGGACCCCTGTCGCCGTGGCCCCCACCGAACCCCAAGCAGGAAACGTCTGGCCCATCTGGGAAGTGTTTGTCCGCTCCAGCCGCGGCCTGTCCCACGTCCATGCAGGATCGCTGCACGCGCCCGACGCGGCCATGGCCCTGCGCAACGCCCGGGACCTCTACACCCGCCGCAACGAAGGGGTGTCCATCTGGGTGGTTCCGGCCGACGCCATCGCCTCCAGCGACCCCGATTCCAAGGGCTCCTTCTTTGAATCCCCCCAGGGCAAGGACTACCGCCACGCGACGTACTACACCAAGAGTGAGGGCGTGAAGCACCTGTGAGCACCACTCCCGAAACTGCCCTGCCGGCAGAAGAAACGGCCGGCCATGGCGACATCAACGTCGGCGTCACCGGAGCCAGCGGTAGCGGCGAGGCCACGGCCAGCGCCACCCGCATCACGCCCGGCAACGCCCTCCGTCCGGAGGACATTGCCCTCGCCGTCAGCCGCGGCTCCGCGAAGCCGAGCGAGGACGCTGCCGAGTTCGCGCTGCGCCTGGGTGACGACGCCCTGATCCTGGCCCAGCGGCTGGGCCACTGGATCTCCCGCGCCCCGGAGCTCGAAGAGGACGTCGCCCTCGGCAACATCGCCCTGGACGAACTGGGCCATGCCCGGTCCTTCCTCAGCTACGCCGGCGGGCTGGACGGGCGCAGCGAAGACGATCTCGCCTACTTCCGCAGCGAGCATGAGTTCCGCTCCGCGGCGCTCTTCGAGCAGCCGAACGGGGACTTCGCCGTCACCATTGCCCGGCAGTTCGTGGTCAGCTACTACCAGTTCGAGCTCTACCGCCGGCTGATGTCCTCCACCGACTCCACCCTGGCCGGCATCGCCGCCAAGGCGGTCAAGGAAGTGGACTACCACCGGGACCACAGCGCCCAGTGGGTGCTGCGCCTGGCCCTCGGCACGGACGAATCGCGCCAGCGGATGATCCACGCGTTCAAAGTCGTCTGGCCCTTCGTTGATGAGCTGTTCCACGACGACGAACTCACCGGACGCCTCAGCGAAGCCGGCGCCGCGCCCCAGCCGTCGAGCCTGCGCGAGGACTTCGACCGGCTCACCGGCGAGGTCCTGGCCGAAGCGGAGCTCGAGGTCCCCAACGTCCAGCCAACACCGGGCGGGGGCCGCCGCGGCCTGCACTCCGAACACCTCGGCTACATCCTCGCCGAGATGCAGGTGCTCGCCCGCGAGCACCCCGGGGCCAGCTGGTAGACACCATGGAAATGTTTGTCTCTGATCCGGAAACCGCCGAGCGCCGCAACGCCGCCAAGGGCAACACCGCCAAGGAAAAGGCCTGGGCGGTGGCTGCCACAGTGTGCGACCCCGAAATCCCGGTCCTCACCATCGCGGACCTCGGCATCCTTCGCGATGTCCAGGTCTCGACGGAACCAAGCACTGACGACGGCGGGATGGTTCCCGCCGTCCGGGTCACCATCACCCCGACGTACTCCGGCTGCCCCGCCATGGACGCCATCCGGGATGACCTCACCGCGGCTTTCCACCGCGCGGGGTACCCGAGCGTCCGGGTCGAACTGGTCCTCTCGCCGGCCTGGACCACTGACTGGATGAGTGCGGAAGGCAAGGCCAAGCTGGAGCAGTACGGAATAGCCCCGCCGTCCGGCCACACAGCTGTTGACGGAAAAGCAGTCCGGCACGCCGGCCCGGTCCGGCTCGCGCTCGCCGTCAAGTGCCCCCAGTGCTCATCCCTCAACACCAAAGAACTCACCCGCTTCGGTTCCACTTCCTGCAAGGCCCTCTACGTGTGCCAGGACTGCAAGGAACCGTTCGACTACTTCAAAGTCTTGTAAGGAACAGGTGCCTCCATGAAGGTTGTCCGCCAGACCGCCGCGGAGTCGGCCGCAGCCACCGGCCGCCGTCGTGCGTCCTTCCACACGCTGACGGTGGACGAGGTCCGCCGGCTCACCGACGACGCCATCGAGGTGACGTTCGGGGTCCCGGCCGAGCTCGCCGGGCAGTTCGACTACCTGCCGGGCCAGTACGTCGCGCTGCGCACCACGCTGCCCGACGCCGACGGCCAGCCGCACGAGATCCGCCGCAGCTACTCGATCTGCGCCGAACCGCGCAGTTTCGCGGACGGCAGCAGCGAAATCCGCGTCGCCATCAAGAAAGACCTCGGGGGCCTGTTCTCCACGTGGGCCAATGCCGAGCTCAAGGCCGGCGACGTCCTGGACGTCATGAGCCCCATGGGTGCCTTTGTCTCCAAGCACGGCCGCGACGGCAAATCTGTGGAACAGAACGTCATGAACTCGATGAACCATCCGCAGGACATGGCAACGGAACTGGCGGGTGAGCCCGGCTCCTTCGTGGCGATCGCCGCCGGCTCCGGCATCACCCCGGTGATCGCCATCGCCCGCACCCTGCTGGCGGCCCACCCGGAGACCCGCTTCGACCTCATCTACGCCAACAAGGCCGCCATGGACGTGATGTTCCTGGAAGAACTCGCGGACCTGAAGGACAGATACCCGGCCCGGCTGGCTCTGCACCACGTCCTTTCGCGTGAACAGCGGATCGCGCCACTGCTCAGCGGCAGGATCGACGCCGAGAAGCTGCAGGCCCTGCTGGGCACCGCGATCCACGCCGACGACGTTGACGAATGGTTCCTTTGCGGCCCCTTCGAACTCGTTCAGCTCTGCCGGGACACGCTCGCCGCGCGCGGCGTCGCCCCGGAGCACGTCCGCTTCGAACTGTTCACCTCGGGCAAGCCGGAGCGCCCCGAGGGCAACATTGGCCGGCCCGTGGTCACGGACGAATCCAAGGAAACCTACAAGATCACGTTCAAGCTGGACGGGCTGCAGGGCGAAGTGGCCAGCCCCACCCATGCCCGTGAGTCCCTCCTCAACGCCGCCCTCCGGGTCCGCCCCGATGTGCCGTTCGCCTGTGCCGGCGGCGTCTGCGGCACCTGCCGGGCGAAGGTGGTCAGCGGCAACGTCACCATGGACGAGAACTACGCCCTGGAGCAGGATGAGCTCGACAAGGGCTACGTCTTGACCTGCCAGTCCCACCCCACCACCCCGGAAGTCACGGTCGACTTCGACGTCTAAGGTTTTTCGAGGTTTTCCGAATCCAGGTTTTTTCGAATCCAAGGAGCCCCATGATTTCCCTTTCCATCGCCGACGGCGTCGCCGAGGTCGTCCTCGACGCCCCGCACAAGCTGAACTCCCTCGACGAGCAGGCGCTCGCGGATTTGTCCCGGGCGTACGACGACGCCGCTGACGCCGCCGCGCGCGGTGAAGTCCGGGCGCTGCTGCTCCGCGGCGAGGGCCGGGCCTTCTGCGCCGGCCGTGACATCGCCGGCGTGACCCCGGAGAGCGACGACGCGCAGGCCTACCTGGGCGGGCTCGTCCAGCCGTTGCTGAAGAAAATGAGCGCCTTTCCCGCGCCCACTTTCGCCGCTGCCCAGGGCGCCTGCCTCGGCGTGGGGCTGGGGCTGCTGCTGGCCACAGACGTGGTCTACGTGGCAGAGAACGCCAAGGTCGGCTCACCGTTCGCCAAGCTCGGTGCCACCCTAGACTCGGGCGGGCACTGGTATTTCACCGAGCGCCTGGGCATGCACCGGACCCTGGACCTGATCTACACCGCCGAGCTCATGAGCGGCGCCGACGCCGTGGCGCAGGGCCTGTTCAGCCGGGCCATGCCCGCGGCGGAACTGCTGGAGAATACCCGCGCCATCGTGGCCAACGTTGCCACCGGCGCCACGGGTGCGTTCCGGGCCAGCAAGCAGCTCGTCGCGCACATCCGGGACCAGCGGCTGGGGCTGTGGGAGGCCATGGAAGAGGAAAACGCAGAACAGGCACGGCTGTGCAAGAGCGAGGACTACGCCGAGGGTTTCCGCGCCTTCCAGGAGAAGCGCAGCCCGGTTTTCAAGGGCTGAGGGCCGGCCCGGCCGGGCGTCCCGGAAACGTGCTTTCGGGGTACTCGTCTTTTCTTCGAAGCATTTTCATTTCCGGAACCCGCTTGTAATGTTCGGTTATGACTCTGGGGAAATCTGTAAACAAGGCTGTCATACCTGCGGCGGGACTGGGAACGCGGTTCCTGCCGGCAACTAAGGCGATGCCCAAGGAAATGCTGCCCGTGGTCGACCAGCCGGCCATCCAGTACGTGGTGGAAGAAGCCGTCCGGGCCGGGCTGACGGATCTGCTCATGGTGACCGGGCGCCAGAAGCGGGCGCTGGAGGACCACTTTGACCGCGAGCCCTCGCTGGAGCACGCCCTCGAACTCAAGGGCGATTTCGACAGGCTGGAGGCCGTCCGTCACGCTTCCCGCCTGGGCCCGCTGCACTACGTGCGCCAGGGGGACCCCAAAGGCCTCGGCCATGCGGTCCTCTGCGCCCGCCAGCATGTCGGGTACGAACCGTTCGCCGTCCTGCTGGGCGATGACCTGATCGACGAGCGGGACGAGCTGCTGACCGCCATGATGGAGGTCCAGGCCCGGACGGGCGGCTCCGTCGTGGCCCTGATCGAGGTGGATCCGGCGGAAATTAGTGCCTACGGCTGCGCCGACGTTTCGGCGGTGCCGGGCCAGGACCATGTGCGGGTCAACCGGCTCGTGGAGAAGCCTTCAGCAGCCGAGGCCCCGTCCAACCTGGCCGTGATCGGCCGGTACATCCTGCACCCCGAGATTTTCGATGTCCTGGAGGACACCCCGCCCGGCCGCGGCGGTGAGATCCAGCTCACCGACGCGCTGCAGACCCTTGCCGTGTCCGACTGCGAGGGCGGAGGCGTCTACGGGGTGGTCTTCCGGGGCCGCCGGTATGACACCGGAGACAAACTGAGCTACCTCAAGGCGGTCATCTCGATCGCTGCCGACCGGGTGGAGTTCGGCGAAGAGCTCCGGGCCTGGATGAAGGCGTTCGTCAGCTAGCGGGTGTCCACATCCTCGAACACCAGGAACGTCTGGGTGTCCAGCACCCCGGGCATGGACTGCAGCTGGTCGAAGATCACCCGGCGCAGGTCGATGTTGTCCACGGCGCGCACCAGCAGGATGACATCGAAGTCCCCGCCCACCAGCGCGATGTGGTGGACCTCGGGGATGGCGCGCAGGAGTTCGCGCAGCTCGCGCCAGGAATGCTGGCGCACCTTCAGCGTGACGTAGGCAGAGGACTTCAGGCCGGCCTTGATGGGATCCACCAGGGCCGTGAACTTGGTCAGGACGCCCTCGCCTGTGAGCCGGGCGATCCGGGTGTAGGCGTGGGCGCGGGAAATATGAACGTTCTCGGCCACCTGTGTCACCGACATCCGGCCGTCCCGGGTCAGCTCCGCGATGATGTTCCGGTCCACATCGTCCAGCGGCACCGCCACCTGCTCTGATTCGAGCTCTGCCATTCGTCTACAACCCCCGCCGGTAATCCAGCTCACACTTACGATTTGTCTTCCAGATTAGGGCAAATTCGTGGACATCTCCACGATTACCGGGAGAGGTGGATACGAATCATCGGCTGGCGGCATACTGGGAAAGATTAGTGGCTACAGAAGGACGGACCAATGACGATCTCCGCAGACCACGCTGCGCAGCCAGCTGCGCAGCAGGCCGCGCAACAAGATCCAGCCGGTGAGGCCGTGAGCAAGTTCGGCATCACCGTTGAGGACTACATGCTGCCCGCCCGCCACCAGATCCAGATGGTGGGCCCGGACGGAACCCTGAATCCCCACACGGAGCAGGGCACCCAGCCGGGGCACGAGTACAGCCTGCCCAGCGAAGCCGAACTGATGGCCGCCTACGAGCAGCTCGTCGTCGGCCGCCGCGTCAATGACCAGAACTCCGCGCTGGTCCGGCAGGGCCGCATGGCCGTCTACCCCTCGAGCCACGGCCAGGAGGCGTGCCAGGTTGCCGCCGCACTGTGCCTTGCCGAGGGTGACTGGCTGTTCCCCACCTACCGCGACTCTGTGGCCGTCATGGCCCGCGGCGTGGATCCGGTCCAGACGATGACGCTCTTCCGAGGCGACTGGCACGGCGGCTACGACCCCGCCAAGAACAAGGTCGGCATCCAGTGCACCCCGCTGACCACCCAGCTGCTGCACGGCGTCGGCGTTGCCCACGCCGCCAAACTGCGCGGCGAGGACACCGTGGTCCTGGCCATGTGCGGCGACGGCGCCACGAGCGAAGGCGATTTCCACGAGGCCCTGAACTTCGCCGCCGTCTTCCACCTGCCCGTGGTCTTCTTCGTCCAGAACAACCAGTACGCGATCTCAGTGCCGCTGGCGCACCAGTCCGTTGCGCCCTCGCTCGCCCACAAGGCCGTGGGCTACGGCATGGCCGGCGAACGCGTGGACGGCAACGACATCGTGGCCCTGCTCGCCGTCCTCGGCCGGGCCGTCAAGCTCGCCCGGGAAGGTTCCGGCCCGCTGCTGGTGGAGGCACACACCTACCGAATGCAGGCGCACACCAACGCCGATGACGCCACCCGCTACCGGCAGGACAGCGAAGTCGCCGAATGGGTGGCGAAGGACCCGCTGAGCCGGATGCAGACCTACCTGACGGACCGCGGCCTGCTGGACGACGACCGCGCGGCCAGGATCGCCGAAAAGGCAGAAGCTGTGGCCACTCAGCTGCGCGAGGGCCTCAGCGAAGAGGTCCCGGTGGAACCGCAGGATCTCTTCAAGTACGTCTTCTCCACCCCCACACCACAGCTGAAGGAACAGTCCGCCATGCTCGCCGACGAACTGGCCCGCGACGCCGCGTCCACCGCAACCGCATCTGCTTCGAAGGGGGCCGGGAAATGAGCCCCACCATCACCACATCCTCCGAAGCGAACGGCAACGTCAGCGCCGCGACCGCGCGCGCCGCCGCCAAGGCTGCAGTTGCGGCCGAGCAGGCCGGCCCGCAGACCATCACCCTGGCCAAGGCCCTGAACACCGCGATGGCGGACGCCATGCACGCGGATCCCTCGGTCCTGGTCTTCGGCGAGGACGTCGGCATGCTCGGCGGCGTCTTCCGCATCACGGACGGGCTCACGAAGACCTTCGGCACGAGCCGCTGCTTCGACACCCCGCTGGCCGAATCCGGCATCGTCGGCATGGCGGTCGGCATGGCGATGAACGGCATGCGCCCGGTCATCGAGATGCAGTTCGACGCGTTCGCGTACCCGGCCTTCGAACAGATCGTGAGCCACGTCGCCAAGATGCACAACCGCACCAAGGGCGCCGTGAAGCTGCCCATGGTCATCCGGGTTCCGTACGCCGGCGGCATCGGGGGAGTGGAGCACCACTGCGACTCGTCCGAGGCCTACTACGCGCACACCGCCGGCCTGAAGGTCTTCACGCCGGCCACCGTGGCCGACGGCTACCGGATGCTCCGCGAAGCCATCGACTCCGACGACCCCGTCATGTTCATGGAGCCCAAGAAGCTGTACTGGTCCAAAGACCAGGTGGACCTGGATGCGCTGCGCGCCGAGCACGCCGCGAACACCGAGCGCGGCACGTCCTCCGAGGGCCGCGCCGCCGTCGCCCGCCCCGGCACCGACGCCACCCTGATCGCCTACGGCCCGTCCGTCCCGACGGCGCTCGCCGCCGCGGCCGCCGCCGCCGAGGAAGGCCGCTCGCTGGAAGTGATCGACGTCCGCTCGATCGTGCCGTTCGACGACGAGACCGTCTGCGCCTCGGTCCGCAAGACCGGCCGCGCCGTGGTCATCGCCGAGGCCCACGGCTTCGCGTCCGTGGCCTCGGAAATCGTCGCCCGGGTCCAGGAACGCTGCTTCCACCACCTGGCCGCGCCGATCCGCCGAGTTACCGGTTTCGACGTGCCGTACCCGGCGCCGAAGCTCGAGCACTACTACCTGCCCGGCGTGGACCGCATCCTCGACGCCGTTGACGACCTCCAGTGGGAAGACTGACCATGAGCGAACCGAAAGTATTCCTCCTGCCGGATCTGGGCGAAGGCCTCACCGAAGCCGAACTCGTGAACTGGCTCGTGTCCGTGGGCGACGAGATCCGCGTGGACCAGCCGATCGCCGAGGTCGAGACGGCCAAGTCCATGGTGGAGGTGCCCTCGCCGTACGCCGGCACCGTGGCCGTGCTGCACGGCGAGCCCGGCCAGACGCTCGACGTCGGTAAGCCGCTGATCTCTGTGATGCCTGTTGGTGCTGCTGCTTCTTCCGTTCCCGGTGGGGCTGGTGGCGCCGCCACAGGCGATGCCGCCCCCGCCCCTTCGCCGGACGGCATTGCTGCAAGCAGCATGCCGTCCGGCTCCGACAGGCCCGATGCCACTCCCGGGGCGGCATCATCCGCGCCGTCCGAGACCTCTGCGTCCTCGCCGGCTTCTGTTGCGGCTGAGGCTTACCGCGAGGAGGAGAAGGCCGGGTCCGGCAATGTCCTGATCGGGTATGGGACTCCGGGCGGGCATGGGGTTGCCCGGCGGACTCGGGCTCCTAAGCGGGCCGCGATGGCTGAGGCTGTCAGCGGGGTCTCTGCTGCCGAGAAGGCTGCCGATGACCTGGTGCTGATGCGCACCCGGGTTCCCGGGAAACTGGGGGCCGTTATTTCTCCGCTGGTTCGCCGGATGGCGCGCGATCATGGGGTTGATTTGGGGGAACTCCAAGGGTCGGGGGCCAGCGGGCTCATCATGCGGCGCGATGTCGAGGCCGTCATCAAGCCGTCGCCGGTGGTTGAGCGCCCGGCTGCTGCAGAGCCTGCAGAGCCTGCTGCGCCTGCCGCGGCATCCGGAGACACCGACGCGCGTACCGGGCTGGGCATTTCCGGACGCACAGCGGTCCGGGGCGTGCGCAAGGCGGTCGCGGCGAACATGACGCGCAGCCGCTCCGAGATCCCGGAAGCCACCGTGTGGGTAGACGTGGACGCCACTGCGCTGGTGGAGATGCGTGCCGCGCTGAAGAAGGCGGACCCGCACAGCACCCCCGGGCTGCTGGCCTTCATCGCGCGGTTTGTTACTGCCGGGCTCAAGAAATTCCCGGAGCTGAACACCCGGATCGTGACCACCGAGGATGCCGCGGGCGGCGCGATGCAGGAGATTGTGGCCTTCGACGGCGTCAACCTCGGGTTCGCGGCGCAGACCGACCGCGGACTGATGGTGCCGTCGGTGCGGAACGCGGACAAGCTCAGCGCCCGCGAACTGGACGCCGAGATCCGCCGCCTCACCGCCGTCGTGCGCGAGGGTAAAGCGACCCCGGCGGAACTGGGCAGCGGCACGTTCACGTTGAACAACTACGGCGTGTTCGGGGTTGACGGTTCCGCCGCGATCATCAACCACCCCGAGGTGGGGATCCTCGGCGTCGGGCGGATCATCGACAAGCCCTGGGTGGTCAACGGCGAGCTCGCGGTCCGCAAGGTCACCGAGCTGACGCTCACGTTCGACCACCGGGTGTGCGACGGCGGCGCGGCCGGCGGCTTCCTGCGCTACGTCGCGGACGCGATCGAGAACCCGGGGTCGGCGCTCGCGGACATGTAAGGCGTAACCCGGGATCCGCACCCCGGGTGAGGGGACGGGGACCGCACAGTCAGTCTGGTGCGGTCCCCGTCCTCTCTGGCCGGGCCGAAAGCCACCGCGCCAGCCACGACGCCGGCAGGAGCAGCAGCCACACGAATGGCGTGTAGGCGTTGAGGACGAACGCCGCCGGGATGGAGAGCAGGAAGACCAGCGCCACGGCAATCCGCGCATAAAAGATGCGGCGGTGGACGTGCGCGGCCATCTCGCGGTCCATGAGCCCCGCGTGCTTCGCATAGCCCCAGATGGCCGCCAGCATCAGATAGACCGCGGCAATGTTGGCGGCGTAAAGGACGCTCGGCCACGGGGTGGGATCGTCCCCGTAGTCACTGAGGACCGCCGTCGGACCGGGCAGCATGGCGATGAAGAACAAGAGGGCCAGGTTCAGCCAGGCCAGGTTCGCATTGAAACGGCGGATGAGGGCAAAGTCGGAGTGGTGGGACATCCACGTCTTGGCGATGATGACAAAGGACAAGGCGTACGCCAGCAGCTGCGGCAGGGCAGCAACCAAGGCGTCGTCCACCTGCTCCGCGGGAATGCCCTCGGGCAGTTTCAGGTCCAGGGCCAGGAGCGTCAGGGCGATCGCGAAGACGGCATCGCTGAAGAACACCATCCGCTCCAGGGACGTGCCGGATTTCAACGGGAGCCACCCCCATTCGTTCGGTGGAGCACCTGGCTCAATCAAGGGAAGTAGCCCACAGGCTACACCGCCGCGCAGGCCACGACGAGGGGTCCGGGCATACCCGCCGCAGGGACGGGACGGGCATGCCCTGACGGGAAATGCCAGCCAGCGCGGGTAGAATCGAGGCCTGCACAGCACCAACAACGCCGGACCAACAAAGCCGGAAAAGCGTCGGAAATACGGAGATTCAATGTCACGATGGCTCGAAGTCGGTCCGGACAACTACGTACTGACAACCCAAGGTTCCCTGCTCAACACGGGTCTGGTGGTCGGCACCGAGCGCGCCATGGTGATCGACACCGGCGGCGGCCCCCGGCAGGGCCGCGAGATCCTGGCCGCCGTGCGGGAAAAGACCGGGCTGCCGCTCGTCGTCGTCAACACACACGCCCACTACGACCACTTCTTCGGCAACGCCGTCTTCGCCAGTGACGGCGTCACGGAATTCTGGGCGCACGAGAACTGCGCCGCGGAAATCGAGGAGAACGGCGACGAGCAGCGCCGCCTTGTGGCCTCCGCGGAACCCGAAATGGCGGCCGGTCAGGGCTCCGACGCTGAGCTGGTGGTTCCGAACGCCATCGTGAAGGACCAGCCGGTCCTCGTGGATCTTGGCGGACAGACCGCCACCCTGTTCTATCTGGGCCGCGGCCACACCGACGGCGACCTCTTGGTCGGCACGGCAAGCACCCTCTTCGCCGGCGACCTCGTTGAACAGGGTTCCCACCCATCCTTCGAGGACTCATTCCCGGAAGACTGGGCCGACGCCCTCCGGCACCTCTCCGCGCTGCGGCACCGCTACGAATTCCTGATTCCCGGCCACGGCGAACCGTGCTCGGACCAGTTCGTCAAGACCATGGCCAACACCATGAGCACCGCGGTCCGGCAGGCGATCCAGGCCACCCGGGAAACCCCGGACGATGCAACCAAGGCCATCCCGATCCTGCCCTACGGCCCCGAACAGTCGCGCTGGTTCATCAAGCGCCTGCAGGACACGCGGGCCCACCGCTAAGTCCAGATAAATGGCGGTGATGGTAAGCGTGCTCATTACTGCCCCTAGACTTGTTCCTTGAACGATGTCAATCGAGCACTGCAGCGGTCTGCGCTGTGATCCCTGGGGGGAACGAACATGCCAGAACCGGTCGAAAACAAGACCGCCAACGCCCTCGCTGAAGCTGAAGCAGCTGAAGAGCAGGCCCAACTTCCGCGCCGGAGAGACCGCCGCCGCGGCGACGACTCTGACGCCTGGACAGGAACCATGCCCATCATTTCGAGCAACCAGGCCGAACAGCGCCCTTCAGCCCCCAGCAGTTCCTGGGCGGAGGCCGCCGCTGCCGCCGATGCGCCAGCCCGCCCGCAGCCTGCCAAACCGTCCAAGGATCCCGTGCTGAAGCCGCCTGCCCCCGAGGCCGCTCCTGCCGTGCCCGCCCAGCCCACCCGTTCCACGCGTTCGGCCAGCAGGGCCGCGGCCCTGGCCGACGCCCCGCTGCCCGACTTCATCAGCTCCCCGGGTCTCTTTGTCCGCGAGCAGAAGCCCCGGCCCGTCGGCGGGTTCCGCGGCGCCCTCTACAACCTGACCGGCGGCGGGCTGAACCTGGGCCCGAGTGCCAGGCAGCGTGAGGAAGACGAGCTGGCCCGGCGCATCTCCCGCCAGCTCCAGGGCAGCTACAACACGGCCGTCCTGAGCCTCAAAGGCGGCATCGGGAAGACCTCCACTACGGTCGGCGTCGGACTGACCCTGGCCGAGTTCCGGGGCGATCCTCCGTGCGCCATCGACGCCAACCCCGATTCCGGCGACCTCGTCGAGCGCGCCCTCGGCGAAGGGATCTACCAGCAGCAGAGCCCGCGCACCATCACGGACCTGCTCAAGAACATCGAGTCAGTCGATTCCCTCACGGCCCTGGCCCGCTACATGCACCACGCCGGCAGGCTGCACCTCATTGCCGGCGAACAGGACCCCGAGGTATCGGATTCGCTGACGGCCGAGGAATACCTGCGGATTCGCAAGCTCATCTCCGCCTACTACTCAGTGGCGCTGATCGACTGCGGCACGGGCGTGACGCACAATGCCATGAGCGGCATCCTGCAGTCGGCGGACAACCTGATCATCGCGGCCGGCTATGCCGTCAGCGGAGCCAAGCGGGCCCGCAGCACGCTTCACTGGCTGGCCAGCCACGGCTACGAAGACCTGGCCCGCAACGCCGTCGTGGTCATCACCGACAAGGACGAGGTGTCCACCCGGGTGGACAAGGACGCCATCGAGGAACACCTGTCCGGCATCTGCCGCCAGCTGATCGCGGTTCCGCACGACCGCGGGGTGGCCGACGGCGACCTCGTCACCCTTGATGTGCTGCGCCCCGAAACGCGGCGC
Organism: Arthrobacter sp. 131MFCol6.1; assembly: GCF_000374925.1. GTDB lineage: Bacteria > Actinomycetota > Actinomycetes > Actinomycetales > Micrococcaceae > Arthrobacter. The sequence goes on from NZ_KB895548.1 coordinate 128,963, forward strand.
GCGTACCGGGAGATCGCCGCGGCAATCGTCGACGGATACGTCTAAGCGCGACCCGTGCCGACCTCCGCGGTACATTTGAGCATGGCCAACAACTCACTCGGGGTCGACGCCGCCCGCCACCTCCAGGACCTGCTTCTGGGAACCGACAACGTCGAGGACTTCCTGGGCCGCCTTGCGGAGTTCTCGGCCGCCACACTGAGCCGTACGACCGGCGCCGAGATTGAGTGCGGCGTGACCTTGCAGCGCCGTAAGCGGACCATGACGGTCGCGGGAAGCAGCCCGCGGGCAGTCACCCTGGACCGCATCGAACAGACCCTCGGTGACGGCCCCTGCATCGAGGCGCTGCGGACCAGGTCCGTGGTCCTGCTGGCGGATGTCGACGCCGATCCCCGCTGGCCCGACTACCAGCGGCAACTTGCCGCCAACGGGTGCCGCAGCACGCTGGGCGTTCCGCTGGAAATCGGCGACGACGCCGCCGCGGCCCTGAACTTCTTCGGGGCGGACACCGGGCTGTTCACGGACGACATCATTGCGGAGGCGGCCGGATTCGCCGACCTCGCCGGCCGCGCCCTCCGGCTGGCCGTGCGGCTCGGAACCTTCCAGTCCCGGGCCGAAGATCTCCAGTCGGCCATGGAACACCGCACTTCCATCGATCTCGCCTGCGGTGTGATCATGGCCCAGAACCGCTGCTCCCAGGACCAGGCCATGGCCATCCTCACCAAGGTCTCCAGCAACCGGAACCAAAAGCTCCGGGAAGTCGCCGCGGACGTGCTCCGGCACCTCACCAGCGAGGAAGTCCGCACCCACTTCGACGCGTAGGGCAGGGACGGCCGCGGTGGATGCCTAGGATGAAGGGGATGACCACCACACGCCTCGCGCCCTTCAGCCTCCGCAGCATCGCCGTTCCCGCGTTCGGGCCGGCACTCATGTTCAGCCTGGGCGAGGGCGCGATCCTCCCCGTGGTCGCCCTGTCCGCCCGCGATCTTGGCGCCTCCGTGCCCGGTGCCGCGCTGATTGTTACGCTGATCGGCCTCGGATCGTGGTTCTTCAACCTTCCGGCGTCGCTGATCACCCTGAAATTCGGGGAACGCTGGGCGATCGTGGGGGCCGCGGCCGCCAGCGCGTTCGCCCTCGCCGCGGCGGCAATCGCTCCGCTGTTTTCCGGCGGCCTCTGGGTGCTGGCGGCGGCGATGGTGGTGGTCGGCATGGCCGCCAGCGTATTCAGCCTGGCCCGGCAGAAATACCTGACCGAGGCCGTGCCGGTCATGCTCCGGGCCCGGGCCTTGTCCACCCTCGGCGGCGTCAACCGGATCGGGATCTTCATCGGCCCGTTCGTTGGCGCCGCCGTGATGCAGTTTGCCGGCATCAGCGGGGCCTACTGGGCCGGCGTCGTCGCGATGGCCGCCGCGGCAGCCGTGTCCGTCACCATCCCCGACCTCGAGGCGAAGCCGGTGCCGGCCGGCGGCGTTCCGGCGCAACAGCCCACCTTGCGCGGGATCGCGGTGTCCCACGCCGGCGTCTTCCTGAGCGTGGGGATCGGGGTCCTGCTGCTGAGCGGGCTGCGCGCCTCGCGCCAGGTGGTCATCCCGCTGTGGGCCGATCACCTGGGCCTGGACCCCACCCAGACCTCCCTGATTTACGGGATCTCCGGGGCGATCGACATGCTGGTGTTCTATCCGGCCGGAAAGCTGATGGACCGCAAGGGCCGGCAATGGGTGGCCGTGCCGTCCACGCTGATCATGGGGACGGCCATGGTGCTGATTCCGCTCAGCACGGGCTTCGTCTCGCTCATGCTTGCGGCGCTCCTGATCGGCTTCGGCAACGGGATCAGCTCGGGCCTGAACATGACGCTCGGGGCCGATTTTTCGCCGGACAACGGCCGCGGCCAGTTCCTGGGCATCTGGCGCTTCATGGCCGACGCCGGCGCGACCGGCGGGCCCGTGCTGCTTTCCGCCGTCACCGCCGTCGCGTCCCTGGGGGCCGGCGTGGCCGCGACCGGTGTGATCGGCTTGGCCGCCGCGGCCGTGTTCGCTGTGACCATTCCGCGGCTCAGGCACCGCCGGAACTACTGAGCGCTGCCGGGCCCAGAACGACAAGCAGGTAGCGACTACTCGGGTGCATGCTAAGCGGGCTTAGTAGGGTCGGGCCAGTGCGCCGGTGCATTCCATGCCGGCCCTACGTGGGGCGGCACGAGTGCCGTTGTCAGGGTCCGCCCGTGATTATTTGCAGCGCATGGTCTCCGCCCGGATGGGTGATGCGTTTCGACGCAAAAAAATGAGGAGATGCTCATGTTCCGAAAACCGTCCCGCTGGTTCGCGCCCCTGGCTGCAACAGCAGCCCTGCTACTTGCTGCTTCGCCCGCGGGTGCAACTGTCACCCGTCCGCCCAACCCGCCGGATTTTGTTGTTTCGGCCGATCTGGCGTGCGGCTTTGATCTTGGCGTCTCCGGTACCGGCGGAAAGATTACGCGGATTGACTTCAAGAACGGCAACTTCTTTCAGGTTGGCAAGGGAGTCATCCTCACCTATACCAACATGAGCAACGGGAAGACGTACAGGGTCAACACGGCCGGAACCGTGGCGAGATTCACCCAAAACCCGGACGGAAAAACCTGGACGTTCAGCGCCGCAGGCCATTTTGGGTTTATATTCTTTCCGACAGATGCGCCCGGGGCCGGGGCCTTCCAGTACACCGGACAGTTGAAGCTCACCATTGACTCGCCGAGCACTGTGAACGTGCTCTCCGTGGACTCCAGCGGGGGCAAAGCCGTGGACATCTGCGCACGTCTCAGGTAGCCATCGCAGGATCACGTAGGCCCGGGCACGCTGTGCTGCCCGGGCCTACGTGCGCCGCGCTAGCGTTACTGGCGCGGGGGCCTGTCCGGCCGTCGTGGGTCCGGCTGCCGGGCGGCCAGGCCGAACAACCACACACCGGCCACCGTGGCGAGGTAACCGGCAATGACGATCAGCGCCGTGCCGGCCCAGAAGTAGCTGATGGTGCTGACCTCCTGTCCACCCGGGCCGATGCTCAGCAACGCGACGGCCGCCACCCCGGCCGCGGCAAGACCGGTGAGGACGGGAAGCGCCACCCACACCCTGGCTGAGGCCCAGTGCTCGTTGTAGCCGTTCCAGACATTCCAGCCCGGGCCCCTGCGAATGATCAGCCAGCCGGCCGGGACCATGAAGGCCCCGACCACCAGGAAGGCCGCCACCACATCGGCGGGCCGGTGCCACTGGTTGATCAGCGTGGACACGCCCGTGGCGACGGCGAAGCTGCCGCCCAGATAGCCGGCCAGCGGCCGCCAGCGCGGCGAGACCATGAGGAACACGGCAGCGGCGGCCGAGGCCGCCATGGTGGTGTGGCCCGAAGGCAACGAATTCAGCTCCAGCGTCTCGACGCCGCGGTACGGCCGGACCGGAAGCCAGTCCTTCAGGATCTGGGTGGCCAGATTGGCGCCCATACACGCCGCAATCGCAATCACCGCCGCAGACCAGCGGCGCCGCAGGATGGTGACGAACACGACCACAACCGATGCGATCACCACAGAGAGCGCCGGCAGCCAGTCCAACAGCTTGGTGGCGGCCTTGCCCGCGGTACCGCTGAGCGCCACGGCTTCCACGAGGGCCGATTCGTCAATGAACTGGCCCGTGGTGGTACGGACAAAGAAGACGTAGGTGGCGGCCAGCGCAGCGATGCAGGCAACCGTGGCCAGCACGAACAAGGCGGCGGTGGCCTTGCCGGGGGACCGCTGAGCCTGCGGATCCGGTGTGGCGCGGGTCCGAGCGCTGCGCCCCGGAGTTTCGGGCGGACGGGCCGGGAGGACTTGTGTTTCCGCGGCCTGTGTTTCGTGGACCGGTATCTCCTGGACCTGGGTTTTCTGGACTCGGGCAGACGGGTCCCAGGAAGTGCGTTCCTGCCGAAAAGTCATGCCATTAAGAGTCCCACAGAACCCTGCGCGCCAGCTGAAGGGCCCGGCGCGTGGCTGGAACGGTCGTACCTGCCAAAAAACGAGTACCCACTACTCGTGCGCCGTCGGACCGGGATTTGTAGAGTCGTGTGTGCCGGCGCGGCTTGTCCCCGGCACGACGCTCCTTGAGCGGGGCCGGCGGAGACGAGTTTCCTGGACCAGGGACTCACCCCCAGTCGACGCCGGCCCAATCAAGGACCCACGCCCGGCTCCCGGAACTCCATCCCCGCGCTGCGCGTCCCAGGCCGGTGTCCAGGCATAGCTTCGCAGTGCATTCCTCGCAGTGCATTCCCAGTACAGTGGCTCCATGCCTGCCCTCCCCATGGACCCCCCGGCACGTCCCGCCGCGCCCCTGCCCGGCCTCGACGAACTCCTGGCCGGCGCCCATGTTGTAAGCCTGCCGATGCGCGTGAAATTCCGGGGCATCCTGCAGCGGGAGGCCCTGCTGCTCCGCGGGCCGCTGGGCTGGGGCGAATTCTGTCCCTTTCCCGAATATGGCGACGCCGAGGCCTCCCGTTGGCTTACAGCCGCGATCGAGGCCGGCTGGGCCGGGTTCCCGGCGCCGTTGCGGGATAGCATCCCGGTCAACGCTACGGTCCCTGCCGTGCCGGCGCACAAGGTGCCGGAGGTCCTGGCCCGCTTCGGGCGGGTGGACGCGGTCAAAGTCAAGGTCGCGGAGCGCGGCCAGAGCCTTGACGACGACGCCGCCCGGGTGGCGGCCGTCCGGGCGGCGCTGCCGGACGCAGCGATCCGGGTGGACGCGAACGGCGGCTGGGACGTGCCGGAGGCCGTCTCGGCACTGACGCGGCTCGCCGCCGTCGGGCTCGAATATGCCGAACAGCCCGTGCCGGAGATCGCGGGCCTCGCCGAGGTCAGGCGGCAGCTCCGGGCCGCGGGCGTCCCCGTGCTGATCGCCGCGGATGAGAGCGTGCGCAAGGAGGACGACCCCCTCAAAGTGGCGCGGGCCGGCGCCGCGGACCTGATCGTGGTCAAGGTGGCCCCGCTCGGGGGAGTGCGGCGCGCCCTGCGGATCGTGGCGCAGGCCGGGCTGCCCGCCGTCGTGAGTTCGGCGCTGGACACATCGGTGGGGATCCGGGCCGGGCTGGCCCTGGCCGCCGCCCTGCCCGAGCTGCCGTACGCCTGCGGGCTGGGCACGGTGTCCCTGCTCGCCGCCGATGTCACTCACGATCCGCTAGTTCCCGACGACGGCGCGATCGCCCTGCGTGACGTCCGCCCGGCGCCCGAGCTGCTGGCCGAACACGCCGCCTCGCCGGAACGCCGGGACTGGTGGCTGGACCGGCTGCGGCGGGTGTACGCGGTGCTGGCCGCATCGACTGCTCCGTAACGGCCCTTTAGGACCTCGAAAACGGCGCTTACGGAGCAACCGATGGGTTCGGCGGTACGGTGAGCATTCACCGGGACTTCATCTGGGAGACGCCTCTCGGTAGCCAGCGGCTGGAAGGGTGGGCGCGACCGCAACTCACCCCATGGAAGGTCTCTCCATGTCTGTCTCCTCCGGACGCACGTTTTCCCTGCTCCCCATGCTTGGCCACACCAAAGGCAAGCGAAGCCCCGTCACCTGCGCGCTGAAGTGCGACAACGCCTGCTCAGGCGAGGTCTGCAACACCAGCACCAACAGCTACTTCCGTGACATCGCCTCCGCCACGATGTCCCGCCGCGCCGCGCTGGGCTTCGGCGCCGCCGGCGCGCTCGCCGTCGCCTTCGGCAACGCGGTGACATCCGCCGGAACCGCCGTCGCCGACGGCGGCCCGGGCCTCGCCGCCGCGGCCAAGGACGGGTTTGGGAAATCCAAGCTGCAGTTCACCGCCATCGCACCCGTCGACGCCAGCGTGGACAAGCTGACCGTCCCCGCCGGGTTCACCTGGCAGCCGGTCATCCGCTGGGGCGACCCGCTGTTCAAGGACTCGCCGGCCTTCGACATCGGGCACCAGAGCGCCGCGGCGCAGGCCCGCCAGTTCGGCTACAACAACGACTACACCGACATCCTGCCGATTGAAGGATCCAAGGACCGCCGGGCCGTGCTCTTCACCAACCACGAATACACCAACGAGAACATCATGCTGCCGGTCGGATTCGATGCCGCCGAGGCCCGCGCGATCGGCCGTGCAGCCCACGGCCTGACGGTGGTGGAGCTGGAACGCACGAACAAGAACAAGCCCTGGAGCTACGTCCGGGGCGCCGGTCTGAACCGCCGCTTCCTGACCGACACCACCTACGAGCTCGACGGTCCGGCCGCCGGATCCGCCCTCCTGAAGACCGCCGCCGATCCCTCCGGCCGGGCCATCCAGGGCACCCTGGGCAACTGCTCCGGCGGCACCACCCCGTGGGGCACCATCCTGTCCGGCGAGGAAAACTTCAACGGCTACTTCGTCGCTCCCGGGACCTCTGACGCCGACAAGCGCTACGGCCTGACCAGCAAGCCCACCGCCCGCCAGTGGGAACTGGATGACCCGCGCTTCGACACCCGCAACCCCGGATACCAGAACGAGGCCAACCGCTTCGGCTGGATCGTGGAAGTGGACCCCTTCGACCCCACCTCCACGCCCCGCAAGCACTCCGCAATGGGCCGCTTCAAGCATGAGGGCGCCAACGTGATCGTCGCCAAGTCCGGCCACGTGGTGGCCTACATGGGCGACGACGAGCGCTTCGACTACCTGTACAAGTTCGTCTCGGCCGGCACGTACCGGCCCGGAAAGACGGCGGAGGACCGCAAGAACAACCTCACGCTGCTCTCGGAAGGCGACCTGTACGTCGCGAAGTTCACCGGCAATTCCCCGGCCGACGGGTTCGACGGCGCGGGCAAGCTTCCGGCCGACGGCGCCTTCGACGGCGCCGGTGTTTGGCTGCCCCTCGTGGTGGGCGGACAGTCCAAGGTGCCCGGGATGTCCGTGGAAGAAGTGCTCGTGTACACCCGCCTCGCCGCCGACAAGGTGGGCCCCACCAAAATGGACCGCTGCGAGGACGTCCAGCCCAGCCTGCACACCGGCAAGGTCTATGTGGTCTGCACCAACAACGCGGACCGCGGCAAACCCGGCAAGGAAGGGGCCACCGAGGTCAACCCCCGCACCCTCAACCGGGACGGCCACATCGTCGAAATCACCGAGACCGGAGACCAGAGCTCCACAACGTTTGGCTGGAACCTGCTGATGGTCTGCGGCGATCCGGCCAAGAACTCCGCCACCTATTTCGCCGGGTTCCCCGCGAGCCAGGTCTCACCGATCTCCTGCCCGGACAACGTGGCCTTCGATTCCGTGGGTAACCTCTGGATCTCCACCGACGGAGCGCCCTCCAGCATCGGCTACGCCGACGGGCTCTTCAAGGTGACCCTGGACGGTGCCGAACGCGGGAAGGTGGAGCAGTTCCTCGCCGTCCCGCGCGACGCCGAAACCTGCGGCCCGGTCATCCACGACGATGAGCGCACCGTCTTCGTCTCCGTTCAGCACCCGGGCGAGGAAGGCACGTTCGCCGACCAGCACTCGTACTTCCCGGACTACGTCGCGGCCGGGGCGACGCCGAAGCCCGGCCAGGTGCGCGCTCCGCGTCCGTCCGTGGTCCAGGTGTTCCGCACCGACGCCTAGTCCCTCCGGTCAAAGCAACGCGTGGTCATTTCCCGCCCGTGTCGGCGCCCGGCATGGGCCGGAAATGACCCCGCGTTGCATCTGAGGGCGTTGCTTCGGAGGACGGGCGAGCATCGGGGGAGGGATCCTACTGATAATTTGGGACTGTGAATAATCCGGCCGAATTGGTTGTCCCCAGAGTCCAGGCTGCAATTGCCACCGCGTTTGGCGAAGAGTTCCGGCAGACGGACCCGGTGGTCAGGCCCTCCCAGTTCGCGGACATCCAGATCAACGCCGCCATGGCCCTGGCCAAGAAGGCCGGCCTGCCGCCGCGGGACGCCGCCGCCAAGATCGTGGAAGCCCTGAACCTCGACGGCATTTGCACCAGTGTGGAAATCTCCGGGCCCGGCTTCATCAACCTGAGCTTTGACGGTACCTGGATCGAGGAACTGCTCAATGCAGAGTCGGTCCAGGCCGCGTCCCCGGCCACGGCCGTCACGCCCGCCGCGACACCGCAGCGCGTCGTCGTCGACTATTCCTCCCCGAACGTCGCCAAGGAAATGCACGTCGGCCACCTGCGCACCACCGTGGTGGGGGACAGCCTCGTCAAGGTGCTCGAAGCCCTCGGCGACACCGTGATCCGGCAGAACCACATCGGTGACTGGGGCACCCCGTTCGGGATGCTGATCGAACACTGGCTGGAGATCGGCGAGGACTCCCCGGAGGCGGCGCTGCTGGTGGAGGACCCCAGCGCCTTCTACCAGGCCGCCCGGGCCAAGTTTGATGCCTCCGCCACCGACGAGGACGGCTTCGCCACCCGGGCCCGGCTCCGCGTCGTGGCCCTGCAGGGCGGCGACCAGGAGACCTTCGCCGTCTGGCAGCGGCTGGTCGCGCAGTCCAAGCGCTACTTCAACGCCATCTACTCCACCCTCGGCATCAGCCTTACCGATGACCACATCGCCGGCGAAAGCTCCTACGACGCGCATCTGGCACAGCTGTGCCAGGAACTCGAGGAACGCGGCCTCGCCCGGATCAGCGACGGCGCCCTGTGCACCTTCCCGGCAGGCTTTACCGGCCGCGACGGGCAGCCGCTGCCGCTGATTATCCGCAAGTCCGACGGCGGCTACGGCTACGGCACCACGGACCTCGCCACCATCCGCTACCGGGTCCGCGACCTGGAGGCCAACCGGATCCTCTACGTCGTGGGCGCCCCGCAGAACGTCCACCTGCGCATGGTCATGGCCACGGCCCGGGACGCCGGCTGGCTTCCGGAGACGGTCGAGGCCGTGCATGTGCAGATCGGCAACGTGCTCGGCGAGGACGGGAAAATCCTCAAATCCCGCTCCGGTGCCCCGGTGAAGCTCATGGCCCTGCTCGAAGAGGCCGTGGACCGGGCCCGCGCCGTCATTGACGCGAGCCGGCCCGAGCTCAGCGAGGCGGAGCGCGCGGTGACCGCCCGCCAGGTGGGCATCGGCGCCGTCAAGTACGCCGACCTCTCCACCGGCCACGACACCGAGTACGTCTTCGACTTCGACCGCATGCTCGCCCTCAGCGGCAACACCGGACCCTATGTGCAGTACGCTGCGGCCCGGATCCGCTCCATCCTGCGCAAAGCCGGGGTACTGGAACAGATCACCGGCGCCGGCGGCACGCCGGCGGCCGGCACTCCGGCAGCCGAAGCATCCGGCGGACCCGCCACGGCGATCGCCGTCGTCGAACCCGCAGAACGCGCGCTGGCCCTGCACCTGCTGGAGTTCGACGCGACGCTGAACAAGGTGCGGGACGCGCTGGAGCCGCACCGGCTCTGCGGCTACCTCTTTGAGCTCGCGCAGCTTTTCACCACGTTCTACGACCAGTGCCCGGTGCTCAAGGCCGAGGAATCGGTCCGTGACTCGCGGCTGGCCCTGTGTGCGCTGGCGCTGCGCCGCCTCTCCGGCGGCCTGGAGCTGCTGGGCATCGAAACGCCGGAGAACATGTGAGTCCGGCGGATTCCGCTGCCGCCTCGCCCGCCCCCGGCCGCCTGACCGCGGTGGAGGCCGCGCGCGTCGCCGTCGACACGCTGCTCGCCGCCGGTGTGCGCCAGGTGGTGGTGTCGCCGGGATCGCGCTCGGCGCCCATGGCCTACGCCCTGGCCGAGGCCGAAGCCGCCGGACGGGTGGAGCTGCTGGTCCGGATCGACGAGCGGTCCGCCGGTTTCACAGCCCTGGGCCTCGCCCTGTCCGCCGGTGCCCCCGCCGCAGTCCTGACCACGTCCGGGACCGCCGTCGGCAACCTCCTCCCGGCCGTCATGGAGGCCAACCACGCCGCGGTGCCGCTCGTGGTGATCTCCGCCGACCGGCCCGAGGAACTGCGGGGAACCGGCGCCAACCAGACCACCTTGCAGCTGGACCTCTTTGGCGACCACGTCCGCTTCGCCGTCGACGTGCCCGCGGGCAGCGATCCGCAGCGCGCCGTCGAAACGGCCCTCAGCGCCGCCACCGGAGCCTTCGAGGACGCCCCGCCCGGGCCGGTGCAGCTCAACCTTGCCTTCCGCGACCCGCTGGTCCCGGCCGTGGGCGACGGGCTGCCCGCGGCGGCCGGACGCGGCATCTACCGGGCCGCCCGGAACCCCCTGGCCCTGGACTTTCCGGCCGCATCGACGGCGCTGCCGGAGCGGCGCACCGTGGTGCTGGCCGGGCACGACGCCGGCCCGGTCGCCGAGGCTTTCGCCCGCGCGCACGGCCTGCCGCTGCTGGCCGAACCGTCTTCCAACGCCCGCTTCGGCCCCAACGCGGTGGGCCCTTACCGGCTGCTGATCGAGCACTTCGGCGCGGACGCGGCACAGCCGATCGAACGCGTGGTCCTCTTCGGCCGGCCGACGCTCTCCCGGCCGGTGAGCGCGCTGCTGGAGCGGGCCGATGTCCCGTCGGCCCTGTACCAGCCCGTTCCGGTGGCCTGGTACGAACCCGGCCGCCGCACCGAACTGCCGCTGGAAACCCTGGCGGACCTGGCGGACTTCGCCGGCCGCGGAACTGCCGCCTGGCTCGATGCCTGGCTGCTGGCAGGAGCCGCCGCGCAGCACGCCGTGGACCTGATCCTGGCCGCAGCCCCGGCCGCGACCGGCCCGTCGGTGGGCGCCGAGGTCTGGAAACACGCCCGCGGGCAGCTGGTCCTGGGCTCCTCGAACGGGATCCGCGACGTCGACCTCGCCGGGGCGCCGCCCGCGGAACCCCAGGCCACCATGTTCGCCAACCGGGGGCTGGCCGGGATCGACGGCACCACCTCCACCGCCACCGGGGTCGCCCTTGGCGGGGGCCAGGAAACCACCGTGTTCATGGGGGACGTGACGTTCCTGCACGACGCCGGGGGACTGCTGCTCGGGGCCGGCGAGGCCGAACCGCAGCTGCGGATCGTGGTGCTCAATGACGCCGGCGGTGCCATCTTCGGGCTCCTGGAACACGGCACAGTCGCCGCGGCGGGGCGCTACGGCGACGCCGTCGAACGTCTCTTCGCCACCCCGCAGCGCGTGGACCTCGCCGCCCTGGCCGCGGCATACGGTGTCCCGCACCGCCAGGTCGGCACGACGGCGGAACTCGCCGAGGCGCTGTCCGGCCCGCTGGAGGGCCGCAGCATCATCGAGGTGCGCACGGACCGGCACCGGCTCGGGGAACTGCACCGCGCCATCCGGGCCGCGGTGGCCACGGCCGTGGAGGGCCTCCCGCAGACGTAGCGCACGTTTCCGCACCGAAAAAGGACAGCCGCCACGTGGATCCACGTAGCGGCTGCCCTTATTCGATGCGGAATACCGGAACTACAGCACCCGGCTCAGGAACTCCTTGGTGCGGGGGTGCTGGGGATTGGCCAGAACCTCCCGCGGGTCGCCCGACTCCACAACGACGCCGCCGTCCATGAAGGTCAGGCGGTCACCGACCTCCCGGGCAAAGCCGATCTCGTGGGTCACCACAATCATGGTCATGCCCGACTTGGCGAGGTCCTTCATCACGTTCAGGACATCGCCCACGAGTTCCGGGTCGAGCGCGGACGTGGGCTCATCGAACAGCATGAGTTCGGGGTCCATGGCCAGGGCCCGGGCAATAGCCACGCGCTGCTGCTGGCCGCCGGAGAGCTGCGAGGGGTAGTGTCCGGCGCGGTCGCCGAGACCCACCCGGTCCAGCAGCTCCAGGGCGCGTTTGCGCGCGACGGCCTTTGACTGGCCCTTGACCTGGACCGGGGCTTCCATGACGTTCTGCAGCGCGGTCTTGTGCGGGAACAGGTTGAAGCGCTGGAAGACCATGCCGATCTCGCGGCGCTGGGCGGCGATTTCCTTGGTCTTCAGGTCATGGAGCCTGCCCTTGACCTCGCGGTAGCCGATGAGGTCGCCGCCAACCGAAATACGCCCGGCACTGATGGTCTCCAGCAGGTTCACGCAGCGCAGCATGGTGGACTTGCCCGAACCGGACGGGCCGATCACAACGGACACCTCGCCCTGGTTGACGGTCAGGTCGATGCCACGCAGCACGTGGTGTGTTCCGTAGTACTTGTGAAGGCCCTCGATCTTGACCAACGGCTGCTCAGTGGTGATCGTCATTTCGCCTCCTCCTCGGGGAAGTCCATCTTGAGGTCCGGCTCGGCCTTGGCACTGGGGGCCACGGCCGCGGACGCCTTGGCGGCAGCGGGGTTGATCGCTGCCGGAACCCGGTTGTCCACGCCCTTGCCGTAGTGCGCCTCAATGAAGTGCTGGCCCACCATCAGGATGCTGGTGATGACGAGGTACCAGAAAGCAGCGACAATCAGCAGCGGAATGGGAAGGTAAATCCGGTTGGCCAGGGCGTTCGTCGCGAAGGTCAGGTCCAGCGTGAACGGCACCGCCAGGACCAGCGACGTGGTCTTCAGCATGCCGATGGTCTCGTTGCCGGTGGGCGGCACGATGACGCGCATAGCCTGCGGCAGGATGATACGCCGCATGATCTTGCCCTTTGTCATGCCGAGGGCCTCGGCGGCCTCACTCTGGCCCTGGTCCACGGACTTCAGGCCGGCCCGGAAGATCTCGGCGAGGTACGCGGACTCATTCAGACCCAGGCCCAGGATGGCCGGGATCAGGCCGTGGGTGGGGTCCGAGGTCACCCAGGTGACTAGGTCAGGACCAAACGGGATTCCTAGGACGATCGTCGGATAGAGAACAGTCGCGAGTCCCCAGAAGAGCAGCTGGGTGTAGATCGGGGTGCCGCGGAAGAACCAGACCCAGGTCCAGCTGGACCAGCGGAACACCGGGTTATCGGACTGCCGCATGAAGGCCAGCAGGATGGCCAGAACAATAGCCAGGACCATAGAGGCAAAGGTCAGGACCAGGGTCCAGACAACGCCCTGGACCACCTTGGTGTCCAGGATGTAGGTGCCGACGACATCCCAGCGGAAGTTGGGGTTAGTGAACAGGCTCTGCAGGAAGCCGATAAGGACGGCGATGATGATGGCGGCGCTGATCCAGCGGCCGGGGTGCCGCACCGGCACCGCATTGTTCAGTACCGGAGCTGCTTCAGTGTCCTGCTGGCTGTCCATCTCTGCCCCTGTTGCGGGTCCGGTTGTTGGAAGGCTCAAGACGCCGCCGCCGGGTTGACCTCGGACTTGGTGATGGCACCGTCGGTGACGCCCCAGCCCTCAAGGATCTTCTTGTAGGAGCCGTCTTCCATCAGCTTGGTCATGGTCTTCTGGACGACGTCGGCCAGCGCCATGTCCGACTTGGCGACGGCGATGCCCTGGGGAGCAGAATCGTAGACCTCGCCGAGCTTCTCGATCTGGCCGTTGGTCTGGGTCAGTGCGTATCCGATGATGGGGGAGTCGGCGGCCATGGCATCGATGCTGCCGTTGACCAGTCGGGTGGTGATGTCCGTCTGGGTCTTGAGCGTCACGATGTTGATGGGCTGCTTGCCCTCGGCGATGCACTTCTTATTGCGGTCCGAGAGGTCCGGATCTTCCTGGATGGTGCCGGTCTGCACACCAATGGACTTGCCGCACAGGTCATCGAGGGAGATCTTCTTCGGGTTGCCCTTCTGCACGGCCCAGCCGGTACCTGCCTGGTAGTAGCTGACCATGTTCACCGCGGCAAGCCGTTCCGGGTTGATCGTGAAGGAAGAGATGCCGAGGTCGTACTTCGGGCCGAGGGCCGGAAGGATGCCGGTGAATTCAGCCGTCTGGACCTGGACCTTCAGGCCGAGCGCGGCGCCGATCGCCTTGGCGATGTCGACGTCGTAGCCCACGGGGGTCTGGCCGTCGGTGCCGAGGAATTCCGCGGGGGCGTAGGAGGTATCCGAGCCCACGGTCAGAGTGCCTTTGGCCTTGATCGACTCGGGCAACGCGGCCGCCAGGGCATCGTCCTTCTGGATCGTGCTGGGGTCAAAGCTGGCCGCGGCACTGCCCGAAGCGGTTGCCGCGCCGCCGGTCCCGGTCTCGGAGGCGTTCGTGCAGGCCGTGAGGGCCAATGCGCTCACGGCGAGCACCGTGGCGACCTTCAGTGCGGGGTTGCTCAGGAGCGAAGGGGAGATCTGCATTTTCTTACCTTTTGTTGCCGGAGGGATGCATAACGAGGCCGATTTATAGTGTATCGCCGAACAAGAGATGTACGTCACAGAAAACTAAGTTTCACTATTGGATAACTAAACCAGACCCAAATGCAATATCTTCAATGCCCGCTCTGTCTGTGATCCCGGATTCCTGCCCGTTCGACGGCTCGCGCGGTGCCAGATCGGTGTGTCCAATTCGCCAGGGCCGGTGCCGCCAGCACCACGGGCTAGCTGCTGATGCCGAGCGACTCCAGCATGGGGCGGAACTTCGCCCACGTCTCGGCGAGCTCGGTCTCGGGAACCGAGCCGTCCACCACGCCACAGCCCGCGTAGAGCCGGACCGTGTGCGGGGATTCGATGACGGCGCCGCGCAGGGCGATGCCCCACTCGCCGTTGCCGGCCGCGTCGAGCCAGCCGACCGGCCCGGCGTACGGGCCGCGGTCCAGATGCTCGAGCTTGCGGATGAGCGCCCCGGCCACAGTGGTGGGAGTGCCGCACACGGCCGCAGTCGGATGCAGTGCATTGATCAGGGCCAGGCAGGTGGGGACGTGGCCTTCCACCTCGGCCAGTTCGGCCTTGACGTCCGACGCCAGATGCCACACATTGGGCAGTTCGAGGATGAAGGGCTCGCTGTGCGCGTTCATGGCCTCGGAAAACGGGGCCAGTTGCGTGGTCAGGGACTGGATCGCGATGTCGTGTTCGTGCCGCTGCTTCTCGGAGCCGGCGAGGACGCGCTCGGCGAATTCCAGCGGGGAGCCGTCCATGCCGTCGGCGTCGCGGCGGTCCAGGGTGCCGGCCAGGACCCGGGCCTGTGCGGTGCGGCCCTCCACCTGGATCAGCATCTCCGGCGTAGCCCCCACCAGCCCGTCCACACCGTACGTCCAGCATTCGCGGTACCGGGCGGACAGCTCGCGGAGCACCTGGGCGGCCTTGACGCCGGTGGGGACGGTGGCCACGACGTCGCGGGCCAGTACCAGCTTCTCCAGGGCGCCGGTCCGGATCTCTGCGACGCCGGCGGCAACGGCGGCCATCCAGTCTTCCTCGCTGAGCGAGCCGGTGTGCAACGTGGCCCCTGCGGCCAAAGGCAAAGGACGTACGACGGCGCCACCCGCCTGCGCGGCCGCAGGCACCGGGTCGTCCACCACGGTCACTCGGGCCCCGGGACTTGTGCCGGGGTTGGCGCTGGCGCCGGGATTTGAGCCGGGGTTGGTGCTCGTGCTGCCAAGCCAGCGGTCCAGGGCGGCGCGGGCGCCGGCTTCGGTGAGTTCGCCGTCGTCGAACGTGAGCTGGGTCAGCCAGGCCTGGCCGTCGCGGAGCCCCACAGCGATTTCCGGGACCAGCAGCCGGGATTCATGGGCGGAAGCCTTGGAGAAGGCGAAGGATCCGAAGGCAACGGGGCCGGTGCCGGGGCAGCCCACACGGTCCTCGATCTCTGCCTCCAGGACCTGGTGGCGCCACCAGATGTCCGCCTCCAGGAACCGCTCGGGGCCGGTGGCGGTGAATCGGGCGATCTCGCCGAAGCCCACGAGCCCGGCCTCGCGGCGGGTCCAGCAGAGGACATCATCCCGGACCAGAAACGACGGCAGGCCCCCGGGGAAAGTTTCGGCATCGAGGGGAACTGTCAAGGTGCGGAACGTGCTCGTCATGATGGCATAACACTAGCCCGTGATCGCCCGTTGGGTGGATATACACGAGTCGGCAGGGCCCGGACGAGGGTGCCGCGGCCGTTGCCGCAGGTGAAAGCCGCGTCAATTGACGGTCCGTTCGTGGGAGCGCCGATCATTTGAGACAATGTCAGGGTGAACCGAGCATCCTTGGATAAGCGTCCGGACGAAGTAGCCACGATGTTTGACGACGTCGCCCCCAAATACGACGTCGTCAACGACGTCCTGTCCTTGGGGCAGACGCGGCGTTGGCGCAAAGTGGTGGTCGAGGCCATGGGCGTATCGGCCGGCCAGCGCGTCCTGGACCTCGCCGCGGGCACGGGCACGTCCAGCGAGCCGTACGCCGACGCAGGCATCAACGTCATCGCCTGCGATTTCTCCCTCGGCATGCTCAAGGTGGGCAAGCGCCGCCGCCCGGACATCGACTTCATCGCCGGGGATGCCACCCGCCTGCCATTCGCCGACAACACCTTCGACGCCAGCACGATCTCCTTTGGCCTGCGCAACGTCAACGAGCCGAAGAAGGCCCTGGCCGAGATGCTTCGGGTCACCAAGCCCGGCGGCCGGCTGGTCATCGCGGAGTTTTCCCAGCCGGTGGTGCCCCTGTGGCGCACCATGTACACCGAATACCTCATGCGGGCCCTGCCGGCCATCGCCGTCAAGGTCTCCTCCAACCCCGACGCCTACGTCTACCTCGCCGAGTCCATCCGGGCCTGGCCGGACCAGGACCACCTCGCGGCCTGGCTGCAGGAGGCTGGCTGGGAAACCGTCACCTACCGCAACCTCAGCGGCGGCATCGTCGCCGTGCACCGGGCCCAGAAACCGGCAGACCCCTCAACCGGCCCTGCCGCCGGCGCTGCGGCGCTGGCCGCCCATACCGGACCCGTCGCCAAGTTGCGCCGCAACATCACCCGGCCCGGCCGATAGCCGATCCCTGCTGTGAATGTACTGATCGTCGGGGCGGGCCCGGCCGGATCCACCGCCGCCTACTACCTTGCCAAAGCCGGCATTGACGTCACGGTGCTGGAGAAAACCAGCTTTCCGCGCGAGAAGGTCTGCGGCGACGGACTCACCCCGCGCGCGGTCCGTGAGATCCAGAAGCTGGGACTCGCCCATCCCGAAACCGACGGCTGGCGGCGGAACAAGGGCCTGCGCCTGATCGCCGGCGGCCGCACGATCGAACTGCCCTGGCCGGAGGTTGCCGACTTCCCGCAGTACGGGCTGATCCGGACCCGGCTCGGCTTCGACGAACAGCTCGCCCGCCATGCCCAGTCCGCGGGCGCCGTCGTGCTCGAACGCCACAGCGTCACCGAGGCCCTCCGGTCCGAGGACGGCCGGGTGACCGGCGTGCGCGCCGCGCTGCTGGACAACTCCGGGCGCAAGACCGGCGAGACGCGCGACTTCAGTGCCGACGTCGTCCTCGCCGCGGACGGGAACTCGACGCGCACCGCCGTCTCACTGGGCATCGGCAAGCGCGACGACCGCCCGCTCGGCGTGGCCGTGCGGACCTACTTCACCTCGCCGCGGCACGAGGACGACTGGATGGAAGGCTGGCTCGAGCTTCCCGGCCGCGACGGCAAACTCCTGCCCGGCTACGGCTGGGTGTTCGGCGTCGGCGACGGCACCTCCAACGTGGGCCTGGGCATCCTGAACTCCTCGAAGGACTTCGGCAAGCTGGACTACAAGCAGGTGCTGCGCGAATGGACCGCCGGCATGCCCACCGACTGGGGCTTCACCCCGGAGAACCAGGTGGGCGAGATCCGCGGCGCCGCGCTGCCCATGGGCTTCAACCGCACCCCGCACTATTCTCCGGGCCTGCTGCTCCTCGGCGACGCCGGCGGCATGGTCTCCCCCTTCAACGGCGAGGGCATCTCCTACGCCATGGAGTCCGCACGCTTCGCGGCCGAATTCATCGCCGACGCCGCTGCCCGGTCCGCGTCCGCCGGCTGGGGGTCCGGGACGGAGGCTGCCAGGGCCGCCGACGCGCACCTTGCCCGGTACGCCGACTACGTGCGGCAGCAGTGGGGCTCACACTTCACGCTGGGCCGGGCGTTCGCCGCCCTGATCGGCAAGCCGGCCGTCATGAAACTGGCCCTCCGGACCGGCATGCCTGTCCCCGTGCTCATGCGTTTCGTGGTGCGGATGCTGGCCAACCTCACCGATCCTGCCGCCAAGGGCTTTGAGGACCGGGTCATCCGGGTCCTGGAGTCCCTGGTTCCAGCCACGTCCAATCAGGCAACGTCCAACAAGGCCGCACCCACCACGGACAGTGTTCCGCGCTCCGGCACCAACTCCGCGGTTTCCGCAACAAAAAGTTAGGGTTAACCCGTGACCAACTCTGCAGACCAAAGCTGGACGCACGCCGGACACGGCCTGCCGAGCGCTGAACCCAGCCTCAACACCACCGCGATCGCCACCGGCCTCCAACTGCCGGCAGGCTTCTCGGCCATTGCGGGCGACCCCGAGCTGGGCCCCGCGCTCACCACCAACCTGGCGCGCGTCGAGAAGAAGCTGCGCGAAGCCATCGCCAACTCCGATCCCCTGGCTGACGCAACGTCGCGTCACCTCGTGGAAGCCGGCGGTAAGCGCATCCGGCCGCTGCTGACCCTGCTGTGCGCCCACCTCGGCGATGCCTCCCTGCCCGCAGTGGTGCAGGCCGCCGTCGTCGTCGAACTGACGCACCTCGCCACCCTCTACCACGACGACGTCATGGACTCCGCGCCGTTCCGCCGGGGGGCGCCGACGGCCCACGAGGTTTGGGGCAACTCCGTCGCGGTCCTGACCGGCGACCTCATCTTTGCGCGCGCCTCCATCCTGGTCTCGGAGCTTGGGTCCCGGGCGCTTGGCATCCAGGCCCGCACCTTTGAACGGCTCTGCCTGGGCCAGCTGCACGAGACCGTGGGACCGCGCCCGGACGAGGACCCCTTGGCGCACTACCTCTCCGTCATCGCGGACAAGACCGGCTCGCTCGTGGCCGCCTCCGGGCAGCTTGGCGCGATCTTCTCCGGCGCCGACGAAGCCTACGAGCCCATCCTGGTTGAGTACGGCGAGAAGGTGGGCGTGGCCTTCCAGCTCGCCGACGACGTCATCGACGTCACCGGGATCAAGGTCAAGTCCGGCAAGTCGCCGGGGACCGACCTGCGCGAAGGCGTCCCCACCCTGCCCGTGCTGCTGCTGCGCAACGCGGCCCGCGACGGCGATCAGGCTGCCGTCGAACTGCTGACGTTGATCGACGGCGACCTCAGCTCGGATGAGGCCCTGGCCGCCGCAGTGGCCGGACTCCGGGAACACCCCGTCACCGCACAGTCCTGGGTGGTGGCACGCGCCTGGGCCGATGAGGCCATTGCCGCCCTTGCCCCGCTGCCCGAAGGCGTCGTGAAGGCCTCGCTGACCAGCTTTGCCCACGCCGTAGTGGACCGCAGCAGCTAGGTCCCCGGCCTCCGGCTTATAGCCAGACCGGCCGCTGAGCCGGGCCTCTGGCTAAGCCCGGCCCGCCGCGTAGCCGGGCCTCCGGCTTAAACGGAATGGCCCCGGTTCCTCACAACGTTCGAGTCTTCCGTTGTGCCGAACCGGGGCCATTTCTCCGTTCGCATCAGATCCACCGGAGGCATTTGGTGAACCCAAGAAAGAGCATATGACAACTTTGTAATACTGTCCAGAGGTTTTGTAATTTGATTTGTCACAGGTTTCGTCGGCAGCTTGGCGGAGCCCGGGGCAACCTGGGGCCGCCGGCGTATCTTTCGGCTGTGCGGGGCCACTTTGCCGTGTGCGGACTGGTTCCAGGCTGTTTTCTCGGCGTGTTGGCGTCAAAGTGCCCCGCAGCGGCACGGGGTGTCCGGTCCGAGGTTTTCCACATGGCACAACCGGGCCGGGCCCTAAAGATCCCCGACAGGGCACATTGGCAGAATGGACGTTGCCACTTATCTTGCTTCACGGGGAGGGACGGCCACCACGGCGGACCTTGGCCGAGCTGGATTCAGCCGCCACCGACTTGCCAAGGCCGTGGCCCAGGGCACCGTGGTGAGGATCCGCCGCGGGCAATATGGGCTTCCGCAGGATTCCGGCGTCTACCGGGCGGCGCGCGAACTGAAGGGGTTGCTGACGTGCCTCTCGGCCGCTCCGGGCTACGCCTTGTGGACTTTGGCGCCGGCCCAGTCCATGCATTTGTCTCTTGGGCACCGGGCGGCACCGCCGGGCACCGTGGCCCACGGCAACTGCAGGCACGTCCGGCACCCGTGGCTGCCCATGGCCGGACTCGCGGACGTCCTGATCCATGCACTCCATTGTCTGCCTGCATTGGAGGCCCTTGTCATGGTCCAGTTTGCTGTGGGCCGCGGGGACATCAGCCTGGCCTTCCTCCGCAGCAAACTCGGGGGCAACCGCAACGGCCGCGCCAGGTCGGTGCTGGCCCTCGTCATTGCCCGGGCCGATTCGCTGCTGGAAGTCCTCGCCAACACCGCTTTCCAAAGGGCCGGGCTGCACGTGCGCCGACATGTGGAGATTCCCGGGGTAGGGGAGGTGGACTTCCTCGTCGAGGACTGCATCGTCGTGGAGACTGATGGTGCCTCGCACCTGGAGCCGCTGCAAGTCAAGAAGGACCGGCGGCGGAACAACGCAAGCCTCATCGGCGGCTACCTGGTGCTCAGGTTCGGTTACGACGACGTCGTCCATCACCCGGAGCGGATGGTTGCGGAGGTGCTGGCGGTGCTGGAGTTGTGGCGCAGTGGGGCTTTCAGGCCGTGACGGGCAGGTCGCGGCGGCCGTCCGGGGCTACATTGGCGCCTGAGCCGGGGATCCCCGGGCCGGATTACGGCGTGTCAGTGTCAAAGTGCCCCCAGACCGCCGGGCCCGGCCAGGGGGGAAGCCTTGAAGGCCTAGTCTTCGTCCTCGTCGTTGAAGGCCCATTCGAACATGTCGAAGACGAATTCGGAGAAGGTCCCTTCCTCGCTCTTCCACTGGCCGCGGGCGTTGTTGCGGCGGTACACGATGGGATCCGGGATGCTGAGGTCCCCGACGCGGAAGCCCCAGGTGAACTGCTCTTCCTCGTCCTCGAGGAACATGAGGAAACCCTCGTCATCTACTTCGAGCTCTTCGGGGTCCCAGAAGTAGTGGTAGGCCTCCATGATGTCCTCGCAGCCGCCGACGGCCAGGTAGAACTCGCGCAGGACCAGCGGGACCTGGAATTGGTGTTCAGCGAGGGCGGCATCGAGCTCCTCGGCCGGGAGGCCATCTTCTTCCTGCCATTCGTCTTCGAGATACTTCGGGACAAGCGCGCGGAATTTCTCGAGGAACATGTCAGTCATGGTCTTATCCTAGCTAATCCTCAGCGGTCGTTTTCCGCGGTGTCCAGGCCCAGACGGTGCCAGCCGCGCACCGCCAGCGGAACGTACCAGTGGCGCCGCCAGGCCGTGACCCGGAAGGCGAAGACAATCCCGGCGACGGCGCACGCGGTCACTGCGGTGAAGGTCCCCGTGAGGGACAGGAGCACGGTCGACGCCGACCCGGCGAACGCCGGCAGCGCGTACAGATCCTTGGGGTCGAAGAGCTGAGGCACTTCGTTGGCGGTGATGTCCCGCAGCAGGCCGCCACCCACCGCCGTCGTGACACCCAGCAGGACGGCGGCCACAGGATTCATCCCCGCGGCCAGGGCCTTCAGTGTGCCGGTAATGCAGAACAGGGCCAGCCCGCCGGCGTCGAACAGGACCAGCAGCGACGTGAAGCGCTGGACGCTGGAGAACAGGAAATACACCAACACCGTGGCAAACAGGGGCGGCGCCAGATACGCCGGGTTGGTGAACGCGGCGGGCGGGCCTGCGTTGATGATGATGTCGCGGATGACGCCGCCGCCCAGGCTCACCACCGAGGCCAGGAGCAACGAGCCGATGATGTCGAACTGCTTCCGCGCCGCGAGCAGCGAGCCGGAGACCGCAAAGAAGAACACGCCGGCGAGGTCAAGCCAGACCAGGACAAGGCTGAAGGAGAAGGTCATGAAGCGTCCCGGTCGATTGCAAGGGGGCGGATAGGGCGGCTCCAAGGTTACGCTAACGGCTATGAATACCCCCATCCTGATCGCCTGCGCCCACGGCACGTCGAGCCCGCAGGGGGCAGCGGAGGTCAACGCGCTCCGGGACGGCATCGCCGGGCTCCGTCCCGGGCTGGATGTCCGCGAGGCCTACGTCGACGTGCAGGACCCGGACCTGCCGGCCGTCGTGGCGGGGCTCCCGGCGGGGGAGACCGCCGTCGTGGTTCCGCTGCTGCTCAGCGTCGGGTACCACGTCAAGGTGGACATCGCCCGCGCCGTGAAGAGCCGGCCCAACTCCCTGGCCGCGGCGCCGCTCGGGCCGGATCCGCGGCTCGCAGCGCTGCTGGACCAGCGGTTGCGCGAGGCCGGGGTAACGGACAACGACGCCGTGGTCCTCGCCGCCGCCGGTTCCTCCGATCCCAGAGCCGCACAGAGTGTCGAGGAACTCACGGAACAGCTCCGCGCCCTGCGTTCCAACCGGGTCGTGGCCGCCTACGGCGCCTCCGCCAAACCCTCGGTTCCCGACGCAGTCGCCATGCTCCGCGAGGAAGCCGCCGGCGGTGCCGGTGCGGGGGAGTCGGCAGGAGCGGTGGACCTTGGCGGACGGGTGGTCATCGCCTCGTATCTTCTGGCGCCCGGATTCTTCCACGACCAACTGGCCAAGGCCGGCGCGGACCTTGTGACGGCGCCCCTGCTGCCCTCGCCCGTCCTCGCCGAAATTGCCCTGGAACGCTTCGACGCGGCGCTGGCCGGGTCATCGCAACCCCTGCCCTGACAGTCCGCGCAGATGCACAGCCGGTGGGCGACTTCAAGGGTTTCCGGCGGTTCGTGACGAAATGTTGCCCTAGGTGACTCCCCGTTTCTGACCCTTTGTGACGGGATTACGGCCGCCCCTACAGTCGATGCATGACTGATACAGCTCTAGCCGGAGCGTCCACGGACGAGGCTGCCTCCGGCCGCACCAAGCGCCCTTCCCGCCCGGCCGCAAAGCCGCACGGGCAGTGGAAAGTGGACGGCACCGCCCCGCTGAACGCCAACGAGACCTGGAAACAGGAAGACAACGGCCTCAACGTCCGCGAGCGTATCGAGTCCGTCTACTCCAAGCACGGCTTCGACTCGATCGACGGCACCGACCTGCACGGCCGCTTCCGCTGGTGGGGGCTCTATACCCAGCGCAAACCCGGGATCGACGGCGGCAAGACTGCCACGCTTGAGCCGCACGAGCTCGAAGACAAATACTTCATGCTCCGGGTCAGGATCGACGGCGGTGCGCTCACCACCGAGCAGCTGCGCGTCATCGGCCAGATCTCCGTGGACTTCGCCCGCGACTCGGCCGACCTCACGGACCGCCAGAACATCCAGCTGCACTGGATCCGGGTCGAAGACATGCCCGAGATCTGGCGCCGACTCGAGGGCGTGGGGCTGTCCACCACGGAAGCCTGCGGCGACGTGCCCCGCGTGATCCTCGGCTCCCCGGTGGCGGGCATCGCCAAGGACGAGATCATCGACCCCACGCCGCTGATCCAGGAACTCGCCGAGCGATTCATCGGCGACCCGGAACTGGCCAACCTGCCGCGCAAATTCAAGACCGCCATCACCGGCCACCCCAGCCAGGACGTGGTGCACGAGATCAACGACGTCGCCCTGGTTGGCCTGGTCCACCCCGAACTCGGCATCGGCTACGACCTCTGGGTGGGCGGCGCGCTCTCCACCAACCCCATGCTGGGCAAGCGCCTCGGCGCCTTCGTCCGGCCGGACCAGGCCGCCGACGTGTGGCTCGGCGTCACCAGCATCTTCCGCGACTACGGCTACCGGCGCATGCGCACCAAGGCCCGCCTGAAGTTCCTGCTGGCCGACTGGGGACCGGTGAAGTTCCGCCAGGTCCTCGAGGACGAATACCTCGGCTACAAGCTCGCCGACGGCCCGGCCGCTCCGAAGCCCTCCACGCCCGGCGACCACATCGGCGTGCACGAACAAAAGGACGGCAAGTTCTTCATCGGCGCCACCCCGCTGGCCGGCCGCCTCTCCGGCAGCCAGCTGGTCAAGCTCGCGGACACCCTGGAGGCCCGCGGCTCGCAGCGCCTGCGCACCACCCCGCACCAGAAGCTCGTGGTCCTCGACGTGCCCAAGGACGAGGTGGACCCGCTCGTGGCCGAGCTCGACGCGCTGGGCCTGTCCGCCCGCCCGTCCGTGTTCCGGCGCGGCACCATCGCCTGCACCGGCATCGAGTTCTGCAAGCTCGCCATCGTGGAAACGAAGGTGACCGCGGCGACGGCGGTTGCCGAACTGGAGCGCCGTCTGGCCGACCTCGCCGAGAGCAAGCAGCTGCCCCAGGCGCTGTCCCTGCACATCAACGGCTGCCCCAACTCCTGCGCCCGGATCCAGACGGCGGACATCGGCCTCAAGGGCATGATGCTGCCAACGCCCGACGGCGACCCCACCCCGGGCTTCCAGGTCCACCTCGGCGGCGGGCTCGCGTCCGACAGCCGCGAGGAGGCAGGCCTGGGCCGCACCGTCCGGGGCCTCAAGGTCACGGCCGGGGAACTGCCCGACTACGTTGAACGCGTGGTCCGCAAGTTCGTCGCCGACCGCTCCGAGGGCCAAAGCTTCGCCGAGTGGGCCTTCGCCGCGGAGGAAGGTGACCTTCAGTGACCGCAGTCCTCCGCACCCACGACGAGCTCAAGGCCCTCGCCGAGGCCGGTGCCGCCGAGCTCGGCTGGGACGCCCCGGCCCGCGACGTCATTGCCTGGGTGGCCCGCAATTTCGAGCTGCCGACGGTCGCCGTCGCCTGCTCCATGGCGGATGCGGTCCTCCCGGCGCTGGTCGCGGACCAGCTTCCCGGCGTCGACGTCCTGTTCCTGGAGACCGGCTACCACTTCCCGGAGACGCACTCGACACGCGACGAGGTGGCAGCCAACCTGCGCGTCAACGTCGTGGACGTGCTGCCGGAGAACACCGTGGAGCAGCAGGACCGGCTCCTGGGCAAGGACCTCTTCGCCCGCGACCCCGCTCAGTGCTGCGCCCTGCGTAAGGTGGCGCCGCTGCGCCGCACCCTGGCCGGCTACGAGCTCTGGTTCACCGGGGTCCGCCGCGACGAGGCCCCCACCCGCACCAACACGCCGCTGGTCACCTGGGACGAGGCCAACGGCCTGGTCAAGGTCAACCCGGTGGCGGCGTGGTCTTTCGACCAGCTGGTGCAGTACTCCGACGACAATCTTCTTCCCGTCAACCCGCTGCTTTCACAGGGCTACCCGTCCATTGGCTGCCAGCCTTGCACCCGCAAGGTGGCGCCCGGCGACGACCCCCGCGCCGGACGCTGGGCAGGAACCGACAAGACAGAATGCGGACTACACGTATGAGCACTTTCCTGACTGAGGAGCCCACGCAGGTGACCGACGCTCCCGTTTCCACACGACTCTCCAGCCTGGACACCCTTGAGTCCGAGGCCATCCACATCATCCGCGAGGTCGTCGCCGAGTTCGAGAGGCCTGCCCTCTTGTTCTCCGGCGGTAAGGATTCCGTGGTGATGCTGCACCTGGCCACGAAGGCCTTCTGGCCGGGTAAAGTGCCGTTCCCGGTGCTGCATGTGGACACCGGGCACAACTTTCCTGAGGTCATCGACTTCCGCGACCGCACCGTGGAGCGGCTGGGCCTGAAGCTCGTCGTCGGCTCCGTCCAGGACTTCATCGACTCCGGTGAGCTGGCAGAGCGTGCCGACGGCACCAGGAACCCGCTGCAGACCGTGCCGCTGCTGGATGCGATCCAGCGCAACAAGTTCGACGCCGTCTTCGGCGGCGGCCGCCGGGACGAGGACAAGGCCCGGGCCAAGGAACGGATCCTGAGCCTGCGCGACGAGTTCGGCCAGTGGGACCCCCGCAACCAGCGGCCCGAGCTGTGGAACCTTTATAACGGCCGGCACACCGTGGGCCAGCACGTCCGCGCGTTCCCGATCAGCAACTGGACCGAACTGGATGTGTGGCGCTACATCGAGCGCGAGAACATCGAGCTGCCGGGACTGTACTACGCCCACCGCCGCGAAGTCTTTGCCCGCGACGGCATGTGGCGCGCCGTCGGCGAAGTCTCCCAGCCGCGCGAACACGAGGAAGTCATCACCAAGACCGTCCGCTACCGGACCGTCGGCGACATGTCCTGCACCGGCGCCGTGGAATCGGACGCCGCCACGGTGCGCGACGTCGTCATTGAGGTTGCCGCCTCCACCATCACCGAACGTGGCGCCACCCGGGCCGATGACCGCATCTCCGAGGCCGCCATGGAAGACCGCAAGAAGGACGGCTATTTCTAATGAGCACGGAAACGTTTCTCCCGGGCCCGGGCCCGGACCTGGTCTCCGCGGCGCTGCCCACCACGCTGTTCCGCTTCGCCACCGCAGGCTCCGTCGACGACGGCAAGTCCACCCTGGTGGGCCGGCTCCTGCACGACTCGAAGGCGATCCTCGCCGACCAGCTCGACGCCGTCGCCCGCACCTCCGCGGACCGCGGCTTCGGCGGCGAAGGGGCCACCGGCACAAAAGCGATCGACCTCGCCCTGCTGACCGACGGCCTGCGCGCGGAACGCGAGCAGGGCATCACCATCGACGTCGCCTACCGCTACTTCGCCACGGACCGCCGCAGCTTCATCCTCGCGGACTGCCCCGGCCACGTGCAGTACACCAAAAACACGGTAACTGGCGCGTCCACCGCGGACGCCGTCGTCGTGCTCATCGATGCCCGCAAGGGTGTCCTGGAGCAGACCCGCCGGCACCTGTCCGTGCTGCAGCTGCTGCGGGTGGCGCACGTGATCGTCGCCGTGAACAAGATCGACCTCGTGGACTTCAGCGAGGACGTGTTCCGCGAGATCGAGGCGGATGTCCAGCAGGTCGGGCGCGAACTCGGGCTCGGTTCCGATGGCGTGGCGGATCTCCGGGTCATCCCCGTGTCCGCGCTCGACGGCGACAACGTGGTCGATGCCTCGGACCGCACGCCCTGGTACGAGGGCCCGGCGCTGCTGGAAGTCCTCGAGACGCTGCCGGCCGCGGACGAACTCGAAAGCCACCTCGAGAGCTTCCGTTTCCCGGTCCAGCTGGTGGTCCGGCCGCAGGGCGCGCTGGCTCCGGATGCCATCGCCGGCGGCCTCGATCCGGAGGCGTACCGCGACTACCGTGCCTACGCCGGCCAGATCACCGAAGGCTCGGTCAAGGTGGGGGACCAGGTCAGCATCCTGACCCCGGGCCAGGAGCCGCGCACCACCACAGTCACCGGGATCGACTTCGCTGGCCGCGAGCTCGCCGAGGCGGCAGCACCGCAGTCCGTGGCCCTTCGCCTGGCGGATGAATTCGACGTCGCCCGCGGCGACACCATCGCGGCCGCCGGGACCGTGCGCGAAGCATCGGCAGACCTCTACGCCGCGGTGTGCTGGCTCTCGCCCAAACCGCTCCGGGAGGGCGCCAAGGTCCTGGTCAAGCACGGCACCCGCACCGTCCAGGCGCTGGTCCGGAACGTGACGGGCAAGCTGGACCTCGCCAGCTTCGGCCTGGAGCCGACCACCACCCTGGAGCTGAACGACATCGGCCACGCCCAGCTTCGGCTCGCCGCCCCGCTTCCGCTGGAGAACTACCTGCACCACCGCCGCACCGGGGCGTTCCTCGTGATCGACCCGCTCGACGGCAACACCCTCGCCGCAGGCCTGGTCAACGACCACCCCGGCGACCACGAGGACGAGCGCTACTCGATCTAGGCCACGTGTCACACGGGCGCAGCTTGTTTCCCGGTCGGCCGCCATTGGCGGTGGTCCGGGAAACAAGCTGCCCTCTTTTGGGGCCGAATGTGACGCTGCGTGAACCCGCGTGACCCCCGGTTTCCGGGCCGTTGAACCCCTAATATGACACTCCCTATGGTGAATGAATGAAGACACAGGAACGGTTCCCCGGCCTCCCCCGCAGGGACTTCCAGGGGCGATGTCGCCGGCGCTGACCATCCGCCCGGCCCTTCCGCACACACCCCAGAACAGGACTTCACCCATGTCACACACCCCCGAAAACCCCGGGCCCGGCACGCAGCCCGGCACCACCCGGATCGTCGCCGGCGAGACCGGCAAACCCAAACGCAAGCGCACCCTGGAGATCGCCCTCGTCGCGGGGCTCGTGCTCCTGATCGGCGCCGGCGCCGCCGTGGCATCCTCGCTGTCCCGCAGCCCGGAAACCGCCCCGGCAGCGGCCGCGGCGGACGCCGGCCCGGCCACCGAGCTCAAGCTCGGCTACTTTGGCAACATCACCCACGCCCCGGCCCTGGTGGGCGTCAATAAGGGGTTCATCGCCAAGGACCTCGGGGCGACCAGGCTCAGTACACAGGTGTTCAACGCCGGCCCGGCCGCGATCGAGGCCCTCAACGCCGGCGCCATCGACGCCACCTACATCGGGCCCAACCCCGCCATCAACTCCTACGTCAAGAGCAACGGCCAATCCATCAGCATCATTGCCGGCGCAACGTCCGGCGGAGCGCAGCTGGTGGTCAAGCCCGGCATCAACTCGGCCGCCGACCTCAAGGGCAAAACGCTCGCGTCGCCGCAGCTCGGCGGCACCCAGGACGTGGCCCTCCGCGCCTGGCTCGGCAAGCAGGGGTTCAAGACCTCCACGGACGGCAGCGGCGACGTCTCAATCAACCCGACCGAGAACGCGCAGACCCTCAAGCTGTTCCAGGACGGCAAGCTCGACGGCGCGTGGTTGCCCGAGCCCTGGGCCTCCCGCCTGGTGCTCCAGGCCGGCGCGAAGGTCCTGGTCGACGAGAAGGACCTGTGGGAGAAGGGCGAGTTCGTCACCACCGTCCTGATCGTCAACAAGACGTTCGCGGCCGAGCACCCTGCCACCGTGCAGGCGCTGCTGAAGGGACATGTCGAATCCGTGGACTGGCTCAACGCGGCGCCCGCCGCCGAGAAAGCCACCGTCCTCAATGACGGACTCAAGGCAGCCGCCGGCAAGGCGCTGCCGGCCGACGTCATCGACAGGTCCCTGAAGAACATCGTCTTCACCACCGACCCGCTCGCAGGGACGTACAAGAAACTGCTCCAGGACGGCATCGACGCCGGCACCACCAAGCAGGCCGACATCAACGGAATCTTCGACCTCACGGCGCTCAACAGTGTTCTGAGCGAGAGTGCCGCCGGCAAGAAGATCTCCGCCGAAGGGCTCGGCAAAGAGTAGCTCCCCGGCCTCCAACCACCCGCCACAACAGTAAGGACCAGACCATGCCAGTCGTACTGGAACACCTGGGCAAGCGCTTCGGCGCCGGCGCCCCGGTGCTGGACGACGTCAACGCCACCATCGGGCAGGGCGAGTTCGTCGCCCTGCTCGGTGCCTCCGGCTGCGGCAAGTCCACCCTGCTCAACATCATGGCGGGACTGGAGGCCCCGACGTCGGGGGCCCTGGAAGTGCCCAGCGACGGCGCCGCCTTCATGTTCCAGGACGCGGCACTGTTTCCCTGGCTGACCGCGCGGGAAAACATCGAGCTGGCCCTGAAGCTCCGCGGCGTCGGGAAAGCTGATCGCCGGGTCAGGGCGGGGGAGTTGCTGGACCTGGTGCACCTGGGCGGCGCGGGCGACAAACGGCCCCACGAACTCTCCGGCGGGATGCGCCAGCGCGTGTCCCTGGCCCGGTCGCTGGCCCAGGACCGCCAGCTGCTCCTCATGGACGAGCCCTTCGCGGCCCTGGACGCCATCACGCGGGACCTGCTCCATGACGAGCTGGAACGCATCTGGAAGGAAACCGGCCGGACCATCGTCTTCGTCACCCACAACGTCCGCGAGGCCGTCCGGCTTGGCCAGCGCGTGCTGCTGCTGTCATCCCGGCCCGGCCGCGTGGTGCGGGAATGGCACGTCAGCGAAGAGCACCGCACCGACGCCGGACTGGCCGGCCAGCTCACCGGCGAAATCACCGCCCGGCTACGCGAGGAGATCCGCCGCCATGCCAAGTAACCAGCTACCCGTGGCGGAAGCCCCGGCCGAGACCCGCAAAGTCCATGCCGCGCTGACCCGGTCCTCCACCGGCAAGGAAGATCTTCGCGAGCTCGAAGCGGGCCTCGATTCCCTGCAGTCAGACTCCATCCGCAAGGTCCGCATCGACTGGAGCCGGATCCTGCTGCCGGTGGCTGCGCTCGCGGTGCTGATTATCCTGTGGCAGTTGTACGTCTCCCTCGGCTTCAAGCGGCGCGACGTCGTGCCCGGCCCCCTGGATGTCGTCGGCCAGGTCGGAACCTTGTGGAGCGAGGGCAAGCTTCAAGAGGCCGTCTGGACCTCGCTGCAGCGCGGCGTCGTGGGCTTCTTGATCAGCGTGGTGATCGCGACGCCGGTGGGTCTCGTGCTGGCCCAGGTGGCACCGCTGCGCCGCGCGTTCGGGCCGCTGATCTCCGGGCTGCAGGTGCTGCCGTCGGTGGCCTGGGTGCCGGCCGCCATTCTCTGGTTTGGGATCACGGACGCCACCGTGTATTTCGTGGTGTTCATGGGTGCCATTCCCTCGATCATCAACGGCCTGATCTCCGGTGTGGACCAGATTCCGCCGCAGTACCGCAGCGTCGGAAAGGTCCTGGGTGCGTCCCGGCTCCAGCTGGCCCTGCAGATCATCCTGCCGGCGGCCCTGCCCGGGTACCTCGGTGGCCTCAAGCAGGGCTGGGCGTTCTCGTGGCGCTCGCTCATGGCGGCGGAAATCATCGCCGTCGGCGGCACCATCGGCTTCGGTCTGGGCTCCATGCTGGACCAGGGCCGCGTCCTGTCCGACATGACCATCGTCATGTCCGCGATCCTGCTGATCCTCGCCGTCGGAATCCTGATCGAACTGCTCGTGTTCGCCCCGATTGAAAAGCGGTTGCTCCGCCGCCGGGGCCTCCTGGTCGGCAGCACCCGCTAGACCCACCACCCAGCCCCACCAAAGCAACGCGGGGTCACTTACGGCCGATATCCGTTGGGTTTATCGGCCGTAAGTGACCCCGCGTTGCTTTTGCGATGACTCCTTGCCCGGGCCCGGGCACGGGCCTACACTCGCGCCTAGAGGCCGGGTTGCGGCCCCTTCCACGGCTGATGCAAAGCCCGATTCCTAGGAGGTCGCTGTGGCAGCAAAATTTGGCGTGCTGGCCCTGGTCGAAGCCAAAGCGGGGAAGGAACAGGACGTCTGGGACTTCCTGAACGGAGGGCGGGAGATCGTGCTGAACGAGCCCGGAACGCGCACCTGGTATGCCTTCCGGGTCAACGAGAACACCTTCGGCATCTTCGACACCTTCGATACCGAGGAGGACCGGCAGGCCCACCTGGGCGGCGCCATCCCCGCCGCACTCGGCGAACACGGTCCCGCCCTGCTCGCCAAGGATCCGGACATCAAACTCATCGAGCTCATCGCCGTGAAGTAGGCCGTGGCCCGCGCCCCTGCGGGGCGGGGGCACATTGACACAAACACGCCGTCATTCTGGCCCGAGATGACTGCTCCGGACGTCAAAGTGCCCCCGGACCGCTCCCAGCCTGCCCAGTTAAGCCCGGATGAGCCCACACGAGACCGCAATTATGTGACGCGGCGTTACCTTGCGTGAACTGGTGTTGCCGCACCGTTGTTCCGCTATGTGACGCCGCCCTATCGTCGATGCATGGCAATTCAGGACATTTACCCCACGGCGCTGCGTCTCCTCGGCCGTCCCGTGCTGGTGGTCGGCGCCGGACCGGTGGCCGCCCGGCGCACCAAGGGCCTGCTCGACGCCGGAGCCCGCGTCACCGTCGTGGCACCGGTCGCCTGCCCGGCGCTGACTGAACTCGCCGACGCCGGCCTCCTGAACTGGGAGCCCCGCCCGTACCGCCCCGCCGACGTCGACGGCGTCTGGTTTGTCCAGACCGCCACCGGCGACGCCGCCGTGGACGCCCGGGTCTCTGCGGACGCCGAGGCGCAGCGCATCTGGTGCGTCAACGCCTCCGACCACGAAGCGTCCGCCGCCTGGACGCCCGCCGTCGCCGTGGTGGACGACGTCAAGATCGCCGTCAACGCCGGTGGAGACCCCCGCCGCGCCATGGCCCTGCGGGACGCCGTCGCCACCGCCCTGGCCACCGGAGACCTGCCGCTGCGCCGGCACCGTCTTTCCGGGACGGGGGCAACTCCCGGATCCGTGGCCCTCGTGGGCGGCGGCCCCGGCGACACCGGACTCATCACCGTCCGCGGCCGCCGGCTCCTTGGCCAGGCCGACGTCGTGGTGGCGGACCGGCTCGGCCCGCGTGAACTCCTGGCCGAACTGGCCCCCGACGTCCGCGTGGTGGAGGTCGGCAAGACCCCCGGCCACCATCCGGTGCCGCAGTCCGAGATCAACCGGATCCTGGTCGAGGAAGCCCTGCAGGGCCACCGCGTGGTCCGGCTCAAGGGCGGCGACCCCTATGTGCTGGGCCGCGGCGGCGAGGAAGCCGAATTCTGCCGGCAGCACGGCGTCGAGGTTGAAGTGGTTTCCGGCGTCACGTCGGCCATTTCCGTACCAGCCGCCGCCGGCATCCCGGTCACGCACCGCGGGCTCGCCAAAGGCTTCAGTGTGGTCACCGGCCACGAGGAACTCGCAGAAGTTCCGGCCCGTGCCGACCACACTGTGATCCTGCTCATGGGTGTGGGCCAGCTGCGCGATTCCGCAGCCTCCCTGGCCCGCGCCGGTTTGCCTCTTCAGACGCCTGTTGGCATCGTAGAGAATGGATACCTGCCAAACCAGCGGGTGACCATCGGAACCCTCGGGACCATCGCGGACCAGGCGGAGGCCGCAGGCGTAGCGAACCCCGCCGTGATCGTGATCGGCGACGTGGTCCGCGTCAGCCCGTTCGCGCCGTCGCACTTCAAGACCGCGGACTACAGCACCACCTCCCCGAACGCTCCCCGCACCACCAAGACCCGCGTACTGACCCCCTAAACCCGTCGATTGCTCCATAACTGCCGTTATCAAGCCCCAAAAGGGCGTTTGTGGAGCAACGGATGCAGAAGAACAAAGGAACACAGCCGTGTCAACTAGCACCCCCGTAGGAACCGCCGCCCGCCCGCTGCGCGTCGCCGTCGTCGGCTCCGGTCCCGCCGGCGTCTACGCCGCGGACATCCTGACCAAGAGCGAGGCCGTCAAGAGCGGCGAGCTCACCGTCAGCATCGACCTCTTCGACCGCTACCCGGCACCCTACGGCCTGATCCGCTACGGCGTGGCCCCCGACCACCCCCGCATCAAGGGCATCGTCAACGCCCTGCACAAGGTCCTGGACCGCGGCGACATCCGGTTCTTCGGCAACGTGGACTACGGCACGGACTTGTCCATCGATGACCTCCGCACCCACTACGACGCCATCATCTTCGCCACCGGCGCCATCAAGGATGCGGACCTCAACATCCCCGGCATCGAGCTCGAGGGCTCGTACGGCGGCGCCGACTTCGTGTCCTGGTACGACGGCCACCCCGATGTGTCCCGCGACTGGCCGCTGGAGGCCAAGGAAATCGCCGTGATCGGCAACGGCAACGTGGCCCTCGACGTGGCCCGCATGCTCTCCAAGCACGCCGACGACCTCCTGGTCTCCGAAATCCCGGACAACGTCTACGCCGGCCTGAAGTCCTCGCCCGTCACGGACGTGCACGTGTTCGGCCGGCGCGGGCCGGCCCAGGTTAAGTTCACGCCCCTGGAACTGCGCGAACTCTCCCACTCCAAGGACGTGGACATCATCCTCTACGCCGAGGACTTCGAGTTCGACGCCGAATCGGACCGGCAGATCCAGAGCAACAACCAGACCAAGACCATGGTGGGCACGCTCACCAACTGGATCGCCGAACAGCCCGAGGACCTCTCCGAGCTCACCGCGTCCCGCCGGCTGCACCTGCACTTCCTGCACAGCCCCGTCGAGATCTACGGAGAAAAAACAGACGACGCCGGGACCCCCGGCCGCGTCGCCGGGATCAAGTTCGAGCGCACCGAACTGGACGGTACCGGCAACGCCCGCGGCACCGGCGAGTTTGTCGACTACCCGGTCCAGGCCGTGTACCGCGCCATCGGCTACTTCGGCTCCGCCCTCCCCGAGGTCGAGTTCGACCACAGCAAGGGCGTTGTTCCGAACGACGGCGGCCGCGTCCTGGACGCCGCCGGCAGCCACGTGCCGGGGCTCTACGCGACCGGCTGGATCAAGCGCGGGCCGGTGGGACTGATCGGCCACACCAAGGGTGACGCCCTCGAAACTGTGACCTACCTGCTCGAGGACCGCGAGAACCTGCCGGTGGCCGCGTCGCCCGCCCCCGAGGCGATCGTCGATCTCCTGGCGGGGCGCGGCGTCGAGTACACCAGCTGGGAAGGCTGGCTGGCCCTGGACGAGCACGAGCGCGCCCTGGGTGAGAAGGCCACCGCCGCCGGCGGGTCGCACGGCGTCGCCGTCCAGCGCGAGCGCATCAAGGTGGTCCCGCGCGAGGACATGGTGGAAATTTCCCGCGGCGGAGTGGCCGCAGAGGTCTAAACGCCCGCCTCGCAACTGCAACGCGGGGTCACTTCGCGCCCATAATCCCCTCCGGGACGGGCGCGAAATGACCCCGCGTTGTGTGTTAACGGAGCAATCCCGCCGGGTAGTCAGTAGGCTTACCGTCATGAATGAGCAGCGCATGCAGACCCCCGGCGCAGGATCGGGCCAGTGAGGCTCCGCCACAGCAACGCGTCCGGCCGCGGATACCGCAGGGTTCCCGCCGGGACCGGGTTCAGTTACAAGGACCTGGACGGCTCCACTCTGCCGCCGGGCCCCGTGCGGGAACGGCTCGAGGGCATCGGGATCCCGCCGGCATGGACCGACGTCTGGATCGCCCCGTACGACAACGGGCACATCCAAGCCACGGGCGTCGACGCGGTGGGCCGGCGGCAGTACATCTACCATCCGAGCTGGCGGGAACGGAAGGACCGGCTGAAGTTCGACCGTTCGCTCCAGCTGGCCGAGACCCTGCCGACCGCACGCCGCCTGGTGACCATGGACCTGCGCTCGGAAGGCCTGACCCGGGAACGCGTGCTGGCGGCCGCCTTTCGGATGCTCGACAGCGGATCGCTGCGCGTCGGCTCGGAGCGCTACACCAACGAAAACGGCAGCCACGGCCTCGCCACCCTGCTCTGCGCCCACGTCAAGGTGCGCAAGAACGAACTCCGGCTCAGCTTCCCGGCCAAGAGCGGCAAGACGTGGGAGTCACGGATCGACGACGCCGACCTCGCCGCCGTCGTGCGCCAGCTCAAGCGCCGCGGCGGCAACGCCCGGCTGCTGGCCTACAAGGACGGCCGCAATTGGCATCCGGTGTCGAGCACGGACATCAACGAGTACGTCAAGGAGCGCACAGGGGAGGACTTCACCGCGAAGGATTTCCGCACCCTTCGTGGGACGGCGGCGGCAGCGGTCAGCCTGGCTCTAAGCGGCCCGCAGGCGAAAGTCTCGGCCCGGAAGAGCGCGGTGAGCCAGGCCATGCAGGACGCGGCCGCGGTCCTGGGCAACACGCCGTCGATCGCCCGGAAAAGCTACGTGGATCCACGGCTGCTGGACCACTTCGCGGCGGGGGAGACGATCGACCCGAGGCGGCTGGATTCCGCCGAGTCCGAGATCCGCGCCCTGCTGTACCAGGAAGGCGACGTGGTGCCGCTGCGGAAGGCCGCGGGCTAGTAGCATCGCGCCGGCTTGGTTCGGCCGGCGCGGCTACATCCGGCCGAAGCGCGCCCGGACCAGCGCGAACACGCCGTAGGCAATGAACCCCGCCCCGATCGCCAGGAGCAGGTATGGGCCGAAGGGGTGGTCCCTGAGCGCCTTGAGGCTGCCGTCCAGGCCGGTGGAGGAACCGGGGTTGTTGGTCGCCGCGGCGATGACGAAGAGCAGCCCGGTCAGGATCAGCGCCAGCCCTTTCGACACGTGGCCGGTGACGCCGAGCACGCTGATCAGCTTGCCGCGGCGGGTCCCTTCGAAATGCTGCAGTTCCTCCTTGAACTTCTTCCCGAAGCCCTTGACGATGAAATACACGCCGATTCCCATGATGGTGAGCCCGAGGCCGACCAGGGCCGGGACCCCGAACGGTGACTGGACCAGTGCGGTGCTGAAATCCCGCGTCGAGTCGCCCGAATCGCCGCGCTGGCCGAGCCCGAAGCCCGCGAAGCTCAGCCCGACGCTCCCGTACGCAATGGCAAGGAAGCCGGAGGAAATGAGTTTGCCCAGCTGTTCCCGGCGCGGCAGGTGGCGGCCCCGGAGCGTCGCCTCGCTCAGCTGCCAGAGCGCGAGGCCCGCGCAGGCGATGCAGGCCGCCCACATCACGGCCGGCCCCCAGGGGTTGGCGGCGAGTTGTTCGATGGCGCCGGTGGGTTCGGCCTGGCCCGGCGCGCCCAGGACCAGGGCGACGGCGATGGCCCCGATCACGATATGAAGCACTGCCATGACGGCGAACCCCGAACGTGCGACGACGTCGAGCACGCTACTGTTCGACGCCGCTTCCGCAGAGTCGACGGCGTCGCCGATGGCGGCTTCGATCCCGGACTTTTCTTCTGCCACGTTGATGCTGCCAAACCTCATCTGGTCCGGTGGACCAATGTCGTGCCCCGGCGGCGTGCCGGTGGTGTGCTGGTGTGCCTGCGGTGGTGTGTCTACCCGCCGATTCTACGCGCGGCGAAGCGGCAGCCGCGTGGACTACCGCGTTTTTGGTAAGTGTGCTTACCATGGCCGGGTCATGGCCCCGCTCGTGGACATGCCGCGGACCGGCAGCCTTGCTGCCCCTGCGATTCGGATTCGAAGACAGACGATAGGAAGCTCAACATGGCAGGTAATCTTGTTGCCCGATCCATTCACGACCTGACGGCAGCCGCCTGGTTCGGCGGTTCCCTGATGGGCGCCATTGGGCTCAACGGTGCAACGGCTGTTGCCAAGGACCCGGCGGAACGTACCCGCCTCTCAAGCCTGGGCTGGAAGAAGTGGGCGCCGTACCAGACGGCGGCGTTTGGGGCGCATTTCCTTTCGGGCCTCGCCGTCATGTGGGAGAACAAGGGCCGCATGGCCAAGCAGGACGGCGTCACGCGGCTGAGCGTCTACAAGTCCGTCGTCACCCTCGCCGGCGCCGCTGTGACCCTGTACGCGGGCCTGCAGGGAGCCAAGGTCGAAAAACTGGCCGCCGAGGGCGCCAAGGGTGCCACCGAGCCCAAGCCTGGCGCCTCCGAGGAACTCCGTTCCGCGCAGCAGCAGCTGAAGATGCTTCAGTGGGCCATCCCCGTGTTCGCCGGCTGGGTGATTGTTCTCGGCGCCAAGCACGGCGAGATGCAGCGCCCCAAGAACGTCCTGAAGGGCCTGGTCCGCTAGCCCCGGCACAACCCGGTAAATGCCACTGGAGGGGCCGGAACATCGCGTTCCGGCCCCTCCAGTGGCAGGTCCGCTCACGCTGGAACGGGGCACTCACGCCGGAACAGGGGGAGCCGAGACTGCGGCCCGGTTCTTCGATTCCCGGGCCCGCAGGATGATCTTGAACAGTTCACCGAGGAACAGCAGCACCACGCCCGGCACCAGGCAGAG
This sequence comes from Arthrobacter sp. 131MFCol6.1, assembly GCF_000374925.1. Taxonomy (GTDB): domain Bacteria; phylum Actinomycetota; class Actinomycetes; order Actinomycetales; family Micrococcaceae; genus Arthrobacter. Next base: position 166,258 of record NZ_KB895548.1, read on the forward strand.
CAGCCACTGCTGGCCGGTGAGCGGCTCGGTGCCGAACAGGTCCTGCATCACCCTCATCTGGGTGATCAGCATCGAGCCGAGGACGGCCCACGCGAACGCCCAAAGCAGCTTCGGGTTGGACACCGTGGCGGGCCCGAAGGCGCTCTCGGTCGGGTAACGCAGATTGAGCGCCACGAAGATGTTCATCAGCCCCAGCCCCACCACGGCCATGGTCTGGCCGACCTCCAGGGAACCGTAGGTGGTCTTGCCGATCTGCACGAGGATCAGCGTCGCGGCCGCCATGAAAAGCCCGACGACGAACAGGCGCACCATCATCGACCGGACGAGGATCGGCTGATTGAAGGGCCGGGGCTTGCGGTCCATGATGCCCGGCGTCGCGAGATCCAGGCCCATCACCGCCCCGATCGGGGCGACGATCGCCATGTGGATCCACAGCACCTGGGCCGGACTGAGCAGGGCCGTGCCTGCGATGGCGAACGCCGAGGATCCGATGAACGCCAGAATGAACATGAACAGGTTGGCGACCTGGATCCGGATGAACTTCTGCAGGTTGTCGTACACGAGCCGGCCCTCTTCGACCGCCGCGACGATGGTGGCAAAGTTGTCGTCAGCCAGGATCATTTTGGCCGCGCCCTTGGCGACGTCGGTGCCGGTGATCCCCATCGCGATCCCGATGTCGGCAGCTGCAATGGCCGGTGCGTCGTTCACGCCGTCGCCGGTCATGGCGACGATGTTGCCCTTGCGCTTGAGCACCTCGACCAGCCTGACCTTGTGTTCGGGGGCGACACGGGCAATCACGCCGATCCCGTCCACCTGGCTGTCGGCCTCCGCGTCGCTCATGGCCGCGAACTCGGCCCCGGTCACCGCGCGGCCCCTGATGCCCAGTTCCTCGGCGATTGCCGCAGCCGTGACGGCGTGGTCGCCCGTGATCATCCGGACCCGGATGCCGGCGTGCTTTGCCCTGGCGATGGCGGCCACCGCCTCGGCGCGCGGCGGGTCCACCTCGCCGATCAGCGCCGAAATCTCCAGGTCCTGCATCAGCGCCATCAGGTCACCCGAAGGCTGGAACGTCGCCGGGTCGAACTCGCGCTGCGCCAGGGCGAGCACCCGCCTGCCCTGGCTGGCAATGCGATCGTTCTCGGCAAGCACCTTGCCCCGCATTTCGTCGGTGAGACGCTCGGAGCGACCGCCCGGCATCCGGCCGAAAGAGGACCTGCTCAGGAGGACGTCGGGTGCCCCCTTCACGTAGGCCCGGATCACGGGCCTGCCATCGGCCCCCGGCATCCGGTGGAACGTGGCCATGAACTTGTAATCGGAATCGAACGGTACCGACGCCACACGCGGGTTGTTCCGGCGGAATTCCCTGACGTCCACGCCGCCCTTCTGTGCGAGCACGTACAGTGCCGCCTCGGTGGGGTCCCCGACCACCTCGCCGTCGTTGATATCGGAGTCGTTGCACAGGGCGCAGGAGTACATCACGTAGTCCAGGTCCCGCTCGGCGTCGCCGGTGGTCCGTTGAATCTGACCGTCGAAGCTGTAGCCCTCACCGCTGACGGTGTAGTGGTGCTGCACGGTCGTGATCTCGCGCACCGTCATCTGGTTCAGGGTCAGGGTGCCGGTCTTGTCCGAATTGATGGCCGACGTGGAGCCCAGGGTCTCGACCGCAGGGAGAACCTTCATGATGGCGTTCTTTTTGGCCATATTGACCGACCCGACGGAGAGGATGGTGGTGACGACGGCGGGCAGCGCGTCCGGGATGGAGCCGACGGCCAGCGCCACACCGATTCCGAAGAGCACCGCGAAGGACTCGCCCGAGGCCAGGCCCATTACGACGATGGCGATAAACGCGAAGAGGGCCGCGACAATGATGAAGATGGTGAGCCGGTCCACCTGCTTGGTCAGCGGAGTCTTCTCCGCCTTCTGTCCGGACAGCATGTGGGCGATGTGGCCGACCTCCGACCCCATGCCGGTGGTGGTGACGAGGATTTCGCCATGGCCCCGCGTCACGTTCGTGTTCATGAACGCCATGTTCAGGCGGTCGCCGATGCCGACGTCGTGCCGGCCGATGGTCGCGGTGTCCTTCTCGACGGCGACGCTCTCCCCGGTCAGGGCGCCCTCCTCGATCTGGAGGGTTGCCGCCAGGATGATCCGGCCGTCCGCGGGGACGCGGTCACCGGCGTCGACCACCACGATGTCGCCGGGGACGATCTGCTCGGCGGGGAGCTCCACAACGTCACCGTCGCGGCGCACCTTGGCCATAGCCTTCATCATCTGCCCCAGGGAGGCGGCGGCTTCCTCGGCCTTGCCCTCCTGGTGGTAGCCCAGCCACGCGTTGAACAGCGTCAGCAGGGCCAGACCAATAGCGGTTCCGTATTCCGCGATCAGCAAGCTGACCAGGGCGGCGACCACAAGGACGATCTGCATGTAGTCCTGATAGTGCTTGAAGAACCGTTTCCACACCGGCTCCTGCTTTGCGGCGGCCAGGGCGTTCGGGCCGTACTCCTGCAGCCGCTGCTGCGCCTCTCCCGTGCTCAACCCGCCAACCGGATCCACCTTCAGCTCGGCCGCCACTTCCGCCGGCGCCAGCGCGTACCAGCTCGCGTCCGCCTCCGCCGGGGCCACCCCAGCTACTGCTCCGGGATCGTCGCTCATGACTTCCTCCTCATCGCCGGGTGCGGTGCTAGAACGGGGTGGGGATGTGCCGAACGGCCAGTGCCGGCTCGGTGTAATCGCCAGCCTTCTGGCGCTTGGGGAGTTCGACGTCGAGCCCCGGGTACGGCTCGTAGGGCACCTGGCTGAGGATATGGCTGATGACGTTGAGCCGGCCGCGCTTCTTGATGTCATTGTGCGCGACGTACCACGGCGCCCAGGCGGTGTCGGTCGCCTCGAACATGGCGTCCCGGGCCCGGGAGTAGTCGTACCACCGTTTGTAGGACTTCAGGTCCATCGGAGAGAGTTTCCAGGTCTTGCGGGGATCGTCCATGCGGCTCTCGAGCCGCCTGGTCTGCTCGTCCGCGCTGACCTCGAGCCAGTACTTGAGCAGGATGATGCCGGAGTCGACCATCGCCTTCTCCACCATCGGAGTCATGTCGAGGAACCTCTGGGTCTGCTCCGGGGTGCAGAAACCCATCACCCGCTCCACGCCCGCACGGTTGTACCAGCTGCGATCGAAGATGACCACCTCGCCCGCCGCCGGGAAGTGCGACATGTACCGCTGGAGGTACATCTGCGACTTCTCCCGCTCGGTCGGTGTGGGGAGCGCCACCACGCGGAACACCCGGGGGCTCACCCGCTCGACGATGCGCTTGATCGTGCCGCCCTTGCCGGCCGTGTCGCGGCCTTCGAAGACGATGCAGATCTTGGCTCCGGTGGACTTCACCCACTCCTGCATGGCGACCAGTTCACCCTGCAGGACGGCCATCTCCGCTTCGTACTCCTTGCGCGACATCTTCTTCCCGGCGCGCTCGTCCTCTGCGTCGGAGCCCTTGGTCTTTTTCTTCTTCTTGCCCACCATCGACCTCCTCGCGACGTACTTGCTGAGGTAAACCACACGCTGCGACACCGGCGAGACGTTCATCCAACGAGACCGGCACCCCGGCCCGGGGACCAGGGCGCAACTGCATTTGTCGCGGGCACCCTCGTGCGGCGTCCTGCCATTCTTAGTGTTGACCGCGGCTGGGGTCCGGTCTACGGCACTAAGACCCTAATGGGCGTCCGCGGAACCGGGTGTCCCAGTCGAGCCGGCCCCTGCTGCTGGGCGCAGGGGCCGGCCGTCTGGACTCGGCGCTGACGCCGATGATGGCGGGAACCCGCCCGGCCGCGAGGCCGGTGCGCGGGTGGCGGCCGCCACTGAGACAGAGCATCTTCCGTTCACCTTGGGAATCCCTTGGGCTACTCCTGGAGCCATTCCGCGCAGGAATTCAGGTTCCGGGTGACGCTCTCGACGGCGGCCGCCTCGTCGCGGTCGGAAATCGCGGCCACGAGTTCGTCGTGGCCCTCCTGCGGCAGGCCGTTGAAGCCTCCCCGCCGCTGCTGGCGGAGCAGGTCATTGTGGAATACGCTGCCGAAGCTGACATACAGCTCATGCAGCAGCGGGTTGGCGGACGCCTGCGCCACGCGCGCATGGAAGTCCCAGTCTGCCCGGGCCCACGCGGCGTAGTCCTCGGCCAGCCAGGCGGCACGGCGGGCGGTGAGCAAACCGCGCAGGGCGGTGAGGTCGTCGGCCGTCGCGTGGCGTGCAGCGAGCCGGGCCGCCTGGGTGTCCAGCCCGACACGGACCTCGAGGATGTGCTCTTGGGAGTGGTCCTGATACATCCGCTGCGTGGCGCCTGCGATCTCGCTCGTCGCGCGGACGTAGGTGCCGTCCCCGCGGCGGACCTCGAGCATTCCGCTGTGGGCGAGCGCCTTGATGGCCTCGCGCAGGGTGCCACGGGAGACCCCGAACGCGGCCATCAGCTCAGGTTCGGCCGGAATGCGCTGCTGCAGCGGCCACTCGCCCGAGTGGATCAGGGCCCGCAGCTTAGCAGTGATTTCCTCCGCCAGCGGCGGCCGGTGCGAAGCCGTGAGGGTCATCGCCGGGTTCCTTCCGAGGAGTGAGGGGTGGCCGCCCGCAGCTTCTTGGCCGCCAGTTCCCTGGCCCGCAGCTCCTTCGGTCCCGCCGAGAGGAGGTGGCCTACCGCGATCTGGCCGAGGGCCACGGCCAGCAGCAGGGCCAGGGGCAGCGTCCAGGAATTGGTGGCGCTGTGCAACAGGCCCATGCCGAACGGCCCGAGCGTCGCCAGCAGATACCCGGCGGACTGGGCCACGGTGGACAGCGCGGTGGTCTCGGCCGTGCTGCGGCCGCTGCGGCTGATCATCACCATGACCAGCGGGAAGATGCCGAGTCCGAAGCCGACCAGCACAGCGGTCAGTGGAGACCAGGCAGGGGGCAGGACCAGCATGGCCAGGATGCCCAGGGCCATCGTCACGGTGGCAAGGTAGAACGCCGTCCGCAACATCCGGGGGCGTGAGCCGATGGCCACCAGCACCATGCCGGCGGGGACGGAGACGAGCTGCATGAGTCCGAACATGAGCCCGCTGTCGGAGGCGGTGAGGCCCATGGTGGCCAGCATGTAGGGGAACCAGCTGAGCACGGCATAGGCCAGGAGCGCCTGCACCGTGAAGCCGAGGGTGATCAGCGCGCCCGTGCGGGTCCGCAGCAGGGGCCATGGCGAAACCCGGGCAGCCTTGCCGGCGGAAGCGTTGCGGTGGGCGTGTACCGCGATCGGGAGGAAGCCGAGGCAGGCGCCCAGGGCCAGGAATCCGATCGCGCCGACGCCCGCCGAGGGCGAGCCCAGGGCCTGGGCCACCGGAACGATCAGCACGGCGGTGGCGGTGGCGCCCGTGGTCATGGTCAGCGTGTAGACGGCGGTCATGAGGGACGTGCGGTCCGCGAAGTGCACCCGGATGAACGAGGGCATGGCCACGTTGCAGATGGCCAGCCCGGACATCCCCGCCACGGTACCGGCCAGCAGCATCCCGGTGGACGGGACGCCGCGGAGCAGCAGCCCGGCCGCCAGCATCACGAGGGAGAGCAGGATGGCTTTTTCCAGCCCCAACTGCCGGGTAAGCCAGGACGTGGCAGCACCGGCCACGGCGAAACACAGCGTGGGGATTGAGGGGAGCAGGGCTGCGATCAGCGGGCCATAACCCAGGACAGCCTGCAGGTCGTGGAAGAGCGCGGCGGCGCCGGTGATGCCGGCGCGCAGGTTGAGCCCGATGAGCACGAGCGCCACGACGCCGGCGACAATCACGCCGCGCGGGCGGACCGCGCCGGGTGGAGCTGTCTGGGAAGGTGCGGAAACCGCCGTGCTGCTAGCCATAGCTAAAGGTTAGACGTTTGATGTTTGAGAATCAGCCTTTAGTGGCGAATATCTCGGCAAGTGACAACCCACAAAATGCAACGCGGGGTCACTTAGCGCCCATTGTGCGGCCCGGAATGGGCGCTAAGTGACCCCGCGTTGCTTGGGTGGTCAGCGCGGGTGCCGGGCGCTGAGCCGCTGCACCGCGAGCGCAAGCCAGAGCTGCACCCGGTCCGCTGTCTGTGCGGGGTCGTATCCGGTGAGTTCGGTGATCTGCGCCAGCCGGTAACGGACCGTGTTGCGGTGCAGGGTCAGTTCCTCGGCGACGGCCGCCACCGAGCCGTTGTTGCCGAGGTAGCTTTCCAGCGTGGCCATGAGTTCGGCCCCGTGCGCCGCGTCGAAGGCCCGCAGCGGGTTCAGCGATTCGTTGGCCATGTCCGCCAGCGGAACGTCCTCGCTGGCCAGCAGTAGCGAGGTCAGGCTCAGCCGCTCGGGCTCGTTGACCGGCAGCCCGTGGCTGGCCGCGTCGCGGGCCTCGAAATAGCTCCAGCGCAGGCCGTTGGGCTTGGTGTACGCCCCGCCTATGCCGATCGTGGCATGGATCCCGGCCTCGGCGAGGTGGTCGCTGAGGCTGCGGGCAAGGGCGCTGGCGCCGCTGCCGTCGTCGGGCACCACCACCACGAGGTCCTTCCCGACTACGGAGCCGACCGCCGCCGCAAGCGGCTGGGGCAGCGAAGAGCTGCCCAGCTGTTTCTGGTGGGCGGCCGATTCGGCGAGCAGGACCACGTTCTTGCGGGTGCTGTTGATGCCGACGCCGGCCAGGCGCCGGGTGGCTTCGGACGCCTCCAGCGTGCCGTGGATGACGTCGTCGAGGACCTGGCCGGCCAGCGCCCGCTGCGCCTGCCGTTGCTTGACCATGTTGTTGAGCTCAACGCTGATCAGGTTCTGGGCGTAGCCCACGATGCCCGTGTCCTCGAACGGCTGCTTCACCCACAGGGTGCAGGCGTCGCGGCGACCCGTGGGAATGGGGTAGGACGCCCAGCCCTCGGCCTTGGGCGCCGGGTGGCCGGCGACGCTGTTGTACAGCTGGGCGGTGAACTGGGTCAGGACGATCTCGGTGCGCAGCATCGACCCCAGGTGTTTCAGGAGCTCGGCGAGGCCGCCGCCGGTCAGCAGCGCGCGGGCCAGGATCTGGTGCCCGGCGATGAGCCGCTCAAGCTTGACCAGGTGGTCCGCGGACTGGGCATCGGCCACGAGCTTTCCGATCGCGATGAAAGGTGTCTCGTACGGCACTTCCACCACCGGCAGCCCCCACCGGTTGGCCTCGGCGATCAGGGCCGGCGGAACGGCGTCGTGCGTCAGGCCGACCCCGAACCCGATGCCCACCGCACCTGCCCGCTGGACCTGACGCACAAACCGGCGCTGCTCCGCGGCGCTCTTGAGCCGCATCCCGGTTGTCAGGATCAGTTCGCCGCCATTGAGGAACCGCTGCGGATCCTCCTGTTCGGTGACGGCCACCCAAAGAATGTCCTGGTGCCAGGTGGTTTCGGCGAGTCCGGCCTTGGTGAGATTCAGGGACGGAACTCCCAGCAGGGCAGCGAGTGAAATGGCCATGGATTCAGGATAGCCGGGTGCTGGTCAAGCGCACTAAAGTTCCGCTGGGATGGTGTGCAGGTGCCTATTCCCTGCGTTGCCCCGCTGGCATAGGCTCGTGACCAGTCACACATCCGTCATTGGCAGTAAGAAAGAGGTTGTACACCGTGGTTCAAACCTTGCAGAACTTCATCAACGGCGAGTTTGTCACGCCCGCCGGCACAGGATTGCTGCCCATCGTGAACCCCACCAACGGTGACGTGGTGGCGCAGGCGCCGATTTCGGTACAGGCCGACGTCGACGCCGCCATGACGGCCGCCAAGGACGCCTTCAAGACCTGGAAGCACACCACGCCCGGGCAGCGGCAGCTCATGCTGCTCAAGCTCGCGGATGCCGTTGAGGCCAACAGCGACGAGCTCGTCGAGGCCCAGCACCGCAACACCGGCCAGGTCCGGTCGCTGATCGCCTCTGAGGAAGTGGCCGCCGGCGCCGACCAGCTGCGCTTCTTCGCCGGTGCGGCCCGCATCATGGAAGGCAAGTCCGCCGGCGAGTACTTCGAAGGCCACACCTCCTACGTGCGCCGCGAGCCGATCGGCGTCGTTGCGCAGGTGGCCCCCTGGAACTACCCGTTCCTCATGGCCATCTGGAAGATCGGGCCGGCCCTGGCCGCCGGCAACACCGTGGTCCTCAAGCCCTCGGACACCACCCCCGAATCCACCCTGGTGCTGGCCCGGCTCGCCGGTGAGATCTTCCCGGCCGGCGTCGTGAACGTGGTCCTGGGCACCGGCGAGACCGGCGCCATGATGGTGGAGCACAAGGTCCCCGGCCTGGTCTCCATCACCGGTTCCGTCCGCGCCGGCATCGCCGTCGCCTCGGGCGCCGCCAAGGGACTCAAGCGCGCCCACCTGGAACTCGGCGGCAAGGCCCCCGCCATTGTGTTCGCCGACGCCGACATCAAGAAGAGCGCCGCGGCGATTGCCGAGTTCGCCTTTTTCAACGCCGGCCAGGACTGCACGGCGATCACCCGGGTCCTGGTCCAGGATTCGGTGCATGACGACGTCGTCGCCGCCATGGTGGAACACACCAAGACCCTGCACACGGGTTCGCAGAACGACGAAGACAACTACTTCGGCCCGCTGAACAACGTCAACCACTTCAACGCGGTCACGTCCGTTGTCGAGCATCTGCCTGCCAACTGCAAGATCGAGACCGGCGGCCACCGCGCGGGCGAGAAGGGCTTCTTCTTCGAACCCACCATTGTCACGGGCGCCAAGCAGAGCGATGACATCGTCCAGAAGGAAACCTTCGGCCCGGTCATCACGGTGCAGAAGTTCAGCACCGAGGACGAGGCAGTGGAGCTGGCGAACGACGTCGACTACGCCCTGGCCTCCAGCGTCTGGACGTCCAACCACGGCACCGCCATGCGCCTGAGCCGGGACCTCGACTTCGGTGCCGTCTGGATCAACACCCACATCCTGCTCACGGCCGAAATGCCGCACGGTGGCTTCAAGCAGTCCGGCTACGGCAAGGACCTGTCCATGTACGGCGTCGAGGACTACACCCGCATCAAGCACGTCATGAGTGCGCTCGACGCATAACGCAGACGCATAACGCTGCTAACTCAACCTGACGCATAACTCGCGCGCTCAACCGCACGCTTAGAAAGGCTTTCCCATGACCACCACGGCACATGACATCACCTACCGGCTCGAACAGAAACGCCGCGTCCAGGCCGACTTCCCGGGCCCCAAGTCCGTCGCCCTGACCGAGCGCCGCAAGGCCGTGGTCGCCGCCGGCGTCGCCTCCAGCGTCCCGGTCTTCGTGGCCGACGCCGACGGCGGCATCATCCACGACGTCGACGGCAACTCCTTCATCGACCTCGGCTCCGGCATCGCGGTGACCAGCGTCGGCGCCTCGGACCCCGCCGTCGTCGGCGCCGTGAAGGAAGCCGTGGAGCACTTCACCCACACGTGCTTCATGGTCACCCCGTACGAAGGCTATGTGGCCGTCGCCGAGCAGCTGAACCGCCTCACTCCGGGCGACCACGAAAAGCGCACGGTGCTGTTCAACTCCGGCGCCGAGGCCGTCGAAAACGCCGTCAAGGTGGCCCGCCTGGCCACCGGCCGGGACGCCGTCGTCGCGTTCGACCACGCCTACCACGGCCGCACCAACCTGACCATGGCGCTGACCGCCAAGGCCATGCCGTACAAGACCAACTTCGGCCCGTTCGCGCCCGAGGTCTACCGCATGCCGATGAGCTACCCGTTCCGCGAGGAAAACCCGGAGATCACCGGTGCCGAGGCCGCCAAGCGCGCCATCACCATGATCGAGAAGCAGATTGGCGGCGAGCAGGTTGCCGCGATCATCATCGAACCCATCCAGGGCGAGGGCGGCTTCATTGTCCCCGCCGACGGGTTCCTGCCCGCGCTGGCGGACTGGGCCAAGGACAAGGGCATCGTGTTCATCGCCGACGAGGTCCAGTCCGGCTTCTGCCGCACCGGCGAATGGTTCGCCGTGAACCACGAAGGTGTTGTCCCGGACATCATCACCATGGCCAAGGGCATCGCCGGCGGCATGCCGCTCTCCGCCATCACGGGCCGCGCCGACCTCCTCGACGCCGTCCACCCGGGCGGCCTCGGCGGCACCTACGGCGGCAACCCGGTGGCGTGCGCTGCAGCTCTGGCCTCGATCGGCTCGATGGAACAGTACGACCTCAACGGCCGCGCCAAGCACATCGAAGAGATTGCCCTCGGCAAGCTGCGCGAACTCGCCGCCGAGCTTGCTGACAGTTCCGTGATTGGTGACATCCGCGGCCGCGGCGCCATGCTGGCCATTGAACTCGTCCAGGCCGGATCCAAGGAGCCGAACCCGGAGCTGACCAAGGCCGTCGCCGCAGCCTGCCTCAAGGAGGGTGTCATCATCCTCACCTGCGGCACCTACGGCAACGTCATCCGGCTGCTGCCGCCGCTGGTCATCAGCGACGAGCTGCTGCTGGACGGCCTCGGGGTCCTGGCCGCGGCCATCAAGGCCAACGCGTGACCCTAGGCACCATGGGCTAAGGCCCAATGAGCTGCCGGGAAGGCGATCCTTTCCCGGCAGACGCAGGAGGCCCGGCATGCCCGGCGCTACCCGAAAGCGGGCGACTCAGCGGAGGAGCCGCGGACATCTTGTCCGCGGCTCCTCCGCTGATTCCGTCCTGTTTTCTGTTTCGGCCCCGCACCCGGCCCTACTTCCAGGCGGTCGCGTCCAGCTGGATCGCGACCACGTACAGGTGCTGGCCCTGCTCAATCTTCTCCACCTCAATGACGCGCACTTTGGTCTCCGGAACGGTTCCCATCGGACGGCCGACGCCGATTCCGTAGCTCAGCACGCCCTCGAAGTCCCCGGCGGGCGCGTAGCTGGTGAGCGCCGGGTATCCGATTGCCGGTGGCGGCGCGTTGGTCACGGTGCTGGCCGTGCCGTCCGCGGTGTGCGCCTGGGCCCCGCGGAACGTCACCTCGAGGAGGGTTCCCGTGCCGGGCATCGGGATGGGCAGGCCGCTGCCGTCGTCGACGAGTTCGGGGACCATTTCGACGTCGTAGCTGGGGAACCCGCCGGCGAACCGGAAGCTCAACTGGTCATACGGCGGGGCATCGGAGGGGTGCTGGCCCGCGCCGATGGCGGATAGCGTCGGCAGCGGTGCCGCCGGCGGCGGCGCGATGGGCACGGGATTCTCATGGTCGGTGTGGAACGGGGTGGTCGGCCCCGGCACCGACCAGTCGTGCGTGACCGTGGAGGAGATCACCTTGTCGCCCGGTTGCGGCGGTGCCGTTTCGTCGGCATCCCCGGTTGCGGACGGCGACGGGCTGGCGGTCGGGCTGGCGGAGGCAGCCGGGGACTGCGACGCCGGCTGGCTGCCGGCGGAGGGCTGCGGGGCCGGCGGCGTGCAGGCTGTCATGACCAGCAGGAGCGTCAGGGTTCCCAGCCCCGCGGTCCGCGACCGGGTCCTGCGGTTGCGAATGGCGTCCATGATGCGCTCCCCTCGACCACCCCAGCGTAGGCCCGGAAGATTGTGCTGTTCAGGGTCATAAGTCACCACCTTTGAGGGCCCGCTGGACTAGAGTCGTTCCTATCCACTGCAGGAACGCAGACCGGCCGACGTCGCCCGGAACCCCCGGGGCGCAGCTGGCATCTGCCCCAGACCCAAAAGGGGTTCATACATGCGATACGTAGTCGGCTATACACCCACCGAACGCGGTGCGGACGCCGTTGCCCTGGCCTCAGCCATGGCTCGGGCACAGGGAGCCCATCTCGACCTGGTCTATGTGGTGGATCGGCACACGCCTTATGTGGCGATGAATCCGGAAGGAAACCAGGTCAGCGCCGCGGAGCAGAAAATCCGCTCGGCGGAACGCCAGGGAATGGAGCTGGTTCCTGAGGGGCTGGAGGCGCACTTCCATGTCCGCCAGGCGGAATCTTTCGCGGCTGGCCTGATCGAGGCCGCACTCGAGTTCAGGGCCGGCCTGATCGTTGTGGGTGCCGCCAGCAACGGCCTGTTCAAGCGCCATACCGTGGGCAACGTGGCCAACGCCCTGCTGCACGCGGCCCCGGTCCCGGTGGCCCTGGCGCCGCGCGGCTACCGCCGCACCGAAGCCGTCACGCGCCTGACCCTCGCCGTGGGCCAGCGGGCCGGAGCGGAGGCGGCGATCGACGTCGCGATCGAATCCGCCGAGCGCCGCGGGGTGCCGCTGCGGCTGGTTTCCCTCGTGGAACTGGACGTCGAGGGGGACGGCGGGGAAAACGTCAACGCTGCCCACATCCACGCCAACACCATCCTGGCCGCCGCGGCGCACCGCCTCCCGGAGGGCCACCACGTCAGTGTGGAGGTCGCCCACGGGCGCACGATCGAGGAAGCGATCGACGACCTGGAATGGGACGACGGCGAGGTGATGATCGTCGGGTCCTCCCGCCTGGCGGAGAAGTACAAGCTGTTCATCGGCAGCACGGCCTTCAAGGTGTTGCGGGCGCTCCCCGTTCCCATGATCGTGGTCCCGCGCGACTACCAGCGCGTGGATTCCCTCCCGGAGGTTTGAGGCCTCGGGGCCAGGACCGCCCAGTACGCGGGAATGCGGCAGGGCGGTCCGCCGGCCTCCATCGGCACGGTCTCCAGGACGGTGGGGCCCTCAGCGATGAGGGTCCAGCGGTCCGGGGGAAAAACGCGCGAGCGTTGCCCGGGGCCGAAGTGGCCCGGTTTCGGCAGGGCGGCAATGGCCTGGCGGAGCGGTCCCGGGATCCGCTTACCGGTGGCGCCCAGTTCCCGCAGGTAGCTTAAGGCGCCGCCCGGGACGTTCGTCTCGACGAGGTAGAGCCGGCCCCGGGTGCCAAGGAGGGCCTCGATGGAGCCTGCGAGGCGGGCCTGCCGTCGCCGGCTGAGGACATGGAGAACGCCGCGGACAAAGACGTTGGCGTCGCCGAGTTCGCGTGCCAGCGCAGCCGCCGCGGCCGGCTGTGTGGCATCCAGGCTCCGGAAACTGAGGCCGGGCACCGGCGGCTGCGCGGAATGCGCGGCTGTCACGGCCTGGGGTGAGACGTCGACGCCCAGGACCGAGGGGAAGATGCCGGTGAGCCGCCGTGTGATGGTGCCGTTCCCGCAGCCGAGATCGATCACCGGAAGACTGGTGTCCATCGCACCGGCCATCGCCTGCAGGTGGTGCCGGATCTCTTCGTTCCCGGCGCCCGGGGCGGCGTCCCAGATGATCGGTTCCCTGAGGGATCCCTGTGACACGCCGCGCCAGAAGGCATCCCAGCGCCGGTCCGGGGGGCTGGGACGGTGCAGGGAGAGTACTGCGACCCTGGCTGCGAGCCGGATAGTGTCTGCCGCCCTGTGCACGCGTGTGCCTGTCTTGGGTGTGCCTGTCTTGCGTGGATCTGTCTCGCGTGTGCCCTCCGGAACGGGTCCGCTCACGCGACCGCGCCGTTTCTGTGCGCGAGCAGGTCCGTCATGTCCGCCACCGGGAGCGGCCGGCTGAAGAAGTACCCCTGGCCGAATTCGCAGTTCAGTTGCCGCAGCCTGTCTGCTTGCTCCCTGTCCTCGATTCCTTCGGCGACGGCACCCAGCCCGGCCGAATGGATCAGCTGCAGGATAGCGGCGACGAATGTTTCCTGCTGCCGGTCCGTGGTCAGCCCGTCGAGCAGGGACTTATCGATCTTCGCCTGCGCGGCAGGGAGCGTGCGCAGGTAGCTGATGGAGGAATAGCCGGTGCCGAAGTCGTCGATCTCGATCCGGACGCCGAGGTCATTGAGCGACTGCATGGTGGCGGCCACTTCCGGGCCGCCGCGCATGATCGCGGTTTCGGTGATTTCAATCGAGATATGGCAGGGATCGACGCCGTGCTCGGCCAAGAGGCCTTCGACGTAGGGTGCCAGATCGACGTGGTGCAGGTCTGCGGGGGAGAGGTTGATGTGCGTGCTGAAGTCCGAGGGAAGCCCCGGAAGGGACTTCCAGCGGCCGGTTTGCGCGATGGCGTTCCGGAGCACCCAGTGGCCGATTTCCACGGTGAGCCCGGCGTCGTCGGCGGCGTCGAGGAAGGTATCCGGGCCCAGCAGGCCCAGGGCGGGGTGGCGCCAGCGGATCAGGGCCTCGGCACCGGCAATCGCTCCGGTGCGCAGGTCCATGATGGGCTGGTACTCCAGCTCGAGCTGGTCCATCGCCAGCGCCGTCCGCAGCTCCGCCACCTGATGGACCCGCTGCTTGGCGGCCTCGTGCATGGCCGCGGAAAACACCAGGAGGGTGTCCCGTCCGCGTTTCTTGGCCTCGTGCATGGCGATGTCGGCATCGCGGATGAGTTCCTCGCTCCGCAGGCCCGGTTCCCCCAGCCGGACACCGGTACCGGCCGTGAGGGCGACCGCCACTCCGCCGGCGACGATTCTGTCCTTCAGTGATTCACCGAGCCGGGCCGCGGTCTGCAGCACCGCCTCCGTGTCCTGGTCCGCGACGAGCACCGCGAATTCATCGCCGCTGAGGCGTGCGATCACGTGGCCCGGTCCGGCCGCCGCGCTAAGCCGCAGGGCCGTCTCGCGCAGCACGGCATCGCCCGCGGCGTGGCCGAGGCTGTCGTTGATGAGCCGGAAGGAATCAAGATCCAGCAGGATCAGCGCCGGCTGGCGTCCCGCGCCGGCCCCGGCGACGGCTTCGGCCACTTTTTCCTGCAGCAGCGAGCGGCTGGCCAGGCCCGTCAGCTCGTCGGTGTCGATGACGCGCCGGAGTTCGGCTTTGGCCGCCTCGAGGAGCGCGGTCCGCTCGGCGACCCGGACTTCCAGGTCCTCGTACATGCTCTGGAGCTCTTCGGCCAGCAGGTTGATGCCGGTGGTGACTGCGTCAATCCCGTCCCGGGCCGGTGAGACCGGCAGCCGGTTCGACAGATCGCCCGAGGACAGTACGACGATGCCGTCCACGAGTTCCTCGAGGCGGCGGTCATCATCACGCCCCGTCATGGCCCTGCGAGGTCAGCCAGCGGACCGCCTCATCGCCGTTGGTGAAAAAGCGTGTTGGAACCGGCGCGGAATTGACACCGAGGAAGAAGTTGGCGAGGACCCGGTCCACGGCGGATGAGCCGAGGAGCGCGATTGCCGAGGCGTCGCAGCGTTTGGCAAACACGGCCCGGGCGGCCCGGCTGACGGACTCCGTGGTGGCCATGTCGATCAGCAACGGCGTGGGCCGGCCGCCGCACAACTCATTGACGCGATCCATGGCCAGCTGGGCGCTGGGGGCATCAATCGCCACGCCGCGGGCCCACTGAAGGCGCAAGATGCCGCTGCTGTCGAAGTCCAGGGACGAGATGTCGCGCCCGCCCGGAGTTTCACGATCCTCTTGTGGCACCAGCAATCCTCAATTTCGCCCCAACGTGTCCCCTTCATGATGACACTAACGCACAGCGGCAGAGGTGCGCAGGCCGCTAACCCGCGCGGCGGTAGGGCTAGACGATATGAGGTAGCCGGGTTTTTCGGGCTGGAACCTCCTTTTCAAAGCGGGACGTGGGTTGCCTGCCACACTTGGCGAACAGGTAGAGCCACATTTGAAATTGGAGGTTCCAGCTATGTTTGAGCGTACAAGCGTCGGCCTGGATGTCCATGCCCGTTCTGTTGCCGGATGCGCCCTGGACGCGCAGACCGGCGAGATCATTCCGCACCGGATGTCCCCGGATTATGCCGAGATTCTTGCCTGGATCGTGTCCCTCCCGGCCCCGGTG
>NZ_KB895549.1 GCF_000374925.1 Arthrobacter sp. 131MFCol6.1
CGGACTTCAGCGCTGCCAGCCGGGCTTCGATCTCGGTCTGCTCGCCAAGATCTTCCAGCGAATTGAACTGGGCGTCCAGGCTCGAGGCGGCGAGCTCCTGCTGGCCGCGGACCTTGGCTTCTTCGCGGCGGATCTTCTGTTCGAAGCGGCCCACCTCGGAGGTGGGGTCCATGATGTTGATGCTCTTGAGGGCGTCGTGAACCTGGCTCTGGGCCTGCACGGTCTTTGACCGGGCCACCAGCTCGTTGCGCTTGCTGGTCAGTTCGTTGAGCTTGCCCTTCATCTGGTCAAGGCCGTGCTTGAGCTTGTCCACCACCTCGGTCTGGGACGCGATGCTCGGCTCGGCAGCCTTGGCCTCGTTCTCAGAACCCATCTGGCGCTGCAAAGCTACCTTGGCCAGGTTGTCGAACTTCTCGGCATCGCCGACGTCGCCCTTCGCCCGGTACTCGTCGGCCTTGCGCGAGGCGGCGAGGGCCTTTCTGCCCCAGTCTTGGGCGTTGCGGACGTCCTCGTTGTAGTCGTCCTGGAGCATGCGCAGGTTGCCGATGGTCTGGGCCACGGCGGACTCCGCCTCCGCGATGTTGTTCGTGTAGTCACGGACCATCTGGTCCAGCATTTTCTGCGGATCTTCGGCCTGGTCCAGCAGCGAATTGATGTTTGCCTTCGCCAGCTGCGCCATGCGGCCGAAAATGGACTGCTTAACCATGGTGTTACCTTTCGTCCTGCTCCGTTGTCTCACTGCTTCCAGTGATCGATGATGTATCGCATCTATCCGCTGTCCGGGCCGTTGCGGCCGGCGCGTGGTCTGTAATGTTTCCCGTCACTGTTTCCCCACTTTGTCCTCTGCGGGGGCGGGGCCAGCGGGCTAGAAACTTCCGGAGTCTCCGCCACCGAAGTCTCCGCCGCCGCCAAAGTCGCCGCCACCCCAGCCGCCGCCGGAATCATCGCCGCCTCCGCCGCCCCAGCCTCCTCCGCCGCCGCCCCAGCCGCCGCCTCCGCCGTGGAGGATCGAGTTGATGAGGATTCCGCCGAGGATCGCGCCGCCGAGGCCCCCTCCGCTGCTGCCGCCGAACATGCCGCCCCGGCCGTAGCCTTGGCCCTGGTTGGCGTAGCCGCCGAATTGGTCAACGTCGGACTGGGCCAGCTGCGCGGCCTGTGCCGCCAGCGCGTAGGCCTGCTGCGCGTACTGCAAGGCCGTGACAGGGTCCGTGCGGGAAATGGAGAGCGCATAGTCCAGGTTCCGCTGGGCTTCCGCCAGGCGTGTGCGGGCATCGGTGCCCACGCCACCGCGGCGGGCGGTGATGTAGTCCGACGTCGCGCTGATCTGGGCCTGGGCCGACATGATGCTCTGCTGCAGTGAGGCCTGGGCCCGGCGCGCCTGGTCCTGCTGGTCGCGGATTCCGGCGAGGGACTGGTCGAGTGCCTGGTGGGCCGTGACCACCCGTTCCAGCGTCGCGATCGGATCAATCTTGCCGCCCTGGATTTCCGCCTTGACCTGGGCAAGCGCAGCTTCCGCCGCGGCCACCGGGCCGGCAAGTTCCGGATGGGCGCCGGACTGGATCATCGCCTTCGCCTGGGCCAGGTCCTGGGCGGTATCGACGACGGCGGCTTCCAGGCTGTTGCGTGCCTCGTCGAGGCTGCCAGCCACCTTGGTGATGGCGCCGATCAGCACGTTCGTCTGGTGCAGGCTTTCCTCGGCGGCGCGGACCGCGACCGCGGCCAGGCTGCTCTCACCCGCGGCGAGCTTTTCGTGCGCCGCCGTGGAGGCATTCTGCACGAAGTCGAGACGTTCCTTGGCCTGTTTGATGTTGTCCGCAACCTGGACCAAGGCGCTCTCGGCGTACTTGGCACGCAGATCGGTCAGGGACTGTTCGGCGCTGGCAAGCTTTGCCTGGGCGTCCGCGGCGCCGGCGCCGACGGCGGCGAGGGCCTGCGGTGCGTTCTTTTCCAGCTCCCGGAGGGAATCGAAATCCGCTTTCTGTTCCTGCAGCGATGCCAGCGCGGCCTCGGAGCGGCCGATGATTTCAACGAGCCAGCTCCGTTGCTGCTCCTCGGTGTCGGGGATGTGGTCGTCAAGCTGCTGCTGCAGCTTGAACGATTCCGTCATGTGGCCCTTGGCCTCCTGCAGGGCTTTGGTGAAATTGCCCACCGCGGCGTCGCCGTACTGGGCCTGGGCGAATCCGAGCTCCTGCTCACTGGACTTGATGGCGTCATCGGCTTCGATCAGCAGGGAATCGCTCTTCCGGCGCAGCTCGGCCACGCTGAGCCCCGCCAGCGGGTCCGGCTGCGAGCCTTGGGCCCCGGCTGACGCCCCCGAACTTTGCAGGGCCTTCTTCCGCCGGTTGCGCAGGTACAGGTACGTTCCAGCTCCGCCCACAGCCACGACGCCGACTCCCACGAGGACGGCGCTGCCCGCTCCGTCGCCGGAGGGCACCGTTCCGCTGCCGCCGCCGGCCGCGTCGCCCACCGCAGCGGCCGTATCAATGGCGGCCTGGGAGAAGTCGCGCTTTCCGCCAGCCAGGTTCGGCACGATGGCGTTCTGGACGATGTTGGACGTCTTGGGATAGATGGCGCTGGCCGAACTGGGTGAGAAGTAGTACTTGCCGTCGTCGGACATGGTCAGGATGACGTCGGCCTTGCCCATGCCCTTGTTGGTCGCGACGGCCTGGGCCCACGCCTTGGGGTCGGCCGGATTCTCGAACGTCTTTGCCGTGATGACGTAGAGGTTGTACTTGTGGTCCTTCAGGAGCTTTTGGATGGCGTCCTGGACTTCGGCCTTGCGGCTGCCGAGCACGTTCGCACTGTCCACGATGTTCTGCCCGGACGGAATGGTCACCGGATCTTCGGCCCGGGCTGGAGCGGCAGGGAGCGCCAGCAATCCAGCGACGCCAAGGACGGCGAGGAAACGATTCAACTTAGACCGCATGTGCAACCCTTCAGCACTTCTGGGACCGGTTCGGTCGAACCAGCCGTCACAGAAAGCAGCAGCGCCCCCACGCAGATGTAAAGCCGCAGGTCGCTGTGGCATTTCCATTTGATTCTATGGTGCACCCAAATGGCAGTCCACCTAGGGGAATATGCCACCAGCGAAACGCGCTTAACCAAAGAAACACCGGCCCGCGGGCCGCGAAACTGTCCGTTCAGGAACCTCCCAGCAAATGTCCGCTCTAGTGTCAGCCTGAGCGTCCATAGTTAAATGCAGACGAGGATGAAAGGAAGTCTCATGACTGAGAACCCAGTGCCGGGTGTGTCACCGGAGCCGACACAACAGAACCAGGAACCGGCGGGAGCGCAGGAGGGCTCGCCGGAGCAGCCGCATGCCGGCCGCACGCCTGAGGCGGCACCGGGAAATCCGGTATCCGAACGACCGGCCGCGGGAAGCCCGGCGCCCGAGAACCCGACCCTCCGGCTGGACCGCACCGAAGACGGCGCACCGCGTCCGGTGTACCAGCAGCACCAGCCCCCCGCCGCGGACACCCAGCAGATAGGCGCCCCGGCCCAGCACGCAGGCCCCTACGGCGGACCATCGCAGCCCGGCCAAGGCCAGCCCTCCCAGCCCGGCCACCCGCCCTACGGCCAGTCGCAGCAAAC
Source organism: Arthrobacter sp. 131MFCol6.1 (assembly GCF_000374925.1). Classification (GTDB taxonomy): domain Bacteria; phylum Actinomycetota; class Actinomycetes; order Actinomycetales; family Micrococcaceae; genus Arthrobacter. The sequence continues at coordinate 3,592 of NZ_KB895549.1, forward strand.
CCCGTACGGCCAGTCGCAGCAAGCCCCGTACGGCCAGTCCCAGTACGGCGCCAACCCCTACGGTGCCCACTCCGGCGGCCAGCCGCCGTCGGGTCCGTCCTACCCTTCCGGCCCGGCCTTTGCGAACGACCCGGCGCACGCCCCAAAGCGCAAGGCGGCATTCGGCGTCCCCACCCTCGTGGCCAGCATCGTGGCCGCCGGCCTGATCGGCGGCGGCGTGGTGGCCGGCAGCAACGTCCTGCTGGGCGACCGTCTTGCCCCGTCCGCCGCGAGCAACACGAGCCAGGCCGGTCCGGTGATCGTCAACAACAGGGACGACGTCAACGCCATCACCGCCGCCGCCCTCAAGGCTTCCCCGAGTGTTGTGACCATCAAAGCCACCAGCGGCAGCGACGGCGGCACCGGCAGCGGGATCATCCTCGACACCCAGGGCCACGTGCTGACCAACACCCACGTGGTGACACTCGACGGCAAGGCCGCCAACGCTTCCATGGAGGTCCGGACCAGCGACGGCAAGGTCTTCTCCGCGAAGATCGTCGGTACCGACCCGCTTTCCGACCTCGCCGTGATCAAGATCGAGAACCCCTCGGGGCTGGTCCCGGCAACGCTTGGTGACTCGGGCAAGCTGAACGTCGGCGACACTGCAGTCGCCATCGGATCGCCGCTGGGACTCACCGGAACAGTCACGGACGGCATCGTCTCAACCCTGAACCGGACCATCAGCGTGGCATCCTCGGCTGCGCCGAAGGACGGTGCGGACAACTCCCAGGGCGGTGACCAGGGCTTCCAGTTCGCACCTCCCGGCGGCGGCGAGACTCCGAACACCGCGGACCAGGGCTCGATCTCGATCAATGTCATTCAGACGGACGCGGCCATCAACCCGGGTAACTCCGGCGGCGCGCTGGTGAACACCAAGGGCGAAATCATCGGCGTCAACGTCGCGATCGCCTCCGCCGGCGGCGACGCGGCCAGCGGGAGCAGCAGCGGCAACATCGGCGTGGGCTTCAGCATCCCCATCAACCACGCCAAGCGCGTGGCTCAGGAGATCATCAGCGCCGGCAAAGCCTCCCACGGGCAGTTCGGCGTCAGCGTGAAGCCCAAGGCCGCCGGCTCGTCCTCCTCCGGGTTCTCGGTGGGCGCGGAGGTCGCGACCGTCGAGTCCGGCTCGGCCGCAGACAAGGCCGGCATCAAGGTCGGCGACGTCGTGACGAAGTTCCAGAACCTGACCATCAGCGATCCCAACCAGCTCACCGCGGCGGTGCGGGAACAGGCCGCCGGGGCCACGGTCAAGGTGACGGTGCTGCGCGGCGGCCAGCTCAAGGACGTCGACGTGACGCTCGGCGCCGCAGCTGAGCAGTAGAACTGAGCAGTAAGAAGCCAGCGCAGCACTAAACAGCGCAGTACCGGGCAGGCCGGGCGGCACCGAAAAGGTGCGGCCCGGCCTTTGCCGTCACGGGCCCGTTCACTGACACAGACGTTAACCGTGGCCGCGCTGCCCGGCGGCTATGTGGTTAGCTAGGAACAGCCCGGCTGCCGGGCGATCCGTGGCCATGACCCCGTCAGGGGCGGCTGTCCACCCGCATGGAAGGCTGCTGTAGACACAGTGGAAGAAACTCTGAAAATCATTGTGCTGGTCAAGCACGTCCCGGATGCGCAGTTCGACCGCCACCTCACCGGTGAGGCCAACACGGTGGACCGCTCCGAAAGCATCCTGTCCGAACTGGATGAATACGCCCTGGAAGCGGCGCTGCAGCTGACCGAGGCCCGCGGCGGAGAAGCGGCCGGCAACAAGGTCATCGCATTGAGCATGGGCCCGGCCGGGGCCGTCAATGCGGTGAAGAAGTCCCTCCAGATCGGCGCCACGGAAGGCGTGCACCTCAGCGATGAGGCCTTGGCCGGTTCTGATGCCGCGGCCACGTCGCTGGCGCTGGCCGCCGCGATCCGCCACCTGGGCGCGGATGTCCCCGCGGACCTCATCCTCACCGGGATGTCCTCCACGGACGGGGAGACCTCGCTGGTCCCGGCACAGCTCGCTGAACGGCTGGGTCTCCCGCAGGTAACTTTCGCCGCGTCCCTGGAGCTCGACGCCGGCAAGCTTACCGCCCGCCGCGACGGCGACACCCACGCGGACACCATTGAGGCCGCACTGCCGGCCGTCGTTTCCGTCACCGACCAGATCAATGATCCGCGGTACCCCAACTTCAAGGGCATCATGGCGGCGAAGAAGAAAACCATCACCACCTTGAGCCTTGCCGACATCGGCGTCGACGCTGCCCAGGTGGGCAAGTCCGGTTCCTGGACCGCCGTCGAGACCGCAGAGGCCCGCCCGCCGCGGACGGCCGGCACCATCATCACCGACGAAGGCGACGCCGGCATCCAACTGGTCGAGTTCCTGGCCGCCCAGAAGCTGCTCTAAAGGGGATTATCCGAATCATGGCAAAAGTACTCGTTTTCATCGACAACCCCGGTGCCGCGCTGAAGAAGTCGAGCCTGGAACTGCTCACGATCGCCCGTTCCCTGGGCGAGACCGTCGCCGCCGTCAACGGCGAACTGCACGACGACGTCGCCTCGACCCTGGCCGCCTACGGCACCCAGGCACTGTACCGCCCGTCCGCCGCGGACCTCGACGACTACCTCGTAGGACCCAAGGCGGCATTCCTGGCCGCGGCCGCCGACGCCGCCGGGGCCGACGTGGTCCTGGCCGAGAACTCGGCCGAGGGCAAGGAAATCGCCGCCCGGCTCGGCATCAGGCTCGGCGCCGGCGTCATCACCGACGTCGTGGCCGTGGACCCCGACGGAACGGCACACAAGTCCGTGCTGGCCGGGTCCTACACCACCACCGCGAAGGCCACGACGCCCGTTTCCGTGCTGACTGTGAAGCCCAACAGCGTCACGCCCGAGCCCGCGGTCACCGGCACGGCGCCGGAGAGCATCCCTGTCCAGGTCCCTGACGTGACCGCGGCCGCCGCCCGGGTCACGGCGCGCACCGAAAAGCCTGCCAGCGGACGCCCCGATCTGTCCGAGGCGCGGGTCGTCGTGGCCGGCGGCCGCGGCGTGGACGGCAACTTTGGTCCGCTGGAGGAACTCGCCGACGCCCTCGGCGCGGCCATCGGCGCCTCGCGGGCTGCCACGGACGCCGGCTGGATCGGCCACGACGCGCAGATCGGCCAGACCGGCAAGACCGTCGCGCCGCAGCTCTACATCTCCGCGGGCATTTCCGGAGCCATCCAGCAGAAAGCCGGCATGCAGACCGCCAAGGTGATCGTGGCCGTGAACAAGGACGCCGAATCGCCGGTCTTCGAGATCGCGGACTTCGGCATTGTGGGCGACCTCTTCCAGGTCCTGCCGCAGGCCACCGCCGAAATCAAGAAGCGCAGAGGCTGACCGCATGAGCACCACCGCCATTCCGGCACAAAGCCCGTTCGACCCGGAGAGCTCCCGGATCGAGCGGGTGCTTTGTTTCACGGCACACCCCGACGACATCGATTTCGGCGCCGCCGGCACTGTTGCAGCTTGGACCGCCGCCGGCGTCCAGGTCAGCTACTGCATCATGACCGACGGCGATGCCGGCGGCTTTGATCCGGAGCAGCGCGAGGAAATCGTGCGGCTGCGCGTTGCGGAGCAGCAGCGCGCCGCCGCCCTGGTCGGCGTCACGGACATCCATTACCTGCACCAGCGCGACGGCTACCTCGAACCGTCGCATGAGGTGATGCGCGAGGTGGTGCGCCTGATCCGGCAGCTCCGGCCCGACGTCGTGGTGTCCATGCATCCGGAACGCAACTGGAACCGGATCCAGAAGAGCCATCCGGACCACCTGGCCGTGGGGGAGGCCGTGACCCGTGCTGTGTACCCCGCGCTGGAAAACCCGTTTGCGTACCCGGAACTGGCCGAGGCCGGGCTGGAGGCCTACAAATTGCCCTGGCTGTGGCTCTTCGCCGGGCCGGAAGAGCGCGAAAACCACTTCGTGGACGTCACAGAGCATGTGGAGAGCAAGCTGGACGCCATCCACATCCACGTCAGCCAGCATCCCGACGTCGACGCCATGGAGCGCACGGTCCGCGGCCTCATGCTCGGCACCGGGGCCCGCGCCGGACTTCCCGCCGGGCGCAGCGCCGAGGCCTTCCATGTCGTAACAGTCAACGGCCAGGGGACCATCGCCGGCTTCTAGTGTTGCTGCAGCACAACCTCTGCCATAAGCTGGCCTCTGTTTAAATCATATTTATTTGATGGAAGGCAGACTTTGATGGCGAAGACTGCGCAACACCCCGTTCTTGTGATCATGGGCGTCTCCGGATCCGGCAAATCAACTGTCGCGGGACTTCTGGCCGGCAGGCTGGGCTGGGACCTGGCCGAGGGCGATGATCTGCACCCCGAATCAAACGTCGCGAAGATGCACGCAGGACAGCCGCTGACCGACGAGGACCGGTGGCCCTGGCTCGAAAGCATTGCCGACTGGATCAGGGCCCACACCGGGGCCGGGAATCCCGGCGTCGTGACCTGTTCGGCGCTGAAGAAGCGCTACCGGGACATTCTGCGCGGCGAAGGGGTGGTCTTCGTGTTCCTTGAGGGATCACGGGACAAGATCTCCGACCGGCTGGCTTCCCGCCACGGGCACTTCATGCCCCCCGCCCTGCTTGAGTCCCAGTTCGACGCGCTCGAAGCCCCCACAGCGGACGAAAACTTCATTTCCCTGTCCGTCTCCGCAACGCCGGCGGAAGAAGCACAGGAAATCATCACCCGACTTAATCTCGACGCCGCCGACGCCAGGCCCTGAGCCTTCCCGCGTTCCGCCGCGACCAAGGAATTTTTGTGAAATCACTGATAGCAATGCAGCTTCCGGCTGCCGTTGAGGCCGGGACCGGCGTCAATAACCAACTACTGCTCATTGCGGGCCTGGGCATCGCCCTGCTCGTGGTGCTGATCGCCAAATTCAAGTTCCACCCCTTCCTGGCCCTGATCCTGGGATCCGGATTCGTCGGCCTCGCCGCCGGTGTGGAACCGGCCAAGGTGATCGCCAACTTCGAAGACGGTGTGGGCGGCGTCCTGAAGGAAGTCGGCCTGCTGGTCGCCCTCGGCGCGATGCTGGGCAAACTGCTCGCCGACTCCGGCGGTGCCAACCGGGTGGTCGACACCCTCCTGGCCAAGGCCACCGGAAACAAGCTGGTCTGGTCCATCACCCTGGTCGCCGTGATCATCGGCCTGCCGATGTTCTTCGAGATCGGGCTCGTCCTGCTGCTGCCGGTGATCGTCCTGGTCACGCAGCGCTCGAAGATGCCACTGATGCGCATCGCCATCCCGGCGCTGGCCGGCCTGTCCGTGCTGCACGGGTTGGTGCCGCCGCACCCGGGACCGCTGATCGCGATCAGCGCCGTCAAGGCGGAACTGGGCACCACCCTGGCCCTCGGCATCCTCATCGCCGTCCCCACGGTGATTATCTGCGGCCCGCTCTTCTCCCGTCTGGCGGCCCGCTGGGTGCCGGTGGGCGCCCCCGCCGTCGCCGGCGGCGTCGACACGGTGCACGGCGCGGACATGGAAGGCGTCAAGCGCCCGCCGAACTTCACCGTCACGCTGCTGACCATCCTCTTCCCGGTGGTCCTCATGCTGCTCAGGGCCGTCGTGGACATCATCTGGCCCGACCCCAGGACGGCCCCGGCGATCCGGATGTTCTTCGACTTCGTCGGGCAGCCGCTGGTGGCGATGACCCTGGCCGTCCTGCTGGCCATGGTGACCTTCGGCTACGCCGTGGGCCTGAACGGCGCCAAGATCACGAGCAAGATCGCCGCCAGCCTGGGCCCGATTGCGGGGATTATCCTGATCGTCGGCGCAGGCGGCGGCTTCAAGCAGACGCTGATCGGTGCCGGTGTGGGTGACTCCGTGAAGGCTTGGGCCGAGGGGACCAACATGTCCGTCCTGGTGCTCGGCTTCATCGTGGCCGTTGCCCTGCGCCTGGCGACCGGCTCGGCCACCGTCGCCACAGTCACGGCCGCCGGCATCGTGGCACCGCTGGCCAGTTCGCTGTCGCCGACGCACGCGGCCCTCCTGGCGCTGGCGATCGGTGCGGGCTCGCTGTTCTTTTCGCACGTGAACGACGCCGGGTTCTGGCTCGTCAAGGAGCTGTTCGGACTCACGGTGGGCCAGACGTTCAAGACCTGGTCCGTCATGGAAACGCTGATCTCCGTGGTGAGCTTCGGCCTGGTCATGCTGCTCTCGCTGGTCATTTAGCCGGGCAGGAAAGCGGCCGGACAGGACGCCCGCCGGACAGGACGCCCGCCGGACACAACACAGAAGCCGCCCGGGCCTTGAGTCCTTCTACGGAAGGAGCCAAGGCCCGGGCGGCTTTGTCTGTCCGGGCGGCTTTGCCGTGTCCTGCGGGTTGCTAGGCGTCCAGCGGTGCGGCCGCGACGGTCGGCAGGGTGGGTGACGCGGATCCGCCTTCGGGTTCCACGGTGATGCCCAGGGCGGCAGCGGAACCGATGCCCTTGACCACCGCGGGCTTGGACAGGGCTTCAGCGTCCATGAGGCCCTGCGAGACCGGGGCAGAGCCGTCCTTGGGGATCAGCCACATCTGGTAGACCTTGCCCGTGGGCGGAGCAGGGACGCCGTTCATTTTGACGACGGCCGCGTCCTTGGACGGGGAAATCGACACGGTGGCGGTGCCGCCGCCGTTGACGTCGACGGTCGCCTGGCGGACGTCACTGGCCTGCATCACCTGATTCAGCGGATCGTTCTGGTTGGCCACGTACGCGCCGACACCCACGCCGCCCAGGGCGATCACGGCTGCGGCGGCGACGCCGATAAGCCAGTTCCGCATGCCCTGCGGGCGGCGGCGTTCTTCCCTGCGCTGGCGGGCCGCACCGAGTTCGTCGGTGGCGGGCAGTGCGGAGCTGTCGCGTGCCGGATGCGGCAGCACCGGCGTCGCTTGCGGACCCGTGCCGGGAAGGGGCACTGCGGCGGGGATCTGCGCTGCGGCCTGCTCTGCCGTCTGCGCAGGCAGGGATGACATGATCCGGTCCAGCAGCCCGGCCGGAGGCTCTTCCTCTGCGGTGAAGCTGGTGGCCAGGGTCTCCCGGGCCTGCCGGACACGGTCGTTGAAGGCATCCCGGTCTGCTGCCGGTGCGGAGGCGAGGAACTGCTCGATTGCGGTGCGTTCGGCGTCGTCCACGGCGTTGAGGGCGTAGACCTCGGCGAGGTCCACGACGCGGCCGGCCGACAGATCGGTGGCGATCTCGGCGGTGAAGCCGCCGGGGAGGCGGTTGTTGTTCTCAGGTGCGTTCATGTCGGTCAATTCAGCTCACCCCCAAGCAGGTCTTCAGTCGGATGAGTCCATCGCGGATGCGGGACTTGATGGTAGGTACTGCGGCATTCAGCCGCTCGGCCACTTCCCGGTAGGTGAGGCCGCCGTAATATGCCAGCCGGACGGACTCCTGCTGCGTATCGGTCAGCGTCTCCATGCACCGGACCACGGCCTCGGCCTCGAGCCGGCTGCCGACTTCGTCCGAGACGGAATCGTGGTCGATCTCCTGGCTGCTGGCACCGTATCTGGCTTCGCGGTCGGTGGCGGACTGCGAGGACCGGACTTTGTCAACGGCGCGGCGGTGCGAGATTGTCATGAGCCAGGCGAGCGGACTGCCGGCGGCGGGATTGAACTTGGCGGCGTTCTGCCACACCTGCAGGAAGACTTCCTGGGTGGTGTCCTCACTGAGTTCGGTGTCGATCAGGACCCGGCGCGCCATGCCGAAGACGCGCCTGGAGGTAAGGCTGTAAAACTCCGCGAACGCCGTCTGGTCACCCTGGGCAATCAGTGCCAGCAGGCTGCTGAGCCGGCCGTTGATGTCGGCTGAGGTGCCCGCCGGTGCGGCGGCCTCGGGGTTCGGGGCATTCGGAGTTTCCATCACTCCCAAGCATAGGGCGCCTGCAGGCCAACGCGGGCCACTCGGTGCGAAATGCTGCGCGAGGCCGGCCCCTGCCGCACCGGCAGAGGATCTGTCCAGATGTACTGTTTTCACCCGCCGTTCCTCGCTCCCTTCCGTTTCTCCGCATGATGCTTGGTAGACACAATGCCGAGTGGGCGGATTTGGTGTCCGCCTTCAGAAGTGATTCGGCGCAGCCCGGCACCTGGATGGGCGCGGTGCGCGGGAATTCTTTCCCGCGGGCCCCCCACGGGGCCGCCGCCGGTCCTGGCGGGCCTCCGCGGCGGACCGCTACAACTTGGCCCCTGCGAACCCGTTCTGGCGCCACGCCTCGTAGACGGCGATGGACGCCGCATTGGCCAGGTTCAGTGAGCGCAGGGACGGCAGCATCGGCAGGCGGACCCGGGACGTCACCCGGGGACTGTGTTTGACTTCCTCGGGCAAGCCCACGGATTCAGGACCAAACAGGAGGACGTCCCCGGCACGGTAGCGGATGTCTGTGTACGTGGTCTCGCCGTCAGAGGTGAAGGCAAATACCCGTTCCGGTTCCAGAGCGGCCCACGCCGCGTCGATGTCCGGGTGGACGGTCACTACGGCGAGGTCATGGTAGTCCAGGCCCGCCCGCCGGAGTTTGGCGTCGGAGAAGTCAAAGCCCAGGGGCTCCACCAGATGCAGTTCGGCGCCCGTGATGGCAGCCAGCCTGATGGCGTTTCCCGTATTGCCGGGGATTTCGGGGGTGTGGAAGAGTATGCGGAACACCTTTCCATCCTAGCGAGCCGCCGGCGTCGAACGCGCCGCGGGCCTTCTGTCCCGGGGGCGCAGGGGAGTGCCCGGGCGGTATCTAGTGCATTCCGCCCAGCAGGCGGGCCAGAACGGGAACGTTGACCGTGTTGGGCGCCGGTCCCGAGCCGAGGAACAACTTGAGGCCACGGGCCAGGCCCGCGGCATTGACCACCTCGACAAGGCCCGAGCCTTCCCCGTACCCGCTTCCCTGGCCGCCGGCGCGGCGGTGCCGGTCGATGACCGGTTGATGCAGATTGCCGTCCGTACTGTGGACAACAATCCAACCGGTGACATTGAGCTCGGGAAATATGTCCTGCATCCGGCGCACGATGTGGCCCAGTTGGGGCGGGGCAACGGAGCGTCCACCGTGGGTCAGCGTGCTGCCGTTCCATGCATAGGCGCCCGGCGGCAGGAGCATGGATCCCACGATCGCGAGCCGGTACCCGGCAAGGACGGCGTGGTCGATGTGGCTGTTGTCCGCCGGGGACTGCAGCCCGTTGACGAGGCGCGCCGCCGGGATGGTGGTCAGGATCTGCCTGCTGATGAGCTGCACGGTGCGCATCTCGCGTTGGATCCGGGCTTCGGCACCGAAGATTCCGCGCTTGCGGGGCATGCCGTGGACCTGCTGTCGGGCCACGCTGGCGGGAATCAGCGGCACCGCCGTCCCGCTGTCAAACTGCTCGAACGGCGGAACGTAGACGGGTGGGTCCGCGGCCGTATTCCGCGGAGTGTTCGGCCGTCGCACGTTGGCCGAGGCCCGGCTGCCAGCAGCAGGCGCGTCGAAGTGGGCGCCCTCGTCGCCGGCGGGCGACGCATACGCCCCGCCGGATGCGCTGCCGTAGGAGCGGTCATAGTCCGCGCGGCGCTTGGTGTCGATGAGTGTCTCGTAGGCGAGGGTGACGCGCCGAAACGCGGCAGGATCGCCGCCGTGGTCCGGGTGGGCGGTCCGGGCGGCCTTGCGGTACGCCACTTTGATGTCCTTCTCCGTCGCCGTCACGGGGATCCCGAGGACCTGGTAGTGCGAGCTGCTGCCCTGCGTCAAACAGAGATCCTTTTCATTGATGGTGCCGGCGGTGCGAATGCCGGACCGTTCGTGGGCGTCCGGCGTGCCCAGTTTAACCGGCTGGAGGGATAACGACTGCGTGTACAGGGATGGTTCCCGGCGGCTGGCATAATTGCGCGCATGCTGATCGCCGTCGCCGTCAACCCGCGCGCATCCTTTGGCCGGGCGCGGCACGCCGGGAAGGACGCGGCGGCGCACTTCCGTGCAGCCGGGGCGGAGGTCCTGCTGCTGTGCGAGGACAGCTATGCCGGGCTCGCACAGACCGTTGAAGATGCGCTGGAGTCCGGCGTGGATGCCCTCGTGGTGGTGGGCGGCGACGGCATGGTCCACCTCGGGCTCAATGCGATTGCCGGTGCCGGCCGTCGGGTTCCGCTGGGCATCATTCCCACCGGGACGGGCAACGATACGGCCCGGGCGCTGGGCCTGCCGCTGCACAACCTCACGGCGGCCTGCGAAAGGGCGCTGGAGTCTTTGGCCGACGGCGGCCGGATGATCGACGCCGGCAGGATCACCGCTGGAGGATCCTCCCGCTTGTTTGCGGGCGTCGTCTCGGCCGGATTCGATGCCGCCGTCAATGAGCGGGCCAATGACTGGCGTTGGCCGCGCGGCAAGATCCGCTACCAGCTCGCCATGCTTCGGGAACTGGCGTCGTTCCGGGCCATCGATTACACGGTGACGGCCGACGGCGAGCGGTGGCAGCAGGGCGCCATGCTGATTTCCGTCGCCAACGGCCAGTCGATCGGCGGCGGGATGATGATTGTCCCGGAAGCCGTCCTCGATGACGGCTACCTGGACCTGTTCATTGTCAGCAGGCTGTCCCGGACCGGGCTGCTGGCCGTGTTCCCGAAAGTGTTCGCCGGCAAGCACGTGGGCCACCCCGCCGTGCAGCTTCGCCGGGTCCGCACCGTGGAACTGTCGGCCAGCAACATCGTGGCCTACGCCGACGGCGAGCGGATCGGGGCGCTCCCGATGACCATCGAGGTCGTTCCGCGGGCCGTCTGCGTTTTGGCGTAGTGGCGTGCCCGGCGTCGTCGCCTAACTGCTGGGGACCAACCTCGATGACCCAGTACACCTAGCTGCCCGGCGTAGCGGCCGGCGCGGCCTTGCGCGGGGACAGCCTGTTCAGTGCCAGGGCGCCCACGAGCAGCCCGAAGTCACGCAGAGCGACGTCATAGAAGCCGCCGAGGATGATCAGGTTGATGATGATGCCCAGCAGCCAGGCAGCCACAAGCGCCGATCCGAAGCGCGGGCGCAGCGCCACCGCTACACCGGCGGCGATTTCCACCACGCCAACGATGTACATGATCGTCTGGGCCGGCAGCGGAACCACCTGGGTCACCACGGGGGCCAGATACATGGTCCAGTCGGTCAAAAGGTTCGTGAACTTGTCCAGGCCGAACAGGATCGGCGCAACCGTAAAGACGGTCCGCAGCAACAGGAAGGCCTGGCGGTCCCTTGTGGGCTGATGCGTCGGAGTGGCGAGGGCTGGGGAAACTTTCATGGCATTGCTCCTTCTAAAAATGGATACTTCGATTTTAGAGGCCCGCACGAGGATTAAGCAATGATTCTTGTTTTTAGAGATATTCTTGTCTCATGACCAAGCCTCCGTGGAACCACAGGCTTGCGGCGGTCGCGTCGCTGGGAGACGAGAGCCGCAGGAGGCTGTTTGACTTCGTCGCCTCAGCGGCAGATGCCGTTGGCCGGGACGATGCAGCCCAGGCCGTCGGCCTGGCGCGGAGCACCGCCTCCTTCCATCTTGACCGGCTGGTGAAAGACGGGCTGCTGGCCGTGGAGTTCCGAAAGCTCGGAGGGCGGGAGGGCCCCGGTTCCGGCAGGCCCGCCAAGCTGTACCGGGCCGCCGTGGACGAGGTCGCGGCCTCCGTTCCCGACCGCCACTATGACCTCGCCGCCGAACTGCTGGTGTCCGCGATCGAGGACGCAACCAGCGGCGGCGGATCGCCGCGGGAGGCCCTGCTCCGGGCTGCCCGCGCCAGGGGGCAGTCAGCGGGTGAGTCGGCAGCCCGCGCAGCCGGCCGCGAGCCGGAAGGGGCCGCCGGGGCGGCGGAGGCGGACCGGACCGCCGGTCCCGATGGCGCCGGTCCGTTCGCGGACTTCCTGGCGGGGCAGGGCTACTGCCCGGCGGACGACGGCGGCGGGGGACTGGTGCTGCTGAACTGCCCGTTCCACCGGCTCGCCGCCGGGCACGCAGACGTGGTGTGCGCCATGAACGGCGCCTTCCTCGGCGGGGCCTCAACGGCCCTGGGGATCGACCCGGACCGGATCGAAGCGCTCGCCATCGAAGATCTCAGGGAGCAGGGCGGCGCGCAGCCCGGGCAGTGCTGTGCCCGTATTCTGCCATCGTGACCGGGCTGCCTGCGTGACCCTGCCCGCCTGAAGCGGCGGCGACCGTCCCGGCCGGGGCCCTGCCGGCGGGCCGGCCGGCACTGCGGGCCTGGCCCTTGATTCCGGTCAGCAGGACGCCGGCGATCACCAAGAGGCCGCCTACGATCTGCACTAGGGTGAGCGGCGTCCCGAGCAGCACGGTGATGATCGCGGTGAAGACGACCATCAGGTTGAGGTAGTTTCCCGCGGTCCCGGGCGGGGTGGTTTTCAGCGCCAGGTTCCACAGCAGGTAGGAACCAAGGGACGGGAACAGGGCGATGTACGCCATTGACCAGCCCTCGGCCGCGGTGTCGGGAAACTGCACGTTCATGGCGAGGGCAAACGGCGCCAGCATCACGGTCGCGATCACCACCTGCACCGCTGTGGCCGCGATGGGCGGCACAGTCAGCCGGCGGGCAATGATCGTGTAGAAGCCCCAGACGATGATCGCGCCGATCATCATGAGCTCACCGGTGTTGATGGAGAGGCTGACCACGCGGGCCAGGTCGCCCTGGGTCAGGACGAGCAGCACACCCAACAGGCCAAGGCAGATGCCGAGCCAGCCCAGCCGCGTGGTCTTCTCGCCGAGCAGGATGATCGCCATGACCACGATGAGGGCCGGGTTTGCGGCCGTCATCAGGGAGGCGTTCATCGCGGACGTGAATCCGAGCGCGCCGTAGAGCAGCAGCGTGTAGCCGCTCATGCCCAGGACACTCAGCAGCAGGAGCACTCGCCAGTGGCGCAGCACGGCGCCCCAGTCGGGCTTTTCGATGAAGTGGGCCAGGACCAGCAGCGGCACGGCGGCCAGGGTCCAGCGCCAGAAGGTCAGCTCCAGCGGGGGCATGGAGGCAACGGCGGCCCGTCCGACGACGAAATTGCCGGACCAGAACAGGGTCGCCAGCACAAGGCAGAGGGGCGCTTTCACCGCTTGAATGTACACCAGCACCGTGCTCTTCACCGTCCCTCCGCCCGGCGCCCTCGCCCCGGGCCTTCGGCCCGGCACTATGCCTTCGCCCTAACGCTGCGCCTTCGCCCTGGCCCCGCGGCTGCCCGGGTGCACGCAGGTAGAATTGGGCTGTGCCTGTCTACCTCGATCACGCCGCCACTACCACCCTCGCCCCGGAAGCGCTGGCCGCACTGACGCGCGAACTGGCCCGGACCGGCAACCCCTCATCGCTGCATGGATCGGGCCGCCGTGCCCGGCGTTCCGTGGAGGACGCGAGGGAAGTACTCGCGGCGGCCGCCGGCGCCCATCCCTCGGAGGTCATCTTTACCTCCGGCGGGACCGAGGCGGACAACCTGGCGGTCAAGGGCCTGTACTGGGCCCGCCGTGCCGAGGATCCCGCGCGTAACCGCATCCTTTGTTCCGCCGTCGAACACCATGCGGTGCTGGACACCGTCGAATGGCTCGAACGGCATGAGGGCGCCGAGGTTTGCTGGCTCCCGGTCGATGCCGCGGGCGTCGTGGACCTGGCCGTGTTCGAAGCCGAGCTGTCCCGGGATCCGGGCTCGATCGCACTGGTGAGCGTCATGTGGGCCAATAATGAGGTCGGCACCATCCAGCCCGTCGCCCGGGTTGTGGAACTGGCCCACGCTGCCGGCGTACCGGTCCACTCCGACGCCGTCCAGGCCTTCGGTTCCCTGCCCGTTGACTTCCGCGGGACGGGCCTGGACGCCATGTCCGTCTCCGGGCACAAGATCGGCGGACCGGTCGGCGTCGGTGCGCTGATCCTGGGCCGGGCGGTGAAGCTGACCCCCGTCCAGCATGGCGGCGGGCAGGAACGCGACGTCCGTTCCGGGACGCTGGACACCGCCTCGATCGCCGCGTTTGCCGCGGCCGCCGAGGCCGTTGCCGCGAAACTCCCCGAGGAAGCGGCCAGGATCGCGGCCCTTCGGGACCGGCTGATCGAGGGGGTCCGTGCGGCCGTCCCCGAGGCCGTCCTGCGGGGTGCCCCGGGCCCCGGGCGGCTGCCCGGCAATGCGCATTTCACGTTCCCCGGCTGCGAAGGGGACTCGCTGCTGTTCCTTCTGGACCTCGCCGGCGTCGAATCCTCCACGGGCTCCGCCTGCACCGCGGGTGTTCCGAGGCCCTCCCATGTGCTGCTGGCGATGGGCCTGGATGAGGACACGGCGAGGGGGGCGCAGCGCTTTACGCTCGGGCATTCCTCGACCGACGCCGACGTCGATGCCCTGCTCGCTGCGCTGCCGGGCGCCTATGCGCGGGCCCGCCAGGCGGGCATGGCCGGGCATGAGTCCAGCATCCAGACCGCGGGAACAGTCGCGCGGGAGTCTGCCCGTCAAGCCCCCGCAGGGAGTTAATCCAGGAGCTGATCCAGGGGTACTGAGGAGTCGGCAAGCAGGTCCGGGCTCACGGCGGTGCGGGCGTTGATGAGGGCCTTGATCGCCTTCTGCGGCTTGGCGGCGCGGGGCCAGTTGACGTTCATTCCGGCGATCACCCGGCCTTCCTGCTGCCAGAACGCAATGAACTCCTTGTCCGCCAGTGAGCCGCGGATGACCGGTGGCCCGGCAACGAGCGTCGGGAAGCCCGAGTACTCCATGCTGACGTCGTACTGGTCCGTGTAGAAGTACGGGATGGTGTCCAGCGTGGCGTCGAGGCCGAGCATCGCCTTGGCGGCCACCTTGCCTCCATTGAGGGCATTGGACCAGTGCTCGCTGCGGTGGTGCTCGCCGGTGAACGGGTGCAGGGCATTCGCGACGTCGCCGGCGGCGAAGATCACGGGCGCGGAGGTCCGCAGCGACGCGTCGGTGAGGATGCCGTTGCGGATCCCGAGGCCGGCCGCCTCGGCCAAGCCGACCTCCGGCACGACCCCGACGGCGACGACCACCAGGTCGGCGGGCAGCACTTCGCCGGCATCGGTGACCACTGCCGTCGCCCGTCCCGACTGCCCCTGGATCCCGGCAGCAGACGCCGGAAGCCTGAACCGTACGCCGTGGGCCTCGTGCAGCTCGCGGAAGAAGCCACCCAGGTCCGGGCCGATCGCCGCGCCCAGCGGCACGTCCTCCAGCCCCATCAGGGTAACCGTGTTTCCAAAGGTGCTGGCGGCGGCGGCCAGTTCCATCCCGATCCAGCCGGACCCGACCATGACCACGTTCAGGCCACCTTCGGCGAGGCGGGCGTGCAGGCGCCGGCTGTCCTCCACCGTCCGGAACGTGCTGACGCCGTCGAGCCCGCTGCCGGGCAGCGGGATGGTCCTGGGCCGCGCTCCCGTGGCGAGCAGGAGCGAGCCGTACTCCAGCCGCTGCCCGTGCTCCAGAACCACGGCCCGGGCCGCCGGGTCCAGCGCCGTGGCCTGGACGCCAAGCCGGAGGTCGACGTCGTTCGCGTCGTACCAGTCCTCGGGCACCACCGGCAGGGTGTCGTCGCCGGCCTTGCCCAGCAGGTACTCCTTGGACAGCGGCGGGCGCAGGTAAGGCGGGTGGGACTCGGCGGCCACCAGCACCACGGGGCCGCCGAATCCCTCCGCCCGCAACGTCTTGGCGGCGGTGGCACCGGCCAGCCCGCCGCCCACGATCACGATGTTCCCGACAACCATGTCCGCTCGATTCCCGCGAGTGCGCAGTTCCGTTTTCTAAAACTGCTTATCCTGACGCTAGAAGGGGGACGCGGCCCCGTCAAGGCCTTTTGGGGAGGATTCGGCGTGGCGATAGAATGGCGTAGCAGGCATTGTGCTATTTCCGGGGGCCGGCAGTACCAGTGCAGTTAAGCCCAGTTGTGAAGCCCAGTTGTGAAGCCCAGCAGTACTGCAGCTGTGAACAGCACCCCCGGAGCCTGCGACACCCCGAACCCTAGAGAAAGCCAGTATGCGAGTTCTTGCAGCCATGAGTGGCGGCGTCGATTCCGCCGTTGCCGCCGCCCGCGCCGTCGAGGCGGGGCACGACGTCGTCGGCGTCCACCTCGCGCTGTCCCGGATGCCGGGCACCCTGCGAACCGGCAGCCGAGGCTGTTGCACGATCGAGGACTCCCGTGACGCCTGGCGTGCCTGCGACATCCTCGGGATCCCGTACTACGTCTGGGACTTTTCCGAGCGGTTCAAGGAAGATGTCGTCCAGGACTTCATCGATGAATACGCCGCGGGCCGCACCCCCAATCCCTGCATGCGCTGCAACGAGCGGGTCAAGTTCGCCGCCCTGCTGGAGAAGGCCATCGCCCTGGGCTTCGATGCCGTGTGCACCGGCCACTACGCCAAGGTCATCACCGACGCCGACGGCAACCCCGAACTGCACCGAGCGGCGGACTGGGCCAAGGACCAGAGCTATGTGCTCGGGGTGCTGACCCACGAACAGCTCAAGCACTCGATGTTCCCGCTGGCCGAGACGCCGTCCAAGGCTGAGGTCCGCGCGGAGGCGGAGCGCCGCGGCCTTTCCGTGGCGAACAAGCCGGACAGCCACGACATTTGTTTCATCCCCGACGGCGACACCGCCGGCTGGCTCGCCGAGAAGATTGAAATGACCACGGGGGACATCGTGGACGAATCCGGCGCGAAGGTCGGCGAGCACCCGGGCGCCAACGCGTTCACCGTGGGCCAGCGCCGCGGGCTGAAGCTCGGCACCCCGGCCGCGGACGGCAAGCCGCGGTTCGTGCTGGAGATCCGGCCCAAGGAGAACAAGGTGGTGGTGGGCCCGGAGGCGCTGCTCGCCATCGACGAAATCCGCGGCATCAAGGTCTCCTGGGCGGGGCTGCCCATCGCCGAGGTGGCAACGGGCGAAGAGTTCGACTGCTACGCCCAGGTCCGCGCCCACGGCGACCCCGTCCCGGCCCGCGCGCACATGGCGGGGGACGAGCTGGTGGTCACCCTCACCGAGCCGCTGCGCGGCGTGGCCCCCGGCCAGACCGTCGTGCTCTACCAGGGCAGCCGCGTGCTCGGCCAGGCCACGATCGATGCCGCGCGCTCACTGCAGCGGGCCGCTCTCTAGCCGCCCGCCACACCGAATCCAGCGAAGGGTCCCGCCAGATGGCGGGGCCCTTCGTCGTTCACCCGACGGCCGGCGGGCCAGTGACCCTGCCGAAGATCCGGGCGGAATCCTGAAGAAAATGAGAGAAACCTTCGAATCGTGTAAATTTTGTGTCTCAACTCACAAAATGCAACGTTTCACCGAATGATTGTCTGGTTGAATCTAGGGATCAGCAAAGCGTGCCGCCCGACGAGTCCTTCGTTTCACTTCGGGTTGCGCTAGAACGCATCGAACAGAAAGTTCACAGATGGCAATGAACAAAAAGGCCTGGCAGAGCGTCATCGCGCTCGCCGGGGTTTCCGCCTTTGCACTGACGGCCTGCACCGGGCCGACCGGCGGCGCTGGCGGGTCATCAGCCGCAGCAAGCGGTCCGATCGCCTACGGCACCACGGACAAGGTCACAGCCTTGGATCCGGCGGGCGCCTACGACAACGGTTCGTTCATGGTGATGAACCAGATCTACTCCTTCCTCCTCAACTCGAAGCCGGGCAGCGCAGATCCCGTGCCGGACCTGGCCGAGTCCGCGTCCTTCACCTCGCCGACCGAGTACACGGTCAAGCTCAAGCCGGGCCTCAAGTGGGCCAACGGCCACACGCTCGACTCCAAGGACGTCAAGTTCTCCTTCGACCGGCAGACCAAGATCAATGATCCCGCCGGTCCCGCAAGCCTGCTGACCAACGTCGAAAGCATCACCGCCCCCGATGCGAACACCGTGGTCTTCAAGCTGAAGCAGGCGAACGACCAGACCTTCGCCCAGATCCTCAGCAGCCCCGCCGCGCCGATCGTAGACGATGAAGTCTTCCCGGCCGACAAGCTGCTTGACGACGACTCGATCGTCAAGGCCAAGGCCTTCTACGGCCAGTATGTGATCGACACGTACAAGAAGAACGAGCTGATCAGCTTCAAGGCATTCCCGGACTACCAGGGAGTCCTCGGCAAGCCGGCCAACGACGCCGCCACCATCAAGTACTACGCCGACCCCACCAACATGAAGCTGGACATCCAGCAGGGGAACATCGACGTCGCTAACCGCAGCCTGAGCGCCACCGACGTCGATGACCTGAAGAAGGACTCCAAGGTCAAGGTCAACGTTGGCCCCGGCGGCGAAATCCGCTACATCACGTTCAACTACGACACCATGCCGTTCGGTGCCAAGGCTGCCGACGCCGATCCGGCCAAGGCGCTCGCCGTCCGCCAGGCCATCGCGAACCTCGTTGACCGCCAGTCCATCGCGGACCAGGTCTACAAGGGCACCTACCTGCCGCTGTACTCCAACGTTCCCAGCGGCTTCCTGGGCGCCAACGAATCGTTCAAGGACGCCTACGGCGACGCCGGCAAGCCGAGCCTGGACAAGGCCAAGAAGGTCCTGGCCGACGCCGGTGTGACGACCCCCGTCTCGATGAACCTGCAGTACAACCCGGACCACTACGGCAAGTCCTCCGGCGACGAGTACGCCATGATCAAGGACCAGCTGGAGAAGTCCGGTTTGTTCAAGGTCAACCTGCAGTCCACCGAATGGGTCACCTACAGCAAGGCCAGCCGCGCCGACGAATACCCCCTGTTCCAGTTCGGCTGGTTCCCGGACTTCAGCGACGCCGACAACTACCTGACCCCGTTCTTCCCGGAGGGCGGCTTCCTGAAGAACCACTACAACAACCCGACCGTCAACGACCTGATCAGCAAGCAGCTCACCACCGTCGATAAGACTGAACGCGAGTCCACGATCAAGGATGCGCAGAATGCCCTCGCCAAGGACATCTCGACGCTTCCGTTGCTCCAGGGCGCGCAGGTTGCCATTTCCGGCAGCGGTGTCAAGGGTGTCGATTCCACCCTCGATGCCTCCTTCAAGTTCCGTTTGGGAACTATTTCCAAGTAAGGCTGCACCTGTGCTGACCTGACCAGCCTGCCAGGCGGGGCGCCCTCGAGGCGCCCCGCCTTTGCTGGTCATTGCCGCACCCTGCAGTCCACGCCGGCCCGCCCAAGGCCGCGACAGCACAATCTTAGGTACCAATGACAACATTGACTGAGGCGCCGCTAAACGACGCCGACGGACTTCTTCCGTCCAAGAAAAAATCCTCGGGTGGGGGCTTGGGGACCTACATCCTGATCCGGTTCTTCCTGATCATTCCGACCATATTCATCCTGGTGACGTTGGTCTTCTTCCTGATGCGGGTCATCGGCGACCCCATCACCGCCGCCCAGGGCGGCAGGCTTCCCCCGGAAGCGCTCGCGCAGCGCATCCACGACGCCGGCTACGACCGCCCGATCCTCGTGCAGTACCTCGAATATGTTGGCCAGGTGGCGACCGGCAACTTCGGCACCACCATCACCGACCGCCGGCCCGTGGTCGAAATGATCATCACGTTTGGCACGGCAACCCTGGAACTGGCCATCAACGCCCTCATCGTGGCGCTCGTGGTCGGCATCCCGCTCGGGCTTATCTCCGCCTACAAGCGCGATAAGGCACCCGACGCCGTCCTGCGGTTCTTCGCCATCCTCTGCTACGCCACCCCGGTGTTTTTCGCCGGCCTGCTGATGAAGCTGGCCTTCTCCGTCTGGCTCGGCTGGCTGCCCGTCGCAGGACGGGCCTCCACCAGGACCGAACTGGCCATGGGAAGCCTGGCCGCACCGACCGGGATCTACTGGCTGGATGCCTTGCGCAGCGGCAACATGGCCGCGTTCGGCGACGTCGCGGCCCATTCAGTCCTCCCCGCGCTCACCCTCGGGCTTCTGACGGCAGGGGTCTTCCTGCGGCTGGTCCGCACCAACGTCATCGGCACACTCGGCAAGGACTACGTCGAGGCCGGCCGGTCCCGTGGCGTCAGCAATTACCGGCTCGTGACCAAGCATGCCTACAAGCCTGCCCTCATCCCGATCATCACGGTCATGGGGCTCCAGATTGCCCTCCTGCTCGGCGGCGCCGTCCTCACGGAGTCCACCTTCGAGTGGAAGGGCCTCGGCTACCAGCTGGTGCAATACCTGAATGCCCGCGACTTCGTGGCCGTCCAGGGAATCGTCGTAATGCTGGCGGTCATCGTTGCCGTGACGAACTTCATCGTGGACGTCGTCGCAGCCCTGATCGACCCGCGAGTGAGGTACTAGCCATGAATGCAACCAAAGTAAGCGGGCGCAAGCAGCCCCTCGTCTACCGGCTGCCGGTGATCTCGCATTTCCGCTCGAGCGTCGGGCTGCAACGCGGCATGCTCGTTACGGGCATGGTGCTGGCCGCCGTCTTCCTGCTCGTCGCCGTGTTTGCGCCGTGGATCGCGCCCTACGGGTTTGCCCAGCTCAGCGACGCCGCCGGTCCCTTCCCGACCCAGCAGCCCCCCAGCCCGGCCCACATCTGGGGCACCACGGTTGGTGGCTATGACGTCTATTCGCGGGTGCTCTGGGGTGCCCAGACGGCCGCCGTGGTGATCATCGTCGCCGTCGCAATGTCGATCTTCCTCGGCGTAGCCCTCGGACTCGTCAGCGGCTACTTCGGCGGCTGGCTCGACCGGGTGTTCGTGGTGGTCGCCGATGCGATCTACGCTTTCCCGTCCCTGCTGCTGGCCATCGTGATGTCAATCGTCATCAGCCACGGCCAGTCCAGTTTCTGGGGAGGCATTGTTGCCTGCTCCATTTCCATCTCGGTGGTGTTCGTCCCGCAGTACTTCCGCGTCATCCGTGCCGAGACCATCCGGCTGAAGGCGGAGCCGTACGTCGAATCGGCCAAGGTGGTGGGGGCCTCCAGCATCCGCATCATGGGCCGGCACATCTTCAAGAACGCAACCCGCACGTTGCCGCTGATTTTCACGCTGAATGCGTCCGAGGCCATCCTGACCCTGGCGGGCCTTGGCTTCCTGGGGTTCGGCATCGAGCCGACCTCCGCCGCCGAGTGGGGCTATGACCTGAACAAGGCCATTGCAGACGCCTCTTCGGGCATCTGGTGGACCGGTGTCTACCCCGGTACGGCGATCGTCCTGACCGTGCTTGGGCTGACCCTCGTCGGTGAGAGCATCAACGACCTCAACGATCCCCGCCTGCGGGGCCGCAAGAAGGCTGTGGCAGGCAAGGGTGGACCGGACTCAACCGCCGGTGCCCAGGCTGCACTCGAAGCAGAATCGAGAGTTCTATGACCATCAACATCGACAAACCCGGCGCAGGCGCAGGCCCTGTCCTTGACATCGACCGCCTTAAGGTCACCTTCGCCACCGACGCCGGGGATGTGTATGCCGTCAAGGACGTCAGCCTCACTGTCAACCCCGGCGAGGTCGTGGCCATCGTTGGCGAATCGGGATCCGGCAAGACCGTGACGGCCAAGACCATCCTGGGACTGCTGCCGGAGACGGCCATCAGCCAGGGCGCGGTCCTGATCAACGGCAACAACGTCATCAGCGTCAGCGAGGCGAAACTGCGGGAGATCCGGGGCCGCGATGTGGCCATGGTGTTCCAGGAACCATCCACCGCCCTTAACCCGGTCTTCACCGTGGGCTGGCAGATTGCCGAGGGCATCCGCGCGCACGCCGGCAGCGGCGGCCGCAGCAAGGTCTCGGCCAAGGAAGCCAAGGCGCGGGCAATTGAAGCCCTCCGCAAAGTGGGCATCCCGGACCCGGAAACGCGGGTCAACTACTACCCGCACCAGTTCTCGGGCGGCCAGAAACAGCGCGTCGTGATTGCCGCAGCGCTGGCCCTGAACCCTGGCCTCATAGTGGCGGACGAGCCGACGACTGCCCTGGATGTCACCGTGCAGGCCGAGATTCTTGAACTGCTGCGGGACCTGCGCGACAACTACGGAACGTCCATCGTGCTGATTACGCACAATATGGGCGTTGTCGCTGACCTCGCCGACCGCGTCGTGGTCATGTACCAGGGCGACGTTGTGGAGGAGGCATCCTCACGGGTGCTCTTCGCCCAGCCCAAGGAGGACTACACCAAGAAGCTCCTCGCCGCCGTCCCGCACTTGGGCCGCAACTCCGCGTCCGAGGGCATGGTGGAACGCGCCCATCAGGGGGGCAAAGTGCTGGTCGAGGCAAAGAACCTGACCATCGAGTATCCGGGGCGGCTCGGCAGCCCGGGGTTCAAGGCAGTCGACGGCGTCAGCTTCACCGTGTCCGAAGGCGAAGTCTTCGGTCTCGTGGGGGAGTCGGGCTCCGGCAAGACCACCATCGGCCGGGCGATCGCCGGCCTCAACCGGACCACTGGCGGCAGCCTGAAGGTGCTGGGCTACGAGATGCTGAACTTTAAGGAGCGTACCTTCAAGCCGCTCCGCAAGGAGATTGGCTTCGTGTTCCAGGACCCGGCGGCCTCGTTCAACCCGCAGCTGACCATCGGCGACTGCGTGGCGGAACCGCTGATCATCCACTCCAACCCGACCGCGGCCGAGGCGCGCAAGCGGGTCGGCGAGCTGCTCGAGTCCGTGCAGCTGCCGGCGTCGTACGCTGACCGCTTCCCGCACGAACTCTCCGGCGGGCAGCGCCAGCGTGCCTCCCTGGCGCGGGCGCTTATCCTGAACCCGAAGCTGCTCATCGCCGATGAGCCGACGTCGGCCCTGGACGTGTCCGTGCAGGCCGTGGTGCTGGAGCTGTTCAAGGAGATCCAGCAGGAGTTCGGCTTCGCGTGCCTGTTCATCAGCCACGACCTCGCCGTGGTGGACATGCTCTCCCACTGGGTCGGCGTGCTCTACAAGGGCAAGATGGTGGAGCAGGGCCTCGGCAACCAGGTGATGGGCAACCCGCAGCACGACTACACGAAGAAACTCATCGCATCCTTGCCCGTTCCGGATCCCGACGAACAGGCAAGGCGCCGCGAGGCATTCAAGGCCGTGCTCCACAGCTAACTGCCAGAACCGGGCACCGGCAAGGCCGCAGCCACATGGGCATGCGCACCGTTCGCCACGAACGGTGGGCATGCCCATTGGTGTCTCCGCGGGCGGCCTGCAACGGTGCTTAACAGCGGGAGGCATTGGCCGCAGAACCCCTAGACTGGGTCAATGACCGAGCAGAACCCCAATCTTCCCGAAACCGATTCCTACGACCCGGCGGCAAGCTCCCTGGCCGGTTCCGTGGATCCCGCGGTCATGGCGGAGCTGCTGTCGATCCGCTCCAGCATCGACAACATCGATGCCACCTTGGTCTTCCTCCTCGCCGAACGCTTCAAAGCCACCCAGAAGGTCGGCTTCCTCAAGGCCGCGCACCAACTTCCCGCCGGGGACCCGGGCCGCGAAACGGCGCAGATCGCCCGGCTGCGGCACCTCGCCGCCGAGGCCCACCTGGATCCGGCGTTCGCGGAGAAATTCCTGAACTTCATCATCGGCGAGGTCATCCGCCACCACGAGGCCATCGCCGAGGACCACCAGGCCGCCCAGGCCTCCGGCTCCGCGGACCCCGCCCGCGCCGCGGGCGCCTAGCCATGGCCGCATCAGATGCTCCCGCACCGGGCCAGGTGACCGCGACGGCCCTTGGCCCCTGGCCGGGCGAGGACCCCGCCGAGGCCGCGCGCATCATCCGCGGGGAACTGGGCAGCCCGCACCTGCCGTTCCTCGCCGAACTTCCCGACCGCGGCGTCGGCTCCGATGCCCTGGGCCGGACCGCCTCATTGCTCGTGGAACTCGCCGTCGACGTCCAGCCGCATGGATGGCGGTTCGTGGACCGGCCCGGCAAGGACCTGCAGCGGGCCAAGTCGGCACTGTCCACCGACATCAACATCCTGGCGGACGTGATCGGCGTCGAGGAAGTGCCGTCGGACGATATCAAGATCCAGCTGCGCGGGCCGCTCAGCCTTGCCGCCGGCCTGCACCTGCACAACGGTGAGCGGGCCCTGATCGACTACGGCGCCCGCCGGGACATCGCAGACTCGCTCGCGGCAGGCGTGGAAGGCTACCTCAAGCGGGTGGCGGCGGCCGCCCCCGGTGCCCGGATCGTCGTCCAGATCGACGAACCTGAAATTGCCTCGGTGCTGGCCGGCACCATTCCCACCGCCAGCGGTTACCGGACCCTGCGCTCGGTGCCGGGCCGGGAGATTACCGAGTCCTGGCAATTGGTAATCGACGCGCTCCGGGCCGCGGGCGCCGTCGAAACCGTCGTGGCGGTCTCCGAGGTCGAGGCGCCGTTCGAGCGGATCCTGGCGGCGGGCGCGGATGGAATCGCCGTACCGCTTCGGGCCCTGACCTCGCGCCAGTGGGAACAACTCGCGGGCGCGGTGGAGGCCGGCAAGCGGCTCTGGGCCGGCGCGCTGGACGTGGCCGACCCTGCCGCGTCGCTGCCAAGGGTCCGCGACGTCGTGGAAGACGTGTGGCGCCCATGGCGGCAGCTGGGTCTCCCCGCGTCCACGCTCGGGGCGCTCCGGGTCACGCCGTCGGAGGGCCTGGCACGGCACTCACCCGCCACTGCGGCAGCGGTCCTGACCCGCCTGACCCAGGTCGCGGACGGCCTCAACCAGCTCGCCCTCGGCTAGCCCGGCACCTTCAGCCCCCGGCGGGCCCGGGCCGCAACCGGGCCCTGGCCGCCGGGGACCCGGTCAGACCCTGCTTTCCCAGCCGTCCGGGCGGGCGTGCCCGGGCAGGTAGCCCGGCGTCGCAATACCGCCGGGGTACGGCTCGAGCCGGTAGTCGAAATGGCCGGCGTAGACCAGCACCAGGCCGAGCTGGGGCTGGATCACCTTGACCTGGATCCGGTGCCGGCCGCCGTCCTGCGGCTCCCACCACTGCTCGGCGTAGGCCTTGGCGTCGAGGGCTGCCGGCAGCGGGATCCGGAGCGGTCCCAGGAACAGCCGCGACGCCTCGGACACGCCGCGCAGCCGGCCCTCCGGTGTGACGCTGAGATTGAGGTCGGTGACCAGCCGCCGGTACCGGCCCACGTAGTCCACGAGCCCGGGCCCGCGCCCGCCGTTATCGCCGTCATCAAAGCTGGTGGTGTCCTGGAACAGCCGGGTGGTGTCCGGGAAGAAGATTTCCCGGCGGGCCGTCAGGCTTGACCGGCCGAAGGGGTCCAGGTGGGCGTGGTTCTCGATCCGGAAGCGCACGCCCTCGCCGTATTCGGGGAAGAAGGCCTGCTCGCCGGTGGTGAGCCGCAGCAGGGGGCGCAGCCAGGCCTGCCGGCAGCCGACGACGTCGAACACCCCCTCGCCGACGCCATAGTGGCCGGATCCCGGCGCCAAAGCAAAGTATTCTTGAAGCTCGGGCTGCAGTCGGGCAAAGTCGCTGCCCAGGGCGCGCTCGTAGATCGGGGTGTTCACGGGTTCCTCCTGCGGTCCGGGCCGGTTCACTGGGCCTGTCCACAGCATGCAGGACAACGCGGCAATTGTCACAGCGTCCCGTGCGGCGGCGGGGTTCCGGCAGCGGTGGCAGGCCCGGTTGCACCATGCCGGCGGGCCGCCCGATACGACAAAGCCAATTCAATGGGGGAATATATAACTATGAAGGCACGCATTCTGGTAGTGGATGATGACGAGGCACTGGCCGAGATGATCGGTATTGTGCTGCGCAATGACGGCTTCGAACCCGTCTTCTGCGCTGACGGCGCACAGGCGCTGGACGTGTTCCGCTCCGCCAAGCCGGACCTCGTGCTGCTCGACCTCATGCTTCCGGGGATGGACGGCATTGAGGTCTGCCGCCAGGTCCGTGCCGAGTCCGACGTCCCGATCGTGATGCTCACTGCCAAGGCGGATACCTCGGATGTGGTCCGCGGCCTCGAGTCCGGGGCCGATGATTATGTGCCCAAGCCGTTCAAGCCCGCCGAGCTCGTCGCCCGGGTCCGGGCCCGGCTCCGCCCGGGTGACCAGAAGGCCCCGGAAACCCTGCGGATCGCCGACGTCACGATCGACGTGGCCGGCCACCTGGTCAGCCGCGGCAACGACCGGATCTCCTTGACGCCGCTGGAATTCGACCTCCTCGTTGCCCTGGCCCGCAAGCCGTGGCAGGTCTTTACCCGCGAACTGCTCCTGGAGCAGGTCTGGGGCTACCGGCACGCTGCCGACACCCGGCTGGTCAATGTCCATGTCCAGCGGTTGAGGTCCAAGATCGAACGCGACCCGGAAGCCCCCGAAGTTGTATTGACGGTCCGTGGTGTCGGCTATAAAGCAGGTTCCTGAGCCTGCGGACCGCAGTGTCCGGCAGGCCATAGCAACGGATACGTCGCCGGACACGAGGCCGGCCGAACCATCCGCGGCGCCATCGCCAGAGTCATCAGCAGGCACCTCGATGCCCCGCGCGTCCGAAACGCCGCCTGCCGGCGGCGGGCCGGGCCCTTTGCGCCGTCTCGCCTTCCGGACCCGGTTGTGGGCCAAGCGCGCAAGGATCGTGGGCGTCCGGGTCGCGCGGCTGGTCCGCACCGGGATGCAGCGCCTGTGGCCCGGCATCCTGTACCTGCTCCGGGCGGTGCAGCGGAAGTGGCGGCGGTCCCTGCAGTTCCGGACCGTCCTGACCACGCTGATGCTGGCCATGGGCTCGTTCGCTGTTGTGGGCGCCTACCTGTCCAACCAGATCGCCAACAACCTGTTCCAGGAACGGCTCGCCCAGGCCGAATCGGAGACGCGTTACAACGTCAAACAGGTCCAGGACACGTTCGACGGCGCCCAGGTCACGGACCAGTCCAGCGTCATCACCTTGGTCTATGACACCCTGAATGCGGTCGAAGGCCGCGGATCCGTGATCCAGCGGCGCTATGTCTTCGAGGCCATGCCGGAGCAGACCAAGCCGCGCAACCGTTGGGTTGAATCCCGGGCCTCGGACCAACTCACCATCGGCGTCATCCCCCCGGACCTGCGCAAGGCTGTGCAGGACTCGGGCAAGGACCAGTACTGGGCGTCCACCCAGTTCCCGGTAGGGACCGAAGACCGGCCCGGCATCGCCGTCGGCAACAAGGTGACCTTCAACGGCACCGTCTACGAGCTCTACCTCATCTATGACCTCAACACGGCACAGAAGACGCTGGACGAGATCCAGAATGTCCTGCTGGCCGGCGGCGCGCTGCTGGTGCTCATGATCGGCGGCGTCGCCTGGTATGTGACCCGCAACGTGGTCAGCCCCGTCAGCCATGCCGCCGTCGTCTCCGAGAAGCTCGCCGCCGGCCAGCTGCAGGAGCGCATGGTGGTCAAAGGCGAGGACGAGGTTGCCCGGCTTGGTGCCTCGTTCAACCACATGGCCGCAAGCCTCCAGGAACAAATCACCCAGCTGGCCACGCTCT
This sequence comes from Arthrobacter sp. 131MFCol6.1, assembly GCF_000374925.1. Lineage (GTDB taxonomy): Bacteria > Actinomycetota > Actinomycetes > Actinomycetales > Micrococcaceae > Arthrobacter. Next base: position 30,867 of record NZ_KB895549.1, read on the forward strand.
CCCAGATGCAGCAACGGTTCGTCTCCGATGTCTCCCACGAGCTCCGCACACCGCTCACCACGGTGCGCATGGCCGCCGAAGTCCTCTATGACGCCCGCGACGACTTCGACCCGATCAACAAACGCTCCGCGGAGCTGCTCTACAACCAGGTGGAACGGTTCCAGTCGCTCCTGGCGGACCTGCTGGAAATCTCACGCTTTGACGCCGGCGCCGCCACCCTTGACGCCGAGCCCACCGACATTGTGCAGCTTGTCGCGCATGTCATTGAGGGGGTGGCGCCCGTCGCTGCCGAATACGGGTCCGCCGTCACCCTCAACGCCCCGGCCGGCAGCGTCATTGTCGACATGGACGACCGCAGGATCGACCGGATCCTGCGCAACCTGATCCTGAACGCCCTCGAACACGGCGAGGGCCGGCCGGTGAACGTTTCCGTGGCCGCCAGCGACACCGCCGTGGCCGTCGCCGTACGGGACCACGGAATCGGCATGACCCCGGCTGAGGCGGCGCGCGTCTTCGACCGCTTCTGGCGCGCCGATCCGGCCCGGGCCCGCACCACCGGCGGCAGCGGGCTGGGACTGTCCATTGCCGCCGAGGATACCAAGCTCCACGACGGCTGGCTGCAGGCCTGGGGGAGCAAGGGACACGGGTCGAACTTCCGCCTGACCCTTCCCCTGCGCCGGGACGAGCCGATCACCAGGTCCCCGCTCCAGCTCGAACCGGTCAACGTCGGGCTCCCCGAGGCAGGCCGCCAGCGGACCGTGGTGTTGCCGGACCCGCTACGGACCGCGGGCCGCGGGACCAGTGCTGAGGGGTCCGCGGGCGGATACGCAGACGGTGTCGATGGCGACTTTTCTGGCGACGGCGGCAGCGGTACCGCCGGCGGGGCAATCCCGGACGGCGGTTCGGCCGGAACCCGGGGAACCGGGACGGAGGGCAGGGCATGAGTGGGGTTTCGGGCAAGTTCACCCGTGTGGGGGCTGCGCTGCTGGCGCTCGTCCTGCTTCTGTTGACCTCGTGCGCCCAGATTCCGCGCTCGGGGCCGGTGGGCAAGAGCACGGACGAGAGCGCGGGCAACCCCAACGCCCCGGTCTTCTTCCCGGCCGCGCCGCGTCCCGGCGCCGGACCCGAAGCGGTGATCGAAGACTTCTACCTCGCCGGCAGCGGCTACGAGGACGACTACGCCGTGGCCCGGCAATACCTCACCCAGGGTTCGTCGGTGACGTGGAAGCCGGACCAGCGGGCGCTCGTGTTCCGCAAGGCCACTGTGGTGGCCAGTGGCGTCGAAAACGTCTTCAACTACCAGCTCGACCTCGCCTATTCGGTAGACGCCGACGGCGTGGCCACGCAGCTTCCCGAGGGCACCACCGAAAACATACCCGTCACCGTGACCCAGGTGGACGGTGAGTGGCGAATCTCCGATCTTCCGGACGGCACGGCCATTCCGGAAGAGACCTTCAAAGTCATCTACGGCGCTTACCCGATCTACTTCTACGACCCCACGTTCACCTACGCGGTGCCCGATGTCCGGTGGTTCATCCGCAAGAAGACCGTCAAAGCCATGACGAGCGCCCTCCTGGGCGGACCCGCCCCCTACCTCAAGGGCGCCGTCGTCAGCGCGTTCCCTTCGGGCATCAAGCTGGCCCGCGAGTCAGTGCCCGTGGTTTCCGGCGCCGCGCAGGTCGATCTCACCGCCAAGGACCTGGTCGAGGCCTCCAACGAGGACCGGCTGCGGATGCAGACGCAGCTGGCACTGACGTTCCGCAGCCAGCCCGATGTGATCAATGTCGAGCTCCGGGCCAACCAGGACCTGGTGCGCGTCGAGGACAACGGCACGGTCCTGCCTCCGGTCCAGAACGAAAGCGTCCCCGCCTACCAGATCGCCGTCAGCAACAATGACCTGGTCCGGTACGAAAACAACAGGCTTTCACCGCTCCCGGACGTCCGGTCCGTCGCAGCCCTGTCACCCCGGGCGCCTGCGGAGTCCACCGAGTCGCAGGCGGCCGCGTTCCTCAACGCCGCCCGCACCACGCTGTACTCGATCGTTCCGGGCCAGCCCGCCAGGGCGTTGACCACCCGGGCCGCACTGTCCCGACCTTCGTTCGGCCGGTACGACTGGGTCTGGACCGCCGGGCCGGGTGCCGGCGGCGCCACCGAGGTGGTGGCCTACCGGCCGGTCGGTGTGGCGGAGAACGCCAGCGTACCCACCGTCACCCTGTCGCCGGGGTGGCTCTCGGGCCGGACGGTCAAGGAGTTCCGGATTTCCCGGGACGGCACGCGTGCCCTCGTCATTTCCCAGCAGAACGGCAAGAGCAAGGTCCAGATCACCGGGATCATCCGGAACGCGGACGGCACCCCGAGGGACCTGACCGTGCCCCTGACCCTCCTGACCCCACGGGATCCGGATCAAGGCGTCTGGGTGGATGACACCACAGTCGCGGTCATGAAGGCCTCCGCCAGCGATACCGTCACCCCCGAGCTGTTGTCGCTGACCTCGGCACAGCCGCAGCAGCTGGCGCCGTGGCCCGGGCTGACCGCGCTCAGCGCAGGCAACGGACCAGCCGAGATCTACGGCCAGTCCGCGGAAGGGATCTTCCAGCGGCTGGGCAACGGCTGGTCACCGCAGCTCAAGGGCCCCATCGACCCCTCGTTCCCCGGCTGACCGGTGCCCCCTCGGACGGCGCCCCCTGCAACGACGACGGCGACGACGACGACGGCGGGGCCGCCATCACCGGGAGCCGGTGACGGTTCCGGCCGGGTGTTGTCCACATAGCTGCCCGCCGGGCTACTACCCGGGGCGCACCCGGTCCAGGATCGGAGGATGGACAGCCACACCACCCGCGTCCCGTCCGCCGATCCTGACCTCGCCCCGGCCGCGGCCAGGGCGGCGCGACACCGCGGGAGCTACGCGCGGCCGCTGGCGAGGCTGGGGGACCGGACAGCCGAAGCGGCGGCTGAGGTGCTCGCCCTGGCCATTCCAGTGGACTGCGTCTGCTGCGGGGCGGAGGACTCCGCACTCTGCGGCGCGTGCTCCCGGAAGCTGCGCCTGCTGACGCTCAGACCGTTCCGGGCAGAGGCCCAGGCTCCGGCCCTGATGGACATGGACGGCTCCGTGCTGCTGCCCGTGGTGGCGGCGGGGGCCTACCGGGCGGAGCTGGCGCAGTGCCTGCTGTCCTTCAAACGTCATGGGCAGGCCCGGCTGGGCGGCGAACTGGCCCGGGGCCTGGCGCGCGCCCTCCACGCCGCGGCCGGGCCCGGGCAGGGACTCGTGCTCGTCCCCGTGCCCACGAGCGCCGCCGCTTTCCGCATGCGGGGCTTCAGCCCCGTCCATCTCCTGCTCCGTCGGCTCGTCCGCGGCAATGAACTCGCAGGGTTCACCGTCGCGGACGCGCTGCGGAAATCCGTGCCGCCCGCGCGGACCACGAAACCCCCGGCTTTGCCCCTGTGGGACCGGTTACGCCCCGGCCCCACAGGAGCCCGCTCCCTGCCCGGCGGACAGAAGGGACTGGGCCGGGGTGAGCGCGCCCGGCGCGTGCGCGGATCCATGCGGGCCAGGTCCGGTCCGTGGCCTGCGCGAGTCGAAGGACGTCCCTGCATCATCGTCGATGACGTGCTGACTACCGGCGCCACCCTGGCGGAGGCGGCCCGTGCGCTCCGGGCCGCGGGGGCCATTGTCAGCGGCGCCGTTGTGCTGGCCGCGACACGCCCGCCGGCCGCCGCCGATGTCGGCGCCGCCAACCCCGCGGCGGCGCGGACGATCGGCGGGAGCCAAAAAAATAAACCGTAAAAGGATGAATAACAGGTGTCTATGAACTAACGTCGAAGATGGGTACCAAGAACAGATGTACCTGTCGATAGCGGCTCGGAAAGGGGCTCGACTGTCAGTCAGATCGGCCCCCGGGAAGTACCGCCGTCGTGTCACCGAAGTCATTTGGAGGGCACCATGGAGTTCATGATCAGCGGACGCAACTTGACGGTCTCAGACCGGTTCCGCGAATATGCCGACGACAAGATCTCAAAGATCGCGTCGTTGGGAGACAAGGTCCAGAGGGTAGACGCGAAGGTCACCAAAGAGACCAAGGCCCGCCAGACCGCCGAATCGCTCACGGTTGAGTTGACAGTCCTGGGACGCGGCCCAGTAATCCGCGCAGAAGCGAGTGCCGCCGACAAGTTCGCTGCGTTCGATCTCGCTTACAACAAGCTTCTTGAACGCCTGCGCAGGGCCAGGGACCGCAGAAAGGTCCACCACGGCCGGCATACCCCCAAGTCCGTCACCGAGGCGACGGCAGCCCTGGAGCCGGCCAGCCCCAGCGAACCCCTCTACGTCGAGGCGGCGCAGCAGCAGGAGAGCCAGGCGACGGCGGCAGAGAAGTCGCCGTATGAGGTCGAGAACGATATTCCGGCCGGCGACTCGCCCGTGCTGATCCGCCGCAAGGTGTTCGCCGCGTCCCAGCTCACCCTCGATGACGCCGTCGACAACATGGAACTTGTGGGTCACGACTTCTATCTTTTCGTGGACAAGGAGACCAAGGCGCCGTCGGTCGTCTACCGCCGTGACGGCTGGACCTACGGGGTCATCTCCCTGGACCAGACGTGCGAGCCCGGACATTCGAGTCTGGAAGAGAAAATCCTGGCCTACCGTTCAGAGGATGAGCCCGCCAGCGCATAAGCTGGTGCAGACTTTTCCGACGAAGGGACTAACGTGCAAGCATCGCTGAGCCTGGCACAGGCACGGCGGATCGCGTTGGCAGCCCAGGGACTGGACAAGGAACGGCCCACCGGACCCGTGAATGCACGGGCGGTGGGCCGTACCTTTGCCCGCCTGCACCTGGTTCAGATCGACTCCGTCAATGTGGTGTCCCGCAGCCACTTCCTGCCCTTCTTCTCGCGGCTCGGCAACTACGACCGCACCATCCTGGCGCGCATGGCGGGGACCCACCCGCGCCGGATGATGGAGTACTGGGCCCACGAAGCCTGCTTCATCCGCCCGGACCACTTCCACGATCTCGTGCAGTGGCAGAGCCGCAAATGGGTGGGCGCGCATGCGATGGACCCCGAATTGCGCAACGGGGTGGCGGCCAAGGTGCTCGAAACCCTGGCCGGCGGGAAGCCGCTGACCGCCGCCGAACTGACAGCCCGGCTCGGGCACGTGGAAGACCAGCAGCGGGACAACTGGGGCTGGAACTGGAACGCCGTCAAAAGGGTGCTGGAACACCTCTTCGAAGAGGGCCTTGTCTCCGCATCCTCGCGGACCGAATCCTTCGAACGGCGGTACACCCTCACCGCCCGGGTGCTCCCCGGACCGGACGGGGAAGCGGCGGCACCCGAACCGGATGCGGCCGCCGCCATGGACCGGCTGATCGACGCCGCGGCCCAGGCCCACGGTATTGGGACCGTGCGGTGCTTCGCCGACTACTTCCGGACACCGCAGAAGGACGCCGCCGTGGCCGTCCGGAACCTTGTGGACAGCGGCCGGCTGCAGCCGGTCACGGTAGCCGGCTGGGACCGGCCCCTGTACCGCCACACGGAGGCGAAACTGCCGCGCTCAGCCACCGGCCGGGCGCTCCTGAGCCCCTTCGACTCCCTCGTGTTCGAACGCCGGCGGCTCGAGGAGCTCTTCGGGTTCCACTACCGGATCGAGATCTACACGCCCGAGCCGAAGCGGAAGTACGGCTACTACGTCCTGCCGTTCCTGCTCCGCGACGCGATCGTCGCACGGGTCGACCTCAAAGCGGACCGGGCCGGCGGGCGGCTCCTGGCCAGGGCTGCCCATGCGGAACCCGGCGCGCCGGAGGACACCGCCGTCGAACTCGCCGCGGAACTGCAGCTCATGGCAGAGTGGCTGGGACTGGACGACGTAGTTGTCTCGCCAACGGGGAACCTTGCGCCGGCGCTCGCCGAAGCCATGGCTGCCCGGTGAACCGCACTATCCGCTGTGAGGGAACAGGCGCCACCGGCCCGGCGTCTCTCCCGTAGACTAAACACGCCAGAATTCGGCAGCTTGAGACTGGGAGCAACTTCACGTGGCATCACTTATCGAAAAACTTCTCCGCACGGGTGACAAAAAAACCCTGCGGCAACTGCGGAACTATGCCGATTCCATCAATGCCCTGGAGAGCTCCTTCCAGACCTTCACGGACGCCGAGCTCCGTGAAGAAACTGACCGTCTGCGCGAACGCCACCAGGCCGGCGAGAAGCTCGACGATCTGCTGCCCGAAGCCTTCGCGGCGGTACGCGAGGCCTCGTCCCGTACCCTCGGCATGCGCCACTTCGATGTCCAGCTCATGGGCGGCGCCGCCCTGCACCTGGGCAACATCGCCGAAATGAAGACCGGTGAAGGCAAGACCCTGGTGGCCACCGCTCCGGCCTACCTCAACGCCCTCACCGGCAAAGGCGTCCACGTCGTCACCGTGAACGACTACCTCGCCGAATACCAGTCCGACCTCATGGGCCGCGTCTACCGCTTCCTCGGCCTCACCAGCGGCTGCATCCTCTCCAACCAGGACCCTGCGCTGCGCCGCGAGCAGTACGCCGCGGACATCACGTACGGAACGAACAACGAATTCGGCTTCGACTACCTGCGCGACAACATGGCGTGGGACAGCTCGGAACTCGTCCAGCGCGGCCACCATTTCGCCATCGTCGACGAAGTGGACTCCATCCTCATCGACGAGGCCCGCACCCCGCTCATCATCTCCGGCCCGGCGCAGGGGGACACCAACCGCTGGTACAGCGAATTCGCCAAGGTGGTCATGCGCCTGCAGGCTGAGACCGACTACGAGGTCGACGAGAAGAAGCGCACCGTCGGTGTCCTCGAGGCCGGCATTGAAAAGGTCGAGGACTACCTCGGCATCCACAACCTTTACGAGTCCGCCAACACGCCCCTGATCGGCTTCCTGAACAACGCCATCAAGGCCAAGGAGCTGTTCAAGCGCGACAAGGACTACGTCATCCTCGACGGCGAGGTGCTGATCGTCGATGAGCACACCGGCCGCATTCTCGCCGGCCGCCGCTACAACGAAGGCATGCACCAGGCCATCGAAGCCAAGGAAGGCGTCGAGATCAAGGCCGAGAACCAGACGCTCGCCACCGTCACGCTGCAGAACTACTTCCGCATGTACGACAAGCTCGCGGGCATGACCGGCACGGCCGAGACCGAGGCCGCCGAGTTCATGAGCACCTACAAGCTCGGCGTCGTTGCCATCCCCACCAACCGTGACATGACACGGATCGACCAGGCCGACCTGGTCTACAAGAACGAGACCGTCAAATTCGACGCCGTGGTCAAGGACATCGCCGAACGCCACGAAAAGGGCCAGCCTGTCCTCGTCGGCACCACCAGCGTCGAGAAGAGCGAATACCTCTCCCGGCTGCTGGCCAAGGAAGGCGTCCGGCACGAGGTCCTGAACGCCAAGAACCATGCCCGTGAAGCGTCCATCGTGGCCCAGGCCGGCCGCAAGGCCGCCGTCACGGTCGCGACCAACATGGCCGGCCGCGGTACCGACATCATGCTCGGCGGCAACGCGGAGTTCACCGCCGTCGCCGAAATGGCCAAGCGCGGCCTGGACCCGGAGGAGAACTCCGAGGAATATGAGGCCGCATGGCCCGAGGTGTTTGAATCCGCCAAGCAGGCCGTCAAAGACGAGCACGAGGAAGTCCTGAACCTGGGCGGACTCTACGTGCTCGGCACTGAACGGCACGAGTCCCGCCGCATCGACAACCAGCTCCGAGGCCGTTCCGGACGCCAGGGCGACCCCGGCGAGTCCCGGTTCTACCTCTCGCTGACCGATGACCTGATGCGCCTGTTCAACTCCGGCGCGGCCGAGCGGCTCATGAACAGCTCGGTGCCGGACGACGTCGCCCTCGAATCCAAGCTCGTCTCGCGCGCCATCGCCTCGGCCCAGGGCCAGGTGGAGGGCCGCAACGCCGAACAGCGCAAGAACGTGCTGAAGTACGACGACGTCCTGAACCGCCAGCGCGAGGCAATCTACGGTGACCGCCGCCGCATCCTCGAAGGCGATGACCTCCACGAGAAGGTCCAGTACTTCCTGGAAGACACCATCAACGCCTTCATCGACGCAGCCACAGCCGAGGGCACGGGCGATGACTGGGACTTCAACCTCCTGTGGTCGAATCTCAAGACTCTCTACCCCGTGAGCTTCTCTCCGCGCGACGTCATTGACGAGGCCGGCGGCAAGTCCCGGATCACGGCCGAGTTCCTCCGGGAAGAGATCCTCTCCGATGCCCGTCTGGTGTACCAGGCCAGGGAGCAGGCGATCGGCTCCGAGAGCATGCGTGAACTGGAGCGCCGGGTTGTCCTGTCCGTCATCGGGCGCAAGTGGCAGGAACACCTGTACGAGATGGACTACCTCAAGGAGGGCATCGGGCTGCGCGCCATGGCCCAGCGTGACCCACTCGTGGAGTACCAGCGCGAGGGCTTCATCATGTTCCAGGCCATGATGGAGGCCATCCGCGAGGAGAGTGTCGGCTTCCTGTTCAACCTCGACGTCGAAGTGACGCCGGCGGAGGACGTTGTGGTGGCGGACGCCCAGGGCCAGCACACCGAACACCACGAGCCGCAGATCCATGCTGCCGGACTCGAAGCCCCGGAGAAACCCGCGCAGCTGCAGTACACCGCCCCTGGCGAGGACGGTGCCGCCCAGACCCGGATCGAGGCGAAGGTCTCCGGACGTTCGGGAAACCCGGCCAAGGCCGCGGCGCAGGACATTGGCCGCCGCGCTGCGAAGAAGAAGCGGCGCTAGGCACGACGCCAACGTACGGGAGGACCGGAGCATTAGCTCCGGTCCTCCCGTGTTTGCGCCTCCTTTCCTTGACAGTCCGGCCCTAGACAGTCCGGGCTTTCCCTTGCAGGCCGACGCCGGTCCTGCAGGTTCCTGCCCGTTGCGCCTTCGGCCCGCTACTGTTTTCTGCCTGCGGCCGTGTCGTTCAGCCGATCTCCAGCACGGTGACGCGCCATGCCGCCGTGTAGCGCTCCAGCCGCAGCGCGACCGCGCGGACCCGTGTTTCCTCGACCACCACCGCGCTGGCCTCGTAGACGTCATCCGCTACGCGGCAGGCCCGGACGGACCGGACGGACGGATTGCGGTGCAGCCTGCCCGCTGTTGGCGAGCTGCCGGAGGCAACCCGGCGAGTCAGTGCGGCGCGGTGCTGGAGGGCCGCCAGGCAGCGCGGGTCCAGGCGCCGGGAGAGCTGCTGTGCGGGCCGCGTGCCGGCCAGCACTTCGATCGCTGCCTGCACGGTGCTGCGGGAAATCGCGCATATCTCGCGGGCCTCGTCAACAACGCGCAGTGGCGGCGGGGCCGCGGCGGCGTGGTTGGCCGCTGGTGTTGCCGTGCCGGACACAACCCGGAGGGCGGGGGCGTGCGGGACGGGGGTCGCCGCGGCTGAGCGGATCCCGGTGACTGCGTTCATGACGGTTCCTTTGCTGATGGCTAATGGCTAATGCGGGTGGCTGGTGCCTGTGCGGGTGGCTGCGCCGGACGAACTTCCGGCCGGCCCGTGCTGTGGTCTTCGGTGTAGGCGGAGCCGGGCGCGGGGCAGGGGCCGTGGCCGTGGCTGCGGCCCGTGGTGCGGCGGGCGCCTAGCGTGGCGGCGGGAGGACCAGGACCTGTCCGGGCCGCAGCAAGTGCGGGTCGGCTCCGATAGCGTCGCGGTTGCCCGCATAGAGCCGGGGCCACTCCCTGGCGATGTCGACGTCGGAAGCCAACGGCCCCAGCGCCGCCGCGGCGATGCTCCACAGCGAATCGCCGGACCGGACCGTGACCTCTCTGCGGGCGCCGGGGATGTCCCGCGCGCGCACATGGCGTGCAGCCAATGGTCCGGCATCCACGATGGGGCTCAGCGGCTTCCACCGCGGGTCCAGCGCGGTACCGGCTCCCGGCCCTGGCGGGTCCGGCGCCAAGGCCTGCCCGGGCGACGGTGTCCACGAAGCCGACACCGCTGCCGGGCCGGTCCGGTCCGGCCCGGTCACGCCGGGCGCAGTGGCCGCGTTGGCCAGCGGCGCTGTCAGCAGCTGCAGCCCGACGGCGGCGAGCACCAGCCGCCGCATGAACGCCGGGCTGAACCGGGCCGTGGCCGCCGCCGCGCGGGTCCTGCCGAAGCGGTCCAGCAGTGCCGCTGCGACGGCGATGGCGAGTGACATCACCCACCAGGTGATGACAATCAGCCCGGCCGTATTTGCCACGATCCCCACCTGGTCCTCGAAGGACAGTGACTGCCGGCGCGCCGAGCCGGACTGCCAGCGCTGAATGAGGAAACTTCCCGTAGCCGCGAGGAAGATCCCAAGCAGCAGGATGACGGCGGCCATGGCGGCGTCGGCCCGAACTGTCTGTCTGGGCAGGCGGACGGGCAGGGGGCGGGCCCCGGGGTGCGGTGTTGCTGTCCGGTCCATGGGCTGTTTCCTCCAGTCAGAATGAATATCTTTTGATGCTGTTTAATGTCGTTTGATTATTTTTAATCCTGTTTAACGAAGTGTGATCCTGTTGTGTCCCGGTTGTCTAGGTGCAGTCCGTGCCTGTGGATAGGGTTGCCTACGGATTGACCGGTGCGGGAGGCCCGCCTACGCTGGCGCCATGCGGTGGGATGCCTTGTTTGAGGACATGGAGGGACAGCTGGCTGGGCGCCAGCGGCTGGAATTTGAGGCCGAAATAGCCGAGCGTGCACTGGTGGACTCTGCGGGAGTGGAGCTCGCGGACCGGCTCCGGGGGTCCCTCGGGCTCAGTATCCGCGTGCAGCTGTCCTCGGGGAGGGCGTACGAGGGAGTGCTGAGCCATGCGGGCAGCGAAGCCCTGGTCCTTGACGAGCCCCAGCACCAGGTACTCATTCCCTACGCCGCGGCGGCGCACTATGGGGGTCTTTCGCGGGTGGCGGTCTCCGAACCGTCAGTTGTCCGCCGGCGGCTCGGTTTGGGCAGCGCCCTGCGGGGACTCGCGAGAAACCGTGCGCCGGTGACGATATTTTTCGCTCACGACGGGGCGGATGCCGGGCTCTATGGCGTCATTGACACAGTCGGCAGGGACTTTTTGGACCTGGCCGTGACACGGGAGGGCGAGGAACGGCCTCCGGGGAACGCCCGGCAGGTGGTGGCCATTCCCTTCGGCGCCCTCGCGGGCATCAGATCCGTTGGTGCCGCCGGCAGCTAGTCAGCCCGCCAGGTTCAACTTCCGGCGGACTTCGCCTTGGCCTCTTCGATCATGCGGCTGGCCTCGGCGTAGCGCTCCTGGATGTACTGCTCGAGCATCTTCTCCTCGACGCGCCACTGGCCGCGCCCGCCCACCTGGATTGCCTTCAGCTCGCCGCTGCGAACAAGCGCGTAGGCGGCCGGAGAGTTGATCTGGAGCTGCTCGGCAACGTCAGCGAGAGTCAGGAATCGGGGCATGAATCCATTTTGCCACCGTTGAGGCCTACTGGTGCCGTTATCCACAGTTTGCGCCTGTTTGACCTTGGATCTTCCACCAGGGCGGCCCGGGCGCAACAATAGGGGTTGCCCGGCATCCCGGGAACGGACGGCGACGACAGGGGGAGCGGACGCATGAGTGGAAGCGCGGCAGCCGGAGGGGCCCGTTTGAAAAGGCCGTCCTGGAAAGACCCCCGGCTCCTCGTCGGAATCCTGCTCGTCCTGGCATCCGTGGTGGGCGTGGTCTCGCTGGTCGGTGCCGCGGACCAGACCACGGAAGCGTATGCAGCCCGGGAGCCGATCGCCGTGGGGGAGACGCTGACTACCGACAAACTGCACCGGGTCAAGGTACGGCTCGGGGAGTTGGAACAGCACTACCTGACCCCGGAGGCCGGCCTGGATGCCGGACTCGTGGCCGTGCAGCGGATCGGCAAGGACCAGTTGCTGCCGCGCGAGAGTGTCGGGCAACTGGACGGGCTGGACCGCAAGCCGGTCGCCGTCACCGTCGAGGAGAACCTTCCGGCCCAAGCCGTGGCGGGCTCGCGCGTGGATGTCTGGGTTGCCTTGCCGGACACCCGCAACGGCTTCAGCGAGCCCACCCTGCTCCTCTCCGGCGCCGAAATTGCCCAGATCACCTCGGGCAGTACGGCCTTGGGCTCCTCCCGCGCCACGGTGGTCATGGTGCTCGTCCCGGACGCCCAGATGCCCAAGCTGCTGGGGGCCCAGGCCAACAAAGCAAAGATCGCGGTCGTGTGGAACCCGGGCGGTACCGCGCGATGAGCATTCCCGTGGTGACCGTGGGGGACTCCCGTGATGACCTGGTCGGCGGACTCGAACGGCTGCACGGGCCCGTGTCCGTTGTCCGGCGGTGCAGCGAACTGGCTGAACTGCTGGCGGCCTGCCAGAGCGGGTTGGCCCGCGCCGCCGTCGTAGCGGCCGGCAGCGAAGAGCTGACGGCCTCGCTGGTGGACCGGCTGTCCGCCGTTGGCGTCGTCGTTATCGCACTGACCGACAACCCTGAGGAAACGGTCCGCCTGCGGACTATTGGCGTGGCAGCAGAAGCCCGCGCCATTGATGCCGCGGCCCTGGCGGCGCGGATTTCCGCGGCGGTGGCGCAGCTCAGCGGCGCCGGAGACGGGCCGGGGCTGGCCGCGCGTGACGGCGCCTCATCCGTCGCCGTCGCGGCCGCAGGGCAGATGCCGCGGTCTTCCGGGGCGCCGCCGGTCACCGCAAGTCCAGCCGCGAAGGGCCGGATCATTGCGGTCTGGGGCCCGGCCGGCGCGCCGGGCCGGACCCTGGTGGCCGCCAACATCGCGGGGGAGTTGGCCGCGGAAGGCCAATCCGTGCTGCTGGTCGACGCCGACAGTTACGGTGCCAGCGTGGCCGCCCTCTTGGGTCTGCTTGACGAGGCCGCCGGGCTGGCCCAGGCCTGCCGGCTGGCAGACCAGGGTCTGCTCGACGCCGATGCCCTGGTCAGGATCGCCACGACGGTGCCGACCAAGGCCGGGACAATGCGGGTGCTCACCGGCATCACGCGGGCGGACCGCTGGACGGAACTGCGCGCTGCGGCCCTCACGCTGGTGCTGGACCGTGCCCGGGAGATTGCGGATGTCACGGTGGTGGACACCGGTTTCTGCCTCGAAACCGATGACGCGCTGGGCTTTGACAGTGGCGCGCCGCGCCGCAACGCCGCGACCCTGCGAAGCCTGGAACTGGCCGACACGGTCTTTGCCGTCGGGGCAGCGGACTCCATCGGCGTGCCGAGGCTGGTCCGTGGCCTCGCCGAACTCCGGACGGCCGTCCCGCAGGCATCGCCCCACGTGGTCCTGAACAAAGTCAGAACCTCCGCCGTTGGACGCTCGCCCGAACGTCAGCTGCGGGCCGCCTGGGAGCGGTACGGCCCCTCGGCGCCATTGTCGGCGTTCCTGCCCTCCGACCCCGCGGCGAGCGATGCCGCCCTCCTGTCGGGGGCACTTTTGCTCGAATCCGCCCCTGAATCCGAGCTGCGGCAGGCGATCGCCACATTGGTTTGTGCACCTGCCCAGCGAATCAAGAAATCCTTTGTCTTTTCTTCCACAGCACGACGCCGGGCAAAGGGTTAGTGTCAACGTAAGGGCCGCAAAGAGGCGGCTGTGAACTTCTTTTATGGAGGCGTTTCGATGTCGTCTGGGTCCAGCGTGGAGGATCAGCCCGTTTCGATCGGTAGTAGCGAAAGCTACCTCGGGGATTACTACGAGCACCTCGCGGAGGAGGATTTCCGGGCCTATCCCCAGGAAGTCCTGACGGCAAGGACCGAAACCCACCGCCAGATCGCGGCGACGCGGAAGCCGGGCATCGCGAACATCGCCCTCCGTGACGAGGCCGACTGCAGCGTCCTGTACATCGTCACCGATGACATGCCCTTCCTCGTGGATTCCGTCAACGCCGAACTGGTCCGCCAGAACGCGCCCATCCACCTCGTGCTGCACCCGCTTTTCGTGGTGACCCGCAACCGGGAGACCGGCGATCTCGTCAAGGTGGCGCGCGTCCCCTCCCACCTGGGCATCTCCAGCGGTGACACGGCGGCCATGCCGAACCTCTCCCACCTCATCGCCGAGGGCGACAACGCCTCGCACATGGAATCCTGGATCGCCGTCGAGATCGACCTCGTCGACGACGAGAAGCGCGCGGAACTGGTCAAGGGAATCTCCCGCGTGCTTGGCGACGTCCGCGCCGCCGTCGAAGACTGGCCCAAGATGCGCACGAAGGCCCTGGAGATCTCCGCGGATCTGGACCGGGTGGCCAACCGGGCGCAGATTGCCGAGCTGCGGCAGGCCCAGGACCTGCTCCGCTGGCTCGATGACGGGAACTTCACTTTCCTCGGCTACCGCGAATACGACCTCGTGAACGAATCCGGCGAGGATGTCCTCGAACTGCGCGAGGAAAGCGGCCTCGGCCTGCTCCGCGCCGGCGCGGACACCCGACAGGTCCAGCACCTCACCGAGGCCGGCCGGAAGAAGGCCCGCGAGAAGCGCGCGCTCGTGATCACGAAGGCGAACTCCCGCTCCACCGTGCACCGCCCGGCGTACCTGGACTACATCGGCGTCAAGAGCTTCGACGCCGCCGGCAACGTCAACGGGGAACGCCGCTTCATCGGCCTGTTCGCCACGACCGCCTACGCCGGATCCGTCCGCGATATCCCCGTCGTCCGGGAAAAAGTGGCCGCCGTCCTCAGCGACGCCGGCTTCCCGCCTGACTCGCACTCGGGCAAGGACCTGCTGGGCATCCTTGAAACCTATCCGCGCGATGAGCTCTTCCAGATCGAAATCCCGGACCTCGCCGCCATCGCCACCGGCATCCAGCGGCTGCAGGAGCGCCGCCGGACGCGGCTCTTCCTCCGCCCCGACATCTACGGCCGCTTCATGTCAGCCGTCGTCTATCTGCCCCGCGACCGCTACACCACCAACGTCCGCCTGCGCATTGAGCAGGAACTGCGGGAGACCTTCAACGCCGTCTCCATCGACTACGAGGCGCGCATGACAGAGTCCGCTCTGGCCCGTCTCTTCTTCCGGATCCGGCTGCCCAAGGACGCCGACGTCAGCAACGTCAACAGTGACGAGCTGGAGAAGCGCCTGGTCCGGGCCGCCCGTTCCTGGGGCGAAGGCATTTCCGAAGTTCTGCGCGCCCGCGGCGACGGCGGAGACGCCAGCGCCAAGGAACTGGCAGCCGTCTGGGCGGAAGCATTCCCGGCCGGCTACCGGGTGGACTACGAGATCGAAGACGCGCTGCAGGACATCGACCGCTTCGAAAAGTACGGTGCCGCGGCCGAACGGGCCGGCGAAGCCGTCAAGGAGCACCCCGGTGTCCACGTGTACCTCCCCGATGGCGCCGGAGCCACACTGGAAGAGGACGCCCGGGTCAAGCTCTACATGCTGGAGCCGAAGAGCCTGAGCCAGATCCTGCCGTACTTCCATAACCTCGGCCTCGAGGTCCTGGACGAACGCCCGTTCGAGATCGAGACCGCGGATCACCGGGACTTCTTCCTCTACGACCTTGGCCTTAAATACCCCGCCGGCGTGGATCCCCAAGCCACCGGCCAGCTGCTGGGCGAGTTTTTCGGCGCCGCCGTGACCGGCGCCGTGGAATCCGACAGCTTCGACCGGCTGGTGCTGCGGGAAGGCATGCACTGGCGCCAGGTGGTCGTACTGCGCGCTTACGCCAAGTACATGCGGCAAATGGGCAACACTAACTCCTTCGGATTCCTGGCTGACACCCTGCTGGCGAACCCGGATGTCACCAGGGGACTCAGCGCCCTGTTCACAGCACGCTTCGACCCCGCGCTCAGCGACGCCGACCGCGTGCTCAGGGAAGTTGAGGTCCTCGCCGGCCTGGATGCAGCGATCGAGCAGGTCGCCACCCTCGATGCCGACCGCGTGCTGCGCACGTTCAAGAACCTTATCCAGGCCACGCTCCGCACGAACTACTTCCAGAACAAGCCCCACCTGAGCTTCAAACTGGATCCGTCCCTGATCGAGGGCCTGCCGTTCCCGCGGCCCATGTTCGAGATCTGGGTCTACTCGCCTCGGGTCGAGGGCGTGCACCTGCGCTTCGGCAAGGTGGCCCGCGGCGGCCTGCGCTGGTCGGACCGGCGCGAGGACTTCCGCACCGAAATCCTGGGCCTGGTGAAGGCGCAGACCGTCAAGAACGCCGTCATTGTCCCGACGGGTGCCAAGGGCGGCTTCTACGCCAAGCAGCTCCCGGACCCCGCGGCAGACCGCAGCGCCTGGATGGCCGAAGGTGTCGAGAGCTACAAAACGTTCATCCGCGGGCTCCTGGACATCACGGACAACCTGATCGTGACGCCCGAGGGCGAAACCGTCCGGCCCCCGGCCGACGTCGTGCGCCATGACGACGACGATTCCTACCTCGTGGTCGCGGCCGACAAGGGTACGGCGTCCTTCTCCGACATCGCCAACGGACTGGCCTTCGAATACGGCTTCTGGCTCGGCGACGCCTTCGCCTCCGGCGGCTCCGTCGGCTACGACCACAAGGCCATGGGCATCACCGCCCGCGGCGCGTGGGAGTCGGTCAAGCGCCACTTCAGCGAACTGGACCTCGACACCCAGGCCGAGCCCTTCACCGTGGTGGGCGTCGGCGACATGTCCGGCGACGTGTTCGGCAACGGCATGCTGCTCTCCAAGCACATCCGCCTGCTGGCGGCGTTCGACCACCGGCACATCTTCCTCGACCCCACCCCGGACGAGGCAACGTCCTACGCGGAACGCCAGCGGCTCTTCGAACTGCCCCGGTCCTCGTGGGATGACTACAACAAGTCGCTCATCAGCGAAGGCGGCGGCGTCTTTGCCCGGCAGGCTAAGTCGATCCCGGTGTCCGCGCAGGTCCGCGCCGCCCTCGGCCTCCCGGAGGGCACCACGGAGCTGAGCCCGCCGGAGCTCCTGCGCGCCATCCTCCTCGCCCCGGCCGACCTGCTCTACAACGGAGGCATCGGCACCTACGTCAAGGCCAGCACCGAAACGAATGCCGAGGTCGGTGACAAGGCCAACGACGCCATCCGCGTGGACGGCCGCGAACTGCGGGTCAAGGTGGTCGGGGAAGGCGGAAACCTGGGGATGACCCAGCGCGGACGCATCGAGGCCGCGCTGCAGGGCGTCATCCTCAACACGGACGCGATTGACAACTCGGCCGGCGTGGACTGCTCGGACCACGAGGTCAACATCAAGATCTTCGTGGACCGGATGGTGGCGGCAGGCAAGCTTGAGCCCGCCGAGCGTGCGGACTTCCTGGCCTCGATGACCGACGAGGTCGGCCGGCTGGTGCTCGAGGACAACATCGACCAGAACATCCTGCTCCTCAACGACCGGATGCGGGTCTCCGAATGGAGCCCCAGCTACGAACGGCTCATGGACTGGCTGGAAAAGTCTGCGGACCTCAAGCGGGACCTGGAGGCGCTGCCCACCACGGACACGCTGCGGGAGCGCCTGGAACAGGGCCAGGGGCTGACCTCCCCGGAGCTTTCGGTCCTGGCCGCCTACGCCAAGATCGAACTTGCCACCGCGCTGCGCGACAGCGACCTCGCCGATGACCCGTGGTTCCGCACGACACTGCGGGCCTACTTCCCGGAGCAGCTGCGGGAGAGGTTCGACGCCGAACTGGACACCCACCCGCTGCGCCGCGAGATTATCGCGACCGTGGTTGCCAACGACATGATCAACCTCGGCGGCATCACCTTCGCGTTCCGTGCCATCGAGGAAACCTCGGCCACGGAGGCGGCCGTCGCCAAGGCGTTCGTTGCCCTCCGCGAGGTCTACGAGCTGGACATCATGGTCACGGAACTCAACGAACTGCCGGCGTCGTTCCCGACCGAACACTGGAGCACCGTCCACCTGGACATCCGGCGGCTGCTGGACCGCGCCGTCCGGTGGCTCCTCGGCCAGGGCTCGGCGTCCCGTCCGATCGCCGAGATCGTGGCCGAATTCAAGCCGCTGATGGATCCCATGCGGGCCCGGCTGCTCGACTACCTCCGGGGCGACGACCGCGCCCGCGTGGCCGAATGGCTGGAGAAGGCCCGCAGCTGGGACCTTCCGGAAGACCTGGCTCACCGCTGGGCGGAACTGTTCGAGAGCTTCGTGCTCCTGGACATCGCCAAGATCGTCCACGGCAGCAAGGAATCCGTGGCCGATATTGCCCACGTGTACTACACCGTCTTCAACCGCTTCCATGCAGATTCCCTCCTCGAACGCATCACCAAGCTGCCGAGGGAGGACCGCTGGCAGGCCCTGGCCCGTGCAGCACTGCGCGATGACCTCTACTCCACCGTCTCGGACATGACGACGGCGGTGCTGGAGTGCACCCCCGCCGGGACTCCCGCGGAGGAGCGGCTGGCGGTCTGGGAGGGCCAGAACGCGGAGCAGCTGGGCCGGGCGAAGTCAATGTTTGACGAGGTCAATGCGCTCGAGGCCGATGACATGGCCTCACTGTCGGTAGCATTGAGGCTCTTGAGGTCAATCGTCCGACGCTAAGGGGCTGCCGTCCCTGGCGTCGCAAATGGAGGTGCTGTGGCAATCTTTACGGACCCAATCAGGGAACATGCTGATTTCGGCCCGGGGGACGCCGAATGGCTGCATCTCCTGGTCGGCGACTGGCAGATGGTCGCCGATCTCGCGTTCGCCGACCTTGCCCTGTGGTTTCCGCATCCGGAGTTCGGCTATGTGGCACTGGCCCACGTCCGCCCCTCCACCACGCACACGGTGTTCCACGCCGACTTCGTGGGGGAGGGGATCCGGTCGGACCTGCAGCCGCTGGTCGACAAGGCGTGGGAGAGCCGCGCGATCGAGCGCTCCAACGAGACCAACTGGAGCAGCGACATGGCGCTGCGGGTTGAGGCAGTCCCGATGGTCCGCAACGGCCGTACCCTGGCGATCGTGACCTCCCACATGGACCTTTCGAGTTCGCGGATGCCCTCCCGGCTCGAGCTCACCTACCGGCAATGCGCGTACGATCTGCTGCGCATGGGAACCCTGGGGCTGTGGCCGGACTTCGCGTCGCCCACGGGCTCGCGCCGGGGCGCTCCCCGCGTGGGTGACGGTTTGATCAGGCTCGACGCCGAGGGGATCGTGCAGTACGCCAGCCCCAACGGGGTCTCGGCGTTCCGCCGCCTCGGCGACGGCGAGTCGCTCGAGGGCCGGTCCCTGGCCGAGGTTACTGCCGGGCTTTTGCGGGACCGGCGCATGGTCGATGAAACACTGCCGCTCGTCGTCACCGGCCGGATGCCGTGGCGCAGTGAAATCGAGTCACGCGGCGTGAGTCTTTCGCTGCGCGCGATCCCGCTGCGCGACGAACAGCAGCGCTTCGGCGCCTTGGTCCTGTGCCGGGACGTCTCGGAGCTGCGCCGCCGGGAGATGGAGCTGGTCACCAAGGACGCCACGATCCGCGAAATCCATCACCGGGTGAAGAACAACCTGCAGACTGTCGCGGCCCTCCTGCGGATGCAGTCGCGGCGCATGGTCAGTGACGAGGCCAAGCAGGGACTCGAGCAGGCCATGCGGCGGGTGGCGACCATTGCCCTCGTGCATGAGACGCTCTCGCAGGGCCTGACGCAGAGCGTTGATTTTGACGAACTCATCGGCCGCCAGTTCCGGCTCTCGGCCGAGGTTGCCTCGCCTTCTCAGCAGGTCAAGACGCAGCGTTCGGGCCTCTTCGGCGAACTGCCGAGCGACTTCGCCACCCCGCTGGCCCTCGTCATCAACGAACTGGTCACGAACGCCGTCGAGCACGGGCTGGAGGGGAGGACCGGCACTGTCTGGCTGCTCGCCGACCGGTCTGAGAGCGAGGACGGGGATGAACTTCTCACCGTGACAGTGGAGGACGACGGCGTCGGACTGCCGGACACGCCGTATGTCGAGGGCCTGGGCCTGCAGATTGTCCGCACACTGGTCATGAGTGAACTCGGCGGCACCATCCACTGGCAGGGAAGGGATGGCGGGGGAACGGCAGTCCAGATTGTCCTGAGCCTGACGCCGCGCTGACAGCTTGCCGCATTGACAGCTTGGCGCCGCATTGACAGCTTGGCGCCGCGCTGGCGCCGGCTTAACGCGCTGGCGTGGGCTTAAACGGAGAATGGCCGCGGACCTGTGGGTCCGCGGCCATTGCTGCAGGGTAGGACGATGGCTGCCGGCACTCCGGCAGCAGGCTTAGGAGGCGCGCCGTGCCCGTGCTGCGCGGCGTTTGAGGGCGCGGCGCTCGTCCTCGCTCATGCCGCCCCACACTCCGGCATCCTGGCCGGATTCCAATGCCCATTGCAGGCAGGTGTCCACGACGGGGCAGCGCCGGCAAACACTTTTCGCTTCCTCGATCTGCAGGAGGGCAGGGCCGGTGTTTCCTACGGGGAAAAACAGCTCCGGGTCCTTGTCAAGGCAGGCTGCGCGGTTACGCCAATCCATGCTGATCAGTCACTCCATTCCTGGGAACTCGTTAAATGCCTTTGTGAAATTATTCACTAGAGGCTTCATAAGAAAAGGGCCCATTGGGGCCCCCTCGGTCATCTGGATTAAGCGTGTCATGTTAACGCTGTGTAAACAAGGGGTAATTGAGGCCAAGATGCCTCGAGACCGTGAGCGATGCATCACATTCAGTGGCGGAGTCCTCACATCTAGACGACTATGTCCGGTAGTGTGCCAGTGTGTCAAGGCCCCCTGTGAACCCTGAAGACCCCCGTGAAAATGCCGGCGAAAACCCCGGTGAGAATCCCCGCGAAAACCCCGGCGACAGTCTCCGTGAAAATGCCGGCGGGCATCCCGCAGCAGATACGCTGCGGAATCCGGGCGAAGCCCCTGCCGGAAGCCCTGTGCGGCCACGGGGAATTGTTGTCATCGCCGTGATCGTGGCACTGGAAGCCGCGGCGCTGCTCGTGGCGGCCATCTGGTACGGGACCCAGCTTTTGACCGGGGCGCCAGTGCTCTCTTTCTGGGGTGCCGTCTTTACGCTCTGCCTCCTGCTGGCCTTCTCCGTCTGGCTCTTTGCCGTCGCCCGCTTCCTGCTGCGAGGGTTCCGCTGGACTCGGGCCGGTGCCCTGGTGGCCCAGCTCTTCCTGCTGACCATCGGCTTCCCCACCCTGACCGGCGGCTATCCCGTGGCCGGACTGGCCATGCTGATCCCCGCTGTGACGGCGATCGTGCTTCTGTTCGACAAGCGGG
The DNA here is from genome assembly GCF_000374925.1 of Arthrobacter sp. 131MFCol6.1. Classification (GTDB taxonomy): domain Bacteria; phylum Actinomycetota; class Actinomycetes; order Actinomycetales; family Micrococcaceae; genus Arthrobacter. The sequence goes on from NZ_KB895549.1 coordinate 51,972, forward strand.
TCATAGCGTTCGCCTCACGGGCAGCCGGAGCCCCGCCCGCCCTGTAGCGGTCCGTCCCGTGCGGCGTGCCGCCCAGATGAGATGCGCTCGGCCCCGCCGTTGGACCGGAGAGACTCCGGCCGGACGGCAGGGCGGGGCGCAGCCAGCTGGACCGGCGTCGCGCGGCCGTCGGAAATGATGACGGCGCGTCCCGGCGGGGGACTGTGCTCCGGATCGAACCGGACCCCGAACGGCTCACTGTCCATGGGCCCCCGCGGACGTATCAGGACCGCCCGTCCCTGGCCACGCACGGTGGCGGCTAGATCCACCCGTTGCCCAAAGGCCGGGCCAAATCCCGCGGTGAGGATCACCCTCCAGCCCAGACTGTTCAGGGACGCCAGGGCCCTGTTGGCCTCGGGTGAGAGCAGATCGGCGTCGTCTGCGAGCGCAATCGCTGACCGGTCCAGGGTGCCTGCGAGCGCGCTGGCGTGGAGTCCGGACCAGTACTGGCCGGAATCGGTCCCCGGCCGCGGCGCGAGCCAGGCGCAAGCGGGGTTCATCCCCGGCAGCGCAGCCAGCAGCGTGCTTTTGCCCGAGCCGGGGCCGCCGAGGACCGCGAGGACGCCGCCGGGCGGCAACTGAATCTGTTGCGGCCGGAGTTCGTCGCCGCCGACCCCGAGGACCAACGCGGCCGCCGGGACCGGGACGTCCGCGGTGCCGGGCAAGGCGCTGGACCCGGCAGCAGGCGCCGGAATCCTCTGCCCTGGACCGGAGCTGCCGCACTGGGCCAGCACCTCGTCCACGGTCACCAACCCAGGCAGCGCGTCCACCCGGAAGGGACTCGTCGAGACGGCTGCACCCGTGGCGTGCCGCCCGCCCGCGGCTGCTGGTTCGAACAGCTGGGCCGCATGCCCGGTCGCCAGAGGCGTGGGAACAAAGGCGCCGAACACGGCCACGCGGCCGGGGACGGGTTCCAGCGCCGGAAGCCGCGGCCATGCAAGCCGGCCTTCGTCGGTAGACCCCAAAGGGAAGAAGATCCGGTTGGGCAGGCCAGCGAAGAACCTCGCGGTCACGAGCTCACGCCCGCCCGAGACGATGACAGTGATCCCTGCCCGGGAACCGTCCCGCACGATGTCATGAACGAGGTCTTCGGCCCAGGCCAGCGGGCCGGACCGGAATGCCGAAACCCAGGCGCCCCAGCCGCTGAGCACCAGGACCAGTCCGGACCGCGGCCCGCCCGCCGGCGTCCCCAGCCGTGACGTGGCTTCTTCGGCGACCCGCCGCAACACCCTGGCGGCCCGGCGCACTTCCTGCAGCCCGGCCACCGCGCCGACCCGGGGCTCCGCCGCGGCGCCGCTGAAAGCGCCGGTGGCGTCAAGTATGTACAGGTGCGACTCGACGCTGCCGGCCAGGAGCTGATCGACTGCGAGGGCCAATACAGGATCGCCGGCGCCGGCCTCAGCGCCGACAAGGCCCAGATGCCCGTGTACGGCAGGACTCCAGCCCAGCTCCGCGACGCCTTGGAGTTCCGGCAGGTCCACCCGCCCCAGCCGGACTGTGTCCCGCTCGGCGTGCCCGGGACCTGGATGCGGCAGCAGGGCCGGCAGGGGATCTGCCACCGGCCGGCGGGGACGCCGCGCGCCAAGATCCTCCCAGATGGCTATAGCGGAGTCGATGAGCGCGGCCGTTCCCTGTGCCGGAGTCGGAACAGGAACCGGGACCGGTGTCGGGGCCGCGCCGTCGTCAGCGTCGCGTCCGCCGGAGCCGCCGCCGCGGGAACCTGCGGCTGCCGGTGGCCGCGTCAGCTCGTCCGTGACCGTTCGAACCGTGATTGTTCCCTCTGCCTGCGGGGCGGTCCGGGGCGTCAGGGCGGCCGTCTGGAACTCCTCCGGAGCTTGTGCACCGCGGATCAGGTACGCCCGCCCGGGGCGGCCAATGGGAATGGCGGCCGCAAGCCCGGAGCCCATAATGTCGAACGATTCGGAGCCGGACTGGACCCGGAGCGCGATGCAGGTGGTGACATTGGCCCTGATGTCGGCGTTCAGGGCTCCCTGCGGGCGCTGGGTGGCCATGACGAGATGGATCCCCAATGACCTGCCGATGGCGGCAATCCTCATGAGTTCGGAGAGGGCGCCGGGCGCTTCGTCCACCAGGATCCTGAACTCGTCAACGACGATGACCAGATAGGGGACGGGCGGTCCGGCGGCCGGTGACGCCTCGTAGGCTGTGAGGTCCGGTGCATTGGCCCGGGCGAGCAGCTCCTCCCTCCTCCGGACCTCGGCCCGCAGGGAAACCAGTGTGCGCTCCACCTGTGTGGCGCCCAGATCGGTTAGCATGCCGACGCAGTGCGGAAGGCCGGTGAGCGGGCCCAGGCCGGAGCCGCCCTTGAAATCTATGAAGAGCAGGTTGACCCGGTCCGGAGGATGGCTGGCCGCGAGGCCGGCGGCAAGAGTCCGCAAGAACTCCGACTTCCCGGAACCCGTGGTCCCCGCGACCAGGAAGTGCGGACCGTCAGCCTTTAGATCGATCCGCACGATCCCCCGGATCGCCGCGCCGACCGGCGTACCCAGCCCGGCCTCCGTGCCGCTCCGGGACCAGCGCCGGGAGATGTCCGATGCCGAGAGGGGAAGGACGTCGGCCAGGCTGCAGTGCTGCGGGATGGCCGGCGGGGGAGTCGCCGGCGTGCGCCGTGTGGCACTGAACCCCCGGCAAAAGCGGTCAAAGACCTCGGCCGGGACCAGATCCGGGACGAAGTCCAGGGGCAGGGACCCAGTCCTGATCAGGGCACCGCGCCGGCCGAGGACAATGCCGGGGTGCACGCCGGGACCCGGCTCCGGCGAGCACTCGATCACCTTCCACCCGTGTGCCGCCGCCATTGCCCTGAATGCCGGGCCGGCGCCGGCAGCGCCCGGCCCGGTCGGGGCGCCGGCAGCGTCCGGCCCGGGCGGGGCGCCGGACCGCGCCGGAGTGTCCCAAAGAATGAGGAACCCCCCGTCGAAGCCCTCGCCCGGACCCGGACCACCGGTGCCGGTACTGCCGGGACCGCCCGGACTGCCCTGACCCGCAGGACCTCCCGGATCGCCCGGTCCGCCTGGAGCGCCCGGACTCCCGGGATCGCCGGTACTGCCGGGACCGCCCGGACCGGCAGCGAGCAGGGCCGCGGTGGTGGCGTCATTTGCGGACAGTGTGACGCCGGGCAGGAAACGCGCTGGCAACGGCACCGTGTCCGCCGGGCCGTGCAGCAGCAGGCGGGTGCTGCCCGCCAGAGGATAGGCGGCCAGTTGCAGGATGAACGAGCGCATCAGCCCGGCCGTCGCGGGCGCGGGGCCGTGGACAGTCACCACTGCCGGGACCGGGTCCAAGGTCAGGGGCACTTGGCCGAGCGGGGGTGGCCGGAAGCCGGAGTCGGGTGGTTCAAGCCGGATATTCGCCCTCTGGTCCGCCAGCCCCAGCCGCAGGCAGATATCCGGCGGCTCCCCGTGACGTGCACGGGCCGCCGGGGGTACCGCGGCCGCGCAACCAATGGTCAGGTCCGCCGCGGACGGTGCGGCCTGCCGGCGACGTTCCCGGTCCTGCAGGGCGGCCTCCGCCACAGCGGCATGGAGCTCGCGGCGCTGGCGACGGCCCGCAAGGAACGGGACGAGGACGGACACGCCAGAGACTGCGGTGAAGGCCAGGAACATCCACATGCCGGTAAGAAGTGCCAGGCCGACGCCGACCAGGAGCGGCAGCACCGCGGCCAGCGCCACGGCGGCCCGGTGGCCTGGGGCGGCGGCGCCGCGGACAACCAGCGGCGCGGCAACGCTGGAGCCGGCCAGCGATGTCACGGTATCCCCCGCAGCACCGGGTACGCCCGGCGGCCCGAGTCGGAGCGAGATGGTGGAATCGCCGCAGCGGATCGAGGACGCCGTCGTCACCGGGGCCATTCGCACTTTCCGGCCATCGACGCTGGTGCCGTTCACACTGCCGAGGTCCTGGATCGTGACGTCCGAGTCCGCGACGTCCAGGCGCGCGTGCTCCCGGGAGAGCGCAGCATCAGGGATCACGATCTCGGTGCCGCCGCGTCCGATCCGGAACCGTCCCCGCCGCAGCGCGACAAGCATGCCCGCGCCGGGACCGCTGTCCACGGCGAGCAGCAACGTGGCAGTGTCCGGTTTGCCCGGCCCGGAGCGGAATGCCGCGACCGATCCGCTCACCAGCCCTGCACCCTCAACCAGCCCAGCGCCCTCAACCAGCCCCGCCCCCTTAGCCAGCCCGGCACCCCCAACCAGCACCGCCGTATCAACCAGTACGGCACCCTGGACCAGGGGAGGCACGCCAACGGTCATGGCGGCGACCGGCGCTCCCCGGACCGACAGCCCACCGGTCCCGTAGCGCCGGGCGACGGCAGCCTCCAGGTCCGCGCCCGGGCACGGGTCGGGGACCTCGACGGACAGCTCAATGAGCTGCCCGTCCGGCATCGAACCCGCCGCGGGCGCGCTCTGGATCAGGGTGCTGGGCACGAGAGTGCAGTGGTAAATCATCCGCGACCTCCTTTCCCGTGCGGCGGCCCGGTTCCATAGGCCCGGTTCCACAGGCCCGGTTCCACAGGCCCGGTTCCACAGTAGGGATGCTCCGCCCCGGCCGCGCCCGGGAAAATGATCCATGTGGAAAACGCTTCGGAGCGGCGTGGCTACCTCCGCCAGGCGGGGCTCCCGGACCCGTTATGGGGGTGGTATCGGACCGTGGGGCGAGGCGCGATTCGCCGGTACCCGCCGGGTCTCAGGTAGGCTAGACCAGCAGACAATGCACAACATTGCGCTGCCCGCATTCGAACCAGGAGAGTTTGTGACCGCTGACCTCGTCATCGTAGGGTCGGGCTTTTTCGGCCTGACAATCGCAGAACAGGCCGCCACTGAGCTGGGCTTGAAGGTAGTCGTCATCGACCGCCGGCACCACATTGGCGGCAACGCCTACAGCGAAAAGGAAGAGCAGACCGGCATTGAGGTGCACCGTTACGGTGCCCACCTCTTCCACACGTCCAACGACCGCGTGTGGGAGTACGTGAACCGCTTCACGACGTTCACGAACTACGTCCACAAGGTCTACGGCGTGCACAAGGGCGAGGTCTACTCCCTGCCCATCAACCTGGCCACGATCAACCAGTTCTTCCGGGCCAACCTCACCCCCGGGCAGGCCCAGGAACTGATCAAGGAGCAGGCCGGCGAACTGGCCGGCACCGATCCGCAGAACCTGAACGACAAGGGCATCCAGCTGATCGGCCGCCCGCTCTACGAGGCGTTCATCAAGCACTACACCGGCAAGCAGTGGCAGACGGATCCGAAGGACCTGCCCGCGGGCATCATCTCCCGCCTTCCGGTGCGCTACAACTACGACAACCGGTACTTCAACGACAAGTACGAGGGCCTTCCGACCAACGGCTACACGGCGTGGATCGAAAAGATGGCCGAACACCCCAACATCGAGGTCCGGCTCAACACGGACTTCTTCGATGAGTCCCACGAGTACAGCAAGGGCAAGGTGGTCGGCAACATCCCGGTCGTCTACACCGGACCCGTCGACCGCTACTTCGACTACGCCGAAGGCGATCTGTCCTGGCGCACCATCGATTTCGAAGAAGAGGTGCTCGACGTCGGGGACTTCCAGGGCACATCGGTAGTGAACTACAACGACGAAGACGTCGCGTACACCCGCATTATCGAACCGAGGCACTTCCACCCGGAGCGCGACTACCAGTCGGAGAAGACCGTCATTATGCGCGAGTTCTCCCGCGCCGCGGAGAAGGGCGACGAGCCCTACTACCCGATCAACACGCCCACGGACCGCGATCGGCTCCTCAAGTACCGCGACCTGGCCGCGGCCGAGCAGGATGTCCTCTTCGGCGGCCGCCTCGGTACCTACAAGTACCTGGACATGCACATGGCGATCGGCTCGGCCCTGACCATGTTCGACAACAAGATCCGCCCGCACTTCGAGGGCGGCGCCAAGATTGAAAGCGGGGGAGTGGACGCATGAGCGCCGCAACCGACACCCAGGTAGAGTCCGCCCAGCAGTGGGACACCCTCCAGCGGGTCATCCTGCCCAACGCCAGCCAGATGGACACGGTCCCCCTGTACATGGACATGGGCACCGCGACCGGCATCCAGCTTCCCACGGTTGGCAGCGGCGACGGCAAGAAGGCCAGGGCACAGTCCTTCAGCAGCTCCACCAAGGAAGCCCACGTTGAGGACTTCCTGTCCCGCAGCTCCACCAAGGTCCGTTCGGGGGAGCGGGTCTCGTTCGGCAGCTACTTCAACGCCTTCCCGGCGAGCTACTGGCGGCGCTGGACGACCGTGGACAAAATCCGGCTTCAGGTCCGCACCCAGGGCGCCGGATCGGTCATCGTCTACAAGTCCAACGCCCGCGGGTCCCTGCAGCGTGTCGACACACGGCGCGTCGAGGGCTCGGCCGAGAACACCTTCGAGCTGTCCCTTGCGCCTTTCGGTGACGGCGGCTGGTACTGGTTCGACCTCGTGGCAGGCTCCGAACCGCTTGTGATGGTCGACGCCGAATGGCAGGGCCCCGCTGTTGAGAGCACGCCCGGTTCTGTCACCCTGCAGATCACGACGCTGAACAAGACCGACTTCTGCCTCAACAACCTTCGGCTGCTGGCCGAGAACCCCGATGCCCTCAAGCATGTCCAGGAAATCCTGCTGGTTGACCAGGGCACGCAGAAGGTCGAGGACGCGGACGGTTTCGCCGAAGTCCATGAGTCGCTTGGCGGCAAGCTGCGGATCATCAACCAGTCGAACCTCGGCGGCTCCGGCGGCTTTGCCCGGGGCATGTTCGAGGCCGTCGAAAACGGCAGCGACTACGTCCTGCTCATGGACGACGACATCGTGGTGGAGCCTGAAAGCATCATCCGCCTGCTCACGTTCGCGGACCGCTGCAAGACCCCGACGATCGTCGGCGGCCACATGTTCGACCTGTACAACCGGACGGTTCTCCACACGTTCGGCGAGGTGGTCAACCCCTACCGCTTCCAGCCGTCATTGCCGAGCGAGGACATGGTCCTTGGGCATGATTTCCTGTCCTCGAACCTGCGCCAGACCTCCTGGTTGCACCGCCGCTGCGATGTGGACTACAACGGCTGGTGGATGTGCCTGATCCCGACCTCGGTCATCCGGGAAATCGGCCTCTCGCTGCCGCTCTTCATCAAGTGGGACGACTCGGAATACGGGCTGCGCGCCAAGGCGCACGGCTTCCCGACAGTCTCGCTGCCGGGTTCGGCCGTATGGCATGTGTCCTGGATCGACAAGGACGACCTCGTCGGCTGGCAGGCCTACTTCCATGCCCGCAACCGGATCGTGGCGGCATTGCTCCACAGCCCTTACGAGCACGGCGGCCGCGTGGTGCGCGAATCGCAGTATGCCGACATCAAGCACCTCGTGTCGATGCAGTACGCGACCGCGCACGGCCGCGGCTGGGCGCTCGAGGATGTTCTCAAGGGCCCGGCCGATCTGCCGGACCTGCTGCCCTCGAAGCTGCCCGAGATCCGTAAGATGATGGCGGGCTACTCGGACTCGATTTTCCGGGCCGACGCGGACGAGTTCCCGACGCCCAAGATGGACAAGCCGCCGCGCCGCGGGCACGGCGTGTCGCAGCCGTCCAGGGTCACCCTCCTTCCCTGGGCTGCCAAGACGGTCGCACGCCAGTTGTTCCGCCCGGTCACCAAGACGAGTGCGGAACGTCCGCAGACCAACATTGCGCACCAGGACAACCGCTGGTGGCGGATCGCGCAGTTCGACAGCGCCATCGTCTCCAACGCCGAGGGAACCGGCGCTTCCTGGTACAAGCGCGACCCTAAGCGTGTGAGGGAGATGCTCACCGAGAGCAGCCGCCTGCACGCTGCCCTGCTCAAGGACTGGCAGTCGCTGAGCAAGCAGTACAAGGCGGCGATGCCGGAGCTCACGTCCCTGGATTCCTGGAAGAAAATCTTCGAAGAACACACCCAGAGTGAAGTGAAATAGCGTGACAACCACGATTTCCGGGGAATTGACCCGCCCGGGTCTCGGTGGTGGATTTCGGGATCTTCGCCAGTCCAGTTTTCTGCTGAAACTGCTGGTCCGGAAGGAACTGAAAGTCCGCTACCGCGGCTCCGTTCTGGGTCTCCTCTGGTCCTATGTGAAGCCCGCCGTGCAGTTCATCGTGTTCTATGTGGCCTTGGGCGTCTTCCTGGGCCTGGAACGCAGTGCACGCAACCCGGACGGCCTCTCGAACTATGCCGTGTATCTCTTCTCCGGAATCGTGCTGATCAACTTCTTCTCCGAAGCCCTCGGGAACTCCGCGCGATCGATCGTGAACAACGGCAACCTGATCAAGAAGATCTATCTTCCCCGGGAGCTGTTTCCGGTGGCGTCGGTCTGGGTGTCGGCCGTGCATTTCTTCCCCCAGCTCGTTGTCCTGGTGATCGGATGCGTCGTTGCCGGGTGGCATCCGGACGCGTTCCAGCTCTTGGCTGCGGTAGGCGGTTTCGCCATTGTGGGCTTCCTGGCCACTGGGCTCGGGCTGTTGTTCGGGGCCGCCAACGTATATTTCCGTGATTCGGAAAACCTCGTTGACATGCTCCTGATGGTGGCGACCTGGGCATCGCCCGTCATGTACTCCTGGACGATGGTGGAATCAAAGCTGGGCCCGGGGTTCTTCGCCCTCTACCAGGCAAACCCCATCACGGTGGGCGTCGAGCTGTTCCACTATGCCTTCTGGTACCCCACAACTGACGGTTCGGCCGCGATGCCGCCGAACCTGTTCAGTCTGTGGCTGCCGGTCGGCATGGTCATTTCGCTGGTGGTCCTGGCTCTGGGACAGCTAACTTTTCGGCGGCTTGAAGGCCGCTTTGCCCAGGAGCTCTAAATGGCAAACGCGATTGAAGTTTCCAATGTCAGCAAGGAGTTCGTGCTCCGCCACACCCGTTCCATCAAAGAGGCGGTTGTCTGGCTCGTGAAGGGCCGCAAGGGTGATCTTTCCAAGAAGTTCCACGCCCTGAAGGACGTCTCCCTGATGGTGGAAACGGGGGAGACCGTGGCGCTGCTCGGCCTCAACGGCTCCGGCAAGTCCACCCTGCTCAAGCACATCTCCGGCGTGATGCTCCCGGATTCCGGCAGCGTGTATACGCGTGGCCGCGTGGCCGGGCTGATCGAGGTGGGGGCGGGTTTCCATCCTGACCTGTCCGGCCGCGACAACGTGTACCTCAATGGAGCGATCCTGGGGATGACGGAGAAGCAGATCAACGAACGCTTCGACGCGATCGTCGAATTCTCCGAGATCGGCGAATTCATCGACACGGAAGTCAAGTTCTATTCGTCCGGCATGTACCTGCGCCTGGCGTTTTCCGTGGCCGTCCACACCGACCCCGAGGTCTTCCTGATCGACGAGATCCTCGCCGTCGGAGATGAACCGTTCCAGCGCAAGTGCATAGCCAAGATTCAGGAGCTGGCCGGGCACGGCAAGACACTGGTGGTTGTCAGCCACGACCTTGACCTGGTGTCGCGCATCTGCGCCCGGGGTGTCTATCTCGAGCATGGCAACGTATTATTCGACGGACCTATTGATGAGGCCGTTGCCCGGCTGCGGGCCTAGGCGGTACCGCAGCCGGTGACGGCAGCGCAGCTGAAGGGACCATGTCCACTGGACATGGTCCCTTCAGGTTCCCGGCAAGCGCACATAGCGCAAAATAACGATGACGTTGTTTGAACACAGAAAGAGAACCGTGACCTCTTTGCCGTCGGCGGCTGTCCTGCCCCAGCCCCAGGGTTCCCCCGAGCGTACCGGCCCCGCCGGCCCTGCGGGCGCTTCCAGCGCGGGAAGGAACGGCCGGCGACTGGACATCCAGGGGCTGCGCACCCTGGCGGTGGGCATGGTGATCATATATCACGTCTGGCCCGGTATTCTCCCCGGCGGCTTTGTCGGCGTCGACGTCTTTTTCGTCATCTCCGGCTTCCTGATCGTGGGATCGCTCGTCCAGGAACTGGCGCGTACCGGACGCATCCGGCTCTCCATCTTCTACGCGAAACGGATCAGGCGCCTGCTGCCCGCTGCCACCACGGTTCTGCTGGCGACCATGCTGGGCGCCGTGGTCCTGCTCCCGCAGAACCGTTGGCAGTCCATTTCCCTGGACGTCATCATGTCCGCCCTGCAAGTGCAGAACTGGAACCAGGCCTTCAGCGTGGACAGCTACGCCGCGGCGACCGCCCTGGTGTCCCCGGTGCAGCACTTCTGGTCCCTGGCGGTGGAGGAACAGTTCTACCTGATCATTCCTGTCATCCTGCTGGCGGGAGTGGCCGTCACGGTGAAACGTCGCCTCCGGATCGAAACCGTCTCCTTATGGATCCTGGTGGTGGTGTCGGTGGCGTCCTTCGTCCACAGCGTCGTCTTCTCGTCCGCCCAGCACGACATGGCGTACTTTGCGACCACTACGCGGATCTGGGAGCTGGGCGCCGGGGGCATCGGCGCCCTGCTGATTCCCAAATTGCGCCTGGGCCCGGTGCGGGCGTGGCTTTCGGGCTGGATCGGTTTGGGCGTGATCGTCTTTTCCGCGATGGCCCTCTCCGTTGCGATGGACTTCCCGGGCAGCATCGCCCTCCTGCCCGTCGCGGGGACATTCCTGCTGCTCACAGCCGGTTCGCCGGCGGCCGGACCGGCCACTCCGGGCAGCCCGGTCGGCTACTCGGCAAGCCGGGTCCTCAGCCTGCGGCCAGTGACCTACATCGGTGATCTTTCGTACTCCTTGTACCTGTGGCATTGGCCCGTCGTCGTGTTCTACGTCTTCCACCTCGGCCGGGCCCCGGGCGTCTTCCAGGGCACCGCGATGGTGGCCATCAGCCTGGCGCTGGCGGCCGCCTCGTACCACCTCGTCGAGCAGAAGTTCCGGCACGCGCCGGCCGTCCAGGGGCCGTCGCCGCGGCCTGGACGGTCGGGATTGCTGCGCCGGAACGCCTTCGTCCTGGCGGCAGGACTGCTCGTGGCGTCGACGGTGGCGGCTGCGGTGCCGTGGGGCGTCGTCGAAGCCAAGTCGCAGCAGCTGAGCGGGGCCTTGGATTTGCGCGACTATCCTGGCGCGACGGCGTTTGATCCCGTCCGGCCCGCCGCCGTCCCCGACGGCGTGCCCGTCCGGCCCGATCCCGCCGTCGCCATGAAGGATGTGCCCCTGACCTGGACGGAGACGTGCGGGAAATTCAATCCGGCCGTCACCGGGGCCGACCAATGCGTCTTCGGCGCGCCGGACGCCACCCAAACGGTGGTCGTCGTCGGGGACTCACACGCCGCGCAGTACGTGGATCCGCTCGTGATTGCCGGCGCAGCCGGGGGCTGGAAGGTGCAGGCCATGGTCCGGAACGGTTGCCCCTTCACGGCAGCGCCGGCGATGAATGGCACCACGGTGTACCGCAGTTGCTCCGAACAGAACAAGGCCACGTTGCTGCGCATCCTGCAGGTGCGGCCGCGGTTGGTGGTGGTATCGGGAATGGCGCCGGCCGGCTACCGCGAAGCCCTCAACTGGACGTGGGGCAGCCCGGAACAACTCGTCAAAGGCTACGTCCAGCTCTTGAAGCCGCTCCGGGAAGCCGGGATCCGCGTGGCTGTGGTGCCTGACACGCCGTATCCGGATTTTTCGGCGCCGGACTGCGTTCAGGTCAACGGACGGGATGCGCCCGAGTGCCAGTTCACGGCATCCGACGCCGCCGCAGACCCCCTGCAGCTGGCCGGAGCACTCGTGCCCGGCGTCGAGGTTCTTGATATGTCCGCCTACTTTTGCCGGCAGGGAATCTGCCCGGCCGTCATCGGCAACGTGCTCGTGTACCGGGACAACCATATGACCAACACCTTTGCCAAGACGCTGGCACCGGCGCTGGCCCGGCAGCTCAGCTTCTAGCCCACGGCCGCGGGGCGGGCGCCGGGGCAGGCTGCGGAACCTGCCCCGCGGCGGCAGGGCAGGCTGCTGGGTTCAGTTCCCGCAGGCGGTGACTTTGTAGAGCTTCGCCTCGCCCTGGCTGTCGATGAGCTGCACGCCGGGGTTCGCTGCGAGATTGCGCAGGCCGGCCGGAGTGTGGTCTCCGCCGTGGACTTCGACCGGGCCGAAGTCCAGGATGTAGTAGGCATTCGCCGCCCGGACCGCCTGGCACACGCTGGCGTCCGTCGTCACATTGCCGATCGAATCGTAGATCCGCTGAACATCCGGGGAGACGTAGCTCATGACATGGAGCTGGGCGGACTTGCGCTCGCCCAGCGCGTAGGACAGCGCCGCACCGGTGTACGGGTTGTCGATCAGCAGCGCATTTTCGGGAACAGTCTGGGGCAGGCGCTTCATGAGCTGGAGTTCGTCGGTGGAGACCAGCGGCGAATCGGCGGCGAGCCTGTAGTTTCTTGAGCCCTGCTCGACCTCCAGCTCCAGGCCGCCCTGCTGTCCCAGTGCGATGGCGGCCAGCACGATGGCGGCGATGCCCACGGACCGGTAGGCTGCCGTTCCGGCGCGCCCCCAGCGCGGAGAGCCGTCCAGGGCCAGCTCGATGGCCTTCGACCGGCCGCGCATCGCCAGGATGCGGCGCCCTGCCCAGTCAACGCCGACGGCGACCAGCAGGACCGCAACCAGCGGCAGCAGGGCGGCAATCCGGTAGCTGTCGTTGTACCAGACGCCGGTGAGGAAGTCCCGGGTTTCCGACTTGGTAAAGCCGGAGACCACAACGAACAAGTAGGTGAACAATGCGAAGACGCCTGCGATCCACACCCGCTGCCAGCGGTCCTGGAAGCAGGCCCAGAGGCCGAGGAATACGAGCGGTGCCACAAGCCAGGCCAGTGCGAGGCCGTCGGGGGAGATGGTGACGGCTTCGCCAATGGCCTTCGGAATGCTCTGGTACGGGCCCCAGAACGACGCCTCGGGCGGTGGGCGCAGATTGGTCCACAGCAGGTCGAAAGCGACGGCGTACCCGGCGACCGGCAGCGCCAGCCTCAAAACGTACGAGCGGGCGCGGGCCTGCTTCCGCCGAAGGGCAGCCGCAGAGCGCCACACCAGCGTCACCACCATGGGCAGCGTCCACGTCAGCCAGGCCATGAACGTCGTGGGATGGGCGACAATCAGGCCGGTGAGCGCCAGCAGCAGGGCCAGTATCGAGGCGAGATCGCGGCGGACAAGTCCGGGCGTCAACCCGGCACACGCCGCTGCCAGGGCGACGCTCGAGGGCAGGACGCTAATGGCCAGCAGGTTGGGATACAGGACCCCGAAGTCCATCATGAGCAGCGGGAAGGCACCCAGCGACGCCGCCGCAATGCCTGCGGCGACCAGGGCGGCCGGGCGTCCCCCCACCACGGACCGCGCCAGCAGGAGGCACCCCAACGGCCAGAAGACGGCAGCGAGGACGATGCTGGTGATATTGACGGCGAGCGGGACGCTCGCGCCCGTCGCCATGGCGACGAGGGTGGCTACAGCGTTCCAGCCGGCCGGGTAGGCGCCGCCGCCGGTCATGGCACCCAGGGTCAACGACGACGCCTGGCCGGTGTCCAGGGCAAACCTGACCGAATTCAGGTGGAACACGGCGTCATACGTCTGGGAAATGGCCTGCGGGCTGCCGATGAGGTGGACGCTGTGGACGGCGAGGAGCCCTCCGGCGATGACGGCTCCGGCCAGCGCCGCGAGGTCGCCGCGGACGTCCGGCACCCTCAGCGGGTTCAGGCCGGTTGCGGCCGGGCCGGAGGGACGGAACCGCGCCGCCCACAAACCGAGCAGGGACAGAGCCACCGCCACCGCGGCCACGGGGAGCAGCCCGAACCTCACCTTCAGGAACGGGGCCAACGTGGAGGTGATGACCACAACACCGACAGTCAACGCGGGGGCAAGCGCCAGGGCGCTGAATCCCCTGAACCGCAGGGCAACGGAGATGATCAGCCCGGGCAGGATCAAGACAGCGCAGGCGATCAGGACCTGCGGTAAGACGGACATCCACATGGAGGGTTACGGCTCCAGGAGTTCGAGCAGGTACGCGCCGTACCCGCTCTTGATGAGCGGCTCGGCGCGCTGGCGGAGTTCGTCATCGTTCAGGAAGCCTTGGCGCCAGGCGATTTCCTCCGGGGCACCGATCTTCAGGCCCTGCCGGTTCTCGACCGTGCGGATGAAGTTCGACGCGTCGTTGAGGTCATCGAAGGTTCCGGTGTCCAGCCAGGCGGTGCCGCGGGGCAGGATTTCGACGCGGAGCTTGCCCCTTTCGAGGTAGGTCCGGTTGACGTCGGTGATTTCCAGCTCGCCGCGGGGCGAGGGCTTGAGATCCTTGGCGATCCCGACGACGTCGTTGTCGTAGAAGTACAGGCCGGGGACGGCGTAGTGGGACTTGGGCCGCTCCGGCTTTTCCTCCAGCGAGACGGCCTGGCCGGCGTCGTCGAACTCCACGACACCGTAGGCTTTGGGGTTCTTGACCCAGTAGCCGAAGACGGCGCCGCCGTCGATGTTTTCATGCTTGCGCAGCTGGGTTCCCATCCCCTGGCCGTAGAAGATGTTGTCACCCAGCACCAGGGCGACAGTCTCGTTGCCGATGTGCTCCTCGCCGAGGATGAAGGCTTGGGCCAGTCCGTCGGGGGACGCCTGCTGGACATAGCTCAGGCTGATGCCGAACTGCGAACCGTCGCCGAGGAGGCGCTTGAACTGCTCGGCGTCATGCGGGGTGGTGATGATCAGGATGTCCCGGATGCCGGCCAGGATCAGCGTCGACAGCGGGTAGTAGATCATCGGCTTGTCGTAAACCGGGACGAGCTGCTTGCTGATGCCGTGGGTGATGGGATGGAGACGAGAACCGGTCCCGCCGGCAAGAATAATTCCGCGCATGGTATACATCCTCTCCTACCGGTCTGCACTCGGCCAAACCCGTGGAAGGCCCGGCGGCCCGGCCTCCTGGGCGGTGTCAGGCCGTATGCCGGCGCCCGGTCCGGCCGCGGAGGCCGTCGGCGGTACCGCGGAGCGCCGAGCCGAGCCGGGCGGAGCGGCCGGGCGCCAGCAGGGTCACGATCAGCAGATGCCGCAGATCGCCCCACATACCGCCGGCCACCCAGGCGGGATACCGGACCGCGTACCGGCGGCCCGTGACGAGGCGGTTCCTGAAGATGTAGTAGTAGCGCCAGGTCGCGGCGGTGCGCACCTGCAGCGGGCGGCCGCCCGCCGCGACGGGCCGGCCGAACACCTTGGCCTCCACCATCGTCCCGAGGGAGTGGTCGAACTCTGCCGCCGCGAGGATGGTGGGCAGGCCCGCAGCGAGTGCGCGGTAGTAGTACTCGGTGTCGACCAGGTCGATGAAGAGCTCTTCCCAGAACCCGCCAAGGACGTCCAGCGTGCCGGCCGGGATCAGGAGGCCCGACTGGATCGGCTCCCGGCCCAGGGCGACGCCGTTCCGGGTCCCGGCGCGCAGCACCGGGTTTCCGTGGATCCTGGACGGGGAGATGAGGCCGGGCTCGACGCCGGCCGCCCGCGCGTCCGCGGCGGCGCGGCGCAGGGCCTGCACGTAGCCCGCGGGCAGAAGCGAGTCCTGGTCCACGGTCAGGATGTAGTCCGGGTTGCCGTGTCGGCGGGCCGTGCGGATGCCGGCGTTCAAGGCGGCGCCGATGCCAGCGTTCTGCGGGAGGCGCACCACTTCTGCGCCGGCCGCGGCCAGCGCGGCGAAGATCGGCTCGTAGCCGGGGCCGCCGCCGTCGTCAACCACCACGACGGCGTCCACCTGCTCCCGCAGCGATTCGACGTTGCCGATCAGCGCCGCCGTCGGCCGGAATGCGGTGACGACGCCGGTGACGCCGGTGGCGCCCGTGGCAGGGACGGGGGACTCGCCAGTCACGTGGGGATCGCTCACTTTCCGAAGGAGTGCCGCAGGAGGATGCCGAGCGTCCCGGAGGCACTTTGCCGGAGCGTGCCGGCGAGGATCAGGAGTGCGTGGGCACGGGACGTGAGCCGCAGCCGGGCGGCGCGGGCCGCCTTGCGCCAGCCCTTTGCCGTGCACAGCGCCGCGGCCAAGTCGAAGAAGTCGCGCTCACCGATGAACCGGGACCCGTCGACGAGTTTCGCGGACGACGCGCTGCTGGTGTGCCGGCGGTATTCGAAGCAGATATCGGGGACGATCAACAGTTCGGCCCCGCCAAGCACCATGTCCATGACGAGGGCGAGGTCCTGGATGACGGGGAAGCCATCACGGAAGTCATAGTCCCGGATCCGGTCGCGGCGGAAGGCCAGGGAGGGCCAGTAGAGCCAGTCGCCGTGCAGGAGGCTTACCGCCAGCCGCTCGCCGCCCACAAGCCGCGACCCGGTGCCGCGCGGCTTGACCAGCCGCTGTTTGACGATGTCCACCAGGGGGACGGAGGGTTTGCCGTCCTCGTCGATGATCTGGACGCCGGGCTGGATAATCCAGGCGTCGGGGAATTCGGCGTGGGCGCGCAGCACGACGTCCACGAAGTTCGGCAGCAGAAGGTCGTCGCATCCCATGACCACCAGGACGTCCTGGCTGGCCAGCGAGACGCAGGTCCTGAAGTTCTCGGTGATGCCCTCGTTCTTTTCCTTGCGGATATAGGTGATCCGGGGGTCGTCCGCGGCTTCGACGTAGCGTCTAACGTCGTCGCCCGGGTAGGCGTCGTCAACCACCGTCAGGCGCCAGTCCGGGCTGGTCTGGGCCAGGACGCTGTCGACGGCCTGTTTCATGTAGTTAACGTCGCCCCAGTAGGGGATAAAGATGTCCAGTGCCACCGGGGCCTCCTACTTCGTCGTCGGCGTCGCCGGAGCGTCGCCGTCCTGGGCGGACATGCCCTCGACCATGGTCCGGAGGATGGCCACTTCCTCCGCGAGGGTGCGCGTCTCGTCCTCCACCACGGACAGTTCCCAGGACAAGTGCAGGCAGACACCGAGCAGCAGCAGGATGCTGATGATGAACAGCAGATTGGAGGGCAGCTGGACGCCGACGCGTTCGGCCACGATCGTCAGCAGGCTCGGAAATGCGGCCAGAACCAGCGTGCCGATTCCGACGAAGAGCCAGAGTGCTGCGTATTTCTCGCGAAGCTTCTTCCGGCGGAGCATCTCGAAGACGACGCCGACGATCGCCAGGGCAAGGAAAAAGGCGGGCCAGTTGCCCATTAGACGGCTCCTTTGGCGGCCAGCGCGGGGTCGGAAATGGTGGACCGCTTTCGGGTCAGGGCGAACATGAGGGCGAAGACGGACCGGCCGAGGTAGACGGCGGACTTGACGGGGTTGTGGCTGGGAGTACCGCCTTGGCGCGGGCGCATTTCCACCGGGACCTGGGTCACCCGGCAGCCGGAGCGGATCGCCACCACCAGGGAGTCGATGGTGTCGCCCAGATACTCCGCGGGGTAGTGGTCCAGGTACTGGTTGATGGCGCGGCCGTTCGCGGCCCGGAAGCCGCTGGTCACGTCCGTGAGCCGGGTCTTGGCCAGTGCTGAGATGACCTTGGCGAGGAGCTGCATGGCCCACTTGCGCGGGCCGCTGACCGAATAGTCGCCGCGGTCGGCAAAGCGGGCGCCGATGGAGATGTCGGCGTGCTCCAGGCCTGCCAGGACCTCGTGGATATTGCGGGGATCGTGCTGTCCGTCGGCGTCCACCTGGATCACGCGCTGGTAACCGAGGCGCTGG
This sequence comes from Arthrobacter sp. 131MFCol6.1, assembly GCF_000374925.1. GTDB lineage: Bacteria > Actinomycetota > Actinomycetes > Actinomycetales > Micrococcaceae > Arthrobacter. The sequence goes on from NZ_KB895549.1 coordinate 69,589, forward strand.
GCGTACTTGAAGCCGGCCCTCATGGCGCCGCCGACCCCCAGGTTGAACGGCAGCGTCAGGACGGTGGCGCCGGCGTCTTTCGCGACCGCCGCGGTGGCATCCGTGGAGCCATCATTGACCACCAGGACATCGTAGGGCCGGCCGACACTAAGCACTTCCCGGACGGTGTTCCCCACGGACTCGGCTTCGTTCCACGCCGGCATTATGACCAGCACACGGGTCGAGTCAAGAATTTTCATAGTTCTCCAATATATCAACGGCCCGGAGGCGGCTGACGGAGTGGGCGGCGTCCGGTTCGGGATTGGTGATCACCCGGCGGAATGCGGCGTTGACGGCGGCGACCGGGCGCGGGCATCTGTCGATCACGCTGCTGATCCTACCTTCCGGCCCCGGCCGCGGGCGCCCGCGGGCAGGATCCGGAGGGAGGGACGCAGCAGGCCAAGGAACAGGAGGGCTTCGCTCACGGCCATGCCCAGGGCGACGCCGGGAACGTTGGCCGCCAGTCCGGCCGCCACCATGAGCAGCACGCCGACGACGGCGGAAACCGCGGTCCACAACAGCACCGACTTCTGGCGCTGGGCGGGGATCAGCACGTTCCGGATCAGGGGCGTTGATGAGGAGATGAAGAAAAAGGACACCCCGTAGAACAGGCACGTCAGGGTGTCCGCGCGGACGGCTTCGCCGAACATCACCCCGGAGACCCACGGGCCGAACAGCGTCAGGAAGATCCCGCCGGCAAGCCCCAGGACCGCGTGGGCAGCCATGGCCACGAAGTGGCGGCGGCGCGGGTCGGCGGCGTCGTGTTCCAGGGTCCAGCCCTGGAACGTGTTGCCGAGCGCCACGATCGTGAAGAGCCCCAGGCGGTAGATAGAGTCCGCCGAGGCGAAACCGGCCGTGGCTGCGGCCGACGGCACCGTCGCGGTGGCGATCGGAACCGGGGACGAGCCGTAGGCGCTTCCCGTGAAGTTGATGCCGGCCGTGCCCGCGGTGGGCACGATCTCCCGCACGACCTTCCGCGGGCTCCGGGGCAGCCAGGTCCGGGGTTCGCCGAACCGGCGGTGGAACGCGACCAATGCCACCAGCGTCGTAATGACCGAGACCAGCCCGTACGTCCAGACCTGTCCGGTGAGCAGGATGACCGGGGCGCTGAGGATGGCCGCGAAGAAACGGGGGAGCGTGTCGTAGACGGCGAGGATCCGGGGCTGGCCGGTGCCGATGCCGTACCAGGCGGGCGAGAATCCGGTCAGCGCCGTGGCCCAGGCCATGGTGATGGCGTCGAGGCGGAAACCTTCACGGGCCACGAGCGCGACGATCACGCTCATGACGGGCAGGACGATCACCGCGAGCAGGATCCGCGAACGGACGCTCCTGGAATACAGGGCCGCCCGCAGCGGGAAGGCGCCGGCGCGGGCAATCTCGACCGGGCCGGAGATGTTCCAGCTCCAGAGAATGATGGTGGACGCAAAGATGCCAATGGCCTGGCCGGAGGTGATGCTGGACCAGCCGGCGGCCCCCACGACGCGCGAAACGACCGGCAGGAGCAGGAACGGCAGGACCAGCGCCAGCAGCGGCAACAGGGTGAAGCCTGCAAGCCTGAACAGAACGGGTCTCATGCGGTGCGGTCCTCGTGCTGGGGGGCTTGACCTAACGATGATACGCGATTGCCCTGCACCGGCCCCTGGCGCGGGAGTCGCCTAGAGTGGTTCGCATGAACGACGAGAATGGCCCCGGCGTGCCGAAGATCAGGGCCAGCGTGTGCATGGCCACCTACAAGGGTGCGGCCTTTGTTCGGGAGCAGATAGCGTCCATCCTCGCCGAGTTGGGTCCCGACGACGAGCTCGTCGTGGTCGATGATGCGTCCCCCGATGAGACTGCCGCGATCGTGGAGGGCATCGATGATCCGCGGATCCGCCTGGTCCGCTCGCCTGTCAACCGGGGGTACGTGCGCAGCTTCGAGGAGGCGATCCGGCTGAGCCGGGGGGAGTACGTGTTCCTGTCCGACCAGGACGATGTCTGGATTCCGGGACGGCTGGAGCTGATGCTCGCTGCCTTGTCCGGTTCCTTGGTGGTCGCGAGCAATTTCGACATGTTGGGCGGCGGGAGCCGGCCCTGGATTCCGCGGCTGAAGTCCGCGGACTCGCGGCGGCACCTGGCAAACTTGTTCGCCATCCTGATCGGGTACCGGGCCTACTACGGCTGCGGCATGGCCTTCCGCCGGGAGGCTGCCCGCTACTTCACCCCGATTCCCGCTTACGTCCGGGAATCACACGATCTCTGGCTGGCCATCTGCGGCAATGTCGCCGGATCGATAACCCACCTTGACGAGTCGACCATTTACCGCCGGATCCACGAATCGAACCAGACGCCTGCCGGCCTGCGGTCGCTGCCGAAGATCGTCGCGGCCCGCGTGATGCTGGTCCGGCTCATGGTCGAAGCCCTCCGGAGGACCCGCCGGCGGGTCTGAGCCGGCAACGGCCTTTCGGTAAGCTGGCCTCATGCAGAAACTCCTCGTCACCGGCGGCGCCGGATTCATCGGCTCCAATTTCGTCCACTACGTACTGGAGAACACCGACCACCACGTCACGGTCCTCGACAAGCTCACCTACGCGGGCAATGTGGAGTCGCTGGCGGGCCTGCCGGCGGACCGCTTCACGCTGGTGCAGGGCGACATCTGCGACGCCGCTGTGGTGGAGCGCCTGGTTGCCGGGTCCGACGTCGTGGTGCATTATGCCGCGGAATCCCACAACGACAACTCGCTGCATGATCCGCGCCCGTTCCTGGACACCAACATCATCGGGACCTACACCCTGATCGAGGCCGCACGGAAGCACAACAAGCGCTTCCACCACATCTCCACCGACGAGGTCTATGGCGACCTTGAGCTCGATGACCCGGAGCGGTTCACCGAGAGCACGCCCTACAACCCCTCCAGCCCGTATTCCTCCACCAAGGCGGGCTCGGATCTGCTGGTCCGAGCCTGGGTGCGGTCGTTCGGCCTGCAGGCCACCATCAGCAACTGCTCCAACAACTACGGCCCGTACCAGCATGTGGAGAAGTTCATCCCGCGCCAGATCACCAACGTGATCGACGGCATCCGTCCCAAGCTGTACGGCAAAGGCGAGAACGTCCGCGACTGGATCCACGCCAACGACCACTCGTCCGCTGTCCTGGCGATCATCGCCAAGGGCCGGATCGGGGAGACCTACCTGATCGGCGCCGACGGCGAGAAGAACAACAAGGACGTCGTCGAACTGATCCTCAAGCACATGGGCCAGGCGCCGGATGCCTACGACCACGTGGTGGACCGGCCCGGCCACGACATGCGGTACGCCATCGACTCCTCCAAGCTGCGCGAGGAACTCGGCTGGGAGCCGCAGTTCTCCAACTTCGAGGCCGGCATCGAAGACACCATCGCCTGGTACCGGAACAACGAGGACTGGTGGCGGCCCCAGAAGGCCGCCACGGAAGCGAAGTACAAGGAACAAGGCCAGTAGATTATGTCGATCGAGTTCTCGAAGAAGCTCACAGCGCACGAAACCCCGATCCCCGGCGTCGTCCTCTACGACCTTCCCGTCCACGGTGACAACCGGGGCTGGTTCAAGGAGAACTGGCAGCGGGAAAAGATGGTGGCGCTTGGCCTGCCCGACTTCCGTCCCGTGCAGAACAACATCTCGTTCAACGAATCCGCCGGCACCACCCGCGGCATCCATGCCGAGCCGTGGGACAAGTTCATCTCCGTGGCGACCGGCAGGATCTTCGGCGCCTGGGTGGACCTGCGCGAAGGCCCGACCTTCGGCGCCGTGTTCACCGCCGAGATGGACCCCAGCCAGGCCATCTTCATTCCCCGCGGGGTGGGGAACGCCTTCCAGACGCTGGAGGACAACACCGCCTACACCTACCTCGTCAACGACCACTGGTCCGCCGACGCCCAGGGCCAGTACACGTTCCTGAACCTCGCCGACGAAACCGCGGCCATCAGCTGGCCGGTGCCGCTGGACCAGGCCGAGCTCTCGGACAAGGACAAGGCACACCCGCGCCTGGCGGACGTCACGCCGATGCCGCCGAAGAAGGTCCTCGTGGTCGGCGCCAACGGCCAGCTCGGCAAGGCGCTGCGCCGGCAGTACGACGGCGACCCGTCCGTTGAGTTTGCCGGCCGGGACGAGTTTGACCTCGGCAGCGAGGACGCCTTTGCCGGACGGAACTGGAAGAACTACTCCACGATCATCAACGCCGCGGCCTACACCGCGGTGGATGCCGCCGAGTCGGCCGAGGGCCGCGCGGCCGCCTGGGCGGTCAACGTCACGGCCGTGGCGCGGCTGGCCCGCACCGCCGTCGAACACGACCTCACCCTGGTGCACGTGTCCTCGGACTATGTCTTCGACGGCACGCGCGCCACGCACGACGAATCGGAGCCGGTGGCGCCGCTGGGCGTCTACGGCCAGACCAAAGCCGCGGGCGACGCCGTCGTCAGTGTGGTGCCCCGGCACTACATTGTGCGCACCAGCTGGGTGATCGGTGAGGGCAACAACTTTGTCCGCACCATGGCCTCGCTGGCCGAGCGCGGCATCGAACCGTCAGTGGTTGACGACCAGATCGGGCGGCTGAGCTTCACCGAAGACATCGCCGCCGGCATCCGGCACCTGCTGGAATCAGGCGCCGAGTACGGCGTCTACAACCTCAGCAACGACGGCGAGCAGCAGTCCTGGGCGGACATCGCCGCGGACGTCTACGAACTCTCCGGCAAACCGCGGGAGGCCGTGACCGGTGTGAGCACCGAGGAGTACTTCAAGGGCAAGGCCGTCTCGCCGCGGCCGCTGAACAGCGCCCTCACGCTGGACAAGATCAAGGCCACCGGGTTCACCGTGCCCTCCGCGGCTGAGCGGCTGAGCGACTACCTCGGTTCCTGATTTATTGGCCTTTTAACGGTCAGCCCCGGGCACCACAACGCAGACCGGCCCCCGCATGTGCGGGGGCCGGTCTGCGTTGTGCGTGGTGCGCCGCCAGCCAGGGCGGCTAATTCCAGGGCGGCTAATAGGTGAGCGTTTGGCACCCCAGCAGGGAGTTGTTCAGGCTCAGCATCGAGACCGCGACACCGTAGGCGCACACCCGGTACGGGCCGCGCTGGGTGATGGGGACCGATGACGTGAAGCCGTGGTTTCCGACCGTGTCGAGGGCCCGGTTGACGTCCGGGCGCTTCTGGTCGGCCATGAAGGCGTATCCCTTCCGGACGCCGTCAGGCGAGGTCACGTAGACGTGGTCCGGGATCGATGAGGCCGGGAAGGACGGATCCAGGGTCCAGCCCGAGGCCCTGATGGAGGCTTTGCCGCTGGCGACCTGGATTGAGGCCGCATCCAGGTAACCCATGGTGGCCGGGGTTGGGCTTGCGCTGATGGACTTGCAGCCCAGCAGCGTATTGCCGGCCGTGACCGGGGCGATGCCGATGGCGTAGGCGCACACGGTGTACTTCCCGGCACGGGTCAGCGGGACGGAGACCTGGAAACCGTGGTCACCGACCGTGTGCAGCGCGGCATTGACGTCCGGGCGCTGGCGGTTTGCGGTGAAGGCGTAGCCGGGATTGGTTCCGTTGGGCGACTGGACGTAGACGTGCACGGGCACGCTCTTCCCTGGCTGCACCGGATCGAGTGCCCATCCGCTCACCTGGAAGTTCGCCGCGTTGGGCGCCAGGGTGAGGGACACTGAATCGTAGGAGCCGAACGGTGCCGGGTTGGCCTGGACATTTGTGGTCCTGCAGGACAGCAGCACGTTGGCGTTTCGCCCGATCCCGTAGACGCACGCACGGTACGATCCCGGAACGGTGGCTTTGACCTGGTAGTCGAAGCCGTGGGCCAGCCCCAGGCCGGTCGCGTCCGCCACATCCTTCCGGGCGACGTTGGCCGTCATCCGGTATCCGGTGGTTTTCCCGGCCGGGTCGGTGACGTAGGCGTCGGCGTAGCTGGAGACCGAGGGGTTGGCGAGGTCGGCCGCCCAGCCCTTGAGCTGCAGCGTGACCTTGTCGGCCGTGCGGACCTGGCCGAAGCTGTCGAAGGACCCCGTCGGTGCCTCCACCCCGGTGGCCCGGAGTGACTTGCAGTCCAGGAGTGTGTTGCCGAAGGATCCGATGGCGTAGGCGCAGACCTTGTAGGTGCCCGAAGCCGTGATCCGGACCGTGCCGTCGAAGCCGTGCAACGGACCGTAACCGAGTGCCTGGTCAACGTCCGGCCGGGGCTTGTTGGCCTGCCAGGCGTAGCCCTTGGTGGTTCCGGACGGATCAGTGACGTAAATGTGGGTCTGGATCGAGGACGATGTCCTGGCCAGGTCTGCCGACCAGCCCCGGGCCCGCAGGGAGACCGCGGCGCCGTCGCGGGTCACGGAGACATCGTCGAAGGAGCCGGTGGGCAGCGGCGTCCCGGCGAAGCGCTGGAGTGAGGCGTAGTCGCCGTTCCAGATATTGGAGTCGCCCACGAACGGCCCGGTGCTGCTGTATTGCCACATGCTGAAAACGCTCCAGCTGGAGGGGACGGGCCCGGCGTTGTCTGTGGCGGAGAGCGGGTATGACGCGACCCACAGCGGGTAGTCGCCGAAGCCCGGCGCGTTGGCCGTGCACTGGTTCCACCACGACGTGTTGGTGTAGATGACGGGAAGGCGGCCCGTGAGGGCCCGCATGGTGTTCCCGAAGTCGCGCACCCAGGACGTCAGTTGCGAGGGGGACATGCCGTAGCAGGTGTTGCCGAAGTAGAAGCCGTTGATGGTGCGGCCGGCGTAGGGGTTGAATTCGAAGTCGAGGACCGGGGGCATGGTCCGCCCGTCGGCACTCCAGCCGCCGCCGTTCTGGACGAAGAAGCGTGCCTGGTCTGCTCCCGAGGACCAGTTCGGGATCGCGAAGTGGTAAGCGCCCCGGATCATGCCGACGCTGCGGGCGCCGTCGTACTGGGCGGCGAAGGAATCGTTGGTGAAGTAGTTGCCTTCGCTGGCTTTGACGTAGGCGAAGCGGGCGCCCATGTTCCACTGGCTCTGCCAGTTGACGCTGGTCTGGTGGCCGCTGACGTCCAGGCCTTTGACGCCGTACGACGGCGACCACGTGCCCTGCGTGGTGAGCGATTCAATGGCGGCTGACTGGGTGGTCGCCTTCAGAAGTGGCGAGGGAGCGCTGACCCGGGCGGAGCGCTGGCCCATCTCGGCACCACCGGGGCCGACCGCCGCGGCCATGGCCGCCCGGTCCTTGATGGCGTCCGGCGCCGCCGCGGCCTGTGCCGCTGCCTGCGTTGCCGTCGGTGAGGGGGCCGGTGAGGGGGCCGGTGCCGGGGCGGTCGTGGCGGCCGGGCGGGCCGTTGCGGATGGCGCCGGAACGGTGCTCGTGACCTTCGGCGTCGGGGTGGCAGCCGGCGTGGCGGACGCGGTGGCAGACGCCGAGGGCGTGGCCGGCGGCTCGACGGCGGTTGCCGGCGCCGGAACACCGGTGATGGCCAGCAGGGTGGCGGCGAGGAGGATGGCCCCGGCCCGGCGGCATCGGTGGCTGGTGGGGGGATGTGGGGTGCGCTTCATGTTCCGCTCCGGGGCAATGGCACGCTGTGGGAGCCGCGCCACACGGTCTCGCGCCCGAGGGGCTACGAGGAGAGCTGGCCGGGCTGAGAGAATGTCTGACTTAACGCGCTCACCCTAACACCGGCCGACATCCGAGACCAGTGATTCAAGTGTTGCCAAAGTGAAAGTTGTCATGTTGAAACCTGCCGGTTATCCACATGGGCGCCCGGCACCCCTTGTCGGGCCGGTGGCCCGCCCCTAGTTTTAACCCCATCGCCCCGAGACACGGGCGGCAGTCATATGGGGGTCCGCGTGGAGGCTGTACGCATTGTTGAGGACGAGGTCCGTGAACTGATCCGCCGGCGGGGCCTTGACCCCCTGCGGGAGTCCGGCGAAGTCCGGCGCCTGGTCGAGGCGGCGGTCAGCGACTACGACGAACGGGCCCTTCTGGCGCCGCTGCCCCCGCTGGGCCCGTTGGAGTCGGCCCGGAGATTTGTCTTCGACGCTGTGGCGGGCTTTGGTGCACTCCAGCCACTCCTGGACGACCCGGGCATCGAGGAAATCTGGCTCAACGCGCCGAATGAAATCTATGTGGCGCGCAATGGCGAATCGGAGCTGACCTCCGTTTCGCTGACGGACCAGCAGGTCCGGGACCTTGTGGAACGGATGTTGAAGAGCTCGGGCCGGCGCCTGGACATGTCCTCCCCGTTCGTGGATGCGGCGCTCCCGGACGGCTCCAGGCTGCACGTCGTGATCCCGGACGTCACCCGGCGTCACTGGGCCATCAATATCCGCAAGTTCGTGGTCAAAGCCAGCCGGCTCGAGCACCTGGTGGAGCTGGGCACGCTGACCCCGCAGGCGGCCAGGTTCCTCGGTGCGGCCGTCGCCAGCGGCCTCAACATCCTGGTCTCGGGCGCCACACAGGCGGGCAAAACCACCATGCTCAATTGCCTCGCCGCCAGCATCGGCACCCGCGAACGGGTCATAACGGTGGAGGAAATCTTCGAGCTGCAGTTGCCGCTCCGCGACGTCGTCGGTCTTCAGTGCCGTCAGCCGAACCTGGAGGGGCAAGGCGAGATTCCACTGCGCCGCCTGGTCAAGGAGGCCCTGCGCATGCGGCCGGACCGGCTGGTGGTCGGGGAGGTCCGGGAGGCCGAGAGCCTGGACATGCTCATCGCTTTGAATTCCGGCCTCCCCGGGATGTGCACCGTACATGCGAACTCCGCCCACGACGCCGTGACAAAAATCTGTACCCTGCCATTGCTCGCCGGCGACAACATCTCGAGTGCGTTCGTTGTTCCCACTGTCGCGTCCTGCATCGACCTGGTGGTCCATTGCAGCAGGCACGCCAGCGGGCGCCGGCAGGTCACCGAGATCCTGTCCCTGGGCCGGCGGGTGGAAAACGGGATCATCGAGTCTTCCATGGTGTTCACGATGTCGGACGGGCAGCTTCTGCCCAAGGCCAACTCCATGCCCGCCGCGGAAAAGTTTGCCCGCTCGGGGTACGACGTCGCAGCGCTGCTGGAGCAGCGGTGATGGCGCCGCTGGTGGGGATGCTGGGCGGCGCCGGTCTCCTGCTGATCTGGTGGTCCGCGTGGGAGAAGCCTGAGAGCGTGCCGCGCAAGCCCCGGACCAGCCGGCTTGAGGACCTCCTGCGGTCGGCGGGCATCGAAAAGGTCAGCGCGGCAGGGCTGCTCGCCTCGTGCCTTGGGCTCGGGGCATTCACAACGCTCGCGTTCTTCGCAGTCACCGGGTCCTGGCCGATCTCGGGATGCTTTGGCCTGTTTGGCGGCTGGCTGCCGATGGCGATGGTCCGGTGGCGTGCCAGAAAGCGCACGGCTGTCCTCCGCCAGCTCTGGCCCGACGTCGTTGATCATTTGCGCTCAGCCATCAGGGCCGGCCTGTCACTGCCGGAGGCCCTTATCCAGCTGGGCGACAAGGGCCCCGTGGAGCTTCGCCACGTGTTTGTGGACTTTGGCTCCGACTACCGGTCGGGAGGCCAATTCGATCCCTCACTCACCCGGCTCAAGGACCGTCTGGCCGATCCCGTGGCGGACCGGATTGTCGAGGCCCTCCGGCTCACCCGGGAGGTGGGCGGCTCGGACCTCGGGAGGCTGCTGGGCACCCTCGCGGAGTTCTTGCGGGAGAGTGCCAGGACCCGGAGTGAACTGGAGGCAAGGCAGTCCTGGACCGTCAACGCCGCACGCCTCGCGGTCGCTGCGCCCTGGATTGTCCTGGTGTTGCTGGCCAGCCGTCCTGAGGCCGTGATGGCGTACAACACCCCGGTCGGCGCTGCCGTCCTTTTGGGCGGCCTGGCCGTCTCCCTGCTGTCCTACGCCCTCATGCTGCGCATCGGGGCGCTGCCGGAAGAACAGCGGGTCCTCCGATGACCGGGCTGATGGCTGGCGCCACGGTGTGCGGGGCTGTGCTCGGGGCCGGACTGTGGCTGTTCCTCGTCCGGCTGCCTTTCATGCGCCCAACGACGTTCGTGGAACGTATCGAACCGCAACTGCGAACCCACAACCTGGAATCCCGGCTTCTGCGCACCGCCCCGCGGAATGTCACGCCGTTTGGGCCGCTGGAACGAATCCTCCGCCCGGCGATCCGGGACGGTGCCAGGTCCCTGGGCCGGATCAACCTTGGATCAACAGCCTTGAACCGCAGGCTTGCCCGCGCCGGCAGCACCAAAACAGCCGTAGACTTCCGGGCTGAACAGCTCCTGTGGGCGGCGGGCGGCTTCGTCCTGGCGATAGGAGTTGTGGCGCTCGCCGGCTCGGTCGGCCGCTTCAGCCCGTTCGTCGCCGTCGTGGCCGTCGTGGGAAGCGCCGTCGGCGGATTCCTGCTCCGGGACTACCTGTTGGGCGCGCACATCAAGAAACGGGAGACGCGGATGATGGCGGAGTTTCCGAGCATCGCCGAACTCATGGCCCTGGCCGTCAGCGCCGGCGAAAGTGCCACCGGTGCCCTGGACAGGGTCTGCCGCAGCGCGCGGGGTGAACTGTCGCAGGAATTCGGCCGTGTCCTCGCCGAGACCCGGTCCGGGAAGCCCCTCGTGGAAGCCCTCCACGAGTTCTCGTCCAGGACCGATCAAGGGCCGCTGCTCCGTTTCGTGGACGGGATGATCGTGGCCGTCGAACGTGGAACACCCCTCGCCGACGTCCTCCGGGCGCAGGCACAGGATGTCCGGGACACAGCCAAGAGGGAGCTCATGGAATCCGCCGGCAAGAAGGAAATCGGCATGATGGTGCCACTTGTCTTTGGCGTTCTTCCGCTTACGGTCATCTTCGCCGTCTTCCCCGGTCTGGCCGCCATCAGTCTCGGACTCTAGGCGCCGCGCACGACGACGACCAACAGCCGGGGGCGGCCCACCCGGCCGGCACGGGCAGGACCCAAGAAAAGTCATACGAGGAGGGAACAGGATACGAAGAACGCCCTGCAGCTCGCCGGCCAGCCTGGCGTGCAGCACGATCCGCCGGCGACACATCGCGAACCATCAGATCCAAAAACAGGACTCCAGGAAAACAGAAAATCCAAAAAACCAAAACCAGGAAAGAGGACACGGTGAAGAACTTCGGAACCCGGGCGGCATTGGCGGCCTGCGCGCTCAGCATGTTGACCTGGTGGTCTGCTCCGTCGCGACCGCGGGCGGGGGACCACTCTGACGCGGGAGTCGCCCATTCCCAGCGCGGCGACGTCCCCGGCTGGGTCATGATCACCCTCATGTCGGCTGTCCTCGTGGCCGCCCTGCTCGCCCTGGCCGGTCCTGCCCTCGAGGGACTCTTCAACCAGGCCATGGACAAGGTCGGACAGTAGGCAATGGCAGCCCTGGGCGGGGGGACCGGGCGCCACGGCAATAGCCGGCAGCACCGCAAGGATGTTCAGCGCGGCGCCGCCGTGGTGGACTTCGTGCTGATCGGTGCCATGCTCACCTTGCTCTTCCTCGCGATCGTCCAGCTCACCCTGGTACTTCACGTCCGGAATACGCTCATCGACGCCGCCGCCTCGGGCGCCAGATACGGCACGCTGGCCGACCGCAACGGCGGGGACGCCAGGGACCGGACTGTCCAGCTGATCACCGCGGCGCTCAACCCGGATTTCGCCCGGGACGTGGCCACGAGCGAATCGACGTTCCAGGGCATCCGCACACTGGAGGTGACCGTCCGGGCACCCCTGCCGGTCATCGGCTTCATCGGTCCGCGGGCGCTCTTGGAGGTGAAGGGCCATGCGGCTATCCAGCGTTGAATGGCCGGAGCCCGGCACCTCGGCGGAAGAGGGGAGCGCCGTGGTCGAGTTCGTCTTCCTGTCCGCGCTGCTGATGGTGCCGCTGGTGTACTTCATCATCACCGTCGCTCAGATCCAGGGCGGGTCGTTCGCGGTCGTCGGCGCCGCTGACCAGGCCGCCAAGGTCTACGTTGCCCAGCCGGACGCCGCGAGCGGACGGGCCGCCGCCGAGCAAGCCGTGCTGCTGGCGCTCGCCGACTACGGCCAACCGGGGGAAAACGCCAGCGTCGACACCCGCTGCGAGCCTGCCGACTGCCTGGCTCCCGGCTCGGCGGTGACGGTCACCGTCCACCTCTCAGTGCCCCTGCCGTATGTGCCGTTCAGCGACGCACTGCATCTGAACGCGAGCCAGCTCAGCGCGTCGGCAACCCAACTGGTGGGCAGGTTCCGGTGAGAGCCCGGCCCCGGGGCCGCCGGCAGGAGGGGCAGGTGCTGGTGCTGAGCATCGGCTTCATGCTGATTGCCCTGCTGGTCGCCACCGTCGTGATGGCGGCCTCCAGCGTCTACCTCGAACACAAGAAACTGCTCTCCGTCGCGGACGGCGCCTCGGTGGCCGCTGCGGACAGTTTCACGCTCGGCCAGCTGGGCAACGCCGGCGGTACACCGTCCGCCGTCCTCAGCGGGGCGAGGGTACGCAGCGCCGCCGTCGACTATCTGGGCCGCAATGGAGCGTTCGACCGCTTCAGCGCCCTAAGCGTGGCGCCCTCCACCGGCAGCCCGGACGGTGCCACCGCCGTCGTGGTGCTGAGCGCAGTCGTCCATCCGCCGGTGGTGAACTTCCTGGTGCCGGACGGCATCCGGATCGAGGCGACGTCGACGGCGCGCTCCCGCCTCAGCCGCTGAGCTGCGCCTCAGCCGCTGAGCTGCTGGCCCACCACCCCGGTTGCCCTATCACTAGATGCTGCCAAGCAGGCCTTCAGGCAACCCAAAGTGATAGGGCAACCGGCTGTAGGGCAAGCGGGCGGGTCAGGGGGCTAGGACACATAGCGTAGGCTTAAAAAACCATGGCAAACATTGATTTTCCCGCTGAAATCCGCGCGCTGCGGGCCACCTATGCGTCCATCGAGAACGTCTCGAACGTCGAGGCGCTCAAGGAAGACATCGCCGAGCTCAGCGAGCGGGCCGGTGAACCCAATCTGTGGGACGACCCCGCCGCCGCCCAGGTCATCACCTCGAAGCTCTCGCACAAGCAGACCGAGCTCGAACGGCTCAACAAGCTCGTGGCCAGGATCGACGACCTCGAGGTCCTCGTGGAACTCGGCCAGGACGAGGACGACGCCGACTCCATGGGCGAGGCCGCCGCGGAACTCGAATCGGTCCGCAAGGCGCTGGCCGACCTCGAAGTCGTCACCCTGCTCTCCGGCGAATTCGACGAACGCGAAGCCGTGGTGACCATCCGCGCCGGCGCCGGTGGCGTGGACGCGGCGGACTTCGCCGAAATGCTGCTGCGCATGTACCTGCGCTGGGCCGAACGCCACGGCTACCCGACCACCATCATGGACACCTCCTACGCCGAAGAAGCCGGGCTGAAGTCCGCCACGTTCGAGGTCAAGGCGCCGTATGCCTTCGGCACGCTGAGCGTCGAGGCCGGCACCCACCGCCTGGTCCGGATCAGCCCCTTCGACAACCAGGGCCGCCGCCAGACCTCCTTCGCGGCCGTGGAAGTGATCCCGCTGATCGAGCAGACGGACTCCATCGACATTCCGGACAACGAGATCCGCGTGGACGTCTTCCGCTCCTCCGGCCCCGGCGGCCAGTCGGTCAACACCACCGACTCCGCGGTGCGCCTGACCCACATCCCCACCGGCACCGTGGTGTCCATGCAGAACGAGAAATCGCAGCTGCAGAACCGCGCCGCCGCCCTGCGGGTGCTGCAGTCCCGCCTGCTGCTGCTAAAGAAGGAACAGGAGGACGCCGAGAAGAAGGCGTTCGCCGGCGACGTCAAGGCCTCCTGGGGCGACCAGATGCGCTCCTACGTCCTGAACCCGTACCAGATGGTCAAGGACCTCCGCACCGAGCACGAGGTCGGCAACACCTCGGCCGTGTTCGACGGCGAAATCGACGACTTCATCGACGCCGGGATCCGCTGGCGGACGGACAACCGTAACGCCGAGAAGTAGGCCCGGAGCCCGGCTGGGAGCCTCCACTGGGAGGTCCCTGACAATCGCGCGACACACCCCGCCGTTCCGGCCGATCCGCCGTTACCCGTGCGTATAGTCGAGGGGCCGGAGCTCTACTTCCCCCAAACGAAAGCCCTTGCGCCGGCAGCAGAACCGGGCCCCCGCGGCCTCGTCCTGCAGGGTACTAAGGGCCATGATCCGTTTCGAAAATGTCACCAAGGTCTATGACCAGAAGGCGCGGCCGGCGCTGGATTCGATCAACCTTGAGATCGACCGTGGCGAATTCGCCTTCCTCGTCGGAGCTTCCGGCTCCGGCAAATCGACCTTCCTACGCCTGGTCCTCAAAGAGGACCGCGCCTCCTCCGGCGCCGTCTACGTCGCCGGCCAGAACGTCGCCAACATCTCCAGCTGGCGGGTACCGCGCCTGCGCCGGGGAATCGGCGTCGTCTTCCAGGACTTCCGCCTGCTGCCGCAGAAGACCGTCTTCGCCAACGTCGCCTTCGCCATGCAGGTCATCGGCAAGAGCCGCAGCGTCATCCGCGACACCGTCCCCGAGGTCCTGAAGACCGTCGGTCTGGAAGGCAAGGAAAACCGTCTCCCGCACGAGCTCTCCGGCGGCGAGCAGCAGCGCGTGGCGATCGCCCGCGCCGTCGTGAACCGCCCCGGCATCCTGCTGGCCGACGAGCCGACCGGAAACCTGGACCCCACCACCTCGATGGGCATCATGGGCGTGCTGGACAAGATCAACCAGAACGGCACCACCGTGGTGATGGCCACGCACGACGACGACATCGTCAACGAAATGCGCAAACGGGTGGTGGAACTGAAGAACGGGGTCGTGATCCGCGACGAGGCCAAGGCCCTCTACACCTCCATGATTCCCGTCGTGGGCCAGTCGCGCCGCCTGCGCGACGCCAGCGGACGGGACGAACAGCCGCAAGTTATCCTGCCCCGGGCAGGGTCACGCGCCGAAGCCCGCGCCGAACTCCGCACCGCAGGGGAGGGCCAGGCGTGAGGCTTGCATTCGTCCTGGGCGAGATCGGCAGCGGCCTGCGCCGCAACCTGTCCATGGTGATCTCCGTGATCCTGGTGACTTTCGTGTCGCTGACCTTCGTCGGCGCCGCCGGCATGCTGCAGCTGCAGATCAACCAGATGAAGGGCTACTGGTACGACAAAGTCCAGGTGGCCATCTTCCTCTGCAGTGACGGTTCGACGGCGCCCGGCTGCGCCACCGGGCCCGCGACGCCGGAGCAGGAGGACAACCTGCGCACGCTGCTGCAGTCTCCCGCGGTGGCGCAGTACGTCAACGACTTCCAGTACGAGTCCAAGGACGACGCCTACAAGCACTTCAAGGAACAGTTCTCCAATTCCCCGATCGTGGACTCCGTGACCCCGGACCAGCTGCCGGCGTCCTTCCGGATCAACATGAAGGACCCGGAGAAGTACGAGATCATTTCCGAGACCTTCTCCTCCCAGGCCGGCGTGGAGACCGTGATCGACCAGCGGCAGCTGCTGGAGCGGCTGTTCTCGGCCATGAACGCGGCGTCGCTGGTGGCCGTGAGCATCGCCGGCGTCATGATCATTTGCGCCATCCTGCTGATCGCGACCACCATCCGGCTCTCCGCGTTCAGCCGCCGCCGGGAAACAGGCATCATGCGCCTGGTGGGCGCGTCCAAGATGGTCATCCAGCTGCCGTTCATCCTCGAAGGCGTCATCGCCGCGGTGATCGGTGCGGCCCTGGCCTCCGGCACCCTGTGGGCCGTGGCCCACTTCTTCCTCGAGGGCGTGATGTCCAAGCAGTATCCGGACACCGCGTTCATCTCGCCCGGGCAGACGCTGATCCTGGTGCCTGCCCTGATTGGCCTGGGCGTCGTCCTGGCCGGAATTTCCTCCCTGCTGACCCTCCGCCGGTACTTGCGGGTCTAGCTTTGCGCAACGAAAAGGGAATGCTTATGACACCGATGGCCCGCCGCCCCTTCCGGCAGTCCCTCCGGCACCGCCTGGTGGGAAGCCGCAGCCGGATGATCAGCGCCACCCTGGCGCTGGTCCTGGCCGGGACCATGGGGGCCTCGGGTCCGGCGGCATTCGCCGACGACCTCGAGGACCAGCAGGCCGCGCTGCGCGAGGAGGCCGCACGGGTCCAGCACTCCCTCGAATTCGTGGACGGCCGGATCGCCCAGGCCGCGGCAGACCTGGTCCTGTACCAGGGCCAGCTCCCCGGCGCCCAGCAGGCCCTCACGGACGCCCAGGGCCGCGTGGCCGGCGCGGTCCAGGAAGTGCAGGCCCTCGCGGCCCGCGTGGACCTGGCACAGCAGAACAAGGCAAAAATCACGCAGCAGCTGGAAGCGGACAAGCAGAAGATCGCGGACACCCGGAAACTGATCGGACAGATCGCCACGCAGGCCTACAAGTCCGGCGGCGTCCCGTCCAACCTGTCCCTGTTCTTCGGATCGAACCAGGGCAGCAGCCTCACGGACACCATCGACCTCGCGGACCAGGCCCTGCGCAGCCAGAACTCAGCAATGGACAAGCTCACCCAGCAGAGCGCCACCAATGTCAACGCGCAGGCCCGGCTGGCCGCCGTCGAGGCTGAAATCACCGACCTCAAGGCCAAGGCCGACGCCGCGCTGGCCCGGGAAAAGGCCGCCCGGGACGAGGCCGCAGCCAAGAAGGCCGCCGTGGACAAGCTGATCGCCGACACCACCCGGCTCGACGCCCAACTCCAGGCCGCCAAGCCCGGCATCCAGAACCAGCTCGCCCAGGTCAAGGCCCAGCAGGACGCCGTCGCCGCCGAAATCGCCGAACGCGACCGAAAGCTGCGGGAGGCCTGGGAAGCCGAGCAGCGGCGCATTGCCGAGGCCGCGGCGGCCGCCGCCCGGGCCCAGGGCCAGGCCGTCCAGCCGTATGTCCCGCCGGCCCAGGGCTCACCGTCGGCCTTCGGGCTGCAGCACCCGTTCCCCGGCAATATTCCGATCACCTCCGGGTTCGGCTGGCGTGCGACGCCGCCGGGCACCATCGACTTCTACGGCCAGGGCGGCTACATGCACACCGGCATCGACTTCGGCGCCGCCTGCGGCACCCCGGTCTACGCCGCGGCCGCCGGGACCGTCTTCTCGGCCGGCTGGGCCAACGACGGCGGCGGCAACAACGTGAAAATCTCCCACGGGGTGGTCCAAGGCAACTCGCTGACCACGATTTACTACCACAACACTTCCGTGGCGGTCTCGGTCGGCCAGCACGTCAACCGGGGGCAGCTGATCGCCTATTCAGGCACCACCGGCAACTCCACCGGCTGCCACTCGCACTTCGAGACCTGGCTCAACGGACGGGCTGTGGACCCGATGAACCTGCTGTAGTCCGCACGGGGCATCCGGCGGGCCATCCGCTGAGGCGGGCGCCCTGCCGTAAACTGGAAAGACTCCGCACCACTTGGCCGGAGTGAACCACCAACAAACCGAGGAGTCCTACCGTGCCCAAAGAAAGTGGCCGTAAGGTAGTGGCCACCAACCGCAAGGCCCGGCACGACTACCACGTCCTTGACACCTATGAAGCCGGCATCGCGCTGATGGGCACGGAAGTGAAGTCCCTGCGCGAGGGCCATGCCTCGATGGTGGACGGCTTCTGCACGTTCTACAACGACGAGCTGTGGATGGAGGGCATCCACATCCCTGAGTATCACCAGGGGAGCTGGACGAACCACGCCGCGCGCCGCCGCCGCAAGCTGCTGCTGCACCGCGAAGAGCTCACGAAGATCTCGCACAAGATCCGCGAGTCGGGTTTCACGATCGTGCCGCTGCAGCTGTACTTCGTGGACGGCCGCGCGAAGGTCGAAATCGGCGTCGCCCGCGGCAAGAAGGAATACGACAAGCGCCAGACGCTGCGCGAACAGCAGGACAAGCGCGAGGCCCAGCGCGTCATGCGCGAACGCAACCGCCGCTAGCGCGCCGCAGGCTGTCACCGCCCCCGGGAATGTTTCCCGGAGACGGTGCGTTATCATTAGTAGTCCGGGAAGGATTCGAAAGTGTCCGGTCCGGGTTTGATAAAAAAATACGGGGATGATCGGTTTCGACGATGTTAGTCGCGACAGGTGAAGCGGGCCGAGGATGCAGAATTATCTCGTAAACGCTGTCTGCAAACCAATAAGTGCCGAATCAAAACGCACTGACTTCGCTCTCGCTGCCTAAGCAGTAAGACAGTCCGTCAGCCCGAGGTTGCTATTGCCCCGGATCCTGGCGTCATTTAGATAGCCACTGCTGTTTACCTCCGTCATCGGGGTAAACGGGACTCTTAGATGACTGGGCCCGGATCAGCCAGCTGTTTGCAGCATGGCTGGGGCCGAGAAAATCCAACGCAAACTGCGCCCGGAGAAGCCCTGACAACACGACATCGGACGGGGGTTCAATTCCCCCCATCTCCACATGTGCAATCTATTTTGTGTCTCATGACGTTTGGTCAGGATGTCACGGACGGAAGAGATTGCGAGTATCACTCGGAGACAATGCGACATCGTCTCCGCCCCCGTATCTTGATGGAGGCCTCTCAGACCGAGAGGCCTCCATTCTTGGTTAAGAGGCTTCATTGCATATCGGTATAGTCGACCGTCAGACGGGCGCAACTGTCGAGCTACCTCGAGGTGGGTCAGTCGAGTGGCCAGAAGTAGTCCGACTCTTCGATACCTCGGACGTCCCCGATGGCAGTCCGTTCCTCGTTCCAGAGGACGGCGACATGGGCAGCGTCCGCTTCGTCAACGAGTATCTCCTAGAGGCAACCCGGCAGCACGCATATCGGTCTAACGGACTCTTGAAGCACCATGTGCCTGTCTTGCGGCGCCTGCTGATGTTTCTTCGCGAACACCAGGGGCTCGTCGATCTGACTGCAGCGACCCGCACAGATCTTGTTGCTTACAGGGACCATAGACGCCCAAGTCTTGCGCCGACGTCGTGGAATGGAGAACTGTCGATACTCGCGGGTTTCTATAGCTACGCGAAAGCCAGCGGCTGGATTGACTCAGATCCGGTGCCACGGTGGGGCTCTCGCCAACGAAATACGCTCCGAGACCGTGTGAATGAGCATCGTCGAGAACGATTTCTCACCGAGGCGCAGAGCAGATTCTTCCTCGAAGTTGGCTTACGCGGAGATGCGCCAGCACCTTTGGAGCTCCGTCCCCGTCATGCAGAGAGAAATTATGCCATGGGCCTGTTGCTCGTCTCCACGGGACTCCGCAGACAAGAAGCAACGCTTCTCCTCGATTGCGAAGTGCCAACCTCTCCAACCATGCACCCAAGTGGTGTGCAGTCCTTCTTGCGGTTTGGCAAGGGAGGCCGTCCCCGAGCCGTCTGGGTAACGGAGGCGCTCGTAGACATCGTTGACCTCTACAGGGCTACAGATAGGAATAGGATCGTTCGACAAAGCCAGCAAACGCTCCGCCGGAGACGTCGGAACGGGGACTTGCTGGTCGTCGACGCTATCATTCCTACACGGCGAGGACACGACATTCGTGTCGGTAGCTTGGTCATGGGCATTGAGCGCTTCAGCGATGAGGATAGGGCTCGGGCGGTCATAGTCAGGCCTGACGGGATTATCGAACCGCTTACCTTGTTCGTCGTCGAGGGAGGCAGGCCCCCAGCACTTCGCACCGTCAACAACTTCTTCAACGAGGCCATGGAACGTGTCGCCAGCATTGATCACCCTGATCGGCCACCTGCCCATCTCGATGTGACGCCGCACGTTATGCGGCACACATTCGCTGTCAGAATGTTGGCCGCGCTGATGCGCCAAGGTCGGCAGACCGGCGGCGACCCATACCAGCTCCTTGCGTCGCCCATAGTCGTGGTTCAGCAGCTCCTTGGGCATTCTGACGTGGAAACTACGCTGCGTTACCTGTACGCAGCGGAACGCTATACGGAGCAGCTCCCCGCAGCGCTTCGTCAATCTGTGGCTGCCTCCCTCGCATGGACTGTTGAATGACGAGGAGAATCCGTGCGGACCTCGACCTAAGCAGCGCCCGCTCCGTTGTCAGTTCCAGATATGGGCGAAGCTGGCTCACGAACATAGATCCGACCCGCTACGCAGTGCCCGTTCTCGTGTCAGAACTGGCCGACAAATGGGTGGAGGTTTCCTCAGAAATTCCTGGTAGTTCAGGGATGACACAGCAGGCGATCCTGCGGTTCAGCGAGCACGTCCAGGGACAGATGGATGTGGCTTCCCAACCTGACTTTCAACTCCATGATCTTAGAGTCAGACACCTTGATGCGTGGGAAATGTCGCTTTTGGAACACCAGCGACTCCATCCCACAGACAGCCCGTACCGCAAGGCTGTGCAATTCTTCGCCCTCTTGCGCAGGATTGACGACGATGACAGCGGGCGGCTGCACGCCAAAGTTGTAGATCGTCTCGCTCGGCCCACCCGCCTCTCTCATATTCGGAAAGCGGGCCGTTCCGACTTTTCTGACGGAGAGCTCCGCCGGCTCCGCAGTGCCGCGCACCGGTTGGTATTTCGCGCCAACGTCGATACTCAGGAAGGAGCTTCCGTACCTACAAGAGATGTCTTAGTGGCGCTGTTTATCCTGCTAGCTCTCGCAACCGGTGAGCCTCCCGAAGTTCTCCGTCAGCTGACCTATGACGACATCGTGGCAAGCGCGGCCCCCGGTCACGGTGTCCCGCGAAGCGCATCCCTCGAGCGGCTGGTTCGGTCGGACATCGTGGACTCAGTATGTATCACTTACACGAAATCGCGTTCCGGACTGAAATATGACGAGGTTTACAATCGAAAGCTTCATCGCGCCCTGCATCATGCAGTCAGGGGAGTTGTCATGATTACTGCCGCTGCCAGGCAGCAGACGAATGAAAGGTCGCTGTGGTTAGTGGAGTCCAAGGGTGAAGTTAATCAGGTCAACTGGGCAAATGTCAGCTTTCGCCAATGGTGCGACAGTTACGTGCATGGAGAGCGAATCGAAGGAAAGGCACAGTTCTCGCGGCTTCGGAAGTCGGTGGTGCGCCGAGAGTTGGTCGTGTCGCCCACGCGCTATTTGCGCGACGGGCGCAGGCACACTTCACGAACGCTGCTCGCACACTATACGAACAGCTCGACGCTGCGAGCCCACGCCGGAACTCTGCTGGTTGGTACAATCGAAGGCCTTTTTGCTGGCGCCATCGGGCCCACCGTCATCACGCCGGAAGCTGAGGAGATCCTTCGCGATTCGGTCGGCGCTTCACATCGTCTCACTCCCACTGATCCGCGCGTCGACCTATCCTCCGCCCACAAGGGTGGCCTGGCGGATTGCATGGACCCTCTCGACTCACCGCATGCGCCAGAAGGATCGGTCTGCCCGGTGGCGCTGGCCGGCCAATGCTTTACCTGTCCGAACGCCGTGATTACGCAGGAGCACCTGCCGGCACTGGTCGAGATGAGTCGGATCTCAGCCCCTGAATCATCTACGGACGCCGCGCTCTGGCGGGAAGTCTGGGAACCAACGTATAGATCAACAACCTCAATTCTCAAACTTTTCCCGGCGAACAAGGTCCGCGAAGCATCGGACCGGGGGCAGGCCGTGCTTGTGGATCTCGGCATTAGAAATGGACCAAGGGGACTTGATGAGTAGGGCCGCAGAGCTCAGGCTATGGACTCCGCTCGGGGGGCCGTTCCATTTCCAAGATCATATTCACGATCTGCTTCCGCAGGGGTCGCGGTTCGGAGACGATTTTTGGGACTATACCCCAATTGCCTTTCCGAGTGATACGACTCGGCGGCTGCACTTCGGACGGGTGCCTGACGGCTATCAAGAAACTGTTCGTACGTTTCTTGCACTCCGGGGAAGGCCGACCCATCCTGGCGTCGTCGAAAGAGGGGTCGTCCTGCCAGGACGCCCGGCACCCGTCTCTGCTTTGTCCGGACTGTTTACACAGCTCCGGACGCTTGCACTATGGGGGAACGCCTCTGGCCTTCACTCGTTTCGTGGCTGGACTCAGGCAGACGCCGATCGCTTCGTCACCAATGCGCAAGAAGGCAAACACCGTCCCGAGGGGAGAGCTCTGGTACCCGACACGTTGCGAGGCTACACGGTCCTAATCAAGCGCCTGGAGGAGTTCAGTTCTGTTTTGCCCGACGGCCTCCAGTTCGTCCCATGGCCAATGCGGACCGGTGCCCGCGTCGCTGGACATGTTCGAGGCATCGAAAACGTTACGCCCCCACTTCCTTGGGAATCCTGGGCTCCGCTGATTGCGGGGTCCTGGAAGGTGATCGAATCCTGCAGCGACGTCATTCTGCGGGCACATTTGGCACTGCACGACGCGCCACTCCACAACGCGCTAAGCCGCGGGTATACCGGGAGGCCTGCCGTCGCAGCATTGGATGACTACTTCGACAAGGGTGGCTATGTTCCCCTTCACACAGGGTTTGGGAAGAGCGGAGGCGCACCCCGGGGGACCCCTAATATCTCCATGTTGGCGAGGATTACCGGCGTAAGCACCAACTCTTTCAAGCCCTCCCATCACGCCTACAACCCGGGGGCGGCAGGACTCGTAGAGCAGATGGTGCGCTCGGGTGCCGTCCGATTCGGCGGATTGATCGTACCGCACGACGGCTCAGCAGGAGGGTGGATTGACGAAGTCGGCATCGGAGAGGCCGAATACCTTCCCAGCGTTCTCCGCGGCGCCTGCTACACAATAATCTCAGGACTATCAGGGATGCGTGATAGCGAGATTCAGGCGCTGGAGTCCGACTGTATTGCCCAACAGGATGGACTCTCAGTCCTGCGGTCGGTTCAGATCAAGGGAAATTCAACGGTGGGCGGAGTGAAGCGGGGCTGGTGGGTTCCGCCAGCTGTCGAACAGACCATTCGGGTGCTCGAACGGCTTGCAACGCATCCCCGTTTATTTTCGCGGGGAGGAAGGGACGGCAGTCGTGGAGAAAAGGGAGCTTATGACCCCACAAAGGACCTCCGACGGCTGATTGAGTTTGTAAACGCAGAGCCAAACCAGCGCCCCGGCAAAGGTATGGGGCTTGGTTTGCAACCCATCGCTTTGGACCCAAAAAGTTCCGTGCACGCGACATCACTTCGAAGATCGTTCTCGGTCTTCGCCGCAACCAAACCCGGCCTGGAGCTTGGTCTTGGCATTCAGCTGGGACACATGGCCCTTAGACAGACAACGGGCTACATCAGCGACAGTAAAGAATCGGCCGTTTCGATTCTGTCCCAGGACCGTGCCGCTGTTGTGAGAGATGAAGTGCATCGGTTAGTCGTGTCGGCGGGCGGAGTCGCTGGGGAGGGTGGCGCCCAAATCAGCGCCATTCGCGCGAATGTCGTGAAAGACCCGACGCGAGCCGCCGCCCTTGCAGCGTCAGCTGCCGAGAACTATCACCTCGGAATCGTAAATGACTGCTGGTACCGGAAACACGCTGCTGCTTGCGGGGATGACGGGCCACAGCTGGCGAGCCACTTTTGTGCAAACATCAGATGCTCTAACGCTGTAGTGCACGATGCGCACGTCCCTGCCCTTAGAAACCAAATTGACCGAATCGATCGCAGTCTCGAAGTAACGGGCATTCATCCCGAATTCGAAGCTTCCCACCGCCAGGAACGAGCGGAACTCGTGACCGTCCTAGAAATAATCAACGAAGAGAGCAATCACTGATGTCCAGGCCCTTCACACCCGTAAGCGAGGCTGCGCTTCAGCAGATCAGCGACGCAATCGATTCGATGTTGTATGACCCAACTTTGTCCCGGACCAAGCGGCAGATTGAGAAGATCGCTGGGCTGTCGCATGCAACCGTTGCCCGGGCCTTCGTCCAAGACAGTTCCGGAAGGGGCCCGCAGGGGATCAGGCTAACCGAGCGGTTCAACGAGCTGGCTTCCGCAACAAGTGGAAGGTCTTTGGAAAGAGTCGAACAGCTTGGCCTGGAAGCCAAACTGAATGAAAAGAATGAGGAGATCAAGCGACTCAAGGCAATGCACGCACGCCACGCCCAGGCGCTGTACGCCTACTATCTCCGGTCTATCCAGGACAAAACGGATGGAATAAGGCTTGTTCCTATCGGAGTCAACCGGCCTAGGGGACTTCGGCCATAGCCGTTTCGGCCTTCGACCATTGACGGGTGCCTCCGCCTTAGGCGGCGCTCGGGTCGTTCGAATGTCGGGGCGAGGGAGCGGGCAGGCAGAGCATTTCAAAGCACTAGCAAGCAGCATGCGTAGGGGCATATTCAAAGACACACGCCTGGCCCTTTTCTGAACGGAGGCCAATCCGACTGTCACTCCTAGCATGCGGGAAACCTTTGGTGGCGGACTCTGGAACGGGTCGGCGCCGATGGCGCGAGCCTATGACGGGCTAAATGCCTCTCACGTAGAGAGGCTCGATGCGGAGTGGAGCTTTACCGGGCCAAACAAGCACCGCGTTTCCGACTCGTGAATGCTCCTTGTCGAGCACGTCCACTCGCGATACGCGTCCATCGGGGTGGGTCAGTTCCTGAATCCTTCGCTGATGCCAATGACCGCAGAAGACGTTGGGAGGGGCAAGAGCATCGACGACATCGCGGAGTAGTGCGCGGGTCCGGTCTGCCCTGCAGACGACGTCAGGCGGAAGCTGGAGCTCGCTCTTCAAGGAGACGCCCGCCGGGGCGTCGTGCGTGATAAGGATGTCAACGGGGCCGCTGGCGATCAACCTTTGAGCTTCCTCAGGTGTGGGCTCTTCGTTTCTCCACCAGTCCTTTCCCTCGGACCTATGATCTTGGTCCACACTGAAGGCCCCGCCTAGGGCACCCACAACGAGGCTGCTGATCTGGGTCCGGCCGCCCCTGGGCAAGATCCTGATGTTGGAACGGAAGGTCGCCAACCCGTCCTCCTCCACGGAAAGCCGATCGAGCGTATCCCAGTTGTCGTGGTTTCCGCCCGACAGGATCAGCGTCATCTCGAACTCTTGCAGATACTTGTTCAGCCGGGACTCGTATCGGCCACGTAGAGCCCCTGGCCAGTCCAACGCGAAATCTCCCACGTGGAGCAGCGTGCTGACTCCTTCGCGCGCTGCTGATCGGATGGTGGCGATGGCCCACCCCAAGTTGCCGTGCCAGTCGCCGGCGACGACGAACGGTCCGCGGTCGTAGGGGGAGTTCTCGACGGCGCATCTATCGATCGCTCCATCCGGATTCAGCTTGACCTCCTCGAGGCTCTCCTGTCGTAGAGGCGAGAGATTGAAACTACCTCAGTTGTGCCACGGAGCGTCGGAATCCCGTCGAGACGGACGTCCAGCCACATAAGGCCCCGTCGCCCCACATGCATGTCCACAATTTTTAGGAGCCTGATGGTCTCGCCGTCGCGGCGAAGCTCTGCCGTCGGTAAATGGGCATATCGCGGCACAGGCTGCCGATCGTCGTGGAGCCTCACGATCTCGCGGGGCGATACCAAGTGCATGGCGTACAGGGTCCCCGAGGCGGTCCGCACCGCAAAGCTTCCAGACGTCGCGTCCGTTATTGATTGTGGGCTTGAATCCATTGCGGTTGCGCCGCTGGTCGTTAGGGGCGCTCCGGTGGGACCGGAAGCTGGATCTCGAGGAATTGCGGTATCCCACCGCCTTCGAGTTGCATGCGGAGATCGAACGTGACTTCGAAGTCCTCGGGTACGTAACTAAGGAAGTGCTTCAAAACAGGCACGGATACGTCCTCGTTCAGATCGAGAATGACTGAGACTCCCATTGGAAGGCCTTTCGCTTGCGGCGGTGATTTGTCTCTCATGTATCACTAGTGGAGCAGACAATTATGCTCCATTCTAGTGGCATGGGGTGTGCCCATCAGACCTTCCCAGACTCCCGTAGAGCAGCTGCAGCGGTGGGAGAAGCGCCGTCAGCAGGTCGGCTCGCGCATCCGCGAACTCCGACTCTTACGTGAGCTCACGCAGGAGTCCTTAGCCCTGGAGGCGCAGCTCAGCCGCAACATGGTTATTGGCATCGAGTGGGGCCGTAAGAGTGTTGCTTACGAACGGTTATGGGATATTGCTGACGTTCTCGGCGTGGACATTCTGGATTTGTTCTCGCCTCCAACGGCTGCTGTGATCAAAGGCGGACTCAAGGGGCAGTTTGCGGGTTCTTCCCGAAAGCCCAGGCAACGGCGGCTGCCACATCGGAATGCCGTACGAAGCCGTTTGTCGGCTCCTTCCGAACCCTGAGGCAACGGCTCTCTTGGTCCCCACGCGCACTAATGAACGTGACGCTCAGTGACGCTGAATGCCTATGTTCGGGCGTTCGCATGGAACGGTCCCCGGAGCCAATAGACTGGCCGATTGGAGCGGGACGCTCCTGGATTCCAACCACTGAATCGCGAGGGGAGCGCCATGGGGCCCGCACAACGTCCAGTCCGGCGACGGCACAAGGGTCCACGGTCGCTGCAATCAGATCCTCCGATCACGAACGCGCTGGATTGCGAAGCGAATGATCGTGTCATCACCGATAAGGATGCCCCCGTGGGTCCGGATGAGGCTTGGTCGCAACTCCGGCAAGGCGCTAGAAATGTGGCGGGGGTTTCATGGCAGATCGAGGTTACAACTTATTTGCTCGTGATGGGCCGCATCGGTCTATTGAAGTTCAGGCACTTCACTCCAGAGGGAATTGAGGACGTTGATTGCAGGGATGCGGACGGCTTGGTCACCTATGTGCAGATGAAAGAACTTGCTGCTGGGAACGGCCGGATGGCTGCGTCACGACTTGCCGACGCTGTCTTTCACGCACACCAATACGCCGCTGGCCGTCCGGTAGCCGTGGTGACGGACGGAGAACTCGGGTCAGGGCTGACTTTCGCTGGGTGGGGTGTCGACATGCAGACGCATGCCAGCCCCGGAGTTAAGGAAGTCGCGAAGCACCTTGTGTCGGCCGGCATCTCTGAAGAGGTTGCGGCGGGGCTGCTGGGTAAGACGTTCCTCGTCCGGCTTCCGTGGGATTTGCGTCCGCTGACGGAAAAACTCTTGGTAGATAGCCTTGGCGTCCCTCCAGCTGTATCCGGCTTCGCGGTCAGTCGAATGTACGATCTGGTTGCTGCGGCGTCCGCCGATCAACGAGCCACGACGGCTCAATCGGCGAAGACGATAACCGCGGGAGACGTAGATTCGGTCCTCGTGGAAGTTCAATCGACGGTTGGCCTCGACTGCTTGGATGAAGCTGTGTCAGCCGGTGTCTGCGTACCTGCCAGCTACGTCACGACCTCGAAGCTGACAAAAGACCAGTTCTTTCTGGGGGCAGAAGGTGCCCCTGGCCTGATTGGAGCGGGGCTCGACGTTGTCCGGTCCATGGAAATGCAGGCCATCCTGGATGGCTTCACCTCACACCGGTACGCCTTCTTGCTCGGGCCGTCCGGTGCTGGAAAGTCCGTCCTGTTGTGGCGCGCTGCGCGAGATGTGCTCCTTGGCGCGAGCGTTCTGCGCGTTTTGCGGGTGTCGACACCGGATGAAGTCGAACTATTGGTTCGGCATGTGACCCTTCAGCGACCATCACAAACGGCACCTATCGTGGTCGCCGTTGACAACTTGGGCAGGCCCCACGTCTCAGCATGGCCCGACGCCGTACACCGCCTCCGTGAGATTCCTTGGGTCTACCTTCTGGGAGCGGCGCGGAGTGAAGACTTCTCGCCCAGGCTTGTGTCAGGGGGCGCAACCATGATTGAGCTGACGCTCGATGCCGCCACGGCCGATGACGTTGCGAGGGCAGTCCGGGACTCTGGAATCGAGCTAAGCATGGATCCGGACGAAGCTCGGGACCGAGCTCAGGGTCTCTTGATGGAGTATTTGGCTCTGCTGACCGCCGGCAAGCGTTTCCGCGACGTGATTGCGGAACAGGTTGAAGGTCTCCGAGACCCAAACCGTAGGGTAGAACGTACCTTGGCGCGTTGGGTAACCGCGGCCCACGCATTGGGGCTTGGTCTCGAAGCGGAAGCGCTCCCGCGACTTCTTGAAGAACATGACGACATCGTGGGAGATGCTCTGGGCCGTCTGCGCGGCGAACATGTGATTCTCCAGTCCCATACAGAATGGCGAGGACTCCACGAATTGCGCTCGGCAACCATAAGCGAGCTTCTGCACGAATCGCCACCGCCGACTTTGACGCAGACTCTCTCACAAGTAGCTGAAGCTGTGTCATTGCCTCTAGCCGGGTGGTTTCTCCGCAGAGTCGCGCAGGAAGCTCCGCAGGCTGTTAGTTCTGTGGCCCGCCGCATAGGCGGACGTTTAGCAAGCGTCGAAGATGCACTAGTCGTCGCATCTATCTTGGAAGGGGCCGAACGCGCTGATTCAGTGATCTACGGAGCTCAAAGCCTCCCAGTCCTGCGAGAGCAAGCGAACGCAAAGCTATCCGTGCATGACATAGCCCTGTTCACCTATGGCATTGGCAACCATGGGCTCTTCGCCGATCCGATTGGTATATCTGAGTTCGACAAAACCATGCAGCGAATGTCCCAGATAGCTGTTTCGATTGGTCCCAGGCCCGCCAAGGTCGCCGAAGCTGTTGGCAAAACGATCACCGGGCATGAACTGTTGCGGTTGGCTTCGGGCGAGAAACCGGAGCTAGTGGCCAGGCTGCTGGAAGCATGTCTGGACGTGGTTCACATTACCGAGGCCGAAGCACTGGCAATATACGCTGGCCTTTCAACCCCGAACAACCCCGACGAAGCTGACATCCACGCACGGATTATCGACAGCCTGGCTGTGTTAGCTGGACTTAACCGTGCGCAGGTATCTTCGTGCTTTGGTGATGTGGATTCGCGAGCCAACATGCTTACTTGCACGGAGCCCTGGGCGCTGAACGTATCGGTGGGCCAGTCAGGTGATGGAACCATGGTGACTGCAACAGTCTTGTGTCCAGATTCCGCACCCGATCGGTCCGCGTCCTTGGCTTGGGATTCGGGGCGGAGGGATCCCGATGACCTTGTCCATGGTCAAGCAATGCGTATTGCGCAGAGACTTGCCGACGGCTGCCCGGAAGCGGACGTTGTCGAGATCCGGACTCTGTCGCCGTCGGGTCTTCCTTACGTTATCGCCGACCATGAACCGGGCTACAAACGTCTGAAACGGGAGGTCTTCAAGCGGCGTGAGTCCGTACGCCGGGCTGTCAGCTATCAGGCCGCTGTTCGGCGCCTCGACGCGTCTTCTTCCTGGACGGACCTCGTGCGCGAGCAAGTGCGTATTTCCAACGAACTGACCAGGCTACTAGAGGAAAGTCACAATCGGCTCGCTGTGACGGACAATGCTGCCCGCCGGCTGGAATGGACGTCGTCAGTGGCGGAGGTTGGACGCACCATCAAGGCCCTCAAAGCCCGCCCCGTCGCCGTTGCCGTGGACCCGGGACTTTCACATGCTCAGACCGATCAAGACGAACGCAGCCACGACCCGGTATCCCGGGCCTTTGAACTAATCGCCGGAGTCCTGGAAGATCTCCCAGGGCAGCGGATCCCAACCGGTATCGCACTGACCATCCAGAAGGCGCATGCTGCCGTAGAAGAGGCGCAGCGCGAAGGGCTCCCCACTCTTGGCTCGCTCGGCAGCCCGCTGCCACCAACACTTACAGTTGCTCTGCTCAGGCTCTTGAACCTTCAACGTGCGGTCGCCGTTTCTCCGGCAGCTGCTCGACTCATCAGGGCTAGTCCAGAGAGTGTTGATCAAGCGGTCAGCTTGGCCGTGGAGGAGACTCGCGTTCGCGAGTCCGATCTACTGAAAGAGGTTTTGTCGGGGCCCTATGACTATCGGCCAATCCGTGTACTTTCCTCTGATCCAGCTGCAAACAGTGTGGACGGCTGTGACATAGTCGTGATGGCTGACTTGAGCGTGCTCGACGACCTTGCGGTCGATCTCCAAAACGCAAAGCGCGAGCTCCGGGATGGACTGACTGCACGGGTTTACGTGGTGGCAACTTATGAGGACAAGGCGCTTCCCTTAGCTTTCCAGCTCACGACACACCTTGCAGCTGATCTGCTTCCGGTGCCTCTCGAGACGCGTATCTCTCTTTTTGACGCTGCAGGTTTGATTCCGCAATCGGCAGCCCTGGCGGAAGACGTCGCCGGCCTACTCCAGGAACTGGCAGGCCGATCGTATGC
The DNA here is from genome assembly GCF_000374925.1 of Arthrobacter sp. 131MFCol6.1. GTDB lineage: Bacteria > Actinomycetota > Actinomycetes > Actinomycetales > Micrococcaceae > Arthrobacter. The sequence goes on from NZ_KB895549.1 coordinate 99,571, forward strand.
CGCCGCCTTGCGACAGATGCGGAATGGGGCATGGCCGGCAACGCCTCCCAAAGACGACATTGATCCGGCAGAGTATCTGACCCCTGACATCCCAGTAGACCATCCAATCGTTGACCATTTAGTGGATCTGTGCACGCAGGTTATGGCAGAAGAAGAAGGCCGCCTTCCCGCTGGGCAATTGGCAAGTGTCCTGTACCAGACGCTCTCGGGCGAGCAGCCAGACGCTGACCAGGCGCGGCTTCTTCACGCTGTCTCCATGGCCAGCATCCTCAGTCTGCTATGAGTAAGGCGTCGCGTGTCCTGGGACAGTATCCGCTGCGGTTCGCGGTCATTTATTTCAGCCGGGCCTTTCACATGCAACCTTCAATGAGAGGCCGAGGCCCACACCCATGAGGAAGCCTCTGCGCGAATCCAAGGACTCAAGCGTGGAGGTTCCCGGTTGTCCAAGCTGGGAGGACTGGAGAACCACTCTGAGTGTACGGGCCCGCGTGACGTCCCAGCCGGTGGCCTGTTGGGAGGCGTGTCTTTCGGTCACCGCCGGGGACGGCCCCGGGTCCTCCCGGTCTGCCACCCGGGAACGGTGTCGTCCAGGAGCTTAGACTTCACGGGATCCAGTTCACCGCGGCGGTGTTTGTACCGCTGGGTGTGGATCCACACACCGAGCGTGTGCTCGCGCACTGAGTCATAGTCGTGGTGGCGTGGCCAGGAATTGCCTTCCTCGCGGTAGGCCGCAAGCTGGGTCCGGCGGCGGTGCCAGCGGGCCTCGTCCTCGGATTCCCTGCGGTTTTGCTGCCACCCCGGCACCGTGGCAGGTCCGTTGTTGTAGGCCCGGTCCAAGGTGCCGGCGGCTGCTTCGCGCCGCCGCGCGGTCAGCCACCTCGCCATGGACCTTTCCTCCTTGTCGGCGGAACGCCAGGCCTGGGTCCTGCCTTCGGCCAGGACCCAGGCAATGACCTGTTCCATGCGGGCGAGATCTTTGGGGGAAGGGTACGGGATGGGTGCACCCCCGGCCGCGGCCTGATGTGCCGCTTCGAGGGCCGGGTCCTGGCGGCGGGCGATGGCCAAGTCGTATCCGACCGCGGCCGGCTCGGCGCGCACGAGGGCAGCGATGCGTTTCCGGCTCAGCCCGTGCCGGTACATCAGCACCCATTCGGCGTCAGGAGCGCGCCGCAACCGCCCGTCCATATTGGACCCCATCCTGCCACGGCCTATCCACAAGTCGGGTCGGCACCGCGGGTCCACAGACACTGGGGGACCAAACGGAGCCTCCCAGCCCGCTCGACTCGACGTCTTAGCGCGCAGTGAGATGCCTTTTGCAGAGCAAAAGACAGAAGGGCCAGCGACGAAGCGCCGAACCAACATTTTCGTGCTCGGCCGCGGGCCGCTATCCGACTTCCCTTGGCGGCCGCTGCCGGATTGTTGTCACTCAGCCGATCATGTCCACGTGTCGGTCGTATTGGATAGCAACTTCTCATAGCTGCTACTACTTCCTATAGATGGTAGCTTCTATAGAGTAGCTCCTGTACGCTGCGGGAGTACGGAACAAACCGCCTTTCTAAGGATCCCGCGTGAAGTTCAACCATATTGAGATCGAGGCAACCGTCGAGGAACTGGAGGCCTCTCCTGTGCTAGTTAAGCTTCTGACTGGACTGGCCCGCCGCAGCTCGGAGAGCCATGAATACGACGACGAGTTTGAATCGGCGGATGACGAGAGCCGAGAGCATACCAACGTGGACGGCGCTGACGTACCGGGAGTCGCTTCTGCGGGTCAGTCTGTAGTTAAAGCACAGCTGGCGAGTAATCCGGCTGCTGAGCACTTTCGCCGTTTTCTTGCCGAGGCGTCAGGCTGGCCGGACGTGGCAGTACATGGAATCAAGCCGAAGGGCAGTCAGGCGGGAGCGCCGCTCGACTACACCCGCTATCTGCGAATTCGGCGTACCGGGTCTCAATTAGGTGGATTTGCCTATGTTTATGCAGTTGATGGACACGTCAATTTCCGGCTGGCGTTTGATTCCAACGAGGAGCTGCACAGCATCGCCCCCGGCGCCTGGCGGCCGACGACAGGCCATCGCGCGTATCGCGTCTCTATCCGCATCATAGATCAGAGCACCCTCGACCAAGCACTCCAGCTCGCACGTACTGCCTACGAGCGTACATAGCAACAAGAATTCACTGGCCGCAGTGGCGAAAACTTCAACATTCGTAGCTCATACAAGACCCGTCATGGGTAGAGAGGTTGCCTGCTATGGGAAAAAGTAACCGTCTTTGCGCGAAACTCGAAGCGGCACGAGATCTTCCGCGGCAGGGCAAGAGACTGCAGGGGGTCGCCGAGACGCTCAGCATGATTATGTCGAGCGTGACCAGGTCGCTTGGACCGAGGACAGCCAAGCCAGTTCAGGAACGTTCATGAGCAGCAAGAAGGTTCGACCGAAAGCTGCCGCTATCAAGGCGAAAGTTCCCGAATGGATGATGGGAGGGAACCCAGCGGCGATCGCTGAAATCTGCGAGTGGCTGGTTGAACCCACGGCAGAACCAAATGTCTGGTCTATCGGGAGCATCGAGGGACGGCACGGTACCAACGGTGATTTGTTTAGGATGTTCAAGCTGGCGGATACCTCCAACTCCGAGTCTGTGGATGCATATTCAAGACTTCGGCGGCTGAAGAGGCATGACGGCGTCATTGAGCCTGAGATTTGGAAGGCGGCACGCGCTGGACATGCTGGACTCGCAAGAAATTACCCCGAAGAAGCAAGTGCTCTTCTGATGAGCATGACGATGCTGGTCTCGGCCGCTCCAACTGCCGACGCGGCAGCCGTCATGCTTCGGCAGACCTTCAACGAATTCCTTCTGCCGGCAGTGGATAATCCATCGGCTTACCTCGTAGAGATCAAAGATGTCGTGGGCTACAGGTTCTCAGTCATCCGGTCACTGCTGACCACAGGGGAACATACCCTCCACGAGGCCTTCAAGATCGAGGGCGGGTTCGCCCCCTCATCCAAGGGCCTGTTCTCAGACTCCACGCTGGGCTTCGGAGCGTATCTCGCCTGCATGTGCGCCAGTCTTAGTCCCGCTGTGTGGGCATACCCCATTCCTCGAGCCGGCGGCGTCATTCTGCTGTTCTTTGGAAGCGCCGTCTCAGGGCAGGAGCCTCTGTCTAGGGACAAGATCCAACTCCTAGGCCCCCCGCACAACACATTCGAGGATGAGGCCGCGCCCGCGGACATCAGTGCTAAGGCGTATATCCGCGCAGCTCAGTGGTGGATAAACCAGCTCAGTACGCTTTTTTCGATCGTCACAGAACCTGCCAATTTCGAGGATTCTCAAGGAACGTTCGATCCGGCCGCGGCAACAGAACGCTTGCTCAGCGTCGAACAGATGTTCCGTGACTGCCAGTCCATTTTGACGATCACCAGGGATGGTCACGCGCGGCGTGCTCTCACTTTTAGCTTCCTCAAACGCCTTGAGGGGATGATTCCTGGATGCAAATGGAAAGACCTTGTTGGAAGGTCAAGCATTGAGAAGATTCTGGAGAGGTTGCGAACGGATCTGCCAGAGGATGCCCAAGCGGTATTCCTGGGCCGGGCCGAGCGGAGTCTGAGAGTCGTCGCTGCACTCGAGGACGGGTTTTTTGAGTCAACACCTGAACACGGCGGGACCATTCGGCTCCCTGACCAGCAAGGAAAGCTTGTTTCGGTGCAGCGAAAGACCGCCGTTACCGACTGGCTGGCAATCGTACGAAACAGTTTGCACGGATTCGATAAGACCCCGACTCAACGAGATCGGGCCTTGCTCGCGGCCCATGATGGCCACATCCCAGGGGAGTTTTCCGATCTGGCATGGCTGCATCTATTGGATATACTCGCTCACCCGGAAAAGCTCGCACGGTTCGATTTCCTGCGCAGGCGGAAGCAAGGTGTCTAAAGCGCCAAATTCGGGCCCTAGACGCCGCCGCAAAATGAGCCTGCAACGGATGAGCTCCACCTTCCTGAGCTCGGTAGTTGCTTTCGAACGGGCGGAGCTTTACCAGTGTGTGTTGTCGGGCGTCTGAGGGCGCGCAAGGACTCGCCCATGCCGTACATGTTGACGCCCGTCCCCCGGGTCCTAGAGCCCAGTCTGACAGGAAACAGAGGCCCTGTTAATGGCGCTTGGGAGTCCCGACGTCGGGCCGAACATTTGCCTCCCTCCCGCCGGCACAGCAATTTCGCCAGTGTGTCGATATAGCCAGATCGATTGGCCACTGGTGGCGCTGAGCCTATGGTCGGGCGCTGCTTTGTATGAGGATCTCAAGTCCAAAGTTCCTGCCAGTTTGAGGCATGGATCCCGATCGTCCGCATCTGGGGGTCAGACACCGTAGGGTCAGCAGGGTATCCGACCCGTGGAACATGTCGTTTCCGAAGTGAGCCCACCATACACTCAATGCGTGTATGAGGCCGTGAGGCGAAGAACCGATAGGGGAAGTTAAGACGTGACAGCGTGGATTGTTCGGGCAGGAGCCGCCGGCGAAGCCGAGGACTGGAACTTGGCAAAAGGTCGGGCCGGGGTGAGTTTCACGGGCGTCGGCAGCCTTACCGGCTGTCGATCGCGAGAAGATGTCCGAGCTGTTGTGGACGATGCCTACCCGCAGGGCAAGCCCGGCACGCGAGCCAACTTCGCCGGTCAGCTTTGGGCGCTCCGGCGCGACATAAAGCCGGGCGACCTGATCGTCATGCCGCTCAAGAGCAACGGACAGATCGCCTTAGGCACGTGTACGGCTGGCTACGCCTACGACGGCGCCGAACCGGACAGATCACGGCGCCACCACATCGGGGTCAGCTGGGCTCCTGAACGGATCTCTAGGTCGGTCTTTAAGGATGACCTGTTGAACACGATCAACGGTGCCATGACGGTGTTCAAGGCCACGCGACACAATGCCGAATCCCGGCTGTGGGCTGTCCTTGAGGCTGGAAGCGACCCAGGGGCCCTTGGTGTCCCTGCCCGGCAGGTGCCGTCCCCGGCAGAGCGGGCTGAGGAACGGGAGTTGGACGAGTCGGGGCTGCTCGACCCGGCTCCCGCGCCGACCGTTGAAGCCATACGCGACCGAATCCGCACGCACATCATCGAGAACTTCTCCGGGCACAAACTCACCGGTCTGGTAGCGGAGATCCTGAGCGCCTTGGGATATGTCTGCACCGTCTCACCGGCAGGGCCGGACGGGGGAGTGGACATCCTTGCCGGCAGCGGTCCGCTCGGACTCGACTCCCCGACGCTAGTGGTGGAGGTTAAATCGGAACCCACCCAGGTCAAGGCGCAGGTAGCCCGCGGGCTCCAGGGTGCTGTATCCACCAATCAGGCGGACCAAGGGCTCTTGGTGGCTTGGGGAGGCATCAACTCAGCAGTGAAGCGGGAATTCTCACAGCAACGGACCCGGATGGCTTTCTGGGATGCGGAGGACGTCCTTGACAAGCTGTTCACGGTGTATCCGCAGCTACCGGACGCCACAAGGGCCGCATTGCCGCTGAAGCTAGCGTGGGTGCTGGACGAAGACCCAGCAGCGGTCTAGGGCCTGAGCCGAGATACCTGTGAGGGCACTGTAAAGTCAGGTCCTTTCGGATCTCGTTCATTGGCTCATCGCGCTGTTGGAGTCGTCGGAGAGTCATGCAGGTGTTTCTCCGTCCGCACAGGATCGGTCGCCAGTATGGTGTTCCCATGGGGCAGAAAGCTTTCGCAGATGACCGCGTTGAAGGGCAATTGAGCTCTCTTCGATCCGAAGAATACTTTCAGAGGGCTCGGGAGGCCATCTCGGCCATTGGAGCGGGGGAACCAACCGCGGCTCTGGCCCACATCCGCAAGGTGATTGAACTGGCTTTGGTCGCCCAAAGCCGAACCGATGATCCAGGCAACGGCCACGTTTTACAGTTCGCGGAATATGCCGCCCGGCAGGCAGATGTGCTGTCTGTGCGCAAGCTCAGGGAGTACTCCGCCCGCCGCCTTGTCCTTCTTGGTGATCCAATACCCTCCGAGCTCCGTTTCCACAAGAAGATCGAGCGTTGTGAAGCCCGGGCCGTCAGGAACGCCGAAAGCAAGTCCCCCGGTATCAGAAAAGAAGATCCGGACCGGGAAATCGGCTCGTATTCTGTGCCGGCTACTCCGCTGTCCGATGCCTTCGACAGGCGTGCCCGGTCCGCGGACGAATGGGAAGCAATCCGTACAAGTGTCGACACTAACCTCGCTGAAGAACGCGTCGACGGTAGCCTCACTTACTCAGATTTCGTCGGGCACTATGCCAGCGCGGATCTCACGTACACAGCAGGAATGCCGATAATGCTGGACGACGACCACAATGCCCTGGGATTTGGCCACCTTCCGTTGGAAAGCTTTCACAAAGCCGCCCAAAAGCCGTACCGGGACGGCGCTCGGGAACCGGAACGTGGTTGGAACAAGAACAAGGCAAGACATACCTGGGCGGTAGGCGTCCGACGGGACTACCGGGGCGGCATCGTCGTGCGTGAGGTTCCGCGCGATGAGCCCTTGGCCGTAGCTATCACGGCGATCACCACCCCGAACCGAAACATCGACCCAGCCGGAGCCTTCCGAGACCTCCACACCTGGCTTACGGACACCGGTAGGACCCAAAATCGTGAGGAATGGTCAGCATCCGAAAGTGAGGACGGTCTCCGGGGGACCCTGGCTATACGTCGGCTCGAGACGCACTGTGGGGCCCCCGACCTAGAGTTCCCTCAGGAGAAGGAAAGGCGATGGGTCACCAAGCTGCAGTTTGATGCTACCGAGGGCGGTGGGATTGGGGTCCGCCTGGAAAATGTTGTCCCTATCCAAGATATATGGTCGGAAACTCTAGTTAAAGCGTGGCTACTCGGCCCGGAGCGGGAAACCGTACTGGCTGAATCACGACAAGCGGCGTCCAAAGGTGAGCCCTGGCACCCGGGTCGACATCACGTGCTGATTTCGGCCGGAGGCCAAAGACTCGTGATGGCGGACATTGAACCGGAGCGGCGTCCTGATGATCCCCCTGGCACGGGCGGGTGGAAGGTTGGCTGGACAGAGATCCCTCTACGAGACACCGTTTCTGTTGGTGGTTGCGCCGATCGACGTGTTACCACTCTCACGAGTCTGGTCGAAGAGAGGCTGACTGGCGCCCCCGCTTCATTTGTCGGCTTGCCAGTAGAAGACATTGACGCCTAGGGACGCCGTCCGAGCAGCTTCCTCAAGTCATCTGACAGGCCTGCGAAGCCGCCCAATCATAGTCACCCGGACAGATTCGTGGAACGGATCTAGGGTGATTTTGGCGACGCCACAGTGCCATAATGCTGGCTGTTGGCGTCCTGCAGATGAAGTGCCTCGAGACGAGTGACGGGCGTCCCTGCAATGAGCATCACTCCGACCCTGCGCCGGCGGCGTGGGCTGACCGAACAGGCTGCCGGTCGCCGCCGTGGACCAGACCTGCCCATATAAGCCGTGCCGATAGAATCCGTCTATGAGCGAGCCTACAAAGCGCACTGCTGCGTCTGAAAGTCCTGAAACCGAGCGACTGACGGAGGATCTCTTTGATGGGTCAGCGAGATCGGCTGAGCGCATGGACCGCGTGCTTTCTCTGCTCCGGAATGAGTGGCTTGCCCACCCCGACGAGAGGTTTTGGCAGATGACGGCCAACCTCGCTGAGCGCCTTGGTATAAGCTCCTACGCTCGGATACTCGAAGACGACTCGTTCATCGACATGCTTGAGCAGCACGCGAGATCCTCCGGGCGGCGCTCCGACAAGTATCAGGGCTAGACAGCGGTTCCCAAAGTGGTTGGATGTCCAATTTCGGGCTGCACAGGCGTTCCGGCACAACGTGCCCGCGCGTAGCCAGAAAACGACTACCGGCCGATGCCGCGGCACTTACGATGTAGCAATGAACGAGGAACATCCGAGGTCGCTACGCTTTTTCACCGTCGAACAGGCTGCGCAAGAACCGAACGTCAGCGAGGCCGCGATACGATCCCTTCTTCGAAGCGGTGAGCTTAGAGGCTTCCAGGTTGGTTCCCGTGGACAGTGGCGCACCGGAATCGATGACTTGCAGGCCTACATCGACGAGGCTTACCGGAAGGTCGAGGAGAAGATCGCCGGCGGCGACTTCGCCGCAGTAGAGGCCGAGGAAGCGTGAGAGCCGACGAATGGGCTCAGGAGCTGGCCGAAACTCTTGCACACGGGTGGGGTGGTCTTGCGACCATGACCGTGGCGGCGTGCGCTAATGCCGCTGCGAGCGAAGTGGTCATCGCGACTGCCAGAAAAACTGTAGAGGCCGCCGGCTGGGACCTCTATGTGATCGACGCACGCTGGACAGTAGGCGACCCGTCCCTTTTACAGGACGCCGGCTACGTGATTCTGCGTGACATTCGTGTGCCCCTTCGAGAGGAAGTCGTTGTGCTGATTGGTGCGTTCCAGCACCTGGTCCAGAGGAGTCTCCCGGTAGGGATGCTGGCTGTAGGGTCACCGGCAGGGATCCGGGCTCTTCGTCGACATCCCGGCATGGGGTTCCTTAGCAGAGCAGAATCCGTCATCCAGGACTGATGGGCTGTGTTTGACAGCGGCGCGGGCACCGGGCTTGCGGTCGTCATGGACCGCCAGGCTGCGCTAATTCCCTGTCTGAGCCTGAGTTCGTCGGGGACAAGACCTTAACGCCAATCAGCAGCATTTTTTGTCGACATGATCGGCCCGCAACTCACCGAGAACGGCGTCGTAAAGGTCCGCGCGCTGTACCAGTGTCCCTACAGCGACGCGGCCGTGCTGGACCGGACAGCTTGTTCCTGGAGGCGGATGTGATTCTTCTGGCTGAGGCGCTCAATCGCGTGCGGGTGCCGGCGGGGGTGGGGCGACTTGCTCACCAGTTCGATCGGAGGGAAGACCTCGGCCTACCGACCGCGGATCCGCTCACGCTTTTCCTCAATAAGTGCACGCTCATAGTCAGTCTTTAGGTCTCCTATAGCCGCATTGCTGACAGGTATTAGCCGGGGGTTGCGGACGGCGAGGCCGTTGAACCATTCAATCTCGGCTTGGATAGCAACGGATTCGGGACCAGACCAAGAAACCGATCCGAAGATTTGTCGAGCGATCCGCTGGGGCGTGACGCCAGCATCAAGCAGGACTGGGGCCAGAATCTCTGCACCTGCGTCTCGTTCGCCAGACAGGGCGTCCATGGCGTTATGTACACTGATTGCTCCGTCCCTGAGCAGAGCGGCACTCAGCTCCGCGTCGTAACCGATCAACTCCGGCAAGAGATGGATGTGGTCTGGTTCAGACACAGACTTAAGTGCCAACGACTCTCGTTCACCACGCGGTAGTTTTCTGAGCACGTGCTTCACCCTGTCGAGGGCACCGTGGACTTGCTCCTCTTCGCCTGCAAACTGGTGCGCGAACCAGTCAGCGCACAGGGCAGGGTCGGTTTGACTCAAGTCTTCAAGTATTTTTTTCAATCTCCACATTGAGCGGTCGCTTACGGAGGCCGCATCGGTTTCCAGGAACGCCGCTCGCCATGTGTCGCGCCACTCTGGCGGGAGCGGGGGTCCATGCTTAGCCCCCATTGAGAATGCAAGAGAAGCCTGTGCTCGTACACGCTTGACGTCATGCACAAGTAGGGCGGCAAGCAACGGGTCCGCCTCGTCTCGAGCGAAAAGTCGGTCCAGGCAAACTGCGTCGTCAGCCGTCAACGCCTCCACGACTTGGCGGGACGTTTCGGTAAAGGAAATTCCACCGACTACTGCCTCGATGACAGCAGATCTTACGCCTTCGGTACTTAGGGCAGTGCCGATCAATGACTTGGGCACCCGCATGTCGCGGCGAAGAGCCTCAAGCAGAAACTGATGTGCGAGAACTGCTGAGCTGCCTGCTACTGCCTCACGAAGCCACTCGATTGGATCCTCACATGCCTCCGCGACCCTGGCCGGAACGGGGTATCCATGACCAGATATTTCAACGGCGGCGGCAAGCTGTGCGACTTGTATGAAACGGACCGTTCCATAACGGGGCCCGAGGTGAAGCAAACGATGAGCGAAAGCAGTAGCTTCATTGTTCCGCTGTAGCTCCCAGTCCTCGCACGAATCTACACCTCGCCGCCCTGCGAAGTCTTCGAAGTCCTCATCAACGACGATGGCCGGCCATTGGTTCCGGGGCCGTACGCCCCACTGGCGGGCCAACTCCAGGTCCTCAACTATGAGGTGCGCTACTCCGGCGTGTGTCTCTACCCAGGGCCGGAGACTGTCAAGGATGGTCCAAGCACCTTCGACTGCTGCCGCTCGCTGGTCAGCGTCCACCTCAGACCCGCCAGGTCCTATGCCTCCGGCAGCCCGGATCCATGTGCCGAAGAGATCTACAAGATGCCGCAATGCTTTCACAGGAGCTGCACCAGACGTTGCAAGCCGCACTGCGGCGAGCGACGGAGCGACATGTGCAACCCACAGTGCCGTCAATTCCAACAGGCGCCCGGCGGATTCCACGCCGCTCGCCATTGTGAAATTACTGAAGTGACCCGGATCCGACCACGCACCTTCTACAGTTGGTGATAACACCTCCTTGGTTGATTCGGCCCACACAACCCACTTCAAGTCTCCGTCCGTACCGGAGTTGGCCCACGTCATTACATGCTTCAGCAGCACCTCTCGTACCTGGAATATGGAACCTCGGTCCGGATCCAGATGCTGCGCCAGCTCAGCAATCACGCGGATCGGGTGGTCACTGTGGGTATTGCGAGGTCGGTTGTCGGTTGTCGCCATGTCTAAGAGGCCGTGCACGGCTGCCTCATTGCAATAGGACCTGGCGCAGGTACGAAGTATGTTCGCGGCACAGTCCGAAAGCGGATCGTACTGTATGCCCCACAATGACACCTGAGGCTCGCGTGGATGGCTCAAGAGAGTTCGAGCGGAATCGGCGGCGAAGTCGGCAGCCGCGGCGCACACGAGTGCATACTCCCGAACAAGCGAGAGCGTGTTGGCGTCCCATTCCTGGGCAGGTTCAAGGCCGGTCGCCCATGCATGCGCTGCGGTCACCGCTTCTTCAGTGTTCGTAGCGCTGGCCGCTCGGAGCATAGACGAGATAAGTTCATGCTTCCGGTTTGGAAACGATTCGACAAGGAGTGCCCAGGAGCCAGAGCGGCTCGCACTGAAGAACCACCCGCTGACGAGCGCCGAGGACAGAGCGGCCTGCAGGTGCCACTTGCCATTGCGCGACTCAACCAAGCCATTAGTGGCAACTTGATGCAGCGAGTTCATTACAACCGGAAGGGGACGATTTTGAATGCGGGATATTGCCTCAAGGTCTACGTGGTCAGCTCCGTCAAGGGCCGCGATACAGGCGAGAAGGTCGATGGTGAGGACTGAGCCTGCTTCCTGCCTCAGGTGTCGAAGGACGTGGTCCAGCAACGCTTCACCGGAAAAGATGTTGGCTCCACTGGCGGTCACTACCGCAGAGCACAGCGTCAGTGCCCAGCCAGGTCGGCCCTCTGCCTGAGAGAGGATAAGATGACGCGTGCGAACCGCAGTTACGCCGGCACCGCGGACAATTTCGTCCATAACGACCCTGGGGAGCAGGTCTAACAAGACGGCTGCTGGCTCGCTCAACCGAGAGGATGTTGATGCTGTCTCTTCCGGCCAGCAACTTGCCACAATCCTGAACGAAAGACCCTCCTGAGCTCGCAGTCGCGTCAGCTCGGTGAGCAGGTCAAGCCGCAAGTGTGCGTCGTCGAGGATAACTGTGGAAGGGCTCAACGCCATCAGATCATCGAGGAGGTGGTCGCGGGCGAGGGGTTCAACCTGAAGCGCGTCCGTCAGCTCGGCCAATATTCTGCTCTTCCCAGCCCCCGATACCCCGGAAAGAACGACATCTCTCCTCTGGTCTAGGTGTTCCCGGAGTGCTGCAAGGTCGGATTCTCTTCCAAGCAGGATCTGCTGTTCAGAGGTAGCGAACTGGGACGCTGGAACTAGGGCATCTAGTCGGCCGCGAATCCCAATCAACGTTTCTCGCCAATGCGCGTCGCTTTTGAGGGCATCCACTAGCCACCGATGGCCGTAATACTCCGGCAGCGGCAATCCGTGGAGCCGACAGTACTCGTCTATTTTTTTCCGGGTTGTTCCGGTGAGGTTGTTCGTGGTCGTGATGACAAGTGCGTCAACACGAAACTCACCTGACGACTGTTCCTTCAACCAACTTTTGTGACTGCTCTTTAGGTTCGAGAGAGGATCGCCGGTTGTGGCGAGAAGACGTCCTCGACTTTCCGGGTCTTCAGGTCTTACCCGATAGATGTCGGCGTCACGCCCTAAGTCACGGCCAGCTTCAACGGGCGAGAGCCACGGGTATCTGGTCTGCAACAGCGCGCTGGCGGCACGCTCAAAAACGTCGGGGTCTACACCACGGGCGAGTGCCTGCTCGATACGATCGATCAGCGGCACGTGGCCCCCCTTTTATCATTTTTCAATAAGTGGTGGATGTAACGATAGGGTGCCGAAGCGCCTTCCAAATGAGTGTCGTACGAGGACGACACTACTAGGGAAGTTAGGTGCAAAGGCTGCGAAGAGTGTGGCGAGTCAAGCGACACTTATGTCGGCTCCGCTAGGCCGCTGCATGGGACAACTTCGTTTTGTTGGGATGTCATCGGAGACCGTCAGCCGGAATCACCTACGGCCAAGGCACTCGTTCAGGCTTCTGGCGCCGCAGCCGCTCATGTGGGAGCAGGTTGGCAAGAGCCAGACCGAAAGCTAAGGATCCACGAGATCCGCCACGTCCACACCATGCACCTGCTCGACGCCAACGTGCCGGTCCACGTCGTGCAAGCCAGGCTAGGGCACGAGGAACCGCAAACAACTCTCCGGGTCTATGCGCGACCTGCGAAGGCATCCGACGCCGCGGCGGCTGACGCGCTGGGATAGGCCGGCGCTAAGCGAGTGGCTGCGACGTGCGTAGTCGAGACACCCTATGATGAGAGTTTGATCGAGGGCGCCGGCCGCCCACTTGGGGAAGCTGCGAACTGTGATCGAACTGATAGCCACCGCCCTGGTGGCGTGTGGTACCTTGACATCAGGTGTTCAGATATGACTGAACACTGCATCAGAATGCTGCCGGACTGTGACACAGTCCTAGGCCTCGTCCGACGATCGGGGATATGCGATGCAGAAGAGTTCATTGGATCGTTGCTTCCCAGGTACCAAGCAAGGTACCAGCGGTACTTCGAGCGGCTGCGCGATCACCACTCGATCAAAAGCCCCGAAAACCTCCGACGGCTCGGGCGAGAGCAGGACGTAGAAATTTACGAACTCAAGGTCGACAAGTATCGGCTCTATCTCGTTAGGCATTATGAAACCTGGTACTTAACTCATGGAAGAGAAAAGCCAAAGGACAACCGGGTGCCAACGGAGATTCAAAAGGCTGTAGACATATTTTGGGAATGGAAGTGAGGGACGCCATGAGGACTTCAAGCGTCTTCCGTGTGGGGGATGAAGATTATCAAGCTGTGTACGCCGAAGAATCAGCCATGGTGGATGCCGGTGAGCTGATCGCTGAGGCCATGGAAAAGGCAGGGCTAAGCCGCGCCGACCTAGCGAGAAAACTGGGTGTGCCACGAAGTGAAATCACGGCGCGGCTTTCCGGTGAGCGCAACATTACCGTTCGCAACCTTGCCAAGACTCTGCACGCGCTGGGCGCGAAACTCGTGCTCAATGTTGAGCGTGAATCAAAGCCAGAACCGGCAGATCCTTCGAAGTTAATTGGAATGGCCTATAGAAGCTGTCGAGACCTGCGTGTTCAGCATGAGGCACGGCCAGGCAACGACCGGTTGCTCGAGCTGATGTTAGGCAAGCGATGAAGAGCCCCTTTAATCACGCGTTCATCCTTTCTGACCCGAGGGTCCTCGGGATGGAAGTGCACGCCGCTCAGGTCAGTGATGCTCACTTATCTTGGAGTTGCTCGTATTCCGCAGAGGAACTCGATGACGATGACGACTTCCGGGTTGTGATTGCCACTCTTCACGGTGCCAACGATGAAGCCACCTTTACCGTGACGATGGGTTCCATTTTTGTTGATAGTGGATTGGTGGAAGTTGAGAACGATTACGCTGAATATTTGGCGAAGTCGGAGGCCCTCGAAACGCTATACGATCTATGCCGATTGCAGGCCCGGGCCGCGCTCGGGATGCTCGAACTAGAAAGGTTGTTCGAGATGCCGACTAAAGCTCCGCAACCTAAGATCGCGGAGATGGGGGACGAGGATCATGCGGAACATGAGCATGAGGACCTCGATGAGGGACGCGCAGCTTCAACGCAACCTAAGTTACCTCCGGCAGAAGCGCCGGGAACCGATCACCCCACCGGATGACCCGGATGACCTCGGCGCAGCGGCCGTACTGGTCGAGATCCCACTCCGGTTCTCTGGCACGGCAGACGTTCTCTTTGCGTATCCAAGCCCAGTTCGTGTGGCCATCGTGATCCACCCACGACACACTGACGTGCGGGCGGCTCCAGCGGCTGGACTCGCCATAAACGTCCACCGTCCCGCCGTCGACTAGCGGCACGGCTGCCAGGACCTTCGGATAGTGCCCGCACCCCTAGAACTGGACGTCCTCGGGGCGATCGAACCCGATCGGCTTGAGGTACTCGAAGGTCGTACCGTCCTGGATGAAGCTGTCCATGGCCACCAGCCTAGGCGTTAACCACGAAGGCGCCGCCCGCCGAAGTGGACTGGCGCTAAAGTGGAGCGGTGAGCAACAAGAGAGACCCGATACCGGCGGAAATCAAACGCTCAGTTCGACAGCGATGCGGGTTCGGCTGCGTCATGTGCGGCGCCCCTGTTTTCGAGTATGAGCACATGGCTGGATATGGGGTCACCGGCCACGACCCGGATGAGATGACACTCCTCTGCGACAAGCACCATCGTGAGAAAACAGCCGGCCGATTACCAGTTTCGATTGTGCGTCGGGCGAATGCGACACCGTTTAACATCGCGAGGAGCCTCGGGTCACCACACGACATCTACTTTGAAGGACGTTCGTTCACTGTGAGCCTGGGCTCGAATGAGTTCCAGTGCACAGAACCCACGAAAGAGGCTACGGCCATCGAAGTGGACGGCGAGGCGATCCTTGGGATTCGTTTTATTGAGGGTTGTATCAGCCTGGACATCACCATTCGTGATGAAAACGACCACATTCTCTTTCTCGTGCGTGGTGGCGAACTGCGGCATTCGGTGAAAACGTGGGATGTGACCTTCGAAGGAAGGCGCCTCACCGTGCGTCGAGGGCCTCGCGACGTCGTCCTCGCTCTCACACTGGCGCCGCCAGATCAGATCATTCTCGAAACAGCAGAGATATGGTGCCGGGGCATATTCATCAGAGTCGGCAAAGCCAGCAGATCGGGCGATGGCGTTGAGGTTGTGAACAATGGAGCCAGCTTCTCGGATCACGTCTTCGCCGACTTCAAGACTCTTTTCGCCGTCGGTGATTACCTAGGGCTTGGGGGCGCTGCACTTACAATACCTATTGGCCAACGATGGGTGGGAGGGGTTCCGGCGCGTCCAGGAACGTTCTCCAAAAATGGCGGGGGTCAGAAATTCACCTACTCTGACCCTCTTTTCATGAGTTCACTCTGCACGCCGACATTGCAAGGAAGCTTCCTGTCCGATGTTCACTGGGGAGCTTAACCGGTCTCTCGTGACCTTGGCACGCTGCCCTATAAGCTCTCCTCCACCAGCTTCAATCAAATGGTGACTATGCCTGAAGTCGAGTTGTGGGAACTGCTGCGCCATAATATGGACTGGCTGGATGACCCAACGGAACTGTATGACTCCGGTCACCACTCGGAAGCCAAGAGGCTCGCAGTCATAGCCCGAACACTTTGCCATGACACGCCTGATCGCCGTCACTGCTCCGTGATGTGGGAACCGACTGCCATCCCAGCTGCTCGTGACTTCCGAGCCTTCCAAACAAAAACGCTAGCAACCGGTCTGCCCGCCGTTATCGTCAAAGATAGGCGCGGCGGGCGTCGGGGCGTGGTGCACGATGAGACACTCTTAGCACGCCCGAGGTTGCCATCGAATGACTTCTCTGAGACACCAGCAGGATGAGACACATCAGATATGACCTTTACCTCCACATAGGGGCCCGGCAACGGTGCTCCACCCCGTATTGGGTTCACAAAACTCCCCGCCGGCTTCTGCCGGCGGGGAGTTTTGTGCGTTAAGCGGGAAGGGAAGCGCCGGCAGGCACTTCCCTTCCCCTTACGCGACACGCCAACGTCAGGTGCCGAGGACTTTCGCCTTCTGGGCCGCAAACTCCTCTTCGGTGAGGATCCCCTGCTCCTTCAGCGCCCCGAGCTGCTTGAGCTGCTCGAGCGCTTCGTTGGATATGCCGCCGGCGGCCGGAGGAGGGGGCGGCGCTTGCTGGTATTCCTGCGGCGGTGGCTGCTGCTGGGCCATCTGCGCATCGTAGGCCTCCTGCTGCTTGGCCGCCGTCGCGGCGTCCTTCTCGGCAAACTTGTTGGCCTGGCGGCGCTGGACCCGGCCGCTGACTGCACTGGCCGTCCCGGCAACGACTGCCGTCCGTGCCACACCCCTAAGAAGTCCCATAATTCTTCTCCTCTCACATCTCTTGTTCTGCGTCAGGTCTTAGGCGTCGGCTACCGGAGGTGCAGCGGCGTCAAGGGCATCAAGTGCTTCCATCACGTCCGGCGCAGGGATCCGCGTGCTCGCGATGAGTTCGCCGCCACTGTCCCGAACAGCCGCCACGAATGGGGCGGCCCAGGTGTTCTCGTAGACGATCAGCGCGGCCACCGTCCCGGGGAGCAGTGCGGCCGATGCCTCGGCGATGTCATCGTCGCCCAAAAGCCCGGTACGGGCTCCCTCGAAGTAGGAGAACCCCGCCGCGGGACCGCCTGGGTCGGTCAGTTCGAGCACCTCGACAGATCCGTCGTCATTCTTCATGACGACGAGGAGATCGAAGAGGCGGATCACGCCCTGCTCGACGAGCTTAACGAGTTCCTCACTCGCCTGTCCCGTCAACCCCGATACGGGGAACTCCAGGAGTACGAAGTCGACCGGCCCGTGGGCCTCAGTCTCCGGTGTGGTTGTCACTGGTATTCCTCCGGTCTGTGTCGAGCACGCTGTCTGGCGCACTGGTCTTAGTGTGGGCGGTCCCCGCCGGGCCGTCACCATCCGCGTCGAATGATTCCGATGGCGGCCCGCACCCGCTCAACGGTTGGAACTGGCCCGCGGACATGGGCTGGAACCGGACCTCGCGGTTGGATCCCAAGACCCACTAAAGCGCCAACCGGAGATTGTCACATCATCCATTTCGGGTGAGCCCCCGTCCCTCCGGCACGTGTCAGGGCCACACAACAAGAGGCCGGAAGCAACGGCTTCCGGCCTCTCGATTTTTCAGCGCTTCTTGATGTGTGCCACTGGGTCGGTGTGGGCATCAACGATGTGTTTCGCCTTTTTCTCTGCCCGTTTTTCCTTGATGGTTTTAACCGACTTCTTCGACACGCTCTGGTGCGGCGTCTTGTCAGGCATGGTGCTCTCCCTCACGGCAGGGGCCAGGAGTAGCCCCGACTTTTAAGCTACGCCTCCGGAACCGCGGCGTCCACGATCCCTGCGAAACGGCTGCCGACGCCGTCGTACACGCTGCGCACGAGCCCGGGCCCGAGCACCGGGATGTCGCGTTCCTCGTGGTGCGCGCAGCAGACATAGGTGAAGTCCGGCCACCATTTTTTGGGCCGGGCCGCTTCGGAGAATCCGCAGACGGCGCAGGTGAGCTGGACCCAGACGGGCCGCTTGCCGGTGCGGTTTGCTTTGGACTGGACCAGCCACGCCGGCGGGTTGTCCAGCAGCTCGCCGAGCTCGGCCTCGGACAGCCGGGGCGGGATGCCGTGACGGTGCGCCATTTCCAGGGGAATGTCGAGGATCTGGGCTGCTTCACGTCGGGTAACCATCCTTCAACGATACGGGAACGACGGCGGTCCGAAGCCACCCGAACGCCCCGGTGTAACGCTCGACACACCGGCGGCTGGCTGAGGTTTTCAGCCCGCGAGGGCAAGTCCCAGCGCCGCGGCCGCGAGCCCCGCGAGGAGGTTCGAGCCGATGTTGAGCGCCGCCGCCCGGTACCGCTCTTCGCTGACCAGGCGGACCGTCGCGGTGGTCCATGAGCTGAAGGTGGTCAGGCCCCCGGCGAGACCGGTTGCGATCGCGGCGTGCCAGTCTGCGCCCAGCTCCAGGTGGCCGGTCAGGCCGACGGACCAGCCGATGATGAAGGACCCGGCGACGTTGACAGTGAACGTCGCCCACGGCCAGTGCGGACGCGAGCCCTGATGGTGCGCAAACCAGGAGTCGACGGCGAACCGCAGGAGTGCGCCCGCCACCCCGCATGCCCCGACCACGAGCGCGGTCATCATTGGGCACCGCCGCGGAGGTCGGCAATCGCCTTGCCGGTTTTCCAGCCGGCGGCCGCCGCCCCCAGGCCCAGGACGAGCGAGAGTCCGAGGTAAGCCAGCCACGTGGCGTGGAAGCCGCCGCGGATCTGCTGGTCAACGGCGATCACCAGCGCCGAAAAGGTGGTGAAGGACCCCAAGAGGCCGGGGCCGATGCCGGCCCGCAGCCAGAATGCCGTCTGCGGCCGCGCGATCCAGAGAGTGGTCAGCGTGGCCAGGATGAAACTCCCGGACACATTGATCGCCAATGTGGTCCACGGCACCGCGCCGGCGCTTTCCGGAAAAATCAGGCCGGCGCCGAAACGCAGCTCGGTTCCGATCAGCCCGCCGACGGCGACGGCGGACCAGGCCTTCCAGCCCGGGACGCCGGGGCGCGGCACGGCCCGGCGTTCGTCCAGCGCACCCTTCACTCAGCCCTCCGTGACGCTGCAGCCGGCGTGCGCGGCTTCGCTGTGGACCCAGAGGGCCGAGGCGACTTCGTCGGCGAAATCGAATTCGCGCGGTGCCGCGGCGGAACCGATCCGCACCACCATGGGGCCGCCGAAGGGCCGCCGGCCCACCACCTCCACTTCGGCGTCGAGGTCGATGTCCTCGGCGGCGAGATAGCGCAGGAGTTCCGGGTTCTCGTCGCTGATCCGGGTGATCCGGCCGGTGTGGCCGTCGTCGAGTTCGCTCAGGCGGTGGGCGGCGGGCATCAGCACCGAGCCGTCCGCTGCCGGGATGGGATCGCCGTGGGGGTCCCGGGTAGGGTTCCCCAGCTTGGCCGCCATCCGTTCAATGAAGGTGTCAGAGACGGCGTGCTCCAGGAGCTCGGCTTCGTCGTGGACCTCGTCCCAGCGGTACCCGAGCTCCCGAACGAGGAAAGTCTCGATCAGCCGGTGCCGCCGGACCATGGACAGGGCGAGCCGGACTCCATCGCTGGTGAGCGTGACGGCGCTGTAGGGCTTGTGGTCTACGAGGCCTTGGTCCTTGAGTTTGCGGACCATTTCCGAAACCGAGGAGTTGGCGACGCCCAGGCGCTGCGCCAGCTGCGTGGAGGTGATGGGCTTGCGCTGCCACTCGGTGAACGAATAGATGACCTTGACGTAGTCCTCGATCGAGGAGGAGGGCGTACTGGTCTTCACAGACCTAAGCCTACCGTCAGCTGCCTCCGGAGAAAGTGAGCCACAGCAGGACCAGGTTGAGTGCCACGACGAGGACCACGCTGATGATGGCTGCGATTCGGAGGGCAGGGCCGTCGGCAAACCGGCCCATGAGGGCCTTGTTGCTGGTCAGCATCACCAGCGGGACCAGGACAAAGGGAATCCCGAAGCTGAGGACGACCTGGCTCAGGACCAGTGCCCAGGTGGGGTCGAAGCCCACCGCCAGCAGCACGACGGCGGGAATGAGGGTCACGACGCGCCGGGCCATGACGGGAATCCGGATCTTGAGCAGGCCCTGCATGATGGAGCCGCCGGCATAGCAGCCCACCGAGGTCGATGCCAGGCCGGAGGCGAGCAGCCCGACAGCGAAGACCACGCCGACGATCGGGCCGAGGTTGGCGGTGATGGCGGCGTGCGCGCCCTCGATTGTGTCCGTGCCCTCTTCGCCGCCGAGAGTGGAGGCGGCCAGGAGCAGCATGCCGATGTTGACCAGTCCGGCGATCGCGAGTGCGGCCACGACGTCGAACCGGGTGGCCCGGACCAGGCGCGCGATGGCTGCCGGGGGAACATGCAGGTGTTCGTCCGGCCGGTGCCGGTCCCGGGACAGGGCAGAGTGGACGTAGATGGCGTGCGGCATGACGGTGGCCCCGAGCATGCTGGCGGCCAAGAGGACAGTGTCCGGGCCCTGGAAGCCGGGCATGAGCCCGGCCAGGGCGGCCCCCGGATCTGGCGGGCTGATGAACAGCCCGGCCAGGAAGCCGATAGTGATGATGCCGAGGAGGAACATGATGATGAATTCGAACGGCCGCTGTTTCTGCCGGGCCTGGACGGCGAGCAGGAGCATGGAAACGGCACCGACAATCAAGGCGCCAAGGGGGAGCGGGAGGCCGAAAAGCAGGTACAGGGCGATAGCGCCGCCCACCACCTCAGCGAGGTCGGTGGCGGCGGCGACAACTTCGGCCTGCACCCAGAAAGCGCGGCGCCAGAACGGCTTAAGCCGTTCACCAAGGATCTCCGGAAGGCTCTTGCCCGTGACGATCCCGAGCTTGGCGGACTGGTACTGGACGAGGACGGCCATGACGTTGGCGGCCACGAGGACCCACACCAGCAGGTAGCCGTACTGCGCGCCGGCGGTCAGGTTGGCGGCCAAGTTTCCGGGGTCCACGTAGGCGATCGATGCCACGAACGCCGGCCCCAACAGGCCGATCAGCGCCCTGCGGGCACCCGGGTGTTTGTAGGTGGGGGCGAGGTCCTGCGCCGGTTGCCCGTGTCCTTTTACCTCCAGCACTGCCAGCTCCTGTGATTGGCGCGTCCGCGTTGACGCGATGATCGGCGCAGGCTGGAAAACAGCCGGCGTCAAAGTTCCATACGCCTACAAGTAATTATTAGGCATACCGAAACAATAAGCCCGGCGGGGCCTTGCATGCAATCCGGGAATCCGGGGGGAGCGGGCATCAGGCC
Organism: Arthrobacter sp. 131MFCol6.1; assembly: GCF_000374925.1. Lineage (GTDB taxonomy): Bacteria > Actinomycetota > Actinomycetes > Actinomycetales > Micrococcaceae > Arthrobacter. The sequence continues at coordinate 120,606 of NZ_KB895549.1, forward strand.
CGGAATGCCCGCCACGTCTGGGTGAGGTAAGGCAGTCGGAGCACGTCGCCTGGGGTGTGCCCCAAGTGCTCGTGCAGGTACCAGGAGAGGTTGGCCATGACCTTGGCCCGGGTGGAGTCCGATGCCGCGAGGTAGTAGCTGCGGGACTTGGTCAGCTCCTGGATGTCCTCCGTGGTGACGGAATCCTCCCACCGCGTCACGTGGCTCTCCAGCCCGGTGAACTCGGGGCCCACAGCGGGGCGGAAGTGTGGTTTGAGGACGTCCCCCGCGTGCATGATCCGGGAGAGGCGGTGCACCCAGGGCACGCTGGTGTCCAGCTGGTTCCAGATCAGGCCCAGCACTCCGTGCGGCCGCAGGATCCGGGCAATCTCGATGCTGGCCAGGGCAGGGTCGCACCAGTGCCACGCCTGGGCGACCGTGACGAGGTCGAAAGACTCCGGCTCGAGACCGGAGTCCTCGGCGCTGCCCTCGATGGCGATGACGTCCGGCAGGGTCCGGCGCAACTGCTCGAGCATGTCGGCGGAGGGGTCCACAGCCACCGTGTCCAGTCCGCGTTCTGCCAGGAGCGCAGTGAACTTCCCGGTGCCGGCGCCAATGTCCGCGGCGTCCTTGGCCCCCGCCGGGACCAGCCAGCCGGCCGACTCCTGCGGATAGCCGGGGCGGACGCGTTCATAGTGTTCCCCGCCGTCCTGGAAGCTTTGCCCGAGTTCCTGGCGCCGCCCGCTGTGCAGCTTAGGTCCGCTGTGCAGCTTAGGTCCACTGTGCAGCCTGGCTTCACTGTGCAGCCTGGGGCCGGCGCTTGCCACGTGCGATCTCCTTCGGAAGGTCCTGCTTGTTTCAGGTACCTTTCGAATTTACCGCACCGGCGCCGGGCTCTGATCCTGCGCTAGTCCAGGGTGCAGGGCGCGGCGCCGGCGGTGCCCGGGGTGTTCGGCGCCCAATGGGGGTAGCTGCGGGTGTCGTTGGCCGGCACCCAGCGGCCGGCGTCCACCACGTAATCCCAGCCGAGTCCGTTCTGCCGCAGCTGCTGCAGGCCGGCCAGCAGGCGTTCGGCATCCTCCAGCCGCGAGCCCAGCCCGAAGCTGGCCCGCAGGGAGCCGGCGGGCAGGCCGAGCCGCTTGAGCAGCGGGTGGGCGCAGAATCGGCCGTCGCGCAGGCCAATGCCGTGTTCGGCCGACAGGTAGGCGGCCACCAGCCCGGCGTCGAAGCCTTCCACGGAAAAGTTCACGACGCCGATCGTGCCGGGGCCTGCCTGGCCGTCTTCGGGGGAAGAAACGGAAGGCGAATCGGCAAAGATCCGGTGCACGGTCACTCCGTCGATGCCCTGGAGGCCTTCGACGAGGAAGGACCGGATGGCGTCCTCGTGGCCCTGCCACTGCTCCGGGTCCAGGGCTGCAATGACCTGGGTGGCACGGGCGAGGGCCGCCGCGCCAAGGACGTTCGGCGAGCCGCCCTCGTGCCGGGCAGGTCCCGTGGTCCAGCTGACGGAGTCGAGCCGGGCGTCGCGGACAGCGCCGCCGCCGGCCAGGTGCGGGGTGCCGGCGTCGAGCCAGTCCGTCCGGCCCACCAGCACGCCCGCGCCGAACGGGGCGTACAGCTTGTGCCCAGAGAAGGCGAGGTAGTCGACGCCGTCCGCGGCGATGTTAATCCGCCGGTGCGGGGCCAGCTGCGCGGCGTCGACAGCGATCCTGGCGCCGTATTCGTGTGCCAGCGCGGCCAGGGTCCGGATCGGCAGGATCTCCCCGGTGACGTTCGAAGCCCCGGTGACGGCCAGCAGGCTGACATCGCCGCGCGCCAGCTCCTCGCGCAGGCGGTCCACCGTGGCCGCGAGGGTGGGGGCGGCCACGACGCTGCGGTGCGGGACATTCTGCCAGGGCAGGAGGTTGGCGTGGTGCTCGATGTCGAGGTAGACGACCTCGCCCGCGGGCCGCCCGTCGCGCAGCGGCAGGCAGCCCGCGAGCAGGTTCAGGGAATCGGTGGTGTTGCGGGTGAAGATCACGGAATCGTCCGGCCGGCCGCCCACGAAATCCCGCACGATGTCCCGGGCGTTCTCGTAGACGGACGTGCTGATCTGCGATGCGTAGCCGGCGCCGCGGTGCACGCTGGCGTAGTACGGCAGGATTTCGTTCAGGTAGGCCGAGACCACGGACAGGGCCGGGGCGGAGGCGCCGTAGTCGAGGTTGGCGTAGCGGGTGTGGCCGCCGGTGATCAGCGGCGCCTGGATTTCCGCCCCGGTGACGGCGGCCAGCGGGCGGGCCGCGAGGGCGAGGCGGCCATCAGCCTGCCCTGCAGAGTGTTCTGCACCGGCGGCATGGAATTCGGGGGCAACGGGGAAAATGGCAGTTGTCATGGGACCTCACTCGAACAGGACCCCACACCGTGGGAATCCGCGCTTGCCGGGTCCGTTCCGGACCGGCCAGGTCGTCACCCGGGGCACCCCACCGCGACTGGAGGGTTGCCGGCCAGCAAACCGGGGTTTAGCGCTGGCACTCGTGACCTGCATCGAGCGTAGGACATCCGCGCAGCCGGGGAAAAGGCGGCCGCCGATTGTGAAGCGGATTATTACGGGCGCGGCCAAAACGCGCTGTGGCCGAACAAACGGCGGCGGCGGCCCCGCAATGGGGGTCCGCCGCCGCCGTTTGTTCGATGAACCAGGGGCTTGGATCAGTGGTTTGGTTCAGTTGCTGGGGTGGGCCGGGAAGAGGTCGTCGAGACCGGGGTTGAGCCGCTTGAGGACTTCCGAGTGCAGGATCGAATTGGTGGCCAGGGCATTGCCGCCGAAGGGTCCGTCCTCGCCCTCGAGCGAGGTGAAGCGGCCGCCGGCCTCGGTCACGATCGGCACCAGGGCGGCCATGTCGTAGAGGTTCAGCTCGGGCTCGCAGGCGATGTCCACGGCACCCTCGGCCACGAGGCAGTAGGACCAGAAGTCACCGTAGGCGCGGGTCCGCCACACTTCCTCGGTCAGGCCCAGGAACTCATCCAGGTTCCCGCGTTCCTTCCAGCCGCCAAGGCTGGAGTAGGACAGCGAGGCGTCCTCGAGATTGGAGACATTGGATACCTTCAACCGTGTGGCGGCGGCGAGCGAGCGGCCCGTGTAGGCGCCCGCACCCTTGGCGGCCCACCAGCGCTTGCCCAGTGCCGGCGCGCTGACGACGCCGACCACCGGCTCGCCCTCATCGACGAGGGCGATCAGGGTGGCCCAGACCGGGACGCCGCGGACAAAGTTCTTGGTGCCGTCGATCGGGTCGATGATCCACCGGCGGGAACCGTGGCCCGAGCTGCCGAATTCCTCGCCCAGGACCGCGTCCCGCGGACGTGACCGGGAGAGCTGGCCGCGGATGGCCTCTTCCGCGGACTTGTCGGCATCGGTGACGGGTGTGAGGTCGGGCTTCGTCTCGATCCGAAGGTCGAGCGCCTTGAAGCGGCTCATGGTCTGGGAATCGACCGAATCTGCCAGTACATGGGCAAGGCGCAGGTCATCGTTGTAGCTCGAAGCGGGTTGGCTCATGGTTCCAAACTACCGTCAAACCGGGCTGCCGGGCGGGAGGCCGCGGCACGGTGCCGCAGCCCGGTTGCCGGGCCGGCTAGGAGACGGTGCCCAGTTCCTTGGTTTCCTGTGCTTCCATCCGCGGGTCCGTGCCCAGCAGCCGGCGCAGGGACGCGAGCCTGGCCGGTCCCGAGGGCCCCGCGTGCCCGGCCGCAACCCATTTGTCGACGCCGCAGTTGACGGCGGTGGAGTCATGCTTGCAGCCGCGTTCGCAGTCATCGGTTCCCGGTTCCAGGTCCGGGAAGGAACGCAGGATCCGGTCCGGGTCCACGTGGGCCAGGCCGAAGGACCGGATGCCGGGGGTGTCGATGATCCAGCTGCCCGCCGGGGCATCGTTGACCTTGAGCGCCAGTGCCGAGGAGGACGTGTGGCGGCCGCGGCCGGTTACCGCGTTCACGCCTCCCGTGGCCCGCTCGGCCCCGGTCAGGGCGTTGACCATGGTGGACTTGCCGACGCCGGAATGGCCCAGCATCACGGTGACCTTGCCGTCGAGGTAGTCGCGCAGCTGGGACACCGCGTCCTTGTCGAGCCGGGCGGAGAGCCCGTCGTCGGAGCGGGCGTCGATGCCGGAAGCGGCGGAGTCCGCGGTCTTGGAGATGATGACGGGAAAATCGAGGTGCTGGTAGTTGGACAGCAGCTCGGCGGGATCCTTGACGTCGGCCTTGGTGACGAGCAGCAGCGGCTCAATGCCGGCGTCGTACGCGGCCACCAGTGCGCGGTCGATAAAACCGGTCCGCGGCTCGGGGTTGGCGGCGGCGACCACCACCACCAGCTGGTCGGCGTTGGCTACGACGGCGCGTTCGATCGGGTCCGTGTCGTCGGCGCTGCGGCGCAACAGTGTCTTGCGGTCCTGGATCTTGACCAGCCGCGCGAGGGTGTCGGGCTCGCCGGTGACGTCGCCGACCAGGGAGACGAAGTCGCCGGCAACCACGGGGTTGCGGCGCAACTCCCGGGCGCGGGCCGCGATGATCTTGCGTTCGTCCGGGGTCCCTTCGCCGACGACGGCGGTGTAGCGGCCGCGGTCAACGGTGATGATGCGTCCGGTGACGGCGTCATCGTAGCTGGGCCGGTCCTTGGTGCGGGGGCGGGTGCCCTTCTTGTTCGGCCGGATCCGGACGTCGGACTCGTCCCAGGAATCAGTGCTGCGTGCCACCGGCGGTGTCCTCATCTGCGGCGGGTCCCTGTGCCAGCATCGCTTCCCAGAGTTGCGGGAAATCGGGCATGGTCTTGGCCGTGGTTGCGATGTCCTCGACCTCCACGCCGGGCACGGCAAGGCCGAGGATGGCGCCGGCGGTTGCCATGCGGTGGTCCGCGTAGCTGTGGACCACACCGCCGTGCAGCGCGGCCGGGCGGATGATGAGGCCGTCGGCGGTCTCTTCGGCGTCGCCGCCGAGGCGGTTGATTTCGGCGACGAGGGCGGCGAGCCGGTCCGTTTCGTGGCCGCGGAGGTGGGCGATGCCGCTGAGCCGCGAGGGGCCGGCGGCGAGGGCGCAGAGTGCGGCCACCGTGGGGGCGAGCTCGCTGGTCTCGTCGAAGTCGCCGCCCTTGATCTGCGGCCCTCCGCTGACGGTCAGGGTGCCGCCGTCCACTGTCACGGTGGCGCCCATGGCGGTCAGGATGCCGCGCCAGAGATCACCGACCTGGGTGGTTTCCGCGGGCCAGTTCGGGATCCGCACGGTGCCGCCGGTGGCCAGGGCCGCCGCGAGGAACGGGCCGGCGTTCGAGAGATCCTGCTCGATCCGGACGTCGAAGGCGCGGATCGGGCCGGGGGAGATAACCCAGTGGTTCGGCACCGAGTCATCGACCGCCACGCCCACGCCGCGCAGCACGGCCACGGTCATGTTGATGTGGTCCAGGCTCGGCACGGGCTTGCCGACATGTTCGAGGTGGAGTCCCTCGGTGAAGCGTGCCCCGGCCAGCAGCAGGGCGGAGACGAACTGGGACGAAGCGCTGGCATCGATGATCAGATGGCCGCCGCGCACCTCGCCCGTGCCGTGGACGGTGAACGGCAATGACGCCGCCGGACCGCCGTCGGGCGCGGTCACTGCCACACCCAGGCCGGCCAGGGCCTCGATGATGGTGCCCATGGGGCGTTTGCGGGCGTGCGGGTCGCCGTCGAAACGGGCCTCACCACGGCGCAGCGCCGCCACCGGAGGCACAAAGCGCATGACCGTGCCGGCCAGGCCGCAGTCGATCGCCGTGTCCGCCGCGGCGGCGTCCATGCTGATCGGGACGATTTCCAGGTCGGGGCCGAAGGCGCCGTCGCCGGGAACCTCCGTAACGGTGGCACCCAACTGCCGCAGGGCCTCAATCATCAGCGCGGAATCCCGGGAGTGGAGTGGGGCCCGCAGCCGGGACGGCCCGTCCGCGAGGGCGGCGAGCACGAGGTACCGGTTGGTCAGGGACTTGGATCCCGGAACGGTGACCGTGGCATCGACGGGCCGTGCGGCGAAGGGGGCGGACCAGTGCGGACCGCCGTTGGCAGGGTGGGACGGGGCGGCTGCTGAGGGGGTGGTGCCAGTCATTACCGTCTTAGGCTCCGGCAGAGTGGTCTACGGCCTTGCGGACGACTTTGTCGGCCTTCTTCAGCTGCTTGTTGGTGGTCTTGCGGGCATCGGCGGCGAGGTGTCCGGCGCTCTTCTTGGCATCCGCGGCCAGGTGCCCGGCGCGCCAGGCCAGGCTGGGCTTGCCGGCGGTATCGACCGCGGCGAGGAGCACGCCGCCGGTGAGGGAGACGTTTTTCAGGAGCTGTTTGCGGCGGGCGTCGCGGGCTTCCTTCGAGGAGATGTCCGCGCTGCGCCATTCGACGTAGCCGTTCAGGATCGAAATGACGGCGAGCAGGGTGGCCGCCAGCCGGGCGGACTTACCGAGGGCGAAGCAGAGGCCGGCACCGATCTGGGTGCCGCCGATCACGCGTGCCACGACTTTTTCATTCGGCTGGAACGGCAGGGCGTCCGCCGTGCGGCGCAACAGGGGGGACAGCTGGGCCGCAGTGTCATCCGCGTTCTTGAGCTTGTCCATGCCGGCGAGGACGAAACTGGAAGCGAGCATGGGCCGGGCGAGAAAGCGGACAAACGACATGAATTTCCTCCTGGATGGACGAACAGCGGCTTCACTGCGGGAGAACCGGTTCTAGTCTTGCACTTTTGCGGAATATTTGCCCGCAGGACGTGGTTGTGAAAGGCAGATCCCAGCAGGCTAACGAAGGCGGAGATTTGACTCTGGTCAAAGACAGGGCGGAACCGGAAGCCGGTTCCGGGCAATCATGGACCCTCGCGCTTCCGGCGGTTCCGGGTGCCCGGCGGAAGGTGACAGTAGACTTGAACGCAATGAGCACCATGGACCCGGCCGTTGCGGCCATGCACGAGGTTGCCGGAAACGACGCCACGCCCACCAAGACACCTGATGCCGGCGCGTCCGCCGCTTTGGAGACCGAGGTGGACGGGAAGCCCCTTGATGTCTCCACCGAGTCCGCGGAAGAGCGCCGGGTGCGCTTTGAACGTGACGCGATGCAGTACGTGGACCAGCTGTATTCGGCGGCCATGAGGATGGCCAGGAACCCCTCCGACGCCGAGGACCTGGTCCAGGAGGCGTATACAAAGGCGTTCTCCGCGTTCCACCAGTACAAGCCCGGAACCAATCTGAAGGCCTGGCTGTACCGCATCCTCACCAACACGTACATCAACCTGTACCGGAAGCGTCAGCGCGAGCCGCTGCAGTCGAATTCGGACACCATCGAGGACTGGCAGCTGGCCCGCGCCGAGTCGCATACGTCCTCGGGACTGCGATCGGCGGAGGCCGAGGCCCTCGACCACCTGCCCGATTCGGATGTGAAGCGCGCCCTCCAGTCGATTCCGGAGGAGTTCCGGCTGGCCGTGTACTTCGCCGACGTCGAGGGTTTCGCGTACAAGGAAATTTCAGACATCATGAACACCCCCATCGGGACCGTCATGTCCCGGCTGCACCGCGGCCGGAAGATGCTGCGGGACATGCTGGCGGACTATGCCGCCGAACGAGGATTCAGGGCCGCCACCGAGTCAAGCGCCGCGGCCGACAGCAACAAACAGGAGAACAGGAAATGAGCGACTGCCAGGGACTGGGCGATTGCGATGACGCCCGGATGCAACGTATCTATGAATATCTGGATGGTGCGCTCACGCGTGCGGACATCGCAGAGATCAAGGACCACCTGGACAGCTGCCCGGAGTGCCTGGAGCAGTACGACCTCGAATGTGTCATCCGCGTGATGGTCAAGCGTTCGTGCACCGAAGCGGCTCCGGAAAACCTCAAGAACTCCATCCTGGACCGGATTCACTCGATCCGGACCGTGGAAGCCTGAGCCGGCCTCTGGAGGCCTGAGCCGGCCCGACCGGCATAAACGAATGACCCCGGAATCCGTGCGGATTCCGGGGTCATTCGTTTAAAGCTGTCATTCCAAGCTTTGCTTAGGCGTTGGGGCGCTTACCGTGGTTCGCGCCGCCACGCTTACGGTCACGACGTTTACGTGCACGTTTGCTCATAGCTGGCCTCCTTAATCTTGGTACTCAAAAGAGCTGCCCTCAAGTCTCCCACATCGCGGCACCCGCCGCGAACCGGGGAACCCGCGCTACGGGCCGTGACGGGTTGGGCCCGATCTCAGCCCTCCAACGAATTACGGATCGAGATCCGGGCCTGGTCCAGCACGGTCCTGACGGTTTCGAGCGTGACGGCGGTGACGGGATGGCTCCCGGCGTGGCGCCGCAGTTCCACCCGCATGTCGTCGCGGAACGCCTGCACCAGCATTTCCGCCTCTTTCAGCCGCCGTTCGCCCTCCGGGGAGTACCACGGGCTACCCGCGCCGCCGGCGGTGCCTGTCCCTCCGGCAGAACCCGCGGCGCGGGCTGAGGTCCGGGCCGCCTCCGCCGTCGCCGCAAGGTCGGCCCGGAGGCCGCGCATGTTGACGCGGATGTCCTGGCGCAGGTTGTCGGCAAGCCGGCGGACTGACGCCGAGATGTCGTTCTCGACGCCGGCGAGTTCGTCCCGCCGGCTGTTCAGTTCCGTGAGGCCGGCCGGGGTGATGCTGTAGTTGGTGCGGCGGCCCTCGGTGCGGGTGGCCACGAGCCCTTCCTCTTCAAGCTTGCCCAGGCGGGGGTAGATGGTCCCGGCACTGGGGGAGTACGTACCGCCGAAACGCTCGCTGAGCGCCTTGATCAGCTCGTAGCCGTGCTTGGGGCCCGTTTCGAGCAGGGCGAGCAGGTACAGCCGCAGCGCCCCGTGGGCGAAGACGGGAGGCATCAGAGGGCCGTTTCGGTGTCCGGGCTGGGCTGGCCGTGGAAGAGTGAAGTTTTTCCCGAGACCGAGTTGGTCCGGACCAGCATCAGCTTGGCGTCCGGTCCCGCGATGGTCTGCACGGTGCCGCCGGGCTGGACGTACCTCGTGTCGTCGATGACCACCGCGCCGCTGGCGGACTTGGCAACGATGTCCACCCCGATGTCGTGCGGAAGCCGGATGGTGACGTCGCCGGAGACCGAATTGGCGCCGAAGTCATGGGTGAAGCCGTGCAGGTCGAAGTTCAGGTCGCCGCTGACGGTGTTCGCGCGGATGTTGCTGAATTCCCCCGAGGCCGTCACTTCGCCGGAGACGCTCTTGGCGGTCAGGACGCCGCGGTGGTTGCGGGCAATCACCTCGCCGCTGACCGTGTTGACCGACAGGTTCCCGGAGGTGCCGTCGGCCAGCACGGAGCCCGAGACGGTGTTGAGCCGGGTGTGGCCGCTGAGCCCGGAAACCATGCCGTCGCCGCTCACCGTCCCGGCCTCGACTTCGACGCCGGCCGGCAGGGCGATGCTGATGACCACCGAGTTGCTGCTGCCGTTGTTGACGGTGCTCATCAGGTTCTTGAACCAGCCCTGCGGGCCGTGCAGCTGGTGGCGGACTTCCAGGCGGCCGTTGACGACCGAAACCGACAGGGGATCGCCTTCGATTTCGGAGACCTCGATCCTGGCGACGTCCTCCTCATGGGTGACGATGTCGAAGCGGCCGCGGACAATCCCGAGTTTGAGGGAGTGGACGCCGTCGACGTCGATGGTCTGCGGGCCGGTCACGGTCCACGTGTTCTCTGACATGGTTCCTCCGGAATGGCGAAAGGGGCTGGACAACTAACGATATATCGCGACTATGGAGTCACGATATATCGCGCTTGCCGCCGGGTCAAGATATATCGCGAAATTCCGTGGACGGTGGCCCGGGCACGGCTGGCTGCTGCTTGCCCCTGCTGTCCGCCTATTCCGGGGCGTCCAGGCCCAGCCACTGGAACCAGCCGCGGTGCAGCACGAGCCAGGCCATGAGCCCATAGCCGGCCTGGCCGGGCGTTCCGCCGTTGGCCGCGAGGTCCTGGCGCCACTGCTCGTGGTTCAGCAGCGGCGAGAACGTGTCGACATAGAGGTGCTTCCGGCGCGTCGTGACGTCGGCGAAGGCGGTGTTGAGTTCGCCGAGCCTGCGGTTCTGTGTGGGGTCAAGGGTGGGCGGCGGGCCCACGACGAAGACCTCGATCTTGTTCTGGGAAGCGGAGTCCAGGATGTTGGCCAGGTTCAGGCGGCTGCGGGCCGTGGACAGGCCGAACTCAATGTCGCGTCCTGACAGGCCGATCACCAGGCGGTTTTCGTGGTGGTTCCCGAAGCGCCGGCCCGCTTCCTCGAGCCAGCGGGCTGCGATGCCCTCGGTGCCCTCTTCCGGGCATGGCAGGGAGTAGCACTCCAGGGCAACACTGTCCTGCGGCGTGCGGGCCAGGACCCGGCCCAACCAGCCCAAGGCGCGCGGATCACCAAGCCCGGCCAACAGCTCGTCCCCAACGGCCGCGATCCGCAGCTTCCGATCTTCCACGACTACCTCTTCACTTCAACGCTGTCCAACAAGCTGACCACTAATAGTCCATTAAACAGAACCGCCCGGCCGGAGTGTTGTGTTTCAGTCTCCGGCCGGGCAGCAATGCCGCTATTTACGAGCGAATGCCTGCTTCAGCAGGGCGTCCTGTTCTGCCGCGTGGCGCTTCATCGACCCTGCCGCGGTGGAGGCCGAGGCGGGGCGGGAGATGAGGCGGACCCGGCGGTCCAGGGCATCCGGCAGGTTCAGGCCGATGAACGGCCACGGACCCTGGTTAGCCGGTTCGTCCTGTGCCCAGACCACTTCGGCGTTCGGGTACTTGGCCAGCTCGGCGGCGATCTCGTCGGCCGGCAGCGGGTACAGCTGCTCGACGCGGACGATCGCCGTGGTCTTGTTCTCGGTCTTCTGCCGGGTGGACAGCAGATCGTAGTACAGGCGTCCGGAGACCAGCAGCACGCGTTCGACGGCGTCGGCCTGCAGCTGCGCGTGCTCCGGAATGACCGGGCGGAACGAGCCGGTGGTGAAGTCCTCCACCGAGGACGCGGCGGCCTTGAGGCGGAGCAGCTGCTTGGGCGTGAAGATGATGAGCGGCTTGCGCGGCCTGCTGTACGCCTGGCGGCGCAGCAGGTGGAAGTGCGAGGCCGACGTCGTGGGGTTGGCCACGATCATGTTCTCTTCGGCGCACATCTGCAGGAAACGCTCGATGCGGGCGGAGGAGTGGTCCGGACCCTGGCCCTCGTAGCCGTGCGGCAGCATGAGAACCAGCGAGGACCGCTGGCCCCATTTCTGCTCGGCCGAGGAGATGAACTCATCGATGATGGTCTGCGCGCCGTTGACGAAGTCACCGAACTGCGCTTCCCAGAGCACCAAAGCATCCGGGCGTTCCACCGAGTAACCGTATTCGAAGCCCATGGCGGCGTATTCGGACAGCAGCGAATCATAGATCCACAGCTTCGCCTGGTTGTCCGACAGGTGGGACAGCGGCAGCCACTCGTCGCCGTTGGCGCGGTCGTGGAAGACGGCGTGGCGCTGCACGAAGGTGCCGCGGCGCGAGTCCTGGCCGGCGAGCCGGACGGGGACGCCTTCCATGATGAGCGAGCCGAACGCGGCCAGTTCACCAAAGCCCCAGTCGATGCCGCCTTCGCGGGACATCGCCTCGCGCTTCTCCAGCAGCTGCTTGAGCTTGGCGTGGACGGTGAAGCCGTCCGGGATATCGGTGTGTGCCTTGCCGATGCGGGCCAGGGTCTCCGCGGAGATCGCGGTGGAGACTGGCGCGCTGACGCCGGAATCGGACTGCTGGGCCATGGGGCGTTCGAGGTCCGATACCGCGGCCGAATCGGCCGTGATGATCGGGATCGGGGACGTCTGGGCCGCGTGGGTTTCCGCGAAGACGCGTTCCAGGCGTTCCTGGTAGTCCCGCAGCAGCTGCTCGGCTTCTTCCTCGGTGATGTCACCGCGGCCGATCAGCGATTCGGTGTACAGCTTGCGGACCGAGCGCTTGGCCTCGATCAGGTTGTACATCAGCGGCTGGGTCATCGAGGGGTCGTCGCCCTCGTTGTGGCCGCGGCGGCGGTAGCAGACCATGTCGATGACAACGTCCTTGTGGAAACGCTGACGGAACTCGTAGGCAAGCTGTCCGATGCGGACCACGGCCTCCGGGTCATCGCCGTTCACGTGGAACACCGGTGCCTGGATCATCTTGGCGACGTCCGTGGAGTACGTGGAGGAACGCGAGGACGACGGCGCGGTGGTGAAGCCGACCTGGTTGTTGACCACGATGTGGATGGTGCCGCCGGTGCGGTAACCGCGCAGCTGGGAGAGGTTGAGCGTTTCCGCGACGACGCCCTGGCCTGCGAAGGCGGCGTCGCCGTGCACCATGATCGGCAGCACGGGGAACGCCTCGCCCTGGTCCAGGCGGTCCTGCTTGGCGCGGACGATGCCTTCGAGGACGGAGTCGACGGCCTCGAGGTGGGACGGGTTCGCAGCGAGGTAGACCTTGGTCTCCTTGCCGTTGTCCGAGGTGAAGGTGCCCTCGGTGCCCAGGTGGTACTTGACGTCGCCGGAGCCCTGCACGGAGCGCGGGTCCTGGGTGCCCTCGAATTCGCGGAAGACCTGCGCGTAGGTCTTGCCCGCGATATTGGTCAGCACGTTGAGCCGGCCACGGTGGGCCATGCCGATCGCCACTTCGTCGAGTTCGTCGTCGGCGGCGTCGGAGATGATCGCGTCCAGCAGCGGGATCAGGGACTCGCCGCCTTCGAGCGAGAAGCGCTTCTGGCCGACGAACTTCGTCTGCAGGAAGGTCTCGAAGGCCTCGGCGGCGTTGAGCTTGGAGACGATGCGCAGCTGCTCGTCGCGGCTCGGCTTCGAGTACGGGTGCTCCAGCTGGTCCTGGAACCACTTGCGCTCGGCCGGGTCCTGGATGTGCATGTATTCGATGCCGGCGGTGCGGCAGTAGGCATCACGGAGAACGCCGAGGATGTCGCGGAACTTGAGCATCGGCCTGCCGCCGAAGCCGCCGGTGGGCCACTCGCGGTCCAGGTCCCACAGGGTCAGGCCGTAGGTCAGGACATCGAGGTCCGGGTGCTTGCGCTGGACGTACTCGAGCGGATCGGTGTCCGCCATGAGGTGGCCGCGCACGCGGTAGGCGTGGATCAGCTGCTGGATCCGGGCAACCTTGTTGATCTCGTCGGCCGGGTCCACCTGCAGGTCCGGGCTCCAGCGCACGGGCTCGTAGGGGATACGCAGGGACTCGAAGATCTCGTCGTAGAAGTTCTGCGCGCCCAGCAGGAGCTGGTGCACGAGCTTGAGGAACTCGCCGCTGCCGGCACCCTGGATGACGCGGTGGTCATAGGTGGAGGTCAGCGTGAGGACCTTGCTGATCGCGTTCTGCGCGATGATCTTCTCGCTGGCACCCTGGAACTCGGCCGGGTAGTCCAGCGCGCCGACGCCGATGATGGCGGCCTGGCCCTTGGACAGGCGCGGCACCGAGTGCACGGTGCCGATGCCGCCGGGGTTGGTCAGGGACACGGTGGTGCCGGAGTGGTCGTCCGCGGTCAGCTTGCCGTTGCGGGCGCGCTTGATCAGGTCCTCGTAGGTGTGCCAGAACTCGGAGAAGTTGAGGGTCTCCGCCTTCTTGATGTTCGGGACCATGAGCAGGCGGGTGCCGTCGGGCTTGGGCATGTCGATCGCGATGCCGAAGTTCACATGCGCCGGCTGGACAGCCACCGGCTTGCCGTCAATCTCGTCGTAGTAGACGTTCATCGACGGGAACTGGGACAGGGCCCGGATGACGGCGTAGCCGATCAGGTGCGTGAAGGAGACCTTGCCGCCGCGGGCGCGGGCCAGGTTGGAGTTGATGACCACGCGGTTGTCGATCAGGAGCTTCGCCGGGATGGCGCGGACGCTCGTGGCGGTCGGCACTTCCAGGCTGGTGACCATGTTCGAGGCAATGGCCTTGGCCGGGCCGCGCAGGACCGAGACGACGTCTTCTTCGGGTGCCGTCGGGGCCTTGAGGTTCTTGGGCAGCTGCGCCGGGATCGGCGCGGTGCCGGGGCCGGCGTCGGAAGTCTTGGAACCGTCCCGGGCGACGGTGGCCGGGGCTTTCTTGGCTGCGGGCGCGGCCGGTGCGGGCGCAGCCGTGGCGGCGGGAGCTGCGGGGGCCGCGGGCGCTGCCGGCGCAGGTGCTGCCGGAGCGGCGGTGGGCGCTACAACGGGAAGTTCACGGGTGGCAGGATGCACAGCTGTCGCGGTGCCGGACGTTCCGTTGGCGGGAGAGGCGTCACTAGCTTCGAAGGATTCGAACAGGGGCCACCACTTGGAGTCGACCGTGTTCTTGTCCTGCTGGTAACGCTCATACAGTTCGTCAACGAGCCACTCGTTTCCGCCAAATTCCTCTGGTAGACGGTGGCTAGGCTGCTCTGGCACTTGAAATACGCCTCTTCCATGAGTTTGATTCCCTCTGGCTTCCACGGTGCCTCGGCACAACGATTGAGCCAGTCTCTGCGTCCAGTGAACCCAGACCCATGCCAGTCTAGTGACGATCCTTACCAAACCGCCAATAAGCGTGACCCAAATCATGATCGGCCCCGGCAGCCACTGAAATACAGAGAAGAAGAGTCGCAGAATCGGCCCGGATTCGGCCCGAACGCGGTGGCCTGCGCGGTGGCCTGCGCGGGGCCCTGCACGGGGCCGGAGTCCGTGCCGGAAGCGGTGCCGGAGGCGGTGCCGGCCCCGTCGGATTCCGCCCTAGAATCAAAAGAGAACCCGTATGTCGCCGACGGTGCCAGCCGCGGGTGCCAGCAAAGGAGCAGCAGTGCGTTTCCTGAATGAGCCCACCACCGATCTGACCTACTCGGACCTCTTCCTGGTCCCGTCCCGGTCCGATGTCACCTCGCGCCTGGACGTCGACCTCGCGGCCGACGACGGGACCGGCTCGGCGATCCCGCTAGTGGCGGCGAACATGACGGCGGTCACGGGGAAGCGGATGGCCGAGACCATGGCCCGCCGCGGCGGCCTTGGGGTCCTGCCGCAGGACGTCCCGCTCGATGTCATCCGTGATGTCACGGCCTGGATCAAGGGACGCCACCCGGTCCTCGAGACCCCCGTCACGCTCGCGCCCACGGACACCGTCATTGATGCCCTCCACCTGATGGGCAAGCGGCCGCACGGGGCCGTCGTGGTGGTGGACGACTCCGGCGCGGTCACCGGTGTTGTCCGCGCCACCGACTGCGAGGGCCAGGACCGTTTCGCGTCGCTGGCCTCCGTCATCCGCCACCAGCCGCTGGTGCTCGACGCCGGACCGCTCGCCGGCGGCTTGTTTGGGGGCGGATCGGCGGCCGATGCTGCGCAGGCCCTCCGCCGCGCCTTTGAAGCGATGGACGCCGCCGGGACCGACTTCGCGCCGGTGCAGCAGGACGGCGTCCTGGCCGGCGTGCTCACCCGTAAGGGCGCCCTGCGCTCCACGCTCTACCGGCCGTCCCTGGACGACGACGGCAGGCTGAAGGTCGCCGCCGCCGTCGGAATCAACGGTGACGTGGCCGGGCGGGCCGCCGAGTTGCTGGCGGCCGGCGTGAACGTGCTGGTCCTCGACACCGCACACGGCCACCAGCAGAAAATGTTCGATGCCCTGGCCGCCGTGAAGGGCCTCAACCCCGGCGTGCCGGTGGTCGCCGGCAACGTCGTCACCGGTGACGCCACGCGTGAGCTCATCGAGGCCGGGGCGGACATCGTCAAGGTGGGGGTGGGCCCGGGCGCCATGTGCACCACGCGCATGATGACGGCCGTGGGCCGCCCGCAGTTCAGCGCCGTCCTGGAATGCTCCGCCGCGGCCCGGGAAGCCGGCGGCCGGGTATGGGCCGACGGCGGGGTCCGCTACCCGCGCGACGTCGCCCTGGCCCTGGCCGCCGGGGCCAGCCAGGTCATGATCGGCTCCTGGTTTGCCGGCACGCACGAGAGCCCCGGAGACCTGCAGCTCGATGCCTCGGGCCGGCAATACAAGGAGAGCTTCGGCATGGCGTCCGCCCGGGCGGTTCAGAACCGCAACCAACGCGAGGGCGCCTTTGAAAAGGACCGCAAGGCCCTCTTCGAGGAGGGCATCTCCACCTCCCGCATGTACGTCGACGCGGCGCGGCCCGGCGTCGAGGACCTGCTGGACATGATCACCGCGGGCCTGCGCAGTTCCATGAGCTACGCCGGCGCTGCCGATCTCGCCGCTTTCCGGGAACGTGCCGTGGCAGGCATCCAGTCCGCGGCCGGGTACGAGGAGGGCCGGCCCGTCCCGCAGAGCTGGTGAATCCGGCGCGGCCGGTGGGGCCGGCGGTCGGGGGCTGGCGGCGGCTGCTCCTGTAGACTGAAACTCTTATGGACAGTAAATCTAGGTGCCGGCCTGGGGGCTGTCAGCGGAATACGGAAACCGTTCCCGCGCAGTCCACCCGCAGAGCCGGCAAACCCCGTTCACGCGCCCATCATTCTCCGGCCGCACGCCATTCCGGAGCTTTCCAGGAAACAGGGTCGGTCGCCGCCGACCATCCTCCGCCAGGCAGGGTCTTCCAGCACTTACGTCCCCTGCAGCGGCACGTGCCACGCGCTGCTGCGGAAGCAGGCCGCTAGATGGAATGGCTACTCCTCGCAGCAGGCCTCCTGCTCATCCTCGGCACCGGCTTCTTTGTTGCCGTGGAATTTTCCCTGGTCGCCTTGGACCAGGCCACTGTGCAGCGGGCCGTTGACACCGGCGACACCGCCGCCGAGCCTCTGCTCAAATGTCTCAAGTCGCTCTCCACCCAGCTCTCCAGCTGCCAGCTGGGCATCACCATGACAACGCTGCTGACCGGCTATGTCATGGAACCGTCCGTGGGCAAGCTGCTCGAGGGTCCCCTCACCGCGCTCGGCGTCCCGCCGGCGGCGGCTGCCTCGCTGTCCCTGGTCCTGGCGATGGCGGTGGCCACCTTGCTCTCCATGGTGATCGGCGAGCTGGTGCCCAAGAACATGGCCATCGCGCTGTCCTTTCCGATCGGCAAGGCCGTGGCCCGGCCCCAGCTGGTGTTCACCGCCATCTTCAAGCCCGCCATCGTGGTGCTCAACGGCTTCTCCAACAAGGTCCTCAACGTCTTCGGTCTGGAGGCCAAGGAGGAAATCTCCGGCGCCCGCACCCCGGCCGAGCTGGCCTCGCTTGTGCGCCGCTCCGCGGCCATGGGCACTCTCGACGCCGGAACGGCCAACTTCATCGCCCGGACCCTGAAGTTCTCCGGGCGGACCGCCGCGGACGTCATGACCCCCCGCATCCGCGTGGAGACCATCGACGCCGACCAGCCGGTCTCGGATATCGTCGAGGCCGCCAAGCGGACCGGATACTCCCGGTTCCCCGTGATCGGCGAGTCCTCCGATGACATCCGCGGCGTAGTCCACATCAAGAAGGCCATCGCCGTGCCCGCGGACCGCCGCGCCAAGCTGCAGGCGGGAGCCATCATGACCGATGTGCTCCGGGTCCCCGAAACCATCCACCTGGACGCCCTCCTCGCCGAACTGCGCGAGGGCAATCTGCAACTGGCCGTCGTCCTGGATGAATACGGCGGAACCGCCGGTATCACCACGCTCGAGGACCTCGTGGAGGAAATCGTCGGGGAAGTGGCCGATGAGCATGACAAGGTCCGGCCCGGCCTGCTCCAAAGCGCCTCGGGGGACTGGTATTTCCCGGGCCTGCTCCGGCCCGATGAACTCTCCGAACAGATCCCGGGCTTGACCGTGCCCGACGAGGCTGCCTATGAAACGGTGGGAGGCTACGTCATGAGCCAGCTCGGCCGCATTGCGGCAGTCGGCGACACAGTCGACGTCGTCGGCGGGACACTCAGCGTGACCCGCATGGACGGCCGCCGGATCGACCGGATCTGTTTCCGGCCCATCCGGGTGTCCGGCGACGGCCAGCCCGCCAGCCAGGCAGGTGCCGCATGAGCGACTGGGCGGGAATCCTGTGGCTTGCGTTCCTCCTGGTGGGCAACGCCTTCTTCGTGGCAGCCGAATTCGCCGTCATGTCGGCCCGCCGCAGCCAGATCGAGCCGCTGGCCGAGGCAGGTTCCAAGCGCGCCCAGACCACGCTGCGGGCGATGGAAAACGTTTCCCTCATGCTCGCCTGCGCCCAGCTCGGCATCACCGTCTGCTCGCTGCTGATCCTGCAGGTGGCCGAGCCCGCGATCCACCACCTCCTGGCCGTGCCGCTGGAAGCGGTGGGTGTCCCCATGGAGGTCGCCGACATTGTGGCCTTCGCCGTCGCCCTGCTCTTGGTGACGTTCCTGCACGTCACCTTCGGTGAAATGGTGCCCAAGAACATCTCCGTGTCCGTCGCGGACAAGGCGGCGCTGCTGCTGGCGCCGCCGCTGATGTTCATCGGGCGGCTCGTCAGACCCGTCATTGCCGCGCTTAACTGGTCCGCGAACCACATCCTGAAGCTGATGCGGATTGAGCCGAAGGACGAGGTGACCTCCACCTTCACCCTTGAAGAAGTGCAGTCGATCGTGCAGGAATCCACCCGCCACGGACTCGTGGACGACGACGCCGGACTCATCACCGGAGCGCTCGAGTTTTCCGAACACACCGCGTCCCATGTCATGGTTCCGCTGGGCAAACTCGTCATGCTCAAGGCGGCCACCACGCCGGTCGAATTCGAAAAGGCAGTGAGCCGGACCGGGTTCTCGCGGTTTCCGATGCTCGACGACGACGGCATGCTGGCCGGCTACCTCCACATCAAGGACGTGCTGTCCATCCCGGACGCCGGGTACCACCAGCCAATTGCCGAAAGCCGCATCCGGTCGCTGGCGAACCTCGCCATGGACGACGAAATTGAGCAGGCCATGTCCGTCATGCAGCGCACGGGCTCGCACTTGGCCCGCGTGATCGGACCCGACGGGCTGACCCAGGGAGTGCTGTTCCTCGAAGACGTGATCGAGCAGCTCGTCGGCGAAATCCGGGACGCGACGCAGGCCACCGGCTACCGCAGGCTGGGCCAAGACCAGTAGCGGGCACCCAGTAACGGACGGCCCAGTAGCAGACAGCCCCGTAACGGACAGGTGGCAGTACGGCACGACGTGTATCCCTAAATAGGAATGATTCCTATTTAGGGATACACTCGGGCTGTTGCTATTGCTCCTGATTCTCAATAACAGATCCGAGGTTTCCCGTGCGTCGTCCCGTTGCCCGAGCCATGCTGGCTGGTCTTGCCGGCTTAGGCCTCCTGCTGACCGCGTGCAGTCCGACGGCGGGCAGCTCGCGGGGGACCGCCGGCGACGGCCTGATCGACGTCGTCGCTTCCACCAGCGTTTACGGCGACATCGTCGCCAGCATCGGCGGCGACAAGGTCCGGGTCAGTTCGATCATCAGCCGCACCAGCCAGGACCCGCACTCGTACGAGGCCACCACGCAGGACAAGCTGGCCGTCTCCAAGGCCGAGCTCGTAGTGGAGAACGGCGGGGGGTACGACGCCTTCATCGACACGCTGGCAACCGACACCGGGCTGGAGCCCGGCAACATCATCAACGCCGTGGACGCCTCGGGCCTGGCCACCGAAAGCCCGGCGGCGGCGAGCCCCGACTCCGCCGGCCATACCCACGAGCACACCGGGCTGAACGAACACGTCTGGTACAGCCTGCCGGCCATGTCCCGACTCGCGGACGCCGTCGCCGACAAGCTGGGCTCGCTGGAACCGGGTTCGGCGCAGACGTTCCGGACCAACGCAGCGGCCTTCAAGGACTCGCTCGGCACCCTGGAAACCAGGCTCGCCGCCATCAAATCCTCGGCGGGCCACGTGCCCGTGGCCGTCACCGAGCCCGTACCGCTGTATCTGCTCGAGGACGCCGGACTGGAGAACGAGACCCCGGCCGAGTACACGGCGGCGATCGAGGAAGATGCCGATGTCCCGCCAGCCGTGCTCAAAGCCGCTGTCGAGCTCGTGGCATCCCGCGGCGTCCGGCTGCTGGCCTACAATACCCAGACCGAGGGACCGCAGACTCTGGCGCTGAAAAAGGCCGCCCAGACCGCCGGCGTCCCGGTCGTCAACTTCAGCGAAACCCTCCCGGACGGCCAGTCCTACCTGCAGTGGATGACCGGGAACGTGGAGAGCATCGGCAAGGCCCTAGGATGATCGCAACAGCGGGAGCAGCAGTCTCCGCGGAAAATCGAGGAAACCGCATTTGACACCGGTAGTGAGCCTCCGCAGCGCCTCCCTGGCGTTCGGCCAACGGACTCTCTGGGAGGGCCTGGACCTGGACATCAATCCGGGTGAATTCTTTGCCGTGCTCGGTCCTAACGGCAGCGGCAAAACAACCTTCCTGAAAGTCCTGCTGGGACTGCAGGAACTGACCACGGGAACGGCTGTGCTCGCCGGCCAGCCCGTTGAGCGGGGAAGCCGCCGGATCGGCTACGTGCCCCAGCAGAAATCATTCGACCCCGATACGCCCCTGCGCGCCCGCGACCTCGTGGCCCTCGGCGTCGACGGCCACCGCTGGGGCATCCGCCTCGGCGGCGCCAAGGTGAACCGGAAGGTCGACGAACTCCTGGAGCTCGTGGGCGCCACCGACTACGCGAAGGTGCCGGTGGGGCAGCTGTCCGGCGGTGAGCAGCAGCGCCTGCGCGTGGCCCAGGCCCTCGCGACCGATCCCAAGGTGCTGCTGTGCGATGAGCCGTTGCTCTCCCTTGACCTTCAGCACCAGCAGGGCGTCAGCGCGCTGATCAACAAGCAGTGCCGTGAGGCCGACAGCGCCGTGGTGTTCGTGACCCACGAGATCAACCCGATCATGGACTACGTGGACCGGGTCCTGTACCTGGCCGGCGGAAAGTTCCGGGTGGGCACACCCGCAGAGGTCATGACCACCGAGGTGCTCTCCGATTTGTACGACAGCCGTGTTGAAGTCATCCAGGCCAACGGCCGGCTGATCGTCGTGGGGCTGCCGGATGCCGCGACGCACCACCATCTGGACGCGCACTCAGTCGCGGGCGAGGTGGGCTAAGTGGATCTGGGCGACCTGCTGCACTCAATCTTCAACTTCGAAAACTACGGCGAGCTGCTGGTCCTGGTGCAGAACTCCATCTGGGCCGGCGCCGTCCTCGGGCTGCTCGGCGGAATCATGGGCACCTTCGTGATGAAACGCGACCTCGCCTTCGCTGTCCACGGAATCTCCGAGCTCTCCTTTGCCGGTGCGGCGTTCGCGCTGCTGATCGGCGCGGACATCATTCTCGGTTCGCTGGCAGGATCGGTGCTGGCAGCCCTGGTGCTGGGCGTGATGGGTGTCCGCGCACGGGACAAGAACTCGATCATCGGCGTCATCATGCCTTTCGGGCTTGGCCTGGGCATCCTCTTCCTGTCCCTGTACGAGGGCCGGGCGGCCAACAAATTTGGCCTGCTCACCGGCCAGATCGTGTCGGTCGGAACCGTCCAGCTGCAGGTCCTGGCGGTCGCCGCCGTCGTGGTGATGCTGGCGCTGGCCGCCATCTGGCGGCCGTTGACCTTTGCCAGTGTCGACCCCGACGTCGCCACCGCCCGGGGCGTGCCGGTGCGGGCCCTTTCCCTGGGTTTCATGGTGCTGCTGGGGATCAGCGTGGCGTTGTCCATCCAGATTGTGGGCGCCCTGCTGGTCCTGGCCCTGCTGATCACGCCCGCGGCCGCCGCCATGCGCGTCACGTCCTCGCCCCGGCTGGTGGTCACCCTGAGCATCGTCTTTGCGATGACGGCGACCGTCGGAGGCATCCTGCTGGCCCTCGGCGGCCGGCTGCCGATCAGCCCCTATGTGACCACGTTGTCCTTCCTGATCTACGTGGCCTGCCGGATGATCGGCGGCGCACGGGCCAGGCGCGGGCTCAACGGCCGGGTGGTGCGGAGCGCGACAGCCGCGGCCTAAACGCTCTCGCGCCGCTGCGGCGGAATTTCCCCAGGTCTGCCGGCGGCCGCCGGCGGGTCCCTGCGACCCGCCGGTGAATTCCGGGGTCACGAGGTCAAAGGTGGGGAATTTCGGCAGCTTCGGCTATCGGCCGGGCTGGCTGGCCGTGCATTCGGGGCACAGGCCAAAGATTTCCACGGTGTGCTCCACTGCGGTGAAGCCGTGTTCATTCGCGATCCGCGCAGCCCAGGCCTCGACAGCCGGGGCTTCCACTTCCACGGCCTTGCCGCAGTTCCGGCACAGCAGATGGTGGTGGTGGCCGGTGACGGCGCAGCGCCGGTACACCGCTTCGCCGTCGGCGTTGCGCAGGACATCCACCAGCCCGTCGTCGGCGAGGGACTGCAGGATCCGATAGGAGGTGGCGAGGGAAACTGCGCTGCCTCGCTCCTGGAGGATGCGGTGCAGTTCCTGGGTGCTGACGAAGTCCGCCAGGTCGTCCAGCGCTGCGCTGACGGCGAGTCGCTGCTTGGTGACGCGCTGTTCCTTGCCCTGAACGGGTGCCGGGGCCGGAGTCCGGCTGCTGCCGGTGGTGGCGCCTTGGGACATCGTGGAACTCGCTTCGTCAAAGAATTCGCGGGTGGGACTGGCTGGGGTGGCAATGTCCAAGATTACCAGCAGGGGTCCGTGGACACTGTGACGGCTGGTGCCTAGGCTGGCCGGATGAAGCTGACCAAATTTACTCACGCCTGTGTCCGTCTCGAGCAGGACGGCCGGGTGCTGGTGTTCGATCCGGGCACTTTTTCGGAGACGGACCAGGCCCTCGCCGGAGCGCACGCCGTGCTCATCACCCACGAGCACGCTGACCATGTGGACGTCGACGCCGTCGCCGCGGCCTTGCAGTCGAACACCGCCCTTGAGCTTTTCGCCCCGGAGGCGGTGGCCGAGACGCTCCGCGGCAAGGCGCCCGACGCCGGAAGCCGCATCCATGCGGCGGCCGCTGGTGAGGAATTTGAAACTTCGGGCTTCGCGGTCAGGACCTTTGGCGGCCAGCACGCCCTCATCCATCCGCAGATCCCCGTGGTGGCCAACGTCGGCTACCTCGTCGACGGCAACGTCTATCATCCGGGGGACTCCTTCGCGATTCCCGACGGCGTCGACGTGAAGACGCTGCTTGTACCCATCCATGCACCGTGGAACAAGGTGGGCGAAGTGGTGGACTTTGTCATCGGTGTCCGCGCACCACGGGCCTTCCCGATCCACGACGCGCTCCTGAACGAGCTGGGCCGCGGCCTGGTGGAGGGACACGTGACCCGGATCGGCGCCAAGTACGGCACCGAGTACCGGCACCTCTCCAGCGGCGATTCAGCGGAGGTTTAGCCTCCGCGGACGCGGAGCGGCGCGGGCTGCCTGGCGGCTGGCTGGCGGCTTAGGCCGGCCAGGCGCCGGTACGGAAGAACTCGCGCAGCACGGCCTCGTGGGGCTCCGGATCCAGGCCTTGGGCGTCCAGCCACTCGGGATTGTAGTAGTTCCCGGCGTAGCGGTCCCCGGCGTCGCACATCAGCGTCACAACACTGCCCCTGCGGCCCTCTGCGATCATCCCGGCGATGAGCTGCCACGCACCCCAGAGGTTGGTCCCCGTGGACGGGCCCGCGTGCAGACCGGCATGGTTCCTCAAATGCCGCATGGCCGCCACCGATGCGGCGTCAGGAACCTGGATCATGTGATCGATCACGGCGGGCACAAAACTCGGCTCCATCCGCGGCCGGCCGATGCCCTCGATGCGGGAGGGCAATCCCGCCGCGGGTGCGGCGGCGGCTGTCCCGCCGTCGGGCCGGCTGTTCCGCCAACCCGGATAGAACGCGGAATTTTCCGGGTCGACGACGGCGAGGCCCGTCTCGTAGCGGTGGTACCGCAGGTACCGGCCAATCGTGGCGCTGGTTCCGCCAGTGCCGGCCCCGACCACCACCCAGCGGGGGACCGGGTGCTCCTCCAGCGCCAGCTGGCCGAAGATCGATTCGGCGATGTTGTTGTTCCCGCGCCAGTCCGTGGCCCGTTCGGCGTACGTGAATTGGTCCATGTAGTGCCCGCCCGTGCTGCGGGCCAGGTCCGCGGCGGCCTCGTAGACCTCTGAGGCGTGGTCCACCAGGTGGCACGAGCCGCCGAACTGTTCTATCAGGGCGATCTTCTCGCGGCTGGTGGTCCGGGTCATCACGGCGATGAAGGGCAGCCCCAGCAGCTGCGCAAAATAGGCTTCCGAGACGGCGGTGCTGCCGCTGGATGCCTCGACGATCGTGGTGCCTTCGCGGATCCAGCCGTTGACGAGGCCGAAAAGGAACAGCGACCGCGCCAGCCGGTGCTTGAGGCTGCCGGTGCGGTGGGTGGATTCGTCCTTCAGGTACAGCTGCACGCCCCAGTGCTCCGGGAGCGGTACCGAATACAGGTGGGTGTCGGCAGAGCGGTTGTTTTCGGCATTGATCCGGCGGACGGCTTCATCGGCCCAGGCCCGGTCCTGCTGGTGCGTGGTGTTCACCGCTACAGCCTACCGGGGGCGGCGGGACGCCAAAGATAGAGTGGGGAAATGGACACCCTTCTCAATGCTGCTGCCCTGAAGAACCGGATGGACCGCGCCGTCGAAACCGGCCGGCGCACAGTGCTCCTCGACGTTCGCTGGGCGCTGGGGGACCCCCACGGTCACGACCACTACCTGCGCGGACACATCCCAGGAGCCGTCTTCGTGGACCTCGCCACCGAACTCGCCGGACCGGCGGAACCGCGACGCGGAAGGCATCCGTTGCCGCCGCCTGAGCAGTTCCAGGAGTCCGCGCGCCGCTGGGGCATCAACGACGGCGATGCGGTCGTAGCGTATGACGACAGCGGCAACATGGCCGCGGCCCGGCTGTGGTGGATGCTGCGCAGCGCCGGCTTCAGTTCCGTGTACCTGCTCGACGGCGGCCTGGCCGCCTGGCGGGCCGCCGGGTTCGAAGTGGCGGCGGGACCCGAACAGCCGGCACCCGGAAACGTCACCCTGTCCGACGGCGCCATGCCCGCGATCGACGCCGGACAGGCCGCCACCTGGGGCCGGCGGGGGCTGCTGTTGGACGCCCGGGCGGGGGAGCGGTACCGCGGGGAAATCGAGCCCGTGGATCCCCGCGCCGGCCATATTCCCGGGGCCGTCAGTGCCCCGACCACCGGGAACCTGGACGCGGACGGGCGCTTCCTGGCCCCGGCAGAGCTGCGGGAGCGCTTCGAGCAGCTCGGTTACCGGGACGGTGTCCCGACTGCCGTGTACTGCGGATCCGGAGTGACGGCGGCCCATGAAATCGCCGCCCTCGAGATTGCCGGCTTTTCCGCTGCCCTCTACCCGGGGTCGTTTTCGGAGTGGTGCCACGCTGCATCGAACGATGTTGTCACCGGGCCGGAACCGTACGGCGAGCAGACGGCTTCACACTAACGCCAGCAGGAGCGCCGGACGGCCGCGCAGACAGTCAGAGCGCCTCCCGTTCCACGGGCAGCCAATGATTCCTAGGCTGCGGCTGCCACTTTGGGCTTTCCGCGCCGCAGCATTTTAGCTTGGTGCCGGAGCTGGCGGCGGTGGCGGGAACCCGGCTGGGAGCCCGGCAGGTCTGTGGCCGATGGGCGAAGCGGTGTCCCCGGCAGGGGTGGTGCGGTGGAGTAGTAGGTGTGGCCGGTGGGGGTGGTGAGCTCGAGGGTGTGCCGGGGACCGCGTGCGGGGCGTGCGTTCCAGCCGGGGGTTTCTTTGGTGTGGTTGCAGGCTTCGCAGAGTCCGGCGCCGTTGTCGGTGGTGGTCGGGCCGCCGGTGTGCCAGGGGATGATGTGGTCCAGGTGGCGGATCGGGGCGTCGCAGTAGGGGGTGCGGCAGGTGTCGTCCCTGGTTTGGATGAAGCGGCGCAGGCCGGGTGGGAAGAGCCGGGCGCGGGAGTCCATGGCGATGAGCTCGCCGGTGCCGGGGTGGGTGTAGAGCCGCCGCAGCCAGAGCCGGAACGCGCGGTCATCGTCGCTCCCGGCGGTCCCGCCCGGGTGAGGGGGACCGCCGGTTGACTCG
>NZ_KB895550.1 GCF_000374925.1 Arthrobacter sp. 131MFCol6.1
GAACGTCCCTGCGGAGTGGTTCCTTGCAGCGCGTGGAGTAAACCCGCGATCCGCCTATGGGCAGCCGGCAACGGCCACGCCCGACATTGCTAGACCAGCGGTAGTCTCCAGCCGAACACCTCGTCCTGCGGTACTCAATCCGCGCATATCAGTCTGACCGCGCCGTCGCCTTTGACACGCTGACTACCCCGCCAGACCAACCGGCATCCCAAAAGGAAGCGGTCCCGGACAACCCAGTCCGGGACCGCTTCCCCACGCCCTTGACAGACGAACACCACATATCAGGCGGTTCCCGCTCGGACTGAACGGCGACTCTAGTTCCTCCACGACGATCGCGCTGATCAGCAAAAGCGATTGGCGGCCCGCTTCCCGGTGTTCATGGATTGCCCTTGGCTTTCGAGCGATGTTTCACGTGAAACGGGGCAGCCAAACTTTGACTTCGACGCGCATCAAACGCGAGGCCAAGCAGACGACCAGATGGCGGAGACGAATTGAGGCGGACGAATCCGGTCAACGGCTGGAGATCGGTCGGCAATCGTCATCCCGGAACCCCACCTTGGCCGGCCGACGGACGGGCCGAGTGCGGGCGCTTCGAGGGTTCGTCCATCCGTAACTCGAATCAGGAAGAACGGCCTCGTACGGCTTGGCCGGTTCCTGGGACGGTGAGAGCTCGTCGCAGCAACAGACGAACGTGCGGGCGGCCGCAGCTTGATGCGCGAGCAGGGCTGGTGGGGCAGCCGCCACGTCCTGGGGCGCCACCCAAAGCGCCCTACGCGCCGCTGTTGCGTTGCGAGGGCGCGTAGTTGGTTCCGTGACCGCGAAGCAGGCTG
Source organism: Arthrobacter sp. 131MFCol6.1 (assembly GCF_000374925.1). Classification (GTDB taxonomy): domain Bacteria; phylum Actinomycetota; class Actinomycetes; order Actinomycetales; family Micrococcaceae; genus Arthrobacter. The sequence goes on from NZ_KB895550.1 coordinate 831, forward strand.
CAGGGCGCTGGAGCCTTGGACGCCGTGAGGTGCGTCGAAGCGGCCACTGTTCATCCTCCGGGTAGGGCAATCACTCTCGCTGCCTACCGGTCTTTGTTCACGGAGGAACCCTTCGTCTAGGGGAATTGGGGTGGGGTACCCGGCTATCGCACCCATGTTGTCAGGTGCTGCCGCAACTTTGCTGTGGAAAGCCGTCGATTGCGAGACGGCTCTCTAGCTAAGCTTTACGCTCAGTGATTGGCGCTTGGCGATTGCTTCACGGCCGACCATTCATGCCCCTGCTCTGGAGGCCCGTGGCTTGTTGCGTACGGGCGACGATATTCGACGCTGGTCTGGCGGTGGTTGGTGGGCTGTTGGCCTCGACGTGCGCCTCTACGCGATCCCTGAACCGAGGTCTGAATGTGGGTTTGGTAGGGGCATGCACGAGGCTCTCGACAAAGCTATTGGGCAGTACGGACCTCGACACGGACTTGGACACGGTCTTCGCGTGGGCATGGATGCGGCCTTGATGTGCACGGCCTACTGGCATCGGCGCCGCAGGAAAATCTTGGGTTATGCCACTCGGCAGAGTGCCACTCATGGAAGTTTGGTCGCCGACGCTGAACGAGACTTCATAGCTTCACGGATCACCGCGTCCTTCGGCTCCCCCGCCAAGTTGCTGCTCGACGCATCCGTCAACTTGCACACACATCCCTGATTCCGCATCCAGTTCCCGAAGACGCCGCGTCAGTTCGCCGGAGCTCGGGCAATCGGAACCGGGCACTTGCCACACATACGCCACCATCCAATTGGCCCCTCCTGCCGTATCCGACAGCTCGCACCCGCAATCCCGCCGCCGCACTCAGATGCAGATGGCGCCATGCCGGCATGCCTGGCACGTGACACGCCGGCTCCCCCACACAGTTCGACGCTGCTGCCGTAACCGTCAGCCGGCCAGAACGTGCGTGGGACAAAGCAGTCCTGAACTTGTTTTGCCACGTGCCCACGGCCCTCGCTGGCGGAAGGTCTGTAAGAGCCCTTCCTGCAGGAACTGTGAGCCAGCTCTGCTCTCCCTCAGGGGAGGACGAGTAGAGCCTGTGAGAAGTAGGTGCCGGCGTCGTGTCCATTGAGACCACGGGTCGATCACGCCTGCAGCGCACTAGGCCTGGCCCGGATTTTCGGGTGGCCGGTGTTTGGGCGCGCCCGCTGCCATCGTCGGGTGTGTGCTCAAGCTGCTGCATGACCAACTCCACAGTTTCCCCTGCCCGGCACTGCACGCTCCGGTTCACGGTGGTTCCGGCGGCCGGATTCGTCAAGGCCTAGGGAGGGAATCACAGTCCGCGACCCGCGACCTGCGACCCGCGACCTGCGACGTGCGACGTGCGACCTGCGACTTCGAGCCGCGGGCGGCGGGCGGCGGGCGGCGGGGCGCTGCAGGATTCGCTTCGCTGACCGCACCGAAGCGGCAAGTGGATACCGGAACCGGACGGGACCGGACCGTAAAGAGGGCACGTCGGCAGCCGGGTCAGTCTGGTTGGGTTCTGGACTCGGGCATGCGAGTGTGAACAGTGCCGGCTCGACCGGTTCCGCAGTCGGGCTGCTCCCTCAGCCCGGATCCCCCAGCCCCACCGGCATGGGTTCAGCCGGGACAACTCCAGTACCATCGCAATCTAGACAACGCCTGGCAAACCTCACCGTCGACGTCGGACTTCGGGTATGCACCAACCAACGGTCACGGCGGCGGTCGCGAGCTTATGCGAGTAGAGGATGTTTGAACCAGGAAGAACCACCGAGGACGTACGTCCCGAAGCTCTCACGACCCAGAAATACACGATGCCCTCCTAAGCTCATCGTGCCCGGGGCGCCCGTCGGGGCAACATGGCACGACGAGGCGATCCCATGGTCGGCACGCTGCCTGGAGACAAAAGGCTGAAACGGCTGCACTCCCCTGGTGGTCTCGAAATCTGGTGTTCTCAAAATCCGACATTGCCCTGTGGGACAGCACGCTCCGACGTAGGGGCCAGACGACCCAATCTGACGCAGTCGGCACTACGCTCGACGTGACATGGTTCGACCCACCTGGCTTTAGGGCTTCGGCCAACGGTAGGGCGACCCCTTCCCGAGACTGCTGCACCGCAGGTCGAGGCAGACTCCAGGCGCTGTTGTCAGGGCCGTCCATGGCCCGGACTTTAGCCAGCGGCCCGTGGACGGAGCGGTGGATAGAGCGGTGGATATTGCTGTGGATAACTTTGTGGATTAGTGGCCGGCTGTAGCCAGCTCGTGCCGGAAGGATCATGCTCCAACGGCGTCTGTGATATCTGCCCGGAAGCTCCCTTGCGGGGCAACTTTCCGTTTCACGTGAAACATGGTCAGCTCAGCCAGCAACGCTGGCCGGAGCATTCGTGGAGATGTCCCAAATCGCCGTTCTGCGGTTAATTTTTCGAGGAATTTGGCCTCGTCTTTGTGATTGGCGCCAGCATACTGACGGGTTGGCCAGGGCACATCCACTGCAAGGTGGACAGCTGGTCAGGAATCCAATGCGAGAGGCCCCAGCCGGGCTTCGCAGCTCACGGAGCGGGGCATGTGAATAATCTCTCAGGGCCTGTGGATAACTGTGTGAATAACTTCTGTGGAGAAACTGGTGGATATCGAGGAAGCATCGGATTCGACAGTCCCCTGGGAGTGCCGGTAAGGCCCCAATGTGGGACGCCGTTGACCCTGGTCTGGGGCCTTGGGACGGCAGTCATGACGGCGCGTGTGGTGTCCGTGGGGCCAGCACGGGGTCATCAATATGGTGGCGATTTGCGGACGGACACGTGAGAGCTCGAAGGACATTCCCGGTCGACAGCGGTGGTGCCTGCCGGGGGCGGGGGGAGAGAGGCCGCAAGAGCCGGCGTCCCTTGCGTTGTCGCAGAGGGGTCAAGGCGCTGCATTCCGGCTAGCAACGCATGGAATCGAAGAGGGCAAAGAGGAAGAAGTGCATTCGCCGGCACCGTGATCTGGATCAAACAGGGAAACACAAGGGCCCGGCTCAAGGCCAGTCCCCTCTTCAGCAGAGGCGCAACGACCGGCTGCCGACGGCACGGGGGTCTGGGGAAACTCCCTGCGGGTTGAGTGAGCTTGAGACCGAACGTGCCCGGGGTTAGCAGGCAATGGTCAGCGCGCAGTCGATGGGGCCGGGGACAGCTGGCAGTAGTCACGACGGAGATGATCATGCCGGGACCTGAACCGAGGTGATGGGTGACCAGACGACCAGCAGCGGCACGGCGGGTTGACCCTGGCAGATGCCAGAGGTCCCTGGACAAGCGGAGCGTCGACTCGGGCACTGTGAGGGCTGCGGACGGAGACACCGTATGGCCAGATCCCCGGACCTGGCACGCCCTGGAAGTAGCTTCGCGCCCAACGGATGGAACTGTCCCAAAACCCCTGTCTGGTCGGTTCGGCGATGGACTGGGAGCCCTGTCCCCCGCGTCCGACGTCGGGTAGCCTGCAGGTTATGAGTCGGCCGTACTGCGGCGGGACGAGTACCTCCGAAGGCTTCCTGCCGCGGCGGCCTAAAATCGGTCATCAAATCAGACAACATAGGCCGTCGGAGTGGACATTCGCCTGAGGCCCCGAGCTGGTGTTCTGCCCCCAGCCCCAGGGACTTGGCCCGCATCCCACTGCGCCCAAACGGGTCCATTGCAGGCCGTAGCAGGCCCCTCAGGTTTGAATACTGACGCGTGCAGCCGGCCTGAAGAGTCCTTAAGGACGGACGTCAGTCCCCCAGCGGAGTCTACGCAGGGAAATTTGTGACTGCCTCACTGCAGACTGGTCCGAGTGGGCCCACATGTTTCACGTGAAACGTGTGGGCCTGGAGATTCTGCCACCGAGCCGGATGTCGTGGCGATCTGCGTGAAATCCCGCCGGTAGTGCGAGCCTGTAGTGCGAAATATGAGTCGCAGCCAGCCGCGGCGGGTGATTGGCAAGGAGTTCTGCTGTTCGCGTTGGCGGAGGATCTTTCGGCTGCCCGGGCCGGAGTCGTCCAGGCCGCCAAGCGGAGAGACGCACGCCAGGAAGCGCATTGGTGCACCTCCTCCACGCCTCCAGACCGGCGGAAGCGCGGTGCCCAGACCCGCGATCCGCGGATTATCTAAGAGTCCACTGTCACTTATAGGAATATTTATGATTTGCACGAGTCGGTCCTGGTGGTGGTTTCACGTGAAACATGGGAGGGCGGAGTGGGCCGGCAACTCTTCAGCACTCGGGTGACGAACGCACTGTTTCACGTGAAACCGTCTCCGCGCCAGCCAGCCACATGCTGGGGAAGGTATTGACTGGCAGCATGATCGCCGCGTGGGGGCGACGTGGACGAATACGTGTCAATCCCGCGCAATTGTGGACATCCATTGCCTGGGCACCTATTTCACCGCGGACGCGGTTCGCTCCAATCCACTCCGTTTTACCGGCGGAGGTGCAGGAACTGGCGCAGCGCGCTTGCCCTGACGGGAAGATGCGGCGCCTGCCTGATCTCGTGTCGGCAGCGGTGCGTGGTGTCCGACGGGGAATCGCAGGTCCACTCACTTCTGAAGACCAGGCTTCTGACCCAGGTGTGCCCCACGCCATCACTCCTCCGACTGGGCTAACAGCGCGTCGAGTGCCTTTCGAGTCCGGGCCCGTCGACGCAAGACCTATCCATGCGCGAGTTGGTGTTTCACGTGAAACACGTCGTGCGTACGAGGTGCGCATCGCGGTTGGGTCGAGTTTTGCCAAACACCAAGTCGGGCTCCGCCAGAAATGGGATATCGGGAGGAACGTAACTTTGGGAAACCCGTTAGCAAAAGCGTCCTTCACTGAGCCAGTTCACTACTACGCAGTGCATGGCAAGCCTCATGTTTCACGTGAAACAAGTCTCCGGCGACGTGCCGACCCGACCGGCTCCCCGACATGCGTCCAGGTATGTAGGGAACTGCGGCTGCTTCACCGCTGACCGGAGCCTCCCGGAACGGCGGACGTCCACGGAAGAGGTGAATTGCCCGCCGGGAGAAAATAGGACCCAAAGCCACCCGGCAGAAGTTGCAATATCACTTCTGGTGGATTCCTGATGGTCGAGGCAGTCCCACTCCCCCGCTGCGGGCCGTGGATCACAGCAAAAAAGTGGCCCCCGCCAGAAGCGGGGGCCACTTTCGGTCAGCCTAGGACAGGACGTCCGCAAATTCCTTCTCGAAGAACTGCTTGGGCCGGGCACCGATGACGGTGCTCTTGACCTCGCCGCCCTGGAACAGGTAAACGGCCGGGATGGAGGTGATACCGTACTCGGCAGCGATGGCCGGGTTGTCGTCAACGTTCACCTTGACCACGTCAACCTTCTCGCTGTACTCGACCGAAATCTCGTCAAGAATCGGACCGAGTTTGCGGCAGGGGCCGCACCATTCGGCCCAGAAATCGACAATGACGGGCTTCTCGGAGGCCAGTACATCAGTGCTGAAGCTGGCGTCCGTTACGTCTTTTGCGTTGCTCATAACCTTTGTCTCTCTTCCGTTGGTTGCTGCGCGCCGTTTAGGCGTGGAAATCTGCGAGGTAGTGCTCGACGTCGAGGGCCGCCACACAGCCGGAACCGGATGCGGTGATCGCCTGGCGGTAGGTCGGATCAATCACGTCGCCGGCAGCGAAGACGCCAGGGACGCTTGTCTTGGAGGTGCGGCCGTCCACAGCGATGGTTCCCTCTGCGGTCAGCTCGAGCTTGCCCTTGACCAGATCGGTGCGGGGATCGTTGCCGATCGCCACGAACACTCCGGTCACGGCCAGTTCGGTTTCCGTGCCGTCCACCAGGTTCTTCAACCGCAATGCGGTGACTTTGTCCTGTCCCAACACGTCTTCCACACCGGTGTTCCACACGAAGTTGATCTTCTCGTGGGCCAAGGCGCGGTCAGCCATGATCTTGGAAGCGCGAAGGGTGTCGCGGCGGTGAACCACCGTGACGGACTTGGCGAACTTGGTGAGGAAAAGGGCCTCTTCCATGGCGGAGTCGCCTCCACCAATGACCGCAATGTCCTGGTCCTTGAAGAAGAAACCGTCGCAGGTTGCACACCAGCTCACACCGTGGCCCGAAAGCCTCTTCTCGTTCGGCAGCCCAAGCTCACGGTAGGCGGAGCCGGTGGAAAGAATGATGGAACGGGCCTTGAAGGTCTCCCCCGTGCCGATGGTGACGGTCTTGACGTCGCCGTCGAGGTCCAGGTCGGTGACGTCCTCGAACTGGATCTCCGTGCCGAAGCGGGCGGCCTGCTTCTCGAAGTTCTCCATCAGGTCCGGGCCCATGATGCCGTCGGGGAACCCCGGGTAGTTCTCCACGTCCGTGGTGTTCATCAGTTCGCCGCCGGCCGTAACCGAGCCCGCCAAGAGCAGCGGCTTCAGGTTCGCGCGCGCCGTGTACACCGCTGCGGTGTAGCCCGCCGGGCCGGAGCCGACGATGATGACATCACGTACTTCGGAGGCAGTGTTTTCTGCGTTGCTCACTGAACGGTGAACCTCTTCCTTTGTCGATGCGCCCGCCTCGATGGCCGGCCACATGGCACAACTATTGCCGGGCATTGAATATTCCGGCCGAAATGGGCGTCACGGAGCAACACCACTACAAAGGGTACCGGTTTGCCGCGGCCGGAGCCGGAGACCGCCCCGGATTACAGTGCCGCCTGCGCAGGGCCGCCGTTGCACGGCCGCACCCTTACAGCGCAGCCTTCGAGCGCAGCGGCCGCTGTTCAGCGCAGAGGAGCCAGGGCAGATCCGCTACTGGACCTTGATTTCGGCCAAGCGCAGGCCGTACCCATAGCGGGTCTTGGGAGCGGCCAGCTTCGGAAGCTTCTTGATGGACACGATCACATATTGCGCCGTGACGGGTTCAGACAGCGGCATGGTCAGGTCCGGTGACGTAAAGCTGTTGCTGCCAATCTGCTTTGCACCGTCCAGGGTCGGGCTGTCATTGGTGAAGACGCTGATGTTGCCACCGGAGGCCCCCAGTTGGCTCAGGGTGACGGAGGAGACCTTGGAAGGGTCCTTCAGCTTGACCACGAGCGGAACTTCGGAGGCGAGACCTCCCCAGTCATCCGTGGCAAACTCCATGTCGGACCAGAAGCTCGCGCCGTTCCCGTCAATAGTCTTTGCGAGGTCGGAATCGTAATTCCCGGCGAAATCGAAGTTGCCGAGCCGCGTCACGTCTTCGATGACGGGCGGACCGGCAGCAGGCGCCTCGGTGGCGGTCGAGGACGGTTGCGCGGTGGACGGTTCCGGCGCGCTGGACGAGGCGGAGGTTGCGGCGTTGGTCTGCGGGCTGCTCTTGAAGAGGCTGCCAAGGTTGGTGACCGCGAAGATCAGGCCCACCACCAGCACGGCAGCCAAGAGCCCGCCCACCAGCCAGCGCATGGAGCGCGGCTCCCGGTTGGGCTCGTCTTCGTACTCGTACTCGTCCTCATCCTGGTCGACGGCGGCACGGGCGGAGGCGGGGAAGTTGCCCGGAGCCCGATCCGCGGAGTCGAAGCCGGCCCCGGCCACTCCGGCGGCCGCGGCTGCGCCGCCGTCGTGCTCGCCGCCGCGCCGATCGTCACTGGTGTGGTCGTCGTCGGACCACAAGGAAACTTTAGGTGCCGCCGCGGGTGCCGGCTGCTGCGCGGCCGGCTCGGCCTGGCGGGGCGCGGCGCCGCTCTGGACGGGCTGCGGGGCCGTCGAATGCGCCGCGGTCTCCTGCGGCGCAGTTGTGGGGGCTTTGGGGGCCCTGGCGGCTGCCGCTCCGGCTGCTGCCGTGACGCCTGCCGCGGCAGCGGGAGCCGACGCGGGCCGCGACGGTACTCCGGCGGGGGGTACCGCCGGGGAAACCGGCGGCTGGCCGGCTGTGCCCTGACCCTGGCCATAGTTGATGTACCCGGCGTCGACTTCCTCGTCGTCGTAAAGTCCGTCGTAGGTTTCGGGTTCGTGGGAGCGGGCCTGCCCAAAGATCTCGCTGCCGAGAGTGTCCGTGAAGAAGGGTTCAACGTAAGGCGGGTTGGAAGACACCACAAGATCCAGGAGGTCCGCCGCAGAGGTGTGGTTGGTGATCAGGTACGTGGTGGCATCGCTGACGCCAAGATCCAGGATCTGCACGTTGCCGGGCCGTTCGCCCGTGGCCACTTCACGGGCGCTCTGGGCCACCTGGTCGGCGTTGCCCGGGCCTGCGACGAGGATGCTCACGGGACGGTTAAGCACCTGGTCCACACCGTCCAGCACCAGATCCTGGTCATGTGAGGTCAGTACGGTGGCAGTGACCTTGTAGCGGCCACCGAGTACTGATCCGACATCGATCGGGTGGGACACGGGCTCCTCCTAGACTGTCCGGGACCTGCCGACGTGGTCGCTCCGAGAGCGACCGTGTGCCCTCCGGTAAGCCGGTTGACCGCTGGTCCGCAAACTTCCCTTGTTAGTCTTCGATCCTAGCCGATGCTCTGTCCGGGCCGCGTGAGCACGGCAGTTAGAAACGGGGCTCGGCTCATTTTTTCTTTTTCCCGCCAAACGGGAAGTAGGGGTTGTGGCCGGCCGGGCCCTGGTAGGTGCGGCGGCCCGGCAGGGGAACATCGCCTTTGCCCAAGCCGCCCTGCGCGGTACTGGGGAGGTCTTCGGCCGGCAGGTAGCCGCCCTCCGGGCCCGCCGGACGGCCGTACGGAAACGAATCCTCTTCGCGGATGTCGGGACCGGCACGGAAGGACTCGGCGTCGAACTCGCCGGAGATTCGCGGAATCAGGCCCGTGTCCACCGAGACGGTGGCCCGCTCCGGTGCCCTTCGCACCTCCGCGGCGCCGCCTGCCTGCGGCTCAACGCCCGGCTCTGCGGCGGCCCTGCGCCGGAGCCGCCCCAGCAGCGGCTGCAGGAGGTCCTGCAGCTCGGTGACCCGGAAGAGCTTCAGCAGCAGGAAGTAAGCGGCCAGCATGACGGGACCGACGACGACGATTGTCACCAGCGCGGCGATCCGGTCGCTCCAGGCGTAGCCGTCCGGGTTGTAGCTGCCCAGCAGCCACAACGCCACGGCTCCGGCGAGGGCGGACCCGAGGGCCGCGTACCCCATGCGGATGTAGGAGCTGGCGATGCGGGGCCCGTCGAGGTGGCCCAGGAGCCGGCGCAGGAAGGTCGCGCTGACGATCACGGAGAGGATATTGCCGGCAGTGTAGAGGATCGCGATGGCGAAGATGATCTGATCGAACGGCAGGAACTGGATCGTGAACGCGGCCGTCAGGTTCACCAGCGCCAGGACCAGCTGGATGAAGAACGGCGTCCGGGCGTCCTCATTGGCGTAGAACACCCGCGACATCATGAAGTTGGCGCTCATGAACGGGGTGCTGAGGGCCAGGATCGTGAGGGTTTGGGCCAGCATGACACCGTCCTGGCGCTGCCCGCCGGAGAAGAACATGCCCAGCGGTCCGGCCAGCGCGAAGAGCGCCAGCGCGCCGAAGACGGTTGCCACGGCCATGGTCCGCAGCCCGTGGGAGAGCGCGTTGCGCAGGGCGGCCCGGTCTCCGTCCTGGGACGCCCGGGTCATCCGGTTGAACAGCACGGTGGCCAGGGACAGGGCAATGATGGAGTGTGGCAGCAGGTACAGCTGGCTGGCCACCTCCAGCACCGCGTTGCCTGGGATGCTGGTCGCCGCGGGGTCCCCCGCTTGCTGAAGGCGGAGCCGTTCCGCGCCCGGGATCGTCGCGATGCGCATGACGTAAAGGAATGCGAACTGCCCGACGGCGGCAGTCGCCAGGGTCCAGACGCTCAGCTTCGCGGCATGGCCCAGCCCGACTCCGCGCCAGCCGAAGCGCGGCCGCAGCCCCAGCCGGAGCCTGAACACGGGAATGAGCAGCACGGCGGTCTGGGCGACGACGCCGATGGTGGAGAACCCGGCGACGAGGATGGTCTGGAACGGGCCCCAGTTGTCGATCGTGTGCGGGTTGGCGGCGTTGGCCCCCATGATGCCGATGAACATGCCCAGCCCGGCGATCGCCACGATGTTGTTGATGATCGGCGCCCACATCGCGGGCCCAAAGGCCCCGTGGGCGTTGAGGACCTGGGTCAGCAGGGCGTACAGGCCGTAGAAGAAGATCTGCGGAAGGCACCAGAACGCGAACGACACCGCGAGGGCCTTCTGCTGCGGCGAATAGCCCTGGGTGGTCAGTTGAATGACCGACGGCGCCAGCAGCGTGACCAGCAGGGTGAGCACCAGCAGCACCAGCACCGCCAGCGTCAGCAGCCGGCTGATGTAATCCGCTCCCTTGTCCGGCGCCTTGCTTGCCTTGATGATCTGCGGCACCAGAACGGCATTGAACACCCCGCCCGCCACGAGGAGGAAAATGAGGTTGGGAAGGTTGTTGGCGTTGATGAAAGTGTCGTTGACCGTCGAGCCCAGGCCCAGGGCGGCGGCCAGCATCCAGGTCTTGGCGAAGCCCAGGAAACGCGAAACGAGGGTTCCGGCAGCCATGATGGCGCTGGAACGGGCTTCTCCGGATTGGGCAGCTTTGGAATCGGCGGGGCCGGAGGGTACGGGGGCGGGTTTGGCTGATGACATCGTCTTCATCGTCTCACCCGCGCGGGGCATTAGTCGCTATCCAAGGACGTGACCGGCAGCACCGGCGGTCTTCAGCGGTCTTCCGGGAGGACTTCCTTGGCCAGATCCGCGATCCGGCGTTCATTGGGGAAGGACAGCTTGCGCGCCAGCTCCTGGATCGGAACCCACGCGACGTCCACGGCTTCTTTGTCCGGATCGTTTTCGATGGTGAGTTCCCCGCCCGTGGCCCGCAACAAATAGTGGTGCACGGTCTTGTGGACGCGGTGCCCGCTCACGGTGAACCAGTAGTCGATGCTTCCCAGCGGTGCCAGGATCTTGCCTTCGATTCCGGTTTCCTCGGCGATCTCGCGGACCGCGGCTTCCTCGTTGCTTTCTTTGCCTTCCGGGTGGCCCTTCGGCAGGCACCACTCGAGACGTCCGCCGCGGTTCAGGCGCGCGATGATCGCTACCCGCAGGTCGGCGTCGGACATGTCCACCACGACGCCGCCGGCAGAGATTTCCTCCACGGTGGGCAGGGAGGCGTGGCCCGTGTGCTGGACAGGCGCGACATTGGCACCTATTGCCGACGGCAACGGTGCGTTTGTCCTCCTGCCGGGAGCGCTCGGTACGGGATGGGCCATGAGGTCCACTCTAACGACTCTTGCCCGCTGTTGATGACCTAAACATGGCCGGAAAGTGGACGGCCGGGAAAGTCGGCCCGCGCCGGTTCGTGCGCGATCGTGACGAACCCGCCGGATCCTTGGGGGTTCCGGTGTGGTGCTGGCGCGGTTTTCTGACAAGCTTAAGTAACTATGGCGCACGCACATCACAAGACTGACTCCCACACCGTTTCTTTCCAGGTGGATCCGGTGGTTCTGGAGCTCGGGCAGCGCTTCGTCGACGCCGGCCACGAGCTGTCCCTGGTGGGCGGGCCCGTCCGTGACCTTTTTCTTGGCCGGGTCTCGCCCGACCTGGACTTCACCACTGACGCCACTCCGGACCAGACGGTTGCCCTGATCAAGAGATGGGCGGACAACTACTGGGAGATCGGGCGCGCCTTCGGCACCATCGGGATGCGCAAGGACGACTTCCAGATCGAAATCACCACCTACCGGGCCGACGCCTACGATCCGGAGTCCCGCAAGCCTGTAGTGGCCTTCGGAACATCCCTGACGGATGACCTGTTGCGGCGGGACTTCACGATCAACGCCATGGCCCTGCGGCTGCCCATGCTGGAGCTCGTCGATCCCTTCGGCGGCGTCCGCGACCTGCACGCCTCGATCCTCAACACGCCGGGGCCGCCGGAAACGTCCTTCTCCGATGACCCCCTGCGCATGATGCGCGCCGCGAGGTTCGCGGCCCAACTGGGCGTGTCGCTGCACGCCGAGGTCCGCGAGGCCATGGTCCGGATGGCGGAACGGATCAGCATCATCTCGGCCGAACGCGTGCGTGATGAACTGATCAAGCTCATCTGCGCCGCGCAGCCCCGGGCCGGCGTGGACCTGCTGGTCGATACCGGACTCGCGGACCTGGTCCTGCCGGAAGTCTCGGCCCTGCGCCTGGAATCCGATGAACACCACCGCCACAAGGACGTCTACCAGCACTCGCTCCAGGTCCTGGAACAGGCAGCAGCGCTGGAGTCGAAGGCGGACGGCCCGGTTCCCGGCCCCGACTTTGTGTTGCGGTTCGCGGCCCTGATGCACGACGTCGGCAAGCCGGCCACGCGCCGCTTTGAACCGGGCGGCGCAGTGAGCTTCCGCCACCACGACATGGTGGGCGCCAAGCTGACCGCCAAGCGGATGAAGGCGCTGCGCTTCGACAATGACACCATCAAGGCCGTGGCCAGGCTCGTGGAGCTGCACATGCGCTTCTACGGCTACGGTGAGGCCGGCTGGAGCGATTCCGCGGTCCGCCGCTACATCACCGACGCCGGGCCCCTCCTGGAGCGCCTGCACCGGCTCACCCGCTCCGACGTCACCACCCGGAACCAGCGCAAGGCGGACCGGCTGTCCTTCGCCTACGACGACCTCGAGGACAGGATCGCGGCGCTGCGGGAGCAGGAATCCCTCGACGCCGTCCGCCCCGACCTGGACGGTGGCCAGATCATGGCGCTCCTTGGTCTCAAGCCCGGTCCCGTGGTGGGCCGCGCCTACAAATTCCTGCTGGAAGAACGCATGGAGCACGGCCCGCTCGATCCCGCCGTCGCCGAATCCCGCTTGCGGGACTGGTGGGCGGCACAGCCCGAGGCGGCGCCCGCCGGCGCCGAACTTTCCACCACTGAGGAGTCCTAAGTGATTGCACCATCCAACGGCCCCCGCCCCCAACTGTGGATCCTGCGGCACGGTGAAACAGAGTGGTCGAAGAGCGGGCAATACACCGGGCTCACGGACATGCCCCTCACGGTGGAAGGCGAGCAGCAGGCCGTAGAGGCGCGCAGGGTGCTCGAGACTGTCGACTTCGACCTCGTGCTGACCTCACCCCTGCGCCGTGCCCGGCGGACCGCCGAACTCGCCGGCTACCCCGACGCCCAGCTGGAGCCGCTCGCTGTGGAATGGGACTACGGCGACTACGAGGGCATCAGCTCGGACCTCATCCGCAAGGACAACCCCGAATACCTGATCTGGACGCACGGCGTGCCCAACGGTGAAGCACTCGACGACGTCGCCGCCCGGGCGGACAAGATTGTGGCCCGGGTGCTCGAATCGGGCCTGGACAATGTGCTGATCGTCGCGCACGGGCATTTCTCCCGCATCCTGACGGCCCGGTGGCTCGGGCTGGACCCCCACGAGGGCCGGCATTTCGTGTTGGGGACTGCCAAAGTCTGCACGCTGGGATGGGATAAGAAGACGCCGGCAATCGTGCGCTGGGGACTCTAAAACCGGTTTTTAAAACAAAGTCGAAAAAAGTTTATGAATTCGGTAGGCAACTGCCGCATTCGTAGTGTATTTTTATTTCTGACCCCAGGGCGACTTGCCGGGGTCACGGCGCGCGTCGCCCGGCCAGTCAGCCGGAGCCACGGCAGAACAGAAAAGGAGGTTGGGAAAATGATGATTACTTTGACTAGCGGATGGATGTACTCCACCACCGCCAACCCGGCCTCGTTCGCTGTGCCGCGCCCAAATGTCGGACTGACTGTTTCCTGACCGCTTTCCCGTCCCAGGTAATGCACCCTGGGGCCGGCGGCAGCTGGCTTCCTCAACGGAAAGCTTAGAGACGGCAGCCTGAACAGGCGGAACCACGCGGTTGCGCAGACTCCCCATAGTTCGGAACCCAGCTTCTTGTTGGGGTTTCGGCGCCACCGCGTCCAGGGGCCATTCTCCATCGAATAACTTCTTCCTATCCGGAATTCCGGCCTAATTAAAGCCCGGGATTTCTCGGCTAATTGTCGCACCCGGAAACGGCTATTCGAATTCAATTCGGCTAAGGCTCTATTTGTCGCGCCCAAAAAATGCGTCCGCCCGTTTTCATCCGGCCATTCCTGCTGCCGCTCGTTAGACCAGGGCGCGCAATCCCCCACCAACGAAAGGTCCTCGTGACTACCGCAACCACCGCTCCAACCCACCGCACAGCCCCAGCCGCCACAAAGGCGCATCGGTCAAGTCCCCGAAGGGAGGTGAGAACCATGATGAGCAAGCTCTATACGGTCCTGTTCCGAATGCTGGCACGCAGGGAGTCAACCCGCTTCAACGGCCAACTCCTGGACCAACGGCGGGACGATGCCTTCCTCGTAATGCATCAGGCCGGCCTGATTCGCTGAATCCCTGATCTGCTGACTGCCGGATACTTCCGTTTCGGGCAGGACTGTCCGCAGCGAAGGAGGACCTGATGACTGACCTTGGAACCGATCCCTGGGAGCCCGTGCGTCGACGCACGGGCTCCCCCTTCTAAGCCTCCCGTTACGACCCGCCGTTGGGGCGGCCGGCGATACGACGTGCCAGCGAAGGCAGCGGCGCGGCATGGGGCAATGGCCCCCGGTAAGCTCAAGGTCATGCAGGAGACAAAGCCGCCGGAGCACAAACGGGTCCGATTGGTCATCCCGAGCCGCAGCGACCCTTTTCTCCGAAACTTCACGGAACTGGTAGGCGGTCCTTTGGGACGCCGTTCGGCGCCCGGGATCGTTTCGCCGGGGTTCTTTACGGTGGAACGCGTTCTGGTGATCCTCACGGTCGTCGCCGCCCTGGCCGGGATTCTGCTCAAGAACTTCTGCCGCACCAACGGCTGGGAAACCCCCGGGCAGTTCTACGCCACGTGCTACTCGGACTTCCCGGAGCTGTTCCGCAACCGCGGCCTCGGTGATGGCGCCTTCCCCTTCATCACCCAGGGAAGTCTCTTCGAGTACCCCGTGCTGATGGGGTTCATCGCGGGTGCCACCGCACTTCTGGTGCCCGGCGCCGGCACCGACGATCCCCGCGTCCTTGGCTACTTCGACGTCAACGCCACGCTGATCGCCGCCGTCTGGATCATCACGGTGCTGGCCACGGCACGGACGAACCGCCGGCGGTCCTGGGACGGGGCGATGGTTGCCCTCGCCCCCGGCATTGTCCTGGCGGGCGTCATCAACTGGGACATGTGGGCCGTGTGCATGCTGGCTCTTGGCATGTACTTCTTTTCGCGGAACAAGCTCGTCCTAGCCGGAATCTTCATCGGCCTGGGCACGGCCACCAAGCTCTACCCGCTGTTGATCCTCGGCGCCGTCCTGCTGCTGGCGCTCCGGAGCGGACGCATCCGGGCGCTCTTTATCACGGCCGGTGCCGCAACCGCAGCCTGGCTGGCGGTCAACGTCCCGGTAGCCGCGACGAACCCGGAAGGCTGGAAGTACTTCTACCAGTTCACGCAGGAGCGGCCGGCGGGCTACAGCTCGCCCTGGTTCGCCTACAACCTGGTGGCCGCCCGGCTGGGCTGGAATCCGCTTGAGGCCGAGGCCATCAACTCCCTGGCGCTTGACCTGTTTCTCCTGGCCTGCATCCTGATTGCGGTCCTGGCACTGACAGCACCCCGCCGGCCGCGGATCGCGCAACTGGCGTTCCTGATCGTGGCCGCGTTCATCCTGACCAACAAGGTGTACTCGCCCCAGTTCGTGTTGTGGCTGATCCCCCTGATCGCCCTCGCCCGGCCCCGCTGGCGTGACTTCGTCATCTGGCAGGCCATCGAGGCGCTGCACTGGGGCGCCATCTGGATGTACCTCGGCCAGGCCACCAGCGGCGGCTCGACCCAGCACAACATCGACATGCCCTACTACGTCCTGGCCGTGGTTGCCCACATGTTCGCCACCGCGTACCTGATGGCGCGTGTCGCCTGGGACATCTGGGACCCGTCCTGCGACGTGATCCGCCGCCACCGCATCGATGATCCGCATGGCGGCCCCTTCGACGGTGCCCCGGACTGGCTGAGGATTAATCTCCGCCGGCCTGCGGCGTCCCTAGTGCCGTGGCGGAAGAGTGCCGTGACGGAAGGCCACAGCGCATGACTGACGTCGCCGTCGTCGGTTCCGGCCCCAACGGGCTGGCCGCTGCGGTGACCATGGCGCGGGCCGGACTCAAAGTCCACGTGTTCGAGGCCGCCGGGACGCCCGGCGGCGGGCTGCGCACCGCCGAACTGATGGAGCCCGGCCACTTCCACGACGTCTGTTCGGCCGTTCACCCCATGGTTCTGGCCTCACCCTTTTTCCGCCGGTTCGAGCTGTCCAGGCGCGTGCCCCTGGAGGTGCCCGAGCTCTCCTACGGATCCCCGCTCGACGGCGGCCGCGCGGCACTGGCCTACCGTTCCCTGGACCGCACTGTTGCGGAACTCGGGCGGGACGGCGCCGCCTACCGCCGGCTCATGGAGCCCCTCGTGCGGCGGGTGGAGGGCGTCGCGGACCTGACCCTGAACCAGTTGCTGCGGATTCCGGCAGATCCCGTGGCTGCCGCCGCGTTCGGCCGCCGCGCGCTCGAACAAGGCTCGCCGCTGTGGAATGTGAGGTTCAGCCAGGACCTGGCTCCCGCACTGCTGAGCGGCGTCGCCGCGCATGCCGTGGCGCCGCTGCCCTCGATCACCGCGGCTGGCGCCGGGCTGATGCTGGGCGCCTTGGGCCATGCCGGCGGCTGGCCGGTTCCGCGCGGCGGATCGGCCGCGATTGCCCGGGCACTGACCGCCGACATCGAAGCCCATGGCGGCGTGGTCGAGACCGGGAGGCGGATCACATCGTTCGCGGAGCTGCCGCCGGCCCGGGCCACGCTGCTGGATGTGGCGCCCCCCGCGCTGCTGCACCTGGCAGAGGGCATGCTCCCGGCACGCTACCGGAGCGCCCTGGCGTCCTTCCGCTTCGGGAATGCCTCGTGCAAGGTCGACTTCATCCTCTCCGGACCGGTGCCGTGGGCGGCGGACGGCCTCGCCGACGCCGGCACGGTGCACGTGGGCGGCACCCGAGCGGAAACCGCTGAAGCGGAGCGCCAGGTTGCCTCCGGACGGCACCCGGACCGGCCCTACGTTCTGGTGTCCCAGCCCTCGCGTTTCGATGCCGGCCGCGCGCCGGCCGGCCGGCACATCCTCTGGACCTATTGCCACGTTCCGGCCGGTTCCACCGTGGACATGAGCGATGCGGTCATGGCGCAACTGGAGCGCTTCGCGCCCGGGTTCCGGGATTTGGTGGTGCAGTTCAAGGTGACCACGGCAGCAGGGCTGGCGGCGTATGACGAGAACTTCGTCGGTGGGGACTTCGGCGCCGGCCGCATGGACCTTTGGGGCATGCTGCGCCGGCCGGTGCTGAGCCCGGTTCCCTGGCGGACGCCGCTGCCAGGGGTGTACTTGTGCTCGTCATCCACCCCGCCCGGTCCCGGCGTCACCGGGATGCCCGGCTTCCACGCCGCCCGGCATGCCCTCAAGGACATGTTCGGTCTCGGCGTCCCTGACCTCGGGTACCGGTCCCCCTAGCCCCGGCGCGGCGCCGCAGCGGCCCCCGTCGCCGCCATGGCGGACAGCCGTCCGTCGCGCATGCTCGCGACGGCGTCGGTGAGCGGGACGAAATCAGTGTCGTGGGTGACCATGACCGTTGCCACGCGGAACTCGTCGGTGACCCGCCGCAGCAGCCGGATGATCGCTTCGCTGCGCTGGTGGTCAAGGGCCGCGGTCGGCTCGTCCACGAGCAGCACGGAAGGGTCTCCCATGAGTGCCCGGGCAATGTTGACGCGCTGGCGCTGACCGCCGGAGAGCTGGTGGGGCCGCTTCGCCAGGGCGTGCCCGAGACCCACAAGATCCAGCAGAGCCGCGGCGCGTTCCCCGGCCGCCAGGGCCGTCCCGCCGCGCAGGCGCTGGGTGATCACGAGCTGCTCCACCGCGGTGAGGGAAGGCAGGAGGTTGGGCTGCTGGAAGATGATGCCGATCTTGTCCCGCCGCAGTGTGGTGCGGCCCGAGTCGGGCAATCCGCCGGCGTCCTCGCCGTCGACCACCACCAGGCCGGCGCTGGGCCGGACGAGGGTGGCGGCGACAGCCAGCAGGGACGACTTACCGGACCCCGAGGGGCCGATCAGGGACACGAATTCGCCTGCGTGCACCTTGAGGCTCACGTCGTCCAGGGCCTTGAGGGTGCCGTCTCCGTCCGGGTACTCCAAGGTGACGTTGACGAGGTTCAGGGCGGTGTTGCTGAAGGTGGGGTTCACAAGATATGCCTTTCTGGGAATATATGGGCGGCCGGAGCTGTTCAGTTGCCGCCGAGTGCGATGAGCGGATCGACGCGGGCGACGCTGCGGACCGCGAGGGCTGCGCCGGCCAGGCCCAGGAGCACGATTCCGGCGACGGGCAGCAGCGTTGTCCAGGGCGTAAGGAGGAACGGCGCCGCCTGGGACGCGAGGACCCCGCCGGCCACGCCGGCCAGCCCGCCGGCCGCTGCGCCGGCCAGCAGGACCAGGGCTGCCTGCGCCATGGCGTCCCGGAGGATGTAGCGTGCGGACCCGCCGAGTGCCTTCAGGACGGCGATGTCCCTTGTGCGCTGGACCGTCCAGACGGTCAGGAAGGCCACAATCACGAGGGCTGAGATGCCGTACAGGAAGGCCTGCATGAGCAGCAGCGAGCCGTTCTCGCTCTTGTAGGAGCCCAGGGCCTGGAAGGATCCGTCGATCGTGGTGCTGACGGTTCCCGCGGCGGTGTTGGCGGCACCGAGATCCACGCCTGTTCCGGACGTGGAGTCAAACGTCACGGCCAGCACCGTCGCGGCGCCCGCGGATCCCGCGTCTTGGATATGTGCCAGCTTCTGCCAATCGGCCAGCGTGGTCCACACGACTCCGGTGTGTGAATACCACTGCTCCGGCACGACGGCCGTCACAACGAGGTCGGTGCCGCCCACCGAGGCGTGGCTGCCGATGCTGAGCTCCAGGTCCTCCGCCAGTCCGGCTCCGACAGCGATGGTTCCCTCGGCCAGAGGAGCCGGAGCCAGGCCGGCGCCCGGCTCGGTGCCGAACACCGCAACGCTGGCCGTGCGTGCCGGCATGCCGCCGTCGCCCAGTGCCTGGAAGCGGCTCTGGCTGATCCCTAGGGCGTCGGCCCGGGCGACGCCCTCGCGCGCCGTCCATTGACTCTGTTGGGCGCGCGTGACTTCGGATTCCGTAAATGAGGCCTTGGGCGCGCTCCCGGCCGGGGCGCCGAAGACCAGCTGGTCGGCCGGGAGGGCGGCGAGGGCCGACGTCGACTGGTTCCCGAGTCCGGCCGTCAGTCCGGAAAGCATGACGAGCAGGAGGGTAATGAGGGCGACGACGGCGCCCATCAGGGCGAACCGTCCCTTGGCAAAGCGGATATCGCGGATAGCGAGATACATGGTGTCCCTTTTTGTGGAGTTTGCGGCGTTTGTGGCGTTGCTTCCAGCCTTCCCTCCGCCGGGCTCCGGGGCATCGGCCGCCCGGTTGGACCGTCGGCACCGTGCGGTCGGACCTGCGATCAACCAAAAGGTTGATTCCGCCGGGGGCGGGCAGTTTTCCGCAGGAGCCCCGCCGCACCGGCACTACGCTGGAAGCATGGAGGGCGACGCCGGCAACACGGTCCACAACGGCACAGGTCACACCGGCACAGGTCACACCGGCACAGGTCACGCCGGCGCTGGGCATGCCGGCGCACCGGCCCCGGGCACGGAGCCCACCGGGGCGGCCGTCATCCTGCGCGTCCTTCGCGTGAGCCTGCACGTTGGCTTCGCGGTGCTGCTCCTGGTGGCGCTGGTCCGGCTCCTGGCCGGCGGAATCACGGGCCAGGACTGGATCACCCTGCTGCTGGCCCTGCTGCTCGCCGCCTTCTACCTCGTGGGCACCGTCCTGGAGAAGCGGCACGCCGCCCACCGGACCCGGTTCGATCCGCGGCCCTACTCGGCCTGGTGGCTGGGCGGCGTCAGCCTCCTGTGGCTGCTGCTGATCTGGACCAGCGCCGACTTCGTCTGGCTGGCCTTCCCGCTGTTCTTCCTGCAGTTGCACGTGCTCCCGCGCCGGCTGGCACTGCCGGCGATCGCACTCAGCACCCTTTTCGTCATTGGGGCGCTCTGGTTCCACAACGGCGTTGGCGCACCCTCGGGGCAGGCCGCCGCGGAGCCGGCCAGCGTGGCGCCGCAGCTGCCCATGGTGCTAGGGCCCGCGTTCGGCGCGGCCTTCGCTGTGGTCACGGGGCTGGCCTACCGGGCGCTGTTCCTGGAGGCGGAAAACCAGCGGCTGGCGGCCGAAGAGCTCCGCCGGACCCGTGCCGAACTCGCCCGGACCCAGCACAACGCCGGCACCCTGGCCGAGCGCACCCGGCTGGCCCGCGAAATCCACGACACCCTCGCCCAGGGCCTGTCCAGCATCGTGCTGATGGGGCGCGCGGCCGAGAAGGCCCTGGACGACGGCGAACCCGCCGTGGCACGGGAAAGGCTCCGCGTTGTCCGGGACACGGCCGCCGCCAATCTGGCAGAGGCCCGCAACTTCGTCCGGGCCCTCCAATCCCCCGATCTCGAGGACGGCTCCCTCGTGGCCGGACTCCTCCGGCTGTGTGAACAGACCGAGGCGGAGACCGCAGCGCGGGGCACCGGGCTGCGCTGCCGCCTCGACGTCGAAGGTGTGCCGGCGGAACTCCCCGCCGCCCACCAGACGGTCCTGCTCCGGGCCGCCCAAGCGAGCCTGGCCAACGTGCGGGCCCATGCGCAGGCGGGCACCGCCGTCGTCACCCTTTCCTTCCTGGGCCAGGACGTGGCCATGGACATCTACGACGACGGCACCGGATTCGACCCCTCGGCCTTGCCGGCCCGTCCGGACGGATCCGGCTACGGGCTGACGTCGCTGCGGGACCGCGTGGCCGCCCTCCACGGCCAGTTGGACATCGAGTCTGCCCCGGGCGAGGGAACAGTTGTGGCCATCCGGCTGCCACTGGGCCAAGCACCCGGACCCAACGCCGCCCCGGCGCCGGCCAGCGGGGACCGAAAATGAACAACATCCGGGTGTTCCTGGTGGACGACCACCCCGTGGTCCGGGCCGGGCTGCGGGCGATGCTGGGTGATCTGGAAGGCATCACCGTGGTGGCCGAGGCAGCCGACGGCGGCGCCGCCCTGGCCGGGCTGGCCAGGCTCCACACCCTGGGCGAGCCCGCGGACGTGGTGCTCATGGACCTGCAGATGGGCGCGGGCATGGACGGAGTCACCGCCACCGGCCGGATCAAGGCAGGAGAGGCCGGCGAGCCGGCGCCTCCGGTGCTCATCCTCACCACCTATGATTCCGACGCGGACATCCTGGCCGCCGTCGAGGCCGGGGCCAGCGGCTACATGCTTAAAGATGCCCCGCCGGAGCAGATCCGCCAGGCGGTGCTCTCCGCCGCGGCCGGCGGCACCGCGCTGGCCCCCGAGGTCGCGGCCCGGCTGATGGGCCGGATCAGGAATCCGGAGCCTGCCCTGTCCGCCCGCGAGATCCAGCTGCTCGGATTGCTGGCCACCGGGATGGGAAACCGGGCGATCGCGAAGCAGCTGTTCATTTCCGAGGCCACGGTCAAGACGCACCTGGTGCACATCTACGGCAAGCTTGGCGTGGACAACCGCACTGCCGCGATCGCCGTGGCAGCGCAGCGCAGGATCATCCGGCGGCCCTAGGCGTGCCCGGCGCCGGAGTCCGTTCCGGCGTTATGTGACAACGGAGTTGTCAGTGGTCCGGGGCATAATGGGCGCCATGGGGAACTCATCAAAACTTGCGCTGGCCCTTGTGGGCCTGGTTCTTGGCGGCTCGCTGGTCGCCTGCAGCGACGGACGTGCCGGCGCCGAAAGCGCTGCCAAACAGCTCGCCTCCGCGGTGTCCGCGCTCGACGTCGGATCCGTCGCCTTTGAGGGCAAAGACTCCGGCGCCGCCAACGACCAGCTCAAGGAAATATTCAAAGGGCTCGACCCGGCCCGTCCCGCAGTGGAAAGCGGCCAACTGACGCTGGAGTCCGACAAGGCCACGGTCCCGCTCAACTACAGCTGGAAGATCGGCTCCGAAGAGTGGAAGTACACCACCTTCGCCGAGTTCAAGAAGTCCGGCGACAAATGGCTGACGGTCTGGAACCCGGCCACCTTGGTCCCCGAACTGGCCGAAGGCGAGCTCGTCAGCTCGGCAACCCATTCCCCGTCGCGTGCCGACATCCTGGGCGCCGGAGGGGTCCCGCTGGTCACGTACCGGCCCGTGGTCAATGTTGGCATCGACAAGCCCACACTCGGCGGCGCAGACCCCGCCGACTCCGCCACCAAGCTGGCCCAACTCGTGGGGGTCGACCCTGCGGCGTACGGCCAGCAGGTCGCGGCGGCCGGACCCGAGGCGTTCGTTGCCGCCATCACTTTGCGCGAAGAAGGCCGGACCATCACCGACGCCCAGATCGGCGAGATTCCCGGCGCCCGTGCCATCCAGGACTCCCTTCCGCTGGCACCAAACCGCACCTTCGCCCGCGCCCTGCTGGGTACGGCCGCGGAGGCGAATGCGGAACAGATCGAGAAATCGAACGGGGCACTCAAGGCCGGGGACACCACGGGCACCGGTGGTCTCCAACAGCAATACGACGCGCAGCTTCGCGGCAGCGACGGCATTCAGGTCCTCGCCGGGAAGGCAGGCCTCACCGACGCCGAAAAGCAGGCTTTGCCCAATGAGGGACGTCGCGTACTTTTCCAGAGTGAAATACAAGAAGGCACCCCGCTGAAAACCACCCTGGACCCGAAGCTGCAGCAGCTCGCGGAAGACGTCCTCGGCAAGGTCGGCCCGGCGTCGGCCATTGTGGCGCTCCGGCCCTCCAGTGGCGCCGTCCTGGCGGCCGCCTCCGGGCCGGGCAGCAACGGCTACGACACCGCGATGCTGGGACAGTATGCCCCGGGATCGATCTTCAAGATGGTCGATTCCCTGGCCATGTTCCGCAACGGCATGACGCCCGACTCCAAGGTGGACTGCCCGGCCACCCTGACGGTGGACGGCCGAACCTTCAAGAACGCCGAGGGATACCCTGAGTCCTCCCTGGGCTCCGTGACGCTGCGCGACGCCTTTGCGCACTCCTGCAACACAGCGTTCATCAACGCCCGCGACACCGTCAGCCAGGCACAGCTCGAATCCGCCGCGACCTCGCTGGGCGTGGCAGTTGAAGCACCCGCGCTCGGCGCGGCCGCATTCCTCGGCTCCGTCCCCGGGGGTGCCGAAGGAACCGAACATGCCGCCTCCATGATCGGCCAGGGCAAAGTGCTCCTGTCCCCCCTGGCCGCCGCCGTCATGGCCGGCTCGGTGGCCAAGGGAGCCCCGGTGGCTGCCCAGCTGGTGTTGAATCCGAACGAGGGCGTCAGTTCCCCGGATGCCGAGGGCGCCGCCCCCACGGGCACGGGTCCAACCGGCGCGTCGCCCGCTACCCCGCCCTCCGGTGACGCGACGGCGGACACGGCGACGCCGTCCGCCCCAGCACCGGCCGCGGCCGCCGAAAAGCCGGTAACTGCAGCGGAAGCCGCGGCGCTGGCTGACATGATGCGGGCCGTCGTCACCAGCGGGCACGCCGGGTTCCTGGCCTCCGTCCCGGGTGAGCCAGTCGGCGCGAAGACCGGAACGGCCGAGTTCGGCAACGACACCCCGCCCAAGACCCACGCCTGGATCGTGGCCGTGCACGGTGACCTCGCCGTCGCCGTGTTCGTCGAGGACGGCGGACTCGGGGCCACCACCTCCGGGCCGCTGCTCAAGGAGTTCCTCACCCGGGCCGGCTGAGCGGACGCTTTCCCGGCCGTGGGAAGATTGAACGCGTGGCTCATATTGACGTATCCGGCATCGACTACTTCCTCTCCGACGGCACCCAGCTGCTCAACGGGGTGACCTTCAAGGTCCCGGACGGTACCAAGACAGCGCTGATCGGGCCCAACGGGACCGGCAAGACCACGCTGTTCCGGATCATTTCCGGGGACCTCGTCCCGGACGAAGGCGTGATCGGCCGCTCCGGCAACATGGGGATCATGCGACAGTTCGTGGGCCAGGTCCGGGACGACTCCACGGTCCGCGACCTGCTGGTCTCCGCCGCCCCGCCCGCCCTTGCCGCCGCCGCGCGTACCGTCGACGAGGCAGAGCTCGCCATGCTGGAGCACGACGACGAGCCCACCCAGATGGCCTATGCCCAGGCGATCGTGGACTGGGGGGACGCCGGCGGCTACGACGTCGAAACCGTCTGGGACGAGGTCTGCATGGCCGCCCTCGGCCTGCCGTTCGACCGGGCACAGCACCGCCCGGCGTCGAGCCTCTCCGGCGGCGAGCAGAAGCGTCTGGTCCTCGAGGCCCTCTTCGCCGGCCCCGACGAACTGCTGCTCCTCGACGAGCCGGACAACTACCTCGATGTTCCGGGCAAGCGCTGGCTCGAGGCCAAATTGAACGACTCGAAGAAGACCGTGTTCTTCATCAGCCACGACCGCGAACTGCTCAACAACGCAGCAGGCCGCATCGTCACGCTGGAACCGGGCATCAACGGCGCCGGCGCCTGGATCCACGGCGGCGGCTTCGGCTCCTACGTGGACGCCCGGGCCGACCGGAACGCGCGCTTCGAGGAGCTGCGCAAGCGCTGGGACGAGGAGCACGTCAAGCTCAAGGAACTCGTCAACATGTACAAGAACAAGGCCGCGTTCCGTTCCGACATGGCCAACCGTTATCACGCGGCGCAGACCCGGCTCGCGAAGTTCCTCGAGGCCGGCCCGCCCGAGGCCCTGCCGATCGAGCAGAACGTGCAGATGCGGCTCAAGGGCGGGCGCACCGCCAAGCGCGCCGTCGTGGCCGAGAAGCTGGAACTGACCGGCCTGATGAAGCCGTTCTCCACGGAAATCTGGTTCGGCGACCGGGTGGGCGTCCTTGGTTCCAACGGATCGGGCAAGAGCCACTTCCTGCGGCTGCTCGCCACCGGCGGCACGGATCCCGAGCGGGAGCACCTGCCGGTGTCCGACGTCGAGATCGCGGAGGTGCCGCACGAGGGCACCGTGAAACTCGGCGCCCGGATCCGGCCCGGTTTCTTTGCCCAGACCCACGTCCGGCCCGACCTGCTGGGTAAGACCCTGCTTGAAATCCTGCACCGGGGCGACGAGCACCGCTCGGGGATGGGCCGCGAAGCCGCCGCCGGGGCGCTGGACGGCTATGGGCTGGCGGGGCAGTCCGAGCAGAAGTATGAATCCCTCTCCGGCGGCCAGCAGGCGCGGTTCCAGATCCTGCTGCTGCAGCTCTCCGGCGCCACGCTGCTGCTGCTCGACGAGCCCACGGACAACCTGGACCTGCACTCGGCCGAGGCCCTGGAACGGGCGATCGACCACTTCGAGGGCACCGTCCTGGCGGTCACCCACGACCGCTGGTTCGCCCGCACCTTCGACCGGTTCCTGGTTTTCGGCTCCGACGGCAGGGTTTACGAGTCCGCCGAACCGGTCTGGGACGAAAAGCGCGTTGAGCGCGCCCGCTAAGCAACGCGGGGTCAGATACGGCCCATTTCCGGGGCGGTTATGGGCGCTAAGTGACCCCGCGTTGCTGTTTGGGCTACGCAACAAATGATTAAATGATCACAAACCGCTAGCATTTGAGCATGAGCACTGATGAGCGGCACCGCCTGATCGGCGGAATGCTGCGCGAGCGGGAACATGTGACGGTGGACGAGCTGATGGCCGCCTGCGGCGCCTCCGGTGCCACCATCCGCCGTGACCTCGACACACTGGCCGTTCACGGCGTGTTGCGGAGGGTCCACGGCGGAGCCAAGAGCCTGGTTTTCGGCGGTGAAAACCCGCACTACGGGCAACGCGAACTTGAGGACCACACCGCCAAGGTTCAGATCGCCGCAGGGGTGGCGGCCATGCTCGCGGACCGAGGACACCTCTGGCTGGACAGCGGCACCACCGCCACGGAGATCGCGCGCCTTTTGCGCCAGCGGGAGATGACGATCATGCCGATGTCGCTGCGGGCCGTCACCGCGCTGTCCCCGGACGACGGTCCAGCCGGCCGCCGCCCCGAGCTCCTGCTGCCCGGCGGCAGCCTCGTTCCCGGCGAACTGTCGTTCCGCGGGCCCATGACGGAATCCAACATCCGCTCGCTGCGCTTCGACACCGCCGTCGTCACGCCGTGCGCCCTGAACCTCAAGGACGGGCTGTTGGCCCACGACCTCGACGACGCCGCGGTCAAGCGCGCCGGCCTGGAATCCGCCGCCCGGGTGATCGTCGCCTGTGCCGGCGCCAAATGGAACGCCAGCGCCGTCGCCCTCGTCGCATCCCTGGACGCCGTGGATGCCATCGTGACCGACCGACAGCTCAGCGCTGAAGAACTTGACCAACTCGCGCAACACTCGGTGGAAGCAGTGATCGTATGACCAGTACCGCAACCGTCCCGCAACTGAAGGCTGCCACCGGGGCGACTTTCCTTGTCTTCGGGATCAACGGATTAGTCTTCGCCAGCTGGGCAGCCCGCATCCCCGCCGTGACCGAGATCCTGCACATCACCGCGGGCCAGATGGGAACCCTGCTGCTGTGCCTGGCGGTCGGTTCGCTGATCGCCCTGCCGACGGCCGGGTTCGTCGTCGGCCGGATTGGCACCGCCAACACCGTCCGCAGCTCCGGACTGGTGGCTGCGGTGGCCGGTGTCGGCGTCGCGCTGTCACTGATGGCGGCCTCCGTCCCGGGGACTGCCATTGCCCTGTTCTTCTTCGGGATCGGCGTCGGGTTGTGGGATGTTTCGCAGAACATTGAAGGTGCCGACGTCGAACACCGGCTCGGGCGCACCATCATGCCGCAGTTCCACGCGGCCTTCAGCGGCGGCGCGTTCGTCGGCGCCCTGATCGGCGCCGGATTGTCCACCCTGGGGGTCGGGCTCCCGGAGCACCTGCTGGTTATCGCCGCCGTCGTCGCCGTCCTGACCACGGTGGCCCCCCGGTATTTCCTGCCCCATCTGCCTGCCGAGACGCCCGCCGCGGGGGACGCGGACCGCGGCAAGGCCGGTTCGGCCTGGCGGGACGGGCGCACGCTGCTGATCGGCGTCGTCGTTCTCGGCGCCACCCTGACCGAAGGCGCCGGCAACGACTGGATTGCCAAGGCCGCGGTTGACGGCCTGGGCGCCGAACAATCGACCGGGGCGCTGCTGTTCGCCGCCTTCGTGCTGGCCATGACCGCCATGCGCTTCTTTGGTGGCCGTGCGATCGACGTCTACGGCCGCGTGGCCGTGCTGCGCGCCAGCATGGCCGCGGCCACCGCTGGGCTCTGCCTCTTCGTGTTCGCCGGCACCATCTGGCTGGCCGCCGCCGGCGCCGTGCTGTGGGGCGTGGGGGCCGCCCTCGCGTTCCCGATCGGGATGTCCGCCGCGGCGGACGACCCCCGGAAGGCGGCCGCCCGGGTGTCCGTGGTGTCCACACTGGGCTACATCGCCTTCCTCGCCGGGCCGCCCCTGTTGGGCTACCTGGGCGACGTCACCGGCATCAGGACCGCCCTGCTGGCGATCGGGATTCCGATTGTGGTGGCGCTGGTGCTCGCCGGAGCCGCGAAGCCCCTGCCAGCGAAGCCCCTGCCCGCGAGGTAGGTGCCTGCGGGGCAGCTTCCCGCTGGGCAACTGCCCCGCCGCGCCCGCCGGACCCGACCCCCCGCTGGCCGCATCCGGCAGTATGGTGGTCCAATGCGAACCATGCTGAGGAAGGCCCCCGGCCGCCTGTCGAAATTCGACCGCAAACTGGTGCGCGCCGTCTCCAATCTGCCGGGCGGAGGGCATGACGAGTTCTTCCGCCGCCTGTCCGCCGCCGCGAACAAGGGCAAACTGTGGTTCGGCGTCGCCGGAGCCATGGCTCTGGTGCCCGGAAAGACACGCCGGGCAGCGGTGCACGGACTCATCGCGCAGGGCGCGGCCTCGGCGGTCACGAACCTCGTGTTCAAGACCCTCCTGCCCCGGACCCGCCCCCTGCCCGAACACTTTCCGGTCTTCCGCTTCGTGAACCCGCAGCCGACGAGTTCGTCGATGCCGTCGGGCCACTCGGCCTCCGCGGTGGCCTTCGCGCTCGGAGTCGGCATGGTCCGCCCGGCACTCGGGGCGGCGCTGGCCCCTGTCGCGGCCGGAGTGGCCTACTCCCGGGTCCACACCGGGGCCCACTGGCCCTCGGATGTACTGTTCGGTTCCGCGATCGGCGCCGGCGCGGCCATGGTGACGCGGAAGTGGTGGCCCGTCCGGCCGCCGTTCCCGGAAACCCGCCGCAGCGCCGCCCGGGCCGCGGAGCTCCCGGACGGCCAGGGGCTCGGCATCGCCGTCAACACCCTCGGCGGGTCCTATGCTGACGAGACCGTCGACGCCCTGCAAAATGTATTCCCCAAAGCGTATATAAAGGAAATCGGGCCCGACGAGTCCGTCGACGCGGGCATCGCCCACGTCGCGACCCGGCCGGGCATTGCCGCCCTGGGCGTCTGGGGCGGCGACGGGACCGTGGGCGCCGCGGCGGCCGCCGCCGTCGAACGTTCCCTCCCGCTGCTGGTGCTCCCCGGCGGAACGCTGAACCATTTCGCCCGCGACGCCGGGACCCCCACCCTGGCGGATGCCGTGCAGGCGGCGTCGCGCGGCGAAGCCGCCGTGGCCGACGTCGGCCACGTGAGCGTCGAACGCGGGCTCCCCGACAGCCCGGAGCAGCTCGAGCTGATCATGCTCAACACGGCCAGCATCGGCCTCTACCCGAACCTGGTCCGCCGGCGCGAACAGCTCCAGCCGGCGCTGGGTAAACCCCTGGCCGGAGTCGTGGCCATGGTCCGGACCTTCGCGGCCGGGACCCCCACCACGCTGATCGTCAACGGCGTGCGGCACCGGCTGTGGATCCTGTACATCGGCCGCGGCCGCTATTACCCGCGCGACCACGCGCCGCTGGTGCGCCCGGTGCTGGCGGACGGTGTCCTGGACCTGCGGATGATTACTGCCGATGAGCCGTTCGCCCGGCTGCGGCTGATCTGGGCCGTGCTCACGGGCACCGTGGCCACGTCCGGGATCACCCATCTGAGCGAAACGGACCGGATCACGGTGGAACCCGGGAACGGGCCCATGGTCCTCGCCGTCGACGGAGAGGTCATGCCCGGGGTGCGGCACGTCGAATTCACGGTCCGCCCCGGCGCGCTGACCTACTACTCGCCCCTCGGGTGAACCCTGTCATCCTCGCGGACTACCCTGATTCGCCCCTGAATCATCCCTGAGACCGGCGAAATACGCCGCCGGCCTCGGTAGCGTGGTGTGCAGACGGGCCCGTGACTGCGGTGCCCCGGACCATCCCCCGCTACGCAAAGGAACGCTTCCATGATCGAAGCACGAGGCCTGACCAAGGTTTACGGCGACAAGACCGCCGTCGCCGGCGTCAACTTCACCGTCGAAGCCGGCAGGGTCACCGGCTTCCTTGGCCCGAACGGGGCCGGAAAATCCACCACCATGCGCATGATCATGGGGCTGGACCGTCCGACGTCGGGCTCAGTGACGGTCAACGGGTCCCCGCTGACCGGACACGCCGCCCCGCTGCGCGACGTCGGCGCGCTGCTCGATGCCAAGGCCGTCCACACGAGCCGCTCCGCCTACAACCACCTCCTGGCCATGGCGGCGACCCACAGCATCCCGAAGAAACGGGTCCACGACGTCATTGAGATGACCGGACTGGCCGAGGTGGCCAGGAAGAAGGTCGGCGGCTTCTCGCTCGGCATGGGCCAGCGGCTGGGCATCGCCGCCGCCCTCCTGGGCGACCCGCAGACCGTCATCCTGGACGAGCCCGTCAACGGCCTTGACCCGGAGGGCGTGGTGTGGGTCCGCAACCTGGTGAAGTACCTGGCCTCCGAAGGCCGCACGGTCTTCCTTTCCAGCCACCTCATGAGCGAGATGGCCGTCACGGCGGACCACCTGATCGTGATCGGCCGCGGCAGGATCATTGCGGATGCCCCGATCCAGGAGATCATCACCGGCAAGGGCCAGGGCCGCACGCGGGTCCGCACCGACCAGCCGGACCGGCTCATGCAGCTGCTGGCCGGGACCGGCGTCTCGGTGGAGGTCCAGGAGCGCGAACTCCTCGAAGTCACCGGCCTGGACCCGCGGCAGATCGCCACTGCGGCGCTGGAGAACCACGTCATGATCTACGAACTCACCCCGCTGCAGGCCAGCCTCGAGGAGGCCTACATGGAACTGACCAAGGATGAGGTCGAATACCACTCGCTGATCACCACGGGCGCCGTTCCCGTCGAAGCCGGAGGCAACTAAGCCATGAGCTCCACAACCGTTGAATCCACGCCCTCCCGCCGCGGCGCCGACGCACAGCGGTCCGGAAACGGCAGCAGTTCCGGCCCCGGCCCCAGCTTCCTGCGGGTCCTCAACTCCGAATTCATCAAGTTCCGCACCCTGCTTTCCACGCTGATCCTGCTCGGCTCCACAGTGGTGGTCATGGTGGGATTCGGGGCGCTCTCGGCCTGGGGGACGGGCCAGTTCTCCGAGGCCGCAGCCCAGGACCCGCAGGCGGCCGCGACGATCGCGGCGCAGGGCGGAGACCTCGCCGTCGGCGTCCCCACCTCCGGCATCGCCTTTGCCCAGCTGATCCTGGGCTCCCTCGGCGTGCTGCTGATGAGCTCCGAATTCACCACCGGCATGGCGCGGTCCACGTTCGCGGCAGTGCCAAAACGCATCCCCGCTTTCGCGGCCAAGCTCGTGGTGGTGGTGCTGACGTCCTTCGTTGTCACGGCCGCGTCCACCCTGGCCGCCGGGTTCGTCTCCGTGCCCATCCTGGATAACTACGGCCTCGCCCTGGACCTGGGCAGTTCGCAGTCGCTGAAGATGCTCATGGTCAACAGCATCTACGTGGCAGCAGTCGCGGCGATCGGTATGTCCCTGGGCACCCTGATCCGCAACTCGGCGGGCGGCATCATGAGCCTGGTGGGCTTGTTCTTCGTGGCGCCCATCGCCTTCCAGCTCATCCCGGGTGACTTCTTCGTGGAGGCCCGCAAGTACCTGCCCGGCAACACCGTGGAGCCGCTGACCGCGGTGGAGCACCTCCCGGACACGCTTGAAGCCTGGCAGGCCGGCCTGGTGCTGGGCGCCTGGGTTGTGATCCCGGTGCTCCTGGCCGCCATCCTGCTCAAGAGGCGGGACGTCTAGGCCGGCGCCACAGGCACCAGAGTCTAGGCTCAGAGCATGATCGATGCGGTACCTGTCAGGGACGCGCCGGCCGGACCGGCCGACGCGTCCCTCGCTGAACTCACGGCCCGCCGCCGCGGCCGGCTCCGGCGCTACCTGCTGGCCAACCCGCGGGTCATGGACGTCCTGGTGGTGCTCTGCTACCTGGTCCTGGTGACGCCGACGGCGGTCGAGTCGATCATCCACGGCGACTGGCCGGTGGCCGTGTTGCTCGCCGCCGCCGCGCCCGTCCTGCTCTTCCGGCGGGCGTACCCGGTCCCGGTGGCGGCCGTTGTGGGGGCCCTGGAACTGGCGGTCACCCTCCTGCATCCCTGGGGATCCAATGTCTCCGCCGGGCTGTGGTTTTCGCTGTACGCCGTCGCCGTCGTCCGCACCCGGCGGTTCGCCCTGGCCGCCCTGGCCCTGACCACGGCCCCGCTTCTGCTCCTGTACCTCCTGCTGGCCGTCGGCCCGCTGGACGGGCGGCTCCCGGACATGGCGGTCCGCACACCGGAGAATTTCCAGCTGCTCACGGGCATCGCGGCGGGCATCGGCATCGCGCTCTCGAATGTGATCGCCACGGGGATCGGGATCTCGGTGCGGCAACGGCGCGAGCACGAGCACGAGATTGCGGCCTGGGCCGCCCGGGCCCAGCAGCTGGGCTCGGTCACGGAACGGAACCGGATCGCGCGCGAAATGCACGACGTCGTCGCGCACTCGCTCACGGTCATGATCAGCCTGTCGGACGGCGCCGCCGTCGTGGTCAAGAAGGATCCCCAGCGCGCCGCCGGCGTCCTGGCCGAACTCTCCCGGACCGGACGCGCCGCGCTGGCCGACATGCGGCGCGTCCTTGGCGTGCTGCGCGAGGACGCCGCCACGGGACATGCCCCGCGCGAGCCGCTGGTGGCCGGCGGCAGCCTGGCCAAACTGCTCGAGGGCTTCCGCACCGCGGGACTGCCGCTGCATTACACGCACACCGGCCCGTCCCTGCCAGCCGATGCGGCGTTCCAGCTGACCGTCTACAGAATTGTGCAGGAATCGCTGACCAACGTGCTGCGCTACGGCCGCGCGCTCAGCCGGGTGGACGTCAGCATTGTCCGGAACGGCTCCCGCGTCACCATTGAAGTGCTCGACGACGGCAGGGGCACCGTTGACTCCGGGACTCCCGGAACCGGCGCGCAGGCAAAGCCGGACGCACTGGACTCCTTCGGCACCGGGCATGGAATCGCCGGAATGCGGGAGCGGGCCAGGATCTACGCCGGCACCGTGTACGCCGGGCGCGCCGGTGACCGCGGCTGGCGGGTGCACGCGGAACTGAACTGCAACGGCGAGAATGCCACGGAATCAAGGGGGAACAATGTCTGACAACGGACCGGTACGCGTCCTGCTGGTGGATGACCAGCCGCTGCTTCGGATGGGCTTCCGCCTCATTCTGGAGGGTGAGGACGATTTGAGCATCGTGGGCGAGGCGTCCAACGGTGCCGAAGCGGTCCGCCACGTCCGGGAGCTCGCACCCGACGTCGTCCTGATGGACGTGCGGATGCCGGTGCTGGACGGGATCGAGGCCACCCGGGCCATCGCCGCCTCGGGATCCGACGCCAAAATCATCATCCTGACCACCTTTGACCTCGATGAATACGCCTTTGCAGCCCTGCGGGCCGGGGCCTCTGCGTTCCTGCTCAAGGACGTGGCGCCGGCGGAACTGATCAGCGCGGTGCGGGTGGTGGCCAGCGGCGACGCCGTGGTGGCACCGCGCGTTACACAGCGGCTGCTAGAGACCTATGTCCGCGGCGCCGGCGGCATGGATCCTGCAGGGACAGCCGGCGGCGGCCAGGGCGCCGTCAGCCCCGCACGCCCGGCGCGGGATCTGTTGCTGGAGGACCTGACACCCCGCGAAAACGAGATGCTCGGGGCGATGGCGGAGGGGCTCTCCAATGCCGAAATCGCGCACCGTTACTTCCTGTCCGAGGCCACCGTCAAGACGCATGTGCGCCGGATCCTGACCAAGCTCCACCTCCGCGACCGCGTCCAGGCCGTGGTGTACGCGTACGAGACCGGCCTCGTGGTGCCGAGCAACGCGGACTACTGACGGACGCCGCCCGGCGGCCGCGAAGCAGGCTACCGGCCGGTAGTGCCTGAAGCAGTGGTTTCAGGCACATTGCCGAATTGCCCATGAGGCAACTTTGGTTGCTTCCCCGGCCTTCCCGTTGGGGGATAGCCCGGTCTCACCCGCCGTCATTTGTGGGACTGCACAAGACGGACGGTGCGCCGCGCGGTCTAGTGTGAAACGACATTGTGGTCCGCCGCACAGCATGGATTCGATTCCGTGCCGGCACAGAGCGGGCCTGAACCCCCCACGAAGGACGGCGCTTCCATGCCCGCTGACCAGCAGCTCTCAAAATCCCTGAAACCCAGGCATCTGTCCATGATTGCGATCGCCGGCGTGATCGGCGCCGGACTGTTTGTCGGTTCGGGTGCGGCGATCCAGCAGGCCGGCCCTGGCATCCTGGTTGCCTATGCCGCGGCGGGACTCGTCGTCATCCTCGTCATGCGGATGCTGGGCGAGATGGCCGCGGCCAACCCGGAAACCGGCTCATTTTCCACCTACGCGGACAAGGCCCTGGGCCGCTGGGCGGGGTTCAGCATCGGCTGGCTCTACGCATGGTTCTGGATCATTGTCCTCGGCATCGAGGCCACGGCCGGGGCAGCGATCATGCACCGCTGGGTCCCCGGCATTGACCAGTGGGTGTGGGCACTTGCCCTGATGGTGCTGCTGACGCTGACCAACCTCGGGTCCGTGAAATCCTACGGCGAGTTCGAGTTCTGGTTCGCTTCCATCAAGGTCGCGGCCATCGTGCTCTTCCTGCTCTTCGGCGCCGCCGCGATCCTGGGCCTCGTCCCCGGCGTTCCGGCGCCCGGCCTGGACAACCTGATTGGCAACGGCGGGTTCATGCCCAACGGCCCCGGCGCCGTCCTGGCCGGCATCCTCGTGGTGGTGTTCTCGTTCTTCGGCGCCGAAATTGCCACCATCGCCGCCGGCGAATCCGAGAACCCGGTCGATGCCGTCAAGAAGGCCGTGAAGTCCACCGTCTGGCGCATCCTCGTGTTCTACATCGGCTCCATCGCCATTGTCGTCACCCTGCTGCCCTGGAACTCCGCTTCCGTCGCCAAGAGCCCCTACGTTGCGGTCATCGAGCTGTTCGGCATCCCCGGCGCCGGAACCATCATGGACATTGTGGTGCTGACCTCGGTGCTCTCCTGCCTGAACTCCGGCCTCTACACCGCCAGCCGCATGCTGTTCTCGCTGTCCCGCCGCGGCGATGCCCCGAAGTCGTGGATGCGGATTTCCAAGCGCGGCGTGCCTGCTGCCGCGGTGCTGGCCTCCACGGTGGTCGGCTTCGTCACCGTCGGACTGAACTACGTCGCCCCGGACACGGTCTTCCTGTTCCTGGTCAACACCTCCGGCGCCATCGCGCTGTTCGTGTGGCTCGTGATCGCGACTTCGCAGCTGATCCTGCGCCGCCGCATGGGGGCCGCCGCCAAGGACCTCCAGCTGAAAATGTGGCTCTTCCCGTACCTGACCTGGGTCTCGATCGTCAGCATCGTGGCCCTGCTGATCGGCATGGTGATCCTGGAATCCACGCGGGAATCGCTGCTGCTCTCGCTGGCTCTCGCCGCCGTCGTCGTGGGGATCGGGGTCGTCCGCTACCGCAGGAACGGTTCGAAGGCCGCCGTTCCCGCAGCAGGTGCCGCCGGGACTGTCACCGGGGACGCCACCGTGGCTGACGCCGAGGCTGGCGCCGAGGACGCCACGGTGGGCGCCCGCCCGGTGTCGTAGCCCGGACGGCCCCCGCGGCGGTCCCGGACCACCGGACATGCCCTCCCCCCGCGCCCACCATTGGACATAGCGCCATTATGTCCACTGCCCGGCGCGAGGGGAGGGCATCTCCATGCGGGCCGCGGGACATGCCCAGTCCCGGGGCCGAGGGGCGGGCATCTCCCTGCGTGCCGGGGGGACATGCCCAGTCCCCGGGCCGAGCGACGCGGCATTTCCCTGTGTGCCGGGGGGACATGCCCAGTCCCGGGGCCGAGGGGACGGCAGGTCCAGCGGGAGCACAGCCGCATCACAGGAAGGGACTAGCCAGCCCATAGCGCGGCCGGGTTCGATGGGCTCATGACAAAAATGCCCCAGCCCCCGCACGAGCCGCACCCCAACCACGACCGCGGCCTGGAATTCGATCTCTCCACCCTCGTGAGCCGCCGATCGCTGGGCATGTTCCTCGGCGCGGGAACGGCCGCGGCCCTCGCGGCCTGCAGCCCGGGCGGCATCAGCGGCACCGGCGGCAGTCCGACGTCGGCCGCGGCGACGTCGGCGGCAACAGCCCCGGCAACGTCGGCCGCATCGACTTCGGCGGCAACAGCCCCGGCAACGTCGGCCGCATCGACTTCGGCCACTCCGACGCTGACCCGGGCAATCGCCGAGTGCGGGGTTGAAATCCCGCAGGAAACCGCCGGTCCCTTCCCCGGTGACGGTTCCAACGGTCCCAACGTCCTTGAGGCATCCGGTGTGGTCCGTCAGGACATCACGTCCAGCTTCGGGACTTCCACCAGCACGGCCGAGGGCGTACCGCTGACCGTCACTCTGACTCTGCTCGACAACGCCAACGGCTGCAGCCCGCTGGCCGGTGCCGCAGTCTACGCCTGGCACTGTGACCGTGAGGGCAAATACTCCATGTACGATTCCGGGCTTCAAAACGAGAACTACCTCCGCGGCGTCCAGGAGGCCGACGCCAACGGCCAGGTCACGTTCAAGACCATCTACCCCGGCGCCTACAACGGCCGCTGGCCGCACATCCACTTCGAAGTGTTCGAGTCCATGAACAATGCGACGGCGGCCGGCCAGGTCCTGGCGGTGTCACAGATCGCGCTGACCGAGGCGGCCTGCAAGGAGGTCTACGCGTCGGCCGGGTACGAATCCAGTGCGCAGAACTTCCCCCGCACCACGCTGAAGTCCGACAACGTCTTCGGCGACGACGGCGGCATCTACCAGCTGGCCACCATGACCGGCTCGGTAGCCGCGGGCTACGCCGCCGGTCTCAACGTCACCGTCTAGGCACGGCGTCGCCCGTCTCCCGGGGGCCCGTGCGCGCCGGGCTAGACTCGGAGCCATGCCAACACCGAGCACTGCCGCAGAGCACATCCAGGACCTCGGCGCGTACGTCAGCGCGTCGCCGTCGAGCTTCCACGCGGTCCACGAAGCCGCGCGCCGGCTGGACGCGGCCGGCTTCACGGGCCTGGACGAACTGCGGCTCTGGCCGGAGCCCGCGGCCGCCACTGCCGGCAAGTTCTACGTGATCCGCGACGGTGCCCTCATCGCCTGGGTGGTGCCGGCAGGCGCCGGACCGACCACGGGTTTCAACATCCTCGGCGCGCATACGGACTCGCCGTCCTTCAAACTCAAGCCGAAGCCCACCACCGGCAAGTTCGGCTGGCTGCAGGCCGGCGTCGAGGTCTACGGCGGCCCCCTGCTGAACTCCTGGCTGGACCGCGAACTCCAGCTCGCCGGCCGGCTCGTCATGCGCGACGGCACGCAGCACCTTACGGCCACCGGCCCGCTGCTGCGCTTCCCGCAGCTCGCCATCCACCTGGACCGGGCCGTCAATGAGGGCCTGGCCCTGGACAAGCAGCAGCACATGAATCCGGTCTTTGGCCTGGGCGATCCCGCCGGCGAGGACCTGCTCGGACTCCTCGCGGACCGGGTTGCCGACGCCGAGGTGGATCCGGCGCAGATCGGCGGGTACGACGTCGTCATCGCGGACACCCAGGCCCCGGCGGTGTTCGGCGCCAGGGGCGAATTCTTCGCCTCCGGCCGGCTTGACAACCTCTCCGCGACGCACGCAGGGCTCACGGCCCTGGTGGCGCACGCCGCCACGCCGCTGCCGGACGGTGCGCCGATTGCCGTGCTGGCCGCCTTCGACCACGAGGAAATCGGCTCGGCGTCCCGGTCCGGGGCGTGCGGGCCCATCCTCGAAGATGTCCTCGTGCGGATCTCGGACGGACTCGGTGCCTCGGCAAGCCAGCGGCGGCAGGCCTTCGCGGCCTCGTTCTGCGTCTCCGCGGACGCGGGCCACGCCGTGCACCCGAACTATCCCGAGCGGCATGATCCCGCCAACCGGCCGGTCCTCAACGGCGGTCCGCTGCTGAAAATCAACGCCAACCAGCGCTATGCGACCGACGCCGCCGGGGCCGCCCTCTGGGCGCGGCTGTGCGCCGACGCCGGTATTCCGTACCAGGAATTCGTCTCCAACAACGTGATGCCGTGCGGGTCCACGATCGGCCCGCTGACCGCCACGCGGCTGGGAATCCGGACGGTCGACGTCGGCGTCGCCCTGCTGTCGATGCATTCGGCACGCGAGCTCTGCGGTATCGAGGACCCGCACCGGCTGGCCGTGGTGACCCGGACGTTTTTCCGGACGGCGGCCTGACGCCTGGCGGCGCCCCGGCCAGCCCGGCGGGGACCTCTGACGGGCGTGGCCGGGCCTGAGCCGGGCCTAGACGGTCAGCCCGACCACGAGGTTGAGTGTGGCGGCCAGGATGATGGTCCCGAAAACATAGGACAGCAGGCTGTGTTTGAGCGCCTCGGCGCGCACACTGTGGTTTTCCAGGGCAGTGTCCGAGACCTGGTAGGTCATGCCGAGGCTCGTGGCGAGGTAGGCGAAATCCGTGTACTGCGGGGGGCCGGCCTGGTTGAAGTCGATGCCGCCAACCGCCGCCCCCGCGCGGACGTCGGTGCTGTAGTACAGCTCGGCGTAACGCAGCGTGAACAAGGTCTGGACCAGCAGCCAGGACATCGCCACCGAGGACAGCACCAAAAACCCGCCGCCGAAGCGCGCCCAGGTGTCAGTGCTGTGGGAATCGATGACGACGGCGGCCACCGCGACGAGGCTCGCCGCATTCGTGGTCAGGATCAGCAGGTCGGTGACGCTGCGGGACGGGTCCTCGGCCGTGGCGTGGGCCCTGGTTTGGGTGGGGTCCAGCCGGCCGACCACCAGCCAGACCCAGACCACGTAGCAGGCCGCGGCGCAGGTCCAGCCGACCGCCGGCGCCTCCACCCAGTACCCTGCCAGCCCGGTCACCGCGGCGGCGGTCACGCCGACCATCATCATGGCCGCGAACCGCAGCCGGCTGCGGCGTACCGGTGGCGGCACGGAGGAGGAATCGGTGTCGGTGTCCATTTTCAGATCATGGCACAGACCGTGTCCCGGGAACCCGCCCCGCCGCGCTCCGTGCGGCGGTTTTCCACATGAGCGTCCCGCCCGATTCCGGCGCCGGGCGCCCGGGTCTAGCGTGGCCCCATCAGGAATCGTCGAAACCAGCCCCGATGCACTAAGATATTGAAGTCTGTGCTGCGCCCTGCCTCCGTTCCGGCGGCCGGGCATTGCATGGCACCGCAAATGAACCTCCTGTTACGGAAATGCCGTAACCGCTTAGCCCAAAGGAGGTGGGTTCACATATGCGTCCTTACGAATTGATGGTAATCATCGACCCCGAGGTCGAAGAGCGTGCCGTTGAGCCGTCGCTTCAGAAGTTCCTGAACGTCATCACCAACGATGGTGGAACCATCGAAAAGGTTGACATCTGGGGCCGTCGTCGCCTGGCTTACGAAATCCAGAAGAAGTCCGAAGGTATCTACGCCGTGGTGAACTTCACCGCTGAGCCGGCTACCGCCAAGGAACTTGACCGCCAGCTGAGTCTCAACGAGACCATCATGCGCACCAAGATCACCCGCCCCGAAGAGCAGAAAGTTGTTGCTGAGTAATTCAGCGGGCAACCTTCAATCTTCATCCCCGCAGGAACGCACAAGGAGGCAGTAGATGGCAGGCGAAACCACTATCACGGTTATCGGTAACCTCACCAATGACCCCGAACTCAGGTTCACACCGTCCGGTTCGGCCGTAGCGAATTTCACCATCGCTTCTACTCCCCGCACCTTCGACCGGCAGTCCAATGAGTGGAAGGACGGGGAAACCCTGTTCCTCCGCGCTTCGGTCTGGCGCGAAGCAGCCGAAAACGTCGCCGAGTCCCTGACCAAGGGCATGCGCGTGATCGTCTCCGGCCGCCTGAAGAGCCGTTCCTACGAAACAAAAGAAGGCGAGAAGCGCACCGTTATCGAGCTTGAGGTCGATGAAATCGGCCCGAGCCTGCGCTACGCCAACGCCAAGGTCAACCGCACCCAGCGCTCCGGCGGTCAGGGTGGCCAGGGTGGCTTCGGCGGCGGCAACAGCGGCGGTGGATTCGGTGGCGGCCAGGGTGCAAACCAGGGCGGCAACACCGGTGGGACATGGGGCGGCAACCAGCCCGCCGCGCAGGAAGACCCGTGGGCCACGCCCGGGGTCAGCAATGCGGGCGGCGGCTGGGGCAACGGCCCGGATTCCGAACCTCCCTTCTAAACAACATCTAAGGTCCGGCAACGAAAACCGACTGGCCGCCGCAAGGCGGCCTGGTGCAGACTGCGCCGGATCACCACCATCCCGTGGATCAATATCCACGGGCTCCATCGAATAGGAGCTCCACGATGGCTAAGGCTGAACTCCGTAAGCCCAAACCAAAGTCCAACCCCTTGAAGGCCGCTGACATCACTGTCATCGACTACAAGGACGTAGCATTGCTGCGCAAGTTCATCTCCGACCGCGGAAAGATCCGCGCCCGTCGCGTCACTGGCGTCACGGTGCAGGAACAGCGCAAGATCGCCCAGGCAATCAAGAACGCCCGCGAAGTTGCTCTGCTGCCTTACTCCGGCGCTGGCCGCGGCTAAGGAAGGGATTAACTAAAATGGCAAAGCTCATTCTGACCCACGAAGTAACCGGTCTCGGTGCTGCTGGCGACGTTGTCGAGGTCAAGGACGGTTACGCACGTAACTACCTGCTGCCCCGCAACTTCGCCCTGACCTGGTCCAAGGGTGGCGAGAAGCAGGTTGAGTCCATCAAGGCTGCCCGCGTTGCCCGCGAGCACGCTTCCCTGGAAGACGCTCAGAAGCAGGCTGCTGCACTCTCCGCCAAGCCGGTCAAGCTGGTCGTCAAGGCTGGCGCAACCGGACGCCTGTTCGGCACCGTCAAGCAGGGCGACGT
The DNA here is from genome assembly GCF_000374925.1 of Arthrobacter sp. 131MFCol6.1. Taxonomy (GTDB): domain Bacteria; phylum Actinomycetota; class Actinomycetes; order Actinomycetales; family Micrococcaceae; genus Arthrobacter. The sequence continues at coordinate 41,039 of NZ_KB895550.1, forward strand.
GGCCGACGCTGTTGAGGCCGCAGGCCTGGGCCGCATCGACAAGCGCAAGGTTGAACTGCCGGCACACATCAAGTCGACCGGTTCCTACCAGGCAAACGTCCGTCTCCACGACGACGTTTCCGCTGTGATCGAACTCGACGTAGTCGCAGGCAAGTAGCCCTCACCGGCTGCAGTCCTGAACTGCTGGAAGGCTCCCGCTTCCGGACCCCCCTGGGGGACCGAAGGCGGGAGCCTTCTGCTTTTAACTGCAGCGCACGGGGCCTAGCTGTGGTGCAGCACCGTGGTGACATGCCGGTAGCCGAGCCGGACCAATTCCGCCAGCACGGCCTCGTCGACGTCGTCGAGCTTGTTGACGTACAGGCAGCCTGCGCCGAGCTTGTGCCTGCCCAGCCTGCCGAGGAGTTCGGCGGCCTCGGGCCCATAGGTCAGGCCGTAGAGCGACAGGCTGGATTTCCTGGGGGAGAAGCCGACCGCCGCGGCATCGCCCTCCCTGCCGCTCGCGTACTTGTAGTGGTAGCGGCCGAAGCCCACAATCGTCGGACCCCACATTTGCGCCGGTTCCCCCGTGATTTCGGACATCAGTGCCAGCAGGCGGAACCCGTCAGCGCGCCGGACCGGATGCTCGACGGCAGCCAGGAACTCCTGAACCGACGCTCCGGTTGCCTGTGTTTTGTTGTCAGCCATGAGGGCAGTCTGGCAGAGCGCGGCAGTCCTGTCAGGCGGGGCGGGTGCCCGGGAATAAATCCCTGCCCCCGCCGCTTCTAGAGGTAGATGCAAACGCATGTAGTCGTGTTGCTGACCAGGATTCAACTTAGGAGCACTCCGTGGAAACCCGCCGTATCACCGTTATCTCCGCCGGACTCGGCGTCCCCTCCTCGAGCCGCCTGCTGGCGGACCTGCTGGCGGCCTCGGCCGAGCGGCAGCTTGCCGCGGCCGGCTACGCAGTGGAGATCGAGGTCTTGGAGTTGCGGGACCTCGCCGTGGACATCGCCAACAATTTTGTGACCGGATATGCGGCTCCGCGACTGGCCGAAGTGATTGCCGGTGTCGAGGCCTCTGACGGCTTGATCGCCGTCAGCCCCGTGTTCAGCGCATCCTACAGCGGGCTTTTCAAGTCCTTCATCGACGTGCTCGACCCCAAGGCGCTCGAGGGCAAGGCCGTGCTGATCGGGGCCACCGCCGGAACGGACCGGCACCAGATGGTGCTGGACTTCGCGATGCGGCCGCTCTTCACCTACCTGCGCACCCGGATCGCCGCCACCGCGGTTTTCGCCGGCCCGCAGGACTGGGGAAACAACGACGACGGCGGCTCGCCGCTCTCGGTGCGCGTGGACCGGGCGGCGGGGGAGTTTGTCGCCCTGCTGCAGGACTCAGGGCCGCAGCAGAAGCCGGCCGCGCTGGAGTCCCTGCCGTTTGAGCAGCTGCTCGCCGGGATCTCTGCCCAGCGGTAGGGCCCGCCGGCCTTCCGAACCTGCAGCGTCCGTCCGAACCTTTTCGGCCTCCCGCTCGTTGTCCGGGACATGAAGTGTCCCGTGGATTCTATTGACCTGATCATGAGTGAACGCAGCGGTGTGGAGATCGACTATTGCCCCCAATGCCGCGGGGTGTGGCTGGACCGGGGCGAGCTGGACAAGATCATCGACCGTGCGGCGGAGTCACTGGGCCCGGCAGCTGCAGGCCCCGCCGCACCGTTGCCGCCGGCAGCGATGCCACCTACTACCCCCGGTCACATACCGCCCCCGCTGTACAACCTCGACCCGCGCCGGGATGACCGGCGGCCGGATGACCGCCGCTATGACGACCGCCGGTACGATGAGCGGCGCGACCGTCCCCGCCCCGACCAGGGGAGGTATGAGCAGCCGCGTTACGATGACCGGCGCCGTCCCAAGAAGAAGGAAAGCTGGCTGGGGGACCTGTTCGACTTCTAGCCCTGCGGACTCCCGGGCCCTGAGGGTGGCCCGGACTGGGCGTGGGGCCCGCGGTGCTCAGTCGCCGAGCAGTGCGATGAATTCCCGGGCCTGCTTCATGGAAATATCCGAGTGGCGGGTCAGGGCGGTCGCTGCGGCCTCGGTGTCGCCGCTCTTGGCCAGGGTGCGGATCCTCCCGTAGATCTCATCATTGAGCATGTTGCTGCTCACCTCGCGGGTGACATCGCCCTTGCTGGCGATCGCGCGGTAGCGGTACGAGAACCGCTGCGGGACGTCGTCGTCGTCCGGAACGGCCGCCGGCGCTGGCTCCGGGGCGCGGAAGGGCTGGGGGTGGGCTGCCAGTGCCGCGACGGCGTCGCGGGACGCCCGGAGGCCCTCGCCTGTTGCCTCGAGGTAGACCTTGATGGCGGCCATGGCCTGCCCCTGCGCGATGAGCGCGTAGAGCTGCCGGTGCTGTTCCTGGGTGAGCCTGGCGGCCGCGGTCCGGGCCAGCTCAGCGGAGTCGTGGTCCGGCTGTGGCGTGGGTGCCGGACTGGAGCGTTGTCCGCGGCGGCTCCACGCCCGGACGGCCATCAGCACAGCGGCGGCCACGAGCACCAGGATCAGTACGGGAATGAGCAGGGAGTCCATGTGCTAGAGCCGATCTACGTAATTCTTTGCGGTCTTCAGATCCGAGTGGGTGGACTGCCGCAGCAGCCGGGCGGCCTTCGTCTTCTGGCCGTCGCGGGCCAGCGACTGCAGCTGCAGGAGGAGTTGCGGACTCAGGTGTCCGATGGCGTACAGCGCGTCCTCGTGGCCGGCGCCGCCCCGGCCCAGCAGGGCGGAGCGGGCGTGGTCGGCCTGTTGCGATTGCTGCTGGGAGTTCTGGCTGGGGCGCGTGGTCGCTTCAATCCGGGCGCGGGAGGCCTCGGCAGCATGGACCTGCGCCGCGTAGTGGGCCTGGGACTTAACCGCCAGTTCCTGCTGGTAGCGCTCGGCCTCTGAGATGCCGTGGTTCCGCGGCTTCAGCGCCGTGACCGCCGCCCAGAGCACCGCCGTGAGGATGAGGGCAGGCAACATGACTATCAGTACATCGCCCATGTTTAGAGCTTATGCCAGATTGGCGTTATCCACAGCATGTTCCGCACCTCGCGTACAGTGCGCGGCGGCCGGCGTCAATTCGCTTCGGTGGGATGAATCCGGTCACAAAATGTGCAAATCGGGCGGCAAATGTGGCCTCCTGTGCCGCCTCGTATCCCGAGCCCCAAGGTGCAGGCTGTGGATGAAGCTTGGCGGAAATTGTTTTGTGTCCACAAGATGAATCCAACATTTCCGCAGGTCAAGTGCAGATTACAGGCTTAAGTTTTTTTCTATCCACAGCTCTACCCACAGACTGTGCACAAGCATCAGGCACTAGTGCACAGGTTATCCACAGGGCAGCGGAGTGGCCGGGTTGGTGCCTGTCCCATCGGCGGATAACGTTGCAGGATATCGGGCGTGGGAAGCGGAAAACCTGCGGTCGCCGGGTGGTGCCAACCAGGCCACCGACCCCGGGGCCCGATGGCCCACGGAGCCGCACCAACACTGTGGATAACGGCGGTGGTCGGACCGCACGAACTGTCGGAGCTGACTGGTAAGAATAGAGCGGCCGGCATGTGCCGGGGTTTGCCGCCGGCGTCACTGCGGTTCGGCGTCACTGCGGTTCGGCGTCACTGCAGTTCGGCGTCACAGCGATTCGGCGTCACAGCAATTCGGCATCACACAATGAAGGACGGCAGTTTTGTCAGTTACGCATCTGGACTCAGTCGAGGGTACGCGGGGAGCCGAAGGCAGCCGCAAGCCTCCGCAGGACATCCCAGCGGAGCAGTCAGTCCTGGGCGGCATGATGCTGTCCAAGGACGCCATCGCCGACGTCGTTGAGATCCTGCGGGGCCAGGACTTCTACCGTCCGGCGCACGAAACCATCTACGAGGCCATCATCGACCTCTACGGCCGCGGCGAGCCCGCGGACGCCGTCACCGTCTCGGACGAGCTGACCAAGCGCGGCGAAATCAACAGGATCGGCGGACCCGCCTACCTGCACGAACTCATCCAGACCGTCCCCACGGCCGCCAACGCCGGCTACTACGCGGAAATCGTGGGCGAACGCGCGGTGCTGCGCCGCCTGGTTAACGCCGGCACCAAGATCGTCCAGCTCGGCTACGGACAGGACGGCGAGGTCGAAGACCTGGTCAACCAGGCCCAGGCCGAGGTCTACGCCGTCGCCGAACGCCGGACCGCCGAGGACTACGTGGTCCTCAAGGACGTCATGGAATCCACCGTGGACGAGATCGAGGCCTCGGGCCACCGCGGCGAGGGCATGGTGGGCGTCCCCACCGGCTTCTACGAGCTCGATGAACTCACCCACGGCCTGCATCCGGGCCAGATGATCGTCATCGCCGCCCGCCCCGCCGTCGGCAAGTCCACGTTCGCGCTGGACTTCGCCCGCTCGGCCGCCATCAAGAACAACCTCGCGACCGTCATGTTTTCCCTCGAAATGGGCCGCAACGAAATCGCCATGCGCCTGTTGTCCGCCGAGGCAACGATCGGCCTCCAGGACCTCCGCAAGGGCACCATCAAGGACGAGCAGTGGTCCAAGATTGCCACCACCATGGGCCGGATGAACGATGCGCCGCTGTTCATCGATGACAGCCCCAACATGTCGCTGATGGAAATCCGGGCCAAGTGCCGGCGCCTGAAGCAGCAGCATGACCTCAAGCTGGTGATCCTGGACTACCTGCAGCTCATGAGCTCGGGCAAGAAGGTGGAGTCCCGCCAGCAGGAAGTCTCCGAGTTCTCCCGTGCCCTGAAGCTTCTGGCCAAGGAGCTGCAGGTGCCCGTGATCGCGCTGTCGCAGCTGAACCGTGGCTCCGAGCAGCGCCAGGACAAGCGCCCCATGGTCTCGGACCTGCGCGAATCGGGCTCCATCGAGCAGGATGCCGACATGGTGATCCTGCTGCACCGCGAAGACGTCTATGACAAGGAGTCCCCGCGCGCCGGTGAGGCGGATATCCTGATCGCCAAGCACCGTAACGGCCCCACAAAAGACATTGTGGTGGCCTTCCAGGGCCACTACTCGCGGTTTGCCAACATGGCCGCCGACGCCGGCGGTGGCGGGGGTTTCTAGCCCCCTGGCCCCTGCCCGGCCCTAGCGATCGCCGGCAGCGAGCAGGTGGTTGGGCAGCCGGTTCCCCGGGGCCCGGCCGCGGATTTCCAGCAGTTCGCGGGCGTGGGCGTGGAGCCGGATGTCTTCCGCGGACACCGGCACCCACTGCGGAATCGGAACCGAGGTGCCGGTCTCGTCGCGGGCGACCATGACGGTCAGGCAGTAGGTGGTCAGGTTCAGCTCGCGCCCCTTGGGGTCTCCGGACCGGACGTGGACGGCGATGTGCATGCCCTTCGTTCCGGTGTAGACCAGCCGGGCCTCCACCTCCACGACGTGGCCGATCAGCAGCGGCCGGTAGAACCGCACACCGCCGGAGAATACGGCCACGGTGTCCTTGCCGCAGTAGCGGGAGGCGCAGACATAGGCAGCCTCATCGATCCATTTCATGACGATGCCGCCGTGCACCTTGCCGCCCCAGTTCACGTCCGTGGGTGCCGCCATGAACCGCAGCACCACACGCTCGGCCGTGCCGGCGTCGGTATATTCCTGTGCGCTCATGGCCTCCACGATGTCCTCGCGGACTTTGATCCGGGCCAGCGCGTGGTCCCGCTGTTCGATTTCTTCGGGCGTCACGGGGACGAACTGCGGCACCGGTATGGGCTTGCCGTCCGCGCCCACGGCCACGAAGATCACGATGCACTGGCTGCGCATGGTGGCGGGGCCGCCCTTCGGATCGCCCGAGGACACCACGGTGCGGATATGCATCGAGGACCGCCCGGTGTACACGATCGTGCCCTCGACCTCCACCATGTCGCCGCTGTTGACCGGGTCCGCGAAGTGGATGTTCCCCACGTAGGCCGTCACGCAGTAGGACTTTGCCCAGCCGACGGCGGCGGCATAGGCGGCCTTGTCCACCCACTCGAGCACGGTGCCGGCGTCGACCGAGCCGCTGTGGCCGACATCGGTGGGGGCCGCCAGGAAGCGCAGGGTCACGGAATTGGGCGTGTTATCGCTCATATTGTGAGTTTACTGATTGGCCCGGCAGGTGCCGCCGGCCGGCGACACAATCGCTGTCCGGCACGCCATAACCCCGCCATAACCCGAAAACATGCGACGGCGGGCGGCCACCAGAAGGTGACCGCCCGCCGTCGCGCTCTCTAGGCCGTGAGCGAAGCCGTGGACGCCTTAGGCCAGGACGCGGAGCTTCGAGTCGACGCGGCCGAAGAGGGCGCGGTCGGCGGAGAGCCAGCCGGCGCCGACGAGGGCAACGGCTGCGGCGGCGGCCGCCAGGATCAGGACGAGTTCATAGCCGCCGGTTGCGACGAAGACGCCGGCTGAGGCGTGGACCATGAACAGGGCGCCGAGCATGTCCAGTGCGAGGAGGGCCGCAAAGACGCGGGTGAGCACGCCCAGGATCAGCGCGACACCGCCGACGAGCTCGAGGGTGGCGACGACGGGAGCCACCGCCTGGGCTGCCGGAACACCCATCTGGGTGAAGGCGGCCTGGGTGCCGGCGATTGTGAATTCGTTGAATTTCTGCCAGCCGTGGGCGGCGAACAGGAAACCGGCGATGACGCGCAGGATGGTTCGGGCGGAGGTGGTCAGGGCGGGCTGGTTCATGGGAAATACCGTTTCGTAAGGAGGAGGCGTCGCGGCTCTCTGGCGCCGCGGCTTCGGTTGCGTTCAACGTCAAGTCTCCCCGACATTTAGTTGAAATGTCAACTAAATGTCGAACTGGGTCGATGCGTTGGCCCGGCTAGGGTTAAGCCGTGCAACCTTCCCCGCAGCTGTCCACCGCCCCGCCGCCGTCCACCGGGCAGCGCCGGGAGATCCTGCGCCTGGCAGTGCCGGCCTTCGGCGCGCTGATCGCCGAGCCGCTGTTCCTGCTCGCGGATTCGGCCATTGTGGGCCACCTCGGCGTGGCCGAACTGGCCGGCGTCGGGCTGGCATCGGCGGTCCTGCACACGGCAGTCGGACTGATGGTGTTCCTCGCGTACTCCACGACGCCGGCAGTGGCGCGGGCCATCGGCAACGGCCAGCTGCCCAAGGCCCTCGCCGCCGGACGCGACGGCATCTGGCTGGCGCTCCTGCTCGGACTCGTCCTTGCGGTCGCGGGATTCCTGGCCGCCGGGCCGCTGCTGGACCTGATGGGCGCCCGCGGCGAGGTGCATGGGTTTGCCGTGGACTACCTGCGCGGGTCCATGCCAGGCCTCGTGGCGATGCTGCTCATCTTCGCGGGCACCGGCGTGCTGCGCGGACTCCAGGACACCCGGACCCCGCTGATCGTCGCCGCCGCAGGGTTCACGCTGAACATCGCCCTGAACCTGGTCCTCGTCTACGGGCTGGGCTGGTCCGTCACCGGCTCGGCCGTGGGCACCAGCATCGCGCAGTGGGCCATGGCGGCCGTCTATGTGCTGATCGTCCGGCGCAACGCCCGCACCAATGGGGTGTCCCTGCGGCCGGACTGGCGTGGCATCCGGGCCCTGACCGGAGTGGGTTCCTGGCTGATGCTGCGCACGCTTAGCCTGCGGATCGCGATTCTCGCCACGGTGGTGGTGGTCACCGCCCAGGGGCCGGTCAATCTCGCCGCGCACCAGCTGGCCATGACCATCTTCACGTTCTTCGCCTTCGCCCTCGACGCCCTCGCGATCGCGGCCCAGGCCCTGATCGGCAAGGAACTCGGCGCGGCCCGGCCGGTGGAGGCACGTGCGCTGACGCGCACCATGACCCGGTGGGGGCTCGGCTTCGGCGTCCTGACCGGGGTCCTTCTGGCTGCCGCGGCACCGTGGGCGGGCGCCCTCTTCACGCCCGACGCCGAAGTCCAGGCGGCGCTTACCGTCGCCCTTTGGGTGCTCGCCGCCGGGCAGCCGCTGGCCGGATACGTCTTTGTCCTCGACGGCGTCCTCATCGGCGCGGGCGACGCCAAATACCTGGCGATCGCCGGGGTCGTCAATCTCGCCGCCTACCTGCCGCTGCTGCTGGCCGTGCTGTCTTCCGGCGCCGGTGCCGGGACGGGATTGCTCTGGCTGTGGGCCGCCTTCTCACTCGGCTACATGGCGGCGCGGGCGCTGACGCTGGGCCTCCGGGCCCGGACGGACCGGTGGATGGTCCTCGGCGCGCGGTGAGTGCAGGCTGGGTGAGCGCTGGGCCCGCCCGGCGGGCAGACGCGCGCAGCGGCGGCTTCGCACTAAACTGGACGGGTGACTCTTCCCGCAGCGCCTGACGCGACCCCTGCCATCCGCGCCGCGGCCGACCTCTTCAAGCCCGTGCTTGTCAGGGCGGCCGTTGCGCTCGTGTTTGGCGCGGTCACCGTGTTCTGGGCGGCGCCCCCGGAGTCGGGCATGGGCTGGGCCGGCGGCCTCTACCTGCTGGCCACGGGTGTGGTGATGATCTGGACCGTGCCCAAGACCGGATTCCGCCCGCAGGAAGGCGCCGGCAGGGTCCTCTCCGCCGGCGGAGCAGCCCTGGCCGGAGCCGGCGCGGCCGTGGCCCTGATCCCCGCCCCGCTGGTCTTCGGAATCATCGCGGCAATGGGCCTGGGCGTGGCCGGCGCCGCGGAGCTGTTCGCGGGCATTCGTTGCCGCGGCCGGTCCGTGCTGGCCCGCGACTGGATCGCCTCCGGTGTGATCGGGCTGGGCACTGCGATTGCGCTGCCGTTCTTCATCGGCCTCGGCCCGCACGCCCTCCTCGGCGTTGCCGGCGGCGGGGCCATCATCAGCGGCGTCCTGTGGATGCTGTCCGGACTGACCCTGCGCCACGATGCTCCGGGCGATTCCGCGGAGGCCGTAAACTAGTACCGACAGGTTCTACCCGGCGTAGAACAATTGCGGTAATAAGACAGCCGCGCTTTTGCGCGGGCTGCAGGAGGAAAACACCTTGGCACAGCAGAAACCCGGAGCGCCCCGCAGCCTGCGGACCTCGGTCAAGGGACCGCTCATGTTCTCCGCATTCTGGGCCGTGGTGGTTTTCTTCGGCGTCCTGATCTTCGCCTCGGGCGGCAGCGCCCGCGCACCCCGCTTCGATCTGGCGCTCATCGGCGCCGGGATCGCCTTTATCGTGATCCTGGTGGTGGCCGCCATGCTGGCCATGAGTCACAAGGAGAACCCCGCCGATCTGGGGAAAGGCTCCGGCGTTAACCTCAGTTCCAAGCGCACGCCCTCCGGCCATGGCGGCCCGGCAGCGCAGCCCCGCCCCGAGGCCGGCCCCGGCGATTCCCGCGACAACGGGCCACGGGCCTAACAGCGGGGCTTAGCCGGCATAGGCCTCACAGCGGCGCGCCCGCGGCGTCAGGACGCGGCTTTCCGGGCCCGGTACGCGGCCACGTGCGCGCGGTTGGCGCAGTTTCCCGTGTCGCAATAGCGCTTCGAACGGTTGCGGCTCAGATCCAGCACGACGGCGTCGCAGTCGTCCGCGGCGCACACCAGCAGGCGGTCCATTTCCTTGCTGCGGATCACGTCCACGATCGCCATGGCCGCTTCCGTGCTCATCCGGTCGGCCAGCGGCGCCTCCGGGGTGGTGGCGTGCAGGTGCCAGTCCCAGGGGTCGTGCTTGACCAGCTGGGGCAGCGCCCGGGCCTCGCGGAGCAGCCGGTTCACGGTCTCCGCGGCGGCGGACTCCCCGGCCTGCCAGAGCTCGGCGAGCTCGCCGCGCAGCCGCCGCACGCTGGCCAGCTCGGCCCCGTCCCGGGTGCGGGAACCGGTGAAGCCCTCGGCCTCCAGGAAGTCGTCCAGATCCCTGACCGTGGCCAAATGTTCCTCACCGTTGGCCGCGGTGTTGATGAGGTTGACCACAGAACGCAGGGCAACTTCCGTGTCAGGGGCAAAAACCATCTTGACTCCTTACCTTGCCGGGGCGTAATGTCATGAGCATAACCCTACTTTACTCCTGACAGGAGAATGCCCGTGTCTGCCCCCCAGCGTCCCGCCGCCACCCCGGTCCGAGACCTTGCCTCCCAGCGGCCTGCCTCCGAACCGGGCGGCGCCCCGCAGGGACGCAAACTCGAAGGCAAGCGGGGAAGCAATCAGGGCGCTCGGCAGGGCACCACGCGGGCCGGCGCGCCATCCGGGTTCATGGCATCGGGCCTGGGCGTCGCCCTGTTTTCGTCTGCGGTGTTCGGGCTCTCCGGATCATTCGCCAAGGCGCTCCTGGAAACGGGCTGGACTCCCGGGGCGGCCGTTACGGCCCGGCTCACCGGTGCGGCCTTGATTCTGGCCGTCTTTGCTCTTCCCTCCTTGCGCGGGCGCTGGCACCAGCTCCGGGACAACTGGCTGACCGTGCTGCTGTTTGGATTCATCGGCGTCGCCGCCTGCCAGCTGTTCTATTTCAATGCCGTATCCCGGCTCTCGGTCGGCGTCGCCCTGCTGCTGGAGTACCTGGCGCCGGTCCTGATCGTGCTCTGGCTGTGGGCCGCCAGCCGGAAACGGCCGCGGCCACTGACCATTGCCGGCACACTCCTGTCCCTCGGCGGGCTGGTCCTGGTCCTGGATCTCACCGGAGCCGTCAAGGTCGACCTCATCGGGGTGCTGTGGGGGATCGCGGCCGCGGTGTGCCTGGCCATCTACTTCTTCATCACGGCCAAGGAAAACGACACCCTGCCGCCCATCCTTCTGGCCTCCGGCGGGCTCATGGTGGGCGCCATCGTCATGTGGCTGACCGCGGCAACCGGGCTGTTGCCGATGGCCTTCAGCACCGCCGACACCCGTCTGGGACCCTGGATCACCCCGTGGTGGGTGGCGCTGGGCGGCCTCGTGGTCCTGGCCACGGTGGTGGCGTACGTGTCCGGAATTGTCGCCGCGCGGGCACTCGGCTCGAAAGTCGCGTCCTTTGTCTCCCTCACCGAGGTGCTGTTCGCCGTCGTCTGGGCGTGGCTGCTGCTCGGCGAACTGCCCGGCCCCATCCAGCTCCTGGGCGGACTGCTGATTGTCGGCGGGGTGGTGCTGGTCCGGCTGGACGAGCTCCGGGCCCCGTCCGGCACCGGCGCGGCAGCGCTGGACCACGCGAACGACTGCGAGCCCGTGCCGTAGGCGGTTGTCCGTTCGGGCCCGGGCCCCTCGTTCCCGGGCCCGAAGGCCCTTAGCATGGAGATATGTGCCGAAATATCCGGACCCTCCACAATTTTGAACCCCACGCCACCACCGCGGAGGTGGAGGCCGCCGCGCTGCAATACGTACGCAAGATCAGCGGCAGCACCAAGCCGTCCAAGGCCAACGAGGAGGCCTTCAACCGGGCTGTGCATGAGATTGCCCATGCGACGCAGCACCTCCTCGAGTCCCTGGTGACCCACGCCCCGGCAAAGGACCGCGGGGAGGAAGCGGCCAAAGCCAAAGCCAGGGCCGCCATCCGCTACGGCGCGGCCTGAGGCGGGGGCACCCGGGCTAAGGCCGGCTTACTTCCCGAAGCCGCGCAGCCGCAGCGAGTTGGCCACCACCAGCACGGAGCTGGCGGCCATGGCGGCGCCGGCGATCATCGGGTTGAGCAGGCCCAGGGCCGCCACCGGGATGCCCACGGCGTTGTAGAAGAAGGCCCAGAACAGGTTCGTCTTGATGGTGCCGAGCGTCCGGCGGGACAGCTCGATCGCCTGCGCCACCTGTCCGAGGTCGTTGCCCATCACCGTCAGATCGGCTGCCTCGATGGCGACGTCGGTGCCGGAGCCCATGGCGATGCCCAGGTCCGCCTGCGCCAGCGCCGCGGCGTCATTAACGCCGTCCCCGGCCATGGCCACAGTGGCGCCGGCCGCTTGCAGCTTCCGCACGGCCTCAACCTTGCCCGCCGGGAGCACACCCGCGAAGACGTCATCCGGGCTGATCCCGACGGCGGCCGCCACCTGGGCGGCCACAGCGGCGTTGTCGCCGGTCAGTAGGATCGGCCGGAGCCCCAGCTCCCGGAGCCGGGTGACCGCGGCCGCGGAGCCGGGCTTCACGGTGTCCCGCAGGCTGATGAGACCGGCGGTTTCGCCGTCCACGGCAACCCAGACCGCCGTGGCGCCAGAGCCTTCGGCAGCACCCAGTGCCTCGCGCTGCGCCGGGGCAGGGGCCACACCGGACTCCAGCAGCCAGCCGGTGCGCCCCGCGACTACGAGCCGGCCGTCAACGGTGCCCCGGACGCCGCCGCCGGGTGCGGAGCGGAAGCCGGCGACGGCAGGGAGGCCGGCGCCGTCGTTGTTCACGCGCCCCGCCGCCGCGGCCAACGCGGCAGCGGCGATGGCCCGGGCGATAGGGTGCTCGGAGGCGTTTTCCACAGCCCCCGCCAGGCGCAGGACGTCCGCGTCGCTGTACCGCCCGAAGCTCTGGACGCCGTCCACGGCAAGGCGGCCGGTGGTGACGGTCCCGGTCTTGTCCAGCAGGATCGTGTCCACCGTCCGGGTGTCCTCGAGGACTTGCGGACCCTTGATCAGGATCCCCAGCTGGGCGCCCCGCCCGGTCCCGGTGAGCAGCCCGACCGGGGTGGCCAGCCCGAGGGCACAGGGGCAGGCGATGACCAGCACCGCGACGGCGGCGGTGAAGGCGCTCCGGAGCTCGTCGGCGCTGACGTCCGGTGCGGCCGCCATCAGCCACGCCGCGAAGGTGAGGGCGGCAATGGCCAGGACGACCGGTACGAAGACGGCGCTGATGCGGTCGGCGAGCCGGGCGATCGGCGCTTTTCCGGTCTGCGCCGCCGAGACGAGCCTGCCCATCTGGGCCAGGGTGGTCTCGGACCCGACGCGGGTGGCACGGACCAGGAGCCGGCCGGAGGTGTTGATGGTGGCCCCGGTGACCTGGCTGTCCGGGCCGACTTCCACGGGCACGGATTCGCCGGTCACGAGGGAGGCGTCCACCGCAGAGGAACCGTCGATGACGACGCCGTCGGCGGCGATCTTCTCGCCCGGGCGGACCACGATCACGTCGCCGAGGCCCAGCTGGTCGGCCGGGATCTTGTGCTCGGTGCCGCCGCGCAGGACCGTCGCGTCCTTGGCCCCCAGGTCCAGGAGGGCCTTGAGGGCATCTCCCGCCTTCCGTTTGGCGTTCGCCTCCAGGTAGCGGCCAAGCAGCAGGAATGTGGTGACCACGGAGGCGACCTCGAAATACAGGCCACCGGAACCCATGCCCTCGGCTGCGGGATGTTCGGTCATGCCCGGGTCGGCAAGGAGCTGCCAGGCCGAGAACGAGTAGGCGGCAATCACGCCGATGGACACCAGGGTGTCCATGGTCGAGGCCAGATGCCGTGCGTTGATGGCCGCGGCGCGGTGAAACGGCCACGCCGCCCAGGCAACCACCGGCAGGGCCAGGATCGCGGCCACCCAGCCCCAGTTCGGGAACTGGAACGCCGGGATCATCGAGATCGCGAGGACAGGGACGGTGAGCACGGCCGCCACAAGCAGCCGCGGGCGGAGCGAGGGGGCGGCTGTGCCGGGCGGAACCCCGGTGCCGGCCGGGAGTTCTGCAGGCTCCACCGGCGTGCCCGGGTACCTGGCGGACCGGATGGTGGCCTTGTAGCCCGCGGCCGCGACCGTGGCGGTGATTTGGTCGTCGGTGATGTCCGCGGGGACGCTGACGCGGGCGGACTCCAGGGGCAGGTTGACGCTTGCCTCGACGCCGTCGAGCTTTCCGAGCCTGCGCTCGACCCGGTTGACGCAGGAGGCGCAGGTCATGCCCTCGATATCGAGGTCAATGACGCGGCTCCCGGCCTGGTCCAACAACTGCTCGCTCACGGCGCCCTTCTTTTCCCGCTCGATTGGTCGTCTGCTGTTCCGTTGTCTGCGCCCGACGGCGTTTGCCATTCCGGCGCCTGCGCGCGCCCGGCGCGGTTGTCCCTCAGGCTTCGCTGGCGACCACGAGGTAGCCGGCCTCGGCGACTGCCTCGCCGATTTCGGAGGACTGCAGTGCTTCGCTGGAGGTGATCGTGACGGTGGAGATGCCGCCGGCGTTGAGGTCGACGTCGACCTTTTCGACGCCGGAGAGCGCCTCAAGTTCTTCGCTGACGGAGGACACGCAGTGGCCGCAGGTCATGCCGGAAACGTTGACGGTGGTGGAAACGGTGGCCATGGAGTGCTCCTTGTCGCTGGGCCGGGTGTGGTTCCCCGGCCCGGTGGTGTAGTGGGTGGTACGGGTCCTAGCGGAGCAGGCGTCCGATGGCATCGGTGGCCTCCTTGACCTTGAAGTCGATGGCCTCCGCACGGAGCTCCGGATCCGGCTCGGCGGCGGCGCCAACAACACAGTGGCCGATGTGCTCTTCGACGAGCCCCAGGCTCACGGCATGCAGGGCCTTGGTGACTGCGGCGACCTGGGTGAGGATGTCGATGCAGTACTTGTCCTCGTCGACCATTCGGGCGATGCCGCGGACCTGCCCCTCGATCCGCTTGAGCCGGCGAAGGTAGGCGTCCTTGTTGGAGGTGTAGCCGTGCTCAGGGGGCCGGGCGTCAAGGGGAACAGTGTCCAGACTCGCCGTGCCGGGATCTTCTGACTCGCTCATGCCCTCAACATATACCCCCTAGGGGTATGTTTCAAGCCTGCGGTCCGGGACGGCGCCGATGTGGAACGTTGCGCAAAACAAAGAGCTCCGGAGTGCGTTATTGGGGGATACGCACTCCGGAGCAGCTTTGGGGTAACCCGTTCGTCCGGGCTACAGATCGAGCTTACTCGCCGGTAGTGGGATAACACCAGCGGTCCGAATAAGTACTTTCGCTTTATTTTCTTCCCGCCGGAGCGGCCGCCGGAACGATCAGGATTGGACGCCCCTGATGGTGGCTCAGCCATGCCGCCACGGAGCCATTGAGCGCGGCGGAGATGCGGTGGCCGAGGCCGCGTTCGGGGGTCCCCACCACGATCACGGACGCGTTGGTGTCCGCGGCCAGCCTGCCGATCGCCCGGGCCGGGTCCCCGGCCAGGGTGCGCAGCGTCCAGTCGATCCCCAGGGGTGCGCAGAGTGCCTCAACGACGGAACGCAGCTCCTGGGTGGTGGCCCGGATCCGGGCCTCGTCCGCGTCCGGGTGCAGGGACAGGCGGTGCGCGGACCGCCCCGGATCCCATTCCACGAGGTAGCTGGCCTCGTCCACGTAGGCGCAGATCAGGGGCGCGGCGAGGGACTTCGCGAGGGATGCCGCCGTCTGCAGCACTTCCGGATGCTGTCCCGGAACCACACCCACTACGAGAGGCGCCGGGCCGTTGGCGGAGTCGTCAGGCATACTTCATTCTGGCGCCGGGGTGCGATCGTGAACAGGGGCTTACTTCCCGTTTGCCCGGCCCGGGACGGTACCGGCGCCGAATGCCGCGGCCTCCCTTGAACAGCCCGCGGGTGGGGCCTACGGTTGAAGGACACAGGAGGAGGAGGTGGCCGCCGTGGAGATCTACATGTGGTGGTTGGATCTGGATTTGGCGAGCAAGGAATGGCTTCGGGAAAACCTGCGGACCATCGAACTGCCCGAGGCCGTGCAGCGGGGAATCGCGGACGCCGGCGGGCCCCGTCCGGCTGGACCGTCCGCCGCCGGCGCGGCCATACTGACGGCCGCGGACTGGGACTTCATCGAGACGCAGTCGGAGTTCGTCGACTGACCCACATGCCACCGGCGCGGTAGCGCACCCCGGCAACGCCGGTAGAAACAGTGCCGGTAGAAAACCGTTGCGGCCTTCCGGCGGGGATGGTTGCATGGGACGCATGGCTACTGCAGAGAGTTACGTCCTGGCGATCGGGACCAAGAAAGGCCTTTGGCTGGCGACCAGCCCGGACCGGAAAGATTGGTCCCTGTCCGGACCGCATTTTCTGATGAGTGAGGTGCCGAGCATCGCCATCGATACCCGCGATGGCAGGACCCGGATCCTGGTGGGGGTCCGCTCTGAGCACTGGGGTCCCACGGTTTTCCACTCGGATGATCTCGGCGGATCCTGGACCGAACCCGAAAACGGTGCCATCACGTTCCCGGACGGCACCGACGCCGCCTTGGAACGGATCTGGCAGATTCACCCCGACGCCGACTCCCGCCCGGGCGTCGTGTGGGCGGGCTGCGAGCCGATCTCGGTCTGGAAATCCACCGACGGCGGCGAGCACTTCGAGCTCAACCGCGGCCTCTGGGACCATCCGCACCGCAGCGAATGGGGCGCGGGCTACGGCGGCGCTGCGGCGCACTCAATCGTCGTCGACCCCACGGGCGAGAAAGTCCACGTTGCCATGAGCACCGGAGGGGTCTACCGCTCGCTCGACGGCGGCGCCTCCTGGGAGCCGCGCAACAAGGGAATTTCCGCGTACTTCATGCCGGATCCCAATCCGGAATTCGGCCAGTGCGTCCACAAGATCGCGGCCGACGCCGCCGTCGACGGCCGCCTGTACGCTCAAAACCACCACGGCGTGTATCGCAGCGACGACGACGCCGAATCGTGGGAGTCGATCGCCGAAGGTCTGCCGGCGGACTTCGGTTTTGTGATGCTGACGCATCCGCGGCGGGCCGGCACTGCCTGGGTGGTCCCGCTGAAGGCTGACGGCGAACGTATCCCGCCGGACGGGAAGCTGGCCGTGCACCGGACCGATGACGCCGGCGCCAGCTGGAAGCGGCTCGATGCCGGGCTGCCGGAGGCCGAGTACAACGCCGTGCTGCGTGATGCTGCCAGCGTCGACGGTGCGGAGCCCGCGGGCGTCTACTTCGGGACGCGGGGCGGCAGTGTCTACGCCAGCGCGGACGAGGGGGAACACTTCACCGAGGTCGCCTCGCACCTGCCGGATGTCCTGTGCGTCCGGGCAGCCGTGGTCTCCGCGGCCCTGCTCCCGGCACGGCCGTGAAGGGGTAGAAACGCATGACCAGCGGCGTGATCAGCGGCGACGGCATGCCGGCAGACCCGGCGATCAGTGTGGTCCTGCCCAGCGTCCTCCAACCGCTCGCCGGCGGGCAGTCCATCCTGACTGCGCCCGCCGAGGCGGCGGTGACGGTGGAGTGGGTGCTGGATACGGTGACCGGGGACTATCCGGCGCTGTCGCGGCGGTTGCGGGACGAGACCGGAAGTGTTCGCCGTTACGTGAATATATACGTCAACGGGAATGAAATCCGGCGGCTGCAGGGTCTGGTGACTGCCGTGGCACCGGGCCAGGAAGTCCTCATCATCCAGTCAGTGGCGGGAGGCTGATCCCTCAGGCGACCCGCCAGACGCTGCATTCGTCCGCGTTGATGGCCTTGCGCATGCCGGTGTGGCGGTCCATGATCCAGACGACGCCGATTCCGGGGGCCGTTTCCTGAACGCTGCCGCGGCGGATCACGACGTCATCGTAGTTTGGGCCTACCCGCAGGCGGGCCTCGATCTCATCGCCGCGGTGCAGCTGGTCAAGGGCGCGGACGCGGGTTACATGGGCTTTCGCTTCCTTCAACATGGCGGGGCCTCCTGGACTGGAGCTGGTGCCTGCTCTTGCCGGCACTTCCAGTCTCCTGCGCCAATGTTGCGTCCGCGTTTCGGTGCGGTAAGGGGCCCGTTAGATCTCGGGGGCGCGGCCGAGACCGTCCCCCTTCAGGGCGGGGCGCCTCAGGGGAGGTGGCGTTCGCCCGGGCGCTCGACCCGGAACCACCGGTACCCGTAGCGGTCCAGCGGGACTTCGAAGGCGCCGTCGTCGGAGAGCGGGATTTCCTCGCCGCCGAGCAGGTCCCGGAGCACGGCCCCGGCGTACGAACGCCCCGCGCTGGCCTTTGCGTCCGGACCCCCCGGCCCGCCTTCCTCGTCCTCCGGCGGGACCAGCGCGGCCGTCACAGACGCCGGTTCGGCGCCAAAATTGTGGGCGGCCACCACGGTGGAGCCGTCCCACGTGCAGCGGTGCAGCAGCACCGCCGGGGCGGCCTGCTTGATGAGGTCGAACCTGCCCCAGCCGAGCTCGGGACATTCCCGGTAGCGCTGGATCAGCGTCGCGATGAAGTTCCACAGCGAATCAGGATCCCGTTTGGCGGCTGCGGCGTTGATGTGCGCCGGCCCGAACGGTCCGTCCACGGGCTGGGCCACGAGGTCCCCGGGAGGGGCGGTCGAGAAGCCGCCGTTCCCGGTGTGGTCCCACTGCATGGGGGAGCGGACGGCCGAGCGGCCCTTCGCGCGCAGGTCTTCGCCCATCCCGATCTCTTCGCCGTAGAAGAGCACCGGGGTGCCCGGCAGCGAGAACATCAGGGAGTAGACCATGCGGATCCTGGCCGGATCGCCGCCGAGCATGGTGGGCAGCCGCCGCCGCAGTCCGCGGCCGTACATCTGCATGTCGGGATCAGGGCCGAAGGCGGCGAAGACCTCCTCGCGTTCGGCATCGCTGAGCTTGTCCAGGGTGAGTTCATCGTGGTTCCGGACGAACATGGCCCATTGGTTGTCAGGATTGATCTTCGGACGGCTGCTGAGCGTCCGGGCCAGCGGCCGGGCGTCCTGCCGGGCCAGTGACAGGTACATGTTCTGCATTGAGAGAAAATCAAACTGCATGTTCAGCTCGTTGCCGGCCGGGCCGCCGAAGTACTTCAGCTGCTCTTTGTACGGAAGGTTGACCTCGCCCAGCAGCACCGCACTGCCGTGGCGGCGGTTGAGGAAGCTGCGCAGGGCGCTCAGGTACTGGTGCGGGTCGACTTTCGCGGCTTCATCCTTGGGCTCGCCGAGCAGCTCCAGGAAGAAGGGCACCGCGTCCAGCCGGAAGCCGTCCAGGCCCAGCTGCAGCCAGAATCCCATCGACTTCGCAATCTCGTCCCGCACCTTGGCATTCATCACGTTCAGGTCCGGCTGGTGTTTGGCGAACATGTGCAGATACCACTCGCCGGTGGCCTTGTCCTGGGTCCAGATGGACGTTTCCTCGCCGGGAAACACCACCTGGTCCGAGGTATCCGGCGGCGTGTCCTTCCGCCAGACGTAGTAGTCGCGGTAGGGGTTGTCCACGGACTTCCGCGCCTGCACGAACCACGGGTGCCGGTCGGAGGTGTGGTTGATGACAAAGTCCGCGATCACCCGGATGCCGCGGTCGTTGGCGGTGCGGATGAATTCCACCAGGTCCCCCAGGCTGCCGAGCCGGGGATCCACGCCGTACATGTCGGTGACGTCGTAGCCGTCGTCGCGGTCCGGGGAGGGGTAGAAGGGCATGAGCCAGATGCACGTGACGCCGAGCGCGGCAAGGTAGTCCACCCGCTGGATCAGCCCGCCGAAGTCCCCGGTGCCGTCGCCGTCTCCGTCGAAGAACGTCTCCGGATCCAGGCAGTAGATCACCGCGTTCTTCCACCAGAGATCCGAGGTCTCGGCGATTCTCACAGCGCACCGTCCGTTCCGGCCTGGGTCTGCCCCGCCGGGCGGAGCTGGGGGAGGACATGTTCGGCGAAGGCGTCGATAAAGGGTGTCTGCTCCTGGCCGACAAAGTGCAGGTACAGCTCATCGAATCCGAGGTCCAGGTAGGCGGCCAGCCATTGGGCGTGCTGCCCGGCATCGGCGGAGACGTTGACGGCCGCCCGCACCTGGTCCTCCTGGACACCGGTGCTGACGCCGTCGAAATGGGCCGCCGTGGGCAGGTCCCAGGGAATCGGCGGCGCAAAGACGTTGGTGCGCCACTGGTCCTCTGCGATCGCGACGGCCTCTGCCTCTGTCGGGGCCCAGGACAGGTGGACCTGGAGGGCAGCCTTCCCGCGGCCACCGGCGTCCCGGTAGGCCGCCAGCATGTCCTTCAGTTTTCCCGGCGGCTGATTGACGGTGACGAGTCCGTCCGCCCAGGCTGCTGACCGGCGCGCTGTTTCCACGCTCACGGCCGGGGCAATCAGCGGCGGTTTGGTCTCCGGAACGTCCCAGATCCGGGCCTGCTCCACCGTGACGAGCCCGTGGTGCGTGACCACGTCGCCGGCGTGGAGCCGGCGGATGATGTCCACGCACTCCTCCAGCCGGCGCTGCCGCGTCTCCTTCGGCGGCCAGGCCTCACCGGTGACGTGCTCGTTCATGTACTCGCCGCTGCCCGGGGCCATCCAGAAGCGGCCGGGAAACATGTCCGCCAGGGTGGCTGAGGCGTGCGCGATGATCGCCGGGTGGTAACGCTGCCCGGGCGCCGTCACCACCCCAAAGCGCAGACCGGTGGTGGCCAGCGCTGCCCCGAGCCAGGACCAGGCAAAACCGGAGTGGCCCTGCCGGGCGGACCACGGCTCAATATGGTCCGAGCACATGGCGGCGTCGAAGCCGGCCTGCTCGGCCAGCTGCACGTCCTGCAGCAGGCGGCGGGGGCTGATCTGTTCATGCGAGGCGTGGAACCCGACGGTAGCCATCACCTATGTTTACCGCCGGGGCGGGCACGTGTCGAGGAACCCCGTTGAGGAAACCCTCAACGGGCAACCACTACGTGGGGGGTGGCGGTGCCGGGTCCGCGGCGCAAGAATGGGCGCTATGCACCTGCCGTTGATGCCTCCCATTGCGCCCATGCTGGCCAAAGCACTCCCCGCACTGCCGTCGCCGGACGCCGGAACGGGCTGGCTCTTTGAACCGAAATGGGACGGCTTCCGCTCCATCATCTTCCGTGACGGCGACGAGGTGGAGATCGGCAGCCGGAACGGCAAGCCGATGACGCGCTATTTCCCCGAGCTTGTCGAGGCGCTGAAGTCGGAGCTGCCGGAACGCTGTGTGGTGGACGGCGAGATCATCCTGGTGGCGGCCTCCGGGGACCGGCTGGACTTCGACGCGCTCCAGCAGCGCATCCATCCGGCCGCCAGCCGGGTGAAACTGCTCGCGGAACAGACCCCGGCGCGCTTCGTTGCGTTCGACCTGCTGGCCCTGGGCGACGAGGATCTCACGGGCAAACCCTTCTCCGAGCGCCGCCGGCAGCTGGAGCGCGCACTCGCAGCCAGCGCGGCGCCGGTCCACGTCACGGCCGCGACCTCCGACCGGGACACGGCGCAGCGCTGGTTCCGGCAGTTCGAGGGCGCCGGTCTTGACGGGATTGTGGCCAAGACGCTGGAGGGCAGCTACCAGCCGGACAAGCGCGCGATGGTCAAGGTCAAGCACGAACGGACGGCGGACTGCGTGCTCGCCGGATACCGCGTGCACACCTCCGGTCCGGACCGGATCGGCTCGCTGCTCCTGGGGCTCTACGACGACGCCGGGGTGCTGGCGAACGTCGGCGTGGTGGGCGCCTTCCCGATGGCCCGGCGCGCGGCGCTCTTTGCCGAGCTGCAGGAGCTGGTCACCGGTTTCGACGGCCACCCCTGGGCCTGGGCCCGGCAGGAGGAGGGGGCGTGGACTCCGCGGAAAGCCGAGGGAAGCCGGTGGAGCGGCGGCAAAGACCTGTCCTTCACCCCGCTGCGGCCCGAGCGCGTGGTGGAAGTGAAGTATGACCATATGGAGGGAGAACGGTTCCGGCACACAGCCCAGTTCCTGCGCTGGCGTCCGGACCGCGATCCGCGCTCCTGCACGTACGACCAGCTGGAGGAACCGGTGAAGTTCGATCTCGCCGCAGTTCTGGGCGCCGCACCCTAGCCCGCCAACCACCGCAACGCCTCAACCCCTCAACGCCTTAACGCCGGCGGCCCGCCCCCGAAGGGACGGGCCGCCGGCGTGTGGTGCGGTGCGGAAGCGCGGTTGAAATCCGCTGCCGGTGCGGGCTAGTGCTGGCCGAGCTGCTTGGTGGGGACCCGGAATGTTTCCTTGGCAGTCAGTGCCGAGACCGTGGCGATCAGGCAGATGATGCCGGTGAAGATGGAGATCTGGACCCAGCCGCCGGGCTGGATGCCGCCCATGGCCGCCACGATTGCCGGGGCGAAACCGGCCATCAGGAAGCCCAGCTGGGTGCCGATTGCGAGGCCGGAGAAGCGGACGTTGGTGCTGAACATCTCGGCGTAGAAGGAGGGCCAGACCGCGTTGGCCGCCGCGTAGCCGAAGGAGAAGAAGGCGATGGCGGCCAGGAACATCAGCGCGACGTTGCCGGATTCGAGGCTCAGCAGGAAGACCGGAGTCAGGACCGCGCTGGACAGTGCGCCGTAGATGAACACCGGCTTGCGGCCGATCTTGTCCGCGAGCATGCCGAAGAGCGGCTGGGTGCCCAGGGCCAGGAAGTTGGCGCCGACGACGAGCCAGAGGGTGGTGGTGCCGTCCACGCCGGCGACGTTCTTGGCGTAGCTGATGGCCAGGGTGCCGAAGACGGTGGACACGGCGGCGATGAAGGCGCAGGCGATGACACGGACGACATCGCGCCAGTGGCTCTTGAGGAGGTCCGCGACGGGGAGCTTGGAGATCTGCTTGGTCTTCTGGGCCTCCTCGAACGCCGGCGGCTCGTGCAGGGTACGGCGGATGAAGAACGCGACCAGCACCACCACGGCGCTGAGCCAGAACGGGATGCGCCAGCCGATCGTGTACTTGATCTCGTCAGGCAGGGCGAGGACCGGGATGAAGACGAGGGCGGCAAGGATCTGGCCGCCCTGGGTGCCGGTCAGGGTCCAGGAGGTGAAGAAGGAGCGGCGGTTGTCCGGGGCGTGCTCGAGCGTCATGGACGAGGCGCCGGCCTGCTCGCCGGCTGCGGACAGGCCCTGGCAGAGCCGGGCCAGCACCAGCAGAGCAGGGGCCCACCAGCCGACTGTGCTGAAGTCCGGAAGGCAGCCGATGACGAACGTCGAGGCGCCCATCAGCAGCAGCGTGAACATGAGGACCTTCCGGCGTCCCACCCTGTCGCCGAAGTGGCCGAGGACCACGGCGCCGACAGGGCGGGCCACGTAAGCGAAGCCGAAGGTGGCGAACGACATGATCGCCGCGTTGGTGTCCGCATCGGGGAAGAAGACATGCGGGAAGATCAGCGCGGCTGCGGAACCGAAGATGAAGAAGTCGTAATACTCGACGGCGCTGCCCAGGAAGCTGGCAAGGGCCGCCTTCTTCGGCGTCCCTCCTGTGGTGATACCCGGCGTCGTGGACGGGACAGTGTGGCTCATGGTGTTCCTTTGGTGTGACGACGTTGTCGCGGATGGATCAGGAAGGTCTCGGCTGCCGCTTGGTTAAGTGTGGTGCAGCCGGAGGTCCGTGGAAAGACCCGGACTAGTAGCCACATGGTGGAAGCTACTTGTGCGATGTAGCAATCATGACTGTGAGCGCAGTCACTTGTCAACAAAAATAATCACCATCTAGAAATAGCTCTCACTATGTGGGAACATCAATGCATGAGTGTGAATGAAACCACAGACGTTCCCGCCGCTTCCGGCTATCCCGCGGAGGCCCCTTCGAAGCCTGCCAAGGCCGCCAGGGAGGACTCGCGGACGGACATGGTGGGCAAGGCCCTGGGCCTGCTGGTCCTCCTGGGCGACGAGCCGCGTGGCGCCAGCGCCGCGGAGATCTCCCGCCGCGCGGACCTGCCGTTCAGCACCACCTACCGCCTGCTCGGCTCGCTGACCCGGGACGGGTTCGTGGACTACGAGCCGGACGGCCGGCGCTACCACCTGGGGCTGCGGGTCTTCCAGCTGGGCCAGCGCGTCTCCAACCACCACGGCTTCGCGGGCACGGCGCTGCCCATCCTGCGGCGCGTGACCGAGGAAACGGGCGAGGCGACCATCCTCTCCGTGCGCGACGGCATCCACCACCTGACGGTGAACAAGGTGGACGGCCCGCAGACCTTCCGGGTCACGAGTGACCCCGGGCATCTCGGGGCGCTGCACACCACCTCGGTGGGCAAGGCGCTGGTGGCGTTCGCCGACGACGCCACCCGCGCCCAGCTCGTTGAGGAGCTGCCCCTGGAGCCGCTGACGGCGCTCTCCATCACGGACCGCGAGGCCTTCCGGGCCGAAATCGAGCAGGTCCGGCGCCAGGGCTTCGCCACCATGGACGAGGAAAACGAGCTCGGCATGCGCGCTGTCGCCGTCCCAGTCTTCAATGCCCAGGGGCACGCCTTCGCCTCGCTGGCCACGGCGGTCCCGGTCTTCCGCCTGAGCATGGAGGCCCTCGTGGCGCTCGTGCCGCTGCTGCAGGCGGCGGCCGCGGAGCTGTCGGCCCGGCTGCCCCAGCGGTGACGCCGGCGGGAGCTGGCGCGCGCCGCCGTCGTAAACAAGCCGACGCAACGAGCCGCCGCCGTAATAGTATGTTCGTCATTCGAACAACAGTGCAACATGTGAACAAAATCTGTAATGTAATACCTATCACCCGGTCCGCCGCAGACGCCGCAGGCGTCGCCCCCGCCGAGTGCCGTTGTCAAAGGAGCTAACCGGATGAGCAATCGAGCAGAGTCCTTCCTCGTGGGCCTCGTGGGAGACGGCGTCATGCCTTCCCTCACGCCCTATATGCACGAACGCGAGGGCGACGTGCAGGGCCTCCGGTACCTTTACCGCCCCATTGACCTCATCGAACTCGGCCTGCCCGGCCAGGCCGTGGGGGAACTGCTCTCCGGCGCCCGGAGCCTCGGGTTCAACGGATTGAACATCACGCACCCCTGCAAGCAGCTCGTGCTCGAGCACCTCGACGAGGTCTCCACCGACGCCCGGCGCCTCGGCGCCGTGAACACCGTGGTCATCCGCGACGGCCGCTTCATCGGCCACAACACCGACTTCTCCGGGTTCGCGGCGGCGCTGGCCTCCGGGCTCCCCGGCGCCACCCTGGACCGCGTGGTGCAGCTGGGAGCCGGCGGCGCCGGATCCGCCGTCGCCTACGCCCTGCTCACCGCGGGGGTCCGCGAGCTGGACCTTGTAGACACCGACGCAGCCCGCTGCACCGCCCGGGCAGCCGAACTCGCCGGGTTCTTCCCGGACCGGACCGTCACCGCCCGGACCACAGCGGAGCTGCCGCAGCTCATGCCGCAGGCCGACGGCCTGGTGCACTGCACCCCCGTGGGCATGGCCGCCCACCCGGGCGTGCCGCTGGACATGTCCCTCGTGGAGTCCCGGCACTGGGTGGCCGACATCGTGTACCGGCCGATCGAAACCGAGCTCGTCCGCGCCGCCCGGGCCAAGGGCTGCGAGGTGCTCGACGGCGGTCGGATGGCCGTGGGCCAGGCGGCGGACGCCTTCCGGATCTTCACCGGACGCGAGGCCGACGCCGACCGCATGCGCTCCCACTTCCTGGAACTTGTGGCCGCAGAAGAAGTGGCCGCCTGATGCGCACCGGAATCGCCACCGTCTGCCTCTCCGGCACCCTGCGGGAAAAAATGCAGGCCTGCGCCGTCGCCGGGTTCGACGGGATCGAAATCTTCGAACAGGACCTCGTGACGTCCCCGCTGAGCCCGGAAGACGTCCGGAAACTGGCTGCCGACCTGGGCCTCACCCTGGACCTTTACCAGCCGTTCCGCGACTTCGACAGCGTTCCCGAGGACTTGCTCGCCGCCAACCTGCGCCGCGCGGACGCCAAGTTCCGGCTGATGTCCCGCCTGGGCATGGACACCATGCTGCTCTGCTCCAACGTCGGCACCGCCACGATTGACGATGACGAGCTCCGGGCCGCCCAGCTCTCCCGGCTAGCGGCCCTCGCCGGCGACCACGGCGTCAAGGTCGCCTATGAGGCCCTGGCCTGGGGCAAGTACGTCAACGACTACGAACACGCCCACCGGCTGGTTGACATGGTGGACCACCCCAACCTGGGCACCTGCCTGGACTCGTTCCACATCCTTTCCCGGGACTGGGACACCGCGCCGATCGAAGCCTTCAACCCGGAGAAGATCTTCTTCGTCCAGGTCGCCGATGCCCCCAAGCTGTCCATGGACGTGCTGTCCTGGAGCCGGCACTACCGGGTGTTTCCGGGGGAGGGCCAATTCGAACTCGCCAAGTTCATGGGCCACGTGGTCCGCGCCGGCTACGCGGGCCCGGTGTCGCTGGAGGTGTTCAACGACGTCTTCCGCCAGTCCGATGTCGAACGCACCGCCGTCGACGCCATGCGGTCGCTGATCTGGCTCGAAGAGCAAAGCGCCCGCTGGCTGGAGGCAAATCCGGCCCCCGCCGCAGGCAAGGCGTCCGGCGCGTCGGCCCGTCGCCGGTACCCGATGGAGCTCGCCACGCTGCCCCGGGTGGCCGAGCCCGCCGGCTTCAACTTCGCCGAGGTCCGGGCCGGGGACACCGCCGGACTGGAAACCCTGCTCGGCCAGCTGGGTTTTGCATTCAACGGGCGCCATCGGACCAAGGATGTGCAATTGTGGACCATGGGCCACGCCCGCGTGATCATCAACGAGGAACCCGCACCCTTCGGCACAGCGACCCCTGCCGGCGGCGGCCCTGCCGCCGGTACCGGCCAGCCGGCTCCCGCCGCCCCTGCCATCTCCGCCCTGGGCTTCGACGTCGACTCTCCCGTTATCGCCGCAGCCCGCGCCCAGCAGCTCAAGGCCCCCGCCGTACCGCGCAAGAGCCAGGCCAACGAGGAAGTCTTCCAGGGCTTCGCCGCGCCGGACTCCACCGAAATCTTCCTCTGCCAGGGCAGCCCGGACGGCACCGCGGCCTGGGTCGGTGAATTCGGCGAGCCATACGAATCCGGCGAGGAACTGCCTCTCGCCGCTCCAGACGCCGGCCCCGTTCCCGGTGCGGGTGCCGGGGCAGGGGCCGTGATCGACCACGTGAACCTCGCCCAGCCGTGGCAGCACTTTGACGAAGCCGTGCTGTTCTACACGAGCGCCCTCGCGCTGGAACCGCAGCCGTATGCCGAGGTGGCCAGCCCCACCGGCCTGGTCCGGTCCCAGGTCATGCTCACCGAGGACCGTGGCGTCCGCCTGGTGCTGAACCTGGCGCCGCTGCTGCAGCAGGAAGCCGCCGACGGAACAAAAGAACCCGGCGCTGCGGGGTCCGGCCACCGCCGCACGTACCAGGAGCATGTGGCGTTCGCCGTGGATGACCTCGTGGCCACGGCCCGGGCCGCACGGGACCGCGGACTGGACTTCCTGCAGATCCCGGCGAACTACTACGAGGACCTCGACGCCCGGTTCGCCCTGGACCCGGAATTCCTGGCCACGCTCCGCGAACTCAACCTGCTCTATGACCGCGACGCCGACGGCGAATTCCTGCATTTCTACACGGCCACCGTGGGCAGCGTGTTCTTTGAAATGGTGGAACGCCGCGGCGCCTACGACGGCTACGGCGCCCCGAACGCCCCGGTCCGGCACGCCGTCCAATACGACCACCTGCACCAGCTGACCCGCACTTCCTGACCCCATCCGAATAGCAAACACACCAACGAAAGGAGGCTGCTGTGCCTGAAGAAATCAACCTCGACATCTTCAACGCCGACCCGATCACCGAGGACGTGTCCGACGAAGCCACGGAGGCCGCACCGAAGACGTATGCGCCCGCTGGCCCTGCCTTGGATACTGCCGCGGAGTCGCAGGCGGACCTCAGCGCCGAGATGAAGGCGATCGGCGCCGCCTACGCGCAGGCCCTCAAGAGCGGAGCCCCCGCCGAAACCCAGCCGCGGCTCGACTACGCGCCGTACCGCAGCAGCGTCCTGCGCCATCCCACCAAGGACCTGCACCACGCGGACCCGGAAACCATCGAGCTCTACTCGCCGGCGTTCGGGCACATGGACGTGCACGCGCTGGAAGCGGACCTGACCATCGCGCACAACGGCGAACCGCTGGGCGAACGCATCGTGGTCTCCGGCCGCGTGCTCGACGGCGACGGCCGCCCCGTCGCGGGCCAGCTTGTGGAAATTTGGCAGGCGAACTCCGCCGGCCGCTACATCCACAAGCGGGACCAGCACCCGGCACCGCTGGACCCCAACTTCACCGGCGTCGGCCGCTGCATCACGGGCGCGGACGGCTCCTACAGCTTCACCACCATCAAGCCCGGCGCCTACCCGTGGAAGAACCACCTCAATGCCTGGCGCCCGGCGCACATCCACTTCTCCTTGTTTGGGCAGGAGTTCACCCAGCGGATCGTCACCCAGATGTACTTCCCCGGTGACCAGCTGTTCCCGCTGGACCCGATCTACCAGTCGATCGTGGACCAGGATGCCCGCGACCGGCTCGTGGCCACCTACAACCACGAGCAGACCAAGCCTGAATGGGCTCTGGCGTACAACTGGGACATTGTGCTGACCGGGTCCAAGCGGACCTGGACCGAAAACGAGGCATTGGGCGCAGGAGGCGACGAGAATGAATAGGAGCGCCATGAGTAAACTCACCCCGACACCGGGCCAGACCGTGGGGCCGTTCTACGGCTACGCCCTGCCCTACACCAAGGACCGCGAGCTCCTGGCTCCCGGCTCCCCGGGCTCCATCCGGCTCCAGGGCACCGTCTATGACGGCGCCGGGCACCCGATCCCGGACGCGATCCTGGAGATCTGGCAGGCCGACGCGGACGGCAACGTTCCGCACCGTACAGGCTCCCTCGTCCGGGACGGCTACACCTTTACAGGCTTCGGCCGCAGCGCGGTCGGCAACACCGGCGTCTTCACCTTCACCACGGTGAACCCCGGCCCCACCGAGGAGGGCGCGGCGCCGTTCATCGCCGTCGCCGTCTTTGCCCGGGGCCTGATGAACCGCCTGTTTACCCGCGTCTACCTGCCGGAGGACGAGGAGGCACTGGCCAAGGATCCGCTGCTCAGCTCGCTCGAACCGGACCGCCGCCGGTCCCTCATCGCGCGTCGGGATTCCGACGGCGGCCTGACCTGGGACATCCGCCTCCAGGGCGAGGGCGAGACGGTGTTCCTGGATTTCAGCGGCGCCGAGGGTGCCTCGAAGTGACCTTCCTCGAAACCGACGGTGACTTTGGCCTGCTCAGTCCCGTGTCGGCGTCGCCGCTAGTGGCGGCGCTGACCGGGGACCGTGCAGTGCTCGGCGCCATCCTCAAGGTCGAGGCCGCGTGGGCGGCGGTCCTGGACGAGGCGGGCCTGGCCCCGGCGGGGTCCGCCGCAGTGGTGGCCGCCGCCGCGGACGTGCGGCGGTACGACGTTGCAGGCATCGCCGTGCGGGCCCAAGGCGGCGGCAACCCCGTCATCCCGCTGCTCGCCGACCTCCGTGAACAGGTCAGCAACCTGGACACCGCCGGACTCGGCGCCGTCCAGGCCATTCACACGTCGCTGACCAGCCAGGACGTGCTCGACTCGGCCCTGATGGTGCTGGCCGCCGGGGCCATCCGCGAACTCCTCGCGGAGCTCCGGGCGGCGACGGCCGCCCTCGCAGGCCTCGCCGAAGCCCATGCGCACACGCTTTGTGTCGCCAGGAGCCTGACCCAGCACTCGCTGCCCTACACCTTCGGGCTGCGGGCCGCGCAGTGGTTCAGCGGGCTGGCCGCCGCGGCCAGCCGCCTCGAGGCCCTCGAACTGCCGGTACAGACCGGCGGCGCCGCCGGGACCCTCGCCTCCGGCACTGTGCTCACTGACGGCACTGGACTTACCGACGGCGCTGGGTTGGCCGCAGGGACGCTGACCGCGGCGACGCTGTCCCCGTTTGATCTCGCCGACCGGCTGGCCGCCCGCCTGGGTCTCGCGCCAGTTCCTGCCCCCTGGCACACCAACCGGCTGGCAGTGACCGCGCTCGGCGACGCGCTGGCGGCGGTGACCGATTCGGCCGGAAAGATGGCCGCCGACGTCCTGTTCCTGAGCCGGCCGGAAGTTGCCGAGATTGCGGAACCGCGCGCCGCGGGGCGCGGCGTGTCCTCGGCCATGCCGCAGAAGCAGAACCCCGTGCTCTCCGTGCTGATCCGCAGCGCCGCCCTGCAGGCGCCGGCACTGGCCGCCCAGCTGCATCTCGCGGCCGCTAATTTCAACGACGAACGCCCCGACGGCGCCTGGCACAGCGAATGGGCCGCCCTGCGCCAGCTGCTCCGCCTGGCCCTCGGCGCCGCGGGACAACTGCGGGAACTGGCCGAAGGGATGGCGGTCTTCCCCGGGGCGATGCGCCGCAACCTCGGGCTCGGCGGCCCGCTGCTGCTCTCCGAAGCCGTCACCGCCGCCGTCGCACCACTTTTGGACGGGGCCGTTTTGGACGGGAGCGTTTTGGACGGCCGCGGCGCCGGGACGGGAGCGGACAGGACCGGGAAACAGCGGCTGCAGGCCGTCGTCGACGAAACGCTCCGGGCCCCGGCTGCGGACCAGGCGGACACCTACCGGGCACTGCTCCGCGCGGCTGTCCCTGAAGAGCTGCTCACGGACGCCCGCCTCGAGGAGCTGTTGAACCCGGCCAACTACCTCGGCCAGTCCGTCGAGATCTCCCGCCGCATCCTCGCGGCGTATCCGGAATACACCGGCCAGGCCGGCGCCATTGCCCACCAACTCCAGAACGGAGCCTCCCGTGGCTAGACCCACCGTCAAAGCAGTCCTGCTTTCGCCCCAGCGCGAGCTGGGCGACAAACCCCTCCTCATCGTCGGGCCCTCGCTCGGAACATCCTCCCTGCTATGGAGCCAGGCCGGCACATTGCTGGGCCCCGACGTCGACGTCATCGCCTGGGACCTGCCCGGGCACGGGGTTTCGCCCGCGGCGGAGGAGGCCTTCACGGTCGCCGACCTCGCGGATGCCGTGATCGGCCTGGTCGATTCGATCGCCCCGGGCGCGCGCTTCCACTACGCCGGGGTGTCCCTGGGCGGCGCCACCGGACTGCAGCTTGGCATCAAGCACGGCGACCGGCTCAAGAGCCTCTCCGTGCAGTGCTCCGGCGCGAAGCTCGGCACTGCCGAGGGCTGGCTGGAACGTGCCGAAACCGTCCGCACGCAGGGCACCCCGGTGATGATCCAGGGTTCCGCGCAGCGCTGGTTCGCCCCGGGATTCATGGAGAGCCAGCCGGAACTCAGCAGCCGGCTCCTGCACAGCCTCCGGGACGCCGACCGTTTCAGCTACGCCTTCTGCTGCGAGGCGCTGGCCGGCTTCGACGTGCGGGACCAGCTCGGCACCATCCGCGTGCCCACCCAGGTAGTGGCCGGCGCCCTGGACGCCGTCGCCCCGCCGTCGATGGCCGGGGAAGTCGCCGCGGGCATCACCTCCGGCGGCGGCACAGCCACGGCCGTCAGCCTGGAGGGCGTGGCACACCTGGCGCCGTTCGAGGCGCCGGGCCACGTCGCCGAGCTGCTCAAGGGCCTCATCACCTGGACCGAAACCCAGGGAGCGGGAGCATGACTTTCTCCGAAACCAGCAGGGCCGAATTCCACGGGCCCGAACGCAACGGTGTGGTCCAGCCCGGCGCGACCAGCCAGGAAATCTACGACGGCGGCATGAAAGTCCGCCGCGAGGTCCTCGGCGCCGCGCACGTGGACCGCGCCAACGCCAACAAGGATTCCTTCACCGAGGACTTCCAGGACATGATCACCAGGATCGCCTGGGGCGGCATCTGGACCCGGCCCGGGATCAGCCGCCAGATGCGCTCAGCCGTCACCCTGACTGCCATGGTGGCCCACGGGCACTGGGAAGAACTGGCCATGCACATCCGCGCCGCCATCACCAACGGCCTGAGCCGGGACGAGATCAAGGAAATCCTGCTCCAGACAGCCATCTACTGCGGGGTCCCCTCCGCCAACACCGCCTTCAAGACCGCCCAGCACGTCTTCCATTCCATGGACGAGGCGGCCAGGGACGAGGCAGAAACGGACAAGAACCCATGAATCAGGCATTTATCTATGACGCCGTGAGGACCCCGTTCGGGAAGTTCGGTGCCGGCCTTGCCGGGGTCCGCCCGGATGACCTTGCCGCGCACGTGATCCGCGAATCCGTGAAACGCGCCCCGAAACTCGACGTCGAGCGGATCGATGAGGTGGTGTTCGGCAACGCGAACGGCGCGGGGGAGGAAAACCGCAACATCGCCCGGATGGGCACCCTGCTGGCCGGGCTGCCGGTCTCGGTCCCGGGCACCACGGTTAACCGGCTCTGCGGGTCCTCCCTGGACGCGGCGATCATCGCCTCCCGCCAGATTAATACCGGCGACGCCGACCTGATGCTGATCGGCGGGGCCGAGTCGATGTCCCGGGCCCCGTGGGTGCTGCCCAAGACCGAGAAGCCCTACCCGGCCGGGGACCTGACCCTGGCCTCCACCACGCTGGGCTGGCGCCTGGTGAACCAGGCCATGCCCGCGGAGTGGACCATCTCCCTGGGCGAGGCCACCGAACGGCTGGCCGAAAAAAACGGGGTCAGCCGTGAGGCGCAGGACGAGTTCTCCGCAGCCTCCCATAACCTCGCCGCCGCGGCGTGGGACGAGGGCTTCTACGATGCCCTGGTCGCCCCGGTCCCGGGCACGGACCTGGTCCGCGACGAGGGCATCCGTCCCGGGTCCTCGGCCGGGAAGCTCGCCGGGCTCAAGACCGTGTTCCGGACCGAGAACGGGACCGTCACGGCCGGGAATGCCTCCCCGCTCTCCGACGGCGCCTCCGCGGCCTGGCTCGGCTCCGAGGCCGCCGCCGGGCTGCTGGGGATGGACCCGCTGGCCCGGATCGCCGGGCGCGGCGCGCACGCCAACGATCCGCAGTACTTCGGTTACGCCCCGGTCGAGGCCGCGAACAAGGCCCTCGCCAAGGCCGGGATCGGCTGGGACCAGGTCGGCGCCGTCGAGCTGAACGAGGCGTTCGCCGCGCAGTCCCTGGCCTGCATCAACGCCTGGGGCATCGATGCGGGAATCGTGAACCGGCACGGCGGCGCGATCGCCATGGGCCACCCGCTCGGCGCCTCCGGCGCCCGGATCCTGGGCACCCTGGCCCGGTCCCTGCAGGCCTCCGGGCAGCGCTGGGGCGTCGCCGCGATCTGCATCGGCGTCGGCCAGGGCCTCGCCGTCGTGCTCGAAAACGTAACTTCCCGCAATGCGGCATAGAGGACAGGGCTAAGAGAGATGCTGAATTTCATTGACACCGTCGGCGAGGCCGTCGCCGGCATCAAGGACGGCTCCACCGTGATGATCGGCGGCTTCGGCAACGCCGGGCAGCCGTTCGAACTCATCGACGCGCTGCTGGAGTGCGGCGCCACCGACCTGACCGTGGTGAACAACAACGCCGGCCAGGGCGACCAGGGACTGGCGCTGCTGATCAAGGAGGGCCGGGTGAAGAAGATGATCTGCTCCTTCCCGCGGCAGTCCGACTCCTGGCACTTCGACACCAAGTACCGCGCCGGCGAGATCGAGCTCGAACTCGTCCCGCAGGGAAACCTCGCCGAGCGGATCCGAGCTGCCGGTGCCGGGATCGGCGGCTTCTTCACGCCCACCGGCTACGGCACCATGCTCGCCGAAGGCAAGGAAACCCGCTTCCTGGACGGCAAGTGGCAGGTGTTCGAGACTCCCATCCACGCCGACGTCGCCCTGATCAAGGCCCTCACGGCGGACGGCAGGGGCAATCTCGTCTACCGCAAAACCGCGCGGAACTTCGGTCCCATCATGGCCGCCGCCGCGAAACACACCATCGCCCAGGTGTCAGAGGTTGTCCCCACCGGCGGCCTGGACCCGGAAAACATCGTGACCCCCGGCATCTACGTCAACAGCATTGTGAAGGTGGCCTGAGATGAGCATCCCAACCAATGACCAGGGTCTGCGGACCGGCAACCAGGCTGGTCTCCAGACGTCCGACAAGCCGCTGGGCCGTGACGATCTCGCCCGCCTCGTGGCCCGTGACATCCAGCCCGGATCTTTCGTGAACCTTGGCATCGGCCAGCCCACCCTGGTCTCGAACTACCTCGAACCGGAGCAGAACATCACGCTCCACACCGAGAACGGGATGCTCGGCATGGGCCCGGAAGCCGCCGGGGACCAGATCGACGGCGACCTCATCAATGCCGGCAAGATCCCGGTGACCGAGCTGCCGGGGGCGTCCTACTTCCACCACGCTGACTCCTTCGCGATCATGCGCGGCGGCCACCTGGACATCTGCGTGCTCGGCGCCTTCCAGGTCTCCGCCACCGGTGACCTCGCCAACTGGCACACCGGGGCCCCGGACGCGATCCCCGCCGTCGGCGGCGCCATGGACCTCGCCACCGGCGCCAAGGACGTCTTCGTCATGATGACGCTGCTGACCCGCGACGGCGTGTCCAAACTCGTGGAGACCTGCACCTACCCGCTCACCGGGATCGGCTGCGTGACCCGCGTCTACACCGACAAGGCCGTCTTCCTGACCGGCTCCGACGGCGTCCAGGTGCGGGAGACCTTCGGCTGCACGCTCGAGGAACTCCAGGCCATGGTCCCGATGCCGCTGCGGGCGGCGGAGCCAAGCTGACTGTCCTGCGGCCGGAGAACGTGTGCCCCGCTAAAGTGATGCGGGACCGAGAGGCGAAAAATGATTGAGCCAGCCAAGAGCGGCGGCGCGCCCGCGGCCAGCGACCAGTACGTGCAGTCGCTGGCGCGCGGCCTCGCCGTGATCCGTGCCTTCGACACGGAACATCCCAAGATGACGCTGACCGAGGTCGCGGCCCGGACCGAGCTGACCCGGGCCACGGCCCGGCGGTTCCTGCACACACTCGCGGAGCTGGGGTATGTCCGCACGGACGGCAAGATCTTCGCCCTGACCGCCAAAGTGCTGCAGCTCGGCTACGCCTACTTGTCCGGGCTGTCCCTGCCGCAGCTCGCCCAACCGCACCTGGAAGAACTCTCGCTCGAACTGGGGGAGTCGACGTCGGCCGCGGTGCTCGAAGGCACCGACATCGCCTACATCGCCCGGGTGTCCACCCGGCGGATCATGACGGTCGGCATCACGGTGGGCACCCGCTTCCCCGCCTATGCAACCTCCATGGGCAGGGTGCTGCTCGCGGCCCTCCCGCCGGCGAAGCTGGAAGAGTACCTCGCGGCTGCCGAGATCCGGCCCCTGACTCCCGGAGCCATCGGAACGCGGGCCGCCCTCCTGGCGGAGCTTGATACTGTTCGCGCCCAGGGCTGGTGCCTGCTGGACCAGGAGCTGGAGCTGGGGCTGATGTCCATTGCGGCGCCCGTCCATGACGGGCCCAAGGTGGTGGCGGCGATCAACGTCTCGCTGCAGGCCCAGACTGTGTCTGCGCAGCCCGATCCCGATGCCTACCTCAAGGCCGTGCGTGAGGCAGCGTTGGCCACGGCGGAAATCATCTCCGAGGACCTGACCTCGGGACGGTGAACCGCGCCCCAGACGGCACGTCTGGAATGGATACGTCTGAGAAGAGATACGTCTCGGCAGAGAACCGTCAGGAGGAAGCGGGGCCCGGGATGGGCTTTGTTGAAACCGTGATCGTAACGCCCCCCGGTTCGTCACCGATTTTCAGGTGCAAGTCCCTGCCCACCAGCAGGGCATGGATGTCTTCGCTGTCTCCGGGCGCGATCTGCTCGGCCAGCCGTGTGAGCGCCAGTGCCATCGCCCGGCCCCAGTCATGGGGGTCAATGCTGGATGATTCTGCCGTCGCTGAGTAATTTTCTGATTCAGTCATCTGCCCCCGCTTTCGGCGTCCGGAGCGCAGCGTCCGGCACATCACGAAGCCCAGTCTAGTGAGCCTGCGGAGCGCACGTCCACGATTCGCGCTGGCCCTGCGCAGGTTACGCGGGCACTGCGGCTAGGATTTTAGTTCGGGTACTCTTCGCCCAATTGCCCCTAAGGACGCCATGACAGAGAACAGCACCGCGACGCCGGAGACCCCGGACAACGCCCCGTCCCGGCGCGCCGCCGTGGTTATCAACCCCATGAAGTCTCCCGGCGAGAGCTTCCGCGCCTCCTTCTTCCGCCTCTGCGAGACCCAGGGCTGGGCCGAGCCGCTGTGGCTGGAAACCACAAAGGAGGACACCGGGCTGGGCCAGGCCCGCGAGGCGCTGGAGGCCGGAGTCGACGTCGTGATCGCCGCAGGCGGCGACGGAACGGTCCGCTGCGTGGCGGAAGTCCTCGCAGGCACCGGAACGCCGATGGGCCTGGTGCCCCTGGGGACCGGCAACCTGCTGGCCCGCAATCTCGGCATCGACATCACCGACCCCGTGGCTGCCAGCTACGACGTCCTGAGCGGCACGGACACCAAGGTGGATGTGGTGAAGGCGTCGCTGGACCACGCCGAGGCGGAGTCCACCTTCCTGGTGATGGCCGGTCTGGGCTACGACGCCGCCATCATGGCCAACACCGTGGACGAACTCAAGGACCGCGTGGGCTGGCTCGCCTATGTCGAAGCGGGCATCCGGCACCTGCCGGGCAAGCCCATCAGGGCGAAAATCAGCATTGACGGCCAGCACCCGGTACGGCGCCGGATCCGCAGCGTGATGGTGGGTAATTGCGGCAAGATCATGGGGGGCGTGGAAATCTTCCCCGACGCCAAGATCGACGACGGCATCCTGGACGTCGTGATTTTGGCGCCCATCGGCCGGTTCGGCTGGCTGGATGTGCTGGCCGGCGTCTTCGGCCGGAGGAACTCCAAGAACGCGTCGGTGGAATATTTCGCCGGAAAGTCAGCCGAGATCGAACTCGCCCACGAGCAGGAATTCCAGCTCGACGGCGACCCGCTCGGCAAGGCCAAGCATCTCAAGGTCACGGTCGAGCAGGATGCCCTCACCATCCGGATGACAGGCATCTGACCCCGGGCCAACCATTGCCGGGCCGGCCCTTTCACCGGCCGGTCGGGCGGGCCGCCGGCCGGGCTGGCCGGCTAACGTGCCGCCGGCCGGTGCGCCAGGATCTCCGCGAGTTCGGCCAAACGGTGCGCGCGGGCGGATTCGGCAGGCGTGAACGGCTCACCGGGCCGGGAAAACGTAATGGGGCCGTGCCACGCCGTAGGGATTTTCAGGACCGTCCCGTCACCTCCCGGCCGCGGCGAAGCCTCGGCGTTGCCGGCAGCCGGTCCGGGGATGATCCGTGCCCGCAGCAGTTCCGCGACCGCCAGCGGCAGCTCCTCCGGGCTGGCGGCGATCCGGGCGGCCAGGCTCAGCGCGCCGGTTTGCCCGTCGGCCATGGCCAGGGCGGTGGTCGGCCACACGTGCGGATCCGCTCCGCCGCCGGCCCGCAGCGCCCGGAGCAGCTCGGCTTCGCGGACTTCACCGGGTGCCGAGAGGACAAACTCGTCCAGCACACCGCCGGCCACGGGGTGAACATGAATGCTGAGGATGTTCGTGTTCAGCCCGGCCAGGGCCTGCGTCAGTTTCTGCAGCGACCCGGGCTTGTCTTTCAGGACGGTCCGCGCCCGCCACAGGGCGGGTGCGGCGCCGAGCCGTTTGCGGTGGCGCAGGGCCGGGGCATGCAGCCAGCCCCTGAGCATCCGGGCCGCCGACGGTTCGGCCACCCAAATCACCAGGATGGTCGCGGTCATGGTCAGAACCAGGACCTTGCCAACGTACGGCAGATGGGTTCCCACCACCGCCGCGTGCACCAGCAGCTCAATCGGAAG
The DNA here is from genome assembly GCF_000374925.1 of Arthrobacter sp. 131MFCol6.1. GTDB lineage: Bacteria > Actinomycetota > Actinomycetes > Actinomycetales > Micrococcaceae > Arthrobacter. The sequence goes on from NZ_KB895550.1 coordinate 78,182, forward strand.
CATCACGGCGACATTGGCCAGGGTCAGCCGCGCCTTGGTCGGCTCGGGCATCTGGCCGCACACTTCGCAGCTCAACTCGGAGGTGGCCGGGGACTGGGCTTTGCCTGGGGTTTTGGCAGGGTTTTTGCCTGTGGCGTTGCGCGTCATGCTCCCATGATTCCGGCCGGCTGTTTCGGCCGGATTGCCGCCGGGTGACGGTTTCGCGCCGGAACCGGGACCGGCACAGGGCAGGGGAGCGGGCTGTTACAAGCCCGGCCCAGCCTCCACGCCGTTCCGGAGCAAGCCACGGTGGGCGTAGAGGTCGCGGAGCAGGGCGACTTCGGCCAAGTGGTGGATCATCTCGCGGTTGATGTGCAGGACCAGTGCTGCCATCGGGGCATCGGCGAACGGACCCTCGGCCGGCCCGCAGGGCGCCGCCAAACCCGCTTCATGGAGGCCCTTCACGCCCTGGATCCACCGGTCGTAGTACTCGTCCAGCTGGGCCAGTGCCCCGGCCGCGGTGCCGGGGTAGGCGAAGGACTGGTAGTCCACCGCAGGACCGCCAAAATGCGATGCCGTGCGTGCGCCGAGGACGCCGACCAGAATGTGGCACAGGCGCCACGCAATGGTTGTCACCGGAGCGGGAACGGGCTCCGGGTAGCTGAAATCAATGGTGAAATCGCCCGAACCCGGCGCGCCCGGGGGCGTTGAGGCGTCCTTGCGGCGGACATTCCAGCCCGGCGCCGGCTCCCAAAAGTACTCGTGGTCAGTCAACCCGTCCAGACGGGGGCGGGCCTGGTTGGCAAAGTGCCAGTCCAATTGGTCCACCAGCTCGTGGTTCCAGTGAACATCCGGCATGGTGTTCCTCCTTGGCATCCGGGCTCGCGCGGCGGGGGCGTCTACATCAAAGCACTCCGGAACACCCGCCCGCCAGAGGGCGCACAGCAATGACGGCTCAGGCGTGAGTTCGGCTTGCGACTCCGGCCGGTTCGGACGGCAGTGCCTTCCCGGACGGGTACTCCCCCTCCGGGTGCTCCCCGTCCGGGTGCTCCCCGACCCGGGCGCGGTTGGCACCGGCTTCCGGGCCGGCCAGATTGGCCAGCAGGTCGCGGATCTCGGCCAGCAGCGCGGTGTCGGCCGGGATCGGCTCTTCCTCGGGCTCGGCTGCGCTGAGCCGGCTCTTGACCATTCGGTTGATCCGGTTCATGGGGGCCACGAAGATGAAGTACACCACCGCGGCGGTGATGAGGAAGGTCAGGAAGGCCGTCACCACGGCGCCGATGTTGACGAAGGTCTTGTCGTTGCCCGGCCAGATGTGAAAGCCCAGGCCCTGGGTCTGGACGCCGCCGGCGGCCGCGAGGATCGGGTTGACGATGTTCGAGGTGAACGCGCTGACCAGGGCGGTGAAAGCGGTGCCGACCACGACGGCGATGGATAGTTCGATCACGTTGCCGCGCAGGATGAAATCCTTGAATCCTTTGAGCATGGGGAACCTCCGGTGTGCGTTGCGGGCTTGATTCAACCGCTAGACGCTACCACTTCGCGGTGCACCCGGCCGATCCCGATCAACGGATTCCGATGCCGCCGCCGCGCCCTTCCGGCGTAAACTCCGTCTTGGATGCCAGCGCCGCCGTCGTAACACTCCGGCTGCAACGAAAGGCGTCCCGACCCGTGAGAACCCGCCCATGAAGGACTTTTCGCTGTGAGGCCGGCGCCATGAAAGTGTTCGCCGAGATGTTCACCATCGCGCCGGGCAACAAGGACCACCAGGTTGCCTTCCGCTGCGCCGTGGGAGTCTTTGTTCCGCTGATCACGCTGGTACTGCTGGACCGCCTGGATCTGGCAATCTTCGCTTCCTTCGGCGCCTTCACCGGCATCTACGGCCGCAACGAGCCGCACGCCAGGCGCCTGACCCTGCAGGTCCGCGGCGGCGGGCTGATGCTGCTGGTGATGTTCCTGGCCGCCCTCACCGCGCGGGTGGACGCCCTGGCCGGGCTGTCGGCGGCCGGCACCACGTGGGTCCTGGTCGTGGCCACCACCGTGATCGCGTGGGGATGCTCCCTGGTTGTCGCGTGGTGGCGCCTGCGTCCCTCCGGTTCGCTGTTCCATATCTTCGCGTTCGCGGCCATCGCGTCAATCCCCAACCAGCCGCCGCTGTGGCAGGCCATGCTGGTGGCGGTCCTCACGGTGGCTTTCTCCCTGCTGCTCGGCCAGTCCTCACGGGTGGCCCGGAGCCACCGGACCCCGTGGGTGAATCCGAGGCCGGCGGCCCTCACTCCGGAGGAGAAGCGCACCTCGTGGCACGAAAGCTGGGGCTACCTCGTGGCGGCAGGCCTGGCGGGAACACTGGCTACCCTGGCCGGGGAATGGCTGGGCATTGGCCACAATTACTGGGCGATGGTGGCCGCCGTCGTCCCGCTCGTGGGCCACACCACCCGGCACCGCGTCAGCCGCGGCCTGCAACGCGTCGCGGGCACCGCCCTGGGGCTGGTGCTGCTCGCCGGAATCCTGCTCCTGCAGCCGACGCCCTGGCAGACGGTGCTCGTGATTGCGGCGTGCCAGTTCGGCGCCGAGATGTTCATCGCCCGCCAGTACATGCTGGCGCAGGTTTTCGTCACGCCGCTGGCCCTGACCTCCACGCTCCTCGTGGCGCCCGTGCCCCCCGGCCTCCTGCTCCGCGACAGAATCGTTGAGACCATCATCGGCGCCGCCGTCGGCATCGCCGTCGTGCTGGCGCCCGGCGCGTGGCGCAAACTCAGGGGCCGCCACGAGGCGCAGGCCCCGGAGCGCTTCTCCTAGGAGTGGCTGACGGCTACGGGTGCCCGACGCTGGCGCCGGTGCGGGACACAGCCGGGACGGTCTGCGGGACGAAGGCGAGGGCGATGACCGCCAGGACCGCGGCGGCGGCGAAAACATAGAAGCCCCACGGGTAGGCGATGCCGGCGGCCACCAGTGCGCCGGTGACGGCCGGGCCCAAAATAGCTCCCAGCCTGCCCACTCCCGCGGCGAAGCCAAGGGCGGTGCCGCGCAGGCGGACCGGGAAGAGCTGGCTGACCCAAGCGTAGACCAGAACCTGGGAGCTGAAGACGAACACGCCGGTGACAAAGACGGCGGCATAGAGCACCACTTCGTTCTGGATCTGGATGCTGAGCGCGGCCAGGAACACGGCGGAGAGGCCAAACCAGAGCAGGACGATCTTCTTGGTGCCGTGCCGGTCCGCCAGGACCCCGGCGATCAGCAGGCCCACCACGGCGCCCACGTTCAGGACCAGGAGCAAGGCGAGGCCGGCGTTCAGGCTGTAGCCGGCGGAGGCCATGAGCTGCGGCAGCCAGGTGTTCAGGCCGTAGACCAGCAGCAGCCCCATGAAGGACGCCACGGCCACGCCGGCCGCAATCAGCGGGTAGGGCTTGCGGCCCAGGTCGCGGAAGCTGGCGCGTTCCTCCGCGGGCGAGGACGCGGCCACTGCTCTGTCCGGGGTGGCCGCCGGGGTGCCGGCAGGGGCGGCAGCTGCAGATCTGGCAGCTGCGGACTTGGCGGCGGCGGGGATGTGGTGGACCGGCGGGAGGGTCTCCGGAAGCTTGAACCACAGGAAGGGAACCAGGGCGAAACCGGCCAGGCCGCCGGCCACGAACATGGTCCGCCAGCTCGGAATGACCATGAGGGCCAAGAACGCGGTGGCCACGGCGCCGACGTGGTACCCGGTCATGGTCCGGGTGGTGGACTTTCCGGCCGTTCCGGCGGGTGCGTAGTCGTTCATGTACGCCAGGGCGGCGGGCAGGCAGGCGCCCAGGCCGAGGCCGGCCAACAGCCGGAACGTGCTGAACCACGCCACGTTGGGTGCGAAGACGACGGCGATCGTAAAGAGGGAGAACCATGCCACGCAGGCCACCAGCAGGTTCCGCCGGCCGAGGCGGTCCGAGAGCGGGGCGATGAAGAGCGCGCCGAGCCCCACACCCACCAGGGAGACGGTTGCCGCGAACGTCGCCCCAACGGCATCGAAGCCAAGTTCCTGCGACTTGATGAGGGTCGGGATGACGGTGCCGAGCACCACCAGGTCAAAGCCGTCCAGCACCATGGCCAGCCAGCAGAGCCACACGGGCCACCGTGATTTCTGCCCCGATGACGACTTGTCCAATGACGACGTTGACATTGTTACCTCAGCATTAGTATTTATGTGATTCCGAGCGGCCGGCCGGTGCCGGCCGGCCTCTTTCCATTGTGAGAGTTCTATCACTGCACCGTGTTGCATGGGACACTTAAAACCATTCAACGGAAGGAGCATGGTGGCCAATTCGAACTCCGGCGATTCGGTGGTGGACCGGGTCCTGCGGTTAATTGCCGCGTTCCCCGAAGGTGTCACGGCGCTGCAGCTCTCGGAGCTCGCCGCGAGGGCGGAGCTCCCCCTGACCACCGCGCACCGGCTCGTCCGGCAACTCGCCGGACATGGCCTGCTCGACGTCGGCCCCGGCGGCTCCGTCAGCCTGGGCCTGCGGCTCTGGGAACTCGCCAACCGCAATTCGCCCACGCTCGAGCTCCGCCAGGCCGCCCTGCCGTTCATGGAGGACATCCAGCAGGTGCTGCATCAAAACGTGAACCTCGCCGTGCTGGACGGGCGGGAAGCGCTCTTTGTGGAGCGGCTGTCCCGCCGCGGCTCCGTCGCCAACCGGGCGCAGGTGGCCGGGCGGATGCCCGTGCACGTGTCCTCCGCCGGGCTGGTGCTCATGGCCAACCAGCCCCGCCCCGTCCAGGCCGAATACCTTGAGGGATTCAGTGATCCGACCGGCCGGCTGGCCCTGGAGGACCTCCGTGCCCTCCTGGGCGAGGCCGCCCATCTGGGTTATGCCCAGCTGGCCGGCGTCGTAGACCCGGACACGTGGGGGATCGCGGTTCCCGTGCTGGACCGCAGGAAGCACGCGGTGGCGGCCCTCGGCGTCGTCGTTCCCCTTCGAGAAGTGCGCCTGCAGGCGCTCGTTCCCGCCCTCCAGACCGCGGCGCGCGGGATCGGGCGGCGGCTTGGCGAGCCCCGCGAGAACCCGGCATTCCATTCAGCGGAATCTCTGTAACGCGCATCACGGCCGTGGGAGCACACTGTTAGCCAGACGAACCCAACCGGCCCCAGGCGCCCGCCCCCCGGGACCCCGCAACGAAGCGAGACGCACATGGCACAGCGAAAAGTCATCACCACCCAGGTAGCCATCATCGGGGCCGGTCCGGCCGGGCTCATGCTGTCCCACCTGCTGGCCAAGGCCGGCATCGAATCCACCGTCCTGGAGATCCGCAGCCACCAGGAGATCTCCGAGACAGTCCGCGCCGGCATCCTGGAGCACGGCTCGGTCAATATGCTGGTCGACAGCGGCGTCTCCGACCGCGTGCTGCGTGACGGTGACCGCCATGACGGAATCGAACTGCGCTTTAACGGTGAAAGCCACCGGATCGACTTCCAGGACCTGGTCGGGGAATCGGTGTGGCTGTACCCGCAGACGGACGTGTTCCTGGACCTCGCCGCACGCCGGAAGGCCGACGGCGGCGATGTCCGGTACGGCGTCACGGACACCACCATCCACGACATCGAAGCCAAGCCCAAGGTCTGGTTTACGGACGCGGACGGCGTCGAGTACGAGCTCCAGGCCGACTTCATCGCCGGCGCGGACGGTTCGCGCAGCCACTGCCGGTTCCAGATTCCCGAGGCGCACCGCAAGTGGTACTTCCACGAGTACCCCTTCGCCTGGTTCGGCATCCTGGCCGAGGCACCGCGCAGCTCGGACGAGCTGATCTACGCCAACTCCGGGAACGGCTTCGCCCTGATCAGCCAGCGCACAGAGACGGTCCAGCGGATGTACTTCCAGTGCGACCCCAACGAAGACGTCGACAACTGGGATGACGACCGCATCTGGGACGCCTTCCGCAGCCGCGTCAACGGCAACGGCTTCGAGGTCAAGGAAGGGCCCGTGATCGACAAGACGGTCCTGAAGTTCCGCAGCTTTGTCCACGCCCCCATGCGGCACGGCAACCTGTTCCTCGCCGGGGACGCCGCGCACACGGTGCCGCCCACGGGGGCCAAGGGCCTGAACCTGGCCCTGAACGACGTCAAGGTCCTCTTCGAGGGATTCGACAGCTTCTATTCCACCGGCTCCGCCGCGCTCCTGGATGCCTACAGCGACCGCGCCCTGGACAGGGTGTGGAAGGCCCAGCAGTTCTCCTACTGGATGACCTCCATGCTGCACACCCCGGCCGGCGCCGATGACTTCTCCCGCGCCCGCCAGCTTGGCGAGCTCCAGTCCGTGGTGTCCTCCCGCCACGGCAGCGCCTACCTCGCGGAGGCCTACACCGGCTGGCCGGGAGCCCGCTAGAGCACCCGCAGGATCCCCGGGAAGAAGCGCATATTTCCGTCGACAGGCACCGGGGCCAGGACTAGCCTTGAACCGTCCCAGCATGGCCCGACAAGGACGACGGAGAGGTGTCCGATCATGGGAACGGCAGAGAATGTTGAACTGGTTCGGCGGGGGTATGCGGCCTTCAATTCAGGGGATATGGCGACCCTCCGCGACATGTTCGCGGAGGACGCAGTCTGGCACGTTGCCGGAAGTGGCGTGCTGTCCGGAACCAAACAGGGTCGCGACGCGGTCCTGGCGTACTTCGGCGAACTGGGAGCGCGTACCCAGGGTTCCTTCCAAGCCAACCTCGAGGACATCGTCGGCGGCGAAAACTACACGGTAGCGATCCAGCACACCCGCGGTGAAAACAACGGCAAGACCCTGGACATGGCCACCGTCATTACGTTTGTGGTCCGCGACGGAAAGATCACGGAAGGGCGGGAGTTCTTCGAGGACACGGCCAAGGCGGACGATTTCTGGACCTGACCGAACAACTGCATGATCGGCCCCGCCCACAAGCTGTTTCCATCATCGGCGGCGGCATCGCCGGGCTGGCTCTTGCAGCCCGGCTGGATCCCGCGCGTTTCGAGGTCACCGTCACCGAACAGCGGTACGGACTCCCGACCGTGGGGACATCCTTGGCCATGTGGCCCGCGGCCCAGCGCGCCCTCGGCGATTTGGGCATCCTGGACGCCGTCAGGGAGGCCAGCCCGGCAATCGACGGCATGACCGTCCGGGCGGCCTCCGGGAGGCCATGGACATCAGCGCAGGCGACGGGCCTGATCGGCGTCTCCCGGGTTGACCTCATCCGGCTCCTCGACGCTGCCGTTCCGGGCAGCGTGCGCCGGGTGTCCGGCCGCCTCGACGTCGTCCGGCCCGGTCCCGCCGGCCTCGTGGTGGGCGCCGACGGTGTCCACAGCGCGGTGCGCCGCAGCTGCTGGGGCGCCCGCTCCGGTGCCCGGCCCACCCGCTACCTCGCGGTCCGCGGCGTGGTTCCCGGATCGCTGTGGCGGGGACACACGGGCGAATACTGGGGCCGCGGGCAGCTCTTCGGGATTGGTCCCGCGGCGGCCGGGACCAACTGGTACGCGGCGTTCCGCTCCGGGCCGGGACGCGGAAGCCTCGACGTCGCCGCGGTCCTGGCGGAAACCCGGGTCCGCTATAGCGGCTACGCCCCGGGCATCCGCGACGTCCTGGCCGCTGCGGTACCGGAAACGACCCTGGCGCAGCGGATCTGGACGGCGCCGCCGCTTGGTAGCTACGTCCGCGCCCGGGTGGCACTGCTCGGCGATGCCGCCCACGCGATGACACCCAACCTCGGCCGGGGCGCCTGCGAGGCGCTGGTCGACGCCGTGACCCTCGCGGCGCTGCTCAATACCCGGCCCGTGGACGAGGCGCTGAGCGCCTACAACCGGGCGCGTCACCTGCGCACCCAGGCTTTGCGGTGGGCGTCGTCGGCCGTGATGCGCCTGGCTCTGGCGGAGCGGGGCCAGCCTGTGCGGGACGCGCTGCTGGGCTTGGCTAGTCCTGGTCCAGGGTCTCGGTCAGGTGGTGCGTCGGAATCCGGTCCCGGTCATAAGTGATTTCGGTGTAGCCGTGCGGCTCGGGCTTCCCGGACGGGCTCAGGTTCACGAAGACGATCTCATCAATGGTGAGGATGCTGCGGCGCGTGATCATGTTCCGGACTTCGGCCCGCATGGTCAGCGATGTCCGGCCGAAGCGGGTCGCGGTCAGGCCCATTTCGATCAGGTCGCCCTGGACCGCGGAGCTGACGAAGTTGATTTCGGAGATGTACTTGGTGACGGCCCGGCCGTTGCCCAGTTGCAGGATGGCGTAGATGGCCGCCTCCTCGTCAATCCACTTCAGCAGGCTCCCGCCGAACAGGGTGCCGTTGGCGTTGAGGTCCTCGGGCCGCACCCATTTGCGGGTGCGGAAGGTGATGTCGGCCGGTTCCATAGTGCGAGGTTAGCCGACTCCGTGACGGGCGGCGTTGTGTGACGCAGCAGCACGGCGCCGGCAGCGCGGCACGGCACGGCACCGCACCAGCGGCACCGGCGGCGCCGATCTACGGCGCCGCACCGCCTATGCCATGGCGGTGTGCGCGGCGCTGTGCGAATCGATTGGCTTCGCGTAGCAGTACGAGTGCACCATGCCGACATAGGGGCCGAAGTTCGGCACGGACACGAAGCCGGAGTTCTCGTAGAACTGCCGCCCGTCGGTCTGCACCGAGCCGGCCTCCGCCGTCAGGGTGGTAATCCCCAACGCGTAGGCGTGGGCTTCGAGGGCCGCGAGGATGGAGCTCGCCACGCCCGAGCCGCGGGTGTAGGGCAGCACGTAGAGGCGTTTGATTTCCGCGGTGTGCGCGTCCAGCATGCGAAGGCCGCCGCAGCCGACCGGCTGGCCTGAGGCCTTGTCGTGCGCCACCAGGAACACCGCGGTGTCCGCTTCCGACGGCGGCGGGCCGGGTTCGTGGTCGGGGCGGCCGAAACGGGCCTCGAGTTCCGCCTGCTGGGCGGCCCTCAGGTCCGCGCCGACGGGGTTCGCCCAGGCGACCTGACGGATGTTGAGCCGCGGGTTGGTCTGCATGACTGCCTCGATTCGCCGAAGTGTTATGCAGTCCAAGGCTAGGCACCAGCGGTTTCGGCTGTGTTTCCTGCGGGTAAGCGTCCGAAGAACTGTGAGTTGCGGTGCACTTGCGCCTTCCAGCCCGACGTCCGGGTGGACCTGGCGGTGGCCACAGCCTAGCGCCGCACCAGTGTCCGCAGGAGTTTCAGCGCCACAGAGATCGAGGCGATGTCCACCTGCCCCGGTTTGGTCACTTCCGCGAAGGTATCCTTGAGCCGGCCCAGCTGCTCCTGGTGCCCGCGTTCCCACTCCACGATGCGCTCCACGGCGTCGGATGTGCCGGCCTCTCCGGCACCAGGGCCGTGGGTGGTCTCCATCACGGAGACCGTCATGTCCGCTACAGCGGAATACACATCATCGCGCAGGGCGGCCCGAGCGAGGGCCTCCCAGCGGCTCTGCCGGGGCAGGTCGGTGATGCTGAGCAGCAGGTTCGCGGCGCCGATTCGCTGGAACACCGCGTAGTACACCTCGGCGATGGCGGCGATCGGTTCGCGTACTCCTTCGGAGATCAGGGAAATGTCCAGCAGCCCGAAACTCTCCAACAGGTCCGAGGCCCGCCGGCCCAGCTCAGGGGGCATCCCCACGGCGTCCCAGTGCGCGAGCCGCTCTTGCACACGGTCCAGGTCGGAGCCGCGGAGGTAGTCCACGGTCCGGGTCCGCAGCAGGTCCAGGGTGGGCATGATCCTGCCCAAGGCGGCGTCCACGGGCTGGTCGCGGTGGTCGTGCGTCACGTACCACCGCGTGGCCCGGTCCAGGACCCTGCGCATGTGCAGGGTCGCTTCGGCGATGACTTCGTTGGGATATCCGGCGGGGAGTGCGGCCAGCCGGTTGACGATCCACGGCAGGTCGTAGGCTTCCCGCGCCACCACAAAGGCCCTGGCTATACCTGCGGCCGTCGCAGTGGTTTCCTCGATGGCGCGGAAGGCGAACGTGATTCCGCCGAGGTTGATCATGTCGTTGGCCACCACTGTGCACACGATCTGGCGGCGCAGAGGGTGGCCCTCAAGCTCTGCTTCGAAGCGTTCGGACAGCAGGCGCGGGAAGTACCCGCGCAGGACGCGCCGGAACCACGGGTCGTCGGCAAGGTCGCTGGCATTGAGCTCCGCGGCCAGTTCGATCTTGGCGTAAGCGGCCAGCACCGCAAGTTCGGGCGCGGTCAGGCCCTCACCGGACCGCAGCCGTTCCCGGAGCTGTTCGTTGCTGGGCAGACCCTCCAGCCTGCGGTCAAGGTCGGTGGCGTTCTCGAGCCAGTCCATGGTCCGTTCGAAACCCGGGCTCCATGCCAGCACCAGGTGCCGGTCGTTGTAGAGCAGGACATTCTGGTCCGTGTTATTGGCCAGGACCAGGCTGGCCACTTCGTCCGTGAGGGAATGCAGGAAGCCCGCGCGTTCCGCCGGCTTCATCTTTCCCGCGGCGATCATCCGGTCCACGAAGATCTTGATGTTTACCTCATGATCCGAGCAGTCAACTCCGGCTGAGTTGTCGATCGCATCGGTATTGAGCAGGACGCCGGACAGGGCGGCCTCAATCCGCCCGAGCTGCGTGATTCCCAGGTTCCCGCCCTCGGCGATGATCTTCGTTCGGACCTCATTGCCGTTGACCCTGATGGGGTCGTTCGCCTTGTCGCCAACCTCGGCGTTGCCTTCCAACGAGGCCTTGACGTAGGTTCCGATGCCGCCGTTGTACAGCAGGTCCACGGGCGCCCGGAGGATGGCCTGAAGCAGCGCGTGGGGTGGCAGCGACACGGTGCCCGGGTCCAGGCCGAGGGAACTCCTGACCTGTTCCGTGATGCTGATCGCCTTGGCCCCGCGGGAGTGGACACCACCACCCTTGCTGATCAGCCCTGGATTGTAGTCTGCCCAGGAGGACCGGGGGAGGGCAAAGAGCCGCCGCCGTTCCTCGAACGAGGCCGCCGCATCCGGCGCCGGGTCAAGGAAGATGTGCCGGTGATCGAAAGCTGCCACCAGGCGGATGTGGCGGGAGAGAAGCATCCCGTTCCCAAAGACGTCGCCGCTCATGTCGCCGATGCCGGCAACTGTGAAGTCCTCTTCCTGGCAGTTCACCCCGAGTTCGCGGAAATGGTGCTTCACGGATTCCCAAGCCCCGCGGGCCGTGATGCCCATCTGCTTATGGTCAAAGCCCACCGTCCCGCCGGACGCGAAAGCATCGCCCAGCCAGAAGCCGTATTCCTCGGCCACCGCGTTCGCAGCATCGGAAAATGACGCTGTTCCCTTGTCCGCCGCCACCACGAGGTAATAGTCGTCGACGTCGTGCCGCACCACCCGCGCCGGAGGCACCACTGTTTCCCCGTGCGCGGTGGTGACCAGGTTGTCGGTGACGTCCAGCAGCCCGCGGACGAAGATCCGGTAGCACTGAAGGCCCTCCGTCAGCCAAGCGTCGCGGTCCATGGAGGGGTCCGGCAACTGTTTGGGATAAAAACCGCCCTTGGCGCCGGTGGGCACAATCACCGAGTTCTTCACGTTCTGCGCCTTGACCAGGCCCAGGACCTCGGTGCGGAAATCCTCGCTTCGGTCGGACCAGCGCAACCCGCCCCGGGCCAGTGCCCCGAAACGCAGGTGGACGCCTTCGACGCGGGGCGAGTACACCCAGATTTCGTATTTGGGACGCGGAAGCGGCGCACTGGCAATGGCGGCGGGGTTCAGCTTGAAGCTCAGGTGGAGCCGCCCCTGGAAGTAGTTGGTGCGGAGCGTGGATTCCACCAGGTTCATGAAGGTGCGCAGCAGCCGGTCGGCGTCGAGGACGGGAATGTCGTCGACCGCGGCCAGCAGTTCCTTCCGGGCCGCGTCGGTGTCCCCGGACCGGCCCAGCGCCTGCAGGTCGGGATCAAACTTGGCCCGGAATAGCGCCAAGAGGGCATGGGTGGCCCGGGCATTGGCCAGCAGGGTGTCGGCCATGAAGCCGTAGGAGGTCGTTGTGCCCAGTTGCTGCAGGTACTTGGCATAGCTGCGCAGGATTGCCGCCTGGCGCCACTCGATGCCCTCCCGGAGGACAAGGCCGTCAAAGCGGTCCGATTCCGAGTCCCCGCGCATGGCGGCCGCGAAGGCATCCCGCAGCAGCCCGCTGGTCCGGGCCGGATCCACGCCCGCTGGGTACCGGACGCCGAGGTCATAGAGGAACAACGGCCGGTCGCTCCCGCGCACAACATCGAAGGGCCGTTGGTTCAGCACCTCCAGGCCGAGGTTGTGGAAGAACGGCAGGATCCGCGTCAGGCTATGGGCGGTGGTCAGATAGAGCCGGATCCGTGCGTCTTCGGCCAGCGTCGGGGCCGCAGCCGTGGGGACATGAACGGCCAGTTGAGGATCGTTCAGCGGTCGGCCGCCCGTGCCGTCGAGATCGACCTTCTCAAACCGTCTGATGTCTTCAACCGCGTCCTCGACGTCGAAATCAGCCCGGTAGCTGGCCGGGAAGGCGGCGGACCACAGCGTCGACAGCCGGCTGGCCTCCGCGGACGGCAACCTGGCACGGAGCGCTTCGTCCAGGCCCGCGGCCCAGGTCCGCGTGGCGCTGATAATGCTCCGCTCCACCGCAGCGGAATCGACGTCGGGCATCCCGCCGGCAGGCAGTTGTATCCGGAAGAACACGCGGGCCATCGGGGATTCACTCAGCCGGACCTCGAATTCGAGCGAGGAGGACCTGAAAGCCTGTTTGAGCTCGTTTTCGATCCGGAGGCGCACGGCCGTGCTGTACCTGTGCCGGGGGAGGAACACCAGGGCTGTCATGAAGCGGCCATAGCTGTCAGAGCGCAGGAACACCCGTGTCTGGTGGTGCGCTTGCAGGAGCAGGATCTCCCGGGCAAGCCCGAAAAGTTCATCCAGGTCCCGATGGAACAGCTCGTCCAAGGGGAAGGACTCGAGGACGGTGAGAAGCTGTTTGCCCTGGTGGGAGGACTCGGTGAAGCCGAAGCGTTCCCGGATGGCGTGCACCTTGTCCCGGATCATCGGGATGCGCCGCACGGACCGGCCCGTGGCGCCCGGGGCGAAGAGGCCCACAAACCGCACTTCTCCCGTGCCTTTCCCTGCGCTGCCGAAGATCCGGACGAGGATTTCATCCAGGTAGGCCGGGCGGGGGACCGACGATCTCAGATCAGAAATGGAGATGGTGAGAACCTGTGAATGGGGTAGTCCCGTAACGGGCTGGCGGGCCTCCGGCCGACCGTCCCTGAGCAAACCCAACCCCGTGCCCGGCCGCAACGCCACGGCATCGGTGCCCTCCGACGTCGAGTATTCAAATTCGCTGTAACCCAAGAACGTGAAGTTGCCGCGGTCCAGCCAGTCCAGGAGCTCGCCGAGCTGCTCCGGGGTCGGAACCGTGCCTGCGGGCAGCCGGTCCAAGGAATTGATGGCGCGGGCGAGGCTGGCGTGGATGGCGGGGGTGTCGTCCGCAACCAACTGGACGTCCGCCAGGACACGACGCACGTTGCCGGTGAGCTCCGCGACGGCCCGTGACCCCGGCAGGCGGCCAATCTCCGCCGCCACCCAGGTTTCGGACGACCACCCCGGCGGCTCCTGGGCGGCGCCGGCCGCCACAGCGCCCGGGATGCCGGCGATTCGGCCCGCCGGTGCGGACTGCGAGGACCCATGCCGTATTTCCATCAGCCGGCCAGTCCGTGGATCCCGCCGCACCAGGAAATTGGGATGCACCAGCAACCTGATGGACTCGTTTTCGCGGGCCAGCTCGGCGGTGAGCGAATGGATCAGATGCGGCAGGGTGTCTGCAACCACCAGCAGGACGCTGGCGTCGCTTTCGTTCAGGATGGCGACGGCCGCAGTGCCCGACGGGCGGCTGTCCGCCAGTTCCGCATGGCGCCTGGCCCGCTGCTCAAGGTTTTCGGGACTGTAGCCTTGGAGGTCCTCGGGCGCAGCGTGCTCGTAATAGGCTGCGAGGAACTGTTCATCGAAGACGTGGACTGCGCCGGCGGGCGCATGCCCCGGGTGTTCCGATTTGCGTGACATGCCCCTGCGCCTCCACTGCGCGGGAACATGCGCGGGATCAACCGCATGCCGCGGCCGACCATCCTGTCCCCACGCCTGCTTTCATCATCGCCGCGTCCGGGGGAGCAGTCCAGTCCCGGCCTGCAGCGTGCGCCCCCGACGGGTGCCCTGGCCGCTACGCCGGACGGCCGGTGGGATCCTCCGCCGTCGGATCCGCCAGTGCCAGTCCGCCCACGGGGCTGCCGTCCCAGTGGATGAGTTTCCAACCGTTCGCGGGATCGCCTTCCAGCGCCACGATTCCGGTGTTGTCCAGCACGTGCCGGATGGCAAAGTCCGGTTCGATGTTCTCTGCCCGCAGGCCGGCCCACACCCGGATGGCGGCGCCGTGGCTGACCACGGCCACGGATCCTGAGTCCCCGGCCCCGTTGGTGCGGGCCGCTATTGTGGCGATCGCGGCGTCGTAGCGTTCGAAGAAGTCCCGGCCGCTGGGACCGGCAGGCATCCGGCGCTCCAGCTCGCCGTCCGCCCACGAAAAAATGGTGCCGATGTACCGCTTGTGCGATTCGTGGTCCGTCTGCTTTTCCAGGGACCCGGCTTCGATCTCGTGAAGGCCCTCAAGCACCTCGGTTTCCAGCCCGTGCACCCGGGCGAGCGGTGCCGCTGTGATCTGCGTCCGAACCAGGGTGGAAGCGTACAGGGCAAGGATCCGCTCGTTCGCCAGGGCGCGGGACAACACCTCAGCCTGACGCTGGCCGAGTTCGGTCAGCCCGGGCCCCGGGTGCGCCGTGTCCAGCTGGCCCAGGACATTGCCGGGCGTCTGGCCGTGCCGGATGAGCAGAAGTCTCATTTGAGGTGGTCCACCAGCTGGTCCGCGATGCCCGTGTACCTGCCCGGGGTCAGCGCCAGCAGGCGGGCTTCGGCGTCGGCGGACAGGCCGAGGCTCTGGACGAATTCCTGCATCCGGGCGGCATCCACGCGCTGGCCGCGGGTCAGGTCCTTGAGCCGCTCGTACGGGTTTTCCATGCCGTCGACGCCTGCGATGGCCTCGGCGCGCATGACCATCTGGATGGCTTCGCCGAGGACTTCCCAGTTCGTGTCCAGGTCCGCGGCCAGCACGTCCTCGGCAACCTTGAGCCGGTCCAGGCCCTTGGCAACGTTCGAGATGGCGAGCAGCGAGTGGCCGAACGCCACACCGATGTTGCGCTGCGAGGAGGAGTCGGTGAGATCTCGCTGCCAGCGGGAGGTGACCAGAGTGGAGCCAAGCACGTCCAGCAGGCCGGAGGAGATCTCGAGGTTGGCCTCGGCGTTCTCGAAACGGATCGGGTTCACCTTGTGCGGCATGGTCGAGGAACCCGTGGCGCCTGCCACCGGGATCTGCACGAAGTAGCCGATCGAGATGTAGCTCCAGATGTCGGTGCAGACGTTGTGCAGGATGCGGTTGAAACGCGCGACGTCGGCATAGAGTTCGGCCTGCCAGTCGTGGCTTTCGATCTGGGTGGTCAGCGGGTTCCAGGACAGGCCGAGGCCTTCGACGAAGCTCTTGGCGACGTGCTCCCAGTCGGCGCCCGGGACGGAGGCGACGTGGGCGGCGTACGTGCCGGTGGCGCCGTTGATCTTGCCGAGGTATTCGGTGCGGGCGATCCGGTCCAGCTGCCGGCCCAGCCGGTGCGCGATGACGGCCAGTTCCTTGCCCAGCGTGGTGGGCGTGGCGGGCTGGCCGTGCGTGCGGGAGAGCATCGGCACGGCGCGGTTGTCCCCGGCCATGGCGCTGATCTGGGCGACGAGGGCGCGGGCCGCAGGCAGCCACACATCCTCTACGGCCCCCTTGATGCCCAGGGCGTAGGAGAGGTTGTTGATGTCTTCGGAGGTGCAGCCGAAGTGCACCATGGCGGTCAGCCGGTCGATTCCGATGCCGGGCAGGCGGCGGCCGATGTAGTACTCGACAGCCTTGACGTCGTGGACCGTCACGGCCTCGATCTCGGCCAGTTCGGTGACGGAGGCGGCGTCGAACTCCGTGACGATCGCGCGCAGTTGCTGCTGTTGTTCCGCCGTGAGCGGGCCGGCCCCGGGCAGGACGCTGTTGCCGGTCAGGTGGATCAGCCACTCGACCTCAACAGCCACGCGGTCGCGGTTCAGGGCCGCCTCGGAAAGGTAGTCGACCAGCGGCGCGACGGCGGACTGGTAGCGGCCATCCAGCGGGCCGAGCGCGATCTGGTGGTCGGACGCGGCGAGGGCCAGGCGTCCGGACGGCGTGCGGGTATCAGCTGTGGCGGCAGTTTCAGGCATGTGCCGATTCTTTCACGAAGTGCCGCCGGGCCTTAAGCGCCCCCGTCCTTATGACATTGCCGGCTGGCAGTGCATGGCGGTCCGGGACGTTGTCCACATAGCCCGACGGCGCTCTTCAGCGGGCACCGGCCGCCCCGCTAGCGTCGTTTCATGACCAGAGGAATGACTGGAGGCTTCCCGCCGGGACCGGCGGGAAGCCTGGCAGTGCAGGACGTGGCGGTTCTTGGCGTGACGGCCGCCGACGCCCTCGAGTGCGCTTCGCGCAGCTACGAAATCCAGCAGTTCGCGGCGCGCGTGGCCCGGTGCGCCGATGAGGCTGATGCGGTGCTCGCCGCCCTCGCCCGCCTTGACCTGCAGACCTGGCAGTCACCGGCCGGCCGCGCCTACCGTATGGCCGTGTCCCTGCACGCGGCGGCGCTGCGCCGGAGCCGGGATGCCCTGCTCGATGCTGTTGCCGTGGTGCTCCGGCACGCCCGGAATGTGGCGCAGCCCGCGGACCGGACGGGACCCTGATGGCCGAGGCCACTCCGGCTGGCTCCGGCGGCAGCCCCGGGGTTTCCGCGCCGCCGCGCGACGGCACCCTGCTCATCCGGGGCGGAATCGGCGGGGTGAGCTTCCAGTTTGAGGAGCTGCTGGCGGGTGCCGCGGCACTGGACGGGCTGGTCCGGCAGCTGCAAATGGTTGAAGTGGAGGCCGACGCCGTCCGGCGCGCACTCTTTCCCTATCAGTCCGAGTCCTACACCAGCGGCAGCAACGCCATCATCGCCGTGGGGGAGGCCGGCCGGGACGTCGGACGCGTCCGGGCGCAACTTCAGCGGATCGGCGACGACGTCCGCGCCAGTCACCGTGAATACGAATATGCCGAAGCCCGGAATGCCCTGCTGCTGCGGATGGGACTTCACGGCTCCGAGTACGGCGCAGCGCCGGAGCCCTTCGCCCTGCCCGGGGTGCGCGGGATCGTTGAAGACTGGGTCGCCATGGCGCCCCGGAATCTCGCCGTGCTGCTTGGCCTGCCCGGGCCCCTGGCCGCCGTAGCCGGCGCCCTGGCCGGCCCCACTGATATCCGCCGCCTGGTCCGGGACGCCTCGGAAGCGCCGGGGCTCGTGTTCCTCAAACCCCGTCCGGTCAGCATCGTGGGCCGGGAGACGTTTACGGCCGACGTCGACCTCTCACCGGCCGGGCTGTTGCGGCGGGCCGGGGGAGTGGGAGAGCGCGGCGGCCGGATCGAGGTTATCGAGCTCGACGGCGGATCCCGGCCCGCGTGGGTGGTGGTCATTCCCGGAACCCAGCAGGGTGCCCTGCCGGAAGGCACCAACCCCTTTGACCCCGCCGGCATCGCCGAGGCCCTGGGCTATGGCTCGGCGTCGACGGCGGAGGCCATCCGGGAGGCGTTGCGGCAGGCCGGGGCCGAGGCCGGCGATCAGCTCGTGGCCGTCGGTTACAGCCAGGGCGGGATCCACGCGATGAATCTCAGCAAGGACCGCGCTGTCCTGGCCGAGTACGACCTCAAGTTCGTGCTGACCGCGGGCTCGCCGGTGGGCGGCATCAGCCCGGGACCGGGGATCCGCAGCCTGCACCTGGAACATGAGCAGGACTGGGTGCCGGGGGCAGACGGACAGGCGAACCCGGACACCAGGGACCGGGTGACCGTGACCCTCACCAACCCGCTGGCTGTGCCGCCGCTCCAGGACGTCGGCCTGGGTCCGGGGCACCGGCTGGAGAATTACGCCGACGGGGCCGCGCTCATCTCGGCGAGCCGGGACAACACGTTGCAGGACTCCACCGCGGCGCTGGCCGCGGTCGTGGGGACCGGCGGGGCGGCGACGGTGACCCGGTTCTCGCTCCGGCGCGAGGCCCGGCCGGAACCGCGGGCAACGCCCGCAACCACTTCGGGACCGCACGGCGCGGGCGCTTCTAACGATCGAGGGCGGGAAGGAAGCTCGCCACGAGGGACACCGCGCTGATGATGATGGCGGCGAACACGGCGGTCCAGAAGAACGAGTCAATGGTGAAGTGCACAGTGGTGTAGCTGCTGATCCAGGACGTCAGATAGAGCATCGCGGCGTTGATGACCACGGTGAACAGGCCCAGGGTGAGGATGGTGATCGGCAGCGACAGGAGGCTGACGATGGGCTTGACGAGGGCATTGACCAGACCGAAGATCAAGCCGATGAACAGGTAGCCCAGTACGGTGCTGATGGTGCCGTTGCCCTGGGTGGAAATGTCCAGGCCCGTGAGGATCCAGCAGGCGATTGCCAGGGCCAACCCGTTGATGATGACTCGTACGATGAATGAGCGCATGGCCCCATGCTGTCATACGCCAGGCGGCGACGGCAGGGACCATATTCCCCATGTCGGCAGCGGCCGTCCCATAGGGGCCGCGATCATCTCCCGCAACAGCGGCAGTGACCCGAAGTAGGCTAGTTGGCATGACTTCATCAGAAAACCCGGCCGGGGGCATCAGGCCCCGTCCGGTGGTAGACCTCCTCCCCCGCTACGCGGCCGGAAAACCCCCCGTCCCCGTGGAAGGCCTGGCCAGCTACAAGCTGTCCTCCAACGAAAACCCGTTGCCCCCGATCCCTGCAGTGCAGCAGGCCATCGCGGCGCAGACCGACTTCAACCGCTACCCCGATCCGCTCAGTAGCAGGCTGCGTGAATCGCTCGCCCGCTTCCTGGATGTTCCCGCCGAGGACATCGTCACGGGCGCCGGCAGCCTGGGCGCCCTGAACCAGCTGCTGACCACCTTCGCCGGCCAGAACGACGACGGCAAGGCCGACGAAGTCATCTACGCCTGGCGCTCGTTTGAGGCCTACCCGATCTGCGTCGGACTGGCCGGTGCCGAGAGCGTCCGGATCCCGCTGACGGCCGACGGGCGCCATGACCTGGACGCCATGGCCGCCGCGGTGACTGCGCGGACGCGGATGATCCTGCTGTGCACCCCCAACAACCCGACCGGACCCATCTTGACGGCCGAGGAAACGGAGCGCTTCATCAACGCCGTTCCGGCCGACGTCGTGGTGGTCATCGACGAGGCCTACCAGGAATTCGTGCGCGCCGGCGACGCCGTGGACGGCATCGCCATGTACCGCAAATACCCCAACGTCGTTGTCCTGCGGACCTTCTCAAAAGCGCACGGCCTCGCCGGACTCCGCGTGGGCTACAGCGTCTCCCGGCCCGAACTGACACAGCACCTGCGCGTCGCTGCCACCCCCTTCGCCGTGTCCCAGATCGCGGAAACGGCTGCCGTTACATCGCTCGAGCACTTCGCCGATGTTGTAGAAAGGGTACAAAGCCTGGTGGACGAACGGGACCGGGTCACGGCCGGACTGCGTGAACTCGGATGGTTCGTTCCCGAGGCCCAGGGCAACTTTGTCTGGCTCAATCTGGGCGAAAACAGCGCGGAATTCGCCGCCCTCGCGGCGGAACGGGCACTGTCCGTGCGTGCCTTCGGCAACGAGGGCGTCCGGGTCAGCATCGGCGAAACGGAAGCCAACACCCGTTTCCTGGAGCTCTGTGCGATCTATACAAAACCGCCGCAGCGTTCCTAGCGCTTAACACTGCGCGCTCAGGCCGCCCCGTGCGGATAAAGTAAGGACCAGTAAGCCAAAATATATGCCGGACCCGGAATGTATTCCCGGTCCGGCATATATCCCAGCGATTGCGGCGCATTCGGATGCGGCAAGCAAGGAGACGGTATGGGCGCCACACATCTGCCCTCTACCGAGTTCGACGGAACCGAAATGGATGACCAGCTCGAGGCCGAGGCCGAGGCCCAACTCGGCGACCCCGCCGAGCCTATGGTGCAGTTGCTGGGCCCGGACGGCACCCTGGGCTCGGACCCGGTCTTCTCAAAGTACGCCGAGAAGCTGGATCCGGACACGCTGCGCGGTTTCTACGCGGACATGGCCAAGATCCGCCGCTTCGACGTGGAAGCCACCGCCCTGCAACGGCAGGGCCAACTGGCCCTGTGGGTCCCGCTCACGGGGCAGGAAGCCGCCCAGATCGGCTCCGGACGGGCCAGCCAGCCGCAGGACTACATCTTCCCGACCTACCGCGAGCACGGCGTGGCCTTGACGCGGAATGTGGACCTGGCCGAGCTGCTGCGCCAGTTCCGGGGCGTCTCCAACGGCGGCTGGAACCCGAAGGACACGAACTTCCACCTCTACACGCTGGTCCTGGCCGCCCAGACCCCGCACGCCGTCGGTTACGCCATGGGCATCCAGCGGGACCAGAAACTGGCGGCCGCCAACGCCGTCGCCAGCGGGGAGGCGGGACAGGCGGTGGAGCCGAACGCCGCCGTCATGGTGTACTTCGGCGACGGCGCCAGCTCCGAAGGGGACGTCCATGAATCCATGGTGTTCGCCGCCTCCTACCAGGCGCCCGTGGTCTTCTTCTGCCAGAACAACCACTGGGCCATCTCCGTGCCGAGCTCCGTGCAGACCCGCATCCCGCTGGCCAACCGCGCCAAGGGCTACGGCTTCCCCGGCATCAGGGTGGACGGCAATGACGTGATCGCGGTCCACGCGGTCACGGAATGGGCGCTGGAGCGTGCCCGCGACGGCCATGGTCCCGTGCTGATCGAGGCGTTCACCTACCGGGTCGGGGCGCACACCACGGCCGATGACCCCACCAAGTACCGCGGATCCGCCGAAGAGGGCCTGTGGCGTGCCAAGGACCCGCTGGCACGGCTGGAGAAGTATCTCCGGGCCGAGGGCCTCGCGGATGACAGCTTCTTCGAGCAGGTCAGGGCCGACGGCGACGAGCTCGCCGCCTACGTCCGCAAGACCACCCATGACCTGGAAACCCCGGACATCCGGACCGCCTTCGCCAACACCTACGTGGAGGCCCACCCGCTGGTGGCCGAGGAACTGGCCTGGTTCGAGGAATACAGCGCGGGGTTCGCCGACGAGGCGACCGCCGATGAGGCGTCCGCCGAAGAGGCAGATACAGTCCAGACAGACAGGGCGGCCCGCTGATGACCACCATGACCATTGCGAAAGCCATCAATGAGGGTCTGCGGGCCACGCTGAGCAACAACCCCCGCTCGCTGCTGATGGGCGAGGACATCGGGGCCCTTGGCGGCGTCTACCGGGTCACCGACGGGCTGATCGCCGAATTTGGCGCCGACCGCGTGGTGGATACCCCGCTGGCCGAATCCGGGATTATCGGCACCGCGATCGGCCTCTCCCTGCGCGGCTACCAGCCGGTCTGCGAGATCCAGTTCGACGGCTTCGTGTTCCCGGGGTTCAACCAGATCACCACCCAGCTGGCCAAGATGCACTCGCGCAGCAACGGCAACCTGACCGTTCCCGTCGTCATCCGGATCCCGTACGGCGGCGGCATCGGCTCCATTGAGCACCACTCCGAATCGCCGGAGGCGCTGTTCGCCCACACGGCCGGGCTGCGCATCATCACGCCGTCCAATCCGCACGATGCCTACTGGATGATCCAGCAGGCCGTCGACTGCCAGGATCCGGTAATCGTCTTCGAACCCAAGCGCCGCTACTGGCTCAAGGGCGAGGTCGACACCGAGACCCCCGGCGCGTCCGCGGACCCCTTCAAGGCGCATGTGCTCCGCGAGGGCACCGACGCGACCGTCGTCGTCTACGGCCCGCTGGTGCCCGTGGCCCTCGCCGCGGCCGAGGCCGCCGCCGAGGACGGCCACAGCGTCGAGGTAATCGACCTCCGATCCATCTCGCCGATCGACTTCGACACCGTCACGGCCTCGGTCCGGAAGACGGGCCGGCTGATCGTGGCCCACGAGGCCCCCACATTCGGCGGCATCGGCGGCGAAATCGCCGCACGGATCAGCGAACGGGCGTTCCATTCACTGGAGGCCCCCGTCATCCGCGTCGGGGGATTCCACATGCCCTACCCCGTGGCCAAGGTCGAAGAAGACTACCTGCCGGACATCGACCGCATCCTTGAGGCGCTCGACCGCGCCCTGGCGTACTGACGAGGACCCATGACGCTCAACAAGTTCAACCTGCCCGACGTCGGCGAAGGGCTGACGGAGGCCGAAATCGTCGCCTGGAAGGTCAAGGCCGGCGATACCGTGGCCATCAACGACGTCCTGTGCGAGATCGAGACGGCCAAGTCCCTGGTGGAACTGCCCTCACCGTTCGCGGGAACCGTCACCGAACTGCTGGTGCCCGAGGGGGTCACGGTGGATGTCGGCACGCCGATCATCAGTGTGAGCGACGCCGTCGCCGCCCCGGAGCCGGCCGCCGCGGCACCTGCCGCTGCGCCTGCCGCAGCGCCTGCCGCCCAGGAGCGGGCCGCCGCCGCGCCCATGTACGGCACGCTGCCGTCTGATACGTCCGACGCCGGCGAAGCAGCCGGGCGCCCGGCCGGCGGGCCGCTGGTGGGCTCCGGTCCCAAGGCCGACGCCGTCAAGCGCCGGCGGCGGATTTCCGCCCCTTCGGCCGCCGGCCACGAAGCCCCGGCCTCCACTGCGGCTACCGGCGCTGCCGCCCCGGTGGCCGAGCGGGTGGGTGTAGAGGACCACGACATATGGATCAACCCGGACGCGGCCAGCCGCCCTGCCGACGCGGCCACAGCCCCCGACGACTCGGTTGACGCGCGCCCCACCCTGGGCGGTGCCATCAACGGCCTGGTCGGCAAGGTGCTGGCCAAGCCGCCGGTCCGCAAGATCGCCCGCGACCTTGGGATCAACCTGGCCGACGTCGTGCCCACCGGCGCCCGCGGTGAAGTGACCCGTGAGGACCTGGTGAGCTACCAGGCCCAGCGTGACGCCGAGGTGGACAAGGCGGACTCGTTCTGGGGCAAGTCCGGCCGCCCGCAGGACCAGCGGATCGAGCGGATCCCGGTCAAGGGCGTCCGCAAGGCCACCGCAAAGGCCATGGTCGAATCCGCGTTCGCCGCGCCGCACGTGAGCATCTTTGTCGACGTCGACGCCAGCCGCACGATGGAATTCGTCAAGCGCCTCAAAGCCTCCCGCGACTTCGAAGGCATCAAGGTCTCCCCGCTGCTGATCCTGGCCAAGGCGGTTATTTGGGCCGCGGCGCGAAACCCGAGTGTCAACGCGACGTGGGTGGACAACCCGGACGGCAGCGATTCCGCGGAGATCCACGTCAAGCACTTCATGAACCTGGGCATCGCGGCCGCGACGCCCCGCGGGCTGATGGTGCCGAACATCAAGAACGCCCAGGACCTCTCGCTCAAGCAGCTGGCCCTGGCCCTGAACGAGCTCGCCACCACGGCGCGGGCCGGCAAGACCCAGCCTGCCCAGATGCGGGGCGGCACGCTCACCGTGACCAATATCGGCGCCCTCGGGATCGATACCGGCACGCCGATCATCAACCCGGGCGAGGTCGCGATCGTGGCGTTCGGCACCATCAAGCAAAAGCCCTGGGTCCTGGACGGCGAAGTCATTCCGCGCTGGATCACCACCCTCGGCGGCTCTTTCGACCACCGCGTGGTGGACGGCGACCTGTCGGCCCGCTTCATGGCCGACGTCGCCGCCATCCTGGAAGAGCCGGCCCTGCTGCTGGACTAGCCGGCGAAACTGGCCACGAAACGACAGAACCCCGCCGCTGAACCATTTCAGCGGCGGGGTTTGTCAGTGTTGGGGTTTCCCAGTCGTGGGGTTTCCCAGGCGCGGGCCGCCTGGCCCGGGGCGCTCAGTTTCCCGAGTATGCGGTCAGGATCTGGACCAGCGCGGGATCGCCGCTCATGCGGGCGAGGGCGGCCGAGGCGGCAAACATCAGGCCCGCGAGCCCCGCACTGCACGCGCTGATTCCCGTCAGGAACTTCCAGTCCTCACGGAGCACGCTGCGCATGGTGTCGGGCATGCGCAGGCCCGGGGCAATCAGGTTGGGTGCGCTGTCGGTTGATCCGTCGTCCAGGAACGCCACAACGCGCCCGGCACCGCGGTCCACGCGCATGGCGCTGATGTGGTTGCCGTGCCGGGCCAGCAGGATGTCGTGGCCAACCAGCTGGCGGCGCTGAAGAGTGATCATGGGGCTCCCTTGGTAGGTGGGTTCTCGAAACGTCCGCACCATCGCAGGGCACCTCCCATTTTACTGAGCCGGTCCGTGCCGGGCGGCCCGCTGGGCGGTGAGGCTGCCCACGGCTGGGGGTGATCCTCGTCAAGTCCAGTCGCAGTCGAGCCCGCGCCGTCCCGTCCCGCGGATACGCCCCGGCACTAGAGTGGCACCAGCCGCCGACAGCCCGGGCGGAAGCGGATCAAAGGAGATGCTGCGTGTTTTCAAGCCCGTACCCCGACGTCGATGTTCCCAACCTCGGCATTTATGACTACCTTTTCGGCGCGCTGGCAGAGGAGGACCTGGACCGGGTCGCCGTCGTCGATGGCGCCAGCGGTGCGGAGACCACCTACCGGGCACTGCGCGGGCAGATCGACGCCCTCGCCGGCGCCGTCGCCGCCCAGGGCCTGGGCGTGAACGGCGTGGCCGCCATCCTGTGCCCCAACGTCCCCGCCTTTGCGACCGTCTTCCACGGACTGCTCCGGGCCGGCGCCACGGTCACCACCATCAACGCCCTGTACACGGCGGACGAGATCGCCGCCCAGCTCACCGACGCCGGCGCTGACTGGCTCTTCACCGTATCGGCGCTGCTGCCGGCCGCCCGGGAGGCCGCCGAAAGGACCGGGATCCCTGCCTCACGGCTCGTGGTGCTCGACGGCGCCGACGGCCACCCCTCGCTGGCCGACTTGCTCGCCGTGGGCGCACCGGCTCCCCGCGTCTCGTTCGATCCCGCCACGCATGTGGCCGTGCTGCCCTACTCCTCCGGCACCACCGGCCGGCCGAAGGGGGTCATGCTCAGCCACCGGAACCTGGTCGCCAATGTGGAACAGGCCAGGGGCCTGCTCGACGTCGGCCCCGACGACCGGATCCTGGCGCTGCTGCCGTTTTTCCACATCTACGGACTGACCGTGCTGCTGAACCTCGCACTGCGCCAGCGGGCCAGGCTTGTCACCATGCCCCGGTTCGATCTGCCTGAGTTCCTGCGGATCATCCAGGACCACCGGTGCAGCTACCTGTTCATCGCCCCTCCCGTGGCCGTGGCGCTGACCAAGCACCCGCTCGTAGCCGAGTACGACCTCAGCTCGGTGCACACCACCTTGTCCGGCGCGGCGCCGCTGGACGGCGAACTCGGCACGCGCCTGGCCGAACGTCTCGGCTGCCGGGTCCTGCAGGGCTACGGCATGACCGAGATGAGCCCGGTGTCGCACCTCATTCCGCGTGCAGGCCGCGATGGACTCAGCGTCCCCGTCAGTTCCGTGGGGTACACAGTGCCGAACATGCAGTGCCGCCTCGTGGACCCGGCCACGGGGGAGGAGATCCCGGTTCCCGCGGAAGGAACCAGCGCGCCGGGGCACCTGTTGTGCCGCGGACCGAACGTGATGCTGGGCTACCTCAACCGGCCGCAGGAAACCGCGGACACCCTGGACGCGGACGGCTTCCTGCACACCGGGGACATCGCCACGGTGCGGGCGGACGGGGTAGTGACGGTCGTGGACCGGCTCAAGGAACTGATCAAGTACAACGGCTACCAGATCGCCCCGGCGGAACTGGAGGCGGTGCTCCTCACCCACCCCGGCATCGCCGACTCCGCGGTGGTCGGCTCCCTCGATGCCGACGGCCAGGAAGTGCCCAAGGCGTTCGTGGTCCGCCAGCCGGGCGCGGACGGCGATGCCTTGGACGTGGCGGGCGTCGTGGACTTCGTGGCAGCCCGAGTGGCGCCGTTCAAGAAAATCCGACGGGTGGAGTTCATCGAGGCCGTGCCGAAGTCGGCCTCAGGAAAAATCCTGCGCCGGATGCTTGGGTCCGCAGGATCAGACACAGGCCAGGCCGCTGTACAGGCGGCGGCACCGGAGAAGCTGTAGCGCCTCAGTCGGCGTCGGTCTTGGCGATGTAGACGTCGCAGGGGGCGTTGTGGGCCACGCTGTTCGCAACGCTCCCCAAGACCCGGCCGATCCCGCTCATGCGCCGGTTGCCGACCACGATCATCCGGGCGCCGGTCCGTTCTGCTTCGCGGATCAGGGCCTCGGCGGGCTTGCCCCGGGCGGCGGCATGAGTGACGTTGGTGTCCGGGCGGCGCAGGCCGTCCGCCACCGTCCGCGCGACCTTCTCGGCGTTGCCGGCGTCGGAAACGATCCACTCGTCACTGCCGCTGCCGAAGACCTGGGTCTTGTCGCTGTCAAAGGCGCTGACCACATGAAGTGTCGCCCCCATGGAAACCGCGAGGTCGCGGGCGGTGTGCGCCGCCCGCAGGGCAGTTTCACTGCCGTCGACGCCGACGACGATAATTCCGGTCATGGACTGCTCCTCTTTCAACGAGTAATGCTGTTCAATGTGCCTGTCTGGCGATCAACAAGGTCCGGGCCGCTGTCGAGGCCCGGCAGGGGTCCTGCCGGTGCTCACGCTACAGGGCGGCCAGCGCTTCCCGCAGGACCGGCGCGAGACGCCGCACGCCCTCGCGGATCGATTCGGGCGGCACCGCGCTGAACGCCAGCCGGATCTTGTTCGACGGATCGTCCGTGTTCGTAAAGGCTGCGCCCGGAATGAAGACGACGCCGGCGTCGATGGCCTTCTTCAGCAGCGGGTAGGTGTCCACGCCGTCGGGCAGCGTGACCCAGACGAAGAACCCGCCCTCGGGGTGCGTCCAGGTCAGTCCCTCCGGCATGTATTCGGCCAGGGCGGCAAGCATTGCCTCGCAGCGTTCCTGGTACAGCCCGCGGTACGTCTCGATCTGGCCGCGCCAGTCGTAGTCGCGCAGATAGGCCGACACCAGCATCTGGTTCAGCGTCGGCGGGCACAGGGTGACGGCCTCCGATGCCAGGTAATACCGGCGCTGCAGGTGGGCCGGGACCAGGGCCCAGCCGATCCGCAGGCCCGGGGCGAAGATCTTGGAAAAGGACCCCATGTAGATGACGTCATCCGGGTTGGCTGCCCGCAAGGGGGTGAGCGGCTTGCCGTCGAAGCGGAGCAGTCCGTAGGGGTTGTCCTCCAGCACCAGAATATTCGCGCGACGGCATATATCCACCACACTTTGGCGGCGTTCCGCGGACAGGGTGATGCCGGACGGGTTGTTGAAGCTGGGGATAGTGTAGAGGAACTTGACGTTCTTGCCCGCGGTCTGGAGGGCGGCGATCTTTGCCTCCAGCAGATCAGGGATGATGCCGTCACCGTCCATCGGCACCGTTTCGACCTCCACCTGGTAGGCCTCGAAGGTGTTGAGGGCCCCGACATAGGTGGGGTCCTCCACGAGGACCACGTCGCCCGGATTGCAGAACACCTTGGTGGCTACATCCTGCGCGGACTGCGAGCCGGCCGTGATGACGACGTTCGCGGGGTCGGCGTCGAGGATGCCCTCTGCCGCCATGACCTCGCAGATCTGGATGCGGAGTTCTTCGGTGCCCTGGCCGCCGCCGTACTGCAGGGCGGTCATCCCCTGCTCGGCGATGATCTTCGCGGCGGTCTGGCCCAGGCGTTCCAGCGGCAGGGACTGCAGGTAGGGGCTGCCGCCGGCGAGGGAAACTAGGCCGGGGCGCATCGAGATGTCGAAGACATCCCGGACTGCCGACTGCTTGATATTTGCTGCGCGCTCCGAGAACAGAATCTCGTGGCGGTGGGCGGACGTAGCCGCACGTTCGATTGCGTCAATGGCCTCGGCCGGAAGTACTGCTGCGGCGGCATCAAGTGTTTCGTGGGTCACAAACCCAAGGATACTACCCGTGTTGTCTTGGGGGAAACGATTGTTTCCAGATGGCCCCGGCCTGAAATCCGCCGGGTGCGCGTCGGACGGCCCGGGGCCCCCGGCAGCCGTGTGCTGCCGGGGGCCCCGGGAGGTATCTGGAGCGGAGCGCGGGTGCGGTAGTTTAGGCCGCTTCCGCAGCGGGAGCCTCGGCCAGTGCGTCGAACACACCCTTGATCTGCTCGACAACTTCGGCGTCGTCCTTGGGGTGGACCTCGGCGAAGCGGACCATCGAGCCCGGGACTGCCAGCTTGACGTTTTCGAGGACCTGGGCGCCGGCGATGCCGACGGCCTTGCGGGCCTCGTCCTGGGCCCATACGCCGCCGAACTGGCCGAAGGCGGTTCCGACAACCGCGGTGGGCTTCCCGGACAGGGCGCCTGCGCCGAAGGGGCGGGACAGCCAGTCGATGGCGTTCTTCAGCGAGGCCGGGACGGTGCCGTTGTGCTCCGGCGTGACCAGAAGGATGGTGTCGGCCTCGTTGGCGGCGGCACGCAGGGCGGCGGCGGCCGCGGGCACCTGGCCTTCGACGTCGATGTCTTCGTTGTAGAAGGGGATGTTGCCCAGGCTCTCGTGAATGACCACGTCCACCTGTTCCGGCGCGTTGAGCGCGATGGCCTCGGCGAGCTGCAGGTTGGTGGAGCCGGCGCGAAGGCTGCCGACGAGCGTGAGGATGGTCTTCTTGGACATGTGTACTCCTGTGCATCACGCCGCAGGGTGATTCCGGCGGCTGGTGGATCGTGAGGCTTTGGGGGCCTTCACCCATGCTAAACGGACTGCGGTCCGGTTATATTCCGGGGCGCTAGAATCAGCGGTGTGAGCCTCATCCCGATCCGTCCCGGTGCCCAGTCCGGGGGAGGGCGCCCCGCCGCGCCCGCCGCAGAATCAGCGCGCCGCGACGCGATGCGCAACAGGGAGCTCCTGCTCTGCGCCGCCCGGGAAATCGTGGAGGAATCGAGCGTCGACGCCCTCACCATGGACCGGCTGGCGCAGCGCGCCGGAGTCGGAAAAGGGACAATCTTCCGGCGGTTCGGCAGCCGTGCCGGCCTGATGATGGCGCTCCTCAGCGACGCGGAGGCCGAATTCCAGGGCCGCTTCATGTTCGGCCCGCCCCCGGTGGGGCCCGGGGCTCCGCCCCTGGAGCGGCTGATCGCCGTAGGCGCCGCCCGCATTGACTGGATCCTGGAATTCGGGGAGCTGGCGCGGGCCGCCGACGCCTCGGTCTACAACAGGTTCGATGTCCCGCCGGCCGTCCTCTGGCACCGCCATCTTGAGATGCTGCTGCGCGACGCCGGCGTGACGGCGGACCCGTGGCTCATGGCGTCGGCCCTGGGGGCGTCGCTGGAGCCGGAACTGCTGCTCCATTCCGTCGGCGTGCACTCAATTGCGCCGGAGCGCCTTGCGGACACCTGGCGGGAACTTGTCACGCGCGTAGTGTGCGGATCCTAACGCTGCGTCAGATTCCGCCGGTGCCGCCGGTTCCGTGGGCCAAATCCATTCCGCGGAGTTATTCATAACGATCTGTGGCGAAGCCGCCGTGTCGCGGCCCGTGGAAACCCGGCGGAGCCCGGCTGATGTGATAGCTTCCTCTGGAATGTGACCCGCAACATAGCCCACAAGGGCTCAGCCGCAAGGCATGCGGGCGGCCGGAAACCAACTGGCCATACTCCCGAACCGGCCGCGGAACCCGCTGCCGGATGGGGACGACGGAAGGATCGACGTTGTGAATAATCTTGTCCTTGGAACAGGCAGGCCCGCCCGTGCGGCCGCAGCCTTGACGCCCCGATCCGCTCAGGCAACGGCGATCCAGAACTAGCCGCTCCATGCTTCGATATCTCGCAAAACGTGCGCTCACGTATGTCTTCATGATCTTCCTGACCACCAGTTCCGGCTATCTCCTGGCTGTGAGCACGCTGCAGCCGGCGCTGCTTGAGCAGGAGCGGATTCCGCGGCCCACGCCCGAGCAGGTGGTCAATTCCTTCCGGCTCAAGGGGCTCGATCCCACGCTCAGCCCGTGGGAGCGCTACGTCGACTGGCTCACCGGCATACTCACCCGCTGGGACTGGGGCCGGAGCCCCAACGGCGCCTTCATCAACGCCGAGTTCGGCGACCGGGTCTGGATCTCAACCCGGCTCTTCCTTGCCTCAATCATCCTGACCCTCGTGATCGGCGTCGCCCTCGGCGTCTTCACCGCGGCCCGCCAGTACAAGGCCTCGGACCGGGCCATCACCTCGTACAGCTACCTCATGTACATCGTCCCCGCGCCGATCGCCTACTTCCTGGTGCAGCTGGGCGCCATCAACATCAACGAGTCGGTGGGGGAGCGCGTCTTCTTTGTCACCGGCATCTCCACCCCGGGCCTCGACGGCGACGGCTGGGCCCAGTTCGTCGACATGCTCGCCCACTACGCCGTGCCCACGTTCGCCATCACGATAGTGGGCTGGGGTGCCTACCAGATCGCCCAGCGCCAGTACCTGCTGGACAACGTCAACGCCGACTTCGTCAGGACGGCACGGGCCAAGGGCCTGACCCGCAACCAGGCCATCAGCCGGCACGCCCTGCGGGTGTCCTTCATCCCCGTGGCGCAGAGCATTGCGTTCACCATCCCGGCCATCTTCGCCGGCGGCTTCTTCGCCGAGAAAATCTTCGCCTGGCACGGGGTCGGGTCCTGGTCCATCGACTCGATCGCCCTGCAGGACGTCAACGCGGCCACCGCGACGCTCGCCTACGGCTCCGTCATTTTTGCGGTCGGGGCGATCCTCGCCGACTTCGCCACCACGCTCGTCGACCCGAGAGTGCGGGTGCAGTAATCATGACCAACCTCAACACGATTGACCCGGCCGCCGTCCTGGACGAAGGAAAGTTCGGCGGCGACGACGTCGTGATCGGCAAGTCGCGGATCATCCTGCGACGCTTCCTGCGCAACCGCACCGCCGTCGCCGGCCTGGCCATCTTCCTGGCCCTGACCCTCTTCTCCTTCATCGGCGGCTTCTTCAGCAGCTGGGACAAGGAGACCATCGACCCCTTCAACATCGGCATGCCGCCCTCCGCGGAGCACCTGCTGGGCACCTCCCAGGCCGGGATCGACCTCTACGCCCTGACCGTCGAGGGCACCAGGGTCTCCATCCTGATCGGCGTCGTCGTCGGCCTCGTCTCGGTGCTGATCGCCGCCGTCTACGGCTGCACCATGGCGTTCTTCGGGCGCAAGGTGGACAAGGTCATGCTGTTCATCCTCGAAGCCCTGATCATGATGCCGGCCCTGCTGGTAGTCGCGGTGGCCACGAGCGGCGGCGCCAACGGCCTGAAGAACACCGTCCCGAGCTGGCTGCTGCTCATCGTCGTGCTGCTGGTCTTCAGCTGGATGGGCACCGCACGCCTCATCAGGTCCCTGTCGCTCTCACTCATGCAGCGTGACTTCGTCAAAGCCTCCCAGTACATGGGCATCCCGCCGCACCGGATCGTCTGGCGCCACCTCGTGCCGAACATCGGCTCCCTGCTGGTCCTGGAAGTCACCCGCGGGGTCACCGGCGCCATCCTCGCCGAGGTTGCATTCTCCTTCATCGGCATCGGCATCAAGGTCCCCGACGTGAGCCTGGGCGTACTGATCGGCCAGTCGACCTCCCAGGTCTCCACGTTTCCGTGGATGTTCTGGGCTCCCCTCATTGTGATGTTCCTGCTGACCGGCTCGCTCGCCATGATGAACGACGGCCTCCGCGACGCGTTCGACCCCAGCTCCAGCTCCGTTGGCCGCACGAAGCGGAATAGCGCCACTGGCAAGAAACAGTCTGGCAAAACACAGAAGAAGATCAAATGACCAGCAACACCACCGCACGGGACACCGCCCAGGGCACCGCCGAGCGCCTCCACGCCGCCGGGCTGCACGCCCCCACCGACGCAGTCCTCTCCGTCCGGGACCTCAACGTCCGCTTCAACACCGAAAACGGCGTGGTGCACGCGGTGCGCGGCGTCGACTTCGACGTGATGCCCGGCAAGACGCTGGGCATCGTGGGCGAGTCCGGCTCCGGCAAATCGGTCACGTCCATGGCGATCATGGGCCTGCTGCCCCCGACGGCGGAAATCACCGGGTCCGTCCGGCTGCAGGGCAAGGAGCTCCTGGGCCTTAGCGACAAGGCCATGTGCCGCCACCGCGGCAGCGACCTCGCGATGGTGTTCCAGGATCCGCTGTCCTCCCTGACCCCGGTCTACACGGTCGGCACCCAGATCATCGAGGCCCTGACCGTCCACAACCCGACCATGAGCAAGCAGGCCAAGGAAGCCCGCGCCGTCGAACTGCTGGGATTGGTCGGCATCCCCAGCCCGAAGGACCGGCTCAAGGCCTTCCCGCACGAGTTCTCCGGCGGCATGCGCCAGCGCGTCATGATCGCCATCGCCATCGCCAACAACCCGCGGGTCCTGATCGCCGACGAGCCGACGACGGCGCTGGACGTCACCATCCAGGCGCAGGTCCTCGAGGTGCTCCACGCCGCCCAGGAGGAGACCGGCGCCGCCGTCGTCATGATCACGCACGACCTCGGCGTGGTCGCCGGCATGGCGGACGACATCATGGTGATGTACGCGGGCAGGCCGGTGGAGACCGGCAGCGTCGATGACATCTACTACAGCCCGCGGATGCCCTACACCATGGGCCTGCTCGGCGCGGTCCCGCGCGTGGACGTCGCGGAAAAATCGTCGCTGGTGCCGATCGATGGCATCCCCCCGAACCTCACCCAGCCGCCCACGGGCTGTTCGTTCGCGCCGCGTTGCCCGCTGGCCACCGAGGCCTGCCTCGACGGCGAACCGGATCTTCGGGCGGTGGCGCCCGGTACCGGGCACAGCGCCGCCTGCATCAAGAGCGAAGCCCTCGCCGACGTCGATGTCCACACGGTTTTCGCCGTCCCGGCCGTGCCGGTGTCCCGTTTTGACAGCCTTCCGCGGCACGAACGCAAGACTGTCCTGGAACTCCGCGACGTCAGGAAGCACTTTCCCCTGATGAAGGGCGCCCTGATCAAGCGCAGGATCGGCACGGTGAAGGCCGTGGACGGGCTGAGCTTCGATATCCGCGAGGGCGAGTGCTTCTCGATCGTGGGCGAGTCGGGCTGCGGAAAGACCACCACCCTGCTGGAAATCATGGAATTCCACAAAGACCAGGACGGCGAGGTGGTGATTGGCGGGCTGAGCAACAAGCAGGCCGCGGACGCCCGGGCCAAGAGTGCCATGCGCAAGGAACTGCAGATGGTGTTCCAGGATCCCACCGGGGCACTGGATCCGCGCTTCACCGTCTATGAGGTCCTTGCCGAGCCGATGGAAAACCTGGGCATGCCGAAGGCTGCCATCCGGAAGCGGATCATGGAGCTCATGGAGCTGGTGGGCCTGCAGGCGGACCACGTCAACCGGTTCCCCAACCAGTTCTCCGGCGGCCAGCGCCAGCGCATCGGCATTGCCCGCGCCCTCGCGGTGAACCCCCGGCTGGTGGTCCTGGACGAGCCCGTCTCCGCCCTGGACGTGTCGGTGCAGGCCGGCGTCATCAACCTGCTGGACAAGCTTCGTGCCGAACTCGGCCTCAGCTACCTCATGGTGGCCCATGACCTCTCCGTGGTCCGGCACATCTCCAACCGCGTTGCCGTCATGTACCTGGGCAAAATCGTGGAGATCGGCGACGTCGACGCCGTCTTCGACAACCCCCGCCACCCCTATACCCGCGCCCTGCTCTCCGCGATCCCGGTACCGGATCCGGAGCTGGAGCGCACCCGCGAGCGGATCATCCTCCAGGGCGACCTGCCCTCGCCGCTGGAAGCACCGGCGGGCTGCAACTTCGCCACCCGCTGTCCCGTGTTCGCGGCCCTGCCGCCGGCCAAGCAGGAGAAGTGCCTGACCCTGGAACCGGCCCTCGAAGCGTCCGCCACCGACCAGCAGTTCGCCTGCTTCTACCCGGACGGCGAACTGGACGCGGACATGCTGGTTGTCCACGAAAACCACTGAATCACCTCACCAGCACACCACCCGAGAACCCACGCATCACACTCGCACGAAAAAAATGAAGGGGATCACATGAAAAATCGGACCAGGATCGGCGGCCTCACCGCCGTCGTGGCGGCCCTTGCGCTGACCGCTTGCGGCAGCGGTGGCGCCTCAACCACCGCCCAGAGCGCCAAGGCACAGGATGCCTCCGGCGACCTGAGCAAGCTGGTCAGCGTCAACGCCAAGAAGGCCGCCGACTTGCAACAGGGCGGTACCGTAACGCTGCCCCTGGGCAACATCGGACCGGACTTCAACGGCTTCTCCAACGCGGGCAACTCGGCGGACAACACCGAACTGCACTACCCGATCGACGAGGCCGGCTACGTGGGCTGCTGGAAGCTGGACTTCGACGGCACCGCCAACCTCAACAAGAACTTCTGCGAAGACTTCAAGAGCGAGATCAAAGACGGCAAGCAGACCCTCACCATCAAGATCAACCCGAAGGCCGCCTACAACGACGGCACCCCGATCAACGCCGCCACGTTCGAGAACACGTGGAAGATGCAAAACGGCCAGAACAAGGACATCGACATCGTCACGTCCGGCGCCTACGAGTTCATCGACTCCGTCAAGGCCGGAAGCAGCGACAAGGAAGTCGTTGTGACCACCACACAGCCGGTGTACCCGCTCAGTGACATGTTCGGCGGATTCATCCCGCAGACCGTGAACACTCCCGAAATCTTCAACACCGGCTTCACGGGTGAACTGCACCCCGAGTGGATGGCCGGCCCGTTCAAGGTGGACAAGTTTGACTCTGCCGCCAAGACGGTCTCCCTTGTGCCGAATGACAAGTGGTGGGGCGAGAAGCCGGTCCTGGACAAGGTGATCTTCCGCCAGCTGGAGGCCAGCGCCGAGATCGCCGCCTTCAAGAACGGCGAGATCGACATGGCCGACGGCCGCACGCTGACCAAGTACAAGCAGCTTGAAGGCACCAAGAACTCCGAGGTCCGCCGCGGCCAGCGCCTCTTCGCCGGCGGCCTGAACCTCAACGCCCTGAAGGCCCCCCTCACCGACGTCGCAGTCCGCAAGGCAATCTTCACCGCCGTGGACCGTCCCGCCATCCGCGCCGTCCGCTTTGGCGGCCTGAACTGGGAAGAGAACAGCTCGGGCTCGATGATGCTGATGCCGTTCTCGAAGTACTACCAGGACAACTACCCGGTCAAGGAAACCGGCGCCGATGCCGCCAAGAAGGTCCTGACCGACGCCGGCTACAAGGCCAACGCCAAGGGCATCATGGAAAAGGACGGCGTCCCGGCGTCGTTCAAGATCACCAACTTCGGTGACGACCCCACCGCCCTCGCCACCGTGCAGACGCTGCAGAAGCAGCTGCAGGCAGCCGGCATGGACGTTGGCATCGACCAGCGCGGCGACGCCGACTTCGGCAAGGTGGTTGGCAGCCGCGACTTCCAGCTCACCATCAGCGGCTACACGGTAGGCGCCGACGCCACCTCCGGCGTGAAGCAGTTCTACGATTCCAAGACCAACGAGAACGAACTCGGTGACGCCGAGCTGGACAAGGCCATCAAGGACCTCGCGTCCATCCAGGATGACGCCCAGCGCAACAAGGCCGCCATGGACGTCGAGAAGAAGCACATGGAAAAGTACTTCTCCATGGGCGTCATCATGAACGGCCCGCAGATCTACTTCGCCCGCACCGGCCTGGCCAACTACGGTGCAGCCCTGTTCCAGACCCCGGACTGGAGCGTCGTCGGCTGGGACAAGAAGTAAGCCCTGCTGACTGAGCAATACTGAGCAATACTGAGCAGCACTAAGCACCACCAAGCAACGGCCGAGGCCGGTGCCCCCGGAACCATCCGGGCGGCGCCGGCCTCGTTCGATTAAGCCCTGCCGGTCAGCCACCCGGGCTCCGGCCCAGCCGGTAGCCTTGGCACCATGAGCAACGATTCAACCCGGCCCATCCGCACCGCCGTCGCCGGCTTCGGCCTTTCGGGCAGCGTCTTCCACGCCCCGTTCATCGCCGCAAACCCCGCCTATTCGCTCGACGCCATTTCCACCTCCGACGCCGCCAGGAAGTCTGCCGCCGCACACAGCTATCCGGCGGCCAGGATCGTGGACACACCGGCCGAGATCCTGGAGCTCGCGGGCGAACTGGACCTGCTGGTGCTCGGCACGCCGCCCGCCACCCACTACCCACTCGCGAAAGCGGCGCTGGAAGCCGGGCTCGACGTCGTCGTCGACAAGCCGTTCGCTGTCCGCAGCGCCGAAGGACAAGAGCTCATAGACCTGGCCGCGCGGCTGGGCCGGGTGCTCACGGTGTTCCAGAACCGGCGCTGGGACGGCGACTTCCTCACGGTGAAGGCCCTCATGGACACCGGAGCCTTCGGCACGGTCAGCCGCTTTGAGTCCCGCTTTGAGCGGTGGTCGCCCGACGTCCCCAAAGCGTGGAAGGCGGCCGCCACGGCGGACGACGGCGGCGGAGTGCTGTTTGACCTCGGCACCCACCTGCTGGACCAGGCAGTGCAGCTTTTTGGGCCGGCAACGGTCACGCACGCGGAGCTGGCCGCCCGGCGGCCCGGAAGCAAAGCGGACGATGACGTCTTCGTGGTCCTGCGGCACAACTCCGGGGTGACCAGCCACCTGTGGATGAACATGCTGTGCGCCCAGCAGGGCCCGCGCTACCGCATGCTGGGCAGCGAGGGCGGCTTCACCAAGCACGGCGTGGACCCGCAGGAGCCCTACATCGTGGCCGGCGGAAGCCCGCTGGACGCCGACTACGGCGTGGAAGATCCGGACTGGGCCGGGCTGCTGGGACGCGACGGGCACCTGGACCGGCTGCCCACCGAACGCGGCGCCTACCCGGAGTTCTACCGGATCCTGGCCGCCAAGATCGCCGACGGCGGTGCCGCCTCGGCGCTGCCCGTCCCCGTCGACCCCGCGGGCCCGCTCCAGGTGCTGCAGCTGATCGAGCAGGCCCGGTCCCTGGCTTAAACACCAATCGACTGCTCCGCAACTGCCGTTCTGGGGGTCCAAAAGGGCGGTAACGGAGCAGCCGATGGGGTTCCCTGGCCGAGCTTGCGAGGCGAGGGGGCCGGTGGGGAGGAGCAGCCGATGCAGTGGTGGCTACGCGGAGACCAACAGGTTACGCGGTGCTGGCTACGCGGAGACCAGCTCGTGCCAGTCGGCGACGAGGGGCAGGTTGTGCGCCTCGGAGACCGAGCGGTGGGCAACCTTGCCGCCGGCGATGTTCAGGCCGGCGGCCAGCGCGGCGTCGCGCTCAAACGCGGCCTTGACGCCCAGGTTTGCCAGTGAAACGGCGTAGCGCAGGGTGACGTTGGTCAGCGCGTACGTGGACGTGTTCGGGACGGCGCCGGGCATGTTGGCGACGCAGTAGAAGATCGTGTTGTGGACCTTGTACGTCGGTTCCTGGTGCGTGGTGGGGTGGGTGTCCTCGAAGCAGCCGCCCTGGTCCACGGCGATGTCCACCAGCACGGAGCCGGGCTTCATCCGGGCCACGAGCTCGTTGGTGACGAGCTTCGGGGCCTTGGCGCCCGGGATCAGGACCGAACCGATGACGAGGTCGGCGTCGACCACGGACTTCTCGATCTCGTACTTGTTGGACGCGACGGTCTTCAGGCGGCCCTGGTACTGGGCATCCAGTTCGCGCAGGCGGTTGATGTTGATGTCCAGGATGGTGACGTCGGCGCCCAGGCCCAGGGCCATGGCGGCGGCGTTGGTGCCGGCAACACCGGCGCCGAGGACAACGACCTTGGCCGGACGGACGCCCGGGACGCCGCCGAGCAGCACGCCCTTGCCGCCAGCCGGGGCCATCAGGGAGGTGGCGCCGACCTGCACGGACAGCCGGCCGGCAACCTCGGACATCGGGGCCAGCAGCGGCAGGGACCTGCCCTCCTGGACCGTCTCGTAGGCGATGGCGGTGACGCCGGAGTTGATCAGTGCCTGCGTCAGTTCCGGCTCGGCGGCCAGGTGCAGGTAGGTGAAGAGGACCAGGCCCTTGCGGAAGCGGTGGTATTCGGCCTTGACCGGTTCCTTGACCTTCAGCACCATGTCGGCGCGGCCCCAGACGTCGTCGGCTTCGGCGACGATTTCGGCGCCGGCAATCGCGTATTCCTCATCCGTGATGCCGGAGCCCAGGCCCGCGCCGCGCTCGACGAGGACCTCGTGGCCGTGGGTCCGGAATTCGTGGACGCCGGCCGCCGTGATGGCGACGCGGAATTCGTTGT
The DNA here is from genome assembly GCF_000374925.1 of Arthrobacter sp. 131MFCol6.1. Lineage (GTDB taxonomy): Bacteria > Actinomycetota > Actinomycetes > Actinomycetales > Micrococcaceae > Arthrobacter. Next base: position 116,355 of record NZ_KB895550.1, read on the forward strand.
TTTTGATCTCTTTGGGTACGCCGATGATCATTTGTTAGCTCCAGTGGATGGTGGCCTCGTGGGCCAGGATGAGCGGGGGGATTCGTACTTCCAGAATAAATCCCGCTGTGAGGCACGCGACAGGTGCCGCCGCCGGAGGCGGGACGCCCGCCGCGTCATTCCGGGATTTCTCAAATCCGGGGATAGACATTTGTCGAGGGAGCGGACGGCAGGTGTCGGCTCGTGTCCGTCGCGGATGCATTCGCAGTGCGGCGGGCCGGGGCAGTAGTCTGGCAGGATGCAGCAGCAGGACGTGGAGCAGCTCGTGGAGCAGGTGGCGCAGCGGCTGGGCCGCGGTCTCTCCCTCGAGGACCTCGACGGCTTACTCCTCGCCTACAGCTCCAACCAATCCCATGCGGACCGGGTCCGGGTGAACTTCCTGCTCAGTAAGCGTGTCCCCGTGGACGTCATCGCGTGGCAGCTCTCGCACGGGATTGCGACGGCGGTCCGGCCGGTCGTCGTGCCGGCCAACGCCGACCTCGGCATGCTGGGGCGTGTGTGCGTGCCGCTGCTGGTGCGGGGCTTCCGGGTGGGGTACCTGTGGGTCCAGCTCGACGCCGAGGAGCCCGGCGCCGCGACCGTCCTGGCCCAGCTGCAGGATGTGGCGCCGGAGCTGGAGCAGCTGTCCTCCCTGCTGCTGGATTCCAACACGGCGGAGTCCGAGTTCCGGCGGCGGCGCGAGCAGGAGTTCCTGGCGGCCTGCGCCGGGGAGGCCAACGCGGCGGCGGCTGTCGCGGGCTGGAAAGAAGTCCAGGGCAAGGGGCCTTGGCAGCTGGTGACCGTCCTGGACGCCGATGGCTGGGCCGGGGGCTCGGATCCCATTGCCGACACGCTCATTCACCGCTCCGCTGCGCTGCAGGCGACCATCGGGGTGGATGCCGCACTGTTCAGCGCCGGCACGGAGACGCACGCGGTGGTGCTCTTCAAGGAATCCACGGGACGCGCGGACCACGCCCAGGTGCTGGTCCACTATCAACTCGAACTCGCCAAACGCTCCGGGCGCACGGTCCGGCGGATCATCCTGGGCACGTCCGAGGGATTTGCCAAGCCGCGGGAACTGGCCGAGGCCTACCGGCAGTCACGGCAGGCGGCCCAGGCCGCGGCGGTGGATCCGCAGCTGGGCGAGCTCGTCGACTGCCGGGCAACCGGCGTCTACCAGCTGCTGGCCTCGGCCGGGGGCGGCGCGGGGGCCTGGGCCGATGCCGGCTCCGTGTATTTCCGCATCCTCGAGGACCATGACCGCAACCACGAGCTGCTGCCCGTGCTGGAGCTGTTCTACGACAACGACGGCTCGGTCCAGGAGGTCGCTGCCAAGCTGCACCTGCACCGGAGCAGCATCTACAACCGGCTCGGCCGGATCCGCCAGCTGCTGGGCGTGGACCCGTTGAAGGGGATGGTGCGGCTGGAACTGCATGCCGGGCTCAAGGCGCGGCGCTGGGCGGGCCGGCCCAGAATCTAGCGTCGCGCTTAGCCCTCGCGCTTGGAGGGGTCGACGTCGAGGGCCGGCTTCGCATCGCCGCCAAGGTCCTGGCGAAGGTCCGGGCCGGGGCCGGCCGTGCCGGCGGCGTTCCGGCGGCGGGCAATCCGGCTGTCCACCCAGAGCGACACCGCTACGAAAGCGACGCCGCTGGCCAAATAGGTGGCGGTGTTGTTCAGGCCCATCGCGGTTCCGAAGATGCCAGCGAGCAACATGGCGGCGATCCCTGCCACGATGTGCCACCCTCTGAATTTACCCACATTCCAAGCTTAACCCGCGGGATATCAGTGCTTCCGCGCCGGACAGGGATCGTTGCTTGATCCTTATCACTGCTTCATGAAGCATCTGCTCCCTCGTCATCCTGGCCGGCCGGCGTCGCGGCGCCCGTACTATTCTTCTTCTGCGTTTCGAGCCAGGCCATGACATCGGCCAGCCGGATCCGGCGGTGCGTTCCCCGGTATTCCACCGGGATCTCGCCGCGGTCGGTCATGTTCCGCAGATACGTGTGCGAGATCCCCGCAAGCTCCGCGGCCCTGGATGTCGTCAGCATTTCCTCGACGCTGCTGACCGTCACGGCCTCGCCGCGGCTGAAGCGGCCCAGCAGATCGACGACGGCGTCCCGCGCCGCCGGCGGCAGCCGGTGGACCGTGCCGTCCACGAACACCGTGATGTCGTGGCTGCCGTCGAGGGCGTACCTGAGGTTCTGCGCATCCTCGGCCGGGAGGCCGGCCGTGACCCGGGGGGCTATCAGTGCCATGAGTGCATCCTAGCCGCAGCCACTACAGCCCAAGGTCCTCCAACACCGGCAGCTTTGCCCGCACCCAGGCCCGGGCCTCGGTAGCGCTCGGCGCGGACAGGGCCAGCTTGGCCAGCTCCCGCGCCTCGGCCAGGGTGACGGTCTTCAGCACGGCGGCGACGGCCGCGATGGAACGCGCCGTCATGGACAGCGTGGTGACGCCCAGCCCCGTGAGGACGACGGCGAGGGCAGGGTCCGCCGCGGCCTCGCCGCACACGCCCACCGGTTTGTTGTGGCCCTCGGCCGCGGAACCTTCCACGGTCAGGCCCACGAGCCGCAGCACGGCGGGCTGCCAGGGCGTGTTCAGGGCGGCCAGCGGGCCGAGCTGGCGGTCGGCGGCCATGGCGTACTGGGTGAGGTCATTGGTGCCCAGGCTGGCGAAGCCGACCTCGCGGAGAATGGCCTCGGCCGTCAGTGCCGCCGACGGGACCTCCACCATGACGCCGGGCGTCTTGATCCCTGCCGCGGCGCACAGCGAGGCAAAGCGGGCCGCTTCCTCAGCGGTGGAAATCATCGGGGCCATCACCCAGACGTCGGCCTCCGATGCCTTCTCGGCCAGGGCAATGGCCTGCAGCTGGCGCTCCAGGACCCCGGGCGTGGTGAAGTCGGTCCGGTAGCCGCGGACGCCCAGGGCGGGGTTGGGCTCGGTGGCGTCGGTCAGGAACGGCAGCGGCTTGTCCGCGCCGGCGTCGAGCGTGCGGAGCACCACCTTCTTGCCGGGGAAGGCGTCGAAAACGCCCTGGTAGGCGGCGGCCTGTTCCTCCACGGTCGGTTCGGTGTCCCGCTCCAGGAAGCAGAACTCGGTCCGGAACAGCCCCACGCCCTGGGCGTTCAGGCCGGCCGCGGCCACGGCGTCCTTGGCGCCGCCGACATTGGCCAGGAGCGGCACGAGGTGGCCGTCCGCCGTCGTGCCGGTCCCGTCGAAGGCGGCGAGCAGCGACGCCGTGGCGGCCCAGTGGGCTGCGGCCGCGCGCTGGGACTCGTCGGGGTCCGCGGTGATGAGGCCGGCCGCGCCGTCCACGTACACCTCGGTGCCGTCGGCGAGTTCGTCGACTCCGGCCGCGGCGACCACGGCGGGCAGGCCCAGCGAGCGGGCAATGATCGCGGTGTGGGACTGCGGGCCGCCGCCGGCGGTGACCAGGGCCAGGATCTTCTCCGGATCCAGGGTGGCGGTATCGGCCGGGGCCAGGTCCTCGGCGATGAGGATGAACGGGGTGGGGGACACGGGAATGCCCGGCGCGGGAACGCCGCGCAGTTCCGCCACGATCCGGGAGCGGACATCCAGGACATCCGTGGCGCGCTCGGCCATGTAGCCGCCCAGGTTGTGCAGCATTTCCGAGACCGAGGCGCCGGCTTCCCAGATCGCCCGCTGCCCGGAGGTGCCGCGGCCGATCAGTTTCGCGGCGGACTTGAGCAGCATGGTGTCGGTGGCCATCAGGGCCGTGGCCTCGAGGACGGCCTTGCCGTCGCCCGTGACGGTCTCGGAACGGGCCTTCAGTTCGTCGTGGACGGATTTCGCCGCGGCCTTCAGCGCCGCCGTCGCGTCTTCCGCCGTGACGCCGGCGGGGAGCTGCTCTCCGGCGGGCGGTTCGCTGATCGGTTTGGGCATCTGCCGGACGGTGCCGATGATGCGGCCGGGGCTAACGCCTACTCCTGGGAAGTTCTGCACTGAAGGTCCTCATTTTCTGTCGTAGGCCAGTGGCCACAAGCCGGTAAATCAAGTGCCGCCGCTGACCCTGCTGGTCAAATGCGCCTGCGGCTGACGGCTACGGCAGCGGGCGGGTCACGGCACCTGAAAAAATTGTATGTGATGCAGTTCATATAGCGTTGCTATAGGTGCTAGGGTAGCGGTTATGAGTATCGATGGCCAGCTACCACCCAAGGCCCGGCTGCTGCGTGCGGCCGCCGAGCTGCTGGCCAACTCCGGCGGATCCCCAATCTCGACCCGCCAGATCACGCAGCAGGCCGGTGTCACGGCACCGACCCTCTACCACCACTTTGGTGACAAGGAAGGGCTGTTCGACGCCGTCGTCGCAGCAGGTTTCGACGAATATGTCGCGGGCGAACGTGACTTCGCGCCCTCTGGCCAACCTCTGGAGGACATCCGGAGGATGTGGGACAACCATGTCCAGTTCGGGCTGAAACAGCCGGAACTGTATCTCGTCATGTTCGGCAATATCCGCCCTGAGAGCCGCCCGGCCATCGTCGCCGATGCCGAGGCCCTCATGGAGGAAATGCTGAACAAGGCGGCTGTCTCCGGCCAGCTCAACGTCCCGCCCAAGGAGGCGGCCAGGTCCATCCTGGCGGCCAACGTGGGCATGACACTCATGCTGATCGCGGAAAAGGCGCCGGAGCGGAACCTCGAGCTCTCTGCCATGACCCGCGATGCCATGATCTTTGCGGTTTCCACCGAGCAGGCCCGGGACACCGGCTCTGTCGACAGCGGAAAGTCCTCAGTGGTTGTGGCCGCCATCGCATTGAACGCAGCACTGCAGGCGTCCCACTCGGACCAGCTCTCCAGCTCGGAACTCAAGCTCTTCCTCGAATGGCTCCACCGGATCTCCAACAGCTCCACCAGCTAGCTCGGCGAAATTATCGGACCATCCTGCAAAGCAGCGGGAATGACGGTTAGGAATTCACATGGCAACAGAGACAGTTGCGAAACCACGCACCAGCGTCCGCGTGCACGTCCAGAAATTCGGGACGTTTCTGTCCGGAATGATCATGCCCAACATCGGCGCCTTCATCGCCTGGGGCTTCATCACGGCCCTCTTCATCCCGGCGGGCTTCTTCCCCAACGCGGAGCTCGGCAAGCTTGTCGGGCCCATGATCACGTATATGCTCCCGCTGCTGATCGGCTACACCGGCGGCCGGATGGTCTACGGGGTGCGCGGCGGCGTGGTGGGTGCTGTGGCCACGATGGGCGTCATCGTCGGTACCGACATCCCGATGTTCATCGGCGCCATGATCCTTGGCCCGCTCACTGCCTGGATCATGATGAAGCTGGACAAGATCTGGGAAGGCCGCGTTAAGCCCGGCTTCGAGATGCTGATCGACAACTTCTCGGCAGGCATCCTGGCCGCCGCCATGGCGGTCGTCGGCATGCTGGTGGTCGGCCCGATCGTGAAGGCCTTCAGCAATGGCGCCAGCGCCGTGGTCGAATTCCTCGTCCTCAACGGCCTGCTGCCGTTCACGAGCATCTTCATCGAGCCCGCAAAGGTCCTGTTCCTCAACAACGCCGTCAACCACGGGATCCTTACCCCGCTGGGCACGCAGCAGGCGCTCGAGCAGGGGAAGTCCATCCTGTTCCTGCTTGAAGCCAACCCCGGTCCGGGCTTCGGCATCCTGCTCGCCTTTTCAATCTTCGGCAAGGGTCTGGCCAAGGCGTCCGCGCCGGGCGCAGCGGTGATCCAGTTCGTCGGCGGCATCCATGAGATCTACTTCCCGTACGTCCTGATGAAGCCGATGACGATCTTCGCCGCAATCGGCGGCGGCATGACCGGCATCTTCACGCTCGTGGTCACCGGCGCCGGACTCCGGTCCCCGGCAGCCCCGGGCAGCATCATCGCGGTTTACGCCTCAACGGCACGCGACAGCTACGTCGGTGTGACGCTCTCCGTCCTGTTTGCCACCACGGTGTCCTTCCTGATCGCCTCGGTGGTCCTGAAAGCGAGCAAGGCGCCCGCCGAGGACGACCTCGACCAGGCCACCCACCGGATGGAGGCCCTGAAAGGCAAGAAGAGCTCGGTGTCCGCCGCCCTGATCGGTGAGGGCGTGGGTGCCAGCGGCGTCGCCGTCCTCGCCACTCCGATCAAGAACATCGTCTTTGCCTGCGACGCCGGCATGGGCTCCAGCGCGATGGGCGCCTCGGTGCTCCGGAACAAGATCAAGGCCGCTGGATTCCAGGACGTCAAGGTCACCAACTCCGCGATCGCCAACCTCACCGACACGTACGACGTCGTCATCACGCACCAGGACCTGACCGAACGGGCCAAGCCCGCGACCGCCAGCGCCGTGCATGTCTCTGTGGACAACTTCATGAACAGCCCGCGGTACGACGAGATCGTGGAACTGGTCGAGGCCAGCAACACCGACGCCGGCACCACGGACGCGGGAGCGGCCCCTGCCGCGGCCGGCGCCGTCGGCACCCCGGAGGCCCCCGCGGCAGCCGAGGCAGAAGCCGAGGAGGGCCCCGCCGGTATCCTGGTGGCCGAAAGCGTCGTCCTCAACGGCCACGCGACCACGCGGGACGCCGCGATCGACGAGGCCGGGCAGCTTCTGCTGGACCGCGGCGCCGTCGACTCCGGCTATGTGGACGCCATGCATGAGCGCGAGGAATCCGTGTCCACCTACATGGGCAGCTTCCTGGCGATCCCGCACGGCACCAACGCCGCGAAGGACCACATCATGAAGTCCGCGGTGTCGGTGATCCGCTACCCGAACGGCATCGACTGGAACGGCAAGGAAGTGAAGTTCGTCGTCGGTGTGGCCGGCGTCAACAACGAGCACCTGCACATCCTGTCCTCAATCGCCAAGGTCTTCACCAACAAGGCCCAGGTGGCCCAGCTCGAGGCGGCCACCACGGTTGACGAAGTGCTGGCCCTGTTCGGAAAGGTCAATTCCTAGTGAAGGCTGTTCATTTCGGAGCCGGAAACATCGGGCGCGGCTTCGTGGGCCTGCTGCTGCACGACGCGGGGTATGAGGTGGTGTTCGCCGACGTCGCGGACGCCCTCATCACCGAGCTGGCCGCCGCGGACAGCTACGAGGTCCACGAAGTGGGCGAGAACCCCGCCGTCCGTACGGTCAACAACTTCCGGGCGCTGAACTCCGGCACCCAGGAAGCCGCCGTCGTCGCGGAAATCGCGACGGCGGACATCGTCACCACCGCCGTGGGGCCGCACATCCTGAAGTTTGTGGCGCCCGTGATCGCCAAGGGGATTGCCGCCCGCCCCGCCGGGCTGGCGCCCCTGCAGGTGATGGCGTGCGAGAACGCGATCAATGCCACGGACATCCTGAAGTCCGAGGTCGTTGCCCAGTGGGATCCGGCCGCGGGTTCCCTGGACGCGGCCGCCGTGTTTGCCAACACGGCGGTGGACCGGATCGTGCCGAACCAGGAGGCCGGGCAGGGCCTGGACGTCACGGTGGAGACGTTCTATGAGTGGGTGATCGACCGTACCCCGTTCGCCGGGAAGGAGCCGGTGATCCCGGGCGCGACGTTCGTGGGCGATCTGGAGCCGTACATCGAGCGGAAGCTGTTCACCGTCAACACGGGGCACGCCGCGGCGGCCTACTTCGGATTCGAGGCCGGCCTGGGCAAGATTTCCGAGGCCATGGCCGATCAGGACGTCGCCGCCGATGTGCGCGCCGTCCTGGACGAAACCAAGGAGCTGCTGGTGGCCAAGCACGGCTTCAACCGGGCCGACCAAGAGGCGTACGTGGAGAAGATCCTGGGCCGCTTTTCCAATCCGCACCTGCCGGACACCGTCACCCGGGTGGGCCGTGCCCCGCTGCGCAAGCTCAGCCGGCACGAACGCTTCATCGGTCCCGCTGCCGAGCTGGCCGAACGCGGAATTGTCCCCGAGGCGCTGCTCGGGGCCATCGCCGCGGCCCTGCGTTTCAACGATCCGGCCGACGCCGAGGCCGTGGAGCTGGCGAAAATCCTCTCCGCGTCCACGCCGGACGAGGCCACGGAGAAGATCACCGGCCTGGCGGCGGACCACCCGCTCTTCGCCGCCGTCTCCTCCCTCATCGAGGAGGCCAAGGCGGTCGTCTGATCAATGCCCTAGCTGGGCCGACGCCGGAACTCACCTGAGTTCCGGCGTCGGCGTGTTTAAGCCGTCACCCGCCCGTTGCGCTATCACTTACAGCTGCCATTCGCCGGTTTTAACGACCAGGAGTGATAGGGCAACGGGGGCTCTTGACCATTAGGAAGCCTAACTGTTAGGCTACCTAACTATGAACGCCAGTGAACCGGCCGACCCCGGGCTCCTCGCTCTCGCCGAGGACTTCCGCGAGGCCCTCCGCCACAGCATCTATCTCGTCCGCCGCCTGGACGCCGACGGCGAACTCAGTGCCGCCCAGCTCAGCATGCTCAAGATGCTGATGGACGCCGGACCCGCCGCGGGCGGCGTAAGGGTGGGCGAAATCGCCCGGAACCTCGGCGTCAAGGTGCCCAGCGCCACCGAGCAGATCATCAAGCTCGAGCGCGCCGGCCTCGCCCGGCGGGAACCGGACCCCGACGACTCCCGCGCCGTCCGGGTCACCCTCACGGACGCCGGCCTCGCCGCCGTCGCATCCGCCAATGAGCGCCGCAACACCGTCATGGCCGGCGTCCTCTCATCCCTTTCGGACGAAGACCGCGCAGCCCTCGCGGCCGCCCTCCCGGTCATCGGCAGGATCAACGCGACGCTCCTGGCCTGATCTTCACCCAACAATTCCAATCACTTAGGAGTGCCCCCATGCACGGCCACCCCGCCGACACCCTGCCGGCCGCGGAAGTAACCCTCGAGGCCGAGAAGGCCTCACTGCTCAAACAGCCCAAGGCGGTGTGGGCGACGGCCCTCGCGGCGGTGTTCGCCTTCATGGGGATCGGGCTGGTGGACCCCATCCTGCCGGCGATCGCCAAGAACCTGGACGCCTCGCCGAGCCAGGTGTCGCTGCTCTTCACGAGCTATTTCCTTGTGACTGCCGTCGCCATGCTGATCACCGGCTACGTCTCCTCGCGGATCGGCGGGAAGCGGACGCTGCTGATCGGGCTGGCGGTCATCGTCGTGTTCGCCTCCCTGTCCGGCACGTCGGGCAGCGTGGCTGAGCTCATCGGCTTCCGCGCCGGCTGGGGGCTGGGCAACGCCCTGTTCGTGGCCACGGCGCTGGCCGTGATTGTCGGCGTCGCAAGCGGCGGCGCCGGCACGGCGATCATCCTGTACGAGGCCGCCCTCGGCCTGGGCATTTCCCTCGGCCCGCTCCTGGGTGCACTGCTTGGCGGCTGGCAGTGGCGCGCCCCGTTCTTCGGCACGGCCGTACTGATGGCCTCCGCGTTCATCGCACTCATTGCCCTGCTGCCCAAGACTCCGCTGCCCGAACGGAAAGTCCGGCTCCGGGATCCACTGCTGGCTCTGGGGCACAAGGGACTGCGGACGACGGCGGCCAGCGGCCTGTTCTACAACTACGGCTTCTTCACCGTCCTCGCCTTCACGCCCTTCATCCTCGGCATGGACGCCTACGGGATCGGCGGGGTGTTCTTCGGCTGGGGTGTGGCCGTCGCGCTCTTCTCGGTCTTTGCCGCCCCCGTGCTCCAGAACCGCTTCGGAGCGGTGCGGGTCCTCACCGGCACCCTGGTCCTGCTGATGCTCGACCTCGTGGGACTGGGCCTGGCCGCCGGGCACTCGGTGCCCGCCGTCGTCGTCCTCGTGGTCATTTCCGGGGCGCTCCTGGGCATCAACAACACCATCTACACGGAGCTGGCCATGGGCGTGTCCGATTCGCCACGGCCGGTGGCCTCGGCCGGCTACAACTTCGTGCGCTGGATGGGCGGCGCCCTGGCGCCGTTTGCCGCCGCGCAGCTGGGCGAACACTTCGGCCCGCAGGTGCCCTTCTTCGCCGGTGCGCTGGCCATGGTGGCGGCCATCGCGGTGGTCTTCGGCGGTCGCCGCTACCTGGCGGCGCACGAGCCGCACGTGGTCTAACAACGCCCGGCTTAGCGCCGAGCCCGTCGACAAAGAACGCCCATGTTTCCGCGGAAACATGGGCGTTCTCTGTCACCTCGCCGAGTGCAACGCTGACGTCACGTCACGCCGGCGCAGGCTCAGGCCCTGGCGGACTCTTTCGCGGATTCCTTGGCGGCTTCCTTTGCGGATCCCTTGGGAACGAACAGGGTTTCGGCCTGCTCCAGGGACATGCCGTTGGTCTCCGGCACCTTGAACATGACGAAGAAGAACGACGCCGCCGCGAACAGCGCGTACATGGCGTACGTCAGCGGCAGGGAGGCCGCCGCCATGACCGGGAAGCTCAGGGTGATGGCGAAGTTGGCGATCCACTGCGCGGCCGCGGCCAGGCCCAGGGCCCGGGCGCGGATCCGGGACGGGAAGATCTCCCCCAGCAGTACCCAGACCAGCGGTCCCCACGAGGCGCCGAAGCTGATGACGAAGACATTGGCGGCGACCAGTGCGGCCGGACCCCACGCCCCGGGCAGCGAGATCGCGTCCCCGGACCCGGTAGCCGAGCCGAAGGCCAGCGCCATGGTGCCCAGCGAGAGGGCCATGCCGATGGAGCCCGCCAGCATGATGGGACGGCGCCCGATCCGGTCCACCAGGGCGATTGCCACGAGCGTGACCAGGATGTTGGTGATGGCGGTGGCCACGGAAATCGTGAGTGAATCCTTTTCCTGGAAGCCCACGGCCTTCCACAGGGTGGTGGAGTAGTAGAAGATCACGTTGATGCCGACGAACTGCTGCAGCACGGACAGGATGATGCCGATCCAGACCACCGGCTGCAGGCCCAGGGCCTTGCCGCGCAGGGATCCCTTCTGGCCGGCGAGCTTGTCCTCATCGATGGCCTTCTTGATGTCGCGCAGGTGCCGGTCCGAGTCCTCGTCCGGGGCGATCGACGTGAAGACCTTGAGGGCCTCCTCGTCCTTGCCCTGGAACACCAGGAACCGCGGCGATTCGGGCAGGGTGAAGGCGATCCAGCCGTAGACGACCGCGGGGACGGCGGCGGCCATGAACATCCAGCGCCAGGCTTCCAAACCAAACCACAGGGCCTGGTCCGCGCCGCCGGCCGACGTCGCGAACACGGCGTCGGAGAGCAGGGCGGCGAAGATGCCGGTGGTGATCGCCAGCTGCTGCAGCGAGGCCAGGCGGCCGCGGACGTGGCGGGGGGAAATTTCGGAAATGTAGGCCGGCGCGATCACCGAGGCCAGGCCGATGCCGAGCCCGCCCACCAGGCGCCAGAAGATCAGGTCCCAGACGCCGAACGCGAATCCGGTGCCGATGGCGCTGACGAGGAACAGCAGCGCACCGACCTTCATGGCCGGGATCCGGCCGTAGCGGTCGGCAATCTTGCCGGCCAGGTAGGCGCCTGCCGCGCAGCCGAGGAGGGCCACGGCGACGGCGAAGCCGGTCACGGCCTCGCTGAGGGCAAACTCGTCCTTGATCGCGTCGACGGCTCCGTTGACGACGGAGGAGTCAAAGCCGAAGAGGAAGCCGCCGACGGCGCCCGCTACGGCCAGCCAAATGACCCTTTTCGGGATCTTGGCGGCGGTCTGGTCATGGGTGGTGGTCATACGGCTCCCTTGGCAGTTCGCGGTCCACGGCCTTCGCCGCAACTACCCAGTCTTACACCCGACCCGGCGTGCCCCCTGTCACAACCCCCGGAAAGTGAGACGAAACATACACTTTGCAGCTGCTGCGGCTGGGGGCAGACGACGACGGCAGGCAGTCCGGAAGACTGCCTGCCGTCGTCGTGTTCCAGCCCTCGGGGCCGCCTAGTGGGCGGCGGCCACGGCGCCCTCCCGGGCGACCGTCTTCGGGTCCGTGAGTTTCTTGTTCGGCAGGGCGAACGTGATCAGGAAGGCGATGCCGGTGAGCGCAGCGGCCGTGAGCATGACGGCGTCGATCGACTGCGCGAATCCCTCGGTGATGGGGCGCGTCAGTGTCGCGTTGGCGGTGTGCAGCCAGCTGGTGTCGTTGAGCGAATCGTTGCTGGCACCGTTATTGAAGAACTCGTAGAGCTTGGCGTTGGCAGGGTCGGCCGCCACTGCCGGATCCTTGAGCACCTTGAGGTAGTCGGCATTCTGCGCGGCGTCCTTCATGCCCGTGGCGATCTTGTCCGCAGCGAGGCTGAAAAGCATCGAGATGAACACGGCCGTGCCAACCGCGCCGCCCATGGACCGGAAGAACGCGGCAGAGGACGTGCCCACGCCCATGTCCTTCGATGGCACGGAGACCTGCATGGCCAGCGTCAGCGGCTGCATGCAGAAGCCGAGTCCCAGGCCGAAGAACACGGCGATGGCGCCCGGGACCCACAGCGGCGTGTCCACGCCCAGGGAGAGGCCCATGACGACGGCGGCCACCGTCAGCGTGGCGGTGCCCAGGATCGGGAAGATCCGGTAGGTGCCCGAGGCTGAGATGGTCCGGCCCGCCGTGATGGAGCCGGTGAGGATGCCCACGGTGAAGGTGATCATCATCAGGCCGGCCTCGGTGGGGGTCAGGCCCTTGACCAGCTGCAGGTACATCGGCAGCATCGCGATGGCGCCGAACATGCCGATGCCGATGATGAAGTTCAGCAGCGAGGACAGGCCGAAGGTGACGTTCTGGAACAGCCGGAGCGGGATCAGCGCGTAGTCGGCGGCATGCCGTTCGGCCAGCAGGAACGCGATAATGCCCACGACGCCCAGTCCGTAGCAGAGGTAGGAGTTAGCGGAGCTCCAGCCCCAGGTGCGGCCCTGTTCGGCCACGAGGAGGAGCGGCACAATCGCCAGCGTGATGGCCGCGGCGCCCCAGTAATCGATCTTCTGCTTCACGTGCTTGGCGGGGAGGTGCAGGTACATGAACACCACCGTGAGGGCCGCGAGGCCGATCGGGATGTTGATCAGGAACACCCAGCGCCAGCCGTCGATCCCGAGGATGGTTTCGGTGCCTGCGAAGGCGCCGCCGATCACCGGACCCAGGACGGAGGAGATGCCGAAGACCGACATGAAGTAGCCCTGGTACTTGGCCCGGTCCTTGAGCGGCACGATGTCGCCGATGATGGTCAGGGCGAGGGCCAGGAGGCCGCCGGCGCCCATGCCCTGGATGCCGCGGGCAATGGCGAGCTCGGTCATCGAGTGGACCGAGCCGGCGTAGAGCGAACCGGCGAGGAAGATCACGATGGCGATGAGATACAGCGGGCGGCGCCCGAAGATGTCGCTGAGCTTGCCGTAGAGCGGCGTGCTCACCGTGGACGTGATGAGGTAGGCGGTGGTGGCCCAGGCCTGCAGGGAGAGGCCGTCGAGGTCGTTGGCGATCGTGTAAATCGAGGTGGACACGATCGTCTGGTCCAGCGAAGACAGGAACATGCCGAGCATGAGTCCCACCATGACGGTGATGGTCTGACGGTGGGTCAGGACCTCTCCCGCGGCGCGCGCGGAGGTGGTTTTGGACATGACTGCTCCAAGGTGAAGTGTGGGGATCAAGCGGATAGTTGCTTTCAGTAACTATGTTACTGGCTGAATTGTTCCCGCCACGACCTCGGGGCGAAGAAAGTCCTTAGCGTTCGACCAGGATCCCGTCCGGATCGCACCAGATCATCGCCCCGGGGCGGATGGCCACGCCGTCGATCTCCAGGGGAATATCGATTGCCCCGGCGCCGTCCTTGGCGCTCTTGCGCGGGTTGCTGCCCAGTGCCTTGACCCCGAGCGGCAGCCCCGCGATGGCGAGCCGGTCCCGGATGGCGCCGTTGATGACGACGCCGGCCCAGCCGTTCGCGACGGCGCTCGCCGCGATCATGTCCCCCATCAGCGCCGTGCGGAGGGAGCCGCCGCCGTCGACCACCAGCACGGAGCCGTGGCCCGGAGTGGCCAGCACGGACTTGACCAGCGCGTTGTCCTCAAAACACCGAATGGTCCGGACCGGCCCGCTGAAGTGCGTGTGCCCGCCCAGGGACTGGAACTGCACCGACACGGACTCCAACTCCCCGCCGCGCTCGTCGTAAAGGTCTGCAGTATTGAGGGCGGAAGCGTTCACGGTGACTCCTTGGGTAATAACCGGATGACCTGGCTGAGCGGGTTGGCAGCGTGTTTCATGACCGAGACTCGCACATTGCACCCAGATCTGCCGAGTCCCGGTAGTCTGGCTCCGCACTGATACATATGCCTGATCATCAGTTCCAGGGGGAGCCATGAGCATGTCCGATACCACCGCGCCGGCGCTCGCCGAACCCGAACGCCGCGTCACGCCTGTCTGGACGGCAGGGGTGGTGTTGGTCAACGTCGGCATCAACGCGGCGTTCTTCGGCCCGCTCCAGGTGCTCCTCGGCCAACAGGCGGCAGCCTTCAGCGAACCGGACAAGGAAGCCATCCTCGCCCTCGTGACGGGTGCGGGCGCGGCCGTGTCCCTGGTCGCCAACCCCCTCTTCGGCGCCTTCAGTGACCGGACCACCGCGCGCCGGGGCCGGCGGGTGCCGTGGGTGCTCTTCGGCGCCGTCCTGGGTGCCGCGGCCCTGATCGCGCTGGCAGGCGCCCCGGGCGTCGCCGCCATGACGCTGCTCTGGTGCCTCGTCCAGGCCGGCTGCAACGGCGCCTACGCGGCCATCACGGCGGCCATCCCGGACCGCGTGCCCGTGCCCCAGCGCGGCACCGTCGGCGGCCTGGCCGCCATGGGCCAGACAGCGGGAATTCTGGCCGGGGCGGTGATCGCCGCCGCCGTCGCCGGAAACTTCGCCGCGGGGTACGTTGTCTGCGCGGCGGCGCTGCTCGCCGGCGTCGTGCTCTATTACTTCAAGAACGACGACGTTCCGCTGCCTGCGCAGGCCCGTCCGCCGTTCAGCCTGGGCGGCTTCATGCGGGGCTTTTGGATTTCCCCGGCCCGCTACCCGGATTTTGCCTGGGCCTGGCTGACGCGGCTCCTGGTGAACATCGGCAACCACATGGTCACCCTCTACCTGCTGTTCTTCCTCAACGACGCCGTCCGGGTCCGCGAAACCCAGGGCATCGAGCCCGCGTTTGGTGTCCTGATCCTCACGGGCCTGTATGCGGTCATGGTGATCATCACCAGCGTGGTCGGGGGCCGGCTGAGCGACCGGCTGGGCCGCCGGAAGCCGCTGGTCATCATCTCCTCCGCCGTGATCGCCGCGGCCTCCCTCATTCTTGCGTTCGCTCCCACCTGGCCGGGTGCGCTGATCGGCGCGTCCGTGCTCGGCGTCGGCTTCGGCTGTTATCTGGCGGTGGACTTTGCCCTCATTACCCAGGTGCTGCCCACGGCCCTGAACCGAGGCAAGGATCTTGGCGTCATCAACATCGCCAACTCGCTGCCGCAAGTGCTCGCCCCGCTGATCGCCTACCCCTTTGTTGCCTTCTGGGGTGGCTATGTTGCGCTGTATGTGGCGGCCGCCGTGATTGGGCTTCTGGGCGCCGTGTTCGTGGTGAAGATCAAGGGAGTGGACTGAGCCGCCCGGGTTCCGTTCAGGGGCATCCGGGGCTCCGGTCCACTCGCTGGGCGCCCGGATTCGTGGCGTATAGTGGACGGCAATTGCCGCGGCAGCGCGGTGGGCGGATCGCGCCCGGCTGCCGAGAAAAACGACCCCCGGAACGCTGCTGATGCCTGATTTTCACTCAGATCTTCCACCGATGGCCCCTCCCCCCACTCTGCCCCGGCAGCGGCTCCGTTATGTGCGGATCCTTGACGTTGCCGCGGGGTTTGCCCGCAAAGGCCTGGACTCCGTGGTCCTGTCCGAGGTGGCGGCCAAGGCGGACGTGCCACTGGGGACGCTGTACCGCTACTTCCCGTCGGCCACCCAGCTGGTCCTGGCGCTGTACCGCAAGCAACTGGGCGAACTGCTCGCGGGGAGCTCGCCCGCGGCCGGCAAGGTCGCGGCCCAGGCCCTCGCGGGAGTGGTGATGGAGATCTTCCATATGCGCCTGATGCAGCCCGCCGTGGAGCAGTCCCTCAACCGGGCGGTCTACGTCAAGGACAACGACACCACGCGGCTGCTGCGCGAGATCGATGCCACGGCCGAGAAGGCTGTGACGGCGGCGTGCGGCGACCCGGCAGTGGCCCGGGTCCTGCTGCTGACGGTCACGGGCCTGGTCCAGGCCGTCCGCTGCCGCCGGCTGTCGCTCTTCGAAGCGGAGGAAGACCTGAAGAAGGCCTGTTCCCTCCTGCAACGGGCCCCGCAGGCCGCGTAACTGGTCTAGACCAGCGACCCGTTTTATGCCCTCTCGCACGTGATCCGGGTCACATATTCTGGAGAAGAAACGTTTCACCACGGCACTTTAACGCTCCGCGCCGGCGTAACGGGTGCGATGCCCTGTTTACCATTGCTGGACCGGATGCCGGCTGACGCCAGCAACTCGGGGCATCACCGGCGACCGCCACCTTTGGTTGCCGCCGCCCCTGCCAGACCAACTTGAGCATCCTTGCTTGAGCTTCCATGAGCCGTGCGCCCACGGTGAGCCCCAGGAGACAACGACGTGTCCACTGAAACGATCATTCCCGCCGATTCCACCTCCCCGGCTGAGGCAGTAGCCGTGCTCAGCGACGAGGAGATCTTCGCATCCCACGAGGGCGGCAAGCTGTCGATTTCCAGCACCGTCCCGCTCGCCAGCAAGCGCGACCTCTCCATCGCCTACACCCCTGGTGTCGCCCAGGTCAGCCGCGCCATCCACGCCAACCCGGAGCTCGCCAAGACGCTCACGTGGGCCCAGCGCCTCGTGGTGGTGGTCAGCGACGGCACGGCCGTGCTGGGGCTGGGCAACATCGGCGCCAGCGCCTCGCTGCCCGTGATGGAGGGCAAGTCCGCGCTGTTCAAGGCCTTCGGCGAACTCGACTCCATCCCGCTGGTCCTCAACACCACCGACGTCGACGAAATCATCGAGACACTTGTCCGGCTGCGCCCCAGCTTCGGCGCCGTCAACCTCGAGGACATCGCCGCGCCCCGCTGCTTCGAACTCGAGGAGAAACTCATCGAAGCGCTGGACTGCCCTGTCATGCACGATGACCAGCACGGCACCGCCGTCGTGGTTCTCGCGGCCCTGACCAACGCCGCCAAGGTGACCGGCCGGACCCTCGACAGCCTGCGCGTGGTGGTCTCCGGCGCCGGAGCCGCCGGGATCGCCGTCGCCGAAATCCTGCTGACGGCCGGGATCGGCGACGTCGTCCTCCTTGACTCCCGCGGCACCATCAGCAAGGACCGCGCGGACATCGCGGCCGATCCGGCCAGCAAGAAGGCCCAGCTCGCCGCCCGCAGCAACCCGCGGGGCGTGACCGGCGGGCCGGGGGAGGCACTGCTCGGCGCCGACGTGTTCGTCGGCGTCTCCTCTGCCAAGCTGGACGAGGAGCACCTCAAGCTGATGAACCACAGCTCGATCGTGTTCGCCCTGTCCAACCCGGACCCGGAAGTCCTGCCCGAGGTTGCGAGCAAGTACGCGGCCGTGGTCGCCACCGGACGCAGCGACTTCCCGAACCAGATCAACAACGTCCTTGCCTTCCCCGGCATCTTCCGCGGCGCCCTCGACGCCGGAGCGCGCCGGATCACGCCGGCCATGAAGCTCGCCGCGGCCCGGGCCATCGCGGAACTGGCCCAGGATGACCTTTCCGCGGACTACATCGTCCCCAGCCCGCTGGATCCGCGCGTGGCCCCGGCCGTCTCCGCCGCAGTCGCAGCGGCGGTGGCCGCCGAGTAGATCTCCGCATCAAGGCATCCGATACCGGACGACGACGGCGGCGCTTCCCTGAGGGGGAGCGTCGCCGCTGCTGTTCGGCGGGAAACGATCAGCCCTCCGTCCGGGGTCCGGGAAATTCGAGTATTGACTACTCGGGTTGCGGGCCGCCGCGCCGTCCTACGCTGGGCCCAGCATTCCAGCTGCAGCGGACCCAGGGCCTGCTGCGGGGGGTCTGCCGGCTGGGCGGGGAATCGAAGTCTCACTTCACACCAGGCATCCGGAAGCTCCGGGTCGCGGCTGTGGACTTTCCGCGGCCCAAACACCGGTGCCACGAGCAGTTCGCGGCCCCGGGACCGTTTCCGATTCGTGAGAAGGAGCAGGACATGAAGAAGTTGCTAGCGGCGGGGGCCATCGCAGGACTTGTTCTCTTGGGCGGGGGGTTGGCGCCCGCCAACGCGGCCCCGCCGGCGGGCCAGCTCTGCCCGGAATGGGACACCGGCAGAATAAACGTGGCCGGCGGCATCAAGTCGCTGGAGATCACCGCCCCGGACGGGAAGGAGATCATCGCCGTCTGCGTCAAGGCCGGCTCGGCCAACCAGGGCCTCGGCGCCCAGATCGACTACTTCTATTCCAGCCAGCTGTCCGTGACAATCTCGCACTATTCGGGCAAGGACATCTCGCATTACTCCGTCTTGTACGGCGAGCCGTCCGGAAGCTAGGCGCCGGCAGCCTCCGGCCCGGGGCCGTCAACGGCGGCCCCGGGCCCGGCCATAGACTGGGGCGATGAATCCCGAGATTGTCGTGACATTGCTCTGCGGCCTCGCCATCGTGGTGGGCGTTGCCGGGACGATCATTCCCGTTTTGCCCGGCAGCATCCTGATCGGGGCGAGCCTGCTTGCCTGGGCCCTGTGGGGCGGCGCCGGGGCCACCGGTTGGGTGGTCTTCGGGATCGGGATGATGTTCGTTCTGGCCGGCATGGCCGCCAGTGCCGTCCTGACCGGCCGGAAGCTCAAGGAGCACAGCATCCCCAGCCGTTCCGTGGTGGTGGGACTCGTGCTGGGCGTGGCCGGCATGTTCGTCATCCCCGTGGTGGGGCTCTTTGTGGGCTTCGCCGCCGGACTCCTGCTCAGCGAGCTGCAGCGCACCCGCGTGTTCGGCACTGCGGTGGCCTCGAGCTGGGCCGCGCTGAAGGCTACGGGCCTGGGCATGATCGTGGAATTCGGCCTCGCGTGCCTCGCCGCGAGCACCTGGGTGATCGGCCTCTGGGTGGCCTTGGCCGCCTAGCAGCGGCCTGCCGGAGCCTACTACCATGGGGGAATGAGCGCCGGACTTGGCGAATCCGCCCCCCAAATCCACAACGACCGGAATCCCGCTGGCCGGCTTGCTGACGGCCAAAGTCCCGACGGCCAGCGCAGGCCGTACACGGACACCCGAGACCTGACGCCGTTCCGCAAGGTTGTGGTCCGGACACCCGTCCGCGGCCTGGCCGGGACCGTCGGCGGCGCGGTGGCCGGACTCATGGCAGGCCGGGCCCCCGGGACGCTGGCCGCCGAAGGCGGGGTGCCCCGCCTGGGCAGGGTGGGGGGCCGGACGTCCGCCAAGAGAATGAAGGCCGTGCACTCCGCCGTCTTCGGCAGCACCGATCCTGACCGCCTGATTACCCTGGCCCGCGCCTATCCCGGCTGGGCCGGGGTCTGCTACCTCATGGCCGGGCTGTTGGCGTACGCCCACGGCGGGCATCTGCGCGCGTCCGAACTCCTGCAGCACGGCCTGAGACTGCGGAACGACGAGGACGCCAACCGCTACGCCGGCGTGTACCTGGCCGGCGTGGTCACCAGGGTGGAGGTGGCCGAACGGATCGAGGTTCCGGTGCTCTTCTCCGAGGAGGCCGTGTTCCTGGCCCTGTCGCATTCCCTGCGCGAGACCGGCCAGACGGAGGCGGCACTCGCGGCGCTGGCCGGGCTGCCGCCGTCGTTGCCGCTCGCCCTGGCGCGCTGTTCGCTGGAGGCCGAGCTGGGACGCGACGTCGACGTGGTGGCAGAGACCGAAGGCCTGCTGAACGCGGACGATCTGTCCGCTGCGCTGCTGCTGGTGCGGGCCCGGTCGCTGCGCAGGCTGGGAGCCTACACCGCCTCCCGTTCGGCCCTGCAGGAAGTCCTGCGGCGCAGGAAGACCGACTTCACCCTCCGCAGCGACGCGCTGACGGACACCGCCCTGCTCCTCCTCGAGGCGGGCCGCAAAACCCTGGGTGGCCGGGACTGGCAGCGGCACAAACCGGCACAGCTGGAGGCCGTGAAAGCCATCCGCAAGGACGCCGAAATGCACGAACTCTGGGACCGCGAATACGGGCGCGCTGACGACGACTGACAGGCTTCCAGGCCCGGCCACGGCCAAATCCACGTATTCACTACTCTTGCGGGCCCCATGGGCGGGGAGTAAAAACGAGGCATGAGAGATGCGGTGGAGCGCTGGATGCAGCACTACATCACGGCGTGGACGACGAACGATCCGGAGGACATCCGGGCGCTGTTTACCGAGGACGCCATCTATGCAACCAGCCCCCAGGAAGCCGAACCGTGGCGGGGCCGGGACGATATCGTGGAGCACTGGCTTGCCGGGCGCGATGAGCCGGACGACTGGACGTTTGAGTGGAAGCTGCTGGGGGTCGACGGCGGCCGGGCATTTGTGCAGGGCCTGACGACATATCGCGGCAACAGCCGGAGCTATGACAACCTGTGGGTGATTCAGTTGACCGCGGACGGCCGCGCATCGTCCTTCACCGAGTGGTACATGCAGCGAAAGTAGCCCTGAGGCGGATGCGCTCCCTTACGCACGGGCCATGGCTGCGCTGACGGCAGGCACGATCTGCTCGGCGAGCAGCAACGCGCCCAGGGCCAGCATGATGATCCCGCTGGCCAGCGTCACCTGGCGCGCTGCGCCCGGCCTGGCCTGCAGCAGTTTCCGCGCCAGGAGTGCCACGCAGCTGTAGATGACGCCCACGAGCAGGATGAAGGTCAGCCCGAGCAGTCCCGACTGGACCGGAACCGGCCATGCGGCGTCAGGGCTGACGAACTGCGGCACCAGGGCCACGAAGAACAGCAGGCCCTTGGGGTTGATCCCGCTGATGCCCATACCTTGGAGGAAGACCCGGAACTGGCTCGCGGGTGCGGCAGTACCGGGAGTCGAGGTGCCGGTGCTGAAGCTGGCCCCGCGCCAGGACCGCACGGTGCTGAAGCCCAGCCACAGCAGGTAGAGAGCGCCTGCGGCCGTCAGCCAGCCCAGCACGCCGGGCATTCCGGCCAGCAGTGCCGCCAGCCCCAGCACCAGCAGCGCCGTGTGGAGGGCGTAGCCGCCGCAGAGACCGGCGACGGCGGGCGCGAAGCTGCGCTGCCTGAGCCCGGCCGCGATCGAATAGGCCCAGTCGACGCCGGGGGTGCATGCCAGGGCGACGGCGACAACCAGGAAGGCGAGGAAAAGCTGGGGGTTCATGGCGGGCTCCAGGGGTGCGGCACCTCGTGGCGGGTACAAGGAAAACTCTAGGCAAATTCGGTCGGGAAGTGTTCGCCTATTTACCGAGGAATCGCCGATTGTGGGTAAGATAATTGCGTGATTGACGCTATTGACAGAAGTATTTTGCGTTACCTCAAGTCGGATGGCCGGATGACTGCCACGGCCTTGGCGGCCAAAGTGGGGCTGACCGTGGCCCCGTGCCATCGACGGCTGCGGGATCTGGAGGCCACCGGGATCATCCGGGGCTACCGGGCGGACATTGATCCGGCCGCCGTGGGGCTCGGTTTCGAGGCGATCGTGTTCGTGACCCTGCGGCAGGTGGACCGTTCCACCATGGAGATCTTCGAAAGCCGGGTGGCCGGCAATCCCAACATCGTCGAGGCCCAGCGGCTCTTCGGGTCGCCGGATTACCTGCTCAAGGTCATCGCGGAGGACCTGCCGTCCTACCAGCGCTTCTACGACAGCGAACTGACCTCGCTGCCCGGCGTCGAGCGCCTGACGTCAACGCTGGTCATGAAGAACCTGAAGGCCAACGCCGGCCCGCCGGTCTAAACGAGCCCGCCGGCTCAGGCGCCGAGCAGCCCTGTGGTCCGGTAGGGAATGACCTCGCGCAGGAACATGCTCGTTGAGGTCCGGACGATTCCGGGGCACAGCCGGATTTCCTCGGACACGCGGTAGAGATCGTCCGGACTCTTGGCCACCACCCGGATCAGGAGATCGGTGTCGCCGGCCGGTGCGTGGCATTCGAGCACTTCCGGGATATTGCGCAGGGCGGCGATCGCTTCGTTGAGGTGGCTCTGGTCCAGTTCCGCGCTGACCGCGGCCGCCACGCCCCGGCCCAGGGCGGAAGGCAGCACCCGGCTGCTGTTCGGCCGGAGCGCGCCCGACGCCGACATCCGTTCCAGGCGGGACTGGACTGTGCCGCGGGCCAGGCCCAGCTTCTGCGCCAGCACCATGACCGGTACGCGCGGATCGTCGTCCAGTGCGGCGAGGATCCGCCGGTCCGTCGCGTCGAGCTCCTGCAAAATGACCACTTCCTGTTCACTGTCCCGGCTGTAGTTGATCAGATTGGCCACTCCGGCGCCGGTCCGTTGCACCAACTGTAGGTCTTCTGCTCAAATGGTGACAACAAGGGGACGGGGCCACCGCCACGATCCCGAAGGCTACGGACATCCCGGCACACCACCCGGACCCCGGACAAGGCTCCCGCAAGGAACCAGCCGCTGATTGACTCTTGTTCACGCATCGTCATTCCGCACAACGCACCCGCGGCAAGAGCCCCTGAGCCACCGACGTCGGATTTCCGAAGTCATCGGTAGCTGAGGGGCTCTTGTGCTGCTCCGCATAGGCTAGTCGCATGACCTCAGCTGGCCGTTTCGCCCCCAGTCCCTCCGGCGAACTGCACGTGGGCAACCTCCGCACGGCCATCCTGGCGTGGCTGTTCGCCCGGTCCGGGGGCCGGCGGTTCCTGCTGCGGGTGGAGGACCTGGACCGTGCCCGGGCCGGCGCCGAGGCCGAGCAGCTACGCGACCTTGCGGCGGTCGGCGTGAGCTGGGACGGCGGCGTCGTGCGCCAGACGGACCGTGAGCACCTGTATGCCGGGGCGATCGCGGAGCTGACGGCGGCCGGCCTGACCTATGAGTGCTTCTGTACCCGCCGCGAAATCCAGGAAGCCCCCTCCGCGCCGCACGCTCCGCTGGGCGCCTACCCGGGAACCTGCCGGAACCTCAGCGGCGCCGAGCGCGAGGCCAAGCGGGCCGCCCGACCACCGGCTGTCCGGCTCCGCTCCACTGTGGCCGAGGTGACGGTGCAGGACGTGCTGCACGGCAGCTACACCGGGGTGGTCGACGACTTCGTGCTCCGGCGCAACGACGGCGTGACCGCCTACAACCTGGCCGTGGTGGTGGACGATGCCGCGCAGGGCATCGACCAGGTGGTCCGCGGGGACGACCTGCTGCCCTCCACGCCGCGGCAGGCATATCTGGCGTCGCTGCTCAATATGCCTGTTCCGGAATATGCGCATGTGCCGCTGGTACTGAACGCCGACGGCGCCCGGCTGGCCAAGCGCGACGGCGCCGTCACGCTCGCCGACCTGGCGCTGGCCGGGGTGGGCGCGGACCAGGTCCGGGACACGCTGCTGGCCTCCCTCGGCCTCCCGCCGGGCCGACTCGAAGAGGTACTGGCCGCCTTTGACCCGGACACCCTGCCGCGCGAGCCCTGGGTGTGGCCCGGGGTGCCGGGAGCGCATCCGGGAACCCACCTGCGGACAGGGACGGACAGCCGCGGCGCGTAGGCTGGATTCATGACCGAGCCCGCACACCCCCAGCCCCGCTTCACTGTCGAGACAGCCAAGGTCCTGGCCGAGGTGGCCCACAACCGCCAGAAGGACAAGCTCAAGCGGCCATACCGGGAGCACGTGCTCGCCGTCGGGGACGCCCTGGCGGATTTCGACGACGACATCCGGATCGCCGGATACCTCCACGACATCGCCGAGGACACCCCCATGACGCGGCAGGCGCTGTTGGACGTGGGGGTCTCCGAACGTGCCGCGAACATCATCGAACGGGTCACGAAACGCCTGCATGAGAACCCCGACGACTACCAGGCCGGCATCCGGTACATCGCCGAGGACCACGACGCCACGCTCGTGAAGATTGCCGACAACGCGCACAACTCGCTGCCCGAACGGGTCAAGGCGCTGGCCGAAAAGTGGCCGGACAAGCCCCCGGTCACCCGTTACGACGACGCCCGCCCGGTGC
Source organism: Arthrobacter sp. 131MFCol6.1 (assembly GCF_000374925.1). Classification (GTDB taxonomy): domain Bacteria; phylum Actinomycetota; class Actinomycetes; order Actinomycetales; family Micrococcaceae; genus Arthrobacter. The sequence goes on from NZ_KB895550.1 coordinate 140,291, forward strand.
TCTACGCCGCCGTCCCTGTCGAGGAAACCCGGAAAATCCTGGCCCGGATCAATCCCTGGCTGTTGAACGAACTCGACGACATGCTCGACGAGGCGGACGACACGGACTACGAGTTCCTCTCCTACGACGCCCCGGAAGCAGACACGGCAGCAGACATGGCAGCAGACACGGCAGCAGGAGACGCGGCGGCTGCGCCCGGCGAAACCGGGTCCGCGCGGGACTAAGCATGCGTGCCTACGTCCTCACACGCTACGGCGGCCCGGATGCCATGGAACTCCGGGACGTTCCGGCTCCCCAGCCCGGCCCGGGTGACGTCCGGATCAAGGTCGCCGCGGCCGGGCTGAACCCGGTGGACTTCAAGTTCCGCCGGGGCGCGCTCCGTCCCATCAGCCATGTCCGCCTGCCGATCGTTGCCGGCTGCGAACTCGCCGGGACGGTGGAGGCAATCGGACCCGGGCCCAACCGCTTCTCCATCGGCGACAGGGTTTACGCCCGGGTGGACAAGGCCAGGCTTGGAGCGTTCGCCGAGCTGGTGTGCGTGCAGCAGGAATTGGTCGCCGCCATGCCGGCGTCGCTCGGATTCGCCGAAGCCGCGGGACTGCCGCTGGCCGGACTCACGGCGCTGCAGGCGCTCCGCGATGAACTCGGCGTGGGCCGCGGCACCCGGCTCTTCATCTCCGGCGGCGCCGGCGGGGTGGGAACGCTGGCCATCCAGCTCGCCAGGTATTTCGGGGCCCAGGTCACCACCACGGCATCGGCCCGCGGCGAGGCGCTGGTGCGCCGGCTGGGGGCGGACGCCGTCGTCGACTACCACCGGGAGGACTTCGCCGCGGTGCTGCACGGGTTCGATGCGGTCTTGGACCTGGTCGGCGGCGTGACACTCAGGGATTCCTTCCGCATTCTTAGGCCCGGCGGCCGGGTGGTATCCATCGCCGGCGTTCCCGAGCCGCTCACCGCGACGAAAGACCTGGGCTCCCCGCCGATGATCACCGCCGCGTTCTGGCTCATGAGCATGGGCCTCCGCCGCCGCGCCCGCAAGGCGAAAGCCAGCTACCGGTACCTGTTCATGCACCCCGGCGGGGATGATCTGCGCACCCTGGCGGCCCTCGTCGACGCCGGCCACGTGCAGCCGGTCATGGACCGCACCTACCCGTTCGCGGAAATTGCGGAAGCCTTCGCCGCGCTCGAACAAGGCCACGCCAAGGGCAAGATCGTCGTCACCCTCTAGCGGCTCCCGGCTCCCGGCTGCCGGGCCCGCCACAGCAGGCCGATGTACACCAGGTCAAAGACGCTGCAGAGCATGCCCACGCCGAGGATGAGGGGTGAGTTGCCGTACCAGCCCAGGGCGATCGTAGGCGCGAGGGTGCCGATCCACTTGGCCACGGCGATCAGCAGGGTCTGGCCGCGTGAGCCGCCACGGGCGGCGAACATGGCGATGAACAACCCGGACATCAGCAGGTTCTGCAGGAAAGCCGCATAGCGGGCCGCGTCGTCCCAGCCGAACTGGACGACGAACAGCAGCTGCACCGCGAAGGACGTGACACCGAGCAGGAGCGCCCAGCCGATGAACAGCCGCCGCGTCACCCAGCCCGGCAGCTCGGAACGGCCGAACTTCAGGAAGGTGTACACAATCACGACGTCGGCCAGTCCCCACGCGATATTGAAGACCCCCTGGGCGGTGATTCCCGTCGCGATGGAGCGCGCGGCGTAGATGGCCTCCCAGGCGAAATTCAGGGCCAGCGCGGCGGCCGGGATCGCGTAGCTCCGGTCCTTGAAGCCGATCCGGATGGCATCGACGTAGACCGCGGTCCAGGCCAGGCCGCTCACGATCGTCAGAAACAGGGTCACGGTCCCTCTCTCATGCCTAGGCGCCGACACATGCTGACACAGCGAGCATAGCGACGGCCGGCACATGCCGCTCAGCCAGCGCCAAGGAGCAGCTGGCGGCCCCATTGCAGTGTGGCCGCAACCTTTGAAGTTCTAGGCTTGCGGCCAGGACGAAGACGTCTGTTTTCCATGAGGAGTAACCATGACTGTTTATGTCCAGCCCGGCCAAGAAGGATCCAAGGTCCAGTTCAAGGACCGCTACGAGAACTGGATTGGCGGCGAATGGGTGGCTCCTACCACCGGCCAGTACATCGAGAACGTCTCCCCGGTGAACGGCAAGCAATTCACTGAGGTGGCCCGGGGCGCAGCGGCCGACGTTGAGCTGGCGCTGGATGCCGCCCATAAAGCCGCTCCGTCCTGGGGCAAGGCCTCGGCCACCGAGCGCGCCGTTGTCCTGAACAAGATCGCCGACCGCATCGATGCGAACCTGGAGATGCTCGCCGTCGCCGAATCCTGGGACAACGGCAAGCCGATCCGCGAAACCCTCAACGCTGACATCCCGCTCGCGGCGGACCACTTCCGCTACTTCGCCTCCGCCATCCGGGCCCAGGAAGGCCGGCTGTCCCAGCTCGACGACGACACCACCGCCTACCACTTCCACGAGCCGCTCGGCGTCGTGGGCCAGATCATCCCCTGGAACTTCCCGATTCTCATGGCGGTCTGGAAAATGGCTCCGGCCCTCGCCGCCGGCAACGCCGTCGTCCTCAAGCCCGCGTCCAACACCCCGGCCTCCATCCTGGTGCTGGCCGAGCTCATCGCGGACCTGCTGCCCGCCGGCCTGCTGAACATCGTCAACGGCTTCGGCTCGGAGGTCGGCAAGCCGCTGGCCTCCAGCCCTCGGATCCGCAAGATCGCCTTCACTGGCGAAACATCCACCGGACGGCTGATCAGCCAGTACGCCAGCGCGAACCTGATCCCGGTCACCCTGGAGCTCGGCGGCAAGAGCCCCAACATCTTCTTCAACGACGTCGCGGACACCAACGATGCCTTCTACGACAAGGCATTAGAGGGCTTCACACTGTATGCCTTCAACCAGGGCGAAGTCTGCAGCAGCCCGTCCCGCGCCCTCGTCCAGGACGGCATTTACGATTCCTTCATGGCCGACGCCGTGGCCCGGACGCAGCAGATCACCCAGGGCAACCCGCTGGACACCACCACCCAGATCGGGGCTCAGGCGTCCGTGGGCCAGATGGAGAAGATCCTCTCCTACATCGACATCGGGCTCCAAGAGGGCGCCAAGATCCTGGCCGGCGGGAACCAGACGGAGCTCGACGGCGACTTGGCCGGTGGCTTCTACGTCCAGCCGACCATCTTCGAAGGCAACAACAAGATGCGGATCTTCCAGGAGGAAATCTTCGGTCCTGTCGTCTCAGTGGCGCGGTTCAGCGACTACAACGACGCCATCAGCATCGCCAACGACACCCTCTACGGCCTCGGCGCCGGCGTCTGGTCCCGCAACGGCAACGTGGCCTACCGTGCCGGCCGCGAGATCCAGGCCGGCCGCGTGTGGGTCAACAATTACCACGCCTACCCGGCCGGTGCCGCGTTCGGCGGGTACAAGTCCTCCGGCATCGGCCGCGAGAACCACTCGATGATGCTGGACCACTACCAGCAGACCAAGAACCTCCTGGTCAGCCACTCAGAAAACAAGCTCGGCTTCTTCTAAAGCCGATCAAGGGCCCGCTGCAACGGCAGCGGGCCCTTGACGCACCCTTTCAACAACGGCACCACGAAGGACTCACACATGACGAGAATGTTGATTATTGGCCCGCCCGGATCCGGCAAGGGCACCCAAGCGGAACGGATTTCCGAGCGCCTCGGCGTCGTTGCGATCTCCACCGGCGACATCTTCCGAGCAAACGTCAAAGGCGGAACACCGCTGGGGCTGGAAGCAAAGAAGTTCATCGACAACGGCGACTTCGTCCCGGACAGCGTGACCAACAAGATGGTCCGGGACAGGCTGCTGCAGGAAGACGCCACGTCGGGCTTCCTGCTGGACGGCTACCCGCGCACCACGTGCCAGGTTGACGAACTGGACGACATTCTGGCGTCCGGAGACCAGGTCCTCGACGTCGTCCTGCAGTTGACTGCCGACGACGAGGAGCTGGTCTCCCGCCTCCTGCACCGTGCCAAGGAAACCGGGCGGAGCGACGACAACGAGGCCGTGATCCGCCACCGGCTGGACCTGTACCATGGCCTGACGGAGGCTGTGGTGGCGAAGTATGCCGAGCGCGGCATATTGGCCCAGGTAGACGGCCTGGGCAAGATCGATGACGTCACGAACAGAGTGATGCGCAGCCTGGAACAGCCCGTCAGGGCCTCTGCCGTCAGGGGACGCTAGTACAGCAACGGCCACCACGGCGGCCGGACATGACGACGGCGCCGTCCACCGGGGTGGGCGGCGCCGTCGGCGTCGGATCGTACGCGGTGTTGCGCGGGTTATTTCTTCAGCGATTGGGCGATCTGGGCCATGACTGTGTTGTCGGCCAGGGTGGTCGCGTCGCCCACTTCGCGGCCTTCGGCGACGTCTTTGAGCAGGCGGCGCATGATTTTCCCGGACCGGGTCTTGGGCAGTTCGGGGACCACGAGGATGGTTTTGGGTTTGGCGATCGGGCCGATTTCCTTGCCGACGTGGTTGCGGAGTTCCTGGACGATGGCGTCGCCGGTGTCCACGGCGTCGCCGCGCAGGATCACGAAGGCGACGATGGCCT
>NZ_KB895551.1 GCF_000374925.1 Arthrobacter sp. 131MFCol6.1
CGGAGGTAGGCGCGGGTGTCCCAGTCCTCTTCCTGCGGGAACGCGCCGCGCCCGGCCGGTTCGTAGTCGTACCGCTCCCCGGAGGCCTGGGCCTGGGCCGCGACGCCGTAGACGGCCTTGATCCCGGGGACCGCGGTCTGGATCCGGATCGACTTGTACCCGAGCTCCAGGTGTTCGCGGACCGAGTCGAAGAGCGAGGGCAGGTCCGCGCCGGAGGCGTGCCCGTAGGCGCGCAGCCCGTTCCGGGACGCCCCGCCCAGGAGCTGGTAGACCGGCATCCCGGCGAGCTTGCCCTTGATGTCCCACAACGCCATGTCCACCGCGGCGATCGCGGCCATCGTGACCGGCCCGCGGCGCCAGTACGAGGACCGGTACAGGAACTGCCAGGTGTCCTCGATCCGGTGCGGGTCCTTGCCGATCAGCAGCTGCGCGACGTGCTCCTTCAAATACGCGGCCACGGCCAGCTCGCGCCCGTTCAGGGTCGCGTCCCCGATCCCGGTCACCCCGTCCTCGGTGGTGATCCGCAGGGTCACGAAGTTCCGGGAGGGGCTGGTGACGAACACTTCAGCGGCAATGATTTTCACAACAGGTCCTTATCTGCTCTAACGGGGATGTCTTAATTGCCCGGCGCCAACGGCGCGGCGCCGGGCAAAACGGCGGGGGCGGCGGGCGGCGGGCTGATTGCTGGAGGCTTAGCGCTGGGTGGTTCCGCTCGGCGTGGTCCCGAGCAGTGCCAGCTCCGCGCGGCCGGGCAGGCCTTCCCAGTCCCCCGCGGTACTGACGGCGAAGGCTCCCGCCAGGGCGCCGCGCTGCAGGCGTCCGGCGGCGTCGGCGCCGTCGAGCAGGGCGGAGAGGTAGCCGGCGGTGAAAGCGTCCCCGGCCCCCACGGTATCGATGCTGGTCACGGGCACGGCGGGCACTTCCCAGCGCCCGTCGGAGGTGTGGACGCCGGCGCCGGCGGCGCCGCGTTTGACCACGACTTCCCGGACGCCGCGGTCCAGCAGTTCGGCGGCCATCGCTGTTTCGGCGGCATCTGCATCTGTATCGGCATCGCCGGGATGCGGTGTTCCCTCCGGGCCTGCCCCCACCGGGGCCGCGACCAGCCCGAGCTCGTCGTCGGAGGCGATCACGATGCTGGCGTGCCGGGCGAGCGGCGTGAGCGCAGCGCGGGCCTCCTGCCGGGTCCAGAGCTTGCTGCGGTAATTGACGTCGAGGGAGACCTCCATGCCTTCGGCGGCGGCGCGCTCGGCCGCGTACTCCACGGCCTTGCGGGCGTCGGGGCTGAGGGCGGCAGTGATGCCGGTCAGGTGCAGGATCCGGGCACCGGCGCTCAAGGCACGGTCCAGGTCCTCCCGGCCCAGGGTGGACCCCGCGGATCCGGCACGGTAGTAGAAGGCCCGGGTGACATCCGCGGTGCGTTGTTCAAGGAACATCACCCCGGTGTTCCGTGCGGCGTCCACCCGGTGCCGCAGCCTGATCCCCTCGGCGCGCAGCTGCCGCAGGATGTACTCCCCGTGCGGGTCGGCGCCGACCACCCCGGCCCAGGTGACGCTGTGCCCAAGCCGGGCGACCCCGACGGCCACGTTCGATTCTGCCCCGGCCACGTGCATCCCCAGGCTGCCGCCGGCGGACAACGGACCGGTGGACCGCAGCGAGACCATGGACTCGCCAAACGTCAGCAGGTCCACAGCCTGCACGGCGGACGCGCTGTCGACGTCGGCGATCACCGCAGGCTCCCCGCGCGCGGGCGGCCAAATCCGGCGGCCAGGGCCACGAAACCGCGGGCCCGCTCCCGCATCGGGGCGAGGTCGCCGCCGGAGCCGGCGTCGCCGAACAGCGGTCCGCCGAGCCCCACGGCGATGGCGCCGGCTTCCCAGTAACCCTCGGCCTCATCCAGCCCGACGCCGCCGACCGCGATGAAGGGGATGCCGGGGAACGGATCGCGGAGCGCCTTGAGGTAGGCCGGACCGCCGATGGAAGCGGGGAAGAGCTTGACCGCGGTGGCGCCGCGGTTCATGGCTTCGTGGGCCTCACTGGGGGTCAGCGCACCGGCGAGCACGGGCACCCCCAGCCGGGCCGATTCGGCGATCGACTCTGCCAGCGACGGGGTCACCATGAACTGGCCGCCCGCCTCGGCCACCTGGGCAACGTCCCGGGCCGTCAGCACCGTTCCGGCACCGACGAAGCAGCCCGCGGGGGCGGCTGCGCGGACGTCGCGGATCGCTTCAAGGGCCCGCGGCGTGGTGAGCGCTATTTCGACGTACCGGAAGCCCTCCTCCATCGCTGCGAGGGCTGCCTTCGCGGCGGCCGCCCCGTCTGTGCCGCGCACAATTGCCACGAGCCGGCTTTCCTGGATGCCGGCCAGCAGCAGTTCGGGCGTCAGCGTGTTCTCCATGTCAGGCTTCTCCTTCGTCGGGGCAAATAGGTCCGGATCCGGCGTTCGGGCGTTCACCACTCGGCGAAGGCGCCGTCGGGGTGCCGCCAGACGGGACCGCGCCAGGCATGCCCGCGCTTGTCCGCGGCCCGGACCACGGCCTCGTCGATCTCGATGCCCAGGCCCGGGCCGGTGAGCCGTTCGATGTGTCCGTCCACGAACTTCAGCGGGGACTTGTCCACCACGTAGTCCAGGACTTCGGCGCCCTGGTTGTAGTGGATGCCGATGCTTTGCTCCTGGATCAGGAAGTTGGGTGTCGCGAAGCCCACCTGCAGGCAGGCGGCGAGCGCCAGCGGGCCCAGCGGGCAGTGCGGGGCGAGCTGGACCTCGTAGATTTCGGCGAGCGAGGCGATCTTGCGGACCTCGGTGATGCCGCCGGCGTGGGAGAGGTCCGGCTGGGCCACGGCGATGCCGGCCTGCAGCGCGGGCAGGAATTCCTGCCGGCTGTAGAGCCGCTCGCCGGTGGAGACCGGCGTCGTGGTGGATGAGGTGAACTCGCGCAGCAGGTGCGTGTTTTCCGGGACCACCGGTTCTTCGAGGAAGAAGGGCCGGTACGGTTCCAGCAGCGGCGCCACCCGGCGGGCGTTGGCGAGGCTGAAGCGGCCGTGGAAGTCCACGGCGACGTCGCGGTGGTCGCCGAGGACCTCGCGGGCGGCGGCGACGCGGCGGACGACGCCGTCGAGCTCGGCCACGGAGGCGATGGGGCTCATCCGGCCGCTGGCGTTCATCTTGACGGCCGTCAGCCCGACCTCCAGCTGCGCGCTGATCTGGTCGGCCACCTCGTTGGGCTCATCCCCGCCCACCCAGCCGTACATCCGGATCCGGTCCCGGACATGGCCGCCGAGCAGCTGGTGCACGGGGGTGTTGAAGTGCTTGCCGGCAATGTCCCAGAGGGCCTGGTCCAGGCCGGACACGGCGCTGGCCAGGATCGGCCCGCCGCGGTAGAAGGACCCCTTGGTCATGACCTGCCAGTGGTCCTCGATCCGCAGCGCATCGTTGCCGATGAGCAGCTCCGAGAGCTGCTCGACGGCGGTGCGCACGGTTTCGCTGCGGCCTTCGCAGCTCGCCTCCCCCCAGCCGACGATCCCGCTCTCGGTCTCGATCCGGACGAAGAGCCAGCGCGGCGCCACAAGGAATGTTTCAATCCTGCTGATGAGTGTCATCTGTTGCCTAGCCCTTGGTCGCGCCGGCGGTCATGCCGGAGACGATGTACTTCTGCGTGAAGAGCGCAATGATCATGATCGGGATGGTGACCACGGTGGCGGCCGCCATGAGTCCGCCCCAGTCGATGCTGGCGTAGGAGACGAAGTCGAAGATCGCGACCGGCAGCGTCTTGGTCTTGGAGCCGGAGAGCACCAGGGCGAACATGAAGTTGTTCCACGAGAAAATGAAGGACAGGATGCCGGCGGTAGCCATGCCGGCGACGGAGAGCGGCAGCGTGATGCGGCGGAACGCGCCAATCGGGGTGAGGCCGTCCACCTGGGCCGACTCCTCCAGCTCCAGCTGCAGGGAATCGAAGTAGCTCATCATGATGTACACGATCAGCGGCAGCGCGACGAACATGTGGCTGAGGATCAGGACCTCGAAACCGCCCACCATCTTCAGGTTGGAGAAGACGTAGTACCAGGGCACCAGCAGGGAGACGCCGGGGATGACGCGGGCCATAAGGACCACGAGCGCCGAGCGGTGCATCGTGAACCGGCTCATGGCGTAGGCGGCCGGCACGCCCAGGACCAGCGACAGGGCCGTGGAGACGAAGGCCACCCAGAAGCTGTTGAAGATGAAGACGAAGTAGTTGTTCCGCTGCAGCACATTGGCGTAGTTCTCGAATGTGGGGGTGAACAAGAACGACTTACCGGTGTCGTAGATGTCCACGTTGGTCTTGAGGGAGGCCAGCAGCATCCAGAACAGCGGGGCGATCAGGAACAGCACCACGGCCACCAGTGCGGCGACGCGGAACACCTTGTACGCGCGGGTGCCCAGCGGCTTCCGGGGGCGCGGCGCCGTCTTGGCCGGCTCGGCGGGGGCGGTTTGGGGTTCGGTGTTTTCAGTGTCTTCGGTGTTTTTGGACAGTACGGTCATTTGCTTACCGCTTTCTTGCGCATGGTCAGCAGCCACATGGAGCCGATGATGATCATGAAGAACAGGATCAGCACCGCGGAGGAGAGGCCGTACTGGTTGTAGTCGAAGCTCAGCCCGTAGGCGTAGACGTTGAGCGTTTCCACTTCGTGGAAGGACCCGCCGCCTTTGCCCTTGGTGGCGTAGAGGATGTCGAAGGTCTTCAGGGCGTCGATGCCCCGGAGCAGGATGGCGACGATCACGGTCGGCATCATGAGGGGCAGCGTGATGAAGAAGAAACGCTGGAAGGCGTTGGCGCCGTCCATCCGGGCCGCCTCGTCGGGCTCCTCTGAGAGGGAGGTCAGCCCGGCCAGCAGGATCAGGACCACCATGGGGGTCCACTGCCACACGTCCATGAAGATGGTGGTGCCCAGCGCCGTGTCCTGGCCGGAGAGCCAGGGCTGGGCGGGAATGCCGACCATGCCGAGCAGTTGGTTGACGAAGCCGATGTTGGGGTCGAAGATCAGCCTCCACATCATGCCGACCGCCACGGGGGTGGCGACGAGCGGAAGCAGGATGGCAACGCGGACCCACTTTTCGCCGCGGAACGGGCGCCACAGCAGCAGCGCGATGCACATGCCAAGCACCACCTCGCAGATGAGGGCAACGCCGGTGAAGCTGAGCGTGCGGCCGACGGCGGGCCAGAAGCGTTCGACGTCGGACAGGACCGTGAGGTAGTTCTGCAGGCCGACGAACTCGGAGGCAGCCCTTACCGAGCCCTGCGAATCGGTCAGGCTCAGGTACAGGGTCCAGGCCAGCGGGAAGACGATCAGGACGCCGACGAAGATCATGGCGGGGGCGGCGAAGAGCCACTTGCGGTGCCGGTTGGCCCAGCCCGAGAAGTTCTCGCGTGCGCTGGGTGGGCGGGCGGCCTTCCTGGTCGGCGCGCTGCGGGGAGGGGTCAATACAGACATGGTTCACCTAAGGAGTTGGGGGTGAAGTGAAGAGCTGGCCGCGGCGGGACGGCAGCGGACTGCCGTCCCGCCGGGCTCGATGGTGCGTCACGCGGGTAGTGCGTCAGGCGCGTAGCGCGCCGGCCGCGCTACTTCTTTTCGGTGTCCAGGAACTTCTGGAAGGCGTCGTGCGCCGTGTCGGCTGCGGCGGAACCGTCAGAGCCGGTGATGGTCGCGACGATCGGGCCGCCCACGATTTCGCGGGCCTTGCCCACGGTGAGAACCTGGGGACGGTCGTGTCCGACGCCGTTCTTGGCACTGACGGTGATGGCCTCGGCGAGGTCCTTCGGGTACGTGGAGGTTCCGGCCGGGTCAGCCCAGACCGAGGCGCGCGGTCCGGGGACGCCGGCCTTCTGTGCCTCGAGGGTGCGTTCCTTGCTGGTGGCCCACTGGATGAACTTCCAGGCGTTGTCCTGGTTGCTCGATGCCTGGTTGACGGCGAGGCCCCAGGACGGGATGTTGTACGGCTTGGAACCGGCGGGGCCGGCGGGCAGGGCGGCGAAGCCCACCGTGTCGGCGACCTTGGACTTGGCCGGGTCGGTGGCGTTCTTGTAGAGCGAGTCGGCCTCGGTGTAGAAGGCGGCCTTGCCCTGCGTGAAGATTGCCATGGCCTCGGGCCAGCTCATGTCGGTGCTGACGTTGGCGGGGCCGTAGTTCTTGATCAGGCCGCCGTAGAACGCGTAGGCCTTCTTCGCGGCGTCGGAGTTGACGGCGGACTTGCCGCCGGCGTCGGTGAAGTCGCCCCCGAAGCTGTACAGGAAGCTGGAGAACTGGGTGACGGCAGCGGACTTGCCGGTGCGGGCCACGAAGCCGGCGGTGTCCGGGGAAGAAGCCTTGATGGCCTTGGCCGCGGCTTCGAGCTCGTCCATGGTCTTGGGAACCTCCAGGCCGGCGGCCTTCAGCAGGTCCTTGCGGTAGTAGAGGACTTCGCGCTCGGTGATGATCGGGACGCCGACCACTTTGCCGTCAACGGTGGTGGCCTTGACCGGGCCCTCCTGGTAGTCCTTCCAGTCCCACGCGGCGTCCGAGGAGACCTTGGACGTCAGGTCCGCGAGGTAGCCGTTCTTCGCGAACGCCTTGCCTTCCTGGAGCGGGCGGTACATCATCACGTCGATCTCGTCGCTGCCGGCGTTGAGCTTGACGTTGTACTGGTCCGAGAGCTGGTCTTCGCCCAGTTGGGTCAGTTCGACCTTGAGCCCGCTGGACTTCTCGAATTCCGGGATGGCGGCCTTGATGCCTTCGGTCCAGACATGGTTTGCGAGAGTGACCCGGACGGTGCCGGAGGTCTTGGCGTCGGTGCTGCCGCTGGCTCCGCCGCAGGCAGTCAACCCCAGGGACAGGACCGCGGCAACAGCCGCGTACTTCGCAATTGAACGTCGCTTCATTACGACTTCCTTTGGTTTTCAGGGCTGGCGAGAACATCCAGCCGACTGCAAATGCATCTTTACATCCGCTCTGGAAGCGATCATAGAGAAATAAAGCAGACTTAAACAAGACCCTTGCGTCCACCAGTATGATTTATTTATGAAAACTCCAAAGGCGGAGCCAACAGCAGACCTTCATGCCGTGCTGCTCCAGAACCTGGGGCTTGCCATCGCCGAAGGGACGCTGGCGCCGCACTCGATCCTGCGCCTGGACGAGATTGAGGCCCAGCACAACGTCTCCCGGTCCGTGGTGCGGGAAGCCACCCGCGTGCTGTCCTCCAAGGGGATGCTGGAGTCGCGGCGGCGGCTGGGGACGGTGGTGCAGCCGGAGGAATCGTGGAACGCGTACGACCCCCAGGTGATCCGCTGGCGGCTTGCGTCCTCAAGGCGCCTCGAGCAATTGCAGGCCCTGAACGAGCTCCGCGGGGCAATCGAACCGCAGGCTGCCCGCCTCGCCGCCGAGAGGGCATCCTGGGATGCCGGCAGCGACCTCGTCTCCCTCGCCGCACGGCTGTGGGCGTCCGGCCAGCGCGGGGACCAAGACGAGTTCCTCCGGCTCGACATCGACTTCCACGCGGCGGTGCTCCGTGCCTCGGGCAACGCCATGTTCGCCCAGCTGCACAACCTGGTCACCGAGGTGCTGACGGGGCGCACCGAGCACGGCCTCATGCCGCATTTGCCCCACCACGAGGCCCTCCAGCTGCACGTGGATGTGGCCAGCGCCATTCAGCGCGGCGAGGCGGACGCCGCGCACGCCGCCATGAGCAGGATCGTGGAGCAGTCCACCGAGGAAATGGGCGACATCTGGTCCAGCTACCACGCCGGCGGCCCCGCCTCCCCCGGGAACTGACGCGGGGTCCCTCCGCGCCCATCCACCCCCTGGACCGGTGCCAGGTGACTTCGCGTTATTTGGTTAGCGGCCTATTTGGTAAGCGGCTTGTTTGGTTAGCGGCCGCCCTCGAGCTTCCGGCTGCGCTGTTCCTGGGCCATGGGCCCGTACGGATAGACGCCGACGCGCGGCCGGCTGACCTCGGTCAACCGCTCCGTCTCGCCTGCGGTGAGCCGCAGATCCGCGGCCGCGAGATTGTCCGCCAGCTGCCCGGTGGTGCGGGCGCCCAGGATCACCGAGGTGACCGCCGGCCGGTCCGCCAGCCAGGCCAGCGCCACCTGGGAAGGGCTCACGCCATGGCGCCCGGCGGTCTGCTCCACCTCGGCAATCACGTCCCAGGTGCGCGGATCGGCGTTGCGGGCCTCCCAGGCCTCCATCCCCCGCTTCGGGTTTTCGCCGAGCCGGGTCGCCCCGGCCGGCGGCTGGTCGCGCTTGTACTTGCCGGACAGCCACCCGCCACCCAGCGGCGACCATGGCAGCAGCCCGATCCCGGCGTCGAGTGAGGCCGGCACAACTTCCGACTCGATCTCCCGGACCAGCAGGCTGTACTGAGGCTGCAGCGTCACCGGGGCGCTCCAGCCATGGGCCTTCGCCACATGGACAGCCTTGGTCAACTGCCAGCCCAGGAAGTTGGAGAAGCCGTAGTAGGCGATTTTGCCGCTGGTGACGGCGTCGTGCAGGAACCGGAGGGTCTCCTCGAGGGGCGTGACCGGATCCCAGGCGTGCAGCTGGTAGAGATCGATCTGTTCCACGCCCAGCCGGCGCAGCGAGTCATCGAGTGCCCGGACCAAGTGCCGGCGGGAGGTTCCGACGTCGTTGGGCGCCTGGCCCATGGGGAAACGGCCCTTCGTGGCCACCACCGCCCGGTCCCGGACCTCGGCCCGGTCCGCCAGCCACCGGCCGATGATTTCCTCCGACACCCCCGAGCTGTAGACGTCGGCGGTGTCGATGAAGTTGCCGCCCGCCGCGAAGTAGTCATCCAGGATCGCGCGGGATTGCTCCTCGGTGGCCTCGGCGCCAATAGTCATGGTGCCCAGCGCGTAATTGGAGACGACGGCGCCGCTGTTGCCCAGGGTGCGGTATTGCATGGAGCTCCTCAAATTGGGGTCAGTCTTCCGTGGGGGTGGTGCGCAGCGGGTGGTAGTTCCGCCAGGTGTGCTCCGGCGCGTAGCCCAGCAGCCGCTTGGCCTTGTCGATCGAGAGCATGGTCTCGTGCTCGGCCAGGTCCTTGACCACTTTCACGTTCGGGAACACCTCGGCGGCCAGGCTGGCGCTGGAGCGGCTCATCACCGTGTCCTCGTTGGCGATGATGAACGCCTCGAAGCCGGGTTTGCCGTGCTCCAGGGCGCGGGCCACGGCCTGCGCGCCGTCCCGGCCGTCAATGTAGCCCCAGAGATTCCACTTGCGCGCCCGGGCGTCGTGGTCGAAGGAGGGGAATTCCTCATAGTCCTCCGGGTCCATCACATTGGAGAACCGCAGGCCGGTGATACTCAGGTCCGGGTCCCAGCGGGTCAGCTGGATGGCCATCTGCTCCTCAAGGTGTTTGACCAGGGAGTACGTGCTTTCCGGCCGGGCGGGGTAGTCCTCGTCCACCGGGATGTAGGGAGGGTCGACGTCGAAAGGCAGCCCCAGCACCGTCTCACTGGACGCGTAGACGATTTTCTTGATCCCGGCCCGGCGGGCAGCCTGGAACACGTTATAGGTGGACTGCATATTGTTCTCGAAGGTGGCGGCATCAGGGGCATGGCCCGGTGCGGGAATCGCTGCCAGGTGCACCACGGCGTCAAAGCCGGCATGGCGGTCCTCCAGGCCCAGGAACACATCCACCACCTGGCCGTAATTGCGCAGGTCCACCTCCGTGAAGCCGCGGCCGCGCGCGCCGGTGCGGTCCAGGTTGGTCACCTCGTGCCCGTCATCGCTGAGCCGCCGCACGACGTTTCGGCCCAGCTTTCCGCTTCCTCCAGTAACAGCAACTCGCATCAGGAACTCCTCGGGTGGCAGGCTCGGCTGACCGTCATGGTCCGGCCGGGGGCCGGCACCTGCTCCGGTGCCGCGCTCACCGTTCCACCCTAAGGGGAGGCGGCCGCAGTGCCCAGCCCCGCGTGACTTTCGGCCCTAGGCAGTCCCGGGGGCAGCGGCAAGGCTGGGGAACATGAACGGTGATCAGCGCATTGTCGTGGGTGTGGACGGTTCCGAGTTTTCGACGACGGCGCTCCGCCTCGCCGGGCGCATGTCCACGGGGCTGAACATCCCGTTGGAAATCATCACCTGCCTGGGAACTTCCGATTTCTTCCTTGCATCCCACCTGCCGGAGGACAGAACGCCCACCCTCGATGAGCTGGAGGAGACCGCCGAACGCCTCGTGGACCAGTCACTGGAGCGGGCCTTCGGCGAATCGCGTCCGGAAGGACTCACCCGCTCGGTCAAGTTCGGGGCGCCGGCCAAGGTCCTCATCGAGGAAAGCCAGCACGCCGAGTTGCTCGTGGTGGGCCGGCGCGGCAAAGGCGGCTTCCTCCATCAGGTCATGGGCTCGGTGAGCGGGGCCTGCGCGGCCCACTCCCACTGCCCGGTGGTGGTGGTCGGCCCGGACTCGGACGACCTCCGGGGCCGGACCAGCGGATGAGGTCCCTCGCGTGAGCGGTCCGCACGTTCCCGGCCGGCTGCGCGGACCGCTCGCGGCGCTGGCTGCGGCATCGGCGGGCGCAGCCTACGTCCTGGCCGTCCGGCCGCGGCTCCTGCGCTGGGGGGCCACCACCCAGGAGGCCGCCGGCCCGCTCGCCGGGGACGAGATCGTGCCCGCCCCGCGCATGCAAAGCACCCGTGCGGTCACCATTGCGGCGCCGGTGGCAGAGGTCTGGCCATGGCTGGTCCAGATGGGCGCCGGGCGCGGCGGATTCTACTCCTACGACTGGCTCGAACGCGGCGCGGGTCTGGGCATCCGGAACGCGGACCGGATTCTCCCGGAGCTGCAGCGCCTGAAAGTAGGCGACATTGTTCCGATGTCCGCCGACGGCGGCCTGCCGGTCAGGCTCCTCCAGTCCGGGACGGTGCTGGGGCTGGGCGGAACCATCGATCTGCGCACGGGGACGATGTCGCCGGCAGGGGTCCGCCCCACCGGGCGCCGGCTGGACATCAGCTGGACGTTCGTGTTGCGGCCCGCTGGTCCCCAGGCCACCAGGCTCCTGTCCCGCACCCGGTACGACTTTTCGCCCCTGGCGGAGGGGCTGGCCCTGCGCGCACTGCTGGAGCCAGTGCAGTTCCTGATGGAACGGCGGATGCTCCTGGGGATCCGGTCCAGGGCAGAGGGCCGCCGGGGCTAGGGTCCGCGGCCTTCGTGACCCCGGCCCTGCTGGTTCCGCCCCCTCAGACGCCCGCTGCCCGCGCGCTGGCACCGTTCGGGGGCAGCAGGTAGTCGACAAACCAGTCCCGCGCCAGGATGGCCGCCGCCGCGAGCGTGCCCGGCTCTTCGAATAAGTGCGTCGCCCCCTGCACAACGGCGAGCTGGCTGGGGCTGCGCATCATCGCTTTCGCCCGGCGGTTGAGTTCCAGGACCTCGTGGTCCAGGCTCCCCACGATCAGGAGCGTGGGCGCTTTGACGGCGGACAACCGCGGGCCGGCGAGGTCGGGGCGGCCACCGCGGGACACGACAGCCGCGATCCGGGCCGACGGCTCCGACGCCGCCCACAGTGCAGCCCCGGCTCCCGTGCTCGCACCGAAATAGCCCACAGCGCAGGAGGCCGTATCTGCCCGGGTGGAAAGCCAGTCCGTTGCCGAGGACAGCCTGCGGGCCAGGAGTTCGATGTCAAAGACGTTGGCGCGGTGGCGCTCCTCCGCCGGCGTCAGCAGGTCCAGCAGCAGCGTGCCGAGACCGGCCTGCTGCAGGACACCGGCCACGTACCGGTTCCGGGGGCTGTGGCGGCTGCTGCCGCTGCCATGGGCGAACAGCACTACGGCCCGCGCCGGCACCGGCAGGTGGAGCTGGGCCTGGAGCCGCACCCCGCGGGACGGGATTTCCACTTCCTCGTCGACGTCGGCGGCGCCGTCCGTGCGGGTCGCCGTCGAGGTCCAGAAGGGCGGCGGTGCGGCCTCGACGCGTTTGGCCGCAAGATCGAGCAGGCGCAGCACCTCGTCGTCGTCAGTGGGCGAGAAGTCCCGGTAGTGGTATCCGACGGCGGTGAACTGGCGCGGGGTCGCCAGGCAGACCACTTCGTCCGGTTCTGTCAGGTCGGCGAGGGTCTCGGCGGGGGCAACCGGAACGGCCAGGATCACGCGGGCCGCACCCTGTTTACGGGCGACCCGGCAGGCCACCCGGGCGGTGGAGCCGGTGGCGATCCCGTCGTCGACGATCACCGCGATGCGTCCGGTCAGGTCGTGCCGGGTCCGGCCCTTCCGGAACAGCACCACCCGGTTTTCCAGCACGGCGCGTTCGCGTTCTTCAACAGCCTGGAGTTCCTCGCCGCTGACCCGTGAATGGGCCAGGACTTCCTCGTCCAGGACTTTGGCGCCGCCTTCACCGATCGCCCCCATGGCGAGCTCGGGCTGGTAGGGAAGCCCAAGTTTCCGCACCACAATCACATCCAGGGGAGCGTCCAGGGCGGCGGCGACTTCGAAGGCTACGGGCACGCCGCCGCGCGGCAGGCCCAGGACCACAATGTCCTGGCCCCGCAATTCCGCCAGACGCCTGCCGAGCTGCCTGCCGGCGTCCACCCTGTCTTCAAAGATGCTCATGGGCTATGGCTTTCAAGTCGAAGCGTGGGCCATCGGCCATCAGTCGTGTGCTGCTGAAACTGGTGCGCTCCTACGGGTTCCCCAAACCCGAACAGGACCAGGTGGCCGCTGCCTCCAACTATCCGCCCGCGGCCGAAACCCTGTGAGGGCCTTTATGCCCGAGTTTGCGTCGACGGCGCCATCCCGGGCCCCGGCGGACGAGGAGCGGCTTCGCCGGGATGCTGAAGCGGGCGGCCCGCCGGGCAATGCGGTGGGTCCGGCCGCGGTGCCGGAGCGCCGCTGGCCGGCCAGGGACAGGCTGCTGGGCGGCCCGGGCGTAGAACCAGACTTTCGCCATTTCGACCAGAACCAAGTACACCGCGGCCATCCCGAGCAAGGCGAGGAAGAACGGAACAGGCAGCGGATCGAAGCCCAGCACGCCGGCCAGGGGCGAGAACGGCAGGTACACCCCCAGGGTTACCACCCCCAGGGAGGCACCGACCAGGCCCAGCGACGGCCTGCTCCGGAAGAAGGGCACGCGCCGGGTCCGGATGACGAAGATGATCAGTGTCTGCGTGACGATGGACTCGATGAACCAGCCGGCCCGGAATTCGCCGGGAACCGCGTCGAGGACGAACAGCATCAGGGCGAAGGTCGCGAAGTCGAAGATAGAGCTGATCGGGCCAAACAGGAACATGAAACGCCGGATGAAGCCGATGTCCCAGTGCGATGGGGCCACCAGCTGTTCCTTGTCCACCCGGTCGCCCGGAATGGCCAGCTGGCCGGCATCGTAGAGCAGGTTGTTGAGCAGAATCTGGCCCGGCAGCATGGGCAGGAAACTCAACAGCACGGAGGCCGTAGCCGCACTGAACATGTTGCCGAAGTTGCTGGACGTGCCCATGAGAACGTACTTGATGGTGTTGGCGAAGATCCGCCGGCCTTCCATGACGCCCTCAGCCAACACCCCCAGGTCCTTGTCCAGCAGCACGACGTCGGCGGCGTCCTTGGCGACGTCGGTGGCGCTGTCGACCGAGATGCCGATGTCCGCGGCATGCAGTGCCAGGGCGTCGTTGACGCCGTCGCCCATGAACCCGACGGCGCCGCCGCTTAGCCGCAGCAGCCGGATGATCCGCGCCTTCTGTTCGGGCGATACGCGGGCGAAGATGCTGGCCTCCCGTGCGGCGGCGGCCAGCTCCGGATCGGACATGGCCTCCACGGCGGCGCCGCTGAGCGTTCCGCCGGAGAGGACGCCGAGTTCGTCACAGACCTTTTCGGCGACCCGGGCGTTGTCGCCGGTGGCGATCTTGACCGTAATGCCGAGCGCCTCGAGCTGGTCAAGCGAGCCGCGGGCATTGGCTTTGGGCCGGTCCAGGAAGATGAGGAACCCGGCAAGGACCAGGTCTTTCTCGTCGGATGGCGTCAGGTCCTCCAGCCCGCCCGCGGGTCGCGTTCCGACAGCTATCACCCGGGATCCGGCGTCGAACTGCTTGTCCAGCATCGCCTGCACGTCCGCCGGCGTGCCCACGCAGAGGGCCAGGACATCTTCCGGCGAGCCTTTTGTGATGATGCGGGCTTCTCCGTTGGCTTCGCGCACCAGCACGCTGGTCCGGCGGCGCTGGTGGTCGAAGTCTATGACGTCCAGGCGTTCGTAGCGCTCGGGCCGGAAGGCCGCCGCGTCGGATGATTCCCAGAGGGCGGCATCCAAGGGGTTCAGGCCGACCGCAGAGAGTTTCGCCTCGGCGTATTCGGCCTCTGTCGCCAACAGTCCGAGCGTGAGCAGCTCGGCGGGCGGGATGCCCGGGCCGACGGGCAGCGCGGCGGTGAAGCTGATCCGGCCCTCGGTCAGCGTCCCGGTCTTGTCCGTGACCAGGATGTCCATGTCGCCCAGGTCCTCGATGCAGACCAGGCGCTTCACCAGGACCTTGCGCCGGGCCAGTTGCCGGGTTCCCGTGGCCAGGCTGGTGCTGACCACCGCGGGCAGCAGCTGCGGAGTGATGCCGACCGCGATCGCCAGGGAGAACAGCAGCGATTCGATCACTGGCCGGTGCAGCAGCAGGTTCGCGACGAAGATGAGCGAGCTCAGTCCGATGGCCACCTGCAGCAACAGGAAGGAGAATCGTTTCAGGCCCAGCTGAAACTCGGTCTGCGGCTGCCGTTCGCCCAGGCCCAGTGCAATCCGGCCGAATTCCGCCCGGCCTCCGGTGGCGACCACCACCGCGGTACAACTGCCGGACTGAATCACGGTCCCCATGAAGAGGCAGCTGCTCAGCTCCGCCAGCGGCGCATCCTCCGGCACCGGCGCCGGGTCCTTGGCGACCGGCAGCGATTCCCCGGTCAGGATGCTTTCATCACACAGGAGGTCCTTCGCCGTCAGCACCCGCATGTCGGCCGGAATGATCGCGCCGATCCCCAAGTGGACGACGTCGCCGGGCACCAGCGCGGTGACGTCGATTTCGCCTTGGACCCCGTCGCGGATGACGACGGCGCGGTGCGTGACGCGCGAATGCAGGGCCTCCGCAGCGCGTTCGGCCCGGTATTCGTTGCTGAATCCGAGCCCGACACTGACCAGCAGGATCACGCCGATGACGATCGCGTTCGTGGGATCCCCGAGAAACAGTGAAAGCCCGGCGGTGATGAGCAGGAGGATCAGGATGGGGCTGGCCAATTGCCGGCCCAGCACCGACCACCCGCTGGCCATGTGGGTCCGCACCGCATTCGGTCCCAATTCCGCCAGCCGCCTGACCGCTTCGGCACCAGTCAGTCCATTCCCGCCCGAGCCCAGCTCTTCCAACACGGCGGCGACGGGCCGGCCCGCGGCGCGGGCGATCGCCAGCGGTGCGGAGGGCGAGCCCTTGACGTCCAGCTCTGGCATGCGGATCCGTTCACGACAATTCGTTTAAGGCACAGCTTATGCCCGGGACGAACGGTTCAGGAGCCGTCGGACCAGGGCCTGAATGGAACCTGCGTTTCCCGGATGTATATACTCTCCCGGTACGGTTTTGCAGCGAGCCGTTGGATTGTTCTTCGATCCGGCCGCTGCCGTATCCGCCACTTTGCCGCGGTGGAAAGCATGGCCGGGTCGTCTTGACCTGAGTGAAACGGCACAACAGATAAGTGGTCAGCGAGTCAACCGCAAATTCAATAAACCAGCACCTGCATGAACTGGTGCTCACCAGCTCCGACGTCGAGGACTTCCTCGGTGAGCTCGCCCGCGTGTCCGCGCGCAGCCTGTCCGAGCCCGGGGACGAAATCCTGTGCGGCATCACGCTCCTGCGGGAAAGGAAGGCGGCCACCGTCGCGAGCAGCAGCCCCGCCTCGCAGGCCATGGACGAAATCCAGTACGCCTTCGGCGACGGTCCTTGCATGACGGCTTCCCGCGAGCAGGAAACCGTCCACGTTGAGGATCTGGTTCTGGATGGCCGCTGGCCGCAGTACGCCGCCACGGTGCGCGGACATGGCTTCCGGTCCATCCTGGCGCTGCCGTTCCTGCTCGAAGGCGAGACCCGGGCCGCCCTGAACCTGTATTCGCACCGGCCGGGCCGGTTCGATGAGCGCGCCACGGAACTTGCCCGTGACTTCGTCCACCAGACATCCATGGCCCTGCGCCTCGCTGTCCGGTTCGCGCACAGCAGCGATACGGCCGCCAACCTCAAGGCCACCCTGGAGACGCGTACCGTGATCGACGTCGCCGTCGGCATCATCATGGCGCAGAACCGCTGCAGCCAGGCCGAGGCGTTCGAGCTCCTGAAGTCGGCCTCGAGCGCCCGGAACATCAAGCTCCACGCCGTCGCGGCCGGGGTGGTCGAGTCACTCGGTCAGGGCCCCACCCGGACCCACTTCGACGTCTGACCCCGGCCCTGGGCAGCCCGTGCGTCAGGCGGGGCTTCCGGGCAGCGGCTCGCCCGCGGCCGCGCCAAGGCCCGTGAACGCCAGAATGCCGTCCCGCACCTCGAGGGCCCGGTTGTGCTGGACGACGTGCCCGGTTCCCTGCACCTCCAGCAGCCGCCCGTGGCTGGCGAGCCCGGCCAGCCGGCGGCACCAGTCTGCATCCGCGATGGGGTCGTTGGCGCCGCGCACCACGAGGACCGGTGCGCTGACGCCGGCGATCCTCTGTTCCATGGGGTACTCCATCATGACCTGCAGGGTCTTGAAGTACCAGGACGGGCCGCAACGCAGGTAGTCGGTGAAAACCAAGGCGTTCGAGGAGGGGCTCTCGTAGAACAGGCAGTCACGGCCCAGCGCCAGGGCCGTCCGCGCCACTGTGCCGCGCCGGGGATCCACCACGGGACCCATCAGAACCACATTCGGGATCCGTCCCGGTTCCTGAAGGGCCGCCTCCAGGGCCATCTGTGTTCCCATCGAGTGCCCCACCAGCACCATTTCCGCAACGCCAAGCTGTTCCATGGCGCCGAGGATGTAGCGGGCATGGTCGGCAATGGAGAGCGTGTACGCGGGTCTGGGGGTGGCGCCGAATCCCGGCAGGTCGATGGAGTAGGTCTCCACCGATCCGGCCAGGATCCGGTGCAGCCGGCGCAGGTAACGGTGTGACGCGCCGATTCCGTGGATGAGCACGACGGCGGGCGCGGACCCGCCAGCCATGTCGCGCGAGGCGAAGACGTGGCCGGCGTGGCCCGCGACCAAAATCTCCAGACGGACCGGATCGGTCATGCTGTGCACGACCGCGGCGCGCAGCGCGGGGACGGGAGGGACCGCGTGGCAGCAGCCGGGGTCATGGAGGGCTCGTTTCGTTGCCGGGTGGTCGGCCCAGTCTAGTAAGCCTGCTGGCTAGATCCCTGACGCCGTGCGGGACGGCCGGCCCCTTTCAGGCTGATCCCGGCGGATCAGGTGTCCCGTTTGTCCCGTTCTTCGAACTCCTCATCGAGGTCATAGTGCCGGAATTCCGTCTCCGGATTCGGCTCCCCCTCCACCACGTACTCATAGTCCAACTGGCGCTCGACTTGGCTGTCGAGGACCTGAAGATCCTTGTCCGGCACCTTGCTGAGGTCCTCCGGGAAGTCATCTTCCGGGCTGAGGTGCAGCTTCTCGGTCATTGCATGCCTCCCTTGGCCAGGGGACGGACTCGTCCCTGCACTGTCCTGGCTGCATCTAGGATAGCGCTAGCTGCCGGCCGGGCCGAGGGCCCCTCCTAGGCGGGCTCGGAACCGACGTTCACCAGCCAGTCCACACCAAACCTGTCCTTGCACATGCCGAAGATGTCGCCCCACGGTGCCCTCTCCAGCGGCATCGCGATGGTGCCGCCTTCGGCCAGCTTGTCGAAGTAGCCACGGAGCTCAGCCTCGTTGGACCCGCTGAGGGATACGGAAAAGTTGTTGCCCGGGGTGTAATCCATGCTGTTGGGCGTGTCCGCGCCCATCAGCACCATGCCCGCGTCCGTCCTGAGCTGGGCATGCATGATCTTCTCCTGCTCCGCCGGGTCTTCGCTGGCGTGGTATTCGGCGAAGGTACTCATGGTCAGTTCGCCGCCGAACACCGACTGGTAGAAGGTCATGGCCTCTTGCGCGTTGTCGCGGAAGCCGAGGTAGGGATTGAGCGTAGTCATGTCCGAAACTCCTTGCTGCTGGGGGCGCCGGCCGGGGCGGCAACGACGACGGTTCACGGTACAGGGCATATCCTGCCGCAAAACCGGCAGCGTGGGTAGGTGCCCGGCAGCGGAACCAGGCCGCCGACGACAAAGCAACTGAGGGGCCATCCGGAAGCGTCCGACGGCGGCCTTTGCCGCCGTCGGAGGCTTCCGCGGGCGTGCGGCTACGGCGTCTGGCCTGCGTGTTCGCCTTCGGCGATTTCCTCAAGGAGCTTGGCGTTGAAGGCCGGGAGGTCACGCGGGCTGCGGCTGGTCACCAGGCCCTGATCCACCACGACCTGCTCGTCAGTCCAGATCGCGCCGGCATTCTTGAGGTCCGTCTGGAGCGTGTGGTACGAGGTCAGGCTCCTGCCGCTGACCACGCCGGCGTCAATGAGCAGCCACGGGCCGTGGCAGATGGCGGCGACGGGCTTGTGCTGCTCGAAGAAAGCCCGAGTGAACGCCTGGGCGTCCTTGTCGACTCTGAGATGATCGGCGTTGACCACGCCGCCGGGGATGACCAGGGCGTGGAAATCGGCGGCGTCAGCCTGCCCCACGGCGAGGTCGACCGCGAACGTCTGCCCTTTTTCGGTGCCGTCATAGCCCTGCAGCTCTCCGCTCTTCGGCGAGACCAGGGTTGGCACGCCGCCGGCTTCCTTCACGGCATCCCACGGGCTGGTCAGCTCCACTTGCTCCACACCGTCGGTCAGCAGGAACGCGACTTTCTTGCCCGAAAGGTTGTGCTCTGACATATATGTCCTCCTCGTGCCGGGGCGCGGGCCGGGCAGCATTTGTTCAGTGCCGGCGCCAGCGCAGACTCTCAGTTGGCTTGCAGTCTTAACTCTAGGAAGCCGCCAAGTCGTAAGCAAGCTGATGATGTGTTGCGGAGCCGCGGACGGCAGCGACGGGAAGCTGAGAGAATGGGCCAATGGAAGTCGCTTTCGGGCTACTGGCCCTCGTCGCCATCGTCTGTGCCGGCAGCGCGCTGGGCCAAAAGATCAACGTCTCCGTCCCCCTGCTGCTGGTGCTGGCCGGCGTCGTGTGCTCGTTCCTCCCGTTTGTTCCGACCATCGAGCTGAACCCCGAACTCGTTCTGGTCGGACTGTTGCCGCCGCTGCTCTACGCTGCGGCGCTGCAGACCTCGCTGTTCGATTTCCGTTCCAATCGCCGCTCCATTGGCCTGCTGTCGGTGGGCTACGTCATTTTCGGCACCGTCAGCGTCGGTCTGGTGGTCGCCTGGCTGTTTCCAGAGATCCCGTTGGCGGCCGCCATGGCCTTGGGCGCGGTCGTCGCGCCCCCGGACGCCGTGGCCGCGACGGCGATTGCGCGAAAGGTGGGCATGCCCCGCAGGATTGTCACCATCCTGGAGGGCGAATCGCTGGTCAACGATGCCACGGCGCTGGTCTGCCTGCGTGCTGCCATCGCCGCCATCGCCGGAGCTGTCTCCGCAGCGGAGATCGCCGGCGGCTTCGTCCTGGCGGCCGGCGGGGGCGTGGTGGTGGGCGTTGCCGCGGCTTTCGTGCTCACCGCGCTCCGCAAACGGATCCGCAACGTGGCCATCAACACCTCCACTTCGCTGATCGCCCCGCTCGTGGCCTACCTGCCGGCGGAAGCGATCCACGCCTCCGGCGTCCTGGCCGTCGTCGTTACCGGGCTGATCATGGGGACCAAGGCGCCGTCCATGCCAAACGGGGCGGCACGGCTGAGCCAGCGCAGCAACTGGCACACCGTCCAGTTCCTGCTGGAGAATTCCGTTTTCCTCCTGATCGGGCTGCAGGTCCGGACCATCATCGAGGGCGTCCGGGATGACTCGCTGGGGCCGGAACGGATCTGGTTCGGCTGTGCCGCCGTGCTCCTGGCCGTGCTGATCCTGCGCCCGGTCTGGGTCTTCCCCACCACGTACCTGCCGCGGCTCATTCCCGCGGTCCGGCGCAAGGATCCCGCGCCGCCGTGGCAATATCCAGCGATCGTGTCCTGGGCCGGCATGCGCGGCGTGGTGACCCTGGCCGCCGTCCTGGTCTTGCCGGCAGGGCTGGAGCACCGGTCCGTCCTGATCCTGATGGCCCTCGTGGTGGTGGGCGGCACGCTGACCCTGCAGGGCTTCACGCTCCCGGTCCTGGTCCGGTGGCTGGATGTGAAGGGGCCGGACCCGCGCGAGGACGCGCTTAACGAGGCTTCGCTGATGCAGATGGCGACGGCGGCGGGCGTGCAGCGGCTCCAGGAACTGCGTTCGGACGCCGATCCCCCGGAAGTCGTGGCGATGCTGAAACGGCGCACCCAGGAGCGCGGGCTGGCCGCGTGGGAGCGGCTGGGCCGTCCGTCCGCCGAAGCCGCCACCCCCAGCCAGCGGTACGCCCAACTCCGGCTGGCGATGCTGGACGCCGAGCGCACCAAAGTCCTTGAGCTGCGGCGCGGCGGCGGGTACGCGCACGAGGTCCTGGTCAACGTCCTTGACCGCCTCGACGTCGAAGAGTCCATGCTGGACGCCGCATTGGAGGAACCGGACGCGGACGGCGGCAGCGGCGGTGAGGGAATCGCCCGGCCCCGCGGAGTCTGTCCGCACCTGGAGTCAGCCCCGGATCTCGTCGTCCCGCCCGGTCCCTTCTGTGAGGCGTGCGAACGGGAGGGGACGACGACGGTGCACCTGCGGATGTGCCTGCAGTGCGGCAACGTGGCCTGCTGCGATTCCTCACCGGGAACCCACGCGTACAAGCACTTCCAGCTCAGCGGCCACCCCGTCATGCGCAGCGCCGAGCCGGGCGAGGACTGGCGCTGGTGCTACCCGGACGAGCTCCTGGGCTAGGCCGCAGGCGCCGGCCAGCGCCGTCCCGCCCGCACTCGGGGCGCCCCTGTTCACCGCGCCGTCCCCTCCGTAGGCTGGAAGGGAACCTGGGGAAGAGAAGGCGGCCCGCCGCCGTCGGACGAAAAGAGGACACCGTGGACAACCAAGACATCCTGGAGCGCATCAAGGCCCTGGTGGAGGAGGAACACGGCCTCCGCGAAGGCTCAACCCAGCCTGGTGAGCAAGGGACCGGAGCCCCGGACATCCTCCGGCTGCAGCAGGTGGAAGAACAGCTGGATCAGTGCTGGGACCTGCTCCGCCAGCGGCGCGCGAAAAAGGACTATGGCGAGAACCCGGACGAGGCGGAGGTGCGGCCGGTCAGCGAGGTCGAGGGCTACCAAAGCTAGCCCGCGGCCCCGACCTGACAGGCTGGGAAGTAGACAGGCAGCCCATGCGGATCGCGCTGCTGGGAGACGTCATGCTGGGCCGGCTGGTGAACCGGCACCTGGCAACGGCCCGGCCTGCCTGCCCGTGGGGCGACACTCTGGAGCTCCTGAAGCAGGCGGATGTTCGCATCGCCAACCTCGAGTGTGTCCTGGCGGCCGGCGGCGAGCCCGAGCCCGGCAAGATCTTCCATTTCCGCTCGGACCCAAAGAACGTCGCCAGCCTCCTGGCCGCCGGGATCGACGCCGTCTCGCTGGCCAACAACCACGTCCTGGATTTCGGCCAGGCCGCGTTCGCTGAGATGCTGCCGGCGCTGGACGGCTGCGGCATCCTCCATGCCGGCGCCGGCCCGGACCTGGAGGCGGCCCGCCGCCCGGCCGTGTGGCGCGTGGGCGCCGTCGCCGTCGGATTCATTGCCTTCACGGACAACGAGCCCGGCTGGGAGGCCGGCCCCGCGGCTCCCGGGGTCTACTACGTCCCGGTGGACGATGTTCCCTTGACCGCCGTTCCCGCGACCGCCGTTCCCGCGACCGCCATTCCCGGGCCCGACGGCGGCCGGCGCCGCCGGGCCCGGCGGGACGGCCTCCTGGAACTGGTCGCCAGGACCAAGGCCCGCGTCCAGATCCTCATCGTGTCAGCCCATTGGGGAGGGAACTGGGGCTACGAGGTCCCGGCCGGGCATCAGGACCTTGCCCGGGACCTCATCGAGGCCGGGGCCGACGTCGTGTTCGGCCATTCGCCGCACATATTCCGCGGCGTCGGCATCCACCGGAACCGCCCCATCATCTACAGCGCCGGGGACTTCATTGACGATTACGCGGTGGACCCCGTCGAGCGCAATGACCAGTCCTTCGTGTTCATGCTCGAGACCGACGCCGGCGCACCACGGACGCTTCGGCTGCATCCGACGATCATCGCCGGATTTCAGGCCCGCCTGGCCCGCGGGTCCGCGCCCGATATTGCCGCCCGGATGCAGCGGCTGAGCGGCCAACTGGGCACGTTGGGCAGCTGGAACGCGGCCGGCCGCTGCCTGGAGATTCCGCTCGACAGCCCGCCAGGCACATGAGGCTCCGTTTACATTCCTGAAACATGCCGGTCACGCGAACTTCACGCCGTCGCGATTCCCGTAACGTGCCCGCAACTTTCCGCCCCACTGCCGGAAACATGGCTCCGCGAGGATTAAATCCGGATCGGGGGGCCGGCGGCGACGTGTCCCGGTACGGAAGACTGACGAGAAGGGACCCGCCGGTGGAGCTCACTGCTGGAAGCGTCTGGATGATTGTGTCGGCAGCGATGGTTCTGCTGATGACCCCGGCCCTGGGCCTGTTTTACGGCGGCATGACCCGGGCCAAGGCCTCGCTCAACATGATGATGATGAGCTTCGTCTCGGTCGGGATCGTCGGGGTGGTGTGGGTCCTCTGGGGCTACTCGATGAGCACCGGGCAGGGCGTCCTCGGCGTGTTCGGCAACCCGTTCGCGAGCTTCGGCCTGAGCAGCCTCATCGGATCGCCGGACCTGATCAAGGCCGGCTACAGCGCCACATTCGCCATCCTCACCGTGGCCCTCATCAGCGGCGCCATCGCGGACCGCGCGAAATTCACCTCCTGGGCCCTCTTCGTCCCCATCTGGATCACCCTCGTGTACTGCCCGCTGGCCTTCATGGTCTGGGGCGGCGGCCTCATGAGTGCCGGCGGCGCCGTGAGTGCCGTGTTCGGCCAGGTCATCGACTTCGCCGGCGGCACCGTGGTGGAAATCGCGTCCGGAACCGCAGCCCTGGTCCTGGTCCTGATCCTGGGAAACCGGCACGGCTTCGGCAAGGACCCCGGCCACCGCCCCCACAACATCCCCTTCATCATGCTCGGCGCGGGCATCCTGTGGTTCGGCTGGTTCGGCTTCAACGCCGGCGCCGCCACCACCGTGGAGCAGGCCGGCCTGATCTGGGTGAACACCCTGGCCGCCCCCGCCGCGGCCATGATCAGCTGGCTGGTGACGGAGAAGGTCCGTCACGGCCACCACACCTCTTTGGGCGCGGCGTCCGGCGCCGTGGCCGGCCTGGTGGCCATCACGCCCTCGTGCGCCAACATCAGCCCTCTCGCCGCGCTGGGCCTGGGCTTCGTGGCCGGTGCGGCCTGCGCGGTGTTCGTGGACCTGAAATTCAAGTTTGGCTTCGATGACTCGCTCGACGTCGTCGGCGTCCACCTCGGCGGCGGCCTGATCGGCACCCTCGCGCTCGGTTTCATTGCGCTGCCGGTGGACGGTGCCGGCGGCGGGCTATTCTACGGCGGCGGGCTCCACCAGGTCATCGCACAGGCCGTGGCCGTCCTCATCACCGTGGCGGTGTCCGGCCTCGGGACCGCGGTGATCGGACTGGCCATCCACAAAACGCTGGGCTTCCGGGTCAGCCGCGAGGACGAACTCGCCGGCGTGGACCGGTCCGAACACGCCGAGACCGCATATGCCTTCGCCGAACTGGGTTTCAGCCGGTTCAACCCGTTCGGCCACCACGTCGGCGCGGCGCACGCCGCGACGTCGGCCCACGCGGCGACGTCGGCCCACGCCGCGACGTCAGCCCACGCGGCCGGCCGGGCACCGGAAAACGCATCCGCACATGCAAAGGAGGACAGCCTCGTCTGAGGCGACCGCCGGGTCCGGCACAAGTTTTTCCAAAGGGCCCGGGTGTAAGACGCGGCCGGAGGCTTAAGATATGGGCGGGGGGCACTCGAATTAGCGAACTCGCTTAATGGGAGGCCACGATGTTCAGCCAAGCCAGCCGCAAGGCATCAAAACCGAAGCTAACATCGGTGGCGCGGACCCCGCGCAGACACCGGCGCAGCTCCCTTCCCAGACCGGACACAGATTGGTTCAGGCGCGGGCTGGCCTCGCTGGCGGCCTTTGCCCTGGTGGCTGGCGGCGGCCTGGTGGCGGCAGCTCCTTCGAACGCCGCCGGCCCGGCGCAAAACTACATCGTGGTGCTCAAGGACGGCGTCGTGGACGCCGGAGCGGCGGCGGCCGCCCAGCAAAGCGCCTACGGATTTGCGACGTCGAAGGTCTACCGCAATGCCGTGAAGGGCTACTCTGCCAACCTGACGGCGGCCCAGGCGCAACGCGTCCAGGCCGACCCGAACGTCGACTTCGTTACTGCGGGCCGGACCTTCCAGAATCCGCAGGAGCCTGGGACCTCGGCCACGCAGGAGACACCGTTTTGGCGGAAGCGGATCGCCGGAACCAGTTCCGACGTCCGTAAGGCCCTCGACAAGGGGCCAAGCCGGATCAATGTCAACGTCGCCGTGATCGACAGCGGCATCGACGCGACCCACCCGGACCTGAATGTCAAGGGCGGGGTTGACTGCCAGTCCGGCTCGCCCGTGGATGTGACCCCCGTTGATGTCATGGGGCACGGGACGTTCGTCGCCGGTGTGATCGGCGCCCGGAACAACCGCCTGGGCGTGATTGGGACCGCCCCGGGCACCCCGCTGTGGTCCGTCCGCGTGGTTGACGACGCCGGCCTGATCTCCGAGGAGATGCTGATCTGCGCGATTGACTGGGTGACGTCGACGCACAAGGATGACGACGACAGCAACGACATCGCCGTGGCCAACATCAGCATCGCCGGCGGCGCCCCGGACACGTCCAACTGCGGCAAGGGCACGGACCCGATGCACTACGCCATCTGCCGCTCGGTCCGGGCCGGCGTCACTTACGCCGTCGCGGCCGGCAACGCCGGTGAGGACTTCGCCAACACGGTCCCGGCCACGTACGACCAAGTGCTGACCGCCACCGCCATGGGCGACTTCGACGGAAAGTCCGGCGGGGATGCCGCCGCCGTCTGCGGCCCGGACGACTTTTCGAAGTACGGGCAAAAGGATGACCAGCAGGCATTCTTCTCCAACTTCGCCACCACGAGCGAGGACAAGGCCCACACGGTCGCCGGCCCCGGCGTGTGCATGCTCTCCACCTGGCCCGGCGGGTACAACGTCAGCAACGGCA
Source organism: Arthrobacter sp. 131MFCol6.1 (assembly GCF_000374925.1). Classification (GTDB taxonomy): domain Bacteria; phylum Actinomycetota; class Actinomycetes; order Actinomycetales; family Micrococcaceae; genus Arthrobacter. The sequence continues at coordinate 25,320 of NZ_KB895551.1, forward strand.
CCAGCTTCGCCAGCCCGGCCGTGGCAGGATCCGTGGCCCTGTGCATCAGCCAGAAGGCCTGCACGGGCTCAGCCGAGCACGTCATGAAGCAGTACCTGGAGCTGACAAAGTCGTACTCGAAGCGGCACCATGACTACGGCTTCGACGGCGATCCCATCCACCCGGTCGGGGGGCAGTACTACGGATACCTGACCCAGACGGTGAGCTTCTGACGCTTCGGCGTGAAGTATCCGGCCTTGCCAGTGGCGGACGTCGATAGAGGTTCCCGGCAGGTCTCAGCCGGGGGCCAAGCTGCTGGCCTCAGCCGTGGGTCTCAGCCGTGGGTCTCAGCCCAGCAGCCGGCGCTCATAGGCGAAGGCCACCAGCTGGAGCCGGGTCCCGAGGCCCAGCTTGCCCAGCACGCTCCTGAGGTGTGTCTTGACGGTCGCCTCCGAAACGAACAGGCTTCCGGCGATCTCACCGTTAGCCAGCCCCTTGGCCGCGAGCAGGAACACGTCCCTTTCCCGGGCAGAGAGCACTTCCAGCACGGACAGATCCGGTCCCCCGGCCGGCACGGTCCGGGCGGCATGCTGGAACAAATCCTGCACTGATCCCGGCGCAATCACGGAGTACCCGGCATACACGGTCCGGATCGCGGCGAGCAGGAACTCCGGTTCGGCGCTCTTGAGCAGGTAGCCGCTGGCCCCGGCGTGCACGGCGTCGACCACCGCCTGGTCCCGGTTGAACGTGGTCAGGGCGATGATCTTCGGCGCGCCGGTACCCGCGGCCTCCGCCTCACGCACGATCCGCCGGGTGGCGCCGACGCCGTCCAGGACCGGCATGCGCAGGTCCATGAGCATCACGTCGGGGCACCGTTCGACGGCGGATACCGCCGCCTGCGCGCCGTCGGCGGCTTCCCAGGCCATCGCCATGTCCGACTGGCTCTCCACCAGCATCCGGATTCCCGCACGGAACAGCGCCTGGTCATCGACGATCGCCACGGTAATGGCCGCCCCGGCATCAGCCACGGTCGCCGGCTTCCTCCAGCGTCATTCCCGGGTGCGCCGCGGGACTTCCCGCGACAACCAGGTCCGGCTCCGCGCTGGCAACGGCGGCGTCGGCAGTCCTTGTGCCGTAGGGGATGAAGACGGTCACCCGGTACTGTTCACCATCCGGGCCGGACGTCATCCAGCCTCCCGCGAGGTGGGCGCGTTCCCGCATCCCGGCGAGACCGCGGCCCACCCTGGCTTCGGCGGCGGGGTCCGGGCTGACCCCGGATGCGGCATCCGGGATGCCGGAGGCCACATGCAGGGTCAGCCCTGGACCGCTCCAGTCCAGGTGCAGCCGCACCGCGGTGCCACGGCCGCCGTGTTTCAGGGCGTTGGTCAGGCATTCCTGGATGATCCGGAAGACGGCGAGCTGCTGCCCGGCGGAGAGCTCGGCGGGCGCGCCGGACTCGCTCTGTTCAATTTCGAGGCTGTCCTGCATGCGCGCCACCAGGGGCCCGACGTCGCTGAGCCGGGGCTGGGGCGTGACAACGCCGTCGTCGTGCACGCCCTCGATGACGCGCTGCGCGTCCACCAGGGCGCTCCGGGCCGAGGTCGCGATGTTCTCCAGGGCGTTCAACACGGCCCTGGGCTGGTCCTTGCTCAGGTAGCGCGTGCCGTCCGCCTGCGCCGCGATCACGGCGAGTGAGTGGGCCAGGACGTCGTGCAGGTCCCGGCCGATCCGGGTCCGTTCCTGCTCCACGATCAGGTCCACCTCCGCTTCCCTGAGGCTGGTCTGGGCGATGGTCCTGGCCCGGAACAGGCTGCCGCGTTCCTGGTACATGGCCAGCAGCAGTCCGACGGCGGCGCAGGCTGCCGCGATCAGCAGCAGCAGCGAAAAGAGTTGCCAGCCGAAGGCTCGAAAAGTCCACCGGTCGCCCATGTACAGCGGCGGGAACCAGCCGACGCCGTTGCCGTAGCGCCAGGACAGCATCAGGAAGGTCATGGCGCCGGCGAACACCACGTTCGCGGCCGCCGCGATGAAGCGTGTCCTTCGCCGGGCCGTCCATTGGATGAAGGCCAGGGCCACGAACGCCCCGAGGTAGATGGCCCAGTGGTTGGCGTGCATCGCGGGAATGGCGTACCCCAGTTGGCCCGCGAGCAGCCCTGCCGTGAATCCGAGCGACGCGTACGGCTTCCAGGCGGCGCAGGCAATCGCTGCTGTCATGAGGATCAGCGGCCACGTCCCCTCCCAGGTGTGGAGGCCCGGGCCCATCCGGCCGGCCTCGGCCACGCACCACAGCGTGAAGAAGAGAACGGCCGCCGCGGGGGCGCCCCAATGCCGCAAAACTTTCAGTAGTGGTTCCATGCTGTCACCCTATCCACGGCGTCGGCCCCCGGCCGGTCACATCCGGCCGCGCTCCACCTTGGGGCCAGAAGATTCATCTTTCGAGCCAGCCCTCTGTTGATGACGGGCGTAGTATGACGGCCATGACCAAGGCAGCGGTTGAGGTCACAGCCCCCGCGGACGCGGTGCCGTACTCGGTGCTGGACAGCGTGTTCTTCGTGGTGGGCGGCGTTGCGGCTGTGTGGCTGACCGCGTTGCTGGTGCAGTTGAGCTTCGAATGGGGCTGGGCGCAGGTCTGGTTCCTCTTCATCTTCTGGGCCCTGCTCGCCTATCTGGTGCTCCCCCGGTTGCACCGGATCCTGACCCGGCTCTACGTTCCGGACTATTTCATCGGCCGGGCGCGCACCAGCGACGGGCTGCTGGGCGATCCCGTGAACATTGCCCTGCTGGGATCGGAACCGCAGATCCATGGCGTGATGCGGTCCGCGGGCTGGACGCTGGCCGATGACGTGACCCTGGCCAGCAGCCGGCGGATCGTCTCCTCCACCCTCCTGCGCCGCAGCTATCTCGAGGCCCCGGTCAGTCCTCTGTTCCTGTTCGGCCGCCAGCAGGATTTTGCCTACCAGGAGGAAGTCGACGGCAACCCGGGCAAGCGGCACCACGTCCGTTTCTGGCGTTGCCCGCCAGGCTGGCTGCTGCCGGGCGGGCTGGCCGTCGACTGGTTGGCGGCCGGCACGTATGACCGCAGCGTCGGGCTGTCCCTGTTTACCCTGCAGATCACCCACAAGATCGATGAGAACACCGACGCCGAACGCGACCATGTGGTCGGCGCCATTACCGGAGCCGACCCCGCGGCCGGGCTCCGGGTGATCCGTGATTTTTCCACCGGCTATCACGCGCGCAACGGCGGGGGCGACACCATCACCACCGACGGCAATCTCCCGATCGTCGATCTCCGGCAGACCGCCGCGGAGCCGCCGGTGTCCGTCACGCCCCCTGCCGGGGGCCGCACCAGGCGTCCTTCGACCACGATTGTCGGGGCGCTCTTCGTCGGTGCCCGCGCGGCGGCGGCCGCGCTGCTGGCCCTGTCCCTGGTGCTCTTCAAGGACGCGCACGTCGGCTCTTTGATGCAGCCCGTAGCCGGCCCGGCGGTCACGGAGGCCCAGGCGGAATTGGCCGTCAGCGCCGCAACGGTGGTTGTCCTGCTCTTTGCCCTGGCCGAGATCCTGCTGGCGTGGTTTGTGTTCCTCGGCCGAAACTGGGCCCGGACGGTGGCCATGGCACTGAGCACGGGCGCCATCTGCATCCAGGCAATCGATGTTTTCCACGGCGGCCCGGACATCACCCTGCAGTCCAATCTCCCCGGCCTGACCCTGGACATCCTGCTGCTTCTGGCGCTCTCCAGCAAACGGTCCCGCGACTATGCCCTGCGCCCCCGCAAGTAAAACAAACAGGATTCCAGCCGTCCCGGCGGCCAAGTACCCTTCTGAATCCCCAGGATCCGGGGGCCCTTGACAGCCCTCTCGCAGCGGGCGCTAGATGTTCAAATAGCCGGCAATCCACCGCAGGAGCAGCTAAGGAGCGGACATGAGCAACGAGCCACAGGCGCCGGAGCGCCACCACAGCGAGACCCCAGCCGAGGGTGATGCAACGGCTGAGCCCTTCGACGACCGGGCCCATTCCCAGGACGCGGCAGAAGGCCCGGACCTCGACGACGAACCGGGCCCCACGCCGTAGCCTCCCTGGGCTCCTAGGCTCCTAGGCTCCCTAGGTTCCCTTGCCTCGAATTCGCCGGAAACCCGCGGGCTCGCCGGAAACCCGCGGGCTCGCCGGAAAGTTCCGGCGAGCCCGCAGGCTTCCGGCGAATTGGACTCGCCTGCCCCGCGGGGCCCCGACGGTTCCCGGGCACACAGTCCTTAACCGGCGAAATATCCTCGCCTGCCCGGGTGTTGCCCCGGCATGACAACAATCGGAATCATCGGTGCAGGGCACATCGGCGGCCAGATCGCCCGCAAGGCCGTGGAGCTCGGCTACGACGTCGTGATCAGCAACTCGCGCGGGCCGGAAACCCTGGCGGACCTCGTCGCGGAACTGGGGCCCAGGGCCCGGGCCGCAACGCCGGCCGAGGCGGCGGCAGCCGGCGACTTCGCCGTCGTGACCGTGCCGCTCAGGAGCCTCCCGGACGTCCCCGTGGAGCCGTTGGCGGGCAAGATCGTCCTCGACACCAACAACTACTACTGGGAACGCGACGGGCATATCCCGGCTTTGGATGCCGGCGAGGCCACCACGTCCGGCCTCCTGCAGGAGCACCTTCCCCAGTCCAAGGTGGCCAAGGCTTTCAACCACATCATGTCCAGCCAGATCACCGCGGACGGTACGCCGGCCGGCACCCTCAACCGCCGGGCCCTGGCCACGGCGAGCGACTTCCCGGAAGCGGCTGAGCTTGTGGCCAGGCTCTATGACGAATTCGGCTTCGACACCGTCAATATGGGCCCGGTCTCCGAAAGCTGGCGCGCGGAACGGGACCGCCCGGCCTACGTGATCCGGCAGAACGCGGCCGAGCTCACCGAGAACCTGGCCAAGGCGCCGCGCACCATCTGACCGGGTCCTGCCCGGCCCAGGACCCGGCCCAGGACCCGCTGTCCCATCCTGGCCCGGGCGCGCGAAATCGCCGGAAGCCCGCGAGGTCGCCGGACTTTTCCGGCGGGCTCGCAGCTTTCCGGCGAATTCGGCCGGGGGGTGGGCGTCAGCGCTGGGCGGCGGGCTCGAGCTTGAGCATCTTGGCGATGACGTAGTCCAGCTCGGAGTCGTCGAAGATCTTCTTCCAGTCGTCCTTGATGATGGTGTCCTTGCCGTACTGGATGGCGATTTCGCAGGCCTCCGAGAACGGGTTGGAACCGCGGAGCGCGTTGGTCAGGGCGATCTGGACGTGCCCGAACAGCATGGCCTTGGCGGCTTCCTCGGGGACGCCGGCGGTGTGCACGGTCTCGTGCAGGGCTTCCTTGAGTAGGGTGCCGATCATGCAGGCGACGGTCTCGACGAGGGTGGGCTCGAGGATGGCGAGCTGCTTGACGGTGACCCAGTGGACGTCGATCACGGGGGCGTAGATGACCTTGATGGTGGCCTCGGCGGCGGCGCGGGCGGCTTCGGTGGCATCCTCGTCGATCGCGGCAACCACGTTCTGCGGGGCGCCCTGGCCGCCGAAGGTGTCGGCCCATTCTTCCTTGGTGGTGCGCTCGAGGAAGACCGAGGGGTGGCACGGGTGGGCCACGGCCTGGACGACGTCCGCGCGCTTGGCCAGCAGGCCGGCGTAGGCGGCGGCCGGGTCGAGGGTGAGCAGGATGGCGCCGGACTTCATCTGCGGGACCACGCCGTGGGACACGACGCCCAGGACGGTGTCCGGGACGGCGAGGATCACGACGTCGGCGTCCTTGATGGCGTCCTCGGTGGTGCTGATTTCCCGGCCTTCGGCGCGGACGCGGTCCTGGCCTGCCGGCGAGTTCTCGCTGTAGTAGACGGTGTGGGCGCTCTTCTGGAGGTTGGCTGAAACACGCAGCCCCATTTTGCCTCCGGCTCCGATGACGGCGACGGTCAATTGTTCTGCTGACATTTCAGTTACTCCTTAGGAAATCGAGGCTTTGCTGGGTCCACTGCTTTTCGAGGCGGATGGTCTCTTCTTCGGAGGCCTGCCACGGCAGCCAGTGCTCGATGATCTGGTTGATGTTTCTTTCTTTGGGCTGCAGCTTCCGGACCATGTAGGCATAGTCCAGGAGGCCTTCGCCGAGGGGAGCGCCGGAATAGGTAAACCCGACCCACCCCTCCTTGCGGCTGAACGCAAAGTCTTTGATGTGCATGTTCAGGACATGCGGCGCGACGGCGTCAATCACCTCGCGCGGGGATTCCAGCGCCGCCACGGTGTTGGCAGGATCGCTGCAGATGCCCAGGTACGGGCTGGCCACCCGGGCGATGACGTCCAGGACGCGGGACGTGGGGACCTGTTCGTAGGTCTCGACGGCGATCTTCACCCCTGCGGCCCGGAATTCGGGCAGGAGACCGGTGAAGATGGCCACGGCCTCGTCGGCGTCCGGAGTGTGGCCCGGAACGTTGAACATGGTCCGCAGCAGCGGCGCGCCCAGGATCCCGGCGATCCGCAGGAACTTCTTCAGATGCTCGGGCCGGATGCCCTTGGTGCCGAGTTCCAGGGAAATCCCCAAGGCATCGGCCGTGGTCCGGACGGCCGCCAGTTCCGCGTCCGTCATTCTCTCCAGCGGCGCGTAGTCGCAGATCTGGAAGAGGTCCACGCCCAGGGCCGCGGTCTCGGCCAGCGCCTCGTGGAGGCTCAGCGGCGCGGAAACCTGGTCCGAGAGCTGCCAGAAGAAGGCGTAGCTGCTGAGCCCGATCCGTGAACGTCCGCCGGTGCTCAGGCCCAGCCCGTTCGTGGAGCTCATGGCCGGCCTCCCGCGGTCAGCAGCAGTCCGAGGCGTGCGGCGGTTTCGTCCAGGATGGCCTTGAGCGCCTGCGGGTCGTGGGCGAAGCGGCCCAGGAACAGCCCGGCGACGGACATGTCCAGCCGGCTGATCAGCCCGGGGCCGGCACTTCCGCCGTAGATGACCCGGCTGTCGGCCTGGCCGGGCAGGGAGCGCAGGTGCGTGTCGAGTCCGGCGATAACGGCGCTGATGTACTCCGGGGTGGCCGGTTCGGGGGCACCGATGGCCCACTGCGGTTCGTATGCCACGATGGTCCGGCCCGCGGGTGCAAGGGACCGCGCCCGGTTGAGGGCGGCGTCGATGTCTGCCGTGCAATGCCGGAGGGCTTCCTCCACGGAGCCGGGCTGCAGTTCCCCGATGCAAAGCACCGGAGTGAGGCCGTTGCGGTAGGCGGCGGCGGTCTTGAGGCCGATTGTCCTGTCATCCTCGCCGAAGATCCGGCGCCGCTCGGCGTGGCCCACTTCGGCGTAGCGGCCGCCGAGTTCGGCGACGGTCCGGCCGGAAACCTCGCCGGTGTAGGCGCCCTCGTCTTCCCAGAAGATGTCCTGCGCGCCGGCCCCGGCCCCGGCCAGGCCGAGGATCCGGGCTGCCTCGGGCAGCGCGGGCAGGGCCGGAAGGACAAACAGCTCGATCTCGCCGCTGTGCACAGCGGGGTGGGCCAGCGCGACGGCGGCGACCTCGCGGCAGTAGTCCAGCGTGCGCTGGTGGCCGAAGTACATTTTCAGGCTGACGCCGATGACGGCCCGCGGCTGCGTTGTGCGCGCGCCGCCGGCGGCTTCGCCTGTACCGCCCGTGGCGGGGTTAGCAGGAAGTGACACCCTCGTAGTCCTTAATCAGTGTGACCTTCTCGGCCGAGGCGGAGGTTTCGTCGAATGTGTAGGTCAGCCATTCCCGGGCCAGCCGGCGGGCCAGTTCCAGGCCGACGACGCGCTGGCCGAAGGTGAGGACCTGGGCGTTGTTGCTCAGGATGGCCCGTTCCACCGAGAAGCTGTCGTGCGCGGTGACGGCCCGGACGCCCGGGACCTTGTTCGCGGCGATGGCCACGCCCAGGCCGGTGCCGCACACCAGCAGGGCGCGGTCGGCCTCGCCGGAGGCGACGAGTTCGGCGGCGGCAATGGCCACGGACGGGTACGGGGTATGGCTGGTGGCGTCAACGCCGACGTCACGGACGGACTCGACGAGCCCGCTGGCTTCCAGGTCTGCCTTCAGAGCTTCCTTGTACTCGAATCCGGCGTCGTCGGCCCCGATGACCAGGCGCAGTTTGGCGCTCATGCGTTCTCCTTGACTGTTTTTCCCTCGACTGTTTCCTCGAGGAGAGTGTTGTGAATTGCTCGGACGATCAGTGCCATGGACACCGCGCCCGCGTCCGGGGTGCCGAGGCTCTTCTCGGCGTGCGGCCGGGCGCGGCCCATGAGGGGCAGGAGCTGGGCGGTGTCTTCTGCGGCCTGCTGCGCAACGGTGGCCGCGGCGCCCCAGGCCTCCGTGAGGGATCCCCCGGCGTCCACGCCGCCGGCGAGGGCGTCGCGGAACGGGACCAGGACGTCCACGAGGGTTTTGTCGCCCGGCGCGGCCTTGCCGAAGTCCATGATGGCGGCCGCGGCGCCGGCGACTCCGGCGGCGACAGCGCCGGCGTCGGGGGCGGTGGCGTTGCCGAGCGTATCCCCGACGGCCCGGAGGGCCATGCCCCACAGCGCGCCGGAAGTGCCGCCGGCTTTGTCGGCCCAGGCGTCGCCGGCGAGGTGGAGGGTGGTGGCTGCGCCGGCACCGCGGGCGACGGCGGCTGCCGCGGCGTCGACGGCGGCGCGGACGCCGCGCTCCATGCCGATGCCGTGGTCACCGTCGCCGGCGACCGCGTCGATCCGGCCCAGTTCCTCGGCGTTAGCGTCCACGACGTCCTTCGCGGCCCCCAGCGCGGCCAGGACCCGGACGGCAGCGGCGCGGGATTCGTCGGAGGCGTCCGGGATGGCCGCCTCGATCTCGGCGAGGTCGGTGAAGTCCGTGGCTTCCAGGGCCGCCGCCGTGACGGCGCCGCGGCGGAAGGCCGGGGCGTCGGCGGGCGCGTGCCAGAGGGTCTCGAGTTCGTCGTCGAGCCAGAAGAGGGTCAGGGAGGTGCCGGCCATGTCGAAACTGGTCACGAGTTCACCCACCTGCGGGTCGACGGCTTCCAGTCCGGCCGCGGCCAGGAGCTGGGCGACGCGGCGGTAGACCACGAACAGTTCCTCGTATTTGACGCTGCCCAGGCCATTGAGGATCGGGACCACGCGGGCGCCTGCCACCTCGACGCCGTCGGGGATTTCGGTGAGGAGCTTGGCGACGAGGAGTTCGGCGAGTTCGTCCGCCGTCGGGATGTCTGTTTCGCCGATGCCCGGTTCGCCGTGGATGCCCATCCCGACGGCCATGCGGCCCTCGGGGACCGAGAAGAGCGGGCGGTCCGCGCCCGGCAGCGTGCAGCCGGTGAAAGCGACGCCGAACGATCGGGTGCGGTGGTTGGCGCGCTCGGCGATCGCAACGGTCTGGTCCATGGTGTGCCCGGCCTCGGCGGCAGCGGCGGCGACCTTGAAGACCGTGAGGTCGCCGGCGATCCCGCGGCGCTTGGCGTGCTCGGCCGGCGGGGCGGAGGAGACGTCGTCGGTGACGGCGATGCTGCGGCAGTCGATGCCTTCGGCGCGGAGCCGGGCCTGGGCCTGGTTGAAGTGCAGGACGTCGCCGGCGTAGTTGCCGTAGCCCAGGAGGACGCCGCCGCCGTTGCTGGCGGCCTTGGCCACGGTGTAGATCTGCTGGGCGGACGGGGACGCGAAGAGGTTGCCCATCGCGGCACCGTGGGCCAGGCCCTGGCCCACGAGTCCGGCGAAGGCGGGGTAGTGTCCGGAGCCGCCGCCGATCACGAGCGCCACACTGCCCGGGGTGCTGTGGGTGTTGCGGACGACGCCGCCGGAGACGCGCCTGACCCAGCGGCTGTGGGAGGCGACGAAGCCTTCGATCATTTCGTCAGCAAAGGCTGCGGGGTCATTGAACAGGCGGGTCATGGGGGTACTCCTGGAAGAAGAAAAAGCTGCTTGGTGGGTGCCCGCCGCGGCCGTGTGGCACGCGGCGGGCACCGGTTTGTTGGGAGCGCGCCGGCAGAGGACTTCGCCGCCGCTGCGTCCGTTAGCGGGCGGCTGCGGACTCCGCGGCCGCTGAGTCCGCAGTTTCAGGGGCGGCCGTGGCGTTGCCGGCGCCGTTGCGGGCCAGCACCATCATGAGGACGGCGGAGAGGAGCATGAAGCCGCCGACGACGAACATGGGGACCGTGTAGCCGCCGGTCCAGTCCTTGAGCCAGCCCGTGACGTAGCCCGCGCTGAAGCCGGCCAGGTTGCCCACGGTGTTGATCAGGGCGATCCCGGCGGCGGCCGCTGCCCCGGTGAGGAACTGGGTGGGGACGGTCCAGAAGTTCGGCAGTGCAGCGAAGATGGACATCGCCGTGAGGGTGATGACGGCGATCGTCGCTGCCGGCGATCCGGCAAAGAGGGCCAGCGGGATGCTCAGGCCGCCGACGAGGGCGGGGACGGCAATGTGCCACGTCTTGACCCCGCGCTTGGTGGCGTCCTTGGACCAGAAGTACAGGGCAAAGGCGGCCGGCAGGTACGGGATGGCCGTGATGAGGCCCTTCTGGAAGACGTCGAACTTGGTGCCGTACAGGCCTTCGAAGCCGGAGATGATGGTTGGCAGGAAGAAACCGAGTGCGTACAAGCCGTAGATGAAGCCGAAGTAGATCAGGGCGAGCATCCAGACGCGGCCGTTGCCGAAGACGGTGCGGACGCTGACGTGCTTGTTGGTGGCGGCGGTTTCGTTCTTTTCCTGCTCCAGCGCGCCGGTCAGCCAGGTCTTCTCTTCAGCGCTCAGCCATTTGGCCTTGGCCGGGGAGTCCGCGAGGTAGAACCAGGCGGCGACACCGATCAGGATTGCGGGGATGGCCACGCCGAAGTACATGACACGCCAGCCTTCAAGGCCAAAGAGGCCGTGCTGCTGGATGAGGAGGGCGGCGAGCGGGGCTCCGATGACCGTGGTCAGCGGCTGGGCCAGGTAGAACAGGGCCAGGATCTTGCTGCGGTGCCGCGACGGGACCCACAGGCTGAGGAAGAGGATGGCGCCGGGGAAGAAGCCGGCCTCGGCGACGCCCAGGATGAAGCGCAAAATATAGAGCTGCTCAACGCTGCCCACCCAGGTGAAGAGCAAGGAGACAATGCCCCAGCTGACCATGATGCGGGCCAGCCAGCGGCGGGCTCCGAACTTGTGCAGGGCGAGGTTGCTGGGGACTTCCAGCAGGATGTAGCCGATGAAGAAGACGCCGGAGGCGAAGCCGAACTGGGCCGCCGAGAGGGCGAGATCGGTGTTCATGCCGTTGGGGCCGGCGAAGGAGATGGCCGTGCGGTCCAGATAGTTGATGAAGAACATGAGAGCGACAAACGGCACCAGCCGCACTGCCACTTTCTTGATTGCAGATCTTTCGACCACTGATTGCGTGGTGTCCACATTGACTCCTTGATGTCGGGATCCCGGCAGCCTCCTGCGCTGGAAGCATGGGGATTGGTCTCATCGCGTAGTTCCGGAAAGCTGGCCAGGCCCAACTAAGCGTGTGATAAAAACCATAAGGCGTCTCACTCAAATTGGTCAACCGGTTGACGTGTTTATTTCAGCGACGGAAGTCTGCATGGCCCGGCGGGTGCGTGTTGTTACGCTTTGAAGGTGTCCGTTAACTCCGCCGCTTCGACGGCAAAAATCAGTGCTGCGCTCGGTTCTATGGAGCAGGGCTCTGTTGTGTCCGAAGTCGCGGAACGCCTCTTGGGCTACTTCACGAGCGGTGAAATTGCCGTGGGAACCCGCCTGCCGGCCGAGCGCCAACTCGCCGCCTCGCTGGGGGTCGGACGCTCCGCCGTCCGCGAGGCCCTCGCGGCGCTGGAGATCCTTGGGATTGTCATTGTCCGGCCGGGTTCCGGAACGTACCTTCGAGACGGCATTTCCGAGCTCCTCCCCCGCACGCTGAGCTGGGGCCTCATGCTGGGCGCCCCGCGCACGCGCGAACTGGTGGAATTGCGCGGCGGGCTCGAGGTGCAGGCCGGCCAGTTGGCGGCGCAGCGGATTACCGACGACGCCCTGGACCGGATGCGCGCCAATCTGGCCACGATGGAGCGCAGCCTCGAGGACCTGGCGACGTTTGTGGAGGCCGACGCGGCGTTCCACCGCGAAATCGCCGCAGCCTCCGGCAACCAGGTCCTGCAGGAACTGCTCCAGAGCATCCGGTCGCTGCTGCGCATCTGGGTTGACCGCGCTCTGACGGACGAAGGGCACGCGGCATCGGCCCTGGCCGAGCACCGGGAGATCTTCCGCGCCCTGGAATCACGCGATGAGGCCGCCGTGACGGCAGCCATGCGCTCCCACATGGACACGGCCTCCCGGCGCCTCCTGGCCGGGTTCGACGCCGACCAGGGCTCCGCCGGAGGCTGAAGCCGGCTAACGCCTCCTCACCCCACGCACGAGTTCGACGCGCGAATTCGCCGGAAGCCTGCGAGCCCGCCGGACTTTTCCGGCGGGCTCGCAGCTTTCCGGCGAATTCGGCCGGTGCGAGGCCCGTCAGCCGCGTCTCCTGTCGCGGTCCGGCACATCCTTTCCGAGCCAGGCGCTCACCAGCAGCCACACGGACCACACCAGAATCAGGACGATTCCCGAGAGCGTGGGAATGGTGTTGGCCGGGGAGAAACCTACGGCCCCGATGATCCAGCCCTGGGCGAGGTAGGCGAGCCCGGAAAGCGCCATGAGATAGCCGATCAGCCGGGAAATGCGGCGGGCACCGACGACCACGGCCCCGGTCAGGATGAGTGCTGCACCCAGCACGAAGCTTTGGTAACTGCGCATCCCCCACTCCAGCCACCGGATGCCCTCGGCCGTCGCAAACCGCGCAGCCCTCTCCGGCTCCGGAGCCGCAAACCAGGCGTCCACGGCGTGCTTCAGTGCGACGCCGTCGACAGCTTGGAGCGCGGCATACAGCGCCAGTGCCGCGACGGCAGCCACAGCGCCGAAGCGGGCTGTCCAGGTCATGGTCCCGTCCGGTCCTTTCAGGACCATCAGCAGGACCAGCAGCCCGGCGATCAGAAGCGCCATGCCGACGAACTGACCGAGGTGGACGGCCGTCCAGATGCTGCTGCCGGCATACTCCGTGAAGGTCGCCGGGTGGTCGTTGGCGCTGGCCGTATCGGCATGGAGCAGCCCGGCGACCACGGACAGCGCGAAGCCGGCAAACGCCAGCGTGGCGGCCAGGCGCAGCGGCGCACGGGCTGATGACGGGCGCCCGGACTCGGCCGAAGCCGCCGGCCGCGGATTATGATCTGTGCCGTACTTCTTCATGGCATCGCCCGTTTCGTGCCGAGGCGCGGGGTGCGCGAACTGCGCGCCTGGTCGCTGGCCCCCTAAGCGCAGGCTACGCCGATTGCGTCCGCGGAGCCACGGACCTTCGATCGGTATATCGCGGCCGCACGTGCGACCCGGCCGGACCGCCCGTTATTCTGGACACCGCCGCACCCATTAGGACTGCGCTCGTCCATGGCCTAGACGCGCAGCGAAGCGCGCGACGGCGTCTTCCGGAGTTGGCGCGGGACCGAAGAGTTCGGCCTGGCGGCTCGTCTTGGCCACGTAACGTCCGGTATCGAACCAGGCCGCCATGGCTCCCATGTCTTTCATGAGCGGGGCGGACTTTCCCGCAACCTTGCCTACAGCCCGGAGCAGTCCCGTGGGAACGGACACGACCCTAATTTTCTTGTTCGCCAGCCGCGACACCAGATCAGCGCCCTCCTGCATGCTGATCGGACGGCTCCAGCCGAGATCGATGCGTTCCCCGTCGGCGATGTCCGCGTCAACGGCCTCCGCGAGATAAGTCGCGACGTCGCTGACCAGAACAAATGTCAGCGGGACGCTTTTGGAGCCGAGCCAGACGATCCGGCCCTTCTCAAACGGGTCACCGCCCATCTGGGCGATCTGATCGAAAAATGCTCCGGGACGCAGGGCGACGAACGGGACACCGAGTTCTTCGAGTTTGTCCTCGGCGAGCTTCTTGTGCCAGAAATGCGGCACATTGGGTGTCTGGTCGCTCGTGAGGATGCTGGTGAGCACGAAGCGCGGCACCCCGGCCTTGCTGGCGGCGATGGCGAGATTGGCGTTGCCACGCGTGTCGATCTCGTGGGCGTTCTTGTTCTTCCCGGTGTACCCGGCCGCCGTCGTGATTACCGCGGCGGTGCCAGACATCGCGGCGACGAGCGAATCGAGGTCGAGCATGTCGCCCCGGGCTATCTCGACGCCCTTGGCCTCGAGTTTGCCCGCGTCCGAGCTCGGGCGGACAAGCGCCCGCACCTTCTTGCCCCGGGAAAGAAGCCGGTCGACGACCTGACCACCGAGCGATCCCGTTGCACCGACCACCAGCACAGGTCCCTGTTCAGACATTGATATCTCCTGGATGTTTTCTCTGCTGCAGCGGCGAAGGGCCGGCCCCGAGTAATGAGCCGAAGGAGTCCGGCGTCGACAATCTGACCGGCGTCGACGATTGGCTTAAGTTCGGCGGCGCCTAACCGGTCCCGTTCCAGAGCCGCCGCCACCAGGGCCGCTTCGGCTCCGGCTCCGGAGGGGCGACGGCGGCCGCGGCAGCCCGGCGGCCCCGCCAGCGGTCCAGTTCGACGTCGACGTCGCGCGTTTTGGTGATCACGGGCGGTCCGCCCTGAAGCTGCCGCCGGGCATCGATGATCCGGGCGTTGAAGTCCTCCACGATCTCGCGGACCTGCTTCTCACTGAACTGGGCATCGAGCCGCGCGTCGAGCCCGGCGTCCTCGGTGCGGAGCAGGATCGCCTTCGGGCCCAGGCCCGAGATGTTCTCCCGCTGGATCAGGCCCTTGACCCACCAGTCTGGGTCGTACGCCTCACCCAGCCCGGGAATGGGTTTGCCGGCGTACTTGAGGTTGTCGAACTTGCCCTGCGCCATGGCGTCCCGGATCAGGTATTCGGCCTTGGCGGCGTCGTCGATCTTGGCGCGCTTTTGCCGGAGCTCTTCCTCAGCGGCGTTGAGCTCGCCGTTCTCCTGGGCGGTGCTGCCCGAGGCCCGCACGGCCCGGAGTTCCGCGGCCCGCTCCACCCTGCGCCGGAACGCGCTGTTGGAACCACTTACTCCGCTGCTCATCAGCCACCACCGTCCTCGCCTGCCGGAATCGCGGATCTGCCTTCCAGTATGGGGAACGGCCGGGCGGCGGCAAAAGGTCCGTCCAGCGGCGAACCGCGACAATTGCAACCCGCCTCCTCGCCGAGACGGGATCCTTACACTCCCGTAACGCGGTGTTAACCCGCCCGTGCGAGGCTGGGGACTTCGGATAAAACTAAGCATCCTTCCCATCCCTTCTGCACAGCAGATCTCGAGGAGTTGCAGCCGTGAACAGCCAAAACCAGAGTGCGTCCGGAAGCCCCCTACAAACCAGCCGCGAGGAAGCGCCAGAGGATCAGAGCAGCACGCACGTCACACATGTCCGCGAAGACGTGGCCATGGCCGGACGGTGCGCCAACGTCCACCTGCCCACCGGGCGAACGTGCACGCTGCCCGCGCGCCACCCCGGCTCGTGCAACTTCGTCGGGCCCGAGGAGACGGAAAACGCCGCCGTCCACTAGAACACAGGGCAGCAGGACGAAGCGCACCCCATACGCAGTTTTGCGCAAGGATTCCGGCGGATCCGGTCACGGGTGCCATGCCGCGGCTACGCTGATCGGACATTGAGCACCGGATCTAGCTGAGGGAGATCACGTGCCTCGAGAGAATCTGCGTGAAGATCTGCATGAGCGCGCCGAGAACGTATCGGTTCAAAGACTGCCGACTGGAAAATCATCCGCTGCGCCGCGGCCCGTACCACTTGACGCCACAGCACTGACCCGTGCCGGTATCGCCGGCTGGGCCGCCCGGCTGGGACCTCCCGGACCGGAAGCACCCCGGTCCCGGCGGCTGGCCCATGTGGGCGGTATCGCGGCCATCGCAGCCCTGGTCATGTACCTGACGTGGCGTGTCCTGTTTACGATGCCGTCGGGAGAATGGAACCTGGCCATCGCCTGGATCCTGGTCACCTTCGAGGCCTTGCCGCTGGCCGGCCTCATCCTGAAGGCGTGGTCCGTGTGGAACATTGACAGCCATCCGCCGGCGCCGGTAACGGAGGCCCCGAACGGCATGCGGGTGGCGGTGCTGATCCCCACCTACAACGAGCCCATCGAGGTCCTGACCCCCACGGTCGCGGCGGCCTGCGAGCTGGCCCCGGCGCACGAGACGTGGGTCCTCGACGACGGCGACCGGCCCTGGGTCGAAGAAATGTGCATCGCCTATGGCGCCCGGTACGTCCGCCGGGCCGTCCACGACCACGCCAAGGCCGGCAACATGAACCACGCCTTGGGCCTGATGGCGGCGGAAAAGGCCGCAGGCGGCCCGGGCATCGACATTATCGCCGTCCTGGACTGCGACCACGTCCCGTTGCCCACGTTCCTTACCGCCACGCTGGGCTGGTTCGATGACCCCGAGATCGCCCTGATCCAGGGCCCGCAGTCGTTCTACAACGGCGGAGCGTTCGACGACGACGGCATCACGGGTGAGCAGGGCACCTTCTTCAACGTCCTCATGGCGTCCCGCAACGTTCCCGGCGCCGGACCGTTCTGGTGCGGGTCGACGTCGTTGTTGCGCCTGAGCGCCCTGGAGGAGGTGGGCGGCGTGGCAACGGAGACCATCACCGAGGACATGCACACCACGCTCAAACTCATCCGGCGCGGCTGGCGGACCGTCTACCACCACCAGACGCTCGCCGTCGGGCTCGCGCCGGCGACGCCGGACCAGTACCTGCTGCAGCGCCGGCGCTGGGGCATGGGTGCCATGCAGATCCTCGTCCACGAGAAGCTGTGGGCGGCGAAGGGCTGGCTGTCATGGCGGAATTACCACGAGTACCTCAACGGCACGCTGTGGTGGCTGGAGGGCATCGCCACGCTGGTGGCCTTTCTGATTCCGGTGGTGATCATGCTGTCCGGGGCGCAGACGTCCACCGCCGGCCCGCTGCTTTTCACCGGGGTCTTCCTGGTCATGTTCACCGTGCGCCTGTGGGGCTCCAAGCAACTGATGCGCAACGAAATCCACTGGCCCACGGCCTTCGCCCTGCGGATCTTCCGCGTCCCGGTTGGCCTCGCGTGCCTTTGGTGGCTCATGTCCCGGAACATCCTGGAGTTCCAGGTGACGCCCAAGGGCGCCGCCGACCTCCGGCTCCGGGGCCGGACGCCGCGCATCCTGATCGTGATGGTTGTCCTTATCACCGCGGTGATTCTGTACGCGGCGGCGGGGCTGGCCGGGCTGGTGCCCTGGCGTACGACGCCCGGTTCCACGGTGGCGTCCGGTGCCTGGCTGGTGCTCGCCGGCGCCGTCCTGGTGCTTGGGACGCGCAGGATCCGGGCCGCCGAATTCGCCACGTCCCGCCGCAACGCCTACCGGATCGAGGTGGCCGCCCCGGTGGAAGCCGAGGGGGTCCGCGGCGAACTGCTGGACATTTCGGTTGGCGGAGCGGCAGTCCGGTTCCCGCACGGAACTCTGCCGGCCTCGGGAGAGGTCATGCTCCGGCTGCCGGGGGCCGCTCCGGTCCGGCTGCAGGTCATCCGGACCACAGAGCAGCCGGATGGAACCCAAATCGCGTCCCTGCGGGCATCCAACGACGACTGGGCCGTCCACCGTGCGCTCTCGTTGTGGATCTTCCACACGCCCGCAGGGGCGCTGCCCGATTTCCCGCCCGGCGTTCCGGCCGCGGCGTCGCTAAGGGGGCGCTGAGGGTTCTGGGACACGGCTGGCCCGGTCTCCGCGCCATCGGCATCCCCGGCATCCGCGGCATCCCGCCGAGTGGGCACTTCATGGCAGTGTTGTTCACCAACATTGCCGCGAAGTGCGCACTCGCGGAGCCGAAGCGGGCGGCCGGATCAGCCGCGGATCCCGAGGTAGATGCCGGTGTGGTCCAGATCGCCGCGGCCAGCGGAGACCATCGCCTGAAACGCCGCCAGGAGGCTGCCGGCCACGGGCAACGTCAGACCGGCCTGCGTTGCGAGTTCGGTAATGAATCCGAGGTCTTTGAGCTGATTCTTGGCAGATCCGCCGCCTTCGAAGTCGGCGTTAATCCACCGACCTCCTTTCTGAGCCAGAACCTCCGAATTGGCGAGCCCGCCGGAAAGCACGGACTGCACTTTTTCAAGATCCAGACCGGCAGAGTTTGCCAAGGCCATAGCCTCCGCCAGGGCCGTCACGGTGGCGGCAACGACGATCTGGTTGCAGGCCTTGACCGTGGACCCGGCACCCGTGTCGCCGAACCACACGACTGT
The DNA here is from genome assembly GCF_000374925.1 of Arthrobacter sp. 131MFCol6.1. Classification (GTDB taxonomy): domain Bacteria; phylum Actinomycetota; class Actinomycetes; order Actinomycetales; family Micrococcaceae; genus Arthrobacter. Next base: position 43,511 of record NZ_KB895551.1, read on the forward strand.
CGAGCCGTACAGCGAGAACAGCGGCTTAACACGTTCCACTGCGCAGTGGGGGCCCCCAACCATGATGCTCAGCCGGCCTTCCTCCGCCCCGATCGTGCCGCCGCTGAGGGGTGCGTCCACGACGGTCAGGCCCCAGTTTCGCAGGCAGTCATCGGCGAACTCGGCGACCGCCACCGGCGACACCGTCCCGTGAATGACGAGGATTGGATGCTCTATGCCGGCGGTCTTCCACCCTGCCAGCAGCCCGTCGTCACCGTGAAGAAGGGCTGCAACCTGGGGAAGGTCCGGCAGCACGGTCAGTACCACTTCGCTGGCCGCCTCTGCTGGGGAGGCGGCCACCCGTCCTCCGGCGATGGCTTCGGCCTTGTGCGCCGTGCGGTTCCAGAGCGTCAGCGGCACGCCCGCGGCGATGATGTTCCGGGCGATCGGGGCTCCCATGGGCCCTGTTCCCAGCAGGGCCACGGAGGCGGGCAGGCTGGCGGATGAAGCGTGCATTGTTGGCTGTCTCCTGGCTTAGAAGGGGATGAGCCCGGCGAGGGCAGGGAGGAAGGTGCTGAACCAGGGAACCGCGGCCAATACGAGGAGTCCGATGAATACGGCCACCAGGTACGGCCAGAAGTGCTTCAGGCTGTTTTCCACGGTTTCGCGGGCGGTGGCGCAGGCTACATAGAACCCGACGCCGGCCGGGGGTGCGAAGGAGCCGATACCCATGGAGATGATGAGCACCATGGCGTATTGCACCGGGTTGACGCCGAAGTCGACGGCGATCGGCAGCAGCAGCGGGGCAAAGATGAGCACCGCGGGGAGGCCCTCGAGGAGCTGGCCCATGATGATGAGCAGGATGATCGTGAACAGCATGAACAGGAGCGGAGAATCGCCGAGTCCGGACATGAGGTCGTGGATCTGCTGCGAGACGCCGGCGAGGGCGAGGGTCTGGGCCAGGGGCGAGGCGGCGGCGATGATGAAGAGGACCATGCCCGCCGTCGTCGTCGTTTCGCGCAGGGTGTCGCCGAGCAGCTTCTTGCTGCCCCGCCGGTAGGCGGCGGCGAGCACGAAGGCGTAGGCCACTGCGACGGAGGAGACCTCTGTCGGCGTCGCGAATCCGCTGAGGATGCCCACCACCATGCCGACCGGCAGCAGGAGGGTGGGCAAGGCGAAGAACGTTGCCGATCCGCGTGCCCGCCAGGTGGCCTTGGGGCTGGCGACCCCACCCTGCTTCCTGGCCCGCAGGAAGACAAGGGCCATGACGACGAGGGCGAGGAACGCCGCCGGAACGAAACCGGCCAGGAACAGCGTGGTGGTCGAGATAGTCGTGATGGACCCGAGGATGAGCAGGACGATGCTAGGCGGGATTGTTTCGCCCATGATGGCTGAGGCCGACAGGACAGCGACCACCTCGCCGCGCGGGTACTTGCGCTCTTCAAGCATGCCGCGCATGGTGGTGCCGACGGCCGCGACGTCGGCGACCTTGGAGCCGGAGATGCCGGAGAAGATGTACATGGTGACCACGACCACCTGCAGCAGACCGCCGCGCAGGTGGCCGATGAGGGCGTCGACGAGCTTGGCCAGGGGCAGGGTGAGGCCTGCAGAGTTCATGACCGTGCCGGCGAGGATGAAGAATGGGATCGCCAGCAGCACGAATCCCTTGGCTCCGGAGGCCATGCCGATCGGGATGGCGCTGACATCGGAAATGCCGCCGAGGTAGAGGTAGATTCCGGATGCGAGGGCCAGGACGAAGGCGATCGGGAGGCCCAGGAAGAGCAGCAGGAACAGGACCGCGAGCACCACGCCGAGGAGGACGTTCGGTGATGCGTAGTAGAACAGCGGCGGTGCCAGCATGACGACGGCGACCATTGCCGCGGCGATCCCGGCCGCGGCCAGGACGGGCCGGCGTTCCTGGCGCCAGAGCTTGATGAGCGCGAACCACGCGATAAGGACCATGCCGCAGGAGAACGGCAGGGATACCCAGAACACGGGCAGCTGCAGGATGGGCGTCTTTTCCTCGATCTGCTGGGCCAGGGTCGGCACGAAGAGGGCGAAGGCCCCTGCGCTCATGACGAAGACGAGCCAGTCGACCAGGGCGGCCAGATAGGGCTTCCACGCTGCGGGCAGGCGCATGATCAGGGCCTGCACCGACATGTGCGCACCCTTGGGGTACGCGATGGCTCCGCCGATAAAGGCAATGGTCAGGAGCGCAATCTCCGACACTTCCTGGGTCCAGAGCACAGAGTCACCGGTGATGAGCCTGACCATGATGTTCAGAAGGATGACGACGAGCTCGGCGAGGATCGCCGCGCCCACGGTCCATTCGAGGACCTTGTCGAGCCAGACGGCACCACTCCAGCCCGGGGGGACGTGACCGTGGTGCAGGATCTCTTCCGCGTCAGACGGAATGACCTCCTCGAGTTGCTCGGGAGCCAAGGTGCGTTTCATGTTCTTCCAGACTGTCGACATTGAGAGCGGGATGTTGGTGGAGGGGAGAGCGGAATATTGGTGGGAGGGCCGGGGCACCGATGGCGCCCCGGCCCGGGCTGTGCAGGGCTAGTTGGACTCTGTGAAAGCGATCGCCTGGTCGAAGAATTCCTTGCCGATCAGCTCGGAGAACTGCGGGTAGAGGCTCTTGGAGGTGGCCTTGAATTCTTCAAGGCCCGAGTCGCTGAGCTCGTTGACCGTCATGCCCTTGGCCGTGAGTTCGTCCAGCTGCTTCTTGGACTGTTCGGCGTCGTAGCCGGTCTTGAACGTCGCTGTTTCGGTCGAGGCGTCGGTGAGGGCCTTCTTCTGATCCTCGGAGAGTGTGCCCCACTTCTTCGATGACAGGGCGAGCACCCATGCGTCATTGATGTGGTTGGTCAGCGAGACATATTTCTGCACCTCGGAGAACTTGTTCGTCCACGGCACCTCGATCGGGTTTTCCTGCCCGTTGATCGTTCCCGTCTGCAAGCCGGTAAAGACCTCGGAGAAAGCCATGGTGGTCGGGCTCGCGCCCAGCTTTCCGAAGAAGTCGGTCCAGAGCGGGTTGCCGGGAACACGGATTTTCAGGCCCTTCAGGTCCGACGGCTTCTCGATGGGGCGCACCGAGTTGGTGATCTCGCGGCCGGTCCGGGTGAGGAAGGACAAGGCGACGGTGTCTTTGGCTGCGAGCTTGTCCTTCAGCAGCTGGCCAGGCTTTCCTGCCAGGAACGCCGCTTCCTCGGTCGTGTCTTTGAAAAGGTAGGGGATGCTGATGCCGTTCATTTCCGGTACCACGGAGGCGTACACGGAAGTCGAGAGGATGAGGGCGTCGAGCGAGCCGCCCTGCAGGCGGGTGACGGCGGCGTTCTGGTCCCCGCTGAAGCTCGTTCCGTTCGGGACCACCGTGACGACGACCGATCCGTTGGAGGTCTTCTTGACCTGGTCGGCGAAATGCTGGGCGGAAACGCCGACGGAGGAGGTGAGCGGATCCGGGATGGACAGCTGGATTTTCGCAGGAGCGCCGGCCCCGCCGGGCGCCCCGGAGGCGCAGCCGGCGAGGAGCGAGGCGGCCAGAGTGCAGGCCAGCACTCCAGTGAGGGCGCGGGTCTTGGATTTCATGTGATGCCTTTCTTCATTGGAAGGAGTCTTGTTCCGGAGGCGTGAACAGGTGAAGTTCATGGCCGCGCCCGGTGTGCTGCGGGGAGCCGCGGGGAGCGTCAGGCGCTGAGGGCGGATTCCGCGACGAGCGCTTCGGTTTCACGACGCAGCTCGAGGGCCTGGGACAGGGAGTCGTCCATGATGACGTCGTCCCAGCCGACGATCTCGCCCTTGGCGACGTCGTTGCGCAGTTCCACGTGGTGGGCCAGCGCCACCGGGAGTGCGCCGGCCGAGACGGAGTGCCTGGCCGAGACGAGCTTGCCCCAGACCGTGTACCCGCCTTCGCCGTCGAGGAACTCACCGGCTTTCAGGTCCTTCTTCGCCGTCGCCACAACGTCGCCGAAGAACCCGACGGGCGAACCCGTTGCGATCCCCCGAAGAACGGCGTTGGCGATGGAGACGTTCAGCTCCAGGCCCACGTAGTGGTACGGGCGGTACAAGGCGGCGTACTGGCCGGTGGGGTCCGGGTGCCACGGGTATTCGTTGAAGCAGCCGGAAACGTAGTCGTTCGTGGCCTTGACGACGACGAAGACACCCTCCTGGGTGTTGTGGGGGATCCACGTGCCGTCGCGGTTGACGCTGGACATGACATCGACGCTGCCTTCGTGGGCAAGGGCTCCCCCGACGTCGGCGGGGCGGCAGATCGTGGCGATTTTCTCGACATCCCCCGGCGTGAAGCTCAGCCCGGCGTCAGAAGGCACCAGTCCGGCGCCGTTGGCGACGGCGGCCATCTCGATGGCGGCCTTGGTGCCGTCGCGGAACGAGGTGTGCATGTTCGGGTTCAGCTGGCCGGAATCGGTGAGTTCCTTGGAGAACTCCCAGTTCTCCCAGACGTTGTCCGGGTTCATTTCGTGATAGTGCTCAAGGTACTTTGCGCCCTTGCCGGCGCAGACAACGTCGAAGCCGCTGGTGCGGGCCCAGTCGACGAGTTCCATGATGAGTGCAGGCTGGTCGCCGTAGGCCATCGAGTAGACAACACCGGCGGCTTCCGCACGCTTGGCCAGGGCGGGGCCTGCCAGGGCGTCGGCCTCGACGGTGACCATGATGATGTGCTTCTTGGTTTCAATGGCGCGCAGCGCGTGCTTCACGCCGACGATGGGGTTGCCCGTTGCTTCAACGATGACGTCGATGTCGACGTCGAAGAGCTCGTCCGCGTTGGCCACGATCGTCGTGGTGCGGTTCCTTAGGGCGGTAGCGATGTCCGGAGCGATCTGGTCCTTGGGCCAACCGACGAGATCGAAGGCTCCTTGTGCGCGCTTGACGTTGATGTCCGCGATGGCGACGACGTGGATGCCGGGGATGTTGTTGGCCTGGGCCAGGTACATGGTGCCGTAGCGGCCGGCACCGATCAGGCCAACCCGGATGGGACGGCCATCCTGTTCGCGGTCGCTGAGGAGTTTGTGAAGATTCACTGGAGTCTCTCTGGTAGGGGTGCGAAGCGAAGAGACGCCCTTCCGCCGCGGCGGATGGAACAACTTCTTTGTCGCTATGTGCTGGAAATTTACCCGAAGTGGAACCGGTTCCACTTTTGTACCACCCGGTGCTAAGCTGTGTCAACGGATCCAAACGAAACGTCCTCCGCCAGCTCATGGCACTCAAATGGAGACGCTGCATACGAACTACTGCCTAGGATTTCCCTCAAGGAGGAGCGGTGAAGAAGGCCCCAACCATTCGCGATGTCGCGGCGGCTGCGGGAGTCTCGGTCTCTGTGGTGTCCCGGGTACTGAACCCGGACTCCGGGCCCGTTGCACCGGCAAAACGGCAGGAAGTCGTCAGGGTCATCGACGAGCTGGGCTACCGGCCCCGGGCGGCCGCCCGCGAGCTAAGCGCTGGCCATGCCCTCACGATCGGGCTCGTGGTCACGGATCTTTCCAACCCGTTCTTCGCGCGCCTGGCCGACCGCATCGTCTGGGAAGCCCGGAGCCACGGTGTGCAGGTTGTCTTGATGACCACACAGGAGGATCCGCATCTGGAAGCGGAATCGCTGGATACGCTGCTGGACCGGTCCGTCAGCGGCGTTATTGCCACCCCCACGGGCGGGAACATCGAGAAATGGGCGCGCCTGCAGGACCTCGGCGTGAATGTTGTATTCGTGGACCGCACCATCGAGGAGCTTGGCGACGCCGACGTCGTCAGCATCGAAAACTTTGACTCCGCGCAGCGCTCAACGGAGTACCTGATAGGCCTCGGCCACACCCGGATCGCACTCGTTACGGGGCCTCTGAGCACGTCCACGGGCCGGGCCAGGATCAGTGGCTACCGGGCTGCGCACGAGAGCGCCTCGCTTCCGGTCGACCCCCTGCTCATCCGCGATGTCCCGTTCCGGGGGGATGCCGGGGGCGATGCCGTAGGTTCCCTGCTTGCCATGCCGCAGCCGCCCACTGCCCTCATCGTCGCCAATACGGCCCAGGTGCAGAGTTCGGTGCGGCGGCTTGTCCAGAAGGGAGTCCGCATCCCGGAAGACCTCTCGGTGATTGTCTTCGATGACAATCCATGGACTGAGCTGATGTCTCCGCCGCTGAGCGTGATCCGCCAGCCGCTGGACATGCTCGCCGTTCATGCAATTGAACTCGTGCTCGGACGAATGCAAGGCAGGCTCCCCGAAGGCCCCCGCCTCATTGAGGTCAAGGCAGATTTCCTGCCCCGCAACAGTTGTGCCCCGCTCGCCCAGACCGCCATCCGCTAACGCCCACATCACAAAGGAAGATCCATGCCCGTCGTCGTCACCGCAACATTCACGCCCAAAGAGGGGTCCTTCGACCACGTGGTCGCGGCCCTGTCCCCGGCCATTGCAGAGGTCCATGAGGAACCCGGCTGCATCCTCTACGCCATTCATGAATCCCCCAACGGGCAGATCCTCATGATCGAGAAGTGGGAATCCGCCGAATTGCTCGACGCCCATGGCGCGGGCGAACCCGTCAAGCGACTGAATGCCGCCCTCGACGGACTGCTGGAGCGACCGGTCGAGGTCATGCGCCACGAGCCCATCCCGGCCGGGACCCCGGGCCAAGGCGCTCTCTAGGAGCCGCCACCCCGGAGTTGTGCGCCGAGTAGGCAGTTCGCGGCAGTGTCCCCCACAAACACTGCCGCGAACTGCCCACTCGCGTCGGCCGGGGAACCGAAACGGCGGTGCAGGCTGCCGCGGCCTCAATCCTCGTCGAGGCAGAGGATGAAGCCGGGAAACACATGCCGGCCGGGGCGTCCGCCCACCTCGTCGATGGCCCGGCGGATCTGCCGGAGCTGCTCGACGGTCATCTGCAGCGGTGGTTCGTAGGGCTGGTAGGTGGTGAAGATCGGATAGTCGACGCCGGGCTGCCGCGACATCTCGATGTGGCAGCCCAGGACATGGGTGACGGGATGGGTATCGCAGAAAGCGATCAGCCGGTCGATGGTGCGGACAAATGCAGACCAGTCCTGGATGTACAGCCGGCCGGGATAGACCGTGTCTCCGGTGAGCAGGAACCCGGTGTGGGGATCGTAGAACGTGACGGCCGCATGGTGGTGCCCCGGGCTGGGCCAGCATGCCAGGACGCGTCCGCCGAGGTCCACGTGTGCTGGCCGAATGCCGCCGTCGCCGCCGTCCGAGTCACCGCCGTCGCCAGAATCGTCACTGAATCCGAAGAATTCCCACGCACTGTCCCGGGCCGCGTCCACCACAACGGTGCCGGGGCGGCCGGCGAACTGGGCGTCGCCCGCGACATGGTCGCCGTGCGGGTGGGTATGCAGGACAAGGAGCCCGTAGCCGTCGCGGGGGTGGGCGGCAAGCCAGGTGTCCACAAGGCCGTCGACAACGCGGCGCAGCGGGAAGAAGTCCGCGGATGCCGTCGCGCCGGTGTCGATGAGGACGGCCCGGGCGTTGCCGAACAGCAGGAACATGAACGGCGCCTCGTAATTGACCGCCATGTTCTGGCGCAGGATAAACGTGTGCTCGTCGTAGGCGTGGACCTGGATATCCTGGTCTGTGTTGTGTTTCGCGGACTCCGATCCGTGGATCCAGGCCACGTCCAGGTCGCCGGACTGCGGGCCGCCTGCGGTGAAGTCGATCAGCTCCGGGGGCGTGTCCATGTGTTCTCCTGTGTGCGTCAGCGCCAGTGGCGGCCGGTGCGGCGGACGTCGGGTTCCGCGATGACGCACCAACACTCCATGATGACCGGTCCCTTTCCGGTCCTCAAACCCCGTCGATTGCTCCGTAGACGCCCTTTTGAGGTGTGATTACGGCACTTACGGAGCAATCGATGGGGTGGTGTGGGTCTGCTGACCTCGCCTTGGTCCGCAGACCTAAAACGGGCCACGTAATTTAGGAGCTTTTCCATACTTTCGATGACGGCAGCTGGATAGGCTGAGGTGTCCGGACAAAGCCGTCCGGGAAGGGTGCCAATGTCAGAAGGAAGCCCATGGCCGCAGCTACGGTGGACGACATCCTCGCGGACCTCCCGCTGGGTTTCGCCAGCCTCATGCTCCGGCCGTCCCGCACGGATGCGGCGATCGAGCGATTTGTGATCGTCGACGCCGACGACGAGACCGCCGACGGGGGGACCGCATTCGTCCTGCTGATCGGCGTTCGCGGACGCTCCGCGTTGCCGGCAGTGCGGCGCCTCCTGAAGAACCCTCCCCTGGTGCTCGCCGTCAAGGGAAGTCGCGGGGAACTGGCGGAAGCCGAAGAGCTGCTGCGAGCCGCCGGAACCGGCCTGCTGCTGGTGGATCCGGCCGCGGACTGGGACCGTCTGCTGTCCATCGCCAAGGACCGGATCCAGCCGCCCAGCTACCAGCGCGAAGTGCTGACCCTTCTCGAAGAAGACCTCTTCGCCATCGCCCAGACCACGGCCCGCCTGACCTCCAGCCACGTGGTGATCGAGGATGCCGCCAACAAGGTCCTGGCGTACTCCACGGTCTCCAATGCCATTGACGAGCTCCGCAAGGCCTCCATCCTGGCCCGGCGCGGTCCGCGCAAATACGAACTCCTGCTCAAGGACCTTGGCGCCTACCGCGAGCTGCACCGGACCCGCCTGCCGGTCCGGGTTGCCGCCCGGCCCCAGGACGGCCTGCGGGAACGCGTCGCCATCACCCTGTTCGCCGGCAACCGCATCATGGGCTACATCTGGCTTCAGGAAACCGGGGCCGGCTTCGGCGACGACGTCGACTACGTCCTCACCGGATCAGCCGCGCGGGCCTCCGCCGAACTGATCCGCTACCGCAACCAGCAGTCCGTGCACATGCGCGAGGACCGGATTGCACGCCTGCTTTCGGGTCCTGCCGAGGCTGCGGCGAGCGCGCACAGCGAGAAGATCCCCGCGGACCGTCCCGCGACCCTGATCCTGCTTGGCCTGTCGGCACGTGAAGCCCAGGAAGACGACGCCGCCCTCAAACATGGGGAACTGGCCAACCTCGCCTCGATCCACGCGGCCGCCTACAAACCGTCAGCCATCGTGGGACAGTTTCACGGCGACACCGCGGTGGTCATTCCCGGGCTCCAATCCGCCAACACCGAGGCCGGGTTGCGGAGCCTGGCCCAGGCAATCGTGAAAGATGCCAACAAGCACCTCGGCATCAGCCCCTTTGCCGCCGTCGGACCCGTTGTCCCCGATCTGCTTTCGATCCATTCCGTGACCGGAATATCCGAAGCGCTGCTGGGGTGTATGCGCCGTTCCGGCGAAGCTCCGGTGGCCACCGTGGACGACTTCGAGGCAGAGATTCTGTTCCACGACGCCGTGGAGAACTTCACGACGGCGGCGTTCCGGCACCGCAGCCTCTGGGCGCTGCTCCGCGATGATGCGGAACTGGCCGAAACCCTGCGTGCATTCTTCGACGCGTCCCTGGACGTGGCCGAGTGCGCCAAGCGGATGCAGCTGCATAAGAACACCGTCTACTACCGGATAAACAAGGTCAGCCGGGTTACCGGGCTGACCTTCAGCAATCCCCGCGATTCATTGGTCGCCCTGCTTCATGTTCAGGAGTGGGCCGGCACGCAGAAGGAGCACCTGGGCAAGAAATGATGACAGCACTCGATTCGCCGCCGCTTGGCCTGGTACTGGATGACATTGTCCGCAGCCACCGGCCCCGGACGGATGCGGGATCAGTTCCCGCAAACATTCCTCACCTGCAGTCCCCGCCGTTCGACCGTTTCGGCATCGCGGTTGCCACGACCTCCGGCGACGTGTTCAGTTCCGGCGACGCCGATCTTCCGTTCTCGATCCAGAGCATCTCCAAGGTCTTCACCCTGGCGATGGCGCTCAGCGCCGACGACTCCGGCGCGTTGTGGTCCAGGGTCCTTCGCGAGCCGTCAGGGACGTCCTTCAACTCGCTCGTCCAGCTTGAAGTCGAGCACGGAATCCCTCGGAACCCCTTCATCAATTCGGGCGCCCTGGTGGTCACCGACCACCTGATGGAAAGATCTCCCGACGCCGCCGCTCAGGTCCTGCGCTTCCTCACCGGCCAGGTGGGTCAACCGGGCCCGTTCATCGACGAGATGGCCGCAAGGAGTGAACTCGCCAGCAGCAGCCGTAACCTGGCCCTTGCCCACTTCCTGAAGGAATTCGGCAACCTGCGGCGGCCCGCACAGGCAGTGGTCGAGAACTACGTCAGACAGTGCTCAATCATGATGACCTGCGTGGAGGTGGCCAAGGCGGGCCTTTTCCTCGCGCAGGATGGTCGCGGAACGCAAGGCGCGGTGATCTCCAGGAGCGAGGCCAAGCGCATCGGCTCCATCATGCTGACCTGCGGCATGTATGACGCAGCCGGCGAGTTTGCCTACCGCGTGGGACTTCCAGGGAAAAGCGGTGTGGGCGGCGGAATCCTGGCCGTCGTCCCCGGCGAGTGCGTCATCTGCGTCTGGAGCCCGCGGCTGGATTCCAAAGGAAATTCCCTGGCAGGCACGGCGGCTCTCGCTGACTTGTCCGACCGGACAGGGTGGTCGATCTTCTGATCTGACGCCTGGCTGTCCCCACAATCTCCCTCCAAAACCCCATTTAGATCTCTGACAGATCGAAAGGAACACCCATGTCCAACAACCCCAATGACGAGGTTGGTTTGTACCAGGCCGATGGAGGCCACGCCCACGCTTCGGATGCCACGATCCACGCGGAGGACTCGGGCTACCACAAGAGCCTGAAGCCCCGGCAGATCCAGATGATCGCGATCGGCGGCGCCATCGGAACCGGCCTGTTCCTGGGCGCCGGCGGCCGGCTCCACGCGGCCGGCCCGTCGCTGGTCATCGCCTACGCCGTCTGCGGCTTCTTCGCGTTTCTCATCCTGCGCGCCCTGGGAGAACTGGTGCTGCACCGGCCCTCGTCCGGATCGTTCGTGTCCTACGCCCGCGAATTCTACGGAGAGAAAGCCGCATTCATCTCCGGCTGGTTCTATTGGATCAACTGGGCCACCACCACCGTCGTGGACATCACCGCCGCGGCCCTCTACATGAACTTCTTCGGCAAGTACATCCCCTGGATGGGGGCCGTACCGCAGTGGGCGTGGGCGCTGATCGCCCTCATTGTGGTTCTCTGCCTCAACCTCGTCTCCGTCAAGGTGTTCGGCGAACTCGAGTTCTGGTTCGCCCTCATCAAAGTCGCAGCCCTTGTCGCGTTCCTGCTGGTCGGCGCCTACTTCGTCATGTTCGGCACCCCCGTGGACGGCCAGGAAGTCGGCTTCAGCCTCATCTCCGACAACGGCGGCATCTTCCCCAACGGCCTGTTGCCCATGATCGTCCTCATGCAGGGCGTGCTGTTCGCCTACGCCTCGATCGAACTGATCGGCACCGCCGCCGGCGAAACCGAAAGCCCCGAAAAGATCATGCCCAAGGCCATCAACTCCGTAGTTTTCCGCATCGCCGTCTTCTACGTCGGCTCGGTCATTCTGCTCTCCCTGCTGCTGCCTTACACCTCGTACGAAAAAGGCGTCAGCCCGTTTGTGACGTTCTTCGGATCCATCGGCATCCAGGGCGTGGACGTCATCATGAACCTCGTGGTCCTCACGGCCGCCCTGTCCTCGCTGAACGCCGGCCTGTACTCCACCGGCCGCATCCTGCGCTCCATGTCGGTGGCCGGATCGGCCCCGAAGTTCGCCCAGCGGATGAACAAGGCCGGCGTCCCCTACGGCGGCATCGCCATCACCGCCGGCGTCTCCCTTCTCGGGGTCCCGCTGAACTACCTCGTCCCCGGCCAGGCATTCGAGATCGTCCTGAACGTCGCCTCCGTAGGCATCGTCGTCACCTGGGCGACCATCGTGCTCTGCCAGATCCAGCTCAAACGGTGGGCCGACAGAGGCTGGCTCGAGCGCCCCTCTTTCCGGATGTTCGGCGCCCCCTACACCGGGTACCTCTCCCTGGTGTTCCTGCTCGGCGTGCTCGTCATGGTCTTCATCGACTCCCCGCTCACGCTGCTGGTGACCCTGGTAGCCTGCGCGCTGATGGTGGGCGGCTGGTACGCCTGCCGGAAACAGATCCACGACATCGCCGAAACCCGCGACGGTTTCACGGGCGCCGCGCCCGTGCTGGCCAACCGGACTCCAATCCACTAATCGAACCTCGCTCATCGAACATTCGGGCGCCGACCCGTCCCCCAACCCGACATACAACCTGAAAGCCTCCATGAAGCCACAAAACCCGCTGAGTCACGGCCGCCCCGGCACTCTGCAGGAGCGCCACCCGCCAGCCGCAAACGAAGGCAACCCGCCGGCGTCGAACGACAGTTGCGAAGACGGCTGCTTCTTCTGTACCGGACCGGAAACCGACTAGCAATCCGCCACCCTCCCGCCGTGCCCGGCGGAACTGCCCCATCCCAACAAGCCAGAAAACCAGTAGTGATGACAATGGAGTCCACAGCAACCATGACCGTAACTGACACGAAGCCCTCCGACGGCGACCTCCTCCACCCGGGCAAGACGCTCAAGTCCGCCGGCCACGTAATTGTTGATTCGCTCGTGGCGCACGGGGTCGAACGCACCTTTGTTGTCCCGGGGGAAAGCTTCCTGGACGTGCTCGACGGGCTGCACGACTCTGAGATCGAGACCGTGGTCTGCCGCCATGAGGGCGGTGCCGCCTACATGGCCGAGGCCGACGGCAAGATGAACCAGCGCCCCGGCGTTGCCATGGTCACCCGCGGCCCCGGGGCGGCGAACGCCCACGTGGGCCTGCACACCGCGTGGCAGGACTCCACCCCGATGCTGCTCTTCGTCGGACTGATTCCGTTCGCGCACCGGGACCGCGAGGCGTTCCAGGAGTTCGACATCAAGGCGTGGTTCGACACGGGCGCCAAGCGCGTGATGGTCCTCGACCACCCCGAGCGGGCCTCCGAAATCGTCGCGGAGGCAATGTTCGCGGCCATGAGCGGCCGTCCCGGCCCCGTGGTGGTCGGCCTGCCGGAGGACATCATCCGGGCACAGATTGATCCGGCCCTGCACCCGGCCATCCCGGTGGCCGCGGGCGGCATGAGCAGCACCGATGCCGGTGCCCTGGCCGAGGCCCTGGCGCAGTCCAAGAAGCCGCTCTTTGTCACCGGCGGCAACGACTGGACCCAGGAAGCGGCCTCGGAGCTGACCGGCTGGCTCGAAAAGCACCACATCCCGGCCGCGGCGGAGTGGCGCACGCAGGGAACCGTCTCCTTCGACTCCCCCAGCTATGTGGGGCCGATCGGCTACGGCCGGCCCCGCCCCACCTACGACCTCCTGGAGGAAACCGACCTGCTCGTTTTTGTCGGGACGGTCCCCGGGGACGTGATCACTGACGGCTTTGTCTGCCGGCAGGACTGGAACAAGAACAACTTCCTCGTCACCATCGATCCCTCGCTGCGCGGCCGCTCCGGTCCGGTCTCCCGCCAGATCCTGGCCAAGCCGGACGCCTTCGTCCGGGATCTGGTCAACATCGACCTGCCCGTCAAGGAGCAGTGGAAGGCGTGGACGGCCCGGATGCGCGCCGAGCAGCGCTCCTTCGCCAGCCTGCCGCCGTCGACCCCCGGCGGGGGGCCCGCGAAGATGGACACCCTGATGGCGAACCTCGTCCCCCTGCTGCCGGAGGATGCCCTGGTGACATTCGGGGCGGGCGAGCACACCAACTGGGCGCACCGCTACTTCCCCACCCGGCGCTACGCCTCGATGATCAGCGCCCGGAACGGTTCCATGGGGTACTCGGTGCCCTCGGCGATCGCCGCCTCGCTGGCCAGCCCCGAGCGCCGGGTGGTCACCATCGCGGGCGACGGGGAATTCCTGATGAACGGCCAGGAGCTCGCCACGGCCGCCCAGTACGGAGCCACGCCGCTGATCATCGTGATGGACAACCAGGAATACGGCACCATCCGCACCCACCAGGAACGCCACTACCCATCCCGGGTATCGGGGACGCAGCTGAAGAACCCCGACTTCGGCATGATGGCCCGGGCGTTCGGCGGTTTCGGCATCACAGTCACCGAGGACCAGGACGTGCCGGCCGCCCTCGAGGCTGCGTTGGCCGCCATCGACCGGGACCGCGTCTTCGCTCTGGTCCACCTCGTCGTCGAACAGCGGGTCAAGGCCTACTAATCCACTCTGCCTAACCTCGTTGCGCTATCAGTCCTGGTCGTCATTCGGCGTTCATAACCGCCAGGACTGATAGCGCAACGGGTGGAAGCATCAACCCGCCACGAGGCTACTCCCCCGTTTCGCCGTCCACGGCCTCGCGGAGGAGGTCGGCGTGGCCGTTGTGCCGGGCATACTCCTCGATCATGTGGCACAGGATCCAGCGCAGGCTCGGCGCCGAACCGTCCGGCCACGGGCGCCGGGCCAATTGGTCCAGGCCACCGGCGGCCAGGGCCTCCGCGACGCTGGCCCGGGACCGGTCCACGGCTTCCTGCCACAGGGTGCGCAGCTGGTCCGGGGTGTCCCCTGCGGCGGAATGCCACTCCCAGTCCGGGTCGGCCTTCCAATCCACGGCGGCGAACGGGGCCTCGCGGTCCCGGGCGTGCAGGGACCGGGAGAACCATTCGCTCTCCACATAGGCCATGTGCTTCAGGAGCCCGCCCAGTGTCATCGATGAGGCAGCGGTGGTGGCCACGAAGCCGGCCGCGTCCAGTCCGGCGCATTTCCACGCCAGCGTGGCCCGCTGGTAGTCCAGGAATCCCACGAGGGTCGCGGTTTCGTCGGCAGCAAGGGGAGGCTCCGGGCGGCCCTGATCATCCACAATCGTCATGCGCGTGAGTCTAGCCGCCCGGACTCCACCTCGCCGGAAACTGTCCGCTTCGCCGGAAAAGTGCGGCGTTCCGGCACGCTTGCGGCGACTTCGACGACGACGGCGGCGGGCACCCGAACGGTCCGCCTGGCGCGCCGGTGGATGACGTACTCGGCCACCGCGACGTTGATCACCCAGGCTGCCCCCAGGAGCACCGCCCGGGTCGGCTCGTCAGGCGGACCCACCAGCAGGATCCACGGCAGCCCCGTCAGCGCCTGCGTTCCCGCGGCGACGCCGATCGCGTAGCCGCGGGTCATCCACGCGCCGTGCCGTACAAAGTCCCGGCGCACAACCGCCACGACTCCCAGGACAATGCTCGCCGCCATGGCCGAGCCGAAGACCAGCCGCAGCACCAACAGCGCCAGGCCGTCCCCGGGCGGCAGCGGATAGAAGACTGCCATCCACAGGCCGGACAGGGCCGCCAGCAGGCCCGCGGGCGCGAGGATGCGGCCGGCGATGCGGTGCCAGCCGCGGCGGCCCCGCAGCGAGGGGAGGAACTGGAACGCCCCGAGCAGGCTGTAGGTGGTGACACTGAGGATGTGCGTCACCACGGGCACGGGCGAGGCGAAGAACCGGGCGTTCTGGGCGGTGATGGCGGCACCGCCGGTCAGTTCCGTCAGCCGCGCCGCGCCCGCGATCACCGGGATGAGGCTGAGAAGGATCAATCCGGCGGGCACCGGCCACTGGGGGCGGCGGCGGACACGGGGGACGGGGGCGTTGCTGGCGTGTGTTGTCACGGCGTGGTCCTTGGCTGGGATGCCTGGCGGCGGTGGTACATGGGCCCGGGTGTACGGCGTACACCCGATGCGGCCACGTTAGGTGTACGGCGTACACTTGTCAATGGGGAACCGTTAGGGAAAGGTGGCCGGATGACCCAGCAAGCGGAGCGAACGCGCCGGATCCCGTTGAGCCGGGACCGCGTCCTGGCTGCCGCCGTCGAGCTGGCCGACCAGGTGGGGATCGAGGCGCTGAGCATGCGCCGGCTGGCGCAGGAACTTGGCGTCGTGCCGATGGCGCTCTACAAGCACGTGGCCAACAAGGAGGAACTCCTCGACGGCATGGTGGACGCCCTTGTCAGCGAGATCGATCCTCCCGTCCGCGACGCCGGCTGGAAGGACGCCGTGCGCCTGAGGGTGCTCTCGGCACGGGGGGCGCTGCTGCGGCATCCGTGGGCCCGGCAAGTGCTGGAATCGCGCACGAACAAAACGCCCGCGGTCCTTGGCTACATGGACTCGTTCATCGGCATGTTCCTGGCCGGAGGCTTCTCCGTGGACCTGACCCATCACGTCATGCACGCCCTCGGCAGCCGCATGTGGGGGTTCACCCAGGAACTGTTCGACGACTCCGCCGGCGGGAACGCCGCGGGACTGGCCGCCCTTCCGCCGGAGGCCCAGGCGGCCATGTTCCAGGAGATGGCCGAGCGGTATCCGAACATCCTGAAGGTCGCCACCGCCTCCGTACACCAGGACTCCGTGGTGGGACAGGGGTGCGATGACCAGTTCGAGTTCGAATTCGCCCTCGATCTGCTTCTGGACGGCTTCGAGCGGCTGCACCGGCAGCACTGGACCTCTGCGCCGAACGATACCTCCATGCCGGCAAGGTCCTGACCGCCCCCTACTCCTCCAGGAACCGCAGCAGGTACGGGAGAGTGGTCCGCATGGCCCGCAGGTCGCCCCCGCTGGCGGCCAGCTCGCCGAGGTAGTCGCCGTGGCTGCCGGGCACGATCATCAGGCGCGCCCCCGGAATGACCCGTGACATCCGCACGGCGTGTTCAGCGCTGACGACGTCGCGGTCGGCGCTCAGCACCAGGGTGCGGGCCGTGATGCGGCGCAGGTCCTCGTCCGGCCATCCGGGGAAGGTCAGGATCCGCTGGCGGTCCAGTTCGAACATCCGCTCGAGGTGTCCGGGCTCCGGATTGAGCCGGCGGTCCGCGGACCGGTACGCCTCCGGCATCTCATCGAGGGTTGCCTTCTCCATCCCCTCCCAGAACTCGTCGCCTACAGCGTCGCGGCTGACGAAGGTTGAGGCGGCAATCAGGCAACGCACCATGGACGGATGCCTCATGGCCAGCGCAAGCGCGGTGTGGCCCCCGGCGCTGAACCCGAGCACATCCACGGAGTCCACGTTGAGCTCATCGAGCACGGCTTTGACGTCCCCGGCCGAGTTTTCGGCGGTGAGCGGCCGGCCGGTAGCCGCGGTCCGGCCGTGGCCTTCCTCTTCGACGGCGATCACCTGCAGGCTCTCGGCCAGCAGCGCGGGGATGAGGCCGGCGAAGTTGGTCTCGATGCTCGAGCCTCCGCCGGGAATCAGCAACAGCGGGGGCTCGCCGACCCGCGGGTGACCATGGACCTCGTAGTACATCCGGAGGTCGCCGTTGGCCGCGTAACCGTGGGTGAAAGTCACATGGCATCCTAACGCCGCACGCGGCGGGCTGAATAGGGCCAAAGGACGACGGCGGCAGATTCCCGCCGCCGTCGTCTTGCGTTGCAGGTCAGGCGTTGACGGACTCGGCGAGGATCGCGTCGACCTGGCCGAGTGCCCCCTTCATGCCTTCTTCCATGCCCATGGCGACGATCTGCTCCATCTGCTCCTCGGCCTCGAAGGTGGACAGGATGGTCATTCGGGTGCGGCCGCCGATTGGCTCCAGCGTCACAACACCGTGGATGGTGCCCATGTCGGCCACGGGGTCGCCGTTGTCGTCCGCGAAGCCGTCATCGAACTCCAGGCGGTGCGGGGCGTCGATGGTCACGAACCGCCACCAGCCGCGGGCCTTCTCCCCCTCGGGTCCCGTCATGTAGTAGCTGGCCTCGCCGCCCGGGACGAACTCGTGCTTCTCGAAGGTGGCCGGCCAGGTGGGCGGGCCCCACCAGCGCTCGAGCTGGCGCGGGTCTTCCCAGATTTGCCAGACTCGCTCCACGCCGGCGTCGAACTCGGCGACCACGGTGAGGCTCAACGCCTCGAGATTCTTGACTGAACTGATAACCGTCATGACGAACCCTTCCTAACCTTCAGCTTGCTGGTTCCTGCCTTGCGTGTTGCCTTGCTGGCTTGTGTTGCCTGATTCGGGGCGGCCGTTTCGGCGAGCAGGTCTGCGATCCGCTCCGCCCGCTGCCGCCAGATGACCTCGTACTCGTCGAGCAGCCGGCGGGCCCGCTGCAGCCCATCGTGGTTGGCCCGCACAATCTGCTCCCTCCCCCGCTTCTCCTTGGAGACAAGGGAAGCGCGTTCCAACACCGCCACATGCTTCTGGACGGCCGCGAAACTCATGGCGTAGAGGGCAGCGAGCCCGGAGACCGAGTACTCGCCCACTGTCACCCGGCGCACGATATCCCGGCGGGTCGTGTCGGCGAATGCCTGGAAGAGGCGGTCGAGGTCGTCGTCGTTGAGCTGGGTTCGGAGCTGATCTACAACCATTTGGTTGTAGAATAGTCCGGCGGTTCGGGGGTGTCAATAGGTCACGAAACGGCCCCGCACGGCCCCCGGCGCCGGGCGGCAAGAGGCCCGTGTGCGGAGCGGGTGCCGAGCGTAGAGTGAGCCCATGAAGCGTGTGGTGATCGACCGCTTCGGCGGCCCCGAGGTCCTGCAGGTGGTGGAGGTCGAGGATCCCCGGCCCGGCCCGGGCGAAGTCCGCGTCAGGGTCCTGGCTTCGGGGGTCTCTTTCACCGACGCACAGTTGCGCGCCGGCACCTACCTCGGCGGACCGAAGCCGCCCTTCACGCCCGGCTACGAGCTCGTCGGCATCGCTGATGAGATCGGGCCCGGTTGCTCGCGGGTACGGGTCGGAGACCGGATCGGCGCGCTGACGGTGTGGGGCGCCAACGCCGAGCTCGTCTGTGTGCCGGAGGCATACGCGGTGGAGGTGCCTGAGGACCTCGACCCGGCCGAGGTCGTGAGCCTCGTCTTCCCCTATATGACCGCCTACCAGCTGCTGCACCGGACGGCTCAGGCGAAGCCCGGGGAGAGCGCTCTGGTTCACGGCGCGGCAGGCAGGGTGGGCACCGCTATCCTCGAGCTCGGAGCACTGGCCCGCCTGCGCCTCTACGGGACCGCCGCCGGCGCGGACCGAGCCGCAGTGGAGCGGCTGGGCGCGGTGGCGATCGACTATCAGAACGAGGATTTCCTGGCCCGAGTGCGCGGGCTCACCGGCGACGGCGTAGACATTGCCCTTGACGGGATCGGTGGGCCGTTGTCGCTGCGCTCCTTCCGCGCGTTGCGGCCCGGCGGTCGGCTCGTTGTGTTTGGCCGCTACGCCACGATCGCGCAGGGGCGCAAGAACTGGCCGGGGGTGATCGCCTGGTACGCGGCAACGGGGAGCGTCGCGCTCTGGGGCTGGCTGTCACCCCGCCGAAAAGTGCTGTCCTACCGGATCCAGAAGTTGCGCATCCATCACCAGGACTGGTTCAGGGCAGACTTCTTCGCCCTGCTCGAGATGCTTCGCCGCGGCCAGATTCACCCGGTGGTCGCCGAGCGCCTGCCAATTTCCGACGTTCGTCGCGCCCATGAGCTGCTGGAAAGCACCGCGGCGAAAGGGAAGATCGTGCTCGTACCCTGAGCCGGCATGGCTGACGCCGCGGCACTAGGCGTAAGGCCCCGCCGAGTTCGCCGGAAGCCTGCGAGGTCGCCGCAAGGTTCCGGCGACCTCGAGGGTTTCCGGCGACTTCGCGCACCACAGCCGGCATACATGCGCGCGGCCGCCGCACCCGGGACCATCGACGCGCCCCAACGCCACGATGGGAGGATAGTTTTAGGGCATGACGGCAAGCTACAGGTACGACGTCGAGATCCTGCACCTCCTCGTCTCGCCGGCGCACGCCTACTTCGGCCGCGCCCGCGATGGTGCGGCGCAGGTCCCCACGACGGACGCGGAACAAGTCGAACTGGTGGCCGGCAAGGGCATCGTCGGCGACCGGTTCTTCGGCAAGGCTGCGCACATGGACGCCGCCGTCACCCTCCTCTCGATCGAGGCCATCGAGGCGATGGCCGAGGAGCTGGGAGCCGGACCCTTTGACCCGCTCCTGACCCGGCGGAATGTGGTCCTCCGGGGCGCCCACCTCGCTCCCCTGCTCGGCGAAGAGTTCGCGCTCGAATCAAGGGGGGACGTGGTCCGGATCCGGGCCGGACGGCCAGCCCACCCCTGTGCCTGGATGGACCGGATGCTTGCCCCGGGCGCGCACGCCGCCATGCGCGGCCGGGGAGGCGTGCGCTGCCAGCCCCTTTCGACCGGCCTCCTGAGCCGCGGCCCGGCCGTGCTGGTCAGCCCCGTGCCGCTCGACCCCGGACAGGCCGGCGTCCCCACGCTGCTGCGCCCGTCCCGGCTGCCGTAGCGCCGCGGCTGCCGTAGCGCCGGGTTGCGTGATCCGGCGCGGACGACGGCGGACGACGGCGGCCGGTGCGGATGACGGCGGCGGCGCAGGCGGCGGCGGACGACGGCGGCCGGCGGATGACGGCGGCGGCGCAGGCGGCGGCGGACGACGGCGGGCGGCGCGGACGGCGGCGGCCGGTGCGGACGGCGGCGGGCGGTGCGGATGACGGCGGGCGGCGATCGTGTTCTTTGCCTCGGATGTGGAACAAATGCCCGTCCGGATCGTCGGCAGGAAATAGGCTCGGACTCATCGATCAGGCGGACGCACGGCAACCGCCAAGCGCCCCAACCGGTGAAGGAGCCAGCGTGGACACCCGAAAGCTGAAGTATTTTCTGGCTGTTGTTGACCACGACGGGTTCAGCCGGGCGGCGGAGCACCTGCTCATCGCCCAGCCATCCCTCTCGCAGACCATCGCCGCCCTCGAGAAGGAACTGGGCGTGCCCCTGTTCCACCGGATCGGGCGGCGGGCGGTGCTCACGGAGGCGGGCAAGGAGCTGATCGGGCCGGCCCGGCTCGTGATGCGCAACCTCGACGCGGCGCAGTCTGCGTTGCAGTCGGTGCGTGGGCTGCGCAGCGGACGGCTGGACATCGTCACGATGCCCTCGCCCGGGATCGAGCCGCTGTCATCGATGATCGCCGCCTTCACCCGGGCGCATCCCCTGGTCAGGCTCAATGTCAGCGCCGCCTTCACTCCGGAGGACGTCATCGAGTCTGTCCGAAGCGGCAGCACGGAGATCGGGCTGGCAGGCTCCCCCACGCCCATCAAGGTTCCCGGCGTTGAGGTGCTGGAGCTCGATCGCCAGCCGCTGATCCTTCTCGTCAATCCCCAGTCCGATACGTTCGGCGCCGCAACAACCATCCAACGCGAGGAGCTGGCCGGCCACCGTCTGGTCGCGAGCCAGCGCGGTTCGCTGATGCGCTGGCTTGTGGACGACGCCCTGGCACGGGGGATCGACGCGGAAATCGTCGTCGAGGTCGCCCACCGGACCTCGATCCTGCCATTGGTCCTGGCCGGGGTCGGTCACGCCGTGATGCCGTCGTCGTGGGCGCCCCTGGCGCACAAATCAGGGCTGCGGACGCTGCTGATCGAACCCGTGTCCTACCTGGATGTTGCCGTTCTCAGCCGAAGGGATGACTTGACCCCCGCAGCCCGGTCCTTCCTGGCGGTGGCGCGGCTGCACGCGGCCCCGCCACCGCAAGGAAAGACAGACACGCCTCCCCCGGCGCCTCATCAATAGGCTGAACCTATCTAGCGGATCGGATCTTGGTCTTGGACGGCAGGTCGTGCCGGCCCGTCTACTTGAAGAGGAAGGCAGTGTGACGCTGCTAACACACTCAACGAGGAGGTAGGCACATGAGCGCCACCCAGAAATTCAGCATCGCTTCTATCCCCGCCGACGGGGTCGGCAAGGAGGTCGTCTCCGCCGGACGCCGGGTCCTGGACGCCCTGGCGCAGAATTCCGGCGGCAAGTTCGCCTTCGAATGGACCGAGTTCGCGTGGGGCTGCGAGTACTACGCCAAGACCGGCCAGATGATGGACCCCGACGGGCTGGACACCCTTAAGGACTTCGACGCCATCTACTTCGGCGCCGTCGGCTGGGAAAACGTCCCGGACCACATCAGCCTCTGGGGCCTGCGCCTGAAGATCACCCAGAACTTTGACCAGTGGGCGAACATCCGCCCGGTGAAGTTCCTCCCGGGCGTCCAGTCCCCGTTGCGCAAGGCCGACACCACCGAGCTCGACTGGATTGTGGTCCGCGAAAACAGCGAAGGCGAGTACGCCGGCCTCGGCGGGCGCAACCTCAGCGGCCGTGGCCCCGGCAACGAGGTGGCCCTGCAGACCGCGCTGTTCACCGAGAAGGGCTGCGAGCGCATCATGCGCTACGCGTTCGATCTGGCCCGGACCCGCACGGTGAAGAAGGTCTCGTCGGTCACCAAGTCCAACGCCCAGCAGTACGGCATGGTCCTCTGGGACGAAACGTTCCAGCGTGTTGCCCTGGACTACCCGGATGTCGCCACCGAGAGCGTCCTGGTCGACGCGATGAGCGCCAAGTTCATCCTGCACCCCGAGGACCTCTCCGTCGTCGTCGCCTCCAACCTGAACGCCGACATCCTCTCCGACCTCGGCTCGGCCCTGGCCGGCAGCCTCGGCCTGGCGGCCAGCGCAAACCTGAACCCGGAGCGCCGCTTCCCTTCCATGTTCGAACCGGTCCACGGCTCGGCCCCGGACATCGCGGGCAAGGGCATCAGCAACCCGATCGGCGCGATCGCCAGCGCAGCCCTGATGCTGGACCACTTCGGTCTGCACGAGGAAGCCCGCCGCATCGAGGCCGCCATCGAAGAGGCAACCGGCACCGGCCACCTGACGCGCGACGTCGGCGGCGACGCCACCACCGCGGACGTCACCGACGCCATCATCGAGGCCCTCGCCCGCACCCTGGCCACCGTCTAGCGCTGCGGCGCACTAAGACGGACGACGGCACTGAAACAGACGACGCCGGCCGCGCGGCCGCCGTCGAACGCTACACCACCGCACGGGGCGGCTGCGCCCAACTGGCACCCGCCCCGTGCAAACCCCACACTTAAAGCATCTCCAGAGACATTCCACAATGAGGTAGGAATCATGGGACACATCACCACCGCGGGCACGGAAATCCCGGCCCCCAAAAAACGCTGGTACAGGCAGCTGTACTTCTGGGTATTGACCGGCATCGTCCTCGGCATTCTGGTGGGCTGGCTGGCCCCGGTTGCCGGCATCGCCATGGAACCGATCGGCACCACGTTCGTCAACGCCATGAGAATGCTGATCGGCCCGATCGTGTTCCTGACCATCGTCGGCGGCATCGCCAGCGTCGCCGATCTGAAAAAGGTCGGCATGACCGGGCTGAAGGCCCTGACGTATTTCCAGATCGGCACGATCTTTGCCCTGCTCTTCGGTCTGGTCGCCATCAACATCTTCCGCCTCGGCGACGGCGTCAACGCAGACGCCAGCGCGATCAAGACGACGGACTCCGCAGCCAAACTCATCGACGCCGGCGCGCACCAGGAATGGTGGCAGTTCCTGACCCACATCATCCCCACCAGCATCGTCGCGCCCTTCGTGGAAGGCGACATCCTCCAGATCATCTTCATCGCCGTGATCTTCGGCATCGCCCTGAACGCCATGGGCAAGGTCGGCGCACCCGTCCTCGACGGCGTCCAGCGCCTCACCGGGGTCATGTTCAAAATCCTGGGCTTCATCATGAAGGCCGCCCCGCTGGGCGCGTTCGGCGCGATGGCCTTCGCCGTCGGCAAGTTCGGCGTCTCCTCCCTTTCCAGCATGGGCGGGCTGATCGCCCTCTTCTACGCCACCTCGATCCTGTTCGTCGTCGTGGTCCTCGGATCCGTCATGGCCTTCCTGAAGCTGAACATCTTCAAGATGATCCGCCACCTCAAAGAGGAATACCTGCTCATCCTGGGCACCTCCACTGCCGAACCGGCCCTCCCGGGCCTGATGCGCAAGCTCGAGCACGCCGGTGTGAAGAAGGAAACGGTCGGGCTCGTGGTCCCCACCGGCTACAGCTTCAACCTCGACGGCGCCGCCATCTATCTGTCCCTGGCCGCCGTCTACATCGCCCAGGCCACCAACACGAACCTGACCATCGGCCAGCAGCTGGGCCTCATCGCGGTCATGCTGCTCACCTCCAAGGGCGCGGCCGGCGTCGCCGGCGGCGGCTTCATCGCCCTGACCGCCACCCTGGCCACGCTCGGCACGATCCCGGCCGCCGGCATCATGCTCATCTTCGGCATCGACAAGTTCATGTCCGAGTGCCGGGCCCTGGTGAACTTCACCGGCAACGCCGTCGCCACCCTGTTCATCGCCTGGTGGGACCACACCCTGGACGCGGACCGCGTCCGCCGCGTCTTCAACGGCGAGGCTGTTGAGCCCCTGCCCAGCGAGGATCCGACACCACTGGACGAGTTCACGGATATCGCTGCTGACCTGACTGACCACGGCCACCACGCGTCCATGGACAGCGACCCGGGGCACACGGAACCCGCCGAGGACGAGCCGACGTCCAAGGACAACCGCCGCCCCGCCTACTCGGAAACCATCTGACATGTTCAACACCACCGCCCCGAAAACCGTGCGGACCCTCATTGCGCCGGACAAGTTCAAAGGCAGCCTCACGGCCGGCGAGGTGGCCGACGCCCTGGCCGCAGGGCTCCGCGCCGGAGCCGGCTCCACCGGCGGGCCCGGAGCGGTCCACTGCGAGCTGCTCCCGCTGGCCGACGGCGGTGACGGCAGTGTGGACGCCGCCGTCGCCTCCGGCTTCACCCGGCACCGCTACACCGTCGCCGGGCCCACCGGCCAGCCCGTCCAGGCCGGCATCGCGTACGACGGCACCACCGCCGTCGTCGAGGTCGCCAACACCTGCGGCCTGGCGCTCCTGCCGGAGGGCCACCTGGAACCCTTGGTGTCCTCCAGCCGGGGCTTTGGGGAGGCGGTCCTGTTCGCCCTCAGCCTGAACCCGGCCAGGATCGTGCTGGCGCTGGGCGGAAGTGCCAGCACCGACGGCGGCATGGGAATGCTCACCGCCCTGGGCTACAGCTTCCACGACGCCGATGGCCGGCAGCTCTACGGCAGCGGACAGTCACTGGCGCAGATCCACACCGTCCGCCGGACCAGGTTCCCGGAACTGAACGGGACGGAGCTCGTGGTGGCCAGCGATGTCCACAATCCGCTGCTCGGGGCCGACGGGGCGCCTGCGGTCTTCGGACCCCAAAAGGGCGCCGGACCCCAGGACATTGCGGCACTCGAGCACGGGCTGGAGCACCTCGTCGCCAAGATGACGGACGCCGGGTTCGAGGATGCGGCCGCACTTGCGCAGCGCGAGGGCGCCGGAAGCGCCGGCGGGATCGGCTTTGCCTGCCTGCTGCTGGGCGCAAAGCAGGTCTCGGGCGCCGACTACTTCCTGGACCTGCTCGATTTCAACAACCGCAGGGACAGCTGCGACGTCGTCATCACCGGCGAAGGCAGCATCGACGAACAGACCCTCGCCGGCAAACTTCCCGCCGCCGTCGCCCGGAGGTCCGGAACCCGCCCGATCATCGCGGTGGCCGGCCGTTCCCTCCTCCCCCGGGAACGGTGGTCCGAAATGGCGCTCACCCGGGTCTACACCCTGGCCGAGTACACCGACCAGGACTCCTCCAAAGACCCCGGACTTTCCGCCGCCTTGCTGCAGAGGATCGGGAGGGACATCGCGGCAAGCCTGCTGTAGGCGCTCTGCTGCCGCCGAGAGGCCTAATCGCGCCCTGGCTCTTCCCGCTCCGCGATTCCTTTCACGCTCTTTACCAGGCTGTCCCACATGCCCTTGGAGTGGTCGGCTTCCTCGGCGCTGGCGTTGTTGTCCTGGGCGAGCGTCAGTTGGGTGGCGCCGGCCCGGTCCTCGAGCGTCCAGGTGAGCGTGTGGTAGTTCTCGGGCGCATCCTCCTGGCCGCTCAGCGGGCTGAAGTGCGTGACGACCAGCCGCCGTCCGGGGTCAAACTCAAGGATGCTGCCCCTGTCCTCGTAGTCCTTGCCGTCCCAGGCGCCCCGCCACAGGATGGGTCCGCCGACCGTCCAGTCGGTCACGAGTTCGGTGCCGAACATGAACTCCCTGGCGGCGCCGGGATCGGTGATCACGGACCATACGCGGCTCGCGGGCGCCTCGATGGTGATGGTCGAGGTCGCCACATACTGTCCAGGCATAGCCTTCCCTTTCCTCGCGGAATCGCTCGACGCCGGCAGCGCCCGGCACCGAGACTACTCCGCCGATCGGAACGTCCGGAAGCTCCCTAGGCCGGGTAGATCGCGATGGCGGCGGCCTTGATGACGAAGTAGACGCTCATTCCGGGGGTGAGGCCGAGGTCGGCTGACGCGGCCGGGGTGATGTCGGCGGAGAGCCGTCCTGCACGGACACGGATCTGATCGCCGTGCGGCTCCAGGTCCGTGATGATCACCTGGAATGAGTTTCGCGGGCTGCCGTGCTCTTCGGTGAGGAACACCGATACCGCGGAGGGCGGAAAGACCGCTACGCCGTCCTGCCCGGGCTCGATGGTGCCGTCCCGCTGGCCCGCGACGACCATGCCCTGGGCGGTGGTCACGCCGGCGTCGCTGACGGTGCCGGCCACCAGGTTCAGTCCGGCCAGGCCGGCGGCGAACCGGCTGCACGGTTTTTCGAGGACTTCGCGGGTGGGGCCCTGTTCGGTGATCCGGCCGTCCTCGAGGACGATCACCCTGTCGGCCAGCATGAGGGCGTCGAGGATGTCGTGGGTGATGATGATAGCGCGGCGGCCGGCGAGGACCCGTTTGAGGAGCCGGCGGAGCAGTGGGGCGGCATGGATGTCGAGCGCGGCCATGGGCTCGTCGAGGAGCAGCAGGTCGGGGTCGGCGGCGAGGGCGCGGGCCACGGCCACACGCTGGGCCTGTCCGCCGGAGAGCTGTCCGGGGCGCCGCGAGGCGAGGGAGTCGGCGTCGACTTCGGTGAGCCAGTGCATGGCCGTGTCGCGGGCCGCGGCGCTGGAGGCTCCGGCGCTGCGCGGCCCGAACGCGACGTTGTCCAGTGCGCTGAGGTGTGGAAACAGGAGGGCTTCCTGGGCCAGCAGCGCCGTGCCCCTGGTGTGCGGGGCGCGCCAGATGTTTTTGTCCGCGTCCAGGTCGAAGAGGACCTTTTCGCCGATCGTGGCCTTGCCGGCGTCGGGGCGCAGCAGGCCCGAAATGATCGAGAGGAGCGTCGATTTGCCGGCCCCGTTGGGCCCGAGAATGGCGATGGTCTCGGTCGGCCCGAGGCTGAGGGAGACTGCGAAGCGCCGTGCGGCAAGGGTTGCGTCCAGCTGAAAGGTCACCGGACCGCCCCTTCCGGTGCCACGCCAAGACGCGGGCGCCGGTAGGAGAGCCCGACGACGGCCACCGCCACGGCGACCAGCAGGAGGGAGAGGGCGACGGCGGCGTCGGCGTCAGTTTCACGCTGCAAATAGATCTCCAGCGGGAGGGTGCGGGTGACGCCCTGCAAGCTGCCGGCGAAGGTCAGGGTGGCGCCGAATTCGCCCAGGCTGCGGGCGAAGGACAGGACGGCGCCGGAGACCAGCCCGGGCAGCACCAGCGGGATGGTGACCCGGCGCAGCACGGTGCCCGGGCGGGCCCCGAGGGTCGCGGCGACCGCCTCGTACTTGTTGCCGGCGGTGCGCAGGGCGCCTTCGAGGCTGACCACCAGGAACGGCAGCGCAACGTACGTCTGCGCGAGGACGACGGCGCTGGTGGAGAAGGCGATCTGGATTCCGGCCAGCTCCAGGCTTTTGCCCAGGAGTCCCTGGCGGCCGAAGGTGTAGAGCAGGGCGATGCCTCCCACCACGGGAGGCAGGACCAGTGGCAGCAGGACGAAGGCCCGGAGCAGGCGCTGGCCCGGGAAGGGGCTCCGGGCCAGGATGAGTGCCAGCGGCACACCAAGGACGATGCAGGCGGCCGTGCTCGCCGCGGAGGTGCGCAGGCTCAGGCCCAGGGCGGTCCGTGAGGATTCGGAGGTGACCAGCGGGATGAACTGGGACCAGTTGACCCTGGCCACCATCGCCATCAGGGGCAGCAGGACGAAGAGTGCCCCCGCCGCCGCGATGGCGTAAATCCATGCCGGGATGCCGGTATACCCCGTGCCGCTGCGTCTGTACATGCCGTTTACGGGGTGCCGAATCCGGCGTCGCTCAGGACTTTCTTGCCCTCGCTGCCGGTGACCGCGGCGATGAAAGCCTGGGCGAGCTCCTTGTTCTTGCTCGTGCCGACGGTGGCGATCGGGTACGTGTTCACGGCCTGATCCGACTCGGCGAAGGGGATGCCTTTGACCTTGTCTCCGGCGGTCTTGACGTCCGTGACATAGACCAGACCGGCGTCGGCCTCACCCGAGGTGACCTTGCCCAGGACATCCGTGACGGACGATTCCTCGCTGACCGGCGCCAGGGTGGTGCCCGCGGCCTTTTCGACGGTCTCGGTCGCGGCACCGCAGGGAACCTGCGGGGCGCAGACCACCACTTTCACGCCCGGTTTGGCGAGGTCGGCGAAGGAGCTGATCGACGCCGGGTTGGACGGCGGAACCGCGATCTCCAGGACGTTCGTGGCGAAGTTGGCCGGGGCGCCGTCGATCAGCTTCGCATCGGCCAGCTTGGCCATGTTCCTGGTGTCGGCCGAGGCAAAAACGTCGGCCGGGGCGCCCTGGGTGATCTGCGTGACCAGGTCCGAGGAGCCGGCAAAGTTCAGCGTGATTTTGGTGCCCGGGTTCGTCGCCTCGAAGTCGCTGGCCAGCTTGGCGAAGGTCGATTTCAGCGAGGCCGCGGCGAAGACGGTGATCGCTCCGGACAGCCTGGGGGTCCCGCTGGCCCCGGCGCTGGAGGTGGAGCCCGCCCCGGACGTGCCGGCGCCGCAGCCGGCCAGGCCCGCGGCCAGGACGCCGGCCACCAGCACTGCGGTGACGTGCTTGCTGGCGATCCTCATATGATGCTCTTTCCGTGGGGCGTTTCGATGATGACGGTGGTGGCTTTGACCACCGCTGTCGCCACGGATCCAAGCTCCAGGCCCAGTTCACGGACGGCTTCGCTGCTCATCAGGGACACGACGCGGAAGGGCCCGCACTGCAGCTCAACCTGTGCCATGACTTTGTCCGCGGTGATGCCCGTGACCAGGCCGACGAACCGGTTGCGGGCGGAGCGGCCCACCTTGGTGGGGTCGTCGGGAAGCTGGGCCTGGTCGCGGGCGAGGTGGGCAAGTTCCAGGCCGTCCACGGCCAGCCGGCCGGAGTCATCCTTCACCGGGGTCAGGATCCCGTTCTCGGTCCAGCGCCGGACGGTGTCGTCACTGACCCCGAGAAAACGTGCTGCTTCGGAGATGCGGATTTTCGGCATGACTCCATAATCCCCCATTTGCGGAAATTATGGGCACTTCGAGCCGCAAATCAGTCGAAAAGTTCGGCGCCGCCCGTTGGGCGGCCAACGGGAGCGACGGCGGGTCGATTTTGCCGCGGCCCGGGACGATAATCGGAGGTGACCGGACAGCTTCTGCCGAGAGGAGCCGGCCGTGGCACCCACCACCCTGCTGGCAGGAATCAGATCTGCGATCGCCGCCCTCGCGCTGGGGGTGCTGCTGCTGACCGGAACCGGCTGCTCCTCCGACAATCCCGCGGAAACCACGAAGATCACGCCGGCAACCAACGGGATCAACACCGTGGTCGGTCCGATAAAGCTGGCGGACATGCTCATCCTCTCCTACGGAGCGGACCAGCCCGGACGGATCATGGGTACCGTATTCAACACGTCCGCCACGGACGCGGTTGTCACCATTTCAGGTGCTTCAGGGTCGACGGTATCGATTCCGGTCAAGGCCAACGGTGAAACATCGCTGGCCCAACCTCCGGCCATGATGCTGGACCCCACCTCGGGATCCCCCGGGACCCTGGTCACGGTCCGGGTGAGCGAGGACTCCACAGACACGTCGGCCGAGGTGCAGCTTCCGGTCCTCGACTCCACACTGCCCGAATACCAGTCGTACATGCCCGCATCGCCCGGGTCCGGGACTGCCTCCGGCGCCCCGTCACCCACGCAACCCGGGACCGGGTCCCCCAGCCCCAGTCCCAGCCCCTCCCCCAGTCCCAGCCCGTAGCCCCCGGACCAAGCGCCGGCTAGGGAATCGCGGCGACGACGTCGATCTCGACCAGGAAGTCCCCCAGGAACGAGCCGACCGTGGTTCGTGCCGGGTAGGGGGCTTCGAAGAACCCCGCGTAGATGGCGTTGAACCCGTCAAAGTCGCGGCCCGGGTGGTGCAGATGCACGGTTGCCTTGACCACATGGGAGAAGTCCAGGCCGTGCCCGCCGAGGACGGCGGCCAGATTCGCCATGGTCTGCGCGGTCTGTTCTTCAATGGTGGCGCCCACCGTGTCGCCCGTGGCCGGGTGGTGCGGCGTCTGGCCGGCGGTGTAGAGGAACCCGTTGGCGGCGATGGCCTGGGAGTAGGGGCCCGCCGGGCTGGGAGCGAGGTCGGTGCTGATCTGCTGTCGTGACATGGAGCTGCGTCCTTTCATGCGGCCGGCCTGCCGGCCGGCCGCATTTGCTGATGGTCTGGATATTGCTGTTCCGGATGTGATGTTTAGAGGACCTTGGAGAGAAAGGCCTGCGTGCGTTCGTGTTGCGGGTTGCCCAGGACGTCGGCCGGGGCCCCGTTTTCGACGACGACGCCCTGGTCCATGAAGACCACCTGGTCGCTGACCTGGCGGGCGAAGCCGAGTTCGTGGGTCACGACGACCATGGTCATCCCCGCCTCGGCCAGGGACTTCATGACGTCCAGCACCTCGCCGACGAGTTCCGGATCCAGTGCCGAGGTTGGTTCGTCGAAGAGCATGAGCTTGGGTTTCATGGCCAGTGCGCGGGCAATCGCGATCCGCTGCTGCTGCCCGCCGGAGAGTTCCTGGGGGTACGAGTGCCCCCGGTTGCCGAGTCCCACGCGGGCCAGCAGGGCCTGGGCCTCGGCGGTGACATCGTTCCGCGGACGGCCAAGGACGTGAACGGGCGCTTCCACGATGTTTTCCAGCACGGTCATGTGCGGGAACAGGTTGAAGCGCTGGAAGACCATTCCCGCGGTCAGCCGGGAGCGTGCTGTTTGCCGCTCCTTCATTTCGTAGAGCCGTCCGTTGCGCTCGGCGTAGCCGACCAGCTGCTCGTCCACGTACAGGCGTCCGGCGTCGACCTTTTCCAGGTGGTTGATGCAGCGGAGGAAGGTTGTCTTTCCGGAACCGGACGGGCCGATCAGGCAGGTCACCGAGCCGCGTTCGACTCTCAGGTCAATGCCCTTGAGGATTTCCGTCGAGCCGAAGCTCTTGCGGACTCCCTGGGCTTCCACCATGGCGGTGTTCATCATATTGTCCTTGTCTTTGACCGGGTTTTTGAAGGGGTCTTTGAAAGCAGGCTCCGTCGCGGCGCTGCGTCGAAGCCGCGGCCATAGCGCCGTTCGAGTTTGGTTTGGAAGAAGCTGAGGATGGTGGTCATCAGCAGGTACCAGAGGCTGGCGACAATCAGCAGCGGGATGGTCTGGTAGTTGTTGGAGTAGATGATCTGGGCCGAGTACAGCAGGTCCGAGATCGCCAGGACGCTGACCAGGGCCGTGCCCTTGAGCATGGAAATGACCTGGTTGCCGGTGGGCGGCAGGACCACTCTCATCGCCTGGGGCAGGATGACCCGGCGCATGAGCTGGCTGCCGTTCATCCCCAGGCCCCGGGCGGCGTCGTACTGGCCCTTGTCCACCGATCCGATGCCGCCGCGGATAATCTCGGCCATGTAGGCCGCCTCGTTCAGGGACAGCCCCAGCAGCGCGGCGCCGAGGGGCGTGATGAGCACATTGGCCGAGCCCAGGACCAGGGACGGGCCGCCGAGCGGAAGGCCGAAGGCGATCACCGGGTACAGGGCGGCAATGTTGTACCAAAAGATCAGCTGCACCAGCAGGGGCGTGCCGCGGAAGAACCAGATGTAGCCGCGGCTGATGGTGCTCACGATCGGGTTGGCCGAGAGCCGCATGACCGCCAGGACGGTGCCGAGGGCGATGCCGACGCTCATGGACACCACGGTCAAGAGGATGGTCAGCCCGGCCCCGGCGATGATCTGCGGGGCGAAGAGATAGGAGACGACGACGTCCCAGTGGTACCGCTGGTTCACGGCCACGTCCCACGCCGCGCTGAGCGCGACCAGGATGAGGACGACGGCGGACGCCAGCCGGAGCGGGTGCCTGAGCGGCACCACCGGGATGGAGTCTCCCGGCGCCGCCGGCGTGTCCTGGCGGGTGTCGGGGAGGGAATGTTGCTGCTGCACGGTGGTCACCTCCTATTGGGCGAAGTTGACGCGGGCGTCGGTGATGGCGCTGGACTCAAGGCCGTACTTCCCGAGCACCTTGCGGTAGGAGTCGCTCTTGATGACTCCGGCGAGCGCAGCGGAGACGGACTTGACCAGGCCGGAGTCCTTGGGCAGGCCCACACCGACCGGGGTGAAGTCATATTTTGAGGCGATCTCAATCTGCGGGTTCTGCGTGGCGGCGAAGTTCAGAATCGGCGAATCCGCCAGCACGGCGTCCAGCCGCCCGCTGCCCAGGGCGGAGATTGCCTGCCGCGTGTCCTGGAACTCGCTCCTTTGGATGGTGTCCTTGCCGGCCGCGGTGCAGGCCTTGTCGTACTCGGGGACGTTGACCGTGAGCTGGTAGGACCCGGTCAGGAGGCCCACCTTTTTGCCACACAGGGCGTGCGGGTCGGTGATTCCCTGCGGGTTGCCCTGGGCCACGGCGATGGAGTTGCCCATTTGCATGTAGTCCACGAAGTCCAGGACCTCCATCCGCTTTTCCGTGGGGGTCATCGAGGAGACCGTCATGTCGTACCGGCCCGCGGCAATGCCCGGGATGATGGAGTCGAAATTGGCCACCTGGATCTCCACCTTCACGCCCAGGGCCTCACCGAGGAGGCGGGCGATGTCCGGGTTGGTCCCGGTCATGTCCTGGGTGCCTTCCCGGTAGAACTGGGTCGGCGGCTCGTTGGTGGGGATGGCCACGCGCAGGACCTTGGTTGATTTGATCGCTTCCGGGAGCAGCTGCGCGGCGGCCTCGTTGACTGCGAGGGCCGGGACGCCGGTGCCGGAACCGGCGGCGTCTCCCGCCGGCGTCGACGATGCGGATTGTGAGGTGGCGGTGCTTGGCGCGCAGGCGGTGGCCGCCAGCAGGAGCGCCGCCGTGGCGATGACTGCGGGGATGCCGCGCCTGGTCAGCTTCGCGGGGGCGGGGGCGGTGGGGGTTTTCATCAGGGGGTCCTCAAATCGGAGTAGGCCAGCTGGGCCGTCGGGAAATCAGCGGGAAGGGTGCGGGTAAAGGCCTCGCTGCGGTGCCGGAGCAGGTCGCGGCCCTCGCCGCGCAGCTCCTGGACCGTGGATACGCCGAGGAGCATCATGGTGCGCGTCATTTCCGCTGCCAGCAGCTTCAGGACGTGGGCAACGCCCGCCTGACCGGCGGCGGCAAGGCCGTAGAGGTAGGGGCGGCCGATCGAGCAGGCGTCGGCCCCGAGGGCGAGGGCCTTGACGACGTCGGAGCCGCGGCGGATGCCGCCGTCGACGATGATTTCCAGCCGGCCGGCCGTCGCCTCGACGATGTCGGGCAGTACGTCCAGGGCCGCGGCCATGTGGTCCAGCTGCCTGCCGCCGTGGTTGCTGACCTGGATGGCATCGATGCCGATCCCTGCCGCCATGACGGCGTCCCTGGGGTTGACGACGCCTTTGAGAATGATGGGACCGTCCCACCGCGCCCTGAGGTCCCGGATGTCGTCCCAGTCGGTCGGTTCGTAGGACCCCGCCAGCAGGGTGCGCCACATGTCCGGCGTGCTGGAGAGCGGGCCTTCAGGAATGTCTGCGTCCAGGTTGGGGAAGGCGATCGCATCGTTGGCCAGGAAGCCCAGAGCCCAGCGGGGGTGCAGTGCCCCCTCGATGACGGTCTTGGGCTTGATAGACGGTGGCGCGGTGAATCCGTTGCGGTAATCGCGTTCCCTGTGGCCGATGGCCCGGCAGTCGACGTTGACCACGAGGGCTTCGTAGCCGGCGTTCGAGACGCGGTCCAGGACAGCCTGCAGGAGGCCTTTGTCCGCCGTGGGCTCGAGGTTGAACCAGCGCCGCAGCCCGGGGGCGGCGGCGCTGACGTGCTCCATGGTGGTGGTGCTCAGGTGTGCCAGCCCGTAGGGAACGCCGGCCTCAAGGGCCGCGCGGGCGGCGGCGGTCTCGCCGTCGGGGTGGAACAGCCTGGTGCCGCCGGTTGGCGACAACGTCAGCGGCATCGCGACCGGGCCGCCCAGGAGGGTGGAGCTGAGGTCGAGGTGCTCCACCGATCCCCACTTCGGCAGGAAGGTCCAGTCATCAAAGGACCGCCGGTTCCGGCGCAGGGAGGCCTCGTCCTCGCCGCCGCCCTCGATGTAGTCGAACACGCTCCCGGGAAGCCGCTTGGCGGCCAGTTTGCGCATGTCCTCAACGCTGTGGCACCGCCGCGAGAGCCGCTCCGGCACTGACCGGGCCGGCCCTTGGACCGCCGCCAGTGACTTGATGTCTTTGAATCTCATTTCGCGTCCTTTATGTCTTGCGAGTGGGTCGTCTTGCGAGGCAACCTCGGTCAACTTCGTCCCTCCATGGTGACGAAGATCTCACCCCGTCTACATGTTAATTCCTCCAAAAGAACTCAATTTGGCCTGTGATATCGTCCACATATGAATCCCGGGGAACAGCCTGCCGTTGAGCTCGACCAGAACGTTGCGGTGGTCCGGTTGTCCGACTGCATCCAGCTCATGCAGGCCGATCTGGTGCACGCCAATCCTGCGCCGGACAACCTCGCGCATCCCGTCTCGGACGTGCTCATGTATGACCCCATGGACGAATGGACCAGCATCGAGGACCGGATCATCCTGGCTGTCGGGCTGAGCTGCGGATCGCCGGATTTTGACCAACTGCTGCACCGGGCCTCCAACAGCAACGCGGCCGCAGTGATCGTCAAGGCCCACGGGGCGTCCCTGGACCAGCTGCGGTCCGCCGCGGTCCGCCACAGCCTCGCGGTTCTCGTCGCACCCGACAACGCGGATTGGACGCGGCTGGTGGCGCTGGCCAGGGCGTCGGTGATGGGCGCGGCGGTGGATTCCGTGTCAGGGGTCCGCCTCGGGGATCTCTACGCTTTCGCCAACGCTGCCGCGTCCATCACCAGCGGCGCGGCCAGCATCGTGGACCCGCTCGGACGGGTGCTGGGCTATTCGACCCTGCCGGGCCAGCCCATCGACGAATTGCGCCGCGTCACCACCCTCTCGCTGCAGGAGATCAAGCCGCCGGCCTTCGATGCGGATTTCAAGATCGTCTATGCCTCCGGGAGCGCGGTGCTGATTCCCGCTGCGGATGATGAGATGGCCCGGCTGGCCCTTGCCGTGAGAGCCGGCGGTGAACTGCTCGGCTCGATCTGGATCATCGACCCCGGCGACGACAAGCGGCAGGCGGCCCTGGAGGCACTCAACAGGATGGCGCCGCTGGCGGGGCTGCACATGCTCCACGCCCGGTCGGCGTCCGACTTTGGCGAACGCCGGAACGGGGACTTGATTCGAACGCTGATGGACGACCCCGTCCACGCGTCCTTTGCCGCCGCCCAGCTGGGGCTCGATGCCGCCCAGGGCCTCGCGGTCGCGGCTTTTTCAGTCAGCCGCCCCGAATCCGGGAGCCTGGAATCGGTGCGTGAATTCCACCGGCTGCTGCACCTTGTCACGACGGTCTGCAACATCCAGTTCAAGACGAGCCACAGCGCCCTCATCGGCTCGGTGGTCTACGCCCTTCTGCCGGGCGGGGGGACCAGCCCGAGGACCGCGCACCGGCGCGTGGCCCAGGAGATCGCGGCGTACGCCCACACCATCAGCGCCTACCCGATCATCGCCGCCGTCGGAGGCATCGCACCCCGGCTGGAGGACCTGCCCCGCTCCAGAGCCGAGGCGCTGCAAACGCAGCAGTACCTGCTCCACCGGCACGCGGCAATTCCCGGCGGCAGTGGCGGACCGGCCGCCACTGCCGGGCTTTTCGAGGACCACCGGATCCCGCTGAACCTCTTGAAAATCGGGGCTTTCATCGAACACAACGGGCTTGCGGAACTCGACGACATCGCAAGGATCCAGGCCCACGACGCCGACCAGCAGACCGACTATCTGGCGACCTTGAGGGCCTACCTGACGTCGAACGGAAATATCTCGGCGATGGCCGCACGCCTGCACGTGCACAACAACACCGTCCGGTACCGGGTGGGGCGCCTGGCCAAGGACTTCAACCTGGACCTGGACGACCCGCAGCAGCGGCTCTGGCTCTGGCTGCGCCTGACAACCATGGATCTGGCGCCAGGAGTGACCCCGCCGGCAGCGGAGCAGGGGCCGTTACCGGAGCAGGACAGGGCTTAGGCAGGCAGGGCCGGTGAACGCCGTCCCTGCCCGCCTGGCAGCCGCGGCTCTGGCTAGGAGAAGCGTCCCGGCCGGAAGGTGGCGAGCATCGGGTGCTTCGTGCCGGTCATGATCTCGCCCGCGAGAAGTTCACCTGCGATGAGGCCGAGCGTGGCCCCCGAGTGGGTGAAGGCCACGAAGCACCCTGGAACCTGGCCGAGTTCACCGAGGACCGGTTCGCCGTCGCCCGGGATGGGCTTGTAGCCGATCTTCCAGGAGGCCGGTTTGAGGTCGGGGTTGCCGGCGATGAGCTTGGATGCTTCATCGGCGAGTTCCTGGACCACATCATCGGGGATGCTGAAGGAGCCGTCGGCGTGTTCGGCGATGTGCCCTTCATACCAGTCGTGGTCCAGGGCGAGAGTGTTTCCGGGGTTGGGCCGGACGGCGGCCCTGGGGGTGTTCAGCACGGCCTTCAGCTCGTGCTCCACGGGCTTGGTCAGCACCAGCATGGAGACAGGGGATCCGTTGGGGATCTCGACGCCGAGGGGCGCGACGACGGCGGGAGTTGCGGCACCGCACGCCACGAGGACAGCGTCTGCCTCGTAGGTTTCGCCTGCGGCCGTCTCGACGCCGGTGGCCCGGCCGCCGTCGACCGTCACGGACACCTTGCCGGCGCTGAGTACGAGTTCACCGCCCAGGGCGTGGAATTCCTCCATCAGGAAGTCCACCAGATCGGGCAGGCTGACCCAGCCCTCACCGGGATTGAAGATGGCGTTCTCCGGCACGGCATCCGGATCGATGCCGGGAGTGCTTGAAGAAATCTCTCCGGGCGCCAGGAGCTTCGAGTCGTAGCCAATCGATTTCTCGTAGCCGTGGCGGGCTTCCATCGCGGCTTCCTGGCCGGCGGGATTCCACATGAGGCCGCCGCCGAACTGCAGCCAGTCCCGGCCGGGGTCAGCGGCGAAGAGTGTGCGGTAGCGGTCCACGCCGGCGATCCGGAGCTGGTGGTACGGCGTGGACCGTTCTCCGGCGGAGTTCAGCCAGGAGAGCGAGCGGCCGGTGGCCTCGCTGGCCAGGCCGTGTTCGGTCAGGAGGATGACGGAGGCGCCGTCGCGGAGCAGGTGGACGGCGGTGGAGACGCCGAGGATGCCGCCGCCGATGATGGCGATGCGTTTGGTTGAGGGCGTGGAGGACATGGGTCTGCCTTTCCTTAAGTAGTGGTGTCTGGGGTGTCCGTCAGGGGCACTGGGAGGCGGTGTGCGGGCTATGCGAAGGCGCGGACATTTTCGATGGCGTTCAGGACGTCGAGTGATTCCTGCGGGTTGACAGGAAGTGGGCCTTCGCCACGGAGGGCAGACGCGAGCTGTGCATAGAACAGCGGATAGGCGCCGGGTTCAGGTGCGGTTGGCCGCAGGTCTCCGTCGGTACCCAAGGCCCCCCAATGGATCTGGGGTTCGATGCCGTAGGCAGGATCCGACGGTGTCATGCCGGCCGCGAGGGCCGGTTCCTGGCCGTCCAGGCCCCACTTCGTGTAGCCGGACTCTGAGCCCAGGACGTGGAAGCGCGGGCCGACCTGGGGGGCCATGCCGTTCATCCAGAGCCGTGAGCGGACCCCGGATTCGTGGAGCAGGGACACAAAGGCCTCCGTGTCGGCGCCGCCCGGGTCCGGGCCGTGGTTCGCCGTTTCGCCGTAGCTTTCGGCTACCGGGCCAAAGAGCTGGATGGCCTGGTCGATCAGGTGGGCACCGAGGTCGTTGAGGATACCGCCGCCCTCGGAAACGGCGGCGGTGTCCCGCCAGTTCCCGAAGCCCTCCGGCCGCCACCATTCAAAGCGCGATTCGAAGCTGCGGACCTCGCCCAGCGCTCCTTCCCCGATAAGCCTCTGCAGCGTCAGGAAATCGGCGTCCCAGCGTCGGTTCTGAAATACCGTGAGCTGCACGCCGGCGTCGGCCGCCCGGGAGATGAGTTCATGCCCCTGGTCCGATGTGGTGACGAACGGCTTGTCCACCACCACGTGGAGGCCATGGGCGATGGCCATCGCGGCGAGGTCGAAGTGGGTCAGCGGTGGCGTGCCGAGGACCACCAAATCAAGGTCACCGGACAGCGCAAACAGGTCCTCCGGCGTCGGGACGATCCGGGTATTCGGGTAGAGCCGTGCCGCCTCTGCGGACCGGTCCGGATCTGCCGTGACGATCACGTCCAGCGAGTAGCTGGCATCCGCCGCGATCAGCGGTGCGTGGAAGACCTTGCCCGAGATGCCGAATCCGACGACGGCGGTGCGGATGGGTGCCACCACGGTGCTTCCCTTCAGGGTCTCCATCAGAGCACTTCCGAGAGGAAGCGCTGGAGGCGTTCGCTTTGGGGGTTGTCGAAGAGGTCGGCGGGCGTGCCGGACTCGACGACCTCGCCTTCGTCCATGAAGACGACCTGGTCGGCGACTTTGCGGGCAAAGCCCATCTCGTGCGTGACCACCAGCATGGTCATGCCGCGGCGGCCCAGGCCTGCCATGAGGTTCAGCACGCCCTTGACCAGTTCCGGGTCCAGGGCGCTGGTGGCCTCGTCGAAGAGCATGACTTCCGGTTCCATTGCCAGGGCTCGGGCAATCGCAACGCGCTGCTGCTGTCCGCCGGAGAGGTCGCGTGGCCGGTGGTCGGCGCGTTCGGCGAGACCGACCTCGGCGAGGCGGCGCCGGGCGCGTTCCCTGGCTTCGGCCTTGGGCATGCCCTTGACGCTCCAGAGGGCCAGCGCCACGTTCTCGAGGGCGGTGTGGTCCGGGAAGAGGTTGAAGTGCTGGAACACCATGCCGATGCGGCTGCGCAGGAGGTCCGGTTTGACCTGCAGGGCGCTCTCGCCGGCCAGGAGCACGTCCCCACTCTTGGGTTCGTGGAGCCGGTTGACGCCGCGCAGGAGGGTGGACTTGCCGGAGCCGGAGGGCCCGATAATGCAGGTGGTGGTGCCCGGGGCGACGTTGAGGCTGACGTTGCGGAGCACTTCGACGTCGCCATAGGCCATGGTCAGGTTCGTCAGTTCCAGACTGGAGCCATGGAACGTCTCGATGTCCGGGACTGATTCTTTGGCGTTGCTGGCGTTGCTGGTGCTGCTTGCGGTGTTGCTTGCGGTGTTGCTGGCGAGGCTCATGTGTTGCTCCCGGTGGTCAGCGGTGAAGCCGCGGCGAGTTCTTTGACTTCCTTGAGACCGCTGCTGGGTGCGGCGGGGCGGCGTCGGCCGGTGCGGAAGCGGTTATCGAAGTAATTGACCAGATGGGTCAGGGGAACCGTGATCAGCAGGTAGAAGATGCCGGCCATGACCAGGGGCGAGAGGTTGCCGGAAAGCACGGCGGCGTCCTGGCCCACGCGAAAGAGCTCGCGTTCCGTGACCAGCAGGCCCAGGAAATAGACCAGCGACGAATCCTTGACAATCGCGATGAACTGGTTCACCAGCGCCGGCAGGACCCGGCGGACGCCTTGCGGAACCACCACCAGGGCCATGGACTTCGCGTAGCTCATGCCCAGCGCGCGGCAGGCCTCACCCTGGCCCTTGTCCACGCTCTGGATACCGGCGCGGAAGATCTCACCGATGTAGGCGCTGGCGATCAGGCTCAGGGCGATGATCCCCAGGGGGTAGGGCGAGGGGCCGAAGATCGATTGGCTGAAGCGGGCGAAGCCCTGGCCGATCAGCAGGATGGTCAGGATGGCGGGGAGTCCGCGGAAGAGGTCCGTGTAGATCCGGGCCGGAACCCGAAGCCACCGCGAGGGAGATATCCCCATCACGGCGACGACCATGCCGAGGGCAACGCCGATGATGGTCGCCGCAACGGAGATGATGAGGGTATTGAGGAGACCGACTCCCAGAAGCTGGGGCAGGACTTCGGCCATTGCGCCGAAGTCGAAGAAGGTGCGGGTGATGGTGCTTAACCAGTCCATGGTTGCTCTCAGACGTAGGTAGCTTGTGGAACCCGGGCGGGCCGCGCGGTGCGGCCCGCCCGGTCAGGTGGCAGCCGGGCTATGTGCCGGACGTGCCGATAGTTTCGGTGCCTATTGGTTGCCGGGCCGCTTACTTGCTGCTGGGTGTGGGGCTGGCCGTCTGCTCCGCCTTCGGCAGGTACTGCTCGGGCATCGGGGAGCCCGGGAACCACTTCTGGTAGAGCTTCTTCCACGTGCCGTCTTCCATGGCTGCGGCCAGACCCTTGTTGAGGGCGTCCTTGAAAGCGGTCTTGCCCTTGGCCACGGCGAAGCCGGCGGGAGCGTCGAAGGACGGGATGTCCGCGGCGCTGACCAGTCCGTACTGCGTCTCGTAGGCCTTGGCTGCCTCGTAATCCAGGAAGTGCGCGTCGACGGATCCGCTGTTCACTGCGGAGATGGCGGTGTTGTTGTCCGGGAAGCGCACCAGGTTAGCGGAGGTGAAGTTCTTGACGGCGTAGGCCTCCTGCAGCGTTCCCTGCACGACGCCGAGACGCTTTCCGGCGAGACCGTCGGCGCTGGTGATGCCCGAGGTCTTCGTAGTGATGACGGTCAGGTAGCCAGCCAGGTAGCCGTCGGAGAAGTCGACGGTTTGTTTGCGCTTGTCAGTGATGCCGATCGCCGCAACGCCGGCGTCGAACTGGCCGTTG
This sequence comes from Arthrobacter sp. 131MFCol6.1, assembly GCF_000374925.1. Taxonomy (GTDB): domain Bacteria; phylum Actinomycetota; class Actinomycetes; order Actinomycetales; family Micrococcaceae; genus Arthrobacter. The sequence goes on from NZ_KB895551.1 coordinate 84,242, forward strand.
GAGACGGCCGCGAGCAGCCCGGAGAAGTCCTGCCCGGTGAAGACGACCTTGTCAATTCCGGCGCGGTGGGCGACGTCTTTGAAGAGCTCGACGTCGAAGCCGGTGAAGTTGCCCTGGGCATCGGCAAAGGTATAGGGCTTCGAATCACCGAGGCTGGCAACGCGGATGGTGCCGGCCTCGATCAGGCCGTAGGGGTTGTCCGCCGGCGAAGACGAGGCGGATGAGCTGCCTCCGCAGCCGGACAGTGCCAGGACCGCGGCAACAGCAGCGGCGATGAGCGCCCCGGGGCGCATTTTGTTTCCTGTGTTCACAGCGTTTCCAATCGTGGGGTGAGGGGCGAGGTTGGCGGGCAGTTGGCCCCTTGAAGTGGGACTTTGTCGATGGGAGTCTTGCTGAGTCCGGTCTCAGTCCCTAAGATTGAGACCGGACTCACATCGATTGCTAGAAATGTAATCGAAGCCACATCAGGCGTCAAGGGTCCGCTACGAAAGGCCGTAATGAATAGTGATGCTTCCCGGCGCCGCGATGTCACTGTCGCCGACGTCGCAAAAGCCGCCCAGGTTTCCAAGGCCCAGGCCGCCCGCGCCCTGGGCAACTACGGGGCCGTGAGCGACGAAGTGCGCGAGCGGGTGCTGGCTGCCGCCGAAGAACTGGAGTACCGGCCCAACGAGCTCGCCCGCAGCATGAACACCGGGAAATCGCACACGATCGGGGTCGTGGTCGGCGACATCGAAAACCCCCATTTCGGCCTGGCTACACGGGGCATTACGGATACCGCCAAGCGGAGTGGATTCAATGTCATCCTGATCAACACGGACGAGGATACCGACGCGGAAATCGACGCCGTCAGAGTGCTCCTCGACAAGCGCGTTGACGGCCTGATCGTGGCACCCGCGTCCTCCGTGGAAACGCAACATTTACGGCGCGTTCACGAATCCGGCCGTCCGCTGGTGCTTTTGGACCGCAAGGCGCCAGGGCTCGACGTCGACACCGTGGCGGTGGACATGGAGGACATCTCCCATGAATCCACCAGCTATTTGCTCAAGTCCGGCCACCGGAGGATCGCCTTCATCTCCACACTGAAAACAGCCGGGCCATACCACGACGGCATGCAATTGGACTCGTCCCAGATCTCGGACCGGCGCGACGGAATGAAACGCGCGTTCGAGGAGGCGGGGCTGGACCTGCCCGTCGATCTGATCCGCCTCAACGCCGGCGACGACGAGTCCATCAAGAAGATCACCCGCGAACTCGTGCAGCGCCCTGACCCGGCGACGGCGATCATCGCCTCCGACGGCCTGATCGGCCTCAGCGTCGTGGAAGCGATCCACGAGCTCGGCCTCTCCATTCCGGATGACGTCTCCTTCCTCATGTATGACGACTTCGCCTGGACGCGCCTGACCACACCCCCGCTCACGGTCATCGCCCAGCCTGTCTATGACATGGGCGTTGCGGCCGCGTCAGCCCTGATCCGGCAGATCGAAGGCCGCAAGGCACCGGCGGCCGCACCGACATTCACGGCCGCCCTGATCCGCCGCGGCTCGGTCGCGGCCCCGCGGGCGGCCCGCGAGCACACCTGATCCACCTGCGTGCGGCATTGGGCGCCTCGACCCAAAGGACAGGGCTTAGTTCTCTGGCGCGGTGCCGGGCCGGCGGATTCACTGAACTGCAGGGGAACGTTTAGTGCCACCGGCGGAGGGAGTGTGATCCCTGTGGACGGACCGATCCGGCTGCTGGCATCGGGCCGCCCTACCGCGGGGCCTTCGGACGCGGGCGCAGGTCCGTCATGGAGCTGACGGTCGTCGTCCTCATCACCGCAGCACTGTTCGCATGGGCGCTGGTGTCGGTGAGGCTGCAGCAGGCGGACTTGACCGCCCCTATTGTGTTCACCGCCCTCGGCGCGGCCCTGGCCTGGTCCGGGCTGGTCGATGCCTCCTCGGCGCCCACCCTGATCACCCCGGTCGTCGAGGTCACCCTGGTCTGGGTGCTCTTCACGGACGCTGCCCGCCTGCCGCTGCAGGAATTGCGCCGGGACGTGGGCCGCTATGTGCGGCTGCTGGGAGTCGGCCTGCCCCTGACGATTGTGTTCGGATGGGCCCTGGCCGCCTGGTTTTTCCCCCAGTTCGGGCTGTGGCTGGCCCTGCTCGTCGGCGCCGCACTTGCCCCTACCGACGCCGCACTCGGGATCCCCGTGGTGACGAATCCGGCGGTGCCGTCGCGGATCCGCCAGCTGATCACCGTCGAGAGTGGCCTCAACGACGGCATCGCCACCCCCGTTGTCATGGTGGCGATCGCCGGCGCGGCCGCCGCAGCAGGCCTTGAGAGCGCCGCCGGTCCCGGCAGCGCCGCCGTTGAACTGCTCATCGGCGCCGGGGCCGGCGCAGGGGCAGGCGCCTTGGGCGGGTGGCTGCTGCAGCTGGCCCGCCGGCGCGGGACCGGGGCCGAGGACTTCGCCGGCATCGGAGTCCTTGCCCTGAGCCTGCTCTCGTACAGCGCCGCACTCGCGGTGGGCGGCAACGGCTTCGTCGCCGCGTTCTGCGCCGGGCTGGCGTTCGGAACGTGCGCCGGTCAGCGGGCGCCGGCCGAGCTGGTCTTCGTCGAGCAGATGGGGGGCCTGGTGTCGCTACTCGTGTGGCTGGCCTTCGGAGCCATCACCGTTCCGATTATGCTGGCGAGCTCCGTCCCCCTGACCATCGCCTATGCCGTGCTCAGCCTTACGGTGGTGCGGATGCTGCCGGTGGCGCTGGCCTCGATCGGCGCCGGCCTCGACCGGAAAACCGTCTTGTTCGTGGGGTGGTTCGGTCCGCGGGGCCTGGCTTCGCTCGTGTTCGCGCTGCTGGCGCTGGAAGCGCTCGGATCAGTGTCCGATCAGGCCGTGGCCGTCATTACCGCCACCGTGCTGCTCAGCGTCCTGGCCCACGGCCTCAGCGCCGCGCCGTTGGCCGCCCGTTACGGACGGGCCGCTGCCGCCGCGGGACCGGAACCCGGCGGCCCGGTGCCGGTAACCCCCGCCCCCGCCCGGGGGCTGAGCCGCAAGCACATGCCCGCTCCGCCGATGCGGCGGAAGCCAGGGCGGCTGTGATGAGTCTCACGCGCAATTTTCGCCATCTGGCTTGAGCCGCCCGCGCGGCGCTGTGCACTATGGAAAGGCAAGGCAGGGACTGCGACGTTCCTGCCGGTGCAGCCTGACGATTTCTTGCGACGTTCCGCGTCCGCAGTAAACGCCGGGCACCCATCCTGGTGGACGCAATGAGGCCAAACCGGTGAGCTCGCAGAGCTGCCCACGGTCTCAGGCGTTCCTGGTTTGGCCCCCACGGCGGCTCCGCATCGGTGCGGCAGCCGGACATCCGGATTCAAGAAATGGAAGCACTGAACAATGACGTTTGAAACTGCCAACTCTGTAACCCACAAGCTCTGGGACCGCTCCACCATGCACCACGAACTGGACGCGCTGGTCCACGAGCTCTCCGAGCGCCACAACACCGCCAAGAGCAACATCGCGGTCCACGCCAGCGGCCCGAACACCTTCACCCTCAGCCTGAACCACGGCGCCTAAAGCCCGGGTTCCCGGCTAAAAGGCAAAACGACGACGGCGGGAGCCACCTCCCGCCGTCGTCGTTTGGCGTTAAAGCCCGCGGCTCAACCGGCTCCCGAGGCCCCGCGCATTTTCGTCTTGACCCGGTACATGTCCTGATCGGCGGCCAGCAGCAGGGCCTTGGCCAGTTCCTTGTGCGCTGCCGGATCAGCGTCCGCCGGGACTGCCGTTTCCGCCTGGCCAACGGACATGCCCAGCCGGAGCTCGCTCCCCGCGATGGTGACGGCGCCGGCCAGGCAGCTCCGGACGCGCCCGGCAACCGCCTCGAGCTCGGCCGGGTGCTCCAGCCAGGGGATCAGGACAACGAACTCGTCCCCGCTGTAGCGCGTGACGGTGTCCGCGCCGCGTACGGCCTGGGAGAGCATCAGCGCCACGTGTTCCAGGACCTGGTCGCCGGCCGCGTGACCCAGGGTGTCGTTGACCTGTTTGAACTTGTTGACGTCGCAAAAGAGCACGCCGACGCGGTTCCGCTGTTCGCCGGCGCTGGCCAGGGCAGCCAGCAGGTTTTCCTCCAGGTGCCGCCGGTTCGGCAGGCCTGTCAGTGGGTCATGCAGCGCCCGGTGGTGGGCTTCCTGCAGGAGTTTGGCGCGGTCCGTCTCGGCATCCTCGAGTCGCCGGTGCGCACTGGCCAGCTCGCGCTCATACCGCCGCCGCTCGGGGGCCGCGAAAAAGATCATCAAATCCCTCGGTTCCGCCCCATCAACGGTCCGGGTGACGGAGAGCAGGACGGGCCTGCGCTGCCCATCCGGTCCCAACAGTTCGATCGAGAGTTCGGCGAGGTGCCCGTCGCGTTCCAGCTTCGGCCCGGCGTGCGTCCGGTACATCAGCCTGTCACCGACCGGCATGAGGTCCAGGAGGCGGGTGCCGTCGAGGCCGCCTTCGGGGATTCCGGTCCAGGCGCACATGGTGGCGTTCGCGGCCAGGATGGTCCCGTCGGTACCGGCAACGATGTAGCCGGCGGGCGCTTGGTGGAAGAGCTGCCCGTAATCGACGGCCGTGGTGCTTGTCCGGGTCATGCCGGCTTCAAAAATTCGAGGATGGCGGCGGATGTTTCCTCCGGCGCGCTGCTTTGCGGGAAGTGGCCTGTGGCCGCAAGCCGGACCAGGGTGCTGTTGGGGAGCGCCTTGTGCAGGTACGTTCCCACGTGGTCCGGTGTGACGACGTCGTCGGTGCTTTGCAGGACTAGCACCGGGATGGTGACCTCGCCGAGCAGGTGCCGGACATCGGAAAGGAACGCCACCCGGGCAAAGTCACGGGCAACCCGGGGGCTGATCCGCCCGAAGCTGCCTTGGATCTCGTGCTCCAGTTCGGGAGCATGCGGTGTATTCATGTAGACCGGGGCCATCGACTCGGCCCAGACCACATAGTTGGCATCCAGAGATTCGAAGACGTCGTCAATGTCCTGCCGGGTGAACCCACCCACGTAGCCGTCCTCGGGGTGGTCAAGGTAGCTCGGCGACGCCGTGACCAGCACGAGCCGGCCGAACCGGCGCCCTGTGTCCCGGGCGGCCGCGCTGATGGCCATCATGGACCCGACGCTGTGGCCGATGAGGGTCACGTCCTGCAGGTCGAGTTCGCCGCAGAGTTCCATCAGGTCATCGACGTAGGCATCAAGGGTGGAGTAGGTGGCCGAATCGTAGGCGGACTGGTCGGAGCCGCCGGAGCCCACGTGGTCCAGCAGAACCACCCGGTAGCGGTCGGTGAACCGGGGCAGAACCTTGCCCCACATGCCCTGGTCGGTGCCGAACCCGTGGGCAAACACCAGGACAGGGCCGCCTTCTGGCCCGTGCACCTGAACGTTGTTTCTCGCTGCCGCACCAGACGCCATCGGCCAACCTGCTCTTCCAATTCACACACATGGACCCGCCGATCGAGACCGACGGCGGCACTATTGGTCCGGGCCCCGGGCCCAGACAAATCCGTCCGGCGCTTGCAGGCGCCGCCCCACGAAAAGTCCCTCATTACAGGGATGTATTTCGACAACGTGGATCCATCTTAGTCCGGTGGACCATGGGCTCCGGACAGGCGTCCCTGCAGGTCATGCGGGGTTTTGGCGCGGATGCTTACAGTCGAAGACTGGCCGTAGCAAGCTGTTCCGGCGCTCCCGGCCGCTACCGGCCGATTCCGGACAGGCGTACGGAACTCCTGCGCCCGCGAGGAGGCCCGGAACGCGACGGCAAATAAGCAACGAAGGGACGACACATCTGGTACGTCCCCACTCTTGCTGGCACACTGAGCCGATGAGCGATCCCCTCTCCCAGTCCCGGCGGCCTGGCATCCGTGCCGCGATGTTCGTGGACTTCGACAACGTCTATACGGGCCTGATGGCCTTGGACCCGGCGGCCGCGAAGAGATTCGCCGAGGACCCCAAACACTGGACGGAGGCGCTGGCCGACGGCGGCGCCGGCGAAGAGTCTCGGCGTTTCCTGATCCGCAACTGCTATCTCAATCCGGTGATCTACTCCAAGTACCGGCCGTACTGGACGCGCGCGGGCTTCCGCGTGATCGACTGCCCCTCCCTGACCCAGCGGGGCAAGTCCAGCACCGACATCAACCTGGTGCTGGACGCAATGGATGCCCTGTCCGGCGCGGCACATATTGAGGAGTTCTTCGTAGCGTCGGCGGATGCGGACTTCACCTCGCTGGTCCAGCGGTTCCGGGCGGCGGACCGGATGACCACCGTCATCGCTGCCGGTGCCGTGGCGTTCGCGTACCGGGAGATGGCCGACAGCGTGGTGGAGTCCCACGACTTCGTGGCAATCCTCAACGGGACCGCGGCCGAGTCCATCCACGCGGTGGCATCTGTCCAGACGCCGCGGGCAGAAGGGGCAGTGAAGGCGAAGTCCACGGCGACGACACTTTCCGGCGCCGCCAAAGAGGTCCGCGACTTTGTCCGGACTGCCCCGGGTCCGGTGGTCGGGGCCATGGTGGCTCACCGGGCACTCGCGGCCGATCCCTCCCTGAAGACGGACTGGGGCGGCTGCGGCAAGTTCGGGACGTGGGTGGCCCAGATCGGCCACGGTGTCGAATACTCAGCTGCGCGGGGCGGCTGGGTCTGGGATGCGAAGAGGTTCTCCGACGACGATTTGCCCGCCGGAGGTGAGATCGAGCCGGGCATCGCGGAACGGGTCGCCCGGGTCACCGACGTGCCCGCGCTCTCCGCGGCCCAGTTCCGTCAACTGATCGAGGCCATGGCCGCCAGGCTCCGGGAGCAGCCGGTCAATCGAAGCGAGCTGTCCCGCCTTGTCCGGGACGACTGTGTTGCGGCCGGGCAGCCGGTGTCCCGCTCGGCCGTCAACTTCGTGATCCAGGGCGTGGTGTACGCCGGCGGCTCCCTCGCAGAGGAGATGTCAGCGGCAGAACTCGCCGCCGCGTGGACCAGGAACGTGGAAGAGCTGTGCCGGCTGGCCCTGATGGAGTTCGACGACGCCGAAAAGCTCGCGCTCAGGCGCTGGGCCGGAGGCGGGCTGCTGGAGGCCGGCGCCGGCGGCTCCCGGGCGTAGCGATACTCGCGAGTTCGAGGCCCAAGGATCGGCTGCGCACCCCCCAGCGTCGGCACGGTGCCCGCGCCGGGAGGATGGAACCGCATTCACCTCATCGTGGGCGATATCGCGGCCGAAGTGAAGCGGCTGCGCGGCGCGGGCGTTACGTTCCGGAACGACATTGTCACCGGCCCGGGGACAGCAGATCCTGCTGGAGGATCCGTCCGGGAACGTGGTCGAGTTGTTCCAGCCCGCCGGCGAATAGCGGCTGTTTCACACAAAACGGACGACGGCGGGACCTGCCGCCGTCGGACGCTCCCGCGCCGCGGAACCCCCAGCACATAACCCTGCGGCCCACCCTCCCCTGAACGAGTCGACGGTCTTGGGGCTAACCCATTGGGGGAAGGGCGCCGTAGGTATTTGGCAGCGCATGAGGATTGACGGGCCTGTCCTCGTCGGACGCGGACGGCTCCCTGGTGTCGTAGGTGCGGGCCGTTCGCAGGTTCCGGGATCGTTTGTGCAGCCCTACCGCGACAAGCCCAAGACCAACTGTCAGAAGGCAGACTCCCAGGACGAACAGCGTCACCGCACCTTGCCCTGCGATGCCCGAGAACACCTCGAACAGCGGCATCGGCAGGACGAAGACCGTGGCCGCCAGGAATATCAAGCCCACTGCAATTTGCCATGTCCCCTTGGACTGCACGCTTCCCCCTCCGCCTATGCCGCCCGGGTCCCTCAAGTCTGGTCCTCCGTAGAGGTGGCGCGCAGGTCGGGGTCCACGCCGCTGGTACGCTGCGCATCCGCGGACCGCACCGGCTCGTTATCCGCACGCCGAAAAGCGAGCCACACCGCGACTCCCGCGGTCACCGCGACGGCCGCCACTCCGGCAATCACCCAGGCCTTCCCGGACGCCGTCCGCCGCGACTTAGCCCGGGCGGGTGCCGTGACAACCTTCGGTGCAACCCGATGCAGGCCCTCTTGAACACGGGGAGCCAGAGTTTCCACTCCACCGGCGAGCTCGTCAGCGAGCCGCCGTAGTCCGGTCTGGATCCTCGGAGACGCGGATTCAATCCCGGCATCGAGCCCGGCCACCGCTCTTTTCAATGCCGCCTCGACCCCGGGAGTGGCCCACTCCCTCCCCTCGGTGAGCTGAGAGATGAGATTCTCTGAAAGATGGCGGATCTGGTCGGCCTGGTTCTTGGGTGTTGCCGTGCGCATGAATGCCTCCTCGATGGGGTGGATGCCCATAGCCTACGGCGGTCGTCACCGTAGGAACAGGACCTCCCGGCGGTAGTCAATACGAACGCCGGGGTTCCTCGATGCGCTCCCTTCCTACGGGAAACCTGCCTACAGGTCGGTATTTGGGAGACACAGTTGGCCATGATGTTGTTCCCGCACCTAGCGATTCAGGCATCCTCATATGCCTGGTTCTTCTTCCTCTGCCAGTCTGATCATGCGGAGTTCGACCTCCACCGCGCGGGAAGGCCAATAGTCTTTCGCCAGCTCACTAGCCCGGATTTTGTCTGCTGCCGGTATGAGCTTGCCGAGCAGTCCGGCCGCCTGAAGCAGGGCGATCAGCGCTGTGGTTCTGGCGTCGGGTGCCGTGGCGTCAGGCGTCCCGGGAGCGGGCGTCCCGGCATCAGGTGCCGTGGCGTCAGGCGTCCCGGGAGCGGACGTCCCGGTATCAGGTGCCGTGGCATCAGGCGTCGCGGGAGCGGGCGTCCCGGCATCAGGTGCCTTGGCATCAGGCGTCCCGGGAGCGGGCGGCGCACCACCGAGTGCGGCCTGGATCTTTGTCAGGAGCGCCGCCTCCGGAGCGTGGTCCTTCTCCGGGTACCGCACGGTCCGGAACAGACCCAGGTGTTTTTCGCCGACATGTTCCACGATGCCCAGTGCCGCCATCCCCTCGTAGACACGCTGCATTTCGGCGCGGCCCTCCAGCATGGAGACCCACCGTTTGGGAGTGTGGGGCCGAGATTTGCCGCGGATGAGCTCCAGCTCGCGCTGGAAGTCCGTTTCCGGGGCAGTGCCGGTAGCCCTGACGAGCTTCCCCTGCAGCTCGATTGCACCGATCAGGTCCAGCTCGGCCAGTATTGCCCCCGCCAAGGTGGTCCTGAGTGCGTACATCGGCACAACAGGTTTGCCGTCTTTGTCGTTCGTTGCCAGAAGGAGGAAGGCCTGGGGAAGGTTCAGCTCCGCCGCCTTCGGTGTTTCAGCGTTCATACGGACATCGTGGCGTAGTCGGCCAGCCGCCACAATGAGGATTTACAAGCGTCGGCGTTTACATTGCCCTGCCGCTGGCCACCCGCTTCCAAATGTTTGCGGCCACAGTGAGCGGACGACGGCGGGACTTCCCGCCGTCGTCCGCTTGCGGCTGCCGGGGGCAGCGGCGGCTACCGGCAGGATCGGGTTCGGCCGCTGCTACATTCCGGGATTCTGCTCGGCTTCGTGGATCTTGGTCTTATGGCTGCTGGGCTTTGAGGAACGATTCCAGTGCTGCAAGGTCGTCGGTGTTGATGTGGTCAACACCTGCCCGGTGAAGCTCGGTCCAAAGGGCTTCGCGTGCCTCGCCCGGCTGGTCCGGAGTCGCCCAGAATCGGACCCGATATCCCTTGGCATGTGCGTCCGCGACGTACGCGTGGAGTTTGACGCGTTCCGCCTCGGGCATCGGGCCAACACCCTGCCACGTAAACAGCTTTGTCCAGTTATCACTGATCAGCGGCATGAGCGCTGAAGGCATCCCGGAGGCAAGGTCGGCTGAGCGCCCGTCGAAAAACCCATAGCGTTTGTCTTCCGCCTGCATGGTGGTCAGCGGCCTATTGCCGCTGATCACGGCGGTCACCGGGCCGGGGCTGACTTTACCCTTGCTGTAAAGGGTCATGAGGGCCGGGTGCTTGCGCAGCTCCTGCTCAATGGCAGCGTAGGTGCTCTCGCCGTCGCTCTTGATGTCTATCAGCAACTGCAAGCTGCCGTCCCAGCCCGGATAGACGCTGTGACCTTCCTGCTGGACTAGTTTGTCCAACGGATCCAGGTACAGGCTCGCCAGGGTCTTTCCCGACTGTGCGTTCTCCCGGTCGTGAGCGACCAATAGTTCGCCGTCAACCAGCCAAACGTCCGCCTCGACGCTGGTGAACCCATGCTCCAAGGCGTCAAAGAGCGGGCGGCCGTGCTCGTAGTCGTTGTGCGCATGGGCCTCCAACAGCGGCTGGCCCAGCACAGCATCCCGGGAGGAGGTGGCGGCAGAGGAGGGGACGGCGATTCCGGTCAGGGATGTGAGGGCCACCATCGCGGCGACAGCACTTTTGATAAGCACGGGGTTCTCCTTGGTGCGGTTCAGGGGGCATAGTTCAGCTCGACCGATCGGGCGCGCCGATGCCTCAAACAGGCTCTCCGATCCGCACTAACAGGGTCGGGCCACGCGATGGAGGGCCGGTAAACAGCAGTGAACGGCCACGCTGAGCCGTGGACGCGTCAGGAGCACATCCGTGGCGAACTGGAACTCGAACTGGTGGTCGCAGCGGTGCGTGACGAGTGTCATGCGCACTTCTTGGGTGTGTCACAATTCGGGCCTCTGCGGTGTCCTATGTTCAAACGTTCGTTCAGCGATAGGAGTCACCGTGTCAATACGTTGTCGTGTGGTTATTATCGGCGCCGGGTATGCCGGAGTCATGGCCGCGAACCGGCTCGCCGGAAGTCCGCGACTGTCTGACTCCATCAGCGTTACCGTCATCAACCCGATTTCCGATTTCGTGGAAAGGATTCGCCTTCACGAGGTCGCGGCAGGAAGTCGGCAATCAGCCCGGGTGCCTATGCGGTCGCTGCTGCATGAGCGTGCGGACCTCGTCGAAGGCACTGCGTCCCGCATCGACCCTGAAAACCACTACGTGCACATATCAGGCGGCCGCGAACCGCTCGACTACGATGTACTGCTGTACGCCGTGGGCAGTATCCAGGCCTCGGGCAAGATTCCGGCGGGCGCTTACGCTCTGAAAGATCCCGGGGACGCAAACCGCTTACGGGCCCGGCTTTCGCAACTGGATCCAGGCTCAACCGTCAGCATCATCGGAGCTGGCCTGACCGGCATCGAGGTTACAGCCGAAATCGCGGAAAAGTATCAGCGGCTACAGGTACAGCTCATTTCCCGCGGAGCCATTGCCGGCAGCCTCTCCGGCTCCGGCCGACACGCGGTCATGAAACGGCTTTCAGGGCTCGGCGTCGAAATGATAGAGAATACCGATGTGCAAGGGTGCGACGATTCCTCGGTCATAACGTCGGGTGGTGACACCCTGCGGTCTGACTGCACGATCTGGACCGCAGGATTCAGCGCACCGGACCTGGCACGTGACAGCGGACTGCCAACCGATGCCCTCGGGCGGCTCATGGTCGACGAGTCACTCTCGTGCCCGCAGTTCCCCGACATCTTCGGTGCGGGCGATGCCATACAAGCCCCCCAAAGCGTCGCCGGTCACCTGCGCATGAGCTGCGCGACGGCCCTGCCGCTTGGTGCTCACGCGGCCGACAGCATCATGGCCCGCCTCGATAAACGAGCTCCGGCCCCGCTTTCAGTCGGATACATGCTCAGGTGCATCAGCCTGGGACGCAAGTCCGGACTCGTTCAGACCGTGCGCGCCGACGACCAGCCGCGCCGGTTCGTCCTTCGGGGTCGTCTCGCGGCAACGGTGAAAGCGCAGATGTGCCAAATGACGCTTTCCTGGATCAGAGGCGAGCTTCGTCGGAGCGGTTCGTTCAGCTGGCCCAAGGGGCCCCGGCCGGCAGAAGCCAGGTAAGGCTGTGGGAACAGCAGGAGTTTTCGAGGAACACCGTTCACTGCTTTTCACCATTGCCTACGAAATCACGGGAACAGTTACGGATGCCGAGGACGTCGTTCAGGAGAGCTTTCTGAGATGGTCCGGTGTCGATACAGAAGCTGTCCAAAATCCGCGAGCCTACCTGGCCAAGACCGTGACGCGTCAAGCGTTGAACTCGCTGAGGGCAGCTCAACGCCGCCGGGAAGACTACATTGGTCCGTGGCTCCCGGAGCCTGTGGTCACGGCCCCGGATGTCGCGGAGAATGCTGTCCTGAGTGAATCACTGTCATTTGCGATGCTCGTGGTGCTTGAGACCCTGTCCCCCGATGAGCGGGCAGTTTTCGTCCTCCGCGAGGTTTTCGATTTCCCATACGAGGAGATCGCCGAAGCCACAGACAAGTCGCCGGCGGCCGTCCGTCAAATAGCAAGCAGGGCAAAGGCGCACGTGCGCGCGCGTCGACCGCGCTTTGAGGTGGATGCACGACAGCAACGAGCAGTCGCTGACCGGTTCCTCACGGCTCTACTCGGGGGCGATATGCAGTCCCTCATGGATGTACTCGCCCCCGGAGCCGTCCTCCTCTCCGATGGAGGCGGAAAAGTCACAGCGGCCCGCAAACCCGTTATTGGCGCGGACAACATCGTGCGCTTCCTCACTGGCATCGCAAAAAACCCGCTCCCTGATCTGCGGGTTGAATCATCATCTTTGAACGGGATGCCGGCCCTCATCATTTACAGCGGAGACAGGGTTGACCTTGTGGCCCTTGTTGAATCAAGCAACGAACAGGTTACGGGCATCTACCTCGTACGTAATCCGGACAAACTCGGCGCGACCACCAAAGCCCGAAGCTTCCGCACCCATTTGCCTCATCGCGCCCCCGTCATTGGCGAGGGGGGAACATGGAGAGTCGATCCTACGCCGCGATGAACAGTGCCCAGTCAGGAAAGGGATCGACCGGTAATGGCGGCTCGGGCTCTCCGGGGCCGACGTCACCGGCAAGTACGTCGGGCCAGTCGGGCGGTTCCAACTCCTGCCCTTCACCCGCGTGGCCGAGGTGCTGCGGCCAGTGTGGTGGTTCCCAGTCTTGTTGTTCGCTGGGATAGGAGCGTCCCGCAGGTGAGATCCAGCCGGGTGGCTGGTCCCGGGTCGCGTCAACCGGCCTCCATGCTGTGGTGTGTCTGAGTCGGTGGTGCCGCCGGCATGGCTGGCCCAGGTTGGTGACGCCGGTGCCGCCTCCCTCGGACCAAGCCAACAGATGATCCGCTTCGTTATCCATGGAATGGTTATTACAGCCCGGAAAAGGGCACCGGCCGTCCCGAAGCCGCAACCATTGGCGCATCGCCTTCGGAACCCGGTAGCTGGTCCGTCCGATTTCCAGCGGCGCTCCGGTGCGCGGATCGGTCAGCACACGCAGGAACGATCCGGCGCCATCCCCCACAAGCCGGCGGGCCATGGACGGCGGAACGGGACCATACCCGTCCAGCGTGGCCGGTTCCGTCACGGCGCCCAATAGAGACAGCACCGGTACGGTCACCAGGACCTGCGCCTTGGGTGACGGAGTTCCTTCCGCCACCCCCGTCAGCAGCCAGTTTGCGGCCACGTCCGCACGGAGCTGGGTCAGGGTCCGGGATTCATTCGGCCCCTGCAGGGCACGGGCCGCTTCCGTGACGCGGGACCATCCAGCCACCGCCACGTCCGCGGTCACATAGGCCGAGAGCCAGGCCATGCCGTCCCGGTCCGGCACATATTCCAGCCGACGGTCCTCCACACCCTTGCGGTGGCGCGTTTCGATGCTTACGGGATGGTGCAGCTCACGCCATCTGCGCGCTTTGGCCCGGAACCTGCCCGGCACGAGCTCCCCCGCCGGGCAGCCACGCGCGGCGAAAGGAGCTTCCGGGTTCAGGAAATGAGCCTCCAAAGCAGCCGCCGCAGCGGGGTCCAGGCCGGACGTTTCATCACACATCACGCGTGCGTGTTGCCATGAAATGCTCCCGGCCTGCAGCGCAGACAGGGTCAGGGGCAACCCGGTGGTCAGGGTGGCTGATTCCGCCAGGAGCGCCGCCGCCGATCGTTCACTCACGGTCAGGACACAAGCCACTTCTGCTGTCGCCGCCATTTCCTGGGCGGTGCGCTCCTGCGGGGAAGCAGCCGGGGCCGCCATGGCCACAGTAGCGCGGGCAAATCCGGCGGCGAAGTGCACTTTCAGCGCGGCAAGCCTGGCTTCCATCCGGCTCACTTCTGCCATGCCGTCCAGGCACGCGTCCGCTCCGTCCCGGAGAAGGTCAGCGCCAGTCGAGTGCACGTTCCCGGCTCCGCGATCGGCACATGCAGCCATTGCAGCGAGGGAGGCCTCCATGGCCTCCAACGTCTCGGCAACTGCTCTGCCTTCCATACCAACACCATAGAAGGAGCCACTGACATTAATAGGAGCACCATTAATGCCGGCGTCAGAGTTTCAGGCTAAGTCCGTCATCCAGGATCTGCCTGATCCCGAACTTTCCTACGGCGAACATCCGCGGATTATCGTCGGAGTTGCTCAGCATGGCGGTGGACAGGATGAGGGCCCAACCGCGCGCCCTCATCCAGGCGTCCCCGTCGACTGCGGAGCCAAAGTCGCCCATGAAGCGGCGGCGAGTGCCGGCGTCGAACATCAGCCACCCCACCGCAAGATCGACAGCCGGGTCCCCTGCCCCGACGTCGCCGAAATCGATGACGCCGGCCAGGGAGCCGTCGTCCGCCAGCAGGATGTTGCCAGGGTGGAGGTCCCCGTGGAGCATCATTGCCGGACCATCCCAGGCTTTGGCGGCACAGGCCTGCGCCCACACTGCTCTCAGCGCTGCCGCCTGCGGGTAGCGTTCGTGGTCCCCGAGCCGTTCCACCAGCACAGCGTCACGGTCTATCAGCGGCACGCCTCGGAACGGATTCACCGGGACGTCAGTTTCGGCGGGCACGTGAAGGGACAGCAGGAAATCGGCCAAGCCTTCAGCCGCCGGTCCGCGGTCTGCCGGGCCGACGTCGGCCGCAGCGGCTCCGGGGACCCACGGCACGATGCTCCACGGCCATGGAAAGTCCGATGTCGGCCTGCCGGCATGGACGGGGACAGGAACAGCAACCGGGGAGCGGCGAGCTATGTCGGGAAGGTAGCGCTGCTCGTGAAGTATCAGCGGCACGGCCTCCGCCCTGCGCGGCAGCCGGACGGCCAGGCTGTCTCCGAGCCGGAAGGTCGCGTTGTCCCAGCCGTTCGCAACCCGCGCTATCGGACAATCGCCGAGGTCGGGCCGCTGGTCCCGGACGAGGCGCTGGACCAGCGCGTTAGTCACTTCCACCGTGGCGGGCGGCATTTCCGCCATTCAGAAACCCCGCCTTCCTTTGTGCCTGCACTGCAGTCCGATCCTCCCCCTTGTCCGAATATAGTTCCACGACAGCGGACGCGGCGCGGAACGAGGTCAGCGTCGACGGGTCCAAAGTGACCGGGCCACCGCCTCCACCCTCGGCCGTCCAGCGTCATCCCGGGTAGAGCAAACGAGCGACCCAAGCGGACGACGGCGGTACATCCCGCCGTCGTCCGGCTGCGTTGAGTGCCGCTCGCCTACAGGGCGGACCAGCCGCCGTCGGAGGCGAGGATGGCGCCGTTGATGTTGGTTCCGTCGTCGCTGAGCAGGAAGGTGATGGACGCGGCGAGCTGCGCGGCCGTGGCGGGCGTCGGGACGGTGGCCTGCATGAGCGGGCCGAGGCGTTCGGCCGCGAGCTGGGATCCCCAGTTGGCCACGATGTTGGTGATGGTGGGGCCGGGGGCCACGGCGTTGAAGCGCAGGCCCTTCGGCCCGTACATCACGGCCGAGTTCTTGGTCAGGCCGACGACGGCGTGCTTGGACGCGGTGTAGGCGGCGCCGGCGGCGGACCCGCGCAGGCCGGCCTCGGAGGCGACGTTGACCACGGAGCCGGTGCCGGCGTCCAGCATCAGCGGCACCACGGCGCGGGTGAGGCGCATGAGGGCGGTGACGTTGATCCGGAAGACGCGATCCCAGGTGTCGTCGTCCACCTCGTGGATCGGGGCGAAGTTGTCCATGATGCCGGCAACGTTCGCCAGGGCGTCGACGCGTCCGCCGGCGGCAGCGACGACGGCGGCCACGGTCTCTTCGGTGGAGATGTCGCCGGCGACGGGGACCAGGTCCAGCCCGGCGTTCTCGGCCACCAGATCATCCAAGCGTTCCTTGCTGATGTCGGCGGCGATGACGCGGCCGCCTTCCTTGGCGATCCGCAGCGCGGTGGCCTGGCCGATGCCGGAGGCCGCGCCGGTGACGATGACGGTCTTACCGGCGAACCGGCCGGTGGTGGTGGCTTCCTGCCATGAAGCTTCGTTGCCCATGATGTCCTTCCAGACGTTGCTGACGGTGATGCGGTCCACCTTATGACACTCTGTGTCATTATGTAAGGGTGAATACTGGTGGGATGCCTTCGGATGCTGTGACCGCCGCCGTCCCGCGCTCCACCGGGCGCCCGGTGACGATTGATCCGGACGCCGTGGCCGCCGTCGCACTGCGGCTGTTCGCTGAGCGCGGCTACGAGCAGACCTCCATGGAAGACATCGCCCGCGAGGCGGGAATCGGGCGCAAGAGCCTGTACCGCTACTTCGCCAGCAAGGCCGAGCTCGTCTGGGGCGGCATGGAACCGGTGGTCGAAGCGTCGGGCCGGGTGCTGGACTCCGCCCGCGCTGCCGGCTTGGCCGACCGCGGCATCCTGGCCCGGCTGCGCGACGCTGCGGTCGCCGGAGTTGCCGTTCTGCCGGATCTCGCGGTCACGCGCGGCCGGCTGCGGCTGATCGCCGAGCACCCCGAACTGGCCAGCCGCAGCTACGAATCGCTGGCGCCCCAGCGCGAGCGGACCAGGGCCTACCTGATGTCCGCGGGCGTCCCCGAGGACGTGGCCGGGTATCTGTGTGCCGCGTTGATCGGCGCGACGTTCGAGGCCTGGACGCAGTGGGCCGCCGGGACGGACCCCGATCCGGTGCCGTATTTGGTAGCGGCAGTGGGGGTATTGCGGGTGCCCGAGTCGATGCGGGCGGGGTAACAATGGGGAGATGAGCTCGGTGTTGAAACGTAGCCGGCCCCACGGCCGCCACCTGCCGGTCCAGAACCGGGGTCCCGACGTCGGCGTTTGGCCGGTGCTGCGGTGAGTACGTTCGTCCTGATCCCCGGAGCGGGCGGCGCGGCCTGGTACTGGAGCCGCGTCGTTCCGTTGCTGCAGGGGGCCGGCCACGAAGCCGTCGCTGTCGATCTGCCCGGCGACGACGAAAGCGCCGGGCTGCCCGAGTACGCGCGCCTGGTTCTTGAGGCCATCGGTGGACGCCACGACGTGGTGCTCGTTGCGCAGTCGCTGGGTGGCTTCACCGCCCCGCTCGTGTGCGAAAAAGCCCCCGTCGCCGGGCTTGTCCTGGTGAATGCGATGATCCCCTTACCGGGCGAGACCCCCGGTGCATGGTGGGACAACACCGGCTGGGCTGCGGCGCAGCAAAGCGCGGCCCAGGCCCACGGGTACAGCACGGAGTTCGACACGGACACCTACTTCCTGCACGACGTTCCGCCGGAAGTCGCCGCGGAAGGCGAACCGCACCAACGCCCCGAAGCAAACGCGGTGTTCGAGTCAGTCTGCACCTTCACGGACTGGCCCAGGATCCCAACCCGCGTCCTGGCCGGACGGGGAGACCGCTTCTTTCCGCTGGACTTCCAACAACGGGTCGCCCGCGAACGCCTCGGCATGGAGCCCGACGTCCTGCCCGGCGGCCATCTCCTCGCCCTGGCAAACCCGGACGGTGTGGCCGATTACCTGCTGCGCCGCTGAACGGGGGAATTCCGGCTTAGCGGCTGCTCACCTGGCCGAACAGCTTCGCGATGGGCGCGAGCACGAGCGGCCGGGCGGCGTACCATCCGGCCGCCGTGATGGCGATTGCGGCCGCGAAGAGCCAGAACCCGACCCAGTTCACCACGTCGGTGCCGCCGAACATGTGGTTCAGGTTGCGCAGCGCACCGGTCGCGAACACGAGGAACACGTGGATGAGGATGAACAGCACAAAAAACAGCATGGTCGGGAAGTGAACCGCGCGCGCAACCTCCAACGGGTAGACCTTGTTCAGCGTTTTCGCGTTCTTCGGCCAGAACTCGCTCATGCGCACACCCGTGATCGCCGCGACCGGGGCCGCGATGAACACCACCACGAAGTACATGATCTGCTGCAGGCTGTTGTAGTTCACCCAACCGGACTCAACGGGCCAGTCCAGTGTCATGTACTGCAGGAGCGCGGAGAGCGCGTTCGGGAACGCCTCCCAACTGCTCGGCACGATCCTCATCCAGCGGCCAGAGGCAAACAGCAGCACCACAAAGATGAGTCCGTTGGCCAGCCACAAAATGTCCAGCGTCTGGTGCAGCCACAGGTTGATGCTGATCTTCTTGCCACCGCGCTTCGGCGTCCAGAACGCCGGCGGCTTCTGCTGCGTGCGCACCTGATAGCCGGAGCGAATGATTAGCACCATCAGGAAGATGTTCAGGAAGTGCGCCCACTGCGCCCACCACGGGAAGCCGGGCTCCACCGTATCGGGCAGGTCATACGCGCCGGGGTATCTCTCGAGGAACTCGGGTACGCCCGGCAGCGTCGTTACACCGCGCGCGGCGAGCACAAGAATCGCTGCGGCGGCCACTCCGCCGACGGCGAAGAGCACGACGAGCTTGATCCACTGGCCCAGGGTACGTGAGCCGTAGAGCCTTGCCTCAGCCTTTGGCTTCACGGGCTTTTCGACGGCGGCGGGCTGCGCCACGGGTGCCGCGACGACTGGCTGTGCCGCGGATGCCGGGGCGGCGACAACGGGCCGCGCCGCGGGTGCCGGGGCGACTGGCTGTGCCGCGGGTGCCGGGGCGACGGGCTGCGCCACCGGTGAAGCGGCGGCGGCCGCGGGTGCGCTCGACGCCGAGGGCTCCGCGCCGACGTCGGCCTTCACCACGCTGGGAGCCGGGGCAGGGGCGGCGTCGGCAACATGTTGGGGACCTGCCTGCACCGCAGGGGCGGCGGCCGCCGGAGCAAGCCCAGCCGGTGGCCAGGGCTCGCCGCCGGGGACACGGGGAAGCCCGCGACGCAGCGAGGTGGTTCCCATAGTGAGTGTGGCGGGTGCGGCTGCCGGAGCAGCTGAAGTCACCGCCGCTGCCGGCACCGCTGCTTTCTCAGCAGCATCTGCGGCTGCATCTACGGCAGATGCCGCCGTGGCGCCCGCGGCCGGAGCCCCGGACAGAGCCGCCACTGACACCGGAGCCTCGCCTGCTGGCGGCCAAGGTTCGCCGCCCGGCACGCGCGGCAGGCCGCGGCGCAGCTGCCGCGCCTCCGCAGCGCCTGGGCTCACTGCAGGGACCGGCGCGGACACTGCCGCCGGCGCCGTTTCCTGGACAGCAGCGGGGGCGGACGGCGCGGCGGCCATTGGCCCGATGGCGGACGGCGCGGCGGCCACTGGCTCGGCGGCGGCCGCCGCTGCCCCGGAAACAGACACCGACACATCGACCGCTTCTGCGGCTTCTTCCGTGACTATGCGGGCGGGCGCCTGGCCTGCTGGAGGCCAGGGTTCACCACCTTCGACGCGCGGCAGGCCCCGCCGAATGGACCGAGACAGAGTTGCCATCGCTACTTCTTCCGGGCCTCAAGTGCGCTAATGAGCTGGGGAACAACCTTGAAGACGTCGCCGACCACACCATAGTCCGCGACCTCGAAGATCGGCGCGTCGCCATCCTTGTTGATGGCGACGATCATCTTCGCGGTCTGCATGCCGGCCCGGTGCTGAATCGCGCCAGAAATGCCCAGCGCGACATACAGCTGCGGTGACACGGAAACCCCGGTCTGGCCGACCTGATGCGCTGTGGGGACGAATCCTGCATCCACCGCGGCGCGCGACGCGCCAACGGCAGCACCGAGCGTATCGGCGAGCTGTCCAACGAGTGCGAACTGTTCTTCCGAGCCAAGGCCACGGCCACCGGCGACAACCTTCGCAGCACCACGCAGTTCCGGCCGCGAGGTGGCGGCAGTTGCCTCCTCGAAGGAGTCGATCCGCGCGGCCGGTTTCTCGGAGGGCATCACGGCCAAGGTCTGCGACGCTTGCGGCTGAGCCTCGGCCCGGGCCTCGATGGAGCCCTGGCGGACCGTAATCACCGGCGCCCCAAACGTGGACGATGACGTCACGTTGTAGGCGCCGCCGTAGACGGAGTGGTGTGCCACGACGCCCTCGTCATCACGGGAAACACTGACCGCATCGGCAGAAATCGCCGCACGCGAACGGGCAGCATAACGGCCGGCGAGGTCGCGCCCGTTCAGGGAATGCGAAATCAGGATCGCGTCCGGCTGCACCTGCTCCACGGCGGCGGCAAGCGCGTCAACGCCCGGCACTCCGAGCGCGGAAGGATCCGGAGTCTCCGCGATGAGGGCGTGTGCGGCACCAAGGGCCGCGGCCTCCACGGCGGCGGCGCTCCCGGCGCCGGGTGAGGCAAGTACCAATGCAACCGGGGTGCCAACGGCAGCGGCGGCACCGAAGAGCCCGGCCGCGGCCTGCTCGAGTTCACCGGATGCCCGGGTTTCGACGACGACGAGGATTGCGTCACGAGGGAATTCAGTCATGTCGTTGATCCTTAGGCCAGTCGGTTTTCGATCAGGAACTCAGCGAGCTTTTCGCCGGCATCACCCTCGTCGATGATCTTCACGCCCGCCGCGCGCGGGGGCCTCTCCGCAATGGTCAGCATGATCGAACGCGCCGCCTCCGGGTTGTCGGCCGTGATCCCGAGGTCCGCGAGTGTCAGGACCTCAAGGGGCTTCTTCTTCGCGGCCATAATGCCCTTGAAGTTCGGGAAGCGCGCCTCCGGAAGTGCCTCGGTAATGGAAATCACCGCGGGCAGGTTCGCTGAGACCTTCTGCACGCCGGTGTCAACGGCCCTGGAACCCGACACCGCGCCGTCGCTGATCTCGACGGAGCTGAGCCCGGTGGCATGCGGCACGTCAAGCAGTTCGGCAAGCATCGCGGGAATCATTCCGCCGGATCCATCGGTGGAGACGTTGCCGGTAATCACCAGGTCAAACCCACTGCGGCGGATCGCTGCGGCGAGGGTTTCAGCGGTAAGTCCCAGGTCCGCTCCCCGGAGCGCCTCGTCACAGACGTGGGTGGCGCTTCCCGCGCCCATCGCAAGCCCCTTGCGAATCGTTGCCGTTGCACTCTCGGGGGCGAGGGAAAGGATTGCGACCTCAGTGCCCTGGTTCGCGTCGGCGTAGGTCAGTGCCAGCTCCAGGGCCCGCTCACCGATCTCATCAATGACTGCCTCGCTGGCTCCTCGATCGGCGAGGCCCGTCTCGAGGTTCAGTTTTCGGTCCCCGTACGTGTCGGGGACCTCCTTTACTAGGACGATAATCTTCATCGATGGCTCTTCCTGTGGCGGCTTGTCCCTGGAGCGGAGACAATGTCGAACCCATCGAGTCTACGAAACTAGGGCCCTTTCTGGCTGACAGAGCCCGTGTCGTGCAGTGAAGTGCCTCGTCTTCGTCCTTGGCGGCGCTCGTGCCGGCACCTGGGCAAAGCCTTCATTGCCGGTGGAACGGGCCGGCTACGGGGTCACGATGTTGAACGACGGGTCGCCGTCGTCGAGTACGCCGAGCAGGGAATGGAGGACGGTGGCGTCGCCGGTGAGATCGATGCCGGCAGAATCAGTGTCCCCTCCGAGGAGCGCGAGCATCCGGCCTTTAGTGACGGAGAGCGACACCGCTGCTGCCGCATCGATGGCCCCTTTGGTGGATATGAGGACGCCGTTGCGCAGGGTGACCCGGTAAGTCGTTTCGAGATCGGTAAACGTCACGTTTAGTGTCAGATCGAGATCCCATGCTCTGGGGCCGTTGACCGAGATCGCGAGCGAGTCGAAGAGCTGTTCTGGAGTGAGCTGGGCGAGAATCGCCGGTGCCGCCGTCACCGTCGGGGTGCCGAAGTTGCCTTCGCGGAGCTCCGCAGCGCCCGAAAGGAAGAAGTTCCGCCAAGTCCCGTTCTCGGAGCCATACCCGAGCTGTTCCAGGGTGTCGGCATAGAGGGCGCGGGCTGCGGCGTGATCCGGGTCGGAGAAGACGGCGTGGTCCAGTAGGGTCGCAGCCCAACGGAAGTCTCCTGAGTCGAAGGCAGACTGGGCGAGTTTGATGACTGGATCGAGCCCGCCCATCGCCTCGACGTACCGGGTCGCGAGTTCGGCCGGAGTGTGTGTCCAGAGCCGGCCGGGGTTTGCATCAAACCATCCCATGTACCGCTGGTAGATGGCCTTGACGTTGTGGCTGACGGAGCCGTAGTAGCCACGCGTGCTCCAGGAACTCTCCAGTGCCGGCGGCAACTCGATGATCTCGGCGATCTCTGACCCCGTGTAGCCCTGGTTGATGTACCGCAGGGTCTGATCATGCAAGTAGGCGTACAGGTCGCGTTGTGTGGACAGATAATCGATGATGCGTTCGGATCCCCATGTGGGCCAGTGGTGGGACGCGAACGCAACATCGGTTCGAGCACCGAACGTTTCGATGGCTTCGGTCAGGTAGGACGACCACACGTGCGGGTCGCGGACGAGCGCCCCGCGCAGGGTCAGCAGGTTGTGCAGGGTGTGGGTCGCGTTTTCGGCCATGCACAGGGCACGGTATCGGGGGAAATAGAAGTGCATCTCCGCCGGCGCCTCAGTCCCCGGGGCCATCTGGAACTCGATTTCGACGCCGTCGACCCTGTGAGTCTGGCCGGTCTCGCTGATGTCAAGGGTCGGCACGATGAGGCCGACTTCTCCTGTTGATGTCGTCTGGCCGAGCCCTGCTCCGACCTGGCCCCGGGGTCCGCTTTCCAGGGCCGCGCCGTACATGTAGCCTGCCCGGCGGGCCATGGCGGTCCCGGCGTAGACGTTTTCGGACACTGCGTGTTCGACAAAACCCACCGGCGCGATCACCTCGATGCGACCGGCCTTCACCGCCTCCTCCGACGCAACTCCGAAGACGCCGCCGAAGTGGTCCACATGGCTGTGCGTATAGATGACGGCGACAACCGGCTTGTCGCCCCGGTGCGTGCGGTAAAGGGCGAGTGCCGCAGCCGCCGTCTCCGTCGAGATGAGCGGGTCGATCACGATCACACCCGTGTCGCCTTCGACGAACGTGATGTTGGAAAGGTCCAGACCGCGCACCTGGTAGATGCCATCAACCACTTGATACAACCCCTGTTTGGCCACCAGGGAGGACTGGCGCCAGAGACTGGGGTTGACCGATGCCGGGGCATCTCCTGACAGGAAGGCGTAGCTGTCGTTATCCCAGACAACCCGGCCGTCAGACGCCCTCACCACGCCGGGTTCCAGAGCTGCGATAAACCCCCTGTCGGCATCGACGAAGTCAGCCCGGTCGCTGAACGGGAGCGCCTCCGAGAGCTTCCGATGTGCTGTCTGAATCACCGCTGTGGCCGGCTTGCTCTTCATTGGTTGTCCATCCCTCGGGGCGGGAACACTGAGTGGATATCACTATGCACTACGCGATAAACGTGGACAACGCCCGGCGGGGAGGAGCGACCGGTACTTCCAGCATCGTTGTCCGCCTGCCAGCGTCCAATCCGGCACGGTCCATGACGACGACCTCGACGATCTGCCTGCGCGTCCGGGATGCGGGCTGGACATGCCGTCGCGTTGACAACTGCAAAACGTTTTGTGTAACGTGTCTCACACCAGATACAAAACGTTTTGCAAAGGGAAGTCAATGACGACAAGAGTGGGAATACGCGACGTGGCCAAGGCCGCGGGAGTCTCCGTCACCACGGTGTCGCATGCCCTCAACGACGCCACGAGCTTCCGGGTGAAGGCGGCCACGCAGCAACTCGTCCGGGACGTGGCCAGGGACCTTGGGTATGCCCCGAACAAGATGGCCAGCGGACTGCGCAACCAGCGCTCCCAGATCCTTGGCCTGGTCAGTGACGAAATCACCACCACCCCCTTTGCAGGGGCCATGATCCGCGGAGCGCAGGACGCCGCCTACGACCGCGGCTACGTGGTGATGGTGGTCAACTCCGGCCTGGACAGCGAGCTGGAAAACCGTGAAATCAACATGCTGCGCCAGCACCAGGTGGACGGGGTGGTCTACGCCAGGATGTACCACCAAAGCGTGCAGGTCCCCGCGGAACTGGAGGGCCTCCCCACCGTGCTGCTGGACTCCGTCACTGACGACAAATCCATTTCCTCGGTTATCCCCGACGAGGTGGGCGCCGCCGAAACGGCCGTTGAAGCAATCATCCAGGCGGGCCACACCCGGATCGGGATGATCAACAACATGGACGACATCCCCGCCACGCACGGCCGCAGGGAGGGCTTCCTCAACGCTCTCCGGCGGCACGGCCTGCAGCACGACCCCCGCCACCTCGTGATCGCCCAGCCCGAAACCGCGGGAGGCCGCGAGGCCGCGCTGGGCCTGCTCGGTCAGCCCGACCGCCCCACAGCCCTGTTCTGCTTCAGTGACAGGGTTGCCATGGGCGCCTACCAGGCGGCCACCGCATTGGGGCTGCGCATCCCGGAGGACGTGTCCATTGTGGGGATCGACAATCTCGAAATCATCGCGGACGCCCTGTGGCCGGGGCTCACCACCGTCGCCCTTCCGCACTACGAAATGGGCAGCTGGGCGGTCCACCGAATCCTGGACGACATCGAAAATCCAGGCGAACCCGCAGTCCAGACGCGGCTGGACTGCCCCCTGATTGAGCGGGGGTCCCTCGGCCCGCCGCCACGTTAGCTGATCGCCGGCACCAGGCCGGCATCACCACACCGTTCCACCGCTCCACAGCTCCACCGCCCGGGGACCGCAATAAGAAGGGACGCAGCCGTTGCACCGGCCGCGTCCCGAAGGACCCGGGGCAATCTCCCACGCCCAAATTCAGCAGAAAGATTGACCATCATGAACAAGCGATTCACCCGGATCCTCGCCACCAGTGTAGCTGCGGCGGCACTTGTCGGATCCCTGGGCGCCTGCGGCAAGGGCAGCGCCTCGGCCCCGTCCGCCGGCTCCAACGAGATCACCATGTGGACCCACAACGCGGGCAACGCCGAAGAACTCAAGGCGGTCGAAAACATCGTCGACTCCTACAACAAGAGCGCCGGCGCCAAGGCCAAGATCAAGGTCCAGGCGTTCCCGCAGGACTCCTACAACGACTCCGTGGTCTCCGCCGCGGCCGCCGGGAAGCTCCCCTGCATTGTTGACATCGATGGCCCCAATGTTCCCAACTGGGCCTGGGCGAAGTACCTGACACCCCTGAAACTCGACGCGGACGTTTCCAAGAACCTGCCGAGCACGGTGGCCAAATGGGAGGGCGAGACCTACGCCGTGGGCACCTATGACGTCGCACTGGCGATGCTCGCCCGCGCCTCCGATCTCAAGGCAGCCGGTGTCCGGGTCGCCACGGTGGAGAAGCCGTGGACCAAGGACGAGTTCCAGGACGCGCTGACCAAACTCAAGGCCCTGGGCAAGTGGGAATACCCGCTGGATATGGGTACCGCCGGAACCGGCGAATGGCTGCCCTACGCCTACTCCCCGTTCCTGCAGTCCTTCGGTGGGGACCTGATCAACCGCGACGGGTTCCAGTCGGCAGACGGCGTCCTCAATGGCGACAAGGCCATCGAGTGGGCCCAGTGGTTCCGCGGCCTGGCCGACCAGGGTTTCATGGCCAAGAAGAGCGGCAAGGACTCCACCCAGGACTTCCTCAACAACAAGAGCGGCCTCCTCTACACCGGCTCCTGGGCCGCGGACAAGGCACGCGCGGCGGTAGGCAAGGACCTCGTGGTCATGCCGTCCGTGGACCTCGGGACCGGCCCCAAGATCGGCGGCGCCTCCTGGCAGTGGGGCGTGACCAGCGGCTGCAACAACTCCGCGGCAGCCATGGACTACCTCTCCTACTCACTGAAGCCGGAAAACCTGGCCGCGGTGGCGAAGGCAACGGGCACCATCCCGGCCACCGACGAGGCCGCCGCGCTCCTCCCCGAATACGCCAAGGGCGGCACAAACCGGATCTTCATGGAACTTTCCCGCAACCACGCGGTGATGCGTCCCGAAACCCCGGCCTATCCCTTCATCGCCACCGAATACGGCAAGGCGGTTCAGGACATCCTCGCCGGCGCCGACCCCAAGACGGCGCTGGACAAGTCGGTCAAGGCCATCGACGCCAATATCAAGTCCAACGGCGGCTACAAGAACTAGCCGGCTGCCAAACGGTACGACGACGGCGGTGCGCAACCGCCGCCGTCGTCGTACCTCCGGCCCTGACTGTCGACGGAGAAAACCATGACAACCACCCAACTCCCCTCCCCCGGCCGCCGCCTGGCGGATCCGGCCCCGGCCGCACCGCCCAGCAAACCCCGCCGCCGGCCGCGCCACCTGCGCGAACAGATCAGCGGGTGGGGCATGATCGCCCCGGCCGCGGTCCTCCTGCTCGCCTTCGTCTTCCTCCCGGCGATCCTGGGCTTCGGGCTGGCGTTCACCAACGCCCGGCTTGTTTCCCCGCGGCCCGTGGAGTTTGTCGGCACGGACAACTTCGCGCGGCTCTTCGCGGATCCGGTGTTCTGGCGCTCGCTGCTTAACGTCAGCTACTTCGCCGTCGTGGTGGTGCCCGTCCAGTCCGGACTCGCCCTGGCGATGGCCCTCCTGATCAACAAAAAGTTCCGCGGCGTGAACTTCTTCCGCACCATCTACTTCCTCCCCGTGGTGACGTCCATGGTGGTGGTGTCCCTGCTGTGGCTGTTCATGTACCGCAAGGACGGCCTGATCAACGAGTTGCTCTCGGCGGCCAGCTTCGGCCTGATCAACGGCCCGGACTGGCTCAACGATCCCGCCACCGCCATGCCGGCCATCATCGCCCTGTCCATCTGGCAGGCCGCAGGATTCCACATGATCATCTGGCTCGCAGGCCTGCAAAGCATCTCCGGGGAGCTGTACGAGGCCGCCCAGCTCGACGGGGCCAGCCGCTGGCACCAGTTCCGCTACGTGACCTGGCCCGGCCTCACCCACACCCGCACCCTGGTCCTGGTGACCATCACCATCCAGGCGCTCGGGCTCTTCGACCAGGTCAGCGTCATGACCCAGGGCGGGCCCCTCGATTCCACCACCACCATCATCTACGAGGCGGTGCGCTCCGGCTTCAAGCAGCAGGAGACCTCCTACGCCTCGGCCATCTCGCTCGTGTTCTTCGTGCTCGTGCTGCTGATCTCCGCAGTGCAGCGCTACCTGACCCGAGAGAAGGACTGACGTGAAACAGACACTCATTTCCAAGGGTCTCGGCAGCGCCGCGACCACGGCGGTCCGCCTCCTGTTCGCCGCCGTCGCCGCCTTCCCCATCGTGTTCATGATGGTGTCCTCGCTCAAGCCGGACCAGCAGATCTTCGGCGACATGTCCTCGGTGGCTGCGTTCCTGCCAGTCGGCAACATTTCACTGGACAACTACGCGGCCGTGTTCGACCGGGTCCCGGCCGCCCGCTTCCTGATCAACTCCATCGGCATTTCCGCAGTCACGGTGGTGCTCGGCATCTTCATCAACAGCCTCTGCGCGTTTGCCCTGTCCCGCATGGAGGTCCGCGGCAAGCGCGTCGTGTTCACCGCCATCCTCGCCACCCTCATCGTGCCCTTCCAGACGCTGGCGCTGCCGCTGGTGTGGTGGGTCAACCAGCTGCCGTACTTTGAGCTCAACGGCTTCAGCCTCGAGATCTCGAAGGGCTGGCTGGACACCTACCAGGTCCAGATCATCCCGTTCATCGCCAACGCGTTCTCCATCTACCTGTTCCACCAGTACTTCGAGTCCATCCCGAAGGAACTGGACGAGGCCGCCAGGATCGACGGCGCCGGCTGGTTCACCATCTACCGCAAGGTGGTCATGCCGCTCGCGGGACCGGCCACCGCCACCGTGGCCATCCTGACCTTCCTGCCCGCCTGGAACTCCTACCTCTGGCCGCTCATGGTGGTCCAGTCCGAGGAGCTCCGGCCGGTAATGATCGGCATCCAGTACTTCTTCCAGCTCAACGTCTCCTGGGGCGAGGTGATGGCTTACGCGTCCCTCATCACCATTCCCGTGGTGGTCCTGTTCATCGCGTTCCAGCGATCCTTCATCAACAGCATCGCCTCCAGCGGCGTCAAGGGCTGACCAGCCTCCTCACGCGAAAGCCTGCAAAGAACCCTCATGAAAACACTCACAGAACTCGACTGCCAGTACCGGCCAAAGTGGCACTACTCGGCGCAGCGCAACTGGCTCAACGACCCCAACGGACTGGTCTACTCCAACGGCACCTACCACCTCTTCTACCAGCACAACCCGCACGGCGAGGAGTGGGGCAACATGTCCTGGGGCCACGCCACCTCCACGGACCTGCAGCACTGGGACGAACAACCCGTGGCCATCGCGTGCGATGAGCAGGAAGCCATCTTCTCCGGCTCCGCGGTGGTCGATGTCCATAACACCAGCGGCTTCGGCGCCGGCGGCGTGCCCCCGCTGGTGGCCATCTACACCAGCGCGTACTCGCCCGCCTCGCCGCTCGCCGGACGGCAGGCACAGTCCCTCGCCTACAGCACGGACGACGGCGCCACCTGGACCAAGTACGCCGGGAACCCGGTACTGGACCGGGCCTCCGCGGACTTCCGCGACCCCAAGGTCTTTTGGCACGACGGCGCCGCCGGCAGCTACTGGGTGATGGTCGCCGTCGAGGCGGTCCACCACGAGGTGGTCCTCTACAAGTCGGCGGACCTGCTGACCTGGGAGTACCTGAGCACCTTCGGCCCGGCGAACGCCACGGGAGGGGTGTGGGAATGCCCGGACCTGTTCGAACTGCCGGTAGACGGCGACGCCTCCAACACCCGGTGGGTCCTGGTGGTCAACCTGAGCCCCGGCGGCATCGCGGGCGGGTCGGGCGGCCAGTACTTCATCGGAACGTTCGACGGCGTGACGTTCCATTCCGAAACCACCGTCACCGACGGCGTGCAGGCCGACGACAGCCGGATGGCCGACTACGGGTGGCTCGACTGGGGCCGGGACTACTACGCGGCCGTGTCCTTCAGCAACGCCCCGGACGGACGGCGGCTCATGATCGGCTGGATGAACAACTGGCAGTACGCCGCCTCAACACCCTCGGACGGCTGGCGCAGCGCGATGTCCCTCGTCCGCGAGGTCAGGCTGGTGTGCCGCGGCGGGCGGCCGGTGCTGGTGCAGGAAGCGGTGGACCCGTTCCACACGCACGCTACGGAGGTGTTCGCCCTGGACCGGCAGCCGTTGGCGGACGGGGTGACCTGGCTTCCGGCGGAGGCCTCCGGTGACGTGCTGCGAATCGATGCGGAATTCGAGCCCGGCGCCGCCGGCAGGGTAGGCCTCGTGCTCCGGGCCGGCAGCGAACCGGGCGGGGAATCCGCCGACCTCGCCGGTGCGCGCACTGTTTTGGCCTACGACTGCCGTACGGCCGAGCTCAGCCTGGACCGGACCGAATCCGGGAATGTGGGGTTCCACGAGTCGTTCCCATCGGTGGAGCGCGTTGCCGTGGCCTTGGAGGACGGCCGGCTCAGGCTCCGGGTCTTCCTGGACCGCTGCTCGGTGGAGGTCTTCGCGCAGGACGGCCTGGCCACCATCACCGATCTGGTCTTTCCCGCGAACTCCGGCACCGCCGTCGGACTGCTGGCCGAAGGCGAGGGCGGCACCCTGGCTGGTCTCGCCGTCCTCGCCTGACCGGCTGAAGAGCTGGGGAATCCGGCTACAGGGCCCGTGCCCACCGGCCTCGATCCAGATAGGCCCGCCCGGCGCGCCCCGCCCCTCCTAACCACCAAGCATCAACAGTTTGTTGACAACAGGATGTTGATGCCAGAAGCTGGTGGAATCGAGGGGCGCCGAACCAACGGGAAAGGGGGTCTGGAATGAACGAGACCGACGGGACCGGTCCCGGCGGCGACGCTGCGGAGGCTCAGCGCCAAAGCCAGGCCACGCGGATGTTGCTGGACCGGGGCGCCTCCGAACTCCCGCCCCGGCCCTGGCTGGGTGAGCGACAGCCCCCTGCCGCGAGTGACCTCATCCAGCACGTCCTGTGGCGGGCCAACGGGACCGACCGCGGAGAGTCGGTGGATGGTCTGGACGTCAGGGCTGCCCTCACCCTTGTGTCCGCCGCACGGGCAGAGATGGAGGGCTTGGAAACAGCCCTCCTGTTCCTGGCGCGGGCCGAGGGACTGACCTGGCCCCAGATTGCCCAGAGCCTGGGCCTCCGCTCAGCGCAGGCCGCGCAGCAACGACTGGATCGGCTGTCCGGCAGGCCCGAGACGGGTGCGGTGGGCTGACGTGGAACTCACCCCTGAGGCCAGTGCCGGAGCAGAAGGCAGGGATCCCGCCGGCGCGGTTCTCACCGGCATCGGCGCCAGCCCGGGCACCGCCTGCGGGACCGCCCGGACCGTTCACAGCGTCGACGAATTCTCCGCGGTAACCCCCGGCGACGTCCTGGTCTGCCGCACCACTGACCCCGCCTGGACGCCACTGTTCGGGATCGCCGCCGCCGTCATCACGGAAACGGGCGGGATGCTCTCGCACGCCGCCATCGTGGCCCGCGAACAGGGCATCCCCGCCGTTCTGGGGGTAACCGGCGCACTGACCCGCATCACGGACGGAACGACGCTCGTGGTCGACGGAACCCACGGCACCGTCCACGCGAAACCGGCAAGTCCCGCGGCAGGTCCATGATGGGCCCGCAGCAGCAGCCATCCATGCTGCTCACCCTCCACGCCCTGAGGCTGCTCGGCTTCGCTGACACAGAGTCGGTTGCCGCCCGCTTCAGCCAGGATCCGCACGACGTCGAACGGCTCCTTATTGACGCCGGCGCGAACGGGTGGGCATTGCGCTCCGCATTCGGCGGAACCCGGGGCTGGTCCCTGACCGTGGCCGGCCGGACTGAAAACGAACGGCTCCTGGCGGAGGAGCTGGAGAGCGCGGGCGGCCTGGCAGCGGTCACCGCCGTTCACGCGAAGTTTGCACCCCTGAACGCAGGAGTCGTGGCCGCCTGCAGCAAACTTCAGCTCCGCTGGCTCGCCGAGGGAAGTCCCAACGACGGGATCGACGAGCAGGCACATCAACCCTTCACCGAGGCGTTGGCGTCCCTCAGTGATCTGGAAGTCCGCCTGACCGCCGTGTTGCCACGGTTCAGCGGATACGCGAAACGCCTCGAGCAGGCAGTGGCAAACGCACCCACAGAGCCGGCCTGGCTCACCGCGACAGACCGCGACTCCTTCCACCGCATCTGGTTCGAGCTGCACGAAGATCTCATCGCCACCCTCGGCATCCGGCGATGAACGACGGGCTCTGCCGGTCCCTGCGTCAGGCCACGCGACGCCTGCTAACTGAGTTCAGTCGCTTTCGATCTGCTTTCGCGGACCGGCTCTGCTGACCACGTCAGCACAGCCGGTCCATATGCGAGTCTTCTGCTGGCGGGCCGGTCGCACCGGCCAGCAGGATCGTTTCAGTTGGACGGGTCAAGCCAAGGCTCAGAAGTGGTTGATTGCTGGGTTCGTTCGCCTGGGTCTCACCAGGTGCATCCGTGGCCGGTCCAGCTCGGCTGGTCCGCCTAGCCCAGGCTGAGTCCTGATGCTTCCCGTGCCAGCTTGGTGATCTGCTCCCAGTCGTTGTGTTCCACGGCTGTCTTGGGAGTGAGCCAGCTGCCGCCGACGCAGGAAACGTTCGGCAACGCGAGATATCCGGGTGCTGAGTCGAGGCTGATGCCGCCTGTCGGGCAGAACTGCACCTGCGGGATGGGCGCCCCGACGGCGGCGAGGTAGCCGGGGCCACCGGCGGGTCCTGCAGGGAAGAACTTCATGGCCGTCAAGCCGCGCTCCAGGACGCCCATCACTTCACCTATGGTGGCAACGCCGGGCAAGAACGGCACGCCGGTGGTCAAGAGGTGGTCCAGCAGGGTTGTGGTGATGCCCGGGCTGACCAGGAACTGGGCTCCGGCGTGGATGGCGGCGTCGGCCTGCGCCGTGGTCAGGACGGTACCGGCCCCCACCAGGATGTCAGGCACCTCGTCTGCAATACGTTTGAGCGACGTGAGGGCGCTCTCCGTCCGCAGCGTGAGTTCGATGATGCGGACACCACCGTCTGCCAGCGCCCGGGCAATGGGAACGGCGTGTCGGGGGTCATCGATGGTCACAACCGGGATGACGGGTGAAACGTGCAGGATGCTGGTGGCATCAGCCATGGTTGATCTCATTTCCCAGGCCGTCCAGCCCGTGGGTGTCGATAATGCGGTACCAGTGGATGAGGAGGTCGGCGAACCCCTGGTGTGTCGCGAGTCCGGCGTCGAAGACGCTGCGGCAGCCAAGCAGCGCGGGGACCACAGTCGCCGCTGTGCGCCTGGCTGGCAGTGCTGCGTGGAGCTCCGGAGCGAGCGGGTCGTTGAGTTCCGCGGCCGGCGTGGAGGCCACGTGGTGCATCCAGGCAGCTACGGCCAGGGCGGCCCAGCGGGGCTCGCGCCCGGCGTTCAGGCTGCCGCGGACCGTGGTTAACAGCCTCAGTCCGATCTTTTGGGAACCGTCGCTTCCCACCTTGGCTGTGGTGTGGCCCAGCGCGGGATTCGCGAAACGGGTGAGTACTTGCGCGCAGTACGCTGCGCCGTCCAGTCCGGCTGGAAGCGTGATCGTGGGCAGGGCGTCCTCAGCCATCATGCGGCTGCAGGCGGTGCGGAAGGCCTGCTCCCCCACGGCGTCGCTGATGGTGGTCTTTCCTGTTGCCAGCCCCAGGTAAGCCAGCATGGAATGGCTGGCGTTGAGCAGGCGCAGCTTGGCGTCTTCCCATGCGGCAACATCGGAGCTGAAAAGGGCGCCGGCGTCCTCCCAGCGCGGGCGGCGCGAAGCGAAGTTGTCCTCGATCACCCACTGCAGGAAGGGTTCGGCCACCACGGCGGCCTCGTCCCGGAGGCCCAGTTCGCGTTCGACGGCGTCCAGGTCAGCGGCCGTGGTGGCCGGCACCATCCGGTCCACCATGGTGTTGGGGAATGTGACATTCGCCCCGAGCCAGGACAGCAGCGGCTCCGCCTCGGCTGCCGGGAGTGCGGCGGCGAAGGCATGCACGAGGGCCCGGGTGAGCTCCCCGTTGCCGGGCAGGTTGTCGCACGAGACCACGGTGAGGGGCCCGGCGTCGGTGCGGGCGCGCTGCTGGAGCCCGCGGGCGATCTGCCCGATGGCCGTCTGCGGAGGTTGTCCGGCGAGGTCGGCCCGGACCTGGTCGTCTCCGGTGTTGAGGGTTCCCGTACGGGGATCGATCCGGTAGCCCTTCTCCGTGATGGTGAGCGTGACAACCGACGTCGCAGGGTCGGCGATCCGGTCCACCACAGTTCCGGGGTCATCCCGCCCGGAGATGGCCTCCACGATGCTGGACACCACGCGCAGCGGCGCGGCACCGTCCCCCCGCTCGGTCACGGTGAAGAGGCCGTCCTGCGGCGTCAGTTGGCGTGCCACCGTGTCGGAGCGCTGGGTGACTCCGGTGATCCCCCACCCGAAATCGCCGGAGGCCAGCATCGCGTTTTCGGTGAACACGGCCGTGTGGGCGCGGGCGAAGGCGCCCAGGCCCAGATGGACGATCCCGGGCTGCAGTTTGTCCCGCTGCAAGAGGGCCTGCCGGCTTCCACCGGCAGCCAGCGACGCAGAGCTTAGGCGTGTGATGACAACTCTCCTTCGGTGGCCCGCAGGGCGTGAGCGCTTGTCTGTTCAAAGGTGGGGATCAGGCCGGTCCCGCCCTTGCCGCCAACCACCAGCGACGCGGCCGCGGCCCCGTAGCGGGCGGCCGCAGCAAGGCTGTCGCCCAGCGCCATCCGGGCGGTCAGCGTGCCCACGAAGGCATCGCCGGCACCCGTCTGGTCCACGACCGACGGCGCCGGAATCGCATCAACCCAGAAGAATTCGTGGTCACCGGCCAGCAGTTTGCCGTCCAGCTGGATTCCCTCCGCGCCGCAGGTCACGGCCACGTTCGCGGCGCCCAGGCTGCGGAGCTTCGCCGCCGCCTCCCTGGGCGTGGTGCAGTCCAGCAAGGCGGATGTTTCGCCCGGGAAGGAGGGCGTGACCAGGAAGGTCCGCGGCGCCAGCTCGGCGAGCAGGGCGGCCGCTTCCTCCACCGAGGTGAGCCGGGGCCGGAAGTTGGGGTCGAAGACGAAGCGGCGGGACACCGCGGATGCCTTGAGGACGGCGGCCCGCGACGTGGCCGAGATCGCGCAGGCGATCCCGCCGGTGATCACCGCCCTGGCCGCGGAAAAGACCGCGGGGTTGACGTCCTCCGGGGACAACGTGGAGCCCACGCTGCCCTTGCGGGCGTAGGAGAACTCGCGCTGGCCTTCCGGGTCGGAGTGCACCAGGTAAACGCCCTGCTGGCCGGTCCTGAACTTCAGCAGCTCGTCCGAAATGCCGAGTTCGCGGATCCTGGCGGCGATCGCCTGGCCGAGGTCGTCGTCGGTCAGCACGGCCAGCAGCCCTGTGCGGGCTCCGGCCGCGGCGGCGGCAGCTGCGACGTTCAGCGCGTCGCCGGAGATGCCCAGCTGTGCCGGCACGCCGTGGCCGAATGCGACGTCGGTGGCCACCTCCACGAGGATCTCCCCCATCACGACTACATCGAAGGGCCGGTAGGGGCGGTTCTCTTGAGTGGAAGCGTTCGATTCGTATGTTGAGGCGCTCACCAGTCGTGCACCGACCCGTCGAGCCGGCGGTTGATGGGCAGGTACTTCGGGTCGAACGGGAAGGCCGCAGCCGCCTCCTCGTTGAACTCGACGCCGATGCCGGGGGCGTCGCCGGGGTGCATGTAGCCGTCAGTGAAGGTGTAGGACGTCTTGAAGACCTCACCGGCCGGATCCCGGTGACCCATGTACTCCTGGACGCCGAAGTTCGGAATGCTCATGTCCACATGCAGGGCCGCGGCGAAGGAGACCGGGGAGAGATCCCCGGCGCCGTGCGAGCCGGACCGGACCCCGTAGAGGTCCGCGAGCGAGAAGATGCGGCGCAGGTGCGTGATGCCGCCGGCGTGCGAAACGGATGTGCGGATGTAGTCGATCAGGCGTTCGGTGATCAGCTGCTGGCAGTCCCAGATCGAGTTGAACACCTCGCCCACGGCGATGGGCGTGGTGGTGTGCTGGCGGATTAGGCGGAAGGCAGACTGGTCCTCGGCCGGCGTCGGATCCTCGATCCAGAACGGACGGTATTGCTCCAGTGAGGCGCCCAGGCGGCCGGCCTCAATCGGTGTCAGCCGGTGGTGCACGTCGTGCAGGACGTGCACTCCGTAGCCGAACTGCTCGCGCACGTGCGCCATCATCTTGGGCGCGAAGTCCAGGTAGGAGGTGGTCTCCCACATGTCCTCCTGCGGGACGTTGCCGCTGGCCGGTTCGTAGGTCTTGCCGTCCACGGGCGCGATCCCATAGGTCTTTTCCAGTCCCGGCACAGCAGCCTGCGCCCGGATGGCCTTGTAACCGAGGTCCAGGTGGTGCTGGAAGTCGGCGCTGAGGTCCTCCAGTGTGGAGCCGCTGGCGTGCCCATAGACCATGACGCCCTCGCGGGCTGCCCCACCCAGGAGTTCGTAGACCGGCATGCCGGCCACCTTGCCCTTGATGTCCCAGAGCGCGACGTCGATCGCGGCGATCGCGGTCATGGTCACGGGCCCGCGGCGCCAGTAGGCGCCCTTGTAGAAGTACTGCCAGGCGTCCTCGATGCGGCGGGCGTCGCGGCCGATCAGCAGCGGGCACAGGTGCTCCGACAGGTAGGACGCCACGGCCAGTTCGCGGCCGTTCAGTGTGGCGTCGCCGACGCCGGTAACGCCGTCTTCGGTTTCAATAACGAGCGTGACGTAATTCCGTCCTGGCGACGAAACCACTACTCGTGCGTCGGTGATCTTCACTGGCTGGTCCTTCGGATGTCGAATGCCTTGAAATGGTGCGGGGCGTGGTGGATTGGCGTGCCTCAGCCGAGGCGGAGCATGACCTTGCTGCTGCCGGAGCCGGGGTCCGCCGAGACGCGCATGGCTTCGTCCGCCTGGTCGATGCCGAACTTGTGGGTGATGACCGGGGAGACGTCCAGGCCGTCGGCCATGGCGCGGAGGGCGTCGCCGATCTCGTCCACGAACCGGTAGGAACCGATCCAGGTGATCTCGCGGGTCACCAGGTCACCGAGGGCGGCCGGCGCCGGGGCGCCGGGAAGGTTGCCGACCTGGACCAGGGTTCCACCGCGAGCGGTGGCCCGGAGCACGCCTCCGAGCACTGCCGGGATTCCGGTGGCTTCGAAGACCAGTTCCATGTCTTCGGGAAGGCTGACGCCGCCGGAGACGTTCAGGACTTCGTCTGCTCCCATGGCCTTGGCGATCCGCAGCGATGCGTCGTTGATGTCCACGGCAATCACAGTTCTCGCGCCGGCGTACTTGGCTGCCGCGACCACCAGCGAGCCGATCGGCCCGGCGCCGTTGACCAGGACGTCTCTGCCGGTGAGGGTTCCTGCCCGGCTGACGGCATGCATGGCGACGGCGAGCGGTTCGGCGAGGGCGCCGTGCAGGGTGTCCACGCCGTCGGGCAGTGGGCGGATCTGCGAGGCCTTGGCGAGCTTCCGCTCGCTGAATCCGCCGTCGGTGTGCGGGTCAAAGGCCGCCGAGCCGAAGTACCTGATGCGCGGGTAGAGGTTGGTGCGGCCCGCCAGGCGGTCCGGCATGGTTCCGTCTCCCACAAGTTCCGCGGGGTGCACGGTGACCGGTTGGCCAACCTCGAGGTTGTGGACACCGGCGCCCAGCTGGGCGATCCGGCCGGCCACTTCATGGCCGAGGATGAGCGGCGACTTCAGGACCGCGGTCCCGGAGGCGCCGTGGCGCCAGTAGGAGAGGTCCGAGCCGCAGATCCCGCCCCATTCGACGTCGATCACCACCTCGCCGGGTCCGGCGACGGGTTCGGGACGGTCATCGATGCGGAGGTCGTTTGCCCCGTGGACGACGACGGCTTTCATACGGCATCTTCCAGACGGACCAGGTCCCGGCCACGGACTTCGGGGCCCACGGCCGCGGAGATCAGGGTGATCAGGGAGTAGCCAATGAGCATCGCGGCGAGCGGCCACCACTGTCCGGTGATGGCGGTGAGGGTGGCGGCCAGCAGCGGGCCGATGGCGGTGGCAAGGATGCCGCCGATTTCCTTGGCCAGCGCGAGCTGGGTGAAGCGGGTGCGTGCTCCGAAGAACTCGGCCATTGTGACGCTCTCCATGGCGAAGAGGCTCAGGACGCCGAGGTTCAGCCCGATGACCAAGGCGATGGTGATGAGCGCGGTATTGCCGCTGGTGACCATAAGCATCATCGGGATGGCGAACAGTGCCGTGAGGGAGCTCAGCACCAGGTACAGGGGCTTGCGGCCAAACCGGTCCCCCAGCAGGCCCATGACGGGGATGGTGAGGAATCCGAGCAGGGAGCCGTACACGATGGCGGTGGTGCCCACGCTCTTGTCCACCAGCAGGACCGTGGCGAGGTAGCCGATCAGGAAGGTTTGAATCAGCCCTGAGTTGCCTGCTTGGCCGAACCGCAGTCCCAGGGCGATCAGGAAGGCCTTGCCCTTGCGCTGGTGCAGGGCAGCTTCGATGGCGCTGGTGTTTGCGAGCTCATCTGCCGCCGCGATTTCACGCTTGGACAGTGCCACGCCGTCCACAACGTCCGCCCGCTGTTCGAAGACCGGGCTTTCCTTGAGGGAGCGGCGGATCCAAACGGCGAAGAGCATCAGCACGAAGCTGAACAGGAACGGAATGCGCCAGCCCCAGCTCAGCAGCTGCTCCTCGGAAAGTGTGCTCACCAGGACCGCCCAGAGCGCGGAAGCGGCGAGCGTGCCGGAGTTCGTGCCGAGGCATACGAGGGAGGAGATGAGGCCTCGCCGGCGGGCCGGAGCGAACTCGGCCAGCATCACGGTGGCCCCGGCGATTTCGGCGCCGGCACCGAAGCCCTGCGCCAGCCGCAGCACAACCAGCAGAATGGGAGCCCAAATGCCGATCATCGCGTACGTGGGCAGGAATCCGATCAGGGTTGTCGAGGCACCCATGAGGGCGATGGTGATGAAGAGGACCTTCTTGCGGCCGATCCTGTCGCCCATGCGGCCGAAGTAGACGGCGCCGGCAAGACGGGCAACGTATCCCACACCATAGGTGGCCATGGCGGCAATGAGGCCCACGACCGGGCTGACATCGGGGAAAAAGATCTTGTTGAAGACGATGGCTGCTGCCAGGGAGTACAGCTGGAAGTCCATGAATTCCATGGCAGTTCCCAGCCACCCGGAAACAGCAACTTTAGCCAGCTCCTTGGTGGGTTTGGTCTCCGGCAAGGTGGTGGGCGGCGCAATGCTCTCAGTCATCTGATGCTCCTTTGCAGGCGATGAAAAACGAAGGGGAGAGTCGAACGGAAGAAGGCCGGCGTTCTCTCAATGTGACCGGCGGCACCTCGCTAACTACTACCATACAAGCACTACCATTCTAGTGTGTCAAGGGAATAGACTGAGGGCATGGCATCCGACAAACACAGCAAGGGACAGTCGCCGCGGCTGTCCGTGCGTGACCAGACCCTGGAGACGCTGCGGCGGCGCATCATCTCCCTGCAGCTGCCTCCGGGGGAACCGCTCTCGGAGAACGAGCTCGCGCAGGAACTGGGGGTCAGCCGCACGCCGGTGCGGGAAAGCTTGATCCTGCTCAGGGAAGAGGGGCTGGTCCAGGTCTACCCGCAGATCGGTTCCTTCGTCTCGCTCGTGGACCTGGGGCGGGTCTCAGAAGCGCAGTTTGTCCGCGAGGCCATCGAGTGCGCCTCTCTGCGCGACCTCTCGGTCGATGACGCGGGAATCGCGGGACTTCGTGCGGTCCTTCAAGGCCAAACAGAGGCTGAAGCCGCCGGTGACGTGGAGGAGTTCTTCCGCCTAGACGAGGAGTTCCATCGAGAGCTCCTCCGGCTTGCAGGCCACGAATCCGCTTGGGCCGCCGTCAACTCCGCCAAAGCGCACCTCGATCGCGCACGACGCCTGAGCCTGCTGGAGACGAGGCCCATTGCGACGCTGATCCAGCAACACGCCGCCGTAGTGGACGCCCTGGAAACCAACAACCTGGCGGACGCCGACAGCTCACTGCGCCTGCACCTGCGAGGCGTTTTTGAGGATGTTCAACGCATCCAACAGGCAACTCCGCAGCTCTTTTCCGACGGAGCAACGCGCCGGCCGACCCGGCGCAGCGTGGCTCGCCTGGCCTGACCTCGGACAGAGACGCGTCAGTCTTGCTGATGTTCGCGGGTCAACCAGGCGTCCACAGCGTAAATGAGGCGACGATGAGGGATTGCTCAGAGTGCCTCGTCACCAGAATCCCGTAACGCAGGGACCGGCTGCGCTGACCACGTCAGCACAGCCGGTCCTGTGAGTGTCTCCCGCTGGCGGCCTTGTCGCACCGGCCAACGGGGGCGGCATCCCTAGTTGGAGGGGAAGTTGTACGAGGCCCCCGAGGCGTGGTTGGCTTCGGGCCACCGGGAGGTGACCACCTTGCCGCGGGTGTAGAACGAGACGCCTTCGGGGCCGTAGATGTGCTTGTCGCCGAACAGCGAGGCCTTCCAGCCGCCGAAGGAGTAGTAGGCCACCGGGACGGGCAGCGGCACGTTGATGCCGATCATGCCGACGTCGACGGAACGCTGGA
The DNA here is from genome assembly GCF_000374925.1 of Arthrobacter sp. 131MFCol6.1. Lineage (GTDB taxonomy): Bacteria > Actinomycetota > Actinomycetes > Actinomycetales > Micrococcaceae > Arthrobacter. The sequence goes on from NZ_KB895551.1 coordinate 123,827, forward strand.
ACTTCCGGGCGTTGGCGCCGGAAGAGGTAAAGATGGCGGTGCCGTTGCCGTACGGGTTGGCGTTGATGAGTTTGATGCCCTCCTCCAGGTCCTCGACCCGGACCACAACCAGGACAGGCCCGAAGATTTCCTCGGTGTACGCGGACATTTCGGTCTTCACGTGGTCGATCACCGTGGGGCCGACCCAGAAGCCGTCCTCATGGCCGGGAACCACGAGGTCGCGGCCGTCCACCACCATCGCGGCGCCGGCGGCTTCGGCTTCGGTAATGGTCTTGACGATGAATCCCCGGGAGTCGCTGCTGATGACCGGGCCCATGTCGGCGTCGGGTTCCGTGCCGTTCTTGACCTTGACGTCCAGGGCGCGTTCCTGGACTTTCTTGACCAGCAGGTCGGCGGCGTCACCGACGGCGACGGCGACGGAGATCGCCATGCACCGCTGGCCGGCGGAGCCGAAGGCTGCGGCGGCCAGGTGGTCGGCGGCGTTGTCGAGGTCGGCGTCGGGCATCACGATGGCATGGTTCTTCGCGCCGCCCAGGGCCTGGACCCGCTTGCCGTGCGCGGTGGCCACTTCAAGGATGTGCTTGGCCACCGGCGTGGAGCCCACGAAGGAGATCGCATCCACATCCGGGTGGGTCAGCAGGCCCGAGACAACCTCACGGTCGCCGTGCAGGACCTGGAAGACGCCGTCGGGCAGGCCGGCCTGCTTCCACAGCTTGGCCAGCAGCATCGAGGCGGACGGCACGCGGTGGGAGGGCTTGAGGATGAAGGCGTTGCCGGTGGCGATCGCCATCGGCGCCATCCACAGCGGCACCATGACCGGGAAGTTGAACGGGGTGATGCCGGCGACGACGCCGACGGGCTCGCGGAAGGAGAACACGTCGATGCCGGTGGAGACCTGGTCGGAGTAGTCGCCCTTGAGCAGTTGCGGGATGCCGCAGGCGAACTCGATCACCTCGAGGCCGCGGCCGATCTCGCCCTTGGCGTCGGAGAGGACCTTGCCGTGCTCGGCCGTGATCAGCTGAGCAAGTTCCTCCACGTGCGAGGCGACGAGCTCGCGGAACTTGAACAGCACGGCCGTGCGCTTGGCCAGGGAAATGTCGCCCCAGGAATCGGCCGCGGCACGGGCGGCGGCGACGGTGGCGTCCAGGTCGGCCCGGTTGGCCAGCCGCAGCTCCGCGGTGACGGCACCGGTGGCGGGGTTGTAGACGGCCTTGGTGTCGGTCCCGGTGCCTGCTGCCTCGGTGCCGCTGATGAAGTGGCTAATGCTAGTGACGGTCATTACTGCTCCTGTAGTAAGTGGTGTTCCATGGGGTGCACCTGTTCGACGTTCCGTGGCAGTCCTGCGGCGAGGGATTCATGGATGGCGAGCCGGACGGCCAGGTTCTGCTCGGTGAGTTCCCGGTGGACCACCTCGTGCACCGAGCTACGCGTCCAGACGCTGAACCTTTCGATTTCGACCTTGAATGGGTCTTCGGTGACATCGAAGGCCTCGGTGCTGCCGTCCCTGAGCGAAACGGTCACCCGTGCCGGCTCTCCGGGGTTTGGGTCGAACGCCTTGTCGAGCGTGATGTGTCCCTTGGTGCCGATGATCTGGAACGTGTTCGTTCGGGGTCCTTCGAAGCCGCAGTCCAAGGTGCCAAGGACGCCGTCGTAGTCCAGGATCGCTGCGACTGTGGTCTCAACAGGGTCCGTGGGGCTGGTTCCTTTGGCGTAGACGCTGACTGGGGGCCGGCCCATGACCATATTCATGATGTCCACGGCATAGCATCCGACGTCGTTGACGGCACCGCCCTCAAGGCCCGTCTGCAGACGGACCTCTCCCGGGCTGCGGTCCATGACAAAGTGGAAACGCGCATGCATGGAGACGATCTGGCCGATCCGGCCGGCGTCGATGAACTCACGGACTTTCTGGTGCTGCGGATGGAAGCGGTACATGAAGGCTTCCATCAGGGTCACGCCGTTCCGATCACAGGCGTCCACGACGCGGGCGTAATCTTCAAGGCTTCCGACCAGCGGCTTCTCGCAGAGTATGTCCTTTCCCGCCTCGGCCGCTGCGATGATCCATTCAGCGTGCAGACCATTGGGGAAGGGTAGATACACGGCCTCGATGTTCGGGTCGGCGAGGAGTTCCTCGTGCGACTCGTACACGGTCGGGATGCCAAATCGTGAGGCGACCTCCGCCGCGCGTCCGTTCGGACTGCTGATCGCCGAAGCGACAGCATTACGGGTCTTCGTCATTGCCGGCAGGAAACGGTCCTGGGCGATGCGGGCCGTGGTGAGAACGCCCCAGCGCACTGCGCTCATGTGGCCAGCCCGGCTTCCAGCTCCCGGAGGAATGCCACGGACTGCCGGACATCCCGGACCGGCCCGTCGTCGGCAGGTTCGGATTCCAGGATGGTGTCCTGTTCCATCGTGAACCACCCGCCATACCCGGCCGCGAGGAGGTCCCGGACGATGCCGGCGATCCCGACGTCGCCTTGTCCCAACGGGACGTACATTCCGGTCTTGACCCCGTCGGTGTAGGAGATTTCATTGTTCTGGACCCGCTCGGCGATGGCCTTGCGCACATCTTTCAGATGGGTGTGACCGATGCGCGAGGCATAGTCCCGGACGAGCTGTCCGGGATCCGTGCCGCCGATCAGGAGATGCCCGGTGTCCAGGCACAGGTTCGCGGCGGTGTCGTTCAGGACGCGGTTGACGTCTGACGTCGTTTCGATCATGGTGCCTACGTGGGGGTGCACGACGGCCTGGATGCCCCTGTCAGCCGCCGCCTTGACGATGGCGTCGAGGTTCCGGCCGAACCGGTTCCAGCCCTCGGCATCGAGCTCGTGGCGCTGGTCATAGCCGGCGACACCGGTTTCGGCGGCCAGGACCATGATGCTCGCGCCCGCCGCCTGGTAGGCGTCCAGTTCCGCTGAGACCGCCTGCAGCGGGTTCTTGGCGGCGTCGTGCAGGATGACGGGGAAGAATCCTCCGATGGCCTGCAGGTTGTGTCGCTTGAGTACTTCCGCGCGTTCGGTTGCCTGTTCGGGCAGGAAGCCTGCAGGGCCGAATTCCGTCGCGGTAATGCCCAGGGCAGTCATCTCGGACAGTACGCGGTCTGCCTCCAGTTGGTAGCCCCATCCGGGGACTTCGCACACGCCCCAGGAAATGGGGGCGGCGGCAAGGCGGCTGGTGATGGTGCTCAATCTGATCCTCCGTATACGTTTTGATCCCAGTCAATGACCGAGCCGGTGACGACTCCGCTCCTGTCGGAGAGGAGAAAGACTACAAATTCGGCGATCTCGTCCACTTGTCCGAGCTTGCCCATCGGCACCGAGGCGTTGGCTTTTTCAAGCCAGTCGTCTTCTGCGCCGTGAAATTTCTTTTGGGTCTCGGCTTCGCCGTCGGTGGCGGTCCAGCCGATGTCCAGGCCGTTGATGCGGATCTTGTCCCAGCGGTGGGCGTGTGCGGCGTTCCGGGTTACCCCGGCCAGCCCGGCCTTCGCCGCGACGTAGGGCGCCAGATAGGGTTGGCCGCCGAGTTCGGCGATGGAGATGACGTTCACGATGCTGCCTGGAGCACCGCGTTCACGGAGGTGCCTGATCGTTTCGGCCATGATGAAGAACGGTGACTTCAGGTTGACGGCGATGTGCGCGTCGAAGAGTTCCGGGGTGGTGTCCAGCATGGTTCCGCGGGTGGTCAGGCCGGCAGCATTTACGGCGCAGTCGATCCTCCCGAACGCGGCGATGGTTGCCAGTACCGAGGCCCTCGCCTGTTCTACGTCGGCCAGGTCGGTTTTGATGAAGCGGGCATCGACGCCGGACTCCGTCAGCTCGGCGGCCAGCTTTTCGCCCGAGTCGGCGTTGCGCCCGGTCACGGCGACGCCGGCCGCGCCTTCGGCTGCCGCCCGGCGGGCAATCCCGGCACCCAGGCCCTGGGTGCCGCCGCTGACAAGGAGGACCCTGTCTTTGAGGAGTGGACCGTTCATTTCTTACTCCGCTCCGATTTTGACGGCGCGTCCGGACCTGGCGGATTCTTCGGCGGCGTTGGCCAGGATGAGCGCCATCACCCCGTCGTCGAATCCCGGGCTGCAGGCGGTTCCTTGGCGGATGGACTGCACGAAGCTGTCCAGTTCGTTGCGGTAGGCCTGGGCGTAGCGTTCCAGGAAGAACGGCAGGTAGGCATCGGATTCTTCGGTGCCCGTGGCGCCGTACTTGCGCACGGTGGTCGGAGTCATGTTGCCGGCGGTCAGCAGACCCTCGCTGCCGAATGCTTCCAGCCGTTGGTCGTGGCCATAGGCGCTGTGGCGGGAGTTGGTGATCGTGACGAGCTCATCTCCCCGTCCGCGGAGGGTGATGACCACCGAGTCGAAGTCGCCGGCTTCTTCGATGTAGTCGCAGAAAAGGTTCGAACCGGTGGCCGAGACTTCGATGATGTCCGGGACAAAGAACCGGGCCATATCCAGGTCGTGGATGCTCTGGTCCCGGAAGATCCCGCCGGATGTGGCGATATAGTCCTTGGGCGCTGGGGCGGGGTCCCGGCTGATGATGGTCAGCTGCTCCAGGCGTCCGATTTCTCCGGCCTCTACCCGTGCGCGGACGGAGGCGAAGTTCGGGTCGAAGCGACGGTTGAAACCGAGCATGAGCGGGGTCTTGGTGCCGCGGATCTGGTCGCGGCACACGCGGACGCGGTCGATATCCAGATCGATGGGCTTTTCGCACAGGGCGGCGACGCCGGCGGCGACTGCCCTGGAGATCAGGTCGACGTGGGTGCTCGTCGGCGAACCGATAATGATGGCGTCCAGGTCCTGGTTGGCGAAGACCTCGTCAGCGCTTTCGACGGCCTGCGCCCCGTTCGCGGCGGCGAGGGCCTGCGCACCCTTGATGAACGGGTCGGCGATCCAGGCCAGTTCCAGGTCGGGGTGGGCGGCGATGTTCCGGGCGTGGACCTGGCCGATGCGGCCGGATCCGAAGAGTGCAACCTTGAGGGGGCGGTCAGCGGACATGCGTGATGGTCCTTTCTAGTTCTCCACAGGCGGATTCGGCTGCGGTTGGTTGCGGGTGAGGGAGTGTCATGGTGCGGCCACCGCCGCCGGAGTTCGGCCGGCCAGGACGTCGACGGCACCCTTGGCGGCGTCGCGGACGGTGTGGATCATGCCCTGGCGGGTGAAGCCCATCAGGTGGGGCGTGAGGACGACGTTCTGGTGGTCAAAGACGGGGTGGTGTGCCGGGGGTTCGGGATCATAGACGTCCAGCCCGAGACCGGCCAGCTGTCCGGTGAGGAGGGCGTCGTGCGCCGCGTCCAGGTCAACGAGCCCACCCCGGCTGCAGTTGATGAGGATGGCCCCGGCCGGCACCAGTGCGATGCGTTCGGCGTTAATGAGGTTGTGGTTTTCCTGCGTCAGCGGCACGTGCAGGGTGACGAAATCGCTCCGGCGCAGCAGTTCCTCCACCGTGTCGCAGCGGATGCCGGCCGGGACGTCGGTGAACGGGTCGAAGGCAAGGACATTGAGGTCAAAGGCCTCGGCAATTCGGGCGACGCGGCGTCCGATGCGGCCGTATCCGATGATGCCGAGGGTGAACCCCTCGAGGTCGCCGACGTGCACGGAGGACCTCTCCTCCCAGCGGCCGTCCCTCACCAGCGAGGTCAGGGTCGACAGCTTCTTCACGAGTGCCAGTAGGTGGGCGAAGACCCCTTCGGCGACGGACGCGGTGTTGCTTCCGGGGGTGATCACGACGGGGATGCCGCGGCGGTTGGCCTCCGCGACGTCGACAAGGTCGGTTCCGACGCCGGTCCGGGCGATCACTTTCAGTGCGGGCATGCGGTCAAGGAGTTCACGGTCCACCGGGTAGGCCGCGCGGACGATTGCGGCATCGGCCCGGGCGAGATCTTCCTCCGTGGGGTTATGAATCATTTGTTGGTGTGGTGCCAGCACCGGTTCTACCAGTCCGGCCTCCACGTCGCCGAGAGCTACGACTATTTGGGGTGCGGTTATTGAAGCCATCGTCATCCTTGAAGATGTGAGGGTGCACCCCGGCCAGGCCATGAAGGCCCGCGGGGTGACTATATGAATGGGGTGTGGGTCAGAGGCCGAGCAGGCTGGACTTGCGTATGACCAGTTCCGGGACGATGGGCTGGTGGACGAAGCCTCCGCCAAAGTCGTGGTCCTGGATGCGGTGCAGGAGCGTTTTCGCCCCGGCGACGCCGATCGTCGAGCTGTCAGGATCTACGGTGGTGAGCCCGAGCCGGGGCATGGCGCCGAGGGAGATGTTGTCGTAGCCGGTGATCGCGACCTGGAGTCCGCGTTCATCGGCTGCGGTCATCGCGCCCAGGGCAGCCAGATCGTTGATGCAGGCCAGGGCGGTGGGCCGCAGCCGGCCGGACGCACCGAGCGCCCGCTGGGCCGCAACGTACCCGGATTCCTGGGAGAAGTCCGCATCGACAACGTGGATGTTCCGTCCCAGCCCGTGGTTTTCCATCGCGGCGGCGTAGCCGCTGACACGCGCCGCCCCGACCGAACCGCCGAGCCCGCCCAGATGTGCGATGCGTTCATGACCCAGGCCGACGAGGTGGTCCACGACCATGGAGATGCCGCGGGCGTCGTCGCTTCGGACGACGTCGGCTGTGTCGATGTAGTCCGGGCCTCCACCGGCGAACACGACGGCTCCTCCCGAGACAACGCGGCTGAACGGCGCTTTGTCCGGAACGGTTCCAATCACGAGGAGCCCGGCGACCCGCAGGTCGCGGAATGCCTGGAGGATGGACAGGTCCACTCCCCCTCCAGATGCCGCCGACGCCGTGACCGCGCTGAAGAGCACGGTGTGGCCGGCCTCTTCCAGTACCGGCCGTGCGGCGTCGACGACGTCAAAGGCCCAAGGATTGTGCAGGTCGCTGACCAGCACGCCGATGGTCCCGTTGCTGCGGGTTGCGAGCGACCTGGCGGCCGTATTGAGCTCGTAGCCGAGCTCCTCGACAACTTCCAGCACCCGCTGGCGGCGTTCGGCGCTGACCCGGGGAGAGTCACGCAGGACGAGTGAAACCAAGGACTTTGATACGCCGGCGCGTTCGGCCACGTCCAAGATCGTTGGCCGCCGGGCGGATGCAGTTGCCATGGTTAGGCCCGCGCCGCAGTTGTGCCGTGGATTTCCTCGATCTTCTGCCACTGACCGGACAGTGAGGAAGCCTCGGCGGCGCTGACGATCGCGGCCGCGGAGGCAGCATCATGGATGTTCGAATTTTCCTGGGCGCCTCCTGCGACGGCGACGAGGAATTTCTTCGCTTCGATGACCTTCAAGTCATCGAAGCCCATGCTGTTGCCGGGTCCGGGCTGGAAGTGGGCGTAGTCGCCGTGGCGGGGGCTGGCGTTCACGGTGGTGTAGCCCTGCTCGTCGTTGCTGCGTCCCAGGCAGACCTTGAGCTCGTTCATGCGTTCAAAGTCCCATTTGAGCGAACCTTCGGTTCCGTAGACTTCGATCTGGTAGCCGCATTCGGGGCCCACAGCGACGCGGGAGGACTCGATGGTGCCGACGGCTCCTGCGCCGCGGGCGGACGGGCCGAAGCGGACCAGCGCGGCTGCGTAGTCCTCATTTTCAACCTCTCCCATTTCCCCGTTTTCGATCACTGCGAAGTGCGTTGCCGAGCCCATGGCGAGCTTTGGCCGCTGCGTGTAGACGGTGCTGGTGAGCGCAGTGACCTCGGCGATGGGTCCGACTACATATTGGCACAGGTCGGTGGCGTGGCTGAACAGATCGGCCAGCACGCCGGTGCCGGCAAGTTTCCGGTCGAACCGCCAGGACAGGGCACCGTTGGGCTCGGAGGCGTACCCGGAGAAGAACACTGCCCGGACGTTGGTCACCCGCCCCAGGCGCCCGGCGGCGATGAGCTCGCGTGCGTGCTCGACGGCGGGGGCGTGCCGGTAGTTGTAGCCGATGGAGGTCAGCACTCCGGCCTCCACTGCCGCTTCCTGCACGGCGGCTGTTTCTTCGTAGCCGCGGCCGACCGGCTTTTCGATCCAGAAGTGCTTTCCGGCTTTGGCGGCGGCGATGCCGATCTCTGCGTGGAGGAAGTTGGGTGCGCAGATGGAGACGACGTCCACGTCGGGGTGGTTGAGGACATCGTGGTAGTCGGCTGTTCCCTCGGCGTAGCCGAGAACGTCGCGGGCGAACTGGACCCGGCTGGGTTCGGTGTCTGCGGCGATGACGAGCTTGGTCTTCAGGCCGAGTTCAGGATAGACGTACGGTACGGCTTGGTAGGCGCGCGAGTGGAGCTTTCCCATCCATCCGACGCTGATGAGGCCGACACCGATGGTGCGAGATTCTAGGCTCACGTTCTTGCCTTTCTTGTTGTGTTGGTCAGTTGCGGGCGGTTGCGAAGGCGTCACGGAACGCCGCCGCCATGATCGTCGAGTCGGAGCCGATGGCCACGAACCGGAAGCCCTGCCGGACGTACTTGGCAGCTCCCGGGCCGTCCACGGCCAGGATGCCCGCCGCCTTGTTGTGCAGCTGGGCCGCGGAGACGACGCGCTGCAGGGCTTCCTGGAAGACGTTGCTGTCCAGCTGCAGCGGGACGCCGAGCGCGTAGGACAGATCCAGCGGACCGACGAAGACGACGTCGACGCCGTCCTGGGCGGCGATGTCTTCGACAGACTCCAGCGCTTCAAGGGTTTCGATCTGGATGATTCCGAGGGTTTCTTGGCCGGGTTCGGTGAGGGTCCGGCGGTCCATGCCCCAGCGGCAGGCCCGGTTGTACGTGGCCACGCCGCGGTCTCCCCGGGGCGGGTACAGCATGTGACGGACCGATTGTGCGGCCTGGTCGACCGTGTTCAACCGGGGAACCATGATCCCGGCGGCCCCCTGGTCCAGGACGCGGCCGATGCGGATGCGGTCTCCTGATTCGACCCGGACGATCGTCGGGACGCCGTAGCTGCCGGCGGCAACGACGCCGTCGCGGACCGCATCTTCACCTCCGGAGCCGTGTTCGAGGTCGATCAGCACCCAGTCGGCGCCTGCCGCCGCACAGACTTCGGCGGCCGTGGCCGATGACATCCCTACGAAGGTCCCGATGGTGACTTCACCCTCCGAGAGGCGCCGGCGCAGCTGTCCGGAATCCAGTGGTCCGGCACTCAGCGGTCGGGGGCTCATCCGAACCACCGCTGGCGGCCGCGTGCCTGCTCGTAGTCGGCGCGGAGGGTGCGGACCCATTCCTGTCCGGATACTTCCGCGGGAGCCACATCCCACCAGACGTCGCCGCCGGGCAGGTCCACGTGCGGCACCGTCGGGACAACGATCACGACGGGGCCCTGGGTATCCCGGGTCGAGGTCAGTGCCTCGCGGACCTCGGCGGCCGTGGTGGCCCTGAGAGCCAGGGCGCCCAAGCCTTCGGCGATCTGGCGGAGATCGACCTTGAGGTAGTCCCCGTCGAGCCGGGCCTTCGGCGCGTCGGCGGCCGCGACGCTGCCTCCGGTGGTGCGGTAGCGGAACTCGTTGCCGAATTCCTTGCCGGTGCGGTTCATCTGCAGCCGGTGGATGACCTGGTAGCCATGGTTTTCGGAGACGATGACCGTGACGTTGAGCCCTTCCTGCGCCGCGGTAAGGATCTCCGTGGGTGCCATCAGGAAGGTGCCGTCGCCGATGAAGGTGACCACGCGGTTGTCGTTGTTCCCTTCCGCCAGGCGGACGCCCATGCCTGCGGCGATTTCGTAGCCCATGCAGGAGAAGCCGAACTCCAAGTGGCAGTGCCGGTTCCCTGTCGCGTCCCACACCTTCTGCAGGTCACCAGGGGGCCCTCCCGCCGCGGCGATCACGGTGTCGCCGGAACGGGCGTGTTCCTGCATCAGGCCGATCAGTTGCGGCTGGGTGAGGACTGCTTCGGTGACCGGTGCGTGCGGGTGGTCCGCGGGGTTGTAGGCGGTGTCTGCGTCCAGCCATTGTGTCCGGATGGGCGCCCAGCGGGCTTTCTCTTCCTGGACGGTGTCCTGCCAGGACTCGGCAGTGCTGTGGCCTTCCAGCGCCTGGGCCAGGGCTTCGAGTCCCAGCCGGGCATCGGCAAGGATTCCGGTGGCACCCTGCTTGCGGGTGTCGGCATCGACGACGTTCAGTGCCGCGAACTTGACGCCGTCGTGCTCGAAGATCGACTGTGAGCCGGTGGCGAAGTCGGTGAGGCGGGTTCCCACGCTGAGGACCAGGTCGGCCTGTTTGACCAGGGCGTTGGACGCGAAGTTGCCTTCGAGCCCGACGCCGCCTACCTGCCACCATTCGTCCTTCGTGACGGCACCCTTTCCGCCGAAGGTTTCCACAACCGGAATACCGACCTGGCCGGCCAGGTGCTCAAGGGCCGCGTGGGCATCCGAGTAGTGGATGCCGCCGCCGGCGATGATCACGGGCCGTCGCGCAGCCCTGATCAGCCCGGCCACCTCCTCGATTTCGGCCGGGTCAGGCAGCGGGCGCCGGATCTTCCAGTCCCGGGGGGCGAAGAATTCGGCCGGGAAGTCGTAGGCGTGGGATTGCACGTCCTGGGGCAGGGACAGGACGACGGCGCCGGTGTCCGTGGGGCTGGTCAGCACGCGCATGGCCTGCGGCAGTGCGGTCAGGAGCTGCTCGGGACGGGTGATGCGGTCAAAGAATCGCGAGACGGGACGGAAGGCGTCGTTGACGGTGGCGTCCGCTTCGGTCGGGTGCTCGAGCTGCTGGAGGACCGGGCCCTGGTGGCGGGTGGCATACGTGTCTCCGGGCAGGAGCAGGAGAGGGATCCGGTTGACGGTGGCCAGTCCGGCCGCCGTGACCAGGTTCAGGGCACCTGGGCCGATGGAGGCGGTCACGGCCAGGACGGCCTGGCGGCGGCTGGCCTTGGCGTACGCGGTTGAGATATGAGCCATGTATTGTTCGTGGCGGCCCTGGATGAAGGGCATGTCATCGGCCAGTTCGTCGAAGGCTTGGCCGAGGCCGGCGACGTTGCCGTGTCCGAAGATTCCCAGGGCTGCGGGGACGAGGCGCCGCCTGACGCCGTCGGTGACGGAGTATTGGACGGACAGGTATTTGACGACCGCCTGGGCGGTAGTGAGCCTAATGGTCTGTGATTTAGTGGTCATTGCCTTATTCCAGAAGTCGAGGGATTACCAGGGGCGTCCGTGCAGAATGACCGTTTTTTCTTCGGTCATTTCCTGCACTGCGGAGCGGACGCCTTCCTTGCCGACGCCGCTGCCCTTGAGTCCTCCGTAGGGCATAAGGTCGGCACGCCACAGTGGCGTCCAGTTGATGTGGATGTTGCCGGCGTCGATCTGCCGCATTGCCTGGATGCTGCCGGCGATATCGCTGGTGAAGATTCCGGCGCCGAGGCCGTAGTCGTTGTCATTGGCCAGGGCGATGGCTGAATCGAGGTCGGATGCCGAGGTAACGGCGACGGCGGGTCCGAAGAGTTCGTTGCGGCTCAGCGGAGAGCGCGGATCGACGCCTGCGACGACGGCCGGGGTGACAACGGCTCCCTGGCGGTCTCCGCCGGTGAGCACTTTGGCGCCGGAGTGCCTAGCTTCGTTGATCGAGGAGTGGACGCGGGTCGCTTCCTCTTCCGAGATCAGTGACCCGAGCCGGGTCCCGGCTTCGCGCGGGTTGCCGATCGCGATGGCTTCCACCTTGGGCACGAGAGCGTCGAGGAAGTCTGCTTCGACCCGGCGGTCAACGATGACCCGCTGGACCGAGATGCAGACCTGGCCGGCATTGATGAATCCACCGGCTGCCACGGCGCTGGCAGCAAGTTCGATGTCGGCGTCCGGGAGGATGATCACCGGGCAGGAGGCGCCAAGCTCCAGGGACAGTTTCTTGACGCCGGCGATCGAGCTGATCCGGGTGCCGGTGGCGGTGGACCCTGTGAAGGAGACTTTCCGCACCCGCGGGTCAGTAACGAGCACATCGCCCAGGGTGCTGCCCGGACCGGTCAGGACGGACAGCACCTCCGGCGGAAGGCCTGCGTCGACGAAGCACTGAGCCAGCTTCAGTGCGGTCAGCGGGGTCGCCCGGGCCGGCTTCAGCACGACGGCGTTTCCGGCGGCGAGAGCCGGCGCGATCTTGTGCAGAACCAGCAGCGCAGGGTAGTTGAACGGGGTGATGGCTACGACGATGCCCACCGGCTGCCGGAGCGTGAAACCGATCTTGTCCAGGCCGGTGCCGGCGTTGGCATCCAGGGGAAGGGTGGAGCCGTAGAGCTGGCTTCCCTCGTAGGCGGCCAGACGGATGATGTTCCCCGACCTGCTGGCTTCTCCCCGGGCCTCCGTGATCGGCTTCCCGGTTTCGGCACTGATGGTCTGGGCAATGTCCTCGGCACGTTCGTCGGCCAGGGCAGCTGCGCGCAGGAGGATGTCCACCCTCACGTGTGCCGGCGTGGACCTCTGCAGGTGGGCGCCGATCTCGGCACGGTCGAGGGCGGCCTGGGCGTCCTGGACCGTGGCGACCGGAACCGTGTCAATGACCCGGCCGTCAAAGGGAGACCGGACTTCCTCGGTCCTGCCGTCGGCGGCGCCGCGCCAGGTTCCGGCGATTAGCATTTGCATGGTTGCTCCATCTGGGTGGAAGAGCGGCCCTCCCGATTCCCGCAGGAACTGAGGTCGACCGTTCGGTTCTTGAATTTGATCTGTCTACTTAGGCGCTGCGCCGGAGCCGGGGGACGTGCGGGCTGACGCAGTCAGTGTCTGCCGATGCTCTGGCGTTCTGAATCGACGTCGGCGACCTCTGCCTGGACTTCCTTGACGATGTCGCCGTGGCCGCCGAGTTGTTCGAGTTCGTGGGCGAGTTCGGCGAGTTCGGCGCCGCCGGCCATTTGGGCGGTGAGTTCGTCGAGGGTGATGTCTTTTTTGTCGTAGTAGCCGATTGATTTGCCGCGTTTGAGCAGCAGGAACCGGTCCCCGACGGGGAAGGCGTGGTGCGGGTTGTGGGTGATGAAGATGACCCCGAGGCCGCGGTCGCGGGCCTGCAGGATGTAGCGGAGCACCACGCCGGACTGCTTCACGCCCAGGGCCGCGGTGGGCTCGTCCAGGATCAGGACCTTCGCGCCGAAGTACACGGCCCGGGCGATCGCGACGCACTGGCGTTCACCGCCGGAGAGCTGGCCGATGGGCTGTTCGACGTCGCGCAGGTCGATGCCCATCGCGGCGAGTTCCTTGAGCGTGATGTCCTTCATCTTCTCGACGTCCATGCTCTTGAACGGCCCGAACCCGGAGGTCAGTTCCGAGCCGAGGAAGAAGTTCCGCCAGATCGGCATCAAAGGCACCACCGCGAGGTCCTGGTAGACGGTCGCGATCCCGACGTCCAGGGCGTCCCGGGGGGAGCTGAACTTCCG
>NZ_KB895552.1 GCF_000374925.1 Arthrobacter sp. 131MFCol6.1
GAGAACGCGCTGCCGGCCGAGACCACGCCCTTTGACGGCGGGTCCGACTACGACGCCTTCCTCTCGGCCGGCATTCCCGGCGGCGGGCTGTTCACCGGCGATGAGAAGAGGAAGACCCAGGCCCAGGCCCAGACCTATGGCGGGGAGGCCGGCAAGGACCTCGATCCCTGCTACCACGAGGCCTGCGACACCATCGCCAACACCAACCCGGAACTGCTCACCGAAATGTCCGGGGCCCTGGCCTACGGCACCCTGGCCTACGCGATGGCCAAGACCGGCTAAACACCCCGCTTCGCCGCTGACTCCGGACCGCCGCACGGGAAGGTCCCCGGGCCGGGGACCTTGCAAGGGCCGAATTGTGCCTTAGATTCCGGCCCCGCGCCGCGCCGGGGCTCCTTGGGACTGCCGCACGGCGGCCGGCGTGAACTGTGCGCCGGTGTCCGGGAACCCGGGCACCGCAATGCGCGCGTGGGTGTGGATCTCCTCGACGGAGTCGCGCGTGTGCTGCGCGATCTTCTCCATGGTGGTGACCCACATGCCGTCCATCGACTTGACCCGGTCCATCAGCTGCTCCAGGGCCACGGCCTTGGACGGCCGGCCGGAAATGAAGGGATGGTTGGTCAGGACGAAGCAGCTCCCGGCAGCGTGGTGGGCCTCGGCCTCCAGCGTCCACATTTCCAGGACCTTGGCCGGGCTTTCGATGACGCCGCTTCCGGTGACGCCCGGGTAGAAGGCGTACTGCTCCCAGTCGTCCAGAGCCCAGTCGACAGGGATTTCCACGAGATCGCGGGGGTCCCCCTCGGCAACGCTGAAGCGGTACGGCGCGTCGCCGTCGAGCAGGCTTGAGTCATAAAGGAACCCGCGGTCGGCAAGGAGCGTCGCGGAATGCCAGTTGAGCTCCCACCACGGGGCACGGTAGCCGGTCGGCCGGACGCCGGCGGCCTTGGCCAGGGCATCCAGGCCCCGGTCGATGTACCGCGCCTCCGTGGCGGCGTCGATGCCCTGCATGGGTTCGTGCAGGTATCCGTGGTGCGCAATCTCGTGGCCGCCGTCGGCTATCCGCCGGACCACGTCCGGGTAGCATTCGGCGGTGAATCCCGGGACAAAGAACGTCGCCTGGATCTGCTGGCGCTCGAGGATCTGCAGGATCCGCGGGACGGCGACCTTGGGCCCGTAGGACTGGTGCGTCATGAGTGACATGCGCCTGGTGCTCTGCGGGTCATGGGCGATGGTGCAGGATTCGGCGTCGACGTCGAAGGTGAAGGACGCTGCGGCCCGATGACCTTCGGGCCAGGTGATGGGATGGGCGGTGTCAGCGAAAGCGGGGAAGTTCACGGGGCTGGTCTCCTGCTAGAGGGCGGTGCGGGTGGCTGACGGGACCGCGAGGTCGCTGGCGTGAGGCGCATCTGCAGCCTGTTCGCTGTCGGGAACATCAAGGAACTTGCGGTGAAAACGCGGGCCGAGGACGGCGTAGGCGGCAGCGCTGGACAGTCCTCCGGCGAGCCAGGACAAATCCCACCCGCCCAGGGCGACCGCTATGGGTCCCTGCATTGCCGGCACCAGCCCGTACATGAACAGCCAGGTGGCGAAGATGCCGATGATCAATGAGGCGATGCCGGCCGGGTTCACGCCTGGCAGCCGCTTGGTACCGACGGCGTCGAACAGCCTGGCCGGGTTACCGGGCCAGCGCTTTTCGATCCAGAAGTAGTGGACCAGCATGACTCCGCCCCAGGCAGCCACCCAGGCGACCAGCCCAATCAGCCATGCGTCCAGCACGGAGGCGAAGTCCTCCTGGAAGATGAAGAAGATCACGACCGCAAGGGAGAAGACGCCGACGAACAGGTTCAACTTGCGCCTGCTGATGGAGATGTCCAGCGCCTGTGTGGCTACGGAAAAGGTGTAGATGTTCAGGATGTTGGTCGCGATGGGGCCGTGCAGCACCATGAGCAGCACGGGCAGGGCCAGCGCGCCGAAGTTCAGGACGATGAGCTTGCCGGGGTCTATTTCCCCTGTGTTGGTGGCCAGGCTGGCCCCCAGGATGCCCAGCCAGACGACCGGGATGAACTGGCCCAGCACCGAGGCGAGGTAGACCTTGCGCTTGGGCACCGTGGTGCTGACGAAGCGCGAGTAGTCTGCGGCGTAGGTGAACCAGGTGATGCCCCAGCCGATGCCGATCGCCGTCATGACAGCGCTCATCGCAGCGACGCGTTCCGAGCCTTCCAGGATGTGTCCTGCCGGGCCGGCGTAGGTCCAGTTGATCTTCATGCCGAACCAAGCCACTGCCGACATCACGGTCAGGATGATGATGGTCGGCGGGACGGTCCATTTTTCGAAGGCGGCGATGGCCTTGTAGCCGAACCAGGCAATGGTTACCTGGGCGGCCATGATGAAGGTGGCAATGGCGATCTTCCACGCATAGTTGTGGGCCTCCGGATCAACCCACCCCAGGGTTCCGAACAGCGCCATGACCAGGTCCAGGATGATCCAGGTGTTGACTGCACACCAGCCGATCACCAGAAGGGCCTGGATCGCCGCCGGGAGGTAGTTTCCGCGCCGGCCGAAGGCGGCGCGGGCCAGGACCATGCCGGTCGCCCCCGTCTTTTGCCCCAGCAGGACAAAGCATCCGAAGAGCAGCATCCCGATCAGGTTGCCAAGGACAAGGACGGTGACCGTGTCCGCGAACCCCAAGCCGAGCTGGATGCCGAGCGCTCCGAGCACCCAGTTGATCGGGGCGAGGTTGGCGCCAGCCCAGATCCAGAACTGGCCGGACACTTTGCGCGTCCGCTCTGATTCGGGGATGGGGTGGAGCCACGCTTCGTGGTCTTCACTGGCTTCCGGCGCGGTGCCGGCTGGGGCCGCTGGGGATTTTTGTCGCATGGGGAGCCTCCGAGGATGTGTGGGATTCCTCAAGATTATGTGTCGCAGGCCACATTCAGCCATATACAATGTGTCTAAACAAACGTAGAGCGACGTGACGGAGTGTAATGTCCATTCGTCTTGAAGACGCCCTGAACCATCCGACGCTGGCGGCCGCCGATCCCGTCATCCGGGCAGCGGCCCGGGCTGCCGCCAGGACCCAGCTGCGGTGGATCCACTCCAGCGAAATCATCGACATCGCGCCGCTGCTTGCCGGCGGGGAGCTGCTGCTGACCGGCGGAGAAGCTCTCGCCCAGGCCTCCGAGGAGCGGCAGGTCAATTACGTTCGCCAACTGGCAGAGCGGGGTGTGGCGGCCGTAGCCATCGAAACCGGGGTGGCCCTTCCGTCTCTGCCGTCCTCAATGGTGGCGGCCGCCGAAGCAGCCGGCCTTCCGCTGATCGAACTTCGCGCGGTGGTGCCGTTCGTCGGCGTCATGCAGGCCATAAACTCGATGCTGGTCAGTGACTCGGTGTCCCAATTGCGGCGGGCGGACGAGGCCAGCCACGCCATGGCAGTCGAGCTGGCGCACGGCGGAGGCCTGGACCGGATCCTCGCCGTGCTGGCCGGCATCATCAATGCCGAGGTGACCCTGACGTCCATAGCGGGCGCGACCCTGGCCAGCGCAACCCCGGGGCAGGCAGAGGCTTCCGACGCCGACGCCTCCTCCCCTGGGCCGCAGGAGCAGGCACGCCTGATCCACATCGACGTGCCGATCCGCGGCATTCTCGCTGCCCAGCTGTTGCTGCGGGTTCCGGCCGGCGAGGACGAGAACCTGGCCCGGACAGCCGGGAACCGCTCAGTGGACATTCTGGCCCTGGCATTGCTCCAGCGGATGTCTCCCGGGCTCAAGGAAGTCGCCGGGGCGGCCCTGCTCCGCGCGATAGATTCGGGCAGCCAGACCTGGCGGCTCCAGCAGCTGGCTTCCGCGGCCGGGATTCCGCCGGGCGCCGCGCTCGTGGCCATCGTGATCCGCTCCGACATGCTCCAACAGCTCCGGGCGCCGGTGGAGCGCCTTCTGACCCGCGGGGCGCAGCCGAGCGCCACCTACGTCGACAACGCCGAGCTCCTGGCGGTGGCCGTCCAGCCGGGCGATAATCCGCGCGAAAGCCGGGATACGCTCCTGGCCGGCCTGCGGGGGCTGCCCGCGCTGGCCGATACGCTCGTCGCCGTTGGCCCGCTGGCCGCCGGGATCTCGGAAGCTCCCTGGTCCCTGTCGGAAGCCAGGCTCACGCTGGAATTGGCAGACTCGCTGGGACATTCACCGGCGGGGGCAACCGGCCCGCACTGTCCCGTGATCGATTCCGAGGCATTCGCCGTCGAACGCCTTGCGGTGGGAAGCCTGGAGACCGAACAACGGCGCAACTTCGTGCGCCAGCAGCTGGGCGCACTCCTGGACCATGACACCCAACGCAATTCGCGGCTGCTCGATACCCTGGCCACCTGGCTCGATTCCGGATGCAACACCGCCCAGGCGGCCCGGGAGCTGCACGTGGAACGGCAGTCGATGCATCAACGGCTGCAGCGGATCTTCGAGCTGTGCGGCGGCGACCCCCGGCGGACGGGCCGGCTTGCGGCGTTGCATTTGGCCACGCGGCTGGCCCGGCTCTGCTGAGGCGGGTGCGCGTTGCTTGCCGGCCCGGCGTTAGTCGTTGCCGCGGGACGCGCGGCCGCCCAGCCGGCTGGTGATTTTGTCCGCCGCAGCCGCGCACGCTTCGCCCAGGCTCTGCAGTCCTTCGCGTGAGACGCGGAACCGGGGCGCCGAGATCAGGACGGCCGCCACGATGTCGCCGCGGTGGTCGTGGACGGGAGCGGCCACGCCCACTTCGTCGATGGAGGATTCGCCGTAGTTGATGGCCCAGCCGCGGGCCGTCACATCCTTGAGCTTGATCTGGTAGCCATCCAGGCCCGCGTCATCAAGTCCTGGGTAGCTGATCGCTCCGCTGCGCAGGAGGGTTCGGACGCGTTCGACGGGCGCTGCGGCCAGGAAGACCTGCACGGAGGCGCTCATGGCGTCGGTGTACCGGGCTCCCAGCGGGGTGGTGTGCTTGATCTGGTGGTGGCTGGCGATCTGCTCCACGCACATCGACTCGGCGCCGTTCCACACCATGAGGGCACTGGTTTCGCCGGTCTGTTCGGTGAGTTCGCGCAGGACCGGATACGCCACGCGCCGTTCTTCCAGTTCGGCGAGCAACGGTCCGGCGACGGCGATCAGCCCCAGCCCCAGCCGGAAGCGGCGGGTTTCCGGATCGCGTTCCACCAGGTGTTCTTGTTCGAAGGTGGCCAGGATCCGGGAAACGGTGCTCTTGTGCAGGCCCACCCGGTTGGCGATCTCGGTGACCCCGAGCAACGGTTCGTCCGCCGTGAAGGTTCGCAGCACGGCGATGGCGTTGACGATGACGGAGGTGCCCTTGGTGTCGCCGTTTCCGGTGGTCCCGGGAGATTCTGCTGGGGTCATGGTGTCTACCATCATTCCGCATGGGGGCCCAAAAGCGGCGCCACGGTGGACGTGGCGCCGCTTCTGCTGTCCGTCCCTTTCAGGGGGTGTGGGCCGCTCAGGCGCCCACGATGTTGTATTCCGGGCCGAACGGGAACTTCGTGATGTTCTCGGCTCCGTCCTCACCGACCACCAGGATGTCGTGCTCGCGGTAGCCGCCGGCGCCCGGCTGGCCGTCCAGGACGGTGATCATGGGTTCCATGGAGACCACCATGCCGGGCTCGAGTACGGTGTCGATGTCCTCGCGGAGTTCCAGTCCGGCCTCGCGGCCGTAGTAGTGGCTCAGAACGCCGAACGAATGTCCGTAGCCGAACGTCCGGTTGGCAAGGAGTCCGTGGCCCACGTAGATCTCGTTCAGCTCGGCGGCAATGTCCTTGCAGACAGCTCCCGGCTTGATGAGCTCTAGGCCGCGCTTGTGGACCTCCACGTTGATGTTCCACAGCTCCAGGGAGCGGGCGTCGGGTTCGCCGTAGAACAAAGTGCGCTCCAGTGCGGTGTAGTACCCGGACGTCATGGGGAAGCAGTTCAGGGACAGGATGTCGTGTTCCTGGATCTTGCGCGTGGTGGCCCAGTTGTGGGCTCCGTCGGTGTTGATGCCGGACTGGAACCATACCCAGGTGTCACGAATTTCCGAATCCGGGAACGTCCGGGCGATTTCGTGGACCATGGCCTCGGTGCCGATCAGGGCGACCTCATATTCGGTGATGCCGGCGGTGATGGCGTTGCGGATGGCTTCGCCGCCCAGGTCGCCGATGCGGGCCCCGTGCTTGATCACCTCGATCTCGTCAGCCGATTTGATCATCCGCTGGCGCATCGCGGCCTGGGCCACGTCCACCAGGGTGGCCCCGGCAAAGGCTGCCTGGATCTTGTTCCGGTTGTCCAGCGGGAGCGAATCGTCTTCGACGCCGAGCCGGCGGGGGTTGATGCCGCGGGTGCGCAGCGCCTCCTGGATGGCGAAGATGTAGTTGTCCCGGCGCCAGTCCGTGTACACCACGTTGTCGCCGTAGCTGCGCCGCCACGGCATGCCGGCGTCGATGTTGGCCGTAACCGTCACGGTGTCGTCCTTGGTGACCACCATGGCGTAGGACCGGCCGAAGTAGGTGAAGAGGAAGTCCGAGTAGTACTTGATGGAGTGGTAGCTGGTCAGGACGACGGCATCCAGGTCCTTCTCCGCCATGATGCGGCGCAGTCCGCCGAGCCGGCGCTCAAATTCGGCGTTGGAAAAGGTCAGCTTTTCCTTCTGCCCGTTGTGCAGGACTTTCAGTCGCTCCAGTTCGGCGATGGACGAAGCGTTGTTGGAGGTTGCGATGGTCATGGTGGTGGTGCCTTTCTGCAGTGCTGTTCTTTGGAGGGGAAAATTTGGGGGGCCGGCCGGGGCTACTCGTGGCGCAGCGGTTCTTTGCTGGTTTCCCGGGAGAGCGCCACGGCGATCAGGGAGATGGCCGCGGCACCGGCCAGGTACCAGGCCGGCGCCAGGTCATTGGCCGTCGCGGCGATCAGGAGGGTGGCCATGAACGGCGCAGTGCCGCCGAAGAGCGCGTTGGAGAGATTGAAGCTGACAGCGAAGCCGCTGTAGCGGACGCGGGTGGGGAACATTTCCGCCAGGAAGCTCGGGAGCGTGCCGTCGTTGAGCGTCAGCATGCCGCCCAGCAGGATCTGGACCAGGACGATCACCAGGAAGTTCCCGGTGCCCAGCAGGGCGAAAGCCGGCACGGTCAGCAGGATGAAGCTCAGGGATGCGGCGATCAGCACTTTCTTGCGGCCGTAGCGGTCCGAGAGCATACCGGTCAGGAAGATGAACCCGATGTATGTCACCAGGGCGATGGTGGTGGCCAGGAAGGATTCGGCCGCACCGAGACCGAGCTCCGAGGACAGGTACGTGGGCATGTAGCTCAGGATCACGTAGAACCCGACGGCGTTGAGCAGCACGGCTCCGACTGCCTTCAGCAGCAACCGCCAGTGGTTCCGGAAGAGGCTGGATACCGGGGCCTTGATGGCCTGGTCCTCCTCTGCCAGTTCGCGGAACACCGGCGTGTCTTCGAGCTTGGTGCGGATATAGCGTCCGATCAGGCCCATCGGGGCGGCGAGGAGGAACGGCAGGCGCCATCCCCAGCTCTGCATCGCCTCTGCGCTGAGCAGGACGGTCAGCAGGCCCGCGAGCAGGGAGCCCAGCAGCAGGCCCGCGGCCGTGCTGGCCGGAACCACGGCCGCGTAGAGGCCGCGCTTGTTGGCCGGGGCGTATTCCACCAGGAAGGCCGACGCGCCGGCATATTCGCCCGAGGCCGAGAAGCCCTGGACGACGCGCACCACCAGGAGAAGGATCGGCGCCCAGATGCCGATGGCGTTGTATCCCGGGATCAGGGCGATGCAGAAGGTCGCTCCGGACATGATCAGGATTGACAGGGAAAGCGCGGTACGGCGCCCCACCCGATCGCCAATGTGGCCCCAGACAAAACCGCCCAGCGGCCGCACCAGGAATGAGATCGCGAACAAGGCGAAGGTCAGCAAAAGCGCGGTCTGGGGATTGGACTCGGGGAAGAAGACCGCGGCGATTGTTGCGGCCAGGTAGCCGTAGACGGCGTAGTCGAACCATTCGACGAAGTTCCCGATGAAGCTGGCGGCGACCACCCGCCGTCGGGTTTCCCTGCTGACTGCGGGATCGTGGCCGCCAGGGGCCGCATGGCCGCTCAACGTAGTTTGTCCCGAGGAAGTACTGCCATGCCCGTTATTCGACTCCGGGCTGGGCTGCCCCGCAAGAGTGGCGGGGGAGGAATTTTCGTTACTCATGTGTCCACCAAAGTGTTTTGGAGTTGCAATCAGTGCAACGCTGTTGCACCAGATTAGGCGTGACGCATGACACAGTCAATGCTTTTTTGTTTCCGACCTTGCGCACAGCGTGGGAGAGATGTCGCCGCAGCCGCGCGGTAGATGCCCGCAAGGCGACTGCAAGACAGTTGCATTCAGCGTGACAGCGTTGCACATTTGCGACGCACGTGCGTCAGCTTGGGAAAAGCTTGAGCCGGCAGGCGCCGCAGTTCCGCCCCGACCGACGCGGTGGCAAACTGGGTGGACTATCGAGTGACTGGGGGGTCCACGTCAGGAGATCGTCATGGGCATTCTGGTACGCACGCGCACTTCCGGCCGCCGGACGGCGGGCCAGCCATGATGGCCGGGTGGGCATATCTCATGGCGGCAATCATGACCGTCGATTCGCTCCTGCTGGGACTGCTCCTGATGAACGTGAAGTGGCCGAAGCGCTGGAAGTAAACGGCCACACCCGACGCGCATTCTGTTCGGCGACGCGGCGAATAGCTGACGCGCCCGCATTCGGGTGTCGGTGGGTAATTTGCGCATCGCCAGGCACGAAGGGCGCCAGACTCGCCCTCGGCCTGCGCGGCTGACGCCGGCGGCTAGAGGACCTTGCGGATGGTCTCCTCGAAGCTGGTGACGTGGTGCAGGGCGAGCTCGGCCGCCCTGTCCGCGTCGCCCTCGGCCACCGCCTTGAGCAGCTCCACATGCTCGCTAATGTGGCCGCTGACCGAGGGGACCTTGTCCAGGACCAGGCACCAGATGCGCGTGGCCAGGTTGTCGTAGCGGATCAGCGTGTCCTCCAGATGCGGGTTGGCCGCGGCCCGGTAGATCAACCGGTGCACCGTCAGGTCGTAGCGCATCAGCTCGCGGGACTCTGCAGGACTCGGGGCCAGTTCCGCAATGGTCTTGGCGACATCCAGCAGTTCGCGGCGCATGGCGGCGTTGGCCCGCGTTGCCGCCCTGCGCGCCGCCAGCGGTTCGAGCAGTTCCCGGATTTCCGAGACGTCGGCCAGTTCCGTGAAGTCCACGGTGGTGGCAAAGGTTCCCCGTCGCGGGTAGGAAACCACCAGGTGGTCCACTTCCAGCCGCTTGATCGCCTCGCGCACGGGAGTGCGGCCGAACCCGAGCTCGGCGGCGAGCTGCCCGTCATTGATGGGTTCGCCCGGCCGGATTTCGAGCATGATCAGCTTGTCGCGCAGCTGCCGGTACGCGGCCTCCGCCTGGGAGATGGCTTCATCCTCTGCGGGAGGCATGACGGTGAGTGCATTCACAGCTCGGCTCCGTTTCTGGATTTCAACCGGAAGCCTGGTTCCACTTGGCTTCTGGCTATTGACTCTGATGTGATCTCAATCATACCATTGTTCTCACACTGATATATCAGTCATAGCAATAGTGGTATTTCAAAGGAGCAACCGTGGTTGAGCAGTTGAACGAGCGACTTTCCGTAGTCGATCCCGAGGTCGAAGAGGCCGTGGCGAGTGAACTGAAGCGCCAGCAGTCCACCCTGGAAATGATTGCGTCCGAGAACTTCGCCCCCGCCGGGGTCATGGAGGCACAGGGTTCGGTGCTGACCAACAAGTACGCCGAGGGTTACCCGGGCAAGCGCTACTACGGCGGCTGCGAGCACGTGGACGTGATCGAACAGCTCGCCATCGACCGGGTCAAGGCCCTGTTCGGCGCCGAGTACGCCAACGTCCAGCCGCACTCCGGCGCGCAGGCCAACGCCGCCGCCATGTTCGCCCTCCTGGAACCGGGCGACACCATCATGGGACTGGCCCTGGCCCACGGCGGCCACCTCACCCACGGGATGAAGATCAATTTCTCCGGCAAGCTTTACAACGTGGTCCCGTACCACGTGAGCGAACACAACCACCTGGTGGACATGGCCGAGGTGGAGGCCCTGGCCCTTGAGCACCGGCCCAAGATGATCGTGGCCGGATGGTCCGCCTACTCCCGGCAGCTGGACTTCGCCGAGTTCCGGCGCATCGCCGACCTCGTGGGCGCCTACCTCATGGTGGACATGGCGCACTTCGCCGGCCTGGTCGCCGCAGGGCTGCACCCGAACCCCGTCCCCTACGCCGACGTCGTCACCACCACCACGCACAAGACCCTCGGCGGCCCGCGCGGCGGCGTGATCCTGGCCAAGGAGGAATACGCACGCAAGATCAACAGCGCCGTGTTCCCCGGCCAGCAGGGCGGCCCGCTGGAGCACGTGATCGCGGCCAAGGCCGTGGCCTTCAAGATCGCAGCGTCCCCCGAGTTCAAGGAACGCCAGGAGCGCACGCTCGAAGGCGCCGGGATTCTCGCGTCCCGGCTCCTGAAGGACGACGTCGCGGCGGCCGGGATCTCCGTGGTCAACGGCGGCACCGACGTGCACCTGGTCCTGGTGGACCTGCGGGACTCGGAACTGGACGGGCAGCAGGCCGAAGACCGGCTCCACCGGATCGGCATCACCGTCAACCGCAACGCCGTCCCGTTCGATCCCCGCCCGCCCATGGTCTCCTCCGGGCTGCGGATCGGCACCCCCGCCCTGGCCACCCGCGGCTTCGGTGCCGCGGAGTTCACCGAGGTGGCGGACATCATCGCCTCCGCCCTCATCTCGCAGGCGCCGGGGGACGAACTCAGCGACCAAACCGCCGCCGAACTGCGCGGACGCGTCAGCGCCCTCGCGGACCGATTCCCCCTTTACCCGCATCTCGGCACCAGCACAGCGGCGACCGGGCTTGAGGCAGAACTGATTGGAGCAGCACAATGACCACCGAACACCTGCCGGAGCACCCGGACTTCCTCTGGCGCAACCCGGACCCCAAGTCCTCCTACGACGCCGTGATTGTCGGCGGCGGCGGACATGGACTGGCGACGGCGTATTACCTGGCCAAGAACCACGGGATGACCAACATCGCCATCCTGGAAAAGGGCTGGCTCGCCGGCGGCAACATGGCCCGGAACACCACCATCATTCGCTCCAACTACCTCTGGGACGAGAGTGCCGCGATCTACGAGCACGCCCTGAAGCTGTGGGAGATCCTGCCCGAAGAACTCGAATACGACTTCCTGTTCAGCCAGCGCGGGGTCATGAACCTGGCCCACACCTTGGGCGACGTCCGCGAAAGCGTCCGCCGCGTCGGAGCCAACAAACTCAACGGCGTCGACGCCGAGTGGCTGGACCCGCAGCAGGTCAAGGAACTCTGCCCCATCCTGAACATCAACGACAACATCCGCTATCCGGTCATGGGCGCCACCTACCAGCCGCGCGCCGGAATCGCCAAGCACGACCACGTCGCGTGGGCGTTCGCCCGCAAGTGCGATGAGCTGGGCGTGGACATCATCCAGAACTGCGAAGTCACCGGCTTCATCAAGGACGGGAACAAGGTGGTGGGCGTCAAGACCAACCGCGGCACGATCAACACCGAAAAGGTGGGACTCTGCGCGGCAGGACACAGCTCGGTGCTGGCCGAAATGGCCGGGTTCCGGCTCCCGATCCAGTCCCACCCCCTCCAGGCACTGGTGTCCGAGCTCCACGAGCCCGTCCACCCCACCGTGGTCATGTCCAACCACGTCCACGTCTATGTCTCCCAGGCGCACAAGGGCGAATTGGTCATGGGCGCCGGAGTGGACTCCTACAACGGCTACGGCCAGCGCGGATCATTCCACGTGATCGAGCACCAGATGGCAGCCGCCGTCGAACTCTTCCCGATCTTTGCCAGGGCCCACGTGCTCCGGACGTGGGGCGGGATTGTGGATACCACCTTGGATGCCTCCCCGATCGTGGGCACCACCCCGGTGGAGAACATGTTCGTCAACTGCGGGTGGGGAACCGGCGGATTCAAGGGCACGCCGGCCGCCGGGCTGACATTCGCCCACACGATCGCCACCGGAACACCGCACAAACTCAACCAGCCCTTTGCACTCGAGCG
The DNA here is from genome assembly GCF_000374925.1 of Arthrobacter sp. 131MFCol6.1. Lineage (GTDB taxonomy): Bacteria > Actinomycetota > Actinomycetes > Actinomycetales > Micrococcaceae > Arthrobacter. The sequence goes on from NZ_KB895552.1 coordinate 12,140, forward strand.
CTTCGAAACCGGCGCCCTGATCGATGAACACGGCGCCGCCGCCGTGGCCCACTAGAAAGAGGTAAGGACATGCTCCTGATTCCCTGCCCCAACTGCGGTCCCCGCGACGAGACCGAATTCCACTACGGCGGCCAGGCCCACGTGGCCTACCCCGAAAACCCGGCAGAGCTCACGGACCGCGAATGGGCCGAGTACCTGTTCTACCGCGACAACACCAAGGGCGCCTTCGCCGAACGCTGGCTGCACAGCACCGGGTGCCGGCAATGGTTCAACATGCTCCGCGACACCGTCACCTACGACATCCAGGCCGTCTACCCGATGGGCGAACCGCGCCCTGACAAGGAAAACGCAGCCACGGGAACCACAGCCCCCACCCTCACCAGCCCCGTATCCCCGGAAGGAGCAGTCAAATGACCGCTCAGCCGCAGCCCGCGCGTCTTAGCACCGGCGGCCGCATCGACCGTAGTGTCACCTGGCGCTTCACCCTGGACGGCCGTGAGTACACGGGCCACCCCGGCGACACCCTCGCCTCCGCGCTGCTGGCCAACGGCCGGCTCCGCGCGGGTGACTCCCTGTATGAGGGACGGCCCCGCGGCATCATGTCCGCCGGGGTGGAGGAATCCAACGCCCTGGTCAAGGTCGCCGCCCGGTTCCCGGGCCACGTGGCCGAATCCATGCTCCCCGCCACCACGGTGTCCCTCGTGGATGGCCTCGGCGCCGAGTACCTCAGCGGACTGGGAAAACTGGACCCGGCCGAAGACCACGCCGAATACGACAAGAAATACGTCCACACCGACGTCCTCGTGGTCGGCGGCGGGCCCGCAGGCCTGGCCGCAGCGCGGCAAGCCGTCCGCGCCGGTGCCCGGGTCATCCTCATTGACGACCAGCCCGAACTCGGCGGATCACTGCTGTCCGGATCCACCGATCCCGCCCTCGCGGAGACCATCGAAGGGCAGCCCGCCCTGGAATGGGTGGCCAATGTTGAAGCCGAACTGATCTCCGCAGCCGAGTGCACGGTACTGAACCGCACCACCGCCTTCGGTTCCTACGACTCCAACTACGTCATCGCGGCCCAGAACCGGACGGACCATCTCTTGACCCCGGCCGCACCCGGCGTGTCCCGCCAGCGGATCTGGCACATCCGCGCCGCCCAGGTCATCCTGGCCCCGGGTGCCCATGAGCGCCCGCTGGTCTTCGAAAACAACGACCGCCCCGGCATCATGCTGGCCTCCGCGGTCCGCAGCTACCTCAACCGCTACGCCGTCGCCGCCGGTTCCCGCGTGGTCATCAGCACCACCAACGACAGCGCCTACGCCCTGGCCGCCGACCTCCGCGCCGCCGGCATCAAGGTCGAGGCCGTCGTGGATGCCCGCGCACAGCTGAGCGAAACCGCCGCGGCGGCCGCCGCGGCCGGCACCCGGGTGCTGATCGGCAGCGCCGTCGCCAACACGACGGCCGATGCGTCCGGCGACGGCCGGCTCGCCGGCGTGACCGTCCGGAGCATCAACGACGCCGGCGAACTCACCTCGGGCATCGAACAGCTCGCCTGCGACCTGCTGGCCGTCTCCGGCGGCTGGTCACCCGTGGTGCACCTGCACTCCCAGCGCCAGGGCAGGCTCCGCTGGGACGAGGACCTCGCCGCCTTCGTCCCCAACAGCGTGGTTCCCAACCAGCAGGTGGCCGGCTCCGGCCGCGGCACCTTCGCCCTCGACGACTGCGTGGCCGAAGGCGTCTCCGCCGGGGCCGCAGCGGTCCTGGCCGCGGGCTTCGACTCCGACGTCGAACCTTCAACGCCCGCGCCGCCGCGCGCCTCCGCCCCGACCCGCCAGCTGTGGCTGGTTCCCGGGGAGGACGGCGGTCCGGCGGACTGGCACCGCCACTTCGTCGACTTCCAGCGCGACCAGTCCGTGGCCGATGTCCTCCGCTCCACCGGGGCCGGCATGCGCTCGGTGGAACACGTCAAGCGGTACACCTCGATCAGCACCGCGAACGACCAGGGCAAGACCTCCGGGGTGAACGCGATCGGCGTGATCGCTGCCGCGCTGAAGCACGGCGGCGGTGAACCTGCCGATGGCACACCCGGCATTGGAGAAATCGGGACCACCGCCTACCGTGCCCCCTTCACGCCCGTGGCGTTCGCCGCCCTCGCCGGCCGCCAGCGCGGCGAACTCTTCGACCCCGCCCGCCTCACCTCCATCCACCCCTGGCACGTCGCCCAGGGCGCCCTCTTCGAAGACGTCGGCCAATGGAAGCGGCCCTGGTATTACCCGCAGGACGGCGAGGACATGGACACCGCGGTCCTTCGCGAATGCGCCGCCGTCCGGGAATCCGTGGGCTTCATGGACGCCACCACCCTGGGCAAGATCGAGATCCGCGGCAAGGATGCCGGCGAGTTCCTGAACCGCATCTACACCAACGCGTTCAAGAAACTCGCTCCGGGTTCGGCCCGCTACGGCGTCATGTGCACCCCGGACGGGATGATCTTCGACGACGGCGTCACGCTCCGCCTGGACGAGGACCGGTACTTCATGACCACCACCACCGGCGGCGCGGCCAAGGTGCTGGACTGGCTGGAGGAATGGCTGCAGACCGAGTGGCCTGAACTGGATGTGCACTGCACCTCCGTCACGGAGCAGTGGTCCACAATCGCCGTCGTCGGACCAAAATCCCGCGCCGTGCTCGCCAAAGTGGCGCCGGAACTGGCAGTCGACGGCGGCCTGGACGCCGACGCTTTCCCGTTCATGACGTTCCGCGAGACCACCCTGGCATCCGGCGTTGCAGCCCGGGTCTGCCGGATCTCGTTCTCCGGCGAACTGGCCTACGAAATCAATGTTCCGTCCTGGTACGGGCTGAGCACCTGGGAGGCCGTGGCGGCGGCCGGCGTGGAGTTCAACATCACCCCGTACGGCACCGAGACCATGCACGTGCTGCGGGCGGAGAAGGGCTACCCGATCGTCGGCCAGGACACCGACGGAACCGTCACCCCACAGGACGCCGGCATGGAATGGGTGGTGTCCAAGGTCAAGGACTTCATCGGCAAACGCTCCTACACCCGCAAGGACGCCGGCCGCGCCGACCGGAAACACCTGGTCAGCGTCCTCCCCGTGGACGGCAGCATCCGGCTCCCCGAAGGCACCCAGCTGGTGGAACAGGGCATCACCGTCAACCCCGCCTACGGCCCCGTGCCGATGCAGGGGTTCGTGACCTCGAGCTACCACAGCGCGGCGCTGGGCAGGTCGTTTGCGCTGGCCCTGATCAAGAACGGGCGCAACCGCATTGGCGAAACCCTGGTGGCCGCCGCCGGCGATCAGCTGGTTGACGTTGTCGTCGCAGAAACAGTACTTTTTGACTCTGAAGGGGCCCGTAAAGATGGCTGACACAGCAGCACTCGAAAATTCCAAGAAGATCCAGACCCTCCGGAAGAGCCCGGCGTCGGTCCTGAGGACAGCTTTTGAAGCGGGGTCCGTTCCGGGCACCGTGGAGCTGCGCGAGGTGCCGTTCCTGACCATGGCGGGGCTCCGGGTCGATCCGGCCGGCGAGGCCGGGAAGCGGCTGGGCACTGTGACCGGAGGGCTGCCCTCCGCTTCGGGGGAAGTCCGCGGCAGCGGCGACACCGCGGTGCTGTGGCTGGGCCCGGCAGAATTCCTGCTCGTGGCCCCCGCCGAATCCCACGAAAGCCTGGGCGGCGAACTCCCCCGGGCTCTCATCGCAGCACTGGGCGACGGCGAGGGCCAGGTGGTGGATCTCTCCGCCAACCGCACCACGCTTGAGCTCTCCGGGCCCCGGGCCAGTGCCGTGCTGGAGAAGGGCTGCGCCCTGGACCTGCACCCCCGGGTCTTCAAGCCCGGGACGGCGCTGTCCACGGAAATCGGCGGCATCCCCGCCATTCTGTGGAAGACCGGGGACGAGACCTACCGGATCTTCCCGCGGGCATCCTTCGCGGAGTTCCTGGGCCGCTGGCTCCTGGACGCCATGCGCGAATATGCGTCCACCGAGGTTCCCTGATGGCGCTCAGCGTCCTGGACCTGTTTTCTGTTGGCATCGGGCCGTCCTCCTCCCACACGGTCGGCCCGATGCGGGCGGCCAAGCGGTTCGCCGATGGGCTCAAAAGCGATGGGCATCTGAGCTCAACGGCGAGGGTGCAGGCCGAGCTGTTTGGTTCCCTCGGCGCCACCGGCCGGGGCCACGGTTCGGACAAGGCCGTCGTCCTGGGGCTTCAGGGCCAGGACCCCGAGAGCGTGGATACGGGCACCGCAGATGACCAGGTGGCTGCCGCTGCCCTGGATGCGGAGCTGCAGCTCGCCGGCCATCACCGGGTCGACTTCAACTGGGATGAGGACGTGGTCCTGCACCGCCGCAAGTCGTTGCCGGCGCATCCGAACGGCATGACCTTCCGGGCGCTTGACCACGCCGGCGACGTCCTCAGCGAGCGGAGCTTCTATTCCATTGGGGGCGGCTTCGTCGTCGATGGCAACGCACAAGGCGCTGACCACGTGGTGGCCGACGAGACCGTGCTGCCCTACCCGTTCACAACAGCTGACGAACTCCTCGAAATATGCCGTCGCGAGAATATGTCTGTCTCCGACGTCATGCTGGCCAACGAACTCGTCTGGCGCAGCGAGGCCGACCTCCGGGAAAAACTCCTGGCACTGTGGGCGGTCATGCGCCAATGCGTGGACAACGGCTGCGCTGCCGAGGGCATCCTGCCCGGCGGGCTGAACGTCAAACGCCGCGCCCCGGCGTTGTTCCGGACGCTGGCAACATCCGCCCTCAGCGCCGAGGCGGATGCCCGGAACCCTTCGCTCGTCCACGTGCCTGCCGACCCGCTGCTCGCCATGGAATGGGTGAACCTCTTCGCGCTGGCCGTCAACGAGGAAAACGCCGCGGGCGGCAGGATCGTCACAGCCCCCACCAACGGCGCCGCCGGCATTGTGCCGGCCGTGCTGCACTATTACGTCAAGTTTGTCCCGGGCGCCGACGACGACGGCGTCATCCGGTTCCTGCTGGCGGCGGCCGCCGTCGGGATCCTGTTCAAGATCAACGCCTCCATCTCCGGGGCGGAGGTCGGCTGCCAGGGCGAAGTCGGATCGGCGTGTTCCATGGCGGCGGCGGGACTCTGCGAAGTGCTGGGCGGCACCCCGGAACAGGTGGAAAACGCCGCCGAAGTCGGGATCGAGCACAACCTCGGGCTGACCTGCGACCCCGTCGGCGGGCTCGTGCAGATCCCCTGCATCGAACGCAACGCGATCGCCAGCGTCAAAGCCATCAACGCCGCCCGCCTGTGCCTCCACGGCGACGGCAGCCACAAAGTCTCGCTGGACAAAGCAATCAAGACCATGCGCGAAACAGGAGCAGACATGAAAACCAAGTACAAGGAAACCTCCCGCGGGGGCCTCGCCGTGAACGTCGTGGAGTGCTGACCATGGCCGAGGTTCAGACACCCGACACCGTTGAGCACGTCCTGACCCTGGACTGCCCTGAAACGCGCGGGATAGTCCACGCCGTGTCCGGCTTCCTGCTGGACCAGGGCTGCGACATCCTGGAGAGCAAACAGTTCGACTCTCAACTGGACGGCCATTTCTTCATGCGGGTCCACTTCGCGTCGGCCGGAGACCACACCACGCTGGATTTGCTCCGGGATGCGTTTGTGCCGGTCGCCGAAAAGTTCGGCATGCGCTGGGAGCTGCGGCGGCACGGGACCAAACGGCGGGTGCTGATCATGGTCTCGAAATTCGAGCACTGCCTCAACGATCTGCTGTACCGGGCACGCACCGGAGAACTGCCCATCGAGATCGTCGGCGTCGTCTCCAACCACCCCGACCACCGACGGACCGTCGAATGGCACGGCATCCCCTTCTTCCATGTGCCGATCACCCCGGACACCAAGCCTGCGGCCGAACAGCGGCTCCTGGAACTGATCGACCGGATGGACGTGGAACTGGTGGTCCTGGCCCGTTACATGCAGGTCCTCAGCGACAACCTCACCCGCCAGCTGGATGGCCGCGCCATCAACATCCACCACTCCTTCCTGCCCAGCTTCAAGGGTGCGAAGCCGTACCACCAGGCGCATGCCCGGGGCGTGAAGACGGTCGGCGCCACCGCCCATTACGTCAACGCGGAGCTGGACGAAGGGCCCATCATCTCCCAGCAAGTGGTGGAGGTGGACCATACCTTCAGCCCGGACGATCTCGTGGCCGCCGGACGCGATACCGAATGCAGGGCACTCTCCAACGCCGTCCGCTGGCACTGCGAGGGACGCGTCATCCTGCAGGGCAACAGGACAGTGGTGCTGCGTTAGGTTTGGCTCGGCGTTGGCTCCGGAACCTGCCAAGCTAGTCTTCAACTAGCCGTACCTGCCCGCCAACGCCCGGCCACACAGAAACCAGGCACCATGATCCTGCCCCTCGAGGACCGCGACGCCGCCGCCGCTCCTGCCTACCTCCTGCGGGGCGCCCTCATCACGGACGGCGCCTGCACACCGGACTGCGTGGTGGCAGTGGAAGGCGGCCGGATCGCCTACGCGGGACCCAGCGGCGGCTTTGACGCCGCGCATTTCCCGAATGCGGAGGAGCTGCCACTGCCGCCCGGCAGCTCCCTGCTTCCCGGGCTTGTCGACCTCCACTGCCATGGCGCCGCGGGCGGCGGTTTCCCGGCCGGCAATGACCGGACCTGCCGGGCGGCCGTTGACTTCCTGCACCGCAACGGAACCACCACCCTCCTGGCCAGCCTCGTCACCGCCCCTGACGATGAGCTGGTGCGGTCGCTCGGCGTACTCAAGGTCCTGGCAGCCGAGGGACTGATCGCCGGCGTCCACTCCGAGGGCCCGTTCCTCGCCGCCGCCCGCTGCGGCGCGCAGGACCCGCGGTGGCTCCGTGACCCCGACCCTGCACTGCTCCGGCGGCTGGTGGCGGCGGCCGGCGGAGCCCTGCGGACCATGACGTACGCCCCCGAACTGCCGGGCGCGAGTGAGCTCCTCCGGATCCTCACGGACCACGGCGTGACCCCCTCGCTGGGCCATACCGATGCGCCTGCCCCCGTCGCGGCCGCATCGCTGGCAGAAGCCGCGGACCTTATCGGCACGGGCGCGGTTTCCGGGGCCTTCGGGCCGCATGCCCGGCCCACGGTGACCCACCTGTTCAACGGCATGCCTCCCCTGCATCACCGGAGTCCCGGACCGGTGGCCGCGTGCCTGCGGCTGGCGGCCGCCGGCACGGTCGTGGTCGAGCTCGTCGGCGACGGCGTCCACCTCGCCCCGGAGACGGTCCGGATGGTGTTTGACCTGGTCGGAGCCGGGGGCATCGCGCTGGTGACGGACTCCATGGCGGCGACCGGGCTGCCCGACGGGAACTACGAACTCGGCGCCGCGGATGTTGCGGTGCACGACGGCGTGGCCACGCTGCGCAGTGGCGGTGCTCTTGCCGGGGGCACGGCGACCCTGCTGGAGGTTGTCCGCACCACCATCGCGGCGGGAGTGAGTCCGGCGGACGCCGTCGCCGCGGCCACCCTGGTTCCGGCCCGGGTCCTGGGCCTGGAGACCGAGATCGGAGGCCTCCGGGCTGGTATGCGCGCCGATATCATCGCCGTTGACCCGGGCTTCGACCTCGTGACCGTCCTGCGTGGCGGACGGATCCTGCCGGACCATCGACGCGCCGCGCGCAAGCCCTGAACCCCGGGGCGGCGGCGGTTGCGGAAGTTTCGGGCTCTCCGTTTTGTTGTTCTTAGTGTGGGCTAACACAACTTCCGGAAAGGAGCCCGCCATGATCCGCATCGCTATCGTGCTCGGGAGCACCCGGCCCGGACGCCTCGGAAAGGCCGTCGCCGACTGGGTAAATGCCCGGGCATCAGAACGCGGCGATGCCATCTTCGACGTCCTCGACGTCGCCGATTTTGATCTTCCGCTGCTGGACGAGCCAATGCCGCCCTCGTTGGGCCGTTACAGCCTCGGGCACACTAAGGCCTGGTCCGAAGCTGTCGACGGATTCGATGGCTACATCTTCGTCACGGGCGAGTACAACCACTCGATCCCCGGAGCGCTGAAAAACGCGGTGGACTACCTCTACAAGGAGTGGAACAACAAGGCCGCCGGGTTTGTCAGCTACGGAAGCAGCGGCGGCATCCGCGCCGTCGAACACTTCCGCGCAGTGGCCGCGGAGCTGCAGATGGCCGACGTCCGGGCCCAGGTGGCGCTGCCCCTGGCCACTGAGTTTGCGAATTACCGCACTTTCATCCCGACGGCGGCCGCGGAAAGAAGCCTGCAGACCCTGTTTGACCAAGTGATCGCGTGGGCCGGCGCACTGAAGATCCTCCGGCCAGACCACGCCCACGGGACCGAAGACGCCAGCGCGGCCTGACCGCTGCCCTGGCTGAGCCCGGCTTGCCGGGACCGCTGGGTTCGTGCCGATGTCCGCCTAGGCCGGTGTTCCCGTCCTGCGCCGCCGTCGACGGACGGGAGGCGTGTCTCCGCCGCGTGGCACCGGGGCATAGGGACTGGGCTGGGGCACGTTCTGGGCCGGAACGGAATCGGGCACCAGGACGTGGACCGTGCCGCCGGACGATTCCCGCGCGGCTCCGCCCGCAACGCTGCGAAGGTAGTCAAGGGCCCCCTCTTCGCTAAACCCGTACTCCCGCACCAGCGTCCGCAGCGCCAGCCCGGCCAGTGCCCGGGAGAGCTGCGCCGAGGAGAGATCTGCGCCGCCCCCGGACCGCAGCGCCAGTTCCTGGACCAAACGCAGTGCACGGGAGATGTAGCGGGCCAGTCGAGCCGCTGCGATGATGTCTGCGCTGGTGAAGACGTGCGGCCACGGGGCGTACAGGTTCACTGCGGCATGGAAGATCTCTTGCGGGACCAGTGGAACGGACACGAGGGACCGGACCCCGAAGGCTGCGGCGGCGCTGGCGTACCCGGGCCAGCGCCGCTCCAGGGAAGTGTCGCCCACGAACACAAATTCGCCGCTTCGGACCGCCGTGCGGGCGGGCCCGTCGTCGAAGGAACGCTGCGCCTCGTCGGCGGCCCGCGCCGGTGCGCTGCCCGCGGTCAGCGTGAGGGCCTCCGCGGACCAGACCAGTGTGACTGCCCAGCTGATCCCACGGCCGGGACCACCGATGTCGTCGACAAAGTCACTCACGGCTTCGCTAAGGAAGGCACCGACATCCGGGTCGTTGAAGTGCAGCTCCCAGAAGGAGGCATAACGATCCTGCCGGCCGTCTCTTGCAGTTCCTTGGGTCATGTTCCACGCTCGAAATCAAAGCACGCAGCTCACTGCTGAACCGATGAAAACAGCATACGTCCGGGCGGACACCGCCGCGCCTCCCATTTGTCAGAGCCAAAGGCCCTGTCTTTGTCAAAGCCAAAGCCCTGTCGCATTCGTATGGTTCCGGGCTGTCCCGGCGACCTGTTTCGATGAGCTGTTCCGCTGAGCTATTCCCGAGAGCTGTTCCGGCAAGCTATTGCCGGAACAGCGGCGAACCGCATCAGCGCCGCGGCGGCCCAGGGAAGTTTGTGACATCCGCCCTGGACCGCCCGCCCCGGCTTCAACACCAGTCGCGGAGGACCCGTCCCGCCGTGGCTCAACCATTAATACCCGCGTTCCGCCGGTCCCAAAAGGGCCTTTGGGCCCGTGCCGGCTGGCCGTGCACTCCCACCACTCATTTCACCCCCGGCGGATGAGGTCCGCACCGGCGTCCGGGCAGACGATGGATATGCCCTTCGGTGCCCCAATGCCCGGGGGCGAGCCCAGCTGGGAGAGGAGCCTCCAAATGTCGAGACCGCACGCAATCGTCGTGGGATCCATCGCGCTTGCGACCGCCGTCGTACTGCTCACCGGATGCAGCCCAACCAGTCCGCCGGCTGCCACCCCAAGCCCCACCGCGGCCATCTCGAGCCCGCCCGCGAGCGTGTCAGAAGTCTGCGCTGCTGCCGATGCCCATGCCGCGGCCCTAGCGAATTTCAAGGCCACGCTGACGCCGGACGCCACCATCGAGCAGGTCCACTCCGCCCAAGACCAGGTCACGGCGACCTACGAGGATCTGGCCAAGGCAAGCGAGAACCTCGCCCAACAACGGGCGGATGCGGTTAAGGCCGCCGAAGCCAAGTTCAATGCCGCCGTCGCCGCGGTGCCGAACGACGCCACGTTGGCTCAGGCCGCTGATTCCCTCCGGGACGAAGCCTCCAACGTCGAGGCCGCGATCCGCGACCTCAGGACCGAGGTCAACTGCTAGCGGTCTGACATGCCTTGTCCCAATCGGGGCCCTTGAGCCCTCAGATGCAGGTATGGTCGCAGTCGAATCCTCCCGACACGTACTGGGCTCCCGCAGACGGGCCTGTCTGCGATTCATTAACCCTGCTCGACAGCCACAACGCGGGCCCGTGATGTGGTGACCCGGCATGGGAGGATCGGGGTATGGAAAACACCACCCCGGAGGTCCTGCGCTACGCGGCCTTTTCCACGACGCCCACCGGCGGCAATCCTGCCGGCCTGGTGCTGGATGCCCGCCACTTGGACGACGCCGGGATGCTGGCGGTGGCGGCCGCCGTCGGGTACGCGGAAACGGCCTTCGTGACGGAGCCCGGCGTCGGCGGGGACCCGCGCCGGAGCCAGGTTCGGTACTTCTCGCCAATCGCCGAGGTGCCATTCTGCGGCCATGCGACGATTGCGCTGGCCGTTGCGCTAAGCGCACGCGACGGGGCAGGCGCCTTCACCTTCGAGACCCCCGTCGGCCCTGTCCGCATCGAAACAGCGGGCGACGGCGCCGACATCACCGCATCATTCACGGGCGTTGAACCACAGCTGGCCGCCTTCGACGACGACGTCCTGGCCGACCTCCTTGGCCTGCTCGGCGTCGGCCGGGACGATCTCGATCCGGGCTATCCGCCGCGGATCGCGTATTCGGGGAACTGGCATCCGGTGCTGGTCGTCGCGGACCGCAATCTTTTCGACTCCTTTTCCTTCGATCCGGAGGCCGTGCGCCGGCTCATGGACAAACAGGGCTGGGCCGCGACGGTGGCCGTCCTGCACCCGATCGCAGATGGCGAATTCGAGGCCCGGAACCTGTTCCCTGTCGGTGCCATCACGGAGGACCCCGCCACCGGGGCCGCCGCGGCGGCGGTCGGCGCCTACCTGCGCGTCCTGGGCCTGGTCGATCCCCCGTCGAGAGTCCTCATCCACCAGGGAAGGCACGTCGGCCGGCCGGGCCTGCTCACCGTGGACATTCCCGCTGCCGGCGGAATAGTGGTCAGCGGCAGGGCCGTCCGGATCCCCGGCCCCGCGGGCAACAGCTGATCACCAGGTGAAGGCCAACGCAGGTAGCTGAAGGACTTCAGCGTCAGCGTGCCCCCTGCGGTGACGGACACGCTGAAGGGACTGCGCCCGGTGCAATGCCGGACGCAGTCCCTTCAGTTCCAACTCCTTGGGAGCAGGCCAGGCGGTGGGCCGGGTTACTTCCTTTCGGGGAGGAACATTGCCTTTTCCAGCGGTGTCACGATGAGTGATTTGAGCTGGGCGGTCCCGCCTTCTGCGAAGAGGGCCATCTTGTCTGCTCCGGCGTTGGGGAATACCTGGTCGGTGATGGTCCGCAGACCGTCCTGGGCAAACACCTCGACTGAAGAGCGGTCGAGGTAGATCCGCAGGGTGATGTTGCCCTTCCTGTCCAGGGTGACGGGGGCGTCCTCGACGGAAGCGAAGGCCGGGTGGAACGCGCTGTTGCCGGAGTTGGTGCGGTCAACGAAGAGCTTCCCGGCCGTGGCGTCGTAGCCGATGACGGTGGATGATGTCCCGTCGCCCAGCACGGTGATGCCGGATTTCTTGGCCGTGCCCGGAGCGAACGTGATGTCGACTCGTTGGACCTGGCCGGAGGCGGCCGCCGGCAACGGGACTGCCCCCTCCGCGATCCGGATGCCGTTCGTGGTCGAGTAGCGCGGCTTTTGGGCCAGCTTGTCGACCTGCTTCACGGCGCTTTGGGTGAGTCGGGGACCTGCCGGGGTCTGGATCAGTTTCACTTCACGCGGCAGTGACATGGCGCTGCGCCACGGGTTGGTGGGGATGGCGTTGGCGTAGTCCCAGTTGTTCATCCAGCCCAGCATGACCCGCTTGCCTTCGGGCATGTTGGCGAACGACACGGCGGCGTAGTAGTCGCGGCCGTAGTCCAGCCAGTCATAGGACTGCAGCCGGGTTGTGGCCGCTGTGGAGCTCGCTATGAACTCGTCAGCGAGGATATGCCCCCAGCCGAATCGGTTGTTGTCGACGACTTTGATTTGCGCCTGTTGGCCAACGAATTCTTTGACGTTCCATGATGCCCAGTCGAGCGTTTCGCTGTCGTTTCCGGTGGCCGTACGGACCACCTGTCCGTTGACTACCAGGTTTACGGATTCTTCGTCGGACCTGGGAACAGCGGCGCTGTCGGTGAGCATGACATGGTCAAGGGTCAGGTGTCCCCACCCGCCGGTAGCCTGGTCGACCACCCGCAACTGGGCATTCTGTCCCGCGAATTCGGAGACGTCCCAGCCCTTCCAGTTCAGGATTCCGGAATTGTCTCCCGCGAGGGAGCGGACCACGCTGCCGTTGATGAGCAACTGGGCGGCCAGGATCTGTCCGGAGTCCGCGGAGCGGTTGCCGCCGCCGACCAGCATGCTCATAAAATTCTTGGTGATGGGGAATTCCGGTGATGTCAGGGTGCCCTGCCGGTCATCGCCCGGTGCGGTGCCGGTATCGAAGGTGTTGATCCGCTTGGCCCCGATGTAGAAGTCCCCGCCGCTGCTGGCGGGCTGGAAGTTCGGTGTCAGGTCGCCGGTTCCGGTCCAGCCGGCCTCGGCCAGTGTCGTCCCTGGGGGAACCTCGAAGCCGTTGAACTTGAGCTCTCCCTCGGGTGGGGTGTTGTCCAGCTTGTCGGAGACTCGCGGGTGTTTACCGCCGCCTACGAGGAAGTTCAAATAGTCGTCGGAGACCGTAAAGGTTGGTGACTGCATGGACCCGAGCGGCCAGTCGCCGTCGTCGAAGGAGTTGATCAGACCGCTGCCGCCAATGCCGGTCACGGGACTCTGGCCGGGAAGGGTGCCTGAGGCGGGCGTGTCACCGAAGGGACCGTTCTTCCAGTTGCCGGGCTCGTTGTTGACGGTCCAGCCGCTGTAGTTTCCGTCGTTGAACCCGGCCAGGACCGTGCCGGGAGGAAGCGCCGCGGCCGGTTTGGTGGACTCGGACGTGAAGGTTGTGCCATCGAAGTTTCCGACGAAGTACTGGCCGGCGGATCCGCCGGCCACGCCGCCGGGATTGATGTTCACAACCATGACCCACTTGACGTTGCTGGGGTCACCGTCCACGGCGAGCGGGAACAGGTCCGGGCATTCCCACTGTCCCCCGGTGGCATTGGCTGGCCCGAATTCGCTCAGCGCCGACCAATCCTTGAGGTTGGCGGACTTGTAGAGGACCACCTTGTGCTCCTGCGCTTCGACCGCGGTCATCACCCAGTAGCCGCCGCCGGCCGGGTTGTCGTACCAAACCACCTTCGGGTCGCGGAAGTTGGCAGAGTTCCGGTTGAGCACGGGATTGCCGGAGTACTTGGTCCACGTCTGGCCGTCGTCCAGGCTGTAGGCCAGGGACTGCGCCTGCAGGCCGCGGTGCGCAGAGGCATCCTTGTACGCGCTGGTGTAGATGGCCACGAGGGGCGGGTTCTCCGCAGTGCCAAACCCCGAGGAATTGTCCTTGTCCACCACCACGCTTCCGGAGAAGACATCTTCCTGGTCATCGGTGGAGATGGCCAGCGGTTGCTCCTTCCAATGGGTCAGGTCCGTGGACGTGGCGTGGCCCCACGACATGTTCCCCCAGGTGTTTCCGGAGGGGTTGTGCTGGTAGTAGAGGTGGTAGACGCCCTTGTGGAAGACCATTCCGTTAGGATCGTTCATCCAGTTCTTTGCGGGCGTGTAGTGGAAGGCCGGCCGGTAGGGTTCGTCTCCGAGGCCTGAAGCGGCCGACGCCGGCAGGGAACCTGCCAGTGCCGCGGCCATCATCAGTCCCGAGAGCGTCAGTGCAGACACGGTATGTGTCCTGCGGGTGGTCGTTCTGGTCATCTGCTTGTTTCGCCCTTCATCGCGCGCGTCGTCAATAGACAACGTTGTCAGTGCGAAGGACGCTAAGTTATGTCCATCAGACAAGTCAACGATTTTGGCGAACCGGGCCTGGGAACCGCCGGCCGGCCCCTCCGCTGAGGCAGGCCGTAGATTACTCGACCGGCTGGAGCCAGGTCAGCACTGAGCCGTCCTCCTCGATGTGCTCCGCGAGCTCAGCGTTGAAACGCGCGCCATAGGCTGCGCTGATATGTTCCTGGAATGCCGCGTCGCCTTCATAGACCTCGAAGACGAAGTACTCGCGGGGGTTTCGTTCCCGCGTGTAGGGCATGAATAGCTGGTTGCCCGGTTCGCGGCGGACGTGTTCTGTAAGTTCGCGCATCATCTCGGCAACCCGGCTTTCGCTGCCGGGCTTGACGGTGAACTCTGCGTAAAGCGTTTTGATCATGGTTTTCCCTTGTTGTGGATTGGCCGCAGTGGTGGAATTTCGGGTCATCAGGCCGGGGGGAGCTCCCCGGAGCCGCGCTGGATGAGTTCGGACGGAACGACGTAGGTCTGCGGCGCACTATCGTCGCCGTCGATCCTGGCCAGCAACCGCTCGGCTGCAAGCATCCCGATCCTCTCGGGATGCTGGGCAATGACCGTGATGCCCGGATCCATCATGTCCGCCAGCGTGAAGTCATCGAACCCTATCAGGGCCACGCGCTTGCTTAACCCGAGCTCTTTCAGCGCGCGCATGACGCCGAACGTGACGAGGTTCTGGCTGGAGAAGATGGCCGTTGGCGGGTCCTCGGCCGTGAACAGTTCAAGCGCGGCCAGCCGTGCCGACTCCTCATCGTGCAGTCCGTCGCGGACCGGAACGGTGGATGTTGCAATGCCGGCCCGGCCCAGCTCCTCGATGAAGCCGCGCCGCCGTTCCCGGGCGGTCTGGATGTCCGTGCGGTCGCCCAGACAGGCAAGCCTGGTATGGCCGTGCGCCACGAGGTGGGCCGCTGCCCTGGCGGCTCCGACAGCGTTGTCCGTCACCACGGCGTCCGCCTCGATGCCCACGGGTTCACGGTCGATGAACACCATCGGCAGATCGCGGGAGTGTTCCGGAATGACGTAGGACTGGCTCCGCGCTATGGGAGTCAGGACCAGGCCATCCACCCGCCGGCCGAGGAACGCGGCCACCATGGCTTTTTCCCGTTCGGGGTCGTCGTCGAGGCTGGCGGCGAAGACGGCGATGCCGCGGGCCGCAAGCGTGTCTTCCAGCGCACGGTGGACCTCGCTGCTGAACGGGTTGGCCACGCTGGGCAGCAGGAGGCCGATCGAAAGCGTCTGCCGCCCGGTCCGCCGGAGACTCCCGGCCGCCATGTCCAGCTGGTAGTTGAGCTGCTGGGACGCGCCCAGCACGCGCTGCCGGGTGGCTTCGGAGACGCCTGGCTCGTCGTTCATCACGCGGGAAACCGTCTTGATACCCACTCCTGCCAATGCTGCGACGTGGCGCATCGTGGGGCGATTCTTCCCGGGGTCCGCTTGGTAACGATTAGACATCGTTGTCATCACATCGTCCTTCATCATCGAATTTTCATTGACTCTACCTTGTGACGCTGATTACATGATGCCTGACATCGTTGTCAGGCATCGGAAAGTGCCACGAAAACAGGAGATTCAATGTTGAGTTCCAAAGCACCGCGCACCATGACCCACCGCCTGCTCGCCATGGGCGCAGTTCTGACCCTCGGCACCCTCAGCCTTGCCGCCTGCGGCGGAACCCCCGCGGCCAACCCCGGCAGCTCGGCCGCCGAAAAGGTCGGTGTCTCCCTGATCGTGAAGACGACGACCAACCCTTTCTTCGTCTCTATGCAGGACGGCGCGAAGAAGGCGGCCGAGGCCGGCGGCGTGGACCTCAAGCTCGCAGCCGGCAAGGCTGACGGCGACGAGGACACCCAGATCCAGGCCATCGAGAACGCCATCTCCAAAGGCGACAAGGGCATCCTGATCACCCCCAACGGCCCGTCCGTAGTGGACGCCCTGAAGAAGGCCAAGGACGCCGGGCTCTTCGTTATCGCTCTGGACACCCCGCCGGATCCCGCCGACGCCGCCGACATCACGTTTGCCACGGACAACTTCGCCGCCGGCGAGCTGATCGGCAAATGGACCGCAGCCCAGCTGGACGGGAAAAAAGCGACCATTGCCCTCGTCGATCTCTTTGACGACAAGGTCGTCTCAGTTGACTACAACCGGGACCAGGGCTTCCTGACCGGCCTCGGTATCGACACCGCCGACAAAAAGAAGAACGGCGACGAAGCCAAGACCGGCAAGTACACCGGCGGCAAGGGCGGCGACTATGAGATCGTCGGCAGCCAGGCCTCCCAGGGCGCCGAAGACGGCGGACGCACCGCCATGGAAACCCTCCTCGCCAAGAACCCGAACATCAACGTCGTTTACACCATCAACGAACCTGCAGCAGCGGGTGCTTTCGAGGCACTGAAGGCCGCCGGCAAGGAAAAGGACGTCCTGGTCGTCTCGGTGGACGGCGGCTGCACCGGCGTGAACAACGTCAAGTCCGGCGTTATCGGCGCCACGGCCCAGCAGTACCCGGTCAAGATGGCCGAACTGGGCGTCAAGGCCATCGTTGACCTCGCCAAGACCGGCCAGAAGCCGGCCAACTCACCGGGGCTGGACTTCTACAACACCGGCGTCGAGCTCGTTACAGACAAGCCGGCCGACGGCGTCAAGAGCATCACCACCACCGAAGCCTCCGACATCTGCTGGGGAAAGTAGCCCCCACCCAGCTTCACTGCGGGCGGGGAGGCCGGAGCCCGCTATCGGCCTCCCCGCCCCGCACCTACCGAGCTAGGGCCGCCCTAGCAACCATCACGGAAGATCAGGACCAATCGTGACCCAGCAACAGACCGCAGGCCCGCCCAGCGCCGGGCATGCCGACCTGGCGGAGGAATTCCTTGACCGCCAGACACCGCTCAGCCGGATACGCAATATCCTCCACCGCTACCCCGCCGTCAGCCCCGCCCTCGTACTTCTCATCTCGGTGGTCGTGTTCGGCCTCCTCAATGACAGGTTCCTGCGGGTTGAAAACCTCTCCCTGATCACCCAGCAGGTCTCCGTCGTCGGCACCCTGGCCATCGCCCAGACCCTCATCATTCTCACCGCAGGCATCGACCTTTCCGTCGGCGCCGTCATGATCCTTTCGTCCATGGTCATGGCCCAACTCGCTGTCAACAACGGAGTGCCTGCGCCAATCGCGCTGCTCGCGGGCTTGGTCGTCGGACTCGCCGCCGGAGCACTCAACGGATTCCTGGTTACCCGGTTCCGGCTCCCGCCGTTCATCGTCACCCTGGGCACGCTGAACATCTTCATCGCCCTGACGCTGCTCTATTCCAACGGCGCGACAGTGCGCGGCTCGGCCATGCCGCCCCTGCTGACTTGGACCGGAACCACATTCCCGGTGGGCCCGGTCAGGATCTCCACCGGCGTCGTCGTGATGCTCCTGCTCTACATCGCCATCGCGTTCATCCTCGGCAAAACCGCCTGGGGCCGGCACGTCTACGCCGTGGGCGATGACAAGGAAGCCGCCCGCCTGGCCGGCATCGCCGTCAGCAAAGTCCTCATGAGCGTCTACCTCGCCGCCGGCGCCGTCCTGGCCGTCGGCGCCTGGATCCAGATCGGCCGCACCAACGCAGCCAGCCCCAACGCCGGCGTCGACCTGAATCTGGACTCCATCACCGCCGTGGTCATCGGCGGAACCAGTCTCTTCGGCGGTCGCGGGTCGGTCTGGGGAACCCTCCTGGGCGCCCTGATCGTCGGCGTCTTCCGCAACGGACTCTCCCTCGCAGGCCTTGACGTGCTCTACCAGACCCTCGCCGTGGGCGTCCTCATCATCCTCGCTGTGTCCATCGACCAGTGGATCCGAAAGGTGAAATCATGACCTCCACCCACCTGGAGCCGGCCGGAACCCAAGTACGCCAGCCCATCCTGCAGGCCCGGAACCTCGTCAAGACCTTCGGCCGCGTCGTAGGCCTGGACGGCGTCAGCCTGGACCTGTACCCGGGTGAAGTCTTGGCGATCATCGGCGACAACGGTGCAGGCAAGTCCACGCTGATCAAGTGCCTCACCGGTGCTGAGATTCCGGATACGGGCGAGCTGATGGTGTCCGGGCAGCCCGTCCACTTCAAACGCCCCCAGGACGCCCGTGCCCACGGCATCGAAACGGTGTACCAGAACCTGGCGGTCTCGCCGGCTCTGGACGTCGCCTCCAACCTGTTCCTGGGCCGGGAGGAAAGGCGTGCGGGACTCCTCGGGAGCGTGTTCCGGATGCTTGACACCAAAGGCATGCGCACGAAGGCCAGGCAGGAGTTGACCCGGCTGGGAATCTCCACGCTCCAGGACGTCACGGTGCCGGTGGAGAACCTGTCCGGCGGCCAGCGCCAGGCTGTCGCCGTGGCCCGCGCCGCGGCCTTCGGTTCAAAGGTGGTCGTGCTCGACGAACCAACGGCGGCACTCGGCGTCCGGGAATCGAACCAGGTCCTGCAGCTGGTCCGGGACCTCCGGGACCGTGGCCTGCCAGTCATCCTGATCAGCCACAACATGCCCCACGTGTTTGACGTGGCGGACAGGATCCACATCCAGCGCCTCGGCAAATGCGCTGCCACCATCACCCCGCAATCACACACCATGACCGATGCAGTTGCGATCATGACCGGTGCAGCCACCGCCTGAACAACTGCTGCGCTTATGTCAGTCCGCGGATCCGGTTGCCGGTCCGCGGACTGACGCGGCTCTGAACCAGCTCCGCTATCAGCTTCCCACGAGAGACACACCATGGATTACCTCAAAACAGCCCGGCCCGGCGCTCACCAATCCCCCGACGTCATGGTCGTAGGCGAAGCGCTGATCGACGTGGTCACAATGTCGCATGGCACTGTGGAACACCCCGGCGGCTCACCGGCCAACGTCGCCTACGGACTCGGCCGCCTCGGCGTAACAACAGGTCTGCTCACGGCCATTGGCCCGGACGCGCGGGGAGACTCTATCGAAACTCATCTCCGCAGCGCCGGAGTCGTACTTCTGCCCGGATCAAGATCCCTCACCCGGACGGCATCGGCAACAGCAACCCTTGAACCGGACGGCTCCGCCAGGTACGACTTCGACATCACCTGGGACCTTGCCCCAGCAGTCCCCGCCTTCGTCCCCAAAATACTGCACACCGGTTCCATCGCCACTTTCCTCAAACCCGGTGCCGGTGCGGTGAGATCACTGCTCGAACAGGCCCACAGAGACTGCATGATCACCTACGATCCCAACATCAGGCCGGCCCTGCTCGGCAGCCATGCAGAAGCGAAAGCCACCTTCGAAGAGCTCGTGCCCTTAACCGACGTCGTCAAACTCAGCGACGAAGACGCCCAATGGCTGTACCCCCAAAAAAGCCTGGACGAAACCGCGGCCCACATCCTCGGTTTGGGCACCGGACTTACCGTCATCACCAAGGGCGCCGACGGCTCACAATTCACCACCTCCGCCGCTAACATCAGCATTCCTGCCGTGAAGTCCAAGGTTGCCGACACCATCGGCGCCGGGGACTCTTACATGTCCGCCCTGATCCTGGGCTTTCTCACCCGAGGAACCGAAGGCTTCGCCCCGGCTGTCCTGGAGCAGCTTGGACACACCGCAGCTGCAGCCGCGGCCATTACCGTTCAGCGCCCGGGAGCGAACCCTCCGACCCTGGAAGAACTCGACATCGCCGTCGAAGCCCATCCCTTGGCCCAGTACACCGGCTCCCGAAGCACATGCCCAGTCCTAACGCGGCCCGTATGACGGTCCCCCACCGTGCTCTTTGGACGGGCCTGGCAGTTTGCGAGGCGTGGAAAAATGCTGCAGGTACGTTCGGACGTGACTGCGTCTGACGACGACGGAGGCAAAGTCCCGTCCGTCGTCGCCAAAGCCCGGAAGGACGAGCTGCCTAAGTGCTGTTCACTGCGTGCCGGCCAGCCGTCGGTAGCTGAAGGACTTCATGGTCAGCGTGCCGCCCGCGGTGACGGCTTTGATGCCCGGCGTCCCCGCGGTAGGGAAAACGAGTGAGGTCAGGGTCTTTTCGCCGCCGTTGATGAAAACTTCAACCGAGCAATAGTCGACGAATATCGTGAGCTCCACCGTGCCGTTCCGCGCTGGGCTGGCTGCGCGTCGCATGGCCCGATAGTCCGGGCTGAGTTCGGCCTTGCCGGTGGCGGCAGCATCCGTCTCGCGGGAGATGAAGGCCGATTCGTTGGCAAAGTCGTATCCGACAGTCGCGAACGTTCCCGCGTCGCTTCCGAGCTCGATTCTCGCAACGGAACCGTCGTCCTGCGCCGTCCGATCGAGAGTCACATCGAGCCGGTATGCCCCGCTCTCCGGAGCCGGCAGCTGTCCTGCGCCGTCCGGTGTCATTCGGCGTTCCCCGGTGGTTGCCACCGGGCCTTCAATGGACTTCATGGCCGGGGTGGGGCTCGACACCAGCGTTGGCTTTCCCGAGATTGTTTCCAGCCGTATGTCGCGCACAAGGGAATCGGCGCCGCCGTGCCAGTCCTCGGTGGGCAACTGCCGGGCGTACGCCCAGTTGTTCATCCACCCGATGGCGTGCCGGGAGGACATCCGCTGGCTTTCGGTGAGTCTCGGATCATCCCAGGTCACGGCGGCGTAGAAGTCGGAGCCGGCGTCGAGCCACTGGTGCGGCTCGTCGGACGGGGTGAACCGGGTCCCGTCCCAGGTTCCGGTCCAGTAGGCGACGCCGGTGGTGAAGCCCTCGTCGCTCCCGTTGGCGCTGGCGGCCAGGACCCAGGTCCGTTTGGATGGATCACCGTCGAGATCCAGCTGGAAGAGGTCCGGGCATTCGAGGGTGCCAAGACCGTTGCGTTCGATGCCGGAGGCGTAGTGCCAGTTCTTCAGGTCCGGCGAGGTATACATGCCGATCTTTTCGCCTTCGGCCAGGGCCATCACCCATTGGCCGTGGGCGTCATCGCGGATGATCTTAGGATCCCGCCAGTCCGGTTCGCCGGGGTTTTCCATGACCGGGTTCTGCGCATACGCGGTGAAGGAGTATCCGTTGTCGGTGGAATAGAACAGCGACTGCCGCTGGATTCCCTGGTCCTGTTGCGTCATGATCGCGATGACGGCTCCCTTGCCAAAGCCGGCGGAATTGTCGTGGTCCACCACGGCACTTCCGGTTTCGATGTCGCCCAGCCCGTTTTGGTACTTGGCGATCGCCACCCCCTCGTCCTTCCAGTGCACCAGGTCTGTGCTGGTCAGGTGGTACCACTCGGTGCCGTTCTCCTTCGGGTACCCGGCGTTGTAGAGGTAGTAGTAGTGCCAGACGCCGTCGAGCAGGATCGGACGCTGCGGATCATTCATCCAGTTCTTCCCGGGGGTGATGTGATAGCCCGGCCGGAACTCGGATGCCCCCTCGGGCCGGTCGAAAGCCGCGACGGCGGGCGCCGAAGTCGGCTGTTGCACGCCCAGATCCGCGAGCATGGACCCGACGGCTTCGGAGGTCATGCAGTCCGGGCGGACGACCTCACCGGATCCCGCACGGACCACCCGGTCCTCCTGGCTGGACATCACGTCGACGTCGCCTCCGGTCCGCGCGGCTGCCACCCACCCGTCGGGGCATGCGATGCTTCGCACGTCCGCCACACCCTCGGTCCGGATCGGATGCGCCAGCTGCTCAAGGGTGCGGTCACCGCTGCTGAGCCAATAGGAGCCGTAAATCCCCCGGGATTCCTTGGCTTCGGTCTGGGCGTCGGCGACGCTCCGGAGTGCCTGCTCGGCGTGCCTCTGGACACCCGGACGGGTTGCCGCCGAAGGGACCAGCGCCAGCGCGACCAGGACGGCCGCGGCCGCTGCTGCCACCGCTATCCAGATCGTCCGGCGGCTCGGCCTTCCGTGTTTCAGCGCCGGCGGGCGTACGAGGTTTTTCATGATTCAACATTCCTGGTTCTGGTGAAAGCCATCCCGCCTCAGCTGGGGCCTGCAGGTGCGGGAGACGGAAGCGCCCGGAGAATCCGGGCGCTTCCGCCTCAGGACTGCCCTACTGCACTACTACTTGTAGAGGCCGGCACCGCCGACGTTGAGGTTCGTGGGCAGGTACCCGAACGGGCCCAGGCCGTTCTGGCCGAAGGTGCGGTCAACTGCCGAAACTCCGTTGCGGAAGTTGATCTTCACGGTGGGCGAGAGGGAACCGCCGCGGACACCGTTCACGTTGTCGATGAAGGACTGCACGAGACCGCCCGGCTGAACGTAGTGCGAGTAAGCCTGGAACTGGCGGCCGTTCTGGCGGGGATCCGGCCCTTCGGGAGCATTGGCTGGCATGTTGAGGTCCGTGGGGGATGCCAGA
This sequence comes from Arthrobacter sp. 131MFCol6.1, assembly GCF_000374925.1. GTDB lineage: Bacteria > Actinomycetota > Actinomycetes > Actinomycetales > Micrococcaceae > Arthrobacter. The sequence goes on from NZ_KB895552.1 coordinate 34,564, forward strand.
GCCAGGCCGCTGTTGTTCATGGGCTGGTAGTCGGAACGGACGCCGTCGCCCACAAAGCCGTAGACGCCGTCAGGGCCGCGCATCCCATCCGCGTAGGTGAACTGGTGGCTGATGGTGAACAGGTAGTACTTGTTCTTGCCGGCCTCGTTCTGGATGAAAATCTGCGGACGCTCGGTCTGGTCGTTGACGCAGTTGGCGGAAAGGATCGGCGGCAGGAAGTGCCACTTGGTCAGGTCCTTGTTGTCGGCCACGGCCAGGCCCACGTTGGCGGTCTGGAACCATGCACCGGTGGTGGAGTTCACGGTGCTCGTGGCTTCGGCGTGGGGATCGCCGGGCTGGTAGCCCAGGTCCCCGTCCGTGCACTTGTAGTCGCCCCGCTTGCCGCCGGTGTTGCCTTCGAAGACCATGAAGGTCTTACCCGGGTGCGCCGGGTCTGCGAACGTGTACGGGTCCCGGAAGGCGAAGCCCGGGTTCTGGGCCTTGTTCTGGTACATGACGCCGTCGGGCTCCAGGAGCTTGGTGTGCTCGAAGCCGTCGAAGCTCACGCCGTTCTTGTCTGCGTGGATGTTGCCCAGCGCCTTGGCGATCACGGCATCCGGGGCGATTCCGCCGCCGCCGGCGTTGCGCTCGGCAACGTCGTAGAACGTGGTTGCCGTGTAGAAGACGTTGACGTGGTTTCCCTGCATGAGGCGGGTGGAGCCGGACCATTCGGTGTTGCCGACGGAGGTGTTGTCCAGGAACAGGTGTCCGCCGTAGTTCCACTTGTCCTTGGCCGGGTCGGCGTTGGTCTTGCGGAAGAAATAGCCGATCCGGGCGTTCCAGTGCCGCTGGTCGAAGCCGTAGCCGGCGTGACGGTCGGCAACGAGTGAGAAGATGACGTCCCAGCCTTTGTAGCTGATCTGGTTTGCGTTCTCGTCGGTCAGGGACCAGGTGTCCCAAACCCACACGTCGTTGTTCATGGCCGGGAAGTCCTGGGGGATTTCCGGCATGGTGACGTTCGGGCTCATGGAGTTCTGGCCCGGGGTCACGCTTGTGCTGCTTTGGGCCATGATCTGTTTGGCATCGGCACGCGTCCACTTGGAGGTGAAGGCCGCTGCCGGATCAAACGCCTGCTGCGTGTGCTTCGTGGGCAGGGGGAAGCCGGGTGTCGGCGCCGGCATCTGCCCGCCGCTCGGCGGATCCGAGGGCGTGTTTGCCTGGGCTGACGGAACGGCAAGGAAGACGGAGGCCGCCACGGCCGCCGCCAGTGCCGCGGCGACAGAACGCCACCGCAGCTTCCGGTGTGTATTGGGGTGCTCGTGCATTTTTGCTCTTCTCGCGGAGTTGAGACCATTCGTGGAAGACGGGCTTATGCCCTCATTCCCCGAAACTCCGGCAGCCCCGAATGACACCGTAGGCGTCATCGAGGACGCCATCGTGTCGAGGGGACGGGACCTCGGTAGGGCCCCGCTGTGGCCCGGGAGGGTGCTGACCTCCTGGACGTTCATCACCGTAGACAGTGCCGGCGAGGAATCAAAACCACATTTCAAGCACTAAAACGGCTCACACCCCGGTCGATGTAAGCGCTTGCACAAACTCTCCGCGCGCGTGCCACGCCTCAAAGATTGAGTCAAATATTTCCTAAAAAATATGCTTTATTTTTTTCGTTGCCCGCTGTTTACCCGTTCGTTGCCCCGCGGCCCCCTTCGCCCAGCCAACACTGCGGAGCACGACGCCGGCGCCTTGAGTAAGCCGCCGGGCTGCCTAAGGCGCTGGTACTTCGCCCACCGGAGGCCACGAATCCGGCGATAATTGCCACAGATCCCCAACCATTCCCCGGCGCCGAAGCAGCATTCCCCGGTGCCGAAACGAGCGTGAACACGAGCCCCCGGCATGCCGGCGCCGAGAGGGACGCGCCCCAGAGGTCCCGGCGGTCAGGATCCCGGCTGGTGGCGGGCACGCCCCGCAGGGTGCCTCACGTCGCTTCTTTCGTCCCCGGGGTGGCGGGGTATTCGGTTCGGAACCCGATCAATTTGTGGGTGCCGTCGCAGTAGGGTTTGATCGCGGACGCGCCGCAGCGGCACAGGGCGACTGTTTTGCGCGTCCGCGGCACTGCTCCCCCGGATGGGGTGACGATCTCAAATTCGCCGCGGACCAGGATCGGTCCGTCGGGACAAATAACAATGGCGCCGTCATTGGAGGATTCCTGCGGTTTCTGGTTCATTCGTGCTCCCTGTCTGGGGTTCGTGCCCGGGTCAGACCCCGGCGGGGACAGGCGGCTTCAGCGAGGACGTGCCGGTTTCCCATGCCCCCATGATGTGCGCGGCGAGCCGGGCGTCGATGGCAAGCGCCGCCGTCGCGCCGAACAGGACGTCCGGAAGAAGGCCCGGTTCTGCCTCCACGAGCCCTCCGGCGAGATCCCGGCCCGCGATCTGTTCGTGGACGGCGTCCGCTTCGACGTGCTCATCGAAGTACGCGGTCACATCGGCCCCGAACCCGAGACGCCGGAATCCGTTGCCGTAGAGCTGGTTCGGCCGGGAGGACGTCATCTCATAAATCGCCAGATGCCCTGCGATGGCTCCCCGTAGCCTGCGGTTCAGGCCGAAAAGGGACATCATGTTGACCGCGGCGAGAGAGACGGCCGGGACGGCGTCCACGTAGCCGCCGTAGACATCGTCCAGCCCCAGCCCTCGCATGGTCCGGGCGAACAGTGCGCTGTGCATGCGGTCCGGACGGCCTCCGCCGTACTCGTCAGCCTGGATCTCCACCAGCGCAGCCTTTGCCCGCCCGGTCAGCCTCGGGATCGCCCAGGTGTGCGGATCGGCTTCCTTGAGCTGATAGATCGATTTGTGGACCAGGAATTCACGGAGCTGCCCGAGGGTTGCTTTCTTCGCCACATGGCGGGACATGCCCGGTCCACCGTCCTGGCCCGCGAGCCCGAAGAGAAGGTCCGCCACGGCATCGCTGTCCAGGCCGGCGGCAGGAGCAGGCTGGACTGATCCGGCGGACGAGCGGGCCGCGGACCGCAGCGCGAGTTCGAACGGTTCCTCCAGCATCTGCCGGAGTGTGATCAGCCCGGGGTTCCATTCCCAGCGGTTGTCCACCCCATCCAAGCCGCCGTAATGCAGCTCGTACAGGCAGAACAGGGCCAATTGCACATCGCCGTCGTCGATGACGTCATCGGTGAGTGCCAGCTGCCCTTCTATAAGACGGTGCAGCGCGCCCTGGGCTGCGGAAACATCTCCGGTCCCGTCGGCCAGAAGCCGGAATAGGCCACCGCTGATGGGTCCGCGCGCGTCAGGGATCTTCATGTTTTTCTCCTACGTGGGCCCCAGCGATACTGGCTGCGGCCGGTGAAAAGTGCGTCGATGCGGGCCCGGCCCGGGGTACCGGCCGGGGGGCCCAGGGTGCAGCCCCTTAGCTGTTGCCGGTGTAGACGAGGCTGTCCGGGTCGACTTCGTTCGCCGGGGCGTCCGCGAGTCCCTGCGGGGACAGATCCATGTCCATAAGCCCGGGTCGGTGGTTGTGGGCCGCGGAGGGTCCGGTGGTGGCAGTGCTGTGGTTGGAAACGGTGTGCCCCTAATACTTTGTTGGATACAGACCCTGGAGGGTGCTGCCTGTCACGGGCGGGGTATTTCCATCTGGAACCCGCACCGGCACCGGAGAACACGCGTCCGGAGATATTCGCCCAGAAAATCCGGACTCCCGGCGTGAGTGGAAACCGCCCGGTGCGGACTTCGCCGCTCGGGGTCCACTGCGGACATCGGCTCCTGGCAGTGGCGGTAGGCGTCCTCCCGGTGCACGGCGCCGCCGCTGTTCCCGGTCCGCGCCGGGATGGTTGCGAGAAACGCCGCAGTCGTAGCCACCACGTGCGAGCTGCCGCAGCTGGTGCAGCTGATGGCGGCCGCGAGGGTTTCCTGCTGAGGATTCATGGTGGCGACAGAGTCCAGGAGGAGGTGCCGGTCGGTCTCACAGGTCGCACACCAAGGCCGGCGCCCCCGGGGCTGGTGGGCGTCCCGGGGCAAGTACGTGCTTGACGTGATGGTCATCCGGGTCAGACCAGGCCCGGGTAGCTGGCCAGGATGTAGTCCGCCGCGGCCGGTCCTTTCATGCGGAGGCCGTTGCGCTTGGGATGGACCTGCTTCTCTTTCATGGCCGCCCAGAAGGCATCTTCGGAGCGGGGCGTGGTCTGGCTCAGGAAACACCAGCTGGTGTAGAGCCCGTAGAGGCAGTCCCTGCCCAGGGCGTGGTCGGATGCAGGGTCCCGGGTGGTGGCTTCCTGCAGGAATTGGTCGTACTGGGAAGTTGCCATGAGTGGCTCGTTTCTTCGCGGTGCATTGTGTGCCGCCGTGTGGCTACAGCAGCTGAGCGTCAAGGCCATGCACGGGGCGATGAAGCAAGTTCCCGCACTGCTGCGTCACCGCAGATCCGGGGATAAAGGGTTACTGGGCTGGGGGTCCACATCCTGCGGAAACCAGTCAATGCAACTTCTCTACAATGTAGACTGTAGGCGTAGACTACACATTAAGCAACCGGCTTTTCATCCCGCAAATGCCACCACTCTGAACCGACCCGAACGGAAAACCATGTCGTCCGAAGAGCATCCGGCGCCCCCTGCGGCTCCCGGCAAGAAGGCTCGCCTCAGCCGGGAGATTGTCCTGTCGACGGCACTGACACTGGTGGACGCCGAAGGACTCGACGCCCTCACCATGCGCAGGCTCGGGCAGGAACTCGGGCGGGACCCCATGAGCCTGTACCGCTACGCCGCCAACCGCGCGGCCCTGCTGGACGGCGTCTCAGAACTCGTGCTGAACGAACTGGCCATCATTCCCGATGATCCCGACTGGCAGTCGCAGCTCCGGCGCATTGCCCACGACCTGCGGCTCCTGGCGCTCCGGCACCCCAACGTCGTGCCCCTCCTCGTGACCCGCCCCCTGTCAACGCCCCTGGGACTGCGGCCGCTGGGAACATTGCGTCCGCTGGAGCAGATCCTGTCCCTGCTGATCGACGCCGGATTCGCCCCCGTTGACGCACTGCACGTCTACCGCGCCTACTACGGATACCTCTACGGGCATATCCTCAACGAACTGCAGGAATTCGTCGTCGACCCCGAGGAAAATGAGGCCCTTCTCCGCTTGGGCCTGCACCGCCTGCCGCCGAAGGAATTCCCCCGCCTCCGCGCCCTCGCCCCGGTTCTCGCCGACTATGACGGGATGGCCGAGCTGGATGAGGGAATCACCATCCTGCTCTCGGGGCTCGCGGCCCGCCTCCCGCTGCCGGAGGCCCCGGCCAAACCCTGATCCGGAACTTCCTTTGAAAGGACGCGCCATGTTTGTCCTCCTCGGCCTCAAGACCGTGCTGCATGGCCATCCCGAACGGATGGCAACGTGCCAGTACTGCCACCAATTCGCGCAGCATCAACTGCAGGAACGCGCCACCAAATTCACCGTGTTTTTCATCCCCGTCTTCACGATTTCCAGGGCCTACGACATCACCTGCACCAACTGCGGTCAGAACTCGATCGTCAAGCCGCGGCAGAAAAACACGCTCCTGCGTTAGGAAAGCCGGCGCCGCATCAGCGGGGCTTAGAGAGCCGATCCTTCGCGTGATGGCTTCCGGGCCCGACAGGCACCAGCTCCGTGGCTTGCGCGAGACCTTCGGTAGGCATCGAGACGTACATGCTCTCTGCCCGGCTCACCTGGAATGTCTCATGCCAGATGCCGACGGCCCTGGGGGCCTTCCTGGCCTGGCGGTTAAAGGCAGTCCAGGCCGGCCTGTGCTCGGATTCGGGCGCACTGGCGTAGGCATACAGCTTGTCCAGCGAGTCCCAGTACTGCACGATAACCGGCCCGCCGGCTCCAAGGGCAAATCGAAAGCCTAGAAGGCCGGAACCCGGCTCCTTAAAGAGCTCGGTCAGCATTCGGGGCATCGCAAAGAAGACTGGCAGCCACAGATCCGGTCGCCAGGGACTGTTGATGCGCATGCCGATGAGGAAGACCACCAAGTCACCGGAATGGCGGTGCGTGAAACGTCCAGCATTGATGCGTGCCATGCTTTTCCCCTAACTAGATACTGATACTCTCCAATATTGGTGAGTGCTACTATCTAAGTCAAGGAGAAACTTTGCGCATCTCACAGCTGGCCGCGGCCACAGAGGTTCCTGTGGCCACCATCAAGTACTACCTCCGGGAGAAACTGCTTCACGACGGCGTACTGACCTCCGCGACCCAGGCTCGCTACGACGACTCGCACGTACGGCGGCTGAAGCTGATCCGGGCACTCATTGGCACGGCCGGGCTCAGCGTCAGCGCCACCCGCGAGGTACTGCTTGGCCTGGAAAACCCGCCGGAGTCGGGCCACGACCTGCTCGGAATCGCGCACCATGCGGTCTCCCGGACCGCACCGGACGACGCCGACCTCTCCTCGGCACAAGAGCTCCTGGACCGTTGGGGCTGGGGCGCTGAGACTTGCGATCGCGATACCCAGGCGGCCCTGGTAAAGGCCCTGCACGGGCTCTCGGAGGCGGGATTCGAGGCGCCAGCGGCGCTCTTGGACCGCTATGCCACGGCAATGCAGGACATCGCGGAGGCCGACGTCGAAAGTGTCCCCACGGATTCGGCCGAGGCCGCGATGCGGCACGTGGTCCTCGGGACGCTCCTGATGGAACCGGTGCTCCTGGCCATGCGCCGGCTTGCCCAGCAGAGCGCATCCTTCCGGCGGTTTGGCGGGACGGAGACCTCCCGGCAGTCCGGCACGGAATAGTTTTTCCGGACAAACCGCGCTGGCAGACCCTTGATCAATGATATTCACCGATATATCGTTGATTATCGCCGAACGATCGGCGACCATCAAAGGATTCACCTTATTTGGAAGGTCGATGCCGCTATGAAAGGCATGCAGGACGACAAATTTACGGACGCCGGACCCGCCCACGGACGCTTCGGGCGCGGCAGGAGCCGCCGCGGACCCCACGGACACGGCGGTTTCGGCCCGGGCCGCGGGTTCGGGCCCGGCTTCGGTCAGGGTTTCGGTCCGGGTTTCGGCCCGGGTTTCGGACCGGGCTTTGGCCCCGGCGGGTCGCGGCGGGCCAGCAGGGGCGACGTTCGTTGGGCGATTCTCTCCCTCTTGGCTGAATCACCGTCCAACGGCTACGGGCTGATCAAGACCATTGCGGAAAAGACGTCAGGAGCCTGGCGGCCGAGCCCGGGGTCCGTCTACCCCACGCTCCAGCAGCTCGTTGACGAAGAGCTCATTGCGCCCGTAGGTGATGGCCGGCGCACCGAATTCACCCTCACCGATGCGGGCAAGGCCTACGTGGCCGATCACGCCGAGGAGCTGGGGAACGCCTGGAACACCGACCCCGAGGGATCCGGACCGGCGTTCCACCAAAGCGTCGGAAAACTCATGGGAGTCATCCACCAATTCCGCTTCTCGGCAACCGAGGAACAACGCAATGCCGCAATGACGGTAATCGATGACACCCGCCGCGCGCTCTACCGCATCCTTGCCGACTAACACCGCCGCTTCGGATGGCGCGCAGCCATCCCTGCCAATGGTCCCTGCCCGAATAACTCAGCGTGGCGGGAATTGCATTCCGGCCCCGTGATCGCCTGATTTCGATTATTGTCCCGGAGCGGAGGATGGCGCGGACCGCCCCAAATGGCCCCCGCTTTCCACGGTTCTGTCCCTACAATTAAGTGTGGCCTCCATGGCATTCACGTCGCGGGGGCGACATCAATAAGGAGGTTCATCATGGGCCTGGGTGACAAGATCCACAATGCCGCCGAGAAACTCCACGGCAAAGGCAAAGAGGCCGCCGGCAAAGCCACCGGCGACGACAAGATGAGGGCCGAGGGCAAAAGCCATCAAGTCAAAGCAGACCTGAAGCAGGCCGGCGAAAAGGTCAAGGACGCCTTCAAGAAACACTGACAACAGGCCGCCGGAGGGCGGAGGTGCGGTCCGGATCGCATTTCCGCCCCGGCATTTGCCCCCACAATCCAGGGAACCCTAACGGCGCAGGTCGAGTGCCTCAAGGAGCCGCGTGACCGAACCGCCGAGGTTCCACTCGGTGGCAAGACGCTCAAGCTCGGCGCGCGAACCGCCGGGGACAGGGTGCAGCTGCGCGCCTGCCTCCTCGAGCGTCGGCAGTTCCAGGTTCCTCACAATCTTCACGACGGCGGGCGCAACCGCGAGGTAGTCCGCCGCCGCGGCGAGTTTCGACCGCACGGCGGTGGACAGCCCGCTCCCTGGGTCCGCGGCAGCCGCGAGCAGCCCGTCGAGCGTGCCGTACTCGCCGAGCAGCGACGCGGCGGTTTTCTCGCCGATGCCGGCAACGCCCGGCAGCCCGTCGGAGGTGTCACCGCGCAGGGTCGCGTAGTCGGCATACTGCCCGGGCAGGACGCTGTACTTGCCGACGACGACGGCGTCGGTCAGGACTTCAAGGTTCTTCATGCCGCGCGCGGTGTAGATTACCCGCACCTGACGGGCGTCGTCGACGATCTGGAAGAGGTCGCGGTCGCCTGTCACCACATCGACCGGAAGCTCGGCGTGGCTGGCATAGGTGCCGATGACGTCGTCGGCCTCGTGGTCGGCAGCCCCGACGACGGCGATGCCGGCGAGCTCGAGCACCCGGCGGATCATCGGAATCTGCGCCTCGAGCGCGTCCGGCACCACCTCCACATCGGGGGCGCCCGCCACTGCCTCGGCGACCCGATGCGACTTGTAGCTCGGGATGAGGTCCACCCGCCACTGCGGGCGCCAATCATTATCCCAGCACGCGACGAGATGCGTCGCACCGTAGTCGGTGGTGAGCCGTGCGATCATGTCGAGCAGCCCGCGAACGGCGTTCACCGGGGTGCCGTCGCCGCGGCGGATCGTGTCGGGTACGCCGTAGAACGCACGAAAGTACAGCGACGCGGTGTCGAGGAGCATCAGGCGGTCGGTCATGACTGATCCTGACACGGATGCGCCCGCTGGCGGCGGACCGTCACGGTTCCATCTTCGGAAGAGGCACAAAGTGATGCAGTCGACGCCGATGTCCGGGCCGTGTGAGGCCGGGCCTTTGCCCCCTCTCCTACGGCGGTCGAGCGGGTAGATTTGGGCGGATGGATGGAGAAGAGGTTCTGGCCGGAGGCAATTCGACTCTCGTCACGCGGGTCGGTGACACGGTGCGCCGGACCGCAGGACCGTGGACGCCGGCCGTCCATTCGCTCCTCGAAACGCTTCGGCATGCTGGCATCACTGAGGTCCCCCAGGCACTGGGCATGGACGAACATGGCCGGGAGGTACTCAGCTTCATCGACGGCGATGCAGCACATTACCCGTTGCCAGACTGGATTTGGGAACCTTGCCTTCTGCGTGACGCCGGGGCCCTACTCCGCCGCATCCACGACGCCAGCGTCGGACTGGCCCAGGCGGATCTCACGTGGCAACTGCCCACGCACCAACCCGCAGAAGTCGTGTGCCACAACGACGCCGCGCCGTACAACATGGTGTTTGCCGACGGGCGGCTGACCGCGCTCATCGACTTCGACACGGCCTCGCCGGGGCCACGGATCTGGGACTTTGCCTACCTGGCCTACCGACTCGTGCCGCTGGGCGAGAACGGCGGCCCCGGGGCCCCGGACGAGCAGCAGCGGCTGCCCCGTCTGGATGCCCTCATTGACGCGTACGGTGCCCGCTTCGGACACGGGCAAGTGTTCCAAACCCTGGCGGCGAGGCTGGACGAACTGGCGGAGCTGACGGACGGCCGCGCTGCGGCTACCGGACGGGAGGATTTTCTCGATCACTCCGCCATGTACCGCAGGGATCGCGGCAGAGTGTCCGCGATGGCCCGCGGGCTGTCCGTCCGGTAACTCGACGCGTCCCGGATCAGGGCCGCAGCCGCAGGCCGCGAAGCTTTTTCCCTGCCTTGCGGGCTTTGGTCTCCGTCTTGAGGGCAATGCGTTCTTCCATCTCCAGCAAACTCTCAAAGCCGAGGTCAGTATCGACGGGCCGGTCCGGGGTGGCCGCGAGCCTGTGCAGGAGGTCGGTCGCCATGACGCTGTCCTGGTGGTCGCCGAGTACCGTCTGGAGCCGTCCGGCCGCTTTGGTGAGCTTGGCGGCGCGTTTGCCGTGGATCTCCGTGACCGATTCGCCCGCGTGGCGCAGGCGTTTGGCGTCTTTTCGGACCTCATGCAGCGCCGTGTCGCGTGCGGCCGTGTCGGCGGAGCCTTTGACGGCCTTCCGGGCACGCTCCACCCGCTGCGCGGCCTTGTTCACCAGCTTGGCCGTCACCTTACGGGCGGGCCGGAAGGCGCGTGGCTTGGCAGGGGGGTGGTCCCGGAAGTCCTCCAGGGCGCCTAGGAGACGGAAATAGCGGCCGGTCCGGAGGGTCTTCAGGACGTTTCTGTAGCCTGCGTCATGGGCTGCGACCAGCTCCTGTTCGATCATCTGGGTCAACAGGCCGGACCTCTGTTCTTCGGGTAGTTCCAGGATGTGCTGGCGAAGCCGCTCCAGCATGACTTCGGCATCGCGGGCCGGACCCAGGACCTGGCCAAGCCACTTCAGTTCGGCCTGGAGTTCCCGCACCGCTGACCGGTTGAAGAGTTTGCGATAGGTGGCCAGGGCGGACCGCGCCCGGCGGGTCGCGGACCGCATCTTGTGGACGGAATCCGGTGTCCCCATCCGCACGCCCGGATCGTTGGCGATGAAGTCGCCGATCCGCGCGTCCAAGTAGGCGGTCACGACGTCGACTGCCGGTCCCTTCTTCCGGGGCGTCGGAGTCCGGGGACTGAACTCGGCCGGCCAGGCATCGCCCAGGGCACGGGCGACTTTGGAAGGATAAGCGGAGTGGCTGACTCCGGTAGATGCCAGGGTTGCGGCGGCAGCCTCGAAGAGCTCTGCTGTGCCGTGGACGAGTTCGAGCTCCCATTCACGCCAATCGACGGCGGGTCCCGGCGGCCGCAGGGCCTCGGCATGAACGTGGTCGTCGGCAAAGTCGGCCAGGTGCTCACCGCCAGGCCCATAAAGCCGGTAGGTGGTGCGCCGCGTGCTCAGCCGGGCGACGGGCACGAGTGCGTCGCCGCGGATGAAGACCTGCAGATGGTCGGACAGTTCTTCCGGAACAGTCTCCGGCTGGCCCAGCGGCGCATGGATCTCCTCCCGCTGGTCCGTTCCGGCGGGAAGCTTGAGGTGCCAGCCCTCATCGGCTCCGCCCGTGCGGCGCCGCAGGGTCATGCGCCGTGCAGCGAGGGCCAGGGCCGGAGTATCGAAGTACACAGCCTCAAGCTGATCCGTCACAGGCTCCGCGACGTGGTCCACACCCTCGATTTCCTGCAGTTCCGGCAGCGCCGCAGAGGTCCCGGCGTCGTATTTTTGTTCCGTTTCAAGTTTTCCCGGGGTGTCCATGGCGCTCAGGACTCCCCACGGGACGCGCGTTCCCGCGGCAGCGAACTCATGGGCCTGTTGATGACCGTCATGGCGGGCCTCCTCTACTGGCACCGCTCGAACATGGCCTTGGTTCTGCGGGGGGCGTGTCCGGCCGGTGCCTTGGCCCGGTGCGCCCAGCCCGATTCTAGGCTCTGCGCGAATCGGCGACCAGACCGCCCGCGGCGCCCCGCTGTTCACGACGTCCGAGGGGGGCTTCACCTAGGGCCAGAGGCTCGTGACGCCAGTGAGGCCGGGGACTTCGGCGGGGGTGCTCGTGTCGGCGGTGGTGCCGTTGCCGAGCTGGCCATGGGGGCTGGCACCCCAGGCGCGGACGGATTTGTCGCTCATCAGCGCGAATATTGCGCGTCCGTTGACCGTGATGGATGTGACGCCCGTAAGTCCTGTGACCTGGACGGGGGCACCGGTGTAGCTGGTACTGCCGTTGCCGAGCTCGCCGTGCTTATTGTTGCCCCAGGCGCGGACTGTGCCGTCGCGCAGCAGCGCGTAGGCTGCTGACTCTCCTGCCGCGATGGAGGTGGCTCCAATGATGCCCTTAACCGGGATAGGCGTGCTGGCGTCGTCGTTGGTGCCGTTGCCGAGCTGGCCGTACCCGCCGTTGCCCCAGACGCGGACCGTTCCGTCCTTCAGCAGGGCGTAGGCAGTGCCTCTGCCCGTCGCGATGGAGGACACGCCGGCGAGGCCGGTGACCTGGACCGGCACTGCGCTGTCGGTCCTCGTGCCGATGCCGAGCAGGCCGGAAGCGCCGCTCCCCCAGGCACGGACGGTGCCGTCGCCCAGCACCGCATAGATCACCACATAGTCTGACAGGCTGAGCTTCAACGATGTCACACCGCTGAGGCCCTTGGCCTGGACCGGGATGTTGCGGCGCTCCGTGGTGCCGTCGCCGAGCTGGCCGAATTGATTGCCGCCCCAGGCGCGGACGGTTCCGTCCTTCAGCAGGGCGAAGGCGCTGCCGTTTCTCGCCGTGATGGAGCTGACCGCGGCAAGGCCCTGGACCTGGACGGGGGTGCTGCTGTTGTCGTTGTTGCCGTTGCCGAGCTGGCCCATGTAGTTGTCTCCCCACGCCAGGACGGTCCCGTCCGCCAACAGCGCGTAGGCAGTGTCGCCGTCGGCCGTGATCGACACGGCGCCGGTGATGCCCCGGACCCGGACCGGAACACTCGAGTCGTGGACGGGCACCCCGCTGCCGAGCTGGCCCATAAAGTTGTTGCCCCACGCCCAGACTGTCCCGTCAGCCAGCAGTGCATATTTGCTGGCGGTGCCCTGTGCGGCCATGGCAACCCCCGACAACCCGGAGATGCCCACAGGCAAGCTGCTAAACGGCACCGTGCCACTGACGCCGAGCTGCCGCTCGTAGTTGTCGCCCCAGGCACGGACTGTCCCGTCTGCAAGCAGGGTGAAGGCCGAGGTCCCGGTGGCGGAGATGGAAGTGGCGTCGGAGAGCCCGTGGACCGGGCCGGGAATGCTGCGGTCGGCATTGGTGCCGTTGCCTAGCTGGCCGACTCGGTTACCGCCCCAAGCACGGATTGACCCGTCGTTCAGCAGCGCGTATGCCGTGCCGTAGGCAGCAGTGACGGCGGTAACGCTGGTGAGTCCGTTGACCTGGACAGGCACGTTGCTGTTGCCGGTGGTGCCGTTGCCGAGCTGGCCGTACGCGTTGCCGCCCCAGGCACGGACCGTCCCGTCCAACAGCCGCGCGTAGGCAGTGCCTCCTCCGGCCGTGATGGAAGAGACCGCGCTGAGCCCTTTGACCTGGACGGGCACGTTGCTGTTGCCGGTGGTGCCGTTGCCGAGCTCGCCATTCGAGTTGCCGCCCCAGGCACGGACCGTACCGTCCGTCAGCAGCGCGTAGGCAGTGCCTCCTCCGCCAGTCGTGAGCGCCGTGACCCCGGTGAGGCCCTGGACCCGGACCGGGGTGAGGCCGTCGCTGACGCCGCCGCCGTTGCCGAGCCGGCCCCCCATGCTGAACCCCCAGGCGCGAACGGTTCCGTCGTTCAGCAGCGCGTAGGCCGCGGACGACCCGACCGCGATGGACCTTGCACCGGTGAGCCCTTTGACCTGGACGGGCACGTAGCTGTTCCCGGTGGTGCCGTCGCCGAGCTGTCCGCCCCAGTTGTAGCCCCACGACCGGACGGTCCCGTCTTTCAGCAGCGCGTAGGCGGCGCCGGAGCCCGCAGTGAGGGCGGTAACGCCGGTGAGCCCCCTGACCTGGACGGGACTGCTGCTCCCGTAGACCGAGCCGTTGCCGAGCTGGCCACTCGTGTTGGAACCCCAGGATCGAACGGTCCCGTCCTTCAGAAGCGCATAGGCCGTGGACCAGTCGGCGGCGATGGACGTTACACCGGTGAGGCCGCTGACCTGGACAGGCGTTGTGCTGCTGATGCTGGTGCCGTTGCCAAGCTGGCCCTGCTCGTTCGAGCCCCACGCACGGAGGGTCCCGTCGGATAACAGCGCGTAACTCGAACCGCCGGTGCCGGCCAGGGCTTTGACTCCCCTCAGTCCGCTCACGGCAGCCGGGGTGGAACGGTAGGGCGTGGTGCCGTTGCCGAGCTGGCTGAAGCGGTTTTCGCCCCAGGTGAGAGCCGAGTTCTTGGATGCCCCGGGGAGGTAGTAGCCGGAGACGTCGGCAATGAGATGGGTGGTGCCGGAGGAGCGGTTGAACAAGGTGACCTTGCCGTCGGCGCCGACGGGTACGGTGACGGAGTTCGCGACCGTCTGGCCGGCGAGGAAGTTCAGGTTGGACGAATCGGGCCGGCGTGTCCCGGAGGCGTAGGCGGTGATGTACCCGATCAACCGTGGCACGGTGGCGGTGAGGTTGAAGGTCACAGCGGAAACCTTCGCCGGAATCCCATGCGCCCCGCCGACCTGGAAGGACACGGTCCCGTCCGGGCGCACCGCAGCAGAAGTCCGGGTGTCCAGTGCCCGGAATGGGGTGACCGGGACCAACGCACCCGGCACGGTCGGCGTCGCGTACGTCTCGGCCACCGCGACAGGGGACGTCAGCACGTCGTTTGCAGTCGCCGCTGGCGCGGTCACCGCTGATGCTGCAAGCAGGACACCCAACGCGGCAGCCAGGCAAGCGGTCCCCCGCCGAAATTGCGCACTCAAAGTAGCCATGATTCCCCCAAAACATGGCCCCGAGACAGCAGACCGCGGATACTTCTCGCGAACCTACCACACCTGCCCGCCCGGTCAAGGTTCACCCAGGACCCGTCCGCCCCTCGCAGAGTCACGGACCCGAGCGGGCAACAACCGCACACACCGGGCACACGGCCGGGCACACTCCCCAGCGTGCCCGGCCGGCTTCGTTTTTGGGGGGTCCGGCCCGCAAAAAGACCGGCAGATCACCTGAAGATCACCGGCGGTATTCGGCCCAGATCCCTTCCACTGCCGCTTCACCGGCGTGCAATGAGGCCCCGGTCAAGGGCCCCTCTGTACCGAGATCACTGACGGTCACCATGGTTGAGGGTTCCAGCAGGTGCGGCAAGAGGCAGTCGCGCAATCGGTCGACAAACGCCGGGCAGTCCACCAGCGGCCCGCTCAGCACGACAGCCGCGGGGTCGCTCAGGGTGGCTGTGTTGCCGATGGCTTCGCCCAGAAGTTCGAGGAAGCCTACGACCGCCGGGGAGTCAGGCTGTTCCGCAAAGAGACCGCGGTATCGGTCCATGTCGAGGGAAAGACCGCCGGCCGTCGTGATCCCAGACCGAGCAGACGCTCCATGAGGGTCCGGCCGTTCTGCCGCAGACTTCCGCACGTTCCAGGGCTGGACGGCGCTGTCGGACATGGACAACGACCAGGGCGTGCTGCAGACCGTCCCGATCCCGGAAGCCATGGCCTACATCCTGCTCCGCCCGCTCCTGATGCGCGCGCTCTCGTCCATCCCCGATGTGCAGGCGGGAGACTCGGTGTGGTGGCACTGCGACGTGATCCACGCCGTCGAGGCATAGCCACGTCTCGCTCGAACGTGACTGGGCCGCTTCCGCTAGCGGAAACGGCCCAGTCACTCGCCAAACATCAGCAGAATGTGGCTACCCGATCAGCGCGAGCACCGCGCCGGCCGTGACAACCCCGCCCGCTTCGGTGCGGACGTCGGTGACGGTGCCGTCCCGGTGCGCGGAGACCTGGGTTTCCATCTTCATGGCCTCAAGGACCACCACCGGATCTCCGGCCGAGACTTCGGCTCCCGGCTCGACGAGCCACTTGACCACGGTCCCGGCCATGTCCGCGCGCAACTCCCCCGGGTCAGCAGCGGCGGCGGCACCGCCGTCGGACACGGAAGACACGCCCGCGGGCAGCGGACCGCCCGCGCGGGCCCAGCCGTCGAGCAAATCCGCCGGAAGGCCGACGGCGAGGCGCCGGCCGTCCACGTCGACCGTGATGGTGCGGCGTGCACCGTCGGGGGCGGTGGTGCTGTAGTCGGGGTCGGCAGGGATGCTGTCCGCGAAGTCGGTTTCGATCCAGCGGGTGTGGATGCCGAGGCCCTCCTCGGAGGTGAAGTCCGGGGATTCCAGCACGGCCCGGTGGAACGGCAGCACGGTGGCCACGCCGGTAATGCGCATTTCGGCGAGGGCCCGGCGGGCGCGGCGCAGGGCCTGCTGGCGGTCCGCGCCGGTGACGATCAGCTTCGCGAGCAGGGAATCGAACTGCGGCGCGACGAAGGAGCCGGAGCGGACGCCGGTGTCGAGGCGGATGCCCGGGCCGGTGGGGCCGGCGAACTCGACGATGGTGCCGGGCGAGGGCAGGAAGCCGCGGCCCACGTCCTCGGCGTTGAGCCGGAATTCGAAGGCGTGTCCGCGCGGCGCCGGGTCTTCGGTCAGGCGCAGCGGCTCGCCCGCGGCGATCCGGAACTGTTCCTGGACGAGGTCGATCCCCGTGGTTTCCTCGGTGATGGGGTGCTCCACCTGCAGCCGGGTGTTGACCTCGAGGAAGGCCACGGTGCCGTCCGCCGCGACGAGGAATTCCACCGTGCCGGCGCCGGAGTAGCCCGCTTCCCGGCAGACGGCCTTGGCGGCGTCATAGATCAGCGTGGTCTGCTCGTCGCTCAGGAACGGCGCGGGGGCCTCTTCCAGGAGCTTCTGATGCCGGCGCTGCAGGGAGCAGTCGCGGGTTCCGACGACCACGACGTTGCCGTGCGCGTCCGCCAGGACCTGCGCCTCGACGTGGCGGGGACGGTCCAGGTAGCGCTCCACGAAGCACTCGCCCCGGCCGAAGGCGGCAACGGCTTCACGGACGGCGGAGTCGAAGGCTTCCTCGACCTCGTCGATGGCCCGGACCACCTTCATGCCGCGACCGCCGCCGCCGAACGCGGCCTTGATGGCGATCGGCAGGCCATGCTGTTCGGCGAAGGCGCGGGCCTCGGCCGCCGTGTCGACGGGACCGTCGCTGCCGGCCACCAGGGGTGCGCCGGCCCGGACGGCGGCGTCGCGGGCGGTGATCTTGTTGCCGAGTAAACGGATGGCGTCCGGGCTGGGGCCGATCCAGGTCAGTCCGGCGTCGAGGACGGCCTGGGCGAAGTCGGCGTTCTCGGAGAGGAAGCCGTAGCCGGGGTGGACGGCGTCCGCACCGGACTGGGCCGCCACCGCCAGGAGCTTGGGGATGTTCAGGTACGTGTCCGCGGGCGAGTTGCCGTCCAGGCTGAACGCAACATCTGCGGCCGAGACGTGCAGGGCGTCGGCGTCGATGTCGGCGTAGACAGCGACGGACGCCAGCTGCGCGTCGTCGCAGGCCCGGGCTATGCGGACCGCGATTTCTCCACGGTTGGCGATCAGGACCTTGCGCATCAGTTACTCGCTTCTTCGTTGTTGGGGGTGTGTTCGGCGGGGGCGGATTCGGCCCAGCGGAAGCGGATCTTGCCGCCGATCGGGACCTGGGCGGCGAGGTCCAGCTGGGAGTCGACCACCACGGCGATCACCGGGTAGCCGCCGGTGATCGGATGGTCGGCCAGGAACAGCACGGGAAGGCCCTCCGGCGGAACCTGCAGGGCGCCGGCGACGGTGCCTTCGCTGGGCAGTTCGCCCTGGCGGCTGCGCTGCAGCGGGGTACCGTCCAGCCGCATGCCGACGCGGTTGGACTGCGGCAGCACGGCCCAGTCCTGGGCGGCAAAGGAGTCCAGTGCCGCCTGATCGAACCAGTCGGCGCGGGGGCCGGGGACGACGTCGAGGACGGTCACCCCGGCGCCCGGGTAGTCCGGCTGCAGTTCGGGATTTCCGACGACGCCGCTCTCGGCTTCTCCGCCGGTGCCCAGTAGCTGCCCGGCGGCCAGGGGCGCAGGACCGATCCCGGACATGGTGTCCGTGGAGCGGCTGCCCAGTACCGGGGCGGCATTCACCCCGCCGCGGACCGCGAGGTAGCTGCGGAAGCCGCTCTCCGGCGCACCGATGCTGAGCGTTTCGCCGTCGAGCAGCGCGAAGGGAGTGGCCACCGGCACGGTGCGCTGCCACGTATCGCCGGCCTCGTCCGGTGCGGAGGCGATGCTCAGTTCCGACGGCGCCCCGGCGACGGCGAGGACCCGGTCCCCCACGGCCTGGACCTTGAGGCCGCCCGCGACGGTCTCGATGCCGGCTGCGCCGGGGGCGTTGCCGACGAGGCGGTTGGCCCGGCGCAGCGAGGCCCGGTCCAGCGCGCCGGCGGCGGAGACGCCCAGGCCGGAGTGGCCGTCCCGGCCGAGGTCCTGGATCAGGCTCTGAAGACCCGGTGAAACGATCCGGAGTCCATCGGCGGAAGCTTCTGCGACTGCCGCCGCGGGCTCCGCTACCGGCTCCGCCGCTAGGGCGAGTGCATCCCGGACCGGACGGAACTGCACCCGGTGGCCGGGGGCGGCCAGGGCGGGCGGCTCCCGGTCCAGGTCCCACATCTTGGCGTTGGTGCGCCCGATCAGCTGCCAGCCGCCCGGGGACCGGCGCGGGTACACGGCCGAGTAGTTGCCGGCCAGCGCCACGGAGCCCGCGGGAACTGCAGTGCGGGGCGAGCTACGGCGCGGCACTTCCAGCTGCTGGTTCTCCCCGATCATGTACCCGAATCCGGGGGCAAAGCCGGCGAAGGCAACGGTCCAGATCTGCCCGGAGTGGGCGGCAATCACGCCGTCGGTTCCCAAGCCGGTCAGCCGCCCGACTTCGGCGAGGTCCTCGCCGTCGTACACGGTGTCGATGACCACCAGCTCGCCGTCGCGCTGGACGGGTGCGGTGAGGTCGAGCTGCATCAGGCGGGCGGCGATGCGCCGGGCCGACGCCGGGGATTCGGCCTTGACCAGGACGGTCTCGGCCGCGGCCAGGACGTCCTGCTGGCCCGGCAGTGGCTTCTCCAGCAGCAGCGCCTGCAGGGCAAGCACATCCTGGGTGCCGGAGAGCTCGGCCAGGACCGCGCGCGTCCCCACTGCCCGCACAGAGCGGACCTTGTGAGCTGCGGTTTCGCCTGCTCCGGTCGCTTGTACCTTCAGGGGTTCCCCTGCTGTCTCAATCACGAGTTGCCTCAATCATTGTGCCGGTGCCGGTGGACAGGACCCGCGCCGCTCAGGCGCGGGCTTCCTGCAGGAGCCGCTCTTCTTCGTCGGTATGCGGGTTGCGCCCGATGGCCAGCCCGATGACCGTCACGATCGAGGCGACCGCGAGGTAGCCCGCGATCAGGAACCAATTGCCGCTGGCAGCGAAGAGGGCGGTGAAGACCAACGGTGCGATGGCGCCGCCGACCACGCCGGCCAGCGTGTAGGCCAGCGAACTGCCGGCGTAGCGCAGCCGGGCCGGGAACTGTTCGGTGATGTAGGCAGCCTGCGGGCCGTACATGAAGGCGTGGAAGGCCAGCCCGATCACGATGCCGACGGTCAGTGTGAGGACCGACTTGTCCTGGATCATGACGAAGAACAGCGGGATGTAAATGGCGGTTCCGACGGCGGCGATACCGTATACGAGGCGGCGGTTGACGCGGTCCGTGAGGGCGCCCGCCGCAGGGATCAGGACCAGCTGGAAGGCGGAGCCGATCAGGATGGCGGTCAGTACGTTGCTGGTGCTCATGCCCAGTTGCTTGGTGGCGTAGACGGCCATGAAGACGGTGAGCAGGGAGTACAGCACGTCCGGGCTGATGCGGGACAGGGCGGCGGCCACGAGGGCGCGCGGTTCCTTGGTGAAGACCTCCTTGATGGGGGCCTTGGGCTGTTCGCCGTGGGCCTGGATGGCCTTGAAGACGGGGGTTTCCTCGAGCTTGAGCCGGATCAGCAGGCCGAAGCCCACCAAAACGGCCGAGGCGAGGAAGGCCACGCGCCAGCCCCAGGAGAGGAAGTCTTCGTTGCTGAGAGTCGCGGCGAGCACGGCCAGGACGCCGTTGGCCATCAGGTTGCCGGCGGGCGGGCCGATCTGCGCGGCGGAAGACCAGAAGCCGCGCCGCTTGGCGTCGCCGAATTCGCTCGAGAGCAGGACGGCACCGCCCCACTCGCCGCCGACGCCGATGCCCTGTGCCAGGCGCAGCAACACCAGGATGATGGGTGCGGCTATACCGATGGTGGCGTAGCCAGGGAGCGCGCCGATTACCACCGTTGCGATGCCGATCAGCAGCAGGGTGGTCACGAGGACGTGCTTGCGGCCGATTTTGTCACCGAGCCGGCCGAAGATCACGCCGCCGATGGGACGGGCGAGGTAGCCCACCGCAAAGGTCGAGAACGACAGCAGCAGCCCGACGTATTCGTCGTTGCCCGGGAAGAAGACCTTGGGGAACACCAAGGCCGAGGCCACGGAGTAGATCGCGAAGTCGTAGTACTCCAGCGAAGTGCCGGTGAGGCTCGCGATGTAGGCCTTGAGGGCACCGGGCGGGATCCTCCTCTTGCCGGCGGCCGGGGTGGCCTGATGCGGTGCTGCAGTCATGGTTTTCCTCCAGGTGTGCGGGGTGCTGCCTGTTGCTTGGGTTAAGTGCGGATGGTCCCGGTGGCACCGGGGTGTGAAGCGGTGAAGCTGCGGTCTAGACGAAGGCAGCGGTGGTGATGTCTGCGGCGTTGAGCGCTTCGCGGACAGCGGCGGCCATGGCGACGGCACCCGGGGAATCACCGTGCACGCAGATGCTTTCGGCGCGGATTTTCAGGATGGAGCCGTCGATGGTGCGGATGGCGGAATCGGTGGCCATCCGGAGGACATGCTCAGTGCCGAGAGCGGGGTCCTCCAGCACGGCTCCGGGGAGCGTACGGGACACGAGGGTGCCGTCCGGGTTGTAAGCCCGGTCCGCGAAGGCTTCGGTAACCGCGCGGAGGCCGGCGGCCTCGGCCAGGCGCAGCACTTCCGAGCCCGGCAGGCCCAGGATGGGCAGGTTCGGGTCAACGGATTTCACGGCGTCGACGACGGCCTTCGCCTGGGCGGTGTGCGAAACGATCGCGTTGTACAGGCCGCCGTGCGGCTTGACGTACTTAACCGTGCCACCCTCGACGGCAGCCAGCGCCTGCAGCGCACCGATCTGGTAGACGACGTCGTCGGCCAGTTCGATCGGGTCGATGTCCAGGAAGCGGCGGCCGAAGCCGGCCAGATCGCGGTAGCCGACGTGGGCGCCGATCACGACGCCGGCGGCAACCGCCTCGCGGCAGGTCCGGCGGATGACGCTGGGGTCGCCAGCGTGGAATCCGCAGGCCACGTTGGCGCTGGAGACCGAGCGGAACATCGCCGTGTCGTCGCCCAGGGTCCAGCGTCCGAAAGATTCGCCAACGTCGCTGTTCAGGTCAATGGTTGCCATTTGTGATCCTCGTCTCATGATAGCCCCCTACTAGGATGCATCAATTTCACGGATTGTTCAACAATCCGACGATTCAACATTGGGACAATCGTGTAGATTCGGCACTATGACCACTCCCGATGGGGCTGCCGGCTCCGCCCTCGGCGCAGCTGCCGCGCGGCTGCGCGTGGCCGTCCCCTCCGTGGCGGACCGCGTCGCGGCCGAGCTGCGCCTGCAACTGGCGGAGGGCCTGCTCCTGCCGGGAGCCCGGCTCACGGAGTCGAGCATCGCCGAAGACCTGGGCGTCTCCCGCAACACGGTCCGCGAGGCCTTCGCCGAACTGGCGGCCGAGCGCCTGGTGGTCCGGCACCCGAACCGCGGCGTCTTCGTGGCCAGCCTCGAGGCCGGCGACATCCACGACGTCTATACCGTGCGCCGCGCCATTGAAGTCAGTGCGATCCGCGGCGGCGGCAGCCCGGAGCGCGTGGCCGCGGTCCGCGCTGCGGTGGAAGAGGGCAAAGCCGCCGCCGCCGCCAATGACGAGGAAGGCCTGGGCAGCGCCAACCAGCATTTCCATGGCGCTATCGTGGCCCTGGCGGGCAGCCGGCGGCTGGACACGATCATGTCCCAGGTCCTGGCCGAGATGCGGCTGTTCTTCCACAAGGCCACCGTGGATGCGCACTTCTACCGGGGCTACCTGCCGGACAACGAGGAAATCTGCACCGCCCTGGAAGCCGGGGACCTGGACCGCGCCGGCACGCTGCTGCTGGCCTATCTAAACCGGTCCGAGGAGCGCCAGGCCGCCGTCCACGGCGAGTGACCCTGGTCCGGCCGGCACCTGCGGAACGCGCATCCAGCCGGCGAACCGGCCGCCGCGGAGGACCAGACGGCGCCATCGGCTGCCCGGTAGCCGCACGGCAAAGACCCGCGCAATATACGTCCGACCGGGGTCGGCCTCTTGGAGGCCGGCCCCGGTCGTCGCAGTCTGCGGTAAACCCGCGCTACTGTCCGGCCGGTGCCGCAAGGACGGGGAGGGGCACCGGCGCGCAGCCGCAGGATGCGCGCAGGACCAGGTCCACCGGAAAGATCCTGTTCCGGGTCGGAGACAGGCCGTCAAAGCCAATGAGCGCCTCGACGGCGGCCTCGGCCATGGCCTGCACAGGCTGCGCGACCGTGCTCAGCGGCGGCCAGCTGAACTCCGCCTCAGCCGAGCCGTCGAAGGAGAAGACCGCCAGGTCCTCGGGGACCCGCAGCCCGGCCTCGGACACCGCGCGCAGCAGGCCGACAGCCTGCAGGTCGGAACTGACAAACACGGCAGTGGGGCGGTCCGCGGCCGCGACCAGCCGCTGCCCGGCCCGGTAGCCGCCCTGCCGGTCGAAGTCACAGCGCAGAATGGGCCCTTCCGGGAGGCCGGCCTCCGCGAGGCCCTGCTGCCAGCCGACCTCGCGGGCGTCCAGATCATTGCCGGCGTTCATGCCCATGACCAGGGCGATGTTGCGGTGGCCGTGGCCCACCAGGTGCTCGACGGCACGCCGGGAGCCTTCCAGCAGCTCCACGCCGACCGAGTTGAAGCCCGGCACCTCGGTGCTGTGGTTAAGCAGCACGGCGGGGATTTCCGAATGCTCCAGCTCGGTCAGGTCGGGTTCGAACAGCACGCTGGAGAGGAAGACCCCGTCCACGCGGCGGCTCGCGAGGTTCCTGACCTGGCGGCGCTCATTGGCCGCCGATCCGCCCGAGTTCGCCAGCAGCAGGGCGTAGCCGCGCGCCGCCGCGGCTTCCTCCACGGCGCGGGCCAAAGTGGCGAAGAAGGGGTTGGTGGTGTCCGGGACCACCATGCCGAGCATCTCGCTGGAGCCCAGCTTCAGGGCCCTCGCCGCGGCGTTCGGCCGGTATCCCAGGGCGCTGATGGCCTCGCGGACTTTCGCGGCCGTCACCGGGGAGACCCGCTTGGGGCCGCCGTTCACCACATAGCTGACGACGGCGGTGCTGACGCCCGCCAGCCTGGCCACGTCTTTTCGGGTGATCGTGGGCCTGGCGGAGGCGGGCGAGTGTGGCACAGTGACCATGCTACCGCCGGAGTTCCCCGGCAAAGCCTTCCTCATTGGTTCCCTGCGCAGGCAGCCGGACGGGGGCGTCGCCGTGGTCCGGCACGGGCAACCGCTCCCCGCCGCGGAGGGCGGACTCGTGCGCCACGATCCCCGGCAGCGTGTAGCGGGCGGCTTCCCAGGCGTTGACGGGCGGGAGCGTTCCCGTGTCGACGGCCGTGGCAAAGTCGTCCACCAGGAAGTGGTGGCTGCCCTCGTGCCCGTTGTGAAGTCCGCGGAACTCGGCCGGAAGCCGGCCGGCGTCGTGCACGGCGGCCAGCCCGGAGCTGAAGGCGTCCCGCAGGGCCGGCGCGACGCCGGCCAGCGCCGGATCGTCCGCGGCGAGCGTGGCCCGGGTGGCCAGTTCGTCGCTGACATCGGTCACGGACTCCTTGTCCTGCCACACACTGACCAGGGCCAGCTGCTCGAAGCTGGCTTCGGTGCCGAAATAACGGAAGCGGCTCTCGCGCAGGTGGGACGGGTAGCCGACGCGGCGCATCTCGTTGATGCGCATGGACCCGCCGGTAGAAAGCTCGAACAGCGCGGTGGCATTGGAGAAGTCGTTGCCGAACATGCTGACGTCCTTGTCGAACACACCGTCCCCGCGCTCATCGCGCACGCCAATGCAGCTGACGCTGACGGCATGGCCGCCGATCGCACCCAGCACCCCGCCGGTGGAGTGGGTCGGGTACAGCATGGGCGGGTAGCTGGCGGTGCGCTTCCAGTCCTCCCCGCCGCTGTACTGGTAGGCCTCGTAGAAGCCGAGATCCATGTCGTGGACGTAGTCGCCCTCGGCGTAGAAGATGCGGCCGAAGGCGCCCTCAGCCTTGCGCTTGCGGGCATAGACGGTGGCGGGGTTGTAGTAGCTCGTCTCGCCCATCATGTAGGTCAGGCCCGTCTCCCGGACAGCCTCGATGATCCGGGCGATCTCGTCCTCGCTGATGGCCATCGGCACTGCCGAATACACATGCTTGCCCGCCCGGAGCGCCTGCAGCACCAGCGGGCCGTGCGTCCAGCGCTGAGTGAAGATCGCCACGGCGTCGAGGCCGCCGTCGAGCATGGCCTCAAAGCTGGGATAGGTCCCTGCGAGGCCGAGCCGCTCCCGGAGGGCCTCGGCCCGTTCCGGCAGGACGTCGGTGACATGGACTTCTGAAATCGCGGGATGGGCGTCGAAGAGTTTGGCGAAGGCGCCTGCGAACTGTCCGGCGCCGACGATTCCTAGTGAGAAAGTCATGCACGCAAGTTTCACACCAGTTTCTACTCGAGTCAATAGCAGGTGATGAGCAGAAAGTTTCCGCCCGGAAACATAAAAGAAACGGTTGCGCATTAGAAAGTTACTCGTGTAGATTCAAGCCTCAGTTGTAATCCACGTCACAGCATTCATGTAACAGCGGAGGAACCACAAATGACCACCACAACTGCCCGCGGAGCCGTTCCGGCCCGCAAGGCGACCGGCACGGGAACGGGCAATGCCGCCCCCCGTGGCCGGCGCCGAACCCGCAGCGACCTGAGGGTCGCCCTTCTCTTCATCGCCCCGGCCCTGATCGGCTTCGTGGCCTTCTACCTCGTGCCAAGCATCCGGGGCGTCTACCTCAGCTTCACCGAGTACAGCGTCCTGGGAGATCCCACCTGGATCGGCACCAAAAACTACACCGCGATCTTCGCGGACGATCTGTTCTGGAACGCCATGGCCGTGACGGTCCAGTACGTGGCACTGAACATCGGCTTCCAGACCGCGATCGCCCTCGGCCTGGCGCTCCTGATGCACAACGTCGCCAAGTCCACCTTCATCCGCGGCGCCCTGCTGCTGCCCTTCCTGGTGGCGAACGTGATCGTTGCACTGCTCTGGTTCTGGATGCTCGACTACCAGCTGGGAATCGTCAACGAGGTCATCAACTGGCTGGGCCTGCCGCGCATCGCCTTCTTCGGCAGCGAGCAATGGGCCATCCCCACCATCGCGGGCGTCAACGTTTGGCGCCACATGGGCTACACCGCCCTGCTGATCTTCGCCGGCCTGCAGTCCATCCCCAACCACGTGTACGAGGTCGCCTCGCTCGACGGCGCCTCCCCGACCCGGACCTTCTGGAGCATCACGATGCCGCTCCTGCGGCCCGTGCTGGTGCTGGTCCTGGTGGTCACCGTGATCGGCTCCTTCCAGGTCTTCGACACCGTGGCAGTGACCACCGGCGGCGGCCCGATCAATGCCTCCCGCGTCATCCAGATGTACATCTACCAGAAGGCCTTCGGTGAATCCGACTTCGGCTACGCCTCGGCCCTGTCCGTCATTCTCTTCGTCATTCTCGCTCTTGTGGCCTTCGTCCAGATGAAGTTCCTCAAGGGCAACGAATCGGATCTGGACTAAGGAACCCCAGCCATGACTACCTCCGCCCCTTCCCGCAAGAAGCCCGCCACCACCGTTCCCGCTCCCAGGAAGCCGGTCAACTGGCGCCGCGTCGGCGCCTGGGCCCTCGTCGCCGTCGCCGTCGCCGTGACGATCGCGCCGTTCCTTTGGATGCTCCGCACCGCACTGTCCAGCAACGCCTCCCTGGCCTCGAACGCCAGCAACCTGCTGCCGGCCGACTTCAGCCTCGGCGCCTTCAAGCGGGTCCTGGGGCTGCAGAGCCCCGAGGAAGCCATCGCCGAGGGCGGCTCCGGCGCCGCTATCAACTTCTGGCTGTACCTGCGGAACTCCGTCATCTTCGCCACCGTCACCACCGCCGGTCAGGTGTTCTTCAGCGCGATGGCCGCCTACGCCTTCTCCCGGCTCCGCTGGCCGGGCCGGAACGTGGTGTTCGGCCTGTTCCTGGCCACCATGATGGTCCCGCCGATCTTCACAGCCCTGCCCAACTTCCTGATGATCAAGAACCTCGGCCTGCTCAACACCTTCGCCGGCCTGGCCCTGCCGTTCCTGTTCATGACCCCCTTCGCCATCTTCTTCCTGCGCCAATTCTTCCTCTCCATGTCCCGTGAGGTGGAAGAGGCCGCCATGCTCGACGGCGCCAAGCACGTGCGGATCTTCTTCCAGATCGTGCTCCCGAACGCCGCGGCCCCGCTGGCCACGCTGGCGCTGCTGACCTTCATCGGCCAGTGGAACGAGTACTTCTGGCCGCTGCTTGTGGGCCAGGACGAAAGCGTCCGCGTCCTTACCGTGGGCCTGGGCGTCTTCAAGTCCCAGTCCCCGCAGGGCGCCCCCGACTGGTCCGGCCTGATGGCCGCAACACTGATCGCGGCCCTGCCCGTCCTCCTGCTCTTCATCGCCTTCGGCAAGCGCGTGGTCAACTCCATCGGCTTCTCCGGCATCAAATAACCCCGACCCAACACGCACTCCCCCGTCAACAAGCGTTCCCTCAAAGAAGCATTTCCACGAAAGGTCCACCATGAAGAAGACCCTAGGCGCCGTCGCTGCCGCCGCAGCCATCGCCATCTCCCTCTCCGCCTGCGGCGGGTCCGCCCCGGCCTCCACCGAGGCCAAGGGCGAAATCAACTACTGGCTGTGGGACGCCAACCAACTCCCGGCCTACAAGCAGTGCGCGGACGATTTCACCAAAGCCAACCCGGACATCAAGGTCAAGATCACCCAGCGCGGCTGGGACGACTACTGGACCACCCTGACCAACGGCTTCGTCGCCGGCACCGCCCCCGACGTCTTCACCAACCACCTCTCGAAGTACCCCGAATACGCCGCGAAGAAGCAACTGCTCTCCCTCGACGAGGCAGTGGCCAAGGACGGCATCAAGCTGGAGAGCTACACCAAGGGACTCCCCGAGCTCTGGGTGGGCCAGGACGGCAAGCGCTACGGACTACCCAAGGACTGGGACACCGTGGGCCTGTTCTACAACAAGGCCATGACGGACTCCGCGGGCCTGACCGCCGAGCAGATGGCCAACCTGGACTGGAACCCGCAGGACGGCGGCAGCTACGAGAAGGCAATCGCGCACCTGACTGTGGACGAGAAGGGCGTGCGCGGCGACGAGGCAGGCTTCGACAAGAACAACGTGGCCGTCTACGGCCTCGGCCTGGCCGGCAGCGGCTCCGGGCAGGGCCAGACCGAGTGGAGCTTCCTCAGCGCCACCACCGGCTGGACCGCCACGGACAAGAACCCCTGGGGCACCAAGTTCAACTACGACGACCCCAAGTTCCAGGAGACCATCGCCTGGTGGGCCGGACTGACCGAGAAGGGCTACATGCCCAAGCTCGAAACCACCGTCGGCGCCAGCCTGGCGGACAACTTCGGCGCCGGCAAGGCTGCCATCAACACCACCGGCGACTGGCTGATCGGCCAGTACCAGAGCTACAAGGGCGTGAAGACCGCGTTCGCCCCCACCCCGAAGGGCCCTGATGGCAAGCGCGCCAGCATGTTCAACGGCCTGGCCGACTCCGTCTGGGCAGGCACCAAGAACCCGGCCGCCTCGGTCAAGTGGGTCGAATACCTCGCCTCCACCGCCTGCCAGGACGTCGTAGCCTCCAAGGCCGTCGTGTTCCCGGCTCTCACCAGCTCCTCCGAGAAGGCAGCCGAAGCGTTCAAGGCCAAGGGCACCGACGTCTCAGCCTTCACCACCCACGTCAAGGAAGGAACCACGTTCCTGTTCCCGATCGCGGATAAGGCAGCCAAGGTGGACGGCATCATGAAGCCGGCCATGGACGCCGTCCTCTCCGGCAAGAAGCCTGCCAGCTCCCTCACCGAAGCCAACGACCAGGTCAACGCCCTCTTCAAGTAGGCCCCTGAAGCCATAGCCGCCCGCCACGGCGGCGCCCGGTGCGCGGGATCTCCCGCCGGGATCCCGCGCACCAGCACCTGACTTCCGCACAACTGAAAGCGAATCCCATGCACCCCGTGCACCTGCGTTCTGCCGGCACCAGCGTCCTGCTGGCCTTCGACTCCGGCGAGGCCGAGATCGTCCATTGGGGCGCCGACCTCGGGGAGAACCTCCCCGATCTGGCGATCCTCCGCGGACCGGTCCCGCACTCCGCCCTCGACATTCCCGTCACCGCCGGGCTGCTCCCGCAGGCCTCCTCCGGCTGGGCCGGGCGGCCCGGGCTGCGCGGGCACCGGAGTACCGACGGCACCGCCGGCGGGGACTTCTCGCCGGCCCTGCGGGTGGTTTCCGCCGAAGTGCAGGACGGCGGCCGCGGAGTCCTCATCATCCACCGGGATGCCGACGCCGGACTCGAGGTCAGCTCCGAACTCACCCTGCACCCGGGCGGCCTCCTGGAGCTGGCGCACACCCTGACCAACAGCGGCACGGCCGCTTACCAGCTTGAGGAACTGGCCTCGGTGCTGCCGGTGCCGCGGGACGCCACGGAACTGCTCGACCTCACCGGACGCTGGTGCCGCGAAAACCACCCGCAGCGGCACGCCGTCCAGCAGGGCACCTGGGTCCGCACCGGCCGGCACGGCCGGACCGGCCACGATTCCTCGCTGCTCGTGGCCGCCGGAACCGCCGGTTTCGCCAACCGGCGCGGCCAGGTCTGGGCCACGCATTTCGGCTGGAGCGGCAACCACGAGCAATACCTCGACAGCCTTGCCGACGGCCGGCGCATGCTCGGCGCCGCGGAGCTGCTCGGCTCCGGCGAGGTGGTGCTCCACCCCGGCGCCAGCTACCAGACGCCGCCGCTCTTCGCCGCCTACTCCGGGCGCGGCCTGGACGGCATCACCGAGGCCTTCTACGACTGGTTCCGCGCCCGGCCGCAGCACGTGGACACCACGTCCGGACGGGTCCGCCCGGTGGTGCTCAACACCTGGGAGGCCGTGTACTTCGACCACAGCCTCGAACCCCTGCTGGAATTGGCCGATTCGGCCGCCAAGCTCGGCGTGGAACGGTTCGTCCTCGACGACGGCTGGTTCCGCGGCCGCCGCGACGACCATGCGGGCCTCGGCGACTGGTACGTGGACGAAGGCCTCTGGCCCGACGGCCTCACCCCGCTGATCGACGCGGTCACCGGCCACGGCATGGAGTTCGGCCTGTGGGTGGAGCCGGAGATGGTCAATCTGGAGTCCGACGTCGCGCGCGAGCACCCGGACTGGATCGTTGGCCCGTCGGTGCTCTCCTACAAGGACGGCGGCCGGCTCCCGCACCCCTGGCGCCACCAGCACGTCCTGGACCTCGCCAACCCGGAGGCCTGGCAGTACATCTTCGGCCGCCTCGACGCGCTGCTGCGCAAGAACGCCATCGCCTACCTCAAGTGGGACCAGAACCGTGACCTCACCGAGCACGGTCGCGGCGGCCGCCCGTCCGTTCACGAGCAGACGCTGGCCGCCTACCGCCTCTTCGACGCGCTCAAGGCAGCCCACCCGGATGTGGAGATCGAAAGCTGCTCCTCCGGAGGGGGCCGTGTGGACCTCGGCATCCTGCAGCGCACCGACCGCGTGTGGGCATCGGACTGCAACGACGCCCTGGAGCGCCAGACCATCCAGCGGTGGACCCAGTCGGTCCTGCCGCCGGAACTCGTCGGATCACATATCGGCCCCACCACCTCGCACACCACCGCCCGCACCCACGACATCTCCTTCCGCGCCATCACCGCCCTCTTTGGCCACTTCGGCATGGAGTGGGACATCCGCACAGCCACGGACGGGGAGCGGGCCACGCTGCGCCGCGCCATTGCGCTGTACAAACGCCACCGTGCGCTGCTCCACTCCGGCAAGCGCGTCAACGCGGACACCGCCGAGCCCACCTTGCGCGTCCACGGTGTGGTGGCGCACGACGGCGGCGAGGCCCTGTTCGCGGCGGTGTCCCTGGCGTCCGCCCCCGCCGAGGTCCCCGGACTGGCCTCGCTTCCGGGCCTCGACCCGCAGCGAAACTACCGGGTCCGGGCCGAACTGCCCACCCCTCTCGACGGCGACTACGCGCACACCTTCACCCAGATCCGGCCGCCCGCCTGGCTGGAAGACGGGGCCGTTGCCACCGGCGCCTTCCTGCAGCACGTCGGCCTGCCCCTGCCGGTCCTGAACCCGGAGCACGCCCTGCTCCTGCACGTCCAGGCCCTCTGACCGCTGAATCTCTGACCGCTCCTTTCGGCACCGCCCGTCCCCCATCCTTGAAGGAACCCCATGACCAGCATGATCAGCCGCGTTGACGCCCCGGCGTCGGTGTCCGCGGTGACCAGTACCCGACTCGCCGACGGGCGCGAGCTCCTGTTTTTCGACGACACTGCCCATCCCCTGCAGCGCCCGTCGAGGGACCGCCGCGACCTTCCCGAGCGCGGCCCGTCCGGGGAAATCCGGTACGACGCGCTGACCGGGGAATGGGTGGCGGTCGCCGCGCACCGGCAACACAGGACGCATCTTCCGCCGGCGGACGAGTGCCCGCTGTGCCCGAGCACCGACGCGCGGCCTTCGGAGATCCCGGCGGATTACGACGTCGCCGTGTTTGAAAACCGCTTCCCCTCGCTCGGCCCGGATCTCGCCGCGGCCCCGGCCTCTCCGGGCTGGGGCAGCCGCGGGGTGGCCGGCGGCCGGTGCGAAGTGGTGGCGTTCACGTCTGCGCACACCGGAACCTTTTCGGCGCTCAGCAACCGGCGCGTGCGCACCGTGATCGACGCCTGGGCGCACCGGACCGAAGCCCTCAGCGCCCTGCCCGGCGTGGCGCAGGTGTTCTGCTTCGAGAACCGCGGCCAGGACATCGGCGTGACACTGCACCACCCGCACGGGCAGATCTACGCCTACCCGTACGTCACGCCGCGGGCCGCGGTCATGGCCGCGGCCGCCCGGCAGTTCCATGAGGCGGCAGGCGGGACGGCCACCCTGACCGGCACCATTCTGGCGAATGAACGTGCCGACGGCGCCCGGATGGTGCTCGAGGGCGAATTCTTCAGCGCCTACGTGCCGTTCGCGGCCCGCTGGCCGCTGGAAGTCCATCTGGTCCCGCACCGCCAGGTTCCGGACCTCGCCGCGCTGACCGACGGCGAGCGTGACGAGCTCGCCGTCCTGTATCCGGACCTGCTGGGCCGCCTCGACAGGCTCTACGGCAGCCCGACGCCATACATCAGCGCCTGGCACCAGGCCCCCCTTGACCCGGTTTTGCGCCGGTCCGGGTACCTGCACCTGCAGCTCACCTCCCCGCGGCGAGCCGCGGACAAACTCAAGTTCCTGGCCGGCTCCGAGGCCGCCATGGGCGCCTTCATCAACGACACCACTCCCGAAGAGGTCGCGGCCCGGCTCCGGGACGCCAGGACAGGAACGGCATGACCACCACCGACACCACAAGAACGGCCCTGGCGGACGTGCTGACCCGCGCCTTCACTGGCCACTTCAGCCACGAGCCCGACGGCGTCTGGCAGGCACCGGGACGGGTCAACCTGATCGGCGAACACACGGACTACAACGACGGCCTCGTCCTGCCGTTCGCCATCAACCGCACCACCACCGTGGCCGTGGCGGTCCGGGCAGACCGCACCGTGCGGCTGGCCTCCGCGTTCGCGGGCGCTGACCCGGTGGAATTCGATCTCGACACCTTCGTCCCGGACCAAGCGGCCGGCTGGTCCGCGTACCCGGCCGGGGTGGCGTGGGAGCTGGAACGCGCCGGCATCACGGTGCCGGGCTTTGACCTGTTCGTGTCCTCCGATGTCCCGGTCGGCGCCGGACTGTCCTCCTCCGCCGCCCTGGAATGCGCCGTCGCCCTGGCCTTGTCCGATCTCACCGGGGCCGGCCTGGGCCGCGCCGAACTGGCGGCCATCGGACGGCGGGCCGAAAACAACGTGGTCGGCGCCCCCACCGGCATCATGGACCAGTCCGCCTCGATGCTCGGCACCAAGGACTGCGCCGTCTACCTGGACTGCCGTGACCTCAGCTCCCGCCCGGTGCCGCTCGGACTGGAGGAGTCCGGGCTGGTCTGCCTGGTGATTGACACGAAGGTCTCGCACGCCCATGCCACCGGCGGGTATGCCGAACGCCGGGCCTCCTGCATCCGGGGCGCCCGAGCTCTGGGCATCGGCGCCCTCCGCGATCTCGACACCGCCGATCTGCCCCGGGCAGAGCGCATCCTCGACGACGTGACCTTCCGCCGGGTCCGGCACATCGTCACCGAGAACGAACGGGTCGCCCGGACCGCGGAACTGCTCACGTCCCACGGACCCCGGGCTATCGGGGACCTGCTGGACGCCAGCCACCGTTCCATGCGGGACGACTTCGAGATCTCCTGCCCGGAACTGAACCTGGCCGTTGACACCGCGCGCGCCAGCGGGGCTATCGGGGCCCGGATGACAGGTGGCGGGTTCGGCGGCTCCGCCATCGCCCTGGTTCCGGTGGACGACGCCGCTTGGGTCCGGACCGCGGTCCTGGCCGGCTTCGCCGCGCGCGGGCTCCGGGCACCGGATGTCTTTACTGTCCTGCCGGCAGTGGGCGCGCGCCGGCTTTGATCAGCGGCGCGGGTCGGGCGCTCAGCGCCCGAAGCCGGCGCAGCGCGGCCATCTGCCCGGTCCTGGCCTTCAGTACTTCCTCAGATCCAAAGGATCCTGCCCATACCAGCGTTTCCGCAGCAAAGCGGTGGCGGCCCCGAGCACGCGTTTGAGTTCCTCCGTGCTGTTGGAGAGCGATCTCAGCACCAGCCCGGCCGTTCCCAGCACGGCGGCCGTGAGCGAAATGCCGGTATGGGCGCCGTACCCGGCCGTAATCTCATGCAGTTCGTCGGCGAGGGCCTGGTCCACGCGCGGGTCCACCACCATCAGCGACCCCAGGTGGCTGAAACCCTCCATGAACGCCATCCCCGTCACATCGCCCAAGGGCGGGCGGATGAGCACGTTGTCCAGGGCCAGCAGCCCGCCGGCCTCCCCGATGGACGCCTCCGACTCGACCCGGATTTCGGTCCGGAGCCGCAGCTCCTCGTACCGGAACGCGGCCCCGTCCGGCGACCACCCCGGGGTCACAATTTCAGCCATGATGAGGCTCGACGACGGCCGCACCGTCACGATCGTATTCTGCCGGTAGCTGGCCTCCCGGTAGGCGATCACCTGATCCGGGGCCAGCTCCAACTGTGCGCCCTCCCCGAGCCGCAGCCGCATCCGCTGTTCGGCAAAGGACCCCGGAGTCCGGTAGATCTTGGTGGCCGACTGCGTGGCGAGCAGCAACTTCGCCCCGTCCGCCACCTCGACATCGATCACATACAGGTCAGCCCCAAGATAGGCCCCGCCAGGATTGACGAGCACATAACAAACCTGCCCGCTGCCATCCAAGTAATGCGGCCGCAAAACCCGCAATGCCCCCCGATGGTACTGATGCGTTGCAACAGAACGACCTGCACGCTCGGCCACCACGAGTTCGAGCTCCCCCATCGGTTCCCGGGCGGTCTGGTTGGCGCCGGCGGCTTCGCCGGATTTGGGGCCGTGCCCGCTTCGCGGTGCCCGCCACGCCGCGGCCCCAAAATCCGGCCTCGCCGCCTCAGAGGTTAGCTCGCCGGGACTGACCCCGCGTGCGCTCATGGCGCCAGGTCGAGCATCAGGACGTCCCGCCGCACCCAGTCGATGACGCGTTCCAGCCCTTCGTCGGTCTTGAGGTTCGTGAAGCAGAACGGCTTCTCGCCACGGAATTCCTTGGAGTCCCGCTCCATGACGGCCAGGTCCGCGCCGACGTGCGGCGCGAGGTCGGTCTTGTTGATGATGAACAGATCGGACTTGATCATGCCCTGGCCTGCCTTGCGCGGGATTTTCTCGCCCTGGGCCACGTCGATGATGTAGATCGAGAAGTCCACCAGTTCGGGGCTGAACGTGGCGGAGAGGTTGTCGCCGCCGGATTCCACGAAGATCACCTGCAGGTCAGGGTGCCGCTGCTTCAACTCCTCGATGGCCGCTGTGTTCATGGACGTGTCTTCGCGGATGGCGGTGTGCGGGCAGCCGCCGGTTTCGACGCCGATGATCCGGTCCACCGGGAGGATCCCGTTGGCGGCGAGAATCCTGGCATCCTCGATCGTGTAGATGTCGTTGGTGATGGCTGCCATGGAGATCTCCCGGCTCATGTGACGGGTGAGCCGCTCCACGAGCTGGGTCTTGCCGGCACCCACCGGGCCGCCGATGCCGATTTTGATGGGCTCAGACATATTCTTCTCCAGACATATTTCTTAAAACACTTTTCATACAGATCTGTTAGCTCATAAACATGCGGGCGCGCTGGCGTTCGTGCCGCGTCTGCGAAATTTCGAGACCGGGGCTGACCGCCCCGAAATCGTCGGGCGTGAGGTGACTGACCCGCTCGACCGCGGAGGCGACGTCGGCGGCGGCGTTCCGCAGCAGCCGTTGGCCGGCGTTCTGCCCCAGCGGGATCGCCCGGACGGCGTTCTGCGTCAATGACGTGACGGCGGCGAACAAGTAAGCGGCGAGGGCCTCCGGCAGCGGGACCCCCAGGGAACGGGCGACGACGGCGAACGCCACCGGCTGATGCCCGGCGGCACGGCCGGAACCCACCAGCTCCCGGTACTCCGCCAGTTCAGCGGACGGGAAGATCTCGGCACCGATCTCCAGCAGCCGGCCGCCCATCTTGGTACTGGCCTCGCGCAGCTGCCGGGGCAGCAACTGGGCGGTCAGCAACGAATCCAGTCCGGCAACAGTGGCACCCTCATAGAGGAACCGGATGGCCAGGGCGTCCGAGTACGTCAGCTGCTGTGAAATGAACGCCGCCAGCCACACCCCAAAGCTCGCCTCATCCCGCACCAGCCCGCGGTCAATGTAAGTCTCAAACCCGAGCGAGTGAGCAAACGCCCCGGTAGGAAGCGCCGAGTCCGTCAGCTGCTGCAACGCCAACTGGTACTGGGTCACGACCGCCCCCAAATGCGCGAAGCTGGGAAGGGGGCTGCGGTGTGGTGGGCACCGCGATGGGCCCACTGCCGCGAGGGTCCCGACTCGAGCTTGCGAGAGTTGGGAGCGGCTGGGGACGGGCACGGCCCCAAATCCGGGGCGGCGCCCCATCCGCGGAAGAGAAAACTAGTGGCTGTGTTCGGCATGGCGGAAGGGGACGGGCATCACGCGTTCCTGGCGATCGTAGGGCGCTCCGACGTGTTTGAGATAGTCCTCCACGGTGTGGTCGTACTGGCAGACCATCACTTCCGCCCCGTACTCCGAGGAAGCGTCGAAGAACTGGGCCTGCAGGTGCCGGTTGCCCAGGGAGTGTGCCACCACCCCCATCTCGTGGATGGAGCGCGGGGCGATCACCAGGACGTCGGTGGCCAGCACCGACACCACGATCATGTTGGTGTCGGCCACGTGCAGGATGTCCCCGTCGCGCAGGTCCCCGGAACCGGCGGGAAGGCGGATGCCGAGTTCCTTCCCGTGGTCGGTGGTGACACGCTGGATGCGTTTGACCAGCTGGGCGCTGGGCAGCACCACCTTTTCCCGGTGGAGCCCCAAGTAGGGGTCCGGACCCGGAGGGAGGTCGTGGGTGTTGCCGAGCACCTTTTCGATGATCATGGGTGGTCTCCTCTGGAAGCCTAGAAAAGGAAGTAACGCTGCGCCATGGGCAGGACGTCCGACGGTTCGCACGTGACGTCCTCGCCGTCGACGCTCACCTGATACGTTTCCGGGTCCACCTCGATAGCAGGGGTGGCGCCGTTGTACTTGAGGTCCGCCTTGGTGAGGCTGCGGATGCCGGACACCGGCCGGATGACCTTCTCCAGTCCAAGCTCCGCCGGGACCCCGGCCTCGATCGCCGCCTGGGAGAGGAAGGTGATAGAGGACTGCTGCAGCGCCTTGCCATAAGCGGCGAACATCGGCCGCATGGTGCGCGGCTGTGGAGTGGGGATGGAGGCGTTAGCGTCCCCCATGAGGGCGTAGGCGATCTGGCCGCCCTTGAGCACAAGGTCCGGCTTCACTCCGAAGAACGCCGGGTCCCAGAGCACCAGGTCCGCGAACTTGCCGACCTCCACGGAGCCGATGGAGTCGGCCATGCCCTGCGCGATGGCGGGGTTGATGGTGTATTTGGCCACGTAGCGCTTCAGCCGGAAGTTGTCGCTCTCCGCCCCCAGCCCGGACGCGGCGCCGTGGCTGCCGCCGTCGGGGTCTTTGAGCACGCCGCGCTGTTTCTTCATCTTGTCCGCCACCTGCCAGGTGCGGATGATCACCTCGCCCACCCGGCCCATGGCCTGGGAGTCCGAGGACGTGATCGCGAAGATGCCCAGATCCTGCAGGACGTCCTCGGCGGCGATGGTCTCGGCGCGGATGCGGGAATCCGCGAACGCCACGTCCTCCGGGATGTCCGGGTTCAGGTGGTGGCAGACCATAAGCATGTCCAGGTGCTCTTCGATGGTGTTGCGCGTGTACGGCAGGGTGGGGTTGGTGGAGGCCGGCAGGACGTTGGGCAGCCCGGCGATCTTGATGATGTCCGGGGCGTGGCCGCCGCCGGCGCCTTCGGTGTGGAAGGTGTGGATCACGCGGCCGTCGATAGCCCGGATGGTGTCCTCCACGAAGCCGCACTCGTTCAGGGTGTCGGTGTGGATGGCAACCTGGACGTCGTACTGGT
This sequence comes from Arthrobacter sp. 131MFCol6.1, assembly GCF_000374925.1. Lineage (GTDB taxonomy): Bacteria > Actinomycetota > Actinomycetes > Actinomycetales > Micrococcaceae > Arthrobacter. The sequence continues at coordinate 71,179 of NZ_KB895552.1, forward strand.
CCGCGACCTGCAGCGACGTGTCGATCGAGGACGTGGTGGAGCCCCAGTCCTCATGGACTTTCAGCCCGATCGCGCCGGCGCGGATTTGCTCGGCCAGGGGTTCGACGGCGGACGCGTGGCCCTTGCCGAACAGCCCGATGTTGATGGGGAGCCCCTCGGCGGCCTGCAGCATCCGGCCGATGTGCCATGCGCCCGGCGTGACCGTGGTGGCTTTGGTGCCCTCGGCCGGGCCGGTGCCGCCGCCGACCATCGTGGTCACGCCGCTGCACAGGGCGGCAGCGACCTGGTCCGGGGAGATGAAGTGAATGTGGGAGTCCACCCCGCCGGCGGTCAGGATCTTCCGCTCGCCGGCAATGATCTCGGTGCTCGCACCGATCACGATGTCCACGCCGTCGGTGATCTGCGGGTTGCCGGCCTTGCCGATCCGGAAGATGTGGCCGTCCCGGAGGGCGACGTCGGCCTTGTAGATGCCGGTGTAGTCCAGCACGACGACGTTGGTGATCACGGTGTCCGGGACTCCGCTGCCGGAACCAATACTGCCGGAACCAGCACCGTCGCGGGTCAGCTGGCCGTTCTGGCCCATGCCGTCGCGGATCACCTTCCCGCCGCCGAACACCACTTCCTCACCGTAGACGGTGAGGTCTTGCTCGATCTCAAGGAACAGGTCGGTGTCGGCCAGGCGGATGGCGTCGCCCGTCGTCGGGCCGTAGAGGTCCGCATACTGCCTGCGGGATAGCTCGAAGCTCACTGCGCGTCACCTTTCCGTTCGGAAACGTGGAGTTCGGAAACGTGGAGTTCGGAAACATGGAGTCCGGTCTCGTCGAGTGGGCCGTTGACGGCGTTGCTGAGTCCGTACACTTCACGGCTGCCCGCGAGCTCGATCAGCCTGACGGTCCTGCTGTCCCCAGGTTCGAACCGCGCGGCGGTGCCGGCCGGGATGTCCAGCCGGCGGCCGTAAGCGGCCGCCCGGTCAAACAACAGCGCGGAGTTGGCTTCGGCAAAGTGATAATGCGAGCCCACCTGGACGGGCCGGTCTCCGGTGTTGGTCACCGCGACGTCCACCGCCTCACGGCCGGCGTTGATGGCCAGCGGCGCGGAACTGAGAACGTATTCTCCCGGAATCATCGAAGCTCCTAGCGGATCGGGTCATGGACGGTGACGAGCTTGGTGCCGTCCGGGAAGGTTGCTTCGATCTGGACGTCGTGGATCATTTCCGGCACGCCCTCCATCACGTCGTCGCGGCCAAGGAGGGTGGTTCCGTAGCTCATGAGCTCCGCCACGGTCCGGCCGTCCCGGGCGCCCTCGATCAGTTCGTAGCTGATCACCGCGACGGCCTCGGGGAAGTTCAGCTTCAGTCCGCGGGCCTGGCGGCGGCGGGCGAGATCCGCCGCGACCACGATCATGAGCTTTTCCTGCTCACGGGGCAAGAGGTGCATGACGGTATCCCTTCAAGAACCGGCCGGCTGGCGGACCGCAGACGCCGCGGTGTGACCAGCGTAGGCCGCGGAGATTTCCTGCAGGTTTCCGGGACCCGTGAACATCTCCGGGGTCAACCGCTAACGGCTATCCCGTGATCCGCCAGTGTGCCTGGAATTCGGGGTGGTCTGCATACGGCAGCGCCAGGGTGTGCAGGGAGAGCGTGGTCCATTCGATGACGTCCGGCACCCATCCGGCGTCGGCGGGTTCCTGGCTGACCAAGGCGGCCAGCACGGACTGGCGTGCGGATTCAATGATGCCGATGAGTTGGCGCTTGGCCTCGCATTCGCGGAGGAGGCGGCGTTCATACCACTCGCCGGAGACGGCAAGCGTGGGGTCGCCGAGCAGCTTCAGGGCGGCGGCTTCGTCTTCTCTAATGCGTGCGGTCAGGAACTCGACGATGTCCACTCACCGAGCCTATGCGCGCCGGTGCTCACACGGCTACGGCCAGGTGTTTGCCCTTTTCCTCAGGCCGGCACAATCCGCGCTTGTTAGGGTGGATGGATGAAACGACGTCTCGCCGCCCTTGCCGCTGCCGCCTTCTTGATCGGACTTACCGGCTGCGCGCAGGTGCAGGACGCTACCGAAAAGGCCGTCAACGACGGGGCGTCACAGGCTGCGACGGCGGCCGGCAATGAAGTGAAGAAGCAGGCCTGCGCCATCGTGGAGAACGGCCTCGTCAGCGCCAAGGACAAGGAACTGCTGGGCGGTCTTGTCGCCAGCGCGGAAGCCGCGGGTGCTCCCGCTGAAATCACCACCCCGCTGCGCCAGATCGCCGACTCCGGCGACCAGGTTCCGGCCGAATCCGTCAAGGCTCTTCAGGACGCCTGCGCCAAGTAGCGGGCAGCACGCCTGGCGTGTGGAGTTCGGCGCCTCGTGGCGGCGTTCCGTGATCGCCCGATCTCGGAATGAGGAGGGTGAGGGGCCAGTGCGCCTGACTTCAGTCATTGCCGCTCTGCGTGTCCTTTGGGAGGCAGGGCGCGCTTCAGCTCGGCAATACGCAGCCGGAGAAAGACGATCACGAGGATCAGAACGTACAGTGCCAAGCCGATCAGCACGGCAGTGAAGATCAGATAGAGGACGTACGAGATGCCAAAGACTTCGATGTTGTTCACTGATTACCCCCAATAGTTGTGTCTTCGCGGTAGCCTACGCGGCTAGTCAGGCCAACTTGAGATTTGCGTCCAAGCGAACTCTGGACAAGGTCTTGCTTGGTGTGTCCCTATTGAAGGGCCGAGCGCGAGGCCGGCGGGGCTTACCAAATCGGCCGTGAGTTCCAGCCGGGTCCCGCGTTTTCAGGCACATCCACCATCCGCGCGAACTTTGGGGGCACGTTTGAAACTCTTGCTTACGTCAGGCGGCGTGACGAACCCGAGCATCCACTCGGCGCTCGTGCAGCTTCTCAACAAGCCGATCGCCCAGTGCCACGCCCTGGTCGTCCCGACAGCGCAGTGGGGTCACCCGATGTGCGGACCGGCGTCGGTGCGGGGCCTCCTGGCCGCCGAGCCCGACTCCCGTCACTTGTCCGGCCTTGGCTGGGCGACGCTCGGCGTTCTCGAGCTCACCGCGCTGCCCACCATCGGCGCGGAGCGATGGGTCCCCTGGCTTCGGGAGGCCGACGTGCTCTTGGTCGACGGCGGCGACGCGACGTACCTGTGCCATTGGATGCGTGAGTCCGGGCTGGCCGACCTGCTGCCGTCGCTGCCCGACACGGTGTGGGTGGGAGTGAGTGCCGGGAGCATGGTGATGACGCCCCGGATCGGGGAGTACTTCGTCGAGTGGCCGTCCGCGCCGGACGATCGCACCCTGGGGGTGGTGGACTTTTCGATCTTCCCGCACTTGAACGCTTTCCCGACCAACACTCTGGCCCACGCAGAGCGGTGGGCCGCCGACCTCGGCGGCCCGGCCTATGCCATCGACGAGCAGACAGCTATCAAGGTCGTCGACGGCTCCGTCGTGGTGGTTTCCGAAGGCGAATGGACGAAGTTCGGGTGATAGTAAACCGCCGGAGTGACCCGTTCGAGGATCCTTCACCGGGCAGCTCAGTTGAAACGCGGACCGAAGGGCTATGGCATCCAGATCATGGGCAGTTACGGTGGCTCCATGAGGGACGGGAGGCTCCCGATCATGTGCGGGACAGCAGAGTCCAATGACGCCCTCGCCCACTACGAGACGGAAGGCTGGCGCCGTGCGGAAACTGATCTACGGCATGAACCTGACCCTGGACGGCTACATCGCCGCGGCTGGCGACGACATCGGCTGGGGCGGGCCGAGCGAGGAACTGTTCCAATGGTGGCTCGACCAGGAGCGGGCTAGCAGCCTGTCGCTGTACGGCCGCAAGCTCTGGGAGACCATGAGCTCCTACTGGCCGACCGGCGATCAGCAGCCCGACGCCACCGCGGCGGAGATCGAGTTCGCGAGAAACTGGCGGGACACGCCGAAGGTGGTGTTCTCCTCGACGATCGACAAGGTCGACTGGAACACCCGCCTGGTCACCGGCGACGCGATCGCCGAGATCACCCGGCTCAAGGCCGGGGACGGCAGCCCGATGAGCGTCGGCGGCGCAACGCTCGCCGGGGCGGCCATGCGGGCCGGCCTGATCGACGAGTACGTGCTGGCCACCCATCCGGTCCTGGTGGGCGGCGGCACGCCGTTCTTCACCTCGCTGGACAGCTGGGTGAACCTGGACCTGGTGGAGACGCGGACGTTTCCCGGCGGCGTGGTCCTGACCAGGTACGAGACGAGGCGCTGAGCACGATTCCTCCGGGCGGTCGAGGAAGGACTCCACCAGCGGCCCCACGTCGACGGGCAGCAGATGGTCCGGAATGTGCCTGCCCTGCGCACCGCCCCGGCGACCTCACCCATCGACCACAGAACGCCGCCAAAGCGCGTCCAACTCCACAGGCCTAGCGTTTCCCCTTTTTCCGGGATCCCTTGCCGCGGCCCTTGTCCGGGTTGGGAGCGTAGCGCTGCGCCACCTTGGGCTTCTTCGCGGCTCCGGTGCCGCGCCGGTCCGGCTTGGGCTCGCGTTTGGGTTTCTCCTGCTGCGCCGAGGGCTGGCGGGAGCTCGCCGCGGTGCGTCCGCGGACAATACCGATGAATTCCTCGATGACCTCGTCCGTGGCGTCGCTCGGCCAGGCCAGGGCGATCTCCGTGCCGGGCGCCCCCGTGAGTTTCCGCGCCACGGTGTCCTTGACGTTGAAATGCCGGGCCACGGACATCGGCAGGATCACCAGCCCTGCACCGGACGCCACCACCTGCAGCGCCATCGCCGGGCCGCCGAGCTCCTGCACATCGAGAAACGTCTCGGCGGACAGGTCCGCCAGGTCTACTTCTTCAAACAAGGAGACCTCGTGCCCCTTCGGTGCCACCACCACGGGCTGCTCCTCGTAGAGCGGGATCACGCTGAGGCCCTCGCGTTCCACCGGGAGCCGGACGAAACTCAGGTCCGCGGAACCGTCGCGGAGCACGGACAGTTGCGCGCCGTCGTCGGACATAAAGGAGTGCAGCGGAACATCGGGCATCCGTTCCTCCCAGCGGCGGATCCATTTGCCCGGTGTCACACCGGCGACGTACGCGAAGCGCAGCTCCCGCCCGACTGCGACGGCTGGGACGACGGTGGTTTCGTCGGGGGTCTGGGATGGTTCTTCTGCTGCGGACACATGTTCACAGTACCGCCCGGGGTGGCGCGGGGGTCCGCCGCGATGGCGGCACCGTGCTGATCCGGTGCTGGTTTGGTGCTGGTTTGGTGCCTCGCGGCGCTCTGGCCGGATACCCTTGGACTATGACCTCTGCAAACTCCCAGTCCATGAAACCGGCCACCGTTGCCAAGAAGCTTGGCATCTACCTGCCGGCGACACCCCAGGAGTTCCAGGATTCAACCATCACCCGCGCTGACTTTGCCGATCTCCAGGCCAACCCGCCGGAGTGGCTCGCGGAACTGCGCCGCAACGGCCCGCACCCGCGCCCCGTGGTGGCGCAGAAGCTCAACGTCTCCATCGCCGGCCTGGCCCGCGGTGGTGTTGAGGAAGCGCTGACGACGGCGGAAATCACCGCACTGCTCCAGGCTCCCCCCGCGTGGCTGGTCGCCGAGCGCGCCACCCATGCCGCCGTCCGCGCCGAGGCCCAGCGGGTCAAGGACGAGGCCGCCAAGAAGGACGCCAAGAAAGCCCGCGCCAAGGCCGAATAGCGGCCCCCGCTTTCTCCCGGCCCCTCTTTTCATCCCGCGGACGCAGGACTACGCTCGCGGAATGGTTCGGGGCCGCCGGTCCGATCCCCTCCGTATCCCAAATCACCTGCCACCGGCGGCGTATCGGGAAGGAACAAGGCCATGGCCTTCAAGATCGGATATTTTGTCGGGAGCCTCTCGAGCAACTCCATCAACCGCACGTTGTCCAGGGCGCTGATCCGGCTTGCACCTGCGGAGCTGGAGTTCACGGAAATCCCCATCAGGGACCTGCCGTTGTACAGCCCGGATTTTGATGCCGCTTTCCCACCTGCTGGGCAAGCCCTCAAGGATGCCATCGCGGCTTCCGACGGCATCCTGTTCGTCTCGCCGGAATACAACCGGTCCATCCCCGGAGCGCTCAAAAACGCCATCGACTGGGGATCCCGGCCCTGGGGCACCAACTCCTTCGCCCGCAAGCCCACCGGGATCATCGGCGCCTCCCCCGGCGGCATTGGAACGGCCGTGATGCAGTCCTCGTTCCGCAGCGTGCTGAGCTTCCTCGACGCGCCGCAGCTGAATGCGCCGGAGGCGTACATCCGCTTCGTCCCGGAGGTCTACGGCGAGGACGGCGAGGTCAAGGACGAGGCCACGGCCGGTCTGCTGCGCCACTACATGGAGGAGTATGCCTCCTTCGTGGCCCGGGTCCTGGCCGCCAACGCACCGGGCCATATCGGCGACGAGCACCCGGACAAGGACAAGACGAGCCGTTAGGGCTGCGCCCGGGGTGCGGTGGTCCGGCACCTAGTCCTGGTGCAGCTGCACGAAGTTCCCGCAGCCGTCATCCAGCACCACGCTGGTCCCGCCGGGCCCCTCGGACGGTTCCCCCTGGAACATCACGCCCTTGGCCGCCAGCCGCTCGTATTCGGCGCGCACGTCCGGCACGCCAAAGACAATCGCGGGTATCCCGGCGTCGTGCAGGCCGTTCATGTAGGCCGCACCGATCGGGTTGTCACTGGGTTCCAGCAGCAGTCCGGCGCCCCCGGCACCATCGGGGTCCTTGACGATGAAGAGGTTGTGCTCCGGCATCGCCATCAGGGTTTCGAACCCCAGCGTGCCGGTGTAGAACTCATGAGCCGAGGCTGGATCCTTGACGTGGATGCTGCACATTTTCAGTCGCATGGCCCCTAGGCTACGCCGGGAGGCTCGGCGGCGGAACCGCGACGCGGCCTTCGCACCGGCCTTGGCGCCTGCGTTTGCGTCCGCGCCGGCGTCCGGCATTGCCCCGGCCCGGCAGGCATTGACGGCCCCGCCGCCAGGGATTCCAATGGAACTAGCGGAACAGCGCCCGCCCGGGACCGTTCCGGGGAGGTGTGCAATGACGCTTTCACTATCCGGTGCCCTCGCGGCCTGGCAGTTCCTGGCCCTCGCCATGCTGGCTGCCGGGGCAGCGTTCGCCTCGGTCTATTTCGCCGTCAAGCATCTGGCCGTTAAAGACGGACCCTCCGAAGGCGCCGACGGCGCCTTTTGGGACGCTTTCGCCGGACTCGCCGTCATTGTGCCCGCCATCGTCCTGGCCTCCTCCACATGGCCCTGGGCCGGCCTGGCGCTCGGGGTGCTGGCCGTGGGGGCTGCCCTGGCGGCCCTGGCAGCGACACCCGGGCTGCTCCGCCGGCAGGAAGCCCGCCGGACCAGCCGCGAGACCCGGCTCTTGAACGAGGCGGCCGCCGCACGGCACCGGAGCGCCCTCGCCCGGTGGCAGCGGTACGAACTGGATCCGGGTTTCTCGATTGACTATCCCGCGATGAGCGATACGCGGCAGCCGGAAACCGCGGCACTGATCCGGGCGATCAAGGCCGCCGAGGGCCTCGGCGGCCGTACGGACCGCGCCTGCACCGATGCCGCCTACGCCCCGGCCGTGGAACGGCTGGAACATGCCCTGGCTGCCGCCGAACGCGCGGCCGGTGTCAGCGCCGCCGGGCTGCCTGGCCCGGACCACGCGCACGGCTGATTCCCGGGATTGCCGATCCGGCAGTTCGCCGCCACCTTCGAAAGGTTCCATCATGACTGACATCACGATCATCGGCAGTGGAAACATGGCACGGGCCATCGGCACCCGGGCTGTCGCCGCCGGCCGTTCCGTCCAGATCCTGAACCGGACGCCGGAGAATGCCGCCAAGCTCGCTGCTGAACTTGGCGGCACCACCAGCTCCGGCGGCCTGAGCGAGGTTCCCGAGGGCGACATCGTCTTCCTCGCGCTGTACTTCGGCCCGGCCAAGGAAGTGGCCACACATTTCGGCGACACGCTCAGCGGCAAGACGGTGGTGGACGTCTGCAATCCGATCGACACCGAAACCTTCGACTCGCTGGTGGTTGCCCCGGGAACGTCGGCTGCCGAAGAAATCGCCGCACTGCTCCCCGGCGCGCGGGTGGTGAAAGCCTTCAACACCACCTTCGCGGGCCCGCTCGGGTCCGGTACGGCCGGTGGCCAGCCGATGGATGTCTTCATCGCCTCGGACTCCGAAGAGGCCCGCAACCAGGTTGCCGTCTTCGCCGAAGCCGCCGGGCTGCGTCCGCTCCAAGTGGGCGGACTGCGGCACGCCCGCGAACTCGAGGGCTTCGAGCTGCTGGTCATGGCGTTGCAGGCTAACCCCGCGTATCCAACCTTCAACTGGGGCACCGGCCTGAAAATCACCGACTAGGCAGTCAGCCGCCCCCGCCGGCCCTGCTCAGCGCGACGGGCCAGGTTCAGCCCGCTACAGCTCGACCGTTCCGCTGTCGCCGACGCTCATCCGGCTGTTGGTCACCTTGGACTTGATCCACTGCAGCACGGTGGCCGCCGTGCCGCCCGGGCTGGTCCAGTACTCGGCGGAGTCCGAGTCGACGTGGAGCAGGACCACCTCGGGGGTGTCCGGTCCGTCCGGGAACCAAGCCTCCACCACCTGATTCCACATGTCGTGGATCAGCTGCCGGTCAGTGACCACTTCAGCGGTCCCGGCCACCGAAACCCACTCGGTGCGCTTGCCGAAGGAGACGTTCACCGCCGGGTTGGCGCGGATATGGGCCACCTGAGAGGTGGTCGCCGACGTGAAGAACCACATGTCGCCGTCGTCCTTGACCTCCTGGACGGCCAGCGGCCGGCTGACGAGCGCGCCTGCCTCGTTGATGGTGGTGAACATTCCGATGTGCGAATCGTTGATGATGTCCGTGACCTTGCTGATGCTTTCGGCATCCGACATGCTCTCACCTCGTTCTGGTTCCAACGGAGGAAGGTCCCCCTCCGGACAGCCTATTGGTAAGTGTGCTTACTTTCCAATGGCTGCCGGACGGGGACCTTCCCTGAAGCTTCCCTGAACTGGAAGGGGACTCAGTGCCCGCGGGTCAGGACCCTGCCCCTGAAGAACTCGGGGCGGAGCTTGGCCATGACCAGCATGAGCACCACGCCCAGCAGGATGACGCCCATGCCCAGGATGAAGACCAGCCCCACACCGCCAATCGACGAGCCTGATCCGTACGCGGGATCCATGGAGTCGTAGGCGGTCTTGAAGAACATGACCAGCAGGATGACGCCGCCCAGGAGTGGCGCGAGGAACTTGAAGAAGAAGGCCCTCGCTCCGCTGAACGCCTCGGCGCGGAAGAACCAGACACAAGCCAGCGCGGTGATGCCGTAGTAGAAGCAGATCATCATGCCCAGGGCCGTGATGGTGTCCCACAGTGCATTTTCCGACGTGGTCCGGGTGATGACATAGAACGCGGCGGCCGCAACGGCCGAGGCGATCGTGGCATAGCTCGGCGACTTGTATGTGGGGCTGATCCTGCCGAACTTCTGCGGCAGCGCCTGGTAATGGCCCATGGACAGCAGGGTGCGCGCCGGCGAGACAAATGTGGACTGCAGGGACGCGGCGGAGCTGCTCAGGATGGCCAGGGACATCAGGATGGCGAACGGACCCATCACCGGTCCCGCCAGGACGGCGAAGATGCTGCCCTGGTTCTCCGGGTTTCCGGCGCCCAGCCCCGTGTCGCCGACGCCGGCGTAGCTCAGCGTGGCCAGCGCAACCGTCATGTAGATGATCACGATGACCAGCACGGTGATCGTGGCGGCACGGCCCGGGGTCTTCTCCGGGTTCTTGGTCTCCTCGTTCATGGTCAGCGTGACGTCCCAGCCCCAGTAGATGAAGATGGACAGCGAAACGCCGGCGGCGAAGGCGGAGAAGGATCCCACGGCGAAGGGGTTAAACCAGTCCGAGGAGATGGCCGTGGCGTCAAAGGCGGTTCCGCTGGCGACGTGGCTGAACGCTGCGATCGAGAACCAGGCGAGGACCAGCAGCTGAAATCCCACGAGCACGTACTGAACGGACTTGGTGGTTTCCATGCCGCGGTAGGAGATCCAGCACGCGAGGGCGATGAACACCAGCGTGGTCGCGATATTCAGCGGCAGGTTCGTGGTGAGGTCGGCGAGTTCGGGATTGCCGAAGATCTGCGCCAGCATGAGGTAGAAGAAGTCCACAGCGACGGCGGCCAGGTTCGAGAGCACGATGATGGTCGCGGCGATGAGCCCCCAGCCGCCCATCCAGCCAATCCAGGGGCCGAACGCCCGCGAGGCCCAGGTGAAGGAGGTCCCGGCGTCGGGCATGGCGTTGTTCAGCTCCCGGTAGCCGAAGGCCACCAGCAGCATGGGGACAAAGCCCACCAGGAAGATCGCCGGCAGTTGCACGCCGACCTCGGCCACGGTGGGACCCAGGGCCGCCGTGAGGGTGTACGCCGGGGCGATACAGGAAATGCCGATGACGACGGCGCCAATGAGCCCCACCGATCCGGCTTTCAGGCCCTTTTCACTCAGTCCGTGCTGCTGTCCTGTGTTTTGTCCTGTGTTTTGTCCTGTGTGCTGTCCCGTGTGCGACGGATTGGGCGTCGCATGGTCTGCGCTCATTGTTGTGCCTCTCGGGGGGTGTCACTCGACGCTGAATGATTGAGTTGCTTGAGTTCATAGCCGCTGGGGACCACGATCATCGGCACCGGCAGGGCGCGCAGAATGCGGCCCGCTGTGCTGCCGAGGAAGATGGACCGGCCCTTGGCAAGCCGGCTGGATCCGATCAACAGGACCTCGCCGTCTTCCCAGTCCAGGCGGTCCACGGCTTCCTCGATGCTGCGTCCGTGGGCCACGACGATTTCCGTCTTCGCCTCCACCTGGGCCTCCGCCTTCGCCTCCCCTGAAACTTCCGGCCCGCCAGCAGACAGTGCGTCGGCAAGGCACTTGGCCGCATACTCCCGGGCAGCGTCGGCTGAATCGGTCGCATCGCCGCCGTCGAGGGCCAGAAGCGACACCACGCGCAGCGGCACGTCCCGGTTCGACGCCATGCCTAGGGCGAAATCGAGCAGTTTCTCCGCGCCGGCCCGGGTTCCGAGCCCGCAGCTGATCCGGGTCAGGGCCTCCTTGCGGTAGTAGCCGTGCGGTGCCAGGGCCACCGGAACGGTCGAGGCGTGGAGCAGTGCGCTGGCCACCGACCCGATCGTGAACCGTTTGAAGATCCCGGTGCTGGTGGCTCCGATGATGAGCATGTCCGCGCCCAGTTCCTCGGCCGCCTCGATCAGTGCGTGCGCGTCGGAATCATGGCTGCGGATGTGGGCCTGCGCCGGGACACTGGATGGAACCAGCGCCAGGGCCTGGTCGAGCCACTCTTGGGCCTGCTCATTGAGCAGATTTTCGAAGCCGGCCTTCGGTGCGATGGCGTGCCCGGAGTGCTGCACTTCGGGCACCACCAGCACAAGGTCCAGGCTCGCCCCCCGCCCGAGCGCTAGGGAGACGGCCAGATTGACCGCATCATGGCCTCTGGCATTGGCTGAATACCCCACTACGTAACGCATCTGGCCGCTCTCCTATCTGAACTGGACTGCATTCAACTGAATTGTTGGGATTTTCTACGAGGCGACGGACGCACGGTCCGCAGCTGCAACGATCCTGGCCGCCGTGAGCTGCCCCATCCGGACGGCGCCGTCAACATGCTGGTAGCCCTCGGCCGCAAGGTCCGAGCAGGACCAGTAGATCGGCCCGACCGGCGTCAACTGGTCCTTGCCGTAGCGGTGCAGTCCGCCCAGGTCGTAGCTGGCGGCGTAGGCTCCCCTGGTCCATTCCTCTGAACCCCAGTCGGACTCGTAGTAGACCTCGGGATCCAGGGCCTTTTCGCCGAGGAAGGACGCAATCGATTCGAGGATGGCGCGGCGGCGGTCCTCCGCGCTGAGCTCGAACATGGCGTCGGCCTTCTCATCCGAGACAAAGCCCACCAGCGTGCCGCGCGGGTCCTCGTGGTTCGTGTTGTCGTAGACCTCCTGCACAATGGCACCGGCGCCGAAGGCGGTTCCGGACAGGCCGTCTTCGCGCCAGAACGGGCTGCTGTAGACGGCGTGGACCTTGATGACCAGGCCAAGTGACTGGTGCTGGTGCATCTGGTGCTGGCGGCGGGGCAACGGCGGGTTAAAGGACACCCGGGTGTAGAGGTTCGGCGGCACGGCCATAATGACGAAACGGGCGTTCACCGTGGCCCGGTCGGAGACGGCCGTGACACGGTAGCCTCCGCTCGCGTCCTCGGCCCAGTTGATGGTGCGGACCGGGCTGCCGAGGACGACGTCGTCGCCCAGTTCAGCGGCCTGCAGCAGCGAAACCTGCTGCATCCCGCCGACAACCCGCTTGTCCAGGATGAAGTCCTCATCCGTGAGGTTGGTGAAGGACCCCGCCGAGGCAGCCATGAGGACGGCCTGCAGGGCGGAGAAGGCGTGGGCCGGTTTGGTCAGCATGCCGCCGGCGATGAACAGGCCGATGTTGTTGCAGGCTTCCTCATCCGTTGAGTTCTGCCGCAGCCAGTGGTGGAAGGAGATGGTGTCCAGCTCGCGGGCCTTGGGGTGTGCCCACGGCTCCTCGGGGTCCATCTCCGCGGCCAGGGAGTCCAGCAGGGCCGTGAGCTTGTCCATTTCGACGGCGGTGGTTTCGCTGACCGGGAAGGTGTCACCGGTGTACAGGGTCCGCTTGCCGTCCGCGCCAATGTAGACGGATTCGCCGTCGCGGTAGCGGGAATAGGTCTGCAGCCCGAGTTCATCCAGGAGCCCCAGGAGCCCCGTCTGGTCCGGCGAGACCCACTGGCCGCCGATCTCGAGCATGGCCCCGTCAACCGTGTCGGTCCAGGTCCGGCCGCCCACGCGGTCCCGCGCTTCGAGCACCGCCACACTGAGCCCGGCCTTCTTCAGCTCGCGGGCGGCGGTCAAGCCTGACGGACCGGCTCCTACGATGACGACGTCGCGGTCAAGTTCCAGCATGATGTTCCTCCCCGTGGCCGCTAGAGTGATGCGGACCACTAAATGAATGACGTTCATTTAGAATGATAGACCTTCAGCGCGCTTCGGGGAAGACCCTCCGCCCAATGAATTTCGCCCGTAAAGTAGGGGCAGAACGGGCTCACCCCGACACCGCCAGCCAGGCAGAGTAGACAAGCAGAGAAGAAAGGCCCGGAATGACGGCAGCAACCAGCGCCCCCGCCGATCCGCACGGCCCCGCCGCCAGGCCCCGCCGCCGCGCGGGACGGCCCGCCGCGGCAGTGCTGGACCAGAACGGCATCACTTCGGCGGCCCTGCAGCTGATTGGCAAGAGCGGTTACGACGGGTTCACCATGGCTGCCCTGGCGAGGACCCTCAACGTGGCGCCCTCAGCGCTGTACAACCATGTCTCGTCCAAACGGGACGTGCTGGTCCTCGTCCAAGACCACTTGACCTCGTTCGTGGACGTCACCGCCTTCGAGGCCGGGGACTGGGAACAGGCCGTGAGGGATTGGGCCTGGAGCTATCGCGATGTATTTTCCAAGCACACCCCGCTGATCCCCGTTATTGCCGTACTGCCCGTGGCTGACGCGCCCAAGACACTGGCCATGTATGAGGCCGTCAGCGCCGGTTTCAGCCGCGCAGGCTTTCCGCAGGAACGCATTGTCCCGGCCATCGTCGCGATCGAATCCTTCATCTTTGGCTCCGCCTACGACGTCACGGCGCCGGCGGACATCTTCGATTCCGGCACCATGGCCGCGTCGACACCGCATTTCACCGCCGCCGTCCAGCGCCTGGCCGAGGAAGGCCATGAAAAACCGGCCGATGTCGCCTTCAGGCTGGGACTTGAGGCACTCCTCGCCGGGCTCGGGGCACTGCGCGCAGCCTAGCGGGGGTGTCTGTGGGGTAGGTACGCCGCGGAGTTTCCCCACTTTTGACGGACCGACGCCGCCAAACACCGGCGGGTCCGCGCAACACGCCGGCCTGAGCCTTCGAATGTGGGGAAACCCGGAAACCCCGACGCCGGCTGCCTCCGTGTGGGTTAAACAAAAGAACCCCGGTCCAAGACCGGGGTTCTTTCGATTGCGTGCGCGAGGGGGGATTTGAACCCCCACGCCCTTTCGGACACTGGCACCTGAAGCCAGCGCGTCTGCCGTTCCGCCACTCGCGCGCAACTTCTTCCACTCGGATAGGGCCGGTTTCCCGGACCGCCAACCTCGTAAAAGCAGCGAGATCAAGCATAACGGACAATTGCCGGAAAACACCAATCGAGCCCACGGGCCCCCTGATTGGGGTCGTTTGGCGGCCACATTTGCCCGGCCGCCGGACGTCACGTGGGGACCCGGTGAGGCAGCCCGGCCGGCGGTGTCCGCGCACGTCAGGGCGCGGCAGCCGCTCATTTTGACGCCGCCCCCGCGGCGTCCGTTGAGGCCATTCCCAGACACGCCCAGTAGTATCTGATGTAGGAGTGTCCGCTGAGCGCGGGCTCGCAAAAGTTGGAAACCGAGTTCCGGAACGAGTGCTGCCCTGCAGCCAACAGGAAAGGAGAAGGACCATGGGATTGCTGGACAAAGTCGAGCGCGGCATCGAAAAGGCCGTCCGCGGAGTCTTCTCCACCGGTTCCCGCGCCCAGGTTGAGCCTGTCGAGATCGCGAGCCGCCTCCGCACCGAGGTGGACAACAAGGCCATCACGATCGCCGCGGGACGCACCCTGGCCCCCAACGTTTTTGACGTACTCCTCAGCAGCGACGACTTCCAGCGCGCCCAGGAATGGGGCACACCGCTGGCGGAGGAACTGTGCGACGTCGTCATCAACCATGTCCGGAGCCAGGGCTACACTCTCCAGGGCCCGGTCCGGATCAGTTTCCGCCGCGATGAGGAGCAACGTGCCGGGAATTTCGACATCACGTCGCGGACCGAGAAAGCCTCCGCCCCTTCCGTGCCGGCGCAGCCGGGTGTCCATGGCAACGTACCGGCGGCCCCGACACGCCAGCCGGCCCAGCTTCAGCCGGTACTGGACATTGACGGCCAGCGCTATTCGCTGAACGCGCCCTCAATCGTCCTCGGACGGTCCTCCGAGGCAGACATCCTTATTGACGACACCGGCGTTTCGCGCCGCCACCTGGAAATCCGGACTGGGCCTGGTACGGCCCAGGCGATCGATCTCGGCTCCACGAACGGCAGCTACGTCAACGGCCAAAAGATCGTGGGCAGTTCGGATCTTGCTGACGGCGCCACGATCATGATGGGACGAACCAAAATCATCTTCCGCCTACTGCCCGCCCACCCAGGCGGCCGCGCATGAGCGAATTGACCATCACGGCCCTGCGTTTCGGGTTCCTCATCCTCCTGTGGGTGCTGATCTTCAGCATTGTCTCGGCCATGCGCCGCGATCTGATGATCGGCCGCAAGGCGGCGGCCGGAGCCCCCACGGCACGCCAGGTGCGCAAGAATCCTTCCCTCGCCGAACCGCCGCCGGCCCCCGTCAAACAGCAGGCCCGCCAGCTGATCGTGACCGAGGGACCGTTGAAGGGCACCACCATCGCCCTCGCGGCGAGCCCCATCCTCCTTGGCCGGGCACAGGAAGCCACCCTCGTCCTGGAGGACGACTACGCCTCGGGCCGCCATGCCCGCCTGTTCCCGCAGGGCAGCCGCTGGTTCATCGAGGACCTGGGCTCCACTAATGGCACGTATCTGGCAGACCAGCAGCTGACCCGGGCCCTCCCGGTGGAGCTGGGCGTCCCCGTGAGAATCGGCAAGACGGTCATCGAATTGAGGCCGTAGCCATGGCTGCCCCGGAATTTCCCGCAGACAGGGCCGAAGGCAAAACACCTGCCCCGAAGCGGCCGCTCATCATGCGCTACGCCGCGCGTTCAGACGTCGGCCGAATACGCGCCAAGAATGACGACTCCGCCTACGTCGGCCGGCACCTCGCCGTCGTTGCCGACGGCATGGGTGGCCATGCCGGCGGCGACGTCGCCTCCGCCGCGACCGTCCTGGACATGATCCACCTGGACCATGACGACTACGACGGCGACGCCGGCACCGTCCTGGCCGACGAAATCCAGACGGCCAACTCCCTGCTGTCAGAACTGGTCCACATCAATCCCAAGCTCGCCGGGATGGGCACCACGGTCACGGCCCTGCTCCTCGCCGAAGGAAAGCTCCACTTCGCCCACATCGGCGATTCCCGGGCCTACCGGCTGCGCGACGGCGAGTTCGAACAGGTCAGTGTCGACCACACCTTCGTCCAGCGGCTCATCGATGAGGGCCGGCTCCGCCCCGAAGAGGCCGAAACACATCCGCACAAGAACGTCCTCATGCGCGTGCTGGGGGACGTCGATGCCAGCCCGGAGCTGGATCTCGACACACTGGCTGTCCAGGCCGGGGAACGATGGCTGCTCTGCTCCGACGGCCTGAACTACGTGGCCGGCCACGTCGTGGAGCGCACCGTCCGGGAGACGAAGGACCTGGGCGAATGCGCCGACCTGCTGATTGAACTGACGCTGGAAGCAGGCGCCCCGGACAACGTGACCGTGGTGGTACTCGACATCGCCGAGCCGACCCGCGATGACGTCCGGACCGCCGCCGTCGACGTCGTGCCCGCGACCGCAGCCGCCGGGACGTCGGCGCCCGCCGCATCGGCCGGGCCCCTGGCCGGCAGCACCGTGGGTGCCGCGAAAACCCCCGGCGAGTCCGGAACAAGGGACAACTCCGCCCAGGACACCGGGTCCGCCGCGCCGGCCGCGGCGGCGGGAGCATCCGGCCCGCCGCCGGCGGACCCTGCACCTGGGTCCCCGGCCGGCGGCACTCCGCCGGCCGCCGCGCAGAAGGCCGCCGAGGGCAAGGAGCCCGAGGCCACCACCGACCCGCACCTGGGCGAACACCTCTCGGCCGAAGTCCTGCGTGAAGAACTCTCCATGCGCCCCCACGAACTTGTCGGGGCCGCCGCCGCAGCAGCGCAATCAGGGTCCATTCCTTCCATCGCCGGACGCACAGTGGCCCGGCGCGCGGCCACGGTCCTCACCCACAAGTCCGAACAGGACCGCGAGGAGGCCGAGGACTTCAGGCCCGCCGGTCGGCCGCGCCGGTGGCTCACGGTATCCATTGCCGCAGCGATCGTCGCGCTGCTGGCCGTCGGGCTCTGGCTTGGCTACGCCTGGACCCAGACGCGCTACTACATCGGCGAACACGATCAGCATGTGGCCATCTTCAACGGCGTCTCCCAGCGTCTCGGGCCCATCCAGCTTTCCACCCTCGAAGCGGTAACCGATATCAAGATGACCGACCTTCCCGAATTTTCGCAGCAGCGGGTGCGCCAGACGGTGCCCGCCCGCGATCTCTACGACGCGCAGCGGATCGTCAAAAACCTGGAACGCACCGGCACGACCGCCCCGGCCGATGAATGCCTCACCCCGTCCCCCGCAGCGACGGCCGCCGGCGCCACCCCGTCCCCCGGCACGACAGCCAAGCCGGGCTCCACGGCGACGCCAGGTGCCGCGGCCTCCCCTGGATCGGCCAAGCCGTCGCCATCCGCCACCCCGACTACGAATTGCGAGGGGGCCAAATGACACCCATCGACCCCGTGCCCAGGCCACGACGAAACGTGGAGCTTGTCCTCCTGGTCCTCGCCCTCGCTGTAGGGATCGGCGCCCAGGCACTCGTGGGCGTGGACCGACAGAAGGCGTTCGATACCGACTTCTGGTTCCAGTCCGGACTCCTCGCGCTGGCCGCCCTCGCCTTCCATGTGGTGCTGCGGCTCCGCGCAAAATATGCCGATCCGGTAATACTTCCGCTTGTGGTCGCCCTTAACGGGCTGGGCCTGGCCATGATCCACCGGCTGGACAGGGTGGGCGAAGACACCGGCAACAACCAGCTGCGCTGGACCCTGGTGGCCATGGCGGTTGCGATCGCGGTCATTTGGTTCCTCAAGGACCACCGGATCCTGCGCCGCTTCACGTACATTTCGCTGGCCATCAGCGCCGTGCTCCTCATCCTGCCGCTGGTTCCCGGCATCTCGGCCGGAGAGGTCCTGGGTGCGAGCGTCTGGATCAAGATCGGTTCCATGACCTTCCAGCCGGGTGAAATCGCCAAGATCACGCTGGCCATCTTCTTTGCCGGATATCTGTCGTCGAACCGGGACCTGATCCTGCTGGCCGGCCGCAAGATCGGCCCGGTACAGTTCCCGCGGTTCAAGGACATGGGCCCCATGATCACCGCCTGGCTTGTGAGCATCGGCGTGCTGGTCTTCCAGCGCGACCTCGGATCCTCGATCCTGTTCTTTGGCCTGTTCCTCGTCATGATCTACGTCGCCACGAGCCGCATCAGCTGGGTGATCATCGGCCTGGGGCTGATTATCGTCGGCGGCTTCGTCGCTGCCCGCGTGTTCTCGCACGTGGCCCTGCGGATCGACGGCTGGCTCAATGCCTTCACCGATGAGGTCTACGGCCGGCAGTTCGGCGGCAGCCTCCAAATTGTCGAGGGCCTGTTCGGCATGGCCAACGGCGGCCTGGTCGGCACCGGCCTCGGCCAGGGCCGGCCCAACCTGGTTCCCTTCGCCAACAGCGACATGATCATCGCCTCCTTTGGTGAGGAACTCGGCCTGATCGGCGTCTTTGCGATCGTCCTGATGTACCTGCTGCTGTTCACCCGGGGCTTCCGTGCCGCGCTGGGCACCCGCGACGCGTTCGGCAAACTGCTCGCCACCGGGCTCTCGTTCGCGATCGCGCTGCAGTGCTTTGTGGTGATCGGCGGCGTGACGCGCCTGATCCCGCTGACCGGACTTACGACGCCGTTCCTCGCCGCCGGCGGGTCCTCGCTCCTGGCGAACTGGATCATTGTGGGTTTGCTGCTCATGATTTCGCACTCCGCGCGCGGCCCGGTGGATACAACGCCGCTGCCGCCCGGCCAGGAACCGGGTGCCCGCAAGAACTTCCCCGTGCTGCCGTCCAAACCGGCGCCGGATCCCCGAAACAGTCCCGACGCACCCACCGAGGCGGTGAAACAGCTGTGAACCAGGCCATCCGCAATTCATGGATTGCCGCCATCGCGATGTTCGTGCTGGTCTTCGGCGCGCTGAGCTATGTGCAGGTGGTCGGCGCCGACGAGCTCAAGGCCAACGCCTGGAACAGGCGCGCCATCCTGCAGAACTACTGCAACGACCGCGGTGCGATCATTGTCGGCGGCACCCCGGTGGCAGAGTCCGTGCCCGCAACGGAGAGCTGCAAATTCCAGCGGACGTACTCCCAGCCGGAGCTCTACGCGGGCGTCACCGGCTACTTCTCCAAGAACTACGGCCTCACCGGACTCGAGAAGTCCATGAACGATGTCCTGGCCGGCAGCTCGGACCAGCAGTTCCTGGACCGGGTGGGCCAGTTGTTCCTCGGCAACCAGCCCAAGGGCGCGTCCGTGGAGCTGACCCTGGACCCCAAGCTCCAGAAGCTGGCGTACGACCTCATCCCGGACGGCATTCGCGGGCACATCGTGGTCACCAACCCGAAGACCGGCGCGGTCCTGGCCATGGTGTCCAAGCCGTCCTATGACCCCAACCTGATTGCCACCCAGGACGCTGCCGCCGAACAGGCCAACTACACCGAGCTGAACCAGGTCCCCGGGATCAACCTGAACCAGAACGTCTCCGGACCGACGGGCGAGCTGCTTGCACCGGGATCGGTGTTCAAGCTCATCGACACCTCTGCGGCGCTGAAATCGGGCAAGTACAACAAGGACAGCGACCTGCCCAACCCGGCCGAGATGTCCTTCCCCGGCATCGACTACAAGCTGCCCAACTATGCGGGCGGCAACTGCTACACGCGCACGACGGCGTCGTTCGCGTTTGCCCTGCAGCAGTCCTGCAACACACCGTTCGCCAGCATCGCCCTGGACCTGGGGCAGAAGGCCATCGGAGACGAGGCCGGGAAATTCGGCTTCGGCCAGGACTTCGGCGACCAGCTCAAGCTGGACAGCGCCCCAAGCTTCTTCCCGAGCGAACCGCTGGACGACGCCGGGCTGGCGCAGTCCTCGATCGGCCAGCGCGATGTCCGCGCCACGCCGCTGCAGATCAACACCATGACGGCGGCGATCGCCAACGACGGAGTGCAGATGCAGCCGAACCTGATCAAGGCCGTACGCGCCCCTGACCTGCGCACGATCAGCGAACCGAAACCGCAGGCCCTGCGCACCGCCACGACTCCGGAGATCGCACGGCAGATCAACGAGTGGATGGTCAGCGTCGTCGACGACGGCATCGCCAGCCGTGCGGCCGTGCCCGGTGTCCAGGTGGCCGGCAAGACCGGTACCGCGGAACTCGGCAACGGCCTGAACAATTCTTGGTTTACCGGGTTTGCCCCGGCAAATGACCCGCAAGTGGCCGTCACCATCGTCATGGAAGGCGTAGACATCACCACTGGCGCAAACCTAACCAGTCCGAACGCGAAGAAGATTTTTGAGGCGGTGTTGAATAAGTGAGGCCTACTTCGGGAATCACCCTCGGCGGCAGATTCCAGCTGACCACGCGCATTGCGATCGGCGGCATGGGAGAAGTCTGGAAAGCCAAAGACCTGATCCTTGGCCGCATTGTCGCCATCAAGGTGCTCAAGGAGGAATACACGGGCGACCCCGGATTCCTGCAGCGCTTCCGCGCCGAGGCACGCCATACCGCCCTCCTGAACCACGTGGGCATCGCCAACGTCTTCGATTACGGCGAGGAAGAGGGTTCCGCCTACCTGGTCATGGAACTGGTTCCGGGCCAACCCCTGAGCAGCATCATCGAGCACGAACAGGTGCTGTCCCCGGACCGCACCCTTTCGATGATCGCGCAGACGGCGCGTGCCCTGGCCGTCGCCCACGCGCAGGGCCTCGTGCACCGTGACATCAAGCCGGGAAACCTGCTCATCACCCCCGACGGCCGCGTCAAGGTCACCGACTTCGGCATCGCGCGCCTGGCCGACCAGGTTCCGCTGACCCAGACCGGCCAGGTGATGGGCACCGCCCAGTACCTGGCACCGGAACAGGCCACGGGGCAGACCGCCACCGGAGCCTCGGACATCTACTCCCTCGGCGTGATCGGCTACGAGTGCCTCACGGGCCACCGGCCGTTCTCCGGGGAATCCCAGATCGCCATCGCGCTGGCCCAGGTCAACGACGCGCCGCCGCCGCTGCCGGACACGCTGCCCAGGCCCGTCCGCGCCCTGCTGATGTCCATGCTGGCCAAGGATCCGAAGAACCGCCCGGCCGACGCCATCAAGCTCTCCGAGGCGGCCGAGGCCATCCGCAACGGTGATATCGCCGCCGCACACGCCGCTGTGCCGGGCATGCTGCTCTTCGAGGCAGCCACCGGACCCATCACGGCCCCCGTCGACGTCCCCACAGCGGCCACCAGCGTCATTGGCTCCAGCGCGGCAGAGGACAAGTCGACGTCCGCGACGTCCGCGCTGCCCGTCGTGGGCGCCGCGGGTGCAGGTGCAGCCGCGGGCCTGGCAGCCGGCGCCGCCGCCGCCAGCGGCTACGGCGCCCGCAACGCGCTCAACCGCGCCGATGCCCTGGCGGCCGAGCGGAGCTGGGTGCAGGAAGAGGAAGAGGAAGACTACGACGAACCGGAGGAGCCGAAGCGCCGCGGGCGCAGCCCGTGGACGTGGCCGCTGATCGCGCTGATCCTGCTGGTGGTGTTCGCCCTGGTCGGTGTGGTCCTGAGCCAGGCCGGCAGTCTCTTCCCCTCGCAGGGTCCGGCCACGAGCAGTGCCACGTCCAGCATCGCGAAGCCGAGCAGTGCCACGCCGTCGGCGTCGTCCGCTTCCCCGTCCGAGACTCCCACCCCCACGCCCACCTCCGCGACACCCACCGAGTCCACCCCGGCAGCGGTCAACCTGATCCCGGATGCCTACCTGGGACGGCCGTTCAACGAGGTCCGCAACGAGCTGATCGGCAAGGGCCTGCAGGTCACCGGCGCTGAAGTTGTCAATGACGCGACGCCGGGCACAGTCACCAACATCGACCCCTCCGGCCCGGTCCAGCCCGGGACCACCATCACGGTCAGCTACTCCAAGGGCCCGGAAATGGTCGAGGTCCCGTCCATCAAGGCGGGCACCAGCGAGGCTGGGGCCCAGCAGGCCATCCAGGACGCCGGGTTGCGCTGGGCCAAGGGAGCCGATGTCAGTCCCACGAACAAGAATGAAGATCCGGGTACCTTCGTCAGCTCCGAGCCTCCTTCCGGGTCCAAAGTGGCCGCCGGAAGCGTCGTGACCTATCACCTCGCCAAGGCCACGACCACATCCCCTTCACCTACCAAGTCCGGACCCTAAACGATCATGAGCAATACACCCCGCACTCCGTCGCACAGGGAGGAACGCCCGGCGAACACGCAGCGCGTCCTCAGCGGGCGCTATGAGCTGGGTGAGCTGATCGGCCGTGGCGGCATGGCGGATGTTTTCCGCGGCCTCGATACCCGGCTGGGACGCACTGTGGCCGTCAAGCTGCTGCGCCCGGACCTGGCCCGGGACCCGCAGTTCCAGGCCCGGTTCAAGCGCGAGGCCCAGGCCGTCGCGGCACTCAACCACCCGTCGATCGTGGCTGTCTTCGACACCGGGGACCACGCGGTCCCCGGTGACCACGCCGACAGCGTCCGGGTGCCCTATATCGTGATGGAGTTCGTTTCCGGCAAGACCATCCGCGACATGGTGCGGGCCAAGGACGTGACCATCGATCAGGCGATCGATTTCACGCTGGGTGTGCTGTCCGCGCTCGATTACAGCCACAAGGCCGGAATCGTGCACCGCGACATCAAGCCCGCCAACGTGATGTTTTGCCCGGATTCAAACAGCGTCAAGGTCATGGACTTCGGAATCGCCCGCGCCATGGCGGACTCGTCCGCCACCATGACGCAGACGCAGGCCGTCGTCGGCACCGCCCAGTACCTGTCCCCGGAACAGGCCCGGGGCGAAGCGGTCGACGCGCGCAGCGACCTGTACTCCGCAGGATGCCTTCTCTATGAGATGCTGACCGGCCGGCCGCCGTTCATTGGCGACAGCCCCGTCTCCGTGGCCTACCAGCACGTTCGCGAGATCCCCGAGCCCGCCAGCAGCCTCAACCCGGACGTCTCCGCCGCGCTGGACAGCGTGTTGATGAAGGCCCTGCAGAAGAACCGCGCCGACCGTTTCCAGGACGCCGCCGCCTTCCGCCGCGCCCTGCGGGCCGCGCGCAGCGGCGTTCCGGTGACGGCGCCGTCCGCCAGCGAGGCCCCCACCGACCCCACCAACGCGGTTCCCCGGCACGACCCCCTGGCGCCCACGGCGACTTTCTCCCTGACCGGAGCCAAGTTCCTCGACGATTCCCCCGGCGGCCGGCTGCGGCCCGCCGAAGAAACGCCCGACGACGAGGAAGTGCTGCAGCCGGCAGGCACCGAACTCTATGGCATTGCGGACACCGGAAGCCTGCCCCTGGCGCTGCCGGTCGAACGCGAGCACACCCCGCGCCAGAAGACGCGCCGCCGCACCTGGATCGCGACGCTCGTGGTCCTCACACTGCTGGTGCTGGCCGGCGGCGGCCTCTGGCTGTACAACCTCATGAATCAGGCCCCGCCGCAGGCAACCAAGGTGCTGGTTCCCACGGTGACGTCCCTGACGGAATCCGAGGCCCTGCAAAGGCTGTACAACGCCGGCTTCAAGCCACAGCTCCAACGGCTGCAGCACGAGAGCATCCCCAAAGGCACCGCGATTGGCACCGTGCCGACGTCGGGGAGTTCCATGGACGCCAACTCGGACATCATCCTCAACATCTCCGAAGGCCCCAGCGCGATCACCATCCCGACGGACCTGCCCGGCCGGACCGAGGCGGCCGCCCGCGATCTTCTCCACCAAACGGGACTGACTGGTGCCCTCACCACCAAGATGTCCAACAACCCCACGGTTCCGGTCGGCATTGTCATCACCACCAACCCGGCGCCGGGCCAGGTTGTGGCCGTGGCGGACCCGGTCGAAATCGTCGTCTCCACGGGCAAGGTGGCTGTGCCGCAGCTGATCGGGCTGCCGCTGGCGGAGGCGGAAGCGAAACTGAAGGAGCAGGGCCTGGTGCTCAAGGCCACCGAAGTGGAGAATTCCCAGGTGGCTCCGGGCAAGGTGACAGGCCAGGCCGATGCCGCGGATTCGCTCGTGGAACAGGGCAAGACCATCACCGTGACCGTGGCGAAGGCACCGGCGCCGGCTCCGCCTCCCCCGCCGTCGCCCACGCCGTCGCCCACCAAGAGCGCGTCGAAAGAAGACGCAGCCCTGGGCGGACTGTTCCCCTAATCCGGTCGGGAGAACCGAACGTGCCGGCTACCGCCGCGCCGGCACGTGCAGTGCCTGCCGGGTCAGTGCTTGATGAGCGGGCTCAGGTCCGCTGCCCGTTCGGCAGCGCCCGCCATGCCGAGTGACTCCAGCCAGTTGCCGAGCATCTGGTAGCCGCCTTCGGTCAGGACGGATTCCGGGTGGAACTGGACGCCGCACAGCGGGGCGGTGCGATGCTGCAGGCCCATCACCACACCGGTGCCCGTTTCCGCGGTGATCTCCAGGACCTCCGGGATGCTCTCGCGGACAGCGGCCAGCGAATGGTAACGGGTGGCCGTGAGGGGCGAGGGGAGCCCCGCAAAGACGCTGGTTCCATGGTGTTCGACGAGCGAAGTCTTGCCGTGCATCAGTTCGGGAGCGTGCGTCACGGTTCCGCCGTAAGCCTCCGCCAGCGCCTGGTGCCCCAGGCACACACCTAGCATGGGCTTCTCGTGGCTGCCGCACCACTTGATCAGCTCAATGCAGACGCCGGCCCCCGCCGGATTCCCCGGACCGGGAGAGATGAGGACCCCGTCCCGCGCCTCGGCCATCTCGATCGCCTCGGCGAGCGTGACGTCGTCGTTGCGGACCACGGTGGTCTCCGCACCGAGCTCCTGGAGATAGCCGACCAGGGTGTAGACAAAGCTGTCGTAGTTGTCTACGACCAGGATCTTGGTTGTGCTCATGGGTGCCTTGCTGAACCAATCGTTGAATCTGTTAACTGGGTGAATTGCGCCAGCCAGGGAAAAAGGAACTGAACCATCAATACCAGTGCTCCGGCCACCAGCACCAGCGCGGTCGCAATCCTGAGCCACAAGGGCCCGGGAAGGCGGCGGAAAAGCCAGCCATACATGCGTCAGCCTGCCCCGGCCGCGCGGGCCGCCCGTGAAATTTCAGCCGGCGGTCCGGCGGAAAGGGACTGCCACCGCTCCAGCAGGGCGTAGGCCACAAAGCGTTCCTCGGAGCCAAACCGCGGGTTGCAGCTCGTCATGGTCAGGTAGCTCTCCGTCGGCGCGGCCCCCGGCCGCATTGGCACCGGTAACAGGACGTCGGTCCGCGACGGGAGGACTGTCTGGCTGTTCCGGAACACGTAGACATAGTAGCCCTCACGGGTCTGGACGTAGATCCGGTCGCCGGGCACCAGGGCGTCGATATGGTCCAGGACGGCGCCGTGGGTCTGCCGGTGCCCGGCCACGGCGAAGTTTCCCGCAGCCCCTGGCATGGCCGTGCCCTGATAGTGTCCGATGCCCAGGGTGTCCAACACTGCCGGGGTGGTTCCCTGAACGATGGGACGCGTGTAGCCGGCGCCGAAACGGGGAACATACAGGATGCCGATAGTCGCGCCCTCCGCCGGTTCGGGCGCGACGTCGGGTTCCGCGGCACCAGCCGCCGGCAGCCCGGGCGCCGCGGGAGCGGCTGCTCCAATCCCGCGGGCAAAGTCGTGCACAACCTCGCGCTGCCGGGCATCGGAGGCCACGTTCGTCCACCACAACTGCCACGCCACAAAGAGCAGGACAATGGCGCCCGCGGTCATGAGCAGCTCGCCGGCGACCTGGACGGTGCGCAGTACCTGCCCGCGGCGGCCGCGAGCCGTCCGGCCGGATCCTTGCTCCAACTCCAGCACTGCGGGTTCTCCTCCAAGGCGGTTGCGGGGTCCACGGTGTGGCCGGAACTACAGCTAGAATTGTGCGACAAATGAATTTGAACTTGACCAAGAGCGCGTTGGCCGGCGGGGGCCTCGCTTCCTGCAGGATACCAAGCCACGTTTCCCGCTCTTGTTCCAGCCCGCCAAGGAGGATCAGTGCCCGAGTCGAAGCCGCGTAAAAGGACTGCCCGTGTGGCCCCGCAGACTTCTGCCGCGGAGGCCTACAAGCCCAATCCGGTCTGGTTCAAGCCCGTCATGTTTGGCCTGATGATCATTGGCCTGCTGTGGATCATCACGTTTTACATCACCGAGGGCGCCTTCCCGGTTCAGGCTTGGGGCTCGATGAACATCGTCGCCGGCTTCGGAATCGCGATCATCGGCTTCCTGATGACCACACGCTGGCGTTCCTGAACCAGGCCCGCGCGGCGCACATCCCTGACGGGCCGGTACACACAGTGTGCCGGCCCGCCACCGTTAAACCACGGCATTAATCCCGGCCCAGCGAAGGAATCCAGATGACCCCGGCAGTGAACGGCTCAACCATTGGCGACGACGGACTGGCGCGGCCGGCGTGGGCGGCCGTTGATCCCATGCTGCGCGAGTACTACGACTCCGAGTGGGGCATGCCCGTCCGGGATGAACAGGGCCTCTACGAACGCATCAGCCTCGAGGGGTTCCAGGCGGGGCTGTCCTGGGCGACGATCCTGCGCAAGCGGCCCGCTTTCCGCGCGGCGTTCAAGGACTTCGACCCGGAACTGGTGGCGCTCTTCACGGACGCCGATGTGGAGCGGCTCATGCTCGATGCCGGGATCGTCCGGAACCGGCTGAAGATCCAGGCAACCATCACCAACGCCCGGGCCACGCTGGCGTTGAGGGACGACGGCGGCCTGGTTGACTTCGTGTGGGCGTTCCAGCCGGCCGCCACACCCCAGCCGAGCTCCATCGATCAGGTCCCCACCACCTCGGCCGAGTCCATCGCGCTCTCCAAGGCGCTGCGCAAGAAGGGTTTCGCCTTCGTCGGACCCACCACGATGTTCGCGCTCATGGAGGCCATCGGAATGGTGGACACCCATCTGCTGGACAGCCACCGGCGCGGGTCATCGGGCGTCTGGCCGCAGTGACCCGACGGCGTCCCGCCTCCTTATCCACAGCTGTGCACAAGTCTGGGGAAACTTATCCACATTGTTCATAAGTTTCCGGGTCTTCATGCGGTTCGGTTGAGTTTCGAGGCCACAGCGGGGCGCAAAGCCACTGATGAGTTTCCCGGCCGGACCTGAATTACACCCTTGTAAGTTATTAACAGTGTGGATTTCCTGTGGACAAGCTCACCGGTCCGGGCAACAGGCCCCGGATGGCGCCGCGGCCCCGGCCGCACGCCGAACGCGCGTCCGCCTTGGAGCACGGCGGCCACCCAACCATGAGGCCTGTCCTGACACCTCCGGCACCGGACGAGTTATCCACTTAATAACAGCCCACTACCCACAAGTTATCCACAGCTGGGGATAACGTTCGGGGATTCGGAGCCGCAATCCCCGCTGCGGGGCCATGAGCCGGGTTAAATCGCGCAGATGCTCAGACCATCAAGTTATTAACACTGTGAATAACCCTGTTGAAACACACAGCGGCAGGTCCGCGGCCCGTAGGGTCCGGCCCCCGCCGCGGGCTGCCTGCAAACTTGCGGGCGGGCACGCACCGCACGCTGGCAGCGCTCCGGCGACCGGCTGCTGGGCCGCATGGAGAGCGCGGGTGTGCGGCGTGCAGTCCGGTCCGGAACGCGACAGAG
The DNA here is from genome assembly GCF_000374925.1 of Arthrobacter sp. 131MFCol6.1. Lineage (GTDB taxonomy): Bacteria > Actinomycetota > Actinomycetes > Actinomycetales > Micrococcaceae > Arthrobacter. The sequence continues at coordinate 98,853 of NZ_KB895552.1, forward strand.
CCGGTCCGGTTCGGGAACCTTGGACGGAGGTCGGGGAGGGGCCCTGCGGCCCGTGCTGTGGGGCGGCGGCGGGCCGGGTCCGGCCTGGCGCCGCCTGGGCAAGGCAACGGGCCCCAGCGCGCCAAGTTGTCCACTTACTCACAGGGCAACCCACAGAAGTTATCCACAGGTGTGGAGATCCGGTCCGCCGCATCGCCTCCATGCCGGAAAATCGCCAGCCCGGGCGGTCAGACCTGGGTCGCCACTGTGAACTACACGCTTGTAAGTTATTAACAATGTGGATAACCACTGTGGAAAACTTTCGGATCCGCGCCTGTGAATTCAGACGTGGCGGCTCGGTCAGCGTGTGCACCGGGAGAGGTCCACAGAGGGAGGGACCAGCGGGGGAACGGCCGAGGATCACAGCGAGAGAAGAACCAGGGAACAGTGAAGGGCACCCGGGCGGCCGTTTGCGGCCTGGATCGTCGGCAGGACCGGACTAGACGCCGGCGCCGGCCATCCGTACGACGGACACAGCGATCACCAGGGCCAGGACCACGGCGAGGCCGATGGCCTGCAGCAGGGTCTGCCTGGGGCCGCGGGGGGTGTAGGCAATGACGGCGGCGCTCAGGGCGCCGGTGACGAGGCCGCCGAGGTGGGCCTGCCAGGCGATCTGCGGGACCATGAAGCCGATGACGCCGTTGATGGCAATCAGGACCAGGAGCTGGCGGACTTCGCCGCCGCGTTGACGCTGGACCACCAGCAGGGCGCCGAACAGGCCGAAGATGGCTCCGGAGGCGCCGACGAGGCCCACCGGGCCGTTCGCCGGATACACCGGGGTCAGCAGAAGGAAGCCGACGGAGCCGCCGACGGCCGAGAGCAGGTAGATGGCCAGGAAGCGGGCGTGGCCCAGCAGCGGCTCAAGAATCTGGCCGAAAATCCACAGCGTGTACATGTTCAGGACTATGTGGAGCAGGAATCCCTGCGAGTGCAGGAACGCCGAGGTGAGCATCCGCCACGGTTCAACGCCGGTCAGGGCGGGAGCGTAGGCCAGCTGCTGGTAAATCCCGTCGTTGGGGACTATCCACTGCAGCGCATAGACAAGGGCACACAGCGCGATGATCACGTACGTGACCACGGGTTTGCCGGCGGTCACGGCGCCGCCGTAGACGGTCCTGACGGTCGGCGTCGTGCGTTTGGTTTCGTTGACACAGTCAACGCACTGGAATCCGACGGCGGCCGCCCGCTGGCAGTCGGGACACGCAGGGCGCCCGCACCGCTGGCAACGCACATAGGCGGGCCGGTCCGGGTGCCTGGGGCATACCGGGACCTCTGCGGACGGCTCTGCCGCCGGAATTCCGTAGCTCATGGTGTGGGGTTAGAGCTTTTCGATGTCAATGCTGTTAATGGTGACATCCTCGACGGGGCGGTCGCCCATGCCGGTGCGGACGCCTTCGATCGCGTCGACGACCTTCTTGGAGTCGTCATCGGCAACCTCACCGAAGATGCTGTGCTTGCCCTGCAGCCAGCCGGTGGGGATGGTGGTGATGAAGAACTGCGAACCGTTGGTGCCGCGGCCCATCTGGACACCGGCGTTGGCCATGGCCAGCTTGTACGGCTCGTTGAAAGTCAGTTCCGGGTGGATCTCATCGTCGAACTTGTAGCCCGGTCCACCGGTGCCGCGGCCCAGGGGATCGCCGGCCTGGATCATGAAGTCCTTGATGATGCGGTGGAAGATGGTGCCGTTGTAGAGCGGCGTGCCGGTCTTGTCCTCGCCCGTTTCCGGGTGGGTCCAGGCCTTCTCACCGGTGGCCAGTCCGACGAAGTTGTCGACGGTCTTCGGCGCGTGGTTGCCAAAGAGGTTGACGACGATGTCGCCGAGGCTCGTGTGGATAGTGGCTTTTGCGGTTGCGTTGGCAGTCATAGCGCCCATTCTTCCATGACGGCTCCGCACGCATAGGGCCGCACAGTCAGTTCCGCGCTGGGTGAAATCCACTGGAAATCGGTCTGAAGAATAGCCGGTGCGTTCCTAGACACGTAGGCTAACAGCAGAACCGTCACATTAATCGGGAGGTAGTTGTGAAGAAAACGGATCGTATTGCCCGTGACCTGGAGCAGTCAGTCAGCACCGGAGTAGACAGCGCCAAGGATTGGGCGGCCCCGCGGGTTGAGGCTGCCGTGAACTGGGCTGTTCCGCGGCTGCAGCACGGACTGGACACCGCCTCTCCCAAAATCCAGGAGGGGCTCAAGTCTGCGGCCCACAATCTGGCCGGCAGCGTTGCCACTGTCACTCCCCGTCTTCAGGATGGCCTGGCCCAGCTGGCGCCGAGGATCCACGATGCCGCGGACAGCGCGACTCCGCGCCTGCACGAAGCTGTGGATAAGGCAGCCCCGGTCATCGCCAACGCACGCGACCGGGTTGTTGTCGAGTACCTGCCCAGGCTTTCCGACCAGATCGGGCAGGCTTCCGTGGCCGTCCACCGCACGTTGGAAAACGCCCCGGCCCACGTCGACGCCGTCGCACAGAAGCTTGTAGATTCCGGTGTTGTCACCGGCGTCCAGGCGCAGGCCCAGGCAGTCAAGGGACACGCCAAGAAGGCAAGCAAGAAGGCAGGCAAGAACATCAAGGCGGCCGCCAGCGAGGTCACCAAGACGGCTAATGCCAAGCTCGCCAAGCAGCAGAAGCCCAAGCACCGCGGCCTGCTGATCTTCGGCATCATCGCTGCCGCCGTTGCAGCCGGTGTGGCCGCCTGGCGGGCGTCCAGGCCGGTGGAGGACCCCTGGAAGGTACCGACGCCGGTAACGCCCGCCCCCACGGCCGCCCCGGCCGGCGAATCGCTGAAGGACGCCGCCAACAAGGCTGGTTCCGCGACTGTCGCGGCAGCGGACTCCGCGGCTGAGGCATCCAAGGACGCTTCCGATTCCGCAGCCACCGCGGCGGACAAAGCCGCGGAAACGGCCAAGGACGCCGCCGGCGACGCCGCTGAGGCCGCCGACAAGGTCGCCACCGACGCCAAAACGGCCGTACGCAACATCGCGGCCAGCCTGAACAACGGCGCAGACAAGCCCGGCAAGTAGAACCTGGCTGGCACAGGCCGGCTGAGTCGAGACCTTGCCCCGGGCAGACCAGCTGCCGGCAGGTGCCCTGCACTCTCCAAGGGAGGGATTCCGCCACAGTGCGGGATCCCTCCTTGTGTTTGACGCGCCTGTCCAGGGCGCGTCACGGTCCGTCTTCAAACTTCAGGCCAGGTGCTAAATTTGTGGTGATGTCACCCCATAGATCACCCCAGGATGCCTTGCTCCTTGCTCCGCCACCGGCTGTGTCTATTGTGATCCCGGCTTACAACGAGGAAAGCGTCATCCGGCAGTGCCTGATCGCCGCGGTCTACCAGTCGGTGCCTGCCCACGAAATCATCGTGGTGGACAACCTGTCCAAGGACCGCACGGCGGAGATCGTGCGGCAGATGCACCTCGAGTATCCGGAGAGCCCCATCATCCTGCTCAGCCAGGACCGCGACCAGGGGCTCATTCCCACGCGCAACTTCGGTCTGGACCACGCCACGGGCGATATCCTCGGCCGGATCGACGCCGATTCCGTGCTGGAACCGGACTGGGTGGAGCAGGTGCAGAAAGCCTTCGCCGACGAGTCTGTGCACGCTGCGACCGGTCCGGTGGTCTATTACGACATGCCCATGCGCCGGTTCGGGCTCAAGGCCGACGACAAAATGCGCCAGCTGATGCTCAGGCTCGCCAAGCACCAGTATCACTTCCTCTTCGGGTCCAACATGGCTCTGCGCCGCTCGGCTTGGGAGACCATCCGCGCAGAAACCTGCCGCGACGAGCGGGACGAGATGCACGAGGACATCGATCTTTCGCTGCACCTGGCCGACCACGAGCTCCGGATCCAGTACTGGCCGCAGATGATCTCGGGCATGTCGGCCCGGCGACTGGAGGACTCGCCGCGCGATTACCGCTACTACGTGACGCGCTTTGACCGCACCTACAAGGCCCACAACGTCAAGAAGATGGCACTGAAGGCACCCATGGTGGTCTTCTTCTCGGTCTACTTCCCGGCGAAGCTCCTCCGCGCCATCCACACGGTCAACGTTCCCCAGCCAGCCCGCCGCGGCGGCCAATAGCGGCCAACCGGCGGCCACGAGGCCGCCGGGAGATGCGGCCGCCGGGAGCGGCCTAGTCGGTGCCGAGCTCCGCCAGCCGCTCTTCACCGGCTCCCTCCGCCGCCCTCCGGGCGGAGCGCGAGCCTCGCTGCCCCAGGACCACGACGGCGAGCCCCACCAGGATCATCGCCAGCCCCACGTAGGTCCCGGCCGGCAGCGTCTCGTCCAGGAAGGCTGCGGCCAGAAGCGCCGCTCCCGGGATTTCCAGCAGGATGATCATGGACACGAGCAGCGGGCTCATGGTCGCCAGCAGGTGGTTGAACGCGGAGTGTCCCACCAGTTGTGCGCACACGGTGATCGCGAGGATCCCCAGCCAGCCGGCTGCCTCGAATCCTCCCAGCGGCTGTCTGGCCACCAGCGCCATGACCGCCACAACCGCGGCGCACATGCCGTAGCACAGGGTCGTGTAGACGCCGGTGCTCATGCTCTGCCGCGCCTTGCCTCCGGCGAGCGTGTAGATGCCCGCCAGGGCGCCGCCGGCGACAGCCAGGAGATCGCCCACAAGCGCCTCAGGCGAGGAGCCCATATCGAACCCGGTAATTGTCACCACGCCGCCGAAGGCGAGCCCCAGCCCCACCAGGACCGGCCAGCGGAGCCGGACTCCCCGGAAGAGCTGGAAGATCGCGATCCAGCCGGATTGCAGGCATACCAGTGCCGTGGCCGCCGCGACCGACGTCAGCTGCAGGGAGGTAATGAAGCACGCGAAGTGCAGGGCCAGTGCCACCGCCGCGGCGAGTGACCAGCGGAACTCCGCTCCAGTCACCTTTCCGAACTGACGGGGGTTGCGGACCACAACAGGACCGGCCATCACCACCGCTCCAATGGCGTTGCGCCAGAAAGCGATGGCGAGGGCACTGACTGACGTGGCGCCCAGCGTGGCGGCAATGAGCGGTCCGGACGAGGCCACCCCCAGCACCCCTACGGCTGCAAGTAAGAAGTTCACGCTCCAACACTAATGGGACGGACCGCAGGGGCCTTTACAGCCGCTGCGCCTTGACCGGTTCATACCGCAGTGCCACCCTTAAGTCGCGGTCTCACATCCCGGTTTCGCCATCATCGAAGAAGGAGAAGACCATCATGGCGTCAATGATCCGCAAGAGCCTGGACAATCCCGAAGAGACACGCCCCGTTGCCGAGGGCATGGGTCAGGTGGATCTCGTCAACCTCGAGGCCGGCCCGGTTGGACGGGCCACCTTCCTTCCAGGCTGGAAATGGTCAGACCACGTCAAGCCGATCGCCAAGACTGACAGCTGCATGGCCAGCCATACCGGCTACACGATTTCCGGCCGCATCAAAGTCGTCATGGACGACGGCGAAGAACTCGAATTCGGGCCCGGCGACTTCGGCGTGATTCCGCCGGGCCACGACGCCTGGGTGCTCGGCGACGAGCCCTACGTGTTTATCGACTGGCAAGGGATGGCGGACTACGCCAAGCCGAAGGAGTGAGTGGGGAAGGCATGAAAAAAGCCCCGGACCGCGTTTCCGCGGTCCGGGGCTTTTCCTATGGTGGAGGCACGGGGACTCGAACCCCGAACCCCCTGCTTGCAAAGCAGGTGCGCTACCAATTGCGCCATGCCCCCATAAGAAGCAACCCGACAATCATACCCTAGGTCCGGAGAGCTGATTTCCAGCTTCCATCCCTGGGCTCCGGGCTAGTCAACCGTATCGGTTGAATTGCTCCAGATCACTTTCCGGGCTTCGGATTCCTGCACTTTCCTGTAGAGGAAGACGCCTGCGACCGTGGCTGCGATAACCAGCAACTTCTTCACATGCACCCCGTTCCGGTTCTGTCATGGACGAACCTTCACTTACCTCTGCCAGAACCAGTACCGGTTCCGTGGGCGTACCAGGACTTGAACCTGGGACCTCTTCGTTATCAGCGAAGCGCTCTAACCGCCTGAGCTATACGCCCCGATGCCTCATCGGGCCGAGATATGACTGTACAGCACATCCCGGCCCGATCTCAAATCGAGGCCCTTTTCCGCGGGATTCCGCGGAAAAGTTCGGGAATTAGTCGTCCGTGAGGGTCACGCCGATGCCGCCGACGAGCGTCGCGGCAATGTTGTACAGCACCGCCGAAAGCATCGAGAGCGCCGTCAGCAGCACCACGTTGATCACGGCGATGATGGTGGCGAATGACGCCACCTGCCCCAGGGATGCAACCTTCTTCAATTCAAAGCCGCCGCCCTCGGAACCGGCGAGGGTCCCGAGCAGGCTGTCCACCTGGTCAAAGATCCCGGTCAGGTCCAAAACGGTCCAAAGCACGATCGCCGCCACGACGGTGACGATTCCCAGCGCCACGGAGAGCAGGAAGGCCATCTTCAGCACGGACCAGGGGTCCACCTTGCTGACCAGCAGCCTGGCACGGCGCACCTTGGCCTTGGGAGCGGGCTTGATCAGCCCGGGAGTGCCCTGCCCGCCGGACTGGGCGGGGCGCTGGCCCGGGGCGGCGGGGCGCTGGCCGGGGACCGTGGGGCGCTGGCCCGGGGCGGCGGGACGCTGTCCCGTTCCCGTGGCTGCGCCGGATACGCCGGGGCGCTGCTGCGGACGCGAGGGGGCGCCTACGCGCGGTGCGGCGGCGGGTTGCCGCACTCCGCTTGGCACGCCGCTGCTCGGCTTGGGATATGAGTCGGAATTACTCACTCGTTACCTCCGGTGTTGTCTTCGTCCAGCTCGGCATTGCCTGATGACTCATCTGACTCCGGGGCCGGTACTGATTCTGCCGTTGCGGACTCGTCCTGCTGTCCGCCATCTTCAGCCAACGTTACGTCATCCGGCGTGGAAGCCCGATTTTCAGCGCCTTCACCGGCATTTTCGCCGGCGTCCTCGCCTTCGGTCGGTTCCTCGCTTTCCAGCCCGCGTTCGCTGTTGCGCGCCACCGCGATGATGCGGTCGTTCTTGTCCGGCTTGGCGAAAATCACGCCCATGGTGTCGCGGCCCTTGGCGGGGACACCGGTCACCGAGGAACGCACCACCTTGCCGCCCTCCATGACCACCAGCACTTCGTCTTCCTCGTTGACAATGAGGGCTCCGACCAGGTGGCCGCGTTCTTCCTGGTACTTGCCGACCTTGATGCCCAGGCCACCACGGCCCTGGAGCCGGTACTCCTCCACAGCGGTCCGCTTGGCAAAGCCGCCCTCAGTGACGATGAAGACGTACGAGCCGTCCTTGACGACGTCGGCCGCGAGCAGTTCGTCGTCTTCGCGGAACTTCATGCCGGTCACGCCCGAGGTGGCACGGCCCATCGGACGCAGCGCATCGTCCGTCGCGGTAAAGCGGACGGACTGGCCCTTGCGGGACACCAACATGAGGTCGTCGGTATCGGAGACCAGCTGGGCCGAGACGAGCTCGTCGCCGTCGCGCAGGTTGATGGCGATCACGCCGGCGGACCGGTTGGTGTCGTAGTCCTCCAACCGGGTCTTCTTGACCAGGCCGCGCTTGGTGGCGAGCACCAGGTACGGGGCGTGCTGGTAGTCGCGCAGGTCCAGCACCTGGGCGATGTGCTCATCCGGCTGGAAGGCCAGCAGGTTGGCCACGTGCTGACCCTTGGCGTCGCGCCCGGCCTCGGCGAGCTCGTACGCCTTGGCGCGGTAGACCCGTCCGAGGTTGGTGAAGAACAGCAGCCAGTGGTGCGTGGTGGTGACGAAGAAGTGCTCCACGACGTCGTCCCCGCGCAGCTGGGCGCCCTTGATGCCCTTGCCACCACGCTGCTGGGAGCGGTAGTTGTCGCTGCGGGTGCGCTTGACGTAGCCGCCGCGGGTAATGGTGACCACCATTTCCTCTTCGGGGATCAGGTCCTCCATCGACATGTCGCCGTCGAAGCCCATGAGCACCTTGGTGCGGCGGTCGTCGCCGTGCTTGGCCACGATTTCGCCCAGTTCCGTGCTGATGATCTCGCGCTGGCGCTCTTCGGAGGCCAGGATCGAGTTGTACTCGGCGATCAGGGCCTCCAGCTCGGCATGGCGGTCCTGGATCTTCTGGCGTTCCAGTGCCGCGAGCCGGCGCAGTTGCATGTCCAGGATGGCCCGGGCCTGCAGCTCATCGATGTCCAGCAGTTCCATCAACCCGTCGCGTGCGGCCTCGGTGGTGTTGGAGGCGCGGATGAGCGCGATCACCTCGTCGAGCGCGTCCAGCGCCTTGAGCAGGGCGCGGAGGATGTGTGCTTCCTCCTCGGCCTTGCGCAGCCGGTAGCGCGTGCGGCGGGCGATGACGTCCATCTGGTGGGTGACCCAGTGGCGGATGAACGCGTCAAGGCTGAGCGTACGCGGCACCCCGTCAACGATGGCGAGCATGTTGGCGGCGAAGTTGTCCTGCAGCTGGGTGTGCTTGTAGAGGTTGTTCAGCACCACCTTGGCCACGGCGTCACGCTTGAGCACAATCACCAGGCGCTGCCCGGTGCGGCCCGAGGTCTCATCGCGGAGGTCGGCGATTCCTGAGATCTTGCCGTCCCTGACCAGTTCGGCGATCTTGATGGCCAGGTTGTCCGGGTTGGCCTGGTACGGCAATTCGGTGACCACCAGGCACGTGCGGCCCTGGAGTTCCTCGACACTGACCACCGCGCGCATCGTGATGGAACCGCGGCCGGTGCGGTACGCATCCTCGATGCCCTTGTGGCCGAGGATGGTGGCACCGGTCGGGAAATCCGGTCCCTTGATGCGCAGGAGGAGTTCTTCGAGCAGTTCCTCCCGGCTGGCCGTCGGGTTCGCGAGGTACCACTGCACACCGTCGGCGACTTCCCGGAGGTTGTGCGGCGGGATGTTGGTGGCCATGCCGACGGCGATGCCGGAGGAGCCGTTGACCAGCAGGTTGGGGAACCGGGCCGGCAGGATGGTCGGCTCCTGGTTCTTCCCGTCGTAGTTGTCCTGGAAGTCGACAGTTTCCTCGTCGATGTCCCGGACCATCTCCATGGCGAGCGGCGCCATCTTGGTTTCGGTGTACCGCGGCGCGGCGGCACCGTCGTTGCCGGGCGAGCCGAAGTTTCCCTGGCCGAGCGCCAGCGGGTAGCGCATGGTCCAGTCCTGGATCAGGCGGACCAGGGCATCGTAGATCGCGGTGTCGCCGTGGGGGTGGTACTGGCCCATGACTTCGCCGACGACGCGGGCGCACTTGTTGAAGGACCGTTCCGGCCGGTAGCCGCCGTCGAACATCGCGTAGAGCACGCGGCGGTGAACGGGCTTGAGGCCGTCGCGGACGTCCGGCAGGGCCCGGCCCACGATCACGGCCATGGCGTAGTCGAGGTAGGAGCGCTGCATTTCGGTCTGCAGGTCCACCTGCTCGACGCGGTCGGTCAGTACGTCGCCGTCGAGGATGGCGCCTTCAAGGACGGGCTCGGAGCCGGCCGGCACCTCTGGTGTTTCGTCACTCATTATCTATATTTTCCGTTTCAGGTATATATCAGTCCGGGCATATTCGGGGCGGGGTGGCCCCTAAATGTCCAGGAACCGAACGTCCTTGGCGTTCTGCTGAATGAAGTTTCGGCGCGATTCAACGTCCTCGCCCATCAGCACCGAGAAGATCTGGTCTGCCGCCAGGGCATCGTCCATCGTGACCTGCAGCAGCGTCCGGTGGTCCGGGTCCATGGTGGTGTCCCACAGTTCCGTGTAGTCCATTTCACCGAGGCCCTTGTAGCGCTGGATGCCGTTGTCCTTGGGGATCCGGCGGCCGGCGGCCTGGCCCGAGAGCAGCTTCGCGTCGCGTTCGCGGTCGCTGTAGACGTAATCGTGCGGGGCGTTGGACCACTTGATCCGGTACAGCGGCGGCTGCGCGAGGTAGACATAGCCGTTTTCGATCAGCGGGCGCATGTAGCGGAACAGCAGCGTCATCAGCAGCGTCGTGATGTGCTGGCCGTCGACGTCGGCATCGGCCATGAGCACGATCTTGTGGTATCGCAGCTTGGCGATGTCGAAGTCTTCGCCAATGCCGGTGCCGAAGGCCGTGATCATGGACTGGACCTCGGCATTGCCGAGCGCCTTGTCCAGGCGGGCCCGTTCCACGTTCAGGATCTTGCCGCGCAGCGGCAGGATGGCCTGGGTCTCCGGGTTGCGGCCGCGCTTGGCGGAACCGCCGGCCGAGTCACCCTCCACGATGTAGACCTCGCACAGTTCCGGGTTCTTCGAGGAGCAGTCGGACAGCTTGCCGGGCATGCCGAAGGATTCCAGCGGGCTCTTGCGGCGGGCGTTGTCCCGGGCCTTCCGCGCGGCCATGCGGGCCTGGGCGGCGGAGATGGCCTTGCGGATGACGTCCCGGGCGGGGCCGGGGTTGCGCTCGAGCCAGTCGCCCAGGCCGTCGGTGACAACGCGCTGGACAAAGCCCTTGACCTCGGAGTTGCCGAGCTTGGTCTTGGTCTGGCCCTCGAACTGCGGCTCCGAGAGTTTCACGGAAATGACAGCCGTCAGGCCCTCGCGGATGTCGTCCCCGGTGAGGTTGTCTTCCTTTTCCTTGATGATGTTCTTCTCCCGCGCGTAGCGGTTGATGAGTGAAGTCATCGCGGCGCGGAAACCCTCTTCGTGGGTGCCGCCCTCGTGCGTGTTGATCGTGTTGGCGTAGGTGTGGACGCTCTCGGAGTACGCGTTGGTCCACTGCATCGCCATTTCAAGGGCAATGTGCCGTTCCGTGTCCTCGGTTTCGAAGGCGATGACGTCCTCGTGGACCACATCAACCTTCTTGCCGGAGTTCAGGTGCTTGACGTAGTCCAGCAGGCCGTCGTCGTACTGGTAGACCACGGTGTGGAATTCCGCGGGGATTTCGCCTTCGGTGGGGACGGTGTCCAGGTCCAGGTCGTCGTCCTCGGACGGTTCCTCCGGAGCGCGGCGCTCGTCCGTCAACGTGATCCGCAGGCCCTTGTTGAGGAAGGCCATCTGCTGGAAACGGGCCCGCAGTGTTTCGAAGTCGAAATCGGTGCTCTCGAAGATGCTGGCATCGGGGTAGAACGTCTGGGTGGTGCCGGTCTCGGTGGTTTCCTCGCCCTGGACCAGGCCGCCCTGCGGCTTGCCGCCGTCGGCGAAGGACATCCGCCAGACATGTCCCTGGCGGCGGACCTCGGTGTCGACCCGGCTGGAGAGCGCGTTGACCACCGAAATGCCGACGCCGTGCAGTCCGCCGGAGACGGCATATCCGCCGCCGCCGAACTTGCCGCCGGCGTGCAGGATCGTCATGACGACTTCCACTGTGGGCTTGTGCTCGGTGGGGTGCATATCCACGGGGATGCCGCGGCCGTTGTCGACCACCTTGACCCCGCCGTCGGCCTGCAGCACGATTTCGATGTGCGTGCAGTAGCCGGCCAGGGCCTCGTCCACCGAGTTGTCCACCACCTCATAGACCAGGTGGTGGAGACCGCGGGGGCCGGTGGAGCCGATGTACATGCCGGGACGTTTCCGGACAGCTTCCAGGCCTTCAAGTACGGTGATGTCGCTGGCGCCGTATTCCCGCGATGTCGCGGTCCCCGACGGCGCCGCTGCCGCAGCTTCTTGTTCCACCGCTTCCGCTACGTCTTCCACTGCCGGGATCTCTGCATTGTCGTTAGCCACAGGCGCTTTCGACTCCTCTATGTTCGTTGAAGGCCGGCCGTTGCCCCTTCCGTGGAAAAGGCTCCTGCCAACAGGCACGTCACTGACGACGCCGGGTGTTTCCGCTGACTTGGGGATCCCGTCCACCGCACGCTGAAATTGCGTCGGAAACGGACTCAGTCAACGCTTCACCGGCGCCCAGTTATCTACACCGATTCTATCGTGTTATAGGGGCCAAACCCGCATTCCACGGCGCCAAACGGGCGGGAAAGTGCCGCTGGGAGGGCGCTGGCTCCCCCTGCAAGGCTTTCGGGGTCCAGCCCTAGGGTTCCTATACGAGTCCGGGGCGTTCAAGCGCCCTACACGCCGCTTGCGGATTTTTCAAGGGTTTTTGCAAGAAGTGCTTCAGATCCGGGGCCCGCCAAGGGCCCTGGGCTATCCGTACGTGTCGCGGGGACCGCGGCCATTGACCGTCCGGAGGCCCTTGCGCCAGCTCGGGGCGGCGGGTCCGAGCACCTGGATGCTGGTGACAACGCCGTCGCCAAGCTCGGTTCGGAACTTTTCCAGCAGGCTGCTGCTCAGCAGCCGCAGCTGGGTTGCCCAAGCCGTGGAATCGGTCCGCACATGCAAGGTGGTGTCGGTAAAACTCTCGGGGGTGCAGTGCGCCGAGATCTCCGGGCCCACCAGCACGGCCCACTGCGCCATGACTGAGCCGACGGCCACCGGCGAGCTCCAGCCGCGTTCGGCCACGAGGCGTCCCACGACCTTTCCGAGGCCCAGCGGATCCCTGCCGGTGCCGTGGAATTGGGAGAACCCGCGGGTTCCCCGGGCGGCGCGGGCGGGTTTCTGGCTGCCGGCACCGGAGCGCGGCACCGCCCGCCGGATTTCGCCCCGGGCCGCGGCGGCGTCTCGCATCCGGTTCAATGCGGCCTGCGCGGCGTCGATGTCGTCGGGGTCACGGCCGGGCTGCAGGCCGCCGTCGGTATCCTTATTCATCGATTTCCCTGCTCATCGATTCCTCCCGGGATGACCTTCACCCGCCGTCCGGTCAGCTCCGACGGGATATCGTCCTCGACGGCGGCAGTGACCAGCACTTGCTCGGCGCCGGATACTATTGCCGCCAGTTTACGCCGCCGCTGCACGTCGAGTTCGGCAAAAACGTCGTCCAGGATCAGGATCGGGGGCGACCCGCCCGTGCGGGCGTCGTCGAGCATGACGTAGTAGGAGGCCAGGCGCAGTGACAGGCACATGGACCAGGTTTCCCCGTGTGAGGCGTAGCCTTTGGCCGGTGCCGAGCCAAGCACGAGCTCAAGCTCATCGCGGTGCGGCCCGACCAGCGAAATGCCCCGTTCCAGTTCCTTGCGCCGGGCTGCGGCGAAGGCCTGGATATAGCGGTCGGTGAGCTGTTCGACGGAGAGCAGGCGCAGGTCCTCCACCGGTGCGGCCGCGCCGGCATCGCTGCCAGTCACCGCACCGGCGCCGTCCGCCGGGCCGGACTCCGCTGGTCTTGAGGTGGCGCCGTCGTCGTCCAGGCTGTCCTGCAGCGTGGAACGGTACACCGCAGTGGCCTCCTTGGACCCGTCGGTCAGCTGCGCGTAGGCGTTTTTCAGGTGCGGTTGCAGCCGGTCCACGAGCTCCAGGCGCGCGTGCAGCAGCTCGGCCCCCGCCCGGGCCATGTGCTGGTCCCAGACATCGAGCGTTGCCTCGTGCCCGGTGCTGAACTTTCCGGCTCGGGCCGACTTGAGCAGCGCGTTGCGCTGCTTCAGGACCCGGTCGTAGTCGCTCCTGGTTGCGGCGTGGCGCGGCATGAGGCTGACCAAGAGCTCGTCCAGGAACCGGCGGCGGCTGGACGGATCGCCCTTTACCAGGGCCAGGTCTTCCGGCGCGAAGAGGACCGTCTGGCAGATGCCGAGCAGGTCCCTGGCACGGACCGGGTTGCTCCGGTTGATCCGTCCACGGTTGGCCCGGCCCGCGTTGATTTCCAGTTCCAGCACGGTCGATTGCTCACCGCGGACCAGTTTGGCCCGAATCATGGCCCGCTCGGCACCAAACCGCAGCAGCGGCGCGTCCGTGCTGACCCGGTGCGAGTTGAGCGTGGCCAGATACCCGATCGCTTCCATCAGGTTGGTCTTGCCGATGCCGTTGGAGCCCACCAGGACGGTGACTCCGGGCTCGAGGCTGAGATCGACCTGGGCGTAGCTGCGGAAATCTGTGAGCGAGAGTTTTTCTAGGTACACGCGGGATTCAGGACTTCACAGGAAGGATTAATTTGCCGGGCAGGATTACTTGGCCGGCCGGGTCGCGTGGCCGCCGAACTGGTGGCGCAGCGCCGAGACCATCTTCATGGCCGGCGAGTTGTCCTCGCGGGAGGAGAACCTGGCGAACAGCGCAGCCGTGATCGCCGGGGCCGGCACCGCGTTGGCAATTGCCTCCTCGACGGTCCAGCGGCCTTCGCCCGAGTCCTCGACGTAGTCGGAGATCGATTCCAGTCCGGGATCCTCGTCGAGGGCCTTGACCATGAGGTCCAGGAGCCAGGAGCGGACAACGGTCCCCTTTTGCCAGGCCCGGAAAGTGCCGGGAAGATCGGCGACGATCTCCTTGGCGGCCAGGAGTTCGTACCCCTCGGCGTAGGCCTGCATCAGGCCATATTCGATCCCGTTGTGGACCATTTTGGCGTAGTGGCCGGCCCCCACGCCGCCGACGTGCACGAAGCTGTCGGCCCGGTCGCCTGCGGGACGGAGCGCGTCGAAGACGGGGAGGGCCCGTTCGATATCTGCCGCATCGCCGCCCGCCATGAGGCCGTAGCCGTTCTGGAGGCCCCAGACTCCGCCGGACACACCGCAGTCCGCAAAGCGGATTCCCTTTTCGGCCAGTGCGGCGCCGTGCTTTTGGTCTTCGGTGAAGCGGGAGTTCCCGCCGTCGATCACGAGGTCACCGGCGTCGAGCTTGGTGCCCAGTTCGGTGATCACTGCGTCGGTAATCTCCCCCGAGGGGACCATGACCCAGATGAGCCGCGGCGCCGGGACGGCTGCGATGAGTTCGTCCAGGGTGGCGACGTCGGCAACGTCGGGGTTGCGGTCAAATCCGGTGACCTCAATCCCACCGTTGCGCAGCCGTTCGCGCATGTTGAAGCCCATTTTTCCAAGGCCGATTAGTCCGATGTGCACTTAGATGAACTCTTTTCTGCGCTGGGGTGCTTCGTTGGGGACGGCCGTGACAGCCCGCAGGGGCTGTGTTCCGGCGGTCCGGAACACAGCGGTGGCGGGCTAGTTGGGCAGCCGGACAGGCATGACGAGGTAGCGGTAGTCGCCCTGGTCCTCGCCTTCGGCGTCCTGCTGGGCCGTAATCATGGCCGGCTTGGGTGCGGTGGTGAAGGAGAAGCGCACGAACTTGGTTTCGATGACGCTCAGGCCCTCGATCAGGTAGTGCGGGTTGAAGGCCACGGTGATGTCCTCACCGGACAACTGGGCTTCGAGCTCCTCGGAGGCCTGGGCGTCCTCACCGGTGCCGGCATCCAGGTGCAGCTGGCCCTGGGTGAAAGCGAGCCGGACAGGCGTGTTGCGTTCGGCCACGAGCGAGACGCGGCGCACGGCTTCGACCAGTTCCTGGGTCTGCACTGTGGCGTGGATGGGGGTGGAGTCCGGGAAGAGCGAACGGATCTTCGGGTAATCGCCGTCCACCAGCAGCGAGGTGGTGGTCCTGCCGCCGCTCTCGAAGCCGATCAGCCGGCTGTCGTCGTCGGCGAGGGCGATGTTGATGTCGCCGCTGCTGCCCAGGGTTTTCGCCACTTCGTTGAGGGTCTTGGCCTTGACCAGGGCGCTCGTGGAGATCCCCGGAGTCGCAGGCTTCCACGGGACTTCCCGCATGGCCAGGCGGTAGCGGTCGGTGGCCAGGAGGGTGATGAGGTCGTCCTCGATTTCCATCCGCACGCCGGTCAGGATCGGCAGGGTGTCGTCCTTGCTGGCCGCGATGATCACCTGGGATACGGCCTGAGCGAACGAATCGCCGGGCACGGTGCCGCTGATCGTCGGCAGGGCCGGCAGCGGCGGGTATTCGGCCTCGGGCATCGTGGCCAGGTGGAAGCTGCTGCGGCGGCAGGTGAGCGTGACCTTGTTGCCGTCGGTTTCGACCTCGACGGGGGCGGAGGGCAGGCTGCGGCAGATGTCCGCGAGCAGGCGGCCCGATACCAGGATCGTGCCCTCGGCGCTGATGTCAGCAGGGATTTCGAGCCTCGCGGAGGTCTCGTAATCGAAGCTCGAAAGGCTGACGGTACCGGCTTCAGCTTTCAGGAGCAGGCCTGAAAGTACGGGAACGGGCGGCCGCGGAGACAACGACCGGGCGGTCCATGTCACGGCTTCTGCCAGGACGTCCCGTTCGACTCTGAACTTCACGGAAGGGTGCCGCCTTTCATTGCTGCTGTTAGTGCTGAAAATCGCTGAAACTGCTCAAGCTGGGGCGGACCTCGGCAGGGACGCCGAATTCCGTCAACAAGGGAATCGTCCGCCTACCCCGGGCCCCATGGCCCGGTAGGGACCACAAAAGATGTCCGGGACGGACGCACTGCAGACAGCTTAGCCCCAAGGTGAGCGTTTCTCCCATCCCCGGGTTACATCAGTGTTGTTCGCGGGGCCGGTCTCCTGCGCCGGTCCGGAACGGGCCTGGGCGCTGCTCGGAGGTGGGAAGGAGATTGTTGTTTGAGGGAATTTCATTTTCTTGGGATTAGTAGTGTTAATAACTGCTGTGGAAACTGTGGATAACTCGATCCTGCCGCACGATCCCGCGGTTAAGCCCTGTTCATGGGCTGTGGGCGGAGCAGGTTTTAAACAGGGTGTGGATGGGGACAAGATTTTTGGACGGCTGGCCAATCCACAGGCGCGTTAAGGGTTTTAAGCCCATTAACCGCGGTTGTCCCCTTAAGTATCCACAGGGTTGTCCACAGGGCCCTGTTAATAAGGTAAGAGTGCGCCGGCCGATGGCTCAGGAATTACGCTGCTGCTGCTTGATCCGGTTGGTCAGCTCGGTCACCTGGTTGTAGATGACCCGGCGCTCGGCCATGAGTTCGCGGATCTTGCGGTCGGCGTGGATCACGGTGGTGTGGTCGCGGCCGCCCAGCTCCTGCCCGATCTTGGGCAGGGACATGTCCGTCAGCTCCCGGCACAGGTACATCGCGATCTGCCGGGCGGTCACCAGCGTGCGGGTGCGCGACTTGCTGCAGAGTTCTTCCATGCTGAGCTTGAAGTAGTCGGCCGTCTGCGTGAGGATCTGGGCCGAGGTGATCTCCTGGGCACCGTCGTCGGTGATGAGGTCCTTGAGCACCATCTCGGCCAGGGCCACATCCACCGGCTGCCGGTTCAGGCTGGCGAAGGCCGTGACGCGGATGAGGGCGCCCTCAAGTTCGCGGATGTTGCTGGAAATCTTGGAGGCGATGTATTCGAGCGCATCGTCGGGCGCGGAGAGGCCCTCGCTGAGGGCTTTCTTCCGGAGGATCGCGATGCGGGTCTCCAGTTCGGGCGGCTGGATGTCGGTCAGCAGGCCCCATTCGAAGCGCGACTTCATGCGGTCCTCGAAGCCGGCGAGCAGTTTCGGCGGCTGGTCCGAGGTGATGACCACCTGCTTGTTGTTGTTGTGCAGGGCATTGAAGGTGTGGAAGAACTCCTCCAGCGTCCGGTCCTTGCCGGCCAGGAACTGGATGTCGTCGATCAGCAGCACATCCACGTTGCGGTACGTGGTCTTGAAGCTGGTGCCTTCATCGTCACGGATGGAGTTGATGAAGTCGTTGGTGAATTCCTCGGAATTGACGTAGCGGACCCGGATCCCGCTGTAGAGCCGGCGCGCATAGTGGCCGATCGCGTGAAGCAGGTGGGTTTTGCCGAGTCCGGAGTCGCCGTAGATGAACAGCGGGTTGTAGGCCTTCGCCGGTGCCTCGGCCACAGCCACGGCGGCTGCGTGGGCGAACCGGTTGGAGGACCCGATCACGAAGGTGTCGAAGACGTACTTCGGGTTCAGGCGGCCGAATTCGTGCGAGGTGCTGGGCAGCATGGGCTGCGGCTTCAACTCCACGGTCGGGTCGGCGGCCAGGGAAAGTTCGACGGCGGGTTCGGGCTCCGTGTGCAGCGGCACCAGATCCGTGTCGACGTCGATCGCGCAGCGGATTTCGTCGGAGAACACGCTGCGGAGGGCGTCGTCGAGGGCTTCCTTGACCTGGGTCTGCAGCACCTCGCGGGTGAGCTCGTTGGGGACCGCCACCAGGAGGGTGGAACCAATCAGCCCCTGCGCCTGGGCGAGGATGACGAAGCCGCGCTGCCGGGGAGAGACACGGTGGTCGTTCTCCAGGAGGCTCACTACCCGCCGCCAGGAACTTCCGACAGTGTTGGCTTGGTTGGCTTCGTCTACTGTCATCAATCAGTTCCTCAAACTTGCTGGCCTGCATTACGTGCATCCGCGCGGTCCGGAGCTGTCCACCGGCCGGCTCAATCCACAGGGTTATGCACAGTCCGTGGATAAGGGGTTACTGAGACACTGTAGGGGATGAAAACGCCAGAAGATAGCTGGGTTGAGTCCTGTGGATAATTACACCGTTGTGGTTCTCAAATGGGGCGCGTGACGCACTTCATCCACAGGCTGCGGGAGCAGTTAGCCACAGCTGGGGATAGCCTGCGGAGCGACCCCCGGTTTGACTCGGGAGGTCGGCAAGCCCTAACGTTGTGAAGTCCCATGTGTACGCTTTTCGCCTCATCTGAATCTCTCCTGACGCCCCGCGTTGCGTGAATTACAGAGGTAAGCGGCACATACCAAAACTTAGCGTCGGCCAGTTCTTCCCCTTGATCGGGTGGGCGCACCTTTGATCCACTGGAGTAACTAACGTGAGCAAGCGGACTTTTCAGCCGAATAACCGCCGTCGAGCCAAGAAGCACGGCTTCCGCCTTCGTATGCGTACCCGTGCCGGCCGTGCCATCCTGGCAGCCCGTCGTGGCAAGGGCCGCACCGAACTGTCGGCCTAAATAACTGACTCGTCGGTCCACATCCCTGTGCGAGTTGAACGGTGCTAGCCACCAGGAACCGTCTGCGGACATCAACCGATTTTTCAACAACTGTACGTTCCGGTGTCCGCAATGGACGCCGGAACGTAGTGTTATATACGGCAGCTATTGCTGCCGATGAACCAAGCCGGATCGGATTCATCGTTTCCAAGAGTGTCGGGAACGCTGTTGTCAGGAACCTCGTTAAGAGGAGACTGAGAGAAGCCGGTGCATTGTCGTTGCAGAAATACGGCAGCGGGTTCGCCATTGTGGTCCGGGCCCTGCCCGCCGCGGCGGGAGCCAGCTGGGACCAGCTGCTCGCCGACTATGACACCGCTTTGGAAACGACCATGAAACGGCTGGGCAACCGCCTTCCGAAGGCTGCTTCACCAGGTTCTAACGAGACGACACAGGAAGGGACCCCGCGTGCATAACTCAACTGCCGCCGTCGTCCCTCCCGCAAAATCCGCAGCAGCATGGTTGGGCCGGGCAGTCTGGAACTTGCCCCGCAATGTCCTCATTCTGTTGCTCCTGGCGTACCGCAAGGTGATATCACCGCTGTACGGCCAGGTTTGCCGTTTCTTCCCCAGCTGCTCGGCCTATGCCCTTGAAGCGATCACCGTCCACGGCGCGGTGAAGGGAAGCTGGCTGGCTGCCAGGCGCCTGTTGCGCTGCCATCCCTGGAATGCCGGTGGTGTGGACCATGTCCCCGCCGGTAAATGCGAGTGGCCCGCAGACCGCACCCCCACAATTGTTGTGCTGAACAATCCGGACAAGTACCTGGCTGCTCAGACTGATGGAGAAGGCCGCTCTGCGGCCTAACGAATAGGGATATCGTATGGACTTCTTTGAAACAATCATGTTTCCGTTCAAGTGGCTTGTGTCCGCCATCATGGTGGTCTTCCACGATGGCCTGAGCGCCATCGGCATGCCCGCCGCCAGCGGCTGGACGTGGACCCTGTCGATCATCGGGCTGGTGCTGGTGATCCGTGCCGCCCTGATTCCCGTGTTCGTCAAGCAGATCAAGGCCCAGCGGGGCATGCAGCTCCTGCAGCCGGATCTGAAGAAGCTGCAGGACAAGTACAAGGGCAAGACCGACCAGCTCTCCCGCCAGGCCATGGCGCAGGAGCAGATGGCCCTGTACAAGAAGCACGGCACCAACCCCTTCTCGGCCTGCCTGCCCATGCTGATCCAGATGCCGTTCTTCTTTGCCCTCTTCCAGGTCCTCTCCGGCATCACGGCAGCGGCCACCAGCGGCAAGGGCATCGGCGCCATGAGCGCCGAACAGGTCGAGCAGTTCGATAAATCCACCATCTTCGGTGCCCCTCTCTCTGCCTCCCTGCTCCACGGCAGTACCGCAGGCGGCGAAGTTGCCGTGTGGGTTCTCTCCATCGTGATGATCCTGGCCATGACGGCCTCGCAGTTCATCACCCAGAAGCAGATCATGGCCAAAAACATGTCCGAAGAGGCCCTCGCGAGCCCGTTCATGCGCCAGCAGAAAATGATGCTCTACATCCTGCCGATCGTCTTCGGCGTGGGTGGCATCAACTTCCCCATCGGTGTCCTCATCTACTGGACCACCACCAACCTCTGGACCATGGGACAGCAGTTCTTCGTGATCCGCCGCATGCCCACGCCCGGATCCCCGGCCGCCAAGGCCCTCGCCGACCGCCGCGCCGCCAAGGGCCTGCCCGCCCTGCCCCTCCTGGGCGGCAAGAAGGCCGACGCCGAGGCAGCCGAGGCCTCCGCCGCGGCCGCCGTCGAAGCCAAGACCCAGCGCGTCCAGCCGCAACGTAAGAACAGGAAGAGGAAGTAATGTCCGCCGAGAGCACCGAACACGCTATTTCCGCCGAGTTTGACGACGACCGGGACGACGCCCAAAACGCAGCCGAGGACTCCTCACAGGGCGCGGAGGCCGGCACCGGCAAGAGCGTTTCCGCCAGCCGCCTCGAAGAAGAAGGCGACGTCGCCGCGGACTACCTCGAGGAACTTCTGGACATCGCCGACATCGATGGCGACATCGACATCGAGGTCCGCAACGGCCGCACCTATATCTCGATCGTCGCCGAAGAAGAAGCCGCCGGGCTGGACAGCCTGGTGGGCCCTGACGGCGAGGTCCTTGAGGCCCTCCAGGAGCTGACGCGGCTCGCGGTCCTCTCCGCTACGGAGAACCGGTCCCGCCTGGTGCTGGATATCAACGGCTACCGTGCCGAGCGTGCCGGCGATCTGCAGAAGATCGCGGAAGACGCCGTCGCCGCTGTGAAGGATTCCGGCGAGGCAGTTGCCCTGGCTCCGATGAGCGCCTACGAGCGCAAGATCGTGCACGACGCCGTCGCCGACTTGGGACTCGTGAGCGAGTCCGAAGGCGAAGGTGCCGACCGGCACATCGTTGTCTCCGCAGACTGAACCGTTGACTAGCTTGATGGTTGAAATTACCGCCCCAGAACTCAAGGCAGCAGAGTCCATCTTCGGTGACCGCTTGGAACTGGCGAAACGCTACGTCGAGCACCTGGCGACGTCCGGGACCGAACGGGGCCTGATCGGGCCCCGCGAAGTGCCGCGGCTTTGGAGCCGGCACGTGCTTAACTGCGCCGTCATCGAGAGCCAGATTGCCCACGGAAGCCATGTGGCCGACGTCGGCAGCGGAGCCGGCCTGCCCGGACTGTGCCTGGCCATCGCCCGGCCGGACCTGGAACTGACCCTGATCGAACCGCTGGAGCGCCGTGTCATTTGGCTCCAGGAAGTGGTTGACGATCTTGGCCTCGAGAACGTCACGATCATGCGCACCCGCGCGGAACTCGCGGTGGGACTCGTGAACGCCGACGTCGTGACGGCCCGCGCGGTATCTGCGCTGTCCAATCTCGCCGGGCTGACCATTCCGCTCCTGGCCGGCAAGGGCGAAGTCGTCGCCATCAAGGGACGCAGTGCCGGCGAAGAAATCGAAAAGGCCGCCAAGGTTATCCGCAAACTGGGCGGCATTCAGACGTCCGTGGTGGTGGTGGGTGAAGACCTGTTGGAGGAACCCACCACCGTTGTGCGAATCGTAGTGAACAAGCCTCAAAAGATTACCTAGCACCGGCCCCGGTGCCCGGGGAGTCTGAGGGGAAGAGGTTAGGCTAGTAACCGGCAGTAAGAGCCGAATGAGAGTGAGCGTGTCATAGTGAGCAGTAGCGAAGCCTCCACACAACGGATCCCGCCGTTTGTGTCCCTGGGGTCCGCACGGGCGTTTACGGCTCCTGCAGTATCTTTTGACTACTCCGGAAATCACACGGCTTCGGTTGCTAAGGCGACCGGGATGGCCGGTGTTTCACGTGAAACATCCCTCCCTCACACGGGGAACGTGCTGGATTCCATCGACGACTCCAGCCCCATCGCCCGCGAACTCGCGCACGAAAACAAGCGCCGCGAGCGGTTGCTGGGCCGGCAGCTCCCCAAACCGGAGAAAACCCGGGTCTTCACCGTTTCCAACCAGAAGGGCGGCGTCGGCAAGACTACGACGACCGTGAACATCGCCGCCGCGCTGGCGGCCGCCGGCCTGAACGTCCTCGTGATCGACATCGATCCGCAGGGCAACGCCTCGACCGCCCTGGGAATCGAACACCACGCCGATGTTGACAGCATCTACGATGTGCTGATCAACGATGTCCCGCTGAAGGACGTCGTGGCTCCGTGCCCCGACATCGACAACCTGATTTGTGCGCCCGCCACCATTCATCTTGCCGGTGCCGAAATTGAACTCGTCAGCCTGGTGGCCCGCGAGCAGCGGCTGCGCCGGGCAATCGATGTGTACTCCAAGGAGCGCGCCAAGAATGGCGAGGAGCGGCTGGACTACATCTTCATCGACTGCCCGCCGAGCCTCGGGCTGTTGACGGTAAACGCTTTCTGCGCGGCTGGCGAAGTTCTCATCCCGATCCAGTGCGAGTACTACGCCCTCGAAGGCCTCAGCCAGCTCCTGAAGAACATCGAGATGATCCAGAAGCACCTGAACGCCGATCTGGTTGTCTCCACGATTCTGCTGACCATGTATGACGGCCGCACGAATCTCGCTGCCCAGGTGGCAGCCGAGGTCCGGGAGCACTTCCCGAAGCAGGTGCTCGGCGCTGTGGTGCCGAGGTCGGTGCGTATTTCCGAGGCACCGAGCTACCAGCAAACTGTCATGACGTATGATCCTTCTTCCAGCGGTGCCCTGTCCTACCTGGAAGCCGCCGCGGAAATCGCGGAACGTTAGAATTTTTTCGAGAATTGCACTAACCAGAGCCAGGTGAATCCCGGCTCTTCCACTGGAGGGATTTATCCATGAGCGATAAGCGACGCGGCCTCGGCCGTGGACTTGGCGCACTCATTCCAAGTTCCGCCGCGGCTAACGCCTCCGGAAACGGTGCTGCCCCATCCCGGCCCGTGGACCTCTTCTTTCCTGAAGCCCGAAAAAAGACAGCCGACGCCGAGGCGCTCCCGGACACCAATGCCGCGCAGGCCAAGGAGCCGGAGTCCACACCCGTCAACAACGGCGGTCGGTCTGATCTGACCGGTGACACCACGGAAGCCGCAGGAGCTGACGTCGACGCAGCTGCCGGCAAAGTCGACGTGACTGCCCCCGCAGCGACCAAGAAAACTCCCGCCCGGAAGGCGGCTGCCTCGAAGTCGGCGCCCGCTGCTGCCAAAGCGGCCGACGCCGGCGAGCAGCTGGCGTTTGACTCCACGCCCGAGCACAGCGACGAGGGATCTGTTGAACTCGTAGAGGTGCCCGGTGTCAGGTTTGCCGAAATCCCGGTCACGGACATCCACCCCAACCGCAAGCAGCCCCGGTCGGTCTTCGATGAAGACGACATGGCGGAGCTGGTGCACTCCGTGCGGGAAATTGGCGTCCTCCAGCCAATTGTGGTCCGTACCTCAACCGAAGAGGGTGGCGAACCGTATGAGCTCGTCATGGGTGAACGACGGTGGCGTGCAGTACAGGCCGCGGGCCTGGAAACTATCCCCGCGATTGTCCGTGACACCACCGACGACGACCTCCTTCGCGACGCATTGCTGGAGAACCTGCACCGCAGCCAGCTGAATCCGCTGGAAGAGGCGGCGGCCTACCAGCAGCTGCTCGAGGACTTTGGGACTACGCACGAACAACTCGCGGATCGGATCGGACGTTCGCGTCCCCAGGTGTCTAACACCCTGCGGCTGCTGAAGCTGCCCCCGCTGGTGCAGCGCCGGGTTGCGGCAAACGTAATCTCCGCGGGGCACGCCCGCGCGCTGTTGGCGCTTCCGGACGCCGCGGCCATGGAACGCCTGGCGCAGAAGATTGTTTCGGAGGGCATGTCGGTCCGGGCGACCGAAGAGGCCGTGACTCTGTACCAGAGCCCCGCCTCGCCGGCCAAGAACAACATTCCGCGGCCGGGAGCCCGCCACGAGCGCCTGGACTACTTGGCGTCGTCGCTGTCCGACCGCCTCGATACGAATGTCAAGATCTCGCTTGGTGCCCGCAAGGGTCGCGTCAGCATCGAGTTCGCCAGCGTCGAGGACCTGAACCGCATCATGGACGTCCTGACGCCAGGCGCGCCCAGCTAGCGCGCGATTCGCTGAGTTCTCCGGGAGGGTCTGTTTCACGTGAAACAGACCCTCCCTTTTTGTTGCTCTCTGCCCCTGACGCCGGCGAGACCGGTGCCGCCGACGATTTCCGGAAGGCTCCCACCCGCCGTCGTCCTGGCCACGGCTCCGGCGTACCGAGGCTTTGGGAGTGGGACGGAGACATCGCTCGACTCCCTGGTGGAGTCTGGGCTCCCATTTCCTGGCCGGCTTCGGCGAGACGGGTGTGTATGTGCAGCCCGACGCCTTGGTGGGAGGCAGGGCGCTATCCCTGGATGAAGCGGAGACTCCTTCCCCGGGTGTCCGCCGCGTCTCCGGTCTCCGCCCTGTCCCCGCAGTTTCTCCGGGGATAAACATGCGGATCGCATGGATCGCTACGCGGATCGCATGAACCGATAACGGATCGAAGGGGCGGCTAGACGATATGAGGTAGCCGGGTTTTTCGGGCTGGAACCTCCTTTTCAAAGCGGGACGTGGGTTGCCTGCCACACTTGGCGAACAGGTAGAGCCACATTTGAAATTGGAGGTTCCAGCTATGTTTGAGCGTACAAGCGTCGGCCTGGATGTCCATGCCCGTTCTGTTGCCGGATGCGCCCTGGACGCGCAGACCGGCGAGATCATTCCGCACCGGATGTCCCCGGATTATGCCGAGATTCTTGCCTGGATCGTGTCCCTCCCGGCCCCGGTG
>NZ_KB895553.1 GCF_000374925.1 Arthrobacter sp. 131MFCol6.1
GAGCTCGCCGGTGCCGGGGTGGGTGTAGAGCCGCCGCAGCCAGAGCCGGAACGCGCGGTCATCGTCGCTCCCGGCGGTCCCGCCCGGGTGAGGGGGACCGCCGGTTGACTCGCCGGGTTCCCGGTTACCACTTTGCCCTTGTTCGGGTGAACCGACGCCGAATGTGCTGTCTTGAGCCTTTGTGCCGTTGATGAGGGTGCGGGCCCAGCCGGCGGGGACGGTGCCGTAGCCGGGGAGCCGGGCGGGTTCGGCGTCGGCCTGGAACAGGGTGCGGTCGGTCATGATGACCTGGATCTCGATGCCGCTGATCCCGCCGGGGGTGCCGGTGGTGCGGTCGACCAGGGCATCGGCCATCAGTTGCCCGCGGGTGCGGCTGTCTCCGGCGGCGTGGAGGGTGTCGGCGTGCACGGTGAGGGCCTTGTAGACGGCGACGCCGGCGGTCACGGGCAGCAGGGCGGTGAGGTGGCACATGGTGTCGGGGGCCGGGCGGAGGCTGAGGTGCCGGTCGGAGACGGCGTGCGCGGCACGTTCGGTCACGGAGCGGGGGTCACGCCGGTACGCGGCGGCCCTCGCGGCGGCGACCAGGGACCGGTCCCCGGCGCCGGCGAACGTTCCGGTGTCGGGCGCGAGTTCGGTGTCGACGGCGGCCCGGTCGGCGGGGGTCAGGCAGGCGGTTTCGCGCACGAGCAGGGTGGCGCGCCATTCGTTGAGCTGCCCGGTTTGCAGGGCGGTGAGGGTGTGGGGCATTTCGGTCACGAGGGCTTTGGCCAGGCCGAGGAGCCGGCCGCCCTTGGCGGGGGATTCGCGCCGGGCGAGGGCGAGCTGCGCGCCGATCCCGGCGCCGATCTTCTCGGCCGGGACCCCGGCGGCGGCCTGGTCGCGGCGCTGGAGCAGGTCGAAGGCCACGGCGAGCCGGGCCTGTTCCGCGGACGCGGCGGATTTCTGGTCTTCCAGTTCCCGGATCCGGTCGATGATCCCGGCACTGTCCGCGGCCGGTCCGGCGGCCAGCAGGCCCGCCAGGTCCGAGACGGCCGTGTCCATGGCGCCCGGTCCGGCGCCCAGCAGGCCGGCTGCGCCCGCGCGGCTCCCGGCGCGGCTGAGGCCGGTGTCGCCGTGTCCTGCCGGAACCACTTCGGGCCCATGATTGCCGTCCATGAATCCAGTGTTTCAGGGACCCCTGACAATAATGGCTGCGGGGTTTTGCCCGGGGTGCCAACTGCCCGGCGGCGGCCGATTCGTTAGCGAATGATGGCGGCTGTCGGTGCGGACGTCTTGGCGGCAGTTGAGTATCCGGCCTTCCGGCCAGTTGCTCGGACGGCGTCCCTAGGCTCCCAGTTCGTTGACGCACGACCAGTTGGGCAATGTGTCCGACCTGAATGACGAGCCGTCGCCAGCGAGCCACCCCAAAGTGGAATAGATGCCGGGACCGGGGGTAGCGTCAACGTATGACACCTGGACGTCCCGTACCCCCGCCGCTGGCCAAGCCGCTGCCGGATTCCGCCACTACCGCCGCCGCGGACAGCGCCGCGCAGACCACCGGCCCCACCCTCGCCGCTGCCTACGGCGCCACCGCACCGGACAGCGGACTTGTTCCCTTGACCGTGTCCCGACGGGCGCCGAAGGCGGACGACGTCGAGATCGCCGTCGAATTCTGCGGACTGTGCCACTCGGACGTGCACGCCACCCGGGGCGAATGGGGCGGCGACACGTACCCGTTGATCCCGGGCCACGAGATTGTCGGCCAGGTCACCCGGCTCGGTTCCGCCGTCGACGACTTCACGGTGGGTGAGCGCGTGGGCGTGGGCTGCATCGTGGACTCCTGCCGCGAGTGCGAGAGCTGCCTGGACGGCCTCGAGCAGTACTGCGAAAAAGCCGCGGTGGGAACCTATGGGGCCAAGGACGCCCGCAACGACGGCGCCATCACCCAGGGCGGCTATGCCACCTCGATCGTGGTGGACCGCCACTATGTCCTGCGGGTGCCGGAGGCCCTGGACCCCGCCGCCGCGGCGCCCCTGCTGTGCGCCGGCATCACCACGTATTCGCCCCTGAACCACTTCGAGGTCGAGGCAGGCGACGTCGTCGGCGTCGTCGGACTGGGCGGCCTCGGCCACATGGCCGTCAAGATCGCCAAGGCCATGGGCGCCGAGGTCAAGGTCTTCACGACGTCGGAGAACAAGTTCGCCGCGGCGCGCGAGTTGGGCGCCGACGACGTCATCCTCTCCACCGACCCGGCTGCGATGGAGGCCGCGAACCGCAGCATCGACGTCATCATCGACACCGTCGCCGCACCGCACGACCTCAACCCCTACTTCCGCACCCTGCGCCTGGACGGCGTGCTGTTCCAGCTGGGCCTGCCCGCCGAAGCGATGCCGCCCGTCAACCCCGGCGCGCTGATCCGCCGCAGGATCGCATATGCGGGTTCCCTGATCGGCGGCATCGCCGAGACCCAGGAGATGCTGGAGTTCTGCGCCGAACACGGCGTTGTGTCCGACGTTGAGGTGGTCGGCGCAGACCAGCTCAACGAAGCCTTCGACCGCATGGTGGCAGGCGACGTGAAGTACCGTTTTGTCCTGGACGTCAGCACCCTGGGGTCCCCGGCAGAAAAGGCGGACGCATGAGCACTCTCTTCACCAAAATCATCAACGGCGAGATCCCGGGCCGCTTCGTCTGGCGCGAGGACGACGTCGTGGCGTTCCTGACCATGGGCCCGCTGGCCCACGGCCACACCCTCGTGGTGCCCACCGAGGAAGTGGACCGCTGGACGGACGCCTCGCCCGAGGTCCTAGGCCGGGTCATGGAGGTTGCCCGTAAGATCGGCGCCGTCCAGGTGGAGGTGTTCGACGCCGCCCGGGCAGGGCTGATCGTGGCCGGCTACGAAATCAACCACATGCACGTCCACGTGTGGCCATCGAACTCGATGGCGGACTTTGATTTCGGTTCGGCGGACCACCACCCGGATCCGGCCAGGCTGGACGCCAACGCGGAGAAGCTCCGCGAAGGCCTCCGCGCGGCCGGCCATGCGGAGCACGTTCCGGCCGCCTAAGTCTCTCCGGACATTCCCGGCCACCAGAAGCTGGCGCTGGCGCAGCACCCCCAGGGTCTACGCCGGTGCCAGCACCTTGTTCAGCGCCGCCCGGATGCGCTTCTCGGACACCGAATAAGCCGTCCCGAGTTCGACGGCGAAGAGGCTCACCCGCAGTTCCTCGATCATCCAGCGCACGTGGGTTAACTCCGCGCCGGCCCGACGCCCGGGCAGCAGCGCGGACACGGCGTCGTCGTAATCGTCCTCCAGCGCCTGGACAGCGGCCATGTGCTGGGCGTCCCGCTGGACGTTGCCCGGCAGCTTCTCGAGGCGCTTTTCGATCGCCGCGAGGTAGCGGGGCAGCTGGCTGAGCTGGGCGTAGCCCGTGCGTGCCACGAAACCCGGATAGACCAGCTGCTCGAGCTGGATCTTGACGTCGTTGAGCGCGCTGATCAGGGCCAGGCTGGTGGTGCCCTTGAGCTGCTTTTCGATCCGGCGGGTGCTGGCCAGGATGCGTTCGACGACGGCGGTGACCGTGAAGACCGTGTCGATCAGCTCCGCCCGGACACTCTCGTAGAGCGCCTTGAACGATGCCTCGTCCCACGGCAGCCCGGCCGGCGTGAGCTTGTCGATCGCGGCCAGGGCGCAGTCAGCGATCAGCGCCGCCACGGATCCATGCGGGTTCTGGCTGAACGTCAGTTTCTCGGTGTTGTTCAGGTGCTCCAGGACATAGCGGTCCGGCGGCGGCACTTTCAGGGCCAGGAGCCGGATGACCCCGCCGCGCATGGCTTCCTGCTGTTCCGACGGCGTCTGGAACAGCCGCAGCGCCACGGAAGTTCCCTCGTCCACCAGGGCCGGATAGCCGGTGACAGTGTGCCCGCCAACGGTTCCCTGGACCTGGCGTTGGACGGTTCCAAAGGTCCAGTCCTTGAGCCCGGACATTTCGGTGAACCCGCCCGGGGCTGCGGCAGCGGCCGGGGCGGCCGACGGGGATGTGCCGGCCCGCGACGAACGCGCGCCATCCTTGCCGTTCGCCGTGCCCTTCCCGTCCGCGCCGGCTTTACCCCTCGCCGTGCCGTTTCCTCTGGATTGGGGTGCCGTGGTGCCCGGAGTGGCACCGAGGGATTCCGCGATGGCCCGGCGGGTGGCCGGGGCAAGCCGCTCCTGCAGCGCGTTCAGGTCCTTGCCCTCATCGAGCAACTTGCCGCGGGAATCCACCACGCGGAAGCTGACCCGCAGGTGCGACGGCACGGCGTCCCAGTTCCAGGAGCCCGGCGGAATGACCTGTCCGCGGATCCGGCGCAGCACGAGTTCCAGCGACGGCTCGAGCTCGTCCGTGGCGGGATCAAAGTCCGCTTCCAGCCCCGCGACGGCCTGGCGGGCCACGTCCGGGGCAGGAACGAAGTTCTTGCGGATCTGCTTGGGCAGCGACTTGATGAGCGCCGTGACGAGCTCCACGCGCTGCCCGGGGATCAGCCAGCGGAACGCGGCGTCGTCGAGCTGGTTCAGGAACAGCACCGGGACCTCGGCGGTGACGCCGTCGGACGGATTTGGCGGCGAACCGGGCGCGACGGGGTGGAACTCGTAGCTCAGCGGCAGCTCGAAGCCCTTGTGGAGCAAGGTCTTGGGGTAGGCCGAGTCATCCAGGGCCGCGGCGTCCTCGCTGATCAGCAGGGACTGGTCGAAGTCCAGCAGCGTGGGATCCTGCTGCCGCGCGTCCTTCCACCACTTGTCGAAGTGCCGCTCCGAGACGACCTCCGCGCCGATCCGGGCGTCGTAGAACTCGAACAGTGTCTCGTCGTCCACCAGGATGTCACGGCGCCGCATCCGGGCCTCGAGCTCCTCGACTTCGTGCAGCAGGGCGCGGTTGCGGTGGAAGAACTTGTGGTGGGTCTGCCAGTCGCCTTCAACCAGGGCATGCCGGATGAAGAGCTCGCGGCAGAGCTCCGGATCCACCTTGCCGTAGTTGATGCGCCGGCTCGGGATGATGGGCACGCCGTACAGGGTGACCTTTTCGTGGGCCATCACCGCGCCCATCTTCTTGGACCAGTGCGGCTCGCTGTAGCTGCGCTTGACCAGGTCAGGGGCCACCTGTTCGGCCCAAAGCGGATCGAACTTCGCCGCGACGCGGGCCCAAAGCCGGCTCGTCTCCACGAGTTCGGCGGCCATCACGAACGTGGGTGACTTCTTGAACAGGGCCGATCCCGGGAAGATCGCGAAGCGGCTGCCGCGGGCACCGGCATACTCGCGCTTGCGCTCGTCGAGGATGCCGATGTGGCTCAGCAGCCCCGAGAGCAGGCTGATGTGGATGCCGTCGTGGTTGCCCACGGGATCGGCCAGGCGCTTGTTGTCCAGGCTGATGCCCAGCGGCCGGGCCAGCTGGCGGAGCTGGGCGAACAGGTCCTGCCACTCCCTGACCCGCAGGTAGTTGATGAACTCGGTGCGGCAGAGCCGGCGGAACGCCGTGGACGACAGTTCCTGCTGTTTCTCCTGCAGGTAGTTCCACAGGTTCAGGTAGCCGGTGAAGTCCGAGTTCTCGTCCCGGAAGCGGGCGTGCTTCTCCGCGGCGAGCTGCTGCTTATCCGTCGGGCGCTCGCGCGGGTCCTGGATGGTCAGCGCGGCCGCGAGGATCATGACTTCCCGGACGCACCCGTGCTTGCCGGACTCCACGATCATCCGGCCGAGCCTCGGGTCCACCGGCAGCTGCGCCAGTTGCTGCCCGACGGCGGTGAGCCCGCCGCCGTTTCTGCCTGCAGCGCCCGCCGGCCGGCGGCCGTCGCCGTCGCCCGTTTCTTCCTGCGGGCGCGCAGCGCTCAGGGCGCCGAGCTCGCGCAGGAGGCTGACGCCGTCGTTGATGGCGCGTGAATCCGGCGGCTCGACGAAGGGGAAGTTCTCCACATCCTTCGGTCCGCGGGCCACGCCCATGGCCGTCATCTGCAGGATCACGGCCGCGAGGTTGGTGCGCAGGATCTCCGGGTCCGTGAACAGCGGCCGCGACTCGAAGTCTTCCTCGGAGTACAGCCGGATCGCGATGCCGTCGGAGACGCGGCCGCAGCGGCCCGAGCGCTGGTTGGCCGAAGCCTGGGAGACGCGCTCAATCGGCAGGCGCTGGACCTTGGTCCGGTGCGAGTAGCGCGAGATCCGGGCCGTGCCGGTGTCGATCACGTACTTGATGCCGGGGACCGTCAGCGAGGTTTCGGCGACGTTGGTGGCGAGCACGATCCGGCGTTTGCTGCCGGGGTGGAAGACCTTGTGCTGCTCCTGCAGGCTCAGCCGGGCGAAGAGGGGAAGGACCTCGGTGCCGGCCAGGCGCCGGTTGGACTGGATGCGGGCGTTGAGGGCCTCCGCCGCGTCGCGTATTTCGCGCTCGCCGGAGAAAAAGATGAGTACGTCGCCGGGGGCTTCCAGGGCGAGTTCGTCGACGGCGTCGCACACCGCATCGAGCGGGTCGCGGTCCTCCTCGAGTTCGTCGTCCGAGGCTGAGCCTTCTCCGTCTTCGGCGCCGGCCGCGCCGCCGGCGGGCTGGGAGAGCGGGCGGTAGCGGATTTCCACCGGGAAGGTCCGGCCCGAGACCTCGATGATGGGGGAGGGCTCTTCCTCGGTGCCGAAGTGCTTGGCGAAGCGCTCGGGATCGATAGTGGCCGAGGTGATGATGATCTTCAGGTCCGGGCGCTGCGGCAGGATGCGCTTGAGGTAGCCGAGGATGAAGTCGATGTTGAGGCTGCGTTCGTGGGCCTCGTCGATGATGATGGCGTTGTACTTGCGCAGCAGCCTGTCGCGCTGGATTTCCGCCAGCAGGATGCCGTCGGTCATGAGCTTGACCTTGGTGGACCGGCTGACCTCGCCGGTGAAGCGGACTTGGAAGCCCACCTCCTGGCCGATCTCGACGCCGAGTTCCTCCGCGATGCGCTCGGCCACGGTGCGGGCCGCGAGCCTGCGGGGCTGGGTGTGGCCGATCAGCCCCTTCTCGCCCAAGCCGAGCTCGAGGCACATCTTGGGGATCTGGGTGGTCTTACCCGAGCCGGTCTCGCCGGCGATGATGGTCACCTGGTTGGCCGCAATGGCGGCCATCAGATCTTCGCGGCGCTCGGAAACCGGTAGCTCGGCGGGGTAGGAAATATGGAATGTCATGGCTGGAGACAGTCTACTGGGGCGGACTGTCCGCTGGGGTGGCGACGGCGGATGTCCGGTCCGGCCGCTTAGGCAGAACCTGTGCAGGCCCGGCGCATGTTGAGGGCCCGGCTTGATGAGCCGGGCCCGATGGGCGGGTGGACGAAACGTGCGCGGACTCAGAAGATCCGCAGGGTGTAGTTGACGCTCGGCAGGTCCCGGGCCATCCAGTACTCTTCCGAGCGGACGGGCGGGGTATGACCGAGGCCGTCCTTCCGCAGGGCGGAAATGGTGGCGGCGAGGCCGGCGATGATCAGGACGATAACGGCGATTCCGAGGAGTTCCATACCTCTATGGTTCTCCCGTCCAGGAACTAAAAAAAGTGGCAGAAATGACCAAAAAGCTATAATTTCTGCCACACTGGAATCATGATCAAATCAGTGGCAATGATCGTGGTTCCCAACTTCTCGATCTTCGAGTTCGCGACCGCGTTCGAGGTCTTTGGCATCGACCGCTCGGACCGCGGAAACGGCGTGCCCGCCTTCGATTTCCGCGTCTGCGCACCCGAACCGGGTGACGTCCCGCTCAAATCCGGTCTGTCCATGCACGTCGGTCTCGGGCTGGAAGCGGCCGCGGACGCAGACCTGGTGGTGATGG
This sequence comes from Arthrobacter sp. 131MFCol6.1, assembly GCF_000374925.1. Lineage (GTDB taxonomy): Bacteria > Actinomycetota > Actinomycetes > Actinomycetales > Micrococcaceae > Arthrobacter. The sequence goes on from NZ_KB895553.1 coordinate 7,790, forward strand.
CGCCGTACGGCCGGGACGAGGACGTTCCCGAATCCGTCCTGGAAGCGCTGCGGGCGGCCCATGCCCGGGGCGCCTGGGTGATGTCCATCTGTTCCGGTGCCTTCGCCCTGGCCCGGGCGGGCCTGCTCGATGGCCGGCGATGCACCACGCACTGGCATTACTCCCCGGAGCTGGCCAGCCGATACCCGGCCGTGCTGGTGGATGAAAATGTCCTCTACGTCGAAGACGGCCGGATCATCACGAGTGCCGGCACGGCCGCAGGGATTGATGCCTGCCTGCACCTGGTCCGTGTTGAGTTCGGCGCCAAGGTGGCCGCCGCCATCGCCCGGGACATGGTGGTCCCGCCGCACCGGGACGGCGGCCAGGCCCAGTACATCGACCGGCCCATTCCGCAGTGCGGCTCGGAGCCCATGGAGCAGCTGCTGCAGTGGATGGTCAGGCACCTGGACGAGGAACACGCGGTCAACGAACTGGCGGCCAGGGTCCATATGTCGCCGCGGACGTTCGCGCGGCGCTTCCGTGCGGAAACGGGGGCCACCCCGGCGGCCTGGCTCAATTCCCAGCGTGTGCTCCGCGCCCAGGAGCTGCTGGAGACCACAGAGCTCAATATCGATGAAATCGCGAGGGAATCCGGGTTCGGGCATTCGGTCCTGTTGCGGCACCACTTTACGAAGGCGCTGGACACCAGCCCGCAGTCCTACCGGCGCACGTTCCGGGGGCACCTGGCCACGGCATAGGGGGCGACGGCTAGCCAAAGCCCGGCGGCGCCGACTCCTCGGCCGCGGCCCGGGCGCATTCGACGAGGTCGCGCCACGGGCCCGTCAGCTCACGCTCGGGCAGGACCGCCCGGCGTTGATCGGCCCGGATGCTGTACATGAACCGGTCCGGCTGGCCGGATGTCCCGCTGATCCCGGCGACGTCGTCCCAGGGGCAGGCCTCGATCAGCGGCTGCCACCGGTCGGTGTCCTCGGGCGGCTCGGGTCGGACGGTCCACGTCCTTTTCATTCCGGCCACGCCGCCACTGCGCTGGACAGTAATCTTCATCGGACTCGGACCTTCATAGGACTCGGATCTGCAGGGGCTGGGCTTATCGCCGGGCTCCCGGGAACTTGACCTTCACAGTTTCCCACGCGGAGAGCACGGCGTCATGTTCCTTGGAATCCTCGCCGAAAAGCTCCTTGGCAGAGGCGGCAGTGGCCTTGGCGAAGGCACCGAACGTGGCAGTGGGGGACAGCGTGCCGCCCGTCAGCGTCTCGTACCAGATCTGTGCCGGTGCGTCCCAGGCATTGCCGCCGAGGGCCGTGGCCACCAGACAGAACGCACGGTTGGGGATACCGGAGTTGATGTGCACGCCGCCGTTGTCCGCGCTTGTGCGCACGTAGCCGTCCATCGAGTCCGGCTGCGGGTCCTTGCCGAGCACGTCGTCGTCGTATGCCGTTCCGGGTGCCTTCATGGAACGCAAGGCGGCCCCCTGCACCTGGTCGGTGAAGAGGCCTTCGCCGATCAGCCAGCTGGCTTCCGCCGTCGACTGCTTCCGCACATACTGCTCAACGAGGGCCCCGAAGACGTCGGACATCGATTCGTTCAGGGCTCCGGCCTGGTTGCGGTAGACCAGCCCGGCAGAGTACTGGGTCACGCCGTGGGTGAGCTCGTGGCCGATGACGCTCAAGGATTTCGTGAACCGCTCGAAGACCTGGCCGTCACCGTCGCCGAAGACCATTTGCTGGCCGTCCCAGAACGCGTTGTCGTACAGGCGGCCGTAGTGGACCGTGGCATCGAGGTGCAGGCCTTTGCCGTCGATCGAATTGCGTCCGAAGGCCTCGGCGTAGAGGCGGTGGGTGTGCCCCAGCCCGTCATAGGCCTCATCGGCGGCAGGATCGCCGGTGGGCGGTTCGCCTTCTTTGCGGACCACGCTCCCGGGCAGCTTCTCGGCGGACTTGGCGTCGTAGACCGTCCGTTCCGGCGGGGACGGCTTGATTTCCCGCAGGCCCGGATGACTGCCGGGCCGGGCCACCGCGCGGGAGGCGTGGAAGCTCGGGACGTGCTGCAGGGCTTCCTTTGCCGCGCGGGCCGCCCTGGAGAGCTCCGGCTCGCGCTGCGCGGCCAACCGGCGGAGCAAGTAGGGCGGAACGATGGAACAGTACACAGTTGAGAAGAACACTTGAGACCCCCTTCATGCTTCGGAGCCGGCAGGGTAGCCCGCCACCGATGAAAACAGCCTACGAGGGGGGACCGACAATCGGCAGGGGAAAAGCCGCTGGATTTCCGCGGTCTTTCGGCGGGATCCAGGGCACAAAAAACCTCGCCAATTGGTCCAGCGCCGGGCAGGCCCCCAGCCTGACCGCCAGCGTCCCGATACCGGCACCTTCCAGGTGCCGGTATGACATATCCACAATTGATGTTGGACGGCCACGTGGCTGGCTTCGCGCTCTAATGTCTCGGAAATTACCACCGGCCTCCGACACGTAGGCGCGATGAGCGGCGACATCATCCCTGCGCCCTGACCTGCGCAATCATTGCCGAACGCGGTGTCTGGGCACTATGCTCGGCGACGGGGGGAGCCGGGGAGCCGGCTCAAAGACTTGGGGGAACAATTGAAGAACAAGGCCATCCGTCTCGGCATCGCCGGGGCACTTACAGTGCTCTCGCTTACCGCGCTGTCGCTTTCCGGTCTCGCCGTTCCGGCCCAGGCCGATGAACTCATGCATGCCATTCCGCCAGCCCCCGCCGATCCCTGTGGCCCGGTCGCCGACTCCGTCAGATTCTGCACGGCGCCGGACGGGCATCCGTACCCGGTTACGGTCAGCGGCGCCGTGGTGCCCGGCAAAAACGGAACCCCCGGCATCGGGGGCGCCCTCCAGGTCGGCAGTACCCTGACCGTTGTTGACGGCACCTGGGATCCCACGGACGCGACGCTCACGCACCAGTGGCTTCGCAACGACGTGCCCGACCCGGGTGCCACCGGCCCCACCTACCTGCTCACCACGGCGGACCTCGACAAGGGCATCCGGGTCAAGACCACGGCAACAGCCCCGGGCTATGCGACGGCGACCCTGCAGTCCGCTAAAACCGCCCCCGTCACGAACGCCGGCGGCGCCGTCCCGTCTCTCGTTGCGGAGAGCGTTAGTTTCGCTACACCGAGCACCAACCCGGATATGCCCGGCGTGCTCGTGTACGGTGGCGGGATTTTTAAGGGCGCTCCGGACGTCCACCGCCAGTACCAGTGGCTTCGCGACGGCGCGCCCATCCCGGGTGCCACCGCGCAAATGTTCGACACGACGGGGTGGGGCCCGACGGGGCTGCTCAGCGTCCGGGTCACCGGCCACGCGCCCGGGTTCAATCCGGCCACCGGGACCTCCAAAGCGGAAAACGTTTCTAACTACAACCCCACTCCCGCCACCGTGGTCACCGGCGGCACCGGCCTGGGGGACGTCCTCACCGGCGCTGATGATGTTCCCTGGTCTTTCAGACCGTTCGAGCACCACTTCACGTGGCTGCGCGACGGCGTCGCGATTTCCGGAGCCACCGGGCTGACCTACACGGTCACGGCCGCGGACCAGGGCCATACCCTGGTCCTGAGGACCGACGAACTTGGATACGACGGCACCCACCCTTACTCCAACCGGGTGGCCGTGCCGGCGGCCGCGGGGGTGGAGCTGAAGCAGCTGACGAACGTCACCAAGCCGGTCGTGACCGGGACCGCCGTGACCGGCTCTGTGATGAAGGTGACGGCCGGCACCTGGTCCGTAGCGGCCGATAAACTGACCGTCACCTACGACTGGGTGGTCCCAGGCCGGGAGAAACCGGTCAGCGGAGCGACTTTCACCCCGGACCAGCCCCAAGTTGGCACGACCCTCACCGTCCTTGTGACCGCCTCTGCCCCGGGTTACACCACCGCCTGGGTAAAAGTCACAGCGCCCAAGCCCGTGACCGTGCGTGAGTCGACACGGGCCATCAGCGGGACCCTGACCGTCGGGTCGAAGGTGACCTTGACTCCCGACCCCTGGTATGACCGCGCAGGGATCACCTCGGACGTAATGTGGCTGCGCGACGGCGTCCAGATCGCCGGAGCCTACGGCTGGAGTTACGTCCTGACGAAGGCCGACGCCGGCACGAAGCTCTCGGTCAACGTGAACCCGACTGCAACGGGCGGCAGGTACCAGACGCTCAACGCCTCGGCGAGAGTGGCGGGTCTGCCCCTGACGTCGGCCACGCCGACGATTGCCGGCACCGTCAAGGCCGGAAACGTCCTCACCGTGAAGCGCGGCACCTGGACCTGGGGCACTGCCTTCACGTACCGCTGGCTGCGCAACGGCGTCCCGATCTCCGGAGCCTGGTATTCGACCTACAAGGTCCGGACCGCCGACAAGGGCACCAAGCTCACCGTCCGCGTCACCGGCTCCCGGTTCGGCTACACGACCGTCTCCCGGACCAGCGGGGCGCGCATCGCCAGCTAACCCAGGTGCCTCCCACTGATGAACCGAACCTAGCCCCCGGATCATCTGGTGCTGAGTCTTATGCATGCCGACGACGCGCGCTAGCCATTTGCTCCGATAGCCTGCAGGGAAATTCCCTGTCAAGCAGACAAGCAAAAACCCCGCCACTTCCTTGAAGTGGCGGGGTTTTCTTCTGTGCCCTCGATAGGATTCGAACCTACGACCTTCTGCTCCGGAGGCAGACGCTCTATCCCCTGAGCTACGAGGGCAGTCAGGGTTCCTGCCGTTACCGGCGGGACGTCCTAGAGCTTAGCAGGAAGGTGGCCTCCAACGGAAAATCGGCACTCATTTGTGGAGTCAAGCAGCGTCGGGCGCGTCTTAACCCGGCCCGAGATGCGTGACGAATCCGGGAACTGGCCGGCCGCCCCGTAACCGCTCCCTGGCCGGCTCAGTAGCCGCACCGTCACCTCAGTAGCCGGTGAAGGAGTCCACGTGCACCCGGCGGGCGCCCGCACCACGGGCCGCGGCCCGCAGCGAACGCACGCTGGCGGGCGAGCCGGAGACGAAGACTTCCCGGCCGCCGATGTCCGGCACCAGATCCTTGAGGGCCTCCGCGTCAATCCTTCTGGCGCCTGCGTCCTCCATGGTGGCCGGCGGCGCGGAGCCGTCGGCCAGCCGGGCCAGGATGCGCGCCCCGGAGCGCTGCAGCTCCTCGGCATAGCCCAGTTCGGCGGCACTCTTGGCCAGGTACAGCAGGACAATGTCGCGGTCCCCGGCCGGTGCCCCGGCCAGTTGGGCCATGTAGGGGGTGATCCCGATTCCGGCCGCGATGAGCAGCACGGGGGTGGCCGGATCCCGGGGCAGGACGAAATCGCCGCTGACCATGGTGGCGGTCAGTCCGTCGCCCGGTTCGAGGGCCAGCAGCGCGCGCTTGGCTGAGGACACCGGTTCGGCCGTCCCCACCCCGATCGTCAGCAGGGATGCTCCGGGTGCGCTGGTCAGGCTGAACACGCGCCGGATTCCCTTGCCATCACCCTTGCCGGGGGCCTTCCCATCGCCCCTGGCGGCGCGAGTGCCTCCGGCCGTGTCCGGGGGCAGGTGCAGCTCCAGGGCCTGTCCGGGAGCGAAGCGCACCGGACGCTCCGGGCGGAAGCTGAATTCCGTCGTCGTGGGCGTCAGCGGACGGCTCGCGACGAACCTCAGCCGGACCCCGCCCCGCTGTCCAACGGCGAAGGCAAGCACGTTGCCCGCGAGCAGCGCCAGCTCGGGGGAATTGGCCACGAACCCCAGGTTGTACGGGACGGCAAACAGCACCCCGACGACGGCGGCCAGCGCCACTTGCTGCCAGCGCCGCGGGGGCAGGGTGAGGGGCTCGGTGAGCATGAACCCGACGAAGAACATCACCGGACGCTGCGCGAGCGTCTGCCACAGGGCCTCGGGAAGCTCCATTCCGGCCCGGAGCAGATCCGCGGCCACAATGGACACGGCAACCACGGTGAAGACGGCGGCCATGGCGAACTTCCGGGTCCGGTAGAGCACCAGCAGTATCCCCGGCAGCACAAGCCAGAGCATGGCCGGCGTCGCGGCCCACCAAGTGGCAATGTTGAGCCCGGTCAGCCCGGCGAGGAACGCGCCGGCCGCGGCCGGATTGAAGATGTGCCGGCCGCGCCAGGCCAGCGCGTACTTCGAGGCCGAGGCCAGGACACAGGCAAGGGCGACGCCGGCGAATTCCGCCAGCTGGGGGCCTTGGGTCGGCTGGCTGGGCCAAAAAAGCTCGCTCGGCCAAAAAAGGAAGTACAGCAGCAGGCCGGTGATGAGCGAGGATTCCGTGTGCGGCCGCACATGGAACAGCGCGCCCAGCCCCTGGCTGGAGGCGTACGTCAGGCCCAGGCACAAGGCCAGATGGGCCAGCATTTCCGGCAGCCCGAACGTCAGCCAGCCCAGCACATTGAGCAGCAGGCTGTAGCCGGCCAGGACGGCCAGGACCCACAGCACCAGCCGGTACATCGTGAGCCGGCCCAAGGCGGTGTCCAGCCTCGAGCCGAGTGCGGCGGTGGTGATGGCAGTCATGAGAACAGGGCCCCTTCAAAGTCGGCTGAATATTCCGCGTGCCCGTCCGCATAAACCGTGAGCCAGGCGAACTCGAACTCCTGCTCCAGCCGCGGACCGTCGACAAAGAACAACGCAGTGGCCAGCGCATCGGCCACCATCGCGGTCCCGGCCATGGCCCAGCTGGCGACGACGGTACGCACCGGCGCTCCCGTGGTGCCGTCCAGGACATGATGGAACCCGTCACCCCAGGCCCGCCGGTTCGCGGCGGAACCGCACAGGGCGCCGGCCCCCAGCTGGACGGTGCCGATGGCCCGGGTGGGATCGTAGGGGTGCTCAAGGGCAACCGCCACAGGATCCTGCCCCGGATTCAGCAGGTCCCCGCTTGCATCGATGAAATGCTCGGCGCAGCCGCCGTTCCGGAGCCGGGCGGAGAGCAGGTCGGCCAGCTGCCCCTTTCCGGCCGCGCCGACGTCGATCACCACCGGAGCCGTGGTTGTCAGCGCGGTGCCCTGCCAGTCCAGCACATCCTCCCACCGCGGCGCGGGAAGCGGCGCACCGCCCGGGCTCAGGGTGTAGGCAGCGTCGTATCCCAGGCGCTCCAGGCTCCCGCCGATGAGCGGGGTCATCGCACCCTCGGTGAGCCGGTACAGGGTGCCGTACAGCTCGCCCAGGGCGGCCGCTTCGGCGGGCAGCTCAATGCGGCCGGGCGTCCGGGCTGCGTCGGCAATGAGCGAATCGGGACGGAACCGGGACCACGCGGCGTCGTACTCCTCCACCGCGGCGAGCAGGCCACGGCGGTGCCCGTCGGAGAGGCGGGACGGCGTGGAAATCTCCCAGCGGGTCCCGATCCCGTCAAAGCTGAAGTGCGCCCAGCCCGGATGCGCCACGATTCCTCTGTTCTCGTTTGCGCTATTGGGCCTGTGACTTGATCTTCGCCACGGCCTGGTTGAAGCCGCCACTGGTCAGCGAGGATCCGGCCACTTTGGAAACCTTGATTTCGTCGAGCTTCTTGCCAACAACCTGGGACTGGATGCCGCCGGCGAACTCGCCCTGGAACTTTCGGGTGTTCGGATTCGAGGGGTGCTGCGTGATCTTCACGTCGGACACGGCACCGCCGGCCAGGGTCAGCTCCACGCCCACGGTCTCGGTGCCGTTGGGGGAGGTGTAGTTCCCGTCAGCGCTGTACGTGCCGTCCTTGTAGGAGCCGGTACCGGCAGCGGACTCGGATGCCGGGGGCGCGCCCTGGGCGGCCGGGGCCTGCGCAGAAGGGGCGCAGCCGGCCGCGGTTCCGGCCACGGAGAGGCCGGCAATGCCGACGAGGACGCTTTTGCGGAAGGCGGTATTCATGCGGGACTCGATTCTGTGCGGGGATCGGACAGCGAACAAACAGCGGACAATGTGGAGGCATGACAGGCTTGCAGACGTTGAATTCAGGGTAACGGTTCACCCTGGGCGCGGGGCATTGGCGACCTTGGGTCTTCCCGGAACCGGCCCCCGCCGTCATGCCGGGCGCCAGATTCCGCCACACTCCGGGCCCACCGGTAGGCTAGAAGTGTGACCCCAGAAGAACTCTCCCTCGCCATATCCGCCTGCCTGAAGGACGCCGTCGCCGCCGGTGACATAGCCCTCTCCGCGGCTGACATCCCGGATGAGGTGCGCGTGGAGCGCCCCAAGAACAGGGACCACGGGGACTGGGCCACCAACGTCGCCCTCCAGTTGGCCAAAACGGCGGGCACCAACCCGCGGGAGTTCGCGTCCGTCCTGAGCGCCCGGCTCAAGACGATCGACGGCGTGTCCGCGGTGGACATCGCCGGCCCCGGCTTCCTGAACATCACCGTCGACGCCGCGGCCGCCGGTGCGCTCGCCAAGGCGATCGTCGAGGCCGGTGCGGACTACGGCACCAACACCGCGCTCGCCGGGCACGTGGTCAACATGGAGTTCGTCTCGGCCAACCCGACCGGCCCGCTGCACATCGGCCACACCCGCTGGGCGGCCCTCGGCGACGCGATCGCCCGCGTCCTCCGGGCCTCCGGTGCCGACGTCACTGCCGAGTACTACATCAACGACGCCGGGTCCCAGATGAACGTGTTCGCGAACTCCGTGTTCGCCAGGCTTCACGGCCAGGACGTGCCCCAGGGCGGCTACCCGGGCCAGTACATCGCGGACCTCGGCCACGAGGTGCTCACCGAGCATCCGGACATCCGCGAACTCACTGAGGTGGCGGCCCTGCCGGTGATCCGGGGCGCCGCCTACAAGGCGCAGATGCATGACATCAAGCAGACGCTGGCCGAGTTTGGCGTCGACTTCGATGTCTACTTCTCCGAGCAGGAGCTCCACGACGCCGGCGCGATCGAAGACGCCGTCGCCCGCCTGCGCGAACAGGGCCACGTGTTCGACGACGGCGGCGCAGTCTGGCTGCGCACCACCGACTTCGGCGATGACAAGGACCGCGTGATGGTCCGCGCCAACGGCGAACCCACCTACTTCGCTGCCGACGCCGCCTACTATCTGTCCAAGAAGGACCGCGGCTACACCGAGAAGATCTACCTCCTCGGCGCCGACCACCACGGCTACATCAACCGGCTCAAGGCCATCGCGGCAGCCGCCGGGGACGACCCCGAGGTCAATATCGAGGTCCTGATCGGCCAGCTGGTCTCCGTCAACGGCGCCAAGCTGTCCAAGCGCGCCGGCAACATCATCGAGCTCAAGGACCTCATCTCCTGGCTCGGCAAGGACGCCGTCCGGTACTCGCTGGCCCGGTTCCCCGCCGATTCGCCGCTGACGCTGGACCCGGAGCTGCTGAAAAAGCACAGCAACGAAAACCCGGTGTTCTACGTCCAGTACGCCCACGCCCGCTCCCGCGGCGCCGCCCGCAATGCCGTGGCCGCCGGCGTGGAGCGCCGAGTGGACGGCAAGGACAGCTTCAACGCCGCCCTGCTGGACCACGCCACCGAAAACGAGCTGCTCTCGCACCTGGGCAGTTATCCCTCGATCGTGGCCAAGGCCGCCGAGCTGCGCGAGCCGCACCGCGTGGCCCGCCACCTCGAAGTCATCGCCGGCGCCTACCACCGCTGGTACGACGCCTGCCGCGTGGCCCCCCAGGGCGAGGAACTCATCACCGACACCAACCGCACCAGGCTGTGGCTCAACGACGCCACCAGCCAGGTGCTGGCCAACGGACTGGAACTGCTGGGCGTCTCGGCGCCGGAACGGATGTAACCGCCATGACCGCAAATTCAGGACAGCCGGCCGAGGCACGCAACACCGGTAACGCAGGCTCACCGCTCGCACCGGACTGGCTTGAGGTCCCCGCCGACCTCAATGCCCTCCACGAGCCGCTGTGGGCCGGCGGCGTGGCGCGCAACGACGACGGCGAGCTCACCATCGAGGGGCTGACGGTCAGCGAGCTGCAGCGCCAGTACGGCACGCCGCTGTTCGTGCTGAGCGAGACCGACTTCCGTGCCCGGGCCCGGGCGTTCAGCGACGCCTTCAACGACGCCTTCGCGGATATTTGCGGGGGAGTGGACGTCTACTACGCCGGCAAGTCCTTCCTGTGCACCTCCGTGGTCCGGTGGGTCGAGGAAGAGGGGCTGCGCCTGGACACGGCGTCCGGCGGCGAACTCGCCGTGGCGTTCCGCGCCGGCATCCCCGGCGCCGACGTCGCACTGCACGGGAACAACAAGTCCGACGGCGAAATCCACCGGGCCCTGGACATGCAGCTGGGCCGGATCGTGGTGGACAGCCTCGACGAGCTCGAACGCGTCGCGGCAATCGCCGCCAACCGGGGCGACACCGCCCGGGTGATGCTGCGGCTGACCCCCGGAGTGCACGCCCACACCCACGAGTTCATCGCCACCGCCCACGAGGACCAGAAGTTCGGCCTGTCCATGGCCGGGGACTCCACAGACCAGGCCGGACTGTCCGCCGCAGAGGAAGCCGTGGCCGCGGCCACCGGGCACGCCAGCATCGAACTGCTGGGCCTGCACTGCCACATCGGCTCGCAGATTTTCGAACCCGACGGCTTCGCCCTCGCCGCTGAGAGGCTGCTGGACTTCCTGGCGGCGATGCAGTCGAAGTACTCCATCGTGCTGCCCGAACTTGACCTCGGCGGCGGCTACGGCATTGCCTACACCCCCGTGGATACCCCGCGCCCGGCCGCCGAGATCGCGCAGGCGATGGCCGCCGTCGTCCGTTCCAAATGCGCTGCCCTCGGCATAACCGCCCCCCGGATTTCGATCGAACCGGGCCGCGCGATCGTCGGAAGCACCACCTTCACGCTGTATGAGGTCGGCACGCTCAAGACCGTCCGGGTGGATGCGCCGGGCGCCGGGGCTACCGCTGGTGCCGTGGCCGGCAACGACGGAGCCGGGGACGTTACGCACCCCCGCCGCTATGTGTCGGTGGACGGCGGGATGAGCGACAACCCCCGGCCGGTGCTGTACGACGCGGATTATTCGGCGATTCTCGCCTCGCGGAGCTCCGACGCGGCGCCGCAGCTGTCCCGAGTGGTGGGCAAACATTGCGAGAGCGGCGACATAGTTGTTAGAGATGTATATCTGCCCGAGGACGTGGCAGCCGGTGATCTGCTTGCTGTACCGGGGACCGGCGCCTACTGCTGGGCCCTGTCAAGCAACTACAACTATCTGGCCCGGCCGGGCGTTATCGCTGTCAGCGACGGATCTGCCCGGCTCATTGTCCGCGGGGAAACCGAAGAAGATTTGCTCAACCGCGACATGGGAGTTTGAATGTCTGAATTGCGAACCCTGAAAGTGGCCCTGCTGGGCTGTGGCAACGTTGGGGCCCAGGTAGCGCGGATTCTCATTGACGACGCCGACGCCCTCGCCGCGCGCACGGGCGCCCGCCTGGAACTGCAGGGCATCGCGGTGCGCAACCTCGATGCCGAGCGCGACGTCGAGCTGCCGAAGGAGCTGTTCACCACTGACGCCGAAGTCCTCGTCAAGGACGCCGACCTCGTCATTGAACTCATGGGCGGCATCGAGCCGGCCCGGACCCTGATCCTGACCGCCATGCGGCACGGTGCCTGTGTTGTCAGCGGCAACAAGGCGCTCCTGGCCCAGGACGGCCCCACACTCTACGAGGAAGCGGACAAGGCCGGGGTGCAACTGTCCTACGAGGCAGCCGTGGCCGGCGCCATCCCCATCCTGCGGCCTATCCGTGACAGCCTGTCCGGCGACCGGATCACCCGGGTGCTCGGGATTGTCAACGGCACCACCAACTTCATCCTCGACCAGATGGACTCCACCGGCGCCCAGTTCGCCGATGCGCTGGCCGAGGCGCAGCGCCTGGGCTACGCGGAAGCCGACCCCACGGCCGACATCGAAGGCTACGACGCCGCCGCCAAGGCCGCGATCCTCGCCTCGCTGTCCTTCCACACGCGGTTTGCCCTCGAAGACGTCTCGTGCGAGGGCATCACGTCGGTCACCGCGGCGGACATCGCCGCCGCCAAGGAGGCCGGCTTTGTCATCAAGCTGCTGGCCATTGCGGAGAAACTGGTGGACGAGGACGGCAAGACCGGCGTCTCGGTCCGCGTCCACCCCACGCTGCTGCCCCGCGAGCACCCCCTCGCCGCCGTCCGCGGTGCGTTCAACGCCGTCTTCATCGAAGCCGAGAACGCCGGCGAGCTCATGTTCTACGGCCAGGGCGCCGGCGGCACCCCGACGGCGTCCGCCGTGCTGGGCGACCTCGTCTCCGCGGCCCGCCGCATTGTCCTGGGCGGACCCGGCCGGACCGAAACCACCACCGGGCACGTGCCATCGCTGCCCATCGACGCGGCCGTCACCAGCTACTACATCGGACTCGACGTCGCGGACCAGCCCGGCGTCCTGGCCCGGATCGCGCAGCTCTTCGCGGAGCACGGCGTGTCCATCGAAATTATGCGGCAGACCATCCACCGCGACGCCGACTCCAACGTGGAGTCGGCCGAGCTGCGGATCGTGACACACCGTGCACGCGAAGCCGCACTTGCAGCAACCGTCGAGGCCGTCAGGCGCCTGGACGTCATCAATTCCGTCACATCCGTACTCCGGGTAGAAGGAGTCTAAGTGGCTCACCAATGGCGCGGTGTCATCCGCGAATACGCTGACCGTCTTCCTGTCACGGAAGCAACCAAGGTCATCAGCCTGGGCGAGGGCGGCACCCCGCTCGTGCACGCCCGCCACCTCTCCGAGCTGACCGGCAGCACCGTCTACCTCAAGGTCGAAGGCATGAACCCCACCGGTTCCTTCAAGGACCGCGGCATGACCATGGCCATGACGGCAGCGGTGGCCGCCGGCGCCAAGGCCGTGGTCTGCGCCTCCACCGGCAACACCTCTGCCTCCGCCGCGGCCTACGCCACGGCGGCCGGGCTGCAGTGCGCGGTGCTGGTCCCGGAGGGCAAGATCTCCATGGGAAAGCTCAGCCAGGCAGTCGCGCACGGAGCCACGCTGCTGCAGGTGGACGGCAACTTCGACGACTGCCTCGACATCGCCCGCAAGCTCGGCGAGTCCTACCCGGTGTTCCTGGTCAACTCCGTCAACCCGGCCCGGATCGAAGGCCAGAAGACCGGTGCCTTCGAAGTGGTGGATTCGCTGGGCGACGCCCCCGACTTCCACGTGCTCCCGGTAGGCAACGCCGGCAACATCAGCGCGTACTGGAAGGGCTACAAGGAATACGCCGCGGCGTATGAGTCGCCCACCGCCGGGCCGCTGCCCGCCGTGTCCACCAAGACACCCGTCATGTGGGGTTTCCAGGCCGCGGGGGCGGCACCCTTCGTGGCAGGCCACCCGATCACCGAGCCCGACACCATTGCCACCGCCATCCGGATCGGCAACCCGGCCTCCTGGGACACCGCCGTGGCGGCCCGGGACGAATCCGGCGGCGTGATCGAGGCCGTCACGGACGAGGAAATCCTGTCCGCGCACCGGTGGCTCTCCGCCCGGGAAGGCGTCTTCGTGGAGCCCGGCTCCGCCGCCGGCGTCGCCGGGCTGATCAAGAAGCACGCGGCCGGGCAAGTGCCGGCAGGCAAGACGATCGTGATCACAGTGACCGGTCACGGCCTCAAGGACCCGCAGTGGGCCCTGCGCACCGAGGACGGCAGCGACGTGCAGCCGGTCAAGGTCTCCAACGACGTCGTCACCGTCGCCGCAGCACTGGGACTGGAAGAAAAATAACGTTGGAAACAACCCTCACCGTCCCCGCCGAATCAGCTGCCGGCTCCCCGGCCGTGCCGGCGGGCCAGCTGGTCACCGTGCGGGTCCCGGCAACGAGCGCCAACCTGGGCCCCGGGTACGACAGCCTCGGCCTGGCCCTCTCGCTGCACGACACGCTGACCGTGGAAACCCTGGCCAGCGGTGAACTTGAATTCGAGCTCAGTGGCGAGGGTGCCGAGTCCCTGCCCCGGGATGCGACGCACCTCGTGGTCAAGGCCCTCACCGAGGCCCTGCACCGCCTCGGGTTCCGGCACGAAGGCCTGCGGATCACGGCGGACAACGTCAACCCGCACGGGCGGGGCCTGGGCTCCTCGGCCTCGGCCGTGGTGGCGGCCGTCAGCGCCGCGAATGCCCTGGTCCCGGAGGCTTCCCGGCGTGGCCGCGACTGGATCCTGCAGCTCACCAGCGAAATGGAAGGCCACCCGGACAACGTTGCACCCGCCATTTTCGGCGGACTGGCGCTGTCATGGCAGGACAGTGACCAGTACAGCAGCACGTGCGCGTCCGTGGCCGCCTCGGTGATCCCGGTGGTCGCCGTGCCGGACTACGAGCTCTCCACTGAGGCCGCCCGGGCCCTTTTGCCCGCCTCCGTGGGCCACCATGCCGCGGCCATGAACTCCGGGCGCGCGGCCCTGCTGATCCATGCCCTGACCGCCGCCCCGGAATTCCTGCTGCCCGGCACCGAGGACTACCTGCACCAGAGCTACCGCGCCCAGGCCATGCGGCCCAGCGCGGAACTGATCGGGGCGCTGCGCCGGGCAGGGCACGCCGCCGTCGTATCCGGCGCCGGGCCCACCGTGCTGGTCCTGGCCAACGGCGAAGCGGAAGCCGGTGAGGTTGTGGACTTCATCAGCGCCCACACCGCGGGCAACACGCCGGAAGTGGGCTGGCGTGTGATGAAGCTGGCCGTGGACGTCGAAGGTGCTAAAGTGGAAGTGCACCGGCGGTAAATACGCAGGCGGTAAATTTAGTAACCGTTGTAAGACCGCGATGTTGGCCACGTAGCCTCTCTCATCTTTCACTGCGCAATATTTTCCGGTGCCACCTGCTTTCGGTCTGACGCAGGAATCAGCAGAATTGATCTGCCCCCTGAAACTCAGCCCGCCGTTCCTCATTCTCGGATCGTGCATGGTGAAGCAATATCCGGCCCTGCTGGCCGAAATCCATCCGGCAAGGCCGAAATCCCGGCTGCAGATCTGAACTGCAGCCCAGATCAAATCACCGCGTCCAGCTCCTAGCCTGGACGCCGTCGAGGGGGAAGGATCCTTCGTGACCGAAACCACTGAGCTGTCTCCGGCTGTGGATACATCTTCTGCTGCCGAATCAACGGCAGCACCCGCCAAGAGCAGCGGCCTTGCAGGCCTTAAGCTCGCCCAGCTCCAGGCCCTCGCCAGCCAACTGGGCATTTCCGGCGGTTCCCGCATGCGCAAGGGTGATCTGGTCACGGCCATTTCCGCCCACCGTGCAGGCACTCCGGTAAGCAAGGCTCCGGCCCGCGCTGCCGAAAAGGCGAGCGACAACGGCACTGTTTCCCACGCAGCCGCCCCGGCAGCTGCGCCCGCAACTGCGCCCGCCGCCGATGAGGCCCCGGCCCAGGAAAGCCCCCGCGCACGCCGTGGCCGCAGCCGCCGTGCAGGCAGCGACGGCGTCGTCACGGCGCCCGTCGTTGAGGCACCCGCCGCCGCCCCGGCTGAAGCCCCCGCGGTTTCCACCGACTCCGGAGCCACTGCCGAATCCGGTTCTGCGGTTTCCGGGACCGAAGGCAGCGACCGCACGAGGCAGCCGCGCACCCGCAACCGCCGCCGCGGCGAAGCCGCAGCCCAGGCCACCGAGACCGGCCAGACCGCCGTCGAGGCCCAGGCCGAACAGCCCGCCGCCGAGCAGCGCACCGAACAGCGCGAACAGCGTGAACAGCGCACTGAACAGCGCGAACAGCGTGAACAGCGCGAGCCGGGCAGCGAAGACGGCCAGCGGCGCGACACCCGCACCCGTGGCGGCCGCGACGAGTCCGCCGGCACCCGCGACAACACCCGCGACAGCGATGATTCTGACGGCGGAAGCCGCCGGAACCGCCGCAACCGTCGTGACCGCAACGACCGCGGTGACCGCCAGGGCCAGCAGGACAACCGCGACAACTCCTCGCGCAACGACCGCTTCCGCGACCGCAACGACCGCCGCCGCGGGCGCCAGCAGGGACCCGACGTCGACGACGTCGAGGTCACCGAGGACGATGTCCTGCTGCCGGTCGCCGGTATCCTCGATGTGCTCGAGAACTACGCGTTCATCCGCACCTCCGGTTACCTGCCGGGCCCGAACGACGTCTACGTCTCGCTCGCCCAGGTCAAGAAGTACAACCTGCGCAAGGGCGATGCCTGCGTCGGCGCCATCCGTGCACCGCGTGAAGGCGAGGACCGCAGCCAGCAGTCCGCCCGCCAGAAGTTCAACGCCCTGGTCCGCGTCACCTCGGTGAACGGCAAGACGCCGGAAGAGCTCAAGGACCGCGTCGAGTTCGCGAAGCTCGTCCCGCTGTACCCCTCCGAGCGCCTGCGCCTCGAGACGGACCCGAAGAAGATCGGCCCGCGCGTCATCGACCTCGTGGCCCCGATCGGCAAGGGCCAGCGCGGTCTGATCGTTTCGCCGCCGAAGGCCGGCAAGACGCTCATCCTGCAGTCCATCGCCAACGCCATCACCACCAACAATCCTGAGGTCCACCTCATGATGGTGCTCGTTGACGAACGTCCCGAAGAAGTCACGGACATGCAGCGCACCGTCAAGGGCGAGGTCATTGCCTCCACCTTCGACCGTCCCGCCGACGACCACACCACCGTGGCCGAGCTTTCCATCGAGCGCGCCAAGCGCCTCGTGGAAATGGGCATGGACGTTGTGGTGCTCCTGGACTCCATGACCCGCCTGGGCCGTGCCTACAACCTGGCAGCACCGGCCTCCGGCCGAATCCTGTCCGGTGGTGTGGACTCCGCAGCGCTGTACCCGCCGAAGCGCTTCTTCGGTGCAGCCCGCAACATCGAAAACGGCGGCTCGCTGACCATCCTGGCCACCGCGCTCGTCGAGACCGGTTCCAAGATGGACGAGGTCATCTTCGAAGAGTTCAAGGGCACCGGCAACATGGAACTGCGCCTGTCCCGCCAGCTCGCGGACAAGCGCATCTTCCCGGCCGTGGACGTCAACGCGTCCGGTACCCGCCGTGAGGAAAACCTGCTTTCCCCCGAGGAAGTCAAGATCATGTGGAAGCTGCGCCGCGTCCTGTCCGGACTCGAAACGCAGCAGAGCCTTGAGCTGCTGACCAACAAGATCCGGGAGACCCAGAGCAACGTCGAGTTCCTCATGCAGGTGCAGAAGACGACGCTTGGTGCGAAGTCCGATAACGACAAGTAGCTGGCTTTCGCCGCTCAAAATATGCCGGCCCCGCC
This sequence comes from Arthrobacter sp. 131MFCol6.1, assembly GCF_000374925.1. Classification (GTDB taxonomy): domain Bacteria; phylum Actinomycetota; class Actinomycetes; order Actinomycetales; family Micrococcaceae; genus Arthrobacter. Next base: position 24,914 of record NZ_KB895553.1, read on the forward strand.
CCTCCGCCGGGTGGCTCACGATCTGCGATCGAGAGCCACCCGGCTACGGCAGGCCCGAAGCCACTCCCTGGCCGGCATATTTTGAGCGGCTTCTGGTTTAACTCACCACCACCTGGCCGGAGCAACGCGGGGTCACCTACGGCCCATCAGGGCCGTTGGAATGGGCGGTAAGTGACCCCGCGTTGCAGTAACTAGACTTGAGAGAGTCGAAAGAGGTTTGAAAATGTTTGAGTCCGTACAGGGCCTGTTGGATGAGCACGACTCGATCCAGGCCCAGCTGGGGGATCCTGCTTTCTACGCTGACCAGCGGCTGGCCCGGAAGCTGGGGCGGCGCTCTGCCCAGCTGAACGGCATTGTGGAGGCCTACCACCGCTGGGAAAGCATCCGCGATGACCTGGCCGCTGCCAAGGAAATGGCGGACGAGGACCCCGAGTTCGCGGCCGAGGTGCCCGAGCTGGAGGCCGCGCTGGAGACGGCGGCGGCCAAGCTGCGCCGGCTGCTGATCCCGCGCGACCCGGACGACTCCCGCAACGTGATCCTCGAGGTCAAGGGCGGCGAGGGCGGCGACGAGGCTGCCCTTTTCGCCGCGGACCTGCTGCGGATGTACAGCCGTTACGCGGAATCCCGCGGCTGGAAGACCGAGATCATCTCCGCCACCGAATCGGACCTCGGCGGGTACAAGGACGTCCAGATGGCCGTCAAGGGCAGCTCGGCCGATCCGGCTGAAGGCGTGTACGCCCGGCTCAAGTTCGAAGGCGGCGTGCACCGGGTCCAGCGTGTCCCCGTCACCGAATCCCAGGGCCGCATCCACACCTCGGCCGCCGGCGTGCTGGTGCTGCCTGAAGTGGACGAGCCCGAGGAACTCGAGATCAACCAGAACGATCTCAAGATCGACGTCTACCGCTCTTCGGGTCCCGGCGGGCAGTCGGTCAACACCACCGACTCCGCCGTGCGCATCACCCACCTTCCCACCGGAATCGTCGTCGCCATGCAGAACGAGAAGTCGCAGCTGCAGAACCGTGAGGCCGGCATGCGCGTGCTGCGGGCCCGCATCCTGGCGCACCAGCAGGAGCTGATCGACGCCGAAAACTCGGCGCAGCGCAAGTCGCAGATCCGCACCATGGACCGCTCCGAGCGCATCCGCACCTACAACTACCCGGAAAACCGGATCGCGGACCACCGCACCGGCTACAAGGCCTACAACCTGGACCAGGTCATGAACGGCGACCTCGAACCGGTGATCCAGTCGGCCATCGAACTGGACGAGCAGTCCCGGCTCGACGCCATCGGCGAATAGGCGCGGGCCACTGGTGATGACTGCAGGTGATGGTCCGAGCCTCGCGGCGGCGGTCAGCGAGGCGACGGCGGTCCTCAAGGCGGCCGGCGTGCCCAGCCCGCGCGTGGACGCCGAGCTCCTGGCCGGACACCTGCTCGGCGTCGGGCCCGGCCGGCTGCGCGCGCTGATGCTCGGCGACTCGCCGGCGCCGGAGGGCTACGCGGACCTCGTCGCCGAACGGGCGCAGCGGATCCCGCTGCAGCACATCACGGGCGTCGCGCACTTCCGCTACCTCGAACTCGCCGTCGGTCCCGGCGTGTTCATCCCGCGGCCGGAGACCGAATCCGTGGTGCAGCTGGTGCTGGACTGGCTCAAGGGCAGGGACGGCCTGGCGCACCCAAAGGTCGTGGACCTGGGCACCGGATCCGGTGCGATCGCAGGGTCGATCGCCCACGAGGTTCCCGGCGCGGAAGTCCACGCGGTCGAGTACAGCGAATTCGCACATGCCTGGGCCGCGAAAAACTTGGCTCCACTGGGTGTCCACCTCATCCGAGGCGACCTGCGCGACGCGCTGGGCGAACACAACGGCACGTTCGACGTCGTCGTCTCCAACCCGCCCTACATTCCCGCCGAAGCGATCCCGAACGAACCCGAAGTGGCGCTGCACGACCCGCCCGAGGCGCTTTACGGCGGGGGAGCGGACGGGATGGAACTTCCGACGGCGGCGGCAGCCTCGGCTGCCCGCCTGCTGGTCCCCGGCGGTTACTTCGTGATGGAGCACGCCGAGGTCCAGTCGGAATGGATCGCCGCGATGCTCAACCGCGCCGGGGTGTTCGCCGACGTAACAACGCACCGGGACCTCAACGGCAAGGACCGGGCCACCAGCGCCGTCCTGGCACCGTTGGAGCCGGAACCTGCGAAAAATCGTGTGACAAGTGATGAAAGAATGGGCCAGTGACGACTAGCTACGATTGCACGGCAGCCGAGGAGCGCGCTGCGGGACTTGAGCACGCGCAGCGGGCCATCCGGGAGAACAAGTGCGTGGTCTTTCCCACGGACACGGTCTACGGCATCGCCGCCGACGCCTTTTCACCGCTCGCCGTGACCCTGCTGCTCGCGTCCAAGGGCCGGAGCCGGAAGATGCCGCCGCCCGTGCTGATCCCCAGGCTGAACGCCCTCGATGGCCTGGCCACGGACGTTCCGGCCGAGGCGCGGCGGCTGGCCGAGGCATTCTGGCCCGGCGGCCTGACCCTGATCCTGCATGCCCAGCCTTCTTTGGACTGGGATCTCGGCGAGACCAAGGGCACGGTCGCCCTGCGGATCCCGGCCGACGAGATCGCCCAGGACCTGTTGACGCTCACCGGGCCCCTCGCGGTGTCCTCCGCGAACCGCACCGGGCACGCAGCGGCGCAGACCGCGGCGGACGCCGAGGCCCAGCTGGCGGAATCCGTGGAGGTTTACCTTGAGGGCGGGCCCCGGCCCGCCGACGGCGCCGAGGCCCTCGCCTCGACCATCGTCGACGCGACGTCGCTGCCCTTGCGCGTCGTCCGGCAGGGAGCCATCAGCCTTGAACGCCTGCGCGGCGTGGTGCCCGGCGTCCTGGACGTCGACGGCAACGCCCCCGATGCTGCGGAAGCCGTGGAGCCTGCTGTGGAGCCCGACGCTGCGCCGGGCGACGCTGCGCCGGAGCCCGGTTCCGCATGACGCTGGAGCGCCAGCGCGTCCCCTTCCTCGAGGTTGAAGCGACCCCCGTGACTGTGTCCGAGCTGACCGCGGTCCTCAGCACCTTCATGGCCGAGGGCCGGACCCGGATCGTGGTGGGGCACAACCTGCACAGCGTGACGCTGCTGCACTCCGATCCCGCCTTCCGCTCTTTCTACGAGCGCAGCGACGTGGTCCTGATCGACGGCGCACCGGTGCTCTGGCTCTGGGCGAAGACCGGCGAAGAGGACGACGGCCGGGAACCGGTGATGGACTACCGGCTGGGGTCGACGGACTGGATTCCCGCACTTGGCAATGTCGCGGGCTTGGAGCGCATAGCGGTCATCGGCGCAGGCGCCGTGGCCAACGCCGGCGCCGTGGCCAGGCTGCGGGAGATCGTCCCCGGCGCGCGGGTCGACGGTATGCCCGGCGAAGGCTGGAACAAGGACGTTGAGGAAGCCGCGGTCGAATGGCTGAACCGGCTGCGCCCGCAGCTTGTGCTGCTGGGCCTCGGGATGCCGCTGCAGGAACAGGTCCTGGCCCGCCGGCTTGCCGCACTTCCGCCGGCCGTGTACTGCGCCGTCGGCGGCGCCATCGAGCAGATTGCCGGTGTGCAGAAACTGGCGCCGCGCTGGATTGGCCGGCTCGGGCTCGAGTGGGCCTGGCGGCTCCTGCTCCACCCGCAGCGGGTGGCCTACCGGGTGTTCGGTGAGCCCTGGGTGCTGCTGGGCCTGCTGCTTCGCCGGCGCCTGCGCCGGCTGCCCTAGGCTGCCGGCGGCCGGCGGCGGTTAGAACTTCTGGTCCTCCAGCGGGCCGAAGCCCTTGCCGCGGAGCCCGGCGGAAAAGGCACGGAACCAGTCAGCGAGCCCGCGGAAGTCGCCGCTGCGCAGGAAGTAGCCGAGGTAGCCGCCCACATCCGCGATGAAGGACTTGACCCGGAAGTGGCGGCGGATCATGTACCCGCGGTTCCGGTAGTAGAAGTAGCGCTTGAACGCGGAATCCGGAACTATCACGTGCCACCGCGCACCGAAGACGTGCTTGGTCTCAGAGAAGGCATGCGGGTGCGTGATGGCGGCGGTGGTCACCGTGCCGAAGCGGATCCCGGCCTTCCTGAGCCTGAGCGTGAAATCCACTTCGTCGCCCCGGATGAAAAGGCGCATGTCCGGCAGGCCGACTTTGAAGAAGACATCGGAACGGATCAGGGCGCCGTTGAAGAAGTGCCCGTCGTCGGGCAGGAAGCCGACCTTTTCCACTTCCGCGCGCTCATGCGTGACCTTGCCGCCCAGTCGGAAGAAAAAGGACAGCTGGTCCGGGTGGCCGGGGGCCACCACGAGGGGCACGACGGCGTCCAGGTCACGGTCCTGCGCCTCACGGAGCAACGTGGCAAGGCAGCCGGGATCTGCCGGTTCGGCGTCGTCGTCCATCATCCAGATCCAGTCAGCCCCGCTGGCCACGGCCTTGAGGATGGCCAACGAGAATCCGCCGGCGCCGCCAAGGTTTGCCTCGGACCGGACATAGTCCACGTTGGCGTGCTTGCCGGCAACCTCCTTCGAGGGCACGGTGCCACTGTCGACAAGGCAAATGGACTGCACTGGAGCGGTCTGGTTGTTGATGGCGTCCATCAGGACCGCCAGCTCCCTGGGACGGTCAAACGTCACGGCAGCGACTGCAACCGAGGGGGTCATCGCGGGGTCCTTTCAGCACGACCGTCAGTGGTTTTCCCGCCGGCAGAGGGCCGTGTGACGCGAAGACAGGTGGCCGTTGGCATTAGTATCTTGACTAGAGTCCACTGTAATACAGCCCTGTCAGGCACTACGCACTGCCTGCCCTGCGCACGGCGACGGAGAAGTTTCATTTTTCGAAAGACAGTTCCACGGCAATTGAATCCACCCCATTTCCGCAGCTCACCGGCGTGTCCGGTGCTGCGGGACGTGCCGGCGTGTGGTGCCTGCGCTGACGGTACTGACGGTACTGCCTGTGTTGGGCTGGTGGCCGTCCAGTGATCATGTACCTGCTCATGATGCTGACGGCAGCGATCGTGACCTACACGGCCACATGGGGTGCCCGGCTCGCGGGCAACAAGCTGGAGCTGTATTCCCCGATCCGCAGCCGCGACATGCATTCCACCCCGATCTCCCGGCTCGGCGGCCTGGGCATCTTCGCCGGCGTCCTGGTTGCCCTGGTCACGGCCAGCAACTCGTTCTTCGTCAAGGACATCTTCCGGAACAACACGGCGCCATGGGGAATCCTGGCCGGGGCCGCCGTGATCGTCGTGGTCGGCGTGGCGGACGACCTGCTCGATCTACGGTGGTGGGTCAAGCTGATCGGCCAAAGCGCCGCGGCACTGGTCGTAGCCACCTGGGGAGTCCGGATGACGATCATCCCGTTCATCCCCGAGCCGATCGTGATTCAGAACGAGGCCGTGAGCATCGTGCTGACGGCCGGTCTGATCGTGACCACCATGAATGCGTTCAACTTCATCGATGGACTGGACGGCCTCGCCGCGGGCGTAGCGATCATCGGCGGGGCGGCGTTCTTCCTCACGGCCTACTGGGTCCACCGGACGGCCGTCCTGCTGGACCGCTCGGACCTCGCCACCCTGCTGACCGCCGTTGTGGTCGGCAGCTGCGTCGGTTTCCTGCCGCACAACTGGTTTCCCTCCAAAATCTTCATGGGCGATTCCGGGGCCATGCTGATTGGCCTGCTGATGGCCTCGGCCGGCGTCGTCTCGACCGGTCAGATCAGCTCCGGCCTCTACGACCGGGCCAACGGCATCCCCACGATCATCCCTATCCTGTTGCCGTTCGCGGTACTGTTCCTGCCGCTGCTGGATCTGTGCCTGGCGGTGGTGCGGCGGACAGCGCTGGGCCGGTCGCCGTGGTCGGCGGACCGCGGTCACCTGCACCACAAACTCCTGGACATCGGATACTCGCACCGCGGCGCCGTCGTGCTGATGTATCTGTGGACGTGCATCCTGGCCTTCGGCGGCCTCGCCTTTGCGATCTTCCCCTGGCACATAGTCCTCGCCGTCGATCTGGCCGCCGCGGCAATCATGGCCGTGGTGACAGCCTGGCCCTACCTCCGCCAGCGGGGTCCGCGACAGATGGCCCGCACCCCCGAATAGCCTGCCCGGCATTCCGGAGGAACCTGCTCCGGCGCGCTTTTCCGAATAATTTCTATCTAATGTAGAATTCAGGGGCGGTACTTCGCCGCCTGCCTTGACCAGCAATACGCCAGCGACGATTGGGATCTCATGACCTCCAACGCCGAACCGGAACCCGCTTCCGGCAACGGACCCGTTGGCGTCTCCGGCCCCACAAAATCCCTGTGGCTCAGGCTGCTGGCAATGAGTTCCGCCGCCTCCGCCGCAGCCCTGCTGCTGACCGGCATCGCCGCCTTCGTCTTCAACGGCGCCGTGGGGTTCTGGTCCGCGCTCTTCGGGGGCGCGCTGGTGATGGCCTTCTTTGCCATCAGCCTCGCGGTGGGCCACTTCGTCGGCCGCAGCAACCCCTCCGGAGCGATCGGACTGTTCGTCGCGACGTACTTCGTCAAAGTGGTCGGCTTCGCCGTGGTCCTCTTCTTCATCGGCGCTCCGGCCTGGCTGCACGGCCGCTGGTTCCTGATCGGCGCCGTCGTCACCGTCGTGTTCTGGCAGGCAGCCGAAATTTACGGTTTCAGCAAGGCCAGGCTCCAGATTTACAACGATCCCGAAACCCGAAAAGGCGGCACCGATGTTTAGCCGCAAAACCGGCCGCAAGCCGGTAACCGGACCACGTAGCGGACCAAAAAACCAGCCAGCCAAATCACCCAAAACTACGGCCGGTGCCCCCGGTGTATCGACCGACGGAAGCGACGGCGGATACAACGCCGGAATCGCCGTCTTCAGCTACATTGTTGGCGGAATCATCGTCTGGAGTTTGATAGGGTGGGGTCTGGATAATCTGTGGGGAACCCGCTGGATTGTGCTCGCAGGCGCTCTGCTTGGAGCTGCGGGAGGGTTCTATCTTTCTCATATGCACGGCCTCACCAGTAACAGAACTTCAGCTGATGACGGCACTGCTGCACGTGGCCCGTCCCAGGACGAGGAACAGTAATGCCAAATAATTTCACAGGGGGAGAGGCGGGCACCAATGTCGCCGGTCCCCGCCCAACGCCCAATGATGGACACTGCAGAGAGGAAACGCGTTGATCGCGCTTGCGCTCCCGGCCCAAGATTCAGGAACCTTCACGCCTCCTGGAATTGAAGAACTTCACCTGCCGGCTATCATCCCCTGGGGTGCTGCCGACGGATTTTCCAAGCAGATGCTGCTGGTCATCCTGTCGGTCGTCATTATCGGTACATTCTTTGTGATCGCTGCGCGGAAGCAGCAGCTCGTTCCCGGCAAGCTGCAGTTCGCAGGCGAGGCCGCCTATAGCTTCGTCCGCAACAGCATCGCCAAGGACATTATCGGCGGCCGGGACTTCATGAAGTATGTCCCGCTGCTGTTCACGCTCTTCTTCTTCATCCTCGTGAACAACATCTACGGGGCAATCCCGCTGATCCAGCTTCCGACCTTCTCGCACGTTGGCGGGGCCTACGTGCTCGCAGCGATCGTGTACGTCACCTGGATCGCCGTCGGCGTCCGGAAGAGCGGCCTGAAGTACTTCAAGCTGGCCACGGTCCCGTCCGGTGTGCCGTTCTACATTCTCCCGATCGTCGTCCCGATCGAGATCATCTCCAACTTCCTGGTCCGCCCGGTCACGCACAGCCTCCGTCTGTTCGCCACCATGCTGGCCGGCCACCTGATCATCATGATCTCCGGTGCTGGCATCGAATACCTCGTGATGCAGGAAAACGTCCTCCTCAAGGGCGCGTCCGTACTCGTCCTTGGCGGTGCGATCGCCATGTACATGCTCGAAGCGCTGATCATGGTGCTGCAGGCCTACGTCTTCACGCTGCTGACCGCCATCTACATCGAAGGCGCGCTGCACGCCGACAGCCACTAGGCGAATGACTTCAGGCGCAAACGCCAGAAGGCACAACCCCAGCCGGCACAACATAGTCTTCCCCTCACGGGGATGAAGCAACCCAAACAACCTGCCACATGGGTGGCATCTTGAAAGGAAGAAAAATGGAAGGCTCCATCAACGGCTCCCTCAACCTCATCGGCTACGGCCTCTCCGCCATCGGCGGTGGTATCGGTGTGGGTCTCGTGTTCGCCGCTTACATCAACGGTGTGGCACGTCAGCCGGAAGCCCAGCGCGTCCTGCAGCCGATCGCATTCCTCGGCCTCGCGCTGACTGAAGCCCTCGCCATCCTTGGCCTGGTCTTCGCGTTCGTTCTCAAGTAAACAGAACAACCGAACATCCAGAACCGAGTAGATAAGGACGGGTGAAATATGAATCAAGCGATCATCTCAGCCGCCACCGAAGGCGGTACTAACCCCCTCGTTCCCAATCCTTGGGAAATGCTTGTCGTCTTCGCCGGCTTTGCTCTCCTCATGTTCATCGTGGTCAAGTACGTTGTCCCGATGTTCGAGAAGACCTTCGCAGAGCGGGCCGAAGCCATCGAGGGCGGTATCGCCAAGGCCGAAAAGGCCCAGGCCGAGGCCTCCGCAGCACTCGAAGAGTACAAGGCACAGCTCACGGAAGCCCGCACCGAGGCCAACCGCATCCGCGAGGAAGCACGCGCCGAAGGTGCCCAGATCCTTGCAGAGCTGAAGGAGAAGGCGGCTGCCGAGTCTGCCCGCATCACCGCACAGGCCCACACGCAGATCGAGTCCGAGCGCCAGGCGGCCGTTGTGTCGCTCCGCGCGGAGGTCGGCACGCTGGCCACGACGCTGGCAAGCCGCATCGTCGGCGAGGCACTGAGCGACGATGCACGGTCGGCCCGAGTGGTGGACCGCTTCCTGGCAGATCTGGAGAACCAGAACGCGGGTGTAGCTAAGTAATGGCAGGTGTATCGAGCGAATCGCTGGCCGCTGCGCTGGCGGCACTGGAAGCCAAGCTTCCCACCGCGTCGCTGCAGTTGGCAAAGGAACTCTTCGGAATCCTGGGAACGGTCGACAGCTCGGCCGGCTTGCGCCGCGCCCTGACCGACCCGTCCCGCAGCGGTGACGAAAAGTCGGCGCTGGTCAAGCAGCTCTTCGGCGGGAAAGTATCTGCTGACGCTGTTGAAATCGCAGCCGGACTGGCCAGCTCCCGCTGGGCATCGGCACGGGATATCGGCGATGCACTCGAGACTCTTGCCGCTTCGGTGGTCATCGCTGTTGCCGAGAACAAGTCGGCCGTCTCTGCCTCCGGGCTCACCGGATTGGAAGAGCTGGAGAACGATCTGTTCTCCTTCAACCACGCCGTTGAGTCCAGCCACGAGGTCCAGCGTGCTCTGTCCGAGCCGCAGGCCAGCCCGGCCGCCAAGGTGGCCCTCGCCGACAAGCTCGTACCCGGTGCGAGTGCGGAAGCGAAAGTCCTGATCGGACAGGCCGTCACGGCTCCGCGCGGGCTTAAGGTCACCAGGCTGGTTCGCCGTTTCGCCGAGCTTGCCGCCAAGCGCCAGCAGCGCTGGATTGCAACGGTCGACGTCACCCGTCCGCTGACGGAGACGCAGATCAGCCGCCTGCAGGCGGGGCTGAACACCCTTTACGGGCGCGAGCTCAAGATCAACATGAACGTTGACCCGGCACTGATCGGTGGCATCCGGATCCAGGTAGGTGACGAAGTGGTTGACGCTTCGGTCGCCGGCCGCCTGGGCCAGCTCCAGCGTCAGCTTGCCGGCTAGCCGGACAAGCACAACCTAACGACAAGAAACCCCGGTCATCGTGAGCAACGATGATCACGAAAACAGGAGAGCAGGGACTGCAGATGGCCGAATTGACCATCAACGCCGACGACGTCCGTAATGCGTTGAACGAGTTCGCGGCGTCCTACGAACCCGGAAACGCAGAGCGCGTAGAGGTCGGCCGTGTAACAACCGCAGGTGACGGCATCGCCCGTGTTGAGGGCCTTCCCTCGGTCATGGCGAACGAGCTGCTTCGCTTCGAAGACGGCACGCTGGGCCTGGCCCAGAACCTCGACGTCCGCGAGATCGGCGTCATCATCCTCGGTGACTTCACCGGAATCGAAGAAGGCCAGGAAGTCCACCGCACCGGGCAGGTTCTGTCCGTGCCGGTTGGCGACGCCTTCCTCGGCCGCGTGGTTGACCCGCTGGGCCAGCCCATCGATGACCTCGGCGAGATCAAGGCCGAGACCACCCGTGCCCTGGAACTCCAGGCACCCGGCGTGACCCAGCGTAAGTCGGTCCACGAGCCGATGCAGACCGGGCTCAAGGCTATCGACGCCATGATCCCGATCGGCCGCGGCCAGCGCCAGCTGATCATCGGTGACCGCCAGACCGGCAAGTCCGCCATTGCCATCGACACGATCATCAACCAGAAGGCCAACTGGGCTTCCGGCGACGTGAAGAAGCAGGTGCGCTGCATCTACGTGGCGATCGGCCAGAAGGCATCCACGATCGCAGCCGTCCGCCAGACCCTCGAGGACAACGGCGCCCTGGAATACACCACGATCGTGGCTTCCCCGGCGTCCGACCCCGCAGGCTTCAAGTACCTGGCACCGTACGCCGGTTCGGCCATCGGCCAGCACTGGATGTACGGCGGCAAGCACGTCCTCATCGTGTTTGATGACCTGTCCAAGCAGGCCGAGGCCTACCGTGCAGTGTCGCTGCTGCTCCGCCGCCCGCCGGGACGCGAAGCCTACCCGGGCGACGTCTTCTACTTGCACTCCCGTCTGCTGGAGCGTTGTGCCAAGCTCTCCGACGAGCTCGGTGCAGGCTCGATGACCGGTCTGCCGCTGATCGAGACCAAGGCGAACGATGTTTCCGCCTACATCCCGACCAACGTGATCTCCATCACCGATGGCCAGATCTTCCTGCAGTCGGACCTCTTCAACGCCAACCAGCGCCCCGCTGTCGACGTCGGTGTGTCCGTCTCCCGTGTTGGTGGCGCCGCCCAGGTCAAGTCCATGAAGAAGGTCTCCGGTACCTTGAAGCTGGAACTGGCCCAGTACCGCGACATGCAGGCCTTCGCCATGTTTGCCTCGGACCTGGACGCCGCATCGCGCCAGCAGCTGACCCGCGGTGCACGCCTGATGGAACTGCTCAAGCAGGGCCAGTACTCGCCGTTCCCGGTCGAGAACCAGGTCGTCTCCATCTGGGCTGGCACCAACGGCCACCTCGACGAGGTTCCGGTTGAAGACATCAACCGCTTCGAGACCGAGTTCCTGGAGCACCTCAAGCACAAGTCCTCCATCCTGACGACGCTGGCCCAGACCAACGTCATGGACGATGACACCGCTGAAGCACTGAAGACCGCAATCGTGGACTTCAAGAAGGGCTTCTTCGGCGAGGGAGACAACCTCCTGGTCGGTGCGGGGCACGAGGAGCACGCCCCCATCGGCGAGGATCAGGTCGACCAGGAAAAAATCGTCAAGCAGAAGCGCTAGTTTCGCTGGCAGGGACTGCCGGGACCCGCACGGGTTCCGGCAGTCCCGGCCATCGGGATCTTAGGAAAGGATAAGTATGGGAGCCCAGATCCGGGTCTACCGCCAGAAGATCAGCTCGACGACGTCGATGCGCAAGATCTTCAAGGCGATGGAACTGATCGCTACCTCGCGCATCGGCAAGGCCCGCGCACGCGTAGCAGCTTCACTGCCTTACGCGAACGCGATCACGCGTGCCGTTTCTGCTGTCGCAAGCCAGAGCGAAATCGACCACCCGCTGGTCACCGAGCCGGCGCAGATCCGCCGGGCCGCCGTCCTGGTCATCACCTCGGACCGTGGCCTCGCGGGATCTTACTCGGCGAGTGTCCTCAAGCAGGCCGAAGGCCTCAACGAGCTGCTCCACGGGGAAGGCAAGGAAGTCAAGACGTTCCTGGTCGGCCGCAAGGCGCAGGCGTACTTCGACTTCCGGAACCGTGAATACGCTCGCGTATGGACCGGCAACACGGATGCACCGGAGTTTGCGACCGCCCGCGAAGTCAGTGAAGCACTGCTGGCCGAATTCGCTACCGCCTACGAAGAGGGCGGCGTCGACGAAATCCACGTCGTCTACACCCGCTTCAAGTCGATGGTGACCCAGGAGCCGACGGTCGTCCGTCTGCTGCCGCTCGAGGTTGTCGAAGAGAAAGCCGCGTCCGAATCGGACCTGCTACCCCTCTACGAATTCGAGCCGGAAACGGAGCAGGTCCTCGATGCCCTGCTGCCGCGCTACATCGAATCACGTATCTTCGCCGCCATGTTGCAGGCAGCAGCTTCCGAGCTCGCAGCCCGCCAGCGTGCGATGAAGTCCGCCGGCGACAACGCGACGGATCTCATCAAGAAGTACACGCGTCTGCGCAACACTGCCCGTCAGGCTGAAATTACGCAGGAGCTTTCCGAAATCGTTGCCGGTGCCGACGCGTTGTCCGCGTCCTAGCCAGCACGAGCCCGGATCCAGCTGTACCTGCACCAAGAGATAAACTTAACCCCACGCCATCTACTGAGTGAAGTGAGAGAGATGACTGCCACTGCTACCGATCACGTAGCCGCAACGTCCGGTGCTACCGGTCGTATTGCACGTGTTATTGGCCCGGTTGTCGACGTCGAATTCCCGGCTGACGCAATCCCCTCGATTTACAACGCACTCACCACCGAGATCACTCTCAACGGTGAGACCCGAACCATCACGTTCGAGGTTGCCCTGCACTTGGGTGACAACCTGATCCGTGCCATCTCCCTCCAGGCCACCGACGGACTTGTCCGCGGTACCAACGTGGTGGACACCGGTGCCCCGATCTCCGTGCCCGTGGGCGACGGCGTCAAGGGCCACATCTTCAACGTGCTGGGCCAGCCCCTCGACGTTGCCGAGTCCGAACTCCAGATCAGCGAACGCTGGCCTATCCACCGCAAGGCTCCGGCCTTCGCGACCCTGGAAGGCTCCACCGAGATGCTGGAAACCGGCATCAAGGTGATCGACCTCCTCACCCCGTACATCAAGGGTGGCAAGATCGGCCTGTTCGGTGGTGCCGGCGTCGGCAAGACCGTGCTGATCCAGGAAATGATCACCCGTGTGGCCCGCAACTTCGGTGGCACCTCGGTGTTCGCCGGTGTCGGCGAGCGTACCCGTGAAGGTAACGACCTCTGGGTCGAAATGGAAGAGGCCGGCGTTCTCAAGGACACCGCCCTTGTGTTCGGCCAGATGGACGAGCCGCCGGGAACGCGTCTGCGCGTTGCACTGTCCGCCCTGACCATGGCGGAGTACTTCCGCGATGTGCAGAACCAGGACGTGCTGCTCTTCATCGACAACATCTTCCGCTTCACCCAGGCAGGCTCCGAGGTTTCCACCCTCCTCGGCCGCATGCCGTCGGCCGTGGGCTACCAGCCCAACCTGGCTGACGAGATGGGTCTCCTCCAGGAGCGCATCACGTCCACCAAGGGCCACTCCATCACCTCGATGCAGGCCATCTACGTTCCCGCAGATGACTACACCGACCCGGCTCCGGCCACGACCTTCGCACACCTCGACGCGACCACGGAACTTTCCCGTGAAATCGCCTCCCGTGGTCTGTACCCGGCCGTTGACCCGCTGACGTCGACCTCGCGCATCCTGGATCCGCAGTACATCGGCCACGACCACTACAACACGGCCGTCCGCGTCAAGCAGATCCTGCAGAAGAACAAGGAACTTCAGGACATCATCGCCATCCTCGGCGTTGACGAACTCTCTGAAGAAGACAAGATCGTCGTGTCGCGTGCACGCCGCATCCAGCAGTTCCTCTCGCAGAACACCTACACCGCCAAGCAGTTCACCGGCGTCGAAGGCTCCACCGTGTCCATCAAGGACACTGTTGAAGGCTTCACCGCTATCTGCGACGGCGACCTTGACCACGTTGCAGAGCAGGCGTTCTTCAACGTCGGCGGCCTGGACGACGTCGAGCGCCAGTGGGCCAAGATCCAGGAACAGACCAAGTAATATGGCTGAGCTTGAGGTTGAGATTGTCGCAGCGGACCACTTCGTGTGGTCCGGAGCGGCCAAGATGGTCAAGGCCCGCACCAGCGATGGTGAAATCGGAATCCTGCCCGGCCACTCGCCCCTGCTGGCGATTCTGGCCGAAGGTGAGCTGGCAATCGAGCCGGTATCCGGTGACCGCATCGCTGTAGTTGTTGACGGGGGATTCTTCTCTGTCGACAACAACAGGGTGGTCATTGTTGCTGACAACGCCCAAATGGGCGAAGCGGCTACTGCGGGGATCCGCTAGCACGACCTTGATGAACGATATTGGTTTGCCGTTCATCGTCCTGGCAACTGCGTTTGCGTTGCTGGTATTTGCACTGTGCCTTTCGGGGGTGCGCCGCTTCAATCTGCGGCGCGCCCTCGGCACGGTGGACGCCTCCATCTGCACGGCTGGAAAAAGCTGGCAGATGGGGGTTTGTCGTTATCAGGACAACGACCTCGAGTGGTTCCGCTTGGTCTCACTCAGCGTCCGGCCCAAGCACACTTTCCGGCGCAGCTCGCTGGAGCTGCTTGGCCGGCGCAAGCCCACCGAATCCGAGCTCCTCAAGGTCCAGCCCGACGCCGTGATCGTGGAGCTCCGCTACGAGGGGCAGCAGGTCCTCCTCGCCATGCGCTTCGATGCCTACACGGGGTTGTCATCCTGGCTTGAGGCCGGACCCGTTATCGGCGTCGGCACCTGGCGCTAGCCCCGGTGGACTACCTCGATGGCCTCAGCCTGGTCGACGGCCCGGTGGTGTGGCTCGCGTGGGCTGCCGCCGCGGCGGGCCTGGCCTACCTCCTCCGGCACGCCGCCCTCCGGCGCACGGGTTTTGCCCACACCGGCCGCCGGCCGCCCGGCGCGGCCGTGGCCGTCGCGGCTGCCGTGACCCTGATCGCCGCCGCGCTCGTCGCGGCCGTGCACTGGTTCCTGCTCTATGCCGTCACGGTCTTCCCTGCCGAACTGCCGGGGGAGACCCTCGCCTGGTCCGTTGCCGGCGTCGTCGCCCTGCTCCTGTGGCTCATGCGCCTGCTGGGACTCTGGGGCCGCGGACGGGGCGGCACCAATCCGGGCGGCACGAATCCGGGCGGCACGAATCCGGGCGGCACCCATCGCTGGCGTTCAAGCGCAGCAGCCACGGCGGCCCTCCTGGCCGTCCTCGCGCTGTCCGCCGTCCAGATCAACATCTACTTTGGCCTGAACCACACTGTGGGCGACCTCACCGGAGCCGCCGCAGCCCGGATCCAGCCGCTCGAGGCGGACCTGACGCGCGCCGCCGGTGTCCCCGCCGCCACCGGGCTGGCCCACTGGCAGGCACCGGCCCACCTTCCCGACGGCGTCATCCGCAAGGCGGTCATCCCCGGCACCGTCTCCGGCTTCCAGAGCCGGGACGCCTACATCTACCTCCCCCCGGCCTACCTGAGTTCGCCCCGGCCCGCGCTGCCGGTGCTGGTCCTCTTTTCCGGCCAGCCGGGCAGCCCTGCCGACTGGCTGACCGGCGGCGCACTCCGGAGCCGGCTGGACCGCTTCGCCGCGGAGCACGCCGGGGTGGCGCCCGTAGCGGTGGTGGTCGATCCCAACGGCTCGCCGTCGGGAAACACGCTGTGCCTCGACAGCCGGATTGCCCGGGCGGACACCTTCCTGGCGCGGGACGTGCCGGACTGGATCAACCGCACGCTCGACGTCGACCCGGATCCCCGGCAGTGGGCCGCGGGCGGATTCTCCTTCGGCGGCACATGCGCCATGCAGATGCTCACGCGGCATCCCGCCGTCTACACCGCCGCCCTGGCCTTCTCCAGCGAGGAGGAGCCGGCCCTCGCGAAGGTGCGTGCCAAGACCATCGAGGCCTCCTTTGGCGCCGACACCGCGGCCTTCGACCGGCTGACCCCGCTGCGCGTCATGGCGGAAAACCGCTTCGACGGCCACGGCGTGTACTTCGCCGCCGGGGACCGCGACCCGCAGTTCAGCGGCTATATGGACGTGCTCTCCGAGGCGGCCCGCCGGGCCGGGTTCGGCGTCGAAACACACCGGATCGCCAACGCGGGGCACTCCTGGGACGTGGCATCCGGCGGCCTTCCCGGCGGCCTGGACTTCCTGGCCCGGCGCTGGGGGATCGCGCCATGAGCCAATCCAAGACCGGCAGCCCCCGGACCGCGGCGGGCCCTGGGCCGGAGGCCCCGCCGTTCCAGGGCGTCTGGCGCCAGGGCATGCGCCGGACGCTGGCGCACTTCCGTGCCGTACCCTTCACGCTGGCGGTCCTCGCGGTCTTCCTCGGTGCCGGGGCCGTCACCGGCAGCTTCCTGTCGGGCCCGCCCGACGCCCTGCTGCCCATCGCGTCCGTCAACGCTGCCGGGCTGAAGGCGGGGCACTGGTGGTCCTTGTTCACCTCATTGTTCTTCGCCACCAACCTGCTGGCCTACCTCGCCGCGTCCCTGATGATCCTCCTGCTGCTGGGTCTCGCTGAACGGCATCTGGGGACGCTGCGGACGGCCGTGTTCTTCTTTGTAGGCCAGTTCGCTGCTGTAACGGTCTTCCTGCTGGTCACCCAGCTGGCCCGGTATCTCGGCGACGGCTGGCTGGGGCTCATGGTCAATGCCCGGCTGATCGGCCCCTACGCCGCCATCCTGGCCGTGACATTGGCCGCCAGCGGGCTGCTGCCCACGCTGTGGCAACGCAGGCTGCGGACCGCCGTCCTGTCCGCGTCCCTGCTGCTGGTGCTCTACGTCGGGCACCCGGAGACGGTGGTGGGGCTCGCCGGCGCCCTTGCCGGCCTGGCCGCGGGCTGGTGGATCCAGGGCGACCGGGGGACCCTGCACCGGCACCGTTCAACGGGACGCGAAACACGCAACCTGCTGGCGCTCACGGTCGCGATCTTCGCGGTGGGGCCGATCCTCACGGCCGCTGTCAGCAGCCCCACCGGGCCCCTGGCCCTGTTGCGCGACGTCGTTCTGAACCCGCTGCCCACGCTGGGCCAGCTGGAGCAAAACTGCGGCGGAACGGTTGACGTCAGCTGCCTGGAGGCAGGCCGGGCCGGACTCGCCGGTCCGCTGGGCCTCGCGCTGGCAGTTGTCCCGGTGGTCCTGCTGTTGATCTGTGCGGACGGCATGCGGCAGGGCCGCCGCCTGGCCCTGCGGATCGCCATCATCGTCCAGCTCGGCGTTACAGCCCTGGCAGCCGTGTACCTGGCCCTGTTCGCCCGCATTCCGCACTACCCCAACCGGCCGCACACGGCTGTGATGGGCTCCGGCTTCGTCCACGTCCTTCCGCTCGTCGCCGTTCCGTTGCTGCTCGCTGTGCTGCTCTGGCTAAACCGCCGGCAGTTCCGCGTGGAGACGGCTCCGCAGGCCAGACGGATCCTGGGCATCGTGGTCGGCGGCACATGGCTGGTGCTCGCCGGGACCTACGCGGTGGCCTGGCTCGCCGCCGGCGGAATGGACCGCGACGGGGGAGTGCTGGGCCTCGCGGCGGAACTCGCCCGGCAGTACCTGCCGCTGCCCATTCCGGGCGCCTACAGCCGGCTGTTCCAGAACCGTAACGCCGTGGAGTCCTTCCTGTTCGCCTACGCCGGCATCATCTTCTGGGGGGTGGCCCTGGCGGCGGTCTGGTTGGTGCTGCGGCGGCGGCTGCACGGTACCGGACTGAACAGCACCGACGTCGGTTCCGGGGACCGGGACACGGCCCGTGACCTGATCCGCCAGGGCGGGGACTCACTGTCCTGGATGGCGCTCTGGGAACCGAACAAATACTGGTTTACGCCGGACCGGCGCAGCGGCGTGGCCTACCAGCAGCACGGCAACGTGGCCCTGACGCTGGCGGGCCCGTTCGGCCCCGCCGCCCTCCGCGAGGAGACCGCGGCGGGTTTCATGCGCTACTGCGCCGAACACGCCCTGATCCCGTGTTTCTACTCCTGCACCGCCGGGCTCTGGCCGATGCTCCGGGCCCGCGGATTCCGCCGCGTGGCCGTGGCCCAGGAAACCAGGCTCGCCGTGCGCGAACTGGAGTTCAAGGGCAAGGAATGGCAAAACGTCCGCACCGCCCTGAACCGGGCCGCGAAGACCGGTGTCCAGGCCGTGTGGGGGCGCTACAGCGAATTCCCGGCCCCGCTGCGGACCCAGCTCAGCGAGGTTTCCGAAGAATGGGCGGCACAAAAGCACGTGCCGGAGATGGGCTTCACGCTCGGCAGCATCGACGAGCTCGACGACGACGAGGTGCTGTGCTGCCTGGCGGTGGACGCCGACGGACGCGTGCAGGGCGTCACGAGCTGGCTGCCGGTGTATGCGGACGGACAGCTCGTGAGCTGGACCCTGGACTTCATGCGCCGGCGCGGGGACGCGTTCCCGGGTGTCATGGAGTTCCTCATCGCGTCCGCCGTGCTGGAGCTCAAGCGCACGGTTGAGGTGATCTCCCTGTCCGGCTCGCCGCTGGCGAAGGACCGTGACGGAGACGTCGCCGGCGGCAGCGACTCCGAGGACAGCGACTCCGGGGACAGCGACTCCGGGCCGGAGGGGCTGGCCGGGATCCTGGACGTCGTGGGCCGGGCCCTGGAACCCGTCTACGGCTTCCGTTCGCTGGCAACCTTCAAGTCGCGTTTCAAACCGGACTACCGCACGTTGTACCTCTACTACCAGGATCCGCTGCAATTGCCCGCGATGGGCCGGGCCCTGAGCCGCGCATACCTTCCCGGGTTGTCCGTCCGGCAAAGCGCCCGCCTGCTGCGCACGTTGGTGAGATAGGCGGGGCCGGCGGATTAGTGCCCGGCGTGAGTGCGCAATTCGGCTGAAGAATGCATCCGGCACAATGCGGAGGACCTGAAACGCCGCGCCCAAGAATGCACAAAAAATGATCCCCGGCACAAATGCCGGGGATCATTCCTTGTGCGGAAATGCCTAAAGACTTCCCGACTGGAGACTAGACCAGCGTTACGCCGGTGGCCTGGGGGCCCTTGGCGCCCTGGCCGATCTCGAACTGAACACGCTGGTTCTCGTCGAGGGTCTTGAAGCCGCCGGTCTGGATCTCGGAGTAGTGAACGAAGACATCGCCATCGGAGTCATCCGGGGTGATGAAGCCGAAGCCCTTTTCTGCGTTGAACCACTTGACGGTTCCCTGAGCCATTTGTTTCTCCTCATTGTGGATCTTGAATAAATCCGGCGCACTTCGCACCGGACTTGGTCACTCTGCGAGAAGAACCTTTGGCAACGGAACCGGATTCACGGACCGTGCGGCAGGAGCTTCACGCTCGCAACATGTCTTGCGAGCATGAAAAACACCTACACAAAGACTTGTATAAGAATTTCATGACACTTGCGTCAGGTCAACGGGCGAACGGAAGAATTGCATAAAAATTGTGCAAAGAACGGCTTAACGCGAATCGTCACCGCGGAAAGCCTGCCGCGGGGTGCCTAAAAGAGCCGGGATTCGCTGTCGTCAACGCCGCGCATGGCGTCGTAGTCCAGGGTGACGCAGTCGATTCCGCGGTCCTTCGCGAGGACCTTGGCCTGCGGCTTGATCTGCTGGGCTGCGAAGATTCCCCGGACCGGGGCCAGCAGTGGGTCCCGGTTCAGCAGTTCCAGGTACCGGGTGAGCTGCTCGACGCCGTCGATGTCGCCCCGGCGCTTGAGCTCAATGGCCACGGTGGCGCCGTCCGCGTCCCGGGCCAGGATGTCCACGGGGCCGATCGCGGTGAAATACTCCCGGCGGATCAGCGAGAACCCGGTGCCGAGCAGTTCGATCTGGGCGGCCAGGAGCCGCTGGAGGTCCGCCTCGACGCCGTCCTTGATCAGGCCCGGGTCCTGGCCCAGCTCGTGGGAGGTGTCGTGCAGCTGCTCGTGGATGTTGATGATGAGCCGGTCATCGGTCTTGGCCGACTGGACCGTCCACTGCTCGACGACGCCGACCTCGACGTCGACCTCATCCGGTGTGGAGACCCGCAGGGACGCAGGAGGGCTCATCCAGTTCAGCGGCTTGTAGGACCCGCCGTCGGAATGGACCAGGACCGAACCGTCGGCCTTCACCAGCAACAGCCTGGTGGCCAGCGGCAGGTGGGCTTTGAGGCGGCCGACGTAATCAACGGAGCAGCGGGCTATGACTAAACGCACCCGGTCCACTCTACCGCCTGCGCGGGCGGCGGCGTGGCGGGGGAGGCAAGGAGCGGCAGCCGGACTGGGGCAGAATGGAGGCATGCCCCGTTCCAACCGACCCCGCCGCGCCGGCTCTGCGAAGACAGGCTCTGGCAAGGGCGCAGCGCCCGGAAAGAGCAAAGCCGGCGGAGCCAAGCACGGCCCGGCACCGGAACTTGACCTGGAGCGCGCCCGCTCAGGGTTCGCCCGCCGGGAGAGCGCACCGGACGGCGAATGGATGGTCCGCCCCATCACCGCGGGCCGTGCCGAGAAGACCTACATCTGCCCGGGCTGCTCCACCGCCGTGCTGCCGGGGATCGCGCACCTGGTGGTCTGGTCCGAGGACCACCTCTTTGGCGCCGCCGCGGGTCTCGCCGAACGGCGCCACTGGCACAGCAACTGCTGGACATCGCGGAGCTACCGGTATCGCTAAGCTGGTCAGCATGAGCTTTGATCCCGCGTCGTACGTCTTCACCCAGCCCTCTGCTCCCACTGCCATCCGTGCTTCCACCGTCCTGCCGGCCCGCCGCGAGAACGTCGAACTGCGCACGTCGGACGGACACCGGCTGGTGGGAGAGCTCGCCGTGCCGGAATCCGGCGGGATCAAGGCAACGCTCATCACGCTGCACCCGCTGCCGACGCACGGCGGCTTCATGGATTCACACCTCTACCGCAAGGCCTCCTACCGGCTGCCCGCCCTCGCCGGCATCGCCGTCCTGCGCTTCAACACGCGCGGCACGTCTTCGCCGCGGGGGACCAGCGGGGGAGCCTTCGAGGAAGGCATCGGCGAGCGTCTCGACGTCGAGGCCGCCGTGCAGTTCGCCGTGGACCGGGGCCTGCCGAACCGGTGGCTGGTGGGCTGGTCCTTCGGCACCGAGCTGGCCCTGATGTACGGCGCCGCCGAGCCCGTCGCCTCGGAAATCGAGGGGGCCGTGCTGCTCTCGCCCCCGCTGCACCGGGCCACGGACGTGCACCTGAAGGAGTGGGCCGAGTCCGGCAAACCGCTGAAGGTCCTGGTCCCGGAGCACGACGACTACCTGCAGCCGGCGGCTGCGGCCACGAGGTTCGCGCTGGTGCCGCAGGCACAAGTGCTGGGGGTCGACGGCGCCAAACACCTGTGGGTGGGGGAGAAGTACGCCGGGCGGGTGCTCAATGAAATCGTGGACGAGGTCATCCCCGGCGGCGCCGCAGGGGGTGCCGGAACGGTGCTGCCGCAGGAATGGGACGGGCCGGTCGCCACGGCACACGCCTGAGCCGCATAGAGAAAACCGCGCCGAAAAAGGACAGCCGCACCGTGGATCCACGGTGCGGCTGTCCTTTTTCGGCGCGGAAACCGGTTAGCGGCTGTCCTGGCGGGCGATGAAGATTTCCTTGACCAGCAGCAGGATCGCCGCCGCAGTGGGGATGGCGATAAGGGCCCCGAGCACGCCGAGCAGGCTGCCGCCGGCGATGACTGAGATGACGGCGACGGCGCCGGGGACCGCCACGGCCTTCTGCATGATCCGCGGCGAGATGAAGTAGGCCTCGAACTGGAGGTAGGCGAAATAGCAGATGGCAAAGACAAGCGCCGTCTGCCAGCCGGCGGTCAGTGCCACGATCGTCACCAGGAACCCGGCGATCATGCCGCCCACCAGCGGGATGAACGCCAGCAGGGCCACCACGAATGCCAGCAGCGTGGCGAACGGAACTCCGATGACCGACATCACGATGAAGGCGAAGGTGGCGTTCAGCACTGCCACCGCGGCCTGGCCGATCACGTAGTTGCCCACCGAACCGGTGATTTCCTCGGCCAGGGCTTCGACCCGGGGCCGGCGCGAGCGCGGCGCGAGCCGGTAGCCCCACTTCTTCATGGCGGGAAGGGCTGCGAGGAAGTACAGGCTCAGGACCAGCACGATCAGCGCGCCGAACAGCCCGTTGGCCACGGTGGAGCCGAAGCCGACAACTCCGCCAAAGATGCCGCCCATGGCCTCGGGGTTGTTGACGAACTTCTCCAACTCCTGGCTGATGCGGTCCCGGATGCCGAACTGGCTGTCAACGCTCCGGAAGAATTCCGAGTCGATGAACTCCTGGACCCACTTGGGAGCCTGCTGCACGATCTGCGTCACCTGCTGCACGATCGTGGGGATCAGGGTGGCGAAAAATGCGGCAACTGCCACGGCCAGGGCGGACACAGACAAGAGGATGCCGGCGGCCCGGGGGACATTCCGGTGTTCGAGCCAGCGCACCACCGGGTCCAGCCCCAAGGTGATGAACAGCGCCGTGATGATCCACAAGAGCAGCTGCGTCGTGTTCGAACCGATCCAGTAGACCAGGAGCGCGACACCAACGCCGACCGTACCCATGAAGCCCATGTACAGGGGGTGCTGGGTGGACATCCGGGGACCGGGACTGCCGAACGGGGCATCGGACCCGTCCCCGGCAACAGCCTCATGCTCCGGGGGCATCTCGAAGCGGATTCTCGGCTGGGCCCCCGGCAGGGGCTGGCGCAGGCGCCGGGCCGCGGACAGGAGGACATTTGCCGCGGCAATCCGGGGGCGGGAGGTTGTGGGCCGGGGACTGGAAGCGTGCTGCTCGGGGCCGGGTTCCGGGCTGTCGGATTCCTGCGCTTCTATTGGTCCGGCGGAGGACGAATCCGTATGTTCAGTCACTGCGTTGAATGCCCTTAATTCCTTGCGGCGCCACACAGGCGGCACTGGTGTGATGATCACCGCAAACACTATCAGCAGGCTTGTCAGCTCAAGGGCGGAGCGCCCCCGCGGGCACCGCTCACGGGGGCCGCCCGGGTCCCCGATCTGACTCGCGGGTAACAAAATGGTTACTATTGAAGCTAACTGTCCGCTGATGATAGGTAGTATTTTGCGTTTCAAGACTGCAGTCGCCCTGGTGCTGCTCGGCCTCCTGACACTCCTGGCCGGGATTGGCCAGAAGACGTTCTGGGCTCCCCCGGAGACGATTACGGCCACCGCTCCGGCCGGCACGGCCGCGCCGCTGACCGTTTTCGAGGAGAAGCTGAGGACTCTGCACCCCGGGACCGTGAAGATCCAGGTCAAGGGTGAAGGGGCCTTCCTGCTGGCCGCGGGACGGCCGGACGACGTCGACGCCTGGGTGGGTAAGACGGCCCACAACACCGTCGACGGCGTCTCGGAGGACGGCAAGGCGCTGCAGCTGACGCATACCGACGGCGAAGCTACCGCGCCGTCGCCCGCCGGATCGGATCTTTGGGTCACCACCGAGAACGCCACCGGCGAAATGGACTACGCGTGGAACGCGCCGGCCGACGGCGACTGGTCCCTCCTCCTCGCGGCGGACGGCACCAAGCCCGCCCCGAGCTCCATCACGATGACTTTCCCGAACGACACCTCCACGCCCTGGGCCATTCCGCTCATGGTGCTCGGCGGCCTGCTGATCATCGCCGGCGGGGCGCTGTTGGTCCTCAAACCGAAGTCAGGCAACCGTTCAGGCAACGGCACCGGCGGCAGCACGTTCGCCCGCCGCGCGCAGGCCAAGGCCGCGGCACGCCGCGGGGATCAGGGCCCGGCAGCAAGCACCCAGGAAACCGCAGCCCCCGAGACTGCACCGCAGCCGGCCACCCCCGAGAAGACAGTTCCGGAGAAAGCAGGGCCGGAGAAAACCGCGCCGGAGAAAGCAGCGGCCGGTCAGAAGAAGGGTTCCGGCACCGCTCGCCGTTCCGGCATCGTGGTGGCCGTGCTGACCGCCGCTGCCGTCGCCGGAACGTCTGTGGCCGCCCAGGCCAGCCAGACGCCGTCGCCCAGTGCCCCGGCCTCCAGCGCCCCGGCCTCCGACGGCGCTACGCCGGGCAGTTCCGCTGAGGGCCAGACCGGCGATGCGCCGGTGCTGCTGGACGCGCAGTTCCGCCGCGTCCTGGAACAGGTTGCCGGTGCCGTCGATGCCGGAGACGCTGCCAAGGACGCCGCAAAGCTGGCGCCGCGGGTGGCCAACTCCGAACTCCAGGTGCGCACACAGAACTACAAGATCCGCTCGCAGGTCGGCTCCTACGAGGCCCGGATGCCTGTCCGCTCCACTAAGCTGCTGACCACGGTGGTCACCAACAAGCGCAGCTGGCCGCGCTCGGTCATGGCTGTGACGCAGGGCGAGGGCAACGTCGTCCCGCAGCTGCTGACCCTCACCCAGGCCTCCCCGCGGGAGAACTACAAGCTGGTCAGCAGCACCCCGCTGCAGCCGGGTGCCACCTTCCCGGGGATCGGGCGGGCCGGCACGGAGACGCTGGCGCCCGCGGACAAGACCGGACTCGCGTACAGCGGCGACGAAGCCCTCGCCGGGCTCGGTGACCGCCTGACCAAGGCCGACTCCACGTTCAAGGACAAGCTCGTCGAAGGCCAGTCCTCCCCGTACATCGCGGACACGCTCGCCTACCAGGCCGACGTCGTCAAATCAGGCGTCAACGGCACCTTCGCCTTCACCCACAAGGCGGCCGCGGACAACACTGTCGTGTTCCGTACCGCTGACGGCGGGGCCCTGGTCCTGGGCCGGCTGAACTTCTCGTTCGACGGCACTCCGAAGGCCGACGGGGACAAGCTCACCATCGGCGACGACGCGGCCGCCCTGGCCGGCGGCAAGGAGACCAGCACCGGCATGGTGCTGGACTTCGCAGAGTCCGTGGCTGTCTATGTTCCGCCGGCCGGTTCCAAGGATCCGATGAAGCTCGTGGCTGCCACCCGCGGCCTGGTCGGGGCCAAGTTCAAGTAGCCCCCGCAGGAACCTGCCCCCGCTGAGAATCACGGCCGGGGCACAGCACCGCAGACGACCGGGCCGCCATCGCGGCCCGGTCGTTGCTGCGTGTGGCGTAGTGGATAGAGTGGAGCTATGACTACGCCAGCTTCCCGCCCGGTCCCGCCAGTTGCCGCCAGCCCGCTGAACCTGCGCGGCGCCGTCGATCTCTCCGCCCTGAAACAGCGGCCGGCGCCATCCGCACCCGGCGCTGCAGCCCCCGGCCCCGCCGGTGCTGCCGGTGCCCCGGCAGAGCGCCCGGCCGACCATGCAGGCCGGCCGTTGCGCGTGGATGTGACCGAGGGCAACTTCCAGGAGCTCGTGGACCTCTCGGCCCAGGTGCCCGTGGTGATTGCCCTCTGGGCCTCCTACTCGCCAGGCTCCGGCCAGATGGTGGACGTCCTCGAAGGCATCGTCGAGAGCTACGACGGCCGGCTGGTCCTCGGGGCCGCGGACATCGACGTCTTCCCGGAACTTGCCCAGGCATTCCAGGTCCAGGCCGTGCCGACCGCCGTCGCCGTCGTCAAGGGCCAGCCCGTTCCGCTCTTCCAGGGCGGCGCGGACGAACAGCAGGTACGCAGCCTGTTCGATGAACTCCTCAAGGTTGCGGCCGCCAACGGCGTGACCGGACAGATCGGTGCCGGCGGGCCCGGCGGTGCGGAACCGGAGGCACCGCCGTTGCCGCCGCTGCACCAGGCGGCGTTCGACGCGATCGAGGCCGGCGACTACGCGGCCGCGGCCGCCGCCTACCGTCAGGCCCTGAACGAGATGCCCGCCGACGCGGAGGCCAAGGCCGGCCTGGCGCAGGTGGAACTAATGGATCGCCTGCAGGCCATCTCCGGGCCCGAGGCGGATGCCCTGCGCCGGCTCGCCGCCGACGAGCCGGACAACCTCGAGGCCCAGCTCGGCGTTGCGGACCTGGACATCGCCGGCGGCCACATCGAGGACGGACTCGGCCGGATCGTGACGTTCATTGGCCGCAACTTCGGCCCGGAACGGGAGACCGCCCGGGTCCGGCTGCTGGAACTCTTCGACGTCGTCGGCACCGGTGACGGGCGCGTCGCCAAGGCCCGCCAGGGGCTGGCCCGGGTGCTCTTCTAGTGGGATCGGCACTCTTCGCGCCGCTGGATCTGAGGTCCCTGCGGCTGCAGCACCGCGGCTGGGTGTCCCCGATGTGCCAGTACAGCTGCGAACCCGAAACGGGCGAAGGCGTGCCCACCGACTGGCACCTCATGCACCTTGGCTCCTTTGCCACCGGGGGAGCGGCCCTGATCCTCACCGAGGCCAACTCCGTGAACGCCGCGGGCCGGATCAGCCCCCGCGACGCCGGCCTCTACAACGACGACCAGGCCGCGGCCTGGGAACGCATCACCGCCTTCGTGCACCGCCACGGCACCGCGGAGACCAAGATCGGCACCCAGCTGGCGCACGCCGGCCGGAAGGCGTCCTCCTACTGGCCGTTCTCCGGCGCGAAGGGCAGCGTGCCGGCGTCCGAGGGCGGCTGGGACACCGTGGGTCCTGGCACGGGCGCGTTTGACGGCTACGCGCCGCCGTCGGCCATGACGGAAGCGCAGATCGACGGCGTGATCGCCGATTTCGCCGCGGCCGCCGTGCGGGCCGTTGACACCGGGTTCGACACGATCGAAATCCATGGCGCGCACGGCTACCTGCTGCACCAGTTCCAGAGCCCGCTGGTCAACGACCGCACGGACCGCTGGGGCGGCGACGAGGCGGGCCGGAACAGGCTGACGCTTGCTGTGGTGGACGCCGTCCGCGCGGTCATCCCGGACTCCATGCCCCTGCTGCTGCGGATCTCGGCCTCGGACTGGGCGCCGGGCGGGATCGAGGCTGACGCCTCGGTCCGGATGGCCGCTGCCGCCGCCGAGCGCGGAGTGGACCTGGTGGACGTTTCCAGCGGCGGGGCCGTTGCCCACCAGCAGATTCCCGTGGGCCCCGGCTACCAGACCGGGTTCTCCGCCCGGATCCGGCGCGAAACCGGGGTCAGGACCGGCACGGTGGGACTCCTGACGT
Source organism: Arthrobacter sp. 131MFCol6.1 (assembly GCF_000374925.1). GTDB lineage: Bacteria > Actinomycetota > Actinomycetes > Actinomycetales > Micrococcaceae > Arthrobacter. The sequence continues at coordinate 51,790 of NZ_KB895553.1, forward strand.
CCGCCGGGCAGGCCGAGCACGCGGTGGCCACCGGCCAGGCCGACGGCGTGTTCATCGCCCGTGCCGCACTGCGGGATCCGCACTGGTGGCTGCGGGCCGCGTTCGAGCTCGGCCATGACCTGGCGTGGCCGCCGCAGTACGAGCGCGCCCTGCCCCGGCATTCGTTCTAGAACCGGCATTCGTTCCAGAACCGGCCTTCATTCCAAAAGCAGTGGCCGGTTCCCGGGCGTGAAAACCTACGCCTTGCGGACGATCCTTTTCGCGCCGCCGGGCGGTTAGTCTGGCGTCATGACATTCCAACCCCCTGGCCAGCAGGGACAGCCAGCCCCGCCCGGCCCGTCTTCGCCGCCGGTTCCTGCCCTGTCCCTGCTTGGCCTCGCCAAGCGCTTTGGCGACAAAATCGCCGTCGACGGCATCAGCCTGGACGTTCCGGCCGGCTCCTTCTACGGGGTGGTCGGGCCCAACGGGGCCGGCAAGACCACCACTTTGTCCATGGCGACCGGCCTGCTGCGCCCCGACTTCGGCACCGCGCTGATCCACGGCGTCGACGTCTGGCAGCATCCGCTGGAGGCCAAGAAGCTGATGGGGATCCTGCCCGACGGCGTCCGGCTGTTCGACCGCCTCAGCGGCGAGCAGCTGGTCACCTATGCCGGCCTGCTGCGCGGAATGGACCGGGAAATGGTGGCGTCCCGGGTGGCGGAGCTGCTCGCGGCGCTGGACCTGGACAGTGACGCCGGCACGCTGGTGGTGGACTATTCCGCCGGCATGACCAAGAAAATCGCGCTGGCCTCGGCGCTGATCCACGCCCCGCGGCTCCTGGTCCTGGACGAGCCGTTCGAATCGGTGGATCCGATCTCCGCGGCGAACATCCGCGACATCCTGGACCGCTACGTTGCCTCGGGCGGAACGGTCATCGTCTCCAGCCACGTCATGGACCTGGTCCAGCGCATGTGCGACCACGTCGCCGTCGTCGCCGGCGGCCGGGTCCTCGCCGCGGGCACCGTGGAGGAAGTCCGCGCCGGCGCCAGCCTCGAGGACCGCTTCGTGCAGCTCGTGGGCGGCCGGAACCACACGGAGGGGCTGGAATGGTTGCGCACCTTCTGAGGCTCAAGCTGACCCTGCTGCGCAACAGCGTCCGGCGCAGCCCGTGGCAGCTGGTGGGCCTCGGGATCGGCGCCCTGTATGCCCTGGGAATCGTGGGTGTTTGCGTGGCCGGGCTGTTCGTCCTGCGCGGGGTGGAGATTGAACTCGCCCAGACCGTGGTGGTCCTCTGCGGCGCCACGGCACTGCTGGGCTGGGCCATCATTCCCGTCGCGGTCTCCGCCGCGGACATGACGCTGGACCCTGCCCGGTTCACCACCTTCGCCGTGCCCATGCCGCAGCTGCTGGCCGGGCTGGCGCTCGGCGGCCTGATCGGCATACCGGGTCTCGCAACCTCCCTGGTTGCACTCGCCACGGTGGGCACCTGGTCCCGCAGCCTGCCGGCCGCGGCCGGCGCCCTCGCCGGTGCTGTGCTGGGCGTGCTGAGCTGCATCGTGCTCTCCAAGGTCGTGACCACGGCCACGGCCGGACTGGCAAGCTCCCGGCGCTTCAAGGACATCAGCGCCGTCGCCTTCCTCATCCCGCTCGTGCTTACGGGTCCCATCGTGGCGGGCATTGCGAGGGGAATCGCCGGATCCGGCGATTTCCTGACCGGCCTGGCCCGGGCCCTGTCCTGGACGCCGGCCGGGGCGGCCTTCTCTCTCGGCGGCGAGCTCGCTGCCGGCAGCTACGCGGCCGCGGCCGTGAAATTCCTCATCGCCGTGGCCACACTGGCGGGCCTGGCCCTGGCGTGGAAGCTCCTGCTGCAGCGCGCCCTCGTGACCCCGCCGTACGCCGGGACGTCCAAGCGCCGGACCGGCGGCACGGGCCTGTTCGGGCTGTTCCCGGCGACACCGGCCGCCGCCGTCGCCGCGAGATCCCTGTACTACTGGCTGCGCGACCCCCGCTACGCCGGCGCGCTCGTGGTCGTTCCGCTCCTGCCGGTGCTGTTCCTCTTCCAGGGCAGCCAGAGCGGGTTCTACGGCCCGTTCCAGTTTGTCGGGCCGCTGACGGCCTTCCTCCTGTCCTGGTCGATCTCCACGGACGTCTCCTATGACAGCACCGCCTTCGCCCTGCACGTGGCCACGGGGGTGCGCGGCGCCGACGACCGGCTCGGCCGGGCGCTGGCGTGCCTGAGCTTCGCGCTGCCGGTGGTGGTCCTCTTCAGCGTCGGTCCGTTCTTCTTCACCGGCGACTGGGACAAGCTGCCCGCGGTCCTGGGCCTCTCCCTCGGTGTCCTCTTCACCGGCCTGGGTCTGGCGTCGGTGATCTCGGCGCGCTACACCGTGAGCGTCCCGCTGCCGGGGGACAGCCCGTTCAAGAAGCCTCCGGGCAACGTGGCCCAGACCCTCGCCGTGCAGTTCGGCGGCATGGCCGTCCTCATGGTCCTCGTGGCGCCCGAGGCGGCGCTCGTGGCCGCGCAGTTCATCACCGGCAGCCCCGTGCCGGGCTGGATCACTCTGGTTCTCGGGCCCGTGCTGGGCCTGGCACTCTTCGCCGTCGGCATCCGGACCGGCGGAGCATGGCTGGACCGGCGGGCACCGGAGCTGCTGGCACAACTGGCCGTCAACCGCTGACGGGTGCATGCTGGGAGTGCGCAGACTCGGACACCAGGTAGGCCAGCAAAGGCAGGATCATGGAAGTTGTCATCCTTCCCGGCAGCAAACAGATCGCGTCGCTTGCCGCCGATGCGGTGGAGGCCCTTCTCCGCCGCAAGCCCGACGCCGTGCTGGGTCTGGCGACCGGTTCCACGCCGCTGCCGGTCTACACCGAACTGGCGGCCCGGCACGAGCGGGCCGGCCTGGATTTCAGCCGGGTCCGCGCCTTCGCCCTGGACGAGTACGTGGGACTGCCGGCCGGCCATCCGGAGTCCTACCGCGAGGTGATCGCGCGCGAATTCACCGCCCGGGTGAACATCAGCCCGGACAACGTCCACGTGCCCGACGGCGCCGCGGCGGACATCCCGGCGGCCTGCCGGGCCTATGAAGACGCCATCCGCGACGCCGGGGGAGTGGACCTTCAGCTCCTCGGCGTCGGAACGGACGGCCACATCGGGTTCAACGAACCAGGTTCGTCGCTGGCGTCCCGGACGCGGATCAAGACCCTGATCGAGCAGACACGCCGGGACAACGCACGGTTTTTCGGCAGCCTGGCCGACGTGCCGCACCACGTCCTGACCCAAGGCCTGGGCACCATCCTGGATGCCCGCCACGTGATCCTGGTTGCCACCGGCGCGCAGAAAGCCCAGGCCGTCCGGGACCTCGCGGAAGGCCCCGTCGCCGCCATCTGTGCGGCCTCCGTGCTGCAGTTGCACCCGCACGCCACCATCCTCCTGGACGAGGCGGCGGCGTCGTCGCTGCGGCTGGCGGATTACTACCGCCACAGCTACGACCACAAACCCGCCTGGCAGGGCCTCTAGGCCCCGCCGCCGGCACCCGGCAGGTCCGGCGGCGCCCTTCCTACGGCTAAGATGGGTGTCATGACTAGCATGACCGATCCTCTCGAAAACGATCCGATGCGCGAGCTCTCCGGAGCCGGGACGTCAACGGCCACGATCGAGCGCGAGGAACTGCGCCAGGAAGTTGAGCCCGGTGACCGGGAACGCTTCTCGCACTACGTGCGCAAGGAAAAGATCATGGAATCGGCGCTGACCGGTGAACCGGTGATCGCGCTCTGCGGCAAGGTCTGGACTCCGGGCCGGGACCCGCAGAAGTTCCCCGTCTGCCCCGAATGCAAGGAAGTCTACGAGGGCCTGCGCCCCGGAAACGACGGCGGCAAGGGCTCCGGCGACAAGTAAGGGCAATCAACGGAACAACAGGTTCCGTTAGCCGTCCCCGGACGGCGTTTCCCCATGGCGGCGCGCCGTCGCGCCCCTGATTTTCTGCTTTCCTGATTGCCGGTCCGTGCTGTCCGGGTTCCGCCCGGTGCGGGGTTCCGCCGGGTCCATCCGAAAAAGATTGGTGTTTTTGTGCTTAATTGGGTTTCTCCGTCGGCTGCAGCCATGCGCGGATGGAGGGCGCCTTAATGACGGAGACACTTTTCGGCGGACCCACGCTGCCCCCCGCCTATCCCGAGCGGGCCGCCTGGGGCACCGCCCCCAAGCTGCGCGCCTGGCAGCAGGAGGCGCTGGACAGCTACTTCAGCACCCATCCCAAGGATTTCCTTGCGGTCGCAACCCCCGGCGCGGGTAAAACCACCTTCGCCCTGCGCGTGGCGTCCATGCTCATCGAGTCCGGCGTGGTCAACCGCGTGACCATCGTGGCGCCCACCGACCACCTGAAGCGCCAGTGGGCCGACGCCGCTGCCCGGGTCGGCATCGCGATCGACCCGAACTTCAAGAATGCCGACGGCCAGCACGGCCGCGGGTTCATCGGCGTCGCCGTGACCTACGCCCAGGTGGCCAGCAAGCCCATGCTGCACCGGGCCAAGACCGAAGCCGCCCGCACGCTGGTGATCCTGGATGAAATCCACCACGGCGGCGAGGCCCTGTCCTGGGGCGACGGCCTTCGTGAGGCGTTCGACCCGGCGGCCCGGCGGCTTTCCCTGACGGGCACCCCGTTCCGTTCGGATACCTCGCCCATCCCGTTCGTGGAGTACGCCGAGGACCGCGACGGGATCCGGCGCTCCAAGGCCGACTACACCTACGGCTACGGCAAGGCGCTGCGCGACCACGTGGTCCGCCCGGTGATGTTCATGGCGTACTCCGGCCAAATGCGCTGGCGCACGAGCGCCGGGGACGAGATGGCCGCCTCGCTCGGGGAGTCGGCCGTCACGAAGGACATCACCTCCCAGGCATGGCGCACCGCGCTGAACCCGGCCGGCGAATGGATCCCCGCGGTCCTGGCCGGCGCGGACAAACGTCTCAGCGAGGTCCGGCGCAGCGTTCCGGATGCCGGCGGCCTGGTCATTGCCACCGACCACGAGGACGCCCGCGCGTACGCCGGCCAGCTGAAGAAGATCACCGGCGAATCGCCCACCGTCATCCTCTCCGACGACGCGAAGGCCTCCAGCAAGATCGAGGAATTCACCGCCAGCGAGAAGCGCTGGATGGTGGCCGTCCGGATGGTTTCCGAAGGCGTGGACGTTCCCCGGCTGTCTGTCGGCGTCTACGCCACCTCGACCTCCACCCCGCTGTTCTTCGCCCAGGCCGTCGGGCGCTTCGTGCGTGCCCGCAAGCGCGGCGAGACGGCGTCGGTCTTCCTGCCCTCGGTGCCGCAGCTGATGGCGCTGGCCAACTCGATGGAGGCCGAGCGCGACCACGCGCTGGACCGCCCGGAGAAGGAAGACAGCGACGGCCTCTTCAATCCAGAGGACTCGCTCATGGACGAGGCGAACCGCGAGGAGAAGGCCTCCGACTCCCTGATGAAGGGCAAGTTCGAGGCCCTCGACTCCCAGGCGTCCTTTGACCGGGTGCTCTTCGACGGCGGCGAGTTCGGCACCGGCGGCGAGGTGGGCTCGGAGGACGAGCTCGACTTCCTCGGGATCCCCGGCCTGCTGGACGCCGAACAGGTCGGCACGCTGCTGCGCCAGCGCCAGCACGAGCAGCTGAACCGGAAGAACAGGCGCTCCCCGCAAGCTGATGCCTCGAGTGCCGCCGCGGCGGCCGCCCCGGCCGTCCCGGACCACCGGATGCTCATGGACCTGCGCACCGAGCTGGCCAAGAACGTCGCGGCCTGGTCGGCCCGCACCGGGACCCCGCACGGCGTCATCCACACCAAGCTCCGGACCGTCTGCGGCGGCCCGGCCGTCGCACAGGCCAACGAGGAACAGCTGCAGACACGTCTGCGCAAGCTCCAGGACTGGTTCATCGGCCGGAAGTAGCCCCGCGCAGGGTTATGGGCAGGAGCATGAGCAAAGGCCACTAGGCGCAGGGCAACGAGCAGAGGGACCAGTTCACTGTGAACTGGTCCCTCTGCTGTTTACTCTGCTGTGAATTTTGCTTCGACTACTGGCCGGCGCCGCAGACCTGGCCGTAGGTCTGCCCTGCCGCGGTGTAGTCGGCCTTCATGTCCTCGAGCTTGGCGGTGTCCGGGGAGGGCTTGGCCGACTCGTCGAAGTATTCGATGATGGTCTGCAGCGGAGCCTGCAGGTCCTCGGAGGCCGCCGCCTTGATGGGCCGCAGCTGGTTGGCCACCCTGGTCATGCCGGCTTTGTCCGACGTGGCCGACTGGGCGGAGACCACGGTCTTGACCCGGGCGCAGGTTTCCTCGTTGGTCAGCTGCGGCGTGGCCGAGCAGCCGGCCGCGCCGAGCAACGCTCCGACGGCAATCAGGACGGTCAGGGTCTTCTTCATGGTGTACTCCGGGGTTCTACGGGACTGTCAATATGGCAAGACTGGCGATAGGGCAAGGATTTCGAGTCTACTGGCTCAGAGGACATCGACGCCGCCGAGCTCCATCTCGGCCACGGCGTCGTCCAGGTCTTCGGCAATGCCGACCGTCAATCCGCGCAGCACCGTGACGGAGTAGCCGGCCTGGACGGCATCCAGGGCGGTCGCCTTGACGCAGTAGTCCGTGGCGATGCCCACCACCACGATGTCCTCGACGTCGTGGCTCTGCAGCCAGTCGTCCAGTCCGATCGCATCGTCGCTGACTGCGAAATCACCGGCGAAGGAACTCACGGCGTCTTCGGAGTCTCCGGCGCCGGCGCCGGTAACGGGCATGGCGCCGGGCTGGCGGTCCCCGGTGGGGACGTCGTCCTCGGGGGCCAGGAGCCCTTCGAAGCCGGAGTAGGCCGCGGCGAACTGTCCCTTGCGGAAGTACGCCTGGATGTGTTCGGGATCCAGATCGGGATGCAGTTCGGCCCCGCGGGTGCCCGCCACGCAATGCCGCGGCCAGCTGTCCACGAGATCGGGTTCCTCCGAGAAGTGCGCACCCGGATCGATGTGCCAGTCCTGGGTGGCCACGACGTGGTCGAACTGGCCGTGGTGGGCGTCGACGTACTCGCTGATTTCCCCGGCCAGGCTTGCCCCGCCGGGGACGGCCAGGGCACCGCCCTCACAGAAATCGTTCTGGACGTCAACAATGATCAGGGCGCGGGACATTCAGTCCTCCTCGTAGATGGTGGGGATGGCCGCCTCGCCGCGCTGGAGCCGGTTGACCACCGCGGGAAGCTCCCGCATGGTCTCCGCGTGGCGGCGGCGCGCGCGCTGGACCCCCTCGGGCCCGGTCCACCCGGGCAGAAGCTCGCCGTTCTTGACGAACTGCTGCAGCAGGGGACGGTCGTTGCCGTCGTCCTCCGGGTGATGGCCGACGCCGACGATTTCCGCCGTGGCGGTCCCGCGCTCGTTGAGCTTGCGCAGCGCGTACTTCCGGCCGCCCTTGCTGGCTTTGTTCTTGGCGGCCTTGGCGACGGAGATGAAATCGCCGGCGTCGTCGGTGCGGCTGACGAGCTTGTAGACCATGCTCGCCGTCGGGGCCCCGGAACCGGTCACGAGCGAGGTGCCCACGCCGTAGGAGTCCACCGGCGCGGAGGCCAGGGCCGCGATCGCGAATTCGTCGAGGTCTGAGGTCACCACGATCTTGGTGTGGTCGTTGCCGAGCTCGTCAAGCAGCTGGCGCACCCACTGGGCCTGGGCCACGAGGTCGCCCGAGTCCAGCCGGACCGCGCCCAGCTTGTCGCCGGCGAGGTCGACGGCGGTGCGGACGGCCGTTTCGACGTCGTAGGTGTCCACCAGCAGGGACGTGTCCGGCCCAAAGGCGGCAATCTGCGCCTCGAAGGCTTCCCGCTCGGTGTCATGGAGGAGGGTGAAGGAATGGGCGGCCGTGCCCACGGTCTTCAGCCCGTAGCGCAATCCGGCCTCCAGGTTCGAGGTGCTGTCGAACCCGGCGATGACCGCGGCCCGGGCGGCGGCGGCCGCCGATTCCTCGTGCGTCCGGCGCGATCCCATCTCGATGCACGGGCGGGTTCCGGCCGCGGAGATCATCCGGGAGGCGGCCGAGGCGATGGCGCAGTCGTGGTTGAGCACGGAGAGCAGGTAGGTCTCCAGGATGCAGGCCTCGGCGAACGTGGCCTCCACGATCAGCACGGGGGAGTTCGGGAAGTACGCCTCACCCTCCGGATAGCCCCAGATGTCGCCGGAAAAGCTGTAGCCGGCCAGGTACTCCAGTGTCTGGTCGTTGACCACTTTGGTCCGGCGCAGGAAGTCCAGTTCCGGCTCGCCGAAGCGGAAGTTCGCGATCCCCTCCAGCAGGCGGCCGGTGCCCGCCACGATCCCGTAGCGGCGCCCGTCCGGGAGCCGCCGGGCGAAGGCCTCGAAGACCGATTTGCGGTGGGCTGCGCCGGACTGCAGGGCACCCTGCAGCATGGTCAGCTCGTAATGGTCGGTGTACAGGGACGTGCGGGGACGGTCCCAGCCAGCGGAGGTACTCACAAATTCACTCTAGTGTGCATCCCCATAGAATGGACAGATGACCCTCAGCGTTGCGCTCGGCCCCGACACACGGGAGAGCACCCAGACCGGAACAGTGACGTCCGGCGACGTCCTGACCGCCCCGGACGTCCCCTGGAACCTCGTGATCTGGAACGATCCCGTGAACCTGATGAGCTACGTGAGCTATGTGTTCCGCAGCTATTTCGGCTACTCGGAGGCCAAGGCCAACAAGCTCATGATGGAGGTCCACAAGAAGGGCCGCTCGATCGTGGCGCACGGCAGCAAGGAACAGGTGGAGCAGCACGCCGTCGCCATGCATGGCTACGGCCTCTGGGCGACGGTGGAAAAAGCCACGGGCGGCAACGCGGGCGGTTCCGGCAAAGGCAAGGGAAAACGTGGCTAAGGCATTCAAGTACGGGCTCAAGGGCATCAAAGGCTATCTGGAGCCGGCCGAGCGGGAACTGCTGCGCAGCCTTTTCGACGACGTCATCTCCATGCTGGAGCCGGAGCAGCGCGCCAACGAGGACCCGCTGGCGGCCCTGGTGGGCCTGGACACTGAAGCCCGCGAGCCGTCGGACCGCGCCATGCGGCGGCTGTTGCCGAACGTGATGAAGAACGACGACGACGCCTCCCTGGAGTTCCGCCGGTACACCGAGCGCTCGCTGCGCGAAAGCAAGATCGGCGCGCTGAAGGCGGCCGCCCTGAGCCTGGACCGGGAGAACCTCGTCCTGACCCCGGACGACGCGCGGCACTGGGCCACCGCGCTCAACGATGTCCGGCTGGTGCTGGCCGAACGCCTGGACATCCGTGACGACGCCGACGCCGACAATGTCCACCTCATGCAGGACTGGGCCCAGGCCGAGGACGTGGAAAGCTACCTGGCCCTGGTGTACAACTTCACCACGTGGCTGCAGGAGTCGCTGGTCCAGGCCATGGTGCACTCGCTCGATGCCCGGCGCTGAGCGCGGGCGTGTGACCCATGAGACACGAGTTGCACACCACAATGTCATGGCCGCCCCGCAGGCGTTGTCCTATCCTCGAATAATCATGACTTCAGCATCAAATACGGATCCGGCAGCGGCTGCCGCGGACTCCCCAGCGAGCAGCACCCCCACTGGCCCCACGGGACCCGCACCGGCATCAGAGCTGGCGTCGCGCCCCATCGGCGTCTTCGACTCCGGCGTCGGCGGCCTCACGGTGGCCAGGTCGATCATCGACCAGCTGCCCAACGAATCCATCCTGTACGTCGGTGACACTGCGCACGGCCCCTACGGGCCCCTTCCCATCGCCGAAGTCCGGGCCAATGCCCTGGGCGTCATGGACGAGCTCGTGGATTCCGGCGTGAAGCTGCTGACCATTGCCTGCAACTCCGCGTCCGCCGCCGTGCTGCGTGACGCCCGCGAACGGTACACGGCCCGGTACGGGATCCCCGTGATCGAGGTGATCCAGCCGGCCGTGCGGCGTGCCGTCGCGGCAACCCGGACGGGCCGGGTGGGCGTGATCGGGACCTCGGCCACGGTGGGCTCGCGCGCCTACGATGACACCTTCGCCGCGGCCCCGGACCTGGAGATCACGTCCGTCGCCTGCCCCGCGTTCGTACCGTACGTGGAGGCCGGGATCACCACCGGACCGGAACTGCTCGCCGTCGCGCGGGACTACCTGGCACCGCTCATTGCCGCCGGGGTGGACACCGTGGTGCTCGGCTGCACCCACTACCCTCTGCTCACCGGCGTGATCTCCTTCGTCATGGGCGAGGACGTCACGCTGGTTTCCAGCGCCGAGGAGACGGCCAAGGACGTCTACCGGGCCTTGGCCTCCCGGGGCCTGGAGCGCACGGACGCCGCGGCGCCGGAGCACAATTTCATCGCCACCGGCGACGCCGCCCAGTTTGAGCACCTCGCCCGGCGTTTCCTGGGCCCCGAGGTCCTCAGTGTCCGCCACGTGGACCACGTCGCGGCGCAGTACCCCACCGGCAGCCTCGCCCGGATCACCCCGGAGATGATCGCCGCCGCCCGGGCCGGCGCGGGCCGGCCGCGGATCTCGAACTTCGTGGGCGGATCCGCGGGCGGGGGACCACTGCTGTGAAGCTGACCATCGTGGGCTGTACCGGCTCCTTCCCGGGGCCGGGTTCGCCGGCGTCGTGCTATCTGCTGACCGCCAACGACGGCGAGCGGAACTGGAAGATCGTCCTGGACCTCGGCAGCGGGGCGCTCGGCGCCATCCAGCGCTACACGGACCTGGAGGACATTGACGCGATCTTCCTCACCCACCTGCACCCGGACCACTGCATGGACCTGTGCGGGCTCCATGTTGCCGTGCGCTGGAAGCCGGGCGGCTGGGGACGGGGCAGGATTCCGGTGTGGGGGCCCGCCGCGACGGCAGACCGGATGGCCACGGCCTACGGGCTGGACCTGGACCCGGGCATGCACGAGGAATTCGACTTCGGCAACTGGTCCGAGCGCAAGCCGGTGAGCGTCGGCCCGTTCACGGTGACGCCCTACGCGGTGAACCATCCCGTCGAGGAGGCCTACGCCCTTCGCGTGGAGGTCACCGAGCCTGCCAAGGACGGCACGCCCGTGACCCGCATCCTGAGCTACTCCGGGGACACGGACTCCTGCGCGGGCCTGGAGGACGCCGCGCGGGACGCCGACCTCTTCCTGTGCGAGGCGGCGTTCGAGGAAGGCCGCGACGACGCGATCAAGGACGTGCACCTGACGGGCAAACGGGCGGGGGAGGCCGCCGTCGCCGCCGGCGCGCGCCGGCTGCTGCTGACGCACATTCCCGTCTGGACGTCGCCGACCACCGTCATGGCCGAGGCCAAGGAGATCTTCGGCAAGGACGTGGCCGTCGCCGTCGCGGGTGTGCACTACACCGTCTAGCTGAACTGCCCGGGCCGGACCGGGTGAGTCGATAAGCTAAAGGCATGACTTCCCAAGCTCCCAGTGTCCCCGTCATCCGCGCCGACGGCCGTACCCCCGACCAGCTGCGCCCGATCAGCATCACGCGCGGCTGGTCCAAGCAGGCCGAGGGGTCGGCCCTGATCGAGTTCGGCAACACCCGGGTCCTGTGCACAGCCTCCCTGACCGAAGGCGTGCCGCGCTGGCTCAAGGGCGAGGGCCGCGGCTGGGTCACGGCCGAGTACGCCATGCTGCCCCGGGCCACGAACACCCGGTCCGACCGCGAGTCGGTCAAGGGCAAAATCGGCGGCCGCACCCACGAGATCTCCCGGCTGATCGGCCGCTCGCTGCGCTCCATCATCGACACCAAGGCCCTCGGCGAGATGACGATCGTGCTGGACTGCGATGTCCTGCAGGCCGACGGCGGCACGCGCACCGCGGCGATCACCGGCGCCTATGTGGCACTGGCCGACGCCATCCGGTTCGCCCGCGAGAAGAAGATGATCGCCCGCAACGCCCAGCCCCTGGTCGATACGATCGCCGCGGTGTCCGTCGGCATCATCGACGGCGTCCCGATGCTCGACCTGCCCTACGTCGAAGACGTGCGCGCCGAGACCGACATGAACGTCGTGGTGACCGGCTCCGGAAAGTTCGTGGAAGTCCAGGGCACCGCCGAGGGCGCACCCTTTGACCGCGACGAGCTTAACAAGCTGCTGGACCTGGCGCTGCTGGGCACGGAGCAGCTCGCCGCGATCCAGCGCGACACCCTGGCGGAGGCCCCGTGACGGAGGCGCCCTTCGCAGGCCAGCCGGAAGCCGATAGCCCGGGCCCGCGGCTCGTCCTCGCCACGCACAACCAAGGCAAGCTCCGGGAACTCCGTGAGCTGCTGCGCGGCCAGGTTCCCGGGCTCGACGTCGACACGCAGGTGGTGGATGCCGGCGCCGTCGGCGCCCCCGACGTCGCCGAGACCGGCGTGACCTTCGCCGAAAACTCGCTGCTCAAGGCCCGGGCGGTGGCACAGGCCACGGGCCTTGTGGCGATCGCCGACGACTCCGGACTAGCCGTGGACGTCCTCGGTGGCGCGCCCGGGATTTTCTCGGCGCGCTGGTCCGGCCGGCACGGCGACGACGCCGCGAACCTGCAGCTGCTGCTCGCCCAGCTGGCCGACGTGCCGGAGGAGTACCGCGGGGCCGCGTTCGTCTGCGCCGCGGCGCTGGCGGTGCCCGGGTCCTCGCCCGACGGCGGCCGGGAAGTCGTGGAATACGGGCAGCTCGAAGGGACACTCCTGCGGGAGCCGCGCGGGGAGGGCGGCTTTGGCTATGACCCCGTCCTGCAGCCGAGCGGTCTGGACCGCAGCTGCGCCGAGCTCAGCTCCGAGGAAAAGAACGCCATCAGCCACCGGGGCCATGCGTTCCGGGCGCTCCTGCCGGCCATCGTCGAGGCCCTGGCCGGGAAGTAGCCGGCCCACGCCGGCCAGACGGACATACCGGCCAGGCCGGGCAGGACGAAGGAAGGCGCCCCACACCGTGGGGCGCCTTCCTTAGTTAACGGCTGCAGTTGACTGCTGCGTCTACTGCGGCACTGCGCTAGGGGGTCCGGCGCTCTTCTTCCGGCTCGTGCTCCTCGATGAATTCGTCCACGACGCCGGTGCCGTATTTCTCAGCCTGGCGCTTGGCGATCATGCCGCGGACCACCTCGATGCCGATCGGGATCACGGAGACCAGCACGATGGCGATGAAGATGATGTCCAGGTTGTCCTTGACCCACGGGACCTTGTCCCCGAGCAGGTAGCCGAGGAGCGTGACGCCGCCGCCCCACAGCACCGCGCCGATCACGTTGTAGGTAAAGAACTTCCGCTTGCTCATCTGCGCGACGCCCACGATCACCGGGACGAAGGTGCGGATAATCGGAACGAACCGGGCCAGAATCAGGGCCTTGCCGCCGTGCTTTTCGAAGAAGGCATGCGCGCTTTCCACGTTTTCACGCTTGAACAGCTTGGAATCGGGCTTGTTGAACAGGGCAGGTCCGGCCTTGGACCCGATCAGGTAGCCCACCTGGTTGCCGATGATCGCGGCGACGATGATGAGCGCGGTCAGGACCCAGATGTTGACCTGAATGGTGCCGGTGGCCACGAGCAGACCGGCCGTGAACAGCATGGAGTCGCCGGGCAGGAAGAAGCCGATCAGCAGCCCGGTCTCGGCAAAGATGATGCCGCAGATCAGCAGGACCACCCACGGCGCGAACGCGGGATTCGCCAGGAAAACCTGCGGGTTGAGCCAGTCGGGCAGGAAGGAGGCCATCTGCGGCTGGACGGGGCCGGCGCCGCCAAGGGCGGACACGGCGAGGTCGCTCATTGCTAGTACGTTCACCCGTTAAGGGTACTTGACGGCCGTCGGCGGGCCCCGGCGGGCCGGTCCGGTGCGGGGGTGCCGCCCGCGGACGGTAAAGTTGGGCCGTGGCTTTGGACTTTACGGCGATCGACTTTGAGACTGCGAACGGCTTTCGCGGTTCGCCGTGCGCTGTCGGCCTGAGCAAGGTCCGGGGCGGCGTCGTCGTCGAGGAAGCCTCATGGCTCATGCGGCCGCCGGAAAACCATGACACCTTTGACCACCACAACGTGCGGATCCACGGCATCAGGCCGGACCAGGTGGCGGGACTGCCCCGGTTCGGGGAGCTGTTCCCGGAGATCGGCGCGTTCATCGGCGGCGACGTGCTGGCGGCGCACAATGCAGCGTTCGATCTGGGCGTGATCCGCTCCGGCCTGGAGGTGTCCGGGCTGTCCGGACCCGCCTACGACTACGTCTGCACGGTGATGTTGTCCCGGCGCTGCTACTCCCTGGTGTCCAATTCGCTGCCCTACGCCGCCGAGGAGGCCGGCGTCCCGTTGCTCAACCACCACGATGCCGCCGAGGACGCCCGCGCCTGTGCCGGCATCCTGATCGACATCGCCGCCCGCAACGGGGCAGCAAGCATCGCGGAACTCTACCTGTCCCTCGGCCTGGCCGTGTCGCACCAGCCGGCGTTCGACCCCCGGCGCGACCCGCTGTCCAAGGCCACCCTGGCCGCGATGGAGGCGCTCGCGGGGGGAACCGCCGGCTCGCCCCCGGGCCGTCGGTTCGTGGCCGGGTGGCCGGAGGAAGGCCCCAACCCGGCCCCCAACGCCGCCGCCAGCCCCGACCACCCGCTGTTCGGCCAGACCGTCGTGTTCACCGGCGAACTGGCAATTCCCCGCCCCGAAGCCAAGGCCCGTTCCGCAGAGCTTGGCGCCAGGCCTGAAAGCCGGGTCACAGCCCGTACCACCGTCCTGGTGGTGGGCGACGGGTTTGTGGCCGCGGACCTGCGCTCCGGCCGGCTGACCGGCAAGGCGCGCCGCGTCCTGGAACTTCACGAACGCGGGCAACGCATCGAGGTCCTGTCCGAGGGCGAATTCCTGCAGATGGTCGGCGGACACCTTGCCGCCGCACCTGCCTGACCTGGCCTGCCTGACCCTGGTGCTGCCTGACTTGGGCCTGCCTGAAGCGGCAGTCACACGGCGCAACAATCATTCCCCCCACGGCGCGCCCGCCCATAGCCTTGGCGGATGAGCAAACCCACGGATGCACAGGCCTCCACAGCGCCGGCTGCGTCAACGCCGTCGGACTCAGCGCCGTCGACGGGCGGCATCGACTGGCGGCGGGTGTTCGCGTTTCCGAACCCGGTGAACGAGTACGCCGCCCGCATCACCGCGGCCCTGGTGGTGGCGCTGTCCGCCGTGACCCTGATGACCGGTTTCGGCTGGGGGCTCGCCGTCATCGCGGCCGGGTTCTGGCTGCGCGTGCTGTTTGGCCCCCGGATCTCGCCCCTGGCCCAGCTCTCGGTCAAGGTCCTGACGCCCCGTCTCGGGCGGACTCGCCTCGTTCCCGGTCCGCCCAAGCGGTTCGCCCAAGGCATCGGCGCCGCCGTGTCGACGGCGGCTGCGGTGCTGCTGGCTGCCGGCCTCGCTCCCGCGGCGTGGGTGCTGCTCGCCGTGCTGATAGCCGCCGCGTCCCTTGAAGCGTTCGCCGGGTTCTGCCTCGGCTGCACCATCTTCGGCTTCCTGCAGCGCCGCGGGCTCATCCCCGCCGACGTCTGCGAAGCCTGCAACAACATCTCGCTCCGCGGCGCCTAAGATCCGGGGCGCTTAGGTCCGGGGAGCGTGGGTTCCGCCGAAGCTGTGAGCCGGTGACGGACATGTCCTGAGGATGCCGCGGCCGGGGATGGGCATGACCTGACGATGCCGCAGCCGGGGATGGGCATGTCCTGAGGAAGCCGCAGCCGGGGATGGACATGTCCTTCGCAGCGAGGGAGACCGCACATGCCCGGGGGGTGCGTCGCAGGGAGGAACGGACGTGTCCTTGGGAGGCTCTGACGGGTGGACATAGTGGCAATATGTCCAGTCCCCGCGTCAGGGGATGGGCATGTCCTGAGGATGCCGCAGCCGGGGATGGACATGTCCTTCGCAGCGAGGGCGACTGGGCATGCCCTGGGGTACGTTGCAGGGAGGGGCGGACATGTCCTTGGGAGGATCTGACCGGTGGACATAGCGGCAATATGTCCAGTCCCCGAGGCCAGGGATGGGCATGTCCTGAGGAAGCCGCGGCCGGGGACGGACATGTCCCCTTCGCAGCGAGGGCGACTGGGCAGGTCCTCGTTACGCGGCAATGGCCGATGGACATGTTCATGGCACTCGGCCACGACTGGGCATGTCCTGAGGATGCAGTAGCCGGGGAAGGACATGTCCATCGCAGCGGGGTCGAACGGGGTATGTCCCGCGGCCAAGCCGAGGCCGCGGCTCCCGAGCGCAGCCTGCTGCGCTGCGCGAATGCCGAAGGCCCGACGCCTGGCACACAGGAGCCCTGCTGACAGTTGCCCGCCGAAGCTATGCGCCGGTGACGGTGGCCAGCTTCGAGGCCATGCCCCGGATGACCTCCGGCGCCTGAAGCGCCGCCAGCCAGTCTGCCGGCAGGCACCGCTCGCCGTAGAACGCGCCCAGGATGTTCCCGGCGATCGACGCCGTAGAATCGCTGTCCCCGCTGTGGTTCACCGCCACCGCGATTGCGGCACGGAAATGGGCCTGGGCGGGGTCGGCCCCGGCACGGACGGCGTCCGCAGTCCCTGTTTCTGTCCCGGTTCCTGGGGCGGTGGCCAGCACGGCGTAGAGGGCGACGGCGAGGGCTTCCTCGGCCACCCACCCCTCGCCGAGTTCGCCCACCAGGTCCTCGGGGCTGAGCACGTCTCCGCCGCCGAGCGCGTCTCCGGCCAGCCGCAGGGCCGCCTCCAGCCGCGCCACCACATCCGGATCCGGATTTTCGCCCTTGCGCAGGACGCCGCCGAGCAGCTGCCCGAGGGCCGCTTCCGCCGCCTCGCGCAGCCCGTGGCCGGAGGACAGGGCGTGGATGAGAAGGCTGAAAACTCCGGCGCTCTGCCGTGCCGCGGGGTGCCCGTGGGTCAGGGACGCGGCATCGGCGCTGAGCTTATAGACCGTTTCCGCTTCGAGGTGGGGGATCAGGCCGAACGGCGCCGACCGCATCACGCTGCCGCAGCCCTTCGAATCCGGATTGACCGGCCGCTTCACGGTACCCATCTCGCCCGTGGCCAGTCCGCTCAGGCACGCGTTGCCGGGTGAGCGCCGGCTCTTCAGGACATCCTGGGCATCGATCCAGCGCGGCGGCTGGAACGGGGCCGACGCCGGCACGGCGACGCCCTGGGTTCCCAGCCAGCGCAGGTACGCGAGCCACAGGCATGCGTTGATGTCCGCCGCCACGCCGTCGTTAGCCCATTCCAGTGCCTCGAGGAGGCCGTCAGCGGTGTACAGCGTCATTTGCGTGTCGTCCGAAAAGGGGCTGCCGGCGTCGAGCGCGGAAAAATCCTGCAGGCCCGCGGGGCCGAACCGGGCGCGGATGGCGGAAATGCTGTCGAACTCGACGGCGTAGCCCAGCGAATCTCCGAGCGCGCCACCCAGCAGGCAGCCGTGGATGCGCGAGCCGTGGGCAGGGGAGTGTGGCTGGCCGGGTGTTGGGGCGGGTGCGGGGCTGGTCCCGGGCTCGGTGCTCATGCCCTCAAATTTACCCGGCGCTGCACCGCACTTCGCAATGCCGCCGCCCCAGCCGGGGACTTAGCGCCGGTGACTTGAGGCTGGGCGGCGGCGGATGCGGAACGCCGGTAGGGTGCTGGTAGGACCCGTCCAGCGGTCAGACGAGGCAACCGCCGGCGCGTATCGCCGGGCAGCGGAGGAAACGAATGCGCGAACCAGCGTGGCGGAAGACCGGGACCACCCCCGACTACAGGTTCTCCCTGGCCAACGAGCGGACGTTCCTGGCCTGGATCCGCACGTCCCTGGCCCTCATTGCCGGAGCCCTTGCGATCGACCAGCTGGCCCCGGAGATCGCGCCCGGCCCCGTGCGGATCGTGTTGTGCGTCATCCTCGCGTTCCTGGGCGCGGGCCTGGCCGCCCTGTCCTACCACCGGTGGGGGCTCATGGAGGCCGCCATGCGGAACAACAGGGAGCTGCCGTTCTCCGGGGTGATGCTGGTGATGACCATCGGCGTCGCGGCTGCGGCACTGGTGTTCGCGGTCCTCATCCTGGTGGCGCGGTGAGACCAGATGCAGTCCGGGACCCCGGGCTGCAGCCCGAGCGGACGTCCCTGGCCTGGCGCCGGACATTGCTGGCCCTGATCGTGGCGGACCTTTTGGTCTGGCGCAGCTGGGCGCTCGCAGGGTCCCGGGGCGGGGCTGCGGGTCCTATTGATTTCCTTGGCCTCTGCGCCCTGGCCGCAATGGCCGCGACGCTGGTCCTGGGTGTGTGCGTGCTGGTCCGCGGGCGGGAGCTCCGGCGGTCCAACGCTGCGCCGCCGGCGCCGCTGCTGCGCTGGGCCGCCGCCGCCGTCGTGGTTCTGGCCGCCAGCGCCGTGGCCGCGCTCGCCCTGGGGCGCTGAGCTGGGGCACTGAACTGGGGCGCTGAACTGGCACTGAGCTGAGGCACTGAATCGCGGGCCGGAACGGGCACCCAGCCGGAATCCAGCCAACATCCAGATTGCGCTGGCAGACTGCTGGCGGACCCAATCTCCAGGCGGCCGAGGCCGCACCCGGACCACGAACCCGGCGGCGGTCCAGCGACGCCGCAACTGCAGCCCTGGGCGCGCCGCCAGCAAAGGAATCCTGACCATGACCCTGCTTGTGCCAGCCCCCGAGAACGTTGGCGTCCAGCCACCGGCCGCCAGCGATGTCACGCCCCGGCCCGGGCTCGTGGCCCGGCTGTCCGCCGAGGCCCTGGGGACCCTGATCGTCGTGGTTGCAGGCCTGGGCGTGCCGCTCTTCACCATCCCGCAGTCAAGCCCGCTGCCCGCCGCCCTGGCTGCCGGCCTCGCCCTGACGGCGGCGATGCTGGCCGTGGGCTACGTCTCCGGCGGCCACTTTAACCCCGCCGTCACCGTCGGCAATGCCATCGCCGGCCGGATCCGGCTTGCCGACGCCGCCGCCTACATCGGCGCGCAGCTTGTGGGCGCCCTGCTCGGGGCCGTCGCCCTGTTCGGCGTCCTGCGCACCGTGCCGACCATCGACGACTCCCAGGCCGCGTTCACCACGGTGGCCGCCGGATTCGGTGAGCACTCGATCATCCAGGTGCCCATGGCCGGGGTCCTGCTCGTGGAGGTCCTCGGCATGGCCCTGCTCGTGGCCATCTTCCTTGCCACCACAGCCCACAGGAATCCGGCCAGGGCGGCGGCGCCCTTCGCGGTCGGCCTGACGACGGCGATGCTCCTGCAGTTGGGCCAGGCCCTCGGCAATGTGCCGTTCAACCCGGCCCGGGCAACGGCGTCGGCCATCTTCAGCGGCCCGGATGCGCTCGGGCAGCTGTGGCTGTTCTGGGTGGCACCGGTGGTCGGTGCGGCCATCGCCGGGCTGGTTTTCCGCGGCTTCGTCCAGGCCAGTGTCCAGGCGGCCCGGACCACTGACCAGGCCACTGGTGCGGTCACTGCCCCGACCGACGGAAAGCTCACGGACGCCGATGTGGATGGCGCCGGCTTCGATGACGCTGAGCTGGCCGACGTCACCGCCACCACCGCGTCTGCTTCGGCCGCCCCCGCCGGCAACGACGAGGCCCGCAGCTTCTTCGACCGCAAGGGTGGGAAGTAGCCCCTGCTGACTACTTTTAACCTCCGTCACACCTCCGGGGTGGTGGCGCAAGAGTGTCGGTGGCAGCCGATACCGTAGGAATATGCGGTTATTGCACACCTCCGACTGGCACTTGGGCCGGTCCTTCCACGGCGTCGGCATGCTGGATGCCCAGCGCGCCTTCATCGATCAGCTCGTGGCCTTTGTCCGGGAAGAGAGCGTCGACGTCGTCCTCATCGCCGGGGACGTCTATGACCGCGCTCTGCCGGGCGTCGACGTCGTCGGCCTGCTGGATGACGCCCTGGTGCGCCTCACCGGGGCCGGCGCCGAAGTTGTGCTGACCAGCGGCAACCACGACTCCGCCATCAGGCTGGGATTTGCCTCGCGGCTGCTTGAGCGCGGGGGAGTGCATTTGCGCACACGGCTGAACGAACTGGACGTTCCCGTACTCTTTCCGCTCGGGGACGACGCCGGGAACGAGGCAGCGCCGGTGCTCGCCATTTACGGGATCCCCTGGCTGGAGCCCCGGCTGGTCGCCGAGCAGCTGGGCGTCGAGACCGCGAGCCACTTCGAGGTCACCCGCGCCGCCACCGAACGGATCCGTGCCGACGTGCGGCACCGGAGCCAGACCCGGACTGTGCATTCGGTGGTCCTGGCGCACACCTTCGCCAGCGGCGGCATCAGCTCCGACAGCGAACGGGATCTGAGTATCGGCGGCGTCGGCGCAGTCCCGCTGGATCTCTTCGACGGCTTTGGCTACACGGCACTGGGCCACCTGCACGGCCGGCAGGAGCTCTCCCCGGCGGTGCGCTACTCCGGCTCGCCGCTGGCGTACTCCTTCTCGGAAGCGAAGCACCGGAAGGGCAGCTGGCTCGTGGAGGTCGACGCCGAGGGAATCGGCGGCGTGCGCGAGGTGCTCTGGGACGCGCCCCGGACCCTCGCCGTGCTCCGCGGGAAGCTGGATGAGCTCCTGGAGTCGGAGGACTTCGCGTGGGCCGAGGCCGCCTATTGCCAGATCACGCTGACGGACGAGGCCCGCCCGGCCCAGGCGATGGACCGCCTGCGGGCACGGTTCCCCGACACCCTGGTGCTCGGCTTCGACCCCGATGGCCCCGGCGCGGCGCCCAAAGCCAGCTACAGCAGCCGGCTTGCCGAAGCCGAGGACGACCTCTCCGTCTGCTGCGGATTCCTCGACCACGTCCGGGGCCGGCCCGCGTCCGACGCCGAAGCCGCCGTTCTCGCCGAGGCGCTCGACGCCGTGCGCCTGGAAGGGGTGTCCCTGTGAGGATCCATCGCCTGGAGATTTCCGCCTTCGGCCCGTTTGCCGGCACGGAACGGATCGACTTCGACCGCCTGAGCGCACACGGGCTGTTCCTGCTGAACGGCGCCACCGGCGCGGGCAAGACCAGCGTGCTGGACGCCATCTGTTTCGCCCTCTACGGATCGGTTCCCGGGGTCCGGCAGGACGGCAAGCGGCTGCGCAGCGACCACGCGGAGGCCGCCGCCGAGCCGCGCGTCACCTGCGAATTCTCGGCCAAGGGCCGGCACTTTGAAGTCTCCCGCTCGCCCGCGTGGGACAAGCCCAGTGCCCGGGGCAGGAACGGCTTCACGGTCCAACAGGCCAACACGCTGCTGCGCGAACGCATCGACGGCGCGTGGGTGGAGAAATCCGGCCGGAATGATGAGGCCGGAGCGGAGATCGCCGACGTCCTGGGCATGAACCGGGACCAGTTCACGCGCGTGGTCATGTTACCGCAGGGGGACTTCGCGGCGTTCCTGCGCTCCAAGGCGTCCGACCGTCTGGAGTTGCTGCAGAGCCTTTTCGGCACCCAGCGCTTTGAAGCCGTGGAACAGGAACTGTCCCGGCGGGCGCAGACTGCCAAGGCCGAGGTCGCCAACCTCAACGCGAAGCTGGACCTGCTGCTGGCGCAGGCGGAGTCCGAAACCGCGGCGCTCGAACTCGACCCCGACGGCGCCCCCGGCCGGGACGAGCCGGATGCCCTGTTGGCCTGGCTCGACAACGCCGCAACAACCGCAGCGGAGGGACGCCGCAGCGACGCCGCGGCAGCCGAGAAGCAGGCCGCCGACCATGCGTCCCTGCTGGAGGCGGCGAACGCGCGGGCGAACCGCCACGCCAAACTTGCCGCCGCGGAACAGCGGCGGATTGAAGCCGACGCCGCCGCCCCCGTCCTGGCGGGCAAAGCCGTCACACTGGGACTGCACCGCCAGGCCGAGATGCTCGGCGGCCAGTTGCAGGCAGTCGAAAGCGCCGCGGCAGCCGAGGACCTGGCAGGAACGGCCCTGCTGGCGGCCGAGCGGCAGCTGCGGTCCGCGGCCGCCACAGACCCGGAGCTCGCCGGGCAGGACCTCCTCGCCGCCGGCGCCCGAGGCGACGACGACGGCGCTGGCGACGATGGCGCTGGCGACGACGCCGTCCGGGCGGGCAAAGCCGTCCAGTTGGACAGCGCGGCCGTCCGCAGCACCCTCGCCCGGCTGCGGTCCCTGCATGCCGTGCTCACCGAACGCCTGCCCGACGAAGCCCGGTTCCTCGGGCTCACTGACCGCGGCAGCCGGCTGCGCCTGCAGTTGCAGGAGCTGGAATCCGGACGGCTGGCCGGCGCCGCCGCACTGGACACCCTGCGCACAGAGTCGGCGGCCCTGTCCGCCGGACTCCGTCCCCTCGAGGAGCTGGCCGCCGAAGTCCAGTTGCGCACCAAGGAAGCCACGGCAGCGGATGAACTCGTGACCATCGTTGGCCGCTTCCTGGCCGCCGAGGCCGAGTGCACGGCAATTGCCGAACAGCACGCCGCGGCCCGCAACGCGCACCAGGACCGGAGGCAGCAATGGCTGGACCTCCGCGAGCAACGGCTCACGAACGCCGCCGCCGAGCTCGCCACCCAGCTCCTGGCCGGAGTTCCATGTCCGGTCTGCGGCAGCCCTGAACACCCGGCACCCGCCCCCGCGGCAGCCTCCGCCCTGGCCGTCGCCGAGGCCGAGAAAGCCGCGCAACTGGCCAGCGACATGGCTGAAGAAGCCGTCGCTGCCTTTGGGCGCGAGCTCGCCGAGGCCCAACAGAACGTCGCCGTCCTGGCCGCCCAGGGCGGCAACACACCTGCGGGGGAAGCCCGTGAGGAGGCAGCCTTGGCCCGGGAGCGGGCTGATGACGCCGTCCGCGCTGCCACGGACCTTGCTGCCAGCCGGGCCCGGATGGCAGAACTCGAAGCGGCGATCGCCGACGCGGAGCGGGCGCAGGCCGACGCCGCCTCCGGCATCGCGCAGACGCAATCGACGATCGCCGAAATCGACGAGCAGGCACGGGCCCTCGAGCACACCCTGGACAAGCTGCGCGCCGGCCACGCGAGCCTCGAACAGCGGATCGCCGCCCTGACAGCAACAACAGCGGTCCTGGAGCACGCCGACGCCGCACAGTCGGCCCACGAACAGGCCGCCGCCCGCACCGCGGAGGCACGCCGGCGCCTTGAAGAAGCCCTCCCCGGGGCCGGTTTCAGCACCGAGACCGCGGCGCGGAAAGCACTGCTGCCAACGCCGGTGGCAACAAGTCTCGAAACGGCCATCCGGGCCGGACAGGATGAAGCCGCCAGGATCCAGGAACTGTTCGCCGGCGAGGACCTGGCGCTGGCAGCAGCCGAGCGGGCCGCCGGGGACATCGTCAGCGACGCCGCCCTCGACGAGCTCAGGACCGGGTCGGCGGCGGCTGAACGCAAAGCCCGGGAAGCCGTGCTTGCGGCCGGGCTGGCGGAAAACTCGCTCCGGACCCTCGGGCGCATCGCCGCAGACTACGCGGACCTCGCCGCCGCGGGAAGGGAACCGCGGGACCGGGCCGCGATGCTCACCGCCGTCGCCGACGCGGCCAAGGGCGGCGGAGACAACACCTACCGCATGAGCCTGAACAGCTACGTCCTCGCCGCCCGGCTCGAACAGGTGGCCGTCGCTGCCTCCGAACGCCTGATCGGCATGAGCGATGGCCGCTACACGCTGCAGCACACCGACGCCAAGGCAGCACGCGGCGCGAAGTCCGGCCTTGGCCTGGAAGTCGTGGACGAGTGGACCGGCCAGCGCCGGGACACCGCCACCCTCTCCGGCGGCGAGTCCTTCATGGCCTCACTGGCGCTGGCCCTTGGACTGGCGGACGTCGTGCAGCATGAGTCCGGCGGCGTGGACATCGAGACTCTCTTCGTGGATGAGGGCTTCGGCAGCCTCGACGAACAGGCGCTGGAACAAGTCATGGACGCCCTCGAAGGCCTCCGCGACGGCGGCCGGGTGGTGGGGCTCGTGAGCCATGTCGCCGAAATGAAGCAGCGCATCGGCACCCAGCTCCAGGTGGTCAAGGGCCGCAGCGGCTCCACCCTGCACATCAGCGACGACACCCGGGTCTGAGACCATCCCGGGGGCCCGGGCCTGAGCCCGTTCCGGGGCCCGCTCTGGGCCCCGGCCCGGGGCCTGGTCCCCGGGGCGGCCATTCCGGGATCAGGTATCATTGATCTGTTACCGGGTCGCGCGCATCGGGAGGAGGGACGATGCGCACTATTTTGAACGAACCCGGAAACCATGAACCCTTCACCGTCTTCTTTGGCGTCTACTCTTGACGCCCCACTTTCGACCGACGCTCTGCCGGCCGCCCCACTTTCGACCGACGCTCTGCCGGCCGCCGCACTTTCGACCGACGCCCTGCCTACCCCGGCGCCCGCCAAGGGCGGCCGCTTCGCGCGGCTGCCGATGCTCGCCGGCCGCAGCTTCATCCCCTTGGGGCTCTTCGCCCGACTGCCGCTGGCCATGCTCACCGTCGGCGCCCTGACTTTAGCCACTGCTGTCACCGGCTCTTACGCGGTCGGAGGGGCAGTGGCCGGCGCCGTCGGCATCGGCTCGGCGCTGGGCGCTCCCGTCCTGGGCGCAAGTGCGGATCGGCTGGGCCAGCGACCCGTGTTGCTGTTTACCGCAATCCTCAACGCTGTGGCAGTCGTCGCCCTGATCATCGCGGCCTACCTGATCCCCAGCGGATCAGCTCCCGGAACCATCATTCCTGTCCTTGTGATTGCGTTCGTGGCCGGAGTCAGTTGCCCGCAGGTCGGCTCCCTGGCCCGGGTCCGCTGGATGGCACTGACGTCCCGGGGCGGGACTAAAGCCGACGCCACGGATCTGGACACGGCACTCTCCTACGAAAGCACTGCCGACGAGTTGACCTTCGTCCTCGGGCCGGCGCTCGTCGGAATCCTTGCCAGCCTCATCGCGCCCTGGCTTCCGCTGGCCCTCGCCGCTGCCCTGACCATCACCCTGGTTCCGGCCTTCGCCGTGCACCCCACCCACCAGGCGGTGGTCCGGACTCCGGCACGCACCTCGGCGGTGTCGGCCCTCGAGAAGCAGCGCCGCGCCGCCATGCCGGTCGCGCAACGCGTTCGGACCTTCGCCGCCGTTGCCCTCCCCGTGCTGGCGATGGCCTGCATGGGCGCATTCTTTGGCTCCACGCAGGCGTCCCTGAGTTCCTTCTCGGCCAGTTTCGCCACCTCCGAACTCATGGGGTTGTTGTACGCCGTGATGGGCCTGAGCTCCGCAGCGGCCGCTCTCTCGGTTGCCTACTGGCCCCGGCGGTTTACCCTCAACGCCCGCTGGATCGCGTGTGCGGCCCTCATGGCCGGCTTCGCATCACTGCTGCTGCTGCCCTCGACGGCGTTGCCCATGGTCCTTGTGCTGCTGGTTCTGGGCCTGCCGGTGGGGCCGCTCATGGTGACGGTCTTCGCTGTGGGAGGACTAGTCGCCCCCGCCGGCAAGCTCGGCACGGTCATGACGGCCCTTGCCAGCGGTATTATCGCTGGACACGCACTCGGATCGTCCGTCGCCGGACAGCTGGCGCAGAACTTCGGGTATTCGACGGCGTTCCTGGTCCCGGTGTGCGCCGCCACGGCGCTGTTCCTGCTGGGAACGGCCGCCGCCGTCGTACTGCGGCAACGCGGGAAGAAGCCGGTACAGGCCGACTAACCCCGCTAACCCGCCGTTGCGCTATCACTTTTGGTCCCCAAAACGGCGCCAGGAGGACATCTACTGATTGGGCATCGGAGGAAACGGGCGACGGCAGTGCACACGCTTAGCCCAGCTGCGCCTCGATGCGACGCGCCGCCTCGGTCAGGGCCGCGGCGACCTCGTCCGGATCCTGCGCTGCGCGGATATAGACGACGGCGAGGGCGGCCGGCCGGCCGCCCGGCACGCGCAGCGGCACCGCAATCGAGGACACGCCGGGGATCACCTCGTCATGGCTGGCGGCGAAGCCGCGGCGCCGGGCCTCGGCCGCTTCGGGCCGGTACGGGATGCCCGGGACCAGGGCCCGCCAGTCCTGCTCCGGGAAGGCGGACTGGATCGCAATGCCCGGCGCCCCTGCGCTGATGGGGTGCCGAGACCCCGGGTGCTGCACCACCGCGGCGCCGCTGTGCCGCGGATCCACCGTCACCAGCGTCACGCACTCCTCCCGGTCCCAGACCGCCACGAAGGCGCTCATGGTCAGGGTGTTGGCCAGCAGGGTCAGTTCCGGCAACGCCGCCGACTGCAGGTTCCGGGAGACCCCGCGGGCCAGGACCGCGAGGCCCGGGCCGGGCTGG
The DNA here is from genome assembly GCF_000374925.1 of Arthrobacter sp. 131MFCol6.1. Taxonomy (GTDB): domain Bacteria; phylum Actinomycetota; class Actinomycetes; order Actinomycetales; family Micrococcaceae; genus Arthrobacter. Next base: position 77,877 of record NZ_KB895553.1, read on the forward strand.
ACGCGCCCGCCGTCGTCACGGACCAGCAGCGAGTGGTCCTCGAGGGTGCGCAGGATCCGGTAGGCCACGGAGCGGTGGACGCCCATGGCATCGGCGAGCTCGGCAATGGTCAGCGGCTGCTGGGCCTCGGCGAGGATCTCCAGCGCCCTGATGCCGCGGGACAGCGTCTGGGACGGGGAAGCCTGGGCGGTGCCGGCGTTCGGGGTCATGGGGTCCATCCTAGGGGCGGGGTCGCTGGACGCCGGGTGCGCCGGGCAACCCTTGTGTTCCGGCTCATGGTCCGCTAGCGTTCTATATGGGAACTGTTTGTTCGATTATAGAACACGATTATAGAACACAGCTGATCGAAAGCACACCCACACCACAGCCGGGGAAAACGCAACGAACGCAAGGGATCAATGATGATTGCCACGCCGCGCGGCCACGCCGGGGGTGCCCAGGGCCCCCTGTCGGCGCCGCGGGCCAACCACTTCCGGGGCAGCCTCGGCAGGTTTGCCACCGGCGTCGCGATCGTGACCTTCGACGGTGCCACGAAGCGCCACGGCATCACCGTGAACTCCTTCACTTCGGTCTCGATGGACCCCCCGCTGGTGCTGGTGAGCATCTCCCGCACGGCCAGGGCCCACGACGAGCTCGCCGGCCGGCCCTTCACCGTGAATATCCTCGGCGCCGAGCAGCGGTACCTGGCCATGCACTTCGCCGGCCGCCCCGGCCCCGAGCCGCTGTGGGTGGAAGGGAAGACCGCGCCGCGGCTGTCCAACGTCCTCGCCTATTTCGAATGCAAACCCTGGGCGGCATACGACGGCGGAGACCACACCCTGTATGTCGGCGAGGTGGTGGACTTCAACTACCGCAACGGCGATGCCCTGGCCTTCGCCAACAGCACTTTTACCACCATCCCGGAAAGCCAGCTTGGCATGGAGGATCTGCTCTAGCGCCGCACCGCATCCCTTCCCGGCATTTCAGCTCAACGACGACTGGAGGAAGACCGTGGGTATCCGTACCGGACGGCAGTACCTGGACAAGCTCAACGCCATGACCCCGCACGTGGTGATCGACGGCGAGGTGGTCAGCGAGAAGATCGCCGAGCACCCGGCCTTCCGCAATGTGGCCCGCTCCTACGCCAAGCTCTTCGACATGCAGCATGATCCGCAGTATCAGGACGCGCTCACTTACGTCTCACCCAGCACCGGGGACCGGGTCAATGCCTCCTTCCTGGTGCCGAGGTCCATCGAGGACCTCCAGCGGCGGCGCCGCGCCATCTCCACCTGGGCCGAGTCTTCCAACGGCTTCCTTGGCCGCTCCGGGGACTATATGAACTCCGCGCTGACCGCGCTGGGCACGGCAGGGAAGTGGTTCTCGCAGGCGGACCCGAAGTTCGGCGACAACATCCGCAACTACTACGAGTGGGCCCGGGAAAACGACGTCCTCGCCACGCACACCCTCATCCCGCCGCAGGTCAACCGCTCGGTCTCCGGTTCGGAGCAGCTCGGCGGCCAGCTCTCGGCCCGGATCGTGGAGGAGCGCGGGGACGGGATCGTCATCCAGGGCGCGCGCATGCTCGCCACCATCGCCCCGATCGCCGACGAATTGCTCGTCTTCCCGTCCACGGTCCTGCGGGGCACCCCGGAAGACGCGCCCTATTCCTACGCGTTCGCCATCCCCAACGATGCCCCGGGCCTGCGCTACCTCTGCCGCACCTCGCTGTACAACGGCGGGAGCACCCACGACGAGCCGCTGGCCTCCCGCTATGAGGAAATGGACGCCGTCGCGGTTTTTGACCACGTCTTCGTGCCCAACGAGCGCATCTTCATGCTCGGCCACCCGCAACTGTGCAACAGCTTCTACACCGAGACCGGCGCCGGCGCGCTCATGACCCATCAGGTGGTCACCCGCACCGTCGCCAAGAGCGAGTTCTTCCTGGGCCTGGCCTCGGAACTGGCCGAATCGATCGGCATCGACGGATTCCAGCACATCCAGGAGGACATCGCCGAACTGATTATCGACGTCGAAATCGGCAAGGCGCTGGTCCGCGCGTCCGAGGCCGACGCCGGGCTCAACGACGCCGGCGTCATGCTGCCGAAGTGGACCACCCTGAACGCTGCCCGCAACTGGTACCCGAAGATCGCCCAGCGCTTCCCGCAGATCATCCGGAAGTTCTCGGCGTCGGGCCTCATGGCCCTGCCGGGGGAGGCGGACGTCAACAGCGAGGCCCGGGAGGACATCGAGCTGTACCTGCAGGGCAAGACCCTGACCGGCCCCGAGCGGGTCCGGCTGTTCAAGCTGGCCTTCGACGCCTCGATCTCCGGGTTTTCCGGGCGCCAGTCGCTCTACGAGTACTTCTTCTTCGGAGACCCCGTCCGCATGGCCGGCGCCCTGGTCAACACCTACGACCGCGAGCCGGTCCGGGCCAGGGTCAGAGAGCTGCTCAACCGCTCTGACTGACCCGAGGAAAACACTCCCCGGAAATATGTGTGCCTTATCACATCTTTCATAGTAGTATCAGGATACTAACTGACCGTTCGATCAGTAATCCACGAGGCATCAGTTATCCACTTCGCACCCACCCCGGGCAGTACCTCTGCCCCCAGCAACGGAGTTCCAATGACCGTAACTTCATCCGTAGATTCTGAGGCGGGTCCCAGCAGCAAACACGAGGAACGCAAGGTCCTCGCCGGGACACTGGTCGGCACCACCATCGAGTGGTACGACTTCTTCATTTTTGCCCAGCTGACCGCAACGCTGCTGTCGCCGCTGTTCCTCGCCCCGCTGAACGCCTCCAACCCGGGCCTGGCGCAGATCCTGTCCTTCGCCCTCATCGGCATCAGCTTCCTCTTCCGCCCGCTCGGCGCGATCGTCGCCGGCCACCTGGGAGACCGCCTCGGCCGCAAGGCCATGCTGGTCTTCACCCTGATCATGATGGGTGCCGCCACGGCCCTGATCGGCATGCTGCCCACCTACGCGCAGATCGGCGTCTGGGCCCCGATCCTGCTGATCCTGCTCCGCGTCATCCAGGGCTTCTCCGCCGGCGGTGAATGGGGCGGTGCTGCCCTGATGGCCGTGGAGCACGCTCCCAAGAGCAGGCGCGGCCTCTTCGGCGCCTACCCGCAGATCGGCGTTCCGGTCGGCATGATCCTGGCCACCGGCCTGCTGTACTTCCTCAACACCTCCATGTCCAAGGAAGACTTCGCGGCCTGGGGCTGGCGTGTGCCGTTCCTGCTCTCCATCGTGCTGATCATCGTCGGCTACCTGATCCGCCGGGCGGTCGCCGAGAGCCCCGTCTTCAAGGAGATGCAGGACCGCAAGGAAGAAAGCAAGGCGCCCCTGGGCGAGCTGCTCCGCAAGCACAAGAAGGCCGTCCTCTACTCGACGATGATCTTCATCGGCAACAACGCCGCCGGCTACCTGCTGATTGCCTTCTTCATCTCCTACGCCACCAAGACGCTGAAGATGCCCACCCCGCAGATCCTGCTCGCCACCACGCTGGCCTCCTTCGGCTGGCTGATCTTCACCCTGGTCGGCGGCTGGCTCTCGGACAAGATCGGCCGCGTCAAGACCTTCCTGATCGGCTACGGCATCGTCTTCGCCTGGATGATCCCGATGTTCGCGCTGATTGACACCAAGAACATCGTGCTCTACGGCGTCGCGCTGTTCGTCCTGACGATCGGCCTGGGCCTGTCCTACGGCCCCATGTCCGCCATGTACGCCGAGATGTTCCCGGCGAACGTGCGCTACTCGGGGATCTCGATCGGCTACGCGTTTGGCGCCATCCTCGGCGGCGCATTCGCGGCCACCATCGCGGAAGTCCTCCTGCAGGGCACCCACTGGACCGGCTCCATCGGCATCTACATCATGGTCCTCTGCGTCATCTCCGCCGTCGGCGTCCTGCTGGCCGGGGAAACGAAGGGCCGCCCGCTCGGCGTCAGCAGCCACCACTAGCCACACACAAACAACGCGGGGTCACTTACGGCCCATCCGGAGCTCCCGGACGGGCCGTAAGTGACCCCGCGTTGCTTTAAGGAAGGCCTAGACGCCCAGGAAGCTGATGGCGCCCTGCTTGAAGGCACGGCTGGTGATGGCGTTGGTGTGGTTGCGGCCCGGCAGCACGAGCTGTTCGACCATGCCGCCGGCCTTGGCGCCGAGGGCGGCGAGTTCCGGCATGGAGGCGGCCCGGTCGTCGTTTTCCCCCGCCACGAGGAGCATCGGCATGTGGGGGACGGCTTCGGCGGGGTCGTACGGCTCGGTCTTGATCGCCTCGACCAGGGACAGCAGCGCGAAGATGTTGTTGCTGGGCAGCAGCATGGCCATTTTCAGCAGCCCGGCAGTCGACTCGTCCGCGATCGGCGTGCCGTCGGCCAGGTACCGCTGCGCGGCGATCAGGTCGAAGTCCGCCAGTGGGTCGGCGACGTTCGGGCCGCCCAGGACCAGCCGGTGCACCAGCTCGTGCTGGGTGGCCCCGAACTCCCAGGCGAGCCGGGACCCCAGCGAATAGCCGATCACGTCGAGCCCGCTGGACGGGTCCCCGTCGCGCAGCGGACGCGCGCCGGCGTCGAACACAATCTGCAGCAGGTCCGCGCGGATCCGGCTGGGGGAGTAGGAGTCCATGTCCTCCGGGGCGCCGCTGCGGCCGTGGCCGGGCAGGTCCACGGTGATGACGCGCCGGCCGGCTTCCAGGAGCGCGGTGAGCCAGCCGCTGTCCTCCCAGTTGAGCTTGGAGGAGGAGGAGAAGCCGTGCAGCAGCAGGACGGGACGGAGCCCGGCGTCGTTCTGGGGCTCGTGCACCTGCACATACAGCTGGGGGTCGGTGCCCTCAACGGTGTGCGAATGCTGTTCGCCGGTGTGTCTGCCGCTCATGCTCTCAGTCCTCATCAAGTACGGCGCTCAGGCGGACCCGGCGCTTAGGTGCCTCTTCCTTCGGGACCGTGCCCACGATGCCGGCGGTGTTGTCCGGCACCTCAAACACAATCAGGGGCTCGCCGACATTGATCTTGTCGCCGGGCCCGCCGTAGATACGCACTACCTTACCTGCCTGCGGGCTGGGCAATTCAACGGCCGACTTGGTGGTTTCGACCTCCACGAGCGGCTGGTTGCGCTCCACCTGCTCGCCCGGGGAAACCAGCCATTCCAGCACGGTGGCCTCGATCAGGCCCTCGCCGAGATCCGGGAGCGGGAAGGAAATTTCAGCCACGTTTGTACTCCAATACTCGCTGGATGCCGAAGAGGATCCGGTCAATGTTCGGGATGTATTCATCTTCCAGGTCGCCCGAGGGATACGGGACGTCGAAGCCGGTGACGCGCTCCACCGGCGCCCTGAGGGTGTCAAAGCAGCTTTGCGTGATCAGCTGCGCCACCTCGGCGCCGAGGCCGGAGGTCAGCGGCGCTTCGTGGACGACGACGGCGCGGCGCGTCCTGCGCACGGAGGCGGCGAGGGCCTCGGCGTCGATCGGCTTGAGCCAGCGCAGGTCCAGGACCTCGATGTCGATCCCGTCCTCGGCCGCGAGCTCGGCCACCTGCAGGCAGCGGGCCACCATGGCGCCCCATGCGACCAGCGTGAGGTGGCGGCCTTCACGCATGACCTTGGCGCCGGTGGGGGAGCCGCCGCCTGCATCGTGCCTGGCGGTGTCTACCTCACCCTTCTGCCAGTACCGCGACTTCGGCTCCATGAAGATCACCGGGTCCGGCCGCGTGGCGGCGTACTTGAGCAGGTGGTAGGCCTCATGCGGGTTCGACGGCGAGACCACCTTCAGGCCCGGCACGTGGGCGAAGAGCGCCTCCAGGCTTTCGCCGTGGTGTTCGGGGGCGCGGATGCCGCCGAAGCTGGGCACCCGCAGGGTGACGGGCATCGGCAGGGTGCCCCGGCTGCGGTAGTTCATCCGGGCGATCTGGCAGACGATCTGGTTGATGGCCGGGTAGGCGAAGCCGTCGAACTGGACCTCGGGAATGGGGTGGAACCCGGCCATCGCCAGGCCCACGGACATGCCCAGGATGCCGGATTCCGCCAGCGGGGTGTCAAAGACGCGCTGCGCGCCGTGCTTGGCCTGGAGTCCGTCGGTGATGCGGAAGACGCCGCCGAGCCGGCCGCAGTCCTCGCCGAAGATCACGGCTTTGGGGTTGTCCGCGAGGACCTCGTCGAGGGCGCGGTTGAGCGCCTGCTGCATCGACATCACCGTGGTGGCGGGCTCGCTTCCGGCCGGGGTGGCGACGGTGTCGTCGGCAGTGCTCTCGCCTGCGGCGTTTGTGCCTTCGAGAATCGAGTTAGACATGTTCGGACTCCTCGCGCCAGTTGGCGGCCTGGGCCTGCAGGGCAGGGGTGGTTTCCTGGAAGACCAGGTCAAACATTTCAGTTCCGGGCCGGGAGCCCAGGGCCTGGATGCCGGTGCGGATCTGCTCCTCTTCGGCCTTGGCCGCGGCCAGCGCGCCGGCGAAGAACGTCTCGTCGGCGATTCCATCGGCCTGCAGCCGCTGCCGGAGCCGCTCGATCGGGTCGGTGCCGGCGCCGTCGCGTTCCTCGTCGAGGGAGCGGTAGCGGCCCGGGTCATCGGACGTGGAATGCGGGCCGCGGCGGTAGGTCATGGCTTCGATGAGCACCGGGCCGTTGCCGGAGCGGGCATGCGCGAAGGCTCGGCGGGTTGCCTCCAGGACCGCGGCGACGTCGTCGCCGTCGATCTTCAGCGCCGGCATCCCGTAACCCGCGGCGCGGGCCGCGACGGAGCCGCCAGCCACCTGCCGTTCGGTGGGGACCGAGATGGCCCAGCCGTTGTTCTGGACGAAGAACACCACCGGCGCCTTCATCACGGCGGCAAAGTTCATCGCCTCGTGCACATCGCCCTGCGAGGAGGCGCCGTCACCGAAGTAGGTCAGGGCGACGCCGTCTTTCCCATCCAGCGTCTGGCCGTGGGCCCAGCCGACGGCGTGCAGGACGGACCCGGCGACGACCGCCTGGATCGGGGCCAGCCGGGATTCCAGCGGGTTGTACAGGCCGCCGTGCCACGTGGCCTTGTGGGTGGACATGTAGGCCACCATGTCCACCCCCATGGTCCGGGCGACGCCCATTTCGCGGTAGGTGGGGAAGACGAAGTCCCGGGTGGTGTCCACGGCGTAGCCGCTGCCCACCTGGGCCGCTTCCTGCCCGAGTTCGGGGGCGTAGCCGGGGATGATGCCTTGCCGCTGCCAGGCGATGGCCGAGGTGTCGAGGTGACGGACGGCCACCATGAGCGAATAGAGCTCGCGGAGTTCGTCGGCTGTGAGCGGCCCGGCAGCGCTGCCGGAAGCCACGGGGAGAAGTGTGTCCATGCCTGTGACCCTAGTCACCGGCGGCGGGGTGGGCAATCAGCCTAGGCGGGGGTGCCCAGACTGCATACTTTTGCCGCCCCGCGCGCCGGTGAGCTTGGCAATTTGTCTAGCGACTTAGCTGGACGGCTGATCGGCTTTTGCGGCGGCGGCGGCGTTGCGGTTCCGGGTGATCCGGGCGCCCGTCCAGCACGCCACGGCGATGCCGGCCACCAGCACCAGGGTGCTGACCAGCTGCTTGCTGCTCTCCGGGCTGCTGAAGCCGACGGCGAAGATCAGCGCCAGGAGCACGAGCCCGAAGATCGTCAGCCCGGGGAAGCCCTTCATCCGCAGCGGCAGCGCAGTGCCGTCGCGGTCTGCCCGGCGGCGCAGGATCAGCTGGGACACCAGGGCCGAGCCCCACACCACGAGGCAGGTGGAGCCGACAAGCTGGAACAGGGCCGGCAGGATCTGGTCCGGGAAGAGCAGTTCCAGGACGGCGGCCAGGAAGCCGAAGGCCACGGAGACGCTTACCGCCACGACCGGGACCCGGGCCGTGTTGAGCTTTGAGAGGACCCTGGGGGCTTCGCCGCGCTCAGAGAGCGAGTACACCATGCGGGACGCGCCGTAGAGGTTGGCGTTCAAGGCGGACAGCAGCGCGATGACGGCGACAAGGGTGATCGCCGCACCGGCGCCGGGGATCCGGGCGACGTCGAGGACGCCGGCGAAGGGGGACTTCAGGGCCGCGGAGGTTGAGGGCAGGACGGCCGCGATGACGAATACCGAGCCGATGTAGAACACGAGGATCCGCCAGACCACGGTGCGGATCGCCTGGGCGACGCTGCGCTCCGGGTTTTCCGTCTCGGCCGCGGCCACGCTGACAATCTCGGTGCCGCCGAAGGCGAAAATCACGACGAAGAGTGCGGTTGCGATGCCGCCCAGGCCCGCCGGGGCGAAGCCGGACGTGAAGTTGCCGAGGCCGGGGGACGGGACGTCCGGCAGCAAGCCCAGCAGCAGGGCCGTGCCGATGGCCAGGAAAATCACGATGGCGGCGACCTTGAGGATGGCGAACCAGAATTCGAACTCGCCGAAGTTCTTCACGCCCGCCAGGTTGATGGCGGTGAACAGGGCCATGAAGATCAGGGACAGTGCCCAGACGGGGATCACCGGCCACACGGTGAACAGGAGCCCGGCGGCACCGAGGGCCTCGGCGGCGATGACCACCACGAGCTGCAGCCACCAGAGCCAGCCGACGGTGGCCCCGGCGGTCTTGCCCATGGCCTTTTGCGTGTACACGGAGAAGGCGCCGCTGTTGGGATTGGCCGCGGCCATCTCCCCGAGCGCCCACATCACCAGGATGATCAGGGTTCCGGCGACAAGGTAGGAGATCAGCACGGCCGGTCCCGCCGCCTGGATTCCTGCCCCCGAGCCGAGGAACAGGCCCGCGCCGATGGCGCTGCCCAGTCCCATCATGGTCAGTTGGCGTGGCTTCATGCTGTGCCCCAGGCTCGGGGCGGGGACCGCGGTGGGTAGCGTCGCGGTGGACTTCATTGTCATGGCGAACCTTTGTGTGGTTTGGATCTTTGCGTCCTTATGGGACCTATTGAATTTACCGGATTTGGGCCCGGCCCCCGGCCGCCGGGGGGCCTCCGCCGTGAGAGCATGGTGGCAGTTTGCTAACTGAATCAGGGCATCGACGGCTGTTTGTCCGGCCTGGTCCCGCTTGGGAAGGAAAAATCCATGGATGTTGATCCGCTTGATGCAAAGATTGTCCGATTTTTCACGGATTCCCCCAGGTCCTCCGTGCTGGAGGCCTCCCGGGTGCTGAAGGTTGCCCGCGCCACGGTGCAGTCGCGCCTGGACCGGATGCAGGACGCCGGCGTGATCGGCTCATGGGTGCCGCAGCCCGATCCGGCGCACTTCGGCTATCCCGTGGTGGCGTTTTGTTCCCTCACGATCAACCAGGACCTCGGCCATGACGCCGTCGTGGAGGCCCTGGCGCGGATCCCCGAGCTGATTGAGATCCACACCGTCTCCGGGAGCTCGGACCTCATGGCCCGGATAGCAGCACGCTCCAATTCGGACCTTCAGCGCGTCCTCGATGCCATGATCGCGACCAGGTCCGTCCTGCGCTCGTCCTCCGTGATCGTGCTCAATACCCACTTCCAGGGCCGCACCCTGCCGCTGCTGGAAGCCGCGGCCGCCGCCAAGTGAGAAGCATGTGACCTGAAACATTTTGCGACCGGGCGGCTCGGCCGTATCATTAGTTCTAGTCACTTTGACTATAACTAATCCGGCGGTCGGGCCGGATCCAGCCGGGCAGTCCATGACGGACCCGCCCGGGACCCAAGAGGGCGGGTGGATCACCGTTTACACCACAGCAGCCAACGTCTCGGAGCGCCAGACCGCGCCGCCGTCGTTGGCCATCTCCACTGTGATCTTTGCGCTGCGCCCCAGCGAGCGCTCCGGACGGCCCACGCTGTGGATCCCGCTCGTGCGCCGGATCCGCGAACCGTTCAAGGGCCTCTGGGCACTGCCGGGCGGCCCGCTGACACACTCCGAGTCACTCCAGGACGCAGCGTCGCGGAACCTGCGCGAGACCACGGGCCTGGCCCCGAACTACCTCGAGCAGCTCTACGCCTTTGGCGGGCTGCACCGCTCGCCCACCCAGCGCGTCGTCTCGATTGTGTACTGGGCACTCGTCCAGCCCACGGAGGCCGCGCTTGCCGACGAATCGGAGAACGTGCGCTGGTTCCGCGCCGACCGGCTGGGCGAGCTGGCCTTCGACCACAACTCGATCGTCGACTACGCGCTGTGGCGGCTGCGCAACAAGATGGCCTATGGATCCATCGCCTACCACCTGCTGGGCGAGTACTTCACCCTCGCCCAGGTCCGGGAGGTCTACGAGGCCGTCCTGGACCGCGAACTCGATCCCGCCAACTTCCGCCGGCAGGTCAAGGCCACCCCGGAAATCGAAGAAACCGATCACTATCTGCAGGGCGGCAAGCACCGCCCGCCCCGCCTCTACCGCTTCACCGGCCGCCCAGGCCTCGACCCAGACAACAGGAGCACACCATGAGCAGCGTCAACACGGCAATCCAGCTGATCACGCGCGAGCAGGCCACCACCATGGCACAGGGCGCGGCCGCCTCCACCTGCAGCCCCGCGCTGGCCCGCGGGCCCTGGGACTACGACCTCGCCGAGGCCCTCGCCGGCGTGCCCGCCTACGGCCCGGGTGCCTCCTCCACCGACGTCGCTCCGGCCTCCACTCCCCGGCAGGGCCAGCTCCCCGAAGAGTACAAGCTCGCTTCCGACGCCGAACTCGACACCCGGATCCGCGCCGCCAAAGCGGCACTGGGGGACCGCGCCGTCGTGCTGGGGCACTTCTACCAGCGCGACGAAGTGATCGAATACGCCGACTTCGTGGGCGATTCCTTCCAGCTCGCCAACGCCGCCCTGACCCGGCCGGACGCGGAGGCCATCATCTTCTGCGGCGTGCACTTCATGGCCGAGACGGCGGACATCCTGTCCCGCCCCGACCAGGCCGTGATCCTGCCCAACCTCGCCGCGGGCTGCTCCATGGCGGACATGGCGGACATCGACTCGGTCACCGAGTGCTGGGAACAGCTTGAGGAAGTCTTCGGCACCGAGCTCGACGCCGAGGGCCGGGTCCCGGTCATCCCGGTCACCTACATGAACTCCTCCGCAGCCCTCAAGGGCTTCTGCGGCGAGCGCGGGGGGATCGTCTGCACCTCCTCGAACGCCGCGACGGTGCTGGAATGGGCGTTCGAGCGCGGCCAGCGGGTGCTGTTCTTCCCGGACCAGCACCTGGGCCGCAACACCGCCAAGGCCATGGGGGTGCCGCTGGAGCAGATGCCGATGTGGAACCCGCGCAAGGACCTCGGCGGCAACGACGAGGCGACCCTGCTCGATTCCCGGGTGATCCTCTGGCACGGCTTCTGCTCGGTCCACAAGCGCTTCAACGTGGGCCAGATCGAAAAGGCCCGCGCCGAGTTCCCCGGCGTGCAGGTGATCGTGCACCCGGAATGCCCCATGGAGGTGGTCGATGCCGCCGATTCCGCCGGCTCCACCGACTTCATCAAGAAGGCCATCGCCGCGGCCACGGAACCCACCACGTTTGCAATCGGCACCGAGATCAACATGGTGAACCGTCTCGCCGCGGAATACCCGCAGCACACCATCTTCTGCCTGGACCCGGTGATCTGCCCCTGCTCCACGATGTACCGCATCCACCCCGGCTACCTTGCCTGGGTCCTGGAAGCGCTGGTCCGCGGCGCGGTGCTGAACCGCATCACCGTGGACGAGGACGTGGCCGCCCCGGCCAAGGTGGCCCTGGAACGCATGCTGGCGGCGCGGCCGTGACCAGGCGGCTCGTGATTGTCGGCAGCGGGATCGCGGGGCTCTACGCCGCGCTGCTCGCCACCGACGCCGCCACCGCAGGCGGCCGTGACATCGAGGTGGTCCTGCTGAGCAAGGGGACGCTGGAGCAGAGCAACACCTTCTACGCCCAGGGCGGCGTCTCGGCCGTGCTGGCACCGGAGGATGCCGCCCCCGGGGACTCCGTGGAGGCGCACATCGCGGACACCCTCGCCGCCGGCGCCGGGCTGAACGATGCCGAGGCAGTCCGGGTCCTGTGCACCGAGGCTGTCCGGGACATCGCCGGCCTGGGCCGCTACGGCGTGCAATTCGACGCCGGTCCGGGCGGCGGACCGGCCCTGGGCCTGGAAGCGGCACACTCGGCGCCGCGCATCCTGCACGCCGGCGGGGACGCGACGGGCGCCTGCATCGCCCGCGGGCTGGTCGCCGCCGTCCTGGAACGCGCGGTCCTGGATCGTGCCGGCCACGGCCGGCTCCGGGTGGAGACCAGCGCGTTCGTCACCGCGCTCCTGACCGAACCGGCAGAGCTGACTGAAGAGCTGACTGAAGAACTGGCTGAAGCACTGCCGGCAGAACTGTCACAGCCCGGCAGCACACCTCCGGCGCCGGCACGGGTCACCGGCGTGGCCTACCTGGCCGGCGGGCGGCCCCAGGAGTTGGCTGCCGACGCCGTCCTGCTCACCACCGGCGGTGCGGGGCGGCTCTTTGCCCGCACCAGCAACCCCTCCGTCGCCACCGCCGACGGCCTGGCCCTGGCCTGGCGTGCCGGCGCCGCGGTGCGGGACCTCGAGTTCTTCCAGTTCCACCCCACCACCCTTGCCGCTGAGGAGGTCCCCGGCGGGCCGCCGGCCCTGCTCATCTCCGAAGCGGTCCGCGGCGAGGGCGCGGTGCTGCTGGACGCTGCGGGATACCGCTTCATGCCCGACTACCACCCCGACGCCGAACTGGCCCCCCGCGACGTCGTCTCCCGCAGCATCGCCCTGCACCTGGCCGCCACCGGGGCCGCGCCGGACAGCCCGGTCTACCTGGACGCCCGCGGCCTCGAGGCAGAGCGGGGCGCGGGTTTCCTGGCCCGGCGGTTCCCGACCATCACGGCGGCCACCCGGGCCGCCGGCTACGACTGGACCGCAGAGACCGTACCCGTGTCCCCGGCAGCCCACTACTGGATGGGCGGTGTGTGCACCGACCTGCGGGGCCGCACGTCGGTACCCGGGCTGTATGCCGCCGGTGAGGTGGCCCGCACGGGCGCCCAGGGGGCCAACCGGCTGGCGAGCAACTCGCTGCTGGAGGGCCTCGTGTTCAGCCGCCGTGCGGTCGAGGACTTCCTGCGCGCACCCGTGCCGGCGACGGACTGGCCCGCGCCGGCCGCCCGGGACTTCCACCCCGGCAGCCCCGTGACGTCCCCGCCGGCTGAGACTCCCAGGACGGGGGCGACCGGCGCCGCCGGTGCCGTGGAGGTCCCGTTCAGCCGGGCGGCCCTGGGCAGGCTCATGACAGCGGCCGCGGGAGTCACGCGCACGGGCGCCGACCTCGAGGCCGCCGCGGCCCAGCTGGCGCAGTGGGGAACCGTCCTTGAAGGCCGCGACCTGGCCGGGCTGGACCAGGCCGGCCATGAGGACCGGAACCTGCTGCTGGCCGCGGAACTCCTCGTGGCGGCGGCCCGGCAGCGCACGCACTCCATCGGCGCCCACTACCGGGCAGACACCGCCGCCACCTCAGCCTTCACCCATTCCATGCAAAGGATTTCCTCGTGACCACCACTGCCCACGCAACCGCTGCCCCGGAAACCCTGCCCACCAGCGCCGCGGCGCTCGCCGGGAGCCTGCCCGAGGCCGCCGTCCTGGCCGTCCTCAGCGCGGCGCTCCAGGAGGACGCCCCGTACGGGGACATCACCTCCCAGACGCTCATCCCCGCGCAGGCGCGGGCCACCGCGGTGCTCAATGCCCGCGTTCCCGGCGTGCTGAGCGGCGGGGAGGTCTTCGCCGCGGCGATGCAGCTGACCGACCCGGGCGCCGTCGTCGAACTGCTGGTCCACGACGGCGAGGCCTTCGCCGCCGGAACCGCCCTGGCCCGCGTGACCGGAAACGCCAGGGCCGTGCTGCTGGCCGAACGCGTCGCACTGAACCTGGTCCAGCGGATGAGCGCCATCGCCACCAAAACCGCCGAGTTCGTGGCGCTCGTGGACGGCACCGGGGCCCGGATCACGGACACCCGCAAGACGACGCCGGGGCTGCGGGTGCTCGAACGCTACGCCGTGCGCTGCGGCGGCGGCGCCAACCACCGCTTCAGCCTCTCCGACGCCGTCCTGGCCAAGGACAACCACCTGGCCGTCCTCACCGGCGGCGACCCGGCGAAGCTGACCGCGGTGCTGCGCGGCGCCAAGGCCCAGCTGGGCCACACAACTCACTTCGAGGTGGAGGTGGACACCATGGAGCAGATCGAGCCCGTCCTTGCCGCCGGGGTGGACACCATCATGCTGGACAACTTCTCCCTGGCCGAGCTCGCGGCCGGCGTGGGGCTGGTGGGCGGCCGGGCCCGCGTCGAGGCCAGCGGCAACGTCAACCTTGCTACCGTGGCGGACATCGCGGCCACGGGGGTGGACGTCATCTCGATCGGCGCGCTGACGCACAGTGTCACGGCCCTGGACCTCGGCCTGGACATTGAGCTGGATGTCGAGCCGGCCCTTGAGTCCGGCGCCGGTCCGGCGGCCGGCTGAGGCGCACCGTGATCTTCCTCGACGCCGCAGCCACCACCCCGGTCCGCCGCGAGGTGCTGGAGGCCATGTGGCCGTACCTCACGGGCGAATTCGGCAACCCGTCAAGCCATCACTCCCTGGGTGAGGCGGCTGCCTCGGCGCTCGCAGGGGCCCGCGCCGCAACCGCCAAGGCCCTCGGCTGCCGGCCCGGGGAAGTCGTCTTCACCTCCGGCGGCACGGAAGCGGACAACCTCGCCGTCAAGGGCATCGCGCTGGCCCGGCGCGCCGCCGATCCGCGCCTGGACCGGGTGGCGATCAGCGCCGTCGAACATCCCGCGGTGGAAGAATCCGCCAGATACCTCGAACGGGTCCACGGCTTCGCCGTCGACGTGATCCCCGTGGACCACTTCGGGCAGGTGAGCGAAGAGGCCCTCGCCGCCGTGCTGCAGCCCGGGACGGCCCTGGTGAGCATCATGTACGCCAACAACGAGGTCGGCACGGTCCAGCCCATCGCCCGGCTCGCGGCGCTGGCCCGCGCCCACGGGGTGCCGTTCCACACCGATGCCGTCCAGGCCGCCGGCTGGCTGCCGCTGGAGACGGGCGCGCTGGGCGTGGACGCGCTGAGCATTTCCGGCCATAAGCTGGGCGCGCCCAAAGGCAGCGGCGCGCTGTTTGTGCGCGGCCGGGTCCGGGTGGAACCGCTGGTCCACGGCGGCGGGCAGGAACGGGGCCGCCGCTCGGGCACCGAAAACGTCGCCGGCGCGGTGGCGCTCGCAACGGCCCTGGCGCTGCCGCGGGAGCCGGCCGGGAGCGTGGCTGCCCTCCGCGATGGGTTCATCGACGCCGTGCTGGCCGGTGTTCCCGGCGCGCAGCTCACCGGCCACCCCACCGAGCGGCTGCCCTCGGTGGCGTCGTTCTGTTTCCCGGGCACCAGCGGCGAGTCCGTGCTGTTGGAACTCGAGCGCCAGGGTGTGGTGTGCTCCAGCGGGTCCGCATGCGCGGCGGGCTCGGATGCGCCCTCGCCGGTGCTGCTGGCCATGGGCATCGCCCCCGAGATCGCCCAGACGGCGGTACGGTTCAGCTTCGACTCGACCGTGACGGCAGCGCAGTTGCAGGAGGCGGCGGCCGCGGTCCGCACCGCCGTCGCCGGCGTCCGCACCCTCGGCACCCCCTCCACCGGTTGACCTATCAGTAGATGTCCTTATCGGTCACCCGTGGCGGCTTGAACTGACAGCTCAACCGGGGGTGGGGGCACTGGGCGAAGTCAGCGGTGGCGGGCGCGGCGGAAGATCCAGTGCCGCAGCATCGTGAACCGCACGGCGGTGGCGGCGAAGCCGGAGAGGGTGGTGGTCCACAGCTCCTCGGCCACGGTGGCCTCCGGGTTGACCCAGTGCAGGACGGCCAGGCTGCCGCCGGTGATCAGCAGCGCGACGAGGATCACGATCAGGCCGTTGAGGTGGTCCCGCTTCATCCGGCGGCGTTCGGTGATCTTGAACGTCAGGCGCCGGTTGAGGGCGGTATTCATGAACGATGTCAGGATCAGGGCCGCCGCGTTGGCCGGCTGGGCACCGAGCCAGGGCCGGGACAGGGCGTACAGGGCCAGGGAGGTCAGGGTGCAGACAATGCCGACGCCGGTGAACCGGATGAGCTGCCGGACCACGGGGTAACGGAGGATTCCGCGGTACCGCCGGGTCTTCGGCCCGCGGACGACGGCGGGGGCAGGGTCAAGCTGTTCGAGCTGGGACTCCATCCGCTCAGTACAGCTCGCCCACGGGGATGTCCACGGCCAGCCGGTTCGCCGGGCCCGCCAATGGACATGCCCAGGCCTCGTTGTAGGCGCACGAGGGGTTGTAGGCGAAATTGAAGTCCAGGATGAATTCGGCCTGGGGCCCGGTGCCCCGCACGCCGTGGAAAGCCCCCTTGATGGTGTCCAGGAGGTAGCGTCCCGCGCCGTAGCTGCCGCCGGGCTGGCCCGCGGTGGCGTCACGGAACGGCACGAAGATGCCGCCGCCGTAGCCCCTGAGCTTCCAGACCGCGAGCTGTCCCATCTCGGGCAGGTCGAAGGTGCCCAGCCGCACAAACCGGACCAGGCCGTCGGTCCCGGTCTCCACGTTCATCTCCCGCCCGGCGCCCTCGGGGGTCAGCGGGACGTGGAAACGGTAGATCGGATCGTAGTCCGCCGTCTTCAGGCCGCCGAAAGTGGCCTTGGCCTCGGCGGTCAGCGCGGAAGCCGGGTGGGTGCCGAACATGCGGTCCCGCTCCTGGCGCCAGTAGGAATGCGCCTCGGCCGGGCTGTCCGCGGCGATCTTCCGCGTCGTGGCGTAGAGGGCAAAGGTCCGCAGCCGCCAGTCCGCGATATCGAGGGCCGACATGCCTGCCACGTCGCCCTGGTCCCCAAAGTGCGTTCCGTCAATGTGCTGTTCGGCCATGCCCCCAGCGTATCCGCTTTCCCGGGGCCGAAATTTGGGCGCCGAAATTGTGCCCGGATTCCGGGGCCGGACCCGCGCGCCGAATAGCCCGTTCCGGCGGACCCTCCGGCCGTAGACTTTCGCGCATGCGCAACCCCCTGCAGAACGCGGCCGCCGGCATTACCCCCAAGAGCCCCGGCGGCACACCGGGCAGTCCCGGGCACGCGCCGGGCGCCGGGCACGCGGCGGCGTCGCTGGCGGAGCTCGTGACGTACCGGACCGTGTCCATCCGGGCCGGGGGGACCTCCCGGGCCGGGGCCGGAGGGGAGACAGCCGAGTTCGAGTCATTCATCGCCGCGCTGCCCCGGTTGTATCCGGCGGTCCATGCCGCCATGGAACTGGAGCGTGTCAACGGCCACGCCCTCCTGTACCGGTGGCCCGGCAGCGCCGTGGCGGAGGACCCGGCGGCCGGGCACCGGGCGTCGGTGCTGATGGCGCACTACGACGTCGTTCCGGCGGACGACCCGGGGGAGTGGACACACCCGCCGTTCTCCGGCCACAACGACGGCACCTTCCTGTGGGGCCGGGGGACACTGGACGACAAGGGCCAGCTCGTGGCCATCCTGGAGGCGGCCGAGCGCCTGCTGCTGGCGGGGTATGCGCCCGCACATGACCTCTACTTCTCGTTCGGCAACAACGAGGAGACGGCCGGCAACAGCGCGGCGGCTGCCGCGGACCTGCTGGCCGGCCGCGGTGTGCTGCCCTGGCTCGTGCTGGACGAGGGCGGCGCCGTCGCGGGCGGCGCCTTCCCGGGGGTGAGCCGGCCGGCCGCCGTCGTCGGCGTGGCCGAAAAGGGAATCCTGGACGTGGAGCTGCTGACCCGGGACCCGGGCGGACACGCCTCCACGCCGCCGCGGATGGGGGCGACGGCGCGGCTGGCCCGCGCCATCACCCGGATCGAGCGCAGCCCGTTCCCGCAGTCGCTGCCGGAAGTGACCGCCGAGATGCTGCGCCGCTTCGGCCCGCACACGCCGCCGCCGCTGCGGGCCGTGTTCGCGAATGTGGCACTGCTCCGGGCGCCGATCACCTGGCTCTTCGGCCGGCTCGGCAGCGAGACCAACGCCATGACCCGAACCACCGTCGCCATCACCACGCTCGAAGGCAGCTCCGGGGCGAACGTCCTCGCCGCCACGGCGAAGGCCAACGCCAACATCAGGGTGGCGGTGGGGGAGACGGTCGAGGGCACCATGGCACTGCTGCGGAGAATCATCCGCGACCCGAAAGTCGAACTGCACGTCGTGGAGGGCAACGGCCCGTCCCCGGTGTCGCCGTCCTCGGGGGCCCAGTGGGACCTGCTGGCGGACTGCATCGGGCAGGTCTTCCCCGAGGCGATCATCACCCCCTACATCATGATGGGCGGCACCGACTCGCGCCGTTTCACCGGGATCTGCGGTGCCGTGTACCGCTTCGCGCCGTTCTTCATGGACGTCCGGGCCCGCGGCTCCATCCACGCCGTTGACGAAAAGATCGGCCTGGAGACGCTGGAGCAGGGCGTCCGGTTCTACGAAACACTGATGCGGGAGCTCTGAGTCATGCGGCGCCCCGGCTACGCTGGCACCATGACTGGGAGGGCCCCTTCTTCAGGATCAGGCACCGCAGGAATCCGGAGTGCTGCGCTGCGCACCGGCGCGGCGCTCGCGGTCGCGGCGGCAGCCCTTTCGGGCTGCAGCAGCGACGGCAAGGGGACGCCGGTCTGGACCGCAGGGAGCAGCGCGGCGGACAGCGCGAGTGAGAGTGCGGTGCCCTCTGCCGCCACTGGTCCCGCCCCCTCGGCCAGCGCTTCCGCCTCTCCGGGCTCGAGCGCGGCGGCCTGGAAGGTCTTCACCGACCCGGCAAAGACCGTCAGTTTTGAGGTGCCGCAGGACTGGATTGTCCAGTCCGTAGCTCCCGACGCCGGTGCGCTGCCCGGGGCGCTGAAGATCACCGTCAAGGACGCCGACGGCGCCTACCTGGCCACCTTGCAGACCGGCCTGCCCCGGCAGCCTGCCGCGGCCTGCGCGGCCGACGCAGCACGCAACTACGTCGTGGTCAGCAGCGTGCCGGTTGACCTGCCGCACGCCGGCGGCGGGGGAACGATTGACCCGCACGTGGTGTTCCGGGTGATCCAGGGCTATAAGTACTTTGGCTCCTACGGCATCACCAATGTGGTGGGCGGCGACGGCGGGAAGGGCTGCGCGTTGCAGAACGTGGTCCGTGGCCCGGCCGGCAAGGGGGACTATTCATTCGGGGACCTGACGGTGCTCAAAGCGTTGGCCCCGGACCAGAAGGTTGCCCCCGCCAAGGCGTTCGACACACTCGACCAGGCGGCCAAGTACGTCAACGAGGGACCCGAATTCGCGAACGTCCAGCGGATGCTAATGTCTCTGAAGATCAAAAACTAGTCCCGCCCGCCCGCACATCCCCGGGCCGTTGACGGCGACTTCCCTTGCACCCACCTCACATCCCACACCCGGAGACAGAGATACATGGAACGCGCCGTAGCCGCCCGCCTGGCCTTCAAGACCGTTGCCGAGACCAAGGTGGCTCTGGCCGTGGCCGTGGCCCGGAACGCAGGGTACGACTCGATCGAAGAATCGCTCAGGGTGACCGCGGGAGGCGGAGACGTGCCGCTGACCGAACTCTCGGACCACCACGGCGGGCGCTTCCACTACATGGAATTCGCCGAGCCCACCGACGTGCTGGTTGAGTACTCGGCCACCGTCACCGGCTTCGCGCTGCCCGAGGAGCCCGGGCTCATGGAACTGATCCGCTATGTCCGGCCCAGCCGTTATGCAGAGTCGGACCGGCTGCTGCCCACTGCCTATGCCGAATTCGGCGGGCTTCAGGGCGAGGAGTTGCTCCGCGCCGTCCGCGACTGGGTCTTCAACGAACTGCGCTACGTCAGCGGATCCTCGCGGGGGACCGACGGCGCGGTCGAAACCCTGCTGCACCGCCGCGGCGTCTGCCGGGACTTTGCCCACCTCGCCATTGCCCTGCTGCGATCCAAGAACGTCCCGGCCCGGCTGGCCGCCGTCTACGCCCCAGGCCTGACCCCGATGGACTTCCACGCCGTGGCCGAGGCGCACATCAACGGCGCCTGGCACGTCATCGACCCCACGGGGCTGGCGCCGCGGGCGAGCATGCTGCGGATCACGGCGGGGCGTGACTCCTCGGACACCGCCTTCCTGTCCACCGTGGGCGGCAGCCTGTCGCTGAAGGAACTCAGCGTCACCGCCGTCGTCGACGAGCTGCCGCAGGAAGACCCGGCGCAGCTGGTCGCCATCCACTAGGCCGGCCGGCGCGCCGGCGCACGCCCGGCGTACGGTTTCAGCGGACGGTCTCAGCGCACGGTTTCAGCGCACGGAGACCGCGGCGCGGAGCTTCTCGGTCAGCCGCAGCAGCTCCTGCTGTTCGGCGGCGGAGAGGGCCGGGCCCACAAGCGCGGCGATGTCGCGCACGTGTTCCCGGCCGATCTGCTTCTGCAGGTCCCGTCCGGCAGCGGTGAGCCGGATGAGGATTCCGCGGCCGTCCTCCGGGGCCGGTGTCCGTTCAACGAGCCCGCGCTTGTCGAGCCGCTCCACCAGCCGGCTCAGGCTGGACTGGCTCAGCAGCACATTGTCGTTGAGCTCGTTCAGGCGCAGCCACCCGGAGGGGCAGCGGGAGAGCGTGAACAGGACGTCGTACTCATTGAGCGCCAGGGCTTTGAACGCCGGCGCCGCCTGCAGCTTGCGCATCACCGCCACCTGGGCCCGGAACAGGGATTCCCAGGTTTCCGCGGCCAGGCGTACCGGCGATTCTGTGGCCTTGGCGGGCATCATGACCCCTGGACGGTGGTCTCAGACGCGGCGGCCGCGGCGGCATCGGTGGGCCCCGCTGCCAGCGCGGCGGCCACCCGGCCGGCGTGCGTCGGCGGTTCGGGCACGTGTGCCGGCTTGAGCGCGGCATATTCCTTGCGGAGCACCGGCAGCACTTCCTCGCCGAACAGATCCAGCTGTTCCAGGACGGTCTTCAGCGGCAGGCCCGCGTGGTCGATCAGGAAGAGCTGGCGCTGGTAGTCGCCGAAGTACTCCCGGAACGTCAGGGTCTTTTCGATCACTTCCTGCGGGCTGCCGACGGTCAGCGGGGTCTGGGACGTGAAGTCCTCCAGCGAGGGGCCGTGGCCGTAGACCGGGGCGTTGTCGAAGTAGGGGCGGAACTCCTTGACGGCGTCCTGGGAGTTCTTCCGCATGAAGAACTGGCCGCCGAGGCCCACAATCGCCTGGTCCGCCTTGCCGTGGCCGTAGTGCTCGTAGCGTTCGCGGTAGAGGCCGATCAGCTGCTGGTAGTGCTCCTTGGGCCAGAAGATGTTGTTGGCGAAGAAGCCGTCACCGTAATACGCCGCCACTTCGGCGATCTGCGGCGTGCGGATCGAGCCGTGCCACACGAAGGGGGCGACGCCGTCGAGCGGGCGGGGGGTGGAGGTGAAGTTCTGCAGCGGCGTGCGGTGCTTGCCGGACCAGTTCACGGTGTCTTCGTCCCACAAGCGGCGCAGCAGGGAGTAGTTCTCGATCGCGAGTTCGATCCCGTCCTGGATGTTCTTGCCGAACCAGGGGTAGACGGGGGCGGTGTTGCCGCGGCCCAGGACCAGGTCCACGCGTCCGTCCGCGAGGTGCTGGAGCATCGCGAAGTCCTCGGCGATCTTCACGGGGTCGTTGGTGGTGATCAGGGTCGTGGCCGTGGACAGGATGATGCGCTCGGTCTGGGCCGCGATGTACGCCAGCGTGGTGGTGGGGGAGGACGAGAAGAACGGCCGGTTATGGTGCTCGCCGAGGGCATAGACATCCATGCCGATCTCTTCGACCTTCTTGGCGATCGCCACGGACGCCTTGATCCGCTCGTGCTCCGTCGGGGTGCGGTCCGTGGTGGGGTCGGTGGTGATGTCGCTGACGCTGAATACGCCGATCTGCATGGTGTGCCTTTCCGTGGCCGGGATGGATCCGGGAGCTGGTTCTACTATAGCCGATATACATGCGTTTGCATCTATCGACCGGTATAACGCCCGCCACGGACGAATATTCCCGCACGTTCCGGCCGGGTTTCCCGGCCCGTCTTCCCGGCCGCGTTCCCGCCTTCGGAGCTGGCGCGGGCCTAGGATGCAATCAACCGGCTGGCCGCGAGGTGCCCGCCCTCCCGGAAGGCCGCCATGCGCCGTGTTGTCGCTTTTCTGTGTCTGGTGGAGCTCACCAGCGGAATCCTGCAGGGCTATTACACGCCCATCCTCACCGATATCGCCCGGCACCTGGGGATCCACGACGCCGACGTCAACTGGTTCGAGGCTGCGCAGCTCATGGTCAGCGCCCTCGCCGTGCCGGTGCTGGCCAAGCTGGGGGACATGTACGGGCACAAGAAGATCCTGCTGGTTTCCACGCTGGTCACCGCTGCGGCCTCCTGGGGCGTCGCGCTCGCCCCGGACTTCTGGACCTTCCTGGCCGCGTGGTCGTTCCAGGGTTTCTACGTGGTCTGGCTGCCCCTGGAAATTGCCCTGATCTTCAGCCGCGTCCATCAGCTGCCCGACGGCGCCGCCCGCACCCGGCGCGCAGCCGGCGTCCTCGTCGGGGCGCTGGAGGCCGGTGTCATCGCCGGAGCGCTCGCCGCCGGGGCGCTCGTGGAAGTGTTCGCGGGCCAGCTGCAGCTGGTGCTCCTGGTCCCTGCGGTGGCCGTGTCCGCATGCTGGTTCGCCGTCCGGTTTGGCGTGCCGGAGTCGCGTGAGCGCAGCGGCGGACGCGTGGACACCCGCGGCTTCACGCTCCTCGCCCTCGGACTGCTGCTCATCACGTCGGGACTGACATTTATGCGCCTCAATGGAGCCGGCGCGTGGTGGCCATGGGCGCTGGTGGGAGCCGGAATTCTGGTGTTCATTCCGTTCGCGCGGTACGAGCTGCGCGAGGCCGATCCGCTCGTGGACATCCGGATGCTGCGGGGCAAGTCCATGTGGCCCGTCCAGCTGACCGCAGCGCTCTTTGGCGTCTCGGTCCTGGGCGCGCAGGCCCCGCTGTCCACCTTCGCCCGGACCGACCCCGCGCTGCACGGCTACGGTCTCGGGCTGCGCGCCGGGCAAGTCTCCATCATCATCGGCGTCTATGTGCTGGCGCTGCTGGTGGGCGCCCTGCTGTATCCGGTCGTGACCCGCCGGCTCACCCCGCGCTGGACCCTCGTGGGCGCCGCCACGCTCGTGGGCCTGGGCTACCTGCTGTTCCTGCCGTTCCATGGCAGTCTCACCCAGGCACTGGTCAACATGGCGATCGCCGGTGTCGGCTCCGGGGCCCTCGTGGCGGCGCTTCCTTCGGCGGCCGCGGCGGCGGCGCCCCTCAACCGGACCGCGATGGCCACGGGCCTGACCAACACCACCAAGACCATCGGCGGAGCCTTCGCTTCCGCAGTGTTCGGCATCGCCCTGCTCAGCCACGTCCTGGCCGAGGCCGGGGCCGGCGCGGGGGACGCCGGTCAGACCGCGGCGCCGCTCGCCGGCTACCTCACGGTATGGACCATCTGCGGGGTCACCGGGCTTGCCGCGGCCGCCGCGCTGGTGATGGTGCCCCGCCTGGCCTTCTCCGACCCGGCGGCCGTGGCCGCCGCACCGCTCGGGGCCGGCTCGCACTAGCGGTACCCTTCCTCCTCGGCGACTGAGCAAGTATGTTCTTAGCGTGACGGGTACGCGGAGGTACGAGTGGGGGCGGGCGGCGGCCGCGGCCGTCCTGGTGGCAATCAGCTTCGTGCTTTCGGGATGTTCCGCGTCGCGGCTGGCACCGGCCAGTACGGTGGATGCGCGTGCGGTGCTGGCGGCGTTCAAGTCCCGGGACATGGTGGGGCACCTGCAGGCGCTGCAGCGGGTGGCCGATGCCAACGGCGGGAACCGGGCCTCGGGCACCTCGGGGTATGAGGAATCGGCCCGCTACGTCGAGGAGCAGCTGCGCGCGGCCGGGTATGCGCCGGTGCGGCAAAGCTTCACGTTCAAGGAGGACGGCCGGCGCGGCAAGACGGTGGAGTCCTTCAACATCCTGGCCGACACCGGGGGCAGTGCCGAGCACACCGTGGTGGTGGGCGCGCATCTGGACTCCGTGCAGGAGGGCCCGGGCATTGATGACAACGGCAGCGGGGTCGCGGCGGTCCTGGAGACCGCGCGGTGGATGAAGGAGG
>NZ_KB895554.1 GCF_000374925.1 Arthrobacter sp. 131MFCol6.1
GTGGTTCCTTGCAGCGCGTGGAGTAAACCCGCGATCCGCCTATGGGCAGCCGGCAACGGCCACGCCCGACATTGCTAGACCAGCGGTAGTCTCCAGCCGAACACCTCGTCCTGCGGTACTCAATCCGCGCATATCAGTCTGACCGCGCCGTCGCCTTTGACACGCTGACTACCCCGCCAGACCAACCGGCATCCCAAAAGGAAGCGGTCCCGGACAACCCAGTCCGGGACCGCTTCCCCACGCCCTTGACAGACGAACACCACATATCAGGCGGGAGCGGGGCGCGGCCATGCAACACACAACTTCCATTCAGAAAACTCCCAGAGTCTGGGAGCATCATGGGAACATGAAGAAGAACGGTCCCGAAGCCAAGCTGCTCGTCGTCGATGACGAACCGAACATCCGCGAGCTGCTCTCCACGTCCCTGCGCTTCGCTGGTTTCGAAGTCGTCTCGGCCGGCAGCGGACGCGAGGCACTGGCTGCTGCTGAGTTGCACTCCCCCGATCTGGCGGTGCTTGACGTCATGCTGCCGGACATGGACGGCTTCACCGTCACCCGCCGCCTGCGCGCCGCCGGCAAGCACTTCCCCGTCCTGTTCCTCACGGCCAAGGACGACACCGAAGACAAAGTCACCGGCTTGACCGTGGGCGGGGACGATTACGTCACTAAGCCGTTCAGCCTCGACGAGGTGGTGGCCCGCATCCGCGCCGTACTCCGGCGCACGCAGCCCCAGGTCGACGACGACGCCGTGATCCGGGTCGATGACCTCCAGCTCGACGACGACGCCCACGAGGTCCGCCGCGGCGGCACCGTGATCGAGCTCTCGCCCACGGAATTCAAGCTCCTGCGCTACCTCATGCTCAATCCGAACCGGGTCCTGTCCAAGGCCCAGATCCTCGACCATGTGTGGGAGTACGACTTCAACGGTGACGCCTCGATCGTGGAGTCCTACATCTCCTATCTGCGCCGCAAGGTGGATATCGATCCCGATGCCCCGGCACTGATCCAGACCAAGCGCGGCGTCGGCTACGTTCTGCGGACTGCCGAGAAGCGCTGACCTTGCTGTACCGCTGGAAATCGGCGTCGCTGCGCTCGCAGCTCGTGGCCATCATGATGGCACTCATGCTGGTGGCACTCACGGCCACCGGGGCGGGCACACTGACGCTGCTGCACAGCTTCCTGCAGGGCCAGGTGGATGACAAGCTCCGGGCCGCCGTCGAATCCGCGCGCCAGCAGCAGTCCTTCAGCCAGCTGCAGGAGACCAACTCCACCGTCCCCACCGACTACTCGCTGATGCTCTTCAGCCCCGGTCTTCCGCCCTACACATTCGGCGGCGACAAGGAATCCCACCCCGCCATCAGCACCTTTTCCTCGGTCGAGGCACGGGAACGCCAGCAGATGCCCTTCCAGGTCCGCGGATCCGAGGGCGGCAACTGGCGGGTCGTGGCCGTCAGCGTGGTGGACAACAACAACCGCGGCGCCGTCGTCGTGATCGGGCTGCCGCTGGATCCCGTGGACTCGGTGATGGAACATGCGGCCCTGGTGGTGGTGGGCGTGGGCCTGCTGACGCTCGTGCTGGCGTTCTTCATCGCCACGTGGACCGTCTCGCGGTCCTTCCGGCCGCTGGCCCGGGTGGAGAAGACGGCCGCCGCGATCGCCGCGGGAGACCTGTCCCAGCGTGTGGAAGTGGAGAACCCGGGCACGGAAGTGGGCCGGCTCGGGAGCTCGCTCAACGCCATGCTCGCGCACATTGAGACCGCCTTCGCCGCCCGGATGGCGTCCGAGGCGCGGATGCGGCGCTTCGCCGCCGACGCCTCGCACGAACTGCGCACCCCGCTGGTGACCATCCGCGGGTTCTCCGAGCTGTACCGGCATGGGGCGCTGTCCACTCCGGAAGACGTGGCCACGGCGATGGGGCGGATCGAAAGCGAAGCCAAGCGCATGGGAGCCATGGTGGAAGACCTGCTGCTGCTGGCCAGGATCGATGAACAGCGCCCGCTGCAGCAGAAACCCGCGGACCTGCTGCTGCTGGCCAACGACGCCGTGGTGGACACCCAGGCCAGCGACCGCAGCCGCACCATCACCCTCACCGGGCTTGACGGCGCGGCCCCCGTCGCCGCCCCGGTGCTGGGCGACGAAGCCAAACTGCGCCAGGTGGTCAGCAACCTGGTCGGCAATGCCCTGCGCTACACGCCGGAGGGCACCCCGGTCGAAATTGGCGTAGGGGTCCGGACCGCACCGGACGGAACACGGCAGTCCGTGATCGAGGTCCGGGACCACGGACCGGGCGTCCCGGATGAGGAGGCGGCCAGGATTTTCGAGCGCTTCTACCGGGCCGACACCTCCCGGACCAGGGAGACCGGCGGCAGCGGACTTGGCCTGGCGATCGTGGCCGCCATCGTCGGCTCGCATTCCGGTTCCGTGCGGGTCGGGAAGACCGACGGCGGCGGTGCCACGCTGGTGGTCAGCATCCCGTTCCTGGACGAAAACGCCACGGAACGGTCCACAGCAGACTTATCCACATAGGAGCCGACGGCGGTGTCCGGCCGGCGCGCCGCCCGCCTACGCTCGAGGTGTCCGGAAGATCCGGACGAGGCAGCCGCTCCCCGCCAGCCCTCACCGCAGGCCCACCGCTGACGGTCACCGTGCTCCGCCGGGCCGCGGCCGCCTCCCGAACATTTCGAGAGGCATTTCCATGAGCATCATCTCCGTCGACACGGAACTCCTCCAGCTGAAGTCCGCCAACGTGCAGGCCACGGTGGAGCGGATCAGCGCGGACGTCCACGCCATGAAACGGGGGCTGGACGAACTCCAGAGCAGCTGGCGGGGCTCCGCGGCGACCAATTTCCAAACCCTGGTGGCCGAGTGGACGCTGACCCAGGGCAGGGTCGAGGCTTCCCTGGCGTCCATCAACCTCGCACTGAATTCCGCTGCCGCCACCTATGCGCAGGCGGAACTGGGCAACGCGCAGCGCTTCACGTGAGCCGCACGCGCCCTCAGGCCTCGGGTGTGCCCTGGTGGAAGCGCAGACGCCATTGCGCGCCTTCAAGGACCCACAGGGAGCTGCGCAGGGCTGATCCCTCGCGCGTGTGGCTGCGGTAGGTCAAGAGCATCGTCTTCTCACCCAGCCGGTCCGCGCCCAGCAGCTCCAGCTCCACTGCTCCGCCCGGGTTGTCCTCGAGTGACATCATCATGGCGTCGCGGGTCCAGATCCGGCCGGAGCTGCCGATTTCGGTGAAGTCCGGATGGAGCAGGACACCCGTGCGGCCCAGGTCCGCCCGGGTTTCGGGGCGGAGCAGTTCCCGTTCGAGGGACTCGACGACGGCTTCGGCGCTGGCCTCCGCCAGGTCCACGGCAGGTTCTTCTTCGAGTTCGCTGAAGAGGTCCGGTTCGTCGTAGGTCCCTGGCGCGCCAAAGAGTTCCTGCTGTCCGGAAGGCGCCGGGGTTGCCTGCGGCCGGGTCGCGGCCTGCGGGGCGGCGGGCTGTGGTGCGGGGGTCTTGGCGGCCTGCGCGGCCGGTGCGGCCTGCTGGGCTGCCGGCGGCTCCGTGGAGGCCTGCTGGGCTGCCTGCTGCGTCCCGCCCTGCTGCGGCTCGAACCCGGGGCCCTGGCGGACGGCCACGCCCTGCTGGTACGCCGTGGCCGCTGCCCGGGCGCGGACGTCTGCCGCCTCGTTGAGCTCGTGGCCCGCGTGGCCCCGCACCCACTCGAAGGTGTACTTGCGGCCCACGAGCGCCTGGTCGATGTCCTTGAGGAGGTCCACGTTCAGCACCGGCTTGCCGTCGGCTTTGCGCCAGCCTTTGCGTTTCCAGCCGGGCATCCATTTGGTCACGGCGTTGATGACGTACTGGCTGTCGCAGAGGATCAGCAGGTCTTCCCCGGGCATGTGCGCCGTTGCCCGGAACAGGTCCAGCACCGCCATCAGTTCGCCCTGGTTGTTCGTGCCGTGGGGCCATCCGCCGGCCCGCCAGCAGTCGTCGTTTACGTACCAGGCCCAGCCGGCCGGGCCAGGATTTCCTAAGGCCGAACCGTCGGCCGCTGCTGTAATCGTCACTGACCTATCCTGCCAGAACCCGCCGACGCCCACCGACGCTCCCTTGGACGGGGACCGCGCTCAACGGGCAACGGCGGCCCCACCCGAAGGTGGGACCGCCGTCGTCGAACAGCCGGTGATGGCTCGCGCGGGTGGTTAGAAACCGCCCATGCCGCCCATGCCGCCCATGTCGTCGCCGCCGCCCATCGGGGCGCCAGCCTTTTCGGGCTTGTCGGCTACAACGGCCTCGGTGGTGAGGAACAGGCCGGCGATGGAAGCCGCGTTCTGCAGGGCAGAGCGGGTTACCTTGACCGGGTCGTTGATGCCGGCGGCCAGGAGGTCGACGTACTCGCCGGTGGCGGCGTTGAGGCCGTGGCCTGCGGGCAGGCCGCGGACCTTGTCCACGACGACGCCGGGCTCGAGGCCGGCGTTGAAGGCGATCTGCTTCAGCGGGGCGTCGATGGCAACGCGGACGATGTTCGCGCCCGTTGCTTCGTCACCGGAGAGCTGCAGGTTCGCGAATGCCTTGGCGCCTGCCTGGATCAGGGCAACGCCACCGCCGGCGACGATGCCCTCTTCGACAGCAGCCTTGGCGTTGCGGACGGCGTCCTCAATGCGGTGCTTGCGTTCCTTGAGTTCGACCTCGGTTGCGGCGCCGGCCTTGATGACTGCAACGCCGCCGGCCAGCTTGGCCAGGCGCTCCTGCAGCTTCTCGCGGTCGTAGTCGGAATCGGAGTTCTCGATCTCGGCGCGGATCTGGGATACGCGGCCGGCGATCTGGTCGGCGTCGCCTGCACCCTCGACGATCGTGGTCTCGTCCTTGGTGACAACAACCTTGCGGGCCTTGCCAAGGAGTTCGAGTCCGGCGGTCTCAAGCTTGAGGCCGACTTCCTCGGAGATGACCTGGCCACCGGTGAGGATGGCGATGTCGGCCAGCTGCGCCTTGCGGCGGTCGCCGAAGCCCGGAGCCTTGACGGCGACGGACTTGAAGGTGCCGCGGATCTTGTTGACGATCAGGGTGGCCAGGGCCTCGCCCTCGATGTCTTCGGCAATGATCAGCAGCGGCTTGTTGGACTGCATGACCTTTTCCAGGACAGCAACCAGTTCCTTGACGTTGGAGATCTTGGAGTTGACGATCAGGATGTACGGGTCCTCAAGGACCGTTTCCTGGCGCTCGGCGTCGGTGACGAAGTAGGCGGAGATGTAGCCCTTGTCGAAGCGCATGCCTTCGGTCAGTTCCAGCTCGAGGCCGAACGTGTTCGACTCCTCGACCGTGATGACGCCTTCCTTGCCGACCTTGTCGAGGGCTTCGGCGATCAGGGCGCCGATCTCGTTGTCGCCGGCGGAGATGGACGCGGTGGCGGCGATCTCTTCCTTGGTCTCGATTTCCTTGGCGGAGGCCAGGAGTTCGACGGTGACGGCGTCAACAGCCTTCTCGATGCCGCGCTTGAGGGACAGCGGGTCAGCGCCGGCCGCGACGTTGCGCAGGCCTTCCTTGACCAGGGCCTGTGCCAGCACGGTTGCCGTGGTGGTGCCGTCGCCTGCGACGTCATCCGTCTTCTTGGCAACTTCCTTGACCAGCTCGGCGCCGATCTTCTCGTAAGGATCGTCCAGCTCGATCTCCTTGGCGATGGAAACACCATCGTTGGTGATCGTGGGGGCGCCCCACTTCTTTTCGAGGACGACGTTGCGTCCCCGCGGGCCGAGGGTGACCTTGACGGCGTCGGCGAGGATGTTCAGGCCCCGCTCAAGACCGCGGCGTGCCTCTTCATCAAATGCAATGATCTTGGCCATAACGGCAGTAGTCCTTTCGGGACAGTCGTTAAGAATGAACCTTCGCTGTGGTGCCCGCGACGGACGATCCCTACCCCGCGGCCTCTGTATGCCGCCGGGTCCGGGATCTCACCCCAGCAAAGGTGTTTCTTTAGCTCCTGGACCGGCTGCCCCACTTCGCGGCCGGACGGACCGGGCGTCGTGTTAGCAGTCAGTGCGCTGGAGTGCTAACACAATAATTAGCACTCCCCCGGGGAGAGTGCAAGCAGTGCGCGGCCGGAACCGCACGCCACGCGGGCACAATACGCTACGAGCGATCAGGCGCCGCTGCTGCTCGCGGCTTCCGTGCCGCTCACCGTGGGCAGGTTGTCCTCGCCGTAGGTGGAGACCATGTAGTTCGCTTCGGTGATGTCGCCGTGGGAATCAAAGTTGATCCGTCCGGACTGGCCGTCATAGTCCGGACGCTGGCCCGCCCGGAGGACGCCGATGCAGTCCTGGTAGCTGGTGCACGACTTGCCGGGCGGCTGGCTGCCGGCTGCCGGGGTGCCGCCGGAGACCGCGACGAGGGACGCCGCGATGGAGGTTCCGGCGTCGTCCTCTGCCGCGGCGGCGGCGACGGCGGCCAGGACGACGGCGTCGTACGTCTCGGCGGCAAACACCATGTCCTTCAGCCCGGGATCGACGGCCACGAGGTCCGTCTGGAAGGTGGCGGAGGGGAACACGCCGGGCAGGATCCCGCGTGCGCCCTCGAGCGCCCGGGCGCCCAGGCCGGAGCCGTACTTGTTGACGGCTCCGTCGCTGAGGACCAGTTTCTTGCCGGCGAGGCCGGCGTTGTTCAGCTCGGCGATGGCGCCCTGGGCGCCGTCACGCGAGACCAGGACGACGGCATCGGGGTTGGCAGCCTTCGCGGCGGCGGCAGCCTGCTGCGCCTGGCCGGGAGTGAACTCCGCGTCGGCCACGACTTCCATCCCGGACTGTTTCGCCGCAGCGCCGACGGCGGCGGCGACGGCTGTGCCGTAGTCGCCTTCCTCGTGGACCACCGCCAAGGTCTTGGCGCCGCCGTCTTTGACCAGCTTGGCGAGGACGGATGCCTGGGCGATGTCGGACGCCGAGGTGCGGAAATAGTAGCCGCCGCTCTTGTAGTTGCTGAGCGCGGCGGCGGTGTTGGCCGGGGAGATGACAGTTACCTTGGCGTTGGCCAGCACGTCGATGGCGGCCGGGGCACGGCTGGAATCGGTCGGGCCGATCACGACGTCGGCCTTGGCGGCAACCAGCGCTTTCGCCTGGGCGGCGGTGTCCGTGCTGATGGTCTCCGGCAGCAGCTCCACCGGTTTGCCTTTGTGCCCGCCGGCAGCGTTGATCTCCTTGACGGCAAGTTTGGCCGCTGCGAGCTGCGAGGCGTTGAGGAAGTTCTGCTTGCCCGTGTTGTCCAGGATCAGGCCGATGCGCAGGGTGCCGTCACCGCTCGCGTCGGCGCTGGCCACACGGGCACTGCCCGCCGGGCCCAGGCAGCCCGTCAGGGCCAGGGCCGCTACTGTGGCCGCCGCCAGGGCGCGGCCCAGCGGCAAAGTTCCTCCGGGGCGCCTCGCCGCGTTCCGCGGGGCGTTCGTGACGGCAGCCAGTGCCACTAGGCGGGCCGGACGCTTTCAGCCTGCGGGCCCTTTTCGCCCTCGCCGACTTCCAGTTCCACCCGCTGGCCCTCGTCCAGGGCGCGGTAGCCTTCCCCGACGATCGCGGACCAGTGCACGAAGACGTCGTTCTCGGAACCGTCCACGGTGATGAAGCCGTAGCCCTTTTCGGCGTTGAACCATTTGACGGTTCCCAGTGCCATGGTGTCCACACTTTCAGCTAGCTTGCGTGCGGCCCACCTCGATGTGCGCCGCGGACTGCGAAGAGAAATCCGCAGATACTGTACCCACAGCGTCCCCCAGGAACGCCGGCGGCGGGCAGGGCCGCCGCCTAATAGTTATTCAGGCGTAACCGGATTTGGCTACTGGTAGCCCGGTCCGAGCACGACGACAAGGGGCATGTTGAACTCGGCGGAGTCCACGAGGGTGTCGATGCCGAGGAGGGTTCCGAGTGCCTCCGCGTTGTCCTTCTGCTCGACGCCGCTGTAGAAGATCACCGACGTCTGCTGCGGGACACCGCCCCAGTTGCCTGCCTCGCCCAGGACCCAGCCGTCGGAGGTGACGGTGCCGCCGACCCGGGTGGCCAGGCCGGCGGTGGTGGTCGCGTTGTAGACCGTCACCGGCTGCGTCTTGTCCACGGCTGCGGCTGTGGCGCTGGGCGTCGCTGAAGGCGATGCCGCCGGCGCCGCGGCGGATTCCGTGCCGGCCGGCTCCGGGCTCGTCGGCGCGGGGCTGGGGCTCACGGGGCTCGAGGCGGACGCGCTGCTGCCGGCAGAGGCGGAAGCGCTGTCTCCGGCGGTCACGGCCGCGGCCTGGCCTGCGGAGAAGCCGAGCTTCGGCAGGATCAGGAAGGCCACCAGGCCGATCGCCAGGGCTACGCAGCCGGCTGCCAAGATGGGCGCCAGACTCCGGCGCCGTGATGCTGCGACGGCCCGGTGGACTCCCTGCCGGGTAGAGGTCTCCGGGACCCGATCAAATTCATCCCGAGCGTATTTGGTCATGGTAAAACGACGTCCTTGCTGATTTCATACGGGGTGCCCGAGGCCGGAACGGACGCAACAGGACTTGCGCATCCGGCTGCTCGTGACGCGACTTTACGAATCTGTTCCCAGACGACGGGCAGTGCGGGCACGTTGGCGTGATGTACGTAGTCTACGCAATCTCTTGACCAGCATGGGATCGTGGGCCAGCGCATCCTCGGTATCGATGAGGGCATTGAGGATCTGGTAGTAGTGCGTGGCGGACAGATCGAACAGCTCGCGGATGGCTTGTTCCTTGGCTCCCGCGTACTTCCACCATTGCCGCTCCAAGGCCAGCATCTGTTGGTCGCGGGCGCTCAGCGCAGACTCCGCGGACACCCCGTCCAGGCCCGCACCGGCGGTGGGGAAGACAGCAGAATCCCCCGCGAGCACGTACTCTTGCGCTGTTTCGGCCACGACACACTCCCTGGCTGGATCCGGTAAAAAGTCAGTCCCCATGCTACGGCCGAATGACAGGGTTGTCATTCGGGCCGGCGCCGAAACGGACGGCAGCTGGGGAAGAATGGGTGCTGTGTTTGATTCCGAGTTTGACTCCGCCAGTGAACCCGACGCTTTGTTCGAGCTGGAGCCCGCAGCCGCCGACGCCCTGAGCTTCGCGGACCTGGCCCGCCGGCCGCTGGACGCGCTGGTTGCTCCGGACTGGGCGGAGACGCTGGCGCCGGTGGAGGCGCAGTTGCGCGAAGCCCTGGCCTTTGTCGCGGGTGAAGTGGCCGCCGGGCATGGCGTGTTGCCCCCGCCGGCGAACCTGCTGCGGGCTTTCCGGCAGCCGCTGGCCGGAGTCCGGGTGCTGGTGGTGGGCCAGGACCCGTATCCGACGCCGGGGCACGCCGTGGGGCTGTCCTTCGCCGTGGACGGCGCCACCCGGCCGATCCCCCGCAGCCTGGCAAACATCTACAAGGAACTTCAGACCGATCTCGGCTTCCCCCCGCGCGTCCACGGGGACCTCAGCCGCTGGGCGGAGCAGGGCGTACTGCTGCTCAACAGGGTGCTCAGCGTCCGTGCCGGGGCGGCAGGCTCGCACCGGAACAAGGGCTGGGAGGCCGTTACGGCGGCGGCCATCCGGGCAGTCGCCGACCGCGCCTCCGCCTCTGGTACGGGCCATGCCCCGCTGGTGGCGATCCTGTGGGGGAAGGATGCCGAGTCGGTGCGGCCGTTGCTGGGGTCCGCCGCCGTGATCACCAGTGCCCACCCCAGCCCGCTCTCGGCCTCGCGGGGCTTCTTCGGGTCCCGGCCGTTCAGCCGGGCCAACGCCCTGCTGCTGGAACAGGGCAACGGGACGGTCGATTGGGAACTGCCGCCGCTGCCGTAACAGGCCTCCGCGCAAAGCTCCCGGCGGGGGTTCTTGGTTAGGCTTAGCTGCATGACATCCGTCCCCGCTGCCACCACCGCCACCCGGAATTCGCGCCCCCAGACCGACCTGACGGTCCTGCGCAGGGAGCAGCTCTCCCCGCACATGGTCCGGATTATCGCCGGCGGCCCTGGCTTCGCCGGGTTCGTCAACAACGACTACGTGGACCGGTACGTCAAGATCGTGTTTCCGCAACCCGGCGTCGAATACCCGGAACCGCTGGACCTGTGGGCCATCCGGGAAACCATGCCGCGCAGTCAGTGGCCGCACACCCGGACCTACACGGTCCGCTGGGTGGACGCGGCGGCGCAGGAACTGGCCATTGACTTTGTGATCCACGGCGACGAGGGCCTCGCCGGCCCCTGGGCGGCCTCGGCCCAGCCCGGCGATCGCCTGACTTTCACCGGCCCGGGCGGCGGGTACAACCCGGATCCGGCCGCGGACTGGTACCTGTTCGCCGGCGATGAATCAGCGTTGCCGGCCATCGGCGCCGCGATCGAATCCCTGCCGGAGGATGCCCGCGGCCTGGCCCTGCTCGAAGTGGACAGCGACGCCGACGTCCAGGCCATCGCCGGCCCGGCCGGCGTCGAACTGCGCTGGCTGCTGCGCGGCGGCGCCCCCGCCGGCGAGAGCGGACTGCTGGTCACGGCAGTACGCGACACCGAGTGGCCTGAGGGCCGGGTGCACGTCTTTGCCCACGGCGAGCGGGGCTACATGAAGGGCCTGCGGGACGTTTTCTACGTGCAGCGCGGGCTGGAGCGGGCCCAGGTGTCCCTCTCGGGCTACTGGGCCAAGGGCCGGGTGGAGGACGACTTCCAGGCGGAGAAGAAGCTCCCCATCGGCAAGATCTGAGCGGCAAGATCTAAGCGGCAAGATCTAAGCGGCAACATCTGACGCCGCAAGAGCTAGCGGCGGCGGGCCCTGCGCCGTTCGTTGCTCGCCAGGCTCCGCGTCAGGGGCCGCGCCAGGGTGTCGCCGAGCACGATGCCGGCTGCGACACCGAGCACGATCGCCCCGGCGTTGAGCATCCCGCCGGCGCCCATGAGAATCTCCGATTCCTCGATGGTCAATACATACATGGACCGGAATATAGTGAGCCCGGGGAGCAGAATCAGGGCTGCGGGGACGGCCACCACCAGCTGCGGGGCGCCCATCCGGAGGGCCACGACGCGGGCCAGCAGGCCGATCACCACGGCGGCCAGGGCGGGGGCGAAGCGGGACCCGATGCCCAGGGCGTCACCGCCGATGAGGACCAGATAGCCCACCACCCCCACGGCCGCCGTCGGCAGCAGCAGCTTCCAGCTGGTCTGTTCCGTAATGCCGATCATCAGCACCGCAATGGCGATCAGGATGACGATCACCCACAAGTCATACTTGGGCGGGAATGTCTTGGTGACGTCTATGGGATCCATGCCGGTCATGTCCCCCACGACGAACCCGACGGCGATGCCGGCTACCAGCGCCCCGAAAGTCAGCATGGTGGACAGGAACCGGCCGGCCGCCGTGACCGGGAAGCCGTTGATCGCATCCTGCACCGAGGACACGAGGCGTCCCGTTGGCAGGAGCAGCAGGATCCCGCCGACCACCACGATCTCGGGGGCAATCTGCACCCCCAGCGGGGTGCCAAAGCGCCACAGCAGCAGGGCGATGATGGTCACCAGGAACGAACACGAGGCCGTGATGAAGAAGTCCGGCGTACGCCAGCGGCCCAGCTGGCGGGCCAGCAGGCTGACCAGCAGATTGGAGAGGAACGCGACTATTGAGGCGCCCGGCCCGCCGCCCAAGACGCCGACGAAGACGGCGGAGAACACGCCGAATGCCACCGTGACCATCCACCGCGGGAACGGCTTGGGGCTGCGGGTGATGTCATCGAGCCGGCGCGCGGCTTCCTCGCGGCCGACGCCGCCCGCCACAATGTCCGTGACCAGCTGGTGCACTTGCGAGAGGCCGGCGTAGTTGTTGGTCCAGGACCGCACCACGCGCAGCAGTGAGATGGGCGTCTGGTCCCGCGGGGCATAGTTGATGGCCACCGACTGGTTGGTGATGTCCACCTCGATGTTCTTGAGCCCCAGCGCGGCAGTGATCGCGATGATGCTGGTCTCGACTTCGAGGGCGCCTGCCCCGTACCGGAACATGGATTCGGCCAGTTTCAGGGCGAAGTCGATGGTCTTGCGGGCTGCAGCGTCCACCCCGCCGACCTGGATCATCGGGTTGGCGTAGGGGCTGCCGGCGAGCCGGTCCACGATGGACATCGGCGCCGTCGGCGGGTTTTCGCCCTGGACCAGGCGGCGCAGCATCCTCTTGGCGGCGGCGTTCTGGCGCACCTGCGTGGCCGACATTGGCTGCGTCCGGGGCAGGCCGTCCGTGGCCGGCCTGCGGTGGCCGTCGATTCCGCTGTTCATTCCGGCCTCCTCACTGTCCTTGACTGTCCTTGATTGTTTTGGCTCGGTTTAGTAAAACTGCTGGCCCGTGCGCCGGGTGTACACCTGGCGTGCCACGCGCTCCCCCGCCGCCATCCAGGCCTTGTACTTCAGCGGGCTCAGGACCTGGTCATAGCAGCCGACAAAGTCGGTCACCGTCTTGCTGAAGCTGGTTTTGAAAAGCCCCAGCCCATGGAACGGGTTCGACGTGTCCTTGAGCTTGTCGCTCGGCGGCGTGCCGCAGAAGTCGTATTCGGTGCAGCCGAGGTCCTTGACCTGGTTGATCGCGGTCCACTGCACGAGGTGCGAGTCACCGTACTGGCCACGTTTCTGCAGGGAGCCGCCGTCCTTGTACGTTCCCTTGCGGCCGTAATTGATCACGAACGCGCCCACCGAGGGCACGCCGTTTTCGTACACGAAGAGCAGCCTGCCCTGGTCCCTGGCCAGGAAGTTGGTCCAGAACTGGCGGTAGTACTCGTACTCGCGCACCCGGACCTGGGACTTGGCTTCCACCGTGGTGGTCATCAGGGCATACATGGCCCGGAAGTTCTCTTCCGTGGGCTCGACATTGTGGACTTCCACGCCCTCGCGGATGGCGCGGCGCACGGCGTTGCGGCCCCGGGAGTGCAGGTTGCGCAGCAGCTGGTTTTCCTCGGGCGCAATATCGAGCAGCGCCGTGGAGTCATTCGGCTGCAGGTTGTGGGTCTTGACCAGGCCGGCCCCCTCAAGGATCCGCGCGGCGTCGTCGGACAAGACAATGTCCGGTTCGATCTTGATCGCGAAGACGCCCAGCTTGGCCCGTTTGACGAAGTCCGCGTTCGCCGCGACGATCCCGGGGATGTCCTCGACGGACGCCACGTCGGGTCCCTTGATCAGGTACCAGAGCTTGCCGAGCACCGGAAAGGACTTCTCCAGGACCAGGTTGTAGCTCGTGTAATCGGCCGACTCGTACACCAGGTGCAAGGGCTTCCAGCCAAAGTGCTGCTTGACCTCGGCGAAGGCTTCCGATTGCAGGAGATTGCCGCCGTTGGGGTTCGCGGTGACGTGGGCATCCCAGTTGGCAATCTCTTCGGCAGAGGCAAAGCGGGCAGTGAATTCTCGCAAGGGTGCGGTATCCAATCATTGCGGTACGAGCTTCGGCGGCATGCGGACATGCAGCCCCAAGTCTATCGGTCCGCACCCTGCCGCCGGGCCGGGCCAGGCGGTTACGCTGGTCTCATGCAGGCTCAGCAACAACCGCTGGAAGGACGTCCCGGAGCGCCAGGCCGCCGCTCCTCGCGCGGCGGGGGCAGCGGCTTCTCCCAGGTGGTCGCGCTGCTGCTGTTCCTCGGCGCGTCGGCGCTCGTTGCGGGCCTCGGCGGCCTGGCCACGGCCAACCACGTCAACGGCTGGTACGCCACCGCGGACAAGGCCCCTTGGTCCCCGCCGAACTGGGTTTTCGGGCCCGTCTGGACGGTACTGTACGCCGCCATGGCCGTTGCGGCGTGGCTCGTCTGGCGCAGCCGCGCCCCGGGGTCCAAAGCGGCCCTGACAGCCTACGGCGTGCAGTTGGGGCTGAACCTGCTCTGGACGCCGGTCTTCTTCGCCCTGTACCCGGCGCTCGGGACGACGGCGCTGTGGATCGCGTTCGGGATCATCGTGGCTTTGGCCGTGGCCGTGGCCGTGACGGTGGTGCTCTTCGGGCCGATCAGCCGGACGGCAGGACTGCTGATGCTGCCCTACCTGTCGTGGATCGTGTACGCGTCCTCGCTGAACCTCTGGGCGGCGCTGCACAACTAGCGCCTGCACAGCTGGGGCAGAGTCCCGCCACGTCAGCCCCAGCCGGCCGGGGTCAGCTTCCTAGCACTCCACGACGTTGACGGCGAGGCCGCCCATTGCGGTTTCCTTGTACTTGGAGCTCATGTCCTTGCCGGTTTCGCGCATGGTCACAATGACCTCGTCCAGGGAGACCCGGTGCGTGCCGTCGCCCCAGAGCGCCATCTTGGCGGCGTTGATGGCCTTGGCGGCGGCGATCGCGTTGCGTTCGATGCACGGGACCTGCACGAGTCCGCCGATCGGGTCGCAGGTCAGGCCCAGGTTGTGTTCCATCGCGATTTCCGCGGCGTTCTCCACCTGCTGGGGTGTGCCGCCCATGACCTCGGCCAGGCCGGCGGCCGCCATCGAGGACGCCGAGCCCACCTCGCCCTGGCAGCCAACCTCCGCACCGGAAATCGAGGCCTGCTCCTTGTAGAGCACCCCGATCGCGCCCGCGGTCAGCAGGAACTTAACGATCGTCTCGTCGCGGTCGGCCTGGGTGGCCTTGTCCATGCCGGGGGCGAAGTGCAGGGCGTAGTAGAGCACGGCCGGGATGATGCCGGCGGCGCCGTTCGTGGGGGCGGTGACCACGCGCCCGCCGGAGGCGTTTTCCTCGTTCACGGCCAGCGCGATCAGGTTGACCCATTCCTGCCAGTACTTCGGGTCCCGGAAGTCGGGGTCCTGGTCCAGGGTTTCCTTCATGAGGCGTTTGTGCCAGTCCGGGGCCCGGCGGCGGACCTTGAGCCCGCCGGGCAGCAGCCCCTCGCGCTTGAGGCTGACCTCGACGCAGCCCTCCATCACCGAGTAAATGTGCAGGAGCCCGTCGCGGATCTCGTCCTCGGTCCGGGAGGCGCGCTCGTTGACGAACATGATCTCGCCGATGGAGAGGCCCTTGGACTGGCAGCGGCCCAGCAGTTCCGCTGCCGTGCGGAACGGCAGCGGCAGTTCCTTCTTCGATTCATCGAGTTCCTTGAGCGCCGCGTCCTCCTCGCCCTCGCGCACGATGAAGCCGCCGCCGACGGAGAAGAACGTGGCGGTGTGCAGGACTTCGCCGTCGGCGCCGGAAACCGTAAAGGTCATGCCGTTGGTGTGCCGGGGGAGAATGGTCAGGGGGCGCAGGATCATGTCCTTCACCCCGTACGGCAGCTGCACGGAGCCGGCCAGCTGCAGTTTCCCGGTTTCGGCGATCGCGGCGAGCCGTTCCTCGACTTCCTCGGGCAGGATCAGCTCGGGGTGGAAGCCTTCCAGGCCGAGCAGGATCGCGGTCATGGTGCCGTGGCCATGCCCGGTGGCGGCGAGGGAGCCGTACAGGTCCACGCGCAGCGACGCCACCTTCTCCAGGTCCCCGGAGGCTTTGAGCTCCTCGGCGAAGAGGGCGGCGGCCCGCATGGGCCCCACCGTGTGCGAGCTGGACGGCCCTATTCCGATGGAAAAGAGATCGAAGACTCCAACAGCCATTGTCGGTTCCTAACTAGGTCTTGCTGTGGCCCGGCAGAGGGTCCTGCCGGAAGGCGGTGCGGCCGCCGGTAGGCGGTGCGGCCGCCGGAAGGGCGGTGCGGCCGCCGGAAGGCGGTGCGGCCGCCGGAAGGCGGTGCGGCCGCCGGAAGGCGGTGCGTTCCGCCGGAGGCACGACGCCGGGCGGCAGCTTGTGGCGGCGGCCCGGCGACGTGATCTGTACTGCGTCTACTTCTGTCATACGTCGCCTAGGCGAGGTTATCAACCGAGGGGTAGAGCGGGTGGGCGGCGGCGAGGGCCTGAACCCGGGCGCGCAGACCGGACAGGTCGGCGCCGGCGTCGGCGATCAGCGCCTCAGCGATGATGTCCGCGACTTCCGCGAAAGCCGCCCCGCCGAAACCGCGGGTGGCCAGCGCCGGGGTGCCGATCCGCAGCCCCGAGG
Source organism: Arthrobacter sp. 131MFCol6.1 (assembly GCF_000374925.1). Lineage (GTDB taxonomy): Bacteria > Actinomycetota > Actinomycetes > Actinomycetales > Micrococcaceae > Arthrobacter. The sequence goes on from NZ_KB895554.1 coordinate 15,932, forward strand.
TGACCATCGGCGGGCGCGGGTCGAACGGCACGGCGTTGCGGTTGACGGTGATGTCGATTTCCGCGAGGCGGTCCTCGGCCTCCTGGCCGTTGAGTTCGCAGTTGCGCAGGTCCACGAGGACCAGGTGCACGTCGGTGCCGCCGGAGATCACGTTGATCCCCTTCGCGGTCACGTCGTCCTGGACCAGCCGGCCGGCGAGGATCCGGGCGCCGGCGAGCACCCGCTCCTGGCGTTCCTTGAACTCCGGGGACGCAGCGATTTTGAAGGCCACGGCCTTCCCGGCGATCACGTGCTCCAGCGGTCCGCCCTGCTGGCCGGGGAACACTGCCGAGTTGATCTTCTTGGCGATGTCGGCATCGTTGGAGAGGATGATGCCGCCGCGCGGACCGGCGAGGGTCTTGTGCGTCGTGGAGGTGGTCACGTGCGCGTGCGGCACCGGGGAGGGGTGCAGCCCGGCGGCGACGAGGCCGGCGAAGTGCGCCATGTCCACCATCAGGTAGGCCCCAACGGAATCGGCGATCCGGCGGAACTCGGCGAAGTCCAACTGCCGGGCGTACGCGGACCAGCCGGCAACGATCAGCTGCGGCTTGTGCTCCTGGGCCAGGCGTTCGACCTCGGCCATGTCGATCCGGTGGTCCTCTTCGCGGACCTGGTACGGGATGACGTTGTACAGGCGGCCGGAGAAGTTGATCTTCATGCCGTGCGTGAGGTGGCCGCCGTGTGCCAGGTTCAGGCCCATGATGGTGTCGCCCGGACGGATCAGGGCGTGCATCACCGAGGCATTGGCCTGCGCGCCGGAGTGCGGCTGGACATTGGCGTACCCGGCACCGAACAGGGCCCTGACCCGGTCGATCGCGAGCTGCTCGATCACGTCCACGTGCTCGCAGCCGCCGTAATAGCGCTTGCCCGGGTAACCCTCGGCGTACTTGTTCGTCAGCACCGAACCCTGCGCCTGCATCACCGCCCTGGCCGTGTGGTTCTCCGAGGCGATCATCTCCAGCCCGTCCCGCTGACGGGACAGTTCGGCGTCGATGCGCGCGGCGATCTCCGGATCCAGGACGGACAGCTCCGCGTCCAGACTCGGGGAAACGACCTGCTCAAACGTGGTTACCTGCGCCGCGCTCACAGTTCGCCACCGTTCTTGGACGCATACTCCTGGGCCGAGAGCAGCGGGCCGTCCGATTCGGCGGCCACTTTGAAGAGCCAGCCGGCACCGTACGGGTCGCTGTTGATCAGGGAGGGATCGTCGACGACGGCCGCGTTGGTTTCGGTGACCTCGCCCGTCACCGGGGCGTAGAGGTCCGAGACGGACTTGGTCGACTCAACCTCGCCGCACGTCTCCCCCGCGGTCACCGTCGACCCGACCTCGGGCAAGTCCACGTACACAATGTCGCCCAGGGCATCAGTGGCGACGGCGGAGATGCCGATGGACACAATGTTTGATCCGGCGTTGCCGGAATCCCGCGCAACCCACTCGTGCTCGTCGGAGTACTGCAGTTCAGGGGCAACTTTTGCCATGTGTTTTTCCTTTGCGTTTGAGAAGTCGTGGGCCACGACAATTGTGGCTGGGTTGGGTGGCGGGTGAGGCAATTCCTCCGCGTGCTCGCTCGTTCCTCGCTTAGACGCACGCTTCCGGAATCCCCTCACCCTCCGTTATTCAGTTCAGTTTTCCGGGCCACCTGTTCTCCGGGAAGAAACAGTGGCCTTTCGAGGTCTTCTAGGGCCGGGCTGCTCCCTGGCCTACGGGTGTCATCAAGCTCAACCCCCAATGATCGAGCTTGCGTGGCACACCGTTGGGACAAGCCAACCCGCGGTAGGCGGCATATCCCCCAGCACCGTGGCTTTCAAAGGCGCCCGCAACGACGCTTGGAACTCGAGGTGCGTTGAACCCGAGGTGAGCTGCAGGGCCCCTTCGGGCCCGACATCCGGGAGCATGCTCCCCGCCGTCCCCCTAACCTCGCAAGCTCGGCCAGGGAACCCGGACGGCGTGGGCCCCTTCGGGAGCGTTACGTCCGCTCAGCGGGCGTCTTCGCGACCGAGCATGCAGAGGATGCCGGGTCCGACGGGCTGACGCAACCACAGTCACGCAGCCCCCGGGACAGCTTCGGCTACTTTTGGCGCTTGTAGAACGGCAGTGCGACCACTTCGAAGGGCTCGGCCTTGCCGCGGAGGTCGATGTCCAGGGCGGTGCCGGGCTCGGTGAACTCGACGTCGACGTAGGCCATCGCGACCGGGTAGCCGAGGCTCGGGCTGGGCTGGCCGGAGGTGACCTCACCGACGACGTTGCCGTCCTTGAGGACCGGGTAGTGGCCGCGGCCGGCCCGGCGTCCGAGCCCCTTGAGCCCGACGAGCTTGCGGCCCGCGGTGGCGCCGGCGCCGGCTTCCTTCTTGGCGGCGAGGGCAGCCTTGCCAATGAAGTCGCCTTCCTTGGACAGCGCGACGACGGGGCCCAGGCCGGCGGCGAACGGATCGCCTTCGAGGGAGAGCTCGTTGCCGTAGAGCGGCATGCCGGCCTCGAGGCGGAGCGAGTCGCGGGACGCGAGCCCGGCGGGGGTCAGCTCGCCGTCCTCGGCGATCGCGACGAGTGCCTGCCAGAGGGCGACGGCGGCGTCGTTCGCGACGAAGATCTCGAAGCCGTCTTCACCGGTGTAGCCGGTGCGGGCCAGCAGGAGGTCGTGGCTGGCGCCGCCGAACATGAACGGGACATCCACTGCGGCGTAGTACTTCAGGTCGGTGACGAGTTCGTGCTGCGCGGCGGGGACCAGGCGGAGCAGGATTTCCTGCGCCTTGGGTCCCTGCACGGCGATCAGCGAGGTCTCGGCGGACGCGTCCTGAACGGTAACGTCGAACCCTCCGTCCTTTCCGGAACCGGCCCGCTCAGCGAGGGCCGAGGCGACTACCTTGGCGTTGCCCGCATTGGGGACCACGAGGAACTTCTGCTCGCCACGGCGGTAGGTGATGAGGTCGTCGATGATGCCGCCGTCCTCGTTGCAGATCAGCGAGTACTTGGCCTTGCCGATGGCCATCGCGGAGATCTTGCCCACGAGGGCGTAGTCCAGGAAGGCTGCGGCGTCGGGGCCCGTGACCCAGACTTCGCCCATGTGGGAGAGGTCGAACAGGCCCGCGGAGTTGCGGACGGCGTGGTGCTCGGCGAGTTCGGAGCTGTACTTCAGGGGCATCTGCCAGCCGCCGAAGTCCGTGAAGGAGGCGCCGAGCTTCTTGTGCTCTTCGTAAAGTGCCGTGTAGTTCTCAGTCATCGTTGGCTGTCCCTAGTTGTTAGAGGCGGAGTTGGCGGAGTCGTCGGAGTGGGCTGCTGTGTCCTCTTCGAAGGCTTCGAGGGGAGGGCAGGAGCAGATCAGGTTGCGGTCCCCGGCTGCGCCGTCGATGCGGCCGACGGGCGGGAAGTATTTGTCCTGCTTGAGCGTGTGGACCGGGAAGACGGCCTGTTCGCGAGGGTATGCGCGGGTCCAGTCGGTGCTAATCACGGCAGCGGCGGTGTGCGGTGCGTTGCGCAGCGGGCTGTGCTCCACGGTGAAGTCGCCGTGGGCCACCTGGTCGATCTCGGCGCGGATGGCGACCATGGCCGTGATGAAGCGGTCGATCTCGCCGAGGTCCTCGGATTCGGTGGGCTCCACCATCAGGGTGCCGGCCACCGGGAACGCCAGGGTCGGGGCGTGGAAGCCGTAGTCGATCAGTCGCTTGGCCACGTCCTCGGCGGTCACGCCGGTCTTGGCCGTGAGTTCGCGCAGGTCCAGGATGCACTCGTGCGCCACCAGGCCGCCTTCGCCGGTGTAGAGCACCGGGAAGGAGTCGTTCAGGCGGGCCGCGATGTAGTTCGCCGCGAGCAGGGCCGACTTGGTGGCCTCGGTGAGGCCGCGGCCGCCCATGAGCTTCACGTAGGCCCAGGAGATCGGCAGGACGCCGGCCGAGCCGTAGCGGGAGGCGGAGATGGGGGTGCCGTCGGCGCCGTTGGCGGGATCCGCCGCGTTGCCGGGCATGAACGGTGCCAGGTGCGCCTTGGCTGCGACCGGGCCGACGCCGGGGCCGCCGCCGCCGTGCGGGATGCAGAAGGTCTTGTGCAGGTTCAGGTGCGAGACGTCGCCGCCGAACATGCCCGGCTGGGCCAGTCCGACCAGGGCGTTGAGGTTGGCGCCGTCGATGTAGACCTGGCCGCCGGCGGCGTGGACCGCGTCGCAGACCTCGCGGACGTCGGCGTCATACACCCCGTGGGTGGACGGGTAGGTGATCATGATGCAGGACAGGGCGTCCTTGTGCAGCTCGATCTTGGCGGTCAGGTCCGCGTGATCGATCGTGCCGTCGGAGGCGGTGGCCACGACCACGACCTTCATGCCGGCCAGCACGGCGGAGGCCGCGTTCGTGCCGTGCGCCGAGGCCGGGATCAGGCAGACGGTGCGCTGGGCGTCACCGCGGGAGAGGTGGTAGCCGCGGATCGCCAGCAGGCCGGCGAGCTCGCCCTGGGAGCCGGCGTTGGGCTGGATGGAGACCTGGTCGTAGCCGGTGATCTCGGTCAGCTGGGCCTCGAGGTCCTCGATCAGTTCACGCCAGCCGGCGGTCTGGGATTCCGGGGCGAAGGGGTGGATCGAGGCGAACTCCGGCCAGGAGATGGCTTCCATCTCGGCCGTGGCGTTCAGCTTCATGGTGCACGAACCCAGCGGGATCATGGTGCGGTCCAGGGCCAGGTCGCGGTCCGAGAGGCGGCGGATGTAGCGCAGCAGCTGCGTCTCGGAACGGTGGGTGTTGAACACCGGGTGCTGGAGGTAGTCGGAGGTGCGCTCGACGGCGGGGTCCAGGCCGAAGCCATCAGTCGAGTCAGTCACGGACGCGCCGAACGCGGCAATGACGTCGGCGACGACTTCCACGGTCGTGGCCTCGTCGGCGGAGATGCCGACGGTGTCGGCGTCGATGGCGCGCAGGTTGACGCCCTTGGCGTCGGCTGCCGCGATGATCTCAGCTGCCCGGCCCGGCACGGAAACGGTGATGGTGTCGAAGAAGGAGGTGTGCAGCACGTCCAGGCCGGCGGCCTTCAGGGAGGCGGCGATGGTCTTGGCGTGGACGTGGACCGACTCTGCGATTGCCTTCAGCCCGTCCGGGCCGTGGTAGACCGCGTAGAAGGAAGCCACGATGGCCAGCAGGGCCTGAGCGGTGCAGATGTTGGAGGTGGCCTTCTCGCGGCGGATGTGCTGCTCACGGGTCTGCAGGGCCAGGCGGTAGGCGGGAACGCCGGCGGAGTCCTTGGAGACACCCACGAGGCGGCCGGGCATGGAGCGCTCGAGCCCCTTCTGGACGGCCATGTAGGCCGCGTGCGGGCCGCCGAAGAACAGCGGCACGCCGAAGCGCTGGGCGGAGCCGACGGCGATGTCAGCGCCCTGCTCGCCCGGGGACGTGATCAGGGTCAGGGAGAGCAGATCTGCCGCGACGGTGACGAGGGCGCCGCGTTCCTTGGCGTCGGCGATCACGGCGGTGTGGTCGAACACGCGGCCGGAGACGCCCGGCTGCTGCAGGACGACGCCGTTGATGACGCCGTCGGGCAGACCCTTGGAGAGGTCGGCGACCTCGACCTCGAAGCCGAGCGCCTCGGCGCGGCCCTTGACGATCGCGATGGTCTGCGGCAGGCAGTCGGCGTCGAGGACGGTCTTGCCGTCGTGGGCGGCCTTGTTCTTGTTGGCGCGGCGCATCATCAGCACGGCCTCGGCGACGGCGGTGGCTTCGTCCAGCAGGGAGGCGTTGGCGATCGGCAGGCCGACGAGGTCCTGGACCATGGTCTGGAAGTTCAGCAGCGCCTCGAGCCGGCCCTGGGAGATCTCCGGCTGGTAGGGCGTGTACGCGGTGTACCAGGCCGGGGCCTCAAGGATGTTGCGGCGGATCACAGGCGGAGTGAGCGTGTCGTAGTAGCCCTGCCCGATCATCTGCACGGCGGTCTTGTTCTTCGACGCCAGCTTGCGCAGCTCGGCGAGGACTTCGACTTCGCTCAGGGCCGCGGCGAGCGCGAGGTCGGCGTCCTGACGGATGTCCTTCGGAACGGCGGTGTCCACCAGGGCGTCGACGGTGTCGTAGCCGACAGCCTTCAGCATGGCGTCGACGTCGGCCTGGCGGCGCGCGCCGATGTGCCGGTCAACGAAGGACGTGGAGGCTGGGGTAACAGTCACAAGGAACTCCATAACTCAGGCGGCGCAGGGTACGCCACATTGATTCGGGTTCCTCCCCGCTCTGTATTGGACCTGAGAGTTTCCGCGCAGCCTGCGTTTCAAGGCTCCGCTTGCACCGTCGGTGAGCACAGCATGTCCGGGACACGCCTGCTACTTTCCAGAGATGCCTTGCCGCGGCGGTACATGGGCCTGAGAGATTCCTGGGGAGGGTTTGCTCCTACGGCGCCTGCTTGTACCTACTTGCAGGACTCTCCCGCCGCAGATCAAAGGCGTATTCAATTGGGGGTGACAACAGTCACAGCTCTCATTGTCCTATGCCGGGCGCGCGTCCGCAAACTCCCTCCCGGCGACGGACCCAGGTTACGGCCGTCGAGCCGCCCGCCGGGAAATCCGACGGCGTGAATTCGCCGGAAACGTCCGGGGTCGCCGCAACTTTCCGGCGACCTCGGAGCCTTCCGGCGACTTCGGCGAGGGGGGCCGGCGGCGGCGGGGGGGTGGGCGTCAGCCGCGCAGGCGCTCGACGGCGGCCAGCAGGCCTTGGACGTCCGCCTCGACTTCCGGCAGGGGCCCGCCGGGGCCCCGGGTCAGCATCGCGTTGAAGTACAGCCCGTCCCCCATATACAGGACGGCCTTCGCCATGGCGGGCCCGACGTCGGCGGCCAGCAGTTCGAGCCAGCTCGCCTGGCCGGCGGCGAAGCGGCGGAGGGTTTCCCCGTGTGCCACCTCGGCGAGCCGCGTGGCCGCCACGAAGACCCGGTCCATGGGCGTGTCCGCCCACACCGAGGACTTGATGAAGTATGCCGCCGCCCCCTCGGGGGCTGCCGCCATGGCCGCAACATCCGCGGCCAGAAGCCGGTCCAGCCGTTCCAGCAGGACCGCGATCATCGCCTCCTTGGTCGGGAAGTGGTAGAGCAGGCCGCCCTTGGAGACGCCGGCCCGGCGCGCGACGGCGTCGAGCGTCGCGGCGCGTTCGCCGACTTCGATGAGCAGGGATTCGAAGGCATCGAGTACGGCCTCGCGGGCGACGGGTTTCCTGGGCATGCCTCCCATCATGCCTGTCCTGCCGCGCATTTCTTAACTGTACCGTCCAGACGGTATAGTTACGTTCATGAGCATCACATCGATCACCGCAGCCACCAGCACTCCGGCGACCACCGCCCCCGGGGCACCGTGGCGTGACTGGGTCGCCCTGGCCCTGCTGATGTTCCCCGTCCTGCTCGTGGCCGTGGACAACACCGCGCTCACGTTCGCCCTGCCGGCCATCGCCAGCAGCCTGACCGCTTCCGGCGTCGAACTGCTCTGGATCGTCGACGCCTATCCCCTGGTCCTGGCCGGACTCCTGGTTGCGATGGGCTCCCTGGGCGACAGGATCGGCCGGCGCCGGCTGCTCTTCGTCGGCAGCGCGGGTTTCGCCGCCGTATCGGCCGTGACGGCGTTCGCGCCGAGCGCCGAATGGCTGATCGCCGGCCGCGCCGGGCTTGGCCTGTTCGGCGCCATGCTCATGCCGTCCACGCTCTCGCTGATCCGGAACATCTTTCCGCAACCCAACCGGCGCAGGCTGGCCGTGGCGATCTGGGCCGCAGGCTTCTCCGGCGGCGCCGCCCTCGGCCCGATTGCCGGCGGCTGGCTGGTGGAACACTTCTGGTGGGGCGCCGTCCTGCTGGTCGCGGTACCGATCATCCTGCCCCTGCTGCTGCTCGGCCCGGCGCTGATCCCGGAATCCCGCGACCCACAGCCGGGCCGGGTGGACGTGCCCAGCATTGTCCTGTCCCTGCTGGTCATGGTGCCGGTGGTCTACGGGATCAAGTCCCTCGCCACCCACGGGCCCGCTCCCGAGGCCTTCGCGAGCATCGGAACCGGCCTGCTCATGGGGTATGTGTTCATCCGGCGGCAGCGTGCGCTTGCCCGTGTCCACAGGACAGACCAGAGCACCGCGCCAATGCTCGATGTCAGCCTGTTTGGCAACCGGATCTTCAGTACGGCCATCGTGGCCAACGTCCTGGCACTGTTCTCCTTCAATGGCTTCATTCTCTTCCTGGCCCAGCACCTGCAGCTGCTGGAAGGCCAGTCCCCCTCGGCGTCCGGCGTCGCCATGGTCCCGGCCCTCATCGCCACAGTCGTAGCGGGGCTGCTCGTGGTCCCGCTGGTGCGCAAGGTGCGGCCCGGCTTTGTGGTGGCCGGCGGCCTGCTGCTGAGCGCGGCAGGCTATTTCCTGGTGGCATTCGGCGACCACAGCCAGGGCCCGTCGCTGCTCCTTGCCGCCCTGCTGGTGCTCTGCCTGGGGGTGGGCGCCGCGGAGACGATCTCCAATGACCTGATCCTGGGCGCCGCGCCCGCCGACAAGTCGGGGGCCGCCGCCGCCATCTCCGAGACCGGCTACGAAGTGGGGTCCCTGCTGGGAACGGCGATCCTCGGCTCAATCCTGACTGCCTCCTACCAGGGCAATCTCCGGCTTCCCGCGGGCGTGTCCGAGCTCGCCCCGGCCGCGGCCACCAGCCAGGCCGGTGAAACCCTGGCCGGCGCTGTGGATCTGGCCCGGATGCTGCCGGCGCCCCTGGCGGAGGCCGTGACGGCGGCCGCGCGCACCGCCTTCGACTCGGGCGTGCACGTCACGGCCTCAATTGCGCTGGTCCTGATGTCCGGGGCCTGCGTCCTGGCCGCCGTCGTCCTCCGGTCGGTGCCGAAGGCCAAATAAGGCTCAGCGGCCGCCGTCGGCGTCACACGTTCCGCCGCTTAAACACGAGCGTCCGGCGCCGGGAAGATACCCGGCGCCGGACGCTCATGTTTTAGGGGCGGCCTGGTGGGAGCCGGTCCCTACTTGCTGTCCGGAGTTGTCACGCTGGCCGTGGCCCGCATGGTCTCGGCATTCACCATCCAGGCGTACTGCTCAAACTTGGCGATGAACTCGTGCAGCAGATCCGCGGTGGTGGGATCTTCCTCGTCCACTTCGTCATGGACCTTGCGCATGGTGCCGACGGCCGCCTCAAGCGCGGCGACAATCCGCTCGATGGCGTCCTTCGTGTTGATCAGGCCCGCCGGGAACTCGGCCAGTGCGGTGGACTTGGAAACCGTGGAGCTTCGGCCGTCCGGGAGGGCGTGGAGGGCACGCATGCGCTCGGCGAGGTCGTCCGCGAAGCCCCGGGCGGCGTCGATGATCTCGTCCAGCTGGAGGTGAAGGTCCCGGAAGTTGGTCCCGACGATGTTCCAGTGCGCCTGCTTGCCCTGAACGTGGAGTTCGATCAGGTCCACCAGGACTGCCTGCAGGTTGGTCGTCAATGTGGGTGATGCTTTCATGAATCCTCCTCGATAGAACCGGTGCCGTGCGGGCCGCGCGTGCCGCTTGCTGGCACCCCGGCCGATGCTTTCGACGCTACCGCAGGGCGGCGCCGGGCCGCGACGGTTCTGGGAGGAATTTCTCGGTCAGCTTACTAAGTCGGCTTACTAACCGTTGTTGGGGCGGCTTAGACGGCCTCGTTGAGGATGGGCCCCCGGGGGAACACGGCCCGCGTGATGCCGCCGGAGGTGGATTCGGACAGCTGGGTGAGGTAGTCGTTGCGCCGCCTCGGGGTGATCCGGGACTGCGGCTGGAACGGCTGCTCGGGGTCGTCGGCGTAGTGGGCGGTCAGGCCGTCACGCATGAGCCGGATGGCCTCCGAACGCTGCTGGGACACCGCTGCGTGCGTGGACCCGAGTTCCGCGGCGAGGTCTTTGACCGTGCGGTCGCCGAAGTAGATCTCCTCCACCACGTAGCGCATCCGTTCCGGGAGTGACTTCACGGCGGCCCGCAGGTACTGGAGTCGTTCATCCGCGAGCACGGAGTGTTCCGGCGTCAGGGTTTCGGCGGCCAGGGTATCCACGACTGCCTCGTCGAGGGGCGTCAGTGTGCGAGAGGCATCCGCGAGCGCGGCCTCCACAACGCTCTGCTGGACGCCCAGGGCAGAGGCGATCTCGTCCACAGTGGGGGTGCGGCCCAAGGCGGACGCCAGGGTTTCCTGCACGGACATGGTTTCCTTGATCCGCCGGCGGGCGGATCGGGTGGCCCAGTCGCTGGCCCGCATCTCGTCCGCGAAGGCACCAAGGATGCGCCGGCGCGCGAAAGCGCCGAACGGCACCCCGAGGCCTGGATCGAACGAATCGGCCGAGGTGATCAGGGCAATAGCGCCGGCTGAAGCCAAATCATCGCGAGAAAGGTGTGACGCCTTCGAGCACAAATCTGAGACGAGATACCCCACCAGCGGAAGGTGCTGCGTGACCATCTCGTTGCGTTCCACGCGATTCAATACTGTGTCCCCCCATGAGACCGGATCCGAAGGGTCCTCGACCCTTAAAACGCCGAGAGCCGCACCCAAAACCGACCGGTGCTCCCCCCATAGGAGTCAGCGTTCGCAAGTAGGGCGCAGCACCCATGGAGGAAACCTATCACCTGTTCCAAGATCTGCGTGTACCCTCAGGGAAAAGCTGTGCGAAAAATGCGGTGACCGCCCCGAAGCTGTGATTCACAGGGCGGAAAGAGAATGGGGCCCATGAGCGCAAGTGATCTCTCCGCGGCACTGTGGCAGGAGCGGCGGCAGCTGGAGCTGCTCCTCTTCAGGCTGGAGACGCAGCGTCTGCATGTCGTGGCCGGGAATCTGGAATGGCTGAACTTCATGGCCTCCGAGATTGAAACCGTGCTGGACCGCCTGCGCTTCGAGGCCCTGGCCCGGAGCGTCGAATCTGCTGCCGTGGCGGCCGAATGGGGTTTGCCGGCACAGACCACGCTCGTCGAACTGGTTGCGGCCGCGCCCGCCGGGCCCTGGCCCGAGATCCTGCGCGAGCATCTGGACGCCCTGCACACACTCCTGGCCCGGCTGGGCGAGGCTTCCAGCGTGAACGAGGAGGCACTGGGGAGCCTCCCGATGCCGGGACGCCCCGGCCCGGCAGGCGCGGCCGGGCTGCTGGACCAGTTGACCACGGGCGGAAACCTGGAGCGGTCCCTGGCCGTGGTCCGGCGTTCAGCCCAGCCGCTCCTGGCCCAGTATCTCGGCGGGGACCACGTCTGATCCGGAGCGGGTCCTCAGCCGTCGGCGGGAGTTGCGCGCGGCGGCATGAGTCCGCGCAGCGCATCCTCGGCGTCCGGGCCCGCTTCCGCCGCCGCGAGGTTCGCCGCCGCGATGGCTTCGATGACTTCCCGGCGCTGGATCGGCACACCCCGGGGCGCCTCAATGCCTATCCGAACACCGTCGCCGCGGCCTTCCAGAACAGTGATGACGATGCCGTCGCCGATCATGATCTGTTCGCCCGGCTTGCGTGTAAGTACCAGCATCTTCTCAATCTACCCTTCAGCCCGGGGGGCATCGTACGATTCCCGCCGGTTCTGCCATGTCGGTTCCGGCCCGGCGGGGCGCCCGTCGATCCAGCCCACGGGCAGTGCCAGTCCGTTGACGCTTTCAGGTGACCCGGTCTCCGACGCACCCACCACCGCCACAGCGGTCACGTTGAGCTGGGCGGAGAGCACGCCGACCCAGCGCGCCGTGTCCTCGTGCTTGCGTCCGGCGTCGACTACTACCCAGACCTGGTCGGCGGAGAGCGCCGCCACGGACTGCACCCGGGCCAGGGCGTTGCGGGCTTTACCCAGTCCGAACGCGACCAGGACGGTGCGCTCCGTCACCACGGCGTGGGCACGCGCGGCCGTGGCGCTTTGACGTCCCTCGACGTGCAGGTGGCCATAGGCGGAGAGCTCGCCGGCGGTCCGCACATCGGCACCCCCGGACGCCATGGACATGGCCAGGGCGGCATCCATCGCGTCCTCCCCCAGCCCGACCAGGAGCACGAGATCGCCGACGCCGGTCAGCGGAGCCGGAACCGGGGCATCCGCAGCCCTGCCCCGCCCGGTGGCGGTGCCGGCGGCGGGGGCCGGGTGCACGGGGGTCCCGGCTGCGGCCTGCCCGGCAGCGGGCGCCGGTTCCTCCGAGATGCGGGCGGCGGGGGCCGGGTGCACGGGGCTCCCGACGGCGGCCCGCCCGGCAGCGGGCGCCGGTTCCGCCGGGGTCCGGAGCCCGGCGCCGAGCTGTTCCAGCAGCTCGGCGAAGTCCGGCGATTCGGTGGATACACCGGCAGGAGCGGGCCGGTACAGGCTCCGCTCAGCGGCGTCCGCTTCTTCCAGGAGCGCGGCGATGGCGGCGCCCTGCAAGTGATGGGACGGGGCGGCGGGCCGTGCCGACCCTCCGTCGAGGCCGGTCGGCGCTGAGCTCCGTGCCGCCGGCGGGGCTGCCGGCGGGGCTGCCGGCGGGGCCGATGCTGCCGCCGCGGCTCCGGCGTCGTACTTCCCGGCCGGGGTCCCGCCGCCCGTAACAGTGCCCGCGGAAGCCGCTCCGGCGGCGGTCTCCCGGGCGGGACCACCAGTTACCGGGCCGGAATCGGTCCCGGCCAGGATGTCGGCGTCGGGCACTACCTCGCCGGTGACGACCTCGTGCTTGGACTGGATCTCGATCATGGCCTCGTAGCGGTCCTGGGCGAAGAGCCCGGCGATTCCGGGGCTGCTGACGCGTTCGGCGGACACGATCCGGGCCGCCGGACTGTACAGCTGTTCTGCTTTGCGGCGGATTTCCTCGAGCGAGGCTCCCTTAAGCCGATAGCGGTTCGGCATGGCGCACCACTCCTACTGTTTCGATCCGGACGTTGGCGGAGGTCACCTCGCGGTAGGACAACACGGGCACGGATCCCGGCTGCGCGCCGACGAGGCGGTAGATGGCGGGCCGGAGCGCGGGGGCGCAGACGAGCACGGCCTGGCGGTTGGCGGCGGCCGCGGCGTCGACGGCGGACCGCACCGAGCGCAGCACGGCGTCGAGCCGTTCCTGGCCCATGACGATCTGGCTGCCGCCCTCCGCGGGCCGCATGTCCTCGAGCATGTGTTGTTCCAGGACGGGGTCGATCATGATCACGTTGAGCACCGGGCCGTCCATGAACTTGGCCGTGAGGGCGGGGCCCAGGGCCTGCCGGGCGGCTTCCACGAGCGATTCCGGATCCGTGGAAATCTTGGCGCGGAGCGTGAGGGCCTCGTAGATCCGGGCGAGATCGTTGATGGGCACCTGCTCATCCAGCAGTCCCTGGAGGACGCGCTGCAGCTCGGCGAGGGAGAGCAGCGCCGGGGTCAGTTCGTCGACGGCGGAGGGGCTCTGCTTGCGCACGCCCTCGGTCAGCACGCGGACGTCCTCGCGGGACAGCAGCCGGGCAGCGTTCGACGCGACGATCGAGGACAGGTGGGTGACCAGGACGGAGACCCGGTCGATGACCGTGGCCCCGGTCATTTCGGCGTTGTGGCGCATCTCCCCCGGAATCCATTTCCCGGCGAGCCCAAACACGGGCTCGATCATCGCCGGGCCCGGGAGCGAGTCCAGGTTCTCGCCCAGGGCCAGCATCTGGCCGCTGGGGGCCGTGCCGCGCCCGGCTTCCACGCCGGCAATCCGGATGGCGTACGTCGCCGGCGGCAGGTCCACACTGTCCCGGGTGCGCACCGGCGGGATGACCAGGCCCAGTTCCATGGCGATCTTGTGCCGCAGGGACCGGACCCGGGCCAGGAGGTCATCGGAGGCGCCGGAGACCATGTCCACCAGGTCAGGTGCCAGCAGGATCTCCACGGGGTGGATGCGCATGTCTTCCAGCAGCTTCTCGTTGGGATCCTGTTCCGGGAAGTTCAGCGCGGTCGACTCAGCCTCCCGGGCCGTTTCCGCAAGCTGTTGGCTTGCCGCGGTCCGGCGGGAGGCGATGAATAGGCCGGCGCCGACGACGACGAACGGGATCGGCGGCATGCCGGGGATCAGTGCCATGGCGACGGCGGCGACGCCGGCGATCATGAGTGCGTTCGGTGACTGCAGCAGCTGCGTGGAGGCAGTCCGGCCCATGTCCGACTCGGCGTTGGACCGGGTCACGATCATGCCCGTGGAGACGGCCATGAGCAGTGCCGGGATCTGGGTGACGAGCCCGTCGCCCATGGTCAGCAGGCCGTACGTGTTCAGGGCGTCGCCGATTTCCAGGCCGCGCTGCACCATGCCGATGGCGATGCCGCCGACGAAGTTGATGATGATAATGATGATGCCCGCGATGGCGTCGCCCTTGACGAACTTCGAGGCGCCGTCCATGGCACCGTAGAAGTCGGCCTCGGCAGAGACTTCGGCGCGCCGCTCCCGGGCCTGGGTGTCCGTGAGGAGTCCGGCGTTGAGGTCGGCGTCGATCGCCATCTGCTTGCCGGGCATGGCGTCGAGGGTGAAGCGCGCGCCCACCTCGGCCACGCGCTCGGCGCCCTTGGTGACCACGACGAACTGGATCACCACGAGGATGAGGAACACGACGGCGCCGATGATCATGGAGCCGCCGACCGTCACCTTGCCGAAGGCTTCAATGACCTGCCCGGCGTAGCCGTTGCCCAGGACCAGGCGGGTGGAAGCGACGTTGAGGCCGAGCCGGAACAGCGTCGCCACCAGCAGCAGGGACGGGAACACCGAGAAGTCCAGCGGCTTTTTGACGAACATGCTGGTCAGCAGGACCAGCAGTGCCAGCAGGATGTTGCAGACGATGAGGAAGTCGAGCAGCGGCGCGGGTACGGGAACCACCAGCAGGAGCACGATCCCCACGATGCCGATGGGCACCACCAGCCGGTTCAGCCTGTTGTTCATGGTGCTGTCCTTTCACAGACGCTGATTCCCGAAGTTTTCGTGCCGTGTTTCACGCTCTGGTGCATGCCGTGTTTCACGCTGTGGTGCCTGCCGTGTTTCATACGGTGGCCACCGTGGTGGCCATGCGGTGCATCCCGGCGGCGGCGCCCCGGGCCTTGAGCGCCATGACGAACGCGAGGACGCCGGCCACCGCCCGGTAGAAGTCCACCGGGATCTCGTCCCCCAGCTCACAGGCCCCGTGGAGGGCCCTGGCCAGCGGGATGTCCTGGACCATGGGCACGTTCTTTTCCTCGGCCTCTTCCCTGATCCTCGCAGCCACGTGGCCGGCGCCCTTGGCCACCACGCGGGGCGCGGACTTGCCGGGCTCGTATTTGAGGGCCACCGCCACGTGCGTCGGGTTGACCAGGACGACGTCGGCGTCCCCGATCGCGGCGATCATGCGGTTGCGGCTCATGGCCATCTGGCGCGCCCGGCGTTGGGACCGGATGAGCGGATCGCCCTCGCTGTTCTTGTTCTCGTCCTGGACTTCCTTCTTGGACATCCGGGTCTTCTTGCGGTTGCGCCGCATGACGACGAAGAAGTCGGCCGCGGCCAGAACGATTCCGGCGGCCACCGCGAACTGGACCAGGGCGGCTATCCCGCCGGCGGCGGCCTGCACCACCCCGGCGACGGGCAGTCCTCCGGCGGTCAGCAGCACCGGAACCAGTCCCTGCACGACGGTGTAGAGCACCAGCCCCACGACGCTTGCCTTGAGCAGCGCCTTGAGCCCGCCCCACACGGCCTGGGCGCCGAACAGCCGCTTGATCCCGCCGAGCAGGTTGAAGTGTTCGAATTCGAGCCTGAATTTCTTCAGGTGCACACCGCCTTGGAGGGCCGAGCCGGCGAGGACGGCCAGGAACACGACGATCAGCAGGGGTCCAACGATCCCGGCAATGGACGCAAAGCCGGCTTCCAGCGCCCGGACGGCATTGCCGGGGTCGGGGGCGGACACGATCCCGCGGATGCTGAAGAGCTGGTCTGTGGCGGCGTTGGCGGCCCGGTCCACCGTGCTGGGCAGCATCAGCGCCGCGGCGCCGACGCCAAGCCAAGCGGTGAGGTCCTGGGAACGGGACAGCTGGCCCTTGGAGCGGACCTCCCGCATTCGTTTCTCGGTGGCTTGCTCGGTCTTTTCCTGTGAATCCGCCATCAGCCCACCCCCAGCACGGCTTTGGCCGCCTGCCCGGCGAGGCTGGAAACGATCCGCGGCAGGGCCAGGAACATGAAGCCGGCCAGCGTCAGGGTGAGCAGGATCTTCAGCGGGAAGCCGAGGGAGAAGGCGTTCAGCGCCGGCGCCACGCGGGTCAGCAGGCCGAGCCCGACGTCGGCAAGGAACAGGACCACCAGGAGTGGGCCGGCGATCTGCACGGCGGCGAGGAACATGCCGGACACTGCCGCGATCATGGCCTGTACCGGCTGGGAAAGGTCGATCCCCCCGGCCAGCGGCAGGGCGGCAAAGCTGCCGGTGAGGCCGGTGATGACCAGCTGGTAGCCGTCGGAGGCGAAGAGCAGGGCCAGCGCCGCCATCTGCAGGAGCCGGGTGAACTGTGCACCGTTGACCATCATTTGGGGGTCGTAGGCCTGGGCCATCTGGAACCCGCTGAACAGGTCGATCAGGCTGCCGGCGGACTGGATGGCGGAGAAGACGACGAGGACCAGGAAGCCCAGGACCAGCCCGGTGACCAGCTCCAGGACCACACCGGTGAGGAACCCGGCGGTGTCCCGGGGTGTGTAGCCGCCGGCCAGGCGCTGCGTCACCGCCAGGCCCAGGCCCAGGCCCAGCATGGCCTTGACGCGCCCGGGAATGGCATGGTGCGAGAAGGGCGGTGCCACGACCAGGAAGGCGGTCATCCGGACCGTGGCCAGCAGCAGGACTTCAAGCCAGGCCGGGTCGATCGGGATGCCCACCTCACAGGCCTCCGAGCAGGGACGGAATCTTTGCAAAGAGGTCGTTGGTGAAGGCGACCATCTCCGAAATCATCCAGTGTCCGCAGACAATCAGAGCCACGGCCACCGCGGCCGCCTTCGGCACGAAGGACAGGGTCGCTTCCTGCAGCTGCGTGATCGACTGCAGCAGGGAGATGGCCAGGCCCACCACCAGCGCCGTGACCAGCACGGGGGCGGAGAGTTTGGCGGCCACGATCATGGCCTGGAGGCAGATGTCCAGGACCGCGTTGGCGTTCATCCCGAACCCGCATAGCTCTGGACGAGCGCGGTGATGATCAGGCCCCAGCCGTCGACGAGCACGAAGAGCAGGATCTTGAAAGGCAGCGAGATCATGACCGGCGGGAGCATCATCATGCCCATGGACATCAGGGCCGCGGACACCACGAGGTCGATCACGAGGAACGGGATGAAGATGACGAAGCCGATGATGAACGCGGCGCGGAGTTCGGAGATCATGAACGCCGGGATGAGGGTCTGCAGCGGGACGGTCTCAGGTGTGGCCGGGTTCTCGGCTCCGGCGGCGCGGGACATCAGGGCGATGTCCTCCTCGCGTGTGTGGGCGAGCATGAAGTGCTGCAATGGACCCGACGCGGCGCTGACCGCCCCGTTGAAGTCCAGTGTGCCGTTGAGGTAGGGCTGGATGCCGAGGGTGTTCATCTCGTTGATGACGGGCCACATTACAAAGATCGAGAGGAACAGGGCCAGCCCGGCCAGGACCTGGTTCGGCGGGATGGAGGGCAGGGACAGCGCGTTGCGGGTCATTGCCAGGACCACGAAGATCTTGGTGAAGGACGTCATCATCAGCAGCAGCGAGGGCGCAACGGCCAGGAGCGTGATGCCGATCAGGGTCAGGACAGCGGTGGAAGGTTTCCCGTCCATCCCGTTGATCTGGATGTTGACGTTCCCGCCGTCGGGATTGGCGGGGTCGGTCGGCGGCACGGGCGCAACAGGGTCGATGGGTGCGGCGTGGCCTGCCGAGGCATTGAGCCACAGCAGGAGGACGGCAAAGAGCACGGCGGCGAGCCCCAGGGCCAGGAGCCTGAGGGGCTTTGCGCCAGCTGTTCGCGGGCGGGTGGTGCTGGTGGGGAGCGGGAAGATCAATTGCGGCGTCCGCTCCTGAGCGCGGCGGCAGCCTGCTTCCAGGTGGAGCCGGCCAGGATGGAGCCGTGCAGCGGCGGATGGCCCGCGGCGCCGCCGGCGCTGCCACGGCCGGCGTGGCCGCGGGCCGGGGGGTTCCGGTGGAGGGAGCTGCGGCGGGACGGCGGCAGGTCCCGGACACCGTCCGGGCCGTCGGAGAAATCGTCGGCGAAATCGGCGTCGTCCGAACCGTCGATAGCGGCCCTGGCCTGGCCGCTGAAGTGATTGCCGGCGAGCGGGCTGGCGTCAGCGAGGATCCGGGCGAAATCCCCGAGGCCGCGGCTGGTGCCGGGGACGGGGACTTCTTCGGGTTCGGGCGGGATGTCCCCGGTGTGCAGGACGTTGACGGCGTGCTCGGTGACGCCCAGGAGGAAGCGCTGCCCGGCGGCGTCGACCACCACCACGGAGGCTTTTTGTCCCAGGCTCTGCCGGCTGACGATGGTCAAGGCGCGGTCGGCCCGGCGCCGTCCGGTGCCCTTGCCCAGCCGGTGCTGCAGGAACCACATGAGGCCAAGCACCGCGCCCAGGGCCACGACTACCCGCAGCCCGAGGATCAGTGCGTCCATTCAGCTGAGCCCCTCGGCGACGTCGAGGATCCGGGTGATCCGCACCGCGTAGTCCTGGTCGAGGACCACAACTTCGCCGTGCGCGATCAGGCGGCCGTTGAGCAGGACATCGGCCGGGGCGCCGGCGGAGCGGTCCAGTTCGATGATCTTGCCCGGTTCCAGCGACAGCACGTCCCGGACCGACATCCGGGTGCGTCCGATCTCCACGGTCAGGGCCATTTCAATGTTGTTGATCCGGCCGAGCCGGCCGGCCACGGTGTCCCCGCCGGCGAACAGGTCTCCGCCGCGTTCCTGGCTGTTGCCGTGCTCGCGGAGCCGGACGGCAAACCAGGCCGCGGCGTTGCTGCCGTCCGAGAGTTCAAAGACGGCCGTGTCGGGATCCGAGAGGAGCCCGGAGACGTCGGATTCACGCAGGTCGGACAGGACACCGGCCCCGAAGACTGAGCTGGCGCTTTCCATCGCGGGGCGCAGCACGTCGGTCACGGAGACGTGTCCCAGCTGGGAGCCTGCGCCGGCGGCCTCGTCAAGGAAGGTGCGGTCGCTGAGCATGAGGGCGAGGTCGGCGGTCACCGCGCCGACGAAGGTCGCCGTGACCGCCTGCCGGGCGTAGGCCGCCGCGGACCGGGCGGGAACCAGGGCGACAACCTTCAGGGCCACCGGGCTCGGCAGCTCCTCGACGAGCCGTTCCGCCGACATTTCGTGCTTGGTCAGGGTGATGCTCATCGTTGGTTCTCCTCGATTGTGACAATTACTGCGGCCGCGCGGGAGCCGTTGCGGGCCGGGGCGGCAGTGGCCAGCCGGGTTCCGTCCAGGGTGAGGTCAAAGGGCCGGTTTTCCAGGTGCGGCAGGGTCAGGACGTCACCGACGGCGAGGCCCAGGACCTGGCTCGGGGTAACGAACGACGTCGAGAGCCGTACCGAGAGTTCCACCGGGACCTGCTCCAGTTGGGCGCTGACGCGGGCGGCCGCGTCTTCGCGGGAGTCGGTCGGGTTGACCTTCTTGAGCCGCCCCAGCAGGATGCCGGCCGGAACGGCCAGGGTGGCGGGGGCGTTGACGTCGCCGACGCTCATGGTGAAGGAGGCGACGATCATCAGTTCGCTGGGAGCGGCGGCCTGGGCGAACTGGGAGTTGTATTGGATGGTGTCCACCCGGACGGCCTCGCTGAGCAGCGGGCCCAGGGAATAGCCGAGGTCTTCGAGGGCCTCGTCCATGAGGCCCTTGATCAGCGCCTGCTCGATCTGGGTGAACTTGCGGTCCGGCATGGGCGAATCGTTGGAGGCGCCGAGCATGCGGTTGACCCAGCCGAGGGCGGCCGGGCCGGGGAACTGCACCACGAGTTTGGAATCGTGGGCCTCCACGGTGCACAGGACCATCGCGGTGACGGCGGGCAGCGAGGCGGCGTACTCGTCGTAGCTGAGCATGCTGACGTCTTCCAGGCGCACCACGGACTTGACCCTGACCTTGGCGGTGAGCTGGGTGCCCCACTGGCGGGCGAAGGTTTCGAAGGCGAGCTCCAGCACCCGGCTGTGTTCGCGCGCGAGCGTCGCGGGACGGCGGAAGTCATAGACGCTGACGGTCCGCTCCCGTGCCACTTCCCGCTCATCCAGAACACTCACGGTTGCCACTATCGGCAAGGGAAGCCGCGGCGTAAGCAATCCGCCGGAGGTAAAACACAGGCAAAAACAGATGCAAATACTGCAGGCAAAAGACACGCAAAAACACAGGCAAAGAACGCGGCCGTCCGCCGTAGCCGGGAACGGCTATTTCTCGCTGAGTTTCAAGGCCTCCGGAATCAGTGCCCGGACGACGTCGGGCTTGTCGGAAACGACCACAATGTCCACCCGGCGGTTCCGCTCCATCAGCGCCGGAGTGGAGTCGTCGTTGACCTGGCGGGCAGAACCGAACGCGACGGCACCGATGGTGCCTGGGGCTATGCCGCCGCGGTCCACCATGTACCGCAGGACGTTGACGGCGCGCGCCGAGGACAGTTCCCACGTCGAGGGGTAGGCCGTGATGCCGTTCGCGGCATGGCCCTCGACCATGATTTCCATGCCGGCCGGCTTGAGCACCGGTGAGATGACCTGCAGCACCCGGGAGGCCCGTGAGGTGAGCTCGGGCCGGTCCGGTTCGAAGAATGCCTGCGATCCGACGAGTTTGACCGTCAGGCCGCGCTGGTCGATCTGGAACTCGACGTTCTCGCTCAGCCCGGCGGCCGCCAGGCCGGCCTGCATCTTCTGCTGCAGCGCCTTGAGCTTGTCCACTTCCTTGATCGCTTCAGCCATGTTCTCGGGGGATGCGGTGGCCGCGCCCTTGACGGCGGCGAACGCCTCAAGGTCCTCTTTCACGAGTTCCGGCGGCACCACTGTGCCCGACGCCGTGTCCACCGTTTCCGTCGCGACCGCGCCGAATCCCGTGGCCAGGGAGTTGCGGAGCTTTTCAAACTTGTTGGCGTCCACCGTGGACATCGCGAAGAGGACGATGAACATGCACATCAGCACGGTGACCATGTCCATGTAGGACGCCATCCAGCGTTCGTCGACGTGGTGTTCTTCCGGCTTCTTCCGCCCGCGCCGCCTGGGGCTCACGCGGCCTCGTCCATCCTGTCGGGCTTGTCAGCGCCGGCCTTCTTGCCGGTGCTCTTGAGCTGGTGCTCGGGGACCATGGCGCGGAGCCGTTCGGCCAGCAGAAGCGGCTGGGCGCCGGACTGGACCGACAGCATGCCTTCCATGAGCAGCGTCATCCGTTCGATGTCCAGTTCCGAGAGCCGGGCCATCCGGGCGCTGAAGGGAAGCCAGATGAAGTTGGCGGACAGCAGGCCCCACAGGGTGGCGACGAAGGCTGCCGCGATCATTGGGCCGAGGTGGTCCGGGGTGGACAGGTTTTCCAGGACGTGGGTCAGGGACACCACGGTGCCGATGATGCCCACGGTGGGGGCGTATCCGCCGAGGCTCGCGAAGAATTTGGAGTTGGCGTGATCGCTCCGGGACTTGGAGTCGATCTCGTCCTCCATGAGCATCCGGAGGTCCTCGGCGTCGGTGCCGTCGGCGATGTTCTGCAGGGCACGGGCCAGGAAGGGGTCCTTGACGCTGGCCGCTTCCTCTTCGAGGGACAGCAGGCCCTCGCTGCGGGCCTTTTCGGCGAAGCGGACCATCTGGTCAATGCTTTCCTGCGGCTTGGCGGTTTTGCCGAGGAACATCTTGGGGAGGGCTTTGAAGGCCTGGACGACGTCTTTGAGGGTGTTTCCGGCGATCCCGACGGCGAGCGTGGCGCCGAAGACCAAGATCATGGGGGCCGGTAGGAGCAACGCCGACAGGCTGGCGCCCTCGAGCGACACCATGGCGATAACGGAGCCGAAGGCGAGGAGCAGTCCGATGACTGTTGCGGGATCCATCGTTACTTTCTGGGTTGTGCGGGCGCCGTGGGGCCGGCGCCGTCGTCGTAGGGGTCGTCGTCCGGGTCTTCAGTCCGGACCAGGCTGAGCGGATAGCCGGTGATGGCCGGAAAGTCCCGGGCTTTGCTCAGGATGTACGCCCGGTACTCCGCGATGAGCTCGACCACTTCGGCGAGGCTTTCGAGTACTACATAGGCGGCGCCGTCGAGCGTCACCAAGTGCGTATCCGGGCTCTCGTGGATGCGCTCAATGAGGTCCGGATTGACCGCGAAGCGCGTTCCGTTGAGGCGTGTGACGACGATCATGGGCCGATTCTGCTCTGTGAGGGGAAGGGTGTTCTCCTCCGTACTGTCGGCAGGCCGGGCCCCTTCGTTAGGCGCCGTCGTCAGGCGCTGCGGCAAGGTGCCGGTTCCCCGGCGCGGCCGCCGCGGCAAGATTCCCCGTGCCAAGGCCGCCGCCCGGTATTAGGGTGGGAGCTGACGGGGCCACCCGGCCCGCCCCGTTGGACGCCTGCTTCGGTGCGGTTCGTCCCTTGCAGTTGGTCCAGTGCCAGGAAATGACGGCCGCCCGCCTCATCAGGAAGGCCAGCCATGGCGCCATTTCCGGATTTTGAGCAGCCGTTGAACCCGTTTCCCCGCTACGCAGCCATGCGGGACAGTGAACCCGTTTTCCAGGACCAGGAGACCGGCGTGTGGCACGTGTTCCGCTACGACGACGTGCAGCGGGTCCTGTCCGAGCACGCCACGTTTTCTTCCCGGATCGGCGGGGACAACCCCTCCGAAACGGGCCAGCTCTTCGCCGCCAGCCTGGTCAACACTGACCCGCCGCGGCACCGCCAGCTGCGTTCGCTCGTGACGCAGGCGTTCACGCCGCGGGCAGTCGAAGCGCTCGCCCCGCGCATCTCGGAACTGACCAACGAGTTGCTGGACCCGGTGGTTGCCGGCGGCGCCACCGACCTGATCGAACAGCTCGCCTATCCGCTTCCGGTGATCGTGATCGCCGAGCTCATGGGCATTCCGTCCTCAGACCGGGACCGGTTCAAGCAGTGGTCCGACGTGATCGTGAGCCAAACCCGCCCGGGCGCCGATGAGTCCGTCCACACGGCAGCCAACCGTGAAATGGCGGAGTACTTCATGGGCATGATCGAGGAGCGGCGGCACCGGCCGGGCAATGATCTGATCAGCGCGCTCCTCGCGGCCGAGATCGACGGGCAGAAACTAAGTCCCATCGAGTTGCTGGGATTCTGCAGCCTGCTGCTCGTGGCGGGAAACGAGACCACCACCAACCTGATCGGCAATGCGGTGCTGTGCTTCGCCGAAGCGCCGGGCACAGCGGAACGCCTCGTCGCCGAGCCGGCCCTGCTCCCGCACGCCATCGAAGAGGTGCTGCGCTACCGCTCCCCCGTCCAGTCCATGTACCGGCTCTCAGCCGTCGACACGACCGTGCGCGGCCGCACCATTCCAGCAGGCTCGCCGATCGTTGCCTGGATCGGCTCGGCGAACCGAGACGGGGAGCAGTTCCCGCGCCCGGACGAGTTCGACGTCGAACGCTCACCCAACCGTCACCTCGCCTTCGGGCAGGGCATCCATTTCTGCCTCGGGGCGCCCCTGGCACGGCTGGAGGCCAGGATCGCGCTGGAGGCCGTGCTCTCACGGCTGCCGGGGCTTGCGGTAGAACCCGACGCGCAGTTGGAGCGGATGGAAAGCATGATCGTCTACGGGGCGAAACAGCTCCCCGTGACCTGGCAGGCTGCCTGACGCCGAGCGCGGCGTCAGGGGCGGCGATCGTGGCTGTCTTCAGCGTCCTTGAGGGCAGCCCCGAACCATGTCGGCAGGTGGTGGACCAGGTCCTTCTGGTCCGCGCCGATCCATGCGACGTGGCCGTCCGGCCGGAGCAGGACCGCGGGCGCGTCCAGTTCCCCGCTGACGTCCGCGACGTGGTCGATCCGATCCGCCCATCCTGTGACGGAGAGTTCGCCGGTCTGGTCCAGCAGGAGTCCGCGGCCTTTGTGGGTGAGCTCGTAGAGACGGCCCCGCGACAGAGGGATGTCGCGCAGTCGTCTGCCGAGCAGCTCGGGGCCTTCGCCGAAGTCGTAGCGGATCCCGATCGCGGTGATCTTCTCGGCCAGGAAACGGCTGACGTCCTCGAAGTCCATCAGCTCGGTCAGCAGCCGGCGCACGGCCTGCGGGCCGGGCTCGGTGGACAGCAGCTCGCTTTGAGCGCGGGTGACGGTCAGCACGCTCTCGGCAACCGGGTGACGCTCGGCGTAATAGCTGTCCAGCAGCCCGTCCGGTGCCCACCCGTTGAGCTCGGCGGCGAGCTTCCAGCCGAGGTTGAAGGCGTCCTGGATGCCGAGGTTCAGTCCCTGCCCTCCCAGCGGCGGGTGGACGTGCGCCGCGTCGCCGGCAAGAAGAACCCGGCCCACCCGGTATCGTTCGGCAAGCCGGGTGGCGTCGCTGAAACGGGACAGGGAGCGTGGTGAGTGGACGCCGAAGTCGGTGCCCGTGAACGCCCGCAGCTGCGTCCGGAACTCCTCCAGGGTGGGCGGCACGGAGCGGTCTTCGGCCACGGCCGCCGCGGGCACGACGGCGCGGTACAGGCCGTTTCCGGCGGGGCCGATGCCGAACCCCTTGTGGGTCTTGCGCACCTCGTCCGCTACCTTGGCCAGCTCGTCCGGCGGCGCGGTCACCTCCACCTCGCCCAGGAGCCACTCGGTCGTGGCCGGCTCGCCGGGGAAGCCGATGCCGAGCAGTCTGCGCACCAGGCTGCGTCCGCCGTCGCAGCCGACCAGCCAGCGCGAGCGCAGCCGTGAGCCGTCAGCGAGCTCGACGCTCACCGCGTCCTGGTCCTGCTCGACCCCTGTCACCTCGCAGCCGCGGCGGATCTGGGCGCCGAGCTCCCCGGCGCGCTCGGCCAGCAGGCGATCGGTGACCGGCTGGGGGATGCCAAGGACGTAGCCGTGTGCGGTGTCCAGGTTCGCCGGCGGGGGCTTGTCGATCCCGGCGAAGCGTCCGACGCCGCCGGGATACTGCTGCCCGTGGGCGAGGAACCGGTCCAGCAGCCCGCGCTGGTCCATGATCTCGATGCTGCGCGGGTGCAGGCCGAGCGAGCGGACCGCCTGGCTCGGCTCCGCGTCCCTCTCCAGCACGAGCACGTCCACGTCGTGCAGCCGCAACTCGCTGGCCAGCATCATCCCCGTCGGGCCGCCGCCGCTGATGATCACGTCGAAAATGTGGAACCCCAATCCCAGAAACTCACTTACCGGATTGCCCGGCTGCGTCCCGCACCCTGAAATGCGGGGGTGAGCCCGATCAGTACTCGCCCTTGATCACGAAGTAGGAGCCGCGGATAACGCCCGCCAGCTTCGATTTCTGGCGGGCGAACTTGAAGCGGGGCGCCAGTTCCTCCGGAATTTCCATGCCGTCGGCAAGTTTGAACCCGACCGCTCTCTTCCCGCCGCCCTCGATGCTGTACATGACGTTGACCGACAGTCCCGACTCGTAGAAAACGTAGGCCATCCGCAAACCGTCGACTTCGAAGGCGGTCGCTTCCAGCGGGTTGGATCCGATCACGATGTCACGTTCGTCCCGGAGGATCCGGCTCACCCGGTCAACCACGTCAGGAACTTCGCTTGCAGGGCTCACTGTGAAGATGTGGCCGTACTTATTCCGGTAATAGCGTGCCTCGTTGGCGCGCAATCCGGCCAGGGCCTCGGCGACCGGAGACGCTTCCAATCCGACAGTAGAAACGGTCTCGAAGTCAACGATGTACGGCATGCGCCCTCCTGGACAGACGTGTTGGGACCAATGCTAACGCGACGACGTGCTGCACGGACGACGGAACGTACGCGCCCTTTTAGGGTGTGATCCAAGGAGACAGCTCCGGGTCCGGCGATACCTGAAACCCAAAGCTGTCCCCCGAATCCTTAAGGGGCAATCAAGACTTCCCTGATCAGCGCTTGAGCTGGGTCAGTTCCTGGAGGACCTCATCCGAGGTGGTGATGATGCGGGCGTTAGCCTGGAAGCCACGCTGGGCAACGATCAGGTTGGTGAATTCCTGAGACAGGTCCACGTTCGACATTTCCAGCGAGCCGCCGGTCAGGCTGCCAAGGCCGGGATCGCCCGCAGCACCGAGCTGCACTCCGCCGGAGTTGCCGGTCGCGACATAAGAGGAGCCGCCGGCCTTCTCCAGGCCGCCCGGGTTGGTGAACTTGGCGAGGGCGATCTTGGCGAGGACCTGCTTGATGCCGTTGCTGAACGACCCGATCAGGGAGCCGTCGCTGCCCAACGTGTAGGACTCGAGCTTGCCGACGGGGGCACCGTTCTGGCCGCTGATGGTCAGCGAGCTCATGGCAGCGTAGCCGGAGACCTTGGAGACGTCGATGGTGATGCCGTTGACGGTGAAGTTGCCGCCGGCGGTGGGCTTGCCGTTCGTGTAGGTCACGGATCCGGTGGCTGTGGTGCCGTTGTCGTCAGCGGCGATGTTCCACGTGCTTCCGGCCTTGGTGAAAGTCATTGACACGCTGCGTTCGGTGCCGGCGGCGTCGTAAACCTTGACGAGGCGGTCCAGCTTGGTGCCATCGACGGCGTCGCTGGGCAGGTTTCCGTCCAGCGTCACCGTGTCGGTCTTCTTGGCCACCATGGTGTTGGGGTTCAGCGTGATGTCGCCGACGGGGCCACCGGCGTTGATCACACCGTTGGTGGCGGTCCAGCCCTGGAGGATGCCGCCGTCGGGGCTTACCAGCTGGTTGGCTGCGTCCGGGCTGAACGCCCCGGCGCGGGTGAAGAGCTGGCTGCCGCCCTTGCTGGTGACGAAGAAGCCGTCGCCGGAAATCATCAAGTCGGTGGCCCGGCCGGTGCTCTGCGACGAGCCCTGGGAGAAGTTGGTGGTGACACCGGCAACCCGGACGCCGAGACCGATCTGGGCGGGGTTGCTGCCGCCGGTCTCAGCCTGCGGGCCGGTGGCGCCCTGCTGCAACTGGGACAGGGTGTCCTGGAACTGGGTGGAGGAGGCCTTGAAACCGGCGGTGTTGACGTTGGCGATGTTGTTGCCGGTGACGTCCAGCATGGTCTGGTGGGCGCGGAGGCCCGAGATTCCGGAGTACAGCGAGCGGAGCATGGGAACTGCCTTTCTACGGGTGAAGAAGTGGTTAGGAAGCGGCCGGAGCAGTAAGCCCGGTGATGGAGTCGAGGGGAACGGAAAGATCGCCGATCGTGACGGACGGAACCGATCCCGCATAGCTGACGGAACTGGCGACGCCGGTCCCGGTGGTGCCGTCCGCGAGGGTGTAGCCGACCGAGTGTCCGATCAGCTGGGCCGCCGCCGTCCGCATCTGGAGGGAGAAGCCCTCCTTGCTGTTGGTGGTCAGTTCAGTCATTTTTTCCATCATGGAGAGCTGGAGGGTCTGGCTCATCATCTGGTTGGTGTCCATGGGCGCGCTCGGGTTCTGGTTCTTGAGCTGCGTCACGAGCAGTGACATGAACACGTTGGCATCCATGGTCTGCGAGGGTGTCCGCACGGCGGAGGCCTGGGTGGCCTCCCCCGCCGCCGTTACCGGCTGGGATGCGATCGGCTGAATCGTCATAAGTCGCGTTCCTTCGTGTCAGACAAGAATGTCGAGGGTGGTCTGGGGGCCGTTCAACAGCCTGGCGGTGCGGATGGCCTGATCATCGGCCAGCGCATCCCAGCGGTTTCCGGGCCGCGGCTCGGCCGGCCCGTTCCGGCCGCCCGGGCCGGAGCCGTTGCCGCCGGGGTCCCGGCCGGCGGCGAACTGGCCGCCGGTACCGGCCCGGTCCTGGCCCGTGCCGTGCTGGGCACCGTGCTGTCCGAACCCGGGACCGCTGTGATCGGAGAGGTCAAGGCTGGCCCCGAATCCGGCGCCGTGGAGTTCCCTGCGGAGTTCGGGCAGGATTCCGCGGACCGCTTCACGTCCCGCCTCCCCCGGGGCGAACAGCTCAATCCGCACGCCCGCGGCGTCGATCTGGGCCCGGACGGTCAGCGGACCGAGATCTTCCGGGCTGACCTTGAGGGTCATAATGTGCTGGCCATGGGGTGCCCCCACGAGGGTGAAAAGCGGTTTGGCCAGCTGGGGCTGGAGGGGTGCCGCGGCTTGGGGTGCCGGCGCGGACGCCGACTGGAACGCCGGCTGGGCAGCAATCTGGGCAGCCGGCTGGGGCACTGCCTGGGCCACGGTTGCCGCCGCCACAGTTTGCTGAACGGGTATTACGGCGGCCGCAGGGGCTCCGCTTTCCGGATCGGACGGAGCGCTTGCGGCGGTGGGCGTGGGTGTCGCGACGGGGTCCGCCAGGATACCGGCGTGCGCCGGCGCAGGTGCGGATGCCAGCGTGGCTGCCGGTGTGGATGCGGTTTCGGGTGCGGTGCCGGGAGACGTGCTGCCGGAGGGTGTGGTGCCGGCCTGGGCGCTGCTGGACCGGGCAGTACCGGGCGAGGGGGTCGGCACCGACGGCGCTTGTCCGGGCGCGGACGCGGCGACGGTGGCGACGGCGGCGGCGCCCACGTCATTGGGCGCCGGCGCGGGCACGGCCGCGGCGGCGGCCGCCGGCAAAGCGCCAAGCACGGGACCAAGTCCCTGGGCGGTCTGTGCCGCCGCTGCCCCGCTCGGTGCCGCCGACGCGGCCGACGCTGTGGCGGTGGCCTGCACCGGCCCTGCCGGGGTTTGCCCTGCCGGTGCAGCCTTGGGCGGTACCGCGGACAGCGGCGCTGCGGCAACTGTAGCCGGTGCGGTGCTCACGGCATTGACGGGCGCAGCCGTCAGGGCAGGATCCTGCCCAGTCCGGCCGGCGGCTGCATTGGACCCGTCGGATGTGTCGGCAAAGGCGTCTGCGCCAGCGGTCTGCGAGGCCACAACGGCGCTCGGCATACCGTCCGGCATGGTCGCAGCGGGCACGACGGCCGGAGTGTGGCGACGCCAGGCGGCCAATCCCGGGGTCGCGACGGCCGGGTCCTGCGCAGCGGCGGCCGGCACTTCGTCGGGAAGAACCGCCGAGGTCGCGGACGCAGTGGCGGCCTGTGCGGCAGCGCGGGAGCCGTCGTTGCTGTCCGACGCCGGGGCAACGGCAGGTGCCGGCTGTCCGGGCAACGCAGCCTGACCAAGTTGCGCAACCTGGCCAAGCTGCCCAAACGAGACAAACTGGGCTGGCGCGAATTCGGCCGTGCCGGACTGGGCCGGGAGGAATTCGGCCGTGCCGTAATGGGCTGGGGCGTACTGGGCCGCAAGGCTGGCGCTGCCGGACGAAACGGCGTCGGTCCCCGGTACGGCCGCGGAAGCAGCGTCGGCCGGCGGAGCAGGGGTCGCAGCGGTGCCGGTCAGCGAAGCACCGTCCGTGCCGCCGCCGTGCTGCGGCGTTTCGGCCGCCGCGTCGTCGGGCGCCGGCACGGCCTTCGCGGCGCCGGGCTCTGCCGCGGTGCTGTTGCCTGCTGCGCCCTGGACGTCATTGAGGACCGAGTCGAAGGACACGGAGGCTGTCTTTGCGTTGTCGTTGCCGGGCCGCGGGTCCGCGCCCTGCCGGGCCGCCCGGACCGGCGCCGCCAGCGCGGCCGCAAGCTCCGTCGATGCCGCCTTCATGATGCCGCCCCTGCGGGAACGATGCGCCGGATGGAGGTCAGGTTGGACTGCTGCTCCCAGGCATCGCGGATCTGGACGGTCTTGCCGGGCACGGGCGCGTCGATCGCCTTGCCGTTGCCTAGGTAGATGGAAATGTGGTTGCCGCCGAAGCTCACCAGGAGGTCCCCGGGTTTCGCTTCGGCGAGGGACGCCACCGGGGTGCCCTGGCGCATCTGGTCGCTCACCACGCGGGGAAGCTCCACGCCGAGGTCCTTGAAGACCCGCTGGGTGAAGCCGGAGCAGTCCATGCCGGTGGCCGGATTGGTGCCGCCCCACACATAGGGAACACCGATGTACTTCTTCGCCACGGCCACCACGTCATTGCCCGTCGCGGACCCACCGGTGTGTACGGATCCGGATGCCTGGGCGCCGGTGAGCGCGGCGGTCCCGGCCGCCGCAGCGCCACCCAGTCCCGATGTGCCGCCAAGACCCAGAGAGGTGCCCAATGAGGTGCCCAGGCCGAGGCTGTCCGTGAGGGAGGCGGTGTCCGTTGCGCCGCTGCCGCCCAGTGCCGCGGCCAGTGCCTGGGTGAACGTGGCGGAGTCGCCGGTGCCGGTTGCGGTCGCGAGCGAGGCCGCAGCCGCAGCCTTGGCCGCGGCGGCGCTGGTTTCCGTGGCCGCGGGCCGGCTCAATTCCGCGATCATCGACTGGATTCCCTGCATCCGGCCGATCGCCTCGGTCATGCTCATGGCTTCACCTGCTGCTCATCGCGGTGCCAGAGCGTCGAGGCAACCTCGTCCAGGGCCGACTGTTCGGCGCGCAGGTCCGCGGAGTTGACCTCGGCGTCGTGCCGGGCTTGGAGTTTTTCCAGGCCCACGGACCGCGTGCGGGCAGCGATGAACTCGGCGCGGGCGTTGGCTTCGTCGGCCTCGGCCAGGTGGGTGAGGTTTTGCAGGTCCGCGAGCATGCTGTGCGCGGATGACCGGGCCGCGGCGACGGCGCGCAGGGAGGCCGAGCTGGAGATGGGGTCATCCGTGGCGGCAAGTTCGCGGCGGGCGGCGGCTTCGCGGACCCGGACGGAGCTGGAACGTGAGCGGGCGCGCGCCAGCCCGGTTGCCGCCTGGTCCTGCTGGAGCTGGCGAAGGCGCAGGAGGCCGGCCAGTGAGAATTCGCGGTTCATGCTGCTGCTCCCAGGATCGAAGTGAGGTGGCCGAGCCGTTGCCAGGACTCGGGGTGGGCCGTGGATTCGTCCATCGGCTGCTGGAGGAATCCGCTGACGGCGTGCTCGTGGTTCAGCGCTGCGTCCACCAGTGGGTTGGTCCCGGCCTGGTAGGCGCCGACGTCGATCAGGTCCTGTGCCGCCTTGCGGGCCGCGAGGACCCGGCGGAGTGTGGCGGCGGCGTCTAGGTGCGGCCGGGAATTGACTTTGCTGGCCACCCGGGACACGGATCCGAGCACGTCCACGGACGGGAAGTGCCCGGTGACGGCGAGTCTGCGATCCAGCACCACGTGGCCGTCCAGGATGGAGCGGGCGGCGTCGGCGATGGGCTCGTTGTGGTCATCGCCGTCCACCAGCACGGTGTAGATGCCGGTGACGGAGCCGGTTTCGGCCGTGCCGGCGCGCTCCAGCAGCCGCGCCAGGATGGAAAAGGTCGACGGCGGGTAGCCGCGGGTGGCAGGGGGCTCGCCGGCCGAGAGGCCAATCTCGCGCTGCGCCATGGCCACCCGGGTCAGGGAGTCCATCATGAGGACCACATCCTGCCCCTGGTCGCGGAAGGACTCGGCGATGCGGGTGGCGGTGAAGGCTGCGCGCATGCGCATGAGGGCGGGTTCGTCGGAGGTGGCGACCACCACCACGGAGCGGGCCAGGCCGGCGGCGCCGAGGTCGTCTTCGAGGAACTCGCGGACTTCGCGGCCGCGTTCGCCAACGAGGGCGATCACCGAGACCTCGGCGTCGGTACCGCGGGCGATCATCGAGAGCAGGGAAGATTTGCCGACGCCGGAACCGGCAAACAGGCCCATGCGCTGGCCCTTGCCGAGCGTGGTCATGGTGTCCAGGACGCGCACGCCGGTCTGCAGCGCGGTGTCGATGCGGGCGCGTTTCATGGCGTTCGGTGCCTCGTTGTCGATCGGCACGCGCGGCCCGCTGAGCAGCGGACCCTTGCCGTCGATCGGGCGTCCCAGACCGTCCAGGACCCGGCCGAACAGGCCCCGCCCGGTGGGAACCAATACCGCGCTGCCTTTGGCGCGAACCGGGTCACCGGCAGCCACGCCGGCCAGCCGGCCCAGCGGCATGCAGCGCACGGAGCCGTCCAGCGCCGCGACGACTTCGGCGTCGAGGCCCGGGTTCTCTCCCACGGTCACGAGGTCACCCAGGGCGCAGTCCAGACCCGACACTTCCAGGCCCAGCCCGATAACCGAGGTGACGACGCCGACCCGTTGCGGGGCGGCCGCGGCCAGCGCGGCGGCATAGTCGGCGCCCTTGGGCCGCCACTCGGCGATCATGCCTGGCCCCGGTAGGCGCCGGCGTCGAATTCTGCGTGGCCGGACGCTCCCAGCACTGTGTCTCCCAACATGGCGTCTCCCGGCAGGGCTTCTGCCGACGCTGCCTCTCCCAGCAGCGCCGCGCGGGCACGCCCCAGGGCTGTGCGGAGGCTGGCGTCGAACCAGCCCTGCTGGTATTCGACCTTCGCGTCGCCGCGGCCGAGGGAGGGGTCCGCGATGAGCGGCAGCCCGGCGGGCAGTTCCTGGCCTTCCCGGCTGAGGACGTCGATGTCCGCCGGGTGCAGCCGGATTGCCAGCACCGTGGCGGAGTCATTCCCGGAGAGGGCGCGGGCCAGGGCGGCCCGGGCGGTCCGGGTGCCTTCGGCCAGTTCGTAGCCGAGAATGGCCTCGGCCAGTTCCAGCGCCGTGCGGGCCAGGATTTCTTCGGCATCCTGCAGCGCCTGCACGTTGCGGTGCGCAAAGTCTGTCCTGGCGACGGCGAGGGCGCGCACGGCACGGTCCAGGTCCTGCTGTCCGGCGGCCAGGGAGGCAGCCTGTTCGGCGGACATCCGGTCCCGCCAACGGCGCTGTTCCTTCGCGGCGGCGCGCACCCCGGCGGCGTAGCCCGCGGCGTGGCCTTCGGTGTAGCCGGCCTGCTCGGCGGCCGGGCCGTTGGCCCGCAGCGACGGGAAGACGACGCGCGCCGGGGCGTTGTCAGTAGACATAGTCTTCTTCGTCCCCGCGCTGGATGGTGATCTGGCCTTCGGCCTCGAGTTCGCGGATGGACCGGACGACGGCGGCACGGGCCTCTTCGATCTGCGAGGCCCGCAGCGGTCCCAGGGCGGCGATCTCGGATTCGAGGATTTCCAGGTTGCGCCCGGAGACGTTCGTGGTGATGGTTTCTAGGACCGGCTCGGAGGCGCCCTTCATCGCCATCGCCAGGACGGCCGCGTCGAGTCCGCGCAGCACCAGCTGCACGTCGCGGCGTTCCAGCTTCACGATGTCGTCGAACGTCACCATCTGGGCCCGGATCTCCACCGCGAGGTCGGGATCGAGCAGGTCCAGGCCGTCCAGCACGGATCGTTCCGTGCCGGCGTCGGTTCGGTTGATGATCTCCAGCAGCGGCTGGATGCCGCCCACCACCTTCGAGGCCTGCTGGGATACGGCGGCGCCGCCGCGGAGTTTGAGGGTGTCGGCGACAATCCCGATCGCCTCAGGCGCGCCGGATCCCATGGTGGCGATGCTGAGGGCGACGTCGGCCCGCAGCGAGCCGGGCAGCCCGGACATCACGGCCGAGGCCTTGCGCGGGCTGAGGTGGGCGAGGACGAGGGCGATGGTCTGCGGCAGTTCGCCGTCGATCAGGGCCAGGATCTGCACGGGTTCGATGTCTTCGAGGAACTCGAAGGACTTGCCGGCCATGTTGACGGTCAGGCGGTTGATGAGCCCGGCGGCCTTTTCCGAGCCGAAGGAGGCCTCCAGCAGGCCCTCGGCGAGTTCCCGCCCGCCCCGGGCCTGGCGCGTGGTTGTCAGCGCGGCCTGGTGGAAGTCCTTCATGATCTGCTCGGTGACGTCAGAGTCCACCTTCCGGAGCTTGACGATCTCGCCGGCAATCTCCTCCGCCTCGGTGTCCGTGAGCTGGGCCATGACCTTGGCGGCGTTCTCGGGGCTCATCTGCATCAGGACGACGGCGGCGCGCTGGGTGCCGGTCAGGGGCGTATCGGTTGCTTTCATGCCGGTTGCCTGTCATCCATGAGGCTGCGCAGGTAGTCCGCGGCCCGTTCCGGGTTGGCGGCGACCATGTTGTCGATTTCAAACCGGCGGCGCTCGGATTCCAGCTGTTCTGTGCTCGGGCCCGGAAGCGGGGGCAGGGCGGTGATCGGGATCGCCGACGTCGCCGGCGGAAGGGCCACCACGGGCGGGGCCACCGGCATGATCTCCAGGTCCAGGCGTTCGCCGAGGTCCACGGGCTCGCGCTTCTGGCGGCGCCGCAGGATGATCGTGACCACCAGGGCCAGGATCAGCAGGCCGAGCAGGATGCTGCCGGCGGTGACGAGGGTTCCGAAGAACGCGGCCTGCTTTTCGGCTTCGGCGTTGGCCTGGGCCTCGGCGAGCGCTTTGGCGGCGTCGTCGGCGGCGGCGGTGCTGAACGGCACAACCTCGACCGTGACCACATCGCCGCGCGCGGTGTCGGCCCCGGCGGCGGAGGTGACGAGGTTCTTCAGCGAGGCCAGGTTCAGGCCGCCGGCGGCGGCCTGGCTGACGGCGACGGAAATGGTCTGCCGCTTGATGGCACCGGCCGGGATGACCCGGTCCTCGGTGACCTTGTTGACCGCGTTGTTCTTGGTCTCGGTGGAGGAATCGAAGTTGCCGTTGCCGCTCGTGCCGCCGGGAACGGCGATGTTGTCCGGGCCGAGGACGCCCGCGGCGCCTCCCCCGGTTCCGGTGTAGGTCTCGGTCTTGGACGATTCACTGAGCGGCAGGGCACCCTCGGCGTTGGAGAAGGTCTCGCTCTTCTGCTGGGCCGATTCGCCTGTCACGTCGGCGGCAACGGCGACCGTGGAGTTGCCCGGGCCCACCACACGGTCCATGACGGCCCGGACGGCGTCGGAGGTGCGCTGCTGGTAGTCGCTGGCCTGCTTGGTGGATGATCCCGCGGTCCCGCCGCCGACGGTGGAGAGCACGTTGCCTTGGGAATCGACCACGGAGACGTTGGAGGGCTTGAGGTTTTCGATGGCGGCGGAGGTCAGGTGGACGATTGCCTGCACCCTGTCGCTGGACAGGGTGGCGCCGGCGTCGGTCTCGATGAACACCGAGGCGGTGGTGTCCGGGGCCTTGGACACGAACACTGTCTTCTCGGGGATGGCGAGCCGGACGGCGGCGGTCTTCACGCCGTCCATGGCGGAGATGGTGCTGGCAAGTTCGCCTTCGAGGGCGCGTTTGTAGGTGACGGACTGCTGGAACTCCGAGGACGTCACGCCCATCTTGTCCAGCAGGGAGTACCCGGTGGCGGCGGCAGTCGGCAGGCCCGCGGCCGCTGCCTTGAGGCGCTCGTCGTAGACCTTGTCCTGCGGCACCAGGATGGTGGATCCGCCGTCGCTGAGCTCGTACGGAACGTTGTCCTTGCGGAGCTGTTCGACGATGCCGTTGGCGTCGGTGGTCTGGAGGCCGGAGAACAGCGGGGTCAGCACGGGGCGGGTAAGCCAGGCGGACAGGGCCACAATGCCCACCACCAGCAGGGCGGCGCCAATCACGGCGATGGTGCGCTGGCCGGCGGTGAAGCTCTTCAGGCCCGCGCCGAGGCGCTGGAAGAAAGCGGTAATCTGCGGAGGCATCAGGCCTGCATCCTCATGATCTCGTTGAACGCGTCAACGCCCTTGTTGCGTACGGTGGCCATGAGCTCGAGCGTCACCTGGGCGCGGGTCGCGGCAAGCGTGGCGTTGTGGATGTCATCCAGGTTGCCGGTCACTGCGGAGACAGCCAGCTGGTTCGACGTCGACTGCAGCTGCTGGAGGTTATCCACCGCGCCGGTGAGGGAAGTGGCAAAGGCGGAGCCGTCAGTGCCGGCAACGGGGGCCGCTCCGGCGCCTGTCACATAGTTTGTCGGCAGGACGCCCTGGACGGGGGCGAAGGGGGCGACAGTCATTAGGAGCGTCCAATCTCAAGGGCGGCCATGTAGGTCTCGCGGGCGCGATCCACCACCTGCGCGTTGGCCTGGTAGCCGCGCTGGGCAATGATGAGCGCACCCATCTGTTCGGCCATGTCGATGTCCGGGTACTTCACGTTGCCGTTGGCGTCCGCCAGCGGGTGGTCCGGCTGGTAGACGATCCTGCCCTCGGCATCGCCGAGCTGGGTGCTCTTGACGTACACGCCCGAGCCCTCCGAGCCCTCTGCGGCCTCGACGTACCGGGCCTGGAAGGCGGGGCCGGACGTGGCGGAGGCGTTGTTCATGTTGGCGAGGTTGTCCGAGACGGCATCGAGCCACTTGCGGTGGACGGTGAGGGCGGAGCCGGCGATGCCGATTGCGTCGAAGGTCATCAGCTGGTCCTCAGGGCGGAGCGCACGGCGGTGAATTCGGTGTTGACGGCGCGGGCGGCGAACTGGAACCGCAGCACGGTGTCGATGTTGGACAGGGTCTCGGTGTCCAGGTTGACGTTGTTGCCGTTCAGCTGGGTGGGCTCCAGGGATTCCGCCGTGGTTGCCTGGACGCGGCCGCTCCCGGACTGCACCGACGCAGCGAGGGCGTCCTCGAAGCTGACCCGCTTCGCGTGGTAATTCGGCGTGTTGACGTTCGCGATGTTGTTCGCGATGGTCCGCTGGCGCAGTGCCAGCCCGTCCATGGCGCTGGCCAGGGCGGCGGAAGTCACGGATTCGAGCACAGAGTCCTGCCTGGGAAAGGTGGGGGTGGCCGATCCGTGGCCGGTAATCGAGCGATCCGTGCTCTTACAGTGGTTATCGGCACTGCTCAGCGCCGCGTTAGGCGAAATCAGGAGAGGATTTCAGATGTTTTGGAACCCGGGATTCCTAGCCGTTGACATCCAGGTACAGGGCCCCGGCGGACTCCCCCACACCGGGCACGGACGAGACCGCCTGCAGCTGCCGGGCGACGCCCAGCCGCGCCTCTTCCAGCCGGAGGGCAACGCGTTCCTGTGCCGCTGCCAGGGCGACGGCGCGGCGCCGGGCGGTCGCCGGCAACGGCCCGGTCATCGACGGCGGAGACCAGCGCTTTTCCGGCCGGGGTTCCGCCACCGATCCCGCGGGCGCGGACAGCGGGCCCAGCGGATCTTTCAGGGTCCGCTCGGCGGCCTGCACCGCCATTTCAAGTACATCCAGGACGGCCATCCAAGCTGCCAAGGTGGTGTCTTCAGGGATCTTGCCGGGAAGGGATGAAGCGGCGTCGTTGGATCCGGCTCCCCCTAGGCCGATATCCGAGTATGCCTGTTCAGCCAAAGCCGAGACTCCCGCCGCCTGTTCCGGGCCCGGTGTTCCAGGCCCCTGCTGCCGGGAAACCGGCTGGAGCTGCGGCGGGAAACGCCGCGGGGGTTGCCGGCACGGGTGCCGCGGCAGCGGCCTCGTGCCAGGTCTGCCGCAGGGGCTCCAAGAGTTCGATCGCTTCCCGGGTCAGGGCCGGGTCCCGCTGGATGTTCGCATTGATCAGTGCCGTGGAGACGTAGTTGTAGACCCCCAGCAGCCCGTTGGCGCCGTCCCATGCGTCGACCTTGAGGGAGGAGGACAGCTCGGACACGATGGCCTGGGCGTGCAGCAGGTTTTCCGATGCGGTGGCCCAGTCGGCAGCGTGCTGCGCCGTTTCCGCCCGGCCCAGGTCCAGCAGGAGCCGGTCGTAGAGCATGGTGAGCAGGCGTGCCGGCGGGGCCGACAGGACCGAGTCGGCGAGGTACTGGTTCCGCTGGCCGGCACTGCCGTAGCCGCCGCCGAAGGAGTTCAGAGTCATGATGAAGAGCTTCCTGAAGAGAGTCCGGCGAGTTGGGAGGACAGCCATGACGACTGAGCCTTCATGCCGCTGAGAGCGACCTCCAGCGCGGAGTACGTCCGCTGCAGCGTGGTCCGGCGCATCTCCAGGCGGTCGTCCCAGTCGGCGATCTGCTCGGTGTAGTCCTTCGCGGTGGACTGCTGTCCCTTGATCTTGGTGCTCAGCAGCCCAGTGGCGGGATCAGAGGCCTGCTTGGCGGCGTCCGCCACGCGGCCCGAAATGGTGGCCACGGCCGCCATCGTTCCGGCCGGGTCCTTCGCCAAGGCATCGCCGAACTTGGTGGCGTCGAATTCCATCGTCCCGGTCTTGGTGACGCTGATGCCAAGCTCAGACGGCGACTTTCCGTTCAAGGGCTGGGACGCGGCGGCGAGGATCGCGGCGTTGACATTGCGGATGGTGCTGTCTCCGGTGAACACGCCGCCTGAGGTGACGGGGTTGCCGGAGGCGTCGGTGCTGCTGACCACGGCGCTCTTGGTGCCGATCTGTGCCAGGACTGCGTTGACCGAGCTGACCAGATCAGAGGCGGCCTTGCTGATCTGGGCGTTATCACGGGCAACTGTGACCCGTGTCGGAGTGGCAGAGACCTCGGAGACGGTGATCGAGACTCCACTGAGGACATCCGCGAAGGTGTTGGTGGCGGAGCTGAGCGTCGCTTCGGCAGCTGTTCCCGCCCACAGTTTGATCTGCGCGTCCTGCGCAGGCTGCACTTTGGTCAGGCCGGCGGTGCCGTCCGGATCGGCGATGCTGAACCCGCCGGCGACGCCGGTCTTGGACGAGGCAAACTGCAGCCTGTACTCGCCGCCGCCCACGGAAACTTTCGATGCGACAATGCCGGCGCCGGAGAGGTTCACGGCGGAAACGACGTCGTCCAGGGAGGAAGTGAGCGGGGTGACTGTGATGGCCTGGCCGCCTTCACCGGTGACCGTCATGGTGGTGTAAGGCCACGCGGCGAGGTTCTTGCTAACGGAGACCTGGGTCTGGGCCAGCTGCGAGACGGTGAAATCAACCGCACCGGGCTTCGCCCCGGTACCGACCGTGGTGGTGACTTTGGCGGAGCTGCTCGAGGCGGAATACAGTTCCAGGCTTTTGGGGTCGGAGAGCTTGCCGGCCTTGGTTGCGAGGTCCGCGACGGCGGTATTGAGTCCTTGCAGGGCCGAGATGCGGGTTTGGACAGTTGCAGCCTTGTTCTTGATGAGGCTTTGCGGGATTGCTTCCACGGCCATGAGGGAATTGATCAGGGCTGTGGTGTCCAAACCGCTGGAAAGTCCGTCAATAGAAAGTCCCATGCCTACAACTCCTTAGAACAATGGCTGGCTGAATCAGTAATGGCTGGTGGTACTGCACAGCGCCCGGGGAGAAGAACTCTCTCCCCGGGCGCCACGTGCAGCCTGAACTACCTAGCGGAAGTCACCGAAGTGATCGCTTCCCGCAGGGGTTTAGCGCAGGAGCTGCAGTACACCCTGGTTGGACTGGTTTGCCTGGGCCAGCATTGCGGTGCCGGCCTGGGACAGGATGTTGTTGCGGGTGAACTTGACCATTTCCTCAGCCATGTCCGTGTCGCGGATACGGGAGTTGGAAGCCGTCAGGTTTTCCTTGGCCACGTTGATCGTCTGCACAGCGGACTCGAGGCGGTTCTGGGTGGCACCCAGGTCTGCACGAGCCGTTGAGACCGCGACGATCTGCTGGTCGATCAACTTGATGGACGCCTGGGCCTTGGCGGCGCTGGTGAAGTCGAGGCCCGTACCGACGGAAGCCGTCTCGGCTCCGGCGGCGAGGCCGGTACCTGCGGTGCCGTTGTCGGCGTCGAGCAGCGTGCCGCCGTCCTTGGCCTGAACCACGATGCCGGTGCCGGCGCCGTTGGCATCCTTTTCAACGGAAACGGTGAACTTGGCGGAGAAGTCGGCGTCCCCGCGCAGCGCATCGGCGTAACCCTCGACGCTGGTGAACGAGCTACCCAAGTCAGCGGTCGTAACCGTCGTGACGACGCCGTCCTTCGTGGACGTGAAGGTAGCCGCGCCGGCCAGGGCAGTCGCGTCCGCGATGTCGAAGGTGCTGCCGCCGCTTGCCAGCGCGCCAAGGTTCAGCGTGGTGGCGATCGCCTTGACGTTCGCACCGGACAGGTCAACGGTGATCTGGCTGTTGGCGTCGCTGTTTGCTCCGACCTGGATCTTCAGGTTGGAGTTGTCGCCGTTCAGCAGCTTGGTGCCGTTGAAGTCAGTGGAACCGGAGATCCGGCCCAGTTCCTCGACCAGGCTGGTTGCCTCGGTCTTGATAGCTGCGCGCGAATCGGCGTTGTTCGTGTCGTTAGCGGCCTGGACACCCAGGTCACGCAGACGCTGCAGGATGGAGTGGGTCTGGTTCAGGCCGCCTTCAGCGGTCTGGACCAGGCCGATGCCGTCCTGGGCGTTGCGGGAAGCGACGGTGAGGCCGCCGATCTGGGACTTCAGGCCCTCGGAGATTGCCAGGCCGGCCGCGTCGTCACCGGCGCGGTTGATGCGCAGGCCGCTGGAAAGCTTTTCCAGCGACTTGGACAGGTCGGTCTGGGTATTGGCGAGGCTGCGGTAAGCGTTGTTCGCAGCCATGTTGGTGTTGATCTGCATTCCCATGATG
Source organism: Arthrobacter sp. 131MFCol6.1 (assembly GCF_000374925.1). Lineage (GTDB taxonomy): Bacteria > Actinomycetota > Actinomycetes > Actinomycetales > Micrococcaceae > Arthrobacter. The sequence continues at coordinate 55,973 of NZ_KB895554.1, forward strand.
TTTCCTCCATGATTGGGACGATGTGCGATGGCCCATCCGTGGGCCTTCACGAGTAGTTATCGCCATTTGCCCAGCACACGTAAGGAAGATTCCAAAAGAGTTTTTCAGTTCAACGCCCGGGCTGCTCCTGACTGTTATCAGCCTTATTGCCGCTAACGGATGGCGCACCCCTGCCGATAGTTTCTACGAACCCTGCTGAAGGCTGAATCGTCCGCACGATGAAATCGACGCCCCGGCACCACCGCACCAGTCATCTGCACCATTCACACATGAGGGAGCCGTCCGGACCATGGCCATCCACGAACTTTCAGCCCTGCTGTGGCGGGAGCGTGAACTCCTGGACGTTCTCACCTTCAAGCTGGAGGAAGAGCAGTTGCTGCTCACCGCCGGGAAATCCCGCTGGCTGCCCCACGGCACCAAGGAAGTCGAGCAGGTCCTGGAACACCTCTCCAAGGCGAGCCTGGCCCGCACCATCGAAGCCGCCGTCGTGGCCGAAACCTGGGGGCTGCCCACTGACGCGTCCCTCGGCGAACTCGCCGCTGCCGCGCCGGAAGGCGCCTGGTCCGAGATCCTCACGGCTCATCTGACGGCGTTGACCCACCAAACGACACTGATCAAGGAACTGCGCGACTCCAACGAGCAGTACCTGCGCACCGCAGTCCGTTCCACCCAGGAATCCCTCGCCGATCTGCGGCCCACCGCTGCAGCCGGCACCTATGACGCCCAGGGCAAGACCGGGGAAACCGCAGCCTCGCGTATTTTCGACAAGCAATTCTAAGGAAGCGACCATGAGTACCTTCGGCGCCCTGAACACCGCCTACCGTGGCTTGACCGCCGCCCAGCAGGGCATGAACGTGGCCGGGCAGAACATCGCCAACGCCGCCACCGAGGGTTACACCCGGCAGCGCGTCCAGCAGTCGTCAATTGTGGCTCCCGCGCAGGGCCTGTTCGGCTCGGGCCGCCCCGAGGCCGGGAACGGCGTCTCCGTGGACGGCATCGCACGCTTGGGCAGCAGCTTCCTTGACTCGGGCGTCCGATCGACGGCGGCCCAGTCCGGCTACGCCAGCGCCCGGTCTTCCGCGCTCCAGGGGATCGAAGGCATGCTGCAGGAACCCGGCGAAAACGGCATCTCCACCGCGCTCCAGGGCTTCTGGTCGGCCTGGCAAGGCGCGGCCAACCAGCCCAACGACTCCGCAGCCAAGGGACTGGTCCTGCAGGCCGGCAACGACCTCGCCACCAAGGTCTCCTCTTCCTACCGCTCCCTTGAAGACCAGTGGAGCAGCGTCCGTGGCCAGGCCCAAGGCGCCGTGGACGCCGTCAATGCCGCCGCCACGCAGGTGGCCGCCTTCAACACCAGCATCCGCTCAACCCTCGCCGCAGGAGGATCCGCCAACGAGCTGATCGACGCCCGGGCCAAGCTCACCGAGACCATCTCCCGGCTGACCGGCGGCACCGTCAGGGAACAGGCCGACGGCACCGTGGATGTCCACGTCGGCGGAAACGCCCTCGTGATGGGCAGCTCCGTCCGGGCCCTCGCCCTCTCCGGAACCCAGACTGCGGACAAGCTCGGCACCGCCGTGCAGCTTGAGTGGGCGGACCGGCCGGGCGCGGCAATCGCCGTCGCCGACGGCGAGATCGCCGGCGCGTTGTCCGTCCTGGCCCCTGCAGCGAACGGCGGCGCCATCGATTCGGCCGCACAGTCACTGAACAAGTTCGCCGGCGACCTGCGGGACGCGGTCAACGCCCTTCACTTCGGCGGACGGACCTCAGCCGGTACTTCATCGGGCAACTTTTTCGACCCGGCGGCCGCGGGCCCTGCTGCCCTCGCCCTCGCCGTTGTGCCCAAGGCCGCCGCGGAAGTCGCGGTCGGCGTGGCGGGTGCGGGGAACCTGGACGGCAGCCTCGCCGACCAGATCTCACAGCTTGGCACTGGGCCGGGGTCTCCGGACAGCGCCTGGGCAAACATCGTCACCGGGATCGGTGTGCAGTCACGCGGCGCCCAGCAGCATGAAGCGTTGAGCTCGGCAGCGGAGATCTCCGCGCAGTCCAACCGCGCCTCGCAGGCGTCCGTCAGCCTCGACGAGGAAAACGTCAGCCTGCTCACCAACCAGCACGCGTACCAGGCCGCCGCCCGCGTCATGACGGCTGTGGACGAAGCCCTGGACGTTCTGATCAACCGCACCGGACTGGTAGGAAGATAGACATGCTGAACCGGGTAACAAACCTGACCATGAGCACAACCGCCCAGCGGACCCTGCAGGCCCAGCAGTCCAAGCTGGCCCAGCTGCAGGAAAAGGCCACCACGCTGGACAAAATTTCGCGTCCTTCCGACGATCCTGCCGCCACCGCGCAGGCTCTCGATACGCGCGCGCGGCTCGCCGCCAACGCCCAGTACGGCAGGAACATCGACGACGGCGCCGGCTGGCTCAACGCGGCCGACTCCGCCCTCAGCCAGGCCACCAACGTCATGAACCGCATCCTCGACCTCACGGTCCAGGCCGGCAATGGCGCGCTCAACCAGGCGGGCAAGGACGCGATCGCCGTCGAGCTCGAAGGGCTGAACAAGGATCTGCTGTCAACCGCCAACAGCAAGCACCTTGGCCGCAACATTTTTGCTGGAAGTTCTGACGCGGCCACGGCCTTCAGCCCGGCCATCCCGGCCGACCCGACGGTTCCGGGTGACACCGGGACTCCCCCGGTCTTCAACGGCGTCGCCGGCGGTTCAGTGGAACGGCGCATCAGTGCCGACAGAACCGTCCAGGTCGACGCGGACGGCGCCGCGATCTTCGGCAGCGGCTCTGGCTCCGTCTTCGACGCCGTCACCAAGACCATCGAGTCCCTGCGCAAAGGTGAGGATGCCACTGTGAACCTCACAAACCTTCAAGCGTCTTTCAAGAACATCGTCAGCGGGCGTGCTGAAATAGGAACACGGCAGGTGCAGCTGGAACGCGCAGGCAACGTCAACACCGAACTGGAGGCCACCTTGGATGCACAGAAGATGGGCATTGAAAAGGCAGATCTCGGCAGCGTCATCATGGACCTGAAGCTTCAGGAAACCAACTACCAGGTGGCCCTCGCGGCGACGGCCCGGGTGCTTCAGCCCACCCTGATGGACTTCCTGCGGTGAGCACCCCGGTCATGGACACTCCGGTCGCCAGCCTGCCCCTCTCTTTCACCGCACCCATGCCGGGATTCGAGGAGCTGCACGATTTCGCGTTGCGGAGCGTCGAGGGCGCGGCCGGCCTGTACGCCCTGGAGGCAGGTTCGAGCCCGGTGCGGCTGTTCCTGGCCGACGCCGCCGTGTTTGCACCCAGCTACGCTCCGCCGATCCCGGCGGCATCGCTGGAGGCCCTGGAACTCGACGAGCGGGAGGCCGCCCAGGTCCTGATCGTGGTCAACCACTCCCCCGGTTCCACGACCGTCAACCTCATGGCTCCGATCATTCTGAACCGCGCCACAGGACGCTGCTCGCAGCTTGTGCTGGACGGCCGGGACTTCCCGCTCCGGGCCGAACTCAACTCGCTCTAGTCGGCCGCCCGGCAAAGCGCGCGGCCCTGCCCTGCGCCCCTCCACCTTCACGAGCTTCACCGGCTTCACCAGAAATGCGCCACGTCCACTACGAGCCGCGACCCGGCGTCCGGCCCGGGCAGGGTCAGGACCCGGAACGGCAGCCGGGCGCGTACCCCCAGGCCAATGGTCGAATAGCCCTCGAAGCTGCCCGCCCACGCCACCTGCCGGAAGGTCTGGTAGCCGGCCACGTCAGCCAGTTCATTCTTGTTCGGCGGGTTGTAGGTGGGGTTGCCGGCGTCGTCATATGCGGGTGCATTGACCGTGAGCTGAATGAAAGCCTGGCCCCGCAGCGGGACCGGCAGGCCGGACCCGTCCTGCACCACCCCGGGTACGTAGCGGACGCTATAGCCGGCCACGGGGCCGTTGAGATCAATGACCAGCCGGTCAAAACAGTAGTGCTGACCGGTCCGGACGTTCACCACCTTGGCCTGGCTCATGGCGGGATCCGCTTTGGCCAGCGATCCCCAGGCCTGTCCGCAGTAAGGGTCCGCGGCGGCAGGCGCCGGCGCAAGAATCCCGAGACCGGCGGCCATCAGCACTGTTGCGAGCAACGCGCGGAACTTCCGCAACTGGGTCTTTTTCAACTGGGTCTTCGTCAACCCCGCCACCCCCTCGTGCTGCCTGGGCCCTTGGGCTGGCGGAACAGTCAGCGCAGGTCAGACGCTTCCAGCGTAGGCGGCCCCGACCCGGCGGGCGAGGTCCTCCACGGTTTCGGCGCCCAACCGTTAGCGTGGCCCATTGCTGGTCACGGACGGATTTCACAGACACAACGCGTGAATATCGTTCACGAACAGATAACACCGTCAGCCCCAGCCCAGGCCGGGAACGGCGAAGCGCCGGCACCCTCGCGGGTCCGGCGCTTCTTACGGCCTGGCTGATGCTTGGAAGGCTTTAGCCTTCGCAGTCGCGGCAGTACTTCATGCCGTTCTTCTCAAGGGCCACCTGGGACCTGTGACGGACCAGGAAGCAGGAGGAGCAGGTGAATTCATCGGACTGCTCCGGAACAACAATGACCGTCAGCTCTTCGCCGGACAGATCCGCACCGGGAAGATCGATGCCTTCAGCGGTGTCATTCTCATCGACGTCGATCACGGCGGTCTGCGCGCCGCCGCCGCGGGACGCCTGAAGGGCCTCCAGCGACTCAGCGGGAGATTCTTCTTCTGTCTTGCGTGGGGCGTCGTAATCGGTAGCCATATCGGGGTTCACTTTCGTTGCTGCGCAGCGCCATTTCAGGCACCTCAGTGAAGCAGTTTAGGACATTATGCATGGAGTTGAGCAATAGTGTGGCCTATCAGACACAATGAGTCGGACGGGCCCTGGCAAACCGGTGCAGCGGACCCCGCCGGAGCGTCTCCGACCTTCGAACGGGCAGTTCACGTGCGGCAGTTCAGGCGACCGGCCAGACCACGAGGGTCTGCCATTTCGCCGGGTCGGGTTCGACGCCGGGATCGGTGAGGTAGTACTCCCACATTGCCACCCCCGGGTTCGCGCCGTCCTGCCGCATCCGCGCCATGATCGCGCCGTAGGTGTGCTGCAGTGATTCGTAGGGGCCGATGTGCATCGCCTCGTAGCCCTGGCCTGCGGGGAGGATCCCGGCGATGACCGCAGTGTCCGCGCCGCCGGGATTCGTGAAAGGTGCGGCGAGCGGAAACCCCGCCTCGACGTCGACGACGTCGGTCGGCGTGCCGCGGTACAGCGCGAACGGCGGTCCGGCCAACTGGACGTGCTGCTCCTGCACCGCACCCATGACGGCGGAGAAGGCACGGCCGAAAAATTCCCGCAACGCATCCATCGGGACTGTCTCACGCACGACCGCTGTGGGCTGTTCCTTGAGTTGGGCGGCCCTGATGTCCGGGGCCGGCCCCGGGTTCGTTTGAGTCATACCCCAGACTCTGCCGGGTCCAATCCACGGTCTAGGGCCTTACGGCCCGCACCCCCGGGGAGGTCCGCGCCGGGGGTTGGCAGCGGTCCGGCCGCCGGCCCCGGGACGCCGCAGGTTGCACCGCGAATAAATAAATGAACTTTATTCATATTAGGTCTTGCCCCGCGCGCCCGTCACCCTCAAACTAAATGAACACCGTTCATTAATGTGACGCCCGTCTCACTGGAGTAGCCATGATCGAAATCACGTCCCTCGACACCCCGCCCTCCCTGGCCCGCACCGCCTCGTCCCCTACCACGCAGTCCAGCACAACGCAGTCCAGCACCGCGCCGTCCAGCACCGCGCCGTCCAGCACCGCGCAGTCCAGCACAACGCCGTCCAGCCGGCCTGCGCTGCGGGTCGGCGTCGTACAACATCGCTGGCATCCTGACGCCGCGGCCCTGCACGCAGAACTGGACGAAGGCATCGGGCGGGCGGCCCGGCTGGGAGCCGCCGTCGTCTTCCTCCCCGAGCTCACACTGTCCCGCTACCCCGCGGACACGCTTCCCGAAAATGACGCCGCCGGGGGCGGGACCACGCGCCCGCGGCCCTCGGACATCGCCGAGGACCTGTTCACCGGCCCCACGTTCCGCTTCGCGGCGGACGCGGCCCGGAAACACGGAATCTGCGTCCACGCCTCGCTCTACCAGAAGGCGGAGAATCCGGACGGCGCTGACGACGGCCTGGGCCTAAACACCGCCATCCTGGTGTCCCCCGGGGGCGAACTCCTGGCCCGCACCCACAAGCTCCACATTCCCGTCACGGCCGGCTACTACGAGGACAAATTCTTCCGCCAGGGCCCGGACGGCGACGACGCCTACGAGGTCCATGCCCCCGCCGAACTCGGCGGCGCACGGTTGGGCATGCCCACCTGCTGGGACGAGTGGTTCCCGGAGCTGGCGCGGATTTACTCCCTCGGCGGGGCGGAGCTCCTGGTCTACCCCACCGCCATCGGCTCCGAGCCGGACCACCCGGACTTCGACACCCAGCCGTTGTGGCAGCAGGTCATTGTGGGCAACGGCATCGCCAACGGGCTGTTCATGGTGGTCCCCAACCGCTGGGGCAGCGAAGGCACGCTGAACTTCTACGGTTCCTCCTTCATCTCCGACCCCTACGGCCGGATCCTCGCCCAGGCACCGCGGGACGAATCCGCAGTGATTGTCGCGGACCTCGATCTCGACCAGCGCCGGGACTGGCTCACGCTCTTCCCCTTCCTGGCCACCCGCCGCCCGGACACGTACGGGCGTCTGACCGAACCGGTACGCGCCGACGCCCCGCTCGGCTCCGACACCAGCAAGGCCAACGCATGAGCGCCTGGCGGATGCCGTCCGAAACGGCACCCCAGGACCGGGTCTGGATGGCGTTCCCCACCGGCGGCTACACCCTGGGCGAAACAGCGGCAGAAGCCCACGCCGCCCGCTCCGTCTGGGCCGCCGTCGCGAACGCCGTCGTGGAATTCGAACCGGTCACCATGCTGGTGGCGCCGGCTGATGTGCAGACCGCGGCGGACTACCTCCACCCGGACATCGAGGTGGTCCCCGCCGCCCTGAACGACGCCTGGATGCGGGACATCGGCCCCACGTTCGTCCTCGACGACGGCGGCCGGCTCGGCGCCGTCGACTGGGTCTTCAACGGCTGGGGGGGCCAGGACTGGGCCGCCTGGGACAAGGATTCGCTCGTGGCGGCGGACGTCGCGGCCCGCTCGGGAGCCAGCCACCTCGTCTCCGCGCTGGTGAACGAGGGCGGCGGCATCCACGTCGACGGCGAAGGCACGGTCCTCGTCACCGAGACGGTCCAGCTCGACCCGGGCCGCAACCCCGGGCTCGGCAAGGCCGACGTCGAGGCCGAGCTGGCCCGGACCCTCGGTGTCAGCCACGTCGTCTGGCTTCCCCGCGGGCTGACCCGGGATTCGGAACGGTTTGGCACCCGCGGCCACGTCGACATCATCGCGGCCATCCCGTCCCCGGGCACCGTGCTGGTCCATTCCCAGCAGAACCCGGCACACCCCGATTTCGAGGTCAGCCGGGACATCATCAGCCACCTCGCCACGACCCGGGACGCGGCCGGCCGCGACTGGAACATCATCGAGGTCCCCGCCCCGGAAACCCTGACGGATGAGGAGGGTTTCGTCGACTACAGCTACATCAACCATCTCGTGGTCAACGGCGGCGTCATCGCCTGCACCTTCGGCGACCCGATGGACGAAAAGGCCTTGCGCATCCTTGGCGACGCCTACCCCGGCCGCAGGGTAGTCGGCATCGACGCCCGCGAGCTCTTCGCCCGCGGCGGCGGCATCCACTGCATCACCCAACAGCAACCGTCCGTCCCCCAGAAGACAGGTCAGCCATGAGTCAAACTATCGGCCGCGAAGACGGCACCACTACCGCGCCCGACGTCGTCGATCCGGCCGGTTCCAAGCACGGCATCACGGGCAAGGGACTCAAGGGCGGCCAGCTGGGCCTGCTCGCCGTCGTCGTCCTCGGCATCTCCTCCGTGGCACCCGCCTACAGCCTGACCAGTTCGCTGGGACCCGCCGTCGGGGCCGTGGGCCTGCAACTGCCGGCGATCTTCATTGTCGCGTTCATCCCGATGATCCTGGTGGCGTTCGCCTACCGAGAGCTCAACGCCGATTCACCGGACAGCGGCACCACCTTCACGTGGGCCACGAAGGCGTTCGGCCCATTCGTCGGCTGGATGGGCGGCTGGGGCCTGCTGGCCGCCAACATCATCGTCCTGTCCAACCTGGCCGGCGTCGCGGTGGACTTCTTCTATCTCTTCCTGGCCCAGGTGTTCAACAATCCCGAACTCGCGGACCTGACCTCCAACACGGCCGTAAACATCGTGACGTGCCTGGTGTTCGTGGCACTGGCCGTCTGGGTCAGCTACCGCGGCCTGCACGCCACCAAGCTGGTGCAGTACACCATGGTCGGATTCCAGGTCCTCGTCCTGGGCATCTTCGTCGTCATGGCACTCACCCACGCTGCCTCGGGCGACTCGGGCACCGCGATCGCCTTCAACTGGGACTGGTTCAACCCGATGAAGATCGGCAGCTTCGAGCAGTTCGCCGCCGGCATGTCGCTGGCCGTCTTCGTCTACTGGGGCTGGGACGTCTGCCTCACCGTGAACGAGGAAACCAAGGGCGGCAAGGGCACCGCCGGCCGGGCAGGAACCACGACGGCGGTCGCCGTCCTGGCCCTGTACCTCGTCGCGATCGTGGCCACCATGATGGTTGCCGGCACCGGAACCGACGGCATCGGCCTGAACAACCCGGACAACCAGTCGAACATCTTTGCGGCACTGGCCTCCCCCGTCATGGGCCCGCTGGCCATCCTGATGTCCCTGGCCGTGCTCTCCGGCACCGCGTCGTCCCTGCAGTCCACCATGGCCTCCCCCGCCCGCAGCCTGCTGGCGATGGGCCACTACGGGGCGCTGCCGCCGCGCTTCGCATCCGTCAGCAAGCGGTTCGGGTCCCCCGGTTTCGCCACGGTGATTGCCGGTGTGATCTCCGGCGGCTTCTATGCCGTCATGAAGGTGGTCAGCGAGAACGTCCTCAATGACACCATCATGGCCCTGGGCCTGATGATCTGCTTCTACTACGGCCTCACGGCGTTCGCCTGCACCTGGTACTTCCGGCACAGCCTGTTCTCCAGCGTCCGCAACTTCTTCATGCGCCTGCTGTTCCCGGTGCTGGGCGGCCTGGTCCTCACCGTGGTCTTCTTCCAGACCGCCGTGGACAGCTGGGCACCGGAATTCGGCAGCGGCTCGGAGGTCTTCGGGGTTGGCCTGGTGTTCATCCTGGGGATCGGCATCCTCGCCCTCGGCGTCGTGATCATGCTGGTCGCCGCGAAACTGCATCCGGGCTTCTTCCGGGGCGAGACGATCCGGAAGGACACGCCCGCGCTGGTGGTTCCGGAGTAGCCTCCACCGGCAATAGACGGCGCACGGCTTTGCCCCCTGCTGCGGGGGCAAAGCCGTGCGTTTGCTGCGAATAGGGCCGAACGAATCTTCCTAACACCGATACGACGGCGTAGCGTGACTCGCGTCAGATCCTGGTCTCGACCCGCTTCGCATCGAGAGAAGGAATACAATGGAACGCCGGACATTTCTCGCCTTACCGCTGGCCGCCCTGACTCTTCCGGGGGTCCTTTCCTCGGCCCCTGCCTCCGCGGTGGTTCCCCGGCCCCTGGCGCTCAAGGGCGCAGCCCGCGGAGGCACAGACGCACTGGCGCTTCGGCAGATCCGGGACCTCAACGCCAGCTGGTACTACTCGTGGGGATCGACATATACCGTCACCACCAACCCAGGATTCGTCCCGATGGTCTGGAGCGGAAAAGCCCTGATCCGGAATAATTCTGTCGGCGACGTGATCCGCCAGCTTCCCGTGACGAGGACCGAGAACCTTCTGGGCTTCAACGAGCCTGACTACTCCAGCCAGGCCAACATGTCCGTTGACGAGGCCATCCGTCTATGGCCCCTGCTCCAGTCCACCGGCCTGAGGCTGGGTTCCCCGTGCACCGTCAGCGCGACCAGCCCGTGGCTGGATAAGTTCATGACCAAGGCGGCCAGGGCCAACCTGCGCGTCGACTTCATGACGATGCACAGCTACGGCTGGCCAAATGCTGAGAGCTTCCTTTCGAAGGTCCGGAATCTGCACGAAAAGTATGAAAGGCCCGTGTGGGTTACCGAATTTTCCGTCGCGGACTGGTCTGCGACCCCCTCGCGCCCCTCCCGGTACACCCGTAACGAAGTGCACAGTTTCATGCGGGCTGCTGTCGCCGGGATGCGGGCGATGCCGTTCGTAGAACGGTTCGCGTGGTATGCCAGGGGGCCCTCCGATCCGTGTTTGGGCCCTTCGGCCCTCTACCAAACGAACGGCCAACTGACAGTAGCCGGCAGGATCTACGCATCGCTCTGACGCCGGTGGGGCCCTGCACCTATTGATGGGACTACTGGTATTGATGGGACTACTGGCCAGTTCAGTAGTCCGGGTAGAGTTCCGCGGATGCTGTAACGGGGATGAGGGGCTCGGCAATCATCTCCGGGTCGCCGAGGGCCGCGTCCGCGAGCGCTTCGCACGTCGAGAAGCGGACGTCGCCGCGTTCCAGCGCCGTTTCGATAACCGTCCGCAGGGCTTCCAGCCGTCCTGCCCGTCCAGTGAGAAACGGGTGGCACGTGAGCATGAATAGCGCTCCGTGACGTCGCATTGCGTCGATCTCGTGAATCCACATATCAGCGACCACCAGAGGCGACTGGATGATTTCACCGATCCTGGGTTCAGGAAGGAAGGCATACTGCTCCCAGTCGTCCAGGCTCCAATGCGGGGGAAGCTCCGCAACCGTTCCTGCGGGGGTTTCAATGAGATACGGCACGTCCGCGTCCATCAGGCTGGAATCGTATTTGAGCCCGTACTCAGCTACCAGCGACGGCGTCTGCCAGGAGGGCTCCCATAGCGCGGCGCGGTGCCCCTTTGGAGTAATGCCGAAGCGCCCGAGTGCGGCAAGCGCCAGGTCGAAGTCGGCGCGTTCATCGTCGAAACTCATGTTCACCGCGGTCCGGTGAGTGTGTGAGTGGTGCGCGATCTCGTGCCCCGATTCCAGGACCTGTTCAACCATGCGGGGATATCGTTCCGCGGTTACCCCTGGAATGAAGAATGTCGCCGGCTGCTGGACCTCTTTCAACATTTGGAGAATCCGAGGAACCCCCACTTTGGGTCCAAACGCCTGGTGAGTCATCGCCATCGCGTTCTCGGCATAGCGGCGGCCGGCAGCCAGGATGGGGGACTCGGCGTCGACGTCGAACGTCAACGCGGCAACGCATGCCGCCCCCTGCCTCCATCCTCCCTTTCCAAGGTCAGAAGTCATGGCCGGAGAGCCAGTCTGCATAATCGCCGAGGGCCCGCTGCAGCGGCCAGGCCGATTCGTAGCCTAGGTCCGTGGCCGCGGAAGCGATGCTGAAGTGGCCCTGCAAGTCCAAGGTTGGATCCGTCCCGGGCCCGATCTCCACGGTGGCGTCCGGGAACGCCAATCGGACTTCTTTGACGACGTCGCTCAGTGTCCAGTATTCGCTGCCGGAGATGTTGTAAGCCAGGGGCCTGGCTGAGGCTGTTTGCGGTGCCTGGACTGCTGCCAGCGCGGCAAGAGCGACGTCGCGGACGTAGACTAGGTTGTAGCGGTGATCGGCACCGTGGTCGAGCGAGAATGAACCGTCACGGACCACGCCGCGCATGATGTCCCGCATGATTTCGTCCATCCGGTTTCCGGGTCCGTAAACCTGGCCGATGCGCAGGGAGATAACGTCGATCCCGTACCTGTCGCCGTAGACCTGGCCGAGCCATTCCCCGGTAACCTTCGTTACGGCGTACGGCGTCGTGGGATTTACGGGCTCCGATTCGAGGACCACGGGCGCTGAGGTTTTTCCGTACACGCACTCGGAAGAGAAGAAAACGATCCGTTTGACGCCGTGGAGCCGTGCCGCCTCGAAAACCGCCACAGTTCCCTCGACGTTGGCAGCAAAGGTTGCCAAGGGAAAGCTCAGCGAATACGTCGGGTGGGATATTGCGGCGGTATGAACGATGGTGTCCACGTCGTGCTCCTTGAGGACCTCGAGGAGACGAGGGATATCGAAGAGCTCGCCCTGAACGGACATGACATCTGGGCGCGGCGCCTCGAGGAAGTCCCGGTTGTAGCTGACGGTTTGATGACCGGCGTCGGAGAGTTCGTTGACTATGTGGCGGCCGGTGAATCCGGCACCACCTGTGACCAGGACAGAGCTCATGTGATTTTGCCTTTCAGCACGTGTGTTGGATGGGGGTCAATGCCCTAGCGGGAAGGTTGTCGTTCGACCACCGTCGACCACCAGGTTTGTTCCCGTGACATACGAGGACTCAGGACCCAGTAGCCACAGCGCCGCGGCTGCAATCTCCTCCGGCAGGGCGAATCGGCCAAGCGGTACTGAAGCTTCGTCTCGGGCTCTCTCTTCTTCGTTCGCGAACTCGGCCGCGAGCATAGGCGTATCCGTCGTGCCCGGCGAGAGTGTGTTGACCCGGACGCCGGCGGGAGCTAGTTCGGCGGCCAAAGACCGCATCATCGAAAGCACGCCGCCCTTGGTGGCGGTGTACGCGGAGTAGCCCGTCTGGCCGACCAGTGACAGCTCGCTGGCAGTGCAGACCAGCGATCCGCCGCCGTTGGATGTGAGCGTTCGCGCCGCTGCCCTGGCGAAGTGGAAAGTGCCGGTCAAATTCACCTGGATCAGCCTTTGCCACAGCTCGTCGGACGTTTCAGCGATCGGCGCCACGCTGGAGATCCCTGCAGCGTTGAAGGCACCGCTCAGTGGTCCAAGTTCAGCTTCGGCCTGGGCGAAGGCGCTATCGACCTGCACGGACTCAGCCACGTTGGCTTCGATGAAGATCACAGCGCCCGTCAGCTGGCGTTTTGCATCATCAAGCAACCGGTCAGGCAGCCCTACTGCCGCAACCTTGGCACCGTGCGCCAGAAGGGCTCGAGTGGTCGCGAGACCGATGCCGGAGCTGGCTCCGGTGACAAGGTAGGCTTTGTCCTGAAAATGGCTCATGTCGTCTCTTCCCGCGTCGAATTGGTGGTTAGCCCACGAGGGCCCGCGTGTGGTCGTTGAGGAACATCCCGCGGGGGTCGAATTCCCGGCGGATCTGGATGAACGTGTCGAGCTCCGGGTAGAGACGCTCCAGGCGGCTTCTGGTCATGAAGTGGATCTTGCCCCAGTGTGCACGTGGCTCGAATTCCTGCAGCACCGCATCGGCGTCCCGGAAAAAGGGCCAGTAGTCGGTCCCAGGTTCGGTGGTCAGCGTGATGACGGTGGTGTCGCGTCCCTGGAACTGAGACATGTAGCCCTCGTCGGCTTTCACCCAGCGGACCTCAACGGGGTACTTCTGATCGGAGTGCTTGGTGCGGATCAGGTCCTGGACAGCCTCGACGGCCGCCAGGCCGTGTTCGCTGGGAACGAAGTACTCGAGTTCGTGGAACGGTGTGGTGAATCCGCCCGGGTAGATGCGGTACGACCGGTCCAGCCGGGCACCCTCCGTGCCGGAAATTTCCCGCTCGTCCTGGACGTCGGCGATGTTGTACCGCTTGGTGTAGCTGCGGTTTGCCATGCTCTGGCCCGGCGATCCGGGCAGGTCCAGGAGCTCGCAGGAATCGTTGTCCGGGCACCAGAGGAACGAGTAGTGCCTGTTCCCGTCGATATCGGCCTGCCAGGTTGCCGCGGTCTCTGCCCAGGTGGGATACGTGATCTGCTCCTGCAGGTAATAGCGGTCCTCGACCGCCAGTTCGACCTCCAGGAAAATTCCGAGGGTCCCGAGGGCGACCTGGGCTGCCCTGAGTTCGCGGAGTTGCCCCTCACCGATTTCGACGATTTCGCCGTAGCCGTTGATCAGCCGGACCCAGCGCAGGGCCGATGAGAAGCTGCCCAGGTTCTTTCCGGAGCCGTGGGTGCTGGTCGCCAGTGCCCCGGCGATCTGCTGCTTGTCGATGTCGCCCTGGTTGCCCAGTGCCAGCCCCTGCTCCCACAGCGGATCGCCGAAGGCGTTGATGGTGGTGCCGGCCAGGGCCCGGGCGCGGCGCCGCACGAGGTCGGTTCCGGTGATTGCCGAGAGTGCGGACATGTCCATCAGGACGCCGCCCGTCTGAACAAGCGGAGAGGACGAATGCCCTGAGCCGACCGCGCGTACTGGCAGGCCTTCCCGGATGGCGAACCGGACGGCGTCGAGGGCCTCCTGTTCATTCCGCGGCCGGACGGTGAAGGCTGGCGTGGCGCTCTGGTTTCCGCCCCAATTGGTCCACGTTACGTCGGTTCCGAAGGGAGCGGACGGCGTTGCGGCACGGGCGGACGACGCGGCGTGGTGATGATTCGTGGTGGTCATTGCTGAGCTCCGATGCTGGTCTTTAGGCTCATGCGCCGTGGTTGATCATGACGTGCTTGGTGCGGGAGTAATCGTCCAAGGCGTACAGCGAGAGGTCGCGGCCGTAGCCGGATCCCTTGAATCCGCCCCAGGGAACCTCGCAGGCCAGCACCAGGTGCGAGTTGACCCAGACGGTGCCGAAATCGAGTTGCTTCGGAACCCTGAGCGAGAGGCTCGAATCCCGCGTCCATACCGAGGCGGAAAGGCCGTAGGGACTCTCGTTTGCCCGGGTGATGGCCTCTTCAGTGGAGCGGAAGGACTCCACGGTGACCACGGGGCCAAAGATTTCGTGGGTAGCAATATGCGCCCCGGCCGGGACGTCGCTGATTACGGTGGGTTCAATGAAGTAACCGGGGCCTTCCAAGGCCGAGCCGCCGATGGCCACCTGAAGCCCCGCAGCTTTTGCCTCGGCAAGGGCTTCCTTGACGCGTTCGAAGTGCGGGCGCGAAATCATGGGACCGATTTCCACGTCCTCCCCGGCGCCCGGAGCGCCGACGACGAGCGTGCTGACTTCGCGTACCAGGTGTTCGGTGAACTCCTCGGCCACGGACTCGTGCACGAGCACCCGGCAGGCGGCGCCGCAGTCCTGGCCGGCATTCCAGAAGCCGGCGTTTCGCACGCCGGCGGCGGCCGCGCGGAGGTCGGCGTCGGGGAAGACGACAACCGGGGCCTTGCCGCCGAGTTCCAGATGGACGCGCTTGACAGACCTGGCCGCGGTCTCCGCCACTGCCTGTCCGCTGACGACGCTTCCCGTCAACGCAATGAGCGCCACATCAGGGTGTTCGGAGAGTCGCTGCCCGACGGTTCGGCCTTTTCCTGTCACGACGTTGAGGATTCCATCGGGGATGCGTCCGGCGACAAGCTCTGCCAGCTTCAGCGTCGAGAGCGGCGTCTGTTCCGAGGGCTTGAGGACGATGCTGTTTCCGGCGGCGAGGATGGGCGCGATCTTCCAGGCAGCCATCAGCAGCGGGTAGTTCCAAGGGGTGATGACGCCGACGACGCCGACGGGTTCCCTGAGGATGACCGAGGTGTGTCCGGTGGCGTAGTCGCCGCCTGCCATGGAGGTCAGTGTGCGGGAAGCACCGGCCATGAATCGGAAGGTGTCGATGGTGCTGGAGACATCGTCCTCCGCGACGGTGCGCGGTTTACCGGTGTTGGCGGACTCGATGATTTCGAAGGCTTCACGGTTGGCTTCAATGATGTTGGCGATCAGGGAGAGGACCTCGGAGCGTTCCTTCGGTGTCGTGGCGCCCCAGGACTTTTGGGCCGCCACGGCTGCTTCAACCGCAGCGTCCACATCCGCGGCCGTGCCGGCCTGAACCGACGCGATGACCTGTTCCGTGGTGGGGTCCACGACGTCGATCAGCCGGGTCGCGGAACCGGGGACAAACGATCCACCGATGAAGTGCCCCGTCGGAGGCAAAACGGGTGGCAAGAAACTGGTGCTGCTTTGCTCCGTTGCAGAGCGTCGGACTGTGAACCGCTCGAGGTCAGTGAGTGTCATGATTTTTTGCCTTTGTTTCTGCGCCGATCGCGGCGCCGGGAGTTTGGTGTGGGGGTGGGCGGTACGTGCCCGGGATGCGCGGAGCGGGCGTTACGCCCGCTCCGCCTCAATCAGGTCAGTTGCGAATGCGGGAGACTGAAAGGGGGCGGCTTCCGGCGTTTTCCCGAACACACGTGCCGCGAAGTAGTACAGAGGTGCAACAACCACCAGGCCGACAATCCAGGAGAGGTCCACGCCGTTCATCGCTGCGGCAGCGGGGCCTGTGAACATCGCTGTGGCCGAGAACGGAACCTGGATCAGTGCGCCGGCAACATAGGCTCCGATCGCAACCCAGTTGAACCTTCCGTAAACCCCGCCGTCGCGCTTGAAGAAGTCTTCAACCCGGTATTCGCCGTGCCGCAGGAGGTAGTAATCGACCAGGTTGATGGCCGTCCAGGGAACCAGGACGTACATCAGGAAGGAGAGGAAGTTCGTGTAGAAGAAGATGAAATTGTCGCGAGCGAACAGCGCGATCAAGAGGGCGAGGGTGAAGATGAGGATCGCCGCTATGGTCCGGGTCTTGGCGTGGGGCAACCAGGCCGGCCTGAACGTCTGCCCAATGGTGAGGGTGCACAGGACCCCGCAGTAGAGGTTCATCGCGTTTGACGCCGCAACGCCGAGGCAGAAGATTCCGATGATCACCATGGTCCATGGCCCGAGCATGGCTCCCAGGCTCCCGACTATTTCGACGTTGCTGCCATCGTTGATCAGTGCCAGTGCGAGCGTTCCCACCAGGGCTCCCAAGACCATCGGGAAGAGTGTTCCCAAGACGCAGCCTGAGTAGGAGGCCCAGAACGCCGGGGCCGAGCCGGTGCCCTGGGGCATGTAGCGGGAGTAGTCAGAGACGTAGGGAGCGTAGGCGAGCTGCCATAGCGCGGAGACCGAGATGGTGGCCATGAAGCCGACCCAGTTGAAGTTTCCCTGATCCAGGAAGCTGGCCGGCAATCCGTAGACCGCCAGGATCCAGACGAAGGCCAGCACCAGCGCCAGACCGGCCACGACGCTCAAGAAGCGTGCATAGGCGTGGATGAGCCGGTAGCCGAAGATGGTGGCCACGACGCTCACGACGCCAATGACAATGATGCCCGCATCAACGCTGATGCCAGGGGTGACGGCGGCCAGTGCTTGGCCGCCAAAGACGAGGTTCGCCGCGAAGAAACCGACGTACATGATCACCACGATGACCACGATCAGCAGCGCCCCGTACGAACCAAACTGGCCGCGGGTCTGAATCATCTGCGCCACGCCCAGCTGCGGGCCCTGGGCCGAATGCAGTGCCATGAAGATGCCACCGACGAGGTTCCCAATGATGATTCCGACGATTGCCGGCACAAAGCTGAGCCCGAACACCGTCGTCGCGAGTCCCCCGGTCACGATTGTCATGATCATGATGTTGGAACCGAACCAGATGGTGAAGAGGTCCCGTGCTTTTCCGTGGCGTTCGTGGGCCGGGATGGGTTGAATGGTCTTGTCCTCGAGCCGGGGTACTTCGGCTGTGACGGCGTGGGTGGGTCGAGCGTTCATGATGCGTTCCTGGAGTTCATGGGAACCTCTTTGTTCTGTCCCGGCGCTTCGTCGAGCACGGGATCTGATGTATCAATCATTCGTGACTTTTGTCACAGTGGTAATCCGGCGATTGAATAGTTGCCGTAGACCTGTTCATACATATGTACAAATCAAGTGCGAGAGCCCAGCAGTTGTGGTTCAGACGGTGGCCGCTTGCAGCTCCTCGGTGACGTTGGCGGTGGCCTTGCTGCGGTTCACCATCAGTGCGAGGAGGTCAAAGACGAGCGTCGCCGCGGCGACTGTGGTGATGTCTGCGTGGTCATAGGCCGGAGCGACCTCGACGACGTCGGCGCCCACGATGTTGATGCCATTCAGTCCGCGGAGCAGCGCCAGCAGTTCGCGGGAGTGGAGCCCGCCCATTTCCGGAGTGCCGGTGCCCGGGGCGTAGGCCGGATCCAGGACGTCGATGTCGATGGAGACATAGACCGGGGTGTCGCCCAGCCGCTCCTTGACCCGCTGGATCGCGGCCGGAACCCCGATGACGTCCAGGTCCGAGCAGCGGATGATCTGGAAGCCGAACTCGTGGTCGCGAAGGAAATCGTTGCGGTCGTAAACCGGGCCCCGGATGCCGACGTGCATCGACTTGTCCTCGACCAGGAGGCCTTCCTCGAAGGCCCGGCGGAAGATGGTTCCGTGCGTGACCGGCTGGTCGAAATAGGTGTCCCAGGTATCCAGGTGTGCGTCGAAGTGGAGCAGGGCCACGGGGCCGTGGACCTTGTTCAAGGCCCGCAGCATCGGGAGCGCGATGGTGTGGTCGCCGCCGATGGAGATGAGCCTCTTGCCGGAGCCGGCGTCGCCAAGGAGCGGGAGGGCCTGCTCCTCGATCTCGCGGACTGCGCGGGCGATGTCGTAGGGGGTGCAGGCGATGTCGCCGGCGTCCACAACCTGGGCTTCGTAGACGGGCTCGACGTCGAGCTCCGGGTGGTAGCCGGGGCGCAGGAGCCGCGACGCTTCACGGACAGCAGCCGGACCGAAGCGGGCGCCGGGGCGGTAGGAGGTACCGCCGTCGAACGGGACACCAACGATCGCAATGTCATAGTCCGGGACGCGGTCAATCTGAGGAAGCCGGGCAAAGGTGCCCAGGCCCGCGTAGCGGGGAACTTTTGTTGCGTCGACGGGGCCGATTGGCTTGTGCGTGGTCATGACTGGGGTCCTCCGGTTGCTGTGGTTTCAGTCGGCCTGGCAATTTCTTCCTGCGCCGGTTGAGGTCTATGCCTTAACTATTAGTGATCGGCGTCACGCCGTATATCCGCCGATTGACTACAAACAGCCGAGAGGCTTATACATATGTATAAGCGGCCTGGGGACGGCCTCCGGACTCATGAACAGGAACCGCGCATGGCGATCACCGTGGCCGAACTGCTTGCCGAACCCCAGCTGGGACTGAGCCTTCTGGCGGGCTCCGCCGGCCTGGGCAACCGGGTCACCTGGGCCCACACCTCCGACCTCCCGCGCCTGTGGGAATGGGTCACCGGCGGCGAGCTCATGATGACTAACGGGCTCTCCATTCCGGCCGATCCCGAGGGGCAGGTTGAGCTTGCCGAGGCACTGGTCAACGCAGGTGCGAGTGCCCTGGCGATCGGCGAGCAGATGCATGCCCCTGAACTCTGTCCCGAGTTCCTCGAAGCCTGTGACCGCTTGCCGTTGCCGGTCATCAGCATCCCCTACCCGCTTCCGTTCATCGCCATCGCACGTTCGGTCGCTGAGTCTTCGTTGCTTGAGGAGTCCCGCAGGCTGCGCCAGACGGCCCGTATTTACGACCTGCTGCGGCTGGCGGGTCCATCTGAGGACAACTGGCTGGGACTGATCCTGGGTATCGAAGCTGAACTCGACGCCAGCCTCTTCGTCATTGATCGACGGTGCCTGCACGCCTGGCACCCCGGAGGCCAGCCGCTGCCGCCGGGCCTCAGGCGGCAGCTTGAACCGCTGACCAGCAAGTCACCGGTGGCAAGCAAGAAGTTCCAGTGGCATCGCTTGGGGGAAGGCCACCTTCTCATGATGGATATTCCGACTCACGCCAATGCGCTTCTGGTGGTGCTGCCGAAATCCGAACCGCTCCCGGACGCGGTAGTACTGCTCCATGTGGCCACAGTCCTGGGACTCGAGCTGTCGCGTACGGTGCTGTCCCTCGAGAACCAGCGCCGGCTGGGTGCGGAGTTCCTTTTGCAGGCCTTTGACGGGCGCCTGGGCATAGCCGACATTGAAAGCCGCCTGCCTGAGTTCGGAATTCCGTCACGGGAATTCCTCATCATCTCTATGTCCAGCGACGACGGTGAGCGCCTGGCAGGGATCCACGTTGATCTTTGGCGACACGGCTACCCGACGGCGTGCCAGCGCAGATTCGACACAATCCACTTGGCCGTCGCAACAGACTGCACCGATGATCTGCTGCGACACACGGTTCCCTTGGACGTCAGGATCGGGATCAGCCGGCCTTCCACGGCCGCTGGTGTGCAGAGAGCACTTCAGGAATCAATGTGGGCACTTGGGACCGCATCAAGCACCGGCGAGCGTTTGGTCCGCTATGCCGAGGGACCTTCGTGGCTCGGGCTCACCAGCTTTGAGGAAGGCAACGCCCTGGTCCAGCGGCTCCTCGGACCAATTTTCGAGTACGAACAGCGGGAAAACGGGGACCTGATCGTCACGCTCAAGACATTCCTCGACACGCAACGGTCCTGGCAGAAGACGGCGGCCGCCCTGTTCGCGCATCGGCAGACCATCATCTATCGCATCCGAAAGATCAGTGAGCTGACAGGCCTTGATATGACCGAAACCTCCACGCTGGCGCAACTGTGGTTTGCCCTGCAGATCCATGAAGCCATGGACCTGCACGACAATCCGCGGCGCCTGCCGTCGGCTGAGGTCAGCACTCCACGACGTTGACGGCGAGGCCGCCCATTGCGGTTTCCTTGTACTTGGAGCTCATGTCGCGGCCGGTTTCGCGTATGGTCACAATGACCTCGTCGAGGGAGACCCGGTGTATGCCGTCGCCCCAGATCTAGGCCGGGCAAGCGCCAGATGGTCGACGAACCAACTCCTGCCACAACCTCGGCGTCAAAGGCTCGCTATCTTTATCGAGCAGCTCATCCGCGTCATCGACGCGTTCGTTGCCCTGGCCAACGAGATCATCACCGTCCGGCGCCTGATCCGCGACGCCTGGACCACTAACCGCTGGGACACCCGGCCCGAACGCCGCCCCGAGCTATCGCCTGAACCGCTAAGACGCTACTGGCGGACCTCAATCTCGGGGTGGTTCTCTATGACCCACTCAGCCATCCGACGGTTCCGTGCCGCGATGAACTCCAGCGTGGCCTCCCGGTACGTTACGTACTCGTCTTTTGTGGCCGGCATCCCGGAACGCTTGAAGTTGTCGAAGGGCAGGTAGAACCGAACCCCTTCGTAGTCGGGCGTCACGAGGTCTTGAAACTGGAAGAACTCCACAAACTCCTTGAACCCGTCGAAGAGCGCAAAGAAGTCCGCGTACGCGTTGATGACATCGGCTAGGGGGCTCTCCGGTTCTCCTGCGTAATGACGCCGGATGCACTCCAGGGTCAGATCCATCCGGTCGGCGATGAGCGACCTGAACCCCCGGGCCTGGTTCATGGTGGGTCGGTCCTTCTTCCTGACGGGCCAGATCATCGCACTGCCGATGGTGTACGGCGGCTTCAGGTAGCGGGACCGCTCGTCCTCGTTCAGCGAGGCGATGGCGTTCGCCAGAGACCTCGTACGTGCCCGGCCGGTGTAGGAGTGCGTGATGGCATCACTGCCGTACCAATGCCTCGCCTCGGAGGGGTCAGTGAAGATGAGATAGCCGTCCGTACGCTTCGGCGGCGCGGTCGGTTCGAAGAGGACGCCGGAGTTTAGCGTCTTGGTCCACAGCAGCTGATGGTCCGCCCGGAGCTTTGGACTGTGCGAATCCGGGTCGCGTTCCTTTGGGGTGCCGGAGTCGGAGTCCGGCGGGGAGCCGGCGTTGCCCGGTTTGGTCTTAGCAGCAGTGTCGGTCATGTAGTCGAATGAAGTGTCAAAGACGCGCATGTTCGAAGTGTATGCGCTCGTCAAGTATTATCAGGCAGTTTCATCGTCGGTATTCGACGATGCCGCCAAGGGTTCACGGCCGCAAGCTTGATGGGGTGCCGATGGGGCCGCCGAGGTCCGGGGCCCGCATTGACAGTGGGACGTTGTGGTTCTCCCAAGCCTCGATGTAGTCCATGACCAGGGTTCTAGAACAATCACATGGTTATCGGAGCCTGTGCCTACATAGATAGATCCGGTGCGGCCTCACCTAATGGCGGAACCTCTTAGACGCTCGCGAGATTCCCCTTCTCCCATTGCTTGCATTGGCTACAAAAGGCCGCCCTCGGTAAGAAGGGCGGCCCTTTTCGGTGACGGGCAAGTTCTTGCCTGGTGCTTGACGATCACCAAGACCGCGAAGAACACGGTGGTCAACGCAGGCGGCAGGGTGACGGCCCGTGCAACGTCCTGCTGCGAGCTGAGGATAATAAGTAGTGGAGAACGCTTGTATTCCGGTCTTCCCGCAAATCCTCTGTGAATGGTGGCACGATCCTCCCCGCCGCGAATGCGGAATCGAGGAGCGCACCACCTTTTCGCCCGGGCTTTAGGGCTTCGGCGCCAGCCGGTCCAAAACCGTGGTGTAGTCCGCCACGTCCCTCAGCCTCTCGATGTAGGCGGCGTGAGTCATGGAGACGTCGGCGTGACCCAGCATGGCGGCAGCGGCCCCGTCGGTCAGCTCCCTGGCGAGAAGGGACGCAACCGTACGCCGAAAGGCGTGCGGAGTGATGACTGCCGTGTTCTCCATCTTGGAGGCGGTCAGCGCGGAACGCAGCTGCCTCCGTACGCTTGACGCCTGAACGTAGGTGCCGGTCCTGGACCAGAAGAGGGCCCCCGCTTTGTTGTTTTCCGGGGATTCGAGGCTTCGGCGGATGAGTACGTCGACGACAAACCGAGGCACTGGGATGACCCGCTCGCTGCCGCGGCTCTTGAGGAAGTTCTGGCGGTACTTGGGGCCGTGACGAGGCTCCACCAGCGTTCCGGTGAGTGCGATCTTTCCTACGTCGCCCGACAGGTCGATGTCTTCCAAACGGATGGCCAGGACCTCCCCGATTCGCGCCCCGGCGCCGATCAGAACGTCAACGACGTCTGCCAGTACGTTGCTCGGGCGGGGACCGAATTGGCCGGGTTCTGTCCGCCAAATCCGGACAGCCTCGCGAACATCGTGCAGGGTAGTCGCGCTCAAGCTAACGGGCCTCTTCCGCGGCCTGTTCAGCCGATCGACCTCACGCACCGGGTTTCCACCCACGTAGAGGTCATGCCGGATGGCATAGGACATGATCTGCTGGAGCACCGTTTTTGCCAGACGGGCATTCGTGTGCCCCTTCCCCTCCCCGACCAGCGACCTCAGGAAGCTGTCACACGTGGACGTGCTGATTTCGCTGATCTTCAGCGCGCCGAGTGCGGGCTCGATGAGTCGGTCGATGAGCCCCTCGTACTGGTCCCACGTCTGGCGCCGGATCCCGCCCGTGCTGTCAGTCGCGACCATGTTGCCATTGTCGTCAACGACGACCTTGGGCACCTCGATGCTGGCGAGCCACTTCTCGGCGACGACCTTCAGCGAGGGGTTCGCCGCTACTCGGCCGGCACGCTGCTGGCGCTCTTTCATGGACGCCAGCAAGGCTGTCTCGGCTTTGCCCTTGGTTGACCCGAACTTGCCGTAGCTCCGCGTGACACCGTCCCAGCCACGGAACCTACAGCTGGCCCGCCATTTTCCGGACGCTGCGTCTTTCTTGGCACTGATCGTTCCCCAGGCACCAACCGGGAGGCTCGACCGCCCCATCAGGCAGCAGCCTTCGAGGTCTTGCCGATCCAAGCCTCGACAGCGGCCCGGTCGTAGCGGACGATGCTATGGAGTTTGAGGGCAGTTGGTCCGATCCCCGCGGAGCGCCAGTTCCGGAGGGTCTTGGGTGCCACCTGCAGCCATACGGCCACTTCCTCGGTGGTCAGGAGTTGCGCTGCGTAGCCTTGGTCCGTGGCCGGTCCCAAGGTCTTTCTGCTTGTCTGCATGGTTTCCCTATGCAGCCCGACGGCCGACGGGCCTAACGCGGCCCCTCGAAAGCGTGTCGTAAGCGTGTCGTGCCCAATTTTCCGGCATGAAAAACCCCTCCGTTCCGGGCAATCGCCGGAACGGAGGGGTTCGTGGGGCCCCCTGTCGGATTCGAACCGACGACCCCCGCTTTACAAGAGCGGTGCTCTGGCCAACTGAGCTAAGGAGGCATTCCTGCTTCCTGACACAACACCGGGCCACAAATGGCGCGGATGTCAGGACGCTAGACAAGATTAGCCCACCGACGCCCGGTGAGAAAAACCCAGAGAAAAACGCGCAACGCCCCTCCCGCACAGCGAAGGCCACAGCGAAGGCCTCAGCAAAAGACCAGAAGCGAAGGCCCGGCCCCGGATCGATCCGGGGCCGGGCCTTCAACCGCGGCCTTCTACTGCGTCCTTCAGCGGCATGTGCCGTGGACGGTTACTTCTTGGCGTCGACTGCGGCCTGCAGGTACTGGTCGAACGGGGTCTGGGCGCTGTCGCCGACGCCCCACTGCTTGCCTTCAACGAACACGGTGGGCGTGCCGGTTATGCCGATCACCGTGGCCTCCTGGGTGGTGTGCTTCACCCACGGGCGGTAGGTCTTGCCATCCACGCACTGGTCAATGCTCTTGGCCCCGACGTCGCTGGCCAGCGTCTTCAGCTCGTTGTCGGAGAGCCCGGCGCTGCCTTCGGCCGGCTGCTTGGCGAACAGCAGGTCGACGAAGGCCGAGTACTTCTCCGGGGATTCGTTGACCACGCAGGCTGCGGCGTTGGCCGCGCGGGAGGAGTAGTTCGTGGTGGACCGGCTGTCAAGGAATCCGAGCGGCCGGTACTCCACGCTGATCTTGCCCTCGTTGCGCAGCTTGGTGAGCGTCTCGTTGTACTGCGCCTCGAAGTTCTTGCAGACGGGGCAGATGAAGTCGATGTAGAGGACCACCTTGACCGGCTTGCCGGCCTCAGCCTCGGCGCCCGGGGCCGTGACCGGGGACGGCGGCGTGGCCGGAGCGGACGGAAGATCGGACAGCTTCACGGTTGCGGGATCGGTCTTCGCAACCTCGGTGTTCGCCAGCAGGGTGACACCGCCGTGGATGTTGCCGTTGGCCGGAGTGGGTCCCTCATCGGCAACCGGGGCGTTGTTCTTGATGTTGGAGGTGACAACCAGCGCGACAATCACGATGATCGCGACGACGGCGGCAACGATGCCCCAGCCGATCAGCAGCTTGTTGCGCTTCTCCTTCTTCAGCTGCGCCTCGCGGATCTCGCGGGCTTTCTCGCGCGCCGCGGCAGTGCGCTCTGCCTTAGACAGTCGGGGTTCGTTTGCGGGGCTCATTGGTTCCTCGGGTCGTTCGGCCAGGGACGGTCCACTCAGTGGCAACGTCATCATTTTAGGGGAGAAACCCGAGAACTTGCGCTTTCAAGTTTCCTTCCGCCTGCCCAACGGACGAATAGCCCGGAAGATTCCGGGCGGCTAGGGTTGATGGAGAGCCACGAGCGGACCCCAGGGGGCACCAATGCAAGCAACGGACAGCGCCGGCCACGGCACACAGAGCACCACTGAAGCGACGCGGCCGGCAGCCGACGGCGCCACCACCGGCGCCGCGGCGGGGGATCAGTTCGACTTCATGGTGGTGTCCAACCGGCTGCCCGTCGACCGCTGCTCGTCCGACGAAACCGGCTGCGAGGACGGCTGGCGCCGCTCCCCCGGCGGACTCGTCACAGCGCTGGCTCCGATGATGACCAAAACCGACGGCGCGTGGGTGGGCTGGCACGGCGCCCCCGATGAGACGGTCAAGCCTTTCAGCCACGGCGGCATTGACCTGATCCCCGTCCAGCTGAGCACCGAGGACATCGAGCTCTTCTACGAGGGCTTTTCGAACGCCACCTTGTGGCCGCTCTACCATGACGTGATCGCCCCGCCGGAATTCCACCGTACCTGGTGGGATTCCTACCGGAAGGTCAACCGCAGGTTCGCCGACGCCGTCATCCGCCATGCGGCGGAGGGTGCCACCGTCTGGGTGCAGGACTACCAGCTCCAGCTGGTTCCCAAGCTGCTCCGGGAGGCCCGGCCGGATCTGAAGATCGGATTCTTCAACCACATCCCGTTCCCGCCGCCGGAGATCTTTGCCCAGCTCCCGTGGCGACGCGCGATCATCGACGGCCTGCTGGGCGCGGACCTGGTGGGCTTCCAGCGCAGCAGCGATGCCGGAAACTTCATGCGCTCCGCGCGGCGCTTCCTGGGCGCGAGCGTCAAGCAGCAGCAGGTCCATGTCAGGGGCGCCGACGGCGAAACCACCCACATCGCGAGGGCCCAGGCGTTCCCTATCTCCATTGACGTCAAACAGATCAGCGAGCTGGCGAAGAAGCCGGAGGTTATCGAGCGGGCGCAGCAGATCCGCCGGGACCTCGGCAACCCCAAGACCATCCTGCTCGGCGTCGACCGCCTCGACTACACCAAGGGCATCCGGCACCGGCTCAAGGCGTACGAGGAACTGCTGCAGGACGCCAAGGTCACCGTCGAGGACGCGACCCTGATCCAGGTGGCCAGCCCCAGCCGGGAGCGCGTGGAGCAGTACCGCCTGCTCCGCGAGGAGGTCGAGGGCACAGTGGGCCACATCAACGGCACCTTCGACACCATGGAGAGCACGGCAGTCCGCTACCTGCACCACAGCTACCCCATCGAAGAGATGGTCTCCCTGTACCTGGCCGCGGACGTCATGCTGGTCACCGCCTTGCGCGACGGCATGAACCTCGTCGCCAAGGAATACGTCACGGCCCGGACAAACAACGACGGCGCCCTGGTACTGAGTGAGTTCGCCGGCGCCGCCGACCAGCTCAAGCAGGCCTTGCTGATGAACCCGCACGACATTGACGGGCTCAAGGACACGATCATGAGGGCCGTCAACATGCAGCCGGCCGAGGCATCGCGCCGCATGCGGGCCATGCGCAAGCAGATTCTGGACCACGACGTCGACCTCTGGTCCTCCGACTTCCTGAAAGCCCTCGCCGAAAAGGTTGTACGCGATGACTCCTGACGCCGCCGGTACCAACGACCCAGACACCAACACCCCAGACACCGCCCGGCTCTCGCTCGCCCCTGAGCTGCTGGCGGCCGTGCGCCGCGTCGCCGGCACCGAGCACCTGCTCGTGGCGATGGACTTCGACGGCACCATGGCGCCGCTCGTGGACCATGCCGGCGACGCCCGCGCGCTCCCGCGCTCCGCGGCCGCCTTCGCGGCGCTGACGGAACTCCCCCGGACAACGACGGCGCTCATCTCCGGCCGGGCGCTGGACAGCCTGCGGGCCGTCGCCTCCCCGCCGGAGGAGACGCTGCTGATCGGCAGCCACGGCGCAGAGGTCTGGATGGGGCCCGGCTCCTCGCAGCTCATGCTCGACGAGGCCCAACGCGAACTCCTGGCCGAGGTCCGCAAGGAGCTTGAGGGAATCGTCGAACAGGCCCCGGGGACCCTTTTGGAGGACAAGCCGGCCGGCGTCGTGCTGCACACGCGGCTCGCGGCGGACGACGTCGCCGAGGACGCCGTCGCCGCGGCGCGGGCGGTCCTGCAGGACCGCAGCGGCGTCTTCCTCAAAACGGGCAACCGCGTCCTGGAGACCTCAGTGGTGAACGCCTCCAAGGGCGAGGGCATTGCCTTCCTGCGGCAGGCCACCGGAGCCACGGCTGTGGCCTTCGCCGGAGACGACACCACCGACGAGGACGCCCTGGCCAGCCTCGTCCCCGGCGACCTCGGCGTAAAAGTGGGGCTCGATTTCACCCAGGCCGAGTTCCGGGTGGAGGCACCGGTCCACATCTGCGAACTGCTGGAGGCCCTGCTGCGTGAGCGGAAGAAGTCCGTCGACTCCGGGAGCTAAAGCGGGCTCACTGAGCGGCCAACCGGGCGTCGGTCACGACTGAAGTTCGTAGCCGATCAACCAGTGCAGTCCGTAACGGTCGACAACCTGGCCATCTGTTGCGCCCCAGGGCTTCGGGGCCAGGGGGTCGATCACCCGGCCGTCAACGGCGAGATTGTCGAACCACTCGTGGAGAACTGCCGGTTCGGCGGTCCCTAGCAGCGAGAGCATGAGGCCTTCGAACCGAACGCTTTTCTCGCCCGCTGCCGCATCCGAGCCCGCCAATGCGACTGCGCCGTTCAGCTGTCCGTGGGCAATGGCGTCCGGCGGGCCGTCGCTGCGGTTGAACTCTTCGTACGTGAACAAGGCAAGCTCTCCGCCGAAGACGTCGGCGTAGAAGCCAAGTGCTTCACGCGCCGTGCCCGGGAAACTGACATAGATCTGCAGTGCCGTCATGCGCACAGCCTACACACCCATTTCTGGCGCCACGTGACGGACCCCACGTGTGACATCCGTAACATTTTGGCCCAAATGCCATAAATCTGACATACTCTGTATGTGATGTGGCGCACAACTACCGTGCGGCGTCATTGGATACTCCTCGGCTTCGGCCGAGGAGTATGCGCACGATAACCCACAATTGAATTAACAACTGCATAAAACGACCATTCACTACGGATCGTCCGGCACGTACCTGCCGGTGAAGGGATTGATAACTGTGGCTACAGTTACTTTTGACAACGCAACACGTCTGTACCCGGGCACTGAGAAGCCCGCTGTTGACAAGCTCAACATTGATATCGCCGATGGCGAATTCCTGGTCCTCGTTGGACCCTCCGGCTGCGGAAAGTCGACCTCCCTGCGCATGCTTGCAGGTCTCGAGGACGTCAACTCCGGCCGCATCCTCATCGGCGACCGTGACGTCACGGACGTCCCGCCGAAGGATCGCGACATCGCCATGGTGTTCCAGAACTACGCCCTGTACCCGCACATGACCGTGGCGGACAACATGGGCTTCGCTCTGAAGATCGCCGGCGTCAGCAAGGAAGAGCGCGCCGAGCGCGTCCGTGAGGCCGCCAAGCTGCTCGACCTCGAACCGTACCTGGACCGCAAGCCGAAGGCCCTCTCCGGCGGCCAGCGTCAGCGCGTTGCCATGGGCCGCGCCATTGTGCGTAACCCGCAGGTCTTCCTCATGGATGAGCCGCTGTCCAACCTGGATGCCAAGCTGCGCGTGCAGACCCGCACCCAGATCGCGTCCCTGACCCGCCGCCTCGGCGTCACCACGGTCTACGTGACCCACGACCAGGTCGAGGCCATGACCATGGGTGACCGCGTCGCCGTGCTGAAGGACGGCCTGCTGATGCAGGTCGACACCCCGCGCAACCTCTACGACAAGCCCAAGAACGTCTTCGTGGCCGGCTTCATCGGCTCCCCCGCCATGAACCTGCTCGAACTCCCCGTCGTCGACGGCGGCGTGCAGTTCGGCGGAACCGTTTACCCGGTACCGCGCGACGTCCTCGAGGAAGCCCACGGCCAGACCGTGACCCTCGGTTCCCGCCCGGAAGACCTTGAGACTGTTGCCCAGGGTGAAGGCCTCCAGGTCGAGGTCGACGTCGTCGAAGAACTCGGCGCCGACGCCTACGTCTACGGCCACACCACGCTCGACGGCCAGAGCCACGACATCGTGGCCCGCGTCGACGGCCGCCGCCCCCCGATGAAGGGTGAGTCCATCTGGGTCCGCCCGCAGTCGGGCCACGTACACCTGTTCGACACCAAGACCGGCCTGCGCCTCGGCGACTAGTCCCCACCGGCTCCCTAACCTCGCTCCGCTTCGGTCAGGGAACCCTGCCGGCGTGGGCCCAGGTAGCCTAAACGCCTGACGGCGGTCCTCCCCAGCGGAGGGCCGCCGTCGGGCGTTAACTGCCCTGCTTTAGGCGCGGCCCGCCAAATACGGAAGAATTGATATATGACCGAGGAAAACAGTGCCCAGTGGCACGACGAGCCCACCGACTACGGTCAGATCGGGAAACTGCCCCGGTATGAGGCCGCCAGCGCCAATGACGACAAGGCCTCGATGGTGTCCAGCTCGCTGAGCATCACGGCCGCCGCCACCGAGCCCGAGCTGCTGGACCTGCCCTGGCACATTGCCCTCGAGGACTGGCCGGCAGAGTATCTGGCAGCCCTCCCCCGCGGGATCTCCCGGCACATTGTGCGTTTCGCCCACCTCGGCGGCTCCGTGATCGCCATCAAGGAAACCTCCGAGCACGTGGCCCGCCACGAGTACCATATGCTCCGCAAGCTCGCCCGGCTGGACGTTCCCGGCGTGGAGCCGGTGGCCGTCATCACCGGACGCACCACCCCGGAGGGCCGGCCGCTGAACCCCGTGCTGGTGACCCGGCACCTGAAGTTCTCCATGCCCTACCGCGCGCTCTTCTCCCAGATGCTGCGCAAGGACACCCTGACCCGGCTCATCGACGCCCAGGCGCTGCTGCTGGTCCGGCTGCACCTGATCGGCTTCTACTGGGGCGACGTCTCGCTCTCGAACACCTTGTTCCGCCGCGACGCCGGCGCGTTCGCCGCCTACCTCGTCGATGCCGAGACCGGCGAACTGTACCCGGATTTGTCCACCGGCCAGCGCGAGTACGACCTCGAAATCGCCCGCGTCAACATCGCCGGTGAGCTCATGGACCTGCTCGACGGGGGCCTGATCGAGGAGAAAGTGGATCCGGTGGCCACCAGCGAGCTGATCATGGACAGCTACCGGCGGCTGTGGACCGAGCTGACGGCGAAGGAGTCGTTTGAGATTGGGGAACGCTGGCGCGTGGCCGCCCGGATCCGGCGGCTCAACGAGCTGGGGTTCGACGTCGAGGAATACGCGATCAAGACCACGCAGAACGGCTCCACCATCCAGCTCCAGCCGAAGGTCGTCGACGCCGGGCACCACCAGCGCCGGCTGCTGCGCCTGACCGGCCTGGACGCCCAGGAAAACCAGGCCCGCCGGCTCCTGAACGACATGGATTCATTCCGGGCCGACAACAACCCGGGCATGGACGAGGAATACAGCGCGCACCTGTGGGTCAGCCAGATCTTTGAGCCGATCGTCCGGGCCATCCCCCGCGACCTCTCCGGCAAGCTTGAGCCGGCCGAGGCGGTGCACGAGGTCCTGGAGCACCGCTGGTACATGTCCGAGAAGGAGAACCGGCATATCCCCCTGGCGGAGGCCGTCCAGTCCTACATCGACAACGAACTCCGTCACCGCCGGGACGAGGCTGCGATCATGCTCAACCCGGACACGGGATTGCTCAAGATCCTTGAGGTGGAGACCGAGGAATCGCGGTACGGCGCCGACGAATCCGTGGACGAATACCCGGACTCCGACGACTAGGCTGCGCGCCGGGCAGGTTGTGGCGCGCCCGGGCTAAATCGCCTTGCCGGGGTTCAGGATCCCGGCCGGGTCGAAGAGTTCCTTGATCCGGCGCTGCAGTTCCCGCACGGGTTCCTTCTGCTCCAGGCCAAGCCAGCGCAGCTTGTACTGCCCGATCCCGTGTTCGCCGGTGATGGTGCCGCCCATGGCCAGGGCCACGGCAATCGACCGGTCCAGGGCGGCGCCGAGGCGGGCCATGGCATCGGGGTCCACGGTGTTGTCCACCCGGTCGACCCAGAAGGTGGGGTGCAGATTGCCGTCGCCGGCGTGTGCCACGACCTTGAGCTGGACCCGGTGCTCCGCCGCCATGGCTTCGAGCTCGGCGACGTAATCCACCAGGCGTGAGCGCGGCACGGCCACGTCCTCGCCCACCCGGTATTCGTCGTCCACCTCGGTCCCGCGGCTGTTGCGGCGCAGTTCGACGAGCTGTTCGGCCTCCGCGTCGGCTTCCATGGTCACCACGGCTCCTCCCGCCACCAGGACCGGGCGGATGGCCGCGGCTTCCGCCGCCGCGCCGAAGCCGTCGGTCTGGATCAGCAGCAGGGCTGCCCCGCGCGCGGCCAGGTCCGAGCCGTGGAGGTCATCGAGCTGGGCGAGCGAGCCGCCGTCGAGCAGTTCCATGATGGCTGGCTGCACGCGGGCGCGGCCCACGGCGAGGACCCCGGCCGCGGCGCTGCGGAAGTCCGGGTAGAAGGCGGCGATGGTGTGCACGTCGCGCGGCAGGTACTTCAGCCGCACGGTGACACCGACCACGATCCCCAGGGTCCCCTCCGAGCCGACGAACAGCCCGGTGAGGTCGTAGCCGGCGACGCCCTTGAAGGTCTGGTGGCCGGTGTGGATGAGGGAGCCGTCCGCGAGGACGACGTCGAGTGCCAGGACCGAGTCGCGGGTCACCCCGTACTTCGCGCAGCGCAGCCCGCCGGCGTTGGTGGCCACGTTGCCGCCGATGGTGGACATCTTGAAACTCGCAGGATCCGGGGCGTACATGAGCCCGTGCACGGCGGCGGCCGCGTTCAGGTCGGCGTTGATGACGCCGGGTTCCACGACGGCGGTCTCGTCGTCCGGGTTGAGGTCCAGGATGCGGTTCATCCCCTCGAGCGTGAGCACCACGCAGCCCGCGCTCGCGTGCGCGCCCCCGGAAACCCCGGTCCCGGCTCCGCGCGCCACGAGCGCGACGCCGAGGGCGGCGCAGGCCCGCACCGTTGCCTGCACGTC
Source organism: Arthrobacter sp. 131MFCol6.1 (assembly GCF_000374925.1). Classification (GTDB taxonomy): domain Bacteria; phylum Actinomycetota; class Actinomycetes; order Actinomycetales; family Micrococcaceae; genus Arthrobacter. The sequence continues at coordinate 88,089 of NZ_KB895554.1, forward strand.
GGCCACCGATTCGGCGCGGACCACGGCCTGCGGGAGCTGATAGTCCAGGACGGGGGCCTGGTCCACGGCGTAGGCGGCCAGGGTGGTCGCGTCCACGGCAATTTTCGCCGCGCCCAGGGAATTGGTCAGCTCATCGATGATGCTGCGCATGCGGTCTCCAGTTCGGTCGAATCCGGATCCCAGTCTAAGTCCGCGGGACGGGCACCCGGGTCCCGGGCAACACCCACGCGGCGGCCGCAGGCCCTCGGGTGCAGATCAGGGCGGTTCCGCCGGCGTCATCCGACCTGCTCTGCCCGCCCGGTTGCCCCGGCGACGGGATCAGTGCCACGTCGACGTCGGCCGTCGCGTAGGCCGGCCGCCCGGCAAGGGCCGCCAGCTGGGCCGCCGCGAGCGTTCCGGGCTCCAGTTTCACTTCGGCGGCCGCCCGGGCCACTACCACCAGCACGGAGCTCCCCGCGGTTTCGCGAACAAACGCCAGGACATCCCCGCGGGCGTGCAGCCACCGCACACCGCCGCCGGTGAGCGCGGGCTGTTCCCGGCGCAGTGTGCTGAGCGCCGCGTAATCCGCCCGGAGGTCGCTGAGGATGCGGCCGGGGTCGTTCCAAGGCATGGGCGTGCGGGAGGACTCCCCGTTGTCGCCTTTGAGGCCGAACTCGTCCCCGGCGAAGACCACGGGAACCCCCGGCAGGGTGAACATCAGCAGCGCGCCGAGCCGCTGGCCGCCGTCGATCATCACCGTGGCGGCGCGTGCGGTGTCGTGACTGTTCAGGGCGTTCATGTTCTGCTGCCGGACGTCCCAGCTGAACGCGGCGGCGAGGTCCAGATGGGTGGCCAAGAAATCCTCGGCGGCGGTCCGGTTCGGCCCCGGCAGCGGGGTTCCGAAGAAGTTGACGTGTCCGGCGTCGCCGGCCAGCCAGGACCACAGTGGCCGGGTGAAGTTGGAGTAGGTCATGGCGCCGTGCCAGTGCTCGCCGCTGAAGTCAGGGGCGGCATCGTTGGTGGCCTCGGCGAGCAGCGCCGCGTCCGGGTTGATCGAACGGACCCGGTCCGCGATCAGGCGGGCGACGTCCTGGTTGAGATCGGTGCCGCCGAGCCGGCCGGTCATATTGCCGACGTCGATCCGCCATCCGTCGAGGTTGAACGGCGGCCGGAGCCAGCGCGCCACGGGGGAATCGTCGGCCAGGACGAATTTCTCGCGCAGGCCCTGAGATGACCAGTTCAGTTTGGGCAGCGATCTGACGCCGTACCAGGACTCGTATTCCGTGTGCTCGGCGTTGAAGTAGTAGTATCCGGACTCCTCGGAGGCCGGGTCGGCCAGGGCCCGTCGGAACCATTCGTGGGCATCGCCGGAATGGTTGGCCGTGAGGTCGCCCATCACGCGCAGGCCGCGCGCGTGGGCGGCTTCGACGAGTTCCACGAGGGCCTCGTCCCCGCCCAGCAGCGGATCCACGCAGCTGAAGGTGGCGGCGTCGTAGCGGTGGTTGGAACGGGCCGGGAAGAACGGCGTCAGGTAGATGACATCGGCTCCGAGCTGCTGGATATGGTCCAGCCGCTCGGTGATGCCGCGGAGGTCCCCGCCGTAGTACTGGTACGGGGTCTGCGGGCCGGAGCCGTCCACCTCGGTGGAGTCCCAGCTGCACGGCACGGCCCAGTCCGGAGCGGGGCGCTCCGGGACCGGACCAGGCGCGGACAGGTCTTCTGCGGACAGGATTTGCGCCGGCAGGTTTTGCGACGAAAGAGCGGAGCGGGCGAAGCGGTCCGGGAAGATCTGGTACATCGTTCCCCGGCGCAGCCATTCAGGTGCGGGCCGGAAGGTCGTGATGCGGAAGTCGGCGTAGTCGGACACATCCCGGCTGAATAACCCCTGCGCGTTCAGGCTCCAGTACCGCAGGCTGCCGGCGGTCCCGGCTGCCGTGGCCCCGTCGGTTGCGGCTCCGCTGGCCTCCGGGACTTCCAGCAGGAACCGGTACCGGGCCACCGGGTTGGTCGCCACGGTGGCAGCCTCCCACCATGCCCAGCCGTCGGCCTCGCCCAGGGGCAGGGCGGGGTCGTAGCGGGGTTCGCCGTCGTGGATGGACCGCAGCCAGACCCGGGCGGGCCGCCCCCAGACGGCGGGGACGCGGAGCCGCAGGCGGAGCTCCGCCCCCTGCTCGACGTGCCCGGGCGCGCAAAGGGCCGAGCCGTCATGGTGCGGAAGCGGTCCCGCGCTGCCCGGCAGCTCCATGCCTAGCCCTTCACCGAGCCCTGGGTGAGGCCGCTGACGATATAGCGCTGCAAGTAAAGGAACAAAGCCATCACGGGGACGGCGGACAGCACCGCCCCGGCGGCAAAGACGCCCCAGTTTTCCGAGCGCTGCTGCGCCACGAAGGAGTACAGCCCGACGGCGAGAGTCTGGCTGTCCGGGTCCGTGAGCACCACGGAAGCGATCACGAACTCGCCGGAGATGGCGATGAACGTCAGCAGGCCCACCACGGCCAGGATCGGGGTGACGAGCCGCATGATGATGCCGAAGAAGATCTGCGCGTGGCTGGCGCCGTCGATCTTGGCCGCCTCGTCCAGGGACTGCGGCACGGTGTTGAAGAAGCCGTACATGAGGTAGGTGTTCACGCCCAGGGCCCCGCCGAGGTACACCATGATCAGGCCCAGCTGGCTGCCCAGCCCAAGGGCCGGGATGACCTCGGAAATCCCGCTCAGCAGCAGGAAGATGGCCACAACGGCGAGCAGTTGCGGGAACATCTGCAGCAGCAGCAGGCTCAGCAGGCCAATCCGGCGCCCGGTGAAGCGCATTCGGGAGAACGCGTACGCCGCCATGGCGCCCAGGAACACGGTGGACGCAGAGGTCACGCCGCCCACCACCATGGTGTTGACGAACCAGCGCGCGAAGGGGCGCGAGGGGTTGTTCAGCAGTTCGGTGAAGTTGCCGAAGTCGATCCGGCTGAACAAGGCGTTGGATCCCACCAGAGTGCCCGTGGAGTTGAAGGCCGCGGAAAGCACATACAGCAGCGGGAAGACCGCAAAGATGGTGACGACGATTCCCACCAGGTGCCGCCAGCCCTTGTCCTTGAGCCAAGCGCCGAAGGACTTGCGCCGAGGGAGGGCTGCAAGCCCGCCGGCGGTGTCGCCGGTGCCGTTGCGGGGTCCGGCACCGTCCCTGTCGCGTGCTTCTTCGGCCGTCCGGTCGCCGGAGGCAAGGCGCTGCGGCTGGTCAGTAGTGGAGACGACGCGTGCTGCGGGCCCGTTCATGAGTTCACTTCCTCAAGTGCCTTGGTCTGCTTGAAGCTGATGGCCGAAACCGTGGCCACGATGATGAAAATGATGATCGCCAGGGCGCTGGCCAGGCCGTAGTCACGGCCGGTGCCCTGCCCGAACGCAACCTTGTAGACGAGCGTGATCAGGATGTCCGTGGCCCCGATGTCCCGGTCCGTGTCCGCGAACCGCGGGCCGCCGCCGGTGAGCATGAAGATCACGTTGAAGTTGTTGAAGTTGAAGGCAAAGGATGAGATCAGCAGCGGCGCGATCGAGACCAGCAGGAGCGGCAGTTTGATGGAGCGGAACACCCGCCAGGGGCCGGCGCCGTCCATCCTGGCCGCCTCGTCCAACTCCGTGGGCAGGGACTGCAGGGCCCCGGTGCAGACGAGGAACATGTACGGGAAGCCGAGCCAGAGGTTGACCACCAGCACACTGATCTTGGCCAGGACCGGGTCCGTCAGCCAGCCGATCGTGGCCCCGCCCAGCAGGGTCTGGTTGAGCCAGCCGAACTGCGGGTTCAGGATGCCGGACCAGACCAGTCCGGACAGGAATGCCGGGAAGGCGTAGGGCAGGATCATGAGGATCCGGTAGATCTTCTTGCCTCGCAGGTCCTCGCGGTTGAACGTGATCGCCAGGAACAGTCCCAGGGCGAAGGTCAGCGCCACCGAGGCGACGGCGAAGGTGAAGGTCCACAGGATGACGCCCAGCAGCGGGCCGCGGAGGCTCGGATCGGTGAAGGCCCGCGCGAAGTTCTCCATGCCGACGTCGATCTTCCAGCCCGTAGTCAGCGTCTCTCCGCTGTCCGTGGCGAACGCTCCCTTGCCGTTGTCCCGGTAGACGGAACCGGTGTCCGTGTCCGTGAAGGTGCCGGCGTCGGCGTCGTACTCCAGGGCCGGCTTGAACTGGTAGGCGGAGCTGCCGTCAGCGGTCCGCAGAGTACCGTCAGCGGGATCGGCGGAGACCGGAACGGTGATGCCCAGGATCTGCTGCTGGTTGGCGACGATCTCCTGGAAGTTCAGGGTCCGGTAGCCTGCCAGGGCGTTGGCCTTGCCGGTGGAGTCCGTTCCCGCGCCGGAGACCTGTTCCAGCGGCGTGCCGGTGCTCCCCAGCGAGGTCCTGCCGTCCGGGTCCGTGAACAGCAGGTAGAAGGAGCCGTCCTTGGACAGCACGGCTGCCTTGTAGGCCGGCGAGTCAGGGACCCGCTTCTGCGCCGTGAGCTGGATGGCTGCGATCGCGTCATCCTTGGTGCTGTTGTGCCCGTCGCCGTAGTTGGTGAAGGCGATGTAGCCGCTGAAGAGCACCACGAACACCTGGAACACGAGCAGGAACAGCACGCCGGGGGCGAGATACTTCGCCGGCAGCCCGCCCTTGCGCAGGTAGATCCAGTTGATCGCCGCCACGACGACGGCGGAAACAGCCAGCGCGCCCCAGGACTGGCTGAGGAACAGCATCATGAGCACGTAGACGGCGACGGCATCCACGAGGCCCAGCAGGACGATCTTGGCGATCGTTCCCTTGGTGGTATCGGGGCCGAAGGTTCGGCGGCGGGAGCCGTTTAGTTTCCGGGAGGGGGTCCTGGCGGGGCCGCCGGGAGCTGCAGGGGCGGAATCGCCGGCCTGGCGGAGTTCGGTGTCTGTCATGGCTGTGTTCGGTCCTCGGGAGAAAGCTGGGGTGGTGCAGGAACGGGCCGGGCGGCATGCTCTGCCGCCCGGCCCGGGCTGTGCGGTGCCGCGGACCCTCAACGGGATCCGCTGGAACCGCGCGAGGGCTAACCCGCGATCTTGGCCTTGATGCTGGCGGCCATCTTGGCCCAGTCAGCGGCGGGATCGCCCTGGCCCTTGATGAGGGCGAGCTCGGTGGCTCCCCAGTCAGCCCAGACGGCACTCATTTCCGGAATGGCCGGCATCGGGACGCCGGCGGCGCCGATCTTGCCGAAGGCTGCCACGACCGGATCGCTGGCGGCCTTCTCGAACGAGGCCTTCAGGGCCGGCGGACGGCCTCCGGCCTTGTACATGGAGTCCTGTGCTGCCTCGGTGGTGAGGTAGTTGGTGACGAACTCGTTGGTGGCCAGGGCGTTGGCGCTCTTGGCGCTGATGAAGAAGCCGTTGACGCCGATGAACGGCTGGGCGGGCTTGTCGCCGGCGGTGGGCAGCTCGTCGACAGCGAACTTGATGCCCTTCTTCTGCACGTCCGGCACGTTCCACGGGCCGGTCAGGTAGTACGGGGACTCGCCGGCCAGGAACTTCTCCTTGGCGATGTCGCCGGTGATGTTGGAGTTGATGATCTTCTCTCCGGCGTCGCCCCAGGCGGCCAGCTTCTTGGCGAACGCGACGCCGGCGGCGTCGCCGATCAGGAGCTGCTTGGGATCGTAGCCGCCGTCGGCAGCCTTGCCGAAGACCTCCGAGCCCATGGAGGACTGCAGCGGGTACAGGTGGTAGGGGTCGCCCTGCTTCGGGTCCATGCCCACCAGGAACGGGAATTTCGCTTTGCCGTCGGCCACGGCCTTCTTGCCGTTGGCGATGACCTCATCCAGGGTCTTGGCACTCTGGGGCACGAGGTCCGTGTTGCGCAGCAGGGCGATGTTCTCGATCGCGTACGGAACACCGTAGACGGAGCCGTTGTAGGTCATGGCCTTGACGGCGGAGTCCTGGAACCCGGCCTTCTTGTCACCGAGCTCCACGGGCGCGATCACGCCGTTCTGGACGAACTTGCCTACCCAGTCGTGCGGACCGACGATCAGGTCCGGGCCCTTGCCGGTGGGGACCTGGGTGATGAAGTCGTCGCGGACTGCGGCGAAGTCCTTGACCACGAGCTTGACCGCGATGCCGGTATCGGCCTGGAATTTGGCCGTGATGTCCTTCAGCGCGGGTGAACGCTCGGCATCGACCCACATGGTGATCGTGCTGGCCCCGGAAGCCTTCAGGTCCGGCTTGGCCGTCGCGGTGGCCGGCGCGGTGGCTGCGGCGCCGCCGCAAGCGCTGAGGGCCAGCGCGGCCACTACGGAGATCGCGCCTGCGGTGAATACCCGCCGGCTCGTCCCGTTCGTGAGGGTGTTCTGCACCTTCATTGGTGTCCCTTTCATAAAATCCTGCATCCACGCGTAAGGCCCTGGAATTCCATTCCAGAGCCCCGTGGCATCGTCGGTGATGTGGCTCACAGCTGCAAGCGCTTCCAAAGTACATGCTCGACGGCGCTTTGAAAAGTCAGGCTACCGGCCGGTAGTGGGACCAGCCTCCTGCGGCTGGGGTGCGACGCGCCACGATCCGTCGCTCACGTTCTTAGCTGTCGTCGGCCGCCAGGCCGCACTCCCCGCCCGGGATAATCCAATCGCTGGCCAAACACGCGGGCTGGAATGTGACTGGAAGCGTTTTCATTTTGGGTGCGCGGGACTTACCATTACGGTCATGTCCGTAGATGCAGCTCTCTTCTCCCCCGCCGCGATGGCCGGCACCCCCACCGGTCCCCTGACGGGCCCGCTGACCCCGGTGCACGCCGCTGACCACCTTCCCGGCTGGTGGCGTTCCGCCGTCATTTACCAGGTGTATCCGCGTTCGTTCCGGGACCTGAACGGCGACGGCGTCGGCGACCTCGCCGGTATCACGGCCGAGCTGCCTCGCCTCGCCGAACTCGACATCGACGCCGTCTGGCTGTCCCCGTTCTACCGGTCACCCCAGCGTGACGCCGGCTACGACGTCAGCGACTACTGCGACGTCGACCCCCTGTTCGGCACGCTGGACGATTTCGACACCATGATGGCCGAGGCCATCCGGCTGGGGCTGCGGATGATCGTTGACCTGGTGCCCAACCACTGCTCGGACCAGCACCCGGCTTTCCAGGCCGCCCTCGCCGCGCCGGCCGGCAGTCCCGAACGGGACATGTTCATTTTCCGCGACGGCCGCGGCACGTTCGGCGAGGAGCCGCCGAACAACTGGCAGTCCCACTTTGGCGGATCGGCCTGGACCCGGATCACCGAACCCGACGGCGCGCCGGGCCAGTGGTACCTGCACCTGTTCGATTCCTCCCAGCCGGACTTCAACTGGGACAACCGCGCCGTTCACGAGGAATTCGAGCGCGTCCTGCGCTTTTGGCTCGAACGCGGAGTCTCCGGGTTCCGGGTGGACGTGGCGCATGCCCTCGTCAAGGCCCCCGGCCTGCCCGAGTGGGGCGGCCGCGCCGACGGCAACAGCTGCGACGGCTTCCCCGGCCACGACGCCCCAATGTTCGGCCAGCCCGCACTTCATGAGATCTACCGCCAGTGGCGGCGGATTCTCGCGGAGTACGGCCCCGACCGGATCCTCTGTGCCGAGGCTAATGTGGACCCGCTTCCCCGGCTCGCCGATTGGGTCCGTCCGGATGAAATGCACCAGGCCTTCAACTTCCCCTACCTTCACGCAGGACTTGACGTGCACCGCATGCGCAACGTCATCACCGAGTCGCTGACGGCGCTGGACGCCGTCGGTGCCCCCAGCACCTGGGTGCTCTCCAACCACGACGTTGTCCGCCACGCCACCCGTTTCGGGTACACCGGTCAGGCGCCGCGTGACGGCGACGGAATCGGCACCTGGGATCCGCAGCCGGATGAGGACCTCGGACGGTCCCGGGCGGCTGCCGCGTCCATGTTCATGCTGGGACTGCCCGGCGGCGCCTACCTTTACCAGGGCGAGGAACTCGGTCTCCCGGACGGGATCGACATCCCGGACACCCGGCGGCAGGACCCCACCTTTGCCCGCACCGGCGGTGAGCGGCTTGGCCGCGACGGCTGCCGGGTCCCGCTGCCCTGGCGGGCCGGCGAGCTCCATGCCGGGTTCGGCGACGGGCAGGACCCCTGGCTGCCGCAGCCGGACAGCTTTGCCGGACTTGCGCGTGATCTGCAGGCCGCGTCGCCATCGTCGCATCTGAGCCTCTACAAGCGGATGCTGGATCTCCGCCGCGGGCTGGAACTCGGCCGCGGCTCGCTGTCCTGGTACGAGGACCTGTGCACGGACACGAGCCTGGCCTTCCTCAACGGGACCACGCTGGTGCTGCTCAACACGGGATCCGAACCCCTGGACATGCCGGCCGGCCGGGTGCTGTTGCGAAGCTCGACGAGGCCCGGGTCCGGCTACGCCACGGAGGACATGTCCAGCACCGGTGATCAGTTAAGCTCAGGTGAAACAGTTTGGCTGGAAACCTACATAGAGGACACGGAGGGGTAGAAATGCCCGGCATCAAGGACGTCGCGGAACGGGCCGGCCTCTCCATCGCTACCGTTTCGCGCGCCTTGAGCGGCAAGGGCAACGTCTCGCCGAGGAGCCGGGAGCGTGCCCGGGCCGCCGCCGCCGAGCTCGGTTTCGTCCTGTCCTACCACGCCTCGAGCCTGGCCTCGGGACGCAACCACAACGTCGGCGTCGTTGTGCCTTCGGTCCACCGGTGGTTCTTTTCCTCGGTCGTCGAAGGCGTCTCGGCGACGCTGCTGGATGCCGGCTACGACCTCACGCTGTACAACGTCAGCGAGGGGCAGGAGCGCCGTCACAGCGTGCTGAACGACTTCCTGCTCCGCAAACGCGTGGATGCCGTCATCGCGGTGTCTTTGGAGCTCTCCGAAGCGGAGATTGACCAACTGCTGGCCATCCATCGCCCAATCGTGGGAATCGGCGGTCCGTTGCCCGGGGCTTCGACAATCCGCATCAATGATTCCGGCATCGCGGAGGCCGCGGCCCGGCACCTGATCCAGCTTGGTCACAGCCGGATCGCCCACATGACCGGGGACGCCGCCTACGAACAAGACTTCCGCCTGCCCGGGACGCGTCAGGCCGGCTTCAAGAAAGCCATGCGCGATGCGGGACTGGCGGTCCGGCCGGAGTGGCAGGTCTCCGCCGATTTCACGATTCAAGGCGCATATGCCAGTGCCCGCCAACTGCTCGGTGGCTCGCCGGAGCGTCCCACGGCCGTCTTTGCCGCCTCGGACGAAATGGCGATCGGCACGATCCTCGCCGCCCGGGACTTCGGCCTGCGGGTGCCGCAGGATCTCTCTGTCATCGGCATCGACGGCCACGAGCTGGGTGAGGTCTTCGGACTGACCACGATCGACCAGGATGCTCGGGGGCAGGGCGCGTTGGCCGTCAGGCGTCTGCTGGCGGGACTCAACGGCGACGCTGACTCATCGGCGGCGGACTCCGAATACCCTACACAGTTCGTGATCCGTTCCAGCACTGCCGTTCCGCCGGTAGACCAGGCACCACTGCGGGGCTAAGGTCCGCGCCAGCCGTTCCGGAGCGGCCGCCGGCCTGAATGACTGCCTGAGCGCCAGCCTTAATGCCTGATGGTACGGGCGCGCCGGTCTCAGGGCGTTCAGGCGTCGGGGCCGACCGCACCGGCGCCACCCATGAACCGAACGAAGCGGTCCAGGACGGCGGGCCAGCCTGCCGCATACTCTGCCCGGGCCGCAGCGGGGTCCTCGGCGCCTTCCCAGCCGCTGTGAACCAGGCGGAGCTCTGTCCCTTCGCCTACCGCCCTGAACGCCACCCGGAGTTCGGTGGACCACATGGCAGTGGTTCCGGGGTGCCAGCTGGCGTGGAAGGACAGCGGCGGCTGCCAGTCGTCAATCGATCCCCACACCGCCGTCCTGCCGTCATCCGAGGACTCCATGATCAGGTTCTCCTCGAACTCGACATAGGAGCCGGCGCCGTAGACGCTGTGGTCCTCGAGCGGCCACCAGAGGTGCGTGTGTTCCGTGAATCCCATGAAGGCCCGGGCGACTGCGCCCGGCAGCACGACGCCGACGACGACGGGATCGAGTTCGTCCGCCGCGGCGGGCTCCGGTGCGCCGGACGGGGCATGGCTGAAGAGGTTATCCATGGGCAACAACTCTACCCGCGTGGCCTTCTTCCCCAGATCCTGACCTGGACTCGAAAGCGGCCTAAAGGGGGGTTAAATGCGGGAGGACCCCAACCTGGTGGTTGGGGTCCTCGACCTGAATGGTGTTCCGGCGGTGACCTACTCTCCCACACCCTCCCGGGTGCAGTACCATCGGCGCTGTGGGTCTTAGCTTCCGGGTTCGGGATGGGACCGGGCGTTTCCCCCACGCTATGACCGCCGTAACCCTTGCTCCGCCAC
>NZ_KB895555.1 GCF_000374925.1 Arthrobacter sp. 131MFCol6.1
GACAGCGGCCCGGACGGCCGCGGCGGGCCGTGCGGCTCGGGCGGCCGTGCGGCTCGCGTGACAGCGGCCCGGACGGCCGCGGCGGGCCATGCGGCGCGCACATCCACGCCAGAGTAATGGCCCCGCGGGGCAACCCCGGGCCCTTAGTCCTACGATCCTCAGCCCTACGAGCCCTCGGGCTTAAGAGTTCTCCCGGGATGTGATCCCGAAGCTCGGAGACTGCAGCTCGGTGAAGTTCCCGACGCTGGCGCGCACGGTGCACTGGGGCGTGATCTGCAGGGCCGTCACGGTGAGCCCCGCGCTGTCCACTGCGAGCGCCCCGCCGCAGCCGTCGGAGAACCGTACCCCCTTCTCACCGCCGCTCACCGCGGCGAGCATCTGCGAGGGCTTGCCCGATGCTGGACTGACATAGAGCGGATTCAGCTCGTCTGCGCCGCCGGCCCACACTGGCACCAGGGTGATCTTCAGCGGGCTGGGGGTCACGACGCGCGCTGGAGTACGCACCTCCACGCCCTTCAGGCGCTGGACGGGATAGGCCGTGCCCTTGACGGCAGGGTCCTGCGTCGCGGCCGTCGTCGCCTCGGACCCGGCCCGCAGCCAGGCATCGAGGGCCTGCTGGTCCGCGGGCGACACTGACACCTTGGCGGTGACCTGGACTGCCCCTCCCGCCGGGACCTCCAACCCCGAGACCTTCCAGCCACACTCGACGTCAAGGCCGGTGATCGAGGCCTGATTCCTGCTCACCGAAGCCCCGTCCCACGTGACCGCCGGGCACGCTTCCCCGTCGGCCAGGCCCGGGATCACCTCAAGGAATTCACCGGATAGCGGCGCCTTCTGCGCCGCGTACGACACAGTAAAGCGGATCTGACCGGAGGACGGCTCGTAGGAGGCCTCCCGCGAGATTGTCAGGCCGGTCGGAAGCGCCGCGTCCTGCAGTTGCTTGGACATCTGGCCGCCTTCCGCGGTGGGCCCCATTTGCGGACCTGCGGGGGCGAGGACAACGAACCCCAGGACCATCGCGACGACGAGCAGGGCCGCGGCACCGGCGAGCAGCAGCGCTTTGCGGGTGCGCCAGAACGGGGTGGCGACCTGTTCCTCCAGCCGGGCCTCGGCCCGGGGCCGCACTTCGCGACGCGGGATTGGACGGGCGATGGTGGCGCTGTCCGCCTCCCCGAGCTCGGGAGCCTTCCCGGCGTGGTCAACTGGCGAGCCTGACGCGAAGGCCGTGAGGTCCTCGTCCGTGAAGGCGCCCCGGACGACGGTGGCCGAGCGTTCGACGGCGTCGAAGTCCTCCGGGGCTTCGGTACGCGTGATGGGGCCGCTGCCGGCAAGGCGGGGTGCGAGACGCCGGAGCGTCGCCGCGGCCTCACTCGCCGTCGGGCGTTGCGCGGGGTCTTTGGACAGCAGCCCGTCGAGTACGTTCCAGACCACGTCATCCACGGGGATCCGTGGCGGACGCGAGGAAACATGGCGGTACGCGACGCTGAAGTCCGTCCCCGGCCCGGCGAAAGGAGTGCGTCCGGCGAGGAGCTCGTAGAGCAGGACGCCCGTTGAGTACACATCCCCCGGCGGGCCGGACCGGCCCTGGCTGATGAGCTCGGGAGGCATGTAGTGCGGGGTGCCGATGAGACCGGTCGTCTGGCGAATCTTCTCGCCCACGACGTCGGAGATGCCGAAGTCGGAGACCCGTACGTCGCCCGCGCCACACTCGGGCCAGGGGCGGGCGAGGAGCACATTGTCCGGCTTAATGTCGCGATGCGTCACGCCTCGCGAGTGCGCGAAAGCCAGTGCGTCGAACACTTCGGCGACGACATTGAACGCGTCCAGGGGACGCAGCGGGCCGGCCTCCTTCACCGCGTCACGCAGCGAACCGCCCTTGACGTAGTCCATGACGATGGCCAACCGCGCGCCCTCCACCACCATGTCGCGCACGGTGACGATGTGCGAGTCCTGCAGGCCAAGCAGGACGGATCGCTCGCGGACGAACCGCTCCACAAGCGAGGGATCGTCGGCGTGCTCCGGGCGCAGGACTTTGGCAGCAAACGTCCGGCCGTCGACCGAGGTGACGGTCCAGACCTCGCCGACGGCACCGGAGCCCACCCGTTCGCCGAAGCGGTAGGACGCTCCCAGAGCCTGACCCGTCTGTGCGAATTGCATACCGTACTCTCCAACGCTATCGATCTGATTCCTCAAGGCGCCCCGCCGTCCACTCGTTCCTCGTAAGCGCTCGTAGCCGGGCTCAGCCCTCAGCGCTCATCGACTGGATCAGTGCCAATTGCCCGCCGACGCCGATGTATCCACGCCCGGCGGTCAGCGCCACGGGCGCCCTGCGCGGGAGTGCGGCGCCCAGCAGTTCGCCGTCGTAATCCACATCCGGTTGCAGCAGCACGCCCAGGCGGGATTTGCGGAGCGTCTTGGTCCAGTGACTGTACAGCCCGCGGAGATCCGCGGACCGCCCGGCCGCGATGACGCACAGCCCCGGCTGCCCGGAGGTCACGGCCCCCGCGATGGATTGATCGGCGTCCTCGAAGCGCTCAGCGTCGTCGATCAGCAGGAACACCGGGCCGCGCTCGAGGCGCAGGGAGGCGAGCAGGGCCGGTACATCATCCGTGCCGACGGCCATGCGATCCAGATCGGCGAGGGCCAGGGGCGAGCGGCGATCGCAGATGCCCCACACCTGAGCCGGCCCGCGGGAGGTGGCCGCGCCGCGCAGGGCTGCGGCCAGGGCCAGCAGCAGCGTGGACTTGCCCGAACGGGCGGGCCCGGCGACGAGCGCGTGCTCGCCCTCGTAGATCTCCAGGAACGCCGGTGAGAGGTCCGCTTCCTGTATTCCCACCGGGATGAGCCAAGGTTCGGCCCCCAGCCGGGGTTCCACGCCTAGCTCCTGCATCGTGACGCTGGAGGGCAGACGCCTGATCGCGGGGGTCTTCGCGGCCGCCTGCGCCCAGCTTTGCCGCACGCGATCCACCGCAGCCTCGATACCGATGCCGGGGGTGGCCACATGCATCTGGAGCGAGGTGCGGGGATCCACGCAGCGCCCAGGAAGCGCCGCAGGGATTTCCTTGCCCCGGACACCGAGCGAGGAGTAGTCGTAGGCGTCCGCCAGCCGGAAGAGCCACTTCTGCAGCGTCACCTCGTTCATGGCCGAGGGCACAGCCTTGGCGCGTGTGGTGGAGACCGCGAAGGACAGTCCCAGCGCCGGGCCGTCCGCGTACGCCCGATACAGCAGAGCCAGCAGCTGCTGCCCTTCGAAGTCCTGGAACTCGTCCCGCAGCGAGGCCAGGCCGTCCAGCAGCACGACGGCGCGGCGGTGCCTGCCAGGGGCGGCGCGGCGTCTCTCGAGCTCGGTGTGCAGGTGCCGCAGGAAGCGGGCCTGCTGCTCCTTGGCGCCGGCCCCGGTTCCCACATACGCCACGGTGTGCGGCAGGCGTTCCAGGGCTTCGAGCTCACGGGAGCCCATGTCGAGAATCATCAGGTCCAGCTCGGCCGGATCGGCGTCCTTCGCCAGTGTCAGCGCGATGGAGGCCAGTGTGGTGCTCGTGCCGGAGCCGGCCACGCCCATGAGCATCAGGTTGCCCACGGACATGTCCCATCCCGCCGCGGACTGGCGCTGTAGCTCCGGCTCGTCCACGATGGCCACCTGGACGGTGGAACCTCGGACGGCGCCCACCATCGGCAGCAGCCGGGGTGCGGTGGGAGTGTCTGACGGTGCGGCGGGACGGCCGCCGTCCGGCTGGGGAAGATAACCCTCCAGCTCCACACGCTCGCCCAGGGCCTCCGGCCAGACCTGCCGCGGCTGGGCGTACCCTGCCTCGGCGTTGGCTTCGACAATGGCATCGATGAGGAGTTCGAGGTCGTTCTCGTCCACGGCCGCAGACCGTGGCGGCGCCGCCGCGGGCACAGGGACGCCGAACTGGCGGATCTCCCGCACGTCCACGGCGGGGCCGCCGCCAAGCTGCGCCCGTCCGGTCACGAGGGCTGTCTGCACGGGCGTGATGTCGTCCTGACCCAGTTTCACAAATGCGCGGCCCATCTGGGCCCGGCCGATCGCCGAGGCGGCGGGCACCCCGATGACGTTGTTGGAGTCGTCGCGGCTCTGCACCCGCAGGGCCACCCGGAGGTTGGTGTTCGCGAGGATGTCGTCGCTGACGACGCCCGCGGGGCGCTGCGTCGCGAGGATCATGTGCACACCCAGGGTGCGGCCCACTGCACCCACGCTGACGAGCGCCTTGAGCACGTCCGGGAAGTCCTTGGCCAGCATGGCGAACTCGTCGATCACGAGCAGCAGCCGGGGCATGGGCTCGGCCGGGTTCGTGGCCAGATAGGCGTTCAGGTTGTCGATGCCCTCGCCGGCCTCGGCGAAGACCCGCTGGCGGCGTTCCATCTCCGCCTCCAGGGCGCGGAGAGCCCGGTCGGCGAGCTGCTCGTCCAGATTGGAGATTGTGCCGATGGTGTGCGGAAGGCGTTCGCATGCCTTGAAGGCGGCTCCGCCTTTGAAGTCGACGAGGATAAAGTTCAGGCGGGTCGGATCGTTGCGTGCCGCGAGCCCGGCCACGAGCGAGCGGAGGAACTCGGATTTGCCGGAGCCGGTGGTGCCGCCCACCAGGCCGTGCGGGCCGTCCTTGACCAGGTCCAGGGTCAGGGTGCCGTTCTCCCCTGTGCCGATCGGCGTGGACACGCCGGTGGGAGCCTGCCACAGGCGACGGATCGTGGTCGAGTCCGGGCGGTCGTAGCCGAGGAGCCCGGGCAGCCGCACGAGCGGGGGCAGCGAGGCCCCGGGCACGCTCAGCTCCGGATCGTCGAAGTGCGCCACGCGCATCGCGCAGCGCAAGGCCTCCTCCTGGTCCAGGCCCGCCAGGATGACGTCCTCCACGCGGGTCAGGTCCTCCGGCTGGTCCACAGTGGCCGCGGCGTCTGCCCCGACCCTGATGATGGTGGTGCAGGTGGCCGGCAACTGCTCCTCCGAGGTCGCGATGACGATGCCCGCCACCCGTGAAGGGCGCTGCTGCGGGTTCACATGGACCCCTGGTACGGAGCGGCCCGTGCCGAGCAGCGCGCGTGCCGGCGCGTCCCTGCCCTCCGTGAGCACCTCGGAGTCCAGGACCACCAGCATCGCTGGTGTAGGCAGCTCCTGCACCGTGTCCTTGAGCGTGCGCAGCATGGCCAGGCTCGTCTCGCGGTGCGCGGACATCCACCGCTCGCCCGTGCTGCTGCCGGCCTGGCGCGTGTGCGGCAGCCACGAGGCCCACTCCCACTCGTCAGCTCGCCCGGCGTCGCAGAAGACGCCGATGGTCAGGTCGGCTGGACCGACGTGCACCGCGGCCTGGGCCAGGAGGGATCGCGCGAGCGCCAGGGTCCCCTCCCGCGGTCCGACGATACCCACGACGCCGGCGTCGGTCAGGTCCACGAGCACGGGCGCGGCCTGCAGGCGCGCAGCCGCGAGGGAGTCCTTCACCTTCTCATCCAGCCGCGATCCGGCTGTGCGGTCCACCTCGGGCTTCCAGGGGACGTCACCTGTGCCGGCGTGCAGGGCCAGGAAGTCGTCGGCGTCTGCGCGGCGCTGCCACAAGGACGTGGCGGGGAGTGCGGGGCGCCGGACCACGGTCGCGGGATCGGGGATCATCCGATGGCGTCGTGCGGTCTCCGTCGCTGCGGCTGCGCGGACCTGCTGCTCGAATCCCTGGAGCGCGCCGGCGAAACGCTCGTCCTCTTCCTTGAGGCCCCGGGCGTGACGGCGCTTTTGTTCGAACCACATGCCCACGGCCATGACCGGGCTGAGCATGGCGAACATCGCGAAGCGCATATCCCGCAGGATCAAGACCATCGCCGCCGCCATCACGAGGGGCGCGAGCACCGTGATGTAGCTGAACTTGCTGGCTGGCGGCACGTCCTTGCGGCTCGGCGGGACCAGGGGCTCGCCCGCCGGGGCCTGCCCGGGGCGGGGAGGCCGGTTGAAGGGCGCTGTCGCCGCCGGTGTGAGGTTGTGCAGGCTGCCGGGTGCCGGGGCGGGAGTCTCGTCCAGGGACCGGCGCAGGAGGAGCACCGTGCCGCCCGCCGTGATCGTGGCGGTTCCGGTGACCAGGACCCCGTCCTCTCCCACCGGCTCGCCATTGACGAGGGTGCCGTTCGTGGATCCGCCATCGAACACCCGCAGCCCGTCCTCCTCCCGGCGCAGGCGGCAGTGGTCCCACGAGGCGCTTTCGGTGGGAAGGCTCAGATCGGCGTGAGGGGACCGGCCGATGAGCATCTCTCGCCCTTGCGGAACGTCAACCACGCCGCCGGTGCGCTGGCCGCCGGCGAGCGTCACGCTCCAGCCGCGCACGCGCTGCGGAATCTGCCACGGCGCCCGCGAGATGCGGCTGCCCTCCAGGAAGATCAGTTCTGAGACGGGGGTGGAACCACGCACCTCGGCCTCGTTCACGAACACGGCCTCATCGGGTGCCAGGCGCGGGCCGCCAGCGGCCTCCACGAGGTCTGTCAGCGTCGTGGCGGGCGCGGCGTGAGCCACGTCGCACTCAAAGCGACGCTCGTCCAGGTCGATCAGCACACGCACCGGGCGCTCCTTCAGTGGTGGATGGTTCCCGCCCGCTCAGGGGCGAGCCGGGGGCGGGTGGTCAGGGGTTTGCCGGCGCCGGCACCCAGACGAGCCGCGGAGCGGCCTCGTCCGGCGGGCGCAGGCCAAGGTCCTGAGGGGAAGCGTAGACCGGGATTGCCTCCGCGGTCAGCGCCGCGGAGCGCGAGAAATCCAGCTCCGGCCCGGCGAGGCCGTCACCAGGGCCAAACGACATGGCGCGCAACGCCGCGCCGACTTTGGACGGCTCGCCGCTTCCAGCCGACGCGGCCGCCCGTACGAGGGCGACGACGGCGTCGTGGCTGCGTGCGTCCGCCGCCCATGCATCGGCGGAGAACGGGGCATCGCCCGTCAGGTTCTGGACCTTCGGGTCGCCGGACGCCAGGCGCACGGCGGACAGGAATGCGGACATCCCGCGCCCCTGGGCGTCCTGCTGGAGCGCCGTGGCATCGCCGCCGGCCGGGGCAACGCTGACCAGCTGCCCGGAGGCGGCGCCGTCGAGTTCGGCGAGCGTGGAGGCGAAGGCCGGGGCGGTGGCGCCGTCCGGTATGACGACGGGGACTGACACGTCGCGGGACTGTAGAGCCTGAACCAACCGGGCCAGCCGCTGCGGGGTGGCGGCCGAGACGACCACGGCGTCCGCGGGCTCGGCGACCCTCGTGGACCCGGCGCCTGCGGGGGCGTCTTCGGCAGGCGGGCGCAGCTGGGCGCCTGTTTGGATGGCGGCCTCCTGCGCCAGGCCCGTCACGTCGTCGAAGCCGTCGAGGTTCAGCGTCTGGGAGATCCCGACCGAGGCAGGGACCTCGCCGCCGTCCCCGACGAGCAGCACCCTGTTCTTGCCGTCCAGCGCGGTGCGAAGCCCGGCCGCAACGGATGCGCCCGATGGCCCCGTGGTCCAGGTAGCCTGCGCCGGGTCCGACGGTTCGGCATAAGGCAGAATCACCGGGAGGCCGAGCTCCTCGGCGGTCTTGGCCGCGGCCCGGGCCTGCGCCCCCGCGGTCGCCACGATGACACCCGACGCCCCCTGCTCGGCGAGCGCGCGGACGGCGGCGCGCGCGCCGTCCTCCGTGCCGCGGTCGTTTTGGGCCGAGAGGGCGACGGCGGCGCCGCCCTGGGCGAAGCGCTGTGCGGCGACGATTGCGCCCTGTGCTGCGCGGTTGTACTCGGAGCCGGGCTCGCCGGACTGGCCCAGCGTGAGGACGACGCCGATGGAGAAGTCCTTCGGCAGGCCCTCGGCTTTCAGCGCAACGGGAACCGTCGCGGCTACCGGATCGGGCCGTGAAGCCTCCTTGGGACGGCTCAGGGCCAGGGTCGTCAGGGCGATAGCAGCCGCGAGGACGACAGTGATGCCGGCGACGATCAGGGTCGTGAGCCTGGTGTGGGAGCTCATGCGGCGCCGCCGATCTTCAGTGTGTACAGGGTCTGCGACGTGGCGCCGGCCGGCACTTCGAGGTGGAACGGTGGCAGTTCGTCCACCGCGGTGAGTGAGGCCTTGAACTGTGCCTGGCGCAGCAGCAGCCCCGCCACGTCCCTGGAGCGGATGTTGGCATAGCCCTCAGCGTTCTGTGATGCCAGTGCCAGCTGATAGTCGGCGGTGTCGGCCTTGGCGGCGCTTGTGGCCATGGAGCCGAGCAGGCCGGATCCGTTCACCGAGCGGTCGCCCAGGTCGAGCATCACCTTGGTCAGGCTTGAGGACAGGAGGGCGCTGGCGCCCTCGACGTCGCGGGTTGAGCCGGACGTGCTGGAGGCGATGTTCGCGAGCGAGGACTGGGTGCTCTTGTCCAGGGACGCGGCCAGTGCGTCGCTCTGATCCAGCAGTTCATCCCGCTGCTTGTTCACCGTGCCCTCGGCGTCGTTCACCACCTCGTCCGACGTGGACTTCAAGCCGGAGATGGAGCGGTTGAACGCCGTGGTTACAGCTTCGGAGCCCGCGTCGCCGATCTCGGCAACCTGGCGCACTTGCTCGTCCACGGTCTTGTAGACCTCGGCGGCGGTCTCGGCCGAGACATCGCGGAGGGACTGCTTGATCTTGTCGCCGAGCCCGTCCTGTTGCTCCTTCAGCTTCGCGAGCGTCGAGCCGACCCGGCCGGAGGAGTCGATCGCCTCGCCGAGCGCGGCATCCAGGGCAAGAAGTTCGCGCTTGTTGCTGTTGATGTCTCCCGTGGCGGCGCCGTCGAGGGCCTTCGTGGCTTTGTTGATCGCGTCCAGCTTGGCGTCGATGTCGGCGATCGTCGTCCCCAAAGTGGTGAACGCCTGGCCGATCTCCTCGTCCGGGGCGGTGGTCTCGGTGGCCGCCAGGACCGCGTCCCAGGCGGCCGCCTGGGCCTCCAGCCGATCGTCCAGCGGGTCCTTGAACCCCAGCGGCGGGCGCAGGTCCTGCGCCGGGTTTCCGTTTTCATCCGTGGGCTCGCACGGTGCGGACGTCAAGTAGGAACGCAGCCGCTCCGCTTGCTCGGCGGACAATCGGCCCTCGCGGGGCAAGCCGCCGTCGGCCATCTTGCACAGCTCGTCGGCGAGCCGCTGGGTTTGCTGCGTCATTGATCCTTTCAGCAGCGAGCGGTCACCCACCTCGCCCCGGGCGTCCTGGGCAGTCTTCTTGATGTCGCCCAGCTTCTGCCGCAGCCCGTCGATGCTGCCGCGGACCGCAGCGGTCGCGTCCCGGGTCGCGGCGACGGAGGCCCGGGCGGACTTGATCGCCTCATCCACGTTTGCGAGGGCAGTCTTGTAGTCTTCGGTGGTCTCGGCGCCGTCGAGGACCGCAGCGAAATCGGCGCGCACCTTCTCCAGCGTGACGGCGGCGGCCTCCTGATCCTTGATCGCGCCCTCGACCATCTGCGGCTGCAGGTCCGCCACGAGCTCGTCGCCCTTCTTCACCAGGCCCAGCAAGGCACCGGTGACGGTCACGGCAGAGCCGTAGAGGGAGCATGTCATCGAGCCCTGCTCCGCACATTCCTCCGCGGTAGGGTCCTCGGGGCCCATGGTGGCCTTGATGGCGCCCGCCACGATATCCCGGCAGCCAGCGCTCACCTTCGCGTAGGCGTCGAGCTGCGAGGCCATGGTCTGGATGCTGGAGTAGACCGTGGCCGCCTTCCCCGATTTGGGCACCTCCGCGGTGCAGCCGTCGCCGTTGATGGGAGCCGTCGCGGGCACTGCCGAGGTGTCGCCCAGCATCGCGTCCACGGCGGCGACGGTCACCTTCAGCTGGGACGCAGTCGTCGACTGCGTTGACTTCGTCGCGGTCTCCAGGTCGGCGCCGAGAGTTTTCAGCTGTTCCTTCAGGTCCACCATGGTCGCGGCCAGGGCCTGGGAGTTATCGCGCAGCTCGCCCGCGGTCTTCGCACCCAGGGTCTGCGAGGTCACCTGCAGGTTCCGCCGAACCTCGGTGATGGTGGATCCGGCCTTGGTCAACACGGTGTTGACGTCCGAGACCAGCGAGATGGTGCGGCGTTGCAGCCCCATCTCGGAGCCCGTGCCGGAGGAGAACGCGCCGGCGAGCACGCCGTCCGAGCTGAGGTCGGTGTTGAGGCCCGGCTGGACCGCCACGTCGAAGGCAGGGACCTGAAAGTCCCTGACATCGGCAACGAGGCGCAGCGTGGTGCTCGCCCCGGAACGCGGCGGGGCCAGCACGGTGGCCCACTGCACCACGGTGGCACCGTCCTCGGTGCTGCTCAGGACGCCGTTGGTGCCGGTTCCGCCGTCCGCAGAGCCGGCCGTGACGTCGTCGGCCCGTACCCCGGTGAGCTTCGTTGAGGCGGCGATAGTCAGAGGGGCGCCCACCAGGGCGGTGTCGGAGCGGGTTTGGCCCGCGGCATCGTACTCGATGACCCGCGGCTTGACCGTGAGGTTCTCCAGTGTCAGGTCGATCTCGACCGGCCCGGTGTGGCCTTGAAGCTCGGTGAGGTCCGAGCCGGACTTCTCGCCGGCCCGGTACTGCAGGCTCACTCGCACCGGCAGTTCGCCCACCGCCTGCGCGGCGTCGTACTTCGTGTCCGCTGCGGAGGAGTCGCCGGCCGCGGACACGGAGATGGTGGTGCCTTCGATCGTCTCGACCCCGGCGGCCGGGGACATGCCCACGCGCACGCTCTGCAGGAGCTTGACCGGGTTGGACACCGACTCCGGCTCGGGGGCCGGGCCGCACGACGTCGTCGCGATCAGCCCCAGGGCCGCAAGGAAGGCGCCCAGCGCCCGGCCGGGCGCGATGCGGCGCCCGGGCCTGTGCTGGTGCGTGTTAGTCCGTCTGGGCATGATCGTCCCCTCTTCCGTTCATGGTGCCTTCAGCATGATACGGGGTTTGGCTCACGAATGGACTAATCGCGGGTTGCACGTGTCATGCGTGTGACCTGGGTTGTCATGTCCGGTCCCCCTAGTTTTTCTTTTTGTTGGATTTATTGGCTGGTGTTGGTAGCGTCGGCACCGTCCGGTCGCCGGCGGTGCTGTGTCCGGCGGAGAAGCGGTTGTCTCTTGGGAGGAATTTCTATGTCGCGTGTGTTGTCTACTGAGCAAGCCAAGGCTGCCATTGGGCAGGTGCAGTCGATCATTAACGGTGGTTTCACGGATCAGATCTCGGCGCTGGATGCGCAGGGAAGGGTTTTGTCGGATCCGAACGTTTGGGATGGTCCTTTGGCTGCGCAGTTCCGTGGTTCGACCTGGCCGGAGACGAAGGCTGCTCTGGATAAGGCCCGGGAGGAGCTGGAGCAGTTGCGGGGGCAGTTGCAGAAGATCTCGCAGGACATCTTCTCCGCCGGCGGCGGCGCCTGAGTCTGTATTTGCTTGCGTGAAGGCCGGGTGACCGCGCCGCTCTGGTGAGTGGTGCGGTCACCCGGCCGATGCACGGTTTGGTGGTTTGTCTTCTGTTCCGGTTCTTGTTCTGTGGGGGGCTTTGGTTGTGACCGAGTTCGTTGAGATGCCGCTGTTGCCGGCTTCGGATGCTTCTGATGGTGGGCGGTTCAGTTACGCCGTGGCCGGGTCGGTGAGGTCGGCGTTCGAGTCGGCGGCGTCAAGGCTTGAGGAGCAGTCGGGCTCGCGGGCATCGCACGTCGCCTCGGCGAAGGAAGACTTCAAGGGGCACTTCTCGGAGGTTTTCGAGGCCAACGCTGCCACGGCGAGGAATGACGCGAACGCGCTGGTGTCGGCGTTGCGGACGGTGGCCGGCTACGTAGGGCAAATGATCGACGCCGGGCATGAGGAGGACGCCCGGCGCGCGAGGAACAACGAGTGGGTCCGG
This sequence comes from Arthrobacter sp. 131MFCol6.1, assembly GCF_000374925.1. GTDB lineage: Bacteria > Actinomycetota > Actinomycetes > Actinomycetales > Micrococcaceae > Arthrobacter. Next base: position 11,796 of record NZ_KB895555.1, read on the forward strand.
CGGCATAATGACCGGAATCTGCTCGAGCAGGCCGGTGATTTTTTGTTCGGTGAGGAAGAACGGCCGGGCGGGGAACCGGGGACCGCTCCGACATTCGCCCCGGCCGATGCCAGGACGGGATCGCGGAATACCCCGGCGCCCGGCGGCGGGTACGGGGGCGGGACGTCCTCGGCGCGTCCGGCTCTTCTGCGGTCCTTCGCGGCGAACTCCCGCGGCCTGGATGACGGATTGTCGTCGGCTCCCGGCACCCTGGAAGATCACATTGCCTCGTTCGGGTCCAGTTGCTACTGGGGATCGCTTGATGCTTCAGGGGTGCTCGCTGCTTACCGGGAGTATTTGAGGGCAAACGAGAACGACGCGAAGTGGGCGGTAACGGTCGCGGACGCGTTTGCGGCCGCCGGGGGCGAGGGAAGCATCTCGACTCTCTCGGACGCGGCCGTGAATGAGGCGTTGGCAGCGGCAGGCGTGAGCGCGAACCGGTCCGGGCTGGTGATCGATCCGCCGACGGCGGCGGGCGCGATGCCTACCAGCGGGTATGCGAATGATCCCGTGAACACCGCGACGGGAAACTTCATCGAGCCAGAGTCGGATCTGGGGTTCGCCGGGGTTTCCTCGAATTTGTTCTTATCCCGGATGTACAACTCGCTGGCGTCGGGTTTGGAGATGCCCGGGGTGTTCGGTCCGGGGTGGGCCTCGGTTCTGGATCAGTACCTCGCGGTCTCGGATGAGGGCTGCCGGTGGGTGATGGCCGACGGCCGGGCGGTCGATTTCCCCCGCGAGGGGGCCGGCTGGGGTCGCGGCGTGGGCGAGAATTACTGGCTCACCCGCGAGCCCGCAACAGCAGCTGACTTGGCGGAGCTGGGCACCCTTCCGGAGGGCACGTCCGAGGCCCTGGTGGTCCGGGACAACCAGGGCGGTTGGTGGGCTTACAGCCTCGCCGGTGTGTGGCTCGGCGCCGGGTCCGGTCCCGGCCGGACGGTGTCCGCCGTCCGGGAAAGGCCGGTCGACGGCGCAGACGCCGGCAGTGCCGGACCGGTGACCCGGCTGGCGCATGTGCGGGGCCGGTTCCTCGACGTCGACTACGTGGACGGGCTCGTGGCCGTAGTGAGGGCCTCGGACGGGCGCCGGGTCGAGTACGCGTACGACGCCGCTGGCAGGCTGACGCGTGTCGCTACCGAACTGGGGGCGCGCACGTACCGGTGGAATGAGCAGGGCCTGATCGATGCCGTGGTCTCGGCCGCGGGTGTTCTCGAGGCGGAGAACACCTACGACGAACACGGCAGGGTGGTCCTGCAGGTCACGCAGCATGGGCGCCGGACCAGGTTTGCGTATCTGCCGGGCCGGGTCACGGTCGTTTCGGATGAGGACGGTACCCGGTCGAACTCGTGGATCGCCGATGCGAAGGGCCGCCTTGTCGGCGTGCTCGATTCCCACGACCAGCGGCAGTCCATGGCCTACGACGGCCACGGAAACCTGGTCTCCTTCACGGAGCGCGACGGGACCGTCACCGTGCACGCCTACGACGGGCGGGGCCGGAAGATCCGGACCGTTACCCCGGAAGGCGCGGACCTCACCTACGGCTGGGATGAGCAGGACCGCATCACCACCCTGGTGACGGAGTCCGGGTCTGTCGTCTCGTATGAGTATGCCGACGAGGTGTCGCGGGACCCCTCGGTGATCCTGGACCCGCTGGGCGGGCGCACCGAGCTGGAGTGGCGGAACGGGCAGCTGGCCCGGGTGGTGGACCCGGCCGGGGTGGCGGTCGACTTTGAGTACGACGAGTTCGGGGACCTGGTCGCGACCCGGAATGCTGTAGGGGACGTCGCTCGGATCGTCCGTGACCATGCAGGCCGCCCGGTTGCGGCGCTCAGCCCGTCCGGGGCGGAGACCCAGTTCAGCTATGACGCTGCGGGCGTTCTGGTGCGGCGTGAAGACCCGGACGGCGCGGTCTGGACCTTCGAGCACGACCACGCGGGGCGGACGACGGCGTTCGTCGCCCCGGACGGCGGGCGGACCGAACTCGAATACGCCGCCAACGGTGAACTGGTCCGGACAATCGATCCATTGGGCCGGGCCATTGAGCGGGTGTTCGATGAGCTGGGCAACGTCACCGGCGCGGTACTGCCCGACGGCGCCCGCTGGGGCTTTGTCCATGACACGCTTTCCCGGCTGGTCGGGATCACGGACCCCGCTGGTCACGATTGGGTGCGGGAGTACGACAAGATCGGCGCCCTGACCGCCGTCGTCGACCCCACCGGAGTCCGCACAGACGCGACCGCGGACCGCAAGGCCGGGACGGCGACCCTGACGGATGCGTTCGCGTCCTCAACGTTCAGCTTCGATGAGTACGGGCGCCCCACCCGGGTTGAGGCTGGGGACGGCTCCGCGGAGCTGGTCTCCTATGACGCCGCGGGCAATCCGGTGGAGCTCGTCGACGGCGAAGGCGGCCTGACGGTCCTGGGCCGGGACGTGGCCGGCAAGATCACCTCGATCACCTCCCCTACCGGCGCGGTCACCCGGTATGAATACGACGTGTGCGGGCGGCCCTGGAAAACCACGGACCCGCTTGGTGCAGTCACGGAACTGGCCTACGACGCGGACCAGCGGGTCACCGCCCGGACGCTGCCCACGGGTGAGGTGGAGACGTTCGGGTACGACCGTTGCGGGCGGCTCCTGTCCCGCCGCTCCCCCGGCCAGGGCGTGTCCCGGTACGGCTACGATAAGGCCGGGCGGCTGACCTTCTCCCAGGACCCCTGGTATGGCACCCGCCGGTTCAAATACAACACCGCCGGGGAGCTGACCGAGACCGTCAACGGCGTCGGCGGACGGACCCTGTTCGAGTACGATGTCCGCGGGCGCCTGGTCCGGATCACCGATCCCCTGGGCGGGGTGACCACCCGGACCTACACGGCCACGGACCAGGTTGATTCCGTTACCGACGCGCTTGGGCGAGTGACCACTGCCTCCTACGATCCCGCCGGGCGGCAACTGTCCCAGACCGATCCGGACGGGCACACCACCACCTGGACCTACGATTCGGCCGGCCGGGAATCCTCCACCTCGGTCGACGGAAAGCTGCTGGCCGCCGTCGAGCATGACTTGATCCGCCGCCGCGTGATCCTTACCGACTACACGGGCGCGGACGGCCTGGCGGTGGAGCACGAGCTGGCGTTTGACCGGCGCGGGCAGCTGACCTCCCGCACCCGTGGCAGCCGGGGAATGTCCTGGGAGTACGACGCCGACGGGAACCGCACCGGATTCACCGACGTGCACGGAACCACCACCACGTACGTCCGGGACGCCGCGGGCCGGGTGACCGCCGTCAGCAACCCCCGGCTCGGGGAAGCCGTGTTCACCCACGACGCCTCGGGCCGTATCACCTCCGCCACCGCCGGGGAACTGGTCCAGGAATGGGCCTACCGCTACGGGAACCTGTCCGAGCACAGCCGCACGGACCGCGCCGATCCTCTCTCGGCCGATGCCACACTGATCGGCCGGGACGGGGACGGCCGGATCACGGCCCTGACCCGCGCCGGTGCCGTGACCCGGTACGGCTACGACGGGGCCGGGCAGATGGTCTCTGCCGCCACTACCCGCTATGGAGACCCGGAGGCTTCCGCTCCGGCTGCGGTGCCGGCTTTGGTTTCGGAGTGGGTGTACGACGCCGGCGGGCGCCTCATCCGGGAATCCGCACCGGGCGGGTCCCGGACCTATGAGTACGACGCCGCGGGGCAGCTCCTTGCCGTCACGGACTCGGACGGGTCCCGGACGGAGTACGTCCATGACGGCCTGGGCCGCCGCACCCGGCTGATCCGCCCGGACGGGTCCTGGACCGAGTACGCGTGGGGTCAGAGCGGCCAGCTGAAGAGCGTTGCCGACCGCACTTCCGACGGCTTGGAAACCTCCCGGCATGAGCTGTGGGTGGATGCCCTGGGCGAGCTGGCTGCCATCGATGGGTCGGAGCTGTGGTGGGACACCGCCAACCCGATCCCCACCCTCGCCGGCATCGGCGGTGACCAGGTCCTTTCGTTGCCAGGTGGTGTCACCGGTATCGCGGACGCCTGGATAACGCCGGGCTGGCGCGCCGCCCGGCCCACCGACCAGACCGATCCCTGGGCCGTCATCGGCGCGCCGGCAGTCCCTGGCCCGGGTCCGGGTGGCACTGCCGGTGGTGGTGCCGCTGGTTTGGGTTCGGTGTCCGGGCTGGCCGGTGTGCTGCCCGCCGGGATCACTCTGACCGGCAACGGCGGCCTGGACATCGCTGGCCTGGAGTGGCTCGGGGCACGTGCGTACGACCCCGCTACACGTGGTTTCCTCTCCACCGATCCTCTCGCCCCCGTCCTCGGCGCAGGCTGGGACGGCAACCCCTATGCCTACGCCGGCAATAACCCCCTCAACACCACCGACCCCACCGGGCTGCGTCCGCTGACCGATGACGAGCTAAAGGCCTACGACAAATCGGCCGGGAGCCACTGGGAGTACATCGTTGCGGGACTCGCCGTGGCCGCTGGTGTTGCTGCATTATTCGTGCCGGGGCTCAACATCATCGCGGCAGGAGCTATCGCCGGGGCATTGAGCTCGGGTGGCCTCTCGGTCATTTCCCAGAAATCGCAGAAGGGTTCGGTCGACTGGTGGTCAGTCCTCGGCAACACCGCGATAGGCGCGGCTACCGGTGCTGCAGGTGGCGGCGCGGCCATGTGGACTAGGGGCGTCCTGGCGGGTGCGCCGGCCGGACAGGCTGCAGCAGCGCTCGGAGTAAGTGCTGGCGCCAATGGGGTCGTCGGTGCGGGTGCAAGCGCCGCGAGCTACCTTTATCAGAAAGGCGGGCGCATCAATAACGGCTGGGACTTTGCGGGCAAGATCGCTGGTGGTGGCTTCGCCGGTGCCGTAGGCGGCCTCGCGGGGCCGGCCGGTGGCAGCCTCGCCAGAGGGATGTCATTGTCGTCGACCGGCGTCGTTGCCAAGGCGGGAACGATGGCCCTCAGTGGCGTTGGTGCGGGAACAGGTTCGATGCTGGAGAACGTCGTCGCCGGGGATCCGATTGACCCAGCGAAGGCCGGGGCAACAGGCCTGTTTGGAGCGGGTGCTGCCGCGATACCTGTGGGGCGCATACCGGCGTTCAACCAGACAGGCATTAGCACACTAAGGCAGGTGCCGTACTTTGCGCCTCGGACTGTGAACGGCATGTTTAACTACAACCAGACGAATACCGTGGGACTGTGGGGAGGCGCCTTTGGAGGTGGCACTGTCGGCTTCGGTGGCGACCAACTCCAGAGCGCACTCGGATGGTGAGCAAAACAGGCCTAGAAAGGGTTGGTTGTTGTGGGAAGAAAAGCTGAGCATCCGGTAAGGAATGCTCTGATCCTTAGTGGCGTGTTATTGAGCGCAACGATCGCGGTGATCCTGGTAGGACCTCAGGACCACGTGTCACAGGAGGTCGTGGCACTACTCGCCGGCCTGGCCGTGGGTGTGTGGCTGCTGCGTTTCTCGCCGCCCTGGCGCTGGCTAGCCATGTTGGTTTTGGTGCTTTCCCTCGTTCTCTGTTTGGTGTTGGGCCCAGCCGGAATCGCGTGGTTCGGTGGGTTTATTTCGGGCACCCAGGCCGGACTGGCCTGGCAGCATGCCAGTAAGCGCGGTAAGTCAGCTAAGCAGGCCCGGGAAACCGCAAAAAAGGCGGAGTGGCTGGTTGATGGCCGGGGTCTTAGCACCGTCGCGGAGGCTCAGGAGGCGGCCGGTGTTGCGCTGCATTCCTTGGACGGAAAGTCACGTGGACGGCTGGTTGTTGAGTATCGGTCGGCGCGTTTTGAAGTCGCCGGTGGCGTTGGGCTGGGGATGGTCTGTCATCGGAACGCTGACGCCACCAACGAGGGTTCGTGGGCGGTGTTGGTGCGGTCTGCAGGTGTTGCGGATGAGTCAGTGGAGGTACCGATGGGTAATGCGACGGGTTTCATTCCTTCTCGGTTCATTCATGATCTGGATTCAATTGAAGCGGCATTGGCTGATTTCTTCAGAAACCCAAAGGCGTCGTCGTTCCGTCCGGAATGGGTGACTGGAAGCGAGGCTGAGGCAACACGCCTGACGACCCATTAGCTAACGAGCGGATATCTCCATCATGGAGATATCATCGAGCTGTGAAGGAAGCCCAACCGGTTGGTCCCGAGAACCCCACGGGAGCCTCGCGTCCTGGCGCCCCAGCCCCCACAAGCCCCAGCCCCAGCCCCAATTCTTGGAAAGCCTCGATCCTGGACTGGAGCGGCGCCCTCGCGGCGGCCGCACTGATAGTGGTTCCGCTCTGGATGCTGCTCAGCAACCCAGCCGTTCCCGGCGGCCACCCCGCCCTACCAACTCTCGTGGTGGCCGCCGCCGCGGGCGGACAACAAGGGGTGCCCTCGGTGCACTTACCAACGGCGTCGTCAGCGGGGCCTTGGGGTCCCAAGGCGGTCATCTCACCGGTTCTCTGACCAGTTCAGCGTCCAGCCGGAACTCCAGCTCTATCTTACGGAAGGGACTTCGTGTTCATTAGGGGAAATTCATATCTGCGTCTGGTCGGAGTTCCTGTTCGCAAGGGGCTGTTCGTTCGGGGAGACCACATGTACGAAGTGATGACAACTCCGGGTGCATCCCGCGTCGTACCAGCGCAGCAATTGGCAGAGGCTATCGGCTTGAACCCCCACGGCCCCTGGAACGACTTGCAGGAGTGTCAGCGGACTGCGGATCGCCTCTTCAGGGAGGGCAGGAACGAGGATTGGGTTGAGTACTCAACGGCAGTCGTCGTGCCGGGTGAGTCGCTGGGGAAGGCTGAGTGATGCTCCGAGGACAAAACGCCGGCCGCCGCACTCAACGCTGGTGATTTGCACGTAGCAAAATCTCCAGATCGACCTTGGCGACCAATTCTGAAGTAGGAAAAGCATATGACCAAGACTTTGCCGATTCACGTCAGGGCAACGAGACTAACCAGGAAGCGCCGATCCCTGATATTTGGCAAGACATCTTTTACCTACGACGTTCGGTTCCGTGATGGCGAAATTCAAATCAACGTGAATCCCAATGATGTACTGATCGGCACCCGTTTTCCAGCTGATTATCATTCGGTCGTGCGTGGCGCGGAGGCAGTGGCCGGTGATGGGGTCCCTGGCGAGTGGGTGGATTATCCGTATGGGCGGCCGCTTCGTGACTGAATATCGGTCGAGGATCGGTGACGCCTCGGACCGAAGGGTGCATACGCCTGGAGTCAACTCGCTGCGGCAGGTGGTTCGTGAAGGGCCGTGGCTACGTCACGGGAATTCGCCGTGGTGAGCGATGGTGCGAGCTCTGGCGCGGGGAAATGAAGATCCGCTAGGAGCGCTTACCGAGCAGGACCTGTTGTTGGGCAAGAGAGCCGTGGGTAGCGCACGTCGGGTTCCTGTGAATTCCGATTCCGGAGTGGTGGCGGACTCTGGTGCGACTTTTGCGGGACCTGGAACGGCATGGCCAGTTTCAACCAGACAAAGACCGCGGGCCTGTGCGGTGGCGCCTTTGGAGGTGGCACGGTCGGCTTCGGTGGCGACCTTCCGCAGAGCAGACTCGGATGGTGAGCAAAAAAAGCCCAGAAAGTGTGGTTGTTGTGGGAAGAAACGCTGAGCATCCGGTGAGGAATGCTCTGATCCCTAGCGGCGTGCTGTTGAGCGCCACGGTCGCGGTGATTCTGATAGGACCTCAAGACCACGTGCCACAGGAGGTCGTTGCATTACTCGCAGGTCTGGCCGTGGGTGTGTGGCTGCTGCGTTTCTCGCCGCCCTGGCGATGGCTTGCCATGCTGGTTTTAGTGCTGTCCCTCGTCCTCTGTTTGGTGTTGGGCCCAGCCGGAATCGCCTGGTTCGGTGGGTTTATTTCGGGCACTCAGGCAGGACTGGCCTGGCAGCATGCGAGGAAAGCACATGGAAAAGACGCTGCCGGTTCACGTTAGGGCAACTGGGGTCACCAGATACGTCATTCCCTGATATTTGCTGCAAGGGGCCTGTTTTAGGCCCGTGCGCGGATCGCCGTCCCTCTTGGTTTCGCAAATTTACGTGTGTATCGTTGACTATCGTTGTATATCGTTCACGGTCGTCCAGAGGAGAGCATGATGCGCAGTTCTTACCCGGCAGGCGGATTTCGCGGCAGCAATGTAGACAGCATGTGGCAGGCCGTAGAGGAGCTGCGTTCGAGGTTCGAGAAGCGCTCGGGTTCCCGGGCCGGGCGTGGCGAGGTGCGCTCGGCTGTGCTGGCACTGCTCGCTGAGCGGCCGATGCACGGCTATCAGATTATTCGTGAAATCGAGGAGCGCAGCGGCGGCACTTGGAAGCCCAGCGCTGGCTCCGTCTATCCAACCCTCCAGCTGCTGGCCGACGAGGGCCTTATCCGTGCTGAGGAATCCAACGGCCGCAAGATTTATTCCCTGACGGAAGCGGGCCGCGAGGAGATGGCGGGTGCCGGCATGTCAGCGCCCTGGGAATCGGCTGGTCCGGCGTCGGGCTCGGGGTTCGCGGCGCTGCCCAAGGCAGGCGTCGAGCTCGCGCAGGCCGCCGCCCAGGTGGGACGCACCGGAACGCCGGAGCAGGTACAGGAAGCCGTGGCGGTGCTCGATGACGCGCGCCGCCGGCTGTACGCGATTCTCGCCAAGGGCTGACGGGGGTGAGGTCGGTTCGCCGGGACCGGGCAGCTCCGGTACCCGGCGCCCGGGACTACCGGGCCCGTTACCGCCGCATCCTGCGCTTCGCCGCATGGCATCTCGCGGTTACCTGGTGGTTTGAGCTGCTCCTCCCCCGCGTCGGGCTGGTGAAGATTGCCGAGCGCACTAGGGCGAAGAGGATGCGGCGCTTCGCGCAGCGCTTCCATGCGCTGGCGGTGGACCTCGGCGGGCTCATGATCAAAGTCGGACAGTTCCTGTCCTCCAGGCTCGACGTCCTGCCGCCCGAGATCACCAAGGAACTCGAGGGGCTGCAGGACGAGGTGCCTCCGGTTTCGTTCTCCGCGATCCGCGCCCTGGCCGAAGCTGAGCTGGGCGCGCCGCTGGAGCAGTTGTTCGCCTCGGTCGAGGAGACACCGATCGCGGCAGCGTCCCTCGGGCAGGCGCACCGCGCGAGGCTTGGCCCGGGCGACGCCGCCGACACCGGGCTCGACCGCGTGGTGGTGAAGGTGCAGCGGCCGGGCATCGACGCCATTGTCGACGTCGATCTGGCGGCACTGCGCAAAGTGGGCGGATGGCTCAGCCGCGTGCGCCTGGTGTCCCATCGTGCCGACATGCCCGCCCTGGTCGAGGAGTTTGCGCAGACCAGTTTTGAGGAGATCGACTACCTGAATGAGGCCGCGAATTCTGGGCGGTTCGCTGCTGATTTCGCCGACGACAGCCGTGTGGAGGTGCCCGACGTCGTCTGGGAACGGAGCACCCGCCGCGTTCTCACCCTGGAAGACGTCACGGCGATCAAGATCACGGACTCGGAGGCACTGCTGGCGGCGGGCATCGATCCGGCCCAGGTTGCCCCTGTATTTGCCTCGGTCATGTTCGACCAGATTTTTGCGAACGGCTTTTTTCATGCCGATCCGCACCCGGGGAACATCTTTGTCACGCCGGTTACCGATTCATCCACGGGGCGCCCCTGGAAGCTGACCTTCATCGACTTCGGCATGATGGGCGAGGTTCCGGCGAGCACACGCAGCGGTCTGCGGAAGCTGCTCATCGCGGCCGCTTCGCGTGACGGCAAGGGATTGATGTCCGCGATCAGCGACGTGGGGGTATTGGTGCCCTCGGCCGACACGGTCGAGCTTGAGCGGGCGATGACACACCTCTTTGCCCGCTTTGGCGGGATGGGCTTCGCCGAGCTTCGCGAGGTTGACCCCCGGGAGTTCCGTGATTTTGCCGTGGAGTTCGGTGACGTGGTCCGTTCATTGCCGTTCCAGATGCCTGAGAACTTCCTGCTCATTATCCGGGCGATGTCACTGACGTCGGGGGTGTGCAGCTCGCTGGACGCCCGGTTCAATCTGTGGGACTCAGTCGAGCCCTACGCGGCGCAGCTGCTGCGCGACGAGCGCGGCAACATCGTGCAGGACGTTGCCCAGCAGGCGCTCGATGCCGCCGGGATGGCGCTGGGTCTGCCGAAACGCCTGGACGGGCTGCTAACCCGGCTTGAGGACGGTTCACTGTCGGTGGCAAATCCGCGCCTTGAGCGGCAGCTGGGACGGCTTGACCGCACGGCGCAGCGATCGGCATCGGCGCTGATCTTCGGCGCCTTGCTGGTTTCCGGCTCCGTGGTCCGCGCGGATGACATGGTGCTCAGCAATGTCCTGATGATCGCGTCGGCGCTTCCGCTGCTGCATGGGCTGTGGGTGGGGCGCAGCGGCCTCTAATTGAGCCGGCGACGGGGTTTTACCGCGCCCGGACACCACAGGGTTCCGCTGCCGGGGGGATATCATCAAGCCGTGAAGGAAGGCCCGCCTTTTCGTCCCGCGACCCCCACCGAACCCCCCGGCCCCGTCCCCACAGGGCCCAACCCCACTTCCTGGAAGTCCTCGATCCTGAACTGGGGCGGCGCTCTCGCGGCGGCCGCCCTGACAGTGGTCCCCCTCTGGATACTGCTCAGCAACCCGGCCGTCCTCGGCGGCCACCCTGCCCTGCCGGCTCTCCTGGCGGCCGCCGTCGCATTGGGGATCCTTTGGGCGCTGCTTCTGGTCAGACGCAGGTTGTTCGGCGGCAAACAGCAGCGTAGCGGTGATATTTCCACCTGGCAGTTGGTCCGCGGCATCGTAGCCAGGCTCACGGTCCTCGGTTTGGTGGCCGCGCTGATGTGGCTCAGCCCGTTCCCCCACCAACCCGACCGCGAGAAGACGGTCCCGGCCAATGGATCCACCGCGACGGCGCCAGCCGGGTCAAGGGCTGCAGAAGACGCCACTTCGATCACCCTTGCCCCGGCGGGTACAGCAACCACGGGTCTCGTCTTCTACCCCGGCGCCAGGGTAGACGCGCATGCCTATCAGGACCTGTTGCAGCCGCTCGCGGCCGCGGGTCACCTGGTCGTCATCCTGAAAGTACCCCTCGGCATCTCCCTGTTGGACACCAACCAGGCCCGCGCAGCCATGGACCGGCATCCCGAAGTCGCTTCCTGGGCCGTCGGTGGTCATTCGTTGGGCGGCGTGAGTGCATCATCCTTCGCGGCGTCGAATCATGACGTCGACGGGCTGCTGCTCTTTGCTTCGTACCCCGCAGAGACCATGACGGACGCGCAGGGCCTCTCGGTGCTCTCCATCTCCGGCTCAAACGACGGCCTGAGCACCCCGAACAAGATCGCGGCGTCGAGGTCCCTGCTCCCACCAACCACCACCTACGCAACGGTTGTGGGCGGCGTGCACGCGTTCTTCGGTGACTACGGTGAGCAGCCCGGGGACGGCGACGCGGGCATCAGCCGCAATGAGGCGCAGCAGCAGATCGTCGCCGAGTCGCTCCTCTTCATGGACCGGCTCAGGGCTTCGGGCTGACAGAAGAAGCAAAACCACGGCCCGTCCGAAGCCGCACGCAGTCACCCCACCCGCCAGGTGAGCGCCGCAACTGCTACCGGCCCGCGGCGTACCCCTGCGCGCCGCGCGGATTCGCGGCAGCTTGCAGGATCCCGGTCTCGGGATCCCGCACGACGGCGGACAGCCGCCCCAGCGCCCAGTCACCGGCCCGGGTGACCACATGCCCGCGCCGCTCCAGACCTTCGATGACGTCCGCCCCCAGCCGGTCCTCGACGACGGCGCCGCCGGGTTCCCAGGTGCGCGGCCAGAACGAGCCGGGCATCGACGTCGTATGGAACGTCGGGGCATCGATGGCCTGCTGCGGCGAGTACCCGCCCACGATGGTCCGCAGCAGGTACGGCAGCTGCCACTGGTCCTGCTGGTCGCCGCCGGGCGAACCCAGCGCGGCCACCGCGTAGCCGTCACGCAGCACGAGAGTGGGCGTCAGCGTGGTGCGCGGGCGTTTGCCGGGCGTCAGCGTGGACGGCGTGCCGGGCTCCAGCCAGGTCATCTGCAGCCGCGTCCCCAGGCAGAAACCCAGCTCCGGGATCGCCGGGGAGGATTGCAGCCAGCCGCCGGACGGAGTCGCGGAGACCATGTTGCCCCAGCGGTCCACGACGTCGATATGGCAGGTATCGCCGCGGGTCTCCCCCGACGGCGCCACGGTGGGCTCGCCGACGCCCAGTCCGACCGCCGAGGCCGCGGACGCATCCCCTGCGAGCGCCGGCGGCGTGTAATCGGTGCGCAGTGGTGGCCTGTACGGTTCCCGCCCGGGCACGGTGCCGGGCCGGAAATCGTGGGAGGCCCGTTCCGTGATCAGGGCCCGGCGGCCGGCGCAATAGTCCTCCGACAGCAGGTCATCGAGCGGCACGTCCGTGTCGCCGTAGTACGCCTCCCGGTCCGCGAGCGCGAGCTTCTGCGCCTCCAGGATGGTGTGCGCCCCCAGCTCGGTGGACGGATCAAGGAACCGGTCCTCGAAGCCGGACAGGATGGCCAGGGTCTGCAGCAGCGCCGGCCCCTGGCCCCAGGGCCCGGTCTTGGCGATCGTGTGGCCCCGGAACTCGACGGTGGCGGCGGCCTCATACCCGGCTTCGAATCCGGCCAGATCGTCCAGGGCGAGCACTCCGCGGTGATCCGTGCCCGAGGAATGCCGGTGCGGGGACTGAACCGAATCCACCATCGCGCGGGCCACGAACCCCTCCCGCCACTCGCGGCGGGCCGCATCAATTCCCGCCTCGCGGGTGGATGCCTTAACTCCGGCCTGCACGAGCCGTTCCAGGGTGCGGGCATAGGCCGGGTTCCACACCAGCTCACCCTCAACCGGGATTCGGCCGCCCGGCATCCACAGCTCAGCCGACGTGGGCCAATGCGCCTGGAACAGCGCGGACACGGCCGCGATGGTGGTTCCGACCCGGCCGAGCATCGGGTGCCCGTCCCGGGCGTAGCCAATCGCGAAGTCCAGCACCGCGTCCAGCTCCCACGTCCCGTGGTCACGGAGCAGCAGGAGCCAGGCGTCGACGGCGGCAGGCACCGCGGCGGCCAGGGCACCGGAGCCTGGAACGAGGTCCAGGCCTTCGGCCAGGTAGTGCTCGGCGGTGGCCCCGGCCGGCGCCGGGCCCTGCCCCATCAGGACTATGGGCTGCTCCGGCCGGTCCGCGGTGACGAAGATCCCGGTCATGTCTCCGCCGGGCCCGTTGAGGTGCGGTTCCACCACATGGAGCACGAACGCTCCCGCCACCGCGGCGTCGAAGGCGTTCCCGCCGCGCTCCAACACGGACTGGGCCGCCGCCGTCGCAAGCCAATGCGTGGACGCGCTCATCCCGAAGGTGCCCTGCAGCGTGGGGCGGGTGGTGAACGCTTCCGGGCGTGTGAACGGCACACCCACCGCGCTGGGACGACCACCGAACATTTCTCTCACCACGGTGTCAGCCAAACAGGGCCGCCACGCGGGTGAGGGTCTCATAGACGCCATAGGCGAGCGGCACGCCGACAAGCGCCCAGGCGATGACCAGCTTCCCGGTGGACGGTGTCACCGGTGTCTGTGCACTACTCATTTCAGCCCTCCAAGGCAGGTTCTTCGGACCGGACGCGGCCAGGACGTGGTTCGTGGAATCGTGCGTCCACCGGCGAGACCAGCAGGTTCGCCACGAAGCCGATCACCAGCAGCCCCACCATGGTCAGCAAGGCGGGCTGGTAGGACGCGGCGTTGAGCGCGCCGGGCCTGCCCTTCGCGTCCAGGAAAGCATTGACGATCAGCGGCCCGGCGACGCCCGCCGCGGACCAGGCCGTCAGGAGCCGGCCGTGGATGGCGCCGACCTGGAAGGTGCCGAAGAGGTCGCGCAGGTAGGCGGGGGCCGTCGCGAACCCGCCGCCGTAGAAGGAGATGATGACGAACGCGAGGGCCACGTAGAGGACGGTGGACGTCGAGCCGGCCAGCGCCAGCACGGTGTAGAGCAGCGCGCCGACGCCGAGGTAGACCATGTAGATGCGCTTGCGGCCGGTGACATCGGAGGTGGCGGACCAGGCAAAGCGGCCGGACATGTTGCCGATCGAGAGCAACCCCACGAAGCCGGCGGCCACCGCGGCGCTGGCCAGGGAGGTGCCGTCGGGCTGGCGGAAGAAGTCCTGGATCATGGGGGCGGCCTGTTCAAGGATGCCGATTCCCGCCGTGACATTGCAGAACAGGGCGATCCAGACGAGCCAGAACTGCCTGGTCTTGACCGCGTTCCGGGCCGAGACGTTCTCCGTGGTGACCAGCGAGGCGGCCTTGACCTTTGCGGGGTCGAAGCCCGCCGGTTGCCATCCCTCGGCCGGGACTTTGATCGTGAACGCGCCGAACATCATGTAGGCCAGATAGACCACGGCGAGGGTCAGGAAGAGCTTGCCCACCGACTCACCACTGGCCACCCAGCCCTTGGCCCCGGAGTTGGGATCGTACATCTTCAGCAGGGCCGTGGAGACCGGGCTGGCGATCAGGGCGCCACCGCCGAACCCCATGATCGCCATGCCGGTGGCCAGTCCGGGCCGGTCCGGGAACCATTTGATCAGGGTGGAGACCGGGGAGATGTAACCGATCCCCAGGCCAATGCCGCCGACGACGCCGTAGCCGAGGTAGACGAGCCAAAGCTGGTGGCTGAAGATGCCCAGGGAGCCGATCAGGAAGCCGCTCGCCCAGAACGCGGCGGAGGTGAACATCGCCTTGCGGGGCCCGTTCCTGTCCACCCAGGTGCCCATGATCGCGGCCGAGAGGCCCAGCATCACGATCGCGATGGAGAAGATCACGCCGATCTCGGTCAGGCTCGCGCCGAAGTGCTTCACCAACGCGGTCTTGTAGACGCTCGTCGCGTAGGCCTGGCCGATGCACAGGTGGACCGCGAGGGCTGCCGGGGGTACGAGCCACCGGTTAAATCCGGGTGGGGCGATGGTTCGTTCGCGGTCCAGCCAACCCATAAGTACTCCCCTGCTCGTCAACGACATCGGTGTCCAGCACATTGCGGAAACGGCCCCCTGCCAGGGCCTCTGACCGAGCTTCCGGCAGAGGGCCGTTGCCTCCGGCAATCATGGTGCAAATCGTCAGCAAACGTACTAGTTATGCGCCAAGCGGTAGGGAATCCGCGACCAACGGTAGGAGTGGTGCGGCAGCCGCGCCCCTGGGAGCGCTACTTGGCCAGGCCGGCCTTCCGGAGCGCCTCCGCCATCGCCGTGTTGACCGGCGACGGCGCGGGAGCCGGCTTCTGCGGTTGCCTGCCCGGCGTCCGCCGGTCGGGTGCCGGTTTCCCGGATGACTGCTTTCCGGCCGGCTGATTCGCCGGCTGTTTCGACGGCGCCTGCGACGCCGGCTGCCGCGGACGTTCCGGCCGCGAGTCCGCACGATCGCCCGCCGCACGATCGCCGGAGGCTGCCGGTTCGTCGCCGAGCCTGAGGGTGAGCGAGATGCGCTTCCGCTCCGGATCCGCCTCGAGCACCTTGACCCGGACCACCTGCCCGGATTTCACCACCTCGCGGGGGTCGGAGACGAAACGGTTCGCCAGGGCCGACACGTGCACGAGCCCGTCCTGGTGCACCCCGACGTCGACGAACGCGCCGAACGCCGCCACGTTGGTAACCGTTCCCTCCAGCACCATGCCGGGCCTGAGGTCGGAGATCTTCTCGATGCCTTCCGAGAACGCGGCCGCCGCGAAGGCCGGGCGCGGGTCACGGCCCGGCTTCTCGAGTTCGGCGATGATGTCCTGCACGGTGGGCAGGCCGAAGGAGCCGTCCACGAAGTCCTGCGGGTTCAGCGCCGCATAGCTTCCCGCGGCCGGCGCTTTGCCCGCGGCCGCCTTGATTTTCCGGGCCACCGGGTAGGCCTCCGGGTGCACGCTGGAGGCATCCAGCGGCTCCGCTCCCCCCGTGATCCGCAGGAAGCCGGCGCACTGCTCAAACGCCTTGGCGCCCAGCCGCGGGACCTTCTTCAGCTCGCTGCGCTTGGCGAAGGGCCCGTGCTCGTTCCGGTACGCCACAATGTTCTCGCTCAGCAGCGGCCCGACCCCGGCCACCCGGCTCAGCAGTGCGGGCGAGGCGGTGTTGACGTCCACGCCCACCGCGTTCACGCAGTCCTCCACCACCGCGTCCAGGCTGCGGTCCAGCTTCGCGGCCGTGACGTCGTGCTGGTACTGCCCGACGCCGATCGATTTCGGCTCGATTTTCACCAGCTCCGCGAGCGGATCCTGCAGCCGCCGGGCGATCGAGACGGCACCGCGCAGGGATACATCCATGCCGGGCAGCTCCGCCGCGGCGAGCGCCGACGCCGAATACACCGACGCCCCGGCCTCGGACACCACAATTTTCTGCGGCTTGTTTTCTGACCCGGAGGAGAGCTGCTTGAGCAGTTCGGCGGCGAGCTTGTCCGTCTCCCTCGAGGCGGTGCCGTTGCCGATCGCGACGAGTTCCACGCCGTGCTTCGTGGCGAGGCCCACGAGGGTCCGCAGCGCCTCGTCCCATTTTCGGGCCGGGGCGTGCGGGTAGACGGTGTCCGTCGCGACCACCTTGCCGGTGCCGTCCACCACGGCGACCTTGACGCCGGTGCGCAGTCCCGGGTCCAGGCCCAGGGTGGCGCGGTTCCCGGCCGGCGCGGCGAGCAGCACATCGCGCAGGTTCGCGGCGAACACGCGCACGGCCTCGTCCTCAGCGGCGGCGAACATCCGGCTGCGCAGATCTGCCGTCAGCCGCGCCAGGACCCGCGAGCGCCACGCCAGCTGAGCGGTCTGCAACAGCCAGGCATCGGCGGGCCGGCCGCGGTCGGCAACCCCAAGGAACCTGGCCACGGCGGCTTCGTAGCGGCCGCGCGCGGCGGTGAGGGCGGCGTCGTCGTTCGGATCAGCCTCGGCGAGATCCAGCTCCAGGGCTCCGTCCTTTTCTCCTCGCAGCAGCGCCAGGACACGGTGCGAAGGCATTCCGGCCGGCTGCTGGGAGAACTCGAAGTAGTCCTTGAATTTCTGGCCCTCGGCTTCTTTGCCTTTCTTCACCCGGGACACCATCCGGCCCTGGGTCCACAGCCGCTCCCGGAGCGTGGCGGCCAGGTCGGCATCCTGGGCGACGCGTTCCACCAGGATGGAGCGGGCGCCGGCGAGCGCTGCGGCCGGGTCACCGATCGAGTGTTCGGCGTTGAGGAATTTGGCGGCTTCGCGGTCCGGGTCCAGTTCCGGGCGCTTGAGCAGGGCGTCGGCGAGCGGTTCCAGGCCGGCTTCACGGGCGATCTGCGCCTTGGTGCGCCGCTTGGTTTTGAACGGGAGGTAGATGTCCTCCAGCCGCGATTTCGTGTCGGCGCCGACGACGGCGGCCTGCAGTTCCGGGGTCAGCGCACCCTGGGCGGCGATCGCCTCGAGGATAGTCCGGCGGCGGTCCTCGAGCTCGCGCAAATAGCGCAGCCGCTCCTCCAGCTCGCGGAGCTGGGTATCGTCCAGCGTCCCGGTGGCTTCCTTGCGGTAGCGGGCGATGAACGGCACAGTGGACCCGGCGTCGAGCAGCTCCACGGCGGCCCTGACCTGCCAGGGCTGCACGCCGAGCTCGCCGGCGATCTGGGCGGCGATGCCGGACTCCTGGGTCTCTGAGGTGCCTGCCTGCGGCATGCCGGTCTGTGGGGAGCCGGTCTTTGGGGACGGTCCGGAGGCGGGCGAGAGGGGTGAGGCGGGGCGCTGCGGGTGTTGGGTCACCCTGCCATTTTGCCTTACCTAGGTCAGCGGCCGGGCTCGCCCGGAGGAGGAAGGGGCTCCTGCACGTCCTGAACAACCTCGTTGCGGCGCAGGAACCACGGCTTGAACGGCGGATCAAAGCGGGCGAACCGTGGCCGCCCTACGGCCTTCAGCCCGGCTAGCTTCAGGGCCTCCTGGAGGCCGTCGTTTCGCCGTCGAAAGGCCGCCTCCGACCCGCTGCCCGAGAACCGAAGGGCGGCCGCCAGGGATCCTGGCAGGTCCCGGACTCTGACGTCGGGGTTCGCCGGGACCGGCGCCGTCTCCGCCGTCACCCCAGCGGGGAGCACAAAGGCAACGACGAAATCAGCGGGCTCTGCGCTTCCCGGCAGCGGGCCGCTTTGCAGTACCGGGGCGGTCATCGCCAGCTTTTGCGACGGCCCGGGTTCCTGGATCACCGGGGCCGTCATCGCCAGCTTCCGTTGCGCCGTGTTGCTGCCGCTGATGTAGTTGAAGAGGTGCCGGAAGGCGGCATTTCCGGCGCGGTCGAACGTCGCGTTGACCTCTATTTCCGCCACAGCGTACGGAGGATAGCGGCGCAGCTCGAAGTGCGCGTAGCGCTGGACCAGCTCATAGGGTTGCTGTTCGGTCATAGTCCTCAGACCCTACGCCGGTCCTACGACAGGAACCAGCGGTACCTAGCCTCTTTACAGGTGCCTGGTACCCGCCTCCTGGCTGGTGCTTGATTGTCAGGGGGCTTTGATAGCTTGAATAGCGGAGGTCAACAACAACGGGGGCACCAACAACGGGGGCACAGTGTTTTTTCTTGAACCTGAGGTACCGGGGTCATCACGGGACCTGGTCTACTCCGCGAGCGACCTCGTGGCGGCCGCGAGTTGCGAGTATCAGCTGCTGCGGAAACTCGACGAGAAGCTGGGCCGCTGCCCCAGGGCTACGTTCGAAGACGACGAGATGCTCAAGCATGCAGCGGTGTTGGGTGACCTCCACGAGCGCAAGGTCCTTAACGGTTTCGTTGCGGAGTTCGGTCCCTGGGATCCGGCCACCGGGCACGGCGTGTACGACGTCGCCACTGCCCCCACGATGGACCGCGCCACGCTGGCGGCCAAGCACGCCGAGTCCATCGGAGCGCTGCGCGCGGGGGCCGACGTCGTCTTCCAGGCCGCCTTCTTCGACGGCCAGTTCCACGGCCGCTCCGACTTCCTCGTGCGGCAGACCGACGGCAGCTATGCGGTGTTCGACACCAAACTGGCCCGCCACGCGAAGGTGACCGCCTTACTGCAACTGGCCGCCTACGGCGAGCAGCTGCTGAAGGCCGGAATCCCGGTGGATCCGGCGGTGACACTCGTTCTTGGCTCGACGGTGCAGCTGGCCGATGGCGGATTCGACTACGTGCGAAGCCACCACAAACTCTCCGAGATCCTGCCGGTTTTCCGTGAGCGGCGCGATCGTTTCCTCGCGCTGACCGCCGCGCACATCGCACAGCCGGGAACAGTGGGCTGGGGCGCGCCCGGGCTCACCGCCTGCGGACGCTGCGATTACTGCCAGGAGCAAGTCAAAGCCACCGACGATCTCCTCCTCGTGGCCCGGATGAACTCCGTGCAGCGCAAGAACCTCCACGAACGTGGGATTTGGACAGTCACTGACCTGGCGCAAGCGACCCTCGCCAAGCCTACCCCTGCGCTCGTGCGCCTGCAGGAACAGGCGCGGATGCAGAGCGGCGTTGGCCCTGCCGACGGAGCAGTGCGCTATCGCAAGGACGGCGAAGAGCACACCATCCGGTACGGCGTCCTGCCCGGGAACACCTTGGCCGAGCTGCCCCCACCGAGCCCAGGCGATATCTTCTTCGACTTCGAGGGCGATCCGCTGTGGCAGGATCGCGCCACGGGAGTGTGGGGGCTTGAGTACCTGTTCGGCGTGATCGAGGCGCCCACCGAGCCGGGCGGCGAAGGCGTGTTCAAACCGTTCTGGGCCCACAACCGGAAGGCGGAGAAGCAGGCGTTCCTCGATTTCCTTGACTATGTCGAGAAACGCCGTCGGGAGCACCCGGACATGCACGTCTACCACTACGCACCGTATGAAAAAACGGCGCTTCGAAAACTCTCGGTGATGCATGTTGCCGGGGAGGACATCGTGGACGAGTGGCTCCGCGAGGGACTTCTGGTGGACCTGTACCAAACGGTCCGGAACAGCATCAGGATCTCCGAGAACTCGTACAGCATCAAGAAGCTTGAGCCGCTCTACATGGGGACGAACCTTCGAACCGGCGACGTGAAGGACGCCGGAGCCTCCGTGATTGCCTACGCAAGGTACTGCGACGCGAGGGACAATGAGCGGCCCGACGAAGCGGCCACAATCCTCGCCGGGATCTCCGACTACAACCAATACGACTGCCTCTCCACCCTGGAGCTCCGGAACTGGCTGCTCGGGCTGGCCAAGGAACGCCGGCTGGAGCCAAACGCCGCCGAGGCGGGCCCCGCCGGGTCCGGGCCCGTCCGGACTGGCGCCGCGTCCGGCGCTGAGGGGGTCGCGGAGGACGGCCCCGACGGCGGCGGCTCGGCAGGAGCCGATGCCGTGTTTGACCCGGCTGAGCTGGCACTTCTGCAATTCGCTGAGCCGGGCAGCGGCTTGTCCGAGGACGACCGTAAGGCCGTCGCCATGCTGGCCGCGGCCGTGAGCTACCACCGCCGGGAGCGCAAGTCGTTCTGGTGGGCGCACTTCGACCGGTGCGAGCACGGTCCGGACACACACGAACGGGACCGGAACGTTTTCCTCGTCGAATCCGCGGAAATCCTCGACGACTGGCAACAGACGGGGACCAAGCTTCCGGAGCGGCGGGTCAAGCTGTCCGGCTCCGTGAGTCCCGGATCGGACCTCCGCGAGGGCAGCAAGTGGTTCCGCATGTATGAGCTTCCACTTCCCGCCGGGCTGGAGGGTACCGGCAAGAACGGAACCGGACGGAGCGGATGGTTCGGCACGGAGGTCCTGGAACTGGGGCATGAGGACGGCAAGGACACCGTCATCATCCGGGACCGGCTGCACCGGAAGATCCCGCCCCACAATGACGTCCCCATTGCGCTGACGGAAGACCAACCCCTCGCCACCAAGAGCCTCGAGCAAGCACTGGCAGCCCTCGCTGACACGGTGGTCGCCGGCATGGGGTCCGGATCCCTCCCCCGCCATCCTGCGCTTGACCTCGTCCGGCGTCAGCCGCCGAGGCTGGCCGCCGGAGCTTCGCTGCCGCAGCCTGGCGTCGGACCAGACCGCTTCATTGAAGCCATCACGGCGGCGGTGCTGGCCCTTGACCACTCCTACCTGGCAGTGCAGGGTCCGCCCGGGACGGGCAAGACCCATGTGGGGTCCCACGTCATCGCCCGGCTCGTGGCCCGCGGCTGGAAGGTCGGTGTCGTCGGCCAGTCCCACGCGGTGGTGGAGAACCTGCTGAAAACCGCTGTCACCAAGGCCGGGGTCGACCCGGCGCTGGTGGCCAAAGACGTGAAGCACGACGACGCCCTGCCGTGGGGCCGGCGCACCGGCAAGGACGTTGCGGAGCTGCTGGGTGCATCTGGAGGCGTCCTCGTCGGCGGCACGGCGTGGACGATGACCGGCGCCACCGTCCCGGCCGGCTCCCTGGATCTCCTGGTGATCGACGAGGCCGGCCAGTTCTCGCTGGCCAACACGCTCGCCGTGGCGCAGGCGAGCAGCCGGCTGCTTTTGCTCGGCGACCCGCAGCAGCTGCCGCAGGTCAGCCAGGGCAGGCACCCCGAGCCGGTCGACGAGTCGGCGCTGGGCTGGATTTCCGCAGGCCACGCCACGCTGCCGCCCGAGCTTGGCTACTTTTTGGCCGACTCATGGCGGATGAACTCCAAGCTGTGCCTGGCCGTCTCGGAATTGTCCTACGAAGGCCGGTTGCGTTCCGCCCCGTCCGCGGATCTGCGCCGTCTGGAGGGTGTGCCCGCGGGGATCGAGACGGTGATGGTGCCGCACAGCGGGAACACGACGTCGTCGGCCGAGGAGGCTGCCGAGGTCGTCGGGCAGGTGCGTCGCCATTTGGGCCTTTCCTGGCACACCGCAGACGGAGCCCGGCCATTGGAGGCATCCGACATTCTGGTGGTGGCCGCCTACAACGCCCAGGTCAACGTCATCCGCGATGCCCTGGACGCCGCGAATCTCTCCGGCGTGCGGGTGGGGACCGTGGATAAGTTCCAGGGTCAGGAAGCCGCGGTCGTGATTGTGTCCATGGCGTGTTCTGCGGTGGCCGAGGCCCCGCGGGGCATGGAGTTCCTGCTGTCGCGGAACCGGATCAATGTGGCGGTGTCCCGCGGCCAATGGCGTGCCGTGATCGTCCGCGCACCCGAACTGACCAACTACCTGCCCGCCCACCCGGAGGGCCTGGAGCAGCTCGGCGGCTTCATCGGCCTGTGCCAAAGGTCGGTGGTTTCCTGAGCTTCGCCCGCCACGCCAAGAGACATGCCCCTTCTTTGATTCCTTGCCGCGGACAGGAACGGTGATTCGATCGAAGATACCGTCAACTGACCAGTTGCCTGACCTGAGTGCACACCGTCCATGGGCGACCGCGAAGGGAATCGGACTAATGACAGGAAGCACCCCTTACGGTGATGATGGTCGTGGCTTGGCCTCACTGGCTGGAGTTCAATGGGGCTGGCACTTCGCTAGCCTGGGGGGAGATTTGCATGTTTAGGGTCGAAAAAACCGGGGACAATCTGGTGCCTCGAGTCGCAGATGCCGACGCCGGTGTATATCTCGAATGGTTAGTAACAGGAAGCCGCTACACCACCGAAGTTTTCGAGCTGCTAAGTGCGAGCGGCGGAATTCCTTTTACCACGTCGCGAGAATACGTCGTTGACCCTGAAACTGGATTCAAGTCCACACTGTTCAAATTTATCGCCTTTGGCAGTGCCCCTCGAGCTCAAAGTAGAGCCAAGCACTTGGTCAATCGCACATTCAGGGACGACAACGAACAGCAATATTGGATGAAGATTGCAGTGGAGGCGCTGCTGGTCTTTGGAACTGCTTTCAATGGCTTAGAAGCACCCTATAAGCGGTACACGCAGGTCGAATTGAATGGTCGAATCTACACGCTTGAGGATTTTGGATATGCGCTAGGCCAGAAATAAAGCGGTATAAGTCAAAAACAGGGTTGAGTCATGATTGCGAACTCTGCGGACACCTCAAGGAAGAGCTCCAACTTTGGAGGACCCGTTCATTCCCTCTTTGGGGATCATGTCCATTCTTGAATGCCATGAGTGGACACAATAGCTTTTTGCCCACCCTTCGTGGCCCCAGGGGGATATGTCCAGTGGTGACGGTCAGCGGCCATGGGACATGCCCATTCTTGGATTCCTGTAGTGGGCACCATGATCTCCTGCCCATCGCCCGCGGTCAGGACTGGACATGTCCCGCGGTGGCGGGGTCCGTCGCGGGGAGGCCTTCGGCCAGCAGGAGCGCTTCATCGAGCACGCGGCCGAAATTCACCGGATCGTGCGCGAACCGGCCCAGGAACAGGCCGGAGACGCCCTCAAGGGTTGGCAGCAGTCCGGGTTTGGCCGATCCGCCGTAGATGACCGGCAGCCCTGGCACGCCGGCGGTGGTGAGCTGGTCCCGGAGCCGCTGGACGACGCCGGACACGTATGCCGCGGCGGCGGGCTGGGCCGCGCCGATGGCCCAGACCGGTTCATACGCCACAACCAAATGCCCGGCGAGGTCCCAGTCGCCGTCGACGGCCGACTCGATCTGGCGGTACACAAAATCCGCCGCGGCCGCCGGCTGCCCGCCGTCGCGCTCCCCCACGCACAGCAGCGGGGTGAGCCCGGCCTCGGCCGCGGCCCGGACCTTGCGGGCCACCATGGCATCGTCCTCGTTGAAGTGCCGCCGGCGTTCGGCATGGCCGATCTCCACGAGCCGGACGCCGAGTTCCGCGAGCATGGACGGGGCCACCTCCCCGGTCCAGGGCCCGTCCGCCCAGCCGCAGTTCTGCGCGCCGAGCAGCAGCGGCGAACCCGCCAGGAGCCGGGCCGCCGCGGGCAGGACCGGGAAGGACGGAATGACAAACGGGACAACCCGCCCGGCCGCGAGGGCCGGGCGGGTGTCCACTTCGTGCTGCAGCCGCTCCAGCCAGTCCAGGCTGTCCCGGTAGCCGAGGTACATCTTGGTGCTGACCCCCACCAGGATGCGGGTGCTGGAGGTCTGGCTGCCGGGGCTCTGCTGCATGTGTTGGTGCTTTCTGCTGGATCCAGTGGATGGGCGCCGGACGTCGCGCTGGAAGAGAGGCCGGGGCCCTTACTGTTCCAGCAGCTCGTCGGCCTTGTTCTTGAAGCGGCGGGTCGCGAACATCATGGCCGCGGCCAGGAAAGGGAGCACGCCGAGGGCGTAGACGCCCATGGTCCCGGTCTCCGAGGCGGTGATCTGGTTGACCGAGGTGCGCAGGATCGGCGCGACGAAGCCGCCGAGGTTGCCGAGCGAGTTGATCAGGCCGATCCCCGCGGCCGCGGCGGTCCCGGTGAGGAACGCCGTCGGGTAGGACCACGCGATGGGGCCGATGGAGAGGAACGAGCACACGGCGAGGGTGATGAAGATGATGCCGAGCGCCGGAATGTGGTTGGCGCCGGCCCAGGCAGAGCCGAAGATGCAGAGTCCGGTGGAGATGAACAGCCCGGTGCCCCAGACCCGGCGGCGGATCACGGTGTTCGCGGCCTTGCCGATGAAGTAGCAGGCGAAGATGCCGAAGAACCACGGGATGGCTGCCATCAGGCCGACGGCGATGCCCACCTTCTGGCCGGTCAGCTGGGCCACCTGCTGCGGCAGGTAGAAGGTGACGCCGTAGACGGCGATCTGCAGGCAGAAGTAGATGATGGTGAAGTACCAGACCTTGCCGTTCTTCATGGCGGCCAGGACGCCGTGCGGGCCGGACTCTTCCTTGACGGTGTCTTCCAGGGCCATGACTTCCAGGAGCGCGTTCTTCTCGTCCTTGTTCAGGAACTTGGCGTCCTGCGGGCTGTTGATCAGGAAGAAGTAGGCGGCGATGCCGGCGATGACCGCCAGCATGCCTTCGACGAAGAACATGACCTGCCAGCCCTGGACGCCGGGGACCTGGTCCCCGATGTTGATCAGCCAGCCGGACAGCGGGGCGCCCAGCATCTGGGAGAACGGCTGGGCCAGGTAGAAGATGGCGAACATCTTGACGCGGACCTTGTTGGGGAACCACGCGGCCAGGAACATGATGACGCCGGGGAACAGCCCGGCCTCGGTGACACCCAGCAGGAACCGCAGGATGATGAAGGACGTCTCGCCCTGGACGAATGCGAAGCAGGCCGAGACGATGCCCCACGTGATGGCGATGCGGGCCAGCCACACCTTGGCCCCGAACTTGGTCAGGAGCAGGTTGCTCGGGATTTCGAACAGGGCGTAGCCGATGAAGAAGATCCCGGCGCCCAGCGCGTAGGCGCCGGCGGTGATGCCTTTGTCCACGCCCAGGGCAGCCTCGGCGAAGCCCACGTTGGTGCGGTCCAGGAAGGCGACCACATAGAGGATCACCAGCATGGGCATGAGCCGGCGGGAGGCCTTGGAGATGGCCGATTTAAGGACCGGCGTCTCCAGGAGGTCCCGGGTGGACGTTGTTGTTACGGACATAAAAACTCCTCGTCGAGCAATCAGCGGTGTAACTCAGTGGGGTGAATCAGTGGCGTGGAGAGCGGCCGGATCAGGCCAAAGCCAGCCAGAGCCAGCCACGCCGGATCCGGCCGGCCAAAGCAGGGCAGGCCGGATCCGGTCGGAGAAAGCTAGCGCGAAAAAACCATCATCAGGACGCCGGCCACGCAGGCCAGGATCCCGACGGCCAGGTAGATCTTCCGTCCCTTGCTCCAGGCTGCGAATCCGGAGGCGGGGGTTTGGCTGTGTTGTGCCACGAGGCTTCTTCCTTAGTGCATGTAGAGTCCGCCATCGACATTCAGCGTC
The DNA here is from genome assembly GCF_000374925.1 of Arthrobacter sp. 131MFCol6.1. Classification (GTDB taxonomy): domain Bacteria; phylum Actinomycetota; class Actinomycetes; order Actinomycetales; family Micrococcaceae; genus Arthrobacter. Next base: position 37,466 of record NZ_KB895555.1, read on the forward strand.
TGGCCGGAGATGTAGCCGGCGTCCTCGCTGATGAGGAAGGCGATGGCTGCTGCGATGTCCCGGGTGGAGCCAACGCGGTTGACCACGAGGTCTTTGGTGAGTTCGTCCTTGCGTTCCTCGCTGAGGGTGCCGCCCATGATGTCGGTGTCGATGGGGCCGGGTGAGATGGCGTTGACCGTGATGTCGTATTCGCCCAGTTCACGGGCCGTGGCCCGGGTCAGGCCGATCACGCCGGCCTTCGCCACGGAGTAGGGCGTCTTGGAGAACGTGCCGCCGCCACGCTGCGCGGAGACCGAGGAGATGTTCACGATGCGCCCGATCCTGTTCTTCACCATGGATTCTGCGACGCGGCGGGTGGTGTAGTGGACGCCGTTGAGGTTGATGTTCAGCACCCGGTCCCATTCCGCGGCGTCGAGTTCCAGGTACGGCACCGGAGAGCTGACGCCGGCCACGTTGGCGAGCGCGACGATCTGCGGCAGTTCCGCCTCGATGGCGTCGATTGCCGCGCGGACCGAACCTTCGTCGGAAACATTGGCGCCGGCGCCGAAGGCCTTGACGCCGTGCTCGGCTGCCAGTTCCTTGGCCGCCGCCTTGCAGAGTGCGTCATCGAGGTCGATGATGCCGATGTTCCAGCCTTGGGCCGCGAGGTAGCTGGCGGTGGCGCGGCCGATGCCGCGCTCGGACACGGCGCCGGTGATGATGGCGGTGCGTTCTGTGGGGAAAGTGCTCATGGGTACTCCTTGATGACGACGGGACCGGGAATTAGCTGATGGGGGCGGGGCCGAGCTCGTCGATGAGCTTCTGCATGGCCACGTACGCCTTGTTCCGGTAGGCGATCAGTTCCGGCGTGCGCTCCGCCGGGACGTTCAGGAAGCCCGCACCGGTCTTGGTGCCCAGCTTTCCGGCCTCCACCAGGTCGGTGAGGATTTTCGGGGTGGCGAACCGTTCCGGGAAATCGGTCTGGAGCGACTTGTAGCAGAAGTTGTAGACGTCCAGTCCGGCCATGTCCGCGATCGCGAACGGCCCAAAGAACGGCAGCCGGAAGCCGAAGGTGGTGCGGACCAGGGTGTCGACGTCCTCCGCCGTCGCGATCTCCTGTTCCACCAGCTGGGCGGCCTCGTGGAACAGGGCGTACTGGAGCCGGTTGAGCACGAATCCGGTGACGTCCTTGACGACGGCGGTCTGCTTGTTGGCCGCGTGCACGAGGTCGCGGACGGCGCCGACTGTGGCGGCCGAGGTGCCGGCGTGGGGGATGATTTCCACACCGGGGATGAACGGGGACGGGTTGGAGAAGTGCACGCCCAGGAAGCGTTCCGGGTTGGTGACCGGCTCGGACAGGTCGGCGATGGAGATCGTGGACGTGTTGGACCCGATGATCGCGTCCGGGCGGGCGGCCGCGCTAATGCGGGCGAGGGTCTGGTGCTTGATCTCGATGACCTCGGGGACGGCTTCTTCGATGAAGTCGGCATCCGCCACGGCCTCCTCGATGTCCTTGGCGGCCCAGAGGTTTTCCTTCAGGATGGCGGTGGCGCCTTCCGGGAAGAGCCCGGCAGCCACGAATTCGTCAGATTCTGCGAGGAGCCGCTCGTAGTTCTTCTGGGCCACTTCCGCGGACACATCCGCGAGCGCCACCCGGGCGCCACCGAGCGCCAGGACCTGCGCGATTCCGCCGCCCATGTAGCCGGAGCCGACGACGGCGATCTTGCGGGCGGCGTTGATGGCGGCTGCGGTTGCTATTGATTCGGTCATGTTCAGACTGCCTTCGTGTATTCGGGTTCGTACGAGCAGATGGCGTCCACCTTGGCGGCGGAGGAGGAGTTTTCGTCGAAGCGGTGGCTCAGCCATTCGCCCACGAGCTTCTTGGCCAGTTCCAGCCCGATGACGCGCTGCCCCAGGGTGAGCACCTGGGCGTTGTTGCTCAGGACGGACCGTTCCACCGAGTAGCTGTCGTGGGCGGTGACGGCGCGGATGCCGGGGACCTTGTTGGCCGCGATCGCCACGCCCAGGCCGGTGCCGCAGATCAGCAGCGCCCGGTCGGCGTCGCCGTCGGCGATCTTGCGGGCCGCGTCGACGGCGACGTGCGGATAGGCGGTGGAGTCGTTGGCGCCGACTCCCACGTCCTGGACGGACGCCACGCGGGGGTCGGCTTCGAGGAGCGCCTTCAGCGCGTTCTTGTATTCGACGCCGGCCTCATCGTTGCCGATGACCACGCGCCAGCCTGTTGCTGTGCTCATGCTTGTGCTCCTTGTTCCGCCGGCTCGGGGTTGCCGGGCCGGGATGCTGTGTCTGCGGTGTCGGTGTGGGCGGATATCCGGGTCGCGATGAGCGCGAAGGACACCGCGCCGGGGTCTGGGTGGCCGAGGCTCTTCTCGGCGAGCGGGCGGGCCCGGCCTTTGAGCGGACGCAGCCCGGCGGTCCGCTCTGCGGCCGCTGTGGCGGCGGACGCCGCCGCGGCGAGGGAACCGGCCACCGGTGTGCCGGCGTCGAACGCGGTCAGGAACGCGTCCTGGAACGGCAGGAGGGCGTCCACCATGGTCTTGTCCCCCGGTTCGGCCTTGCCGAGTGCGGTGATGGCGTCCACGAAGGCCGTGACCGCCGCGGCCGCGTCCTCGCCGCTGTAGCTGTCCTGGTTGCCCAGGGCGTGTCCGGCGGCGATGATCGCCGAGCCCCAGAGCGCGCCTGAGGTGCCGCCGGCGCGTTCGCTCCAGGCCTCCCCCGCAGCGGTCAGGACCCGCGAGGGCGAGGCGCCGCCGTCGTCCGCGGCAGCCTGTTCGGCCGCGGTGACTGCCGCGTCCACGCCACGGCGCATGCCGATCCCGTGGTCGCCGTCGCCGGCGATGGCATCGAGCCGGCCCAGTTCTTCCTCATGCTCGACCACCACGTCCCGCACCCGGCCGAGCAAGTCGGCGGCCAGTTGGCCGAGGGCTGCCGCCGCAGCGGTGGGCCGTTCGACGTCGGCGGTCTCCTCGGCGTCCGGACCGGCGAGTTCGCGGCGGGCGCGGGGCGCCAGGTTTCCCTTGCGGAACGCCGGGGTGTCGGCCGGGGCGGCCCAGTACTGCTCGAGTTCCTCGTCCAGCCACAGCAGGGTCAGGGACAGTCCGGACATGTCCAGGCTGGTCACGAGCTCGCCGCATTCGGGTTCGACGACGGTGAGCCCGGCGGCGGTGAGGAGCTTTTCGATCTTGCCGAACAGCAGGAAGAGTTCGTCGTACTTGACCGTGCCGAGGCCGTTCACGATTGCGACCACGCGGGTGCCGGCGTCGTCCGGTTTATCGGCCAGAAGCCGGGTGACCAGGAGTTCGGCCAGTTCGGAGGCGGTGGGCATGGGGTGGTCGGAGATCCCCGGTTCGCCGTGGATGCCCAGGCCCAGGGACATGTGCCCCGCGGGGACCGAGAACAGCGGGGCCTCCGCGCCGGGCAGGGTGCAGCCGTCGAAGGCCACGCCGAGGGAGCGGGTGCGGTAGTTGGTCCGGATGGCCAGCCTTTCGACGTCGTCCAGGCTCAATCCCGCCTCTGCGGCGGCGCCGGCGATCTTGAAGACTGTCAGGTCCCCGGCGATGCCGCGGCGCTTCTCGATCTGGTCCAGCGGGGCGCTGGCGATGTCGTCGGTGACCAGGACGGTGCGGGTTTCGATGCCTTCGGCGTTGAGGCGCAGCTGGGCCTGGCCGAAGTGCAGGACGTCGCCGGCGTAGTTGCCGTAGCTCAGCAGCACGCCGCCGCCGGCGTTGGCCGCCTTGGCCACGCGGTAGACCTGGCCGGCCGCGGGCGAGGCGAACATGTTGCCGCAGGCCGAGGCGGTGGCCAGGCCGGGCCCGACGAGCCCGGCGAAGGCCGGGTAGTGCCCGGAGCCGCCGCCGACCACCAGGGCCACCTGCCCGGAGGGGACTTCGGTGGAGCGGACGACTCCGCCGTCGACTCGGGCCACGTAGCCGCGGTTGGCCGCAACGAAGCCGTCCAGTGCCTCATCCGCGAAATCAGCGGGATTGTCGAAGATCTGGGTCATGGTTCCTCATTGAATCCGTGTTGGAGAACTAATGCTGTGGGTAAAGAGCTGGGGTGAAACTGGGGTGGTGCGGCCGCCCCCAAATGGTTTGACGGCCGCACCACGCGCCGGTGCCGGCGCTCGTTCAGCGCCCGTTCAGACGCTGAGTTCAGATGCTGGCTTTTCAGATGCCCGGTCAGACGCTGGCGAGTGCCGTGGCTGCCGGCAGCTGCCGGCCCTGGGCCACCTGGCTGGTGCCGAGGGCATAACCGTCGGTCTTCGGCAGGACCTGGCGGCGGAGGTAGTCCTGGTTGCTGGCCGTGACGCTGAGGCCGTCGCCGCCGTAGTGCTCGGTGCAGAGGATGCCCTGAAAGCCGACGGAGAGTGCGGTCTTGAACGCCTCGCGGTAGTTGATGAGGCCGCTTTCCATCGGGGCCGGCATCGCGACGTAGGTGTCCCGGGCGACGTCCTCGTCGCGGATGTAGTTCTTCATGTGCCAGTAGTTGGAGTACGGGAGGGTCTTGGCGACCATTTCGCGCCAGTCCTCGATCGGGCGGTGCAGCCGGATGAGGTTGCCGATGTCCGGGTTGATGCCGACGTTGGCCAGGCCGATGTCCTGGACCAGCTGGACCGAGGAATCCGCGGTGCCCAGGTAGGTGTCCTCGTACATTTCGAGCGAGAGCAGGACGCCGACCTCGGCCGCGTGCTGGCCAAGTTCGCGCAGGCGGCTTACGGCCTTGCCCCAGGTTTCCTTATCCCCCACCGGGTCCTTGTACCCTTCGACGGTCCAGAACCAGAGCTGCTTCTGCTGCTCGGCGGTGATGGCCTGGTGCAGTCCGAACGAGACGACCTCGCAGCCCAGCTCGGCGGCGGCGTCGATGGTGCGGTGGCTGTACGCCAGGTTGGCTTCCCAGTTTCCTTCCTCGATGACACTGCGGCGGATGGCAGAGATGACGGGGATACCGATGCCGACGTTGTCCGCGGTCTGTTTGAACTCGGCAAGCCGGGCGGAGCTCAGGTCGCCGGGGCGGACCCAGCTGTCCGTGAGGTCGGCATTGGCGAAGCCGGCGTCCTTGACCTCGGTGAGGACCTCGGCCCAGGCGGAGGCGTCGGCGTCGTTGATGTGGTTGCCCTGCGCATCGGTTCCCGGGAACTGCAGGAGCGCTGCTGTGATGGGCCAGTTTTCGGCTGTATAGGCCATGGGGTTCACTCCTTCGTGGAATCCTGTTTCCTATAGGATTTACTATCTAAGGGGATGTTGTCAAGGTCACACCCCGGGTTACGCCCCTTTCGCGGCGAAGGCCGCGGTTGCGAAGACCTCCGGATTCAGGACGTTGTCTGGGCGCTCCCCCGCCGCGACCGCCAGGATCGAGGCAATGGCGCTGGCCGCGACGTCGCGTGTGAAGTCCTCGGTCCAGCACAGGGAATGAGGGGAAAGCACGACGTTGTCCAAGGTCAGGAGCTCGTCGTCGGGAAACAGGGGTTCCGGCTCAAAGACGTCGAGGCCGGCGCCGGCGATCCGGCCGTCCCGCAGGGCGTCCCGGAGGGCATCCGTGTCCACGAGTTTTCCGCGGCCGATATTGATCAGGTAGGCGCTTGGCTTCATTCGGGCCAACGCGGCGGCGCCGATCAGTTTTTCGGTCGCCGGTGTCAGCGCGGCGCAGAGCACAACGTAATCCGAGCGCTCCAGGAGCTCATTCAGGCCCAGCAGCTCGACGCCGAGTCCGGCGGCTTCCGCGTGGCGGCCGCTGCGGTTGTTGCCCACGACTTTCATCCCGAGCGGGGCCAGGAGGCGGGCGAGCTCAGCGCCCACGCTGCCGAAGCCCACGATGCCGACCGTCTGGCCCACGAGCGGCGCGCCGCGGTAGTGCTCGCGTTGCGCCCAGTCAGAGGTCCGGGTCAGCCTGTCCTTGGCCAGGAGCTTGTGCGAGAGCGCCAGGAGCAGCGTCAGTCCCGCCACTGCCAACGGCCGCCGGATGGCATCCGGGGTGTTGGTGACGACGATGCCGGCGCGGGTGCAGGCGTCCAAGTCGATGGTTTCGTAGCCTGCCCCGAACCGTGCAATCAGTCTCAGGTCCGGGGCGTGGTCCACGGTGCGTGAATCGAAGGCGATGTGTCCCAGTGACAGCACGGCATGGACCCCGGCGAGGTCGGCCAGCGGAACCGGATCCGTGTAACTGGGCAGGACGCTCCAGCTGATGCCGTGCTCGCTGAGCCGCTGCAGCCCCAAGTCCCCGTGAATGGAGTTTCCGTCCGGCCGCGCGGCGTCGGCCGTGACGGCCACCCTGAACGGCGAGCGGGCGGTTCCCGCAGTGGTGGTTCCCGCAGTGGCGGTTCGCGCAGTGGTGGTTCCCGCCGCCGGGGCGGCCGCCGTGGTGGCGGCCGCCGTCGTCGTCAATGCGTTTGTTGCTGTGCTCATGCGTCGGTTCGGCTTTCTGTCTGCGTTGCTGCGGTCTTGTCCTTGATGGGTTCGCGGACCAGCACTGTGTAGGCCACTGCGGCCAGGGCCGCGATGATGCCGCCGATCACGAACGACGGCGCGTAGGAACCGGTGGCATCGGCGATCACACCGGTCAGCAGCGGGGCAAAGGCGCCGCCGAAGTAGCCGCCGAAGTTCTGAATGGCACCGACGGAGGCAACCTGTGAGTTGTCCACGATGTCGCCGGGCATGGCCCAGGCGGCCGCCTGCATGGTGGCGACGAAGCCCAGCGCCACGGTCATGACGGCGATGGCGAGCGGGAGGGAATCCACGAACGGGATGAGGCAGATCAGGATGCCGGCGGCAATCGCTGCTACGGACATCACGTGGCGCTTGGCCAGCAGCGGATCACGGCCTGCCTTCTTCGAGTAGCGCGTCATGACCCAGCCGCCGGTGATGCCGAGGATGGCTGCGCCGAGGTACGGGACAGCCGCGAGCCAGCCGGAGCTGGCGATGCTGGCACCGCGTTCTTCCTGCAAGTAGAGCGGCAGGAAGACGATGAAGATGTTCCAGATCCAGATGACGCAGAAGAATCCGGCCATCATGCCCCAGATTTGGCGGTGCTTGAAGAGTCCGAGCCACGAAACCTTCTTGGCAGTCAGGAGCTGGGTGGTGCGCTGGCTTTCGATGTAGTCCAGTTCCTTCGCGCTGATGCGCTTGTGCTCTTCGGGAGCGCGGTAGTAGAGGAAAAAGGCCAGTGCCAGCACGAGGCCTGCGACGCCGAGGAAGAGGAAGATGGCCTGCCAGCCGAACGCGAGCATGATGGCGGTCAGGACGGGCGGCGCGATGGCGGGTCCCCACTTGGAACCGCTGTCCCAGATGGCGGTGGCCTGCCCGCGCTCGGCCCGCGGGAACCAGTCAGCGGTGAGCTTTGCCGACGCCGGCCCGTTGGGGGCTTCGGTGATGCCGAGCAGGAAGCGGAAGGTGATGAACTGCCACATCTTGGTGCCGACGGCCATCAGCGCGGTCGCGATGCTCCAGCCTGCGATCGCGAGGAAGTACATCCGTCGGGCGCCCAGCTTGTCCACGAGCCAGCCCGCGGGCAGCTGGGCAAAAGCGTAGGTCCAGGAGAACACGGTGCCCAGGAGGCCAATGTCCGTCCGGGTCATGCCGAACTCTTTGATCAGCTGCGGCGCGGCGATGGAGATCGCGCTGCGGTCCATGTAGTTGATGATGCCGGCGGCCAGCGCCCAGCCGAGGATCCACCACCGCAGATTCTTGATGGTGCGGCGTGTTGCGGATTCCTTGGGCCCTGCGGCCAAAGTTTCTGTTTGCACTCTTCACTCCCTTGTGACTCCCAATGCCGGCACCATAGCCGTCACAATCGAAGATCCTATGGGGTCTTCGATCAGCTGTGAAGAGGGTCACAAAAGATGGCACAGGAGCCGGTTGCGCTGTTCCGCGGTGTTGTTACGCGGTGTTGGGCCCGCGTGCGTCAGCCTGGGAGGAGACCTATTCCGCGGGAGCGTCGGCGATGGCGCGGCCGCGCACCTTTTGCACGTGCTCGGCCATAGCGGCTGCCGCCTTCTCAGGGTCGCCCGTCGCGAGGGCATCCAGGACCGCCTGATGCTCGGCGATCGCGTGGTCGGCGTCGGTGATGCCCACTCCCCCGAACAGGCGGAAGCGCTGAATCTGTCCGCCGAGGGCGGCGTAGGCGGCCACCATGAACTGGTTGCCCGTCTGCTCCGCGATCAGCCGGTGGAACCGTTCATCGGCCTCGAGGTAGCCGCGGAATTCGGCAAAGGACGGCCCGCGCGGGGCGTCCTTGAGATCGGCGACTGCCCGTTCCAGTTCGGCCAGGTGGCCGGGCGTCAGCCGGGCACACGCCAGTCGGGCGTTGACGGGCTCGATCGCGAGGCGGGCTTCCATGAGCTCGGCGAAGTCTTCCCGGGTGAACACCGGAGCAACCCGGTAGCCCTTGAGGGCCACGCGGCGCACCATCCCGGTATGTTCCAGCCTGGCGAGCGCCTCGCGCACGGGGGTGGGCGAGACGTCGAGTTCCCGGGCGGTCCCGTCGATGCTGACCGCGGTTCCGGGTTCCAGCCGGCCATCCATCAGCGACGCCAGGAGTTCTTCATAGACGTGGTCCGCGAGGACCTGCCGACTGACGGCGCGGCCGGCGGGGCGCCCCTCAGAGTGGCTGCCGGTGGAAGCGAATTGCATCTTCAAATCCTATAGGACCGGGCGTGGCGACATCCCCTCCGGGACATGCCCATTTGCCGCCCCCACCAATGGGCATGCCCCTCGCTGCGCGTCATGGGCCCACGGGGACATGCCCAATCCCGGCGCCAGCCGCGGGACATGTCCAGTGGCCAATTCGTCCAGGGAACCTGTCCGGTGGCCCCGCTATGCAGGACGGGACATGCCCACCCCCACACTCCGGCGCGGGACATGTCCAGCCTTAGGCCAAACCAGCGAGCGACATGCTCATTGTTAAGCGCGATCAGTGGGCAGAATGGCATTCTGCCCACTGATCATGGCTGCGGCCGAGCATGTCCAGTGGTCATGATGCGCTGCGAGGAACATGCTCTTTCGTGCACCTCATCGCGGCACATGTCCGGACCCGGGTGCGGCTGGACATGTCCCGTGGCCATGATGCGCTGCGAGGAACATGCTCTTTCGTGCACCTCATCGCGGCACATGTCCGGACCCGGGTGCGGCTGGACATGTCCCGTGGCCATGATGCGCTGCGAGGAACATGCTCTTTCGTGCACCTCATCGCGGCACATGTCCGGACCCGGGTGCGGCTGGACATGTCCAGTGGTCATGATGCGCTGCGAGGAACATGCTCTTTCGTGCACCTCACCGTTGAGCATGTTCCGTCTCGGACCTGCCCTGCGAGGGACATGCTCATTGTTAAATGCGATCAGTGGGCAGAATGGCATTCTGCCCACTGACCGTGACTGCGGCTGAGCATGTCCAGCCGAGCGGGCGCCGCGAAAGTCACCGCGCCCGCAGTTGGCCCTAGTTCTGGTAGGCCGGGTAGTCGGTGTAGCCCGTGGCGCCGTCGGCATAGAACGTGGACGCGTCGGGCTCGTTGACCGGCAGGCCTTCGCGCCAGCGGCGGGCGAGGTCCGGGTTCGCGATGGCCGGGCGTCCGACAACGACGGCGTCTGCGTGGCCGTCGGCAACCAGCGAGATGGCCTCATCCCGGGTGGTGATGACGCCGAATCCGGTATTGACGAGGAAGGCTCCGTTGAAGCGTGAACGCAGGTCCTGGACCAGTTCGCCGGTGGGGTCCTTGTGCAGGATGCTCAGGTAGGCCAGGTTCAGCGGCGCAATAGCATCCACCAGCAGGCGGTACGTCTCGCGGACGTCTGCGGCGTCCAGTTCGGTGACCCCCTGGACGTTGTGCTCCGGTGAGATCCGGATGCCGACGCGATCGGCGCCCACGGCCTCAACCACGGCCTTCACAACCTCGATCACGAAGCGCGCCCGGTTCTCCGGGGAGCCGCCGTAGAGGTCGTCACGCTGGTTCGATGACGGCGCCAGGAATTCGTGCAGCAGGTAACCGTTGGCGGAGTGCAGCTCCACGCCGTCGAACCCTGCCTCGATCGCGTTTAGCGATCCCTGGACAAATTCCTGGAGGATGCCGGGCAGTTCGTCGGTGGTCAGGGCGTGCGGCACGGGGTGCGCCTGCTTGCCCTTGGACGTGCGGGTCTCTGCCTCGACGGCGATGGCGCTCGGCGCAACCACTTGGTGGCCGCCGGTGATGTCCTCGTGCGAAACCCGGCCACCGTGCATGATCTGCGCGAAGATCCGGCCACCTTCGGCGTGAACGGCTTCCGTGACCTTCTTCCAGCCGGCAATCTGGTCCGGGGTGACGATGCCGGGCTGGCCCGGGTACGAGCGCCCGGCCGGGCTCGGGTAGGTGCCCTCGCTGACGATCAGGCCGAGCGAGGCGCGCTGGCGGTAGTGCTCGGCAACCAAGGGTCCCGGGATTCCTTCCTGGCCGGAACGGAGACGGGTCAGCGGCGCCATGACGAGCCGGTTGGGCAGTTCCAGCTCGCCGAGGGTCATCGGGGAAAACAGCATGCGCAGTTCCTTTCGCAGTGAATGGGTTCACTGGCGGCAACTGCGAGGCGTCTGCAACTATTCCCTGGTGAGACTCGGATCACTACGGGTGGACGATGATCTTCACCGCGGTGTCGTTGTGGTTGATCAGCGTGTCGAACCCCTTGTCCACCAAGTCGTCCAAGGCGATCCGCCCCGTGATGAAGGGTTTCAGGTCGACTTTTCCTTCCTGGACGAGCTTGATGGCGGCTTCGTGGTCGCCGCAGTAGGCGATGGTGCCGCGCAGGTCGATTTCCTTCAGCACGACTTTCTGCATGTCGACCGTGGCCGGGTGCCCCCAGATCGAGACGTTGACGACGACGCCGGCGGGCCTCACGACGTCGAGCATGGTGTCCAGCACCGCATTCACACCGGCACATTCAAACGCCGCATCGGCCCCCGCACCGTTGGTCAGTTCCAGCACGCGCGCCTTGACGTCGTCGGCACTCGGGTCGAGCACGTGATCCGCGACCCCGGAGGAAGCCGCCTTGTCTTTGCGGGCGGCCGACAGCTCGGTAACGATCGTGGTGACGCCGATGCCCTTGAGGACCGCGGCGGTGAGCAAGCCGATGGGTCCGGCACCCCCGACGACGGCGACGTCCCCGGCTTTGACGCCGCTCCGGCCGACGGCGTGATACGCCACCGCAAGGGGTTCGATCAGTGCGGCCTCGTCCAGGGGGATGTCGCCAACGGGGTGCACCCACCGGGTGTCGACGACGATCTTCTCGCTCAAGCCGCCACCGCCGCCCGCCAGGCCGATGAAGCCCAACTTGGTGCACAGGTTGTAGTGGCCGCTGAGGCAGGGACCGCATTCATTGCAGACGTAGTACGGCTCCACGACGACGTTATCTCCGACGGCCAGACCGCTGACGCCTTCCCCCAGTTCTTCGACGGTGCCGGAGAACTCGTGGCCGAGCGTGACCGGGGCGGCCTCGTGGGTGAGCCCGTGGGGGTGGCCCGGCGGCGGGGTGAAGATGGGTCCTTCCAGGAATTCATGGAGGTCGGTGCCGCAGATGCCGCACCAGGCCACGGCGATCTTCACCGTTCCCGGACGCAGCTCCGGCTCTTGAATGTCTTCGATCCGGAGATCCTCGCGGGCATGAAATCGTGCTGCTTTCATGGTGTTTCACCTTCGCAGTCCAGGGCCGTGGATGCGCCCGGTCAGGCGCATCCACGGAATAAAAGTTGGATTTTCACAGGGGGCCGTAGCCCCAGTCTGGTGGCCGTGCCTGAGATTGTCACGACCCGCGCAAGTCAGCGCGTGCGGTTAGCGTGCGTGGTGCGTGGGCTGCAGCTCGAAGACCGGCGTCGGCAGTCCTTCCATCCTTGCCTTGAGCTGCAGGGCAAGATAGTTCGAATAGTGCCGGCTCTGGTGCAGGTTGCCGCCATGGATCCACAGGTTCTCCACGTTGGTGGGCTTCCACATGTTGCGCAGTTCCCCCTCCCACGGCCCCGGATCCTTGGGCGTATCCGATCCGAACCCCCAGCACTTGCCGACGGCGTCCGCCACCTCGGGCGAGACCAGATCAGCCAGCCAGCCGTTCATCGACCCATAGCCGGTGGCGTAAATAATGACGTCGGCATCCAGCTCCGTTCCGTTGGCCATCACGACGGAGTTGCCGGTGATCTTGCTGACCTGGCCATTGGCCAGCTTGACCCGGCCGTCGATGATCAGCTGCGAAGCGCCGACGTCGATGTAGTAGCCGGAGCCGCGCCTCAGGTATTTCAGGAACAGGCCGGAGCCGTCAACGCCGAAGTCCAGGTCAAAGCCGGCAGCCTCGAGCTGGGAGTAGAAGTCCGCGTCCCGGCGGGCCATCTCCGCATAAACCGGGATCTGGGCTTCGGGCAGAATCCGGTACGGCAGCGAGGCGAACAGCAGGTCGGCTTTCTCCGTGGTGACGCCGTTGGCCAGGGCCTCTTCGGAGTACAGGCCGCCGAGGGCCAGGTCCATGAGGGATTCACTGCGGGCAATATGCGTCGAGGACCGCTGGACCATGGTGACATCGGCGCCGTGTTCCCAGAGGTCGGCGCAGATATCGTGGGCCGAGTTGTTGGAGCCGATGACCACGGCCTTCTTGCCGGTCCAGTCGCCGCCGCCCGGGTGCTTGGACGAGTGGTACTGCTCCCCCAGGAAGGACTCGGCGCCGTCGAACGTGGGGACGCTCGGGTACCCCGACACACCCAAGGCGAAGACGAGCTGCTTCGGGCGCAGGGTGACCGGTTCGCCGTCGCGCATCACCTCCACCACCCACTCCCGGGACGTTTCGTCGAAGCGGGCGCTGGTGCACTCGGTCTTGGACCAGTAGTTCAGTTCCATGATCCGGGTGTAGTTTTCCAGCCAGTCGCCGATCTTGTCCTTGGCAGCGAAAACGGGCCAGTCGTCGGGGAACTTCATGTAGGGCAGGTGGTCGTACCAGACCGGATCGTGCAGGTGGAGGGACTTGTAGCGGTTGCGCCAGGAGTCACCCGCGCGTTCGTTCTTTTCGATGATGATGGTGGGTACACCGAGCCGGCGCAGCCGCGCGCCCAGACCGATCCCGCCCTGGCCGCCGCCGATGATGACGGTGTAGGGCTGGTCTTCGTAGCCGAGCCGCGCCTCCTGCTCCTCCTTCAGTTCCAGCCAGGATTTGCGGCCCTTGGTGATCTCGTGGGCGACACCCTTGTCCCGGTTGGGACCCTTCCTTTCCTCAAAGCCCTTCAGTTCCTGCATGGTGGTGAGCAGGGTCCAGCATTTGCCATTCCGGAGGCGCAGATGGGCGTAGCCCCGGGCTTGGGCGGTCTCGAAGTTCACCCAGGCCTCGGCCTTGGCGGCGTCCCCGGTGGCGTCCTCGGCGAGGGTCCAGTTGCTGGGCTGCACCTCGTCCAGGGTCGCCTCGAGCATGCGCCGGATGTCCTCTTTGCCCTCCAGGGTCTTGAGGTTCCAGGTGAAGGAGACGAAGTCGCGCCAGTACGAATCGTCGTCGAAAAGTTCCAGTGCGGCGTCCGTGTTGTGGCTGCGCAGTGCCTCATCGAACTGCGCCAACCACGCCCCGACGACGCCGTTTGGTGTCTCAGGCATGATTCCTCTTTCCATTGCTGACAGTGGGTCGCTCCCGTTGCGTGCCGCGTAGACCACGCAGTGACCCGCATCACAAGTAAAAGTCGCAGGGGGTTACAATCGGGTTACACGGAGCTCTCAAGCTGTCGGCAGGCGCGCAGGTTGGCCGGCGGCGGCAGGGACCCAGCCGGGTGCGACGATTCGAGGGCGAGTTGAGAGAATGAGCATGCGGCAGGGCAACGGCTCCATCACGCATCCCTCGGACCTTAGGTTTTCCGCGCCGGCGGAGTATGCCCGAATCCTCCGGGCGGCGCACGAGACCACGATTTCGGGCACTCCGGATCCGCACCTCTCGCCATCGCTTATCAAGTCCTGGCAGCGTTCCCTGGCGCTAGGCATCAATCCGGACCAGCATCGGCCGCTGCACCGGCATGAGGTCTCCGAGGCCCGATCCCTCAGCGCCGGCCATCGGCTGGCTGCGGTGATGCCTGCGCTGTCACAGCTTCTGGCCGATGAGACCGTGACCGGGCGCCATCTGCTGATCGTGACCGACCACGAGGGCGAAGTGCTGTGGCGCGTCGGCAGCAAGCAGGCCTTGCGGCTCGCGGACTCGCTGGAGTTCGTGGAGGGCGCCGACTGGTCCGAGTCCGGGGTCGGCACCAACGCCATCAGCGAGGCCTTGGTGACCGGTGCGCCGGCGCAGCTCTTCTCGGCTGAGCACCTCGTGCGGACCCACCATGACTGGGCTTGCACCGCGTCCCCCATTCGAGACCCTCTGACCGGCGACGTCGTCGGCGTCCTGGACGTCTCCGGCCCGTTCGAATCGGTGACACCGGACAGCCTGCGGCTGGTGCGTTGCGGAGTGCGGCTCGCAGAGGAACTTCTGAAATCGGCCCCGTTTCCCGACGGCGGCGCCGGGCGCTCCGGGCAGCGGGCACCGGGCGGCGAGCGGACAGTGCGCGACGGCGGCGCCCGGTCGCAGCTCATGCTGCGGCTCTTGGGGGACGCGCCATCCGCGGCGGTCGACGGCGGCATCAGCCGCCCGCTGACACTGCGCCGCGCCGAGATCCTGGCCCTGCTGGCTTCGCGTGACCAGGGCTGGAGTGCCGAAGAATTGGCGTACGAGCTCCATGGCGATGCGGGCACCGGTGCGGCGATCCGGACCGAGATGCACCGGATCCGCGCCATTCTGGGCGATGTCCTGGAAGCGAACCCCTACCGGTTCTCGTCTACCGTCCACGTCGTGACGGACGCTTCCGTCGTGGCCGGTCATCTGCGGGACGGTCGGGTTGCCGAGGCGTTCGCGGCGTACCCGGCAAAACTGCTCACCCGTTCGGTCAATCTGGCGATCGGGTTCATGCGCGACGAGCTCAACACAGCCGTGGGAGCGTCCGTACGGTCAAGCGGTGATGCCCGGCTGATGCTGCAGTGGTGCACGAGCGACATGGGGTCCTTCGATACGGCGACTGCGGCTGCCGTGGCTGCGCTGATGGGGCCGGACGACCCGCGTTGCCAGCTCGTGAATGCCCGGATGGAACGGGTGGACCGGGAGCTGCGAGCCTAGCTACGGGCCAGGAGGCGGCGGGGCGACGCCGGGGCAGCCTTGGCCTTGGGGATTCTGCAGGCACGTGTCTGCGTAGTTTCTTGTGATCGTCCGCCAGACACTGACTGTCTGTGGCGGCGAGCTGAATTGTCCTTGGCCGGGGATGGGCAGCGGCGGGCCGCCATTCACGGAGTAGGTTCCCTGGAAGTGGGTGGTCAGAACCACCGGAAAGTCGCCGGTCTGGGTGTACACGTGACTCGTCAGGGTCTTCTCGCCCCAGCGGTCCTGCGGAAGCGGTCCACCGGCCGCCGTTTGCGGGCCGAGCGAGGTGCCGTCGCCATAGCTCCACGCGTACTGCACCGGCTTGGCGGTGACATGGACGGCCTGGGCCAGGATTGTGATGTCGAACTCCTGATCCGCGGCGCTGGCGAAGAAGTTGGTCTCGGCTCCCCGGAGTGTGTTGGGGCTGGGCTGGGCCGTGGACGTGCCCGCAGATATCGGAAGCCGCTGGAACTCCCGCTGGATCATTGCGGCAATTCTGGGCAGCAAGTCCGCCGGCCTGGGATCGAAGAGGCACGTTGGGCCGGAGTGAAATGACCATGTCGGGTTGGGCACGCCAGCCGGCGCTTTCAGCCAGACAACGGGAATGCCAGCCTTTCCGTCTGGGCCGTTCGAACAGTCCACAGCTGCGGCGAGACAGTCGGCGTCAAAGTCGCCGCCACCCAGGTGGCACTGGAGTTCGTATTTGTATTGGAAGGGGTCGGCAGATACAGATCCGGGCTTATTCCGGACAAACGTCTTCAAAGCACTGTCCCATGCCCATCCGTTGACGTTGAGACTGTCTGGATGCCAATCTCCGAAGATGTCTGGATCATCCGCACGCGCGGCGTTCACCCCAAAGACTGCGACCAAACCCGTCACGACCAATAGCATTTGCGCGATTCGCGACATCTTGGACAGTCGCATCCTTCACGCCACGATTCTGCCGACATCAACAAGGCTCCATGCGCCGTTTTTGAAGGCTACAAACAGCAGATTTCCGGTGTCATCAGGTTGCGGATCACGGCGAGCTATTGAGCCGTCCGCCCGCACATACGTCAATGGCGTCTGGTGGGCCTGAACCACAACTTGGTACGTGGCCTCAGCGCTCTTGGTGAATTCTGTACTTATGGAGGGCGTCGATATTTTTCCTCCCACGAGCCACCGCCCCTCCGAATGCCATGCTTGGATTACACTTTTGGCCTTTTCGCATGGTTCACATGCCGACGAGGTAACAGTCTCTAGAATCTTCAGCTCGCCTGATTCATACCCGTAGCTGAGAAGGCTGAACCAATAGCTGGCGAAGGCCATCGCACCTTCCTTCGTCTCCGCCTTCGCAGCTTCCGGCAACTCCGGCACTGGCACGTTCTGCGCCTTGCCGGTCGCGTCGGCGGGCTTGTAGCTGGCGGTAGGTGTGGGAGTTGCGCTCGGGGTGGGCGACCCGGCCGGGTTTTGCGAAGCAGCAGGTGGAGATCCAGGAGGCGGCGTTCCATCCCCGCTGCACGCTGTGACAGACATCAGGGAGATCGACAGCAAGGCGACCGCACAGGCTCGCCAGGGACCGGAAAGCCAAGTGCGCGATGTCATGGTCAGCTACTCCCCCGATAGAAAATCAAGACGATTGAAGCCAATTTGTGGCTTAAGGGTAACCGAGATCACATTTTGCTGGTCAAGATTATCCACAGGCATCATGTGGCCGCCCCGCATACCGGCAGACCCCGGCAGACCACCCCGGCAGTCCTTTGCCAGTCCTTTAGCCCCTAGCCATTTCGCTCGGGAGGAAAGAACAATGAACCCATGATGTTCGAACACGAAGACGGCAATCCGATTCTCAAACTGGACGACGATCAAGCCTGGGCATTGATTGAGGGCACCAAGCACGGCAGGCTCGTGGTCACGGTGGCCGGCGAACCCGACATCTTCCCCGTGAACTACGCGGTCGGCGGCCGGAAGTTGTTTCTCCGCACCGCACCGGGAAACAAGCTGGCCGAGCTCACCATCAATTCGAAGGTGCTCTTCGAAACGGACGGCATCCTGTCCGAGGAAGCATGGTCAGTAGTCCTGCGCGGCACTGCGCGCGTCCTCGACCAATCAGCCGATATCGCCGAGGCCGAGGCTCTCGGGCTGAAACCGTGGGTTCCAACGTTGAAGGACTTCTACGTGGAAATTACGCCGACGTCGGTCAGCGGCCGCCACTTCCAGTTCGGCGAACACCCGGAGCGCGAGATCTAGCGCCCGACGGCGACTACCCGCCCGCCGACGCCGGTCCACCCCAGACCCCCAGACGCCCGGCCCCGCCGGCCCGGCTAAGTGCCGGCCGGCGCCAGGACCTTGCACCCGCCTAGACTTAAATGATGGCGGACAAGCTGACTCCGGAGCGGCGCAGCTGGAACATGTCCCGGATCCGGGGCAAGAACACCAAGCCGGAAATGCTGGTCCGCAGGCTGCTGCACGCGAAGGGATACCGCTACCGCCTGCACGGCACCGCGGCCGGCGGCAAACTTCCGGGCAACCCCGATCTCGTCTTCGCCGGCCGCCACAAAGTCATCTTCGTCAACGGTTGCTTCTGGCATTTCCACGACTGCCGGGTGGGCCAGCACGCACCCCAGGCAAACGCCGAGTTCTGGGAAACCAAGCGCACGCGCACCC
The DNA here is from genome assembly GCF_000374925.1 of Arthrobacter sp. 131MFCol6.1. GTDB lineage: Bacteria > Actinomycetota > Actinomycetes > Actinomycetales > Micrococcaceae > Arthrobacter. The sequence goes on from NZ_KB895555.1 coordinate 55,248, forward strand.
GGAACCGCGACGCCGCCCAGCGGCTTCAGCTCGAACGCGATGGCTGGGAAGTCCTCACCGTGTGGGAGTGCGAGCTGAAGGATCGATCGGCGTTGGAGCTCCGCCTCGATGCTTTCCTTCAAGGCCGTCTCCTGCAGGGCCCCTTCCGCCAAGGCCCGGCCCGGGACGGGACGAGCCCTCCTGAGGACCTTTGCTGAGCAGCAACGTCCCGCGTGTCGCGCGGCCCACCTCCGGCGCAGGTTGAACAGCCTCCGCTAATATTCGACTCCGGGGGCGATAGGCATTATTCGGTCAGTACCAACGCGTACTGCAAACACGGGAGAGCGCACGATGCCGCACTTGCTGATGTCCAACGACCAGCCCGAAACGACTGTTGCGCCAACAGATTCCAGTCGCACAGATTCCAGCCCCGCAGTTTCAGATCCCACGGTTCTGCCGTTCCGTCGCGTCGGCCACACGAGACTCCGCGGCTTCCGGCCCCGCCAGTTCCGCGGAGCGAACCCGGATCTGGAGCCGCTGCGCCGGCAGGCGGCCTCAATCATTGATGAGGTTCTGGCTGGTACCAACCCGGAAGAAGCTGAAGTGCGGGAGAAACTCCAGTGGCACGTCGCTAACAATCCCGGCCAGCCGGAAAAGGCGCTCCTGGAGCATTTGCGGACAGTGGCCGACCAGGAGGAATCCGCCTAGCCGGCGGACCTGTCGATACTGGCCTGCCGGAGCACTTCGCCCCAGGACTGCTGGGCAAGATCTGCCACGGCGGCCAGGATTTCCGACGGCGGCAGCGACAGATCCAGCGGGAACTCGACAATGTCGATGTCGGTATTGAGAATCCGGCGCAGCTTGATTTCCCCGGCTCCCGGATAAACGATCCACGCCGTCGGCACCCGCAAGGATGTGCAGTAGGCCAGCATCCGGTAGTGGTCGCCCGAGAGGGACGCGCCGACGTCGGCCGCGGCCTTGTACTTGGCGTCGTACACCATCACGGGCCGGCCGCCGAGGAAGTGGACGGCACCGGGCTGCACCACAATGCGGTCCGAGTCGCGGACGGCCTCGTTCAGCAGTGCGTTGTAACGCAACCGCATTTCTCCGGGGTAGGCGGCCATGGCTTCGCGCAGGGCCGTCCCCACGAAGTCCTCGAACACCTTTGCCATGTCCACCACGAACGACGCCGACTGCTGCTTGCCGTCGCCGGCCTCCGCCGAGGCGTTCCGCAGGATCAGTTCGGCGAGCCTGAGAGCGGCGTGGTAGCGGGTGTTCATCCGGCTGGGCCGCCACTGCGGCAGCGGCGCGCCGGACTGAAGGCGCGTCACGGCGTCGAGCTTTCCCTTGAGCTGGCGCAGGCGGCTCAGGACCTCCGGCCGCACCCGCGGCACCTGGGACATCCGTTCCAGCGCGGCGCGCAGAATCCGGTTCTCCGCGATGTCCTCGGTGAACTCGTCATAGGAGACTTCCAGCGGGACCAGCATGCCGGGACGGCGGGAAATCTGGTCCGACATCCGGATCCGGCCCTTGACGGTCCGGAGGGATTCTTCCACCATGAGGTACCCCTGCAGCACGCCGCGGCTCAGCGCCCGGTCCGCGAGCTGCGCCAGGGATTCGGCCAGGGCGCTCCAAAGGTCCGTATGCTCCACAGCGGCGACGGACTCGTCCCGGAACCCTTGGTCCCCCGCGTAGCCGAGCAGGAACAGCAAACGGCTCAGCCCGAGCCGACCCTTCGGCCGCACCTCCAGCTGCACAGCGGGGGTGCGCACCGACCCGACGGTGCCCACCGGTTCGATCCGGTACAGTCCCATGCCCATCGGCGAGGCCTTCGCCAGGCCGCTGGCGTTGACGTAGGCGGCAGTGTCCGGATCAAGCCGCTCCACGACGCCGACGGAGAGTTCGTCGAGGACAATGTGCCGGCAGTTCTCCGCGGCGCCGCCGCGCCCGGATGAACCGGGTCCGGATGAACCGCGCCCAACCGTCCCGCGGTCCGAGGCCTTGCGGTCCTGCGCATCGCGGTCAGCACTGCGGTCCGAGGCATTGCGGTCCTGCGCTACGGCGTCCCCGGCCAGCCTAGGCATGCGCCAGGCGGCCCAGGAGTTGTTCCAGTCCGAACCGTTCCTCCAGCTGGGCGCGGTTGAGCTGGCCGTGGTAGTGCTCCTCCAGCAGCGGCATGAGCTCGTACTTCCAGATTCTGCGCAGGCCCTTGGGCGTCTGCGCGGACTTCTTCATGAAGTAGGAGGGCCCGATCATGAGGTCGCGGTCCCACTCATCAATCGCGTCGTTCAAAGCGTCAAGCAGCAGGGCGGGCGTCGTGTCCAGGTCGCGGGCCTGGAGGAATCGCAGCAGCGAGCCCTTCACGGGTTCCGTCTTCGGGTGCAGCTCGATGAAGGAGAAGCGCCGCCGGATGGCCGCGTCCATCATCGCGATGGAACGGTCCGCGGTGTTCATGGTGCCGATGATGTACAGGTTGTCCGGCAGGGTGAAGGGCTCGTTGGGGCTGTACTGCAGGTAGATGCGGTCGTCGCGGTATTCGAGCAGGAAGTACAGCTCGCCGAACACCTTGGCGAGGTTGGCCCGGTTCATCTCGTCGATGATCAGGAAGTACGGTTTGCTCTCGTTTCCGGGCTTGGCCGCTTCCTCGGCGAGCCGGCGCAGCGGGCCCGCCACGAGCTTGAAGGACACCTGGCCCTCATCCGTCTTGTCCGGGCGGAAGCCTTCGAAAAAATCCTCATAGGCGTACGACGGGTGGAATTGGACCAGCTTGACCCGCTCGTCCGTGGTGTCGCCCGCGAGCTCGGCGGCGAGGTGTTTGGCGAGGTATGTCTTGCCCGTTCCCGGCGGACCGTAGAGCACCAGCTGCCGGTTCTCCTCGAGGAGTTCGGCGATTTCCTGCAACGGCTCCAGGTCCATGTGCAGGGACGCGGCGAACTCCGGCGTCAGCGACCGGAACCCGTCACAGACCGGTTCGACGGCGGCATCCGGCGCGGCGCCGTCGCCGTCCTCGGCTTCCGCTTCGGCCGGCAGCAGAGCCTCAAGCGCCTGGATCACGCGGGTGATGTCCACGATGTTGCCGGAAGTGGTCAGCTGGCGCTGCACGTGGCGGGGCAGCCCCGTAGCGTCATGTTCCTCATCGAACCAGCGGACCTTGCGGCGGAGCTGGCGGTTGTCTTTGGCATGCTCAGGTTCGCCGAGGACCACGCCGATCCGGACCTTGCCCGAGCTCTGGTAGAGCGCGAGGTCGCCCGGTTTCATGACGGTCAGGAAGGCGAAGACTGCGGTTTTGGTGTCCTCACGCTCCACATAGCCGAGGTGCTTGTAGTCCTCGTCAACCGCGTTCTGGACCAGCCCCGCGGTAACGCCGGGGTCCAGCAGGCGGAGATGTTCGACGTCGAGCGTCACCGCTTCCTCGTCCCGCCACTCCCCCAGCAGCTCGGCGTTGTCGTGGTGGGTGCGCAGGAGCCAGGCGCGACGGCCGGGGTCGCCGACCTTCCGCCACTGGCTCACCAGCTGGCGCGAGTACCAGTCGATCCGCTGCCCGGCCTGCTGGTCCAGGTGCAGGCGGATCCGGTGGATGTCCGCCGAAATGTCCTCGTCGCTGTCCCCCTTGGCCCCGCCCACCAAGGAAGCGAAAGCGTCGCGGATCTCCTGCCGTTCGACATCGGCCACCACGGGTTCGAAGTAGCTGGGCCAGACCAGGAACTCAATGCTGCGGCGGATGGCCGGCTGGTCATCCGGGGTCCCGGCGACCAGCCGGTGGAAGGCCAGCGGATCCTTGACCGCGGCCTGGACGACGTGGGCCGGCCGCTGTGCGACGTGCTGCACGAAGCGGCAAAGCCATTTCAGGTGGTCCCAGATGGTCCAGTTGAATTCCGCGGTGCGGTCCCGGATCACGCCGTGGTCCGTCATGCCCGCATAGAGCTCGTCGGGGAGCTCCAGCGCAGGCTCCAGCCACGACGCCGCCTCGGCGACGCGCGCCCGCTTGACCTTCAGCGACTTGACCTCGTGGGCCAGCGGCAAGGACTGGAGGAAGAGCAGCTCCACGGCCAGTTGCTTCGCCCCGCGGCTGGCGTCTTCCAGGTTCTGGCGCAGGTTGGTCATCATCGGCGCCTTGGGATCTGGAACGCCCCGTTCGAGGCGTTCCAGCAGCTCTGCGGCAGCCTGGACGGACCAAGTTTTGGTTCGGCCGTCCAGGGGGGACGCCTTGCCGAGCAACCCCGGGCCCAGCACAAACCACGCCGCGTCTTCAATCTCCTTGGAGATACCGAGGGCGCGGTGCAGGGCAGGCTTCTTGGTTGGGGTCATACGTTCAATTTACAGGCTTAAACTGAACGCGCCCATTTAACGCCGGCCCCTAAACTACCGGCCAGTAGATTATGGTCGGGCGGGCAGCAGACCCGATTTCGCGCCGGGCCCGCGCTTCACGCCGAAGGTGAAATACGTGGCCGGACCGATGAAATTCACTAGGGTGGCAAGCCGCCACATGGCCTTGCTGCCGCGAATCTGCGCAGCCGGGCGTCGGCTGATGTCCGTCTGGGCCGCGACCAGCAGCGAGAGTTGGACGATGGCAGCGGAGATGGTTCCGAACCGTGCCATCGGCGAGAGTTCGTTCCACTTCTTCTTGCGTGTGTGCTTCTTGTGCATGTTCTGGCCCATGTTCACAACGACCACGCCTCCTTATGCGTCGGGATTGTTCATTCTAGGAGCCGGGCCGAGCACCGGGGTAGAGGCTATTGGACCGGGTGGGCGCGGGTGTAGGGGGCCATCCGGTCCTTCTGCTCCGGCGTCAGCCGCAGCACCCGGCCGGTTGCCTCGTCCACGAAGGCAAGATGGCTCGTGGCCCGGACGCAGTCCTCCCGCGTGACGGGATCCTGCACCAGGTAGTGGATGTCGAAGCTGGCGCCCTTGACCGCCCCGATCCACAGTTGGACCACGGCGGGCACGTTCCGGTATTCAAGGGTCCTGACGTACCTGATCTTGTGCTCGACCACGAGTGCCAGCGTCCCTTCCGGAATTTCATTGAAGAGCGGCACCAAGGGTTCGGTTCCCGGCAGCCCGGGACCCCTGGGCGGGCCGAAGGCCGCGATCCGTGCTTCTTCGAGGATCCGGACAATCTGCACGTTGTTGATATGCCCGTAGGCATCCATGTCGCTCCAGCGCATCGGCACCTCCACCTCGAGGCGCCGAGGCTCCGTGGCTGTGATCTCCCCAGCGGGGCCGTCCCCAGCGGGGCCGTTCCCCGCGCGGCCATTCCCGGCGGCTGCGCCCTCCCCGGCGGGGCCTGCGGCGCTCAGCTGTGCACCGCCGTCGCGTCCTCCGCGGAATCCGCCAAGGAGGCGTCCGCGTCCTCGCCGGCGAACTGGGACATGTACAGCCGGTAGTACGCGCCCTGCAGGGCCAGCAGTTGGGCGTGCCGGCCCTGCTCGACGATCTGCCCGTCCTCCATGACAAGGATGGTGTCCGCGTCACGGATGGTGGAGAGGCGGTGGGCGATGACGAAGCTGGTGCGTTCCGTCCGCAGTGCCGCCATGGCCTTCTGGACCAGGGCTTCGGTACGGGTATCCACGGAACTCGTGGCCTCGTCCAGGATCAGCAACGACGGGTTCGCCACAAAGGCCCGGGCGATGGTGATCAGCTGCTTTTCGCCGGCACTGACGTTGTTGCCCTCTTCGTCGATCACCGTGTTGTAGCCGTCCGGCAGCGCCCGGACGAAGCGGTCCACGAACGTGGCCTTGGCCGCCGCCATGATCTGCTCTTCGGTGGCGTCCAGCTTGCCGTAGCGGATGTTCTCGTAGATGGTTCCGCCGAACAGCCAGGCGTCCTGCAGCACCATACCGACCTTGGCACGCAGCTCTGAACGGCTCAGCCGGGTGATGTCCACACCGTCCAGGGTGATGCTGCCGGCGTTGAGTTCGTAGAAGCGCATCACGAGGTTGACGAGGGTGGTCTTGCCCGCCCCGGTCGGTCCCACGATCGCGACCGTGTGACCGGGCTCGGCCGTGAAGGACAGGTCCTCGATCAGCGGCTTGTCCGGCGTGTAGCTGAAGGTGACGTGCTTGAACTCGACGTGTCCGTCGGTCTTGGCCGGGAGGTGCTCGGTGGCGGTCTCGGCGTCCTGTTCGTCGGCGTCGAGGAATTCAAAGACCCGCTCGGCGGAGGCGACACCGGACTGCAGCATGTTGGCCATGCCGGCCATCTGGCCCAGCGGCTGGGTGAATTCGCGCGAGTACTGGATGAACGCCGTGGCGTCGCCCAGGCTCATGCTGCCCGAGGCCACCCGCAGCCCACCGACGACGGCGATCCCCACATAGCTGAGGTAGGAGACAAACTGCATGACCGGCATGATCATGCCGGAAACGAACTGGGCCCCGAAGCTGGCCTTGTAGAGTTCCTCGTTGCGCTCGTCGAAGCGGGCCAGCATGTCCGCGTCGCGGCCGAACACGCGGACGAGGTCGTGGCCGGAGAACGATTCCTCGATCTGGCCGTTGAGCTCGCCGGTGTTCTTCCACTGAGCGGCGAAGAGCTTCTGGCTGCGGGCGCCAATGATGCCGGCGGCCACCCCGGAGAGCGGCAGGGCGACGAGCGCGATCAGGGCCAGCTGCCAGGACACGATGAACATCATGATCACGATCCCGATGACCGTCAGGGCCGAGTTCACGAGCTGGGCGAAGGCCTGCTGGAGCGCCTGCTGGATGTTGTCGACGTCGTTCGTGACGCGGGAGAGGATGTCGCCGCGCTGGCGGGTATCGAAGTAGTTCAGCGGCAGCTTGTTGAGTTTCTTCTCGGTGTCATCGCGCAGCGTGCGGACCACGCGCATGACCAGCACGTTCAGGACATAGCCCTGGAGCCACAGGAAGATGTTGGCGACGAAGTACATCACCAGCACCACGCTGATGAGGAACGCGAGCTTCTGGAAATCGATGCCCGCGCCCGGCACGACATCCATCTTCGAGAGCATGTCGGCGAAGTTGTCCTGGCCCTGGGAGCGCAGTCCTTCGATGAACTGCTCCTTGGTGGCCCCTGCCGGGAGCTGCTTGCCGACCACTCCGGCGAAGATCACGTCCATCGCCTGGCCCAGGATCCTCGGGGCAATGACGTTGAGGACGACGGCGACCGTCACCATGGCGAGCACGGCGATGATGCCGGCGCGCTCGGGCTTCAGCAGCCCCATGAGCCGTTTGGCCGAAGGCCAAAAGTGCTGGGCTTTCTTGGCCGGCACGGCGCCGAACATGCCGCCGTCGGCCTCGCCGGGAGTGTACTCCTCCTCGAGGAAGTCATCCTCGATCAGGTCGGTTGCGTCCGTCCCTGCTGCGGCCTGGTCGGCTCCGTTGGCCGAAGTGGTGGAGACTTTCTCGTTGGTGCTCATGCCACTGCCTCCGCGCTCAGCTGGGATTCGACGATTTCCTGGTAGGTGCTGGAGCTTTCCAACAGTTCCTCATGTGTTCCGCGGTCCACGATCCTGCCGTTGTCCAGCACGAGGATCTGGTCCGCATCGGCGATGGTGGAGACGCGCTGGCCGACGATGATCACCGTGGCATCGGCCGTCTTGGCCTTGAGCGCCCGGCGGAGCCTGGCATCGGTGGCGACGTCGAGGGCCGAGAACGAGTCGTCGAACAGGAAGACCTTGGGTTCGGTGACGAGGGCGCGGGCGATGCACAGCCGCTGCCGCTGGCCGCCGGAGACGTTGGTGCCGCCCTGGGCGATCCGCGCTGCGAGGCCGCCCTTCTTTTCGCGCACGAAGTCCGCGGCCTGGGCGACCGTCAGGGCCTCCCACAGGTCCGAGTCCGTGGCCTCGGGCTTGCCGAAGCGCAGGTTGTGCTCAATGGTTCCGGAGAACAGGTAGGGCCGTTGCGGCACCATGGCCACGCGCTGCGTGATCTCGGCCCGGTCCAACTGGGTGACGGGGACGCCGTCGAGCAGGACCTCGCCCGACTCGGCGTCGTAGAGCCGCGGGAGCAGGGCCAGCAGGCTGGATTTGCCGGCTCCCGTGGAGCCGATGATCGCCACCGTCTGTCCGGGCTCGGCCGTAAAGCTGATGTTACTGAGCACGGGCGCCTCGGCCCCGGGGTAAGCGAACGTCACGTTGCGGAATTCAACGCGGCCGGCCTTGGCCGCCGGCGTCACCGGCGTGAGCGCTTCATGGATGGAGGGTTCGACGTCGAGCACTTCACCGATCCGGTCGGCGCAGACCGAGGCGCGGGGAATCATCATGGCCATGAAGGTGCCCATCATGACGGCCATGAGGATCTGCAAGAGGTACTGGAGGAAGGCCGTCAGCGAACCGACCTGCATCTCGCCGGCGTCGACGCGCTGGCCACCGAACCAGAGCACGGCCGCCGTGGAGATGTGCAGGATCATGCCGATGGCGGGGAACATCAGCACAAACAGGGAACCGATTTTCAGCGAGACGTCGGTGAGGTCCTTGTTGGCCGCGCCGAAGCGCTCGGCCTCGTGGGGTTCGCGCACGAACGCCCGGACCACCCGGATGCCGATGATCTGCTCGCGGAGGACACCGTTGAGCCGGTCGATCTTCTCCTGCATGGAACGGAAGAGCGGCATCAGGCGGACCACAAGGTAGCCCACCACGACCACGAGCAGGGGCACGGACACCCAGACGAGCCAGGACAGGTTGAGGTCCTCGCGCAGGGCCATGAAGATCCCGCCGATGCACATGATGGGCGTGGCCACCATGAAGTTCAGCGCCATGAGCATGAGCATCTGGACCTGCTGCACATCGTTGGTGCCCCGGGTGATCAGGGTGGGGGCGCCGAAGACGTTGACGTCCCGCGCCGAGAAGCTGCTCACCTTGCGGAACACGCCGCGGCGCAGGTCCCGGCCGAACGCCATCGCAGCCTTCGAGCCGAAGTAGACGCCGGCGATCGCGGTGGCCACCTGGATCAGGGCGACGCCGAGCATGACGCCGCCGGTCCGCCAAATGTAGTCCGTGTCGCCGCGGGAGACGCCCTCGTCGATGATCTGGGCATTGAGGCTGGGCAGGTACAGAGCCGCGATGGTCGAGGCCAGCTGGAAGATGACCACAGCCGCGATGTATGGCAGATACGGCTTGGAATAGCGCCGCATGAGGGTAACGAGCATGCCCACGAGTCCTTTGGGAAGGCCGGACGATACGAAGACCGGAAATGAAGTGAGTTGAAAAGCTGATTGAAGACTATCCGTTGGGGCCGACAGCCTTAGCCACCCAACTCTACGAAATCCCCTGCCCGGGTGGAACACGGGACACTGAAGATCATCCAAACGGTGTAGTTTAGCGGCTGCCGCTGCCTCGCACGCAACCGTCTTGCCGCGCGAAGGGCCCCACTGCCGCCCCTGGGGGGCGGCCGCGGGGCCTCTGCGGTCCGGTGCCGCGAGCCGGCGCTACTGGGTGCGGTGCCGGCCGTGGGTGGCGATGTAGTCGGCAGCCGCGCGCTGCATCTTGCGCTGCTTGGCGAGCTGCCGGCGCAGTGCCGTGAGCTCCTCGGCAGCCCGGGCCTGTTCGGCGGCGATGGCACGCTGCTCGGCGGCCTGCTCGTGCACGGCGCGCAGCGCGTCCGCCAGCAGCAGCTGCTGCTCCGCGAGCAGCTGCTGGGTCTGGAGCATCACAGGTACGACGTCGGCGGCCTCGGGCCGGTCCTCGGCCACCAAGGTCCGGGTCCGCTGGCGGGCGCCGTCGGGGAAGCGGGATTCGGCGCGCTCCCGGCTGAGCACCTCGATGAATTCCCGGTCCAGGTCCACGATGCCGGTTCCGCCGGCGGACGGAGCTGCCACGGCGGCGTCGGTCCCGGTTTTGCCGGTGTTACGGGATTTCCCGGTGTTTCCGGTGTTACGGGTATTCCCGGTGTTTCCGGTGTTGCCGGTGTTGCCCGGCGTCGTGGCCGCGGCACCGGCCATAGCGAGATCCGGGGCGTCCCCTGCAAGTTCGGCGGGTTCCGGCCGAACGTCGACGGTGCGGCGCAGCGGGCGTTCCTTGATGAACAGGATGGCCACCAGCGCCACGAGGCCGACAACTGCAGAGATCAGGAAGACCTCGGCGATCGCGTCACCGTAGGCGGCCCGCATGATGTCGCGGATCGGTGCCGGCATGTCCTTGAGGTCCATGCTGGCCCCCGCGGATCCGGCCGGAACCTGGATCCCGGCGGACGCGAGCCCCTCCACGACGAGCTCCTTGACCCGGTTGCCCAGCACGGCGCCGAGGACCGAGACGCCGATCGCCCCGCCGACGGACCGGAAGAAGGCAACAGAGGCACTGGCCGTGCCGATGTCCTTGGCCTGGACGGTGTTCTGGACGGCGAGGACGAGGTTCTGCATCAGCAGGCCCAGGCCGACGCCGAGGATGGCGGTGTAGATACCGGTCAGCCACAGGTCAGTGGTGTGGTCCATGCTGCCGGCCAGGCCCAGGCCGCCGATCAGCAAGATGGCGCCGGCCACGAGGTACCGCTTCCACTTGCCGGTGCGGCTGATCAGCATGCCGGAGGCAACCGACCCGATCAGGTTGCCGGCGATCATGGGCAGCGTGAGCAGCCCGGCCTCGGTGGGGGTGGCGCCGCGTGCCACCTGGAAGTACTGGCCAAGGAAGGTCGAGGAGCCGAACATGCCCACGCCGACGGCCACCGAGGCGAGGATCGCGAGGGCGGTGGTCCGCTCCGAGATGATCTTGAGCGGGATGATCGGCTGGGCGACCCGGGATTCCACCAGCACCAGCAGGCCCAGGAGCAAGACGCCGCCGCCCACCATGGCCACCGTCTGCCACGACCACCAGTCGTAGTAGTCGGGGTTACCGGCGAAGGAGACCCAGATGAGCAGCAGGCTGACGCCGGAGGTCAACAGGATGGAGCCGAGCCAGTCGATCTTGGCGGGGCGCTTGACGTGCTGGATCTTCAGGGTGACCTGCAGCAGGATCAGCGCGACCACCGCGAGCGGGACGCAGACGAAGAAGGTCCAGCGCCACCCCAGCGGGCTGTCGACAATGAAGCCGCCGAGCAGCGGGCCGCCTGCCGTGCCCACGGCCATGACGCCGCCCATGTAACCGGAGTACTTTCCACGGTCACGCGGCGGGATCATGGAGCCGATGATGGCCTGGGCAAGGGCGGTGAGCCCGCCCATGGCGATGCCCTGGATGACACGGGCGGTCAGCAGCAGCGGGATGGTCTCGGACAGGCCGGCCATGACGGAGCCGGCCACGAAGATCACGATGCTCAGCTGGACGAGGACCTTCTTGTTGAAGAGGTCCGCGAGCTTGCCCCAGATCGGGGTGGTTGCCGCGTTGGCCAGGAGCGCGGCGGTGATCACCCAGGCGAAGTCCGTCTGGGTGCCCTTGAGCTCGGACATGATGGTGGGCAGCGCGTTGGCGACGATCGTGCTGCTCAGGATGGCGGTGAAGAACGCCGCCAGCAGCCCGGTGAGCGCCTCCATGATCTGGCGGTGGGTCATCGCCACAGGTTCTGCGGCGGTCTGGGATGCGCGGGATGCCCCCTGCGCAAGGTCGGACGGGGCCGGGGACGGCCCTGTGGCGGCGGCGTGGCTAGCCATATATCTACTCCTCAACAATTTCGGTCGTCTTCGTGGGTCCGGCCGTCGTTGCCCGGGCTGAGGTCCTGAGGGACTCAGCAAGTTTTTCGAGGGTGCGCGCCGTCAATTCGACGTCGTCCTGGCTCCAGTCCCGCAACAGGTCCTGGATGGTGGCCGTCCGCTGGTCCTCGATGACACGCAACTTTTCCGTGCCGGCGGCGGACAGGGCGATCAGCTGCGCGCGGCCGTCTTCCGGGTCCGGCCGGCGGACCACATAGCCGTGCTCTTCGAGGTCGGCGATGTGCCGACTGAGGACCGGGGCGCTGACGCCGAGCCGCTCCGCAAGATGCGTGGCCCGGGATTCGCCCTCCCCCACAAAGCGCAGAACGCCCTGCAGCGCCACTCCGGTGTCCTGCCCGCGCAGGCTGGCGGCGGCAACGCAGCGGACCGCGCGCTGGAGGTCGAAGATCTGGTACACGAGTTTGGCTGCAGCGTTGGATTCAACTGACATGATGGACACCCCTCTTTTGTTTGCCCAAGGCAACTATATACGAAATTGGTTACTTCGGGAAACTAACTCTCTCGTGGGAGGTGCCGCGCGGCTCCTAAAGGGCGCTTAAATGCCGAACGCGGACCGGCCGGGCCTGCCCCTCGCGTGAGGGGCAGACCCGGCCGGGTCCGCGCTGTGCAGTGCTGTTACTGAAGTGCTGTTACTGAAGTGCTGCCGTGTTGTTGAGGTCCCGGCTACGTGGCCAGGTGGGTGGGGCCGAACATGTGGAGCAGGGTTTCGACGACGACGACGTTGGGGCCGTCCGCGGCGAAGCCCGCCCTCAGGGCGTCCCCGACGCCCTCCGGGGCCACCCGGACGGCCGGGACGCCGAAGGACTCTGCCAGTTTGACGAAGTCGGGCCGGGCGAGCTCGGTGGCCGTGGCCTTGCCGAAGGCGCCCACCATGTATTCGCGCAGGATGCCGTAGCCGCCGTCGTCCACAATGAGCCAGGTGACCGGGACGTTGTGCTGCTTGGCGGTGGCGAGCTCGGAGATGGAGTACATCGCCGAGCCGTCGCCGGAGACGGCCAGCACTCTGGCGTGTCCGGCAGCTGCGCCGGCGGAAGTGCCGGTGGTTTCGAGCCCGACGGCGCCGCCGATCGCCGCGGGGAAGCCGAAGCCCAGCCCGCCGGCGCCCTGCGCGGAGTGGAACTGGCCCTCGCGCGCATCCCAGCAGCTCCAGCCCCAGTAGGCCGAGATGGTCATGTCCCAGAACGTCTGCATGGCCGCGGGAACGGCCTCACGGATGTCGGCCATGAACTTCAGTTCCTTGCCGAGGTCCTGGGACTCGAGGCGGGCCTTGACCTTGGCCAGGGTGTCCTTGACGAGCACCTCGGGAGCCGTGCCGTGCCAGTCGGCGCGTTCGCCGTGCGGTTCGGTCAGGGCGGCGTCGAGCGCGGCTAGGGCCTGGCCGGCGTCCGCCCGGATGCCCAGACCCGGACGGTTGGACTCCAGGACGCGGGGTTCGGCGTCGATCTGGATGATCCTGCCGCGCGGTTCAAAGGTGAAGTAGTTGGAGGTGACCTCGCCCAGGGAGGAGCCAATGACGATCAGCACGTCGGCGTCCTCGAGCACCTCCGTCATGTACTGGTCCTCGATCCAGGACTGCAGCGAGAGCTCATGGTTCCAGGGGAACGCGCCGTTGCCGCCCGGGGTGCAGATCACCGGCGCCCGCAGCTTCTCCGCAATCGAGAGCAGCGACATTTCGGCCCGGCCGCGGCGGGTGCCGCCGCCGGCGATGATGGCGGGACGTTCCGCCGTCGAGAGCCATTTCACGGCTTCGCGGACCAGTTCCACGCGGGGCGGGTTGTCGGCCGCTTCGGCGAGGGCGTCCTCCACGGGAGGCACCATGATGGGATCCAGCAGGACGTTCTGCGGGATTTCGAGCCACACGGGGCCCTGCGGCGAGGAGATCGCCTCGGTCCAGGCATCCTGGATGGCCGAGGGGATGCCGGAGGCGTGCTGGATCAGCCGCTGGGATTTGGTGACGTTCGCGGCCGAGGCCTTCTGGTCATCGAGCTGGTGCAGCATGCCCTTGCGCCGGGCGCCGAGGCCCTCGAGCGGGATCTGGCTGGCCACGACCACCATGGGAACGCCGGTGGCGTAGGCCTCCTGCAGCCCGGCCAGGGACGTCAGTGCGCCCGGACCGGTGGACAGGAACAGCACGCCGACCTCGCCTGTGGCGCGGGAGTAGCCGTCCGCGGCGAACGCCGAGTTGTTCTCGACCCGGGAGGAGACGAAGTGCAGGTTCCCGCGGCCCATCGCATCGAACAGGCCCAGGGCGTGCTGGCCCGGGATGCCGAAGACCGTCTTGGCGCCGAGCGCCTCAAGGGTCTCGACGACGAGGTCCCCGCCGTTGCGCACGCCGGTCATCGTGATGCCACCGGCGAAGCCACCGGGGAGCCGAAGCCGGCGGTGCGGCGGGATTCCTGGCCGAGGGCTTGGGCCGCGTAGCCGTTCGGGGCGCCGAAGCGGTCCCCTTCGACGGCGCGGTCCGCCATCAGCGTCACGAGTTCGTAGGCGACGTGGCTTGCCGCCACGCCGGTGATCTCGGCATGGTCGTACGCCGGGGCAACCTCGACGACGTCGGCACCGACGAGGTTCATGCCGCGGAACCCGCGGATGATTTCCAGCAGCTCGCGGCTCGTGATGCCGCCGGCTTCCGGCGTGCCGGTGCCCGGGGCGTGCGCGGGGTCAAGGACGTCGATGTCCACCGAAATATAGAGCGGGCGGTTGCCGATCCGGTCCCGGACCTTGGCGACCGTCTCCAGGACGCCCTGGTAGTAGACGTCGGCGGAGGTGACGATGCCGAAGCCGAAGCGGTGGTCGTCGTCGAGGTCCTTCTTGCCGTAGAGCGGGCCGCGGGTGCCGATGTGGCTGATGGCCTCGGTGTCCAGGATGCCTTCCTCGACGGCGCGGCGGAAGGGTGTGCCGTGGGTGTACTCGGCGCCGAAGTAGGTGTCCCAGGTGTCCAGGTGCGCGTCGAAGTGCAGCATGGCAATGGGCCCGCCGGCGCGCTCTGCGGCGGCGCGCAGCAGCGGCAGGGCGATGGTGTGGTCGCCGCCGAGGGTCACCAGCTTGCTGCCGGTCGCCGTCAGGTCCAGGGCATTCTGCTGGATGGTTTCGATGGCGTCGTTGATGTTGAAGGGGTTGACCGCCATGTCGCCGGCGTCGGCAACCTGGATGTTCTCGAAGGGGCTGACGTCCCACGCCGGGTTGTACGGGCGCAGCAGGCGGCTGGCCTCGCGGATGTGGTTGGCCCCGAAGCGGGCGCCGGGGCGGTAGGAGACGCCGGTGTCGAACGGCACGCCGACCACCGTGACGTCTGCCTTGGCCACCTGGTCCAGGCGCGGCAGGCGGGCATAGGTGGCAGCCCCGGCGTAGCGTGGGACGCGGGATGAATCGATGGGGCCAAGGTTGCCATTGGCCTCGATGCGCAGCTCTTCCAAAAGAAGCCTCTCCTTCGAGGATTGACCGACGGTTGTGACACCCATCATACACTCGAAGTTTCGTATTGCGCATCATTTGTTTACCAACGCTTTCACGCGATGGCCGAGGCGCCCCGCTCCCCTGTCCGGACGCGGACGGCGTCGCGTACCTCGATAATCCAGATCTTGCCGTCGCCGAAGCGGCCCGTGCGCCCGCCCTCTTCAACGGCCGCCATGACGGCGCCGAGGGCGTCCTCTTCGACCAGGACCTCCAGCCGCACTTTGGGCAGCAGGTCCGAGCTGTATTCGGCGCCCCGGTACACCTCGGTATGGCCCCGCTGCCGGCCGTAGCCGCTGGCCTGGCTCACGGTCAGGCCGTTGACCCCGGCCCGTTCCAGGGCCGCGCTGACGGCGGCGACCCGCTCCGGCCGAACAATGGCCGTGACGAGCTTCATGACGACACCCTGCCGCGGACGGCCTCCCCTTCGGCCCCGGCCTGGGTCCCGGACTGGGCTTCGGCCTGGGTCCCGGCGTGGGCGTGGGCCGCGGCACCATCAGTCCGGGCATGCGGGTCACCGGGGTGGAAGCTGCCGCCGACCATGAGGAGTTCGTACGCTGTTTCGGCGTGCTCCGTCACGTCAATGCCGGAGAGCTCGTCGGCCTCGGAAACGCGCATGCCGATGCTCTTGTGGATCGCGAAACCAATCAGCGTGGTCATGGCGGCGCTCCATGCCGTGACAATCAGGGCGGTAAGAATCTGTGGCCAGAACTGCGCCAGGCCACCGCCGTAGAAAAGTCCGCCGGCCGTCTTGGCGGACGGCAGTGCGAAGAATCCGAGGGCCAGGGTCCCCCACAGGCCGCCCACGAAGTGCACAGCCACGACGTCCAGGGAGTCGTCGAGCCCGATCTTGAACTTCAGCCCGACGGCGAGCGCGCAGACGGCTCCGGCGATTGTGCCGATCAGGATTGCCCCGACAGGGTCGACGAACCCACAGGCCGGGGTCACTGCCACGAGTCCCGCGACGGCACCCGAGGCCGCTCCGAGCGAGGTGGCATGCCCGTCGCGCAGCCGCTCCACGAGCAGCCAGCCCAGCAGGGCGGCGCAGGTGGCAAGCAGCGTGTTCATCCAGGCCAGGGCGGCCGTGGCGTCGGCAGCGAGTTCCGAGCCCGCATTGAACCCGAACCAGCCGAACCAGAGCAGCCCTGCGCCGAGCATGACGAAAGGCAGGTTGTGCGGGCGGATGTTGGGGTCTTTCATGAAGCCGAGCCGCTTGCCCAGAACCACCGCCAGCATGAGCCCGGCTATGCCGGCGTTCATGTGGACCACCGTGCCGCCGGCGAAGTCGAGGGCTGAGATCTTGCTGCCAATGATGCCGGTGGGCCCGAACAGGCCGCCGCCCCAGACCCAGTGCGCGATCGGCGCGTAGACGAGCGTGACCCAGAGGGCGGCAAAGAGCAGCCAGGGTCCAAACCTGACGCGCTCGGCCACCGCCCCACTGATCAGCGCGACAGTGATGATGGCGAACGTGGCCTGGAAGCCGACGAATATCATGTCCGGCAGTCCTGGCGCTTTGGTGCCGATGCTGGTGGTCAGCCCGCTCAGGCCGAAATTAGTGAAGGGATCCCCAACGAATCCGCCCAGCGCATCCGGGCCGAAGGCCAGTCCGTAGCCCCACAGGGCCCAGACGACGCCCACCACGCCCATGGCGCCGAAGCTCATCATCATGATGTTGAGGACGGACTTCATCCTGACGAGCCCGCCGTAGAAGAACGCAAGTCCGGGGGTCATCAGGAGGACCAGGGCGGAGGCCGTGAGCATCCACGCGGTCGATCCGGGGTCAAGGACCTGCGGATCTACTGCCATTCCTACTGCAAGCACAGAGAACTTCATAGCGGGAGCCTTCCTCGAGTGCCGGCGCTCCGAGGGCGCCGATTCGGCGAGACCATGTCACCTTGGGACTGTTGTACGTCCCCCCGCGGATGACGCTACCCACGGCGTGTTTCGGGAAGGCTTTCCGATTCTTGCCGGCACGTTACGCGGCGACTCTGGGCATTAATTTGCCGTTTCCGGCAGATTGCCGGAATGTGACGTACATCTCACCAAGGCCCTGGGGGTCAGTTGTACTTGAGAGTGAGCAGCAGGCGCTTGAGCTGGATGTACTGCTCCGTGGTCATCCAGGCCTTGGCGGCGTCGACGGAGGCAAACGCCGGGCTGCCGAAGAGCACCTTGGCTTCCGCCCCGCCGTTGGCGAAGCTGACATAGGCGGAGCCGGAGTCAGCGACCCCGGGCGCGAAGTCGCGTTCCTTGCGGACGCTCATGTGGAAATCGGACTGGTCAGCAATGGAATCGAACGCGAAGCCGAAGGCCAGCTGTTCACCGTCCACATCCTTTAGCCCCGGCACCGGAGCGGTGTCCAGCACGGTACGGGCCACCGGGCCGGAGGCGTTGCTGGCGCTGGTGCTGCTGATGATGGAAGCCAGTTCGTTGCCGGTGGCGTCGGCGATGACCGCCTGCACGCCCCGCAGCTTGGCGGCGTCCTCGGGCGAGCCCACCAACCGGATGGACCAGCCGCTCGGGTAGGAGAAGGAAAGGTGCCCGTCGGGGAAAGTGAAGGTTTTCACGCCGGCCACGGCACTGGCCGTCGGCGTGGCCGGGGCGGGGGTGCCGGAGGCGCTGGAGGTCGGCGCGGGCGTGGCCGAAGCGGCGGTGGACGCGGTTGTGGCGGCCGGGCCGGATTCCTGCTGCGCCGGGGCCGCAGTTTCACTGGCGGGGCCGCTTGCCGTTTCGCCGGCACGCTGGCCCGCTGCGGCGCAGGAGCTAAGGCCAAGGGCAACCGCGAGCGCGGCGGCCAGGGCCAGGGACAGAAAGACGTTGTTGCGGTTCATGGATCCCCCAGTTGATGACGCGAGCGGCTTGCGCCCGTCCTGTGGTGCCGGATTGCGCCGTGTGGATACGTTCATGGTGGTTATTGTTGCGGTCCTGACCTCAGCGGCTGGCGGCGGGTACCAGCACCCACAGCACCTCGACGGCGTCGTCGGTGGGATTGACCCAGGTGTGGGGTTCCCGGCCGGGGAACGTTACAGTGTCTCCGGTGCTGAGCTCGAATTCCTCATTCGTGAGGATCAGGCGGATGCTCCCCTTGACCACATGCAGGACATCGACATCGCAGTCCACAGCATAGAGTTCGGACTCGCCGCGCCCGCGCGGCTCGATCACGGCCTGGATGATCTGGACGCGGCGCTCGGACCGGGCGGTCAGCAGCCGCTCGACGATCCCCTCGCCGCCGAGGGAGATCCGAGGACCCTCATTCTGCTTCGTGAGGTGCGTTTCGGGGGCGGCAAAGAGGTCGCCAATGGAGATGGACAGAACCTGGCACAGCGTTACCAGGGAGGCAACCGAGGGCGAGGTCAGGTCCCGCTCGACCCGGCTGAGGAATCCCTTGGTGAGTCCGGTGGCGTCTGCGACCTGTTCAATGGTGAGCCGCTGGGACTGCCGGGCGGCGCGGATCCGCGAACCGATGGCAACGGGAACATTGCTCGGTTCAACTGGTAGTGCCTTCATTTAGGAACCTTTCACGGCCGGCCGCTTGGCCCCATTATTGGAGCAATCCTAGCGGGAGCGGGCCTTCGTGACGCGGAGGCGGCGGCACGACGCCCTGCGCCTTGACTGTTACCGGAGTCACAGCATACTCTTCTGGGCAACATGTGTTGCCTATAGGGCAAAACCGGAGGTTCCGACGGAAATCCTCCTCTACCCACGTCACGCAGCAGCAGCCTTGCCGACCATTCTGTTGAGGCCCGGCAAGCCCGCATCCGCTGCCAACCCGCTCCAAGGAGCCTCTAATGGACGCAACTTTCGTCAACATCGCAATCGTGGTGGTGTACCTGGCCGCCATGCTGGCGTTCGGGTGGTGGGGCAAGTCCCGCACCAAGAACAATAGCGACTTCCTCGTCGCCGGCCGCCGCCTCGGCCCGTTCCTCTACACCGGCACCATGGCCGCCGTCGTCCTGGGCGGCGCCTCGACCGTCGGCGGTGTGGGCCTCGGCTACAAGTTCGGCATCTCCGGCATGTGGCTCGTCGTCGCAATCGGCGCCGGCGTCCTGCTGCTGAGCCTGCTCTTCGCCAGCACCATCCAGAAGCTGAAGATCTACACCGTCTCCCAGATGCTGACCCTGCGCTACGGCAGCAACGCCACGCAGACCTCGGGCATCGTCATGCTCGCCTACACGCTGATGCTCTGCGCCACCTCCACGGGCGCCTACGCCACCATCTTCGTGGTGCTCTTCGGCTGGGACCGCGCCGTCGCGATCGCCGTCGGCGGGGCAATCGTGCTGGTGTACTCGACCATCGGCGGCATGTGGTCCATCACCCTGGCCGACCAGGTCCAGTTCGTCATCAAGACGGTCGGCATCTTCTTCCTGATGCTGCCGTTCACGCTCAACGCCGCCGGCGGCCTCGACGGGATCCGCAGCCGGGTGGACGCCACGTTCTTCCAGATCGACGGCATCGGCGCCCAGACGATCATCACGTACTTTGTGGTCTACACCCTCGGCCTGCTGATCGGCCAGGACATCTGGCAGCGTGTGTTCACCGCCAAGACGCCTGAAGTTGCGCGCTGGGGCGGCGCGACGGCCGGCATCTACTGCATCCTCTACGGCGCAGCCGGCGCCCTGATCGGCCTCGGCGCCCGCGTGGCCCTGCCGCAGATCGACGTCAAGGCCCTGGGCAAGGACGTTGTCTACGCCGAGGTCGCCACCCACCTGTTGCCCATCGGCATCGGCGGCCTCGTGCTGGCCGCCGCCGTCGCTGCCATGATGTCCACCGCCTCCGGTGCCCTGATCGCAGCCGCCACCGTGGCCCGCGCCGATGTGCTGCCGTTCGTTGCCGGCTGGTTCGGCAAGACAGTCAACACCGATGACACCGACAACCCGGAACACGACGTCAAGGCCAACCGCATGTGGGTCCTGGGCCTGGGCATCGTGGCAATCGTGATCGCCATCGTCACCAAGGACGTTGTCGCGGCCCTGACCATTGCCTACGACATCCTTGTCGGCGGCCTGCTGGTGGCCATCCTCGGCGGTCTGGTCTGGAAGCGCGGCACCGGCGTCGCCGCCGCGGCGTCCATGGCGGTCGGCTCGGTCATCACGCTCGGCACCATGATCATCCTGGAAGTCAACGCCGAGGTTCCGCTGGACGGCATCTACGCCAACGAGCCGATCTACTACGGCCTGGCGGCTTCCGCGGCCGTCTACATCGCGGTGTCGCTGCTGACCAAGCCGACGGATCCCGCGGTCATGCAGAACTGGCGCCGGCGTGTCGCCGGCGGCGCGGCCGAGGAAGAAAAGGCCCCGGCCCTCACGCACTAGGGCCCTCACGCACTAGGAACCTGACCCGTCAGGGTCCTGACCGCGAGTTACAGGTCGACGGCGGCGCTCCCCACGCGGGGGCGCCGCCGTCGGCCTTTGGGCTATTTATTCGGCTTTGGGCTATTTAACGGGCCGCGGGAGAATCACTCGTTTTCCTCAGTGGCAAGGAATTCTTCCCCCTCCAGGGGCACCACCGGCGTCTCGTCGCCCAGGAAGTCGTCCGCGTCCAGGGGAACGAGCCGATCGGCCTCTTCGAGAAGCTCCTCGTCCTCGGTCTCCGCGGCATCACTGACGGGCGCGTCCTCGGCGTAGTCGTAGGCGGGATCGGACTCGAGGGAGTCCCGGGCCGGCTGGATGGGATGTGATGCGGTGCTGTCCATGGTGCAACCTCCATGCGGCTTCGGCGGCGGCAGGGCCCCGGGGAGCCCGCCCTGGGTTTCATTCGAACACCGCGGACCCGGGCGGTCAAGGGCTCACAATTGCGGCCGGAAAGCGGCTGCGGGCGGCCCCGCCACGGCAGGGCAGTTACGGCCTCCCTAAACTTTCCGCTGAGGATGGCCAGCCGGAAAGACGCGGAAATACCGGGTACTCTGGAGTCGCAATGGGGCCGGACCATGCCCGACCAAACCCAGGAGTTTTTCGTGTCTCAGCACACCGAATCGGACCGCAACGATTCTTCGCAGCACCACCCGACACAGCCCTCCCAGGTCCCCGAGACGGACCCGCGCCCCGCCCCGCCGCACGCCTCCCCTGCCCCCGGCGAGACTCCCCGCACCGCACCTGCCGTCAGCGCACCCAGCCCGGAGCCCGGAACAGACGCGAGCGCAGCGCCCAGCACGGCCGCCGGTTCAGATCCGAGCGCAGCGCCCAGCGCAGGGGACATCAAGCGCTGGCGCCAGTACCTCGCCGATGAACGTGCCGAGGCGGCCGTCTACCGGGACCTGGCGCAGAACCGTGCCGGCGAGGAGCGCGCCATCCTGCTGGCGCTGGCCGAGGCCGAGGGACGCCATGAGGCGCACTGGCTCCAGTTGCTGGGCGATCATGCCGGCAAGGACCGGCATGCCTCACTCCGGAGCCGGTTGTTGGGCTTCCTGGCCCGGCATTTCGGCTCGGTCTTCGTCCTGGCCCTGGCCCAGCGGGCGGAGAGCCGCTCCCCGTACGCCACCGAATCGTTCGCCACCCCAGCCATGGTCGCCGACGAGCAGATCCATGAGGAAGTGGTCCGCGGGCTGGCCACCCGGGGCCGCAACCGGCTGGCCGGAACGTTCCGCGCCGCCGTCTTCGGCGCCAACGACGGCCTGGTCAGCAACCTGTCCCTCGTCATGGGCATGGCGGCCTCGGGCGTGGGAAGCCAGGTAGTGCTCCTCAGCGGCGTCGCCGGGCTGCTGGCGGGCGCATTATCCATGGGGGCCGGGGAGTTTATTTCCGTCCGGTCGCAGCGGGAGCTCCTCGCCGCGACCCGTCCCACCCAGATCACGTTGGCGGCGGCGCCGCTGCTCGATATCGAGCACAACGAACTCCTGCTCGTCTATCTGGCCCGCGGCATGTCCCGGGAGGCCGCCGAGCACCGCGTCGCGGAGCGGATGGGCCTGCTGGACTGTGACTGCGATCCCAGCCTGTCCCTGCGGCCGGAACTGCCCGAAAGCGAGGACCAGCACGAGGCGGTCGGCACCGCCTGGGGTGCGGCGGCGTCGAGCTTCTGCTTCTTCGCCTCCGGCGCGATCGTGCCCATCATTCCTTTCCTGCTGGGCATGACAGGGCTCGCCGCACTGGTGGTTTCCGCGGCCCTCGTCGGCGTGGCGCTGCTGCTCACCGGCGGCGTCGTGGGCCTGCTCTCGGGCACGTCGCCGGCCACCCGCGGCCTGCGCCAGCTGGCCATCGGCATGGGTGCCGCCGGCGTGACGTACCTGCTGGGCATGGCCTTTGGCGCCGTGGTTGGCTAGTGGACGGTCCTGAGTTTCGGGACCGCGGATCACGGCACAGCCGGCCAGCCACCGCGCTGCGGATCGTCAGGAACCTGGCCGCCGCCGCGGTGATCGCCGGCGGAGCCTTCCTCACCGCGGGACTTGTCTACGGCGATCCCCGGTTCACGGGCCTCTTCGAGGTCACCCGCGGAACGGGGAACACCGCGGGGCACAACGCAGAAAACAACGCAGGGCACAATTCAGGCAGTGACGTGCACGCACAGCCGCAGGCTGGCCAGGCTTCCGGCCAGCCTGCCGTGCCGGCCGGAGGAGACCGGACGGACACTCCCCCGCCCGGGCTCGAGGAGCAGGACCAGCCCCTCGGCCTGCCCCGGAAACCGGAGGCCGCCAGCACTTCGTACAAGTTCCTTGCAACGAACGACGACGGCACTCCGGTGGGTTACTCGCCGTGCCGTCCGCTGCACTACGTCATCAATGCCGCCCTGGCCCCGCAGGGTGCCGAGCGGCTTGTGGAGGACTCGATCCGGACGATCTCGGAGGCCACCGGGATCACGTTCATCAATGACGGCCCCACGTCCGAGGCGCCCTCGCCCACCCGGGCGCCCTACCAGAAGGACCGCTACGGGGACCGGTGGGCGCCGCTGCTAATCGCCTGGACCACACCGGAGCAGGCACCGCAGCTCAAAGGCCCGGTGATCGGCACGGGCGGGAGCACACACTTCAGTTTCGGCGACGGTCCCAAGAGCTTCGTCACCGGCAGCCTGGAACTGGATGCGCCGCAAATCGCGGATGACCTGGACCGCGCCGAGGGCGCAGCTTATGCCACGGCCGTAATCCTGCACGAGCTCGGCCATGTGATGGGCTTGGAACATGTCGATGACCCGGCCCAGCTGATGTACCCCGAGATCGGAGCCCCGGACGGGCTTGCCGACGGCGACCTGAACGGACTCTACGAGCTCGGCCACGCCCAGTGCCGCAAGGATCTCTGATCCGCTAGCGCTCCAGCGCCTCAAGGGCTTCTGCGACCGAATCGACCAGGAAGATCCGTCCCTCCATCCGGCGCCCTGACGCCAGGCTCTGTAAGAGGGGCCACGCCGGGAACCGCCGCAGCCAGTGTTCGTGCCCCACCAGGACCATGGGGGTGACGGTTTCCGGAGCGGCGTAGTAGTTCTCGCAGGCGTCCTGAAAGATCTCCTGGACGGTGCCGCCGGAACCCGGCAAGAAGACGATGCCGCCGTTGCACAGTTCAAGCAGGATGGCTTCCCGGATGGCGTTCGCGAAGTATTTGGCCACGTGGGTGGCGAAGAAGTTCGGTGGTTCATGACCGTAGAACCACGTGGGAATCCCCAGCGACGGCTTACCCTCCGGGTGGCGTTGGGCGACCGCCGCAGCAGCCCGCGCCCAGGCGGACACCGAGGGGCGGAAGGACGGCACCGCCGCGAGGTCTGCCAGGGCCCGCCGGAAGTCCGGCTCGGGGGCTTCGCTGAGGAAGGCGCCCAGGTTCGCGGCCTCCATGGCCCCGGGGCCGCCGCCCGTGGCTACCACCCGTCCGCTCCGGGCCAGCATCCGGCCCAGCAGTGCGGCTTCCTCAAATACGGCGGTGCCGCGGCGGGCAATATGCCCGCCCATGACCCCCACCATCGTGCGGCCGGCGCGGAGATAGGTGCCGGCCAACTCGTCGAGGGCCACGCCGATCGAATGGTCATGCAGGGCGGCGGCCAGAGTCGCATCGAGCCGGCGGCGCTGGCCCGTCCGGATGCTCCACTGGTACACCCGCGCGTCGAGCGTGTCCTCATAGGGCGACGCGGCGATCCCGGCATAAAGTTCCAGCGGCGTATACAACTGCCCGCGGTAGGGGTTGAACGGCACCGCCGTGAGCCGGGGAAAGATGAGGGCGCCCCGGCCGCGCAGCAAATCCTCCACACCCTGATCGAACCTGCAGCCCAGGAAGACCGCGCCCTGGGCCTCCAGCGCCTCCAACTGTGTCCGGCGGCCCCGCAGATCCAGGGACTGGACATGCCAGCCGTGCATGCTGCGCGCCCCCGCCGCGACCAGCCGGTCGAAACCGGCAACGCTCTCGACATCCAACGTGCGGGGGCTGGGGTAAAGGCTGCGGGCGGCGCTCATGGAGCCAGCCTAGACCGTCGCCAATCCCCCGTTGCCCTATCACTTTTGGTGGCCATTCCGGGATCTTGAGGCCCAAAAGTGATAGCGCAACGGGGGTGCGTGCAGATTAGGACACCTGGAGGCCGCCGTTGATGTCATAGGTGGCCGCGGTGATGTAACCGGCGTCCGGGCCGAGCAGGAAGGCGATCAGGGCCGCCACTTCCTCGCGGCTGCCGACCCGCCCCATCATGATGCCCTCCGACATCTGCGCCTTGCGTTCCTCGCTCAGGGTGCCGCCCATGATGTCGGTGTCGATGGGGCCGGGGGCGATCGCGTTGACCGTGACCCCGAACTCGCCCACCTCGCGGGCCAGGGCGCGGGTGAATCCGATGATCCCGGCCTTGGAGGCGCTGTAGGCGACCTTGGAGTAGGTGCCGCCGCCCCGCTGTGCCGAAATCGAGGAGATGCTCACGATCCGGCCGAGCTTGCGCTCGATCATGCCCTTGAGCACGCGCTGGGAGACGATGAAGGATCCGCGCATGTTGATGGCGAAGACCTTGTCCCATTCCTCGACCGTGGTGTCCATGAACGGCGTCGGGGAACTGATGCCGGCCAGGTTGGCCAGCGCGACGATCGGGGGCAGCGAGCCTTCGATCTCGGTGATGGCCCGGTCAACGGACGCGGCGTCGGAGACGTCCGCACCGACGCCGATGGCCTTGACCGCACGGTTGGAACCGATCTCGGCGGCAGCGGCGCTGGCGTCCTCGGCATTGATGTCCAGGATTGCGATGGACCAGCCCTCGCTGGCCAGGCGGTCGGCGGCGGCACGGCCGATGCCGCGGGCTGACGCGGCTCCGGTCAGGACCACAGTGCGTTCAGTGGGGAACGGGGTAATTGATGTCATGACGACGATTCCTTCAGGGGTTCGGATCAGGATACTTTGGCCGGGTCGACGGCGGCAGCCGCTGCGACCGCGGGGTCAAGGCCGGCGTCGCCTTCGGGGCGCCGGCGGGCGTAGAGGTAGGTGGCCACGGCGGTGAGGCACAGGCAGAGGGACAGGAACAGCAGCCCGCTCTGGTTGCTTCCGGTGGCGTCCTTGAGGAGGCCGACGGCGTACGGGGAGATGAAGCCGCCGAGGTTTCCGAGGGAGTTCACCAGGGCCAGTCCGGAAGCGGCAGCCGCACCGGTCAGTGCCGCGGAGGGCATCGAGAGGAACGGGGCGATGGCCCCGTAGATCCCCATGGCCGAGACCGTCAGGCCGATCATCGCGAGGAAGGGGTTGACCGGCAGCAGGTAGCCGGCGGCCAGGAGTCCGACGCCCGCGAGCACCATGCTGACCGAGGCGTGCCAGGCACGCTTGCCGGTCCGGTCCGCGCGCTTGCTCCAGAAGTAGACGAATACTGCGGCCACGGCATAGGGGATGAAGACGATGAAGCCGATCTCGGCCGTGGAGAACTTGCCGAGGGCCGCGACGATGGTGGGCATCCACAGGCCCAGGCCGTAGATTCCGCACACCAGTCCGAAGTAGAGGGCGGAGTAGACCAGGGTGCGCTTGTCCTTGAGCCCGGCCAGGAAGTTGTGCTTGCCCGACTGGGACTTGGCCGCCAGTTCGGCGTCCATGGTGGCCGTGAGCCAGTTGCGCTCGTCGGCCTCGAGCCATTTGGCGTCCCGCGGACGGTCCGTCATGAGGATGGGCGTCAGCAGGCCGAGGGCGATCGCCGGGATGCCTTCGATGATGTAGAGCCACTGCCAGCCCTGGAGGCCCATGACGCCGTCCATCTGCAGCAGGAGTCCGGATACCGGGGCGCCGAGCGCGTTGGATACAGGCTGGGCAAGGATGAAGATGCCCAGCACTGTGACGCGCTGCGCGGCGGGGAACCACAGCGTCAGGTAGAACAGGATCGCCGGGAAGAATCCGGCCTCGGCGGCACCGAGCAGGAACCGGATGATGTAGTAGGTGGTTTCACCGTTCACCAGGCACATGGCGGTGGCGAAGATGCCCCACGTGATCAGGATGCGGGCCAGCCATTTCCGGGCTCCGAACCGGTACATGCCCGCGTTGCTGGGAACCTCCAGGAGGGCGTAGCCAAGGAAGAAGATGCCGGCGCCCAGTCCGTAGGCAGCGGAGTTCAGGCCGATGTCCTCGCTCATGGTGAGTTTGGCGAATCCGACGTTGTTGCGGTCCAGGTAGGCAACGAAGTAGAGCAGGACAATCAGGGGCATGACGCGGCGGCGGACCTTGCGGAGCGTGCGGTCGCCCAGTTCGCCGAGTCCGAAGGACTTGGGGGCTAATGAAGTCATCATCGACCTTCTTACGTGTTTTCCTGCCCTGCGGCTGTGCCGGGTGAGGAAATCGGTGGATTGGGGTGGTCATCCTGCCCGCTTGGAAGCGCGTGCTGCAGGATACTTGTTGAGTCAGATGTCAGACATCTGATTCAGGAACTAGGCAAAATCTTAGGATGTGATTCGGATTACGTCAAGAGTCCGGAGGTGGACGTCAGGACTTGGCGCCCCGGACGTAGCGTTCGTAGTCCGCATTGGTCTGGTCCATGTGCTCATCCATCGCCTGCCGCGAGCGCTCGGCGTCGCCGCTCAGGATGCTGTCCAGGACCCGCTGGTGGTAATCGATGGCATGCTGCTGGATCACCTCGACGGCCGATGTTTCGCGTCGGGTCACGTACAGCAGTTGGCCCAACTGGGCGAAAAGGGCCCGCACAAAGGGGTTGCCGGACGCCTTCAGGACGGCGTCGTGGAAGCCAATGTCCGCCTCCACGAAGCGGTCCAGGTCGCCGGAGTCGTGGAAGCGCTTCATGTCCGCGATGCACTCGCGCATGCGCTCGGCCTGCTCCGGGGTATAGCGTTTGGCGGCGAGCGCGGCCGCCCCGGTCTCCACCATCCGGCGCATCTCAATCAGTCCCACCGAGACCTGGTCGGCCGCATTGCCATGCGAGGCCGCCTTGAAAATCGCGTCCAGGCCGGTCCAGTTGTCCGTGGGATTGACGAAGGTTCCCCGGCCGGCCTTCACATAGAGGATGTTTTGCGCGCGGAGCGCTTTGAGGGCCTCACGCACGGTGAGCCGGCTGACGCCGTAGGCCTTGGCGATGTCGGCCTCGGGCGGAATCGGGTTGTGGGGCTGGAGCTTGCCGTCAAGGATTTCGGTCAGCAGGCCGTCGACGAGATCGTCGACCAGTGTCCTGCGGCCCATCCCAGTTCCCACCTTCAGTCTCGTTTCGTGCTGCCATCCACATTACCCATGTCCGGGTGCGCAGCCATGTAGGCGTCGAGCTTGGCCAGCGTCTGTTCCAGATTGGCCGGATGGCGGCGCAGGTAGCCGGCCAGCCGGAGGAAGCTCTTGCCGCGGACCCGGCGCGCGTCCCATTGCTCGGTGACCAGCGTGCCCGCGGTGCCGTCCTTGCCCGTGGATGGTTCGAGCAGGTAGCGCCACACATGGCCGTAGAAGTGCCGCCACGCAATCCGGTGGCCTTCCTCGAATTCGCAGACCGTATTGAGGATCTTGTAGTTCACCCGCATGTTCATTTGCATGCCGAACCTGGCGCGGAGGTACAGCCGCCGTGGCCCGCGCGGCTGGGCGCCCTTCACCGTGTCCGAGCCGTCGATCACGCTGTGCAGGGCGGGCGTGGCGAGCACCTCGAAGATGGCCTCGGGGGCGGCGGCAATGTACCGGCTGCGGGACACGAGATAGCGGGGATTCATCTAGTAATCCTAGTCCGCGATCGTGTTGCAGAATGAGGCATGCAGACTTCCCGCAACCCCCTCCGCGGCCGGCCGCGCATCGGCGTTCCCGTCCGCCTCAGCAGTTCCGCCGATCCCGACCCGCGCGTGGCGGAAGCCAACGCATTGTTCGAGTACATCGTGGAGCTGCTGCGTGAGGGCGGCGGCGAACCGGTCCTGCTCGACGCTTTGGGGCCCGACGACGGCGGCCTCGCCGCGGCGCTGGCCTCCCTTGACGGCGTCGTTCTTCCCGGCGGCGGCGACCTCGACCCCGCCCTCTACGGCGAGCTGCGCGGCGACGTCTGCTACGACGTCAGCGCTGCCCAGGACGCGCTGGATCTCGCCGTGGCGCGTCTTGCGATCGACGCCGGGCTGCCTGTGTTCGGCATCTGCCGCGGGCATCAGCTGCTCAATGTGGTCTACGGCGGGACGCTCATCCAGGACATGGCGCCGGGGACGGTGGCGCACCGCGAGCCCGCGCCGGGGCGCGGGGCAGGACCGTGGGCCTGGCACGAGGTGGGGGTGCAGGCCGGCTCCAGGGTGGCCGCTCTCTACGGCGGCGGTTCGAGTGCCGTGAACGTGAAGATCGCCTCCGGCCACCATCAGGCCGTGGCCCGGGTGGCCGGAGGATTGCGGGTGACGGCCGTGGCCGAGGACGGGACTGTCGAGGCGCTCGAGGATCCGGAGCGCTGGGTGGCCTCGGTCCAGTGGCACCCCGAGGCCCTGGAACTCCCGGCCGGGGAGCGGCTCGCGCCGTTCCGGGCCTTCGTCGAGGTGTGCCGCACCCGGCCCTGACCGCTCAGGACCGGCAACCCCCGGGCCGTGGTCAGCTGGCGACGCTCGCCGTCACCTTGACCGGGGCACCGGTGGCCAGCGATTCCTGGGCGGCATCGGCAACCCGGGAGGCCGCGACGGCGTCTTCCGGAGTGCAGGGATTCTCCCGGCGGCCAAGGATCAGTTCGACGAACGCCTCCATCTCGGAGCGGTACGCCGTCTCGAACCGCTCGGCAAACGTCAGATGCGGCTTCCCCGCGGGGAACGTGATCTCGGCCTCGGCGGAGGCCAGCGCCGTCTTGTCGTCCAGGCCCACCATCAGGGAGCCGCGGGAGCCCTGGATTTCCAGCCGGACATCATGGCCCGCCCCGTTGTAGCGGGTGGCCGAAACCGTTCCCACGGTGCCGTCGTCGAACGTCACCAGCGCGAGGGCCGTGTCCACATCGCCGGCTTCACCGATCGCCGGATCCCCGTTGTTGGAGCCCTTGGCGTAAACCTCGACGATTTCGCGGCCTGTGAGCCAGCGCAGGATGTCGAAATCGTGGACCGAGCAGTCCCGGAAGAGCCCGCCGGAGCTGGCCAGGAACTCGACCGGGGGCGGCGTCATGTCGCACGTGACGGCACGCAGGGAATGGATCCAGCCCAGCTCGCCGGCCTGGTAGGCGCGGCGGGCTTCCAGATACCCGGCGTCGAACCGGCGCTGATGCCCGATCTGCACCACGCCGCTCCGGTCCCGGATGTAGTCGAGCACCGGCAGGGCGTCGGCCACGTTCAGGGCCACGGGCTTTTCGCAGAAGACCGGGATCCCGGCGTCCACGCCGGCCTTGATGAGCTCAGGGTGGGTCCCGGTTCCGGTGGCGATGACCAGGCCGTCCAGCCCCGAGGCCAGCAGCGCCTCGACCGAGGGCAGGAATTCGGCACCGAGACCGCTTGCCACCGTCCGGGCGTGCTCTTCGGCGACGTCGGTGAGACGGAGCCGGACACGGATCCCTTGCGGGTTCAGGACCTCGTTGAGGGCGGCGATGTTGTTGGCGTGCATGACCCCGATCCGCCCAACGCCGACGAGTCCAAGGATTACGTCTCTCATACTTCTACTCTCATGTTTGGTGCGGGCACGGTGAACGCCGCACGGAAGGCCTCCAGGGCCGCATAACTGTCGCCACTGGCCCACGCTTCCATGCCCACGGTTCCTTCGTAGCCTGCGTCCGCGAGCGCCCTGGCGACGGCCGCGTAGTTGATTTCCCCGGTTCCGGGTTCGCAGCGGCCCGGAACGTCCGCCACCTGGATCTCGCCGATGTATGGCAGGGCGGTCCGAACGAGCTCGACCAGGTTCCCCTCCCCCATTTGGGCGTGGTAGAGGTCCAGCATGAGCCTGGCGTTCGGGTGCCCCGCGGCCTGCACGAGCGCCAGGGTGTCCTTGGCCCGTGCCAGCGGGATGCCGGGGTGGTCCAGGATGGTGTTGAGGTTCTCGAGGCAGAACGTCACCCCGTACTTCTCACCGAGCTTCCCGAGCCGTTCCAGGGTCCGGGCGCCGGTGACCCACATGTGTCCACTGGAGCGGTAGACAGGCCGGGCCGCGTGACCGTCGATGAGTTCCGCCGGGTGGACCACCAGCCGGCTTACGCCGAGTTCCAGGGCGGTGGGGATCAGGGACTCGGCGGTCCGCACCACCTCGTCCGCCGTGTCCGGATCCACGAGGCTGCCGGAGCTGTAACCGGTCATGGAGGAGAACACCGCCCCGGTGGCCTTGAGCGCGCCGATGTCCTTGGGCCGCGAGTCCCAGAGTTCGACGTCGAAACCGGCCTCGTGGAGCCGGCGCACCCGCTCCGTGAACGGCAGGTCCGTAAAGACCATCTCAGCGCACACGGCGAGCCGCATCAGAGGACCACGCTCTCGTTGACGGCCACGGTGTTGACCGTTGCCGGGGTCCCCTGCTTGACGGACTCGATGCAGGCCAGCGCCATGGCCAGTGCGCGCCGGGCGTCACTGGCTCCCGGAGTGAGAGTGAAGGGCTTCGGCTCCGGCGCGGTACCGTCACGCCGGGCGCGCACGGCGTCGGCGAAGTCCACCAGCTCGTCCGTGTAGGCCTGCCGGAAGAGCTCGACGTTCAGCCGCGGGGTGTCGGCGGACATCCCCTCGGCGGTGAACCGGCGGGCGGCGGTTTCGGTGGCGCGGCCGGCCTGGACCATGCCCTTGGAGCCGAAGACCTCGCCGCGGATGTCGTAACCGTACAGTGCACTGAAGTTTGCCTCGGCGACGGCGATCGCGCCGTTGCTGTAGCGGATGGTCACGACGGCGGTGTCCAGGAACCCCTGGTCCCGCAGTCCCGGCTCCACAAGCGCGTCGGCAACCGCATAGACCTCCACAGGTTCGGCGCCTTCGTTGAACCAGTTCAGTGTGTCGAAGTCGTGGATCAGGGTTTCGAGGAAGATGGTCCACGCAGGGATCCTTGCGGCGTGGCCGATGCTCCCGGTGCCCGGGTCCCGGGTCAGCGAACGCAGCAGTTGCGGCTGCCCCACGATTCCGGCGGCAAGGTCCTTCTTGGCCGCTTGGAAGTCTGCGGCGTACCGGCGGTTGAAGCCGATCTGGAAGTGCACCCCGGCGGCGTCGACGGCCTCAAGGGCGGCGCCCAGCTCCTCGAGCCCCTGACCGGCGGGCTTCTCGCAGAAGACGTGCTTTCCGGCCGCTGCGGCCTGGCCAATCAGGGAGGAATGGAAACGCGCGGGGCTGGCGATGACGACGGCGTCAATCGCCGGGTCGGCCAGGAGGTCGGCGGCGTCCGCGGTCACCTTCGTGGTGCCCAGGGCGCCGGCCAGCGCCCCCGCGGATTCCAGGTTCGGATCCGCGATGGCGGCAAGGACGGCGCCGGGGACCCGGCGGGCAATGCTCTCGGCGTGGAAGGCGCCCATCCAGCCCGAGCCGATGAGTCCGATCCGCACCGGCAGGGCGGCGTCGGACGGGGTGCGGTTGAGGTAAGCCAAAGGCTTGTCCTTTCAGGAGTTGGGGCGGCCGTTACTGGTAGGTCGTGCCGGTGGTCTGGGCGACGTCGGCGACTTCGCCCTGGACTTCCTTGACGATGTCGCCGTGGCCGCCGAGTTGTTCGAGTTCGTGGGCGAGTTCGGCGAGTTCGGCGCCGCCGGCCATCTGGGCGGTGAGTTCGTCGAGGGTGATGTCTTTTTTGTCGTAGTAGCCGATTGATTTGCCGCGTTTGAGCAGCAGGAACCGGTCCCCGACGGGGAAGGCGTGGTGCGGGTTGTGGGTGATGAAGATGACCCCGAGGCCGCGGTCGCGGGCCTGCAGGATGTAGCGGAGCACCACGCCGGACTGCTTCACGCCCAGGGCCGCGGTGGGCTCGTCCAGGATCAGGACCTTCGCGCCGAAGTACACGGCCCGGGCGATCGCGACGCACTGGCGTTCACCGCCGGAGAGCTGGCCGATGGGCTGTTCGACGTCGCGCAGGTCGATGCCCATCGCGGCGAGTTCCTTGAGCGTGATGTCCTTCATCTTCTCGACGTCCATGCTCTTGAACGGCCCGAACCCGGAGGTCAGTTCCGAGCCGAGGAAGAAGTTCCGCCAGATCGGCATCAAAGGCACCACCGCGAGGTCCTGGTAGACGGTCGCGATCCCGACGTCCAGGGCGTCCCGGGGGGAGCTGAACTTCCG
>NZ_KB895556.1 GCF_000374925.1 Arthrobacter sp. 131MFCol6.1
CGGAGGTAGGCGCGGGTGTCCCAGTCCTCTTCCTGCGGGAACGCGCCGCGCCCGGCCGGTTCGTAGTCGTACCGCTCCCCGGAGGCCTGGGCCTGGGCCGCGACGCCGTAGACGGCCTTGATCCCGGGGACCGCGGTCTGGATCCGGATCGACTTGTACCCGAGCTCCAGGTGTTCGCGGACCGAGTCGAAGAGCGAGGGCAGGTCCGCGCCGGAGGCGTGCCCGTAGGCGCGCAGCCCGTTCCGGGACGCCCCGCCCAGGAGCTGGTAGACCGGCATCCCGGCGAGCTTGCCCTTGATGTCCCACAACGCCATGTCCACCGCGGCGATCGCGGCCATCGTGACCGGCCCGCGGCGCCAGTACGAGGACCGGTACAGGAACTGCCAGGTGTCCTCGATCCGGTGCGGGTCCTTGCCGATCAGCAGCTGCGCGACGTGCTCCTTCAAATACGCGGCCACGGCCAGCTCGCGCCCGTTCAGGGTCGCGTCCCCGATCCCGGTCACCCCGTCCTCGGTGGTGATCCGCAGGGTCACGAAGTTCCGGGAGGGGCTGGTGACGAACACTTCAGCGGCAATGATTTTCACAACAGGTCCTTATCTGCTCTAACGGGGATGTCTTAATTGCCCGGCGCCAGCGGCGCGGCATCGGCCGTGACGGCGGGGGCGGCGCCGTCGGAATCGGAGGGCCGGTCGCCGGCCGACGATCCTTCGCCGTCGGTGCGGCGGGCCTGGATCTCGGTGAGGATCCGGGCGTGCATGGTGTCGGTGAGCGTGTACTTGGCCATGACGATCACGGCCAGGATGGTCATGGCCGCCGGCAGGGCGCCGGCGGCGAGCTGGATGCCGAAGACGGCGTCGGGCGTCTGGACGGCGCCGGACTTGTAGCCGCCCAGGGCCAGGGCGTAGGCCGCGAGCGCGCCGCCGACTGCCTGGCCGGTCTTGCGGGTGAAGGAGAACAGCGCGTACGTGATGCCCTCGGTGCGGACGCCGGTCTTCCATTCGCCGTATTCGACCGTGTCGGCTTCGAGGGCCCACACCACGATGTTGACCGCGAGGACGCCCACGAGGCTGACCACCAGGCCGGTGAAACCGATCCAGACCTGGCTGGCCGGGGTGAAGAAGACGACGGTGCCGCCAATCACCGTGAGCAGCGACGAGAGGATGTAGACCCGCTTCTTGCCGAGGTTCCGGACCAGCTTGGGCATGAAGGCGGCCAGCACGAAGGTGAGGACGAGCTGGATGATGGACAGCACCGGGTACAGGTCCAGCCGGCCCAGGACGTCGCGGAGGTAGTAGAGCTGGACCGAGGTGAGGGCCAGGTAGCCGGTCAGGAAGAAGAAGGAGCTCAGGCACAGCATCAGCAGCGGCCGGTTGCCCTTGAGGGTGTCCATGCTCTGCTTGAACGTGACGTTGGGGACGGCGCGGTGGACCCGCTCCTTGGCGGTCAGGACGGTGAAGAAGTACAGGGCCGCACCGATGACGACGAACGCCAGGGTGATGGTGGTGAAGGTGGCCTGCAGGTCGGCGCCGGGCTTGATCAGCGGGGCCACGAAGATGCCCAGGGCGGAGCCGACCAGCAGCGCGCCGATCATCCGGGCGGAGCCGAGCTTGGCGCGTTCCGCCGGGTCCTGGGTCATGGCGCCGGCGAGGGAGCCGTAGGGGATGTTGACCAGGCTGTAGGCCAGGCCCAGGGCGGCGTACGTGACGTAGGCGTAGAGCAGGGTGCCGGATTCGCCGAGCTCAGGAATGGAGAAGGTGGCCACACTCAGCAGCAGCAGCGGGATGGAGCCGAACATGATGAACGGACGGAACTTGCCGAACCGCTTGCTGTAGGTCCGGTCCACCACGCGGCCGGCGAAGACGTCCGCGAAGGCATCGAAGATCCGCACCACCAGCAGCAGGGTGCCGGCGGCCGCGGCGGAGATCCCGGCCACATCCGTGTAGTACACGAGCAGGAACATGGTGGCGGTGGTGAAGGCCAGATTGTTTGCGGCGTCGCCGGCGCCATAGCCGACGATGCTGAGCTTGTTCAGCTTTTTCATGATTGGGCTCCTTTACCCGTTGCCGGACCTGGGTCCGGCGAAAAATGTGCGGTAAGGCCTACGCCTTGGAGGTGCTGTTCTTGGTGCCGGCCAGTGCCGTCCACCGTTGGCGCAGGGCATAGGCGGCGGGTTTGGGCCGCCTGTCCCGGGTGAAGACGCCCTTCTTGTTGCCGTCCACGCGCATGATGCCGTTGGAGGTCTGGAAGTCCGCGAAGTTCCAGACCTGTTCACCGGCCATGGCGTCCACCCGGTCGAAGACCCGGTGGTACATGGCCAGGAACGCTGCCTGGTATTCCTCGCTCCAGGGCTGTTCATAGATGGAGTGGAAGCCGGGCATGGTGTCCGGTCCGTACTCGGTCATGATCATGGGCTTGCCGTACTTGGCTTCCCACTCGCGCAGCTCCTTCTCGAGGTGCTGTTCGGCGGTTTCGAGGTCGCCGTTGTCGACGTACCAGCCGTAGTAGCGGTTGAGCATGATCACGTCGAACAGGTCCCCGAGCAGTTCCTTGTCCGGGGTGTCGAACAGGACGTTGACGTAGCCGACGGGCCGGGTGGGGTCCAGGCTGCGGGTCAGCTCCACGAGGGGTGCGAAGTACTCGCGGGCGCCCTCCTCGGAACCGTTCGGTTCGTTGGCGATCGACCAGATCACGACCGAGGGGTGGTTCTTGTCGCGGGCGACGAGTTCGGTAATCGCCTGCCGGTGGTTGGCGGCGGTGTTGGCGTCCACGCCGCCCTCGACGTAGGTCTTCTTGGCGATGCCGCCGAAGACGGCGCCGAAGCCCAGGTGCAGCCCGACGGCGGCGGTTTCGTCAATCACCACAATGCCGTGCCGGTCCGCGAACTCCATGACTTCCTCGGCGTAGGGATAGTGCGAGGTCCGGAACGAGTTGGCGCCCACCCAGTCCAGGAGCTGGAAGTCGTTGACCATCTGGGCGTTGCTGTGGCCCTTGCCGATGGCCACGTGGTCCTCGTGCATGCCGAAGCCGGTGAAGTAGAACGGTTCGCCGTTGATGAGGAATTCCTTGCCGCTGACTTCCACGGTGCGGACGCCGACCGGCAGGGTGTAGCTGTCCAACAGCCGGCCGCCGTCGCGGATCTGCGCGGTGAGGCTGTACAGGTAGGCGGCGCCGGGCTTCCAGAGCACGACGTCGGCGACCGCCAGCGTGCCGCGGGCACCGTCGGCGCGGGCGACCTCGACGCCGTCGGCGTCGCGGAGGGAAACGGTGACCGTTTCGCTGCCGGTCCCGCCGGCGGTGGCAATCGTATAGTCGACGCTGCCGGTGGTTCCCTCGAAGCCGGTGACGACGGTGATGTCATCGACCGTGACCGCGGGGGTGCTGAACAGCCAGAGGCTGCGGTGCAGGCCGGCGTAGTTGTAGAAATCGTGGAGGTAGCTCTGCTGGCGGCGGCCGTCCCCGGTGACGGTGATGGTGCCGGGCGGGATGGTGGCCTGCGTGAGCTCGTTGTTGACCGAGACCGTCAGGCGGAAGACCTGCCCCGGTGTCACGTGGTCCGTGATGTCCGCGCTGAAAGGCATGTAGCCGCCGGTGTGCTGGGCCACCAGGGTGTCATCCACCCACACCATGCCCTCGTGGGTGGCCGAGTCGAGGCGGACGTGGATCCGCTCCCCTGCCCAGCCGCGCGGGACCCGGACATCGCGCTGGTACCAGACGTAGCCCACGTGGTCCCGGACGGCCTTGTCGGGGAAGACATCGTTGTAGCTGGCCGGGACGCCCATTTCCAGCCCGGTTTCCAGGGGCGCCTTGAACCATTCGTCCCGGTGGCCGGAGCGGTCAAAGTCGACCTTGAAGCGGTACAGGCCGTCGAGATTGACGATCTCGCGGGTTTCGCTGGCCTGGGGCTTGAGCATTGGAAGGTCCTATCGCGTCTTTGCGGGCAGTGCCGGGGAGTATTTATTGGGGTCCGGCCGCGGGGCCGGTTTGTGCTCTTGCTGTAATCCTAATCACTTGGCAATCATTTGGCAAGCGGTTGCCATAATTCTTGTGAAAGTTCATCGAAACACTGCTGCCCGGCTCCCCATGGTCGGGGGCCGGGCAGCAGTCCTTGCACGCAGGGCGTTACGGGGAGACAGCCTGCTCCCCGAACGTTCCGCGCAAGCCTTCGATGAGGTCCACGGCGGAACTGTCTCCGGCCAGGGCAGGATCCACCAGGGCCAGCAAGGCACGGGTCCGCTCGGCGCCCGCGAGCCGGTTGGCTGCGGCCACCTCGTCGGCCAGCGGATCCTGGAACGCGGCGGAGGCGGCGCTGTAGTCCATCCAGGCGGCAATCATGAGCGCGGCCGCCGCGCCGGGCCTGCCCGCGGCACGCTCGGCCCGCAGCACCGGAATGGCGCGCATCCGCAGCTTCGTGCTGCCGTCCATCGCGATCTGTGCGAGGTGGTGGGCAATCCGGGCGTTGCCGAATCGCTCCAGCAGGGCGGCGCGGTAGGCCGGGATCTGCAGGTCCGCGGCATTTCCCTCCGGTCCGGACAGGTTTGCCTCCGCCTCGTCCCAGAACTTTTCGACGGCCCGCAGGCACAGCGGGTCCGCCAGGGCCTGGGCCACGGTGGTGTGGCCGCGCAGCTGCCCGGCGTAGGCCAGCAGGGAGTGTGCGCCGTTCAGGAGCCAGAGTTTACGGTTCTCGTACGGCTCGATCTCGGCGACGAACACGGCACCGGCGTCTTCCCAACGCGGCCGCCCGGCGGGGAACTCCCCGCTGAGCACCCAGTTGGAGAAGGGCTCGGCCACCACGGGCGAATTGTCGCGGTAGCCGCACGCGGCCTGGACGGCGGCGATGTCCGCGGCCGTGGTGCGGGGAGTGATGCGGTCCACCGAGGTGCTGACGAAGCTGACGTTGGCGTCGATCCATCCGGCCAGGCCCGCGTCCCATGCCCCGGCCATGCCTGCCACGGCGTTGTGCGCGACGGTGCCGTTGTTGGAAAGGTTGTCGCAGCAGACGACGGCGAGCGGTCCCGACCCGGCAGCCCGGCGGGCTGCGAGGGCCAGCACCAGCCGGCCCAGCGGCGTCGCCGGGCTTCCGCTGCCGGACGTCAGCAGCGCCAGGTCGGCGGCGACGTCGGGCGCGGTGCGGTCAAGCTGCCCGTCGACGCGGAGCCGGTAGGCCGCTTCGGTGATGGTCAGGGTGATCACCGCGGTGGCCGGCGCGGCGACCAGCTCCGCGAGCCGCCGCACATCCGCCCCGTCCACGGCTTCGACGATGCTGCTGACAACGGTGAAGGAGTCGCCGCCGTCGGCCCGGTTCACGATCGTGTAGAGCCCGTCCTGTTCGGCCAGCGCCAGGGCGGCGTCGGGGCGGCGGCCGGTGAAGGCCGCGATGCCCCAGTCCGCGGCGTCGGACGCCTGGTGGGTGTACCACCCCTGGTGCGAGCGGTGGAAGGCGCCCAGGCCCAGGTGGATGATCCGCACGGGTGCCTTGGCGCCGGGGCGCAGGCGGCGGCTCAGTTGGGGAAGTTCCACGCCGGCCGGGGCCCCGGTGTGCTGTTCGACGCTCACAGTTTGAACACCCGTCGGGGTGAGCCGTCCACGATGTCGACGATCAGTTCATGGGCGCGGTCCTCGCTGACGCGGTGTTCCGCGACCAGCCGCGCCAGGAAGGAGGCCTCGATCCGGCGGGAGGCGTCGTGGCGCGCGGGGATGGAGCAGAAGGCGCGGGTGTCATCGATGAAGCCGGACGAGCGGGAGAATCCTGCGGTTTCGGTCACGGCCGAGCGGAAGCGCAGCATGGCGTCGGGTGCGTCCAGGAACCACCACGGGGCGCCGAGGTAGACGGAGGGGTAGAAGCCTGCCAACGGCGCGAGTTCGCGGGAGAACACGGTCTCATCGAGGGTGAAGAGCACCAGGTGGAAGTCCTTGGCGGTGCCGAAGTCCTGCAGCAGCGGACGGATCGCCTCGGTGTAGTTGACGGCGAACGGGATGTCGTGGCCGGTGTCGGCGCCGAAGGCGTTGAACGTGGGTTCGTGGTGGTTGCGGTAGGACCCCGGGTGGATGGTCATGACCAGGCCGTCCTCCACGGACATCCGGGCCATCTGGTACATCATGTGGGCTTCGAAGCCGTCGCGGTCGGCCGCCGTGGCCTGGCCCGAGCGGGCGCGGTCGAACAGCCTGGCCGCGTCGCCGGCGTCGAGCTTGAGCGTTGCCGGGGTCCGGACGCCGTGGTCGGCCGAGACTGCGCCATGGTCCACGAAGTAGCGACGCCGGTTTTCCAGTGCGGTGATGTAGCCGGCATAGCCGGTGGCGCCGTCGCCCGCTGCCGCGACGAGCCGGTCCACGTTCGCGGACCATGTGGGGTGCGCGATGTTGAGGTAGGCGTCGGGGCGGAAGGTGGGCAGGACGCGGCCGTGGAACGTGGGGTCCTCGGCGATCGCCGCGTGGCTGGCGAGGCTGTCCAGGGGGTCGTCCGTGGTGGCCAGCACCTCGATGTTGAAGTCCTTGAAGAGCTGGCGGGGACGGAATCCGGGCTCCAGCAGCTTGGCGGAGATCGCATCGAAGCTGGCATCGGCGGTCTCGGCGCTAATCTCCTGCCGGAGGCCGAAGACGCTGCTGAACTGGGTGCGGAGCCAGTAGCCGGAGGCCGTGCCTTCGAACAGCGGCCAGGCCTTGCAGAACTCGCGCCAGACCGTGCGGGAGTCCGGCTCCGCCGCTGCCGAGCCCCGCAGCCGGTCCAGCGGGACGCCGCTGGCGTGGATCAGCCGGGTGACGTAGTGGTCCGGGCTGACCAGCAGCGCTGCCGGGTCCGGGAAGGGGCTGTTGTGCTCGATGACCGCGGCGTCAACGTGCCCGTGCGGGGAAATGATGGGGAGGTCCTGGACGCGCTGCAGGAGGTCGCGCGCAATGCTGCGCGTTCCGGGATCCGCGGGCAGGAGCCGGTCTGGGTTGGCGGCAATCGACTGTGACATAGATCAATGGTCCGGCTTGCCTCCGGCATTTGTCAACCGGTTGCCAAAAATTGCCACCAGGTTGCGAGTGGCCCCAGGCGCGGCTAGCCCGCGGGCAGCAGCCGCCCGCTCGAGCCGCGCAGCACCAGCTCCGTCTCGACGCGCAGGGTGGGGGCAGGTTCCCCCGCGCTGCGCGGGAGATCATCGTGCAGCAGATCCAGGAGCAGCGTGGCGGCGCCCGAGCCGCACTCCCCCAGCGGCGAGCGCACGGTGGTGAGCGGAGGCGTGGTGAAATCCGCCCCGAAGATGTCGTCGAAGCCCACGATGCTGATCTGGTCCGGGACTACCATGCCGGCGGCCTGGAGTTCCTGCATGAGCCCGATGGCCAGGAGGTCGTTGTAGGTCAGTACGGCCGTGGCCCCGCTGGCCCGGACGTCGCGCGCCACCTGGCGGCCGCCGTCGACGGTGGGTTTGGCGGATTCCAGCCGCACGGCCTCGAGCCGGGACCATTCGCAGGCCGCCTGCACGCCTTCCCAGCGGCGCGCGGACATCCAGGACTGCGGCGGCCCGGCAACAAAGGCAACCTTGTGGTGCCCGTTGGCGGCCAGGCTGCGGACGGCCTCGCTGATGCCCTTGTTGACGTCGGGAACCACGCACGGCACGCCGTCGACCTCGCGGTTGATGACCACCACCGGCTTGTCCCGGGCGATGGCGCGGATGTCGTCGTCGTCCATGCGGGGGCTGGCCAGGATGAGTCCGTCCACGGTGGCCATCATCCGTCGTGCTGCCGTCAGTTCGGTGACGCCGGACTCGGCCGACTCGGCCAGCACCAGGGTGTAGTCCCGCAGGGTGGCCGTCGTTTCCGCCCCGCGGATGATGTCGAAAAACGTGGGGTTGGTGATGTCCGCGACGATCAGGCCGAAGGTGTTGGTGCGGCCGGTGGGCAGCGCGCGGGCGAACGGATTGACCTGGTAGTTCAGCTCGGCTGCGGCGTCCTCGATGAGTTTCTGCGTCTTGGCGCTGACCCGGCCGGGCTTGCTGAGCGCCCGTGAGACGGTGGAGGGATTGACGCCGGCAACCTTGGCAATGTCGTAGATGGTGGCGTGGGACTTTCCGGACCGGGAATGCTTCTTGGCCGGCTCTGTTGTTGCGGCAGCGTCCGGCATCTTGGGTTCAGTCACCGCCCCATCCTAACGAGGAAACAACCCAACCAGCTCGCAGCAGGGGCCGTTTTGAGCGCTCAAAACGGCCCCTGCCGCGACTGGGTCGGGTGGGCTAGGAGCGCTCGGGGAACTTGCCTTCCTCCGCGATGCGCTTGTTCAGCTCGGCGAGGAACTCGTCCTCGTCGAAGTCCAGCGCCACCTCCGTGCCGGTCCAGCTGGAGAGGTGGATGGCGTTGGCCAGGCGGACACCCTTGATGCCGTCCGATCCCGGGGCCAGCAGCGGCGTCCCGTCCAGGATGTTGGCGGCGAAGTTCGCCAGGACGCCGGAGTGCTGCGCGCCCCAGGCGGACTCGAACTCGATGACCTCGGTGGTGTAGTACTCCCCGGGGTTCAGCTCGCCCATGAAGAGCTTGCGGACATCGTCCATGCCCATGCCGTCGCTGAGTTCACGCTCGGGCTTCTTCAGCCGGGTCACGGTGGCGGTCTTGCTGTTCTCCACCACGATCTTGCCCTTCTCGCCCAGGATCTCGAAGCGGTCGGTACCCACGAGGTCGTGCGTCGCGGTGACGAAGACGCCGGTGGCGCCGCTGCCGTAGTCCACGACGGCCGTGACTTCGTCCTCCACGGCGATGTCGCGGCGGAAGCCGTAGGCAACCTTGGCGTACACGGACTTCGGCACGCCGCAGATCCACTGCCACAGGTCCAGCTGGTGCGGTGCCTGGTTGACCAGGACGCCGCCGCCCTCGCCGCCCCAGGTGGCGCGCCATTCGCTGGAGTTGTAATAGCCCTGCGGGCGCCACCAGTTGGTGATGATCCAGTTGGTGCGGCGGATGCCGCCGATCTCGCCGCCGTCGACGATCTCTTTCAGCTTCTGGT
The DNA here is from genome assembly GCF_000374925.1 of Arthrobacter sp. 131MFCol6.1. Classification (GTDB taxonomy): domain Bacteria; phylum Actinomycetota; class Actinomycetes; order Actinomycetales; family Micrococcaceae; genus Arthrobacter. The sequence goes on from NZ_KB895556.1 coordinate 8,975, forward strand.
ACAGCGGGTTGTTGCGCTGGTTGAACATGATGGCGAAGGACAGCTCGGGCTTGCTAGCGGCAAATTCGTTGAGCTCCCTGACCTGCTTGGTGTACACGCCGGCCGGCTTCTCCACGAGGGCGTGGATGTTGCGCTTGAGGGTCTCGATCCCCATTTCCGGGTGCAGGAAGTGCGGCACGCACGTCACGACCGCGTCGACGTCGCCGCTTTCCAGCATGGCGATGTAGTCGTCGTAGAAGGGTGCGTCGGGGTACCTGGCGGCCGCCAGTTCCTTTTTCGCGGGGTCGGTGTCGCAAATGGCACCGATCACCATGTTCGGGACCAGGCCGTCGGTGATGAACTGGGCGTAGGCGCCGCCCTGCTGGCCCAGGCCGATGATGCCGAGGCGTACTTTCTTGCTCATGAGTGAATTCTCCATAGTCAGGGGGTTAGAAAAGGTCGGCGTGGCCGAGCGCCACCAGGTTGTCGTAGGAGGTCTGCAGCGCGTCCCACACGGTGCGCCCGTAGAGCTCGTCCTGCTCCACCAGCAGGTACTCGGCACCGGCGGCCTGGGCGGCCGGAATGATGGAGGCGAAGTCCAGGTTGCCTTCGCCCACTTCGGCGAACTGGACCACGTCCTTGAACTCGGCCATGAAGCCCTTGATGTCCCCGGTTTCCAGGAGCCCGAAGGCGCGTTCGGGGAGCTGGCCGATCCGGTAGTCCTTCAGGTGGACCATGGCCGTGCGGCCGGCGTACTTCTGCAGCGTCCGGACGGGGTCCAGGCCGCCGCGCTGCACCCAGTGCACGTCGATTTCCAGGCCCATGGCCGGGGAGTTCGCGGCGATGATGTCCAGCATGTAGGTGCCGTCGAACTTCGCGAACTCGATGTGGTGGTTGTGGTAGTACAGGCTCAGGCCCTGTTCCTGCAGGCGCTCCGCGTACTCGTTGGCCTGCTTGGCGAAATCAACGACTGCCGCGATCGACTTCATGGCCGGGAACGGCAGCATGCCGATCCGCAGGAGGTTGGAGTCCAGGCGCTTGGCCTCCTCCACGATCTTGTCGAAGTGTTCCGCCAGCGAATCTCCGGGACGGCCCTTGGGGGTCTCCAGCGCGACGGAGAGTGCCGCGATGTCCATGCCCAGTTCACTCCGGGATCGGTCCAGCTCGGCGACGTTCTCCGTGGTCATCGGGATCTGGGAGATTTCGACGGCGTTGTATCCGATCGCGCTCACCTTGCGGAGCGTCTCGAACGCCCCCACTTCGGCGAAGCTGTCTCTCAGCATCATCGCTTGTACGCCAATCTTGGCCACTGTATTCCTCCGTGGTGTTCCGGACCCTTAGGGCCCTCTTTGCCGGTTAGGTGCTGCCGCCAGGGCGCCGGCCGTTGTAGCCGGCCGTTCTATCTGACGGCGAGGGTTTCCTCAGGCGAGGGCACCCGCTTGTTCGTGCTGCATCCGCTGCGTTTCGAGCAGGCGGTGCCGGTCTGCGCGGCGCTGTTCCTGCCGGTCCGGGTCCGGGACCGGGGAGGCGAGCAGCAGCCGCTGGGTGTAGGGGTGGTCGGGGTCGGTGGTGACGACGCCGGCCGGGCCTTGTTCGACAATCTCCCCGTGGTACATCACGGCGACGCGATGGCTGATGTGCCGGACGACGTCGAGGTCGTGGGAGACGAAGAGGTAGGACACACCGGTGTCCTTCTGGATCTGCAGGAACAGGTCCAGCACCCGGGCCTGGGTGGAGAGGTCCAGGGCACTGACCGGCTCGTCACAGACGATCAGCTTGGGCGAGAGGGCCAGGGCGCGGGCGATCGCCACGCGCTGGCGCTGTCCGCCGCTGAATTCGCGCGGCAGCCGGTGGATGGCGTCGGCGGGCAGGCCCACCTGGTCCAGCAGTTCCTTGACACGCTTCTTGGCCGCCGCTGGCTCCATGCCCTGCACGCCCAGAGGTTCGGCGAGGATGTCGCCGATCTCCAGGGCGGGGTTCAGCGAGGTGTAGGGATCCTGGAACACCACCTGCAGGTCCCGGCTCAAGACCCGCCGGTCCCTGCGGGTGGCGTGGCTGATGTCCTTGCCGTCGAAGCTGATCTTCCCGCCGGTCACCGGGGCCAGCCCCAGGATGGCGCGGCCCAGGGTGGTTTTGCCGGAACCGGATTCCCCCACCAGGCCGAGGGTTTCGCCGCGGCCGATGCTGATGTTGATGTCCGTCAGGGCGCGGAAGGGTTTGGCACGGAACTTCTTGCTGGGGTACTCGACCACCAGCTGGTCCACTGTGAGCAGCGGAGCGCTTTCGGTGGGGCTCATGCGACTGGCTCCTTCTGGCCGGTGGAAACGAGCATGGACATGGGTTCCTTGCCTTCAAGCATCGATGCAAGGAGTGTTTGCGTGTAGGGTTCCTGCGGATTGCGCAGGATGTCGCGGACGGATCCTTCCTCTACGAGCCGGCCGTTCTGCATGACAGCCACACGGTCGCAGAGGTCCGCCACCACCCCGAAGTTGTGGGTGACCAGGATGACGCCGATGTTCAGGCGCTGCTGGAGTTCGCGCAGCAGGTCCAGCACGTCCGCCTGCACCGTGACATCCAGGGCCGTGGTGGGCTCATCGGCGATCACCAGGTCCGGTTCGCAGCTGATGGCGCCGGCGATCAGGACGCGCTGGGCCATGCCGCCGGAGACTTCGTGCGGGTAGGCGTTGAAGGTCCGTTCCGGGCTGACGATTCCGACGTCGGTGAGCAGCTTCAGCGCCCGCTTCCTGGCCTCGGCCTTGGAGATCCCGAGGACGCGCACCATGGGAGTCACCAGCTGGTTGCCGATGGTGAAGGCCGGGTCCAGGTTGCTCATGGGCTCCTGCGGGATGTAGGAAATCCGTCTGCCGCGGAGTTTGGACAGGCGCTCCTGGCTGACATGTTCCTCGCCCGGGGCCACGGTGTAGCTGCCGTCGAACTGGATGGAGCCGGCCACGATGCGGGCATTGTCCGGCAGCAGCCCCAGGATGGAGAAGGCGGTCTGGGACTTGCCCGAACCGGATTCGCCCACGATGCCCAGGATCTCGCCGCGGTCCACGTGGAAGGAGACGTCGTCGACGACCTTCTTGATGGAGCCATCCGCCTGCGGATAGCCGACGCCCAGATTGGTCACCTTGACCAGGTGGTGTTCGGTTCCGGGGTCGACGGCGGCCACGGACTTTCGCGACGGCCGGGCGGCCGGCGCCGCCGCCCGGCCTGCAACCGGGACCGTGACCGGCGCCTTGGTGCGGCGGGGCTTGATCTTTTCACCGTCCTCGAGGGCATCGCGGATGGCGTTGCCCAGCAGGACCAGGCCGCCGATGGTCAGCGCCATGGCCAGTGCCGGCCAGAACAGCAACGTCGGGTTCAGGTAGACGTTCTTGAAGCCCTCCGAGAGCATGACGCCCCAGGTGGACTTGGTGGGGTCGCCCAGACCGAGGAATTCCAGGCCGGACTGGATGGCGATGGCCACGCCGGCGATCGCCGCGGTCTGGATGATGATGGGGGCGCGGACCACGGAGAAGATGTGGCGGGCGATGATACTCAGATCGGACAGTCCGGAGACCCGTGCGGCGTCGACATAGAGCTCGTTGCGCACCGACTGGACGGCCGTGCGGGTCAGCCGGAAGTAGGACGGGCTGATCAGGATGCCGAAGGCGATCATGGACATCCAGACCGAGGGGCCGAAGGCCGCCCGGATGGTCAGCAGCACGATCAGGCCCGGGAGGCTCATGAGGATGCCGACCACCCAGTTGGAGGCTGCCTCGAATTTGCCGGCGTAGTACCCGGCGATCAGGCCGGCCGGCAGGCCGATGGCAATGGCCACGCCCGCGCAGAGCAGGGCGGAAAGCAGCGTCAGCTGCGCGCCGTACAGCAGCCGGCTGAAGACGTCGCGCCCGGCGCTGTCCGTTCCGAGGATGTTCACGGAGTCCGGGGCGGCGAGGGTCTTGGCGATGTTGGCGTAGTTCTGGTCGAAGGGCGCCAAGACCGGGGCCAGTACCGCCAGGAGCGAGACCGCCAGCAGGATGGTCATGGCAACGATGCCCAGCGGGTTCTTGAACAGGCGCCGGATGACGGTGGACCGGACCACCGTGCCGCTTTGCCCGGCGGGAATCGCAGTGGCGGGCGCGGCGGCTGCCGCGGTTGCGGCGGCTTCTTCGGAAGAATTGTTCATGACACACGTACTTTCGGGTTGAGCCAGCCATTGAGAATGTCCACCAGCAGGTTCACCACAATGACCACGACCACCGTGTACATCACGACGCCCATCACCACGGGAAGATCCGACTGCCCGGTAGCGGCGACCGCCAGCGGACCCATGCCGGGAAGGGCGAAGATCTGCTCGATGATCACCACGCCGCCCAGCATGCCGATCAGCTGCAGGCTCAGCACGGTCAGGCCGGCCGGCGCGGCACTGCGCAGGACATGCTTGAACAGGATCTCGCGCTCGCCGATCCCGCGGCTGCGCAGGGTGCGGACGTAGTCCCGCTCGAGTTGTTTGATGACGGCGCTGCGGATCTGCTGCGCGCCCCCGGTGACGCCGTTGATCAGCAGGGCGATCACCGGAAGGGACATGGAATAGACCCACGCGTCGGCCCCGGAATCCGGTGAAATGGTGCTCGTGGCCGGGAAGAGGCCCAGCTGGATGGCCAGGATGGTGACCAGGATGACGCCGATCACGAACCCGGGAACGGAGTCGCCGACGATGGCGCCAACCTGGACCACCCTGTCCACCCAGCCGCGCTTGACCGCGGCGATGACACCAATGAGTGCCGCACAAATTGCGATCAGGATCATTGCGGCGAGAACCATGGTCATGGTCACCGGAATCCGGGTGGCCAGGGAGTTGGCCACCGGTTCCGAGGAGAACCAGGAAGCACCCAGGTTTCCGCTGAGGGCATCGGCCACCCAGGCAAAGTAGCGGGTCAGCAGGGGCTGGTCCAGCCCCAGCTCGTGTTCCTTCATCGCCACCTGCTCAGCGGTGGCCTGATCGCCCAGGATGTTCCGGGCGATGCTCCCGCTGGACATATACAGCAGGAAGAAGGTGAGCGCCGAGACAACAAGCAGCACCACCAGCCCGCTGCCCAGTCGTTTCGCAATGAACCTGATCATGGTGTCCTACTTGGCGGGTGAGTAGTTGTAGATGGACGGAACGGCCTGCTGGATCTGGGGCGTGACGTTGACCTTGGCGTTGTGGTAATACATCTGGTTGACGCGGAACAGCGGCGCGAACCAGGCCTGCTCCACCACGTACTTGTTCACTTCCTGGGCCAGCTTGCCCGCGTCGGCCCCGCCGGCGCGCACGGCCTCAATCTTGGCGTCCAGCTCCGGCGTCGCATTCTTGAACGGGTTGTAGAGCGCCTTGGTGGAGATGATCTGGTTGACCGCAACCGTCGGTTCACCCTGGAAGAGGGAGAAGTACATGGTGGTGTACTTCTGGGCGGCGACATCGGATGTGAAGGTGTTGGTCAGCGCGGCGCCCACCTTGAGGGTGATGCCGACGTCGGCCAGCTGCTGCTGGACAACGGAAATCTGGGTTTCGAAACCGGGGACGCTGGGGATTTCCAGGGTTACGCCTGTTTCATAGCCCGCTTCCTTGAGGAGCTGTTTGGCCTTGGCAGGATCGTAGCTGTAGTAGTTCTCCAGCTCTTCGGTCCAGGCCCCGCTGGCCTTACCGAACGGCTGGGACGTCGGCGTGCCCTGCCCCAGCATGACCTGGTCCAGGATGGTCTTGCGGTCAAAGGCGTAGTTGATGGCCTGGCGGACCTTGACGTTTTGCAGGGCCGGGTTCTTGGCACCGTCGCGGTCCAGGAGGAGCAGGCCCTGCCAGTCAACCTCGTTGGCGGCCAGCTTCATCTTGGCGCCCTCGGCCTGCTTGCCGTTCTTGGGGTCCAGGATCGTCGCATCCACCTGGCCGGAGACGAGGGCGTTGGTGCGGGCGGTGAGATCGGTCAGGATCTTGAAGGTGAGCTTCTGGAACTTCTGCAGGTCCTTGTTCCAGTAGTCCTTGCGCGCCGTGAACACCGTCTGGGAATCCTTGACGGACGCGGCCTTGTCCATCACGTACGGGCCGGAGCCGACCGGTTCGGTCTTGATGCCTTCGGTTCCCAGCGCCTTTGGGCTGCCCATCAGGCCGGCCGCCTGGCTGAGGAAGTATTCCAGGGCCGGGTCCGGGGTGCTGAGGTTGATGTCGATGGTGTCGGCGTCCACGACGGCCACGTCTTTGACCGCACTGAGCTGGGCCATCTGCGGCCCATTGGCTTTCTTGAAGTGGTCCATGTTGGCCTTGGCCGCCGCGGCGTCGAACGTGGCGCCGTCACTGAACGTGACATCAGAGCGCAGGTCCACCGTCAGCTTGGTGTTGGCTGCGTTGTACTTCCATGCCGTGGCCAGCATCGGGCTGAGCTTGCCGTCCGGCTCGCGCAGGATCAGGGTGTCGTAGACGGCCTGGTACGGCTGCAGGATGTGGCCCACGTGCGCCTGGGCCGGGTCCCAGGACCGGACGTCTTGGATGGTGCCCAGCGTCAGGGACGTGGCCGTGGAGCCTGCGGCCGCGCCGCCGGCTGCGGTGCCGCCACAGGCGGTGAGCGCGAGGGACGCGCTGAGGATGAGGGCAGCAGCTGCTGCCTTGGGACCGAACTTCATTGTTGGCTCCTTTTGGATCGCTTCTCGAGGTCCGTTACCCGGACGATGGCGGCGGCAATGTGGCCTGAGCCACACTGCCGCTTGTGGGTTCAGCGTACGTTGGGTTGCCACTTCTGGCAACCGATTGTCATTACCTTTTTGAATTATTGCGCCCGGGCCATGGCCGGGCAGCACGACGGCGCATGACGGCGCGCCCGAGGCGCGCACGCAGTGCGTGGGCACGACGTTCGCAAGCACTGCGTGCGCAGCGGAAAGCGGTACGGAGTCCGCGCGCTGCCGCAGGGGCAGTGCGCGCGGCCGCGGAGGCGGCTTCGGTTAGGACACTTTTTCCTCAGAGCCGGGGTAGGACTGCCGGTAGAGTTCCTTCACGATCCGCAGCGACTTCGCCCCTTCGGCGGCGTCAATCCAGAACGGGCCCGGTTGCGCCAGCCCGGCATAGAAATCTGCGATCAGCAGCCCATGCGAAACACCCCAGTAGGAGCGGCCGCCCGATCCGGCGGCGCGTTCACGCACCACCTCGCTGCGCCCGCCGTCGTAACTGACCGTCAGGTCCCCGCGCAGACTCAGTGTTGCCGTCTCGGTACTGATGTCCAGCGTGACGGGCGCGTTGCGGGTGTTGGCGAGGGTGGCGTAGAAGACGCTGCGCGCGCCGTTGCTGTGCAGCGCGGCGAACTCCGCCGTATCCTCCACCTCAATGGCCTCTGCCAGCGCATGGGTCGAGGCGCTGCCGGCGAGCGAAACGACGTCGCCCACCAGCCATTGCAGCAGGTCCACGGTGTGGATGGCCTGGTTCATCATCAGGCCTCCGCCGCCCTCGCCCCAGCTTCCGCGCCAGGGCCGGCTGAGATAGTAATCGGGTTGCCGGTGCCACATGACCGTGGCCGAGGCCCCCAGCACCTGGCCCAGATCGCCCGAGTCCAGCAGCCGGCGCATTTCCTGTACCGGGGCGTTGTAGCGGTTCTGGAAACACAGGCCAATTTTCGCCGTGCTTTCGGCAGCCGCGGCCAGCAGCCTTTCACCCTCAGTCAGGGTGTGCGCCAGGGGCTTTTCCAGCACCACGTTGACGCCGCGGCGCAGGCATTCGATCGCGATCGCCGCGTGTTCGTGATGCGGGGTGGTGATGTGCACGACGTCGGGAGCGGCCGCCTCGAGCATGTCGCGGTAGTCCTCGAAGCCGGGGACGCCGTGGGCTTCCTGTGCCGCGGCGCGGCGGCCCGGATCCGTGTCACAGACAGCCACCAATCCGGCGTCGTCCATCCCTGCAAGTGCTTCAAAGTGAACGACCGACACGTCGCCGCAGCCGATGATTGCCGCCTTTGGCATCCGGAGCTCCCTCTTTCCGTAGTGGTGGTGCGTTCCTGCTAGACGAGTTCGATCTGGTTTTTTGCGGCCAGCGCGGCGAAGGCACGGGCCGCGGCGCCGAAGGCCGCCGGGCCCGAGAAGCCGCCGAGTTCGTGGGCGCTGGCCAGATGGGGTTCCAGCGAGGCGAAGCCGGCGAAACCATCCGCCTTGAGGGCGGCGATGGTGGCGTCGAGTTCGCCGTCGCCCTCGCCGGAGGGGACCACTTCCCCGGTGGTGGCGAGCGCGTCCTTGACCTGGAAGTACTCGAGGTAGGGGCGCAGCAGGGCGTAGCCCTCGGTGTAGGGCTTGACGCCCACCTGGACGAAGTTGGCGTTGTCCCACGCGACGCGGAGCGCGGGCGAATTCACGGACTCCATGATGTCCAGCACGCGCTGCGGCGTATCGCCATAGATGCCCTTTTCGTTTTCATGCAGGAGCACGACGCCGGCTTCCGCGGCGAGTGCCGCAAGGGCGCCCATGCGGTCCAGGACGTCCTCGCGGATGTCTTCCGCGCTGCGTCCTTCGGCCCGGAAGAAGGAGAAGATCCGGACGTACTGTGTATCCAGCCCCTTGGCCACCGAGATGATCTGGCGGAGCCGTGCCAGCTCGTGCTCCACCGGCAGGCTCACGTCCACCTTGCCGATGGGGCTGGCCACGGCGGAGACCTTGAGGCCCTTTTCATCCAGGATGTCCTTGAGCCGGGCAACCTGCTCGGGCTCCAGCTCGGAGACGTTGGTGCCCCAGGCACTGCGAACCTCGATGTGGCTTGCGCCCAGCGCCAGGAGCACGGCGGCCTGAACTGCCGGGTCCGGATCTATTTCGTCGCCGAAGCCTGACAGCGACCAGACTGCGGGTGGTGTTTTGCTCACGCGGATCTCCTGGGTTTCGCGGCCGCCGCGGGCAGCTTCCGGCTCCGGCGCGGTGACGCAGTTCACAAACGGTGTAGGGCCCCAGTCTAACCAGCGCTCGCGTCCAATGACAACCGGTTGCCAACCTTTGACAATCTGTGGCATTCTTTGCTGACCGGTCCTGTGGCGGCAATCACAGCCCGGCCACCACGTTCAGAGAGGAGCGCCGTGGCGACGACGCAACCAGCAGCAGTGGACCGCCCGGCCACCATCCACGACATCGCCGCGCTCTGCGGCGTGGCGGCCTCCACGGTTTCCCGCGCCCTCTCCACACCGGACCGCGTCAACATCAGGACGCGGCAGCGGATCGAGGCGGCCGCGGCCCAGCTGCACTACACACCCAACAGCCAGGCGAAGGCGCTGAGCTCCGGGCGCACGGGCGCGGTAGGAGTCCTGGTTCCGGATATCACCAACCCGTACTACTTCGACCTCATCAGGGGCACCCAGCTCCAGCTCAAGGCGGCCGGGTACACCCAGTTGCTGGTGGACACGGAAGAATCCGACGAGGTGGAGGCCAGCACCGTGGAGCAGCTGCGCAAGAGCGCTGACGGCATCATCGTTGCCGCATCCCGGCTCAGCGACGAAGCCCTGCTGGACGCGGCGGCGAAGATGCCCATGGTCGCCATCAACCGTGACGTGCCCGGCGTTCCCGCGGTCCTGATCGACACCCCGTCCGGCACCAGCCAGGCGCTGGACCACCTGATCTCGCTGGGACACACCCGGGTGGCCTATGTCGCCGGCCCGACGACGTCGCAGTCCAGCGAGCGGCGGTGGACCGCATTGTCCGTGGCAGCCGAGGAGCGCGGCGTGGAGGTGCGCCGGCTCGGTCCGTTCGCCCCCAAGACACAATCCGGCGCTGCAGCCGCGGACGCCGCAGTCCACAGTGGAGTCACCGCCTGCCTCGCGTTCAACGACCTCATCGCCATCGGCATGCTCCAGCGCCTTCGCGAACGCGGCATCCGCGTCCCGCAGGACATGAGCATTGTGGGCTGCGACGACATCTTTGGCGCCGACTTCTGTAATCCGCCGCTGTCCACCATGGCCTCCCCGATCGAGCAGGCCGGCCGCGTGGCGGTGTCCATGCTGCTGGCCCAGCTGAACCCGCTCGCCGGCGGCGGCACCCGAAACCGGTCCGTGATGCCCACCCACCTCACGGTCCGCGGCTCCACCGGCCCGGTGCGGCAGGAGCGCTAGGCCAGGCGTCCACCAGCCGGCGCCGCTGGAGCGCGCGGCCGGAGCGCCGGCCGGAGCGACCGTCCGGCTGCAACAGTTGAGCGTGGTTGACAGTGCTGACTAGGCTGTGAGGCATGCGTGAACTCCAGGCGAAGATCATCGAGGAAATGGGCGTGCAGCCCCGGATCGACCCTGCCGGGGAGGTGCGCAAACGCGTGACGTTCCTGAAGGAATACTTGACGGCCACCCACAACAAGGGCTTCGTCCTGGGCATCTCGGGCGGCCTGGACTCCTCCCTGGCCGGGCGGCTGGCCCAGCTGGCAGTCGAGGAACTCGAGGCCGAGGGCACCGAGGCGAACTTCGTGGCCGTGCGGCTCCCCTACGGCGTCCAGCACGACGAGGACGACGCCCAGGCCGCCCTTGACTTCGTGCGCGCCAAGACCGAATGGACGTTTAACATCTCAGCAGCGGTGGACGGCTTCGAGGACGAGTTCGAGAAGACCGTGGGCACGGAGATCTCCGATTTCCACAAGGGCAACACCAAGGCCCGGACCAGGATGATTGCCCAGTACGCCCTAGCCGGCGAGCACAACTACCTGGTGATCGGCACGGATCACGGCGCCGAGTCCGTCACGGGATTCTTCACCAAGTTCGGCGACGGCGGCGCGGACATCCTGCCGCTGTTCGGCCTCAACAAGCGCCAGAACCGCGCGCTGCTGGCGGAACTCGGCGCGCCGGCCCGGATCTGGGAAAAGGTTCCGACGGCGGATCTGCTGGACGGCAAGCCGGGCCGCACCGACGAGGACGAACTCGGCCTGGGCTATGACCTGATCGATGACTACCTCGAGGGCCGCGACGTACCCGATGCCGCCGCCGAACGGATCGAGGCGATGTACCTGCGGACCCGCCACAAGCGCACGGTCCCGGTGACGATTTTCGACACCTGGTGGAAATAGCCTGATCCGAGAGCCCCGGGCCGGGGCTGCAGGCCGAAACGGGGCACTTTGAACAGTGGCCGGGCCCTTTTGACTTCAACGGCCGGCGTGTCCGTGTCAAAGTGCCCCACGACAGGCTTCTTTGTCTTCTGGCCCTGCTGGGTTCCAATTACGGGATCAGCACGAGTTTGCCCCGGACATGGCCTGCGCGGCTGATGCCCAGTGCCCGGGCCGCATCGGTGAGGGGAATCCGCTCCTGGATGCTGAAGCGGAGCTTTCCATCGGCCGACAGCCGGGCCGCCTCCGCTACCCGTCCGTCCAGCAGCCTGACCGGTGCAATGCCGGCGGCGTTGGCCTCCGTTCCAGGCACAGTAGTCACCGCGGCGCCGTGGCCGCCGAGCAACTGGACCGTCGCCGTCGTCGTCTCCTCCCCGCCAAAGGTGTCCACGACGGCGGTGATGGTGCCCAGTGAGCGGACGCGTTCCACGAGCCCTTCGACATAGGCCACAGGCTCGGCGCCGAGGCCGCGCAAATAGTCATGGTTCTGCTCTGAAGCGGTGCCGATGACCTGGGCGCCGAGGTGCCGCGCGATCTGGACTGCCGCCGAGCCGACCCCGCCCGCTGCGCCGTGGATGAGGACCGTGTCCCCCACGCCAATGCCAAGCTGAACCAGCGCCGAATACGCTGTGCCGCCAGCTATCGCGACGCACGCCGCCTGGTCAAAATCGATGCCCGCGGGCTTAGGCGTCAGCTGGTTGGCCGGAAGATTGGCCACGGCACGGTAGCCCCCGGAAATGCCATTCCAGATGACTTCGTCGCCTACCTCGTAGCCGGTCACGCCGGGGCCGACGGCGGTCACGATTCCTGCCGCCTCACAGCCGGGAACAGCAGGGAAGTCCAGGGGAAGGTGCCGCTCCAGGTAGCCGGCCACGACTTTCCAGTCCATCGGGTTGACGCCGACGGCGCGGATTCCCACCTGGACCTCGTTCTCCCCCGGAACCGGCGGTTCCTCTTCGCCAACGGTGACGACGTCCGGGCTGCCATAGTGATCGAAGGAGATCTTGATGTTTTTCATGAGGCTTTGCTCCTTCGGCTCGACCCGATGCGGCCTGTGCTGCCAGCTTCTGGCACCAGCGGCGGCTGCGCAAGAGTCTCCCGACAGGATGAACTGCCCGAGGTGGCCTGAGCCGAACCGGGGCACTTTGAGCCCTGGCTGGACCGTTTCGGCTTCAATTGCCGGCGTGTCCGCGTCAAAGTGCCCCACGATGGCCGGGCACCGGGGCACCGCCGTCGAGGTCCAGGCCCTTGACTAGGGTCAGGCGCCCTGCAGCAGCGTCGAGATCCGGTGGGCTTCATCCATGAGCAGCCGCCCCAGCTGCGGGCGCCGGTCTTCCCGAAAGCGCGGCTCGATGCCGGTCAGGGACAGTGCCCAGGCGGGGCGCCCCCGCTGGTCGAAGACCGCCGCACCCATCCCCCAGCTGCCTTCCAGGACCAGCCCCGGATTGACCGAATAGCCGGCCTGCCGCGTCGCTTCGAGGTTCTCCCTGACAAGGGCTTCGGTGTGCGCGGCCGCGAAGCTGCCGGCGTGGGCGGCCCAGTTGGCGAGGAGCTCTTCCTGCTCTTGTGCCGGCAGGAAGGCCATGATGGCGGTGCCGGCGGAAGCGACGCCCAGCGGGAACCGCACCCCCTCATGCAGCACGAAGGAACGGACCGGGAAGCTGCCTTCCTCCCGGAGCAGGCACACGGTCTCGTTGCCGCGGCGGATGGAGAAGAACGCGCTTTCGCCGGTCTCTTCGGCGAGGCGGCGCAGGCTCGGCCTTGCGAGGTCCTCCATGGGGAAGCGCGCCGAGGCCACAGACCCCAGCAGCAGGATCTCCGGGCCCAGGACCCAGTTGCCGCTGCCTGGATCCTGGTCCAGCAGCCCCTCGGCCGCGAGTGAGCTCAGCAGCCGATGAACGGTGGGGCGGGTCAGCCCCGATTCGCGCACGAGCTCCACCAGAGGGCAGCCCTCCGGCTTCCGGCCGACCAGGCGCAGCAGGCTGGCTGCCCGGCTGACCACCTGGGCGCCCTGGACAGGTGTTGTAGTCATTGCTTGCCTCACGTCGGCCGGGAGCTGAACGATGCCTTTGCCAAGTTGCTTTTACCCAAACTCTCGCATCGACTATCCACATAATGGATAGTCTCAAGGATAGCGTCCACACTATAAACTCCGCCAGTTCGCAGGGAAACTTCGCATTGACAGTGGTCTGCGACACACCATAGGCTCCTTCTTCAGACATGGAGTCCACAAAGTGGATTGCCGGAGTGGATAGCAAGACCAGCTCAATGAGGAGATGCAATGTCAAAGGTGAAATCCGGGGCAGCGGCCGCTTTGCAGGACGTACTCCGGGACGGCATGACGCTCGCCGTCGGCGGTTTCGGCCTCAGCGGGATCCCCGCTGACCTGATCGAGGCGGTGCGGGACTCCGGGGTGAAGGACCTGACGGTCGTCTCCAACAACATGGGCGTGGACGGCAAGGGCCTGGGCGTCCTGATCGAAGGAGGCCAGGTCCGCAAGGTCATCGCGTCCTACGTCGGGGAAAACAAGCTCTTCGCCGAGCAGTACCTCGCCGGCCAGTTGGAGGTGGAGTTCACCCCGCAGGGCACCCTTGCCGAGCGGCTGCGCGCCGGCGGCGCCGGCATCCCGGCGTTCTACACAAAGACCGGCGTGGGCACCCTCGTCGCCGAAGGCAAGCCGCTGGCGGAGTTCGACGGCGAGACCTATGTCCAGGAACGCGCCATCAAGGCCGACGTCGCCCTGGTCCACGCCCACACGGCCGACACCGACGGCAACCTGATCTACCGGTACACCGCGCAGAACTTCAATCCGGTTGTGGCTACCGCCGGAGCCGTGACGGTCGCCGAGGCCGAGGTGATCGTCGAGCCCGGCCAGCTGGACCCGAACCACATCATCACCCCCGGCGTGTTCGTCCAGCGCCTGGTCCAGGCCAGCGGCCGCGTCAAGGACATCGAACAGCGGACCGTCCGCCCCCGGCTCGAAGCAGAAGCGGCGCACGCCGGCTCCACCGTCTAATCCGGCCCCGGGCGCCGCCCGCCCCGGGCGCGCCGGCATTGGCGCCCACCCTTTCCACCCTGACTTTCCGAGGAGAACCACCATGGCCTGGACCCGAGATGAAATGGCCGCAATCGCGGCCGAAGAACTGAACGACGGCGACTACGTCAACCTTGGCATCGGCATCCCCACGCTGGTGGCCAACAACCTGCCCGACGGCGTCCGCGTTGTCCTGCAGAGCGAGAACGGCCTGCTCGGCATGGGCCCGTTCCCCTACGAGGGCGAGGAAGACGCGGACCTGATCAACGCCGGCAAGCAGACCGTCACGGTCCTGCCCGGCGGCAGCATCTTCGACTCCGCGACGTCCTTCGGCATGATCCGCGGCGGCCACGTGAAGGTCGCGATCCTGGGCGCCATGCAGGTCTCCGGGAACGGCGACCTCGCCAACTGGACCATCCCCGGCAAGATGGTCAAGGGCATGGGCGGCGCCATGGACCTCGTGGCCGGCACCCCGCGCGTCGTGGTCCTCACGGAGCACAACGCCAAGGACGGCACCGCCAAGATCGTCAAGGAATGCACGCTGCCGCTCACCGGGCTCAGCTGCGTGGACCGCATCATCAGCGACCTCGCGGTCTTCGATCTGGATAAGCAGGAAAACGCAACAGGCGGCGGGCGGAAGCTCACGCTCACGCGCCTCGCGCCCGGCGTCACCGTGGCGGAGATCCGCGAGAAGACCGAGGCCGACTTCGATGTCGCGCTCGAATTTGAAGGAGCCCCGGCATGAGCCTCAAAGACCAGTTCGGCAAGGACGTCCTGCTCACCGGTTGGGGCCACAGCCGCTTCGGCAAGCTCACCGATGAGACCCTCGAGTCCCTGATCGTGCAGGTCGCCACCGAGGCGATCGGCAACGCCGGGATCGAGCCGGGCCAGATCGATGAGATTTACCTCGGCCAGTTCAACTCCGGCATGATGCCGCTGGCCTTCCCGTCCTCCCTCGCACTGCAGGTCTCGGACCAGCTGGCCAACGTCCCCTCCACCCGGGTGGAGAACGCGTGCGCCTCCGGCTCGGCCGCGTTCCAGCAGGGCACCAAGTCCCTCCTGGCCGGCACCGCGAAGACCGTCCTGGTGATCGGCGCCGAAAAGATGACGCAGGCCGGGGCCGACGTTGTGGGCGCGGCCCTGCTCGGCGCGGACTACGACATGGCCGGCAAGGCCTCCTCCACCGGGTTCACCGGGCTCTTCGCGGAAGTCGCGAAGCACTACGGGAAGCGCTACGGCGCTGGTTCGACCCTTGGCAGTCTCGGCGATGTCCTGGGCACCATCGCGGCAAAGAACCACCGCAACGGCGTCGACAACCCCTACGCCCAGCTCCGCAAGGACCTCGGCGAGGACTTCTGCCGCACCGTCTCGGACAAGAACCCGATGGTGGCCGATCCGCTGCGCCGCACCGACTGCTCCCCCGTGTCCGACGGCGCCGCCGCCGTCGTCCTCAGCGTTGCCCCGACCGGCGGCGCCACCGCTCCGGTGCGGCTCGCCGGCTTCGGCCAGGCGAACGACTTCTTCCCGGCCGAGCGCCGGGACCCCACCGAATTCGCCGCCACGCGCGCCTCCTGGCAGCGGGCCCTGGGGATGGCCGGCGTCGGGCTGGAGGAGCTCGACTTCGCGGAAGTCCACGACTGCTTCACCATTGCCGAACTGCTGATGTATGAGGCCATGGGGCTGACCGAACGCGGCCAGGGTGCCCGGGCGCTCGAGGAAGGCTGGGTCTTCAAGGACGGCAAGCTGCCGGTCAACGTCTCCGGCGGGCTCAAGGCCAAGGGCCATCCCGTCGGCGCCACCGGCGTCTCCCAGCACGTCATCGCCGCGATGCAGCTCACCGGCACGGCCGGCGACATGCAGCTGGCCAGCCCGCGTCGGGCCGCGGTGCAGAACATGGGCGGCGTGGGCATCGCCAACTACGTCAGCGTGCTCGAGGCCGTCTAAGGCAACGCGGGGTCAGATACGGCTCAACCCGCCCGCCGGGCTTAATGAGCCGTATCCGACCCCGCGTTGCTTGTCCGCGCCTGCGTGGCCGGCATTGCGCGGGACTAAACTCGTTCGCAGCCCATCCACCACAAATGCGAGGAGCACCCATGCGCGCCACCATCATCCACGGCCCCGGCGACATCCGAGTCGAAGACCGCGACTACCCCACGATCCAGCTGCCCACCGACGTGATCGTGAAGGTCACCGCCTCCTGCGTCTGCGGCTCGGATCTCTGGCCGTACCGCGGGGTCAAGCCCACCCACAAGCCGTCCGCGATCGGGCACGAGTTCATCGGAACGGTCGAAAGCGTCGGCGCGGATGTCAAGGGCCTCGCCGTGGGCGACTTCGTGATCGCACCGTTCGTGGTCAGCTGCGGGAAGTGCCCGCAGTGCCTCGACGGCGTCACGGTGGCTTGCGACCACCTCGCCGGCTGGGGCGGCAAGGATGACACCGGTCACGGGATCGACGGCGGCCAGGGCCAGGCCGTCCGCGTACCGCTCGCCGAGTCCACGCTGGTCAAGGTACCGGGCGTCACCGATCCGGACGACGCCCTCCGCGCCAGCCTGCTCACGCTCTCCGATGTCATGGCCACCGGCCACCACGCGGCCCTCGCCGCCAAGGCCGGTCCCGGCCGGACGGTCGTGGTGGTCGGCGACGGCGCCGTCGGGCTCTGCGGCGTCCTGGCCGCCAAGCGCCTCGGCGCGGAGCGGATCATCGCCATGTCGCGGCACGCCGACCGCCAGGCGATCGCCCGCGAATTCGGAGCCACGGACATCGTCGCCGAGCGCGGCGACGAGGGCGTCGCCAAGGTCCGCGAACTGCTCGGCGGTGTGCTGGCCGATTCGGTGCTGGAGTGCGTGGGGACCAAGGAATCCATGGAGCAGGCCCTGCACAGCGTCCGCCCGGGCGGCGCGCTCGGCTTTGTCGGCGTCCCCACCGGCGGCGCCGAGGCCCCGCTGCGCTTCCTGTTCGACACCAACATCTCGATCGGCGGCGGCATGGCCCCGGCCCGGACGTACATCCCGGAACTGCTGGCCGATGTGCTGGACGGCACCATCAATCCGGGCCGCGTGTTCGACTCGGTCATGCCGCTGGAGGAGGCGCCGGAGGCCTACCGCGCAATGGACGAAAGGCGCGCCATCAAGGTCCTCCTGACCCCGTAACAGGGTCTCGACGGCGGCCGCGCCTGCAGCCGCGCGGCCGCCTGCACCGGGCCCTGGCTCCCGCCCTTGCACGGGCAAGGACGAGGGTCTAGCGTGAAGCGCATCAGCATCCGCCGCCGTCAAGGAGCCGTCATGGCCAGGTTCGTGCAGATCATCGAATTTCAGTCCTCCCGCATTGAGGAGATCGAGCAGCTCGGCCGGCCCTCCAGGACCGAGGGATCCACTGCCCCGACCTTCCGCCGCATCTTGGCCACCGCAGACCGCGACCGCCCCGGAACCTACTTCACGATCGTGGAATTCGACTCCTACGAGTCGGCCATGGAGAACTCCAACCGGCCCGAGACCTCCGAATTCGCCGCGAAGATGGCCGCCCTGTGTGACGGCCCTCCGGTCTTCCGCAACCTGGATCTGATGTGGGAGGACACCGGCGAGGCCGACGCCGGCCAGTAGGCCAGCAGGCTCGCTTGGCAGAGGTGCCGCTGCACCGCCGGACTCAGGGCCGGCGGCCGCCCGCGGCTTGAATACGTGGCTTGACCACGTGGCTTGAAGACGCGGACAGGACGTGGGAGCAGGGAAATGGGTTCTGCAGATGGCAGGGCGCCGGAAAGTCTCGTCATGGATCTCAGCGAACTGGGTTCCGCTCCCCTGCCGCTCGTGGGCGGAAAGGCCCTGAACCTCGGCAAGCTCACGGCCGCCGGGTTCCGCGTACCCCGCGGATTCTGCCTCACCACGGTTGCCTACCGAAAGGCGGCCCCGGCCGAACTGGACGCGCTGGCAGCCCGGCTGGACAGTGCGCAGTCCGGCTCGTGGAACGACGACAAAGCAGACGACGGCGAACCAGGCCGCCCCGGGTTGGCTCAGCCCGGACCAGACTTGGGCGAACTGGCCCGGCAGGCGCGGGAAATGATCGTGACCGCGCCGATTCCCGCCGACGTCGATGCCGCCCTCCGCGGCGCGTATGCCGCGCTCGGCAGCCGTGCCACAGTGGCGGTCAGATCCTCCGCCACCGCCGAGGACCTGCCCTTCGCCAGCTTCGCCGGTCAGCAGGATTCCTTCCTCAACATCTCCGGAGCAGATGCCGTCGTCGAGTCTGCCCGGCGCTGCTGGGCCTCGCTCTGGACCGAACGGGCTGTGGCCTACCGCGCCGCGAACGGGATCAGCCACCGTGACGTGGGGCTCGCCGTCGTCGTCCAGGACCTGATCACCGCCACCAGCGCCGGTGTGCTCTTCACCGCCAATCCCGTGACGGGCACCCGGACCGAAACGGTCATCGATGCGAGCGCCGGGCCCGGCCAGGCGGTGGTCTCCGGCAGCGTGGACCCGGACCATTTCGTCGTGGATACGGCCACGGGACGCGTCCTCCTCCGTTCACCGAAGGGGACCGCGGGCCGGCGGCGGCCGAGCCTGGACGACGCCCGGATCCGCGAACTCACGGCCCTGGGCGATACCGTCCAGCGGCTGTTCGGTGCACCCCAGGATGTGGAATGGGTGATCGACGCCGCGGGCAGGATCTGGGTGACCCAGTCGCGGCCCATCACCACGTTGTATCCGCTTCCGGACCCTGCGGCCACCGAAGACCTGGGCGCGGAGGCAGGGACCGACGCCGACCCCCGCGTGTACCTGTGCGGCACCTTGCTCCAGGGCCTGACCAGGCCACTGACCCCCATGGGGCTCTCAGTGCTGGGCTCAATGCGGAACCGCAACGGGCCGTGGCGGTACGTCAACCCGGGGCTGCGGATGTATGTGGACGTGACGGCCATGGTGCGCAACAGGTACGGCCGCCGCTACCTGCTGCGGATGCTGCCGCTGGCGGACGGCAGGTCCGGCGCGGTCTTTCCGGCACTCCTGGATGACCCTCGGTTCGGCGTGCGCAAACGGCAGTCCCGGCGGGCACGGCGCGGCGCAGCGGGCAGGCAGGCCCCCCGGCAGCCGGGGACTGGCAGCGGCGCAGCGGGCAATCGTGCAGGGCACGATCCCGGAACCATGGCCGGCCTGGGCCTGACGGTCCGGCTGATTCCGGCCCTGGTACGGGCCGCGGTGCGGCCGTCCGCCGAACTGCGCCGCGCCTTCGATTACGGAAATCGCCTCCAGACCGAACTGGTCCTGCCGGAACCGGCCACCACTTTTGGCCGCCTCGATCACGCCCAGCGCATCCTGGAGAACACCGTGGACGGGCTGATCCTGGCGACACTGCCCGGACCGTCCGTCGGCTACCTCATGCTGGCTTGGGCCCGCAGGCTGCTGCGCGGCATCGCGGCACCGCGGGAACTCGAGGCCGTGCTGCGGGGGCTGCCCAACAACGTCACCACCGAGATGGACCTCGAGCTCTGGCAACTGGCCGTCACGATCGGCGCGCATGCCGCGTCCCGGGAGGTGTTCCTGGCCCACGGGCCAAGGGAACTGGCCGCCCTGTACAAGGCCGGCTCGCTGCCCGCGGTGGCACAGACCGGCCTGCACGGGTTCCTGGACCGTTACGGCCACCGCGCCGTGGCGGAGATCGACCTTGGCATGCCGCGGTGGTCGGAGAAGCCGGACCACATCCTCGGGATGATCTCGAACTACCTTCATGTAACGGACCCCGAGCAAGCGCCCGACCGGCAGTTCGCCCGCGCCGAGGAACACGCCGAGGCCAGAATCCGCAGCCTGGTGGAACGGACCAGGGTCCGGAGCCGGATCCGCGCCCGGCTGGTGGAGTTCTGCCTGCGCCGGACCCGCCAGTTGTCCGGCCTGCGCGAACTGCCCAAGTTCTACATCATCCTCGCCCTCGCGGAGATGCACCGCCAGCTCAACGCGATCGGCATCGAGCTGGCCCGGTCCGGTGCGATCGCCACCGCGGACGACGTGTATTTCCTGGAATTCGACGAGGTCCGGGTGGGTCTGCGGGGCGCTGACCTCAAGGGCATCATCGCGGGCCGCCACCGGATCTACGACGTCGAACTGCGCCGGCGCCGGATTCCCCGGCTCCTGCTCTCCGACGGCACGGACGTGGAGGCGGCCGTGATGGCCAAGTCCCCCGCTTCCGGCGCCCTCGCCGGGACGCCGGCCTCGGCCGGCACCGCCACCGGAACGGTCCGGGTCATCCTGGATCCGGTGGGCGCGCACCTCGAGCCCGGGGAAATCCTCGTGGCACCCTCCACCGACCCCGGCTGGACGCCGCTGTTCATGACCGCCGGCGCCCTGGTGATGGAAATGGGCGGGGTGATCTCGCATGGCGCCGTGGTAGCCCGCGAATACGGCATCCCGGCGGTGGTGGGCGTGCCGGACGCGACCACCCGTTTACGGACCGGAGAGACCGTGACCGTGGACGGATCGGCCGGCACGGTGCGGCAGGTGGATGCCCCGCTCTCCCCCGCGACGGCCGCCGGCAGCCTGGCCGGCTGAGCGCGAACCTCCGGACCGTGCCGGCGCCCGGGGCGTCGAATTGCAGCGGGACCTCCGCCACGCCGCCGGCAGGGGGCTATGTTAGATAGATGGTGTCCGCCGGCAGTAACGCACAGGGCGGCCAGGTTCCCGAGGGCTTTGGTTCGGGGCTGGTGGACGATGCCGCCCGCCGGGACGCCGCGTTGCCCGACTTCGACTGGGCCGTCCTTCCGGAAGGCGTGATGCGCGGCGAGTTCGAGGCACCGAGCGGGACCCTGGCGACGATCGCCGCCGGAGATCCCGGGAAGCCGCGCGTCGTGCTCGTCCCGGGCGCAACCGGCTCCAAGGAAGACTTCATTCTCATGCTGCCCGAGCTCGCCGCGGCCGGCTACTTCGTCCTCAGCTGCGACATTGCCGGGCAGTATGAATCCGCCCAGGCCGGGCCCGAAAACCTCGTTCCGCCCCGGAACTGCTACGACTACGAGCTGTTCCGCGACGATCTCCTGGCCATGCTGGACACCGAAGAAGGCGCGGTGCACGTCGTGGGGTACTCCTTCGCGGCGGTCGTTGCCCAACTGGCGTTCGCCCAGCGGCCAGAAAAGTTCCGCAGCCTGACCTTGATCAGCTGCCCGCCGGAGCCGGGCCAGAGCCTCCGCTACGTGCGCCTGGCAGGCTGGATCAGCTGTTGGGTCAACTCCAGGGTCGGCACCGCATTAATGATTTGGGGTATCCGCAGGAATATTGCGCGGGTGGCGCCGCAGCGGCTGCGGTTCGTCAGGAGCCGGTTCGCGTTCACGCGCCGCGCCTCGGTGGTAGACATCATCGGCCTTATGAAGCGCACCCCGGATCTGCGGCGGGTGCTGGCGGCCGCGACGCTGCCAAAGCTGGTCGCAGTCGGCGAACATGACCTCTGGCCGCTGGCGTTGCATCGGAGCTTCGCGCAGTCGATCGGTGCGCGGATTTCGGTCTACCGCGGGGGCCACAGCCCGTCCGAGACCTCGCCTTACCAGATCAGCCGGGACCTGATTGCGCTGTTCGACGCCACCGTCTCGGCCTGACGAAAGCGGCCGGTTCGGGACGAAGACCCCCGTCAGACCCTTGCACCGCGGCCCGTCGCACCGTACGTTGGGGACAGCGGACGAATGTCTCCGCAGCCGTTGGCCTTATGGCCGCCGGAGATCAGCAGCATTTCAGAAGGATAAAGGCATGGCTACAGGCACAGTTAAATGGTTCAACGCCGAAAAGGGTTTTGGCTTCATTGCCCCGGATGACGGGTCGGCCGACGTTTTCGCCCACTACTCGGCAATCGCTACCAGCGGCTACCGCTCGCTGGACGAGAACCAGAAGGTTGAATTCGACGTCACGCAGGGCCCGAAGGGTCCGCAGGCTGAGAACATCCGCCCGCTCTAAGTACTCCGGAAAAAGCCCCGGCCGCCTGGCCGGGACACTTTCCCCGAAGACCACAACGCCCCTCCGGAGGATTCCTCCGGAGGGGCGTTTGTGCTTGGGGCGTTTGTGTTCGGGGACGTTTGTGTTTGGGACGTTTGTGCTTGCCGGCCCTGCTGCCGGGCGCGGTGTCAGCCGACGTGCACCCACGGGCGCCGCGTGACGTCCGGCTCGGCCTCGCGCAGCACTTCACGGGTGACCGGGGCGATCTCGCCTTCGCCGAAAGCCAGGAACCGCAGCAGGTTGGTAAACGGGTTTCCCTCCGTCCAGCGGAAGTAGATGTGCGGCATCAGCCCGGTAACGTCGCGGATGTGCAGCAGCACCGAGGCGATCGTATTCGGAACGACAGGACCGTGGACCTCCAGGATCTGGTACCCGTGCCGGACGATGCCCCGGACCTCGAGCTCGGTCTCGAAGTCCGAAGAGTCGTCCACCACCACTTCGAGGAACAGCGCCTGGGAGTCCAGCGGAAGATGGCTGACCTCGATCGCGGACGTGAGCTTGTCCAGGTACGCCTGGGCACTGAGCCGCAGCGGTTCGTGGGCGACGATCGCGATCGGGCCGGATTCATTGGCGGCCAGGAATTCCAGGGCCGGGGTGTCCATGCGCACATGCGTGGCATGGAGCTCGAAGGAGCGCCGGACGCGCGAGAGCAGGGAGATCACGATGATCCCGAGAATAAAGAACGCCGCGATCCGGATGCCTTCGGGGCGCTCGAAGATGTTGGCCACCGTGGTGTAGATGAACACGACGGCGATGATGCCGAAGCCGATGCTGCGCTTACGCTGCCGGCGGCTGCGCGCCGACAGCGTCACGGCAATCGCCGCCGACGTCATCAGGACCAGGACGCCGGTGGCGTAGGCGCCGCCCTGGGCGTCGACGTCGGCGTCGAACAGCCAGGTGATCAGGAACCCCACGAGCGTGAAGACCAGGACCAGCGGCCGCACGGCGCGGGCCCACTCCGGAGCCATGCCGTACCGGGGCAGATAGCGCGGCACGAGGTTCAGGAGCCCGGCCATGGCAGAGGCGCCCGCGAACCACAGGATGGCAATGGTGCTGATGTCGTAGACGGTGCCGAATCCGTCCCCCAGGTATTCGTGCGCGAGGTAGGCCAGCGCACGCCCGTTCGCCTGGCCGCCGGGCTGGAACTCCTGCGCCGGGATCAGCACCACCGTGGTGAAGCTCGTGGTGACGAGGAACGCACTCATGATGAGGGCTGCCGTCGTCAGCAGCCGGCGGGCACCCTTGATCCGGCCTTCAGGATTCTCCTCGGTGTCCGTGGCGTGACCACGGATCTGCGGCATCACGGCGACGCCGGTCTCGAAGCCCGACAGGCCCAGGGCCAGCTTCGGGAAGACGAGCAGCGCGATGCCCACCACCATCAGCGGATTGCCGTGGGACGTGGTCAGGGCCAGCCACCAGTTGTCGACCGCCACCGGCTGCTGCAGGACCTCGATGATCGTTGTGATGACCACGACGACGTTCAGTCCGAGGTAGATGGCGACCAGGACGACGGCGACGCCGATGGCTTCCTTGAAGCCGCGCAGGAACACGGCGGCCAGCAGGGCCAGGAAGACCAGCGTGACCGCGACGTTCTGGCCGTGCATCCAGTCGGGAGCGAAGGGGTTCTCGATGGCGTGCGCGGTCGCGTCTGCGGCGGAGAGCGTCATGGTGATCATGAAGTCGGTGGCCGCGAACCCCAGCAGCACCAGGACGAGGAGTTTCCCGCCCCAGCGTGGGAGCAGCCGCTCCAGCATGGCGATGGACCCTTCACCGCGCGGGCTCTCACCGGCCACCCGGCGGTACACCGGCAGCGCGCCCAACAGGGTCACGGCCACCAGGACCAGGGTGGCCAGCGGCGAAATCACACCGGCTGCGAGCGCGGCAATGGCGGGCTGGTAGCCCAGCGTGGAGAAGTAGTCCACGCCGGTCAGGCACATGACCTGCCACCACGTGTGTTTCTTCAGGTGACTGTCGCTCACAGCCCCGGGCCCTTGATGGATTCCCTTGGCGTCCTGGAGGCCGAACAGCAGCCAGTTCCTGAAGTGCTCCCCGGCGCCGGGCCGCAGTGCCGAGGGGTCTGCCGGTGGCCGGCTGAGCGTGGTCATGTAGTCCTTTCCAGGCGACGCAGCGCGCCGCTTCCGTCCGCGAGAGTACCAGCGCCCGCAGCCGCCACGGCCCTCCGGCGGACAATCCTGACGGTTCCTTAACGCGGCCCTTCGGATACGCGCCCCCGCCGGACCGGCCACCGATCGTCGCGGATTCGAAATCCCCGCCGCAGCAACCCACTGAGACCGTTCCTCCGCCGCCGGCCGGCGGCTGGAACGTGTTAAGGATCCGTCAAGATCGCCCCCGGGCCGGGAACGGCTCCCGGCGCCGGTGTTATCGTCGGCATTAAACACGATGGTGGGCATCGCGCGGAGAGGCAAAGATGACCACGATGAGCAGGCCACCTTCGGATCCCTCAGCGGCACGGCCGGGAGCCGGGGACAACTTCAGAAGATGGCTGCTGTTCGGCCTGCAGGATGCCAAGGGAATCCACCAGGGCCCCGGGGCCGTGAGCGACTCCCACCTGAAGAAGCACACGTGGTGGCAGGTGATGTGCCTGACCGGCGTCGATTACTTCTCCACCCTGGGCTACCAGCCGGCCATTGCGGCCTTGGCCGCCGGCGTGATCTCGCCGCTGGCGACCATCGTGCTGGTGGCTGTCACCCTGTTGGGCGCCCTCCCGGTGTACCGCCGGGTGGCCGGCGAAAGCCACCGCGGCGAGGGATCCATCGCCATGCTGGAACGGCTGATGCCGCGCTGGGGCGGGAAACTCCTGGTGCTGGTCCTGCTGGGCTTCGCAGCGACGGACTTCATGATCACCATGACGCTGTCCGCCGCAGACGCGACCGCACACGCCATCGAAAACCCCTTCGCACCCGCCTGGATGCAGGGACAGAACGTTGCAGTCACGCTGTTCCTGCTCGCAATGCTGGCCGCCGTGTTCCTCCGCGGCTTCAAGGAAGCCATCGGTGTCGCCGTCGTCCTGGTCGCCATCTACCTGGGCCTGAATGTCGTGGTGGTGATCACGACCCTCTTCGAAGCGTTCACCCACCCGGTTGCCGTGGGCGACTGGTGGCTGGCCCTGACCACCCAGCACGGGAGCCCACTCATGGTGGTCGGGATCGCCCTGCTCGTCTTCCCCAAGCTGGCCCTGGGCCTGTCCGGCTTCGAAACCGGCGTCGCCGTGATGCCGCAGATCCAGGGACGCCCCGGTGACACCGAAGAGAAACCGGCAGGCCGCATCGACGGCGCACGCCGGCTGCTGACCACAGCCGCCGGCATCATGAGCGTTTTCCTCATCACGAGCAGCTTCACCACGGTGGTCCTGATCCCGGAGCAGGACTTCGAACCCGGGGGGCCGGCGAACGGCCGCGCCCTGGCGTACCTGGCCCACGAATACCTGGGGAACGGCTTTGGCACGGTCTATGACCTGAGCACGATCGCCATTCTGTGGTTCGCCGGCGCCTCCGCCATGGCCGGTCTCCTGAACCTCGTGCCGCGTTATTTGCCCCGGTACGGCATGGCCCCGGAGTGGGCCCGGGCCGTGCGGCCGCTCGTGCTGGTGTTCACCGCCGTCGGGTTCCTGATCACCTGGCTGTTCGACGCCGACGTCGACGCCCAGGGCGGCGCCTACGCCACCGGCGTCCTGGTCCTGATGACCTCCGCCGCCGTCGCCGTGACGCTTTCCGCCCGCCGCCGGCGTCAGCGCAAGCGCACCATCGGGTTCGGCATCATCGCCGTGGTGTTCATCTACACCACGGTTGCCAACATCTTCGAACGCCCCGAAGGTATCCGGATCGCCTCGTTCTTCATCCTTGGCATCATCGTGATCTCGCTGCTCTCGAGGGTCCGGCGTTCCTTTGAGCTCCATGCCACCCATGTCCATCTGGACCGTCAAGCGCTGGAATTCATGTCTTCCAGCTTGGACGGGCCCATCTCGCTGATCGCCCACGAACCCCTGCGGCTTAGTGCTGAGGCCTACCGGGACAAACTGACCTCCGCGATTGAAGTCAGCCACCTTCCGCTGGACAAACAGGCGCTCTTCCTGGAAGTCATCGTGGACGATTCCTCCGACTTTGAAACGGCGCTGGAGGTCCGGGGCATCGTCCGGCACGGGTACCAGATCCTGGAGGTCCACGGGCCTGTTGTGCCGAACACCATTGCCTCGGTGCTGCTCCACATCAGGGACGTGACCGGGCTGATGCCGCACATCTACTTCCGCTGGACTGAGGGAAACCCGGTGGTGAACCTCCTACGGTTCCTGTTCCTGGGCGAAGGCGAGATCGCCCCGGTCACGCGCGAAGTGCTGCGCGAGGCCGAGCCGGACGTCACACGGCGGCCCTGGGTCCACGTCGGCTGAGCGCCGGGGATCCCCAGCCCTGAACTCGTTGCCGGCGGAGCCGGCCTCCTCCGCCGCAGCCCCCTTCACCAGCAGCCCTGTTGCCGGTTTCCGCGCCTGTTAAGACGGCGTCAAGATCCGCCGTCCGGGCGTTAAGAAACCATCAGGACCCGGCCTTTTGCCTCTGGGGAGGGATTGACTTTCAGTAGCCCCGCAAACGGGGCGCGGATGAAAGGAACCTGCAATGGCCGACCTGGCTGTTCTCGGAATCCTCATGGTTGCCATGGGGTTCGTTATGTGGATCGGCCACGTCCTGGCCGGGATGGTCGGCAGTGCCGATGACCGGCCGGAGAGTGGCAAGTGAGCGCCGATGCAGTGATGTGGCTCGTTCTGTTACTGGCAGGGCTGTGCCTCTTCGGCTACCTGCTGGCCGTCCTGATCCATCCGGAAAAGTGGTGAGCGGATCATGACCTTCAACCCCGCATCCTTCGCTGTCCAGGTGGCGGCACTCCTTATCGTTCTGGCGGCTGTGCACAAGCCTCTGGGGATCTACCTGACCGGGGTTTTCGAGGGCAAAACGTCGTCCCGGCCCGAGCGTCTGTTCTACCGGCTGTCCGGGATCGACGCCGACACCGAGCAGACCTGGCCCGTCTACCTGCGCAGCGTCCTGGC
Source organism: Arthrobacter sp. 131MFCol6.1 (assembly GCF_000374925.1). GTDB lineage: Bacteria > Actinomycetota > Actinomycetes > Actinomycetales > Micrococcaceae > Arthrobacter. The sequence goes on from NZ_KB895556.1 coordinate 36,058, forward strand.
GTTCTCGGCCGTGTCCATTCTGGCCGTGTTCGGCCTCCAACGTCTTCAGGGCGTCCTGCCCGGCAGCGGCTCCCTGCCTCCCGTGGATCCGTGGGTGGCCATGAACACGGCCATTTCCTTCGTGACCAACACGAACTGGCAGACCTACGTACCGGAGACCACGGTAGGCATTTTTGTGCAGATGGCCCTCCTTGCGGTGCAGAACTTCCTCTCCGCCGCCGTCGGCATCGTCGTCGTCGTCGCCCTCATCCGGGGTATCGCCCGGACCCGCACCGACCGGCTGGGCAACTTCTGGGTGGACCTGACCCGAACATCGTTCCGGGTCCTGCTGCCGATCGCGTTCGTCGCGGCAGTGGTGATGGTCCTCGGCGGTGTGGTGCAGAACTTCTGGCCTACGGACGTCGTCAACCAGGCGTCCGGGGTCAGCCAGACCATTCCCGGCGGTCCCGTCGCGTCCCAGGAAGCCATCAAGATCCTCGGAACCAACGGCGGCGGCTACTTCAATGCCAACTCGGCCCACCCGTTCGAGAACCCCAACTCCCTCATCAGTCTTTTTGAAGTGTTCCTGATCCTGCTCATCCCCTCCGCGTTGCCTTACGCCTACGGCCGGATGGTGGGCGACCAAAAGCAGGGCTATACGGTGGTCGCCGTGATGGGCACCCTGTGGCTGGCCGCCACCGTCCTGATGGGCTGGGCCGTCGCCGCCGGCCAGGGAACCGCGACGGCAGCCGCCGGCGGCCTGGGCGAAGGCTTCGAACAGCGCCTCGGTCCGGTGGCTAGCGCGATCTTTGCCACCTCCACCACGCTGACCTCCACCGGCGCCGTCAACGTCGCCCACGATTCCCTGCCGCCGCTGGCCGGCGGGGTGGCCATGGTCAACATGATGCTCGGCGAAGTCGCCCCCGGCGGAACCGGCTCAGGACTCTACGGCCTGCTGATCCTGTCCATCATTTCCGTCTTCATCGCCGGGCTGATGGTCGGGCGCACCCCGGAGTATTTGGGCAAGAAGATCGGCCCGACGGAAATGAAGCTTGCCGCCATGTACATCCTGGTCACGCCGACCCTGGTGCTCGCCCTGTCCGGAATCACCGTCCTGCTGCCGGACATCATGGCCAACGCGCCGGCAACCGGTCCCCACCAGTTCAGCGAAGTGCTCTACGCCTTCACCTCCGGGGCCAACAACAACGGCTCGGCGTTTGGTGGCATCACCACCTCCGGCCCCTTCATGTCGGTCATGCTGGGCCTGGGCATGCTGCTGGGCCGCTTCCTCCCCATCGTTCTGGTGCTCGCCCTGGCCGGCTCCCTCGCCCGTCAGGGCAAGATTCCCGCCTCCACCGGCACTGTCCCCACCCACGGCCCGCTGTTCGGCACGCTGCTGCTCGGCGTGACAGTGATCATGACTGCCCTGAGCTACTTCCCGGCCCTTGCCCTGGGCCCCCTCGCAGAAGGACTCCTCAAATGACCCGGTCCCACACGGCATTAGCCACGGACACCGACGCCCAGACCTACGCCGACGGCAACCCCCTCGGCACCCCCGGCGAACACAAGCACCACACCAAGGCCCCGGCAAAACTCACGTTCGCGTCCGTCATCGCTGCCCTGCCGCTCGCGGTCCGCAAACTCTCCCCGCGGCAGATGATCCATTCCCCGGTCATGTTCACCGTGCTGGTCGGGGCCGCCCTGTGCACGGCGATCTCCCTGTACCGGCCCTCGGTGTTCGGCATCGCGGTCACGGCGTGGCTGTGGCTCACCGTCCTCTTCGGCACGTTGTCCGAATCCATCGCCGAGGGTCGCGGCAAGGCCCAGGCCGACAGCCTTCGCGCCAGCCGCAAAGGCGTCCACGCCCGGCTCCGCCGGCCCGATGGCACCACCCGCGATGTCCCCGGCACGGAGCTGCGGCTCAATGACGTGGTGATCTGCGAGGCCGGGGACGTCATCCCCTCGGACGGCGAAATCATCGAAGGCCTGGCGAGCGTCGACGAATCGACCATCACCGGCGAATCAGCCCCGGTGATCCGCGAATCCGGCGGTGACCGGTCGTCCGTCACCGGCGGCACGAGGGTCCTCTCGGACCGGATTGTCATCCGTATTACCGCCGAGCCGGGACAGACGTTCATCGACCGGATGATCAAGCTGGTCGAGGGTGCTGTGCGGCAAAAGACGCCCAACGAGATCGCCCTGCACGTGCTCCTGGTGTCCCTGACCATCGTGTTCCTGGTGGTCACCATGTCGCTGGCCCCGTTTGCGGCCCTTGCCGGCGCCACCCCGTCCCCGATCGTGCTGGTCGCCCTGCTCGTCTGCCTGATCCCCACCACCATCGGTGCCCTAGTGCCCGCGATCGGGATCGCCGGGATGGACCGCCTGGTCCAGCACAATGTGCTGGCCACCTCCGGCCGTGCCGTGGAAACCGCCGGGGACATCACCACGTTGCTGCTGGACAAGACCGGCACGATTACGTATGGCAACCGCCGCGCCGTCAATTTCTTCCCCGCCAACCATGTGGAACGGACTCGGATGATCGAAGCGGCCCGGGTCTGCAGCCTGGCCGATGAAACCCCCGAGGGACGCTCCATCCTGGATCTCGCCGCGGACAAGGGCGTGACCGGGTCCGATCTGGCCACACTCGAACGCTCCTCCGGCAATTTTGCCGTGGTCCCCTTCAGCGCCAGCACCCGCATGAGCGGGCTGGACCTTGACGGGTTGCAGATTCGAAAGGGTGCTGCCACCACGGTGGCGGCATTCGTTGCCGACTTCGGCGGGCACACCCCGGCGGAGGTCGACCACCGGGTGCAGGAAATCTCGGCCCAGGGCGGCACCCCCCTGCTGGTCGCCCAGGTGGACAAGGGCGGCCGGGCGGACATCCTGGGAACGATCCATCTTGCCGACGTCGTCAAACCCGGCATGCACGCCCGCTTCGCCGAACTGCGACAAATGGGTATCCGGACCGTGATGATCACCGGTGACAACCCCATCACCGCCAAGGCGATTGCCGCGGAGGCCGGCGTCGATGATTTCCTGGCCGAGGCAACCCCGGAGGACAAGCTCGCGGTCATTAAGAAGGAGCAGTCCGCAGGCCGGCTGGTGGCGATGACCGGAGACGGCACCAACGACGCCCCGGCCCTGGCCGCTGCCGACGTCGGCGTCGCCATGAACTCCGGAACCCCGGCCGCGAAGGACGCTGCCAACATGGTGGACCTTGACTCCGACCCCACCAAACTGATCAACATCGTCGGCATCGGCAAGCAGCTGCTCATCACCCGCGGCGCACTGACCACGTTCTCGGTGGCCAACGACGTCGCCAAGTACTTCGCGATCGTCCCGGCGCTCTTTACCGCTGCTTTCCCGGGGCTTGGACTGCTGAACATCATGGGCCTGGCCACCCCGTCCTCGGCAATCCTGTCCGCAGTGATCTTCAACGCCCTGATCATCATCGCCCTGGTGCCGCTGGCGCTCCGCGGCGTCAAATACCGTGCCGTCTCCGCCAACCAGGCGCTGGCCCGGAACCTGCTGATCTACGGGCTCGGCGGCCTCATCGCACCCTTCATCGGCATCAAGATCATCGACCTCATGATTTCGCTCATCCCCGGAATCGGCTAGGAACATCCCCATGAACATCCTCACCGGCTACCTCCGTCAACTGGGCACCGCCCTGCGGTTCCTGCTCTTCGCCACACTGGTCCTCGGCGTCGCCTACCCCCTGGCCGTCTTCGGCGCAGGACAACTGATCGCCCCGTACCAGGCCAACGGCTCCATCATCAAGGACGGCACCGGCGCCCCGGCTGCGTCCGCCCTGATTGCCCAGGCCGCGGCCGACGACTCCGGCGCCCAGGACCCGCGCTGGTTCCATGCCCGGCCCTCGGCCGTGAAATGGGACCCGGCGTCGTCCTCGGCCAGCAACTTGGGTCCCAACGACCCGAAACTGCTCGACGCCGTCGCCGCCAACCGTTCCGCGGTCGCCGCGGCTGAAGGCGTGGATCCAGCAGCGGTGCCGGCCGACGCCGTGACAGCCAGCGGTTCCGGACTGGACCCGGACATCTCACCCAAATACGCCAGACTGCAGATGGCGCGGGTGGCAGCGGCGAACGGCCTCGGTTCCGACGCCGTGGCTTCCCTCGTGGAGCAATACACCAGCAATGGGCCAGCCGCATTTCTCGGCCAGCCGTCGGTCAACGTGACCGCCCTCAACCTCGCCGTGGCGGCGGCCGCACGGTCGTCGCAGCCGGCTCAATCCAAGTGAGAGAATGACGGCATGGCACGTGGAACGCTGCGGATCTTCCTGGGGGCCGCGCCGGGGGTGGGCAAGACCTACGAGATGCTCGAGGAAGCACACCGGCTCGGCGGACGCGGCGAGGACGTCGTAGTCGCGTTCGCCATGGACCACGGACGCAGCGAGACGCGGGCGCTCCTGGCGGGACTCGAGGTCATCCCGCCCCGGCGCCTGCCCTACCGGGGCACGGAGTTCGAGGAAATGGACCTCGACGCCGTCCTGGCCCGGGCCCCGGGGACCGCGATCGTGGACGAATACGCCCACTCCAACGTCCCGGGCAGCCGCAACGAGAAACGCTGGCAGGACGTCGATGCCCTCCTGGACGCCGGCATCAACGTTCTCTCCACCGTCAACGTCCAGCATCTGGCGTCCCTGGGCGATGTCGTCAGCGCCATCACGGACGTCCACCAGGCGGAGACGGTGCCGGACGACGTCGTCCGGAGGGCTGACCAGATCCATCTCGTGGACATCTCCCCCGAGCTGCTCCGCCAGCGCCTGGGCGACGGCAAGATCTACGCCGCCGAAAAGATCGACGCCGCCCTCTCGAACTATTTCCGCCTCGGCAACCTCACGGCACTGCGCGAACTGGCATTGCTGTGGCTGGCCGACAGGGTGGACGAGGGCCTGGCCAAGTACCGGGCCGAACAGGGCATCGAGGCCAGCTGGCCGGCCCGGGAACGCATCGTGGTGGGGCTGACCGGCAGCCCCGAAGGGGAAGTCCTGATCCGCCGCGGGGCCAGGATCCTCAACCGCGTCAGCGGCGGGGACCTGCTGGCGGTCCACGTCCGGTCCGCCGATGGTCTCGCCGAGGAGTCGCCCCAGGCGCTGGAGGCCCAGCGCCGCCTGATCCTGGACCTGGGCGGCAGCTACCACATCGTGGCCGGAGAGGATCCGGCCGCCGCGCTCCTGGACTTCGCCCGCAGCGTCAACGCGACCCAGATCGTCGTCGGCATCTCCCGGCACAAGAAACTCGCCGGCCTGATCGGAAACCTGCTCGGCGGTGGGGTCGGCACCCGGGTCGTCCGCGATTCCGGGGACATCGACGTCCACATGGTCTCCCATCCGCTGGGCGGCCGCGGAACCCGCCCGGCCCGGGAGCGCGACCTCGGCCGCATCCGAGTCACCGTCGGGTTCGGCCTCGCCGTGCTGCTGCCCATGGTCCTGCAGTTGCTGCTGTCCCTGCTGAACCCGGAGCAGAATGTGGCCGCCGCCATGCTGGTCCAGCTCACCGGATCGGTGGCGGTGGCCCTGATCGGCGGGTTGTGGCCGGCCATCCTGGCCGCGCTGTGGAGCAGCCTCCTGGTGAACTACTTCTCCACCCCGCCGCTGGGCACCCTCACCATCAACGATCCGCAGAACTTCCTGGCCCTGCTGGTGTTTGTGGGCGTCTCGGCCGCAGTTGCCGTTGTGGTCGACTTATCGGCCCGCCGCTCCAAAGAGGCCGCGCGAGCCCGCGCCGAAGCCACGACGCTCGGTGACCTGACGCGCAGTGCAGCCGGCTCGGAGGACACGGTTCAGGCATTGCTGGAACAAGCGCTGAGCGTTTTCCAGGTGCGGGGTGCTGCTGTTTTCAGCCTCGGCTACGGCATCGGGGACGGCGAAAGCGGCGCAGGACCAGACCGGCGATGGCAACTTCAGGCCGCCGTGGGAGATATTCCAGCCCTGTCCGCCGGCCCGCAAGGGGACGATGCCGCCGGCGACAATGTGGAAGAAATCGACGCCTCCACGCGCCTCGTGCTGTTCGGTCGGATTCTGCCGGCAAGCGACCGGCGCCTTCTCGGGGCGTTCGGCGTTCATCTGGCAGCGCAGCTGGAACGCCAGCAACTGGTGGCCAGCCGGCGGGAAATGCTGCGCCTGGCCGAGAGCAACACGATGCGCACCTCCATCCTCCGTGCTGTCTCGCACGACCTGCGCACCCCCCTGGCCGGGATCAAGCTTGCCGTCGGCGGACTACGGCACGACGACGTTCATTTCACCAAGGAAGAGGAGCAGGAGCTGCTGGCTACGATAGAGGAGTGCTCGGACAGGCTGGACGCCCTGGTGGGCAACCTGCTGGACATGTCCAGGATCACCTCGGATGCCGTCAATCCCCTGCTCAAACCCGTGCGGTGGTACGAGGTCATCCCGGGTTCCCTGAGCGCCGTCCCCGCGGGGCGGGTGCGCGTGGACCTGCCCCCCAACATGCCGGAGATTGAAGCCGACCCTGGAATGCTGGAACGGGTGATTGCGAACATCGTCGAGAATGCCGTGAAGTATGCCCCCGATTCGGACATCGTCCTTGTCGGGGCGGCCGGCGGGCTGAGCCCGGCAACACTCGGAGGGCGCCCCGCCGGCGAGTTGCGGATCATCGATCACGGCCGGGGAATCCCGGCGGAGAGAGTCCTGGAAATGTTCCGGCCCTTCCAGCGGCTCGACGACGCCCCGCAGGCCACCGGGATCGGGCTTGGGCTTGCGGTGGCGAAAGGGTTCACGGATGCCATGGGTGGCAGCCTGACCGCGGAAGCTACACCGGGCGGAGGGCTGACAATGATTATTCGGCTTCCGTTGTCCACGGGGACCCCGTATGACGGGCACCGCGCCCAGGCTCCGTTCGAGCCCCGGTCGCAGGTGGCGCGCCGGGCTCATGCGCTGCCCCTTGCCTCCGGGCCGGACGCAGCATGACGTCCGTCCTGGTGGTCGACGACGATCCGCATCTGCTCAGGGCCCTCCGGATCACGCTCCAGGCCCACGGCTACGCCGTCACCACTGCAGTGGACGGGACCTCGGCGCTGTTGGCGGCCACCCAGACCCCGCTCTCCCTCGTCATCCTGGACCTCGGCCTGCCTGACATTGACGGAACCAGCGTCCTCAAGGAACTGCGCGGCTTCAGCAGCGTGCCGGTCCTGGTGCTGTCCGCCAGGCACGGATCCGAAGACAAAGTTGAGGCTCTTGACGCCGGCGCGGATGATTACATCACCAAACCGTTCGGCCTGGACGAGCTCCTTGCCCGGCTTCGGGCCCTGTTGCGCCGCAGCGTCGAAGCGGAACAGGAAGCCGTGGTCAGGACCGAAGCCTTCACCGTGGACCTGGGCCGGCACCGGGTGACCAGGGACGGCGGGGACGTCCGGCTCACGCCCACAGAATGGAAAATTCTGGAGGTTCTGGTCCGGAATCCGGAAAAACTCATCACCCAGCAGCAGTTGCTCTCCAGGGTCTGGGGTCCGGCCTACGCGAAAGAGACCAACTACCTCAGGGTCTACATGGCTCAGCTGCGACGCAAACTGGAGCCGGACACCGCCAGCCCGCGGCATTTGCTCACCGAGGCCGGCATCGGCTACCGGTTCATGCCCTGAGCCTGCCCGCAGACGGTCGGTGATACTGCCGTTTCCCTCCAGGCAACCCGGGCGTGGATACTGGGGCAATGACTAATCGCAGCCCGCTCAACAGGGACGATGCCGGCATATCGCCGTTGCCGGAGATTCCGGCGCAGCTGCGCGCCGTCCTCAATGGGATCCCGGCCATGGTGGGCTATTGGGACACGGGTCTCCGCAACCGTCTGGCCAACGACGCCTACTGCGAGTGGTTCGGGTTCGCGCCCCGGCAGCTTCACGGCATGCACGTCCGGGACGTGCTCGGCGAGACCGTCTTCGAGGCCAACCGGCCGCACATTGAAGGGGCGCTCGCCGGGGAGCCGCAGCAGTTTGACCGGACCCTGGTGGATGCCGCGGGCCGGTCCCGGTTCACCGAGGTGACTTACACCCCCGATTCCCAGGACTGCGTGGTGCAGGGCTTCTTCGTGGTGGTCACGGACATCACCGGGCGGGTGCTGGCCGACCGGCGCCGGCAACAGGACATGGACCGGTACCGTGCCCTGGCGCGAAGCGTCCCCGGCGTCTTCGTCCTCCTCTTCGACGCCGAGCTGCGCTACCTGATCGCCGAAGGCCAGGAACTGGAGACCTTCGGCTACCGCAGGGAAGAACTTGAAGGCCAGCGCATCCAGGACGTGCTCAAGGGCGATCTCGCCAGCGAGCTCGAGCCGCGCTACCGTGCGGCCCTCGCCGGCCGCGACGTGTCATGGAACCGGCGGATCGGCCACCGCACGTACCGGCTGAACGCCGGGCCGGTCTTCTCCGACGACGAGGCCGCGGCCGGCATGGTGGTGGCGGTTGATATCACCGAGCGCCTGCAGCAGCAAAAGGTTTGGGAGGCTTTGCATGAGATAGCCACCGAGGTCGCCCGCAACGCCGCCCCCGCAGCCATCTCCGAGCGGGTGGCCGCGATTGTCCGCGACCTGTTCAACGTCGATTCCGCCGCCGTCGTCCGGTTCACGGGCGCGTCCTCGGCGGAAATCGTCGCCATGGCGCCGACGCTTCCGCCGACGCTGAGCCGGCGGCAGATCTTCGCACCGACGGACGAGTCCGCCACCGTCCGGGTGGCCGTGACCGGCAAACCGGCCCTGGTTGTCTACGGGGCGGAAGGCGGACAGGCCGCGGAGCAGATGCGCGCCGGAGGCTTCCAGTCCGCGGCGGCGGCACCGATCAGGGTCCGCGGCAGCCTGTGGGGCGCGGTGAGCCTGACCTCGAAATCGCGCACCGGGGTCACGGAAGCGATGATGGAGCGGCTGGCCCAGTTCGCGGAGCTCGTCGAGATCGCCATCGGCAACACGGAGGCACGGACCGACCTGGAGCAGCAGGCCACCACCGATGCCCTCAGCGGCCTGCCCAACCGGCGGGCCCTGGAACGGCACCTGGCCGAACACGTTGCGCAGGCCGCGAGCCGCGGGACGCGCCTGAGTGCCGTCGTCCTGGATATCGACCACTTCAAGAGGGTCAATGACACCCACGGCCACCTGACGGGCGACGTGGTCCTGGCGGAGGTCGCGGCGAGGCTCCGGACGGTCGCCCGCGCCAAGGAGATCGTGGCCCGATTCGGCGGCGAGGAGTTCGTGTGGCTGCTTCCGGAGACGGACGGCGCCGAGGCCCTGCGCGCCGCCGAACGCGCCCGCGAGGCCATCGCGTCAGAACCGTTCGGCGACGTTGGTTTCCTGACGATCTCCGCCGGAGTCTGCGAGCAAAGCGACGCCGCGGCCGGCTCGCTCCTGGACTGCGCGGACCGGGCCCTGTACGAGGCCAAGAACGGCGGCCGCAACCGCACGTCCCGCTACGGCCACGCCAGCCCGGCCGCGCAGACCCAGGCAGGCCAGGCGCAGGACGGCACTCAGACGCGGGGAGCCTAGACGAACGCGGACTTCCCCGTCACGGCCCGCGCCACGATCAGTGAATTGATTTCGTAGCTGCCCTCATAGGTATAGAGGATCTCGGCGTCGCCGAAGAGCTTGCCCATCTCGTAGTCGCTGCTGATGCCGTTGCCGCCCAGCAGGGACCGGCCCATCGCCACCGAGGCACGCGCCAGCCGCGTGGTGGTCGCTTTGGCCATGGCGGCCTGGACCATCTCGAGCTTGCCCTCCTCCTGGATGCGCGCCAGCTGGGCCATCAGGGCCAGGGAGGCGGTCGCGTTGCCCAGGATCTCGGCGAGCTGCTGCTGGACGAGCTGGAAGCGGGCCAGTTCCTTGCCGAACTGGCGGCGCTGCAGCGAATAGGCGCGCGCGACGTCGAACGCGGCCAGCTGGATGCCCGCACCCTGCCAGCCCACCCAAGCCCGCGAATCGCGCAGGAGCTCGTTGGCCTTGGAGAAGCTGGTGGCGCCGGGGAGCAGGTTGGCCGCCGGGATGCGGACCTCGTCGAGGACGATGTCCGCGTTCTGCATGATGCGCAGACCGATCTTGTTGGCGATCTTCGTGGCGGTGTAGCCCGGCCGGTCCGTCTCCACGATGAAGCCCTTGATGTGCTGGTCGGCGACGTCCCGGGCCCAAACGAGGGCGAAGTCCGCGATGGTGCCGGCGCCGATCCAACGCTTGGCGCCGTTGATGACCCACTCGTCGCCGTCCAGCCGTGCGGTGGTTTCCAGGCCGCCGGCGATGTCCGAGCCGTGGTCCGGCTCCGTCAGGGCGAACGCCCCGAGCTGGGTGAACGCGGTGAGGCCGGGGAGCCAGCGTGCCTTCTGTTCCGCCGAGCCCAGCTCGTCGATCATGCCGACGATCAGCTCGTTGTGGATGCCGACGAGCGCCGAGAGGGAGACGTCGGCGCGGGCCACCTCGACGTACATGAGCCCCTTGAAGAGCTTGGACGTGCCGTCCGTTTGCAGCCCGCCCAAACCGTATTTGCCGAGTTCGGCGAGCAGTCCGAAGGGAAACTCCTCGCGGTTCCAGTAGTCGATCGACGCGGCCCGGATCCGGGACTGGAGGAATTCCCGGACCTCCTGGTAGCGGAGCTGTTCGTCCGGCGGCAGCAGGTCCACGATGTACATGAGGTCGGCGTCGGGAAACGGCGGCTGCGGTGCGGCAATGGCTGCGTTCGATCCGGTGTTTGTTTCCGCTGTTTTTAAGGCTGTGTTCGATTCCGTGTTTGCTTCGGCTGTGTTTACGGCTGTGTTCAATTCCGCTGTGTTTACGGCTGGCGCCGACTGTCCGCTGGCACGTCCTTGTGGCTGCACGGGCACGTATCCCTTCGTCATGCAACGCCTGCAGAGCAGCGCCGCCCTTCCAAACCCTTGGATGTCCTAGTATATTGCACAGTGACGGGGATCACTAGGCAGGCACTGCCGGCCGGTGGATCCCAGGCAACGGCGCCGTGCCACCGACCGCCCGGAACGGCAGCGCCAGAGGACTTCGAAAGGTGCACCATGACCGTGACTGAGGAATTCCGGGCCGCGCGGGACCGGCTGCTGGCCCTGCGCGGGGACTACGACGGCGCCCGCAGCGAATTCCAGTGGCCCCGCTTCGAGGAGTTCAACTTCGCACTGGACTGGTTCGACCAGCTCGCCGCAGACCCTGCCAAGGCCGACAAGCCTGCGCTGGTGATCGTCGAACAGGACGGGTCCGCGACCCGGCGCAGCTTCGCGGACCTCTCCCGGCGCTCCTCCCAGGTGGCCAACTGGCTGCGCGGGGCGGGTGTGCGGCGCGGGGACCGGATGATCATCATGCTCGGCAACCAGGTGGAACTCTGGGAACTCATGCTGGCCGGCATCAAGCTGGGCATCGTCATGATTCCCACCACCACACTGATGGGACCTGCCGACCTCCAGGACCGGGTGGAGCGCGGCGGCGCGGCCTGGGCCGCCGTCGGCAGTGCCAACATTGCGAAGTTCGCCGACGTCGCCGGCGACTACACGCTGATTGAAATCGGCAGCGGCGCCGGGGACCCCGCCGCCGCTGCCCAGGAGAATGACCAGGACAATGCCTTGCAGTACTACGGGGCCGACGCTGCCGCGGCCGGCGCGGACTTCACCCCGGACGCCCCCACCCTGGCCGACGAGACGCTTTTGCTCTACTTCACCTCGGGCACCACGTCCAAGGCCAAACTCGTGGAACACACGCACACCTCCTACCCGGTGGGACACCTGTCCACGATGTTCTGGATCGGGATGGAACCGGGCGACGTGCACCTCAACGTGGCCTCGCCGGGCTGGGCCAAGCACGCCTGGTCCAATGTGTTCACCCCCTGGATCGCCGAGGCGTGCGTGTTCATCTACAACTACGAACGCTTCGATGCCAGGGCGCTCATGGAGCAGATGGACCGCGAGCGGGTCACGAGTTTCTGCGCCCCGCCCACGGTCTGGCGGATGCTGATCCAGGCGGACCTGACCCTGTTGAAGAATCCGCCCACCAAGGTGGTGTCCGCCGGCGAGCCGCTCAACGCCGAGGTGATCGACCAGGTCCACCGCGCCTGGGGCCAGACCATCCGGGACGGCTTCGGGCAGACCGAATCCACCGTGCAGATCGCGAACACGCCGGGCCAGCCGATCAAGATCGGCGCCATGGGCAGGCCGCTGCCGGGGTACGACGTCGTGCTTGTGGACCCCGCTACTGGTGAGGAGGCCGACGACGGCGAGCTCTGTCTGCGCCTCGACCCCCGCCCTGTGGGGCTCATGAAGGCGTACCACGGCGACCCGGACAAGACGGCGGAGGCGTTCCGTGACGGCTACTACCACACAGGGGACATGGCGAGCCGGGACGAGCGCGGCATCATCACGTATGTGGGCCGCGGCGACGACGTCTTCAAGTCCTCTGACTACCGGCTGTCCCCGTTCGAGCTGGAGAGCGTGCTGATTGAGCACCCGGCGGTGGCGGAGGCCGCCGTCGTCCCCTCCCCTGACCCGCTCAAGCTGTCGGTGCCGAAGGCGTTTGTGGTCCTGGCGGCCGGGCACCAGCCGGGCCCTGAGCTGGCGGAAGACATCCTGCGGTACTGCCGGGAGCACCTGGCGCCGTTCAAAAGGATCCGCCGGCTGGAGTTTGCCGAGCTCCCCAAGACGATCTCCGGCAAGATCCGGCGCGTGGAGCTGCGGCACAGCGAGGAAGTGCGCCACGGCGGCGGGGCCGCCCCGGAAGGCCTCGGCGTCGAGTACTCCGACTCCGATTTCCCCGGGCTCAAGGGTCAGGGCTGAAGATGGGAACACCGCTGCCGCGAGATCCGATCGCCGACGCCCGGCTGAACTGGGAGCGCCACGGCTGGTCCGACGTCGCCGCCCCGATGGCCGCCATCACCGCCATCATGCGGACCCAGCAGATCCTGCTCGGCCGGATCGAGGCGGTGCTCAAGCCGTTCGGGCTCACCTTTGCCCGGTACGAGCTGCTCGCGTTGCTCAGCTTCGCCCGCAGCGGGGCGCTGCCCATGAACAAGGCGAGCGCGCTGCTGCAGGTCCATCCCACCTCGGTCACCAACGCCGTGGACCGGCTCCAGGAGGCCGGGCTGGTGATCCGCTCGCCGCACCCGACAGACGGCCGCACCACCTTGATCGAGCTCACCTCCGACGGGCGCGCCCTGGCCAAACGGGCGACGGCGGTGCTGAACTCCGAGGTCTTCGGCCAGTCCGGCTTCGGCGACCAGGACGTGGACCAGCTGATCCGGATCCTGGGCACCTTCCGCCGGAACGCCGGTGATTTCAGCGGCTGACGCCCGGGCCATGGCGGGCAACGGGTGAGGCCCGGTGGCCGCGGCTAAGATCATGAAGTGAAAAAACAATCCTGCGGTGTCTGCGGTTCGATCGTGTACTTTGAAAATTCGGTCTGCCTGCACTGCGGAACTGACTTGGCCTACCTGCGGAACGCCCGCGCCATAGTCGCGACAGGCAATCAGGGACAGTACACCGATGATTCGGGAGCAACCTGGCACCGGTGCGCCAATTCTTTGCTTTCCGGTTGCACTTGGCTTGCCCGGGAGGGCGGCGGTCAATGCTTCAGCTGTGAACTCACGCGGACTCGACCAAACGACAGCGACGCCAAAGGCCTATCGCAGTTCGTTGCGGCTGAGCGGGCCAAGCGTCGTCTCATTGCTGAGCTCGATTGGCTGGGCCTGCCGATCATCACGCGCGCAGAAGACCCTGACGGGGGACTTGCTTTCGACCTGTTGTCCAGTGTCAAGGAAGATGTGGTGATCGGTCATGCTGACGGTGTGATCACCATCAATCTGGCCGAAAGCGACGATGCCTATCGGGAACGGATGCGTAACCAACTCGATGAGCCGTACCGGACGATGCTCGGGCATTTCCGGCATGAAGTGGGGCACTATTTTGAGACGGTGCTGGTGTTCAGCGATGACGGACGGACGCGCGAGGCCCGTCATCTCTTTGGCGACGACACCAAGGACTACCAGGCAGAGATAGACCGCCACTACAGCGAAGGCGCCCCGGCGGACTGGAATGAACGGTTCATCTCAAAGTACGCAACCATGCACCCCTACGAGGACTTTGCGGAGTCGTTCGCCCATTACCTTCACATCTGCGACACCCTCGACACCGCCCGGGAATTCGGGCTCATCCCCAGCACTCCCCGGGGGACCTCTTTCCAGGAACGTGTGGAAACCGAATGGCTGCCGCTCTCCCTTGCCCTGAACCAGGTCAATCGCAGCATGGGGAAAGATGATCTCTACCCCTTCGTCCTTTCCGGCGCAGTTATCGACAAGCTTGAGTTCGTCCACGGGCTGCGCGCCGCCGCGACGGCCGCCGGCTAAGGAACGCCCCGCCCGCTGACAACGAGGGCGTCCGGGCAGGCGGCAGGAGGCCGGGCAGGAGCTATTCTGTGCGGGATCGGACCGGAGTATCGTGGTGCGGAGCCGGACAGTGCCGTCCGGCCACGCAGCAAGCAGTGCTCACAGCGCGTCCATTGGCGATCGCCCAGGAGTGGCCATGACTTCGCCCAGCGTCCCCATACCGCAGCCTCCCACGAAGCCGGTGGTCGGCAATTTGGCCGACATCGACTCCAGCAAGGGAATCTTAGGAATAGTCGAGGTGGCCGAGCGGTACGGCCCCATTGTGCGGATCCAGTTCTTCAACCGCAGCGTCATCGCCATCTCCTCCCAGGAACTCGTCAACGAAGTGTGCGACGAGTCCCGGTTCGGCAAGGTGCTCGGCGTCTCCCTGCGGCAGGTACGCGACTTTATCGGCGACGGCCTTTTCACGGCAAGAACCGAAGAACCAAACTGGCAAAAGGCCCACCGGATCCTGATGCCGGCATTCGGGCCCGCCGCGCTGAAACGGATGTTCACCGGCATGGACGACATCGCCGAGCAGCTGCTCCTGAAATGGGAGAGGCTCGGCCCCGCGGCCCGGATCGACGTTCCGGACAACACCACCCGGCTGACCCTGGACACCATTGCCCTGTGCTCGTTCAGCTACCGTTTCAACAGCCTCTACCGCGAAGAGATGCATCCCTTCGTCGGAGCCATGGTCCGCTCCCTCGTCGAATCCGGGGAACGGGCCCGCCGGCTGCCGGTCCAGAACAAAATCATGCTGCGCCGACGCCACCAGCTCGAGGAAGACCACGCCCTGATGTTCGAGGTCGCCGACCAGATGATCAGAGACCGTCGGCGCAACCCCAGCCCGGCAGGCAGCGAAGACATTCTGGACACCATGCTCAACGCCGCGGATCCAGTGACCGGCGAGCGCTTGGACGAGGAAAACGTCCGCTACCAGATGGTCACCTTCCTGGTGGCCGGGCATGAGACCACCAGCGGCCTGCTCTCCTTTGCGCTGTACGAACTACTGCGCCACCCGGAGGTCCTCGCCAAGGCGCGCGCCCAGGTGGACGAGGTCCTCGGCACCGAAAGCGCCCGGTTCGAGCACCTGCCCCGGCTGGGGTACCTGGACCAGATCCTCAAGGAGACCCTCCGGCTGTGGCCCACCGCCCCGGCGTTCAACGTCGCCCCGTACGAGGACACGACACTTGGCGGCCGCTACGAGGTCCCGGCAGGCCAGCCCATCCTGGTCCTGATCCCGCAGCTGCACCGGGACAAGGCGGCGTGGGGCGAGGACGCCGGGATCTTCGATCCGGACCGGTTCTCCCCCGTTCGGGCCGCCGAAATCCCTGCCAATGCCTGGAAGCCCTTCGGCAACGGGCAGCGCTCCTGCATCGGCCGGGGATTTGCCCTGCAGGAGGCCATGCTCTTCCTGGCCAAGCTCCTGCAGCGTTTCGAGGTCACGGCGGCGGACCCGGGCTATGAGCTGCAGATCAAACACACGCTGACGATGAAGCCTGAGGGGCTGTTCATCCACGTGCGCAGGCGGGACGTCACCATCGCGGCCGGCCCCACGGCCGCCGTCGAAGCGCGGCAGGCCGAAGCCGCAGCGGCGGCCGCCGCGCCCAACGGCGTCCCGATCCGCGTGCTCTACGGTTCCAATGCGGGCACGTCCAAGGACTTCGCCCAACGCCTCGCCAACGACGCCGGGCGGCGCGGCTACAGCCCCACCATCGGTCCGCTCGACGAGGCGGCCGGCGGGCTGCCAACAGAGGGGCTCGTCGCGATCGTGACGTCCTCCTACGAGGGACAGCCGCCGGACAACGCCCGAAAATTCGTGGCCTGGACCGAAGGCCTGCGGCCGGGCGCCCTCGCCGGGGTGCGGTACACGGTCTTCGGCAACGGCAACAAGGACTGGGCGCGAACCTACCAGGAGGTGCCCAAGGCCATCGACGCACGGCTCGAGGATGCCGGTGCCACCCGGATCTATGCCCGGGGCGAAGCCAACGCCCGCGGCGACTTCTTCGGCGATTTCGAAGAGTGGTACGCGGGATTCTGGCCCGCGGTGGACGCCGCCCTGGGGCAGCGGACCAGCCCGCCGACAGCCCAGCCCGAACTGGAACTGCAGTTCGTCGGCAACGTCAGGGACCCGATGCTGCGCCAAAACGGGCTGGCGCTGGGTACCGTCGTCGCGAACCGGGAACTGGTCGATCTGGCCAAACCCGACGCCCGGTCCAAGCGGCACGTCGAGATCGCCCTGCCCGAGGGGATGAGTTACCGGACCGGGGACTATCTGGCCGTGCTGCCGCTGAATCCCAGCGAACTCGTGCAGCGGGCCCTGGCCCGCTTCAACCTCGACTACGACTCGCACGTCCAGCTGACCATGGAGCGCGGGGACACGTTCCTGCCCACGGGCGCACCGGTGGCCGTGGGCGAACTGTTGAGCAGCTACGTGGAGCTCGCCGTCCCCGCCACCCGCACCCAGCTCGAGGACCTGGCCGATGTCGCGGCGGATCCTGCCCACCGCGCCGAACTTGAGGCCCTGGCGCAGGACCGCGTGCGGTACGCGGCCGAGATCCTCGACAAACGCGTTTCCATCCTTGACCTGCTGGAGACGTACCCGTCATGCCAGCTGTCGTTCACCTCGTTCCTGCAACTGCTCACCCAGCTGACCCCCCGGCGGTACTCCATCTCCTCGTCCCCGCTCTGGAGCCCCGACCACGTGACCCTGACCTTCGCCGTCATCCAGGCTCCGGCGTGGTCCGGCCGCGGGGTCTTCGAAGGGGCCTCGTCCACCTACCTCGCCCAGGCCAGGCCCGGGTCAAGGGTCGCGGTTACTGTCCGTCCCTCGAACGCGGCCTTCCACCCGCCGCCGTCGCTGGCGGTCCCGCTCATCATGGTCTGTGCGGGGACGGGGCTGGCCCCGTTCCGCGGGTTCGTCCAGGACAGGGCGCTGCGGGCCGAGGCCGAGGACACGACGCCGGCGCCCGCCCTGCTGTTCTTCGGCTGCCGCGCCCCGGACACGGATTTCCTCTACCGCGCGGAACTTGCGTCGTGGGCGGACCAAGCCAACCTCGATCTGCGGCCGGTCTTTTCCACCGCACCCGAGGACGGCCTGAAATACGTCCAGGACCGGCTGTGGGCAGACCGGGCCGACGTCGTCGAGCTGGTCCGGCAGGGCGCCACGGTCTACGTTTGCGGCGACGGCAAGCACATGGCGCCGCAGGTCCGGGAGACGTGCGCCCTCATTTACCAGGAAGCGACCGGCGCCTCCAAGGCGGAGGCCGAGGCCTGGATGGATGAAGTGGAGCGCACCCACGGCAGGTACGTGGCCGACATCTTCACCTGATGCAGGCCGGCACCGCTTAGCGGTGGTTGAACTCCGGCTGCCGCTTCTCGGTGAAGGCGGCCATGCCTTCCTTCTGGTCCTCGGTGGCGAACAGCGAGTGGAACACGCGCCGTTCAAACAGCACGCCCTGGGCAAGCCCGGTCTCAAACGCGGCGTTCACCGCTTCCTTGGCCACCATCGCCACCGGCTTGGATTTGGACGCGATCACCTCGGCGGCCTTCAGCGCCTCCGCGACGACGTCCGCGGCGGGGACCACCCGGGAGACCAGGCCCGCGCGTTCGGCCTCCTCGGCGTCCATGAAGCGGCCGGTCAGGATCATGTCCATCGCCTTGGACTTGCCCACCGCGCGGGTCAGGCGCTGCGAGCCGCCCATGCCGGGGAGCACGCCAAGGTTGATTTCCGGCTGGCCGAACTTGGCGTTGTCCCCGGCGATGATGAAGTCGCACATCATCGCCAGCTCGCAGCCGCCGCCGAGCGCGAAGCCGGACACGGCTGCCACGACGGGGATGCGGAGCCGGGTGAAGTCCTCCCAGCCGCGGAACCAGTCCGCCGCGTACATGTCCATGTAGCCCTTGGACTGCATTTCCTTGATGTCCGCGCCGGCGGCGAAGGCCTTCGCCGAACCGGTCACCACCACGGCACCGATACCCGCGTCCGCGTCCATCCCGGCGACGGCCTTCACGAGTTCGTCCATCGTGGCCTTGTTCAGGGCGTTGAGGGCTTCGGGCCGGTTGAGCGTCACGAGGCCCACGCGGCCGCGGCGCTCCACCAGGATGTTTGCGTACTGTTCCGTCATGGGTGGTCCCCTTAGGTGGTGCTCGTCTGGTTCTGGTTCTGTTGTTGCGGGTAGAGCCCCGGTCCGGGGCTAGTGCGCTGCCGTGCCGGCTTCTGATGTGCCTGCTTCCGACTTTTCACGGATGTCGGTGATGATGCCGGAGAAGTCCCGGCCGGCACCGCCTTCCGCGGCAAAGGTATCGTAAATTTCGGCCGCGAGGGGGCCGAGCCGGGCCGCGACGCCGGTGCTCTGCAGCGCGTTGAGGGCCAGGTTGAGGTCCTTGGCCATGAGCGCCCCGGCGAAGCCCGGCTGGTAGTCCCGGTTGGCGGGGCTCGTCGGGACGGGACCGGGCACGGGGCAGTTGGTGGTCAGCGCCCAGCACTGTCCCGAGGCGGCGGAGGCCACGTCGAACAGTGCCTGGTGGGTCAGGCCGAGCTTCTCGCCCAGCACAAAGGCCTCACTGACGGCGATCATCGAGACGCCCAGGATCATGTTGTTGCAGATCTTGGCCGCCTGGCCGGCACCGTGCGCGCCGCAGTGGACCACCCGTTTGCCCATGACTTCCAGCAGCGGGTGGACGGCCTCGAAGTCCTCGGGGAGGGCCCCGACCATGAACGTGAGCGTGCCGGCCTCGGCGCCCACCACGCCTCCGGACACGGGGGCGTCGACGGCACGGTGACCGGCCGCGACCGCGAGTTCTGCGGCCTCGCGGGCCTCGTCCACGTTAATCGTGGAACAGTCCAGGAACATGGTGCCCGGGGCGGCCGCTTCGAGCAGGCCGGGCGCGCCGCCCGTGCCGCGGTAGGCGTCAAGGAGGTGCTTGCCGCTGGGCAGCATGGTCAGCACGACGGCGGCGCCCGTCGCCGCCTCGACAGCCGTCCCGGCAGTGGGAATACCGTGCTCCCGGGCGGCGTCCAGGGCCGCGGGCACGACGTCGAAGCCGGTCACCCGGTAGCCGGCCTTGACCAGGTTGACGGCCATGGGGCCGCCCATGTGGCCCAGGCCGAGGAAGGCGATGGTGCCGGTTTCCGGGGCTCCTGCGTCAGACATTGTTCTTCTCCTTGTTCTTCTCCTTCGGAGAGAGCATCAGTTCGCTCCCGCCCAGCGGGGCGAAGTAGGCCGCGACGTCCGTCCCGGTCACCTCGGCGAGGGTGGCGGGCTTCCAGCGGGGATTGCGGTCCTTGTCCACCACCTGGGCCCGGATGCCTTCGCGGAAGTCGGGGCCGGCGAGGAAGCGCAGGCCGACGCGGTACTCCTGCTCCAGCGCCTGCTCCAGGCTCAGTCCGCGGACCCGGCGCAAGGATGCCAGCGCCACCTTGACCGCCGTCGGCGACTTGGCCTCGATGGTGTCCGCGGCTGCGGCGGCCTCCCCGCCCCGCACTCCGCCAAAGGCCCGCAGCCGGCGCAGAATCTCCTCGGCGTCGTCGCTGGAGTAGCAGGCGTCAATCCACTCCTGCTGTCCGGCCAGGACTGACGTCGGTGCCGGTTCGGCGAAACGGGCGACGGCGGCCTCCGCCGCCTCGGTTTCGAGCGCGGCCGCCAGTTCCGGCAAACGGCCGGAGGGCACGAAGCAGTCGGCGAGGCCCAGGAACAGCGCGTCCGCGCCGCTCAGGTGGGCACCGGTCAGGGCCGCATGGGTGCCGGTCTCACCCGGCGAGCCGGAGAGCAGCAGGGTGCCGCCGACGTCGGGAACAAACCCGATCGTCGTTTCGGGCATGCCCGTGCGGGTACGTTCGGTGACGATCCGCAGGGACCCGTGCGCCGAGATCCCGACGCCGCCGCCCAGAACCAGCCCGTCCATGAACGCGACGTACGGCTTGGGGTACTCGGAGATGAGCAGGTTCAGTCGGTACTCGACCGCCCAGAAGTCCGCGGTGGCATCCCCGCCGTCGAGCATGTCCCGGTATATGGCCACGATGTCACCGCCGGCGCAGAGGCCCCGGTCGCCGGCGCCGCGGACCAGCACCGCGGCGACGGCGTCGTCGTCGGCCCAGCGCGTGAGCTGTTCGAGCATCGCGGCGGCCATGCCGGCCGTCAGGGCGTTGACGGCCGCGGGCCGGTTGAGGGTCACGACGCCGAGGCGGCCGCGCCGTTCAAACGTCACGTCCCCGGTCAAGGGTTCGCCGGCCGCTGCTCCGCTGACCGCTTCCCGCGAAGCCTCCGCCCCCATCAGCTGCCTTCCGGCATGATGAAGCTGGCGCCCTGGCGGATGCCGGAGGGCCAGCGGCTGGTGACCGTCTTGGTCTTGGTGTAGAAGCGGAAGGCGTCGGCCCCGTGCTGGTTGAGGTCGCCGAATCCGGACGCCTTCCAGCCGCCGAAGGTGTAGTACGCGATCGGCACGGGGATGGGGACGTTGATGCCCACCATGCCCACCTGGACCCGGCTGGCGAAGTCGCGGGCGGCGTCGCCGTCGCGGGTGAAGATGGCCACGCCGTTGCCGAACTCGTGTTCGCTGCAGAGCCGGAGCGCCTCGTCGTAGTCTTCGGCGCGGAGCACGCTGAGGACCGGGCCGAAGATTTCCTCCTTGTAGATCTTCATGTCTTTCGTGACGTTGTCGAAGAGCGTGGGCCCGACCCAGAAGCCGCCGTCGTAGCCTTCCACCTTCAGGCCGCGGCCATCGGTGACGAGGCTGGCGCCTTCGTCGACGCCGGAGGCGATGTAGCCTTCGATCCGCTCCTTCGCGGAGGCCGCCACCACCGGGCCAAAGTCGGAATCCTTGGCAAGGCTGTGGCCGACCTTGAGGCCGGCGATCCGCTCCTGCAGTTTCTCCACGAGGACGTCCGCGGTTTTCCGGCCGACCGGAACGGCCACCGAAATCGCCATGCAGCGCTCGCCCGCGGAGCCGAAGCCTGCCCCGATGAGGGCGTCCGCGGCCATGTCCAAGTCCGCGTCGGGCATGATCACCATGTGGTTCTTGGCGCCGCCGAAGCACTGCGCGCGCTTGCCGTTCGCCGCGGCGGTGGCGTAGATGTACTGGGCAATGGGCGTGGAGCCGACGAACCCGATGGCCTGGACCCGGGGGTCTTCCAGCAGCGCGTCCACCGCTTCCTTGTCCCCGTTGACCACGTTGAACACGCCGTCGGGGAGGCCCGCCTCGGTGAAGAGCTCGGCCAGCCGCAGCGGCACGGAGGGGTCCCGTTCGGAGGGCTTGAGGATGAAGGAGTTGCCGGCGGCGAGTGCGGGCCCGGACTTCCAGAGCGGGATCATGGCCGGGAAGTTGAACGGAGTGATGCCGGCGACGACGCCGAGGGGCTGGCGCATCGAGTGCACGTCGACGCCGGTTCCGGCGTTGTCCGAGAACTCGCCCTTGAGCAGGTGCGGCGCGCCGGCGGCGAATTCGACGACTTCGATGCCGCGCTGGATGTCGCCCTTGGCGTCGGGGAAGGTCTTGCCGTGCTCGGAGGACAGCAGGGTGGCGAGCTCGTCCATGTGCTCGTTGACCAGGTCCACGAACTTGAGCAGGATCCGGCCGCGCCGCTGCGGATTCATCGCAGCCCATTCCACCTGCCCCTTTTCGGCGCTGGCAATCACATTGTGCACTTCCTCCGTGCTGGCCAGCGGCAGCCGGGCCTGGACCTCGCCGGTGCAGGGATCATAGACATCGCTGAACCGGCCGGAGGTGCCGTCAACCCGCTGCCCGTCAATGTAATGGGATAGTTCTCGAACCATGACCGAATGCTCCTTTGCATGTGACCTAGATCATCTCTGAAGCCGAATATACTCGGACTTCCTACTAATTTCCAGAGGACGGAGCCGGCCGGCTGCTTCGTCCGGGGGCCAAGTTCGGTAAGTTAGGGACTGTGAAGATTGCTACTTGGAATGTGAACTCGCTCCGTGCCCGCGCCGACCGTGTGGAGGCCTGGCTTCAGCGCACGGACTGCGACGTCCTGGCCATCCAGGAAACCAAGTGCAAGGACGAGAACTTCCCCTGGGAGCTCTTCGAGAGCATGGGCTACGAGGTGGCGCACTTCGGCCTGAGCCAGTGGAACGGCGTCGCGATCGCCTCCCGGGTGGGGCTCGACGACGTCGAACGCACCTTCCTGGACCAGCCCGTGTTCGGCAAGAGCGGCAAGGACGCCGTCCAGGAGGCCCGCGCCATCGGCGCCACGTGCGGCGGCGTCCGGGTCTGGAGCCTCTACGTCCCCAACGGCCGCGCCCTCGACGATGAACACATGCCCTACAAGCTCAACTGGCTGGACACCCTGAAAACCCACGCCGGCACCTGGGTCAAGGAGGACCCCCAGGCTCAGATTGCGCTGATGGGCGATTTCAATATCGCACCCCTGGATGATGACGTCTGGGACATCGACTACTTCCGATCCGAGGGCCTCACCCACGTCAGCGAGCCTGAGCGGGCCGCCTTCCACGCCTTTGAGGAGGCCGGCTTCCAGGATGTCGTCCGCCCGCACACCCCCGGGCCCGGCGTCTACACCTACTGGGATTACACGCAGCTCCGCTTCCCCAAAAAGGAGGGAATGCGGATCGACTTCATCCTCGCCTCCCCGGCCCTGGCGGCACGGGTCACCGGTGCGATGATCGACCGCGAGGAGCGCAAGGGCAAGGGCGCCTCGGACCATGCCCCGGTGATTGCGGAACTGGCGGACTGATGGCTGCCGCCCAGGGAAGCGTCGTGATCCAATGACGGGGAGCATCTACCACGGACAGGCCGGGCTGCCGTTCTCTTCCGCGCTCCGGATCTACGAGCCCCTCGAGGCGTTCCCCGAGCAGCAGCAGGAAACCCTGAGGGCCGCCGGCGCCGGCCAGGCGTCCCGCGCGGCTGTGGAGAACGCCGAGCTGCTGGCGTCCCTGGGCCGCATCACCCGGCCCGACGGGGACCCGTTTCCCACCGGCCGGACCGATCTGGTGCGCGTTGTTCCAGCTCCGGCCAGGCGGGCGTCGTCCGGCGCAGCGCACGAGGGCGCCGAGTCCGGGACTGCCGCCGCCGCGCAGGCCGACCGGTTGCTGTACTGCCCCAGCCAGCTGGTCCTCCGCGCCGGGCTGGCCGCCAATGCGCTGATGGAAGGCATCCACGGGCCCCTGGCCCAGCTGCTGATCCCGGAAGAGCAGCGGGACAAACACCAGGAACGCATTGATGAGGTGCGGGCCCACGATGGCCTGAGCCGGGTCCACACACGGGCGTCCACGTGGGGCATCCCCTTCAGCTGGTTCTGCCTCTTCCAGGAATCGGATCCCACCGACGTCGTCGAAGCCGAGGGCCACATTGTCACGGTCCGCATCCGTGCGGGCATCGGCAAGGCACTGGAAAGGGTGAGCTACGCGGTGGCGCACCTGGCCCTCGCCGCGCCCGATCTGGACATGCTCGAGGACCTGACCCAGCTCACGGAATGGCTTGAACTCTTCCACCCGGATTCGGCTGTGGAACTCGATTACGGCGGGGTGGCGGACAAGGTCTATCCGGATGATTCGCCGCTGGATGTGCGCCTCGGCATCGAGTGCCTGGCGGAGGGGGACATGACCGGCGCCGCCGCGGCCTACCGCCGGCTGGCCTCGCGCTGGGTGCCGATCCGCCAGCTCGCCCGCGCGTCCTAGCCGCTAGCGGAGCCGCGCGGACTGGCGCAGCGGCGGCGCCGTCGTCGTCCGGACGATCAGCCGGTGCGGCGCCACCGCGGACTGCACGGAACCGGCGATGCCATCGAGCTCGTCCAGCAGCATTTTGGTGCCAAGTTCGGCCTGCTGGTCCGGGCGCTGCCCGACCGTGGTCAGGCCCATGGCCTCGGCGAAG
The DNA here is from genome assembly GCF_000374925.1 of Arthrobacter sp. 131MFCol6.1. Classification (GTDB taxonomy): domain Bacteria; phylum Actinomycetota; class Actinomycetes; order Actinomycetales; family Micrococcaceae; genus Arthrobacter. The sequence continues at coordinate 60,241 of NZ_KB895556.1, forward strand.
TCGTGGTCGTCGATGCCGATGACCGACAGGTCCTCCGGGACGCGCACACCGGCTTTGTTGGCCTCGAAGATGATGCCCATGGCCATCTCATCGGAGGCGCAGAAGATTGCGGTGGGCTTGGGACCGTCGGCGGCCCAGAGGCGGCGGAATGCCTCCTGCCCGCTGCGCACGGTGAAGTCCCCCCAGAGGTCCCATTCGGTCCGGACGGGCAGCCGCGCCTCGCCCATGATGTCGTGGAAGGCCTGGATCCGGACCCTGGGGACGTCGAAGTTGAGGTCGGTTTCGTCGTCGCCGTGCAGGAGCGCGATGTCCGTGTGGCCCAGCCCGATCAGGTGGCGCACTGCGGTGGCGGCCGCGGCGTAGTCGTCGATGCCAATGTAGGGGCACTCCTCGACATGGCCTCCCACCACCACCAGCGGGATGTCGATTTTCTGCAGATGCTCGATTTCCTCGTGGGTGAGCGCCATGCAGAGGACCAGCAGGGCGTCGATCTGCTTGTAGACCATGGTCTTGCTGAAGAGCCGCTCACGGTGGCTGCCGTGCCCGCCGAGGTTGAAGAGGGACAGGTTGTACTGCCGGGAGTGCAGTTCCCGGTCGGCGCCCTCGATGGCCTTGGAGAAGAACCAGCGGCTGACGAACGGGGCCAGTACACCGATGGTCTTGGTCCGGCCCGTCGCCAGGCCGGACGCCGAGGACGACGCGACGTAGCCCAGGGATTCGGCAATGCCGAGGATCTTTTCCCGGGTCGCCGGGGAAACACGGGGCAGTCCGCGGACGGCCCGGGAGACGGTGGCAGTGGACACGCCCGCGGCGGCGGCTACATCCTCAATGCTGACGCCGGAGTGGCCGCCGCGCTGGGCCCTTTCTGTCCGTGCCACCTGTGCCCCCTTGTAAACGGTCTGTGGAAGCCTGGCGGTTGCCCGCAGACGTGTTGCGTCCGCCGCCCCCGGCGGCTGAATGATCCTGTCCCTGGCGGCTGGCCCCTTGCTAGGCGCGCCGGCTGGCCGTCCGGCGCGGCAACCGCCGGCGCAAGCGGATCATCCCGTAGAGGGCCAGCAGCATGGCGAGCAGACCCAGGGCCCAGCCGAGGGCATCCTGGGCTGTCACTTCCATCCAGACGGTGACCACCAGCAGCACCAAGGCCCAGAAGCCGAGGAACCCGATGATGATGTCGAAGTCCTCGCCGGAGCGCACCTTTCGACGCGTCGCCGGCACGTGGCCCTGGTTCTGCTCGTCAGTCATCATCCCTCAGTCACTTAACCGCGCCGGCCGTGAGGCCCGCGACAATCTTACGCTGGAACACCAGCACCAGGATGACCAAGGGAATGGTCACGATGGTGCCCGCAGCCATGATGGCGGTGTACGGAATCTGGTTCGGCTGCGCACCCGCGAAGCTTGCAATGGCCACGGTGACCGGCTGCGTTGCGTCGGACGAGAGCTGGCTGGCGATCAGGAATTCATTCCACGAGGAGATGAAGGCCAGGATGGCGGTCGTGAAGATGGCCGGGGCGGCCAGCGGCATGATGACCTTCCGGAACGCCTGTCCCTGCGTGCACCCGTCCACCCGCGCCGATTCCTCGAGCTCCCACGGCATCTCCCGGAAGAAGGACGTCATGGTGTAGACGGTCAGCGGCAGCACGAACGAGATGTTCGGGATGATCAGGGCCTGGTAGGTGCCCATCCAGCCGATGTTCGTGAAGAGCTGGAACAGCGGGGTGATGAGGGCGACGCCGGGGAACATGGAAGCCCCCAGGATGAAGCCCAGCACGAGGTACTTGAACTTGAAGTTCAAGCGGGCCAGGGCGTAGGCGGCAAACACGCCGATCACCAGCGACACCAGGGTGACGACGGTGCCGATGAACAGGCTGTTGAGCAGGGCCTGGCCGAAGTGGTTGCCGAAGGACGTGTCGAACGCCGTCTTGAAGTTGTCCAGCGTCACGTGGGTCGGCAGGATCGAGGTGTCGTAGGTGTAGCCGACGTCGCGGAACGCGGTTACCACCATCCAGTAGGCCGGAGCCAGGCACCAGAAGAGAATCACGGCCGCGCTGATGTAAGTGCGGCTCTGGGCCCACTTCTCGCGGTTCTGCGCGGCCTTCCGCCCCCGGTCCTGCTCTGCGCGCAACTCGGTTGCGGCGCTCGTCGCGGCGGTCATTTCTTCCCCTTACCTGCGCCGGTCTGCTGTTCCACGACGTTCGCCCCGAGGAAGCGCACGAAGATGAAAGCCACCAGAAAGATGATGATGAACGTGATGGTGGACAAAGCCGCCGCCGCGTTGAAGCCCTGCCTGATCTGGTTGATCACCAGGATGGACAGCGTCGTGGTGTTGTTCGCTCCGCCCGTCAGGATGTACGGGAGGTCGAACATGCGCAGTGCATCCAGGGTGCGGAACAGGATGGCCACCATGAGCGCGGGCTTGACCAGCGGCAGGGTGATCATACGGAACCGCTGCCAGGCGCTGGCGCCGTCGACCTTGGCCGCCTCATACACTTCAGCGGGAATCATCTGCAGGCCGGCAAGAATCAACAGCGCCATGAAGGGAGTGGTCTTCCAGACATCCGCGATGATCACTGCCCACCTGGCCGGCCATTCGCTGCCGGTCCACAGGACGGTGGTGTTGAAGAGCTTGTTGCCGATGCCTTCGAAGGCGAAGATGAACAGCCACAGCTTGGCCGTCACGGCGGTGGGGATGGCCCACGGCACCAGGACAGCGGCGCGGACCAGGCTGCGGCCCTTGAAGGCACGTGCCATGATGACGGCCATCCAGAAGCCGAGCACAGTCTCCAGTGCCACCGTGACGATGGTGAAGAAGAATGTGGTTCCGGTGGCGGACCAGAACTGCGCGCCCAGGGTTCCCGGCGGGCAGTCAACGGTTCCGCCGGACGGTGCCGGGCATTGCTGGAAAATCCAGTTGTAGTAGTTCGAGAAGCCGGCCGGGCCACCCTCAACGAAGAGACCCGTGGCGGGGTCCAGACCGGCATCCTTCTGGAATGACATCACAATGGCGGTGATGATCGGGTACACGATCACGACCGACAATGCGAGAATAGTCGGCGCCAGCAGCCATGCTGCCCAGCGCCCCTGCGTCGCGATGCGGTTGTCCTCTCCAACACCCTTGGGTGCGTGGTGGATCGGAGCCCCGCCCGACGCCGGTGCCTTGACCGACGTCGGGCCTACTTCAGTTGCCATGATGGACCTACTGTCCCGCGCTAGCGGACTCGATGGACTTCTGCATGTCGGACAGGGCCGCGTCTACGGTCTTCTCGCCCTTGATGGCCGAGTACGCGTTTTCCTGGATGGCCTTGGTGACGGCCGGGTAGAACGGGGTGACCGGGCGCGGCACGGCGTTCTCGATCGAGGTCTTCAGGACCGGCAGGTACGGCAGCTTGGCGACGAGTTCCTTGTCGTCGTAGAGCTTGCCGAGCACCGGTGCGAGCGAACCCTGCGTGGCGAAGAACTTCTGGGTCTCTTCGGTGGTGAGGAACTTCAGGAAGTCCACTGCGGTGGCCTTGTTCTTGGAGTAGACGCTGATCGCGGCGCTGTGGCCGCCGAGGGACGAAGCGCCCGGACCGTCCTTGCCGGGGAGTGCGGTCATGCCCAGGACGTCCTTGACCTTCGAGGAACCTTCGGTGGTGGCCAGGTTGTAGACGTAGGGCCAGTTGCGCAGGAACAGCAGCTTGCCGTCCTGGAACGCCTGGCGGCTTTCCTCTTCCTGGAACGTGATGGCTTCCTTCGGGATTGCGCCGTCTGCGTAGGCCTTGGTCAGGTTGGCCATGCCGGCCTTTGCCTCCGCGGTGAGCAGGTTGGGCTTGCCGTTCTCGTCCAGCACGGCTCCGCCGGCGGAGTTGATTGCCTCGGAGGCGTTGACGGTCAGTCCCTCGTACTTCTTGAACTGGCCCGAGTAGCAGCCGATGTTGTTGGTCTTGGCGATGGAGCACATGCTCATCATCTCGTCCCAGGTCTTCGGGGGCGTGGGGACCAGGTCCTTGCGGTAGTACAGGATGCCGCCGTCGGATGATTCCGGTGCCGCGTACAGCGTGCCCTTGTAGGAAGCGGCATCAACGGTCGGCTTCAGCATGGCCGAGGTGTCCAGCGCCATCTTGTCCTTGAGCGGCTGCAGCCAGCCCTTGGCGGCGAATTCGGCGGTCCAGACGACGTCGACGCTCGCGACGTCGTAGCCCGCGTCCTTGGCCTGGAAGTGCTGGACGAGGTCGTCGTGCTGCTGGTCGGCCTGGTCCGTCTGCTCCTTGAAGGTGACCTTCTCGTTCGGGTGGGCGGCGTTCCACTTCTCGATCAGCGGGCGGACCACGTTGCTGTTGTCCTTGCCCTGAACGTAAGTGATGGGGCCGCGCCCGTCCAGGCCCTGCGAGGCGGCGTCGCTGCCGCTGGTAGTGCCGCCACCTCCGCCGCCACACGCCGAAAGGGTGATAGCCAAAATGCCTGCCGTGGCGACGGGAAGTAGGAAATTGCGGGTTTTCATACTGGAGTGCTCCTCGCTGAGTACCTGTGAAAAACGGCCGTAGTGTTGGCGTGCCGACCATCACAGTAATCAACAGGCAGCCCGGAATGCAAGCGTTTACATGAAACCTTTATGCAAAGGAGATTCCGGGGCCGGCCGTCCAGCCCGGGTGGCCATGCCGCCACCCCGGGCGTCATTCCGGACGATTCAGCCGCCATTCCGGGCGCTCTGGCCGCCGACCGGCTCCGTGGCGCCTACCGGGAAGGCTGCCTCCGCCTCACGGCCGGCTCAGCGGACCCGCTCGGAACGGCCGAACCGCGACCGCGCGCCCGATCCGATGTGGATCAGCACCGGGGTGCGTTTGCCGATCACCGCGTCGAGCGCCTCCACCAGGGCGGAAACTTCGGCGGCGAGCCGGTGCGGGGCGACGCCCTGGCGCGGTTCCACCCGGATCTTGAGGGCCGGCTCCCCGCCGATTTCGTAGGCGGCTACCGTGACGCCGGCCAGGTCGGGCCGGTCCGCGAGCGCCGCTCGGAGCGTCTGCTCCGCCACGCCGCCGCTGATTCCGACGTTGCCGGGCACCTCCCCCGGGTCCTCCTCTGCCACGAGCAGGCTGGTCCGGCCCTTACCCTGTTGGGCAATCCAGGCGATCATCAGGCCAAGCACCACCAGCAGCGCCAGGCAGATGGCAAGCCACAGCCAGCTCCCTTGGCGGCGCGGGAACTGCGTCCGTTCGAACAAATCGAGCCAGAAGCTCAGGACGCCGCCTGCCCACTCATGCCACCACACACCGACGATGGGGACGGTTGCAAGCAAAATCAGGAGGACGCCGATGGCGAGGAGGATGATGCCGAGGATGCCAATCAGTACGCGGTTCAGCACCCGGGGAGTGTTGTTCATGCCCCCACCACCCCTGCCGTGGATACCTGGATCCGCACTTCCGGCATCGGCCAGGGGCGCATTTCCTCAACTTCCCGGCGCACAGCCTCCAGGACGGCGTCCGGGCTCAGCGGCACACCGGAGGTCGGCCGGACGTTGACCGTGATCCGGTTCCGCGACACGACCACCATCACTTGTTCCTTGGCCACGTTGGCGGCCAGCCGGGCCCGGCGCGCCAGGGCAGCGGCGATCACCTCATCGTCCACCACGACGCCGGCCCGGCGGTCCGGGAGCAGGTGGCGTGCCCGCCGGCCGGGCAGCACGGCGTTGAGGAAGAAAAACAATCCGGCCATCGCGACCACGGCGCCCGTGACGCCCAGCAGGAGCGGCGGGATTCCCGCCGGGAGCGCGACCACCCGCTCGGCCGCGGTCTGCGGATCCACGAGCCACGGCGGCTGCCCGATCGCACGGACCCCGGTCTCAAGCAGCGCATAGCCGAACACGGCCATGACCAGGCAGGCCGCGATCACGGACACAACGGCGCGCGAGGTGTGCGTCTCCCGTTTCAATATCCGATCCATGCCCGCGGCGCCGGAACCCAGCGGCGCGCTCCCCGGCACCGCATCGGCGTCGTGCCCGCCGGAGCCCGTTCCGGCGTGTTGGATGTCCTGGCTCAATGTACCCGGCCTCCCCCGCGCACTGCGGCTCCGCTGATGCGGATGTCCACCCGGCTCAGCTGCGCTCCGGTCAGTTCCGTTACGCGGCGCAGGATCTGGGCCTTGGCGGCGACGGCACGTTCCCAGATGGAACCGCCGAATCCGGCGACGCGGCCGGGGTCCCGGACCACAGCGGTGAGGTTCGGGACCGCGACGGGCATGACAAGCGACAGCGCGAGCAGTCCGTCATCGTCCGACCAGTTGGCGCGCACGTCGTGCGCCGGGACACCGAGGGCCTCCCCCGCGGCCGCCCGGGCCACGCTCGTCAGGGCCTGGGTGCTGATGCGGTTGTGCCCGGCCATCGCGGCGCCGGCGATCGGCGCTTCAGCCGTGATGCTCATGAGGAGGAACGCCGGCCTGTGAGGGCGTCAAACACGCTGCGCAGGTCCAGCTTCCCCTCTGCGGCCCGGCCCAGGAGGGCGCCGATGGCCATGAAGAACAGGGCGCCGAGGAAACCCCAGACACCGAACTGGAAGGACATGAAGGCCACGAAGGCGCCCATGGCGATTCCCACTACCGTCAGACTCATTGGATAGCCTCCCTGACTGGCCGGGCCTCGGCGGACGCGGCCGGTTTGGCCGGGCCGGGCACATAAACGTCGTTGATCTCGATATTGACCTCGATCACTTCGAGACCCACGAGTTCCCCGACGGCGGCGTAGACGGCGGCGCGGACCTGGTCCGCGAGGGCCTGCAGGGGCGTGCCGTACACCGCAACAAGATCGATGTCCACGGCGACCTGCGTTTCGCCGACTTCCACGCGGACGCCCGCGGCGTGATCGGCGTTGCCGACGGCGTCGCGGATGGCCCCGAGGGCGCGTGAGGGTCCTGATCCCAACGAGTAGACGCCGGGTACCGATCGGGCGGCGATGCCCGCGACCTTGGCGACGGCGGTTTCCGCTATGACCGTGCGGCCGGTGCCGGCCGGTGCGGACAGACCGTCCGCAGGACTGGCCAGAGCACCAGCCACGGGCTGACCGGCCGCGAGGCCGGCAACGTGCTGACCGGCCGCGGGACCGGCGACGGGTTGAGAATTCTGGTATTCCATAACGCACTCCCCCTTCTCTTTGACACAACCCTAGTCCCTGCTTTGGGGCGCGTGGGGGAATCTTGCGGCGCCCGTTCCCACAGTCCATGCAGGTGGGGGCGGGAACGGGCGACCTGCGGCGGGGGCAGGGCCGGCCGCGTGTCAGCTGCGGGATGCCAGCCGGGAGCCGACGCGGGCGATGGCCTGGCCGAACGCCCTACTTGCAGTTGGTGGTGATCCAGGTCGTGACCGGCGCCATGGCGGCCTGGAGCTTTCCGCTGGAGAAGACCGTCTGGTCGGTGACGCCGGCAACGGCCACCTCCTTGAGGTTGGCGAAGTCGGCCTTGAGGCTGTCCGGGACGCGCTCGGCTGTCTCGGCCAGCTCCGTTTTGAACTGTTCCAGTTCCGCCGTCTTGCCCTGGGCGGCCGACAGCGGAAGGAGCGTGGCGCCGGTTGCCTGCTCCGAAATCTTGGAGCACGCCTCGGCGGCGCTGCTAAAGCCGCCGAACGGTCCCGAGGTCTCGCTGGGGCTCGGCGCAGCGGACGCGGAAGCAGTGGACGAGCCAGTGGCGGACGACGGCGCGCTGCCGGCCTGCGGGGCCGAACAGCCGGTGAGTGCCAGGGCGGCGAGCAGGGCGGTTACGGCGAGAGGGCGGGCAATATTCTTCGAAGTCACGTTGCAGAATCACTTTTCGGTTGAGATTGCGCCGCCTGCCCGGACCGGGCTGCCGGCGGCCTTGGTGTTCTTTCCCCAGCGTGCGAGTCTAGCCGGGCCAGCTGGACGGCCCCCAACCGGTCGCCCCCGTCGTCCGCCGTCCGCCCCTGGCTGCGGGGCGCCTATCCCCGTCGATTGCTCCGCAACTGCCCTTTTGGCCCGTCAAAACGGCACTTGCGGAGCAGTCGATAGTATTCACGGCTCTGCCAGTGGTTTCTGCGGGTGTCAGCATCGCCGCGATAGGCAGGAACGGTGCCCGTTTGGATTCAACTGACAGCCACCCGCTCAGCTGCCTGCGCTCGACCGCCCCGAACGGCTGGGGCGCCGCTCCCAAGTGGATGCGAGCTGGGACGGTGCCGACGGCTCTGCTTTCACGTCCCTCCGCAACCCTCAGGCGGCTTCGAGGACGAAGAAGATGAAGGACAGGAACGCTGTCTTCTCGCCGGTGAGGATGCGCGGCGGAAGCAGTTCGTGCGGTGTGTCTGGAGATGGCCCTGGCTCGCTCACGGTGGCTACGCGGTATCCCGCCGACGTGAAGGCGTTGATCATCGCGTGAAGTGGCCGGTGCCAGAAGGTCAGGACCGCAGGCTCGCCAGCGAACGCGTAATCCTCCGAGTACTGCCGGATCGCGAAGTAGTCCTCGGTTGGTTGGGTGATCACGCTGACCGTGGGGTGGTTGACCGAGAGGATCAGGCGACCGCCGGGCTTCAGCACGCGCCGCAGTTCGGCAAGTGGTGCCGACCAGTCCTCCAGATAGTGCAGGACCAGGGACGAGACAACGTCGTCGAAGGAGCCGTCGGCGAAAGGGAGCGGCTTGCTGAGGTCGGCCACGTGCAGGTCCGCGGTCGCGCCCAAGCGCTGTCTTGCCAATGCGAGCATCGCAGGACTGGAATCGAAGCCGGTCATGATCGCGCCTCTCGCGCTCAGTGCCGCGGACAGGGGCCCGGAGCCGCACCCTGCGTCCAGGACCCGGTGGCCGTCGACGTCGCCGGCGAGGCCAATCATCGCCGGCCGCTCGTAGTAGGCGTTGAGGAGGCTGGACTCGTTCTCCGCCGAATAGCTCTCGGCGAACCTGTCATAGTGGTCGGCTTTCACGGATCCTCGCTCTCGGGCGAACGCTCATGGTCAGGACGGTCGGCCCGATCCTAACAACCTGGTCGCCGAATCCTCATCCATCCAGAAGCCGCAGACGAACCCTTCGAGAGCAGGGGCCGTTGGGTGATCCAAGGGGGCGGGGCCCCGTCGATTGCTCCGTAACTGCCCTTTTGACCCGTCAGAACGGCAGTTACGGAGCAATCGATGGGGTTAAGGCGGAGCAGTCGATGGCGTTAAAGAAGAAAAGCACCAGTTCTCAAAGAACTGATGCTTCCCAGTGGTGGCTCCGACCGGCGTCGATCCGGTGACCTTTCGATTTTCAGTCGAACGCTCTACCAACTGAGCTACAGAGCCTAGGTGACATGTCACCTTGAAGGCCGGAATTTCTTCCGGCAATCAGAGCGACCCTGACGGGACTTGAACCCGCGACCTCCGCCGTGACAGGGCGGCGCGCTAACCAACTGCGCTACAGGGCCTTGCTTGTTTACTGCTTGTTCTTGCTCTCTGCGGTATCGCTACCGCAAATTTTCAAGGCCTTTAGCCTACCAGACTTTTTCATCCGGTTTGACCAGTTCCTTGCGTACCCCCAACGGGATTCGAACCCGTGCCGCCGCCGTGAAAGGGCGGTGTCCTAGGCCGCTAGACGATGGGGGCCAGGACGCCATCCGGTGAAACATATCAGGGCAAAAATTAAGGGCCGAAGCCTGTCGTTTTTGTCCTTTCGGGTTCCTCCGAACTGGACTATAAAACTATAAGGGCAGACCCCCGGAATATCCAAAATCGACCCCTCCGCCGGGGCAGGACCGGGGGCAGGGCTGGGCAAAGTGGGTGCAAGATGGACTGATGGATGCCGTTGATGCCCTCAATGAGATCGCGTTCTGGCTGGAACGCGAGCTGGCCCCCACCTTCAAGATTCAGGCGTTCCGAAAGGCAGCCGGGATTATCGGCGCCCTGGACCCGGACGAGGTCGCAGCGCGGGCACGCAACGGCAGGCTCAAGAACATGAAGGGCATCGGGGACAGGACGTTCGAAGTCATCCGGCAGGCGGTCGACGGCGGCGTGCCCGACTACCTTGAGGGCCTGCGGCAACGCGGGCAGCAGCCCCTGGCGACCGGCGGCACCGAACTGCGCTCCGCCCTCCGCGGGGACCTGCACAGCCACAGCGACTGGTCCGACGGCGGTTCCCCGATCGGACTCATGGCTGACGCCGCCCGGACGCTGGGCCGGGACTACCTCGCCCTGACGGACCACTCCCCCAGCCTCAAGATCGCCAACGGGCTGAGCGCCGAACGGCTTCGGGAACAGCTGGACGTTGTAGCGGACATCAACGGGGACGGCGGGGGCTTCCGCCTCCTGGCCGGGATCGAGGTGGACATCCTGGAGGACGGCACCCTGGACCAGTCCCCGGAAATGCTGGACCGCTTGGACATCGTGGTGGCGAGCGTGCACTCGAAGCTCCGTTCCGACCGGCGCACCATGACCGAGAGGATGTTGGGCGCCATCAATGATCCGCACATGAACGTCCTTGGCCACTGCACCGGCCGGCTGCTGCAGGGGTCGAGGGGAACCCGGCCTCAGTCCGAGTTCGACGCCGGGCGCGTCTTCGCGGCGTGCGCCGAGAATAATGTGGCCGTCGAAATCAATTCCCGCCCCGAACGGCAGGATCCGCCGGACGAACTGATCCGGCTGGCCCTCGATGCCGGCTGCCTGTTCAGCATCGACAGTGACGCCCATGCGCCGGGCCAGTTGGATTTCCTGCAGTACGGTGCCGAGCGGGCGGCCTCGAACGGCGTGCCCGCCGAGCGGATCGTCACCACCTGGCCGCTGGATCGGCTGCTGGAATGGTCCGGAAGCGGCAAATAGCGGGCGGTTCAACTGTTCTGGGCAATGCCCCGGGCCTCCCCCAGCCCGCCAATACCCAGCCCGACGATGCCCTAGGCTCGGGACTGGTCCGGCCCCTCGGGCCGCCACGGCGTGGGCCTGGGCAGCCAGCGCGGGACGTTGCTGCGGTACTCCTCGTAGGCCGCACCGAACTTCCGGGTCAGCGCCGGCTCCTCGTACAGCCGGACGAAAGCCACCACCGGGATGGCACCGATGCCCAGGGCCAGGAAAAGCTTCGGCTGGCCCAGCAGGAGCCCCTGGCCTGCGACCGCCGCCGCAATGGATACGTACATCGGATTCCGCACGTACCGGTAAAGGCCGCCAACCACCAGTTGCCTGGGCGGGGCAAATGGCGCGGGGGTCCCGATGCCCTCGACGGCGAAATGCACAAAGGAGTTCGCGATGACGGCCGCGCCCGCACCGATCATCAGGGCGCCGGCGACCTGCGCGGGCACCCCGCCGGGGGCCGGGGAGTCCACTTTCCAGCGGGTCAGAAGCCACGGCACCACGCCGGCGGCGGTTGCGGGGGCAACCGCGAAGGCGGCTGTACCGATGGCTGCACGCCGCCGCTCGCGGGCGGAAGCTGGGGCTGCGGTCATACCAGCAATCGTGGCCCCGCCACGCTAAGCGGGCAAGGGCCCGCCCGCCCCATGGTGGCGGATCAGCCCGGGGTTTCCCCACACCTTGCGGCAGCGCGCTTTGGGAGGATCGGTGGGCGGGCGCGAGTCAGGTCAGCAGCAGCACGGCAAGGGTGACCATCACGACGGCGATTCCGGCGTCGAGCACGCGCCAGGCCGTCCGGCGCCGGAACAGGGACGTCAGGAACCGCGCCCCCGCGCCGAGGGCGGTGAACCAGGCAATGCTTCCAAGGCCGGCCCCGGCGGCGAACCACCAGCGCCCGGCCTCGCCCTGGGCGGCAGCGAGGGACCCGAGCAGCAGCACCGTGTCCAGGTAGACGTGCGGGTTCAGCCAGGTGAAGGCCAGGCAGGTGCCAAGGACGGCGGCCCGGCCGGCGGCCGGCTTGCCGGCGGGATTCTCCATCTGCTCCCCGCGGACCGCACGCCGGGCCGCGAGCGCCCCGTAGGCGAGGAGGAACGCGGCCCCGGCCCACCGGATCACGATGAGGGCAGCGGGCGCCCGGTCCAGGAGGATGCCGATGCCCGCGACGCCCAGCAGAATCAGCACGAGGTCCGAGACCGCGCAGACGGCCACCACCATGAACACGTGCGAGCGCTGGATGCCCTGCCGGAGGACAAAAGCGTTCTGCGCGCCAATGGCAACGATGAGGGACAGTCCGGCGGAGAGACCGGAAAACAGGGGGAGGATCACCACTCCACGGTAAGCGCCCGCCAAAGATGAAACCAGTTAAAGATTCTATTGATACGTAAGATGGGCTAATGATGGAGATCACCCCAGAGCAGGCCCGGACACTGGCCGCGATTCTGACGCACGGGAGCTTCGACGCCGCGGCCGCGCACCTGTCGGTGACGCCTTCGGCGATCAGCCAGCGGGTGCGGGCCCTCGAGACCGCCGTCGGCCGGCCGGTCCTGACCCGGGCGCGTCCGCCCGGACTCACGGAGCCCGGCGAGGCCGTGGTGCGCTTCGCCCGGCAGCTGGAATTGCTCTCCGCGGATTTGGCCGAGGAGCTGCAGCCGGACCAACCCCGCGGGGCGACGCGGCTGACGCTGGTGATCAACAGCGATTCCTTGCACACCTGGGCGCTGGCTGGCCTCGCGGCGGCCAGCGACAACGTCCAGCTCGAGATCCTGCGCGAAGACCAGGAGCATTCGTTGGACCTGCTGCGCGCCGGAGCCGCCGCTGCCGCGATCACGGCGACGGCCCAGCCCGTGCCCGGCTGCTCGTCCAGCAAACTGGGCACCATGCGCTATCTCCCGGTATGCGCTCCGAGCTTCACCCGCCGCTGGTTTGGGGCCGGGGCGACCGGCGCGACGCTCGCCGCGGCTCCCGTCGTGGTCTTCGATCGCAAGGACGATCTGCAGGACCGCTGGCTGCGCCGGATCAGCCGCGACCCCCTTCAGCCCCCGCGCCACTATGTCCCGGCCGCCCAGGAATTCGGCGATGCCATCCGCTGGGGCATGGGCTGGGGCATGATGCCCGAGATCGAAATCGGCGAGGACCTGTTGGCCGGCAGGCTCGAGGCGCTCGCCCCGCGGGCGCACGTGGACGTTGCCCTCTACTGGCAGCAGTGGCGGCGCGGCTCGGCGGCGCTGACCGACGTAGCGGCCGCTGTCCGGGCGGCGGCGCGCGTCCTGCGCTGAGGCCATCCGGGATGTTGGCAGGATCTCGACTAGACGTGACCGATTCCCGCCAGCCGGGCGACGGCGGGAACGGCTAGATTGACAGCATGGCAACAACCGCCGCATCCGGCCCCACTCCGTCCGCAGGCCCCCACGAAGGGTCTCCGCACGCTGCCCCCGCACCCGCCCCGCAACCTGCGCCGCCCCCTTCCGGGCAGCCGGGCACGATCAGCAGACTCGGCATCGCCGCCGTCGTCGTCACCGTGGTCCTGTGGGCCTCCGCGTTCGTGGGCATCCGCGCCGTGGGCCCGAGCTTCTCCCCCGGCTCCCTGACGCTCGGCCGGCTGGCGGTTGCCGCCGTCGTGCTGGGCCTGCTGGTGGTGCCCAAGCTCAGGGGCCTGCCCCGGGGCCGCGAGTGGTGGCCCATCCTGGCCTACGGCGTCATGTGGTTCGGAGGCTACAACGTGGCCCTGAACGCCGCCGAACACATGCTCGACGCCGGCACAGCCGCCCTGCTGATCAACGTCAACCCCATCCTGGTCGCCGTCATGGCCGGCGTGATCCTGAAGGAAGGGTTTCCGCGCTGGCTCATCATCGGCAGCCTGATCGCGTTCGGCGGCGTGGCCGTGATCGCGCTTGGTTCCGGCCAGCGGTCGACGGCGGATGTGGCCGGCGTGCTGCTCTGCCTGCTCGCGGCCGCGCTGGCCGCGGTGAGCGTGATCGTCCAGAAGCCGGTGCTCCGCAAGTTCCCGGCCGCCCAGGCCACCTGGTTCGGCATCATGGTGGGCGCCCTCTGCTGCCTCCCCTTCAGCGGCCAGTTGATCACCGAGCTGCAGGCCGCTCCCCTGCCGGCCACGCTGGGCCTGGTCTATCTGGGCATCTTCCCCACCGCGATCGCGTTCACCACCTGGGCCTACGCGCTCTCGATGATTGATGCGGGACGCCTCGCCGCCACCACCTACCTGGTCCCGGGCACCACAATCCTGATCTCCTGGCTGGTCCTGGGCGAGATTCCGACCATCTGGGGCCTGGTGGGCGGCGCGATCTGCCTCGTGGGCGTGGGGCTGACCCGGCGCCGGTCCCGCTAGAGTTTGCCTATGCCCTCCTCCCTGCCGCCCGGCCTGCCGATCGTTCCGAGCGGCGGGGACGGCGGTGACGGTGGTGACGGTGGTGACAATGGTGACGTCCAGGCTGACGGCCCCTTCCCGATGTCCGAGGCCGATTTCGAGGCCGCCGTGAGTGATGCCCTGGACCGGATCCCGCCCGATCTTGCAAGGACCATGAGCAATGTCGCGATCTTCATCGAGGACGACTACACCCCGCAGCCCGGGGAGGATCCGGACACCGTGCTGCTGGGGCTCTACGAGGGCGTCCCCCTGACCGAACGGGACTCCTGGTGGGACGCCGGCTCGCTGCCGGACCGGATCACCATCTTCCGCCAGCCCATCCTGGACATCTGCGCCTCCCGCGAGGACGTGATCGAGGAAGTCACCGTCACCGTGGTGCACGAGATCGCCCACCACTTCGGCATCAGCGACGCGCGCCTGCACGAGCTCGGCTGGGGATAGCCTTGTAGGCATGGGACACGACCACAGCCACACGCACGGCGTTACCGCCACAGGGAAGCACCGCAAGCGCCTGGTCGCCGTCCTGGCCATCACGCTCGCCGTGGTGCTCGTGCAGACGATCGGCGCCGTGGTCTCCGGATCCCTGGCCCTGCTGGCCGATGCCGGGCACATGCTCTCGGACGCCGCCGGCGTCTTCATCGCCCTGCTGGCCGCGTGGATCGCCACCCGGCCCGCCAGCGATCTGCGCACCTACGGTTACCAGCGCGCCGAGGTATTGGCGGCGCTGGCAAACGCCCTGGTCCTGATTGTCATCTCGGTGGTCATCTTCACCGAGGCCATCCGCCGGCTCGGCGCCACCCCCGAGGTCCACACCGACATCATGCTCGCGGCGGCGGTCCTCGGCGCCGTCGCCAACCTCGTTTCCCTGCTGATCCTGCGCGGCGCCCAGAAGGACAGCCTGAACGTCCGCGGCGCCTACCTCGAAGTCCTGGGGGATCTGCTGGGCTCCTTCGCCGTGATCGCGGCGGCGGTGGTCATCATGGTCACCGGGTTCCAGGCGGCCGACACCATCGCCTCGATCCTCATCGCCCTCATGATCCTGCCCCGCGCCTGGCACCTGCTGCGCGACGTCGTGGACGTGCTCCTCGAGGCCACGCCCAAGGGTGTGGACGTTCAGATGATCCGCGAGCACATCCTCGCAGTGGACGGAGTGGTCTCCGTCCATGACATCCACATCTGGACCATTACCTCCGGCGTGCCCGTCTTCTCCGCCCACGTGGTGGTGGAGGACGCGGCGCTCGGTGCCAAGGGCGCCGACCGGGTCCTGGACAAGCTCACCAGCTGTCTGGGCTCCCACTTCGACACCGAACACTGCACGTTCCAGCTCGAGCCCGCCACGCATTCGGAGCACGAGGCCCACCAGCACGCCTGATCCGGCGGCGGGACACACCCGCGGCGGACGTGGCCAAATGACACCAGTGTTGTTTATGTTATTCATGTGACTCGTGTTGCCAAAGTGACCTTTGGCACGTAGCCTCATGCCTGCTGGGTGATCCGCAGAGGGGCTTGCACGCGCCAAAATCCGACCTCGCTCATTCCAGCCTGAAACTTCGCGAGGTTTGCCAATGAGTTGGACCGGATCCGGCCGCAAGACGGCTGTGCTCTGCACCGCCGTCGTCCTCCTTGGAACGCTCGCGCTCCCCGCCCAGGCCGCACCGCTGACTTCCGCGCCGGCGGCTGCCGGCCGGGTTCCGGCCTCGCCCGAGATCCCCTCACCCGAAGAAATCGCTGCCGCCAAGTCCAATGCGAGCTCGACGGCGGCAGAGGTCACCAGGATCGACGGGCTGCTGGCCGACGCGTCGGCCGGCCAGGAAACCAGCCTGGCCGCATCCCTGCAAGCAAACAACGCGTACGGCGAGGCCCTCGTGGAGCTGGCCACACGCCGTGACACGGCGGCTGTGGCGGCCGCCCGGGCTGCCGCCGCCGGGACGGAACAGGCCAAGGCCCGCAAGCAGGTTGGCCAGCTGGCCGGCGACCTGTACCGCAACGGCGGCCTGAACCCGGCCCTCAGCAGCTTTGTCAGTGGCTCCGGGCGGGACCTGGAGGAGGCCGCCACGCTGGAGGCTGTAACGGCCGGACGTGCGCGGGCCTTCGAGTCCGCGGAAAACGCGGCCACTGCCGCGCAGTCCCTGACCGAGGCCGCAGCGGACGCCAACCGCGCCGCCGACGAGGCCGCCGCGACCGCCGAGGACCGCAAGGCCGACGCCGACCGCGCCGCCGCCGCCCAGCGTCAGGTCGTGGCCGATGCCAAAGCGCAGCGCAGCGCGCTCGTGGACCAGCTGGCAAGCCTGAGAAACACCACCGCGGCGCTGGAATCGGCCCGGGTGGACGCCCTGGACCGCCAGCGCCAGCAGGCTCGGCTCGCAGCATTGACCGCGGCCGCCGGCCCCGCGCCGCAGCCCGGCACGGGTTCACAGCCTGCCCCGGCAGCACCGGGACGGGACGATTCGGCAGCAGGGCAGCCCGCCGCTCCGGCTCCGGTCGACGTACCGGCCCCCGCCGCAGCGCCCGCCCCCGCGCCCGCTCCTGCACCCGTTCCGGCACCCGCGTCCGCGCCGGATCCCGCGCCGGCACCCGTTCCTGCGCCCATTCCGGCGCCAGTTCCTGCGCCAGTTCCTGCGCCCGTACCCGTTCCGGTTCCGGCGCCGATTTCCGGCGGGTCAAACCAGACCGCGATTTCGGTGGCGCTCGGCAAGACCGGATCGCCGTTCTTCTACCAGTACGGCGGAACCGGGACCCGTGGGTTTGACTGCTCGGGACTGGTGCAGAATGCGTTCGCCGCGGCCGGCAAGTACCTGCCCCGCACGGCCTCCCAGCAGTTCGCCCAGGCCCCCGTCCATGTCCCGCTCTCCCAGGCGCGTCCCGGCGATTTGTTTGTCTGGGGTTCGGCACCGGGCTTCTACCACGTGGCGATCTATCTCGGCGGCGGCCGCGTGGTCCAGGCACTGAACCCCGACGCCGGCATTACCGTGACCGATGTTGCCGCCATGTCCGGGATGCAGCTCTACGGCTACGCGGCCCGCTACTGAGACCCGTTCCGGGGGACCGTTCCTTGGGCTCCGTTACGGCCTCTCTGGCGGCTAGGAGAGCACGTCCTTGGTGATGAACCTGCCGTAAGCCAGCGCGCCAAAGACGGCGACGTAGCCGCCCTGGAGGAGGGCATTGGCGGCAAAGGAATCCCAGGAAACCGGCTGCCGGAGGAGATCGCCAAAGTCCA
Source organism: Arthrobacter sp. 131MFCol6.1 (assembly GCF_000374925.1). Classification (GTDB taxonomy): domain Bacteria; phylum Actinomycetota; class Actinomycetes; order Actinomycetales; family Micrococcaceae; genus Arthrobacter. Next base: position 77,611 of record NZ_KB895556.1, read on the forward strand.
GCCAGTAGTGGCTGAAAAGCCAGGGATGCAGCCACTCGAGCTGCGGCAGCGCGTCCAGGACCTGCGCGACGACCGAGAGCACCACGGTGGCCGCCATGGCCCCCACCGGAACATCGGTCAGGGTGGAGATGAACAGCCCGATCGCCGACAACCCCAGCAGCGAAACCGCCAGATAGGCGGCAATCAGCAGGAGCCGGATCATGGCCTCGCCCGTGCCGATCGTGTCGCCGGAAAGCAAAGTCACCGGCCCCACGGGGAAGAGCGCCGCACCGATTCCGGCCCCGGTCAGGGCCACCACGAGCGGGGCAACGACCACGAACACGGCCGCCCCGGCATACTTGATGATCAGCAGGCGGGTCCGCCCGGCGGGAGCCACCAGCAAATACCGCAGGGTTCCCTGCCCGGCCTCGCCGGCGATGGTATCTCCGGCCACGACGCCGACGGTGAGGGGCAGGAACAGCGGAACCGAGACCACCATGGCCGTGACGCCCACGAACAGGCCGTTCTGGGCGATCCGGTCCAGGAAGGCCGGCCCGCGGCCCGGCGGCACGGCCGAGGAGACCCGCACCGCCACCGCGATCAGGATCGGGATGGCCGCCAGCGCGCACAACATGGCCCACGTCCTGCGGCGGCGGAACAGCACCCCGAGTTCGGACGCCAGCAGTCCGCCGGTCAGGGACCCGCGCCGGGACGAAGGGGCGCCTACCCCGCCGTCACGGCCTGCGGCCCCTGCACTGCGGCCAGGGGTTGGTCCGCTGCGGCCGGCCGCCGGGGCAAGTGCTGGTCCGGCGGCCGGATCGCCTATGGATGAGCTGTTACTGGACAACGTCGAACCCCTCCCCCGTCAATGCCACAAAACGGTCCTCGAGGCTGGCCTGTTCGGTCGCGAAGCCGCGGACCCGGACCCCCGCCGCCACCAGGGCGGCCACCACAGCTTCCGGCTGCACGGCCGCCCGCTCCACGGCCGGTGCCGATCCTCCGTCTTCCCGGGCGGCCGCCCCTGGCGGAGCCGCAGGCGGAGCCGCAGCCGGAGCCGGAGCCGCAGGCAGCGACGCGAACAGGGCCGCGTCCGTCCCGGAGCCAGCGGCACCGGAACCATCGCCGCCGGCTGTTCGGCCGTCGGCGCCCAGGGTCGCGGTCAGGCCCAGGCCGGCCAGCACCTGCGCCGCGGTCCCCGGATCCGGGGTCAGCACGCGGATCCTTGCCTGGCCCGCCCCGCGAAGTTCCGCCAGGGTTCCCTGCGCCACAAGCCGGCCAGCGCTCATGATGGCCGCATGGGTGCAGATCTGCTCGACCTCGGCCAGCAGGTGGCTGGAGACGAACACCGTGGCGCCGTCGGCCGCGAGCGATCGCACGAGGCTCCGCACTTCACGGGTGCCCTGGGGATCCAGCCCGTTGGTGGGCTCGTCCAGCACCAGCAGTTCCCGCGGGGCGAGCAGGGCGTTGGCGATCCCCAGCCGCTGCTTCATCCCCAGTGAATAGGCCCGGACCTGCTTGTCCGCGGCGTGCGTCAAACCCACCCGTTCCAGGGCTGACTGGACGCGGGCACGCCGTGTCGCGGCCGAACCATAGGGGTCCGCGGCGTCCATGCGGCGCAGATTGGCGGCACCGGAGAGGAACGGATAGAACGCCGGTCCTTCCACCAACGCCCCGACCCGGGGCAGCACGACGTTCAGTTTCCCGGGCATCTCCTCGCCCAGCACGCGCATGGAGCCACCGGTGGCCGTAGCCAGGCCGAGCAGGAGCCTGATGGTGGTGGTCTTCCCCGACCCATTCGGGCCCAGGAAACCAAAGACCGCGCCTTTCGGCACGGCGAGGTCGACGCCGCCGACAGCCAGCTGCTGGCCGAACCGTTTGGTCAGGCCCCTGGTCTCAATGCTCAGCTCGGCCGCCGGCCGGGCGGCACTCACGCGGCCGTCACCGGGCAGTCACCGGATACCGCGCCCGTCATCACTTCTGTGCGGCAGCGGCCTGGAGCCGCTCCAGTGGCACGGAGCCGGCAACGACCCGGCCGTCGTCGAGCACCAACACGTTCACCAGCGCGGTGGACAAGAGCCGGCCGCCCTGGACCGGAACGGTGGCCTGTTCGAGCAGGGCCGTGGCGTCCGACGCCGGTCCGGCCGTTCCCGCCGGGAACTCAACAACCGAGTCCCAGCCGGAGCCGGTAACGGCCGGCTTGCGGTTGCTGTCCCTGGCTGCAGGGGCCGTCGCGTTCCCGGCGTCGTTGCCGTGCTTGTGCTCCTTTACCGGAATCTCCTCGACCGTGGCGCCCGGCGGCGGAGTGAACGCGAAGACCGACGCGTCGGGGGCCCCGAGCGTCAGGCTGGTGTAGGCGACGCGGAAGGCGGGATCCGACTGTCCACGCGCATTGATCTCGACACCCAGCGGCAGCCCGGTCTGGCCGTCAACAGCTACTGCGATGGACCCGACCAGCGTCGCATCGGACTTCGGTGTGAGCACCAGGTTGTAGGCGGCCCGGCCGGCTACCTGGACATCAGCGCCCACCGCCACGTCCGTGCCCGGTTCGATCTTGGCCAGAAGCATCGCGGCGAGCTGGTCGGGGGTGGCGGTGATGTCGCTGCCGGCGCTGTGACGGCCGGGGTCACCGGCGTCGTCGGCCGGGAGCTGGGCGTGGGCGGCCGTGTTGTCCTTGGAGTTGTAGAACCACACGTCGTTGCCGTGACGGATGGCGTTGCGTTCGGCCAGCCGGTCCATCACCTGGATGCGGGCGTTGTCCGGGCCGTCGCGATATATCCGCGCGGTGTGCGGACCTGTCAGCAGCTCGAGCCATGCCGTCCCTGACGCGTCCGAGCCGGCACCAGTCTTGGGCAGCTCGGGGAGCCCGAGCTCAGAGGACTGTTCCAGGGTTCCGGAGAGGGCAGGCTCGCTGTGCTGGGCGATCAACTGCAGCACCTGCTCCGGCGTCTTGGGCGGCAGGGGGTCCCCGGCGCTGGCGGGCAGGGATCCGGCCAGCGCGCCGGCGGCAATAACGGCCGGAACGGCGACGGCGGGCAGCCAGCGCAGCCATTTGGGCGTCATCGTAACCGCGCCCCGGAAAGAGATGTTCCAACTATCCGCGCCTGGGGAATGCGCGCTTCAGTGCAGCTCATAGGTCAACAGTACGCCTGGCCCCGGCAGCCCGGTCCTCCTACTTCAGCACATTAATGGTCAGTTCCACCGCGCCCAGCAGGAACGCGAGCACGGACGTGCCAAGGCCCGCCACGAGCAGCAGGCCGGGATGGGCCAGGCCCACCACTACCCGCCTCAGCCGGGGCCTGTCCCGCAGGAACTTCTTGGGCACGGCGCCCGGGTCCGGCGTCTGTTTCCAGCCCCGGAGCCGCCGCAGGAACCAGGCGCAGCGAATGATGAAAGCCAGCCACAGAACGGAGACCACCAGCGGGATCGCGGCCAGCAGGAGGTTGAAGCCCACCGCGGTGACCTCGCGTTCGGACGCCCCGACGAGTGACTGAAGGGTGGTCGAGATCGAGGCGCTCATGACCACGGACACGCCCCACACAAGGAAGGCGGCGATCAGGGCCAGGAAGCGGACGAAGAAATGGCCCAGGACCGAGTCCCGGCGCGGCTTCAGGTAGCGGCGCGGGGTGGCGTGCAGAAGCGCGATGCTTGCCAGCAGCGTCGGCAGGGCGGCCAGGCCAACCAGCACATACCAGGACCAGCCGGCCAGATCCAGGAATTCATCGGCCACGATCAGCACCGCCCAGAACCCCGCCCACGCCCAGCCGGCCGTGAGCGGACGCCCCACGAACCAGTCCGGCAGCCACGCGTCCGGGTCCGCGGGCGCGGGGGTGCCTGCCGCGGGCAATTCGGGCGCGGAGGCTCCGGGCGCGGGGATTTCGGGCGGCCCGGTATCAGGCGCCGGGGTGCCCGCAGCGGGCATTCCGGCGGTCCCGGTCTCCCGGCCCTCGGAGCCGCGCTCTTCGCTCATGGGCCGGCGCTAGTCGGCCGGCGTCACGGTGCCGGCGGCGCCGTCGACCGTAATGCTGTGGCCCGTGGTGATCCTCGCTGTCGCGTCGGGGACGCCCACCACCGCTGGGATCCCGTATTCCCGCGCGACGACGGCGCCGTGGGAGTTGGGCCCGCCCATTTCCATCACGAGGCCGCCGGCCGTCAGGAACAACGGCGTCCAGCCCGGATCGGTGGACGGCGCCACGAGGATCTCGCCGGGTTCCAGGTGCGCGCCGTGGGGGTCGAGGATCACGCGGGCCCTGGCCGTGATGGTGCCGGCCGAAGCCGGCGTGCCGGAGAGCCGCCCCGCGCCGCCGTCGGAACCCGCCGGCCCCCATCCACCGGGGGCGGTTCGCACTGCACCGGCCTGGGCAGCACCGGTCTGCACCGCCTCGGGCTCGGTTCCGTCCGAGAGCAGCACACGGGGAATGTGCCGGCGGCCCAGTTCAGCCGCGTACGCTTCCCGTCGCTGGGCCACAAGCCCCTGCAGCGCGGCGCCGCCGAGCCCCCGGTGCGCGTCGGTCAGGTCGACGAAGAAGATATCGTCCGCCGCATCGATTGCCCCGGCCGCGGCGAGTTCGGCCCCGACCGTCGCCAACTCCTGCCGGACGGCGCCGAGCGCTTCCACGAGGTGGTACTTGGGCAGCTCACGCAGCCCGGCGAACATCCGGGTCCGCCGCAGCGCGGCCCGCACGAGTGCACCGCGAAGGCGGCTGCGCTGCCCCGCGGCGGCCACAAGCCGACCTACCTGCGCCTCCGCCTCGCGGGCCGCCTTGCCGAACTGCCGGTCCGGGGCGAGCGCAGGATCATCCATGCGCAGATAGTTGGCCAGGACCCCCAGGATGTGGGTCGGGTCATCAGACCAGCGGGGCATGCCGACGTCGATCTCCGCCACGGCGCGGTGGCCGTACCGGCCCAGGAAGTCCCGCAGCCCGGATTGCACGACGCCGGGGAGGTCCGCCGCCCGGTAACGCCGGGCTATCTCGGGCAATGCGGCGCCGCCGAACACCGCCGCCGACGCCGGGTCGTTGCGGATGGCAGTAGCCAGCGACCACAGATCCAGGTCCATTTCGGTGGTCACGTTGTTGGGCAGCCCCCGCAGGACTTCCTGCAAGGCCCCGTTCCCCGGGTTCCCGGCGAGTTTTCCGGCCGCGGCCAGCAAGGCGAACCCCAGGGCGGGCAGCGGCAGGATCGCGGGAACCACGGGAAAGACATGCTGGCCGAGGATCCGCTCGACGTGGTCCAGGCGCTGCGTGGCGGTGGCGCCGGCGGGCACCGCGAGTGCGGCGCGGAGCTGCTCGCCCACACGGCCTGCCCGGCGCAGTGCCGCCTCGGGCCGGATGAAGCCGCGGATCAGGGTCTCCGGGACTTTCGCCCGGGCCGCCACCGGGGCGACGTGACGCAGGAGCCGCCACGGGGTTTTTGTGGTCACGGAGAACCTGGGATCGGCGAAAAGGTTGCGCATCACGGTGGCCGAGCGCGCCTCCATGACGTCAAACACGCGGGGGACGATCGCGCGCCCGGTCTGGCTCCGGACCACCGGCGTGAGATCGAAGAAAATGCGCTGACCGGCTTCCGTGTAGGGCGCGGGCCCGTCACGGGGCGCCGGCACCGGGAAATGCGCCGCCCCCGCAACCGAGGACGCAATCAGCCGGATGCTGGCGAGGCCCATCGGCGTGAGGGGCCGGGTGAGCCCCTGGGCCAGGCTGAAGCACAAATACACGCGCGGGGTTGGCCCGGAGGGACGCCGATCCGGCATCGGATAGAGCGTGGTGATGGGCCTGGACTGCGTAAGCCATACGGCACCGTCCTGGCCGATGGCCCATTCGAGGTCCTGCGGCGAGCCGAAGTGCACCTCCGCGCGGCGGCCCAGGAGCTCCAGGGCGGCCAGTTGGGCATCGTCCAGGCTGGGCGCCAACCCTGCGTCCGGTTGCGCCACCCGCTCGGTGCCGCCGCCGGGCAGGGGACGGATGAGCAGGCCCTTGTCCCCAATTCGCCGCTCGAGAATCCGTCCGGTGGCGCCGTCGATCACGAAGTGGTCAGGGTTGACCGCCCCGGACACCACGGCCTCCCCCAGCCCCGGGCTGGCGTCGATGACGGCCTCGTGCCGCCGGCCGGTCACGGGATTGGCCGTGAACAGCACTCCGGCCACGGCCGCGTCCACCATGCGCTGGACCACCACGGCGAGGGACACCGCGGAGGGCTCGATCCCCTGCACCGCACGGTAGGTCACCGCGCGGTCTGTCCACAGCGAGGCCCAGCACCGGCGGACGGCAGCCAGCACGGCATCCGCGCCCACCACGTTCAGGAATGTGTCCTGCTGGCCGGCGAAACTGGCGAACGGCAGGTCTTCGGCGGTCGCCGAGGACCGCACCGCAACGGCCGTGTCAGCGCCCAGCGCCGCGTAGGCGGCGCGGACGGCGGCGTCGATGCCGGCGGGCACACCGGCGTCGAGCACCAGCGCGCGGGCCTCCGCGGCAAGCGAAGCCAGCCCCGCCAGGTCATCGGGCGCTGTTGCGGCGAGGGCGCGGTGCACCTCCGCCAGCGCCGGGGAGGCCGTGGCCTCCAGATAGGCCCGGGTGGTCAGGCAGAAGCCGGCGGGTACCGGAAGGCCGGCGCGTGCCAGTTCGCCCAGGTTCGCCGCCTTGCCGCCGACCGTGGCCAGCATGTCCGGGCCAAGGCGTTCCAAGGCCAGGACCGGCCCGCCCTCGGCAGGGTCCGGCGTCCCGGGGTGCTCCATCCGCAATCCGTCCTTCCGACGCCGGGCCCGTGGCCTCGGGATCCTAAGAGTCGCCGAGCATCGGGCCGAAGCTGGCCCTGTCCGCCAGCCGCGGGTCGTCACGGTCCGGCACCACCATGACCGGCCCCTTGGCGTGGTGGAGGACGCCGTCGGACGTGGAGCCCAGCAGCATTCCGGTGAAACCGCCGCGTCCGCGGGTGCCGACCACCACGAGCTCCACGTGCCGGCTGGCATCGACGAGGATGTCGACGGGCGAACCGTCCACGAGCTGCGTCTCCACCTGCAGGGCGGGGAAGTGGCTCCGCAGCCAGGCCACGCCGGCGTCGAGCTGGACCTTGATGTCGGCGAACAGGGCGTCGCGGTCCATCGGGGTGGGCACCCAGGCCAGCGAGCCGGTGTACTGCGGCACCGCGCACACCACGCGGAGCCGGGCGGAGAGCCGCTCCGCCTGGGCTGCGGCCTCCAGCACGGCGACACGGGCCTGCTCGGAGCCGTCGACGCCGACGACCACGACGTTCTCGACGGGCTGGCTGCCCGACTTTGCCCGTTCGGCGAGGACGTGCTTGTCCTCTGTGGTTTCGCCCAGGCGGTCCGAGCAGATCAGCGGCACAGTCACGGTGGGGCACTTCGAGTGGGCGGGCAGCGCGCTGCTGACGGAGCCGAGCAGCCGGCCCACGAAGCCACCCCGGCCGCGGGTGCCGAAGACCAGAAGCTCCGCGGTTTCGCTCATTTCCAGCAGCACGCCGGATGCGTCCCCGTTTTCGACGGACGCGTCGACGTCGATGTTGTAAAACGCGACCTTGTCCATGGCGTGCTTGAGGATGGCTTCGGCGCCCTCGCGGATGACGGAGTCGTCCACGGTGGCGTAGCCGCCGTCGAGCCCGGAAGCGGCGAAGATCGGAACGGAATAGGCGGTCACGATGTGCAGCGGGCGGCGGCGGCGCTCAGCCTCGCGGGCTGCCCAGACCAAGGCGCAATGGCTGTGGTCCGAGCCGTCCACTCCCACCACGATTCCGCGGGGCGGCGCCGGCTCGCCACCGGTCTCCCATGCCGGGTCCGGGTGCACCTGTTCACGGCCCATGGGGTCCGCCTCCTCGCGATTCTTGCCTGATGTTGCGGCTATTCTGCCAGAAGTACTGCCGCCCGGCGTCCACCGGCGAGGCGACCCGGAATCCGCGTACAGGAACCCCTGATTTTCCTCACTATTCTCGGTTATTTGCGAACATTCAAGACGGCGGCAGGGGCGTCCCCGGCGGGCCTTGGCGGAAGGATTTACGCAGAGTTAACACGCCGTTTCATGTCCCGGATTCCCGGGACTTTGGGACGGTTTCCATTGGATCCGGGCACGGAAACCGCCGAAATCCGGGACCACAGCCGATGTCCTACCTCCTCTATCCACGGGCGGGAAACTTAGGTATCCTTCGAGGCACTGCTGAACCGAGACTGGCATTCCAGAAAGCAGCCGCTGGGGCTGTGGGACCAGGACTGGGTTGGCGTCCGGGGTTTTCCCCGCGACTCGCACCATTTCAAGGAGGTACCCTGCAGTGTCGAGCATGCCTTTGTACGGCGGGATTGAGCGGACCACCGCCGTAGTCATCGGGACGGGGCTCTCCGGCCTGGCCGTGGCCAGCGAGCTCCAGCGCCGGGGTGTCTCGTCCATCATTGTGGACGGGCTCGACCTCCTGGGAGCCGGCCATCCGGCCAACACCTCCTCGCTCCAGCGCTGCGACGCGGCGGACGCCGCCAGCCTGAGGGAGCGCAACGAAATCCTGCGTCACCTGCGCAACTACGCCGCAAGCCACAAGCTCGATGTGCGGAACAACATCCGGGCCCTGCAGCTGGACCTCCTCGAGGCCGGCACGGACGGCTCAGCGACGGAGAAGTGGGCCGTCCGGACCCCGGGCGGCGTCCTGCTGGCCGACCACCTTGTCCTGACCCGCTGCGCCCACAGCCAGCTGCGCCGCATGCTCTCGGAGCTTGGCATGGCGGCCGGGCAGAACCTCATGGCGGCGATGCACGCCCTCGGAATGTACCTCGTGGGCGTGGGCGAGCTCATTACCCCGACGCCCAAGGAAGTCCTGCGCCAGGCCAAAGTGGTGGGACAGGCGATCTCCGCCAAGGTCCACCCGAACGGGATCCCCGCCCTGCTGCCTGGCGGCTTTGCCCTGGCGGCCCCCGCCTGATATGTGGTGTTCGTCTGTCAAGGGCGTGGGGAAGCGGTCCCGGACTGGGTTGTCCGGGACCGCTTCCTTTTGGGATGCCGGTTGGTCTGGCGGGGTAGTCAGCGTGTCAAAGGCGACGGCGCGGTCAGACTGATATGCGCGGATTGAGTACCGCAGGACGAGGTGTTCGGCTGGAGACTACCGCTGGTCTAGCAATGTCGGGCGTGGCCGTTGCCGGCTGCCCATAGGCGGATCGCGGGTTTACTCCACGCGCTGCAAGGAACCAC
>NZ_KB895557.1 GCF_000374925.1 Arthrobacter sp. 131MFCol6.1
CACCGGGGCCGGGAGGGACACGATCCAGGCAAGAATCTCGGCATAATCCGGGGACATCCGGTGCGGAATGATCTCGCCGGTCTGCGCGTCCAGGGCGCATCCGGCAACAGAACGGGCATGGACATCCAGGCCGACGCTTGTACGCTCAAACATAGCTGGAACCTCCAATTTCAAATGTGGCTCTACCTGTTCGCCAAGTGTGGCAGGCAACCCACGTCCCGCTTTGAAAAGGAGGTTCCAGCCCGAAAAACCCGGCTACCTCATATCGTCTAGCCAGCGGTGCCGACGTCCTTGGCGTCCATGATCCGGTAGGCGTAGCCCTGCTCGGCGAGGAACCGCTGCCGCTTCGCGGCGAAATCCTGGTCCAGGGTGTCCCGGGCCACGAGCGAGTAGAACCGGGCGGAGCGGCCGTCCTTCTTCGGGCGCAACAGCCGGCCCAGGCGCTGGGCTTCCTCCTGGCGGGAACCGAACGAACCGGAGACCTGGATCGCGACCGACGCCTCGGGCAGGTCGATGGAGAAATTGGCGACCTTGGAAACCACCAGGGTCTGCACGTCGCCGGCTCGGAAGGCGTCGAAGAGCCGCTGGCGTTCCTTCACCGACGTGTCGCCCTTGATCACCGGCGCGCCCAGGCGCTCGCCGATCTCGTCGAGCTGGTCGATGTACTGCCCGATCACCAGGAGCTGCTCCCCGGCGTGTTCGGCGACGAGTTCTTCGACCACCCGGGTCTTCGTCTCGGAGGTGGCACACAGGCGGTATTTGTCGGCGTCCTCCGCCATGGCATAGGCCACCCGTTCGTCCCGGGGCAGGTCCACCCGGACTTCCACGCAATCGGCCGGGGCGATGTAGCCCTGGGCCTCGATGTCCTTCCACGGCGCGTCGTAGCGTTTCGGACCGATCAGGCTGAAGACCTCGCCCTCCCGGCCGTCCTCGCGCACCAACGTGGCGGTCAGCCCGAGCCGGCGGCGGGCCTGCAGGTCTGCCGTCATCCGGAAGATCGGAGCGGGCAGCAGGTGGACCTCGTCGTAGATGATCAGGCCCCAATCGTTGCCGTCCACGAGCTCCAGGTGCGGGTACAGCCCGCCGCGCTTTGTAGTCAGGACTTGGTAGGTGGCGATCGTGACCGGCCGGACTTCCTTGACGGAGCCGGAGTACTCGCCGATCTCTTCCTCGGTCAGCGACGTGCGTTTGAGCAGCTCGTCCTTCCACTGCCGCGCGGCGACGGTGTTGGTCACCAGGATCAGCGTGGTGGTGGAGCTGGTGGCCATGGCGGCCGCCCCGACCAGCGTCTTGCCGGCGCCGCAGGGAAGGACGACGACGCCGCTGCCGCCGGCCCAGAAGTTCTCCGCGGCCAGTTGCTGGTAGGGCCGCAGCTTCCAGCCGGATTCGTTGAGCATGATGGGGTGCGGGGTGCCGTCCACGTAGCCGGCCAGGTCCTCAGCCGGCCAGCCCAGCTTGAGCAGCAGCTGCTTGAGCTGCCCGCGCTGGGAGGAATGCACCACCACCGTTTCCCCGTCGATCCGTGGCCCGAGCAGCGGGGCGATCTTCTTGGCGCGGCTGACTTCTTCGAGCACCGGGTAGTCGGAGGTGCGCATGACCAGGCCATGCTGCGGGTCCTTCTCCAGCCGGAGCCGGCCGTACCGGGACATGGTCTCTTCGATGTCGATCAGCAGGGAGTGGGGCACGGGGAACCGGGAGTACGTGAGCAGGGTGTCCAGCACCTTTTCGGCGTCCAGCCCGGCAGCCCGGGCATTCCAGAGCCCCAGCGGCGTCAACCGGTAGCTGTGCACATGCTCCGGGGCCCGTTCCAGCTCGGCGAACGCCGCGATGGCGTGTCGGGCCTCCGTTGCGAGTTCGTGGTCGACCTCCAGCAGGATGGTCTTGTCACTCTGGACGATCAGGGGCCCGTCATTCACTGGAACAATTCCTCTGTAGCTTCTACGTCGATAATCCGGTGGATGGACAGGACCCGCTCCATCTCCTTGTCCGGATCGAACACCCGCACCCGCCCACCGTTCACAGCTACCGGAACAACGGTCTCGCGGGTGGCATTCCCCATGCTGTCCACGACGTTCATGATGACCCGCTGCCTGAGGCGGATCGCCTTCAACAGGGTCTCGAGCCCCAGCTGGGTCGCCTCCTCGCTGCCCGGGGCCGCCGGCGGGTGGGCGCCGGAGCCGGGCGCCCGGGACCCGTTGGCGCGCAGCACGGCCAGTTGGGCCTCAATGTCGGCCTCCGGCGGGGCGGTCCGCGGAGCGGTGTAGACCGGCCGGCCGCTGCCGGGCGCGGGGGTGCTGCGGCGCAGCCGGACGACGGCGGAGGCAGCTTCCTCCAGTACGGGGGCGAGACCCAGGCCCCGGAGGACCTGGGCGGTTTCCCGGGTCGCGGCGTGGGAGACGACCACGGTGGGCGCGATGCGCACCAGCCCGAGGCCGGCGGCGGCCGGGGCGTTGAGCAGCTCCAGCAGGGCGGTCTCGTCCTCGCTTTGGATGAAGCTGGCAGCGGCCCCCACCCGGAGCCGGGAATGGCGCGCGGCGGTGTCTTCGATGAGGTACTGGAGGGGCTGCGGGATGGCTGTGGCCGAATGCTGGCGCAGGAAGTCCAGCATCGCCGCGGCGTCCTGGCCGGCGTCGAGGGCCCGGCGCACGGAGGTGACGGAGAAACGGTAGATGGTGGCCGGTCCCTGCCCTTCGGCCGCGGCCATGGTCAGGAGCCGTTCGCTCAGTTCGGGGTCGAGGTAGCCCGGCGCCACCGCCGTCAGGTCCGCCTGCAGCAACACATGCTGCAGGGCAGCGGGCAGGTGTTCGCCCAGGATCCCCAGGGCATCATCCGGCTGCTCGGCGGCGATCGCGGCGCCCAGCTGGCTGAGCGCCCCGGAGCCGATCAGGCCGAGCATCTCGGCCTCCGCGAGGATGCCGCGGATCAGCGAGCTGAAGCGCCTGGCCATCCGGGGCTGCGTCCACTCGGCACGCTCCAGCACGGCGGCGGCATCGAGGACGGGGGCCTGCCCGTCGGGCGCCGCGGCCTCGAGGGTGAGTTCGCGCAGGATTTCCAAGACCCGTTTGCGGACCACCGGGGCGTCCGGCCGCTGCGCCTCGGCAGAGAGCGCATTGATGGTGGTCCCGGCCGGGCCCCGGTGTCCGGCAGGGCCCGGCGCGGCGGCATTCACCGGCTGGCCCACGAGGGACGGCGCGCGCTCGCTGGCCAGCCAGGCGTTGACCAGCCACAGCCACTGCTCCTGGCGCGGCAGCGACAGCCACTCCAGCTGCGGCGGCTGCACCCACGCAGAACTGTCGACGTCCAGCCGCAACAGACCGGCCATTCCGCAGAGCTCCGCGAGGACGCCGGCCTCGTGCACGTCCATCCGCAGCGAATCCGCCAGCCGCTTCATCTCCCGGACCCCGACGCCCCCGCTGCGCAGCGTCGCCAGCGGCTGTTCGCGCACGGTGTAGAGCACTTCGCCCACGAGCCGCAGCGTCTCGGCGATAGCGCCCAACGCGGCGTTCCGGCGCAGCCCCGCGCTTGTGTGGCCCAGCCGGGGGACGGGCGGCGCGAGCGAAAAGTTCTCGATGACATACCCGCCGCGCAGCGACACTCCGACGCTGTGCGGCAGTTCGACGTGGGCGGCGTCCAGCGGTACCAGCAGCCCGCGCGCCAGCAGCCAGTCCACGGGGCCGACGTCGGCGCTTTCGTGGAGCACGGACGCCCGGCGCTGCGCCTGCGGAACGGCGCCCATGGCCCAGTTCCCGAACCGGGCCAGAAGGGCTGCGGTCCGATCCGGTGCGGTGGCCAGGATTTGCTGGAGCGATTCCGGTGTTGCCGTCCAGTGCTGCAGGGAAAGGGCGGCTTCCATCGGCGTCGTGGCGGGGGAGATGGTCGCCCCGCCGCGGTGCAGTTCCCCCACCAGCTGCACCACGCGCTGCGCAAAAGCGGGCTGGAGCCGTACAAGTTCGGTGTAGCTGCGTCCCAGCCCCGCCGGGTAAATGCCGATCACGTCCTTGAGGCTGCCGACCGGAAGATAGTGCCGCTGCTTGGCGGCGGCGGGAGTCGCGCCGTGCGGCGGATCGGCGCGGTTGACGAGGGCCAGTTCCTGCAGGGAATGGAGGATCCGGTCGACGGCGGCAACCGAGGAGCCGTTGATCAGTTTCTTCAGCATCGCCGCCGACGCACTGTGCCCGGTATCGGCGTTGGTGCACAGGTGCAGGGTTTCCAAGACCTGCATCTGCGGGCGGTTGAGCCGTTCGAGTGCCCGCTGCACGCTGACCCGTCCGCTGGCACGGGCGGCGAGGGCGGCGAAGTCCGGAACGCCCGGAGAAATCAGGTCCGGCCGCGCGGAGAACAGGGCCCGCAACGATTCGTCGCTTCGTGCCTGAAGTTCCTTGCTGAGCGCGCGGATGAGGGACATCGCTCCAACGTTACCTTTCGCCGGGCCCGCGCGGGCGGCGACGTGCTACCACCGAGTCCACAACAAGCGCCAGCATGAGCAGGAAGGCCACCGGGAGGCCGTAGAGGGCCGTCGAAGTAATCCAGGCGGGCGCCACGGCATTGTTGAAGGCCATGGCCATGACAGCGGCGACGGCAACCAAGGACAGCACAGCAAGAGTGGCCGCTGCGATCATCAGGGGCCGCCGGTAACGCGTCAGTGTCATGGGGGCAACGCTAACAGTCCGGCATCGCCCGCGCCTCAAGCCGCGAAAGTGAACCAGGCAGGATAACCTTGAAAGATACAGACCAACACGGTCCGGGCAGTCATACCCTGAACCCGCGTATCCATGCGGATGCGGTGACCGCCGGCCGTGTCCCCGCAGAACGAAGAAGGTTGATTACGTGCCTACCGGCAAGGTCAAGTGGTATGACAAGGAAAAAGGCTTCGGATTCCTCGCGGGCGAGGACGGCCAGGAAGTCTTCCTGCCCAAGTCCGCGCTGCCCGAAGGCATCACGGAGCTCAAGGCCGGCACTCGTGTTGAATTTGGTGTAGCCGACGGGCGCAAGGGTGCCCAGGCGCTGGGCCTGCGCGTGCTGGACAAGACGCCGTCCATCGCCAAGGCAAAGCGGCCCAGTGCCAGGGACCTTGCCCCGCTGGTCCAGGACCTCGTCAGCGTGCTGGACAACCTCTCCGGGACCCTGTCCGCGGGCAAGTACCCGGAAGGCAACAAGGGCAAGGCGATCGCAGCGGCCCTCCGTAAGGTTGCCGACGAGCTGGACGTATAAGGCTTTTGATGACTCAGGAACCTGATCAGTTGCCGGCGCCGGATGCCGGATCCACAGCGCCCGCCGGGGCCAAAGCAACCGGCCCCAAGCAGGGAATCCGCCCGCGCGCCGGCGTGCCCGTCTGGCGCACCGGCAAGCCTGACGCTTTCCTGGCCGCCGCCGTCGACGTCGCCCGCGCCGCGGTGGAGGGCATTGCCCCCGCCGAGCAGATCGGCGAGCACATCGGCGCCCGAAGCGAGGGCGACCGCCTGGTGACCCACCTCTTCGAATCCAGGCTGCCCGGCTACGGCGGCTGGCAGTGGTACGCCGTGCTGACACGCAACTCGCGGTCCAAAGTGGTCACGGTGGACGAACTCGGTCTCCTGCCCTCCGAGGACTCCATCCTGGCGCCGGCCTGGGTTCCCTGGGCCGAGCGGGTCCGCCCGGAAGACGCGCAGGCTGACGAGGCCGCCGAGACGCCGTCCGGTTCCGAGGCGCCGTCGCAGGTGTCCGACGCCGACCAGCAGGATGCTGCCGACGCCAACGCCGCTGCGATGAACGACGACGACGCCAACGACGACGACGCCAACGACGACGAGCCGAACGACGACGAGCGGGAACGCTCCGCGGACGAGGCCGACTAGCGGTTGGAAGCGTCCGGGAGCGTGTCTGGGGAGGGCTGGGGCTGATGTCCACGTTCAAATCCCTGCACATCCTGAACTACCGGATCTGGTTCGTCGGCGCCCTCATCTCCAACGTTGGCACCTGGATGCAGCGCACCGCCCAGGACTGGCTGGTGTTCGCCCACCTGACGGCGCACGATGCCGGGGCGGTGGGGATCACGATGGCCCTGCAGTTGGGTCCGCAGCTCTTCCTGGCACCCGTGGCCGGGCTGGTCGCCGATCGTTTCAACCGCAAGCGGCTCCTGGTGCTGACCCAGTCCGCCATGGCGCTGCTGAGCGCGGGGCTGGGCATCCTGGTGGTCACGGGCGCGGCGCAGCTCTGGCACGTCTACGCGTTCGCCCTGATGCTCGGCGTGGTCTCGGCCCTGGACGCCCCCGTCCGGCAGACCTTCGTCTCGGAGCTGGTCCAGGACGACTACCTGCCCAATGCGGTGGCCCTGAACAGCGCGTCCTTCAACGTTGCCCGGATGATCGGCCCGGCCGTCGCCGGCGTGCTCACGGCCGCCGTCGGGCCCGGCTGGGTCTTCCTCCTCAATACACTCACCTTCGTGCCCCTGTTGCTCAGCCTGGCGAAAATCCCGTCGTCGTCGCTGCGCCGGCTGCCGCGTGCACCTGCGGGCAAGGGCAGGATCCGGGAGGGGCTGCGCTATGTGAGGTACCGTCCGGACCTGGTCGTGGTGCTGGTGGCGATCTTCATCGTGGGAACCCTCGGGCTGAATTTCGCCCTGTTCATCGCGGCCATGGTGGGGACGGAATTCGGCCTCGATGCGGGGGCCTTCGGCTTGATGAATTCGATCATGGCCATCGGTTCCGTCGCCGGGGCCCTGTTGTCCGCCGGCCGCGGCAAGCCACGGCTGCGGGTCATTTTCGGGGCGGCCGCCGCCTTCGGCGTGACCTCGGGCATCGCAGCGATGGCCCCGAGCTACTTCTGGTACGGGGTCGCACTTGTGCCCGTGGGGCTGTTCGCGATCACCATGATGACAAGCGCTAACGGGTACGTCCAGACCACCACGGAGCCCGTGATGCGGGGCCGGGTGATGGCCCTCTACATGGCGATCTTTATGGGCGGAACTCCCCTTGGTGCGCCGCTCGTCGGCTGGGTGGCAAACACCGCGGGCCCCCGCTGGTCCATGGCGGTCGCGGCCGGCGCCGGCCTGCTGGCGGCCCTGATCGGGCTGGTGTGGATCATCCGCGCGAAGCACCTGCGGCTCCACTTCAACCGCCGCGCCCGCGGGCTGCGGTACTTCCGCGTCGAAAGCGGGACGGGCGCGGCCGGTGCCGGCCTGGACGCGCAGCCGGAGGCACAGCCGGGCGGACGGGCCTGAAACGACGACGGCGCCGTCACGGTTTGGGTTCTGTGGGGCCGTGACGACGCCGGACGCAGGGCTACTTCTTCAGTTCCGCCACGACGAAATCGATGCACTCGAGCAGTGCCGAGACATCGTCGGGCTCGATCGCCACGAAGGTGGCGATGCGCAGCTGGTTTCGGCCCAGCTTTCGGTACGGCTCGGTATCGACGACGCCGTTGGCGCGGAGCACCTTGGCGATGGCCGAGGCGTCGATTGATTCGTCGAAGTCGATCGTGGCGATCACGTTGGAACGGTCCTCAGCCTTGGCCACGAACGGCGTGGCGTATCCGGACGCCTCGGCCCAGCGGTAGATGCGGCCGGCAGAGTCCGCGGTCCGGCCGGCGGCGAAGTCCAGGCCGCCGTTGGCGTTGAGCCACTGCACCTGGGCATCGAGCGTCACCAGGGTGGCCAGCGCGGGGGTGTTGTAGGTCTGGTTCAGCCGGGAATTGTCGATCGCCGTCTGGAGGTCCAGGAAATCGGGGATCCAACGGCCGCCGGCCTTGATCCGTGCCGCCCGCTCAAGCGCCGCCGGGGAGAACAGGCCCAGCCACAGGCCGCCGTCGGACGCGAAGTTCTTCTGCGGCGCGAAGTAATACACGTCCGCCTCCGCCACGTCCACGTCCAGCCCGCCCGCGGCCGAGGTCGCGTCCACCAGCACCAGCGAGCCCTCGTCGGCGCCGGCCACGCGCTGGACGGGTGCGGCAACGCCGGTTGACGTCTCGTTCTGCGGCCACGCGTAGACGTCGACGCCGGCCTCCGCCCGGGCGGTGGGGCGGGTGCCGGGTTCTGCCTTGATGATGGAGGACTCGGCAAGGAAGGGTGCCTTGTTGGTGGCGGAGGCGAACTTTGAGCCGAACTCGCCGAAGGACAGGTGCTGCGCCTTGTTCTCCACGAGCCCGAAGCTGGCAATGTCCCAGAACGCGGTGGATCCGCCGACGCCCAGCACCACTTCATAGCCTTCCGGTGCCCGGAAGAATTCGCTGAGGCCGTTGCGGACCGAGCCGACCAGGTTTTTCACGGGTGCCTGGCGGTGCGAGGTCCCCAACAGCTTCGACGAGGCCGCGGCCAGGGCGTCCATCTGTTCCGGCCGGACTTTCGACGGGCCGGCGCCGAACCGTCCGTCCTTGGGCAGGAGGTTGGCGGGGATCGTGATGCTGGTGTCGCTCACAGTGGCTCCAATTTTCGGCTGGTTCGTAGCGTGGCTGGGAGGTGGCGGGAGGGATGGCTACCACGGACACCCCTTTTCATACTGCCTGTTCTATTTTGCCTGACAGCTCCCGGCGATACGGAAAAAGGCCTGTCATAGTCCGGTCATTGAGACACCAGGGGACGGCTGGCCGGCTGGGGCTGAGGCAATAGCTCCAGGCCGATCGAAAGATTATCCGGAGTAATTCAAAATAGGCTAGGCTGGCATGCGAACGTACGGCGGTTCCCGCCAGGGCGCATCCTGCATGCAGCCCGCACGCGGTACGGTGGGAATGACGCTAGGACTGCGCTCGAGGAGCTGAGCTGAATGACGGATCTGATCGATACCACGGAGATGTATCTTCGGACCATTCTGGAACTTGAAGAAGAAAACATCGTTGCCCTCCGCGCCCGCATCGCCGAACGGCTCCGCCACTCCGGCCCCACTGTGTCCCAGACCATCGGCCGGATGGAGCGCGACGGGCTGGTGGTTGTTTCCGGCGACCGGCACCTTGAGCTGACGGAAACCGGACGGAAACGCGCAATCGGCGTCATGCGCAAGCACCGTCTGGCCGAACGCCTCCTCGCGGACGTGATCGGGCTCGACTGGGCCTACGTCCATGAGGAAGCGTGCCGCTGGGAGCATGTCATGAGCGAACGCGTCGAGCGCAGAATCTTTGAGATGCTCAACCACCCGACAGTCTCACCCTACGGAAACCCGATTCCAGGGCTTGCGGATCTTGGCGGCGTGCCCAACGGCGCCCCCGTGGACAGGGCCGTGAACCTGCTGGAGGCCATGGCCGGCTACGGTGTGAGCTCCCGGGTTACGGTCAACCGGCTCGCGGAGCCGATCCAGGTGGAGCCGGAGCTTCTTGCCCAGCTCGACGAGGGCGGAATCAGGCCAGGCGCGCTGGTCTCGCTGGAGCGGGTGGGGGAGTACATCTCGGTCCGCGTGCCCGATATCGAAGGTGCCCTGGAGTTGCCGCCCGAGGTTGCCGCGCACGTGTTTGTAACAGTCGCCTGACCAGCCACTCCGCGCCGGTCATGGGACGACCCATGAGTTGTACACAATTGCGATTACGGATTTATTACCGGGCGGCTTAATCACCTATAGTTAGTGGCCAGTACCGATACCAAAGCGTTACCTGATCCGAAGCCGAACCCTGCCAGCGGATCAGTCGCAGAACCACCTCCTGGCAGGGGCGGGGGAACCACTTTCGGCTGCTACTTCGGCAGCCTTGGGGTGAAGTCCGTCAGCGGCAAGCAGCTTCCACCGAAGGATCCCATGGGGATGCCTCTGTGCCTGGCTGCTTGCAACGGCGGACCGGGTCTTTGATCTCTCTGACCCGAATCCGACAGCTAACTCCGCAGGCCATCCAGAGAGGAACCGTTCTTGACCACCCAGACCGCCAGGGGCCGTCGCCGCGCGACCGGTCCCGCTCCGGAGCCGCGGCCCGTCGTCGCTCACACGGCCGAACGCCCGCGTGACGTGCACCGCGATGAACGGCGTCACCGGCGCAGCCCGTTCCGCCAGGTCACGGACTTTGCCGCGGCCAGCGGAGTCGGGCAGAAGGCCGGGATCGCGCTGGCCGCAACTGGTCTGGTTCTCACCGTGACGGTTCCCGTCACGAGTCCGGTGATGGCTTCGAATCCGGGCGGATCCGGCGCGCTCACCGCTGCCGTGCAGCCGGATGTCACGGCTGCCGCCGCCGCAAAGGTTGACTTCAACCGCACGGCCGTCACCACGAAGGGTGATCCGGACGGGAAGCTCAAGCAGTTGCTGAGCGCCCAGTCTGTGGGCACCATTACCCGCGCGGCATCGGCGGGCACCCTTGGTGCGCCGCTGGACCAGCTGGTCACGGCCTCACCCTTCGGCTACCGCGTCAGCCCCATCACTGGGGGCGCGGGGGAGTTCCACCGCGGCCAGGATTTCGCCGCCCAGTGCGGCACGGCGGTCCACGCGGCCGCCAGCGGCACCGTGACCTTCAACGGTTGGCATCCCTTCGGCGGCGGAAACCGCGTGGTCATCGATCACGGCAACGGCCTGGAGACCACGTACAACCACCTGTCCTCGGCCTCGGTCCAGGTCGGCCAGAAGGTTTCCCGCGGTGACGTCGTCGCCATGAGCGGGACCACCGGCGCCTCCACGGGCTGCCACCTTCACTTTGAAGTGATGGTCAACGGCGACGTCGTTGATCCGCTCGGCTGGCTCTAAACAAGACGATGGGCTGCTCTCAAGTTCCCGTGACACGCCGTGATCTGAATGTGACATTGGATCCGGACTGCTGTAGGGTTTGAAGCACGCCAACTTTTCCGAAGTTGGCGCTCTTGAGTGGATTGCCTAGCTCTGCCACCGCTCAAGGTCCGTTCGCATTACATCGTCTGGCAGGGGCGGGGGAACCAATTTTGGCCTTCGAAAGAAGGCCTTGGGGTTAAGTCGCAAAGCTTCCCAGGAAGCAGCGCGGCCGGGTGACTCCCATCCGAATCCGACAGCTCACCTCGTAGGCATTGGGAGAGGCTACTTTCGTGTCTTCACGCCACAATTCTGCGCGCATGCGCACCGGCGAGGCTCTGTCGAGCCCGCTGGAATCCACATCACGTGCCGCCCTTGCCGGCGCCCGGATTGGATCACGTTCCGCAGGCTCAATCTCTACCGAGCCCGGACAGCATGCAGTTTCCGCTTTTGGCGCGTCTTCGCAGTACACCCTTCGCTAAGTAACCCATTTCGGGGCGATCCGGCGTACCCCCAAGATGCCGGAGCGTCCTCAGTCCGTGCCCGAAAGCGCGCGGTCCAAGGATCACGAAAGAGAGAACTTAATGACTACTCGTGCAAACGTTGCACGGCACCGCGCCGAGGTCACCAAGACCAACTCGCTGGCTGTTATTGCTAAGGCTGTCGGCGACAACGCCGGCGGCGTGGGCCGTCAGGCCGCGGTCATCGCCGCAGCTTCCGGTCTGGTCCTGACCAGCGGAATCGCAGCCAACGCTGCTGAAACCAATGTTCAGCGCGAATCCACCTCCGCTTCGGCCCTGGAAGTCCAGTCCGCAGCTCCGGCCACCATCTCGGCCGCTTCCACCATCGCGATCTCATACGAGAAGCCCGCCGTGACCACCACGCCGGCTCCCGTCGTCGAGGCTCCCAAGCCCGTCGTGAAGGTCCAGGACGCTACGGCCTCCCGCGCCGGCGGCACCGAGCTTGGCGTCAGCGGCGGCGTCGCTGCCCAGGCTCCGGCCGGCATCGGAAGCGGCGCTGGCGCGACCATCGCCGCCGCTGCCTACGCACAGATCGGCGTGGCGCAGGACTGCACCGCCCTCGCCACCAACGCACTGGCCGCGGCCGGCATCCACTACCACGGCTGGCCGGCAGGTTACCTGTCCCTGGGCCGCACCGTGAGCGCCGGCGAGGCACGCCCGGGCGACCTCGCCTACTACCAGAACGGCGGCGTGGGCATGGCTCACATCGCGGTCTACGTCGGCAACGGCATGGCAGTGCACGGCGGCTGGAACGGCGGCACCACCGCGCTGTACAGCGTAAACGTCGGCTCCGGCCCGGTCTTCATCCGCGTCGGCGCCTAAGCACGAACCCCAGCTTTTCGAAAGACCCCCGCCTGCAGGCGGGGGTCTTTTGCGTTGCCGCGCAGTGAACTTTCCGCGCCGCGGACTGCGCCGGTGAAAAAATATTCGGTGATCCGGCACTTGAGTGTTTACTCTTGTGTTGTCGATCCATAGCCCGACCATGCAGAGGGCAGCCGGCCCTCGTGCCGCTGGCGGGTGCGGCCGTGAAGAGGTATGCGGATGCGCACTCTCGTTCTGAATGCTGGATATGAACCGCTGGCGGTCATCACCTTCCGCCGGGCGCTCGTCCTTGTCCTGACCGGAAAGGCCAGCGTGGTGGCCGAAGGGGACGACCCCGTTGTCGGCCCGCAGGACATTTTGGGCCGCCCGTCCGTGATCCTGCTGAACCGCTACATCCGGCCCAGGTACAACACGATGACTGCGGTGAGCCGCCGCGGCGTGCTGCGCCGGGATGCCCACCGCTGCGCGTACTGCGGCAAGGCTGCCCACACCATCGACCACATCCAGCCCAAGTCGCGGGGCGGAGCCGACTCCTGGGAGAACCTGGTGGCGGCCTGCCTGCGGTGCAACAACGCCAAGAGCGACCATACGCCGGCGGAGATGGGCTGGAAGATCGGTTTTGTTCCGGGCCCGCCAAAGGGCGCCATCTGGCAGATCAAGGAACTCGAGAAGCCGACGCCGGCCTGGGATCCGTTCCTGCTGCCTGAATCGGCTGCCTGACCCGCCTCCTGGCCTGCTGCCTTGTCAGCTGGTGGGATTGCTGCCGGCGCACGTCACGGCTTGCTCGGCGGCCGCCGGCGCCGCGCTAGGCTGAAGCGATGGAGTTCGATGCCATCATTCTCGCCGGGGGACGGGCCTCCCGCCTCGGCGGCGTGCCCAAATCCGGGCTGATCTTCGACGGCGCCACCCTCCTGGAGCGGTCACTGCGGGCCGCGGGCGCGGCGGCGCGCACCGTCGTCGTCGGCCCCGACCCCGGGGGTCTGCCCGGCGGCGTCCTGACCTGCCGTGAGGACCCGCCCTTCGCAGGGCCGGCCGCAGCCATCGCCGCGGGCCTGGCTGCCCTGGCCGCCGACCGCGCAGGCCGGCGCACAGCCGCCGCGCCCTTTACCCTGGTTCTGGCGTGCGACATGCCGCGGTCCGCCGACGCGGTCCGCGCTCTGGCCGAGGCGCTGGCCGCACACGCCGCAGGTCCGCCGGAACGGGACGGGCCCGACGGCGTCATGGCAGTCTCGGCCGACGGCCGGAAGCAGCCGCTCGCGGGCTTTTATGGCACGGCTGTGCTACAACGTTCCGTCGCCGACGCCGCGTCCCGGAACAGGCTGGAAAACGCGTCGGTCTTCGCCCTTCTTGCTAGGCTGGACGTGCGGGAAGTTCGCGTTCCCCCGGGTTCCACGGACGACGTCGACACCTGGGATGACGCGTCCGCACTAGGGGTATCCGGCAGGATTCCCGACGGCGGTCCGGGCTCCGGCCCGGCTCTGCGCAGCTGAACTCGACCATGGAGGCAAACGGTGAAAAGCCAGGATGAAACACTGGAAGACTGGTGCCGTGCCCTGCTCCAGGCCCTGGAGCTGGACGACGTTGAGATTGACGTGAATGAGGTCCTCGCCCTGGCCGGCGTGGCCGCCCATTCCGTGGTGCGCCCCGCGGCGCCGCTGACTACGTTCATTGCCGGCTTTGCCGCCGGTCTGGCCTCGGGCTCCGGGCAGGCCACGGACTCCGTGTCCATGGAGGCGGCGATGGCCGTGGCCCGCCGGCTCGCCAAGGACTACGCAGCCGCCGAAACTTCCGGGGCATGACGGCTGCGGCCCCGGACGGCAGCGGACCCACTGCCCCTGGCAGAAACGGCGGTGGAGGCGGAGTCCGAGATGACCTCGGCGATCCCCCCATCACCGCTGACCAGGATGTAGCGGACCAGGACACCGCGGCGCAAGATGCAGCCGACCAGGACACCGAGGGCCAGGATGCGGCGGACGAGGACACCTCGGCGGAGCCGCACAGGCACCTGGCCCACACGTGGCAGGAGGCCCGGCAACTCGCGTTCGACTGCGCCGTTCCCATCCTGGCCGCCCCTGTCCCGCTGCGGCACGCGCTGGGCCGGACCCTCGCGGCGGACGTCGTTGCCCAGCAGGACATGCCCCATTACGCTTCTTCCGCAATGGACGGCTGGGCCGTCAACGGCAGCGGCCCCTGGATCCTGGCCGAACCCGGCCAGCGGCTGGCGCCGCATCAGGCCAGCACGATTGCCACCGGCGGCCTCATCCCGCCCGGGGCCAGGGCGGTGTTGCGCAGCGAAAGCGGCATCATCGGTGCCGACGAGGACGGCCTGCCCCTCCTGAAGCTGGGCGGCACCGCGAAACCAGGGGACCCGCGCAACGGCGAGCACATCAGGAAGGCCGGAGAGGAAGCCGCCGCCGGGGACGTCCTGATCAAGCGCGGCACGGTCCTGAATCCCGCCCATCTTGCCCTCGCCGCGCTGGCCGGAAGCGATACCCTTCCCGTGCTCGGCAAGGCCGTGGTACGCCTCGTCTTCACTGGCTCCGAGGTGGTGACGAGCGGGATGCCGGCACCAGGGCAGGTCCGCGACACCTTCGGACCCCAACTGGCCGCCGTGGTGGGAATGCTCGGCGGGATCTGCACCGAAGAAGTGAAAGTCGGCGACACCTACGCCGAATGGCTCGCGGCGCTGGAGGACACCGATCCTGCCGGTGAAAACCTGCCCGCCGACGTCGTGATCACCACCGGCGGCACGGGACGCTCCGGAACGGACCACCTCCGGCGCTCGGTCGCCGAACTCGGCGGCCGCCTGCTGATCGACGGAATCGCCATGCGGCCGGGCCACCCCGCCGTGCTGGCCGAGCTGCCAGACGGCCGTTACATCCTGGGCCTGCCTGGAAATCCGCTCGCGGCCATGATGGCGCTGTCCACGATCGGGGCCCCACTCCTCGCAGCCCTGGGGCACGGCGCGGTCCCCCCGCTGAGCGAGGTGCCCTGCGGCTCGACCATTGACGCCGATCCGGGCCGGACCCGGCTCATGCCCTTCCGGTTGCTCTATGGCATGGCATCGCCGGCGCAGCACACCGGTCCGGGAATGATGCGGGGCCTGGCCGCCGCCGACGGTGTGCTGGTGGTCCCGCCCCATGGCGTGCAGCTGGGGGAATTGGTCCCCGCCTTCGCCCTCCCGTGGGGTGCGCCGCTGCCTGACGCTTCGGCAGCGGCCGCCGCGCAGAAGCCGGCGCCGAAGCGGACCGCCAGGAAGACCGCGGCCAGCGACGGGCCGGTGGACTGGAGTGCCCTTTTGGGCTGAGTCCTGGCCCGCAGCGCCGGCGTCAGGGCCGGACACGCCATCAGAATCAGACACTTACAATGATGGAACCAGCCAAAGATTCAAACTGCCGCAAGATTCAAACAGCGGCACGACATGTTGCTTAGGAGCACCGGATGGGCCGTGTGACACAGCGCCGCAAGGTGCACAAGATCGTCCTGGACGGGTCCCCGCAGGCCCTCGAATTCCCGGTCCGGCACCGGGAGGACGTCCTTGCCGTCGAGGAACCGCTGGAAATCCGGCTCGGCAACATGTCGTTCTCCGTCACCATGCGAACGCCGGGCAATGACTTCGACCTCGTCGCTGGCTTCCTCGTCTCGGAGGGGATCATCTGGGCTCCCGAACAACTGGTCTCGCTCAGGTTCTGCGCCGGCGAAGACGCCGATGGCATGCAGACGTTCAACGTAGTGGAGGCGCAGCTCCGGCCCGACGTCGTACGGCCCGAGACGGGACGCAACGTCTTCACCTCCAGTTCCTGCGGTATCTGCGGGACGGACTCGATCGATGCCGTGCGGAAGTCCTCGCACTACAGCCCGGCACAGGATCCGCTGACCGTCCCCGTGGAAACGCTGGCGGCCCTCCCGGATGCCCTCCGGTCCGCCCAGGAGGTCTTCGAGGTCACCGGCGGCGTGCACGCCGCCGGACTCTTCAGGATCTCCGACGACGGCTCGGCCGAGTTGCTGTGCCTGCGCGAAGACGTGGGCCGGCACAACGCGGTGGACAAGGTGGTGGGCTGGGCGCTCCGCGAAGGCCTGCTCCCGCTCCGGGGCACCGTGTTGCAGGTGTCCGGCAGGGCATCGTTCGAGCTGGTCCAAAAGGCTGCCCTCGCCGGAATCCCGGTCCTCGCCGCGGTCAGTGCCCCCTCCAGCCTGGCCGTCGAGCTCGCCGAGGCCAGCGGGATGACCCTGGCCGGGTTCAGCCGCGGGACCAGCCTGAACGTGTACGCTGGCCAGCAGCGCGTCGCGGTTCCGGCGCCCGCGGCCGGCTAGCGGCAACAGTTGGCCAACAGGTTCTCCGCGGCGTAAGTTTTATCCATCGATTGGAAATCGATCGGACCCCCAGCGCTGAAGAGGATCACATTGCACGACGACCGCCGTCTTACGGAAGTCCGGCTGGACCGCTTTCTGCGTGACCGGATCGGCCCGGCCGTCTACCCGCGCAGCGTGCCGCTGACACTGAGCAGCTGGGATGCGCCGGACGAACCCGTGCCGGTGTTCGAGGCCCTGCGGCAGGAGTTCGCACCCCAGGAACACGGCGCGGCCTGGGGCCGGCCCTGGAGCACCAAGTGGCTCCGGCTCCGGGGTGAAGTGCCGGACGCCTGGGGAACCTCGGCCGGCACCTCGGTGGAGATCCTCGTGGACCTCGGCTTCAGCGGCGAACTCCCGGGCTTCCAGTGCGAAGGCATTGCCTGGCGGTCCGACGGGACCATCATCAAGGCGATCTCGCCACGGAACCAGTACATCCCGCTCAAGCTCCTGGGCAGTGGCATGGCCGTCGACTTCTACGTCGAAGCCGCGGCCAACCCCGACTTGTCCCAGAACTGGACATTCGCCGCCACCCCCTACGGCGACAAAGCGACGTCGGGCAGCGAGTCGAAGTACCGCCTCGGCAGGATCGCCATTGCCGAACGCAACCAGGCCGCCTGGGAACTGCAGCAGGACATCCTCACGCTCAGCGGGCTCATGCACGAGCTGCCCATGGACCTGCCGCGCCGCCACGACATCCTGCGGGCGCTCGAACGCATGCTGGACATCATGGACCCTGACGACGTTGCCGGGACCGCGGAGGCCGGACGGGCCGCCCTGGCCGATGTCCTGTCCCGGCCGGCCTATGCCTCGGCGCACCAGCTCGTGGCCACGGGCCACGCCCACATCGATTCGGCCTGGTTGTGGCCGGTCCGGGAAACCATCCGCAAGTGCGCCCGGACGTTCTCCAACGTCGTCGCGCTGATGGACGAGAATCCAGATTTCGTCTTTTCGTGCTCCTCCGCCCAGCAACTCGCATGGATGAAGGAGTACTATCCGGAGCTCTTCGGGCGCATCAGGGACAAGGTCCGGGCCGGCAGGTTCGTTCCCGTCGGCGGGATGTGGGTCGAATCCGACTCCAACATGCCCGGCGGCGAGGCCATGGCACGGCAGTTCCTCGAGGGCAAGAGCTTCTTCCTGGCCGAATTCGGCGTCGATTGCCAAGAGGCGTGGCTGCCGGACACCTTCGGGTATTCCGCGGCCCTGCCGCAGATCATCAAGGCCGCAGGCAGCCGCTGGTTCCTGACCCAGAAGATCTCCTGGAACCAGGTCAACAGGATGCCCCACCACACCTTCAACTGGGAGGGAATCGACGGCACCAGGGTGTTCACCCATTTCCCGCCGGTGGACAGCTACAACTCCGACCTCAGCGCCCGGGACCTGGCGCACGCAGAACGGAACTATCGGGACCACGGACGTGGAGGCACGTCGCTGGTTCCGTTCGGGTACGGCGACGGCGGCGGCGGCCCAACCCGCGAGATGCTGGCCGCAGCGGAGCGCACGGCGGACCTGGAAGGATCCCCGAAGGTGCGGATCGGCTCGGCTGCCAGCTTCTTTAGCCAGGCCCAGGCCGAGTATGAGCCCCTGCCGGTCTGGGTGGGGGAAATGTACCTGGAACTGCACCGAGGGACCTACACCAGCCAGGCCAAGACCAAGCTGGGGAACAGGCGCAGCGAGCACCTGCTCCGGGAAGCCGAGCTCTGGAGTGCCACCGCGGCTGTGCGGGCCGGGCACAGCTACCCGGCTGCGGAGCTCAAGCGCCTCTGGCGGCTGGTCCTGCTGCAGCAGTTCCACGACATCCTGCCGGGGAGCTCCATCGCGTGGGTCCACCAGGACGCCGAACGGAACTACGCCGCCGTCGAACGGGGGCTGGAAGCGATCATCACGAACGCCGCGGCGGCGGCCCTCGGCGCCGGCAGCCGGGAATTCCTGCTCAACGCGGCCCCGCACGAGCGCCTTGGCGTGCCGGCGCTGGCCGCTGCCGAAACGGTCCGGCCCGGGCGGCCGGTAGAGGTCACCGAGGCCGGCGGCGGCTACATCCTGGACAATGGCATTATCCGGGCCGTGGTGGATGCCAACGGACTGCTGGTCTCCCTCGCGGACCAAGCCAGCGGACGCGAGGCGATTGCTCCCGGCGAGGTCGGCAACCTCCTGGAGCTGCACCGGGACACGCCCAATGAGTGGGACGCGTGGGACATCGACGCCTTCTACCGAAGGAACGTCGTCCGTCTGGTTGAGGCGCGTTCGGTGACACTGGAGAGCGGCCTCCGGGGCGAAAGCCCGGACGCCGTCGTGGTGGTGGAGCGGATGGCCGGGTCCTCTGCCGTGACCCAACGGATTACGCTCGCGGCGGGTGCAGACTCGCTTGCGATCACCACGGTCGTGGACTGGCAGGAGAGCGAGAAGCTGCTCAAGCTGGGCTTTGCCCTGGATGTCAGGGCGGACCGGTCGGCGGCGGAGACGCAGTTCGGGCACGTGTTCCGCCCCACCCATGTCAACACGTCCTGGGAGGCCGCGAAATTCGAAATCTGCGCCCACCGCTGGATCCACGTCGCCGAGCCGGGCTACGGGGTGGCGATCTCCAACGCTTCCAGCTACGGTCACGACGTCACCCGCAACGTCCGGGAGGGCGACGGCGGCACCACCACCACAGTGCGGCTCTCACTCCTGCGGGCACCGAAGTTTCCGGATCCCGGCGCGGACCAGGGCAGGCACGAGCTGCACGTCACGGTCCGTCCGGGTGCCACGATTGCGGACGCCGTCGAAGAGGGCTACCGCACCAACCTGGCGCCGCGGGTGGTGCGCGGGGCGCACGGGGTGGAACCGCTGGTCACAGTCGTCAACCAGGCCCTTGTCATTGAAGCGGTCAAACTCGCTGAAGACGGCTCCGGAGATGTGATTGTCCGGCTGTACGAAGCGCTGGGGGAGCGGTCCACCGGCGCGGTGAAGGCCAATTTCCCGGTCCGCGGGCTGCACGCCGTGGATCTGTTGGAACGGCCCGTCGACGCCCCGGGAGTGACGGCAGGCCGCGATTCGGCCGAGCTTAGCCTGCGGCCCTTCCAGCTGGTCACGCTGAGGTTTGTGCGCTGAAAGACAGGGCCGCCTGACACCGCCCCACGCAGGGGAATCCGGCCGGCACTGTCGGGGCATCCGGACGACACTGTCCGGAACAACCGGAAATACCCTTAAACAGGCTGAGTGGGAGCGGTCCTTCCGGACCGCTACCACTCATCCCCCCAATGGCGCTTGGACGACTGCCTCTGCTTCGCACGGCTGACTTCCGTACACGAAGCGGTTGCCGCTTTCACACATTCATGATTCTTTCACGATCTAATGATTTTGTGAATGCCCTAGGTTTCGTTCTTACGGAATGTTGCGCGAGTGTTACCAGATTTCTTCGCAACGAGCCCCGACGCCCAGAACAGGCCCAGGCCCAGGACGTAGCCCACGACGGCCAGATAGTTGACCGTCTGCTGCGCGAGGAACCAGTCTTCCGGGGCGAAGGAGGCGGGCACGGTGAACGCGGTGGCGAGGGCGCCGAGGCAGGTCAGGAGGGCCCCCGCACGCACGAGCCGCGGCAATTGGCTCCTGGCGGTGGCCAGCAACGCGGGCAGCAGGGCGAGGGAGACAAAGGCAGGGTAGGTGCGGCCGGCCGCGGCGTAGAACGGCGCCAGGGCTGCATTGGGCCCGCCCTTGTCCGCGATGCCCAGCAGGCCCGACGAGGATCCGCGGGTGTCCATGAGGAAGAAGGTTCCCGCCACGACGACGGCGCTGAGAGCCAGGGCCCAGCGGCCGGCCGGGCCCGCAATGAAGCGGTAGCCGCGCTCATCCTCCAGGCCCGTCGCCACGCGCAGACCTACCAGCAGGACGGCCGCGAACACGAGGAACCGCAGGAGGAGATGGGTGAGGTTCCATCCCCCCAGCGCCCCGTCGATCGCCTCATAGGGGCCGGTCACGGAGAGCAGGCTGCACAGGGTTGCGAGCGCCAGGATCCAGAAAACGGCCCTGTTCCGGCCCCGGATCGCATCCGGAACGCGGAGAAGGAGCACCACGGTGCAAGTGACCAGCGTGCCCCACTGGAGGATTGCAATCATTCCGGGTTCCCCCACGTCGCTTTCCTGCTCATCCCCAAGATGGTCAGGCCATGCCAGCTTGCTTCTTCGGCGCCCGCTTCGCAAGTGACTTGGCCAGCCAGATCAGGGACAGTCCCAGGACCAGGCACAGGACCGCCGAGTAGTTGAAGACGAACTTCATGAATCCCAGGGACGAAGGAATGACCGGGGAAAGCAGGCTGAGGCAGATGGCCACAGTGCCCAGGGCCAGCAACGCGGCGCTGGAGCGCACAAGGGCCGGGAGTCCGCTGCGCAGGGTCCGCAGCATGGCCGGAAACAGGGCTGCGGTGATGAATGCCGGGTACAGGCGGCCGGCGGCCCCGTAATACTCCACCAGGGCGGCATTGTGGCCGTCCTTGGCGAACACGGCGACCAGCCCCGCCGAAGAACCGGCCGTGTCCATCATGAGGAAGACCGCCACCACCGCAATGGAGGCGGCTGCGGCGATCGCGATTCCAATGGGGCCGGTGATGAGCTTCAGGGCGTCGCACGCGCTGAAGCCCCGGGCCAACCGGATCCCAAGAAAGAAGATGCCGCCGAAGATGACGAAGCGCAGCACCAGGTTGGCGAAGTTCATGCCTCCCAGGACCTGGTCCACGGCCAGATAAGGGGCATCGATGCTGAGCAGGATGGCCACGGTCATGAGCGCAAAGATCCAGAACAGGGACCGGTTTTCACCGCGGAGAACGCTGGGCACGCGGACAAGCGTGACGACGCAGCACAGCGCCAGCGTGGTCCACTGCAGGATCGCGATCATCCGAGGTTCTCCCAAATCTTTTCTGTTTGTGCCTGCTCCTGCTCGTGGCGCCGCAGCGACTTCCCGAGCGCCTGGAGACGCTCCCCGGCCAGGGAACTAAGTTCACCGTCGGAAAGGGCATCCAAGGCTGCCTGCTTAGCTCCTGGCGTCCAGCCGGCCTCGGCCTCGGTGATCAGGCCCGTGGCGACGAGCCCGCCCGTGAAGCCTACGCCCGCCGCGCGGGCGGTCGCGACCGCCAGTTCGGGGGAGAGCCGGTTGGCCGTGAGCTGGGCCGAATAATTTTGCGGAGCCACGCCGGTGGCAGCCGAAACCCGGTGACGCAACTCACCGTCGTCAATCGCATCCACCCAGTTCCGGACGGACGTGGCGTGCGGGGCGGGGCTCAACGCCGGAGTCATTGAGCTGCCCTGGTCGCCATAGCCGCCGTAGGCAGGGGAGGACCGGGAAATGACTGCGCGCAACAGGTCCATGGTGGCAACCTGGCTGACGAGTTCGGCCGGCGTGGGTGGCTGCGGCGGGGCGGCCAGCTCCACATAGTGGTCGAAGGACGCGAGCTCCGCCAGCGGGCTCAAGCCCAGGGCGCGGCTGATGCTGACCAGAGTGGTTTCGGCTACTTTTCCGCGCACCAGCTGCTGCGCGAAGGTGGTGCGCTTGATCCCCGAGATTCTGCAGAGATCGGCCGTGCTCGCGGACGGGGCAACGCGGTGAAGCCAGAGTTGGAACGCCTTTGCGGGTAATGGCATCTAGGGCTTCCTGCGGAGTCGGCGGGCAGTATGGCTACTGGCATGCGGTCGGGCAGCGGCGATTAGGGCGGGCGGTGACGGGGGCGTCACGGAGGGGGCTGGGATTTTACGTGAGGTGCTAATTCAACTATGCTAAATGGTCGAACCCGCTGGTCCGTACACCCCCCAAGTCCGGACCGGCGGGTTCTTCTATGCCCGGCTGGTTTTGGTCCCGTCGGGACGCGCAGTTTCTCCCCAGTCGGGACGGTCCGTTTTGGGCCGCAGTGAGAGGATGAAGTAATGACTGCAACCCTTGTTGCCAAGGACCTTTCCGGTGGACACGATCACCGCACACTCTTCTCGAAGCTGTCCCTGACCGTAGCGCCCGGTGACGTCGTCGGCGTGGTCGGCGCCAATGGTGCCGGCAAATCAACCCTGCTGCGGCTGCTGGCCGGCGTCGACGGTCCGCAGGAAGGCACAGTGAGCCTGGCCCCCGCCGACGCCTTTGTCGGCTGGCTGCCGCAGGAGCACGAACGGATTGCCGGCGAAACGGTGGCGGGCTATATCGCCCGGCGCACCGGCTGCGCCCAGGCGACCCTGGAGATGGAATCCACCGCGGAGGCGCTGGGCTCCGGCGCTCCGGGCTCCGACGACGCGTACTCCCTGGCCTTCGACCGCTGGATGGCCTCCGGTGCCGCCGACCTGGAGGACCGGATCCCGTCCGTCCTGGCGGACCTTGGCCTCGATGTGGGCCCGGACGCCGGAATGACTGGCCTGTCCGGTGGCCAGGCGGCCCGCGTGGCGCTCGCCGCCCTGCTGCTGAGCCGGTTCGACATCGTGCTCCTGGACGAACCCACCAACGACCTGGACCTCAACGGCCTGGCCAAGCTCGAGGCCTTCGTGCAGGGCCTGCGCGGCGGCGCCGTCCTGGTCTCGCATGACCGCGAGTTCCTGTCGCGCTGCGTCACCACCATCGTGGAACTGGATCTGGCCCAGAACTCGGTGGCGGTGTACGACGGCGGCTACGAGGCCTACCTTGAGGAACGCGCCGTCGCCCGCCGGCACGCCCGGGAACGTTTCGAGGAGTACGCGAACACCAAGGCAGACCTCGTCTCCCGCGCCCGCACCCAGCGCGAGTGGAGCTCCCAGGGTGTCCGCAATGCCATGAAGAAGAACCCGGACAATGACAAGATCCGCCGGGCGGCCAGCACCGAGTCCTCCGAGAAGCAGGGCCAGAAGGTCCGGCAGATGGAGTCCCGCATTGCCCGGCTCGAAGAAGTTGAAGAGCCGCGCAAGGAATGGCAGCTGCAGTTCAGCATCGGGGCGGCACCCCGCTCCAGCGCCGTCGTCGCCACCCTGCGCGACGCCGTCGCGGTGCAGGGCGACTTCACCCTGGGTCCGGTGAACCTGCAGCTGAACGCGGGCGAGCGGATCGGGATCACGGGTCCCAACGGCGCCGGCAAGTCCACCCTGCTCCGGCTCCTGCTCGGCGTCCAGCAGCCCGACTCCGGTGACGCCTCCATGGGCGCGTCCGTGGCCGTCGGGGAGATCGACCAGGCGCGCGGCCTCCTGGCCGGCGATATGTTGCTCGCAGACGCCGTCGAGGCCGTCCTGACGGACCAGGCCCCGGCCGAGGTGCGCACCCTGCTGGCCAAATTCGGCCTCAAAGCCGATCACACCAACCGGGCCGTGGACTCCCTTTCCCCGGGGGAACGGACCCGGGCCGCCCTGGCGCTGCTGCAGGCCCGCGGCGTGAACCTGCTGGTGCTGGACGAACCCACCAACCATCTTGACCTGCCCGCCATTGAACAGCTCGAGGAAGCCCTCGACAGCTATGACGGCGCGCTGCTGCTGGTCACCCACGACCGCCGGCTGCTGGAAAACGTCCGCCTGGACGTGCGCTGGAACGTCGAGAACGGCGTCGTCACCGAGCTGCACGCCGATGCCCCGAAAGGCAACACCACATGAGCATGGACCGGGTCGCCTGGAGCTCCCTCTACAACATCACCCGCGCCTCCAGCGGGTCCAAGCCGTTCTCGAAAGAGACCCTGAAGCGCGTGTTCAGTTTTGCCCGCCCCCACCGCGGCAAGCTGATCGCGTTCGTACTGCTGTCCATCGTGATGGCCTTCCTGGCTGTCGCCACCCCGGTCCTCGCCGGGCAGGTAGTAGACGAGATCATTGCCCACGCGGAGGCCTCAACCGTGATCTGGCTGGCCGTCCTGATCGCCATCGTCGCGGTGGCCGAGGCGGGGCTGGGCCTCGTGACGCGCTGGCTGTCCTCCACGATCGGCGAAGGCGTGATCGTGGACCTGCGCACGAAGGTCTTCGACCACGTCCAGAAAATGCCGATCGCCTTCTTCACCAGGACCCGGACCGGGGCCCTGGTCAGCCGGCTGAACAACGATGTCATTGGCGCGCAGTCGGCCTTCGCCGGCACGCTCTCCGGCGTGGTCAGCAATGTCGTGGCCCTGGCGCTGACCCTCGCGGTGATGCTGAACAAATCGTGGCTTGTGACGGTGCTCGCCATGATCCTGCTGCCGATCTTCCTGATCCCGGCCCGCCGGATGGGCTCCAAACTGGCCGATCTGCGGCGCGAAGCCGCCGAACACAACGCCACCATGGGCACCCAGATGACCGAGCGCTTCTCCGCGCCCGGTGCCACGCTGGTCAAGCTCTTCGGCCGCCCGGACGAGGAATCCCGCGAGTTCGCCCTCCGGGCCGGCCGCGTCCGGGACATCGGCGTCCGCACCGCCATGCTGCAGTTCACCTTCGTCACGGCGCTGACGCTGGTCTCTGCCTTGGCCCTGGCACTGGTCTACGGCCTGGGCGGCTGGCTCGCGCTCGAGGGGCAGCTGGCCGCGGGCGACGTCGTGGTGCTCGCGCTGCTGCTCACCCGCCTGTACGCGCCGCTCACGGCACTTTCGAGCGCGCGGGTGGAGGTCATGAGCGCCCTGGTCAGCTTCGAGCGCGTCTTTGAGATCCTGGACCTCAAGCCGCTCATCCAACAGAAGCCGGATGCGGTGGCCTCCCCGCCGGGTCCGCTCTCGGTGGAGTTCGACGACGTCCGCTTCGCCTACCCCTCGGCGGAGAAGGTCTCGCTGGCCTCCCTGGAGGACGTGCTGACCCTGGACACCCGCGGTGGCGAGGAAGTGCTGCACGGCATCAGCTTCCGGGTGGAACCGGGCCAGACAGTGGCCCTCGTCGGCTCCTCCGGAGCGGGCAAGTCCACCATTGCGCAGCTCCTGTCGCGCCTGTACGACGTCGACTCCGGCGCCATCCGCTTCGGCGGCACCACTCCCGGCACGGGCGTGGACGTCCGCGACCTCACGTTCGACTCGATGCGCGCGACCCTCGGCATGGTGACGCAGGACGGTCACCTGTTCCACGAGAGCATCGCCTCCAACCTGCGCTTGGCCCGCCCGGAGGCCACCGAAGAGCAGATGTGGGATGCGCTGCGGCGTGCCCGGCTCGAAGACATGATCCGGTCCCTGCCCGATGGGCTGGACACCGTGGTGGGGGAGCGCGGCTACCGGCTCTCCGGCGGCGAGCGGCAACGCCTGACCATCGCCCGCCTGCTGATCGCGCAGCCGCGGGTGGTCATCCTCGACGAAGCCACCGCCGCGCTGGATTCGACCAACGAGGCCGCCGTCCAGGAGGCGCTGGGCGCCGCGCTCGAAGGCCGTACCGCCGTCGTGATCGCCCACCGTCTCTCGACGATCCGCGCGGCGGACGCGATCCTGGTGGTGGAGGACGGCTCAATCGTGGAGCGCGGTACCCACCGGGAGCTCCTCGCCGCCGAGGGCCGCTATGCGGAGCTGTACCGGACGCAGTTCTCCGAGGCCAGCGCGGTCGCCCAGGAGGCCGTGCCCGGCTACTGAGCCGGTGTTGGAGGCCGGTGTTGAAGGCTGGTGTTGGAGGCCTCTGGCCTGTGCGGTCCTAGCCCGCGGACGGCTTGGCGGACAGGGCCGGCAGCACATGGTCCGTCAGCAGCGGGGCGAGGTCGCCGGGCAGCTCGGCGGACAGGTCCAGCCAGCGGATCTCGGCGATTTCCGCCGACGGCCGGGCGCTCCACACCCCGGGCGCGGTGAAGACCGTGGCCTCGATCTGGGTGGCCGCCTCGTTGGCGGCATCCGCCAGCCAGCAGCCCAGCAGGTCCAGCCGGTCCGGGGCCAGCACTATCCCCACTTCTTCCTGGAGCTCGCGCGCCGCCGCCTGGGCCGCCGTTTCGCCGGCCTCGGGTTTGCCGCCGG
Source organism: Arthrobacter sp. 131MFCol6.1 (assembly GCF_000374925.1). Classification (GTDB taxonomy): domain Bacteria; phylum Actinomycetota; class Actinomycetes; order Actinomycetales; family Micrococcaceae; genus Arthrobacter. The sequence goes on from NZ_KB895557.1 coordinate 26,175, forward strand.
GGTGCATGAACTTGTCCGTGCCCCGCTTCCGGACGGTCAGGAGGCGCCCGGAGCGATCGAAAACACAGACCGCGGAGACGACGATGCGCGGGTTCATCCGGCGCGCCCTGCATCCGGCGCGGCATCAGGGGCCGCGTCCGGCGTTACGCCTGGCCTTGGAACCGGAACTGGGCTTGGTCCTGCTCCTGGTGTTGCTTCCAGCCTGTGCAGGACGGACTCCAGCAGCTGGTCCTTGGCGGGGCCGGTGACATCCCAGCGATAGCCGCATTGGTCCGGTCCGCGGAACGTGTACGTCACACGGTAGGTGTCTGGGTCGCACCAGTGCTCGTCCTGGTTGGCCTGCCCGGCAAAGCCCATGCGGTGGAAGGGGCGGCCGTCCGGGAAGTACACGTCCAGGACCTCGGGGGTGTCCGCCGGCCGCAGCAGATATTCGCGGCTCGCCGGGCCGGTGAACGGCGCGCGGTCCAAGGGTGCCCAGCGCACGATGCCTTCTTCACGCCACCACAGGCCGCCGTCGTCGTGGGCGGTGAAGCGTACGACGCCGGTGAAGGTTCCGCTGATCCCGGTGCTGCGGTCCAGCAGGGTGCGGTCGACGGACCAGGAACCGCGCAGGTAGGCGCGGAGGTCAAAGTCCGGACCCGTGTCCGGGGTTTCGTCCGGGGCAGGAATGTTCAAGTGCCCTCGATTGGAATCGAACCAACGACACCGGCTTTAGGAGAGCCGTGCTCTATCCACTGAGCTACGAGGGCGGGTATCCGCGGGCGGCCGGGGCCGGTCCGGTCGGACACGGATATAAGCATACAAGGTGAGCGCGCGTACTACGCTCTTGGCATGACTGCAGGAACCGCCGAGCTTTCCGCCGGAGCCCTCTACTACCCCGATGTGGCCGCGACGAGGTTTTACGTCGGGGCCCTGGCGAAGCTGAGCGTGTTGCAGTATTTCGTGGCCGAGGCGGCTGTGATCGGCGCCTGGGCGGGGGCGGAGCCATACAGCCGCCGCACGGGCTACATCAGCGACCTCGGCGCCGTGGCGTGTGGAGAGTTCTCCGGCCGGGACGTCTGCTCGCCGGCGCACCTGCTGATGAACGCGTCGTTTGTGGTCCAAGGCCTTGGCATGATGGTCGGCGCGCTGCTGCTCGGCTCGGCGCTCCTGTGCTGTGCCGCGCGAACCGGAGTGCCCCTCAGGCGCGGCCGGGTGCCGGGGCGGGCGCACGGCCGCGCGCGCTGGGGCGCGGGGGTGGTGGCAGCGGCCGCCGCCCGGCTGCTGACGGGCACGGCCGGGGCAGGAACGGTCATCGTGGGGCTGGTGCCCGAGGACGCGGGATCGGCCTGGCACGTGGCCGGTGCCCTGATGTACTTCGCCGCCGGGGCACTGGCGCTCCTGGTCCTCGGTTGGCTTTGGCTCCGGCAGACGCCGCTCGGGTGGCTCATCCTGGGCTGCGGGGTTGTGTCCCTGGCGGCGCTCATTGCGGGCGGGCTGACGGACATGCATGTGCCGGAACCCGGCACCCTGGAGCGGCTCATGGGCTATCCCATCACCGTCGGCGTCGCTGCGGCCGGTCTTGTCATCGCCCAGCGGGTCCAGCATGAACGCACGGTGCGCAAGCACGCCCGGGCCCAGGCCAACTGAGGCGGGCCGGCTGGGGCGGGCCGGCTGGGGCGGGCCGGCGGTGGCGGGCCGGCCGTGCAGGCCCTCAGGCCCGCGCGAGAGGGCCCAGGCCAGAGGGCCCGGGCCCTCTGGCCCGTCGGGGAGGGCCCTTAGGGCGCCGGCGCCGTCGCGCTGGGAGCCGGGGCGGCGGTCGGCGTCGCCTGGGCCATGATCTTCATCAGTTCCTCGTCCCGCAGCTTTGACCACGGCGACTCCGGCGATCCCTGCAGTGCAGCTTCGGGGCTGTCGGTCTGGGTCCACCATTTTGCTTCGAACACCCGGCCTTCGAAGAGCACCCGGGCGCCCTTGCGGTAGACGGTGGCCGGCTGCCAGGCCGGGGCAGTCCCGGCGGGTGCCGTCAACTGCGGCGTCGGCCGGTCAGCGGCCAGGACCGGACCGATAATGCGCCAGGGGGTCGCGGTGCCCTGCAGGACGGGGTTATCCGGGGTGTCGGCGCGGGTCCACCATTTGGCCTCGTAGACGTTCGAATGCCACACGATCCGCTCCCCGGCGGTGTAGGCAGTTTCCTCGGACCACACCGGGTACGGGCTGGTGGAGGGGTTGTCGCTGACGGCCGGGACCGGCGTCTGCGGCGCTGCGGCGGACGGCGCAGCCGACGGGCTGGCCACGACACCCGCGCCAAGGATCGTGGCGAAGGATGAGCTTCCCTGGTCCACGCCGCTGCAGCCATCGGAAACCTTCGTGACGTCCGGGAAATTCTGGCTGCAGGTGCGGTCACGGTTCAGGGACCACATGGAAAGCCGGCCGATGCCGCGGGCACTGGCGTAGGCGCTCAGTTCCTGCGCGTCCTTGAGCGTGAAGATCTCGCCGGCGACGTCGTTCTGGCCGATCATCGGCGTCAGGCCGACCTTGCGCCACACCGTTCCGCTGCCGAGTTCGGTGCCGGCGGCCCGGTACAGGCCGGTCAGTTGCTGATGGGTGGCTTCCGCGGCGGACACAGCGTTCTCGTACATGGACCGGCCCGGCAGCATGCTCCCGCCGTAGTCCATGGTCATGGCGTTCACCCCGGCAAGGTCGACGCCCGCGGTGATCATCTTCTGGACGGCGTCGCTGCCCGCCGCCGTGATGCCGTTGGGGTCCGCCGGCAGCGTCAGCCAGACGCTCAGGGACTTGCCCTCGCGCTGGCGGTCCTGCTGGAGCGCGGCGATGGCCACCGAGCGCCGCTGAAGGGCCGCGGGGTCGGACAGGGCCTCGCCTTCCACGTCGAGGTCGATGCTGTTGACCTGATAGCGGTCGACGACGGTCCGGTAGGCCGACTTGAGCTGGGCGGGATCGGTGCACGCAACGGCCAGCTCCTGGTTGGCCAGCCCGCCGAAGGACACCGCCACGGTGCCGCCAAGCTGCTGAAGCCGGGCCACCCGCCGGTCCAGGTCCAGCGAGGCGGCGGCGTCCGAGAGGGAGTAGGCGGCCCCCCAGGAAGGCGAGCACGGATCCTTGGGGTCAGCCACCACAAAGGACAGCACGACCTTTTCGGCTTCCTTGGACGCCGGGTCCTCGAATGCGTACCGGGGCGTCGCGGTGACATCGACGTATCCCGAGAAAACGGACGGAATGGCCTCGGCCGCCCGGACGTCCTGGAAGTTGCCCCATGCGGCGACGCCGCCGGCGGCGGCCGCCACCACGGCGCCGATGAGTACACCCAGCCGGACCACTGATAGTTTGCGGCCTGGGAATCGTTCGGACACGGGGTCCCCCTTGTGCGTCTTTCGTTGGGCAGCCGGGCACGCGCCGGCAGCCGGCATCAGCTCGTGAAATTTCCGGGGTGTCTGATGTCCGGCAAGCCTCTGACCTTGCATTATCATAAGGGCACTCACCGGAACATTCCGGTGCGGCGTGCGGGTTTTGCCGTAGGCGCGCGCCAATATGCCGACTTTGCAGTCTTATGGGGACTAATGCCAGATCAGCTTGTCTTGCCGCGCTTGGATTCGGAAAGCGCGACCACCGAACAAAAAGGTGCGGTCCGGCGCCGTCAATGGGGGGCAGAGCGGCGTTCCGAGCCGCTGTCAATTGTTCATCCGAGACCATCCCGGCGCAAAATAATCCTTGGCCGCCTGGGAATTCTCACAACGCTGGCGGCTTGGGTAACGTACGTCATTTCCACCATTCTGAAAGAGCTCGCTGACAATCCCAATGCGGGTTTCAGGTTTCAGTTTGAGACGGTTTCCTACCTCATTGTCGTAACATTTCTGACGTTTTCCGCCCTCATGTACCTGATGGCCCGGCAGGGCGCCCTGTACCGGTTCCGCGACCATGCCAGGGTGCCGCGCGGCGAGCTGGACCGGCACTTCGCCGAGTACTCCGAGGGCGTCACCGTGCTGGTGCCCTCCTATGCCGAAGAGCCCCAGGTAGTGCGGGCGACGCTGTGGTCCGCAGCGCTGCAGGAGTTCCCGGATCTCAAAGTGGTGCTGCTGCTCGATGACCCGCCGCGTCCCTCGGACCTGGGTGACCGGGTCCGGCTGGACAAGACCCGAGCGCTGACCGACGAGATCGCCGCAGAGCTCAGCGTCCCGGCCGCGCGCTTCAACACTGCCCTGGCCGAATTCCGCAGCCGGGCAAAGGCGCACGGGCGCGGTACTGCGGCCGAGGTGGCCCTGCTGATCGCCGAATATGAGGCAGCTGCCGAGTGGCTCGAATCGATGGCCGCTGCAGAAACAGTGGAGGACCACGTCGATGAGTTCTTCGTCGACCTCGTCCTGATGGGCCTGGCCCGCGAGCTGAGGCTGGTGCTCCTGGGACTGAACGCTGCGCTGGCCCAGCAGACCTCGCCGCCGCGCACGCGGATCGAAGAGCTGTACCTCCGGCTGACCTGGATCTTCAACGTCTCCACCGAAACGTTCGAACGCAAGAAGTACGCGAGCCTTTCCCACGAGGCGAACAAGGCCATGAACCTCAACGCCTACATTTCGCTGATGGGCCACACCTGGCAGAAGGAAACCACCGCCGACGGCGTGGTCCTGCGCAAGGTGGGCGCCGGCGTCGTTCCTGACCTGGACGGCGAGATCATGGACGTCCCGGACACGACCTATCTGTTGACGCTCGACGCCGACTCGCTGCTTTTGCGCGACTACTGCCTCCGGCTGGTCTACTTCCTGGAATCGGCCGGCAACGAGCGCGTCGCGGTCACTCAGACGCCGTACTCCTCCTTCCGTGGGGCCCCCACCCGCATCGAGCGGGTCGCCGGAGCCACCACTGACCTCCAGCACATCCTCCACCAGGGCATGACCTACTACGGTGCGACCTTCTGGGTGGGCGCCAACGCCGTCATCCGCAAACGCGCCCTGGAGGACATCGTCGAGGTGGAGACCTCCGGCGGATTCGAGGTCCGGACTTACATCCAGGACCGAACCGTCATCGAAGATACGGAATCCAGCATCGATCTCGGCCAGCACGGCTGGACCCTGGTGAACTATCCGGAACGGCTCAGCTACAGCGCCACACCCCCGGATTTCGGCTCCCTCGTGGTCCAGCGCCGGCGCTGGGCGAACGGCGGCCTGCTGATCCTGCCCAAACTGTGGGTCCAGCTCCGCCAGCACCGGTCCGAGCGCCGCGCGATCCTGTTCCGGGAGGTGCTGCTGCGGGTGAACTACATGGCGTCCATCGCGTGGGCCAGCTTTGGCCTCGTCTTCCTCCTGGCGTACCCCTACGACAGCCGGCTGCTGAGCCCGATCGTGTTCATCGCCGCCCTGCCGTACTTCCTGGCCATGGGCAGCGACCTGCGCGACTGCGGGCACCGCTTCAGTGACATCCTCCGGATCTACGGCTTCAACCTCGTGCTGCTGCCGGTCAACCTGGCGGGCGTGCTGAAATCGCTGCAACAGGCCGTCACAGGCGACAAGATTCCCTTCGCCCGCACGCCCAAGGTCAAGGACCGCACCGCCGCCCCGGCGATCTACGTCCTGACGCCGTACGCGATCGTCGCCTTCTCGCTGCTGACCGTATGGCGGGACGCGCAAGTGGGGAACTGGGGCAACGTGGCCTTCGCCTCCGTCAACGCCGTCCTGGCTGCGGGCGCGATCCGCGCTTACATTGGAGTCTTCAACTCCGCCGTGGATGTCTTCCTCGGGGTGGTTAACTGGCTGTATGTCAGTCCCAGGCCCAAGAAAGAGAAGGAGAGCCCCGTGATAGCCAAGACAGCCGAGGAAGTCGACTGGGAAACGATTCTCTATCACGGCGACCGACGGCTGAACCGTGACCTCCGGGGCTCCGCCGACCGCCGCCGTCGAATTGCGGTCCGATGACGCTCGAGGCCCTGGCCGGGCCCGAAGGACGGATTCCGGAGGGGCTGCCGGACACGGCAGCGGCAGCCGGCGCCCTCCTGGGGGCGGCGGCGGTGGCCGCGGCCCGGGCAACCGACGGGGCGCCTGCCGACGGCGGTGCCGCCCGGAGCATCGGCGTGCGGATGATCGACGGCGGAATCATCGAGGTCCTGCTGCCCGCCAACCAGGAGATCGAGGGTCCTGAGGCGCGCATCGCCGGTGACATCGTCCGCACGCTCGCCGCGGGTCGGCGGATGCCGGTGCTCCTGGTGATCACTGGCGTCGTCGGTGTCAGCATGGAGGCCCGCCAGGTTTACAGCGGTTCCATAGCGGCGACGGCGTTCGCCCTGGTGGGCGAGAGCCCAGTGGACCGGGTCATTGCCCACTACCTCCTGCGGTCCCGAAGCGAGACGATCCCGGCCCAGTTCTTCACCTCAGAATCCGCGGCCGTCGAGTGGCTAAGGCAGTACACCCGTGAAGAATGAAGCACCGGACCCCAGGCTGCACGCCCTCGTGGAGGGCATCGTGCGGATCGCCGGAGGCGATCTGAGCACCCGGATCCCGCATTCGGGAGCCCGCGACGACGTTGCCGCCGTCATCGCCGGCATCAACCTGATGGCCGATGACCTGCAGACCATTTACCAGGAGCTGGAAGAGCGGGTCGAAAGCCGCACGGCCATGCTGCGCGAGGCGCAGGTGGAGCTCGAACGCATGGCGCTGACCGATCCCCTGACCCAGCTCGCCAACCGGACGGCGCTGAACTCGGTCCTGAGCCATGCCCTGGCGGAGTCCTCGCGCGGCGAGATGCCGCCGGCCCTCCTGATTCTGGATCTCGATTCCTTCAAGGGCATTAACGACACCCTGGGGCACAGCGCCGGCGACGACGTCCTGCGGGCCATCGCACGCCGGCTCCAGGACGCCGTCCGCGAAACGGATACCGTGGCGCGCCTTGGCGGCGACGAGTTCGCCGTCATGCTGCCGAAGTCCAATCTGGTCCGGGCACGCCGGGTGGCGAACAGGATCCTCAAGGCCCTCAGTGAGAGCCTCGACGTCGGGGACCTGAAAGTCACCTGCGGAACGAGCATCGGCCTGCGGATCGCGGAACCCGGCCAGTCCGTCGATGACCTGGTCATGGAGGCCGACACGGCCATGTACGCGGCCAAGGCGCAGCAGCACAGCAGCATCAAAGTCTTCGAGCCGGCCCTCCTGTACGCGCGCCGGCTGCAGAGCGTCATGATTACGGAAATGCGCGAGGCCATCCGGCAGGACCAGCTGACCCTGCACTACCAGCCGGTGGTGGATCTCGCGACCGGCAGGATCGAGGGCGTGGAGGCGCTGGTCCGGTGGAACCACCCGGAGCGCGGTCTGCTCATGCCGGACCAGTTCATTCCCCTGGCCGAGGAAACCGGCATGATCGTGGACCTGGGCCACTGGGTGCTGCGCAATGCCGTGCGCCAATTGCGGAAATGGCAGCAGGACCTGCAGGTGGACAGCAGCTTTAACGTTCGGGTCAATATTTCCACCACCGAACTGCAAAACCTCGAGCTGATCGAACATGTGCGGGACATCCTCAGGGAGACCGGCGTGGATGCATCAAACCTGATCGTGGAGCTGACGGAGTCCATGGCCGTCAATGGAGGAGACGTCGACCAGTATTCGCTCAACGGCCTCCGCCGGCTCGGCGTGCAGCTGGAGATCGATGACTTCGGGACCGGCTATTCCTCCATCAGCTACTTGCGCAAGCTGCCGGTGAACGTGGTCAAGATCGACCGCAGCCTGATCAGCGGCCTCGGCGACGACGAGCAGCAGCGGGACTTCGTCGCCGCGGTGCTGCACCTCATCCACGCCTGCGGCCTGAAGGCGCTGGCCGAGGGGATAGAGACGGCGGAACAGGCGGAAGTCTTGCGAGAAATGGGCTGCGGCAGCGGCCAGGGCTATTACTTTGGCAGGCCTGCGCCGGCGGGCGAGATCGTGGCGTTGTTTGCAGGGAATGGAAAGCTGTTGTAGTGCCGGGCCTGGTGGATGTTGGGCGGGGTCAGGCTGAACGAAGGTTAAACAGCGACGGCGGGTCCCGGAATCACTTCCGACACCCGCCGCCTGTCAATGCAGTCTCCGTTACTTCTTTGTGGAGTCCGGCCACCAACCGATAGCGGCGACTGAGCTGTGTCCGGAGGTGTCAGCTGCAGCAGAAATCGCTGCGGAGGCGGACATTCCCGCGACAGCCAGCGCACCGGCGACGAGGAGTGTTGCGAGGGTCTTCTTCATTAGGACTCCTGATACGTAAGAGGCTGATGTGACTCATGTGACTTGTGGTGCAAATTTAGTATAGGGCCAAACGACACGCCGCTGTATAACGATTCGCTCGGCAATATGCGAAGTCGTGATATTCGCGCGAAGCTTCGGAAGTCCTGAGGCAATATTGCGCAGGTCTTGCTTGCGCGGTTTGTTCGTTTCCGCTCCTTCGGCAACGGATAATTGAGGCATGCAACAAAGTTCCGTTTCACCCTCGTACGCCGCTGCAGAGCTGCAGGCGCGCGAGCTCCGGTCCAGTCACGACTTCAGCGAGGCCGCGAACGCCGCGCAGATGGCCGCGGATATTGCCATTGCTGAAGGTGATTCGTCGTCGTGGTGGCACATGACGTTGTTCCGGGCCGAAAGCCTCATTGCCGCCGGAGAAATCGAAGCTTGCGCAGAACTCGCCAGCACATTGATTGCTGAACCCTGGGAGGGGAACCGGCAGCTTCAGGCCCAGGTGCACATCCTTCTGGCCCTGACCCGCAGGGGCATGGGCCTGCTCGAAGAGGCCGCCGATGAGGCGAGAATCGCAGCGGACCTCATGGACGGCGAAGACGACGTCGAAATTGCGGTCAAGGCCCGGCAGGCCCTCATTGCGGCGCTTGCCGATAGTGGGAGGCTTGACGAAGCGTGGGCGGAAAGCCTTGTCATGGCCGACATCATTTCGGGCGAAGTCGATGACCAGTTGGTGGGCAAGGCGTACTGGGTCATTGGAAACGTCGCGTTCCTTTGCAGCAAAGTCGCCGAGGGGCTGCACTATCACGAGCTCGCCGCTGCCACCTTTTCACCGGCCCGGAACCTGACCGTCTGGGCAAAGTTCAACAAGGCTTCTGCTGCCATGCGGCTCGCCGCCGATGTCGCGGACGCGGACACCCTGCGCTGCATTGAACGCGCGGAACTAGCCACAGATGTTATTGGCGGCACTGAGGAAGATCACATACTGCTCAAGCTGAACCGCGGCCACTGGAATTTTCTGGCGGGGGATCAGAAATCGGCGGTCGATACTCTCGACGACATCTTCCCGGTCCCCGAAAAGACGTCGCCGCAAATACTGGGCGAGGCCTATCTGCTTCTGGGACGGTCGCACGCCGCTTTGGGAAACGGGGTCGAAGCGCGCAAATACTTACTGGAAGCCGCCGACTACTTTGAGAAGGCGGGAGCCTCGCAACGTGCGGAGCAGGCCCTTGAGTTCCTGAACGAAGTACCCTGACTTCGCGCTGAAGTGGACTTGCCCTCCGCTGGACTTGAGGGCTGGACAGAATGGCATGATGTCCTCCGGCCGGGCCGAACGCTGGACATGTCCCGTGCTCGAGGCCCGGTGCGAGGGACGACTCCAGTCGCCGCGACCAAGAATGGACATGTCCAGCGTTCTACGCCGGGTGTAGGGAAATAGCCCTGCCGCCGCGACCGAGAATGGACATGTCCCGCGTCCGAAGCCGGGAATTGAGAAATAGCCCCGCCGCGCGGATCAGGACTGGACATGTCCCGGGGTGGGGGAAGCTGCGGCTGCCTTGCGGCCAAGTATTACGGCGGCGACGCCGGCCACGACGCTCAGCGCCAGAAGTACCCAGCCGGCCACGGTGAGACCGGAGGCCAGGGCGACCTGACCGCCGTCGAGGGTGTCGGCGGACATCATTTCGTCGATCACCGTGTTGCCCCACAGCCGGACCGCAGCAAAGAGCAGCGGAAGCGACCACAGCGCCCAGCGCAGGGACTTCCGGGCCACGTTGGTTCCGATCAGCAGCAGCCAGGTGAAGCCAAAGATCAGCGGGAAGAGCATGCCGGCCGTCTTGTGGACGTAGTTCAGCTGGCCCCGGGCATCGGCGTCCATGGCCGCGCGCAGTTGCTCCACGAAGCCCAGGTCAAAGCCGCCGACCAACGAGTCGGGCATTGCCTGGCCGCCCGACAACTGCGTGAGCTGGTTGAGGGTGAGCAGGTGCAGATACCAGAACAGGAACAGGCTGGCCACGACTCCGGCGATGACAATCAGGTTGCTGTTGCTCTGTGCCTTCTGCGGTGTCCGGCTGGTGGTCGGATTGATCACCGGAGGGAGATGGTGCTGGGGGACCGCCGCGTTGGCGCCGTGCTTTTTGATCCGCTGCGCGGGTGTCTTGGCCATGGCTCCATTATCGCCCGCCCTGCACGCCCCTCCGCGCCGCCGTCAGCCCGGCTGTCCGCACCGGCTGTTCACTGCCAACGGGCGCCGATAGTCTGGGACGCGTGACCGAACTAGGAAAACACCGGCTCGGCCGGCACAGCACCGCAGAACTCGACCCGTCACTGGATGACTACCAACTGGCCGAGGCCCTGGTCCGCGAGGCCGGCACGCTGGCGCTGTTGATGCGGCAGGCGGGGCTTGAGGGCCGGCAGAAGACCTCTGTCTCGGACGTGGTCACGGCCGCCGACCATGCCGCCGAGTCCTATGTCCTGGAACAGCTCCGGCGTTGCCGGCCCGATGACGCCGTCCTGGGCGAGGAGGGTGCCGCGGTGGCGGGCAGCAGCGGCCGGACCTGGGTCATTGACCCCGTCGACGGGACCTTCAACTTCCTGCATGGATCCACGTACTGGTGCTCGGCCATTGCCCTGAAGGATTCCTCCGGTGCAGGGCTCGGCGCCATCTTCCAGCCGGAGGAGGACAAACTCTGGCTGGGCGGGACGTCCCGGTCGGCGACGCTCAACGGCGAAAAACTGGTGGCCTTTCTGCCCGCTGCGTCCGGTGGCACCGGACGCTCCGACACGCCGCTGTCCGACCTCGGCGCGGCAACCTACATCCACCCGACGTGGCTGGCCGATCCGATGTGCGCCATGCCCTGGCACGCGGCAGCGACATCGGCCGCCGCGCTGCGCATGTTCGGGTCCGGCTCCTGCGACCTCGGCCGGGTCGCAGACGGAGAGCTCGGCTGCTGGTTCCAGCACAGCTGCCCCGAGTGGGACTGGCTGCCCGGGAAGGCGATCGTAGAGGCGGCCGGCGGCGCGACCGACGTCGTGCGCGTCAACGGACTGGACTGGTTCATCGCGGGAGGCACGACGGCGGTGCAGCAGCTGCGCGCCGCGCTCAGCTCCGGGGGCGTCGGCTAGCTTCCCGCCTGCCGGACGTCCCGGGGGGACATGCTCATTTTTCACGGCGGTGACCGTGGGACATGCTCATTGTTCGCGGCCGGGACTGGGCACAAGGGGAGTATGTCCATTGGCCACGGGTGGCGGATGGCATGCTCGTCCCGCTGGGCCGAGGCCGTGGGACATGCCCATTCTTCAGAACAACCTCGGCAGTCTTCAGAACAACCCGAGTCTTCTCCAGGGCAGTCTCCGCCGGGCATGCCCATTCTTCGCGGCCAGGAGTGGGCATAAGGTGTTTATGTCCACCGGGCGCGGGCAGGGGAGGGCATGTCCCGGAGGGCGGACACGGCTGTCAGCGCCACCGCCTAGACTTAGATACACCATGGATATGTTGTTTGACCCTTACGCCGACGGACCCTTCCAAGCTGCCTCCAAGGCGGCGGCAGGCACTAAAGCGCGGGCCGGGTCCGGCCTGGCGGGCCTGGATTCAGGGCCGGATTTCGCTCCGCATGGCGGCCCGCACGGCGCCCCGCACAGCGGAAGCGCGCACGGCGACGGGCCCGACGGCGGCTGGGACCGCCCGCAGCTTCCGAACGCCGGCGAACTCCTCGAGGGGCTGAACCCGCAGCAGGAAGAAGCAGTCAAGCACGCCGGCAGCGCCCTGCTGATTGTGGCCGGCGCCGGCTCGGGCAAGACCCGTGTGCTCAGTAACCGGATCGCCTACCTAATTGCCACGAGGCGGGCGCACCACGGCGAGATCCTGGCCATCACCTTCACCAACAAGGCCGCGGCCGAAATGCGGGAACGGATCGAGGTGCTGGTCGGCGGCCGGGCCAAGACCATGTGGATCTCCACCTTCCACTCGTCCTGCGTCCGGATCCTGCGCCGCGAGGCCAAGAACGTCGGGCTGAACTCCAACTTCTCGATCTACGACTCCGCCGACTCGCTGCGCCTGATCACCCTGGTCGCCAAGAACCTGGACCTCGACCCCAAGCGCTTCGCGCCCAAGGCCATCCAGCACAAGATTTCCGCGCTCAAGAACGAGCTGATCGACGCCGACAGCTACTCCTCCAGCGCCAACTACAACGATCCCTTCGAGCAGGCCGTCGCCGAGGTCTTCAAGGGCTACACCCAGCGCCTGCGCCAGGCCAACGCCATGGACTTCGATGACCTGATTGCCGAGACCGTCTACATGTTTCGGGCCTTCCCGGCGCTCGCCGACTCCTACCGGCGCCGCTTCCGGCACGTCCTCGTGGACGAATACCAGGACACCAACCACGCCCAGTACGCCCTGGTGCGTGAGATCGTCGGCGAGGGCCCCGAGGCCGCCGAGCTCACCGTCGTCGGCGATTCAGACCAGTCCATCTACGCCTTCCGCGGCGCGGACATCCGCAACATCGTGGAGTTCGAGAAGGACTACCCGGACGCCCGCACCATCAAGCTCGAGCAGAACTACCGCTCCACCCAGACCATCCTCAGCGCCGCCAACTCGGTGATCTCCCGCAACCCCAACCGGCCGGAGAAACGGCTCTGGACGGCCGAGGGCGACGGCGAGAAGATCGTCGGCTACGTCGGCGAGAACGAACACGACGAGGCCCAGTTCATCGCGAAGGAAATCGACCGGCTCCAGGACGAGGGCGACCTGCGCCCCGGCGACGTCGCCATTTTCTACCGCACCAACGCCCAGTCCCGCTCGATCGAGGACGTCCTGGTCCGCGTGGGGTTGCCCTACAAGGTGGTCGGCGGCACCCGCTTCTACGAGCGCAAGGAGATCAAGGACGCCCTCGCCTACCTGCGCGTCCTGGTCAACCCGGACGACGACGTCAACCTCCGCCGCATCCTCAACGAACCCAAGCGCGGGATCGGTGACCGTGCCGAGGGTGCCGTCGCCGCCCTCGCCGAGCGTGAGCGCACCTCCTTCATGGCCGCCGCGAGGCGCGCAGATGAGGCCCCGGGCATGGCGACCCGGTCGCTCAACGCCGTGCTGGGCTTCGTGAAACTCCTCGACGACCTCGCCGAGGTCGCTTCCGGCTCCGGCGCCGCCGCGGCCCTCGAAGCCGTGCTCGAACAGACCGGCTACCTTGCCGGGCTGCGGTCCAGCACCGACCCGCAGGACGAGTCCAGGGTGGAGAACCTCGCCGAACTGGTCGCCGTTGTCCGGGAATACGAACGGGACAACCCCGAAGGCTCGCTCGGCGCCTTCCTGGAGCAGGTCTCCCTCGTGGCCGACGCCGACCAGATCCCGGACGCCCCCGGCGGTGACGCCCAAGACACGGCCGCCGCCGTCGCCGAAGCCAAGCGGCTCGGCGTCGTGACCCTGATGACCTTGCATACGGCCAAGGGCCTGGAATTCCCGGTAGTGTTCCTTACCGGCATGGAGCACGGGCTGTTCCCGCACCAGCGCTCCGCAACGGATCCCAAGGAACTGGCCGAGGAACGCCGGCTGGCCTACGTGGGCCTGACCCGTGCCCGCAAGCGGCTGTACCTGACCCGCTCCGAAGTCCGCAGCATGTGGGGCCAGAGCCAGTACAACCCCGCGAGCCAGTTCATCGAGGAGATCCCGGCCGAGCTCGTCGAGTGGAAGCGCGAAGGCGCCAGCCGCCAGGGCGGAGGCTGGGGGAGCGGTGCCGGGATCGGGTCCAGCCGCTATGGCGGATCGTTCTGGGGTGCAGGCACCGCTCGCGGCGCCGCGGCCAGCCCGTCCGCCGGGTTCAACGCCGATGTTCCCGCCGCCGTGGCCAAGAACAGGGTCCAGCCGCAGAAGGAAGTCGTCGCCGTCAGCGTCGGGGACAAGGTCAACCACACCAGCTTCGGCAACGGGACCGTCCTGGCGGTCGAGGGCGCCGGGGACAAGACGGTCGCCAAGGTCAAGTTCGACGTCGGCGAGAAGCGGCTGCTGTTGCGCTACGCGCCGCTGACCAAGCTGGACGCCTAGCTGACCGCACAGCTGGACGTTCGGCCGAAGACCCGGCGGGAGCCGGGAGCGGAACCCGGAGACCGGTCCGCCGGCACCCCACGCTGCCGGATGCACGGGCGTTCGCCCTACGTTACGAACGCCCGTCTGGCACGGCCGCGCCGGCCTTCGGAGCGCCGTCGAACACCCCAAAAACCCCGTAATCTAGCGGTTTTTCTACGCTCCATAGAATAGTGTCCTTACTCACATAACCGGTACTCTGGAACGGGCTGGTCCGATCGAAGGACTAGAGTTCCCAAAGGAGCATTGCGCCGTGTGGCTCGTTTCCAAGCTTGTCGCAGGGTGCGTTTATTCCGCAGCCCGGTAACCGCGAGTACGTGGGGTCCGGCTGTACAGAAACTACTTCGACGTAGAAGGACACTAAACCGTGGACCTGTTTGAATATCAGGCGCGCGATATGTTCGAGGCGCACGGTGTACCCGTGCTTGCTGGCATCGTGGCGCACACCCCTGAAGAAGCAAAGGCAGCTGCCGAGAAAATCGGCGGCGTAACTGTCGTAAAGGCGCAGGTCAAGGCCGGAGGCCGCGGCAAGGCCGGCGGCGTCAAGGTCGCAAAGACCGCTGACGAAGCGTTTGAACACTCCACCAACATCCTCGGGATGGACATCAAAGGCCACACCGTCCACCGGGTGATGATCGCCCAGGGCGCAGACATCGCCGAGGAATACTACTTCTCCGTCCTTCTGGATCGGGCCAACCGCAACTACCTGGCCATGTGCTCGGTTGAAGGCGGCATGGAAATCGAGCAGCTCGCCGTTGAGCGCCCCGAAGCCCTGGCCAAGATCTCGATCGACCCGGCCGTGGGCATCGACCAGGCCAAGGCCGACGAAATCGTCGCCGCTGCAGGCTTCGCCGAGGAACTGCGTGGCAAGGTCGCCAGCGTAATCCTGAAGCTCTGGGACGTTTTCAAGAAGGAAGACGCCACCCTCGTGGAGGTCAACCCGCTGGTCCTGACCGGCGCCGGCGACATCGTTGCCCTCGACGGCAAGGTCTCCCTCGACGAGAACGCCGACTTCCGCCACCCCAAGCACGCTCACCTTGAAGACAAGGACGCTGCTGACCCGCTCGAGGCCAAGGCCAAGGCGCAGGACCTCAACTACGTCAAGCTGGACGGCGAAGTGGGCATCATCGGTAACGGTGCCGGTCTGGTCATGTCCACCCTCGACGTCGTTGCCTACGCCGGCGAGAACCACGGCAACGTCAAGCCCGCCAACTTCCTGGACATCGGCGGTGGAGCGTCCGCCGAGGTCATGGCAGCGGGCCTCGACGTCATCCTGGGCGACCCGCAGGTCAAGTCCGTCTTCGTCAACGTCTTCGGCGGCATCACCGCCTGTGACGCCGTCGCCAAGGGCATCGTCGGTGCACTGGCCGAGCTGGGCCACTCCGCGAACAAGCCGCTGGTCGTCCGCCTCGACGGCAACAACGTTGAGGAAGGCCGCCGCATCCTGGCCGAGGCCAACCACCCGCTGGTTACCCTGGCCGCCACCATGGACGAGGGCGCCGACAAGGCTGCCGAGCTCGCCAACGCAGCGAAGTAGAGGGACTCGACTATGTCTATTTATCTGAACAAGGACTCCAAGGTCATCGTCCAGGGCATCACCGGCGGCGAGGGCACCAAGCACACCGCCCTGATGCTCAAGGCCGGCACCAACGTTGTTGGCGGCGTCAACGCCCGCAAGGCCGGCACCACGGTCCTGCACGGCGACACCGAGATCACCGTTTTCGGCACCGTCAAGGAAGCCATGGCCGAGACCGGCGCTGACGTTTCCATCGTCTTCGTGCCGCCGGCCTTCACCAAGGACGCCGTCGTTGAAGCCATCGAGGCCGGCATCGGCCTGGTTGTCGTCATCACCGAAGGCGTGCCGGTCCAGGACTCCGCTGAGTTCTGGGCACTGGCCCAGTCCAAGGTTGACGCCAACGGCAAGCAGGTCACGCGCATCATCGGACCGAACTGCCCCGGCATCATCACCCCGGGTGAGGCCCTCGTCGGCATCACCCCGGCCAACATCACGGGCAAGGGCCCCATCGGCCTCGTCTCCAAGTCGGGCACCCTGACTTACCAGATGATGTACGAGCTGCGCGACCTTGGCTTCTCCACCGCCATCGGCATCGGCGGCGACCCGGTCATCGGCACCACGCACATCGACGCCCTCGAAGCCTTCGAGGCGGACCCGGAGACCAAGGCGATCGTCATGATCGGCGAAATCGGTGGCGACGCCGAAGAGCGTGCCGCGGACTACATCAAGGCCCACGTCACGAAGCCGGTTGTCGGCTACGTGGCCGGCTTCACCGCTCCGGAAGGCAAGACCATGGGCCACGCAGGCGCCATCGTCTCGGGTTCCGCGGGCACCGCCCAGGCCAAGAAGGAAGCCCTCGAGGCTGCCGGCGTCAAGGTCGGCAAGACGCCGTCCGAGACCGCCAAGCTCCTGCGCGAAGTCTTCGCGACCCTCTAGGTCCGAAGCACCGAAGCACCACAGCAACGCGGGGTCACTCACGGCCCATTCCACTCGGTGGGATGGGCGCGGAGTGACCCCGCGTTGCTTGTTTAAGGCTGCTGGTAAAAGTACGACGGCGGCAGGCCACCTTCCCGGCGAAGGTGGCCTGCCGCCGTCGTACTCTCCAAGACCCCTGACGTCCTAGACCTTGGCCCCGCTGATGACTTCCTCGAGCCGCTCGTAGGCTTCGATCATGCCGCCCTCCATTCCGGACTGCGCCATGCCGTCGCGAGCCTCCATGCTGGGGTAGACCGCCCGGGCGCGGAGGCGGCAACGGCCGCCGCCGAGATCTTCGAAGGTCAGGAACTCAATGCTCACCACATCCGGGTAGCCGTCGAATTCGAAGGTTTGGATGGCGAAGTCGTTCTCGCGGACAGTGTGGAAGACGCCGCTGAAGACATACGCGCTGCCGTCCGGTGCGGTGTGGGTGTAACGGTAGCTGCCGCCGGTCCGGAAGTCGTAGTGGTCAATGGTCATGGTCATCCGCCGCGGACCGAGCCACTGGGCGACGAGCTCGGGGTCCTTGTGCGCCCTGAAGACCTCGGAAACGGGAAAGTCGAAGTCGCGCTCAAAGTCGATGAAGGGCAGCCCTTCGGGGACTGTCAGTTTCAGTGCGTTGCTCATGATGCATCCTTTGCCTGAGTGCCGCTCTGGGCGGCGCGGATTTCAAGCACGGCGTCAAGGCTGCGGAATTGCCCCTCGCGGACCAGCCGGTACTGGTCGATCCAGGCAGTGAGCGCTTCCAGCCGTGCAGGGTTCAGGTGCACGGGCCGGCGCTGGGCGTCACGGGTGCGCGTGACAAGTTGCGCCTGCTCGAGGACCTGGATGTGTTTCGAGACCGCCTGCTTGGTGATCGCGAAGGGCTCCGCCAGTTCGTTGACGGTGGCCGGGCCCCGGCTGAGCCGGGCAATGATGCGGCGGCGGACCGGATCGGCGAGGGCCAGGAAGGCCGCGTCGAGCTCACCGTCGTCGCTGGAATCCATGGGCTGGGACCTCCTCGCCGCGCGGCTAATCAATCCATAGATTGATCAACCTTTTGATTGTTTAAGGATAAGACGGGACCCGCGGCAAGGCAAGGACGGTAGCGCTCCCGTGGCTAAAGGGGGCACCACGCCGCGGTGAACTCTCGGCGAACGTCCGGCCAATGGGGCGCAAAAATCGATTTTTGGCCGGCCGGGCGTGGACATACTTGAAGGCATGACTACCTTTTCTCGTCGTCAAGTATTGCGTTCAGCGGGGGTCGCCGCCGTTGCCGGGGCCATGGCCGCCAGCACCTCCGAGAACGCATTTTCAGCCTCCCCAATCGGCCTCTTTGGCCACGGGATCGCCTCAGGAGATCCCATGCCGGGCAGCGTGCTGCTGTGGACCCGCGTCACGCCCACCCCGGAATCTTTCCCCGGCAGCGGTGCCGGTCCGGACGTTTCCGTCCGCTGGGAAATATCCGCCGATCAAGCGTTTACGAAAGTAGCTGCCAGCGGTACTGCCTCCACCGGCCCGGCCCGCGACCATACCGTCAAGGTCGTTGCAGGCAGGCTGTTGCCCGCCACGAACTACTGGTATCGGTTCACCCTGGGGCAGGAGACCTCACCCGTGGGCCGCACGCGAACCGCACCGGCCGCGGGGGCAGCGGTGGACCGGCTGACATTCGGGGTGGTTTCCTGCGCGAACTGGCAGGCTGGCTACTTCTCCTCCTACCGCCATCTGGCCGCGCGCGGCGACCTCGACGCCGTCCTCCACCTGGGTGACTACCTCTACGAATACGCCCCCGGCGACTACCAGGCCCGCGACGTCGTGGTCCGGCCGCACGAGCCGGCCGTCGAGATGACCCGCCTGGAGCACTACCGCCGACGCCACGCCCAGTACAAGACCGACCCGGACCTCCAGGCCCTGCACGCTGCGGCCCCGTTTATCGTTACCTGGGACGACCACGAATCGGCCAACGACGCCTGGCAGGGCGGCGCCGAAAACCACACTCCAGGCGTCGAAGGCGCCTGGAGCGAGCGCTTCGCCGCCGCGCACCAGGCCTACGCCGAGTGGATGCCCGTCCGCTACGAGCCCGGTGGCCAAATCTACCGCCGCCTGGAGTTCGGCTCGCTGGCTAGCCTGGCCATGCTTGACCTGCGCTCCTACCGTGACCAGCAGGCGGCCAGCGGCGCGGACTCCTCAATCAGCAGCCCCGCCCGCACCATCACCGGCACCGCCCAGATGGACTGGCTGCTGGGCAACCTTAAGTCCGATGGTCCGCAATGGAAGCTCGTCGGCAACCCCGTCATGATTGCCCCGGTCCGGGTTCCCTCGACCCTGAGCACCGCTGAATTGGCTGGTGTGCAGAAGCTGATGGGCGGGACAAGCATCAATGGCGTGCCCTACAACGTGGACCAGTGGGACGGTTACGAGGCCGACCGCAACCGCGTGGTCCGCCACCTGCGCGACAACGCCGTCAAGGACACGGTGTTCCTCACCGGCGACATCCATTCCGGCTGGGCCTGCGACATCCCCGCGGATCCGGCCAGCTACCCGGCCACCGGCGATTCCGTGGCCGCGGAACTGGTCTGCACCTCCGTCACGAGCGACAACCTCGATGACATCCTCAACGTTCCGCCCCGGACCGGATCCGTCGGCGTTGAAAACGCCATCAAGGCAGCCAACCCGCACGTGAAGTATCTGGACTTCGACTCGCATGGCTTCTCAGTCCTCGAGGTGACGCCCGCCGGCGTCCGGATGGACTGGTACGTCCTCGCGGAGCGAACGGACCCGGGGTCCCAGGCCACGCGATCCACGTCATTCCAAGTGCAGTCCACCTCCGGCAAAGTCACCCGGATGCAAGGAGGCCTTCAGTGAGTCGCTCAGCCACTAACCGCCTGACACCGGGCCGCCGGCAGTTCCTGCAACTCGCCGCCGCCGGCGGTGCCGCCGTCGTCCTTTCCGCCGCGCCGGGCACCACCTGGGCCGCCCCTGCCGCCGTCCGGACCAGGAGCTACGTACTCGTGGTGGACGGCTGCCGCCCGGACGAGATCACACCCGCCCTGACGCCGAGGCTCGCCGCTCTGCGGGCCGCCGGGTGCAATTTCCCGGCGGCACGCTCCCTGCCGATCATGGAGACCATACCCAACCACGTCATGATGATGACCGGGGTCCGCCCGGACCGCTCGGGAGTTCCGGCCAACGCCATCTTCGACCGCGCCGAAGGCGTGGTCCGAGACCTCGACCGCTCTACCGACCTGCACTTCCCGACTCTCTTGGAGCGGCTGCACGAGCGCGGGCTTACCACCGGGTCGGTGCTCAGCAAGAAGTACCTGTACGGCGTCTTCGGTGCCCGGGCCAGCTACCGGTGGGAACCCCAGCCAGTGCTTCCGGTAACCGGACACGCGCCGGACGCCGCCACAATGGACGCCCTTCTGGCGATGGTGAGCGGGCCCGACCCCGACTTCGTTTTCACTAACTTGGGTGACATTGACCGCGTCGGCCACTCCGACCTTTCGGGAACCACGCTGCGGGCAGCACGTGAAACTGCCCTCACGGACACCGACGTGCAGGTGGGGCGCTTTATCGACCACCTCAAGAGCGCCGGCAAGTGGGACTCCAGCGTAGTGATGGTGCTGGCCGACCACTCGATGGACTGGTCGGTCCCGAGCAATGTCATTTCCATCGACCTGATCCTCCAGTCCCGTCCGGAACTGCAGTCCAACGTCAAAATCGCCCAGAACGGCGGGGCGGACCTGCTCTACTGGACCGGCGCCGACGCCGACCGCGCGGCCGGACTGGCCGCCGTCGAACAGTTGGTCGGCGCCCATGAGGGGGTGTTCTCGGTGAACAGTCCGGGGGATCTGCGCCTGGGGGCCGAAGCCGGCGACCTGGTGGCCTACTGCCGCGCGGGCTGGCGTTTCTCCGACCCCTACGTTGCCTCTAACCCCATCCCGGGCAACCACGGACACCCGGCCACGGAACCGATTCCGTTCTTCGTCTCCGGAGGCAGCCCGCTGGTGGCAAAGAGTGTTGTGTCCTCCGAGGCCGCCAGGACAGTGGACGTCGCACCGACCATCGGCGGAATTTACGGGCTGAAACCGCCCGCCGGCGGCTACGACGGCACGGCCCGGAGTTCTGCCTTTACCGGCTAGTCCGGCCTGCCGCTCCGGCAGGCGCAATACCCCAGCGCGGGGTCACCTGGCGCCGTCCCGAACCCCGGGATGGGCGCCAGATGACCCCGCGCTGCTGTGTCCACGCGGAAAATCCTTGCACCGCTTCAATTTAGTTTGTTAGTATGTCAGGACAAACTACTGAAGGAGATGCGAGTGCCTCTCGTGCGAATCGACGTCAATCAAGGCCGCACCCCGGAGCAGCTCCGCGGGCTCAGCCAGGGAATCCATGCCGCCATCGTGGCCGAATACGGCATCCCGGAGCGGGACTACTTCCACGTGCTGACCGAGCATCCCGCGGGGCAGATTGTCGCCCAGGATGCCGGGCTCGGCTTCGAGCGGACGCCGGACGTGGTGATGATCCAGATTTTCACCCAGGCCGGGCGCAGCCAGCCCGCCAAGCAGTCCCTGTTTGCCGCCATTGCGGACAAGCTGGCCGCCGCGGGGGTCGCCGGCGAGGACGTCTTTATCGGATACGTCGAGAACACGGCGGGGGACTGGTCCTTCGGGTTTGGCCAGGCCCAGTACATAACGGGTGAGCTCGGCATTCCCGCCAAGTAGCTACCGGGGTGGTTTCGGCGCTTGCGCCGCAGCGACACCCGCGCGGGGGCGGCATTTGGGGCTCCTGTGTCATGTTGTAAATATGTCAGTACAAACCTTTGACAGTACATGGATTCTGAGGCAAAGTAGTGGTTGTGGCCCGGCTCACGCCGGCCCCCTAAGCACCGAAGCTCAGGCTGCGCAAAGGTACCGAGTTCACACCAGAAAGGTCCGCGATCACCGTGACCCACGAACTGCTCACGATCGGGCGCATCAGCGTTGATATCTACCCGAATGACATCGGGGTGGATCTGGAGGATGTCACGTCCTTCGGAAAGTACCTTGGCGGATCACCGTCCAACGTGGCGGTCGCCGCTGCCCGCCACGGCCGCCGCGCCGCCGTCATCACCCGCACCGGCGACGACGCCTTCGGCAAATACCTGCACCGCGAACTGCGCAAGTTCAACGTGGACGATTCCTTCGTCACCCCGGTCAAGGAATGGCCCACCGCGGTCACGTTCTGCGCGATCAAACCGCCCGAAGACTTTCCGCTCTACTTCTACGGACGGTTCCCCACGGCCCCGGATCTGCAGATCAAGGCGGAGGAGTTGGACCTGGACGCCATCAGGGATGCGGGCATCTTCTGGTCCACCGTCACAGGTCTCTGCCAGGAGCCCAGCCGCGCCGCGCACCTCAAGGCCCACGAGGCGCGGCCCCGCACCGGGCTGAAGCCCGGCCAGTTCACCATCCTGGACCTCGACTACCGGCCGATGTTCTGGGCCTCCGAGGAGGAAGCCCGGGAGCAGGTCGCCAAGATCCTGCCGCACGTCACCGTCGCGATCGGCAATGACAAGGAATGCGCCGTCGCCGTCGGGGAGGGCACCCCGGACGAACAGGCGGACCGGCTGCTTGCCGCCGGCGTCGAAATCGCCGTCGTGAAGCTGGGCCCGGAAGGGGTCATGGCCAAGACCCGTACCGAGCGTGTGGTCTCCGCCCCGGTGCCCGTGGAAACCGTCAACGGCCTCGGTGCCGGCGACTCGTTCGGCGGGGCCTTCTGCCACGGCCTGCTCTCGGGCTGGCCGCTCGCCCAGGTCCTCGACTTCGCCAACGCTGCCGGCGCCCTCGTCGCGTCCCGCCTGTCCTGCGCGGACGCGATGCCGACGCCGGACGAAGTCACGGGCCTGCTCGCCGAACGCGGCCGCCTGCTGCCGGGTACCTACGCCACCGAAGGAGCAGCACTGTGAGTGCAAACCCAGCCGTCGCCGCCCGCGCGGTGAACGATGATCCCCGCCGCTACGAGCACCTGAGCATTATCCGGCTCGAAGACCCGGAAGCGATCGCCCGCGCCGCCAAGGCACGGCGCCGCCACCCCGGTGTCCGGGCCCACCGGCAGAACTTCATTGTGGCCGCCGACCACCCGGCCCGCGGCGCGCTCGCCGTCGGGAATGATCCCGTGGCCATGGCCGACCGCCGCCAGCTCCTGGACCGCCTGCAGATCGCGCTGGCCAACCCGGACGTCGACGGGGTCCTCGCCTCGCCGGACATCATGGACGATCTGCTCCTGCTCGGCGCGCTCGAGGGCAAGCTGCTCTTCGGCTCCATGAACCGCGGCGGCCTCTCCGGCCTGGTGAACGAATTCGATGACCGCTTCACCGGACACACCGCGGCCGCGCTGGAGGCCCTGGGCGCCGACGGCGGAAAGATGCTCACCCGCATCTGCCTCGGCGACCCGGACACGGTGGTGACCCTCGAAGCAACCGCGCGGGCGATCGATTCCCTTGCCGAGCGCAGGCTGATCGCCATGGTGGAACCGTTCCTCTCCGTCCGCGAGAACGGCAAGGTCCGCAACGACCTCTCCACCAATGCCGTCATCAAGTCAGTCGCCATCGCCGAAGGCCTCGGCGCGAGCAGCGCCTACACCTGGATGAAGCTCCCCGTCGTGGCCGAGATGGAACGCGTCATGGCGTCCACCACCATGCCCACCGTGCTCCTCGGCGGAGACCCGGACGCCGGCCAGGACGAGGTGTTCGCCAGCTGGCAGGCCGCCCTCGCCCTGCCGGGCGTCCAGGGCCTCACCGTCGGCCGGACCCTGCTCTACCCGCAGGACGGCGACGTCGCCGGCGCCGTGGCGACCGCCGCGTCGCTGCTGCACCACGCCGCCTCAGAATCCACCCGCACCACAGAAGTATCGGAGTAGCTTCCCATGGGAATGAGCACTGCATCAGGAACACGCAGAATGACCGTCGCCCAGGCCGTCGTCGAATACCTGTCCAAGCAGTACACCGTCGATTCGATCGGCGGCCAGGACTTCCGGGAGCGCCTGATTCCGGGCACGTTCGGCATCTTTGGCCACGGCAACGTTGCCGGCGTCGGCCAGGCACTGAAGCAGTACCAGCAGCTCGATCAGACGATCATGCCGTACTACCAGGGCCGCAACGAACAGGCCCAGGCGCACCAGGCCGTCGGCTATGCCCGGCACACCCGGCGCCGCCAGACCTTCGCGATCAGCACCTCGATCGGCCCGGGTTCCTCGAACCTGCTCACCGGCGCGGCGCTGGCCACCACCAACCGGCTCCCCGTGCTGCTGCTGCCCAGCGACACCTTCGCAACCCGGGCCGCCGACCCGGTGCTGCAGCAGCTCGAACGCCCGGAAGCCTATGACATCACCGTCAACGACGCTTTCCGGCCGCTGTCCAAGTTCTTCGACCGGGTCTCCCGGCCCGAGCAGCTGTTTTCCGCGTTCCACCACGGCCTGCGGGTCCTGACGGACCCGGCCGAGACCGGCGCGGTCACGATCTCGCTGCCCCAGGACGTCCAGGCCGAGGCCTTGGACGTGCCCGAGGAGTTCCTCGCCGAGCGCGAGTGGCGGATCCGCCGTCCCGACGCCGACGACGAGGACATCCGCCGCGCCGCCGAGGCGATCCGCGCCGCCAAGCGCCCGCTGATCATCGCCGGCGGCGGCGTGCTCTACGCCTACGCCAACGAGGAACTCGCGAAGTTCGTCGAGCTCACCGGGATCCCGGTGGGCAACACCCAGGCCGGCGTCGGCGTGCTGCCGTGGGACCACAAGTTCTCGCTGGGCGCGATCGGCTCCACCGGCACGACGGCGGCCAACGCCATCGCCGCCGAGGCGGACCTCATCATCGGCATCGGCACCCGCTACGAGGACTTCACCACCGCGTCCCGGACCGCGTTCCAGAACCCGGACGTGAAATTCATCAACATCAACGTCGCCGCCATCGACGCCTACAAGCACGGCACTTCACTGCCGATCGTGGCGGACGCCCGCAAGGCCCTGGTCAAGCTGAACCAGGCCCTCGGCGGCTACCGGATCGGCGCGGACCTCGAGCAGCGGATCGCGAACGAGAAGACCCGCTGGAACGCCACGGTGGACGCGGCCTTCGACACGCGCTTCACCCCGCTGCCGGCGCAGAACGAAATCATCGGTGCCACCAGCCGCGCCATGGACGCCCAGGACGTCGTCATCTGCGCCGCCGGGTCCCTGCCCGGTGACCTGCACAAGATGTGGCGCGTCCGGGATCCGTTCGGCTACCACGTCGAATACGCCTACTCCTGCATGGGCTACGAAATCCCCGGCGGCCTCGGCGTCAAGCGGGCCGCCCTCGCCGAAGCCGCGAAGGGCGGGGCGCAGCGCGACGTCGTCGTGATGGTGGGGGACGGCTCCTACCTGATGATGCACACCGAACTCGTCACCGCCGTCGCCGAGCGGATCAAGCTGATCGTGGTCCTGATCCAGAACCACGGCTACGCCTCGATCGGCTCGCTCTCCGAGTCCCTCGGCTCGCAGCGCTTCGGCACCCAGTACCGGGCCCTGGACGAGGAGCACCACAGCTTCGACGACGGCGACCGGCTCCCGGTCGACCTGGCCCTGAACGCCGAAAGCCTCGGCGTGAAGGTGATCCGGATCGAACCGGGGGAGAAGGTCATCGCCGAGCTCGAGCAGGCCATCCGCGACGCCAAGGCTGCCCCCGAACGCGGCGGCCCGATCGTCATCCACGTCGAGTCCGACCCGCTGCTGGATGCCCCCAGCTCCGAGTCGTGGTGGGACGTTCCGGTCTCCCAGGTCTCCGAGCTCGACTCCACGAAGCAGGCCTTCCAGACCTATGCCGACCACAAGAGCCGCCAGCGCAAGCTGCTCGGCTGACCCCCTTCATCACCAGCAAACGAACAAGCCACAGACCAAGGAAGTCCATCACCATGTCAACGACGACCGTCTCGACCATTAGCCACTTCATCAACGGCGCCGAAACCGCAGGCGTCGGCACCCGCACCCAGCCCGTCTACAACCCCGCCACCGGCGCCGTCTCCGCAGAGCTGCGGCTGGCCAACCGGGAGGACCTGGACGCCACCGTCGCCGCCGCCCGCGCCGCGGCCGATTCCTGGGGCGACATTTCCCTGGCCAAGCGCACCGCCGTGCTGTTCAAGTTCCGCGAGCTCGTCGCCTCCCACATCGACGAGCTCGCCGAACTGATCACGGCCGAACACGGCAAGGTCCTCTCCGACGCGAAGGGCGAGATCGGCCGGGGCCTCGAGGTCATCGAGTTCGCCTGCGGCATCCCGCAGCTGCTCAAGGGCGACTACTCCGACCAGGTCTCCACCGGCATTGACGTGTTCTCCTTCCGCGAGCCCCTCGGCGTGGTCGCCGGCATCACCCCGTTCAACTTCCCGGTCATGGTGCCGCTGTGGATGGCACCGATGGCGATCGCCACCGGCAACGCCTTCATCCTCAAGCCCTCCGAACGAGACCCCTCCGCCTCGATGCTGCTCGCCAAGCTGTGGAAGCAGGCCGGCCTGCCCGACGGCGTCTTCCAGGTCCTGCACGGCGACAAGGAAACGGTCGACGGACTCCTGACCCACCCGGACGTGGACGGCATCTCCTTCGTCGGTTCCACCCCGATCGCCCGGTACGTCCACGAGACCGCCACCGCGCACGGCAAGCGCGTCCAGGCCCTGGGCGGCGCGAAGAACCACGCGATCATCCTGCCCGACGCCGACCTCGACAACGCCGCCGACCACCTCGCGGCCGCCGCCTTCGGCTCCGCCGGGGAACGCTGCATGGCCATCTCCGTCGCCGTCGCCGTCGGCGAAGCCGCCGACCTGCTGGTCAAGAAAGTCCAGGAACGCGCCCTGGACGTCAAGGTCAAGAACGGCACGGAACCCGACGCCGAAATGGGCCCGGTCATCACGCCGGCGTCGAAGGAACGCATCGTGAAGATCGTCACCGAGGCCGAAACCGCCGGCGCCGCCATGGTGGTGGACGGCCGCGACCTCGTGGTCCCCGGCCACGAGGACGGCTTCTGGGTCGGCCCCACGGTGATCGACCACGTCAAGACCGAAATGACCGCCTACACCGAGGAAATCTTCGGCCCCGTCCTGGTTGTGGTCCGGGTGGAGGACCTCGACGCCGGCATCGCCCTGATCAACTCCAACCCCTACGGCAACGGCACCGCCATCTTCACCTCCTCCGGCGCCGCAGCCCGGAAGTTCCAGCGCAGCGTCACGGTGGGCATGATCGGCATCAACGTGCCGCTGCCCGTGCCGGTGGCGTACCACTCCTTCGGCGGCTGGAAGGCCTCGCTGTTCGGCGACAAGCACATCTACGGCCCCGAAGGCGTCTCCTTCTACACCCGCGGCAAGGTGGTCACCTCGCGCTGGCCCGAACCCACGCACGCCTCCGGAGCCTCCTACAACTTCCCGTCCAACTAGTCCCCACCCACCGGCACCCAACAACCACGATCGACTGCTCCGCAACCGCCGTTTTGAGCGTCCAAAACGGCACCTGCGGAGCAATCGATGAGAAGGAATGGAAATGACAGAGAACAAGCTGATCATCGGCACCGCGCCGGACTCGTGGGGCGTCTGGTTCCCGGATGACCCGCAGCAGACCCCGTGGGAACGCTTCCTGGATGAGGTGGCCGAATCCGGCTACAAGTGGATCGAGTTGGGCCCCTACGGCTACCTCCCCACTGACCCGGCACGCCTCGCCGAAGAGCTCCAACAGCGCGACCTGCAGATCTCGGCCGGCACCGTGTTCACCGCCTTTCACCGCGGCCTGGACCAGTGGGAAACCGCGTGGGAACCTGCCCGCAAGGTTGCCGAACTCACCGCCGCCATGGGCGGGGAACACATCGTGGTCATCCCGGCCATGTGGCGAGACGACGTCACCGGCGAGGCCGTGGAAAGCGGCACGCTCACCGAAAAGGCCTGGAGCGACCTCTTCACGGGCCACAACCGGCTGGGCAAGACCCTGCTGGAGGACTTCGGCCTGAAGCAGCAGTTCCACTCGCACGCCGACTCCCATGTCGGCGCCCAGGCGGACATCGAGACCCTCCTCGCCGCCACGGACGCCCAGTACCTCAACCTCTGCCTGGACACCGGCCACGCCGAATACTGCGGCGCCTCCAGCCTCGACCTGATCAAGAACTACCCGGACCGGATCGGCTACCTGCACCTCAAGCAGATCAACCCGGACATCCTCAAAAAGGTCAACGAGGAAAACATGACCTGGGCGGCCGCCAACCTGGCCGGCGTCATGACCGAGCCGCCAAACGGCCTGCCGGACCTGCGCGCCGTCATCGAAGCCGTCGAGGCGCTCAACCGGCCGATCTTTGGCATTGTGGAACAGGACATGTACCCGGTGGCCTTCGACGTCCCGATGCCGATCGCCAAGCGCACCCGGAACTACCTGCTCTCCTGCGGCTCCCGCACCGCCGTCAACTAGAACTGAGGACAAGATCATGACTAAGACCCTCCGCGTAGCTGTCATCGGCGCCGGCCGTATGGGCGCAGACCACATCCAGCGGCTCAACACCCGCATCCACGGCGCCGAAGTGGCCGCCGTCGTCGACGTTGACCTTGCCCGCGCCCAGGCTGCCATCGAGGGCATCCCCGGCGCCGTCGCCCTGGCCGACGCCGAGGAAGCCCTCAACAACGGCGACGTGAACGCCGTGCTGATCGCCACTCCCGGCTTCCTGCACGAGGACATCCTGCTCAAGGCGATCGCCAAGGACATCCCGATCCTCTGCGAGAAGCCGCTCACCCCGGATGCCGAATCCTCCTGGAAGATCGTCGAAGCCGAAGAAAAGCTCGGCCACAAGCGCATCCAGGTCGGCTTCATGCGCCGCTTCGACGCCGAGTACGCCGCCCTGGGCAAGATCATCCGCGACTCCGAACTCGGCGAGCTGCTCATGCTGCACCACCAGCACCGGAACCCCACCACCCCGTCGGGCTTCACCAACGAGATGCTGATCAACGACTCCGTGGTCCACGAGTTCGACGCCATCCGGTACTTCACCGGCGAAGAAATCACCTCGGTCCAGGTCCGCCTCGGTAAGGCCACGCGGAACGCCCCGGCCGGGCAGCACGACCCGCAGCACGTCCTGATCGAGACCGAGTCCGGCGTCCTGGCCGACGTCGAGATCTACGTTAACGCCAAGTTCGGCTACGAAGTGGCCACCCAGGCCTCCTTCGAGGACGGCATCGTCAGCATCGGCGGGGACAAGGGCCCCTACACCCGCAGCAACGGCCACTGGGGCGGCAACGTCACCCCCGGCTTCGAGGAGCGTTTCGGGGCAGCGTACGACGTCGAAATCCAGTCCTGGGTGGACGCGGCCCTGCGCGGTGAGATCGGCGGCCCCACCGCCTGGGACGGTTACGCCACGGCGGCCTGCTGCGAGGCCGGCGTCGAGGCGCAGAAGAACGGCGAAAAGGTCGCCGTGAAGCTCAACGCCAAGCCCGCCCTCTACCGCTAGGAACCCTGCCGGCCGGCGCCCCCTCCTGACAAGTTCGGGGCGCCGGCCGCCTGCACGCCCACCAGATCCACAATGGAGTGTTCAACGTGAAAATCGCCCTTGACCCCACGCCGTTCCACCACAGCCACGGACTTTTGGAGTTCCCGCGCGTGGTGGCCGACCTCGGCTACAAGTACATGCAGATGACCCCGCACGCCGATTTCATCCCGTTCTTCAACCACCCGAAGGCCGACGACGCACTGGTGGGCCAGCTGAAGGCGGCCTGCAAGGACGCGGGAATCGAGATCGCCTCGGTGCTGCCCGTGCTGCGCTGGTCCGGGCCGGACGAGGACGCCCGCGAGGCCGCCGTCCGTTACTGGAAGCGCGCCATCCAGATCACCGTGGACCTGGGCGTGGGCACCATGAACACCGAGTTCAGCGGCCGGCCGGAGAAGGCCGAGGAATCCGAACGGGCCTTCTACCGCTCCATGGAGGAGCTGCTCCCCATCATCGAGCGGGAGGGGATCGACCTGCTGATCGATCCGCACCCGGACGACTTCGTTGAGGAGGGCCTGGCCGCGATCCGGGTGATCCGCGGGCTGAACTCGAAGAACGTGGGCCTGGTTTATGTGGCCTCGCACAGCTTCCACATGAAGAACGCCCCGCTGGAGATCATGCGGGCCGCGGGGGACAAGCTGCGCCTGGTCCACGTCGCTGACACCATGGACCACCACGCCTCACACGGCCTGCGCTACATCACCAACCCGCCCGGCAACCCCGTCCGCGTGCACCAGCACCTGAAGATCGGCGACGGCGACGTCAACTGGGACGAGTTCTTCGGCGGCCTGAAGGAAATCGGCTTCCTGGACCGCGACGACACGGTGATGGTCTCAAGCGTCTTCGCCGAGGACGACAACGCCGCGGAGGTCTCCCGCTACCAGCTGGAGACCATGACGCAGCGCATCGAGAAGGCGAGCCTATGACGAAGCCTGACGGCACACTGACCAGCTCAGCTCCGTCCGAGGCCGACTCCACGGCCCGGGAAGCCACGGCCGGGGAAACCGCGGCCCGGACCGCCGGCGCCGCGAATCCCAAGGGTTTCCTGCGGCGCGTGGCGTTCTTCTCCACGTTTGGCGGCCTCCTCTTCGGCTATGACACCGGCGTCATCAACGGCGCCCTGCCGTTCATGCAGCGGGATCTCGGCCTCACCCCGCTGACCGAGGGGCTCGTGACCTCCACCCTGCTCTTCGGCGCGGCGTTCGGCGCCATCTCGGCGGGCCGGCTCTCGGACCGATTCGGCCGGCGCAAGACCATCATGGGGCTCGCGCTGATCTTTGCCGTGGCCACCATCGCCTGCTCCGTCTCGCCGAGCACCGAGATGCTCATAGCCTCCCGCACCCTGCTGGGCCTCGCCGTCGGCGGGGCATCGGTGATCGTTCCGGTCTACCTCGCGGAGATGTCCCCGGCAGCCCAGCGCGGACGAATCGTGACGCAGAACGAGCTCATGATTGTCACGGGACAGTTCCTGGCCTTCACATTTAACGCCGTGCTGGGCAACGCCTTCCCGGAGGCCTCCCACGTCTGGCGGTGGATGCTCGTCATTGCCACGCTGCCGGCCGTCGTCCTGTGGTTCGGCATGCTGCTCCTGCCTGAAAGCCCACGCTGGCTGGCGTCGGCCGGCCGCTTCGGTGAAGTCCTTGAGGTGCTGCGCCGGACACGCGCCACGGAGGACATTTCCACCGAGTTCGACGAAGTCCGGCAGGCCGCGCGGGAAGACTACCAATCCAAGCTCGGCACCTTCCGCGACCTCACGGTTCCGTGGATCCGCCGCATCTTCGTCGTCGGACTCGGCATGGCCGTGATCAACCAGATCAGCGGCGTCAACGCCATCATGTACTACGGCACGTCCATCCTCTCCAGCTCGGGCTTCGGGGACCAGGGCGCCCTCATTGCCAACGTCGTCAACGGTGTCACCTCGGTGGTCGCCGTCGTCGTCGGGATGTCCCTCATGTCGCGGCTGCCGCGCAAGTCCATGCTGATCGCCGGCCTGACCGGCACGGCGGCGTCCCTGCTGGCCATCGGCATCATCTCCATGCTCATCCCGGAGGGTACCCTCCGCGGCTATCTCGTCTTGCTGTTCATGGTGACGTTCCTGGCCTCGATGCAGTCCTGCATTGGCACGGTGACGTGGCTGACGATGGCCGAAATTTTCCCGCTGCACGTCCGCGGCATCGGCATGGGCATCTGTGTCTTCGTGCTCTGGATGATCAACTTCCTGATCGGGTTCTTCTTCCCGCAGATGGTGTCCTGGATTGGCGTCTCGGTGACGTTCTTCATCTTCGTCGCGATCCAGCTGGCAGCCATCGTCTGGGTGAAGCGCGTGGTTCCGGAGACCCAGGGAAAGAGCCTGGAGGACCTGGAACACTTCTTCAAACAGGCGGCCGTCAAGCAGCCTGTTAACGCTTAGTCTTTCCATCACAAAGCCCCGCCCGCGACGTCATCGGGCGGGGCTTTCGTGCATTAGCGCTTGACCGTTGTGGCCTCAGACTCCGGCGTGCAGCCGGGGGAGTGCGTCAACCAGCGGTGCCAGTTCGGGGACTTCCTGGGCCTCGGCCAGCGCCCGCTCCAGCGTGGCGTCGTGAACCGGCCGGGTCTGCTCGAGCAGTGCGATGCCGCTGGGCGTGAGCTCGGTGTAGATCCCGCGGCGGTCATCCGCGCAGAGGATCCGGGTCAGCAACCCGCGGTCCTCGAGCCGGTTGACCAGGCGCGTGGTGGCGCTGGCGCTCAGCGCCGTGGCGCGGGCCAGCTGCTGCATCCGCATGTGCCAGCCGTCCTGCCGGCTCAGCGCATCCAGCACGGTGTACTCCACGACGGAGAGCTGGGCCTCGGCCTGCAGGGAACGCTCCAGCTCGGCTTCGATCAGCCCGTGCAGGGCCGCCAGGGTCCGCCAGCCTTGCGCCCGGACCTCGACGGCGTCGTCCTTGATGCCCATCAGGTGTTTCCCTTCAACTCGCGTGCCCGGCAGGGTGGTGACGGGCACATTAAATAATAGTTGCTTGCGCGCTGTATCTGCTTGTGCAACAATAAATAACGCGTCTGCAACTACTAGCTTACGCGCCATACCCCATCCCGTACAGCTTTGTAAGGAGCACCTCCATGCCTGTTGGCCTGATAGCCCTCGCCCTCGGCGGGTTCGGCATCGGACTCACCGAGTTCGTCATCATGGGCCTGCTGCCGCAAGTGGCCGCAGACTTCCACGTCACCGAGGCCACCGCGGGCTGGCTCATCTCCGGCTATGCGCTCGCCGTCGTGGTCGGGGCGCTGGGCCTCACCGCGGCCGTGACGCGCTTCGAACGCAAGCCCGTGCTGGCCGTGCTGATGGTGCTCTTCATCGCCGGCAACCTCGTCTCGGCGCTCGCGCCGGATTACTCGGTCATGATGATCGGCCGCATCATTGCCGCCCTGTCGCACGGCGCGTTCTTCGGCATCGGCGCCGTGGTGGCCGCCAGCATGGTGGCGCCCAACAAGAAAGCCGGCGCGATCGCGATCATGTTCACCGGCCTGACGGCGGCAAATGTGCTGGGCGTCCCGTTCGGCACCATGCTGGGCCAGGCCGCGGGCTGGCGCTCCACATTCTGGGCCATCACGGTCATCGGTGTCCTCGCCCTGGCCGGCATTCTTGCCCTTGTGCCGAAGACGGGATCAGGCGAATCTGACGGTGGTTCTGCCTCTGGCTCTGCCTCCGGCGGGCTCCGCGGCGAGCTCCGTGCCTTCCGGTCCGGGCAGGTCTGGCTCTCCATCCTCGTGACCATCCTCGGCTACGGCGGCATGTTCGGCGCCTTCACCTACATCGCCTTCACCCTCACCGAGGTCACCGGTTTCTCCGCCACAACGGTCCCGTGGCTGCTGATCCTCTTCGGCGTTGGGCTCTTCATCGGCAATACCCTCGGCGGCAAGGCTGCGGACAAGAATGTGGACCGCACCCTGGTGGTGGTCCTCGCCATCCTGGTGCTGGTGCTCGTGCTCTTCGCCCTGACCGCGGGCAACCAGCCGGTGACCATCGCCTCCATGGTGCTGTTGGGCGGCTTCGGCTTCGCCACCGTTCCGGGGCTGCAGATGCGCGTCATGAAGTACGCCAGCAGCGCTCCCACGCTGGCCTCCGGCGCCAACATCGGCGCCTTCAACGTCGGCAACGCCCTGGGGGCGTGGATGGGCGGCGTCACGATCACCGCAGGCCTGGGCTACACCTCGCCGATCTGGGCCGGTGCCGGGATCACCCTGTTGGGCCTGGCGGTGATGGCGTTCGCCGCAGCTGCTGCGAAGAAGCACGACGTCGGCCGGCCGGCCGACGTCGACAGCTCCGAAAAGGACAGCGAGTCTGAGCTGCAGCCGGCCTAGCGGCCATTCGGCAGCCGGCCCACCGGCCATTCGGCAGCCGGCCCACCGGCCTAGCGGCCGAATGGCAGCCGCGGGTCCAGGTCCTGGCCCTCCCAGGTCTGGCGGATCCAGCCATGGTGCGGGTCGTCGCTGATGAGCCAGTCGCGGACGGGGCCCGGGCCGGCCATGACGTTGAGGTAGTACAAGTCGTAACCGGGGGCGGCCATGGCGGGCCCGTGCCAGCCGTACGGCACCAGGACGACGTCGCCGGTCCGGACCTCGGCCGCAACGTCGATGGGCCGCTCGTCGGAGGCGTAGACGCGCTGGTAGCCGATGGCGTCGTCGGCGCCCGGGCGTTGCGGGGCCCCGGGCGTCACGCGGGTTTCGAAGTAGTAGATCTCCTCGAGGTTGGTCTCGCCGTCTTTTTCCTCATCGTGCTTGTGCGGGGGATAGGAGGACCAGTTGCCGGCCGGGGTGAGGACCTCGCAGACGATGAACCGGTCCGCCTCCAGCGCGGCGGGGGTGCCGAAGTTGTGGACCTGGCGGGAGCAGTTGCCCGCCCCGCGCAGTTCCACCGGCGTTTCGGCGGCCGTGATGAGGCGGGTCGGGTAGGCGGCCTTGGCCGGGGCGGTGGCGACTGCCACGCGTCCGCCGTCGGCCGAGGTGATGGCCACCGCCTTGCCGGCTCCCGTGTAGAGCACGTCGCTGGGGCCGCTGAAGACGCTGTCCCGGCCGGCCAAGGGATAGTCCTGCCCGTCCACGGTCGCCACGAACGAACCGTTGAGCGGGATTACGATGCGTTCCTCCGCCGCAGCGTCCAGTACGACGCCGCCGCCGGCCGCCAGCGTGGCAACCTTCAGCCCGGTATGTGCCCACCCGTCCACCTCCAGGCCGGAATCGGACGTCCCAATGGAAATGTCCCACTTGCCTTCGGCGGCGGTGCCGAGCGGATAGACCCAGTTGGCCATGGAAGCTGCCCTTTCGTTATCGCGCCGGAGTGACGCGCGTGTGTGCGTTGTTGGAGCCGGTGGCGCTCGTTGGTGAGCGCTCGTCGGTGGAGGCCTTGCGCGAGGCGCTTAGTCTTGGACGCCCGCTGATGCCGTGGTGTGAGCGCCTATCTTTGAACCAGCGTCATCTCAAAGCTGTAAGAATCTGCCCGGTAGACGTGGTGGCCGGTTTCCACCATGCGTCCGGTGTCGTCCACGGCTGTGCGCTCCATGGTCACCAGGGCGGAGCCCGGTGTGGTTTCGAGCAGCGGTGCCTGGTAGTCGTTGGCGATCATGGCGCCGATCCGCTGTGAGGCGAGGCGGAAGTTCACGCCGCCGTTGCGCAGGATGCCGTAGAGGCCCTGCGACGCAAGGCTTGCCTCGTCGAGGGCGGTGATGTCGTCGCGCACCCAGTTCTCCATCAGGGCCAGCGGTTTGCCGCCCACTTTCCGGAGCCTGGTGAAGTGGTAGACCTTGGCGCCGCCGGGAAGCTGGAGCGCCTTCCGGATCGAGGCGTCCGCCTCCTCATGCGAGAAGCTCAGCACATCGGTGGTGGGCTTGCTGCCGTTGTTGCTCAAGTCGTCATAGAGGCTGGAGAGTTCCAGCGGTCGGCGGACCTGGCTGGACACCACCTGGGTGCCCACGCCGCGCTTGCGGACCAGGAGGCCGGAGCGGACCAGCTCATCCATGGCCTTGCGCATGGTGGGGCGGGACAGGTTGAGCTGGGCGGCCAGGTCGATCTCATTTTCCAGCCGGCTGCCAGGTTCCAGCAGTCCGGTGTGGATGGCGGCCTCGATGCCCTGTACCACTTGGTGGTACAGGGGTATCGGTGACGAGCGGTCGATCTGCAGATTCAATTGATTCGCCACTGGGCGTGCTCCCTTGTGCTCCGCGGTGGCCGAGGTGCCGGTCTTTCCGCGTATGTCAGGCGCATGTTCGCTTGATAGGACATACTGCCTTTTTCTGATGGTAGCAGGGCTGCCGAAGCGAGCCAAGGGGTGTCGTCCGGGGCCGCAGGGGTGGGAGTCGGGCTGACCGCTTTGCGCAGGTGAAGCCCGCGCATTCGGTCATTTCATCGCTTAGTGCTACGTCAAAACATCCTAATGTCAGGACAAACTATTGACAACTGTGATTGGAGTCACCATGATCGGTTGTAGATGGCTCATGGACCGACGCGATGAAGCGGCCGGCGTGGCCCGGAATCAAAGGAGATTGATCGTGACCAAGTTCTCGTGGCGGAAGGCAACCCTCGTGGCTGCCGTTGTACCCATGCTGGCCCTGAGCGCGTGTTCCAGCACCGGCGGCAAGCCCGCAGACTCAGGCAACGCGGCTGGCGGAGGCCAAGTCGCCTCGACGCCCCGGATTAAGGTCGCCTTGATCACCCACGCCGCAGCGGGTGACACCTTCTGGGACATCGTGAGGAAGGGCGCCGAGGAGGCATCGGCGAAGGACAATGTTGAGCTCCTCTATACGTCCGATCCCGAAGCCGGTCGCCAGGCCCAACTCATCCAGCAGGCTATCGACCAGAAGGTCGACGGCATCGCGGTCACGCTCGCCAAGCCCGAAGCCCTTAAAGACGTCCTGCAGAAGGCCGCTGACGCCGGAATCCCGATTGTGAGCCTCAACGCCGGCGAATCGGTCTCCTCCCAGCTGGGAGCATTCACCCACTTCGGTTCCAACGAGCAGCTCGCCGGGCAAGCCGTGGGCACCAAGCTGGCCGCGGACGGTTACAAGCACCCGGTCTGCGTGATTCAGGAACAGGGCCACGTCGGACTTGAAGCACGGTGTGCCGGTGTGAAGGCCAAGGTGCCCGGAACTGAGATCCTTTACGTCGACGGCAAGGATATGACCTCCGTTCAGTCCACCGCGACTGCCAAGCTCCAGGCTTCCAAGGACGCCGACGTCATCATCGGCCTAGGCGCCCCCATCACACTGACTCTCCTCAAGTCGGTCGCTGACGCCGGCAGTTCTGCCAAGGTTGCCAGTTTCGACCTCAACGCGGAGCTCGCCCAGAAGATCGTGGATGGTGCAGTTCTGTTCACCGTGGACCAGCAGCCGTGGCTGCAGGGCTACGGAGCCGTTGATGCCATCTGGCAGAACAAGCGCGGCGGCTTCAATATCGGCGGCGGCCAGCCTGTGCTGACAGGCCCGGCGGTCATCGACAAGTCCAATGCGGCTGATGTCCTGACCTTCGCCCAGCAGGGTATCCGCTAACAGTCCGCTGGCCGGGCCGGCCCTGGCCGGCCCGGCAGCAAGGAGAATTACCATGACCGTCACCCAGACCAAGACAGAGTCAGCGGCGCCCGATGAGCGCGTCGCCAAGCGCAGTCCGTTCCAGAAGTTGCTCGGACGTCCCGAGGTCGGTGCCCTGGTGGGCGCGATCGTCCTCTTCATTTTCTTCGCGTTGGTGTCCCCGACCTTTACCCAGCCCGGTGCCCTGGCGACCATCCTGTACGGTTCCTCCACGATCGGGATCATGGCGGTCGGGGTGTCCTTGCTGATGATCGGCGGGGAGTTCGACCTCTCCACCGGCGTCGCCGTGATTACCTCGGCGCTGACCGCGTCGCTGTTCAGCTGGTACTTCACCACGAACGTCTGGGTCGGCGTCGGCCTGGCCCTGGTGGTGTCCTTGTCCGTCGGGTTCATCAACGGCTGGATCCTGATCAAGACCAAGCTGCCCTCGTTCATCGTGACCCTCGCGACGTTCCTGATGCTGACCGGCCTGAACCTGGGCCTGACCCGGCTGATCGGCGGCTCGGTGTCCTCGCCCTCGATCTCGACCATGGACGGCTTCGCCTCGGCCCGGGCGGTCTTCGCGTCCTCGGTGAGCATCGGCAACGTCGACATCAAAATCACCGTGTTCTACTGGTTCGCGCTCGTCGCGGTCGCGACCTGGGTGCTGATGCGGACCCGGGTGGGGAACTGGATCTTCGCCGTCGGCGGGGACGCGAACGCGGCCCGCGCCGTGGGCGTGCCGGTCAAGGCCACCAAGATCGGCCTGTTCATGGCCGTGGGGTTCTGCGCCTGGATCCTGGGCATGCACAACCTCTTCGCCTTCGACACCGTGCAGTCCGGTGAGGGCGTGGGCAACGAGTTCCTCTACATCATCGCCGCGGTGATCGGCGGCTGCCTCCTCACCGGCGGCTACGGCTCGGCGATCGGCGGCGCGATCGGCGCGTTCATCTTCGGCATGGCCAACAAGGGCATCGTCTACGCGCAGTGGAACCCGGACTGGTTCAAGTTCTTCCTGGGCCTGATGCTGCT
>NZ_KB895558.1 GCF_000374925.1 Arthrobacter sp. 131MFCol6.1
AAGCCGCCGAAGACCACGGAATGGATCGCGCCGATCCGGGCGCAGGCCAGCAGCGTGATGACGGCCTCGGGAATCATGGGCAGGTACACGGCCACGCGGTCGCCCTTGGCCACG
Organism: Arthrobacter sp. 131MFCol6.1; assembly: GCF_000374925.1. Taxonomy (GTDB): domain Bacteria; phylum Actinomycetota; class Actinomycetes; order Actinomycetales; family Micrococcaceae; genus Arthrobacter. Next base: position 115 of record NZ_KB895558.1, read on the forward strand.
CCGAGGGACTCGAACGCGTTCGCGGCCTTCTTCACTTCCTCGGTCAGCTGCGCGTACGTGTACGTGCGGGTATCTCCCGGCTCGCCCTCGAAGTAGATGGCCACCCGGTCCCCGTTGCCGGCCTCGACGTGCCGATCCAGCGCGTTGTAGGCCGCGTTGACCTCGCCGCCGACGAACCACTTCGCGAACGGCGGGTCGGACCAGTCCAGCGCCTGGCTGAAGTCCTTGGACCAGCTCAGCAGCTCGCGGGCCTGCTTCGCCCAGAACGCGGGACGGTCGGCGTCGGCCTCGGCGTACTCGGCGGCGGTGACCACCGCGTTCGCCGCGAACCCGGCCGACGGCGCAAACCGGCGGTTCTCCTGGGACAGGTTTTCGAAGGCATCGCCTGCCTGGATAGGGCTGGATGATGACGCGGTAAGGGCGTTGGACATGGGTAACCCCTGTTCTTTACATATTCTGAGGTGAAAAAATTCGTGCGTGCGCCGGCAGTCGGGGTGCCGCTCAGGGCCCCGCCCTGGGCCGGGCCAGAATCCCAGCAGCGGCGGCGTATCCCTCAGCGCTCTAGGGATACGCCGCCGCCGCAGGCAGTCGGGATTGATCAGTACTTGATGACCACGCGGCCGTCGATCTTGGCGTGCTTCATCTCGTCGAGGACGGCATTGACTTCGGAGAGTTCCCTCGTGGATACCGTGGGGTGGATCTTTCCCTGGGCGTAGAAGTCGAGTGCTTCCTCCAGGTCCTGCCGGGTTCCGACGATCGAGCCGCGGACCGTCAGGCCCTTGAGCACAATCTCGAAGATCGGCGCCGGGAAGTCCCCCGGCGGCAGGCCGTTGAACACGATCGTTCCGCCGCGGCGGGCCATCCCGATCGCCTGGCCGAATGCTGACGGGTGCACAGCCGTGACCAGGACTCCATGGCAACCTCCGGTTTCGCGCTGGATGACTTCGACAGGGTCTTCGTGCAGGGCGTTGACCGTCAGCTCCGCACCGTGCTTCTTGGCCAGGGCGAGCTTGTCATCGGCGATGTCCACCGCCGCGACCCGCAACCCCATCGCCACGGCGTACTGGACAGCGATATGCCCGAGTCCGCCGATGCCGGAGATGGTGACCCACTGGCCCGGCCGGGCCTCGGTCATTTTCAGGCCCTTGTAGACCGTCACGCCGGCGCAGAGAACCGGAGCCACCTCCACGGGGTCCGAGCCGGCCGGAATGCGGGCGGCGAAGCGGGTGTCCACCAGCATGTACTCGCCGAAGGAACCGTCGACGCTGTAGCCGGCGTTCTGCTGCGCCTCGCACAGGGTTTCCCAGCCCGTGCGGCAGTACTGGCAGTCGCCGCAGGCCGACCAGAGCCACGCATTGCCGACGAGGTCGCCGACGGCCAGATCAGTGACGCCCTCACCGAGGGCAACGACCTCGCCGACGCCTTCGTGGCCGGGAATGAACGGCGGGGACGGCTTGACCGGCCAGTCTCCCTCCGCGGCGTGCAGGTCGGTGTGGCAGACCCCGGTGGTGAGGACCTTGACCAGTGCCTCGCCGCGTCCCGGCGTAGGGACAGGAAGGTCCTTGATCTGAAGATCCTTGCCAAATTCAGTAACTACAGCTGCTCTCATCGTCGTCATTGTCGATATTCCTTCGTCGTCTTTGTGGCCGCAGCAAATAATGCGCAGGCATGAATTGAACATCAGGCCAGAAGCCGGGCGTGATGCCCGTTGTCCGCCGAAGCCTCACCGGGGTACGGGTGAGGCCGCGGATTGTCAGGGTGTGGATAACCCGTCACAGTTCCAGTCCGCGCGTCGTTGCCGTGGAACGTGACCCAAGCCGTTCTGGTCTGGAGTTTGTTGCACAACCACCGCTGGCACTTGTGCTGAGCAGGATGATGGCTGTTGCCGAAAGCCTAGGGAAGGGAGGGTTGCGATGAGGTTGCAGCCTTGTGAGTCAGGTCACCTGGGCTGGGGTGTTCCGAGTTCGGATTCCAGGCGCTCCAAGTCGGCCACCACGGCAGCCCTCTTGGGTGAGCGGGGCGGCAACAGCTTCAGCGCCGCCATGCGGACGGCAATGTCATCGCTCGCTTCGGGGAGTTCTGCATACTGGAGCAGGGCTTCCGCGCTGCCGTCGGTTAGAACTGCCTCCCGAAGAAGTGTGGAGACGCGCCTCCGCAGCGTCACCACACCCGGGGCCTCGGAGTGGGGCAACACCGGGCCGCGATAGATTTCCAGGGCGACCCTGTGCGCCCCGCGCTGGAGGCAACTGAGAACCTGTCCGGCGTCCGGCAGCACGTCCACGGTGAGTCTGTAGGGCCGGGATTCCGGCACGGCGGCAGGATTGAACTGCTGAAGGACTTTCCTCAACCGGACCATCTCCGCCCGAAGTGTCATGGCTGAGACTTCCCCGGACAGCATGCTGCCCAGCTCTTCGCCACTGAGACCATCCGGATGGATGCTCAACAGGGCCAGCATCTCACTGTGCCGAGGAGACAGCGATACCGTCCTTCCGTCGATGCTGAGCAGCGCGTGGTCGCGGCCGAGCAGCTGCAGGCTGTTGCGATAGAGGCTTCGGGCCGGGCTGCCGGGAACCGTTCTGGGCCTGGTGGCGGAAGCAGGTTTTCGCCGCCGGGCGAGCCGGTCGCGCGTCGCGGCGGCCAGCAGAAGACGCTCCACGCGCAGCTGCGACTGGGCAGCCGCAACCGCAGCCTCTACGAGGGAAAGGGTATGCGGGGCGACTGCCATCTCGGTCCCGGTAATATCCAGGACTCCGATCACGGCACCGGTGTCTGGATCATGGAACGGCACCGCCGTGCAGCTCCACGCGTGAACAGCCCGGTTGAAATGTTCGGGACCGGAGACCTGGATGCTGCGGCCCAGTGCCAGGGCGGTTCCAGGAGCGCTGGTGCCCACGCTGGCCTCGGACCAGTCCGCGCCCTCAACGAACAGCATGCCCTCGGCACGCCGGCGCAGGGAAGCATCCCCGTCGACCCACAGGAGCCTGCCCAGTTCATCCCCGACAGCCACCAGCAAGCCTTGTTCGGTACTGGGCTGAATCAGCAGTTTGTTAATCACCGGCATGATGGACGCCAGCGGGTGACCGCGGCGGTACTCCTCAAGGGCCTCACCCTCGACGAGTAACGAGGAAGGCGGTATGTCAGGGTTGGCCTGTAGCCGGAGCGAACGCTTCCAGGACTCTTCAATGATTCTGCGCAGCGGCCCCTGCCCGGATCTGATGCCGGGCTGGTTCGACGCTGTCACGCGCCTGGCAGCAGACGGCGCCGGGTCCGTCGCCGGGGTTGGAAATAGCGACCGGGGATTACGCACGGTGGCTCCATTGTCGACAAGCAGAAGTGGGGCCCACGTGGCCCCAGTCACCAGAATACCGCCGCTGTGGGTCGTGATCGCGGCGTGGCCCCTCACAAGCTGCTGACGGAGTCCATCTAGACGCGCCCCAGGTCGTCGATGTCCTCGAGGAACTGCTGGTGCACTTCGGGGCTGACCGTGGTGCGGGTGTCGGCGATCGCATCGAGGTAGTCCTGGGTGGCGGGGCCCTTCCGGACCGCCTCGCGAACTGAGGCGCTGCCGCCGGACGCCAAGCCGCCGTCGTCGTACACCGCTTTTTCGAGCGCCCGCTGGGAGGCGCTGCGGGCGGCGTACTCGATGTCCGCGGGGGAGAACCCCTCGGTGCGTTCCACCAAGAGCTCAACGTCGACGTCGTCCACCACGGTGGCGGGGATGAAGCGCTGCCACATGGCCTCGCGGGCCTGGCGGTCCGGCAGGCCGATCGGAATGACGTAGTCGAAGCGGCCGTGCCGCAGGAATGCGGAGTCCAGGGCGCGGATGAAGTTGGTGGCACAGACCAGCAGGCGCCCGGGCTGTTCGCGGAACGCCGGGATGATCTTGAGGAGCTCGTTGGTGACGCCCTGCAGCGGCGACGGCGGTTCGCCGGAACGCTGGGAGGCGATCTCCTCCACCTCATCGATGAACACGACGGCGTGCTCGAGTTCGGCGATCTCCAGGAAGGTCTCGCGTAGCGCCCCGGCCAGCCCCTTGGGGTCGGAGGCCAGCCGGGAGGGGAAAACCTCCACGAACGGCCACTCCAGACGGGAGGCGATGGCCTTCGCGAAGGTCGTCTTGCCGGTGCCGGGAGGGCCGAAAAGGACCACTGCGCGCGGCGGCACCACCCCGTATTCGTCGGCGAGGTCGGCCTCGGCGAGAGGCAGCACCAGCCGGCGTTCCAGCAGTTCCTTCTCGTTGCGCATGCCCGCCACGTTTTCCCAGAGGTCACGGGCCAGGATCCGGCCGCCAAGCTGGCTGAGCGGCTCAAGTTCCTGGCGCTGGACCGGGATTTTCCGTTCGAAGTACCGCAGGTTCTTCTTCAGGGCGAAGCCGCGGCCCAGGAAGGCCTCCACCCGGGTCTCGGATTCCGGCATCAGCGCGGAGAGCTTGTTGAGCCCGTGCGGGGCCATCCGGTTTTCGACGGCGGCGAGCAGCGAGGTGCCGATCCCGCGGCCGCGGTATTCCGGAAGGGTGGCCAGGAAGACGATCCAGCCCTGGTCGTGGGCGGCCCGTCCGACGGCGGCACCCACCACCTGCTCGCCCTGGACTGCGACGACGGCGTGGTCCTTTTCGCAGGAGGCCAGAACCTCCGAGAGCGCGTAGACGGGCTCCACGTTTGATTCTTTGAGGGATTCCCAGAGGTGCAGGATGCCGTCAAGATCGGCCGAATGGAAATCCCTGATCCGCCAGTTGGTCATGAGCTGTCTCCCGGGTGGTTCGTCGCTGAGCCATGTTGAGTCTTCCGCTGAGCATATGCGAACCGCGTGCACGAGAGGTTGCGGGGACGTTGCGTTACGCGGAGGCCGCGATTTCCAGGATGCGGTGCCGGCAGAGGCGCCAGCCCAACATCAGGAGCGGGACGATGACCACGAGGGAGGCGATGGTCCACGTTCCCACGGGCGAGTCGAATGCCATGAGGACCAGCACCGCCAAGAGGAAGGCCAGGGTGATCCAGCCCGTGACGGGGGCGCCCGGCATCCGGAACGCGGGCCGAAGCAGCTCCCCGCGGGCTGCAAGCCGGGCAAGCTGCATCTGGCACAGGACGATCATGGCCCAGGTGCTGATGATGCCCAGCGATGCGACGTTCAGGACGATCTCGAAGGCCTCGGCCGGCACCAAGGCGTTCAGGATCACGCCCAGGACAGCCACGGCGGCCGTGAGGGCGATGCCGCCGTAGGGGACGCCGGACTTGTTCATCCGGGCCGCGAATTTCGGTGCTGAACCGGAAATGGACATTGAACGCATGATCCGTCCGGTGGAGTAGAGGCCCGCGTTGAGCGAGGACAGCGCAGCGGTGAGGACCACGAGGTTCATGATGGCGTCCACACCGTCCACCCCGATGGAGCCGAAGAACGTCACGAAGGGGCTTTCGCCGGCCTTGTAGGAGCTGTATGGCAGCAACAGGGAGAGCAGCACGAGCGAGCCGACGTAGAACACCGCGATGCGAACGATCACCGTGTTGATGGCCCGCGGCATGATCTTCTCGGGGTTTTCGGTCTCGCCGGCGGCGGTGCCGATCAGTTCGATCGAGGCGTAGGCGAACACGACGCCCTGCATCACCACGATGGCCGGCAGGAGGCCGTTGGGGAACATGCCGCCGTTGTCCGCGATGAGGCTGAAACCGACCTCCTGGCCGGCCACGGGCGTGCCGAAGATGACGAAGTAGATGCCGACGAGCAGGAAGGACACGAGCGCCACGACCTTGATGAGCGCGAACCAGAATTCCAGCTCGCCGAACACCTTCACGCTGATCAGGTTCAGGCCCAGGACCAGGATCAGGGCGGCCAGCGCCCACGCCCACTGCGGCACGTCCGCGATAGGCGCCCAGTACTTCTTGAAGAAGTTCATGTACAGCGCGACGGCGGTGATGTCCACGATCGCGGTCATGGCCCAGTTCAGCCAGTACAGCCAGCCGGTGACGAACGCGGCCTTCTCGCCGAAGAATTCGCGGGCGTAGGAGACGAAGGAGCCCGACGACGGCCGGTGCATCACGAGTTCGCCCAGAGCGCGCAGGATCATGAAGGCGAAGAACCCGCAGACGGCATAGCTGATGATTAGGGCCGGTCCGGCGGTGGCGAGCCGGCCGCCGGCACCCATGAACAGGCCGGTACCGATGGCGCCGCCGATCGCGATCATCTGGACCTGCCGGGGTTTCAGGCCCTTGTGATAGCCCTGGTCCTCGGCGTGGAGCGCGGCCTCCGAGGCGTGGGCGTGTGCCGGAATGGTGTGGTCGGAGACCGTCTGCTGCCGGGATTGCTGTTGTTGGGCGGGCTGATTTTGGGCGCGGGCAGTGTCAGGAGAAGTCATGGGGGTCCTTCGGGGTTCGGAGGTGCGCTACTTGCTCAGGTTGGCCAGGCGTTGCGGGCTGAGGAGGCTGGCGAGCTGCTCGGCGGTGAGCAGGCCGTGTTCGAGCACGAGTTCCGCGACGCCTTTGCCGGTGGCGAGGGCTTCCTGGGCGATGGCCGTGGCCGTGGCGTAGCCGAGTTGCGGGTTCAGGGCGGTGACGAGGCCGATGGATTGTTCCACGGTGAGGCGGAGGTGTTCGGTGTTGGCGGTGATGCCCCGGACGCAGCGGGCCGTGAGGGTGCGGCAGGCGGCTTCCAGGTGGGAGATGCTCTTGTGGAGGCTGTGGACGATGATGGGTTCGAAGGCGTTGAGCTGGAGCTGGCCGGCCTCGGCGGCCATGGTGATGGTGACGTCGTTGCCGATCACCTCGTAGGCCACCTGGCTGACCACTTCCGGGATGACCGGGTTGATCTTGCCGGGCATGATCGAGGAGCCGGACTGCACCGCGGGGAGGTTGATCTCGCCGAAGCCGGCCCGCGGGCCGGAGGAGAGCAGCCGGAGGTCGTTGCAGATCTTGGAGAGTTTCACGGCGACGCGCTTGAGCACGCCGGAGAGGTGCACGAAGGCGCCGACGTCCTGCGTGGCCTCGATCAGGTCCACTGCGGTGATCAGCGGCAGGCCCGTGATCTCGGCCAGGTGCCGGCAGGCGGCCTCGGCGTACCCGGCGGGGGCGTTGAGGCCCGTGCCGATCGCGGTGGCGCCGAGGTTGATTTCGTGGATCAGCAGGTCGGCTTCGGCCAGGCGGAGCCGGTCCTCGCCGATCGTGACGGCGTAGGTGCCGAATTCCTGGCCGAGCGTCATGGGGACGGCGTCCTGGAGCTGGGTGCGGCCCATCTTCACCACCGTGCGGAACTCGAGGGCTTTGGCGGCGAAGGCGTCTTCGAGTTCGGTGAGGGCCTGGAGCAGTTCCCGGGCCGCGAAGATCGTGCCGAGCTTGACCGCTGTGGGGTAGACGTCGTTGGTGGACTGGCTGAGGTTGACGTGGTCGTTGGGGTGCAGCCGGGCATAGTCGCCCTTCGGGTGCCCGAGGATTTCCAGGGCCCGGTTGGCGATGACCTCGTTGGCGTTCATGTTTGAGGAGGTCCCGGCGCCGCCCTGGATGACGTCGACGACGAATTGCTCGCTGAGCTTGCCGTTCATGACCTCGGTGCAGGCTTCCCCGATGGCGGCGGCACGCCCGGCGTCAAGCAGTCCGAGCTCGTGGTTGGTGCGGGCGGCGGCGAGTTTCACGGCGGCGAGCCCGCGGACCAGGTACATGTTGGAGGAAAGCGGCTGGCCGGTGATGGGGAAGTTCTCCACGGCCCGGAGGGTGTGGACGCCCCAGTAGGCGTCGGCGGGAACGTCCCGGTCACCCAGAAGGTCGTGTTCGGAGCGGAATTCTGCGCGTTCGTCGAGCGAGGTCATGGCGGTCCTTAAAGGTCTTCGGGGGCGGGGGAGATCTTGGGGGCTGCGAGGAAATCGGTGGCCTGCAGCAGCCCGACGGGCCGGCCGCCGCCCAGGACTGGGGTGGCGGCGAGGCGCGCCAAGGGGGAGGTGTCGACGCCGAGCGCGGCCAGGACCCGGACGGTGACGGGCATCCTGGCGCGGTCTCCGCCGTCGGAGACCTTCACGGCGAGGGCGCGGCCGTCCGGGAGGCCCACCAGCTGGACGCCCTCGAAGCCGTCCTTGGCAAGCAGACCGGGGACCAGGCGCATCAGCGCGGTGACGTCCCGGTCCTCGCCCGCAACCATCTCGGGGTGGCGGCGCATGGCGCGGCCGACGGCGGCTTCCGCTTCGCCGGATCCGCCCTCGGCGCTCGCCGCCAGATGACCGAAGGCGCGGGCCATGCCGCGCAGCGTGAGCGCGAAGAGCGGGGTGCCGCAGCCGTCAGTGGTGGTGCGCTGGGGATCCTCGCCGGTCAGGTCCGCCACGGTCCGGGCCACCAGTTGCTGCAGCGGGTGCCCCGGGTCCAGGTAGCCTTGGACCGGCCAGCCGTTGATGACGCAGGTGGCCGCCATGGCGGCATGCTTTCCGGAACAGTTCTGGGTCAGTTGGGTGGCCTGGCCGCCGCCGCCGAGCCAGTCTTCGCGCTCGCGGGCGCCGTAGGGGAGGTCGGTGCTGTTCTCGAGGTCCGCGGGCGTCAGGCCGTGCAGATCCAGGATGCGCCGGGCGCCCTCACGGTGGCTGGCTGCGCCGGAATGGCTGGCGGCGGCGAGGGCGAGGAGTTCGTCCGTGAGGTCCAGCCCGGCGCGGACCATGGCGACGGCCTGCAGGGGCTTCAGGGCGGACCGAGGGTAGAACGGGGCGAGGGGCTCCCCGGCAGTCAGAAGGATCTGGCCGTCCGCTGCGGTGGCGATGACCGAGCCGTAGTGGACACTCTCGACCAGGCCGTCCCGGGTCTGGACCGCCAGCGGGACGTGCTGCGGCAGCCGCTCCGGGGCCAGCGGGGTCGGGGTGTTGGCGAGGGCAGGGGAAGTCATTGCGTCCTTTGTCGGTGGAGATCGATGCGGCTGTGGTGGCTGGTCACGCTGTTGGTGCTGGCTTGGTTGGTGCTGACCCATTGCTGACGGCATTGCTCGCGGCACCAGGAGCCTGACGTCAGGCGTTGAGGATCGAGTCGAGAGCAATGCCAACGGCGTGCAGATGCTGGCTCATGGCGATGCGGGCCGTCGCCGCGTCGCCGGCTTCGATCGCGGCCAGGATGCGCCGGTGCTCCTCGTCGGACGCGTGCTGGCGGTCCGCCACCATGTTCAGGGTCTCGGACTGGTGGGCGAGGGCGTCCCGGATGTCGGCGACGACGTTTTCGAAGACCTTGTTCCGGCTGGCCCGCGCGATCAACGCGTGGAAGCTGGAGTCCAGGCCCACCCACACTTCGGGGTCGTCCTCGCCGCTCATCGCGGCAACGATGTCGCGCAGCGTTGCCAGCTCCTCGGCCGAACGGCGTTCTGCTGCCAGCCCGGCGGCAGGAACTTCGATATGGGGGCGTGCCTCCGTGAGGTCGCGGGCCGAGTATTGGCCCAGGACCAGGTCCTTGGCCACGCGGTTGGCGACGACGAACGTGCCCCGCCCGGTCCTGGTGACCGTCAGGCCAAGGGCGGTGCAGGAGCGCAAAGCCTCGCGGATCACGGAGCGGCTCACGCCGTACTGCTGGGCAAGGGTGGCCTCGGAGTTCAGCTTGGCGCCGACGCTGAGCTTGCCGGATTCGATTTCGGCGCGGAGGACGTTGAAAACGGCTTCGGCGGCGCTGAGGCGAGCCAAAGGCTGTCCTGCTGTCCGGCTGTCTGACAGGTTCACGCTTTAAAACATGGCAGAGATCACACCGGGGTGTCAAGTGTGACGGCGGCCCCGGGGTGTACGGGGCCGCCGTCGTCGCTCGGGCCGAAGGTCCGGCGGCGGGCTACTTGCTTGGGTTTGTATCCGGGCTATTTGCCGGGATTACTGGACCTTGGACGGGCGGGTGCGGACCAGTGCCGTGACGCCCGCGGCCAGTCCGACCAGGCCTGCGGCCAGCCCGATCCAGCCGGCGGCGGATCCGCCGTCACTGGTCGTGCTCGCTGCCGCTGCCGGTGCCGGTGCCGCCGAGGGTGCCGCCGTCGTGGCTGCGGCGGGGACGGCTGCGCCGTGGGCGTCGGCGTCCTTGGCCGTCGTCACGAAGGAGGGCGCCGGGTGCTCGGGTTCGGCCTGTCCCTCGACCGTCTTCTCGTCCCACTTCACGACGGTTCCATCGGTGTAGGTCTGGGCCGTCGGCAGCGTCACGGTGGTTCCAGCGTCCGGCATGACGCCGACGGACAGTGAGAATGCCTGGTACTCGTCCGGTCCGATCTGGTGGGCCTCGTCAGCGGTCCAGACCACGGAACTCGGGGCCTTGGTGACCGTGGCGCCGGCGATCGTGATCGGCTTCGGCAGTTCGTTCGTGGTGATGACGGCCTTCCAGCCCTCGACGGGCTTCACCGACACCGAGGTGAACGGGGTGTCCGTGGGCAGCGTGACTTCGAGTTTGCTGGTCTTGGCCGAGTCGGACTCGTTCGGGACATTGAACGTCAGGTGGCTGTAGCCGCCCGCGGCCGGATCATCGGTGTCGACGTGGACGTGGGCGGAGGCCGCTGCTGCGCCGGCGGCGAGCAGGCCAGCGGTCATCGTAGCGGCAGCGGCGGTCTTGAGGGTACGGCGAAGGGAGGATTTCATGGCAAAGGTGCCTTTCACTGACGGATCTTCGGTGGGGGCCGCCCGGTGGGGTGTCCGGCCGGCGGTAGCAGCGGGTGGCCGCCTGCCGTCCCCGTCCGTAGGTGAAAGGGACTAATGCCAGGCGGCGGGCGACAGTTCCGGCGGGCCGCGCCTTGTCGGCAGGCGGAGGCCAACCCGGGCTTTGGGGAGGACCAGGTTGAGCGCGCAGGGGCCGGGCACGCGCAGGGGCATGGCGGCGGAGGGCCGGGGCAGCTGCACGAGGGGGCGCAGCCAGGAAGCTAGCGCGGACAGGGCACGCTCGCTGTGGGCGAGCAGCAGTGCCGTGCCGAGCGTTGCCAACGCGTGTGCGGCGAACATGGCACCGCCCATGTCGGCCGCGGCACCCGCCATGGAAGGGCCGGGCATCGCCGGGGCCATGGCTGCCGCCGAATGGCCCGGATGGCCCGGATGGCCCTCCGCCAACCGCGCCTGGAGGGACGCGGGCGCCCCTGAGGACAGTGCGCCGAAGGACCAGTGCAGCCACAGCTGCCCTACGCCGATCAGGCCGGCCAGGGCAGGAAAGGACAGGCGGACGCGGGTCAGGACGGCCACGGGGATCATCGCCACGGCACATAACGCCGTCACGATCGCCGGCTCGGGCAGCCGTCCGCCGCCGGCCAGGTGGCCGCCGGCGGCCAGCGCCACGATGAGTGATCCGATCAGGCCGGTGCGGAACAGCCGGAAGGAAGCGCGCGTCATCGTGTGCAGTCCTTTCCGGATTCCTTGGGGGTCTGGTTGTCGCTTAAGTCCCTTAAATCTTACGGGCCATTGCGAACCGTCACGCTCGCGCGCGGCAGAACCGCCCAACCTGTGGCGGCAGGGCTGCGCCGGCCGGGCTGTGACGGCGGGTGCCTTCGATCGCCGGCCAGTTGCCCCCGCCAGCCACGGCGCCGGTACGAACGTGCCGTTATTTCCCTGTTCAGGCGTCTCGGCCCGTTCTATACTGGAATTGACCGCAAAGCGGCACGTTCGTACCTATCGCTTTTGTCTGCAGCGCAGGTCACTGGGACGTGTCTTGATCAACGGAGGTGGCCATGGGGAACGCATTTCCGGTCGAACTCGCTGCCGAAGCCCGTGCCCGGCGCGGGTCGCTCCGGCTGAGCCAGCGTGAGCTGGCCGAACTGGCCGGAGTATCAGAGCGCTTCGTCCGGTTCGTCGAACAGGGCAAACGCACGGTGCAGCTGGACTCCCTGCTGGCGCTCCTGGACACGCTGGGGCTGGAACTCCGGATCCAGACCCGGACCAGCGCCGCAGCCCGGGCCCTCGCCGGCCCGGTGGCCGGCCTGCGGTCCGACGAAGAACTGCGGGACGGCCCGGAAGCCCGGCCATGAGGCACCGCATCGCGGACATCTACAAGGCCGGCGTGCTGGCGGCGCGGCTGGAACGGCACGACGGCGGCACCAGGTTCAGCTACCTGCCGGCCTATCTGGCGTCCGGGGGCCCCGCCGTCGCGAGCTCCCTGCCGCTAACTCCGGAACCCGTCCTGTCCGCGGCGGGGGCCGCCCCGCCGTATTTCACCGGGCTTCTGCCGGAGGGCCGGCGGCTGAATGCGTTGCGCCGTTCCATCAAGACCAGCGTGGACGATGAGCTGTCACTGCTCATCGCCGCCGGCGCCAACCCGGTGGGTGACGTGCAAATCGTTGGCCACGGCGAGAAGCTCGACCCGGACGAGCACGCCGTCGAGCTTGACCCCGGAACGCCCGTGGATTTCGAGGCCTTGCTGGGCGACTCCGGGCTGATCGACCCGGTGGCACTGGCGGGCGTGCAGGACAAGCTGTCCGCGGGAATGATCTCCATGCCGGTGGCCAGCGCCGGCCGGCGGTACATCCTCAAACTCAACGCGCCCGAGTTCCCGCACGTCGTCGAAAACGAGTTCGCGATGTTCCGGTACGCGGCGCGGCTGCGGATCCCACTGAGCCGGGTCCAGCTGATCCGCGACGTCGCCGGCCGGCCCGGGTTGCTCGTGGAACGCTTCGACCGTGTGCCAGTCGCCGGTGTGTCTGGGCCTACGGCGGCGGCCGGGTCGCCGGGGGCGGTGCAGCGGCTCGCCGTCGAGGACGGTGCGCAGGTGCTGGGCCTTTACCCGGCAGACAAGTACAACGTGGGATACGGGCAGGTGTGCCATGCGCTTGCGGCGTATTGTGCGGCGCCGCTGCCCGCGGTGCGGAATTTGGCCCTCCAAGCGGCATTTGCGTGGCTGACGGGCAACGGTGACCTGCACGCGAAGAACGTTTCCATGGTGCAGCAGCCGGCCGGGGAGTGGTCAATCGCGCCGGTATACGACATCCCGTCCACGGTCGTCTACGGGGACAAGACACTCGCCCTGACCCTGGACGGCAAGCGGACAGGGATTTCCCGGAAGCATTTCCTGGGCTGGGCCGCGGGGATGGGGCTGACTGAACGTGCCGCCGTCCAGGTGCTGGAACTGGCGTTGAGGGCCTCGGAACCGCTGCTGGCGGACCTTCAGGCGGGCACGGCGTTCCGCTCCATGACCGACGACGGCGCCTCGCCGTTTTCAGCGATGGTCACCCGCGACTGGGTCAAGGAACTCAAGCACCGGCGCAGGCTGCTGGCCGCGTGATGCCGTTGGCGCCCGCTCGGCTTGCGTCTGGGCCAGGTGCTGCTGACCGATGCCGCCGCGTGGAGCCTCAGAGGTGCTGGATGCCCGCGCGCTGCATGGCGTCTTTGTAGACCTCAACGTTTTTGGCGAGCAGCTCTTCTTGCTTGGCCGGAGATACTGCGAAGGCGCGGCCGCCAAGTGCGGTGGCCTTGTAGATCTTGACACCATGGTTCTTCAGCGAGGAATGGTAGGTCTTCTCGAAAAGCGTCAGGAAAGAGTGGGCGTCCGCGCCGTGCGCAATAACGGCCGAGACGCGCTTGTTGATCTTGAGGAACTGGCGGAAGGGCCGCAGGCCGTCCGTCTTCTCCTGGACGTTCAGGGCCGAGGACGCCTCCGGATCGCGGATCCACGGGTAGGCGTTCCACGGCATCACATAGCGGGGGTCCAGCTCTGCGGCCTCGTAAATGGAGGTGGCGCGGCGGGCGGCTTCATCGTCGTTGAAGTGCGAGACAAAGCCCGATTCGGTGCCCTTGCCCGGGCTGACATGCAGGCTGACGATCCGGCATTCGTCCTCGTCATGGATGGGGTCGATGTACGGGACCACGGATCCAGGCTTCTTTTCCATGAGTTCGTCGCACAGCTGCGTCACCGCGGCGATGTTCGGCTCCTGCAGCAGGGTCTTCTTTTCGTCCCAGTCAATCGTCACGATTTCTCCCTCAGCACTTGGCGTCCAGAATCAGGCGGCTTCCTCCACTCTACGCTTTCGCGGCAGGGGGTGTTTCGGCTGGGACCTATTCGGCCGGGCTGCGCGGGGTTTGCCCAGAGTCAATGGTCCTCTGGTGACGGCCGTGAGGCGGGCGTAGTCTTAAAGCGCCTGCAGGTAACCATCTGATGACTCCGGGTTGTTCGGGACATGGAAGTGTCCGAGCCGTCTCTTAGCGAGATCGCGAAGGTACCTGCAGGCCTGACGTCCGCCGCCGCTTCGGTGGGCGGACGCTTTTCTTTTCCACCGTCGAACTGCTCTGATTTGCTCTGTGACCGGGGGCGGAGCCCCGAAGCCAGGACGGCCGAGTTATGGCATTCCGTGGTTGGTGGGCCGTACCCCGAGGAGTTTCTGCGAAAGTGGCGTCATGGACTTCGATGTGCAGACGCTCACCGCCGCTGGCTTTACCGGTTTCCGGTCGTTCGCGGAACTCGAGCTGAATGAGATCCCGCAGGCCCCCGGTATCTACGCGGTGCTGATGCCGGAGGGCTTTACGCCGCGGTTTCTGGCGGGAAGCACGGGAGGTCACTTCAAGGGCAAGGATCCTTCTCTTCCTCAGGCCGCCTTGTCTGCCGAATGGGTTGCCGGGGCTGAGGTCCTCTATATCGGCAAGGCAGGCGCCGGGAGGACGGGTAAGCGCGGCCTTCGAAAAAGGATCCAGGAATTTGCGGACTTCGGACGCGGTGTCCCGGTGGGCCATTGGGGTGGCAGGCTGCTGTGGCAACTCGCAGATTCGCAGGCCTTGATGGTTGCTTGGAAGGAACTACCTCCGGAACTAGTGAACGCAGCGGAAGCACGTTATCAGGAGGATTTTCGTGCGTTCCACGGCCGGCTGCCGTTCGCCAACCTTGTTCAGGCCCGCATCACAGCGAATTAAGCCAGACCGGCCTCAGGTGGTTGTCTCAGGCCGCTGCCGCTGCCGCGGCGCCAAGCCTGGCGTGCTTGGGCGCCATGGCGACGTACCGGAGTTTGCGCCGGTGGAGCGATGTGGCCGATGGGCGAGGCGGAGTGCCCGGCAGGGGTGGTGATGTGGAGTAGTACCTGTGGCCGGTCGGTGTTGTCAGTTCAAGGGTGTGGCGGGGACGGGGTGCGGGGCGTGCGTTCCAGCCGGGGGTTTCTTTGGTGTGGTTGCAGGCTTCGCAGAGGCCGGCGGCGTTGGTGCTCGTTGTTTCTCCGCCGTGGTGCCAGGGAATGATGTGGTCCAGGTGGCGGATGGGGGCGTCGCAGTACGGGGTGCGGCAGGTGTCGTCCCTGGCTTGGATGAAGCGGCGCAGTCCGGGTGGGAAGATCCGGGCGCGGGAATCCATGGCGACGAGCTCGCCGCTGCCGGGGTGGGTATAGAGCCGGCGCAGCCAGAGCCGGAACGCGGGATCGTCGACCACTCCGGCGGTGCCGCCCGGTTGAGGCGGGCCGCCGGGCCGAGGTGGACTGCCTCCGCCTGGACCCGGAGTGGTGCCTTTGATGAGGGTGCGGGCCCAGCCGGCGGGGACGGTGCCGTAGCCGGGGAGCCGGGCGGGTTCGGCGTCGGCCTGGAACAGGGTGCGGTCGGTCATGACGACCTGGATCTCGACGCCGCTGATCCCGCCGGGGGTGCCGGTGGTGCGTTCGACCAGGGCATCGGCCATCAGCTGCCCGCGGCCCCTCGGATCCCCGCCACCCCGGAGGGTGTCGGCGTGCCCGCTAAGGGCCTTGTAGACGGCGACGCCGGCGGTCACGGGCAGCAGGGCGGTGAGGTGGCACATGGTGTCGGGGGCCGGGCGGAGGCTGACGTGCCGCTCGGAGGCGGCGTGCGCGGCACGTTCGGTCACGGAGCGGGGGTCACGCCGGTAGGCGGCGGCCCGGGCCGCGGCGATCAGGGACCGGTCCCCGGCGCCGGCGAACGTCCCGGCGTCGGCCGCGAGTTCGGCGTCGACGGCGGCCCGGTCGGCGGCGGTCAGGCAGGCGGTTTCGCGCACGAGCAGGGTGGCGCGCCATTCGTTCAGCTGCCCGGTTTGCAGCGCGGCGAGGGTGTGCGGCATTTCGGTCACGAGGGCCCTGGCCAGGCCCAGGAGCCGGCCGCCCTTGGCGGGGGATTCGCGCCGGGCGAGGGCGAGCTGCGCGCCGATCCCGGCGCCGAGCTTCTCCACGGGAATTCCGGCGGCGGTCTGGGCGCGGCGCTGCCGTGCATCAAAGTCGAACGCTATCCGGGCCTGCAGGGCGGCCGCGGCCGACTTCATGTCCTCAAGCTCGCGAAGCTGGTCGATCATCCCGGCACTGTCCGTGGCCGGAAGGATCTCCGACATCATGCGGACTAGGTCCTCGACGGCCACCGGAGCACTGACCGGAACGGCGCCCGCGCGGCTCCCGGCGCGGCTGAGGCCGCCGTCGCCGTGTCCTGCCGGAACCACTTCGGGCCCCTGATTGCCGTCCATGAATCCAGTCTCCTCCGGGGGTACGACACTAACGGGAGGCCGAGGCCGGCGGACAGACCGCGGGAACCCGTGGGTGGTCACCACACCGATGGCGGCATGACAGACTCCGGGACCCCGCCCGCCGGCGCCCGCGCGGCCCCCGTCGCGGCCGAAGCCGCCGTCGCCGTGTCCCGCCGGAACCACTTCGGGCCCCTGATTGCCGTCCATGAATCGAGTCTCCTCCGGGGGTCTGACACTTAAAGGGGCAACCAGATGGAGGTCGCGAGGTCAGCGGGGTTGGGGTTTCGTTGGCGGTTGTGGAGGTGCGGCCGCGAGTTCCCGGCGTCCGAAGACCCCACCCGGCCGCCCCGCCCCTGTCTCAAACACCGGCGCGGGGTCCATCATGGGAGAGGGCGTTAGCGTTGCGCCCCAGGCGGAATCGGGCGGAGGATTGTCCATGAACCAGAGGGAATCTATCGCGACGAGGATCAGCTCGCTGCCTTCGGACCGCCGCTCGCTACTTAGAGCGGTCGGCGTCGGGGCCGCGGGGATAGCGGGCATGCCGCTGCTGGCCGCCTGCACGGCCCAAAGTGTCCCCGGCGGTGCCGGAAGTAGTGCCCCTGGCGCCTCCGGTACGCCGTCTCCGTCGCTGCTTCCGGCGCCGGAACCGCAGGTCAAACCGCTCCTGGACCAAGAGAAGGTCAACGTCGCCTTGGCAAAGCTGGATGGGATGGTCCAGGGCGTGATGGAAAGTACCGGTGTTCCCGGCGTCGCGGTGGCCGTGGTCTACAAGGACCAAATGGTGTACGCCAAGGGCTTCGGCGTGCGGGAATCGGGCAGACCCGAGACAGTGGACGCCGATACCGTCTTCCAAGTGGCCTCGGTGTCCAAACCCTTGGCCTCCACGGTGGCGGCCGTGGCCGTGGGCCGCAAGGCCATCTCCTGGACGGAACCGGTGATCAACCACACCCCCGGCTTCGCCCTGAAAGACCCCTACGTCACGCGGAATGCCACGGTGGCCGACCTGCTGTCACATCAAGGCGGCCTCAGCACGGGGGCGGGCGATCTGTTGGAAGACCTCGGATTCGACCAGTCCTATATTCTCAGCCACCTCAACCAGCAGCCGCTGGACTCATTCCGGTCGAGCTACAACTACAGCAACTTCGGCTACACGGCTGGTGCACAGGCTGTCGCCGATGCCATGAACAAACCTTGGGCAGACCTCGCCGAAGAAGTCTTGTTCAAGCCCCTGGGCATGACCTCCACGAGCTATCGCCACGGTGACTACCAAAAAGCGACGAACAAGGCTCTGATCCACGTCCCCGCCGGTAACAAGACCTGGGTGGCCAAATACACCCGGGATGCCGACGCCGAAGCACCCGCCGGCGGGGCCAGCTCCTCCGTGCGCGACGTGGCGCGCTGGATCCGCCTGCAGCTCGCCAACGGCAGCTTTGAGGGAAGCGAGGTTATCGACCCGGACGCGCTTGGCGTCACGCATATCCCGCATGCCGTCTCGGGCCCACCGGCGACGCCGGGCGCCCGTACCCGCTTCTACGGCTTGGGTTGGAACGTCTCCTACGACGACCACGCCCGGCTCATGCTCGGGCACTCGGGAGCCTTCAACCTTGGGGCCGCGACCGCCGTCTCCCTGCTCCCCGGCGAGCAGCTGGGCATTGTGGCCCTAACGAACGGCCGCCCGCAGGGCATCCCCGAAGCCATCTGCGCCGCATTCCTGGACACGGCCCAGAACGGCGCCCCGACAGTGGACTGGATCGGATTCACCTCGGGCGTCTTCCAGAAGATCGATGAGGCGGAGAAGCCAAAAGTCGACTATTCCAAGGCGCCGGCGCAGGCCAAACCGGCGCAGGGCAACGATTTCTACGTCGGCAGTTACACGAACTCCTACTATGGCCCGCTCACCGTCTTGGTGGAGAACGACGTGCTGACCCTTGAGCTGGGCCCGGCCGGCAGGACCACCAAGTTCCCGCTCACTCATTTCGACGGCGACACCTTCAGCTTTGAATCCATCGGCGAGAACGCCAACGGTCTTGCCGGGGCAATCTTCGCCCCCGGCGCGGACGCTGCCCCTGGTGCGGACGCCGCAGCCGGAGGCAGCACGGCGTCGAGCGTCAGGCTTGATTTCTACGATCAGACCGGGCTGGGCACCTTCATCCGCGGCTGAGCCCGGACTTCAGTGAGTGAGCTTCTTCCGTAAGCTTCAAAGGAACGCCACGAGCCCCGATCCAAGGAACCCATGCCCATCAACACACAGTCGCTGAAACAGGACGGATTCACCGGTTTCCGGCCCCTCCAGGACCTTGACATCAACCGGATCCCGCAGAAGCCCGGGATCTTCGTGGTGCTGCGGCCCGAGGGCTTCCGGCCGCAGTTCCTGGCCAAGAGCACCGCCGGCATCTTCAAGAAGAAGAACCCCACCCTGACGACGGAAGCTCTCGACGCCGAATGGGTGGACGGCGCCGATGTCCTCTTCGTGGGAAAAGCCGGCCCCGGAAGCAAGGGCAACCGCGGACTGCGCCGGCAGATCCAGGAATTCGTCGACTTCGGCGAAGGCAAGCCGCCGGGCCACTGGGACGGCCGGCTCATCTGGCAGCTCGCCGTGCCCGGGTCCCTGATCATCGCGTGGAAAGAGCTGCCCGTTGAGCAACTCAACGCGGCCGAAGCCCGGTACCATGCCGCATTCGTCGAAGAATACGGCCGCCTGCCGTACGCCAACTTGGTCCAGGCGCGCGTCAACGGTGCTTAGCCGCCGTACGTGAACCGCCCCGCCACCAACGTGGCCGCCACCGGCATCGCCGCAAACTCCGCATCCGACACGGTCAGCGGGTCGCCGTCGAGCACTGCAATATCGGCGGGGTCCCCGACCCGGAGACGGCCGCGGCCGCGGGACGAGGACGTGAGGGCCTCCTGCCGCGTGAGGGCCTGCTCGGCATGCCATGGCCCGCGGCCATCCAGCCGGGCCCGCGCCGTGGCGGCGGACATGGCAATCCACGGGTCCAGCGGGGCCACCGGAGCGTCCGAGCCCAAGGCGAGAGTCGCCCCGGCGGCCAGCAATGAACGGAGCGGGAAGGACCGGTCCGTGCGCCCCGGCCAGTTCGCCTCGGCGGCGTCCCGGTCATCGAGGGCATGCGCAGGCTGGACGCTCGCGGTCACGCCCAACCGGCCGAAGCGGGCGAAATCCTCGCTCCGGACAAACTGGGCATGCTCCACCCGTCCGGCGATGCCCGCAGCCTCAAACGCATCCAAGGCGACTTGGTTGGCCGCGTCGCCAATCGCGTGGACCGCCGGCACAAAACCTGCCTGCCGCGCCCGGACCAGCAGGGCGAGCAGCTCCGCCTCGCTCACCGTCAGCAGCCCGTGGCCGCCGTTCGGATACGGGTCAACGCAGTACGCTGTGCGGGTATTGAGCGAGCCGTCGATCAACACCTTCAGGGGGCCCACGCTCAGGAGCCCGCCGGCGCCGGCCACCGACAAACCTGTCCGCAGTCCCTCGGCCACGGCCCGGTCCAGATCCTGCGGATAGACGCCCGCCTCAACCCGCAGGGCCGCGAAGCCGCCGGAGATCCTCCGCAGCCAGGCGTCGGGGTTCCACGTCATCTCGAAGTCCACGATCCCGACCACGCCCCGCGCGGCCGCAGCCTGACCTGCCTGCCAGACCCATGGGTCCACCACCGCATCCGGCAGCTGGCCGAGCTCCCGGGTCAGGTCGAACGCCGGTTCTTCCCGGAGCAGGCCGCCCGCATCCACCGGCACGCCGTACTGTTGGGCGGCTGCGGAGTTGAGCCAGACACTGTGGAGGTCGTGGCTGATCAGCGCCGTCGGCCGGCCACGCGTCACGCCGTCCAGGAGGTCCAGGCTGGGCAGGTCCGGCCAGATGGCATCGCGGAATCCGACGCCCACCAGCGTCTGGATGGGACCCGGAGCGCCGGCGCCGTTTCCGGCCCCGGCGCTAGTGTCCCCGGCCATATGGGCCCCGACGACGGCGGCCGCCTCGCGCGCCGAACCGGCACCGGAGAGGTCAAGCCGGTTGGAGGCCAGCGCCCACTGCGTCATGTGGACATGCTCGTCCCACAGCCCAGGAATGACGTAGCGGCCGTCCAGGTCCACCACCCGGGTTGCAGCGGGGAGCGCACTCGAGTCCCGGCGCGACGGGATGATCGCCGACACGGCCCCGGCGCGAAGATGAACGTCGAGGCATATTTCCTCCCCGGGGTGCCGCACGGAGGCCAGCACGAGATCCGGGGCGCGGCAGGGATCGAGCGGATCAGACATAGAACAAGGCTAGGCGTGCCACGCCGCAGGACCCAAAAGGCGCACACGGGACTTTCGCCCCTTACCCCCGCCACGAGCGCCCCCCAAGCTGAGTGTGTGTGGGGAGGTTGCTGCACGGCCAGTTGGGGGCCGTGTTGAGCGAAGAACCCTTCACGCAATACGGCACGGGTCTCACCGCGAATTGGGGAAGGAAATGGCGTTTTGCACTTTCCGGCTTCAGCAGGAAAAGGCAGGAGACCACGGCCACATGAGTATCCATCACCATTCGGGGGACCCTAAACTCAAGGTGCTCATCCGCCTGAACGCCGACGCCGAAACAGCTCGGATCGAGGTGCATGGTGTGGTGACCGTAGCCAACGTGCGGGCACTGTATGTCGTTTGCCGCCGCGTCACGACCAAGCTTCCCGGGTTCGAACTCGTGCTCGACCTCGCCCATGCCCGGGTGTCGGCCGCCGCGATCGAGGAACTCCGTGAGCGTGCCCGCGCCTCGTTGCTGTATTCGGGGATCGATGGCACGGAGACTCCGTGCCGTTTGCGCCTCGTGGACCCGCTGGTCATCCTCAAAACCAAGGAGCACGTATGAAAGCCCTCGTCTATGGCGGTCCCGGGGAGAAATCGTGGACCGAGGTCCCTGATCCCACAATCCAGAATCCCAGCGATGTGATCGTCAAAGTGGACACCACCACCATCTGCGGGACCGATCTGCACATCCTCAAAGGCGATGTTCCCGCGGTGGCCAAGGGCCGCATCCTGGGCCACGAAGGGGTCGGCACCATCACGGAGATCGGTGCGTCCGTGACCAGCCTCAAGGTCGGGGACCGCGTCATCATTTCGTGCATCAAGTCCTGCGGGCACTGCGCCAACTGCAAGACAGGTCTGTACTCGCACTGCCTGGGGGAGGAGGGAACCTCTGGCATCGGCTGGGTTTTCGGACATCTAATCGACGGCACGCAGGCCGAGTTCGTCCGCGTCCCCTACGCCGAGAACTCCCTGCACCTCCTGCCTGAGGGGGTCAGCGACCAACAGGCCGTCATGCTCTCCGACATCCTCCCCACCGGCTTTGAGATCGGCGTGCAGTACGGCCGGGTCAAGCCCGGCGACACGGTCGCCGTCATCGGCGCGGGCCCCGTGGGACTTGCCGCGATCTCCACCGCCGGCCTCTACGGCGCCGCGACGATCATCGCCGTCGACCTCGACGCGAACCGGCTTGAGAAATCCCGCGAATTCGGCGCCACCGATGTGGTCCTCTCTTCCGATGCCGACTGGAAGGAGCAGCTCATGCTCCTGACCGACGGGCAGGGCGTCGACGTGGCGATCGAGGCCGTCGGCGTCCCGGCGACCTTCACGATGTGCACCGACATCGTGCGTCCCGGTGGCACCGTTGCCAACGTGGGCGTGCACGGCAAAGCCGTGGAACTGCACGTCGAAGACCTCTGGATCCGGAACATCAACATCAGCATGGGCCTGGTCAACACCAACACCACCCCCATGCTGCTCAAGCTCGTGGCACAGCAAAAGATCCCCGCGGACAGTTTCGCCACCCACCACTTCACCTTCGACGAGTTCATGGAGGCGTACGACACTTTCGCCCGCGCCGCGGAGACGAAGGCCCTCAAAGTCGTCATCACGGCATGAACGCGTTCGTTGTCCTCCACGCCGGCGGTGCCGGCATCATCGCCGAAGCCAAGCCGTTCGTGATCTCGCTCGGGCCGTAGCGGCCCGGGCCGCCAGCTTCCGGAAGCCACGCCCGGCCGGGCGTGGCAAACGGACCATCTGAAAGGACGGCGGCCATGAAAGCAGGCCGGATTGTCATGCTGGTGATCGGCTCGCTGTGCGCGCTGGTCGGTTTGGGATTGTTGGCGGGCGCCGGCTTTGCGGGCTGGGTAAACTACCAGCAACGCGACGGCAGGTACTTCATCACGCCGTCGGCGCCGTTTTCAGGCAATTCCTACGCGCTAACGACCCCCCGGCTGGACCTCATGACCGGCGGCGGGGTGGACGACGGCGTTCCAGTGGACTTTGCGGGCAGCGTGCTGCTCCGCGGTTCCTCCACCGATCCCGGCAAGGAAATCTTCATCGGAATTGCCCCGCGGGCCGACGTCGCGACGTACCTGGCCGGTGTCCGGCGCACCGAAATCGTCGACGTCAGGTTCAACCCCTTCCATGCGCAGTACCGCGAAGTGGCCGGTTCCCAAATCCCGTCCAATCCGGCACAGCAGACCTTCTGGGCCGCGACTGCCACGGGCCCGGGGGAACAGGAACTGACCTGGGACCTCCGCTCCGGAGCCTGGGCAGTGGTGGTCATGAATGCCGACGCGACCTCTCCGGTGAGCGTGAATCTGCAGGCCGGGGCGCGCACCGATCTGCTCCTGCCGGTGTTCATTGGTCTGCTGGTCGGCGGCCTTGTGATGCTGCTGATCGGGGTGCCCCTGATCGTGCTGGGCGCCGTTGGACTCGGCCGTGGCGGCCCGGGCAAAGGCGGGACGGGCAGCGGTGTCCCTCCCGGCTACCTGCCGGCCCAGCCGGGCCAGCCCGGTCAGCCGTATCCCGCGGGTCCCTACCCGCCCAGGGCCACCCCGGGCCAGCAGAACAGTGCTGCCCCGCCGGGTGCCGTAGCGGCCTACGCTGCCCCGCCGGGGACTCCGTATCCGGTGGCGCCGGGTGCGACGACCCCATACGTCTACCCCGCCCGCCTCCACGGCTACCTCGACCCGAACCTGTCACGGTGGAAGTGGCTCGTGAAGTGGTTCCTGGCCATCCCGCACTACTTCGTCCTGTTCATCCTCTGGTTCGCCTTCGGAGTGGTCACGATCGTGGCGTGGTTCGCGATCCTGTTCACGGGGCGCTACCCGCGCTCGCTGTTCAATTTCAATGTCGGCGTGATCCGCTGGAACTGGCGCGTGGCCTTCTACGCCTTCAGCGCGATCGGCACGGACGTCTATCCCCCCTTCACGCTGGCCCGCACCGATTACCCGGCGGACTTCGACGTCGACTATCCCGAACGGCTGTCCCGCGGCCTGGTGCTGGTGAAATCGTGGCTGCTGGCCATTCCGCAGCTGCTGATTATCAGCCTGCTGACGGGGACCGCGAGGACGTGGGAGTACCGGAACGGCGAGTGGGTGCAGCATGGAGTGGGCATCTCTCTCCTGGGGCTGCTGGTCCTCATTGCCGGCGTGATCCTGTTATTCACGGGCCAATACCGGCAGGGGCTCTTCGACCTCCTGCTCGGCCTGAACCGCTGGATCCACCGCGTCATGGCCTACGTCGCCCTCATGCGCGACGAATATCCGCCGTTCCACCTCGATATGGGTCCGGTCGATCCGGGCGAGCTGCCGGTGCCTACATACGCCGGACCCGGCCCCGCGGTCGGGCCAGGCCCCGCAGGACCCGGCCCCGCGGTCGGACCAGGACCCGCCGCCGGGCCTGCCGGACCCGGATCCGCCGGGCCTGGACCAGCCGCCGGACCCGGAGGGCCGCCCAGAAGCTAATGCCGCGCTGCTCCCGGTCCTCTTGCCACCGGCCCGCCGCAAGAACATAGTTGAGGGAATTCACGTACTCCGCGGCACAAGGCAGGCGACCATGGTGAACATCGGGATTCCTGAAAGCGGCTTGCTTCACGGCAAGACCGCCCTGATCTACGGCGGCGGCGGAGCGGTCGGCGGGGCGGTGGCAAGGGCTTTCGCGGCCGACGGCGCCACGGTGCACATTGCCGGGAGGACGGAATCACGGCTGGAAAAAGTTGCCAATGACATTCGCGAGGCAGGCGGCACCGCCGAAACCGCCGTCGTCGATGCCCTGGACGAAGAGCAGGTGGATGCCTTCGTAAGCCGGGTGGCGAAGAAGACCAAGAGGATCGACATCTCCTTCAACGTGATCTCGTTCGGCGACGTCCAGCAGCCACTCATGGAAATTGATGTGGATGACTTCACCCAGCCCATCACCCTGGCCGCGCGGACGCACTTCCTGACCACCCGCGCGGCCGCCGCCTACATGGTTAAGCAGCGCTCCGGCGTCGTGCTCATGTTCGGGGGCTCGGGGCCGCAGACGATCCCCGGCCTGGGCGGTTTCAAGGTGGCGCTCGACGCGATGGAGGGGCTGCGCCGGCAGTGGGCCCTGGAACTGGGAAAACACGGCATCAGGGTGGTCACCATGGTCACCGGCGGCATTATCGAAACCATCCCGTGGCAGGCCGAGGGCCGCGAGGAGATCGTGGTGGAGATTGCCAGGGCCGCGCACCTGAACCGCACGGCCACGCTGGCGGATGTCGGTAACGTGGCATCCTTCATCGTCTCGGACAAGGCGGCGGCCATCACGGACGCGACCGTCAACATCTCCGCCGGCGCGATCGTGGACTACTGACCGCTTAGGCCACCAGGTTGGCTGCGGCGACGTCCATGTGCTCGAGGACCGTCGTGCGGGCCAGTGTCGCGTTGCCGGTCTCGATCGCGGCGACGATGTCGTGGTGCCGGTCCACGCTCATGTTCTTGACGGCCCTCTCGATCCCGGCAAACATGATGGACATCCGAATGGAGCCCTCAAGCGACTCCCAGGAGTGCAGCAGGGTCTCGTTTCCGGTGAGCCGGCACAGTGTCCGGTGGAACTCCAGATCGGATTCAATCCGTTCCTCCAGGCTGGCCTCGGCGGCCGCGGCCATGGCATCGACGGCCGAGCGCAGGGACGTAATCACGGAGGCCCGGTCCGGCAACTCACACAGCGTCCGGACCGCAAGCGATTCGAGCGCGGCCCGGACGGCGAAGATGTCCCGGATTTCCTTGCCGTCCAGGTGCCGCACGGACAGCCTGCCGCGCGGTCCGGCCGACAGGAGTCCTTCCTGCTCCAGCTGACGCAGGGCCTCGCGCAGTGTCCCGCGGCTGATCTGGAGCATGTCGGAGAGTTCGGTCTCCACCAGATGCCGCCCCGGCTCCAGCTCTCCGCTCGTGATGGCCGTGCGCAGGGCGGATAGCGCCTGCTCGCGGAGGCTCTTCTTTTCCAGTCCGAGAAGCGGGGCTGTTGCTCCGGCCATCGTTAGTCCTCACGCTCAGTGGTCAACTGCCTGTCAGTGGTCAACTGTCTACAGTTGGTGTGTTAACAGTTGATGGTACGGCACGGGCGGGGCCGGTGACTCCCGGCCCCGCAACATCCTCAGCCCAGTTCGGCGAGCACCTTGGCGACGATCCTCTGCACCGAGAGGCCGTAGCGTTCGTGCAGGGTGGGCAGTGCGCCGGCGTCCAGGAATTCGTCCGGCAGCGCCACCGGCACCACCCGTTTGCCCAGTCCCGCGGTGACCACGGCCGAGGCCACGGTCTCGAACAACCCGCCCACCACACTGTGGTTCTCCAACGTGACCGCCAGGCGGTCGGTGTTCAGCTCGGCGAGGACCGTCGCGGTGTCGAACGGCTTGATGGTGGGGGCGTGGACGACCGCGACATCCACGTGGTGCGCTGCCAGCGCCTCGGCCGCCTGGAGGGCCCGCATGGTCATGAGCCCGCTGGAGATGAAGACGACGTCACGGCCTCCACGCAGGACTTTCGCCTTGCCGAGCTCGAAGGTGTAGTCGTACTCGTCCAGCACGGTGGGGACGTTGCCGCGCAGCAGACGCAGGTATGTGGGCCCCTCGCTGGCTGCCAGCTGCGGGACCGCCTGCTCGATGTCCAGCGAGTCGCAGGGATCCACGATGGTCAGGTTGGGCATCCCGCGGAAGATCGCCATGTCCTCGGTCGCCTGGTGGCTTGGACCGTACCCGGTGGTCAGCCCCGGGAGCCCGCCGACGATATTGACGTTGAGGTTCGGCTCGGCGGCATCCAGGCACAGGAAATCGTAGGCGCGCCGGGCAGCGAACACCGAGTACGTCGAGGCGAACGGGACCAGGCCGGTCTCAGCCAGGCCGGCCGCGGCGCCGAAGAGCAGCTGTTCGGCCATGCCCATCTGGAAGAAGCGTTCCGGGAAGGCCTGGGCGAAAATGTGCATGTCCGTGTACTTGCCCAGGTCCGCGGTCAGTCCCACGATCTTGTCGTTCTCCTGCGCGGCCTTGACCAGGGCGTGCCCGAACGGCGCGGACGCGGTCTTCTGGCCCGGGTCCGCGAAGGAGGCGATCATGGCAGAGGTCTTCAGTTTCGGTGTTGTTGCGGTACTCATCGTGCGGCCTTTCCTTCGAAACCTGCGGTCAGCTGCTCGCGGCAGAGCTGCCATTCGTGTTCTTCGATGCGCATGAAGTGGGCTTTTTCGCGGTCCTCGAGCAGCGGCACGCCGCGGCCCACCTTCGTGTCGCACAGGATCACGGAGGGACGTCCGACGGCGGCCGCCTGGGCGGCCGCGTTGTCGAACGCGGCCAGCAGCGCGCCGACGTCGTTCCCGTTCACGCGCTGGGCGTACCAGCCAAACGCCTGCCACTTTTCGGTGACGGGCTCGGTGCGCAGCACGGTGTCGGTCTTGCCGTCGGCCTGCAGGGCGTTGATGTCCACCATGGCGGTGAGGTTGCCGAGCTGGTGGTGGTGGGCGCCCATCGCGGCCTCCCACGTGGAGCCCTCGTCGAGTTCGCCGTCGGAGAGGAAGTTGTAGACCCGGGAACCCGAACCCTGGTAGCGCAGGCCCAGGGCGGCGCCGACGGCGATGGAGAGGCCGTGTCCGAGGGAGCCGCCGGAAATCTCCATACCGGGGGTGTAGGTGGACATCCCGGACATCGGCAGCCGGGAGTCGTCCGAGCCGTAGGTCTCCAGTTCCTTGACGGGGATGATTCCAGCCTCGGCGAGGGCCGCGTAGTGGCCGATCGCGTAGTGGCCGGTGGAGAGCAGGAACCGGTCGCGGTCCTCCCACCCAGGATCGTCGGCGCGGAACCGGAGCTGGTCCGCGTAGACCGCGGCGAGCATGTCGGCCGCGCCGAGGGCCTGGCCCACGTAGCCTTGGCCCTGGACTTCGCCCATGTTCAGGGCATGGTGGCGGATCCGGTAGGCGGCCGCTTCGACCCGTGCCAGGCGTTCTGCCTCGACGTCGGAGGCCTTGCCTCGGGTTGTTATTTCCTGTGTTGAAACCACAATTCTGCCTTTCAAATATGACGTGACGAGCTGCTGCGGGATGCCTTCGACGGCTTCCGGGGCGGTGCGTTTCTACGCGCTCACGTGGGTGGGGGTGCTTTTGGTGGCCTCGGCAGCGAGTTCACGTTCGCGCTTGCCCCAGGTTTCACGGGTGGCAACGGCGGCCCACAGTCCGATGGCGGCATAGGTGCCGAAGAGCAGTGCCGGTCCCATCCAGCCGAAGCTGACGAAGAGCAAGGTGGTGATGAACGGGGTGAACCCTGAGACCATGGCCGAGATCTGGTAGGCCAGCGAGGCGCCGGAGGCGCGTGTCTTGGCCTGGAACAGCTCCGGGAACCACGGGCCCTGGGCTCCGGCCAGGGAGTTCTGGCAGACGGCGTAGGAAATCACGAGGGTGGCGATGATGAAGATGAACAGTCCGGTGTTGACCAGCAGGAACATCGGCACCGCGAAGGCCACGGCGAAGGCGCAGGACCAGATGTAGAGCGGGCGCCGGCCGATCCTGTCCGTCAGCCGCGCCCAGGCCTGGGTGGCGAAGATGCCGATTGCGGAGGCGATGCACAAGGCCACGAGCGTCTGGGACTTATCGGCCAGGTGCTGGCTGTTCAGGTAGGAAATCATGTACGTGATGGACACGGCGTAGCCGGCGGTCTCGGCGATGCGCAGGCCGATGCCCTTGACGATGTTGCGCCAGTCGGTCTTCAGGACCTCCGTGATGGGCGACTTGACGATGTCGCCGCTGTCCTTGACCTCGTCGAAGACGGGGGACTCGGGGACCTTGGAACGGATGATCAGTCCGACGACGACCAGCACGATGCTGGCGAGGAAGGGAATGCGCCAGGCGAGTTCGCCGCCGAGCTGGACGCTGAAGAGGAACACGAGGTTGGCCAGCAGCAGCCCGACCGGGAAGCCGGCCTGAACCATGCCGGTGTACTTTCCCTTCGATTTCCAGGGTGCGTGTTCGTAGCTCATGAGGATGGCGCCGCCCCACTCCGCGCCGAAGGCCAGGCCCTGGATGATGCGGACGAACACCAGCAGAGCCGGAGCCAACAGACCCACTTGGGTGTAGGTGGGGAGCAGGCCGATGACGAAAGTGGCGATGCCCATGAGGATGAGGGAGGCCACCAGGACCGGCTTGCGGCCGACTTTGTCACCGAGGTGCCCGCCGATGATGCCGCCGATCGGGCGGGCCGCGAATCCGACACCCAGGGTGGCGAAGGCAGCCAGGGTTCCGGTCACGGGATCGCCGGTGGGGAAGAAGGCCGTACCGAAGTACAGGGCAGCCGCCGTGCCGAATCCGATGAAGTCATAGGTTTCGATGACCGCGCCGACGCTGGAGCCGATCGCGACCCGTTTCGCTTCCCTGGTGCCGTGCACCGGGCCCCGCATGGTCAGAGCTTCGTTGCTCATGTCAATCCCTTTCGAAGAGAGCTGCCGACGCTTCCGCACCGACACTGTCGACTGTTAACAGATGATACGCCAGTGTGACCCGCGCCATAAGGCAATGTCAACAGTCAACTTCAAAGGTTGACTGTTGACAGTCGAATTTTGTAGTGTGGTCCATATCACCACCGCCTCCGGGCGCGACCAGAGGATCAACGACGATGTTCAATTCCCGACTCGGCTGCTCGTCCATCAGCTTCCGCCACCAGAGCCTGCCAGAGGCCCTGCGCACCATTGAGGGCCTCGGCTTTGAGGAAATAGATCTCGGTGCCCTGCCCGGAGTGTGCGACCACGTTCCCTACGACCTCGACGCCGATGCCGTCGCCGCCGTCACGGCCGAGGTGGTTCCCTCCGGGCTGCGGGTCCGGTCGGTTAACGGGGACGTCGGGGACCTGAACGCCTTGCTCGACGCCGACGCACAGTCAGCACGGAACCGGCACCTTGACGCGCTGCTCGCATTGGCGGCCGGCACGGGCGCGAAGGCGCTAGTCCTGCCCTGCGGCGCCCTCGGCCACGACCCGGTCCGCAGCCTCGACGAGGACCTGGACACCATTGCCGCGCAACTCACCGCCGCCAAGCGGCGGGCCGACGTGTTCGGCGTCGAGCTCTGGACCGAGTCCCTGCACTTCCTGAGGTTCTGCTGGAACCTTGAGCGCGCGGAAGAGCTGGCCGGGCGGCTGGCCGGTTCCGGGGTCGGGATCGTCATGGACTTCAGCCATATCGTGGCCGCCGGCGAGGATCCGTTGGACTACCTCAAGCGCCATCGGGGCCGGATCGCCCACGTCCACTTGCGCGATGCAGTGCCGGGGAACATCAACCTCAGCATCGGCAACGGCCAGGCCGATTTCGCCGCCGGCCTGGAGGCCCTCGCGGCTGACGGCTACACCGGCCACTTCTCCCTGGAGCTGGAGACCCGGGACGTCACCCACGGGGAGCGCCCCGCGGCGGCCGCCAAGGCCGCGAGCTTCATCACAGACCTCATCTGAACCATCGATTGCTCCGAAACGGCCCTTTTGGACCCCCAAAACGGCGCTGCTGGAGCAATCGATTCAATCCAAGACACAACACCAACCCAAGGAGCATCATGAGCACCATCCAGCGCACCGCCGTCCTCACCGGGGCAACCTCGGACCGGGGCATCGGCATCACCACTGCACGCCGCTACGCCAGCCAGGGCTGGGCCGTGGTGATCCTGGACCTCGACGGCGAGAAGTCTGCCAAGGTCGCAGCGGAGATCGGCAACGAGTTCACCGTTCCCGCGTTTGGCTTCGAGATCGACGTCGCCAGCGAGGACTCCGTGACAGCCGCGTACAACGCAGTGGCCGCCGAAGTCCGCTCCGGCAGCCTTCCCGCCGTCGGGGCCCTGGCCAATATCGCCGGCATCACCTCCCCGGTGCCGTTCCTCGAGACCACACTGGAGCTCTGGAACAAGGTCATGGCCGTGAACGCGACGGGAACCTACCTCGTCACCCGGGCCTTCCTGCCGGACATGATCGCCAGCGGCTGGGGCCGGATCGTGAACATGTCCTCGGTTTCCGCCCAGCGCGGCGGCGGCGTCTTCGGCAAGGTCCCGTACTCCGCAGCCAAGGCCGCCATCCTGGGCTTCACCAAGGCCCTGGCCCGCGAAATAGGCAGCACCGGCGTGACCGTCAACGCCATCACCCCCGGCGCCGTGGACACGAACATCCGTGTGGGCAGCACCGAAGAGCAGGAAGCGGCCATCAACGCCGGCATTCCGCTGGGGCGCAACGCGAGTACCGAGGAAATCGCGGCCGTCATCACGTTCCTGTCCTCCGAGGAATCCGCCTACCTCACCGGCACCACCATCGATATCAACGGCGGAAGCCACATCCACTAGCCGTCCCGCCGTTGAGAAGACCGCGAGCAGCTGAAAGAGCCCACGATGACCAGAATATTTAACAACCCGTCCGATTTCGCCGAGGAAGCCCTCGCCGGCTTCTGCGACGTCCATGCGAACCTGGTGCGCCAGGTTCCCGGCGGCGCCGTCCGGCGGCACCGGCCCCGCCAACCGAAGGTGGCCGTGCTGGCCGGCGGCGGCTCGGGGCACTACCCGGCCTTCGCCGGGCTGATCGGCACCGGACTGGCCGACGGCGCCGTCGTCGGGAATATCTTCACTTCGCCGTCGGCCCAGCAGGCGTACTCCGTGGCCAAGGCAGCGGATTCCGGCGCCGGGGTGGTCTTCACCTATGGCAACTACGCGGGCGACGTCATGAACTTCGGGATGGCCAGCGAACGGCTCGCCGCCGAGGGGATCGAAGTGGAGAACGTCCTGGTGACCGACGACGTCGCCAGCGCGCCGCCGTCGGAGTCGGAAAAACGCCGCGGCATTGCTGGTGATTTCACGGTCTTCAAGATCATGGGCGCGGCCGCCGAAGCCGGCGCCGACCTGGCCGAGGTGGTGCGCCTGGGCCGGAAGGCCAACGACCTGACCCGCACCATCGGCACTGCCTTCCACGGCTGCACCTTCCCCGGCGCCGAGGCGCCGCTGTTCACCCTCGAGGACCGGCAGATGGGCCTCGGCCTGGGCATTCACGGCGAACCCGGCCTGTTTGACACGGATCTGCCGCCCGCGAAGGAGCTGGGACAGGAGTTCGTGTCCCGGCTGCTTGCTGAGACGCCGCATGGTGCGGGAGACCGCATCGCCGTCATTCTCAATGGGCTCGGTTCCACTAAGCACGAAGAACTCTTCGTCCTCTGGCTCAGCGTCGCAACGCTGCTTCGCGCCGCCGGCTACACACTGGTGATGCCGGAAGTCGGCGAACTGGTCACAAGCCTGGATATGGCCGGTGTGTCCCTGACCGTGACGTGGCTCGATGACGAACTCGAGCCGCTCTGGACAGCTCCCGCCGAGACCCCCGCCTACCGGCGCGGGAATGCCGCACTCCCCGGCGGCGAGGCGGACGAGTCGGCCACGGCCGAGGACACGGAGGCGCCGGAGGCCTTCGCCGCGGCAGAAGCTTCACGCGACTATGCACAGCAGTGCGTTGCCGCCCTGGCGGCAGCCCGCGAAGCCATCCACGACGCCGAGAAGTTCCTTGGCGACCTCGATGCCATCGCCGGCGACGGAGACCACGGGCGGGGCATGGTGCGCGGGATTGATGCGGCCAGTGCCGCCGTCGCAGACGCTGCGTCCCGCGGTGCCGGTGCCGGTGCCGCTCTGGCCGCCGCCGGCGATGCGTGGGCGGACAACGCCGGCGGCACCTCCGGGGTGCTGTGGGGCGCCGGCCTGCGGGCCTTTGGCGAGGCCGTCGGCAACGACCAGGCACCCAGTGCAGCCGAACTTGCGGCAGCGGTGGCAGCCTTTGCCGCCCGGATCGCCGAGCTCGGCAAGGCCGAGGTCGGCGACAAGACTATGGTGGACGCGCTGGTCCCGTTTGCCGAGACTTTCAGCCGGCTCACCAGCGAAGGGGCGGGGGCGGATGCCGGCTGGGCGGAAGCTGCACGGGAGGCTGCCTCCGCGGCGCAGGCCACCGCGGCCCTGCGCCCGCTGAAGGGCCGGGCGCGGCCCCTGGCGGAAAAGAGCGTGGGCACACCCGACCCCGGAGCCACGTCCCTGGCAATGGTGTTCACTGTGTTCGGTCCGCACCTTGCCGGTGTGCGGCAGGCTGCAGGGGCACGCCCGTGAGCCCGGCAGCAGGGATCCGGCTCATTGTGGGTGCGGACGAGGCCGGAGTGGATTACAAGGACCAGATCCTGGCGGACCTCCGGACGGACCCGCGGGTGGCCGAGGTCATCGACATCGGCGTCAACCGGGCCGACGCCCCGGAGGAGTTCGCCAAGCCCTACCCGTACGTGGGCATCGCCGCGGGCGAATTGATCCGGGACGGGCAGGCAGACCGGGCCATCCTGTTCTGCGGCACCGGGATCGGTGTCGCCATCGCCGCCAACAAGGTGGACGGCATCCGGGCCGCGACCGCCCATGACTCCTTCAGCGTGGAGCGCTCCGTGCTCTCCAACAACTGCCAGGTCCTCACGATGGGCCAGCGCGTGGTGGGGCTGGAACTGGCACGGCGGCTGGCGCGGGAGTGGATCGGCTACACCTTCGATCCGTCGTCCGCCTCGGCGGACAAGGTGAAGGTGCTCACCGGCTACGAGGGATGCTGAGCCCTGCCCCAGGCCGCCCGGCCAGGCACGGGCCCGGGGGTCCAGGCCGTTACGCCACGCTGACCTTGATCCGCTGCACCACGTTGTTGCCCATGCCCTGGTAGTTCCATTCCGGTTCCAGCGGCTGTTCGGCGCCGGTGGCGTCGGTGGCACGGCAGGAGAGCTCATGTTCGCCGGGATCGGCCACCCACGGCATCGACCACGCACACCACGCGAACGGGGCAGCCGGGTGCTCCAAATGGGCCGGGGCCCACTTTCCGTCGATCCCGACCTCGACGCGCTGCACGGCGCCCTGCCCGGACCACGCCCGGCCGGTCAGCATCACCGGTCCCGGGGGCAGGATCCGGCTCCGGGTGAAGAAATCCGGGACGCCCGGGGGAACCATGAGCGAGCGGACCTTGATCCAGTTGACCGGGGTGCCGGGATCCTCGGCATCGTGCTGGTAGCGGTACGCCACCGCCTGCTGGAAACCGTCATAGGGCTTGGTCAGAACCTTGATCGAGGTCAGCCACTTCACGCTCGCCATGCCGTACCAGCCGGGCACCACGAGCCGGAGCGGATAGCCGTGCTGCGGCGGCAGGTCAGCGCCGTTCATCCGGTAGGCGAGCACGACGTCGGGCCGCAGGGCCTCCTCGATCGGCAGGCTGCGCGCGTACTGCTGGGCGACGCCGCCCTGGCTGCCGGCGTCGGCCCCGGTGAAGAGCACCTCCACGGCGTCGTCCTCTACTCCGGCGCGCGTCAGCAGGTAGGCGAGCGGGACACCGGTCCATGCGGCGGTCCCCACTCCCTCGAGTACCCACGGCTGGCTCAGCGGACGAGGCCGCAGGAGGGACCGGCCGTTGCCGGCGCACTCCAGGGTGACAGGGAGGGTGATGCTCGGTGCCCGGAGCAAAGCCCGCAGGCTCAGTTCGAAGGACCGCTGCACGGCGCCGCCGATCCACAGATGCCAGTGTTCGGCGTCGATGAACGGGATGTCGAAGTGGGTGAGCACGTAGTGCAGTCCGGGCGGTGTGGTGTCGTTCCGCAGGGCCTCGAGCGGCATGGAATGGTTCCGCACGGCGAGCTGGAGTTCCTCCGCCGTCAGCGGGCCGTGGCTCGGTTCGCCGGGATGCGCCCGTTGTCCGGCCTGCCGGCGCGGACTCTTCAGGACAGAAGAGTGTCTGGACATTTGCTTTGGCATGGCACGCCGCGATTCTTCTGAAGGACCAGCCCGGACGTGTGGAGGACCAGCCCGGTTTTATAGGTGTCACCTGGTTTCAGGTCTACGCCGCAGCCCGGAAACCGTCAACACCGGGTCGCGCCGGTCCCGTCCGGTCTCTTCCGACCCAGGGGCTACAGCGTGTGCGCCTCGGCCAGGAACTGCTCGAGGCTCAGCGGTTCGCGGCCCGTCAGCTCATGCACCGCCGACGTCGGACCGGCGAGTTCACCGGCGGCGATGGCCGTGTAGGTGCTCACCCAGGCGTCCACCTGCCATGGCGGGGCGCCGTAGGAGGCGCGGGACGCGTAGGCCTCCGCCAGGGTCTCGTTGTGGAAGGTGATGGCCCGGCCGGTACCGGCGGTCAGGAGTTCGGCGCCGCGGGCCAGCGAGATATCTTCCGGGCCGGTCAGGTCATAGGTCCGTCCCACGTGCAGGGATGGGTCCCGCAGCACGGTGACAGCCGAGCGGGCAACGTCCGCCCGCGCCACGGCCGCCATCACGCCGTCCCCGGCGGGGCCGCGGATCACGCCGTCCTCGCCGGCCAGCAGCGGCAGGAAGTCCAGGTAGAAGTTGTCCCGCAGGAACGTGTAGTCCATGCCGGAGGCCTTGATGCGCTCCTCCGTCGCAAAGTGGTCCCGGCCCAGTGTGAAGGTGGAGTCCGGCGCCGCGCCGAAGAACGAGGTGTACACAATGTGCTGGACGCCGGCTGCGGCCGCCGCATCGATGAAGGCGTAGTGCTGCTGCAGCCGGTCCTCGGCCTCGGCTGCGGAGACCATGAACAACGTTTTCGCCCCGGCCAGCGCCGCCTTCGCCCGCTCCGGTTCGGCGTAGGTGGTCACGAAAGGGACGGTGCCCTCGAGCTCAGGTGCCCGGGACGCGTCCCGCACCAGGAGCCGTTGCTGGCTGCCTGCGTGGGCCAGCAGCCTGGCCACCAGGCCGCCCAGTTGGCCGGTGGACCCGGTGACGGCAAGCTCGGGAGCGTTGGGCATGGGCCTAGGCCTCGCGGGAGGCGGGCGACTTGGTCTGCGCGGGGTCGCGTTCGGCCAGCGAACCGATGACGGCGTCGATCTTGTCCATGATCACCGCGTCCAGCTTCACACCCGCTGCCGCGACGTTTTTCTCGATTTGCTCCGGCCGGGACGCGCCCATGATCGCCGAGGCCACGTTCTTGTTCTGCAGCACCCAGGCGATGCTGAGCTGCGCCATGGTCAGCCCGGCCTCCTCCGCGATCGGCTTGAGCTGCTGGACGCCGGTGAGGACCTCGTCGGACATCCAGCGCTCGATCATCCGCGAGCCGCCCTTGGAGTCCGTGGCGCGGCTGCCCTCGGGGGCAGGCTTGCCGGGATGGTACTTGCCGCTCAACACGCCCTGGGCAATCGGGGACCAGACGATCTGGGACAGGCCCAGTTCTTCCGACGCCGGAATCACCTCGGCCTCGATCACCCTCCACAGCATGGAGTACTGCGGCTGGTTGGAGATCAGCTGGAAGCCCAGCTCCTTGGCGAGGGCATGGCCGTCGCGGATCTGGTTGGCCGTCCACTCGCTGACCCCGATGTACAGGGCCTTGCCCTGCCGCACGATGTCTGCGAAGGCCTGCATGGTCTCTTCCAGCGGCGTCTCGTAGTCGTATCGGTGGGCCTGGTAGAGGTCCACGTAGTCGGTCTGCAGCCGCGTGAGGGAGCCGTTGATGGATTCCATGATGTGCTTGCGGGACAGCCCAAGATCGTTGTGGCCTTTGGGCCCGGTGGGGCCGAAGACCTTCGTGAAGATTTCCAGCGACTCGCGGCGCTCGTCCTTCAAAGCAGCTCCGAGGACCGTCTCCGCCACGGTGTTGGCATACACATCGGCCGTGTCGAAGGTGCTGATACCGGCGTCGAGCGCGGCCCGGACGCACTGGGTGGCGACGTCGTTCTCCACCTGGGAGCCATGGGTCAGCCAGTTGCCAAACGTGATTGCTGAAATCTTGAAGCCGCTGTTCCCGAGGTATCTGAATTCCATGGGTTCCAACGTAGCGGACTTGCCTGCCCGGGGTAAGGGCTCAGCCGGCCTTGCGCTCCTGGACCGGCTGTTTGGCCTTCCCGGGCGGCAGGGTTCCGCGCAGGGACACGAGCGATCCGGTGTCCAGCAGGGACTTCGCTGCGGGCATGGGCGGCTTTTTGAATGCCCGCGGGACGGCGCCAAGTGTTCCATTGGTGTCCGTGGCCGACTGCACGAGGGCAGAGACTTCCTTGATGTCCTGTGCCGGTGCCAGGGGGTTGGGCAGGTCCCGGACGGTGACCCGGACGGCCGGGCCGGCCTCGGCTCTGGCCCTCGCGGCGGCGCGGGCATCTGCCCGGGCCACGGCGGCCGCCCACTCCGGGGACAGCGCCGGTTCCTTCTTGCCTGCGTTCCGGGCGGGGCGCGCGGGCTTCGCGGCCTTGGCCGGCTGGTGCCGCGTCGGCTCCTGTGCCGCATTCTCCCGTGCCGCATCTTCCCCAACCCCTGGTTCCCGTAGTACGGGGCTGCGGCGGAGGAGCCCGGCGGCGGCCAGGACGACGACTGCCGCCAGCCGGCCGACCCCTGCGAGCACGAGGGTGGCGGCGAAAACCAGGAAGAGGCCGAGGAACATGAAGAACGCCACGCCGAGGGTCCCGAAAAAAGTCAGGTTCAGCGCAATGGTCGTTGGATCTTCCATGTCACCTCTCCTTGCCGGCCTGCTTCAGCGTGGTCCCTGCCGCAAGCACGTGGCGGGCAGGAGCCCCCTTAACAATACGTACTTTTCGCCGGCCCCGTGCCGCCCCCGGCAGTCGTGGCGAAGATGTGTCAAAGCCGTTATCCGCGGGCGGGGCACGGGCCCTCCCGGCCGGGCGTCTATAGTCAGTGACAGCCCCGCCGGCGTCGTCCGGCCCGCAGGAAGGACACCGTGTGACGCACGCCGCAGCAGCCGATTCCGAGCCCGCCGGAGCATCTGGCACGGACCGGTCGGTGAGTATTCCGGAAGCGGCATATTCCGAGCCGTATGAGGGGAACTGCCCGTGCCTGTCGGGCGAGGCGTATGTGCACTGCTGCGGCCGGTTCCATCGCGGGGACGCCGAGGCGCCGACGGCGGAGCAGCTCATGCGCTCCCGGTACAGCGCCTTCGTGGTCCGGGACGTGGGCTACCTGCTCCGGACCTGGCATCCGGACACGCGCCCCGCGGAACTGGAGTTTGATTCCGGCCTGCAGTGGCGGCGCCTGGATATCCTCTCCACCAGCCGCGGCGGCCCGCTGGACAGCGACGGCGTGGTGGAGTTCGCGGCGCACTACCGGCACGAGGGTGAACGCGGCCTGCACCGCGAAACCAGCCGCTTTGTGCGGGTGG
The DNA here is from genome assembly GCF_000374925.1 of Arthrobacter sp. 131MFCol6.1. GTDB lineage: Bacteria > Actinomycetota > Actinomycetes > Actinomycetales > Micrococcaceae > Arthrobacter. Next base: position 37,846 of record NZ_KB895558.1, read on the forward strand.
ACCGGCGCTGGTATTACCTGTCCGGCTACGAGTCCGGCGGCCTGGCCGGCTGACGCTTCCGGAGCGGGCGCCGTCGGGCTAGCGGCGCCCGGCCGAGGTGTCCGTGGCTGAGTTGTCCCCTACGGGGTGGTTCTCAACCGTTGCCGCCGGGCTGAAGCCGGCCCGGTCCACCTTGCGGTGGAAGCGCATGCCCGCGAGGCCGCCCAGCACTGCGCCCACCAAAGCCACCGCGGCCACGACAACCGCCGCGATGATGCTCAGGGTGTTCAACTCGCCCTCGTTGATTGGGATGCGCGGGAAGCTGTTCAGGTTGGCCAGGATGTTGAAGCGCTGCCCGGCGACCAGGCCCAGCGCGGCGACGACGATCGCGGCGATCAGGGCCCAGATCCAGACCATGAAGCCCTGCCGGGCGCCGTTGAAGCGGGCCATCCGCCCGGCGACATACCCGCCGCAGTAATAGGAGACCAGGAGGATCCCGAGCAGCACGATGATGCCGGTCAGCCCGACAGTTTGGTTGTTGGAGGCCTGGTCTACGGCGTCGTTCACATCAGTGTTGGTAGCCAGTCCGACGGCGGTGCCGCCGGCAGCGACCAGTGCGGTGAGCAGCACGGCCGTACCCGTCGCCGCCAGCCAGCCGAAGAATGCCGAGCCGACCTTGATGCCGCCGAACTGTTCCTTCTCGCGGGCCACGACGGTCTGGCGTGTGGGGATCTCATCCACGACAGTGTCGGCAACCCCGTCGCCGACGGGTGCGTCGCGGACGGGGTCATCGTGGCGGACTGCCGTCACCGGGCGGGTCGTGGCGTCTTCCTGCGTGGCGGGGCGTGTTGTCTTGTCGTCGGGGCCTGCGGTGCTGCTCATGAGGGCTGCTCACTTTCGCTGAATGACCGGGCACCCTGGAGGTGCCGGTCTGGCGTCAACCTAACCACGGCAGAATCCGGTTAGCAAGGATGCTTACTATCCGTGGCGGCTGCCCGTCAGCGGTACTTGCGGTGCAGGTCCTCCCGGACGGACGCCCGCCGGCTGGCGTCCGCGATCCACGGACCGGTTCCTTCGGACTGGTCGAGGATCCCGGCCTCCAGCCAGGCGTAGTCGCCGGCAAGTGTCTTGCGGGCCAGGGCATGGTCGGCATCGTCGGTGTTCCGCCACAGCCGGTCGAAATATTCGTCGACGCGAACACGGGCCTGTTCGCAGTACGCCTCGGCGAGTTCATACGCGGAGGCGCCGCGTTCCGGCTGAGTCCGCAGCAGCATCTCGGCGCGCGAACAGCAGGCTGCCATGGCAAACAGCTCCGCACCGATGTCCACGATCCGGCCCAGGAACGCCTGCTTGTGCTCAAGTTTGGCCTGCCAGCGGCCCATTCCGTAGAAGGTCTGCCGCGCCAGGCGCCGCGAGGAGCGCTCCACGTAGCGCAGCTGTTTCGCGAGCCGGCCGAAGTCGCTGTAGGACCGCGGGTCCATGCCGGCGCCCGCCACGAGTTTGGGCAGCCACTTCGCGTAGAAGCCCGAGGCGCCGACGGCGGCCTTCGCCTTGTCGGAGAGGCGGGCGTCCTCCGAGGCGAGGTCTCCCGCGGCCGCCAGGTGCGCGTCCACAGCTTCGCGGGCGATCAGCAACCGCATGATTTCCGAGGACCCCTCGAAGATCCGGTTGATCCTCATGTCGCGGAGCTGCTGTTCCGCGGCGACGGCGCGTTCGCCGCGGGCCTCGAGTGAGTCGGCCGTTTCAAAGCCCCGGCCACCGCGGATTTGCACGAGTTCGTCCGCGATGAGGCAGCTGATCTCCGTGGACCACAGCTTGGCCAGGGCCGCCTCGATCCGGATGTCCTTCTGCCCGGCGTCGGCCATTTCCGCGGAGAGTTCAAACACGGCGTCCAGGGCGAAGGCGCTGGCCGCGATGAAGGCGATCTTCTTGCCCACGGCCTCATGCTGGCCGATCGGCCGGCCCCACTGCGTGCGGGCCTCGGACCATTCGCGGGCGATCTTCAGGCTCCACCGGCCCGTGGCGACGCACAGCGCGGGGATTGAGAGCCGGCCGGTGTTCAGCGTGGTGAGGGCGATTTTCAGGCCCTGCCCTTCCCGGCCCAGCCGGTTGGCCGCGGGGACCCTGACCTGGTGGAAGCGGGTGACGCCGTTTTCGATCCCGCGGAGCCCCATGAAGGTGTTGCGGTTTTCCACGGTAATGCCGGGGCTGTCCATTTCGACCACGAAAGCGCTGATGCCGCCTTTGTGGGCGGTCCCGTCCGCATCGGTGTGCGGCGGCACCAGGGCCATGACCACGACGAGTTCGGCGATAACACCGTTGGTGGTCCACAGTTTGACGCCGTCCAGGAGATACGACTCGCCGTCGTCGGAGAGGACGGCCGTGCTGCCCATCCGCGCCGGGTCGCTGCCGACGTCGGGCTCGGTGAGCAGGAAAGCGGTGATGGCGCCGGCGGCGCAGCGGGGCAGGTATTCACGCTTCTGGGCCGGAGTGCCAAAGACCTTGACGGGCTCCGGCACGCCGATCGACTGGTGCGCGGAGAGCAGGGCGCCGAGGCTTGGGTGCACCGAGCCAAGCAGGGCCAGTGCGCGGCCGTAGTAGACGAGCGTGAGGCCCAGTCCGCCGTATTCGCGGGGAATTTTCATTCCGAACGCACCGAGCTCGGCGAGCCCCCTGAGATAGTCGTCCGGGATCCGGTCGTCACGTTCGATGGTGCGTCCGGACATCGTGCGGCAGTAGTCGGCCAGCCGGGCCATGAACGCCTCGCCGCGTTCGACGTCGTCGGCAGGGGCCTCGGGCCACGGGTGAATCAGGGACAAATCGAAGCTGCCAAGGTAGAGGCCCTTCGCGAAGCTGGGCTGGCTCCAACTGGTTTCGCGGGCGGCCTCGGCAATGGCACGGGCATCGGCGGCCGTCGCGTCGGGACCGACGTGCTCAGGCGCCCCGGCGGCCGACGGGCTCGGAGTATCTGGTGTTGGAGTACCCGGTGTCGGAGTACCTGATGCTGGAATACCTGACGCGGTGGCGGGGTCTTCAATGGCGGAGCTCACTGGGCATCTCCTCTAACCGGGTGACCGGCTTGAGCCCTGGATCCGCCGCGGGTGGAGGACCCTTCAGCTGTCCCGCAATACTACTCGCGGGTAAGTGCCTGTGCTAGGGGAGGACTGGCCCGGATAATCGGCCCGGAAGTCCGTGCCGAAGTCGACCTGGAAATCGGCGGGCAACTCGACCGTTGAGGCGTGGTGGACCAGCCGGTCCCAACCGTGGTTGATGCCGTGGACCAGGCCTACTACCGCGCCGGCCACGAGGTACCAGGCGAGTCGGCCAACGCCGACCAAAACCATTGCCGCGAACGCGGACACCATCATGAAGGCGCCGATCATCACGGCAAACACGAGGGTTCCAATGACCACCATCGTGCCGGTTTCCACTGCGCTTAGGTCGAACTGCATTCTTCCCCCTGCACCATTGCTCCGGTTGAACCAGTAGCCCGAGCGTAGGGTGCCGGGGGTGTGCTGAACTAGGGTCCTTTGGACGTTCGTGGCCTCTTGATACGGGATCGAAATGCTACCGGGGCGTAGGTCACGGCGGAGTTGCGGCACCCTCACCAATCGCGGGTGTCGCTCCCTTGTCAGTGCCGGGATGCTGCCCTTGCGTCAGTCTTCGTCGTATTCAGGGGCGCTCTGGCTCATGACCTGGAAGTCCGCGCCGAGGGCGACTTCGACCTGCGACCCGTCGTTGAGGCGCACCTCGACCTCGTAGGCCGCACCGGAATCGTCATCCCGCTCCACTTCGGTGACGCTGCCCTGGCCTACCTTCGCCAGCGCGGCACTTGATGCCATGGCACGGTCGGCGTCGCTGAGTGCCGGTCCGTCGGAATCGTCACCGATCTCAAAGTCCCCGATCTTGGCTGTGAGGGCGCCCGCACTTCCGGACCAGACATCCCTGGCCTGGGTGGCCCCGACCGCAATTGACGCTCCCCCCAGCACTACCGCTGCAGAGGCCGCCCCCGTGATCCAGATCGTTCTCTTCCGCATGATCGTCTCCTTTCAGCTGGTCATTCAAGTGTGCGCCGACATAGGGGAGCAGACAACGATGAATGCGGACGGGGCCCTGCGTTAACCTTGTAGCTGGCAGTTTTTCGAATCGCTGCCCCGTAACGCCACCCCAAACCATCCCCTGGCAGCCGAAGGAGAGCGCGTGTCCCGTTCCGCCGTGTCATCAGCCGACGCCATCAGCGCCCGGCTCCGGGACCTTGAGCTCCTCACCAAGGGACCTGCCTGGGCGCTGACGCGCTCGGCGCCGTGGGTGATCGCCGTGCTCCAGGCTTCCTTCACCCGCACGCGCGCTCAGCTGCCGCTGGAACAGTTCCACGCCGACGTCGACGCCTTCCTCGAACAGCTCCGCCGGCAGGCCCCGGGCACGGGAGAGCAGCACAGCGGCTCGGCCAACGGCACACTCTCCGGAAAGAAATACGCGGACGAATGGACCCGCAAGAACTTCCTGACCCGCCGGAACCAGTCGGGCCAGATCGTTTACGAAGTCACCGAGCCTGCTGCCCGCGTCCTGGCCTTCCTGGACAGCCTCTCCAGCGAGCGGTCCACGCTGAACGGCTCCCGGCTCGGCACGCTGCTCGGCGACGTGGAGAAGCTCGCCAACGAGACTAACCCGGACCAGAGCGCACGCATTGAATCCCTCGAAGAGGAGATCGACGAACGCCGCCAGCTGATGGAAGACATCAGCTCCGGGGATTTCGACGGACTGCTCGACGACGACGAGGCCGTGGAGGCCGCCGGCAACATCCTCGATCTCGCGGCCAGCCTGCCCGCGGACTACAAGAAGATGCGTGACCGGATCGAAGAGCTCGTGGGGGAGCTGCGCAACCAGATCATCGAGGAATCGCTCAGCAAGGGCGCCACCATGGCGCAAGTCCTCGAGGCCGACAAGCGGCTGCGGCAAAGCCCCGAAGGCCGGACGTTCCGCTCCTTCACCGCGTTCCTGGAGGACCCGCAACAGCAGCTGAGGTTCCGGTCGGCGATCGGCGAAGTGCTGAGCCGGCAATTCGCGGACGAGCTCAGCCATGATGAACGCGAGACGCTCAAGAACCTCGTGGCCGAACTCCGCAGCCAGCACAGCCAGATCCAGCGGATCTACGGCAAGCTCAGCGAGAGCCTCAACACCTACGTCCAAAGTGACGATTTCCGGCAGTCGGTCCGGCTCCGCAAGGTCCTGCGCGAGGCCGAGCAGGCGATCCGCTCCCTGCCGTACGAGCGCGAACGGCCCGGCCTGGTCCGCGGCCCGGTGCTGTTCAGTGCCGGCTTCGAGTCCCTGGCCATGGTCAAGCTCTTCGATCCTGACGAATTCGCGGCGCCGCCCAAACTGGCCGACCCCATCGCGTTCTCCGACTCGGACCGGGCGCGCTCGCCCCGGACCGCCAAGGCCAAGCCGGAAGCCATCCGCGCCGCGCTCGCGGGGGCTGCAACCCTCACCGAGGCCTGGGCGCAGCTGCCGGCGGAGGAACGCCACATCAACTCCATCCGGGCCCTCCTCTCGCAGACCCTCCACGAAGGCGCCGGCTTCGACCGCGGGGCCTGGGGCCCCATCGAATTCGAACAGATCGACGGCACCACCCGCACCGCCTACCTGCCCGTCGTCACGCTCGCGAAGGATTGACCATGACCGAAGAGACTGTGACCGAGACCCTGGCAGAGACAGAGACAGAAACAGAGACAGAGACCGCGACGGCGGACCTGCAGTCCGCGACCGAGCCCGCCACAGCACCCGCGGACAGCGAGGGCGCCCACGTCCGGAGCGACCCTTTCACCGTCACTCCCCGGGACACGTTCGTTGACGGCGCCGCGCTCTTCCCGGGCGACACCGGCGTGCTGCCCATGAAAGTGCGGCAGGCGCTCGTGAAGCTGCTCAAGGGCCCGTACATCGACGGCGGCCGCGACGAAAAGCTGTGGACCACGCTCCTGGACAACCAGCTGATCCTGCGCAGCCGCCTCTCCGAGCTCTTCCTCACCCTGCAGCTGGACCACGAACGCAAGGTCGCCGTCCTGCGCCCCGTGGACCCCGAGGCGATCGGCGGCAGTACCCGTTCCAGCATCCTGCGCCAGCAGCGTGCCCTGAGCCGGGTCGAGACGATCGTCCTGCTCCGCCTGCGCCTGCTCCTGGACCGCCACGTCACTGCCCAGACGGACCCGACGATCACGCGCGAGGAAATCGCCGAACTCGTCGCCCACTACCAGCCCACCGGCCAGCAGGACGCCCTGCGAGATGCCGACGTCGTCAATCGCGCCATCACCAAGCTCCTGGCCCGCCAGCTCCTCCTCGCCACGGGCCTGGACGAGGTCTACACCATCTCCAACGCCCTCCCGCTGGCCCTTCCGTTCGAAAACATCGGCGACATCCCGGCCCAAATCGAAGCTTTGGTAGCGGCCAGCACAGACCAGTCGGGAACGGAGCCACTCCTGGAACTCGACGCAGACACCTCGGCAAACGCGGAGGACGACACGGACGACGACGCCGATGCCGCCACCGAAGATGGCCCGACCACCGACGACGCCGATGCCGCGGTCGCCCAAGGCGACCTGACAAACGAAGACGACGACGGCGATGCCGCCCCGGGAGTGGCATCCAAGGAACCGGACGAGGGTCCCGATGCGAGCTTGCGAGCATTGGGAAGTCCGGGGCCGCTGTCGGAGCCGCGCGCTGAGCTGATCGAAGATCAGCTGCGCGGCGCAGGGGCGGGGGCGGCATCGCCGTCGTCGTCACCCAGCCGCACTGAAGAAGCCGAGGAAACCAAGTGAGCATCGCAACCATGCTGCCCATGGGCGAGCTCACCAACCCCGGCCAGATGCGCCTGGCCCTCGTCCAGGTGGTCAATTGGGGCACGTTCCATGGCGCCCACACGATGCACGTGGACCGCAACGGCACACTGCTGACCGGCAATTCGGGCGTCGGAAAGTCCACGCTGTTCGATGCCATGCTTCGGGTCTTCGACGCCCGTCCCCGCTCCAACGAAGCTGCGGCACAGCGGGCCGGCGGCGCTGTCGAGGATAAGCGCACCACGTTCACGTACATGCGCGGCAAGGTGGGCGACAAGGCCGTGGGCGAGGGCTCGGCGAGTGCGTTCCAGCGCCCCGGCGCGACCTGGTCCGCCGTCGCTCTGACGTTCGACAACGCCGCCGGCACCCGGGTGACGGTTTCGGCGCTGTTCGACCTGCCCAAGAACGGCACGGAATCCAGCGTCGGCCGGTACTACGTGATCGATAACAAGCCGCTGGACCTCGCGGCGATCGAGGGCATCGCGGAGAAGCGCTTCACCAAGTCAGCGCTGGACGCGATCTTCCCGGACGCCCAGATCTTCGACGTCCACAAGGCCTTCGCTGAACGTTTCCGCCGCCTTCTCGGCATCAACTCGGATCAGGCCCTTCCGCTGCTGCGCGTCATCCAGGCCGGCAAGGGTCTCGGCGGCAGCGTCAACACCTTCTTCCGTGACCAGGTCCTCGATGCCCCTGCCACGCTGGCCGCGGCGGACGACGTCGTCGAGGAATTCAGCAACCTCATGTCCATCCGGCAGCGCCTCGAGGACGTCCGGCAGCAGCGCGACCAGCTGGCTCCCGTCCCCGGGTTGAACAAGGAATACGCGCAGGCGCTGCTGGACGCGAACCGGCTACGGGACCTGTCCGGCGAGGAATTCGAGGCCTACAAGCAGCAGCTCGCGGTCACGGTCCATGAGAAGACCCTGGCGCGGCTGAAGGAACTGGCCCACGCGAAGGCCACTGACCTGGCCGCCGAACGCGCAGTCCGGGACGGCTTCGCCAAGGAACTGCGCCAGCTGGAGGGGGAGTACAACAACCAGGGCGGCAACGCGATTTCCGCGATCGAGCAGTCCCTGGAAAACGCAAGGGTGGGGCTCAAGCTCCGGCAGGAGGTGGAGGCATCGACCCGCAAGGCGCTGACCGACGCCGGGCTGGAACTCCAGTGGTCGGCCGCCGGCTGGGAACAGGCCCACGAGCACGCCGCGGCGCGCTCGGCCGAGCTCCAGGACGATTCCGAGGCGCTCAAGGAACTGCGCTTCGAGGCCTTTGACGGCCACGCCACCAGGAAGCGTGAACTCGCCGCGGCCCAGCAGGAGCTCGTCTCGCTGAAGACGCGCAAATCGCTGCTGCCGCCGTCGAGCATTGAAAACCGGAGCGCCATTGCCGCTGCCACGGGCGTGCCCGAGGAACAGATGCCCTTCGGCGGCGAGCTGATCGACCTGGCCGAGGGCCAGGAACAGTGGCGCCCGGCCGCCGAGCGTGCCCTGCGGAGCCTGGCCACCACGCTGCTGGTCCCGGGCGAGCACTTCGCGGCCGTCACCCGGTACCTCAACGACCATTCCGTGCGCGGGGCGCTGCGCGCCGTGGACGTCTCCCGGCGGCTGGCCGGCGGCGCGCTGGCCGTCGAGGACGTGGCCGATCGCGATCTGCTGACCAAGCTCAGCTTCCTCACCGACGCCGGGCTGCCCGCCGGTCCCCACGCCCAGGCGCTTGCGCAGGCCAGTGCCTGGCTCCGCGAACGGATTGCCCTCGACTTCGCCTACCCGTGTGTGGAAGACCCGGACGAGCTCGCCGGCCTGGACAAGGGCCTGAGCCTGGGCGGCGTGGTCAAGCGCAACCGCCACACGGTGGAAAAAGATGACCGGTTCACGTCCCGCCAGGATTACGTCCTCGGGTTCGACAACGCCGCCAAGCTCGAACTGGTCGCGGCCCAGGTTGAGGACCTGCAACAGGAGCTGGCCAAGGCCGCCGAGCTGGCCCAAAGCCGGGAAGAGTCACACCAGGGCATGACCCGCCAGCTTGAAGCCCTGCGCCGGGTGGCCGAGGACCACCGGCCCTGGGAACAGGTCTCGGCCGCCGTGGCCGCGGAAGAGCTCGCCCGGATCGAGCAGCGCCTCAAGGACGCCCTCGCCGCGCAGGCCGACCTCGAACCGCTGCGCGCCAGCATCGAAGCCGCGCGGCACAAGCACCAGTCCAGCACCGAGTCCGCGGCCGTGCTGCAGAGCGAGTACAAGGCCCTCGATGCCCGCATGACCGCCGCTGATGCCCTGCTCGACGCCGCACGCACCCGGCTCGCGCAGGCACCGCCGTCGGACGCCGGCGTCGCCGCGCTGGAACCGTACTTCACCGGCTTTGGCGATGTCCTGGAGATGCACGAGCTCGACAACCTCGCCAACCAGGTCCGCACCCGGCTCCTGGCCGAACTGCACGTCGCCGAGTCCCGCGGGCAGGCCACCTCGGAGCGCCTCACCCGCATTTTCGAGGGCTTCGTCCGGGAATGGGGCACGGCGATTTCTGCGGACCACGGCACCTCGATCGGCGCCTCGGGGGAGTTCGAATCCCGGTACCACGCGATTGTCAGCGACGGGCTGCCCGCCCAGGAGGCCGAGTTCCGGCAGTTCTTCAACCAGCGGACGCACGAATCCTTTTCCACCCTGCTGCACCTGCTCGACGAGGAGCGGCGCGCCATCACGAGCCGCATCCTGCCGCTGAACGGAATCCTGTCCGAGGTCAACTTCCACGAGGGCAGCTTCCTGGAACTCGACATCAAACAGACGCTGCCCGCGACGGCGAAGCAGTTCAAGGACGCCATCCACAACGCGCTCAAGGTCCGGCACACCCGGCCCGGCAAGACTGTTACTGCAGCGGTCGCTGCTACGTCCACTGCTGCGTCCGGGGCGGAGGGGGACGACGACGCCGAGCTCACCAGCCGCTACAAGTCGCTCGAAACGCTCGTGAAGCGGCTGGGCTCGCAGACCCCGGAGGACCGCCGCTGGCGGGCCGAAGTGCTGGACGTCCGCGGCCACCTGTTCATCCAGTGCAAGGAACACCGCGAAGTCCAGGGTGCCGGTCCCAAGGGCACCGGTCCCAAGGGGGCGGCGAAGGGTGCGAAGAAGACCGAGGTCTACATGCACGCGGACACCGGCTCCATGTCCGGTGGCGAGCGGCAGCGCTTCACCGCGTTCATCATGGCGGCGGCGCTGAGCTACCAGCTGGGCATCGCGGAACAGGGCTTCACCACGTACGGCACGGTCATGATGGACGAGGCGTTCGTCCTCGCCTCGGAGGAATTCGCCGGCGCGGGCATCAAGGCGCTGCACGAGTTCGGCTTCCAGCTCCTGCTGGCCGCGCCGGAGAACGTCATCGACCTCTCCCGGCACCTCGGCTCGGTGACGGAGATCCTCCGGGACAAGCGCACCAACCGTTCCGGCGTCCTGACGGCTCCGGTGATTGCCGCGCGTCCCGGCACGGAGGGCGTCTGGCGCTCCGAGGCGAACCCGGTAGACATCGTCCTGCGCTGACCCCAGCCCTCCCCTTAAAGCAACGCGGGGTCACGTACGGCCCATAAACGCCGCTTTAATGGGCCGTAACTGACCCCGCGTTGCTTGAAGCCGGTGGCTAGCTGCCCTGGACGCGGTCCACGAACTGGGCCGTGCGGGCCACCAGCCCGTCGATCTGCCGCAGCACGACCGCGGCGGGGTCAGGGTTGATCTCGTTGGCCGGAGGCTCCACCCTGACATTGCGGCAGCAAAGGAAATCGGCGCAGATCAAGGTGCCCAGGGTGTTGCCGTTGCGGCCGGACTGCCCGGCGCGCTTGGCCACCCACAGCAGGACGTCGTCCTTGGAGAAGACGTCCCGGCACAGCTCGCAGAGCACGGAACGGTTCTTCTTGGCCCCGCCTTCAGGGGCCCGGAGCATGATGCCGGTGGGACCCTTCGGCCCCTGCACCACGAGATAGCCGCGGAGGGGCATCTTTGCGTCCCGCCAGGCCAGGAAGTCCATTGTTTCCCAGTCCAGGGTGTCGAAGCTTTTGGGGAGAGTGAGTTTGGCGGCTTCTGACCGGCTCGCGTTGATGAAAGACGAGCGGATCTGCTGCGCCGTGATTTTTTGCATGACGGACACTTTCGAAAATCGGATGGCTCCGGCCAGGCGGGCGCGCGGCGCGCCGGGCGGATTGTGGGCAGAAGACTGCCAGCCTGCGACTCCGGTGGGGCACGGCGTCTCGCGTAACTAGTCCGTGGTGGTTCGGGACTCGGCGCGAAGGGCCTGTGCAGGAAGGCCCTATGTAGGAAGGGCCTATGCGGGCGGGGCTGGCAGGAGCGCGGGCGCGTTGCAGGCCACAGAGGCCACCCCGCTAACCGTGGCAGCAGTCATCGTCGCGATGTCCATGCTCACTTCTCCCGTCCCAGCACATCGCCGGTTCCGATTGTCCGGCGAGCCCATCCTCGCAAAGCCCGGGATTCGTGTCCAGTTCACATTCCGAACCCGACTGCTGTGCCTTGAGTGGCGCAACGCGGGGCGCAGCGATGCCCCGATGCACTTCACAGGCCAATTGAGACAATTACGTTACTCAAACCTTTCTTAATTACACAAAGGATAGGCTAGCCTTACTTAGGTTTGCATCACTTACCTAAGGAGTTCCGTGGCTTCCGCCCTCTTTCCCCGTTCAGGCGGCCGCCCCGCCGGTCGCCGCCTCCGCAAGAGCGCAGGGCGGGCCGCGGCCCTTCTGGCCGCCGTCGCCCTGACCCTGACCGCCTGCTCTACCGGACCGGCAAATTCGACGGCGACGGACGCCCCCAGCCAGCCGGTCAGCATCGCCTTCCCGGTCACCATCAAGCACCTCTTCGGCGAGACCACCATCAAGGAACAGCCCAAGCGCGTTGTGACCGTTTCCTGGGTCAACGACGACGTCGCGATCGCCCTCGGCGTGGTTCCCGCGGGCGTCCCCAAGAACGAATGGGGCGGCAATGACAAGGGCTCCACGCCGTGGAAGGACGCCGCGCTGGAGAAGCTCGGCGCCGGCTTCGGTTCCGAGAAGGCGCCCGTCCAATTTTCCGAGGCTGACGGAATCAACTTCACCGAGATCGCCAAGCTGAACCCGGACGTCATCCTCGGCGCCTACTCCGGCCTGACCGAGGAGGACTACAAGAAGCTCAGCGAGATCGCGCCCGTCGTGGCCCAGCCGGAAATCGCCTACGGCACCTCCTGGCAGGACTCCACCGCCATCATCGGCAAGGCCCTTGGCAAGGAATCCGAAGCCGCCAAGCTCGTCGCCGACACCGAGGCCACCATCAAGGACAAGGTCTCCAAGTACCCGCAGATCGCCGGAAAGTCCTTCATCTACGGCAACCTGGAGCCGGACAAGAGCGACGGCGTCAACGTCTACACGGCCAACGACAACCGCCCGCGCTTCCTCAGCGAAATCGGCATGAAGCTCGCATCTGTTGTGGAGGACAACTCCAAGGGCTCCAAGGAATTCTTCATCCCGTGGTCCGCCGAAAAGGCCAACGAGCTCAACTCGGACATCTTCGTGACCTGGGTGCCGGATGCGGCCACCACCGGCTCCATCAAGGCCGACCCCCTGCTGGGCCAGATCCCCGCCATCAAGAGCGGCGCCCTGGTCGCCGACTCGAACAACACTCTGACGCTGTCCATCTCCGCTTCCTCGCCGCTGAGCCTGCCCTGGTCCCTGGACACGTTCCTGCCGCAGCTGGCCGCCGCGGCGGACAAAGTCACCGTAACGAAGTAGCCCCTTTCCATGACGAACAGTACGACGACGGCGCCCGCCAGCCGTGTGCCCGGCGCGCCGGCCGCGCCCGCCGGGAAGAAAGCCCCCGCCAAGCAGGCCGCCTGGCTGCTGGCCGCCGTCGTCGTACTTGTCCTGGTCTGCGCGGCGTCCCTGGCCGTCGGTGCACGCGGGGTTCCCCTCGCCGCCGTCTGGCAGGCGCTGACGCAGTTCGACCCCACCGACGGCGACCACGCCGTCATCCACGCCCGCATCCCCCGCACCGTGCTGGGCCTGCTCGCCGGCGGTGCCCTCGGGCTGGCGGGTGCGGCCATGCAGGGCGTGGCCCGCAACCCGCTCGCCGATCCCGGCATCATCGGCGTCAACGCGGGCGCGGCCCTCGCCGTCGTCACGGGGATCTACGTCTTCGGCGTCTCGTCCCTGACCGGCTACATCTGGTTCGCGTTCATCGGCTCCGCGGTGGCCGCCGCCGTCGTCTATCTGATCGCGTCCATGGGACGGGACGGGGCGACGCCGGTCAAACTGGCCCTGGCCGGCGCGGCCCTGAGCGCGGGGCTGTATTCGCTGATGAATGTCGTCCTGGTTTCGAGCCAGGACACCCTGGACCGGTTCCGCTTCTGGCAGGTCGGCGGGATCGCCGGCCGGGACTGGTCGGTGGTGCTGCCCGGGCTGCCATTCCTGGCCGCCGGGGCGCTGATCGTCCTGTTCACCGGCCGGATCCTGAACAGCCTGGCGCTCGGCGACGACATCGCCCGCGGCCTGGGCCAGCGCGTCGGACTGGTCCGCGGCGTCACCGCCCTAGGCGTCGTGCTGCTCTGCGGCTCGGCCACGGCGCTGGCCGGGCCGATCGGATTCGTCGGCCTGGTGGTTCCGCACGCCGTCCGCTTCCTGACCGGCCCGGACTACCGCTGGATCCTGCCCTTCTCGCTGGTCTCGGCGCCCGTGCTGCTCCTGCTTTCGGACGTGGTGGGCCGTGTCATCCTGCTGCCCGGCGAAGTCCCTGCGGGCATCATGACGGCCCTGGTGGGTGCGCCCGTTTTTGTGTGGCTGGTCCGCCGCGGAAAGGGGGCCGGACTGTGAGCAGGGCAGACCTCGCCAACGTCAGGCGCGAGCTGGGAGACAACGCTCCCGCGGAGCGCGAACCGGCAGATCCCGCCGGCCCGGTCCGCGCCGATGGGAGGCCGCTGCGCAGCGTTTTGAGAGGCAGTGTTTCGAAGGGCAGTGTTTTGAAGGGCAGTGTGTTGATGGACGGTGTGTTGATGGGCCGGACGGCCCTGCTGGCCTTCGCCGTCGTGGTGCTCCTCGCCGTCAGCATCCTGCTGGGCAGCTACACCGTCACCGTCCCGGACTTCATCAGGATCCTCACGGCCCACCTCACCGGTGGCGAAAGAACCCCCGGCGCCAGCTTCATCGTGATGGAAAACAAGCTGCCGCGGGCCGTCATCGGCACCATGATCGGGATTGCCTTCGGGCTCTCGGGCACCCTGTTCCAGACCATGCTGCGCAATCCGCTGGCCAGCCCCGACGTGATCGGCATCAGCTACGGGGCCAGTGCGGCCGCCGTCACCGCCATCGTCGTTTTCGGCGCCTCCGGGGCGGCGGTTTCCGGTGCGGCACTGTGCGGGGCCGTGGCCGTAGCCGTCCTGATTTACACAATCTCGCGGAGCGGTTCCCTCGGATCAGGCGGTGGCAACCGCGGCAGCGCCGCCGGAAGCCGGCTCATCCTGGCCGGAATTGGCATCGCCGCGGCACTGAACGCCGTGGTCAACTTCCTCATGACGCGGACCGATATCCGCACCGCGGCCGAGGCCCTGATCTGGCTGAACGGATCCTTGAACTCCGCCAACTGGGACCGCGCCGGAGTGCTGACCCTGGCGCTGCTGGTCCTGCTCCCCGCCGTCGCCCTTCTCGCGGGCCCGCTCCGGATCCTGGAACTGGGAGACGACGCCGCCGCCGGACTCGGCATCCGGGTGGGCCTCACCCGGCTGGGCGTGGTGGCCGTTGCCGTCGCCCTGGCCGCCGTCGCCACTGCAGCCGCGGGGCCCGTGGCCTTCGTCGCCTTCCTGGCCGGTCCCATCGCACGCCGCTTCACCGGCAAGGCGAGTCTTCCGGCCGGCGCGTTCGTCGGCGTCCTGATTGTCCTCGCCGCCGACTACTTCGCCGCCAACATCGCCCCCGCGCTGCTGGACGGCACCGTCCTTCCCGTCGGTGTGGTCACCGGCGCGTTGGGGGCACCGTTCCTGCTGTGGCTCCTGGTCACAGCCAACCGAAAGGACGCCTGACATGGCCGTTCTGAACGCCAAGGACCTGACGCTGCAGTACGGCCAGCGCCGGGTGGTGGAAGAGCTCACGGCGGAGATTCCGGAGGGTAAGGTGACCATGATCGTGGGCGCCAATGCCTGCGGCAAATCCACGCTCCTCCGCGGCCTGTCCAGGCTGCTGAAGCCGGCCGGCGGGACCGTGGCCCTGGACGGCAAGGACATCCATTCCCGCCCGGCCAAGGAACTCGCCCGCATCCTCGGCCTGCTCCCGCAGCACCCCACTGCCCCCGACGGCATCCTGGTCCGGGACCTCGTGGGCCGCGGACGCTACCCGCACCAGGGCTTCTTCCGCAGCTGGAGCACAGGTGACGATCTCGCTGTGCAGCGCGCGCTGGAAGCCACCGAAACGCTGGAGCTCGCCGAGCGCAATGTCGACGAACTCTCGGGCGGGCAGCGCCAGCGCGTCTGGATCGCGATGGCGCTGGCCCAGGAAACCGAGGTCCTGCTGCTCGACGAGCCAACCACCTACCTGGACCTGGCCCACCAGGTGGAGGTCCTGGACCTGGTCACGGACCTGAACCGGCAGCGCGGCACCACCGTGGCAATCGTCCTGCACGACCTGAACCTGGCGGCCCGGTACGCGGACCACGTCATCGCCATGAAGGGCGGCGGGATCGTGGCCGAGGGCACCGCCGTCGACGTCGTCACCGAGGACCTGGTCCGTGACGTCTTTGGCCTGGACTCGCGGGTTCTTCCCGACCCCATTTCCGGCACGCCACTGATCATCCCGCTCGGCCGTCACCACGCCGAGTTCCCAAAAGCCGAAAAAGCAACCCTGGAGTTGGTCCCATGAGGGCAGTTAGCAGCAGTGCAAGAGCCAGCAGTGCAACGGACAGGAAGGCAGCCGACATCTCCCAGGCGCGGGCACGCCGGGCGCCCTCGGCGGTACGGGACCACCCGACCACCGAACCAATGACCCTGGCGTTCGACGTGACGGTCGCCGCGGTGCAGGAGCTCAGCCCCAACTTCCGCCGCGTCACCTTCGGAGGGTACTCCCTGCGCGACTTCGGGGTCCACGGCGAAACCCTGGACCTGCGTGTGAAGCTGATGATCCCGTCCCTTGCCGGGGACGGCACCCAGCTGCCGCTGCCGGTGTTCCACATGGAGCAGGCCGGCTGGTACCAGGAATGGCTGGCCATGGATCCCGCGACCCGCGGCTCCATGCGCACCTACACCGTGCGGCAGGAACGCCTCGACTCCGTCTACCCGGAGATTGACGTCGACTTCGTCATGCACTTCGACGCCGTCGGCAACGGCGGACCCGCCGCGAACTGGGCCCTGAACGCCAAGCCCGGCGACGCCCTCACCATCATCGGACCCAACAACCGGGCCGCGCACTGCGTCACGGCCGGGACCTACTCCGGCATCGAATGGCGCCCGGGCCTGGCCCAGCGCGTACTTCTTGCAGGTGACGAGACCGCTGTCCCGGCCATCAGCGCCATCCTGGAAAGCCTGCCGTCGTACATGAGCGGGCACGCGTTCCTGGAGGTCCCCGAGGCCGGCGACTTCCTGGACCTGACCTCGGACGCCGACGTCGAAATCACCTGGCTGGCACGGGGCGCCTCGATCGGCCGCTCCCGTCCGCACGGCGAACTCCTGCAGGAGGCGGTCCGCGCCGCCGTTCCCGAGCCCGGCTGGGTGGGCATCAAGGCCGCCGCCGGCGGGGCAGGGCCGGAACCCGATGACGTGAACGTGGACCAGAACATCCTCTGGGAGACCCCCGCCCGGATGGACGCCACGGCGATCAGCGCCGGCCGGAACCCCGACAAGCCCGCCGGCGCGCTGCCCTTCTATGCCTGGGTCGCCGGCGAAGCGGGCACCGTCAAGGAGTTGCGGCGGTACTTGGTGCGGGACGTGGGGATTGACCGGAAACAGGTCGCGTTCATGGGGTACTGGCGGCAGGGGAAAGCCGAGCTGTAGTCTTCGGCGTCGGGCCTCTTCCGGGCTTACGCCTGCTATCGCAGTTTTTCCGTCGCTCACGGTGTGTGGCTTCGCCCGCTGCCGGTGCTTTGCCGTCGTGCCCGTTGTGCGGGCTTCGCCCGCTGCCGGTGCTTTGCCGTCGCTTAGACACCTCCCGCCGCTACCCTCGGCCGCGAGCGGCCTCGTTCCGCTCTGGTCGGCGATGCGCTCCTTTGCAAAGCATCGGCAGCGGTCTTGAGGTCGGCTCACCTTCGTGTGTCCAGGGTGTCACCATTGCCACTCTCCAGTTGCGGCTCACTCTGCCGGTCATCTTGGGTTAACTCTCCCTTTCCCTGCCGGCTTTTTGGGGTGGGTAGGGTGACGGGGTGGCTTCAATTCCTTTGCTTCCGGATCGAGGCGGGCGGCGGGTCTTTGTTGCCTTGGGGGATTCCTTCACTGAGGGCGTGGGGGACTACGATCCCCGCTTCCCCAACGGCGTGCGGGGCTGGGCCGACCGGGTCGCGGAGAAGCTGGCCAAGGCGCAACCGGGGTGGGAGTACGCCAATCTGGCCATCCGCAGCAAACGACTACGCCACATCATCGGCGAACAGCTCGGTCCCGCCGTGGCCCTGGAGCCGACGCTCGTCACGTTGTACGCGGGCGGAAACGACATCCTGGATTTCGGCACGGACATCGGGGCCCTCATGCGGGACTACGAATCCCTGGTGGCTGCGCTCGCCGACACGGGGGCAACGCTGGTGCTCTTCACCGGCTTCGACGTCAAGGTCTCCGCGCTGCTGGAGCCGCTGAAGAAACGTAACGCCTTCTACAACCGGCGCGTCCGCGAGATCGCCGGCCAGTACGGCGCGGTGCTGGTGGACTACTGGTGCTTCGACGCATTCCATGACCCGCGGATGTGGGATTCGGACCGGCTGCATATGTCCAAGGCAGGCCACAAATACCTCGCCTCCCAGGTCCTGGACCACCTCGGCGTGCCGCACAAGATTAAACCCAGGGAGTGGGAGCCGCCAGTGAAACCGGGCCTGCGGGAGTGGGAACGCCGGCAGCGACGCTGGGTCCGCGACTGGGTGCTGCCGTTGTTCGGGCGGAAGCTCCGCGGAGTCACCCTCGGCGATCAGCTCCGGCCGCGCTGGCCCGAACCCGTGCGGGTCCCGCGCAAGGGCGGGCTGAAGAAACTGCTGCACGACCAGCGCGCCAGCAGCGACGCCGGGTAGCCGCCGGGACTCAGCTGTCCAGCAGGTTTTCGTAGCCCGGAGCCACCCTGTTGGCGTGGAACTCCATGACCTCGAATTCAGCCACACCATTGACGTAGAACGGATCCTTGGCCAAGGCAGCGTCAAGGCTGGCCCGATCCGCGTTGGAGAGCAACAGGCCGCCGGTGCGGGGTATTTTGCGCCCCGCGACCATGAAGACGCCGTCGTCGAAGGCTGCCTGCAGCCACGTCACGTGCGCCGGAAGATGGAACTCCACAATGTCCTCGGGGACTTTGTATGTCAGGGAGACTACGTACATGCGGCCAGCCTACCGGTAGCTGGCCGCGGACAGGCGGGAACTTTTCTGGAATTGCCCCGGCTGAAGTTGAATCGTCAAGCTTCCAGTCTCCTAGAATGTAGCCATGACCGAACCCCGCTGGCTCAACGCCGACGAACGCCGGGCCTGGCTGGCCCAGCTCAGCATCAACACCATGCTGCCGGCCGCCCTGGACACCCAGCTCCACGCAGCGGGCAAGCTATCCCTGTTCGACTACAACGTGCTGGCGATGCTTTCCGAGGCCGAAGGGCGCTTCCTGCCCATGAGTGAGCTCGCTGCGCGCACCAGCGCCTCCCTGTCCCGGCTCTCGCATGTGGTCACCAAGCTGCAGAACCGCGGCTGGCTTGAGCGCAGGCCGCACCCCGGCGACGCCCGCGTGACTACGGCCCACCTGACCGACGCCGGCATGCAGACGATTGTGCAGCTCGCCCCGGGACATGTTGAAGCGGTTCGCTCACTGTTCCTCGACGCCTTGAGCCCCAAGGACGTCGCGGACCTGGCCCGGATCGGCGAAAAGATCGTGGCCCGGCTCGACGACGACCACTGGATCCTGCGCGACATCTAAGCGCGATAGCCGAATGCGCCGCCGTCAGCCCGACGTCGGCCATCCCCGTCTTTGTTGCTCACGGCAACTGCTGGCAGACTGGATTCATGGATTTCACGTCCCGCTACGTAGCCCTTGGAGACTCCTTTACGGAAGGCGTCGGCGACGACGACCCCACCCGGCCTAACGGCGTCCGGGGCTGGGCGGACCGGGTGGCAGAAGGGCTTGGCGCCGCCGATCCCGGCTTCGGGTACGCGAATCTTGCCATCCGCGGCCGGAAACTCCGCCAGATCCTGGCCGAACAGGTCGATGCCGCCGTCGCACTCAAACCCACCCTGGTCAGCATCTACGCCGGCGCCAACGACATCCTCCGGCCCAAGGTCGACATCGATGATCTGCTGGCCGAATACGACGCCGGAATCCGCAAGCTCACGGCCACTGGCGCCACCGTGGTGATGTTCACCGGGTTCGATGCGCGGGGCTCCAAGATTTTCGGCACCATGCGCGGCCGTACGGCCATCTATAACGAGCTGGTTCGCGGCATCGCCGGGGACCACGGTGCCCTGCTGGTCGATTACTGGCGTTTCAGCGAATACTACGACTGGGGCATGTGGGCCACGGACCGGATGCACATGTCAGCTGCCGGCCACGCGAACATGGCCAAGCGCGTCCTCACGGTGCTGGCACGCGACCACTCGATTGACGTCCCGCCCATGACGCCGGTGCCTGAACTGAACCGGGTGGACGCCCTCCGCGCGAATGCCCGGTGGGTCCGCGAATTCGCCGGCCCGTGGGTTGTCCGGCGGGTCACCGGGAAATCGTCCGGCGACGGCCTGGTGCCGAAGTATGGCCAGCTGACCCACCTCTAGACAGCACCCTAGGCGCGGAACCCCGGCGTCGCGAGCAGTTCCCCGCCGCGGCGGACGGCGAGGACATCGATCTCCCAACCGTCCGTGGCCCGGTGCAGCATCGCGGTCCCGCCGGCCACGATCGCCGTCGCCAGCACATCGGCGGTGACAATGTTTGCCGCAGCCACAGAGACCTGGACGAACTCGGCGCCGGAAGAGCCAGCGGTCCGGGCCCCGAGGCCCGCTGTCCAGATGTGGTCACCCCGCTCCGCCGAGCCCGACGTCGCCAGGGCGCACCGGGTGCCAGGTCCGCCCAGCTCGTAGGCGGCAAGCAGTGCCGAGCGGTCCAGCGGGTCAACGACGCCGGCCGCCCACGAAGCTCCGCTGCCCGGCACGGGAGAGCCCGTCACCAGCACGTCGCCGCCGGCATTCAGGCACCAATCGGCGATCCCGCGGCTCCGCAACGCCTCACCGGCCTGCCCGATCGCGTAGCCCTTGATAAGCCCGGAAAGGTCCAGCACGCCGTCGGGCCGTTCCGGGGAGAACGCGCCCTCCGTCCTGAGCTGCCAGGTGAGCGCATCCGCGTAGCGGTCCCGCATCCCGGCGGAGGAGTCCCGCAGGCAAAGCTCCCCGCGCGCCAGCCGGCTGGCCTCGGAATCGGGACGGTACAGGCTGAACGTTTCGTCCAACCCGGCAAAGACGCGCTCGACGGCGGCGGTCGCGGCGTCGAGCTTTGCCTCGCCGCCCGCAGCACCCGGGACGGCCCCCGCTGGAACGGTAAGGCTGATGACGGTGCCCATGGAGCCAAAAGTCCTGGCTCTCAGGGCCGGGCCGCCCAGCTCAGAGGTTGGCTGCATCGAGGGCCGCCTGCAGGGAGTTCAAGTATGCGTCGCTGGTCACCGTGGCACCGCTGATGGTCTGCACGTCCGCGGATTGGGCGGCAAGGACCTCGGTGCGCAGGAGCGGGGCCGCCCGGTTGCTGATCTGCACGGACTTGCGTTCGGCATCGGTCAGTTGAAGCGCCGTGACGTCGGTGATCTTTCCGGCCTGCACCGTGATTTGCACCTGGACGGAGCCGAACCGGGTCTGGACGACGGAGCCTGCGTACGTCCCTACAGCCTTGGCCGAGGCCCCTGTGGTGCCGCCCGCGCTTGACGGGCTTGATGATCCCGACGAGCCGGAGGCCCCTGCCGAGCCGGACGTTCCGCTGGAGCCGGACGAACCCGTGGACCCGGCGGCCGCGCTTGCGACGGAGCTGCCGGTATCGGCTACGTGGAGGCCCGACTGCCAGCCGGCAATGAGGATGCCGGCGGAGGCCAGGGCGGCTGAAACTGCTGCGCGGGTTCTCACCAGTCGAACCTTTCGTAGTGGATTTGGTCCTCCCGGACGCCGGCTGCGCGGGCGTCTTCAAGCACGTTGTGTGCCCAGGCGGAGGGGCCGCAGACGTACACGTCGGCGTCAGTGATATTCGGGTGGTAGCTGGCCAGCCGGTGGCCGGCGCGGGCGGCGTGCTCCGGAAGCCAGGTCCGGATGCCGGCCGGGCGGGAGCCGGTCAAGTGGAAGAGCGTGGCGCCGCGCCGCCGGCAGAGATCGAGGATCTCCTCGCCCAGATAGAGCTCGGATTCGCTGTGTCCGCGGAGAATGACAGTGGCGTTGCCGGGCTGGAATGGCGTGCTCTCCAGCAGGGCACGAACCGGCGTGATGCCGATTCCGGCTCCCACCATGACCACATGCTTGCGGCTCCGCGCGGCCGTGCTGAACAGCCCATACGGGCCCTCCACCGCCACTTTGGTGCCGGGCTTCAGCGACGCCAGCTGGGAAGACCCCCGGCCCAGGTTGCGGACAGTGATCCTCAGCGTGCCCTGGCCAGCGGCGTCGAAGCGGACGGGTTCGGCGGAAAGGCTGAACGGATGCGGATGCCACCACAGGCCCGGAGCCAGGAACCGCCAGATGAAGAACCGGCCGCCGCTGCCTGCCAGTTCGTCCAGTCGAAGGCCGGACATTTCAATGCTGACCACTCCAGGGGCCACCCGCACCACCCGCTTGACGGTCAGCTGGTGCCTGAAAGTTGCCACCAAAGGCTGGACCACCCGGTAGTAGAGGAGTGCGGCGCCGGTCGCGATGCACAGAGCCAGCCAGTACCACCGCTGCCAGGTGCCCTCGGCAAAGAGGCCGCCCACACTGAACTGGTGGGGGAGGGACGTCAGGACGGCCGCGTACGTCAGGAGGTGGACGGCGTACCAGAATTCGTAAGGGAACCGACGTCGGACCGCTACGAGGGAGGTGACGACGACGGCGATGAACAGGAGCATGGAAATGTAGGCCAGCCACATGTCAGGCACAAGGACCCAGAGGGCAACCGACTCGCTGACAGGGTCCAGCCCTTCCGCCATGCCGTAACCGATGGCAATGAGGATTCCGTGCGCCAGCAGCAGGTACAGGGCCGGTTTGCCCAGCTTGCGGTGAAACTCAAGGGCGCGGTCGTGGCCGACTGTCTGGTCGATAAGTGGGATTCGGGCCGCCAGCAGCAGCATGAGAAGCACCAGGTCCATGCCTGCGAGGCCGGCCACAATCCCCAGTGCGGTGAAGGAGCCGGCTGGAGTCGAGAAGCCGGCCACTCCGCCGTCGGCCAGCCACAAGGCGACCGCGCCTGCCAGCGACGCCCAGAAAAGGACCGTCAGCAGATCCGCCCTTAGCAACCGCCGGCGGTACTGCGCCCTGAACGGGTTCACAGCGCCACCGGAGTTGCGGCGAACCCCGGGACGGTTCGTCAGAAGTTGTGTGTTCATGGATCCAGAATTGCCCCGCCGCCTATCATTTCGCTGTGAAAAGGCTTCGTCGGGCATATGACCTGGAAGGCCCGGGCCTAGCGCATGGACTGGCCGTGGGGCACTGTCCTATACACCATTCAGCGACGGATTGGTCTTTAATTCGCCGAACTCGTAGACTTGGTAGGCGCTAGGTGGCGCGGAGCGTGCGCAATTGCTCCGGTTGGCAGGACCCGTCTGAAAAATCGACGGTCCTGGAGGCCGGTAGTTAGGGGCTCAAGTTGCGCGCATTCCTGTATTCGCCCAGCATCCCGGCACTTCGCAATGGCTGTCCAACAGGCGGCCAGCGTCAGGTGCCCGTGGCCCACAATCTTCGCCGCAGTGAGGAAACAGACGGTTTATGCCGTCTGGCTGAATCCCGCGGACACGGCGGTTGGGGGAGGGAGCCGGATGCGGACGCCGCCCAACGCACGGTCAACGGGAACTCCGTTAGCCGTTTCATTTATTTTTTGAGGAGAGTCGTCATGGCAGCACACTGCCAGGTGACCGGAGCCGAGCCGGGCTTTGGACACAGCATTTCGCACTCGCACCGTCGCAACAAGCGCCGGTTCGACCCGAACATCCAGAAGAAGCGCTACTGGGTTCCGTCCCTGCGCCGTAACGTCACCCTGCAGGTCTCTGCGCGTGGCATCAAGACCATCGACGTACGCGGCATTGACGTAGTCGTCGCCGCCATCCTGGCACGAGGAGTGAAGCTCTAATGGCAAAGGATAAGGACGTACGTCCGATCATCAAGCTGAAGTCGACCGCGGGCACGGGCTACACCTACGTGACGCGCAAGAACCGTCGTAACGACCCGGACCGTCTGGTCCTGAAGAAGTACGACCCCAAAATCCGCCAGCACGTCGAATTCCGAGAGGAGCGCTAAACACATGGCTAAGAAGTCAATGATCGCTAAGAACGAACAGCGTAAAGTCATCGTCGAGCGTTACGCTGCAAAGCGCCTCGAACTGAAGAAGGCTCTGGTTGATCCCAACTCAACCGACGAAGTACGCGAAGCTGCTCGCCTCGGCCTGCAGAAGCTGCCCCGCAACGCCTCACCGGTACGTCTGCGTAACCGCGACATCATCGATGGCCGTCCGCGCGGTACCTTCCAGAAGTTCGGCATCTCCCGTGTTCGCTTCCGCGACATGGCTCACCGCGGTGAGCTCCCGGGCATCACGAAGTCTTCTTGGTAATTCAGTACCCCTGAAGCCAGTGGCTTGAAGAAGGGCCGGCAACCATTTGGTTGCCGGCCCTTCTCGCATTTAACGTCCGGGCCGCCTCCTGGCCCCCGGTTGCGTGCCGGGGTGATGCACTGCACAGTGGTGGTTTGCGGGGGTGGTGGGTCTGGTGGGGTGGTTTTGGGTGGGTTTGGGTTGTGGTGGCGGGGTTTTTGGGTGGTGGGGTGGGTGTGGGGGGTGGAGTTGCGGTGGGGGCGTGGTGGGTGTATTGTTTTCTAAGTCGCCGCGAGGGAGACCAGCGGAAATGCTGGGAACCGGAGGCGGCCAATCCCCTAAATTTCAAGACCGGATCTGGTCGGCGTTTTGTGCGCTCCGGGTTTGGGTGGGGCGGGTCGGATGGTTTGCGGGTCGCGGAAACGCTGATTTGCAAAGCGGTCCGGACTCGGGTAAGTTTGAAAAGTTGCTCCGGAGCGATCCTCGACCGAGTTGGTTGTGGTGGTGCCGGGTGTGTCTGTTGTTTGAGAACTCAATAGTGTGCCAAGTTTGTTGATACCAATTTATTGTATTGAATTGGTTGAATTTGCCGGGCCCGCCACCCCGTGGTGTGGTCTGGTGTTTTTGGCTGGTTTCAAATTTTGTGCAGCGTGTGCATCCCGTTTTCCCGGGGGCGCATGTTGTGTCTGTTTTACTTCAACGGAGAGTTTGATCCTGGCTCAGGATGAACGCTGGCGGCGTG
>NZ_KB895559.1 GCF_000374925.1 Arthrobacter sp. 131MFCol6.1
GATCAACATTCTTCTGTGCGACGCCGGCCACGGTCTGGCCTTGCGCCGGGGCCGCGTTGGCCGGGGCGATCGCGATGCTGGACAGAAGAACCGGCAAGCCCAGGGTCAGTGCCGCGGCCCTCCGGAGTCCCCCGCTTCGAAGGAAGCTCTTTCCTGGTGATGTCACGAGTGTTTGAACCTTTCGTAAAGGAACGGCCCGGTTGCAACACCGGGCCCAACGGACTGGCGGGAACTCACCGGGCGGGCGCCCGGCCCGCCCCCACGGATACCAGCCGATTCATACAGTACAGACTGAGAGCGAGATATGACATAGACCACAAGGGGGTATTTAAAATTTGTCACGCAATGCGACACGACGCGACGGCGACGTCGCTGAACTGCGTCAATTGGAAGTTCCGGCCGCGTGCGGCCGCACCCCGGCGGTACCTCGGCGCGCAGGGAACCGGCCCGTCATGGTCCCGGGGCCTGCCGCCGGTCCGCTCGTGACCCTCTCGTGGCCCGCTCGTGACCCGCTCGTGACCCGCTGGCCTATTTTCGGGGAGTCCGGACCACGTCGCTGATCCATGCGCGGGTCTTCTCATCCAGGGGCCCGGCCACCTTGGTCGCCTTCGCCGCACGGTCGGCCTTGATCTTCTGCAGGACCATCCGGCCCAGCCCGGCGAACACTGCGACGGCCACAACAGACAACACCACGGATTTCGGATTCTCAGCCATGCGCACATCCTACTGACCCGCGGCAGCCCCGACCATAGGGCGCAGCCGGCCCCCGCGACGCCGTTTCTCCAGCTCAAGACCCTGCCACGGAGGCTGCGTTCACACTCCCAGCCCGAATACGGCCGGACGCTCCGGGGCCGGTAGAATGGGCATGCAAGCTCGCGGAGCGCCCTTTCACGCTGTATTCACCAGGTAGTCCTCAACACACAGCGGATCGGCGTGAGACGGCACCACTCCGCTGCGCCCTTACCCAACGCTCACGCACAGGAGTTGCCGGATGCCCCGGATCGTTGTCGACGTCATGCCCAAGCCCGAGATTCTGGACCCGCAGGGGAAGGCCATCGTCGGTGCTCTGCCCCGGCTGGGCTTCACCGCATTCAGCTCTGTCCGCCAGGGCAAGCGCTTTGAACTCACGGTCGACGGCGAGGTGACCGAGGAGATCCTGGCCCAGGCCCGCGACGCCGCGGAGACCCTGCTGTCCAACCCGGTCATCGAGGACGTCGTCAACGTCGAGGTCGTTGAGGCCTGAAATGACTGAACTCCCCCTGATCGGCGAGGCCGTCGCCGTCGCCGCCAACGCTCCTGGTGCTCGCAAGCTCGCCGGTGCGAAGATCGGCGTCGTCACCTTCCCCGGCACCCTCGACGACCGCGACGCCGCCCGTGCGGTCCGTCTGGCCGGCGCCACCCCGGTGGAGCTCTGGCACGCCGGCACCACCCTGGGTGACGTTGACGCCGTCGTGATTCCCGGCGGGTTCTCGTACGGCGACTACCTCCGCGCCGGCGCGATCGCCCGCTTCGCGCCGCTGATGTCCAAGATCATCGACGCCGCCAATTCCGAGGCCAAGCTGCCCGTTTTGGGCATCTGCAACGGCTTCCAGATCCTGACCGAGTCGCACCTGCTGCCCGGTTCCATGATCAAGAACGACCACCTGAAGTTCATGTGCCGCGACCAGGTGCTGCGCGTGGAGAACAACACGACGGCCTGGACCGGGGACTATGCCGCCGGCCAGGAAATCACCGTGCCGCTGAAGAACCAGGACGGCCAGTACATCGCCGACGAGAAGACCCTGGATGCGCTTGAGGCCGAAGGCCGCGTGGTGTTCCGCTACGTCGGTTTCAACCCGAACGGCTCCCGCCGCGACATCGCCGGCATTTCCAACGCCGCCGGCAACGTGGTGGGCCTCATGCCGCACCCCGAGCACGCCGTGGAGGCCGGCTTCGGCCCCGAACTCGGCTCCGGCACCGAGGGCCTCGGGTTCTTCACCTCTGTCCTGAACAAGATCGTGGGAGACAACAAATGACGGAGACACCCGCAGTGGCGGCGCCCGCGGAGACCGCCCGGAAGTTCAACATCGACACCGTCGAGAACGCGGCCAAGACCCCGGACACCGAACTCCCCTGGGCCGAACTGGGCCTGAAGCAGAACGAGTTCGACGAGGTCGTGAAGGTCCTGGGCCGCCGCCCCACCGGCGCGGAACTCGCCATGTACTCGGTGATGTGGAGCGAACACTGCTCCTACAAGTCCTCGAAGAACCACCTGCGCCAGTTCGGCGACAAGGTGACCGAGGAAATGAAGAAGGACATGCTCGTGGGTATCGGCGAAAACGCCGGTGTCACCAACCTGGGCGACGGCTGGGCCGTGACGTTCAAGATCGAGTCCCACAACTCGCCGTCGTTCGTGGAGCCCTACCAGGGCGCCGCAACCGGCATCGGCGGCATTGTCCGCGACATCATCTCCATGGGCGCCCGCCCGGTCGCGGTGATGGATCCGCTGCGCTTCGGCGCCATTGACCACCCGGACACCGCCCGCGTCATGCACGGCGCCGTGGCAGGGATCGGCGGCTACGGCAACTCGCTGGGCCTGCCCAACATCGGCGGCGAGATGGTCTTCGACTCCGTCTACCAGGGCAACCCGCTGGTGAACGCGCTGGCCGTCGGCGTGATGCGCCACGAGGACATCCGCCTCGCCAACGCCTCCGGCAAGGGCAACAAGGTGGTGCTGTTCGGTGCCCGCACCGGCGGCGACGGCATCGGCGGCGCCTCCGTGCTGGCCTCGGAGTCCTTCGATGACACCAAGCCGTCCAAGCGCCCCGCGGTCCAGGTGGGCGACCCGTTCGCCGAGAAGGTCCTGATCGAGTGCTGCCTGGAGCTGTTCAAGGGATCCCTGGTCGAAGGCATCCAGGACCTCGGCGCCGCAGGCATCTCCTGCGCCACCTCCGAGCTCGCCTCCAACGGCGACGGCGGCATGGAAGTCGAACTGACCTCCGTGCTGCTCCGCGACCCCACCCTGACCCCTGGCGAAATCCTGATGTCCGAGTCGCAGGAACGCATGATGGCCGTGGTCACCCCGGAGAACATCGCCGCGTTCGAAGCGGTCATGGACAAGTGGGCGGTGGAGTACTCCTGGCTGGGCGAGGTGACCGATACCGGCCGCCTCATCATCACGTGGGAAGGCGAAGTCATTGTCGACGTCGACCCGCGCACCGTGGCCCACGACGGTCCGGTCTACGACCGCCCGTACGCCCGCCCCGAATGGCAGGACGCCGTCCAGGCCGATTCCTTCACCGGGTCCGTGCAGGACGCCGGACGCCCCTCCGCCCCCGCGGAGCTGGCCGCCGCCATCACCGAACTCGTCGCCTCGCCGAACATGTGCGACAAGTCCTGGATCACCAAGCAGTACGACCGCTACGTCGGCGGCAACACCGCCATGGCGTTCCCGGACGACGCCGGCGTGGTCCGGGTGGACGAGGAAACCGGCCTGGGCGTGGCCCTGGCCACCGACGCCAACGGCCGCTACACCTACCTGGACCCGTACCACGGCGCGCAGCTGGCCCTGGCCGAGGCCTACCGCAACGTCGCCACCTCCGGCGCCGTGCCGATGGCCGTCAGCGACTGCCTGAACTTCGGCTCCCCGGAGGACTCCGACGTCATGTGGCAGCTGGCCGAAGCCATCCGCGGCCTGTCCGACGCCTGCATGGTCCTCGGCATCCCGGTCACCGGCGGCAACGTCTCGCTGTACAACCAGACCGGGACCACCCCCATCCACCCCTCCCCCGTGGTGGCTGTGCTGGGCAAGTTCGACGACGTCGCCCGCCGCACGCCGTCGGGCTGGAAGGAAGACGGCCAGGCCATCTACCTGCTGGGCACGACGGCGGCTGAGCTGGACGGCTCGGAGTGGTCCAACATGCGCGGGCACCTGGGTGGCCTGCCGCCGAAGGTTGACCTCGACGCCGAGCGTGAACTCGGTCAGATCCTGATCAACGCCTCCCGCGACGGCATGGTGGATTCGGCCCACGACCTCTCCGAAGGCGGCCTTGCCGCGGCCCTCGTGGAGTCGTCCCTGCGCTACGGCGTGGGCGCCCGGATCGCCCTGCAGGACGTCCTGGACCGCGACGGCGTGGACCTGTTCACGGCGCTGTTCTCCGAAACCCAGGGCCGCGCCGTCGTCGCTGTGCCCCGCTCGGAGGAAATCCGCTTCACGGACATGTGCACCGCCCGCGGCTTCGAGCACGTCCGGATCGGTGTGGTGGACGCCGAAGGCGGCACGCTGGAGATCAACGGCGTCGAGACCATGAACCTCGACGCGCTCCGCGAAGCCCACGAGGCGACCCTGCCGAAGTACTTCGGCTAACGAGATCCATCGATTGCTCCGCAGCTGCCCTTTTGAACCCTCAAAACGGCAGTTGCGGAGCAATCGTTCGTTAACGGCCGGGCCGCCAGCCCGCCTGCAGGAGCGCGGCACGGACCTTGGCCGCGGCGGCCTTGGCATCATCGTGCATGTGCCGCTTGGAGATCCGGACCTCGGTCCAACCGAGGGCCGTGTACTTCTCCGAACGGGCGATATCCCGGACGATCTGGCCCTCCTCACCGTGGAGTTCGCCCTCGTACTCGACGCCGATTCTGTATTTCCGGTAGGACAGGTCGGGTTCGTGGTGCCGGGTTCCTGCATCGTCGATGATCGGCACGTTCAGCTCTGGTTCCGGAAGGCCGGCCCGGACTATGGCCAGCCTCAGCAAGGACTCCTGCGGCGAATCCGAGCCCACACGAATGAGGGCGATGGCTTCCTTCGCCTTGCGGAGCCCGCGTTTCCCCTTGTGGCGGTCGATCATCCGCTGCAGATCCTGCACGCTGCAGAGCGGCACATCCCTGCCGTCGAGCTCAGGCCGGGGCATCCGGACGCAGCTGTCGCCGGCCACGACGAGTTGGTCTACGGTCAGCATTTCGGCCAGATCCAGCCAGGTCCGCTCCGGGGTGGTGACGGGAATCCCGTCCAGCAGCGTGACCTCGTCGTCGTAGAGCTTCATGCGGTGGACGATTACGTGTGGCCGGTTGAGATGGGCCGCGCCCTCGGGCCTGATCACGTGGTACATCGGTGGTGCCTCCTTCTGCTGCCGCACGGGAAGCGAACCAAGCTCCGCCGCGGTGAGGTGCGACGCGGCGCATCGCTCATTGACCTCAATGAATGGCCGCACTCGCACGCACAGGGGAAGCCCCGGCGTCGGGCTTTGCACACGGATTCCCCGGCCCAGCGCGGCCAGGGACCGGTGGCGGAGCCTTTTCGGTGACACACCGGCCGCTGCCGCTTCGACGACGGTAAAGGGGCGTCGCCGGAAATCGTCCGGCAGCGGGCGCGCGGTCTTCATGGCTTCATCAGACCAGTTCGGCGCGTACGCCGCAGGAGTTATCCACAATGCCCATCGACTGCTCCATAAGTGCCGTTATGAGGCCTCAAAAGGGCCACTACGGAGCAATCGACGGGGGTTGGCGGAGCAATCCGCGGGGATCAGTCGTCGCTGCGGAGCTCCCGTTGCCGTGTGCTGAGGAGTTCGAGTTCGGGCCGGGCTGCCACGAAGCGTTCGACGGCGGTCAGCACCTCCACGACGTGTGCCCGGTCTGCTGCCACCAGGCCGGCGCCCAACTGCGTGCGCCGGTGCTGCTCATGGTCCCCGACCTCGGCCACGGAGACATCAAAGCGGCGCTTCAGCTCGGCCAGGAGCGGCCGCACCACGGAGCGCTTCTCCTTCAGGCTGTGAACGTCGCCCAGAAGGATGTCGAATTCAATCCAGCCGATCCACATGCCTGAATTTTCCCATCGATTGCTCCCCACCGGCCCCCTCGCCTCGCAAGCTCGGCAAGGGAACCCTGCCGGCGTGGGCCCAACGCCGTTTTGAGGCCTCAAAAGGGCGGTTACGGAGCAATCGACGGGGTGAGACGGGCGAGAAGGGTGAGGCGGGGTTAGATGGTGAGCTCGCCCATCCGGTCCCAGCCGTCGCCGTCGAGCTGCCGGCTGATGATCCGGGGCGTCTCGGCCAGCGCCTGCGGCATGTCCGCCATGGCCTGCTGGAAGTGGGCGCTGTTCACGTGGTCCCCGGCGGCGTCGTCCTTGAAGGCTTCTACGAGGACGAATTCATTCGGGTCCTCCACACTGCGGGACCAGTCGAACCACAGGTTGCCGGGCTCCTGGCGTGTGGCCTGGGTGAAACCGTCCACAAGTCCCAGCCAGCGCTCCGACCAGTCCGGCTTGACCTTGAATTTGACGACGATGAAGATCATTGGAAAGTGCCTTTCGGTGCGGCGGGACGGTGTTCCATTCTTGCAGGAAAGCTCAGCAGGCCTTGATGGCCTCTCGGGCCAGTTCCTGCTGCCGCGGGGTGCCGATCCGGTCGGCCCACTGTTCGGCGAGCTGGAACTCCACCATGGCCTCGGTGCAGCGGCCGGCCTCGTGCAGCGTCCAGCCGAGGTTGTTGTGCAGCGAGACCACCCACCGTTTGGTCCGCTCGTCGTGGACCGTGGAGGCATACTCCAGGGCGCTCCGGGTCCAGGTCTCGGCGTGGGCGGAGTCGGCGATGGCGAGCATGTGCAGCGCGTCCACGGCCAGGAATTCCTCGCCCAGGTGGTCTGCCAGTTCGGCCGCCTGCTCAAAGAGCGGCACGGCCATCTCGGGGTGGCCGCTGGAGTTGAGCACCCGGCCCCGTTCCAGCAGCACCCGCACGGCCACGGTGGGCTCGTCGGCGTCGACCGAATCCAACAGGGCGTCGGCTTCCTCGAAGCGGCCCTGCAGCCCGATGGCCCGCCCCAGCTGGGTGGTGAGTTCGGCGCGTTCGTCGGCGTCGTAGCTGTCATCCGCCGCCGCCGCCCGGAACCGGGCTTCGGACCCGGCGGGGTCCTCGAAGTTCCACAATTGGTCAAGGGTTTTCTGTTCCAGCATCCATCTGCTCCTGATCAGCTTTCACCTGCGGCCAGTTCGTGTGCACTCCCAATGTAGCGGGAAGTGACATGCCTTTGTGCCCGTCCCGTGAGGGCGGCGCCAGCCGCGTAGAACCAGTTGGAGGGCCGGCTGAAGGCCGTGATTTTCAGGAACACCCGCCCCGCGGCGTCGATCTCCACTTCGAAGGCCTCCTCCCCCCGCACGGGATGCCCGGGCAGCGTGCCGTACCCGAACCCCGCACGTTGCGGCCCGTCGCCGGGCACAGGCCGCCGCACCCACACCACCTCGCAGGGCGCGTTGATCCGGAAGGGTCCGACGCCGAATCCGCTCACCACGCGCGCGCCGGGCACGACGGCGTCGGAGTCAGTGCGGATGCGCAGCCCGGAGCGTTTCTGCAGCTGCCAGGAAAGAATCCCCTGCGCCAGCCTCCGGTACAGTGCCGGCCCGTCGCCGAGGTACGCCCGGGACACCAGGCAGGGAAAGCCTTCCGGGGCCTGGCCGTGCTCAGTGGAGCCAATGCCCGGATAGTTCAGCCCGCCCCGCGCGGTGCGGCCGGCACCGGGATCACCGCTCATGCGTCCTCGCCCCTGGCGAGTCCCGCCCAGCCCAGCTGTTCCCGCTGCTTCCGGCTGAACGAGGCGACCACCAGGTCATAGGAATCCTCCACCATGTCCCGGACCATGTCATCCGGCAGCGATCCGTCCAGCCGGACCCCGTTCCAGTGCGTTTTGTTCATGTGCCAGGCGCCGGTGATTTCCGGATGGACGGCCCGCAGCTGTTCGGCCAGGGCCGGCTCGCACTTGAGGCTTACGGACCAGTCGGCCGGGTCCATGGCGGACGCCGCGAACATCTTGGCGTCCTGCCGCGTGCCGCCGGCCGTCCCCGCCCGAACCTTGAAGACCGATGTCTCCGGGCCGAAGGGAAAGTCCTCAAACGCGCCGGGGAAGCTCAGGCAAATCTGTCGGAGGGTGGCAACGTCCATGGCACGAGCCTATCCGGCTGCGGCCCATCCGGCTGCGGGCTATCCGGCTGCGGCCTGCCCGGCGGCGGCCTGCCCGGCAGTGCGGGCGTCGCCGATGCTATGCAGCCCTTCGGGAGTGGTGCCGTTGACTTCGTAGTCGCCCACGGTGCGCGCCTTGAACACGGCGGGGTTGTGGGTGGCCACGGTCCGGGCGTTGCGCCAGTGCCGGTCCAGCGATTTCGACTTCGACGTGGCGGACGCTCCGGTCACGTCGAAGAGCTGCTGGGCCGCGGACTGGACAAGTTCGGGCACCAGCAGCTGCGCCTTTTCCACCGCGATCTCGCCGCGGACGTAGCGCTCCTCGGCGGTGAGGTCCAGGCCCTGGTCGGCACCGGCGTCGAGCTCCCGGGCGGCGGCCAACACCACGGACTCCGCCGCGAAGACCTTGGCCGAGAGCTGGCCCACGAGCTGCAGGATCAGCGGGTCGCTGCGGAACAGGTCGCCGGACCCGGTGTTGAACGTGCGCTTGCGGTCGCGCACGAGTGCCCTCGCGTCGGCCAGCGCCGCCCGGCCGATGCCCGCCAGGACGGCGAGCAGGACCAGCTGGAAGAAGGCCGGCTCGTGCGTGGTGGATTCCGAGCGCCGGATGATGTTGGCGTCCGGCACCACGGCGTCGCGGAAAATCGTGGTGCCGGTGCCGGTCAGCTGCTGGCCGAACCCGTCCCAGTCGTCGAGGATCTCAACCCCCGGCTGGGTGGTGCTGACCACGGCGTACTGCCGGCCCTCCACGCCCTCGGTGCTGGCCATGACGGCAATCCACTCGGCGAAGATGGTGCCCGTGGTGTAGTACTTTCTGCCGTTGAGCAGCCAGTCCCCGCCGTGGCGCGTCAGCTTGGTCCCGGTGGTGCCGAGGACATTTCCGGACTTCTCCGTGGCGGCGTTTCCAAAGATCTCCCCGGCCACCACCTTCGGGTACCAGCGGTTCCGGAAAGCCACGGATTCCAGCCCGACGGTTTCCACGAAGGCGAAGTGCGAGCGGTAGAGGTGGGCCACGGAGGAATCCGCCGCGGCGAGTTCGATGAGCAGCCGGAAGAAGGGCTCGAAGCCGATGCCGTCGCCGCCGTGTTCCGTGGGCACCCGCAGCCGGCCGAAGCCTTCCTCGTTCAGCCAGCGGACCTGTTCGAAGGGCAGGACCCGGTCCTGCTCGCGGGCCAGCGCGCCCTCCGCGATCCGGGCAAACACGGGCCGGAAACGCTGCGCCAGCGTCTCGTAGGCAGCTTCAGCCGAAGGTGCTGCGGCCGATGGCGCTGCGGGGGCTGTGGTCTCTGGTGCGTAGGACATGCGTTCCCTCGGTTGCTGGTGGCCGGACTAGAGCTTGGCGACGTCGGCGGCGGGATCCTGGTCCCAGGGGGTGGGCAGGATGCCCTTCTGGTAGCTGGCAAACCAGGCTTTGACCTCGGGGGACTGGAAGGCGGCCTTGAGGGCCGCGGCCTTCTCCGACCCGGCGAAATCCTTCCGCCCGGCAACCACGATCCGGAACGGGACCTGGTCCGCATCCGTTTCGAAGGCCAGCGCGTCGTCTTTGCTGTGCCCGGCGTCGGCGGCCATCCGGGCGACGAGGAAGCCGGCGTCGACGTCGGGAAGGGTCTTGGCGAGGGACTGCTGGTCCACTTCCACGAACTGCAGCTTCTTCGGGTTGGCGGTGATGTTCTTCTGCGAGGTGTGGATCACGGTTGCGTCGGACAGCTCCAGCAGGCCGGCATCGCGCAGCATGAACAGGGCCCGGCCGTTGTTCGCCGGGTCCACGGGGATGCCGATCTTGGCGCCGTCCGGGAGCTCGTCCAGGGACTTGTACTTGTCAGACCAGATGCCGCCCGGCGCGCTGTAGACGTAGAACAGGCCCACGTTCTCCAGGCCCTTGTCCTGGTTGAACTGCTTCAGGTAGGCGTTGTGCTGGAAGAAGTTGGCGTCGAATTCGCCGTTGGCCACGGCCAGGTTGGGCTGGATGATGTCCGTGACGTACGTGGGCTCCAGGGTCCAGCCCTGGGCCGCGAGCAGCTTCTGGGCCAGCTTGGTCGGTTCCTGGTACGGGGCGGACTCGGTGACGATGATCTTGATCGTCTTGCCGCCGCTGGCGCCGGCACCGCCGGGGTTGGTGAGGCCGCAGCCGGTCAGTGCCGCGGCGGACACTGCGCCGGCGCCGGCGAGGGCATACTTGAGGAAATTTCTACGCTGCATGGTCATGGTCCTTTGTGGTGGTTCGCGCTGAGCTATGACTGGGCGGTGACGGTGGCGGGCTGGTTTTCGGCCGCCGCGGAGAATTCGGTGAAGGCTCCCCGGAAGGCGGCGGCGGGGTGGCGGCCGTTGAGGCGCGGCCCGGCGCCGAAGAGCTTCTCGCGCAGGGTTCCCGGCGCGTAGCCGGTCTGGGCCAGGCCACGGCTGCGCAGTTCCGGCAGCACCCCGTCGATGAAGTCGGTGTAGGAGCCGGGGATGGTCTGGTTGATGATGTTGATGCCGTCGATTCCGGCGTCCTGCCACTGCTCGAGGCGGTCGGCTATCTGGTCCGGCGTTCCCACCACCCGGTTGGCCCGGCTGCGGTAGAGCGCAATGTCGCGGAGGGTGGGGTTGCCGCCGCGGACGGAGGCGCGGATGGCCGTGAGATGGCCCTGGCTGCCTTCGGTCGCCAGGTCACCGAGCGGGGTGTCCAGCGGCAGGCCGCCGAGGTCGACGCCGAATCCGCCGCCCACGTGGGCCAGCAGGGCCTCAATGTCCAGGCTGTCCTCGAGTTCGTCGGCCTTGCGGTTCGCCTCGGCTTCGGTGCCGCCCACCACGAAGTGCATGCCCTGCAGGAACTTCACGTCATCCGGGTGGCGGCCGGCGGCAACGGCCTGTTCCCGGACGGCCGCGGTGTACTTCGCGGCCACCTCGGTGCTCGGCGCGAGGGTGAAGGTGGCCTCGGCGTTGGCGGCGCAGAACTGCTGGCCGCGGCCGGAGCTCCCGGCCTGGAAAAGCACCGGGGTGCGTTGCGGCGACGGGGCCGCGAGGTGGGGCCCGTCGATTGAGTACCGGGGTCCGCGGTGGTAGATCTTGCTGACTTTCTCCGGGTCCGCGTGGACTCCGGTCTCCTTGTCCCGGAGCAGCGCATCGTCTGCCCAGGACCCTTCCCACAATTTGTAGGCTGCCTCGACGTATTCGTCCGCCCAGTCGTAGCGTTCGTCGTGCTTGGTCAGCTCGGTGGCGTTGAAGTTCCGGTGTGCGTTTTCCAGCACGCTGGTGACGATGTTCCAGGCCACACGGCCGCCGCTGATGTGGTCCAGCGTGGACATCTGCCGGGCGAACTGGAACGGGTGGCTCTGGATCACGGACGACGTCGCGGCCAGCCCGATCTCCCGCGTTCCGGTGGCGAGCGCGGACAGCAGGATGAGGGGGTCGTTGGAGGGCACCTGCAGGCCCTTCTTCAGCAGCGACGCCCAGCCGCCGTCGTAGTCGCCGTAGAGACCGACGACGTCGGCGAAGAAGATCGCGTCAAACTTGGCGTCCTCGAGCTGGCGGGCCAGGTCGACCCAGAGCTGGAGTTCGTTGAACCGGTGCTGCTGGGCTTCCGGGCGCCGCCACTGGCCGCCCATGATGTGGCTGGACGTGTTCATCACGAAGGCGCTGATCAGCAGGCGGGGGCGGGGTCCGTCGAAGCGGGTACTGGGTGTTGAAGTCATGGGGTGCTTTCCGCTGGGGAGGTGGGAAGAGGGTGCTGCGGGCGCTCAGAGGCGCTTGTCCAGGCGCCGGGCAACATAGGACCCGCCCAGCTGAACGATGGTGACCAGCAGGATCATCAGGACAATGGCGGTGATCATGAGCGGAGTTTCGTAGCGGTAGTAGCCGTACCGGATGGCGAAGTCGCCGATTCCGCCGCCGCCCACCAGGCCGGCCATCGCCGAGTAGGAGATGAAGCTGACGGTCATGATGGTGATGGAGCTGACGAGTCCGGGCTTCGCCTCCACAATCAGGACGTCCCGGACGATCTGGGACCGGCTGGCGCCCATGGACCGTGCCGCTTCGACCACTCCGCCGCCGAGCTGGCTCAGGTTCTGTTCCACAAAGCGGGCGAAATAGGGAATGGCATTGAGAGTCAGCGGGACAATGACGGCGGCCGTGCCGATGGTCGTGCCGACAATGAACCTGGTCACGGGAATGATCGCGATCAGCAGGATCAGGAACGGGAACGAGCGGAGCAGGTTGACCAGTCCGTCCAGGACGCGGTGCAGTTTTGGCCGGTGCTTGAGCCCGTTGGGACCGATGGTGTAGAGCAGGACACCCAGCGGTGTCCCGAGGAGCACCGCCAGCGGGATGGCCACCAGCAGCATGGTGAGGGTCTGGCCCATGGCGACGCCGATTTCGGGCAGGACTTCCAGGATGCGGTCAAACATTGATCAGGCCCTCCGATGCGGCTGTGGTGTGGGTGCCCCTCCCGGAGCGGTCCAGCTGGATCTCATCGGAGACCAGGTAGCGGCCGATCGACGTCGCCGGGTGGAAGCCGGGGCGCCGGAGTTCGGTGAGGTCGAACTGCTCCACCACCCGGCCCTCTTCCATGACCGCGACGTTGTCCGCGATGGCCTTGATGACGTTCATCTCGTGGGTGACCACCACGATCGTGATGCCGAATTCGGCGTTGACGTCGGCCAGGTACTGCAGGACCGATGACGTCGTCCGGGGATCGACAGCCGACGTCGGCTCGTCGCAGAGCAGCACCTTGGGACCGGTGGCGAGGGCGCGGGCGATCGCCACCCGCTGTTTCTGGCCCCCCGAGAGTTTGGCCGGATATGTCCCCGCCTTGTCGGCGAGGTCCACGATTTCCAGGGTTTCGGCGGCCCGCCGGCGGCGTTCTGCCTTCCCGACGCCGGCGAACTTCAGGGACAGCTCCACATTTTCCTGGGCCGTGAGGTTGTTGAGGAGATTGAAGTGCTGGAAAATCATGCCGATGTCGTGCCGCTTGGTCCGGAGCTCGGCGTCGGAGAGCGTCACCAGGTCCACGCCGTCCACCAGGACGCGTCCCGACGTGGGGCGCTCGAGGAGGTTGATGTTGCGCAGCAGCGTGGATTTGCCGGCGCCGGAGAACCCGATGATGCCCTGGATGGTGCCCCGCCTGATGTGCAGGCTGACGTCGTCGACGGCCGTGAAGGGGCCTGCGGCCGAAGCGAAGGACGTGCTGACATTCTGGATCTCGATCACCGGCCCCCACCTGCTCGGGGCCGCGGCGCTGCCGCTGTCTGCGTGTTCATGATTTCCTCCGGGCTCGCCCGAGGAAAGCCCTGGGTCCTGGCTTCCGGGCAGCGCTGAGCGAAGCCGCGGAGCCTAAGAACACAGTGGTTCTCCATCGGTCCTGGCGGTAGCACCGTCCTCAAAGAGGGGGTTGCTGCGGCGTCACAGAGCCAGATCTCTCAGCCGCTCGGGATGGTTACGAGTCCATCTCACACGGCAATGCGGCGGATACGGAAAAAGCCGGTCACATTTTGTAACCGACTCTTCCCAACCTGTTGATCGTCATTCCCGGGCCGTTAGATGCCCACGCGCCAGCCTTCGCGGGCCGGGCACGCGTCCACGACGACGTCCAGCCCGGCGGCCTTGGCGCGGTCCGCCGCGGCGTCGTCGAAGACGCCCAGCTGCAGCCAGACGGCCTTGGCGCCTACGGCGATGGCCTCGTCTATGACTGCCCCCACCCTGTGGGAGTTGACGAAGCAGTCCACGACGTCGATCGGGTGCTTCTCCGCCGGGATGTCCGCCAGGGAACGGTACCCCTTCTCCCCGTGGACGTCGTCGCCGGGAAGGTTGACCGGAATGATGGCCATGCCCATCCGGTCCCGGACATAGAGGGAGACTTCGTACGCCGAGCGCCATTCGTTGGTGCTGAGGCCGACCACCGCCCACGTGCCTTTGGTTCGCATGAGGCGGTCAATGACTGCCGGATCGTTAACATGGGCCATGCATCAACCTTACTCCTGCGGCCTTTCCGGACAATTGTCGAATAAATGAATGATTGTGACCCGATCGCAGGCCGGGTGAACGAATATTACAGCGCTCCCGGGCGTCGATTTTGTGGAATCCTGCATCTCGGCTCTAGTAGGTAATGACCATCCCGAGCGGCCGAGAGACCTGGATCGATGACGCCGCAGCAACCCCCGGTGACGTGAGACGACCATTCCCACGGAACTGTTCCGCCCTCCTTCGAGGAAATTCGAGGGAACCGGAGGGACCAAGGGTGCTACTGCCAGGACCGATGGAGTGCAGCAATGACCCCTGAGATTTATTCCGCCCTGCCCACCTTTGCCCGGACTTCGTCCGAGGCATTCCCACAAACCACTTCGGACGCGACGGCGAACGAAGCAGGGCCGCGTGACGCGCCCGGCTCCTCTCGCGGCTCTTCGGGATGGTCCCTGAACGAGCCCACGGACGACGCAGTGCACGGCGTCCCCACCGACGGGCCGGCGCGTCACCGCAGCACCACCCCCGGAAACCACCTTCCCCGGCACGGCGCCGCCGCGACGGCGGGCACTGCCCAGGCAGAGACGGTTGCGTTCTGGGAAACCCAGGCTCTCCGCCTCGACTGGGCCGACGTGCCCGGCGGCGCAACGGAGCGCGCCAAGCCCTGGCACACCGCGCACCGCCGGGTCCCGGCCGACGTCGAGGCCGGCGTCGGACCGCAGATCACCTGGTTCGAAGGGGGCAGACTCAATGTCGCCTACAACTGCGTCGACCGCCACGTAGCGGCGGGGCGCGGGGACAAGGTGGCCCTGCACTTCGAGGGCGAGCCCGGTGACCGCCGTGCCGTCACCTACGCCGACCTCCAGCGCGAGGTCTCCAAAGCCGCCAACGCCCTCCTGGACCTGGGCATCACTAAGGGCGACCGGGTGGTCATCTACCTCCCCGTCATCCCCGAAACCGTCATCATCACCCTCGCCGTGGCCCGCATCGGCGCCATCCATTCCCTGGTCTTCGGCGGGTTCTCCGCGGAGGCCCTGAAGTTCCGGGTCGAGGACACCGGCGCCAAGCTCCTGGTCACCACCGACGGCCAGTTCCGCCGCGGCACCGCCGTGCCGGTCAAGGACAACGCGAACGCCGCCGTCTCCGGCGACAACGCCATCGAACACGTCCTGGTGGTCAACCGGACCACTCCCGCGGGCCAGCTGGACACCGTCCCGATGACCGCGGGCCGCGATGTGTGGTGGCACGACGCCGTCGGGTCCGCCTCCGAGACTCACGAGGCCGAGGCGTTCGACGCCGAGACGCCGCTGTTCATCATGTACACCTCCGGCACCACCGGCAAGCCCAAGGGCCTGGTCCACACCTCCGGCGGCTACCTCACGCAGGCGTCCTGGAGCTTCGAGCACCTGTTCAGCAACCCGGACCCGGCGCTGCGGGAGAAGGACGTGCACTGGTGCACGGCCGACCTCGCCTGGGTCACCGCGCACACCTACGAGCTCTACGGCCCGCTCTCCAACGGCGCCACGCAGGTCATCTTCGAGGGCACCCCCAACGCCCCGCACCCTGGCCGGCACTTCGAGATCATCGAACGCTACGCGGTCACGCAGTACTACACCGCGCCCACCCTGGTCCGCTCCCTCATGGGCTGGTTCCCGGACGGCGTCCCGGACACGTACGACCTCTCCTCCATCCGTCTG
The DNA here is from genome assembly GCF_000374925.1 of Arthrobacter sp. 131MFCol6.1. Lineage (GTDB taxonomy): Bacteria > Actinomycetota > Actinomycetes > Actinomycetales > Micrococcaceae > Arthrobacter. The sequence goes on from NZ_KB895559.1 coordinate 15,557, forward strand.
CTCGGCACGGTGGGCGAGGCCATCAACCCCGAGGCCTGGCGCTGGTTCCGGGCCAACATCGGCGCCGGCACCGCCCCGGTGGTGGACACCTGGTGGCAGTCCGAAACCGGCGCCACCATCCTCTCCCCCGCGCCGACGGACCCCGGGTTCAAACCCGGCTGCGCGGCCCGCCCGCTGCCCGGCGTCAGCACACGGATCGTGGACGACGCCGGCAACACGGTGCCGCCGGGCGTTCAGGGTTTCATCGTGGTGGACTCCCCCGGCCCCGCGATCGCCCGGACGGTCTGGGGCAACCCGCGCCGGTACTTCGACTCGTACTGGCGCCAATACGCCGAGCAGGGCTGGTTCCTCGCCGGTGACGGCGCCAAGTATGACGACGACGGCGACATCTGGATCCTCGGGCGGGTGGATGACACCCTCAACGTCTCCGGACACCTGCTCTCCACCATCGAGGTCGAATCGGCGCTCGTCGCCCACCCGGACGTGGTGGAGGCCGGCGTCTGCCCGGTCGCGGACCCAAAGACCGGCCACGCGATCGTCGCGTTCGTGGTGCTGAAGGATTCGGCGGCCACCCCCGACATCCAGGGTGTCCTGAAGGCGCACGTCGCGCAGCAGATCGGGCCGATCGCGAAGCCGCGGGAGGTCGTCGTCGTTCCCGATGTACCGAAGACCCGCAGCGGCAAGATCATGCGCCGGCTGCTGACCCAGCTGTTCGAAGGCACAACGCTCGGTGACACCACCTCGCTGCAGAACGAACCATCCATCGCGGGCATCCAGGATGTGCTGCGCGACCGCGCCGCGGAATTCCTGGCAACAGCAAGCCCCACCCGGAAGTAAAGGAACACCCATGACTGAGATCAGCAACGTCGCCCGTCTTTCCGAACCGCTCAAGTTCGCCTACTGGGTCCCCAACGTCTCCGGCGGCCTGGTGGTGTCCACCATCGAGCAGCGCACCGGCTGGGACTTCGAGTACAACAAGAAGCTGGCCAGGATCGCGGAAAACTCCGGCTTCGAATACGCCCTGACCCAGACCCGGTACGCCGCCTCCTACGGCGCGGACAAGCAGCACGAGGCCACCTCGTTCAGCCTGGCGCTGCTGGCCGCCACCGAGCGCCTCAAGGTGATCTCCGCCGTCCATCCAGGCATGTGGCACCCCGGCGTGCTGGCGAAGTACATCATCACCGCGGACCACATCTCCAACGGCCGCGCCGCCGTGAACATCGTCTCCGGCTGGCTCAAGGATGAATTCACCAACTTCGGCCTCGAATGGCTCGAACACGACGAGCGCTACGTCCGCACCGAGGAGTTCATCAAGGTCCTCCGCGGGCTCTGGACCGAGCAGGACTACAGCCAGTCCGGCAAGTACTACAACATCACCGACTTCACCCTGAACCCGGCACCGGTGGACGTGCCGGGCCGGGCGCACCCGGAGATCTTCTTCGGCGGCAACTCCACGGCCGCGCAGGCCACCGCCGGCCGGGTGGCTGACTGGTACTTCTCCAACGGCAAGGACCTCGAGGGGTTCAAGGAGAACATCGCCGGCGTCGTCGCCGCCGCCGGCGACAGCGGGCGCGGGGCCGGGGGCGCCCTGCCCACACTCCCCTCTCCCAGGTTTGGCCTCAACGGCTTCGTGATCGCCCGGGATTCCGAGAAGGAAGCCCGCGACACCCTCCGCGAGATCGTCGAGAAGGCGCACAAGCCCGCCGTGGAGGGGTTCCGCGCCGCCGTCCAGGAAGCCGGGGCGTCCACCAAGGACGGCAAGGGCATGTGGGCCGACTCGAGCTTCGAGGACCTGGTCCAGTACAACGACGGCTTCAAGACCCAGCTGATCGGCACCCCGGAGCAGATCGCCGAGCGGATCGTGGAGTACAAGAAGATCGGCGTGAACCTGTTCCTGACCGGTTACCTGCACTTCCAGGAGGAAGTCGCCGCGTTCGGCCAGGAAGTCCTGCCGATTGTCCGCGAACTCGAGGCCGACCTCGCTCGGAAGAACGGCGTCGAGCTGGACCTGTCCCGGACCCCGGCGGCAACCGGCACTACCAGCAAGCTGGTGAACGCGTAATGGCTGACCGCAAGTACGGTTTCCGCACCCGCGCGCTGCACGCCGGCGGCACCCCGGACGCCGAGCACGGCGCCCGGGCGGTGCCGATCTACCAGACCACCTCCTTCGTGTTCAAGGACACCCAGGACGCCGCGAACCTCTTCGCGCTGCAGAAATACGGCAACATCTATTCCCGGATCGGCAACCCGACGGTGGCCGCGTTCGAGGAGCGCATCGCGTCCCTGGAGGGCGGCATCGGCGCGGTGGCGACGTCCTCGGGGATGGCGGCGGAGTTCATCACTTTCGCCGCGCTGACCCAGGCCGGGGACCACATCGTGGCCGCCTCCCAGCTCTACGGCGGCACGGTGACCCAGCTGGACGTCACCCTGCGCCGCTTTGGCGTGGACACCACGTTCGTCCCCGGCACCGATCCGGCGGACTACGCCGCCGCGGTCCGGGAGAACACCAAGGCGATCTTCGTGGAGGTGGTGGCCAACCCGTCCTCGGAGGTCCAGGACCTTGCGGCCCTCGCGAAGGTGGCGCACGACGCCGGCGTCCCGCTCGTCGTCGACGCCACCTTGAGCACGCCCTACCTCGTGCGGCCGATCGAGCACGGGGCGGACATCGTGATCCACTCCGCCACCAAGTTCCTCGGCGGCCACGGCACCACCCTGGGCGGCGTGATCGTCGAAAGCGGCCGCTTCGATTGGGGCAACGGCAATTTCCCGACCATGACCGAGCCCGTGGCCTCCTACGGAGACGTGTCCTGGTGGGGCAACTTCGGCGAGTACGGGTTCCTCACCAAGCTGCGCTGTGAACAGTTGCGCGACATCGGCCCGGCGCTGTCCCCACAGTCGGCGTTCCAGCTGCTGCAGGGCGTGGAGACGCTCCCCCAGCGCCTCGACGAGCACCTGAAGAACGCCCAGGCCGTGGCCGAATGGCTGGAAGCGGACGAGCGCGTGGCCTACGTGAACTTCTCCGGCCTGCCCTCGCACCCGCACTTCGAGCGGGCGAAGAAGTACCTGCCGCTGGGTCCGGGCTCGGTGTTCTCCTTCGGCGTCAAGGGCGGCCGGGCCGCGGGCCAGAAGTTCATCGAGTCCCTGCAGCTGGCCTCGCACCTGGCCAATGTGGGCGACTCCCGGACCCTGGTCATCCACCCCGGGTCCACCACGCACCAGCAACTGAGCCCCGAACAGCTCGAGTCAGCAGGTGTCCCCGAGGACCTGGTCCGCATCTCCGTGGGCCTCGAGGACATCGAGGACATCCTCTGGGACCTGGACCAGGCGCTGGACGCCGCTTCGGAGGCAGCAGCCCCGGATGCATCTGAGGCTGAAGCCTGCACGATCGGAGCGAACTGATGAGCGTTGAAGAACGGACCTGGACCGGACCGTCGGCGCCGGAGCGCCTGAACCTGCTGCGGCAGGCGAAGTCGATCGCGATTGTGGGCGCCTCGGACAAGCCGTCGCGGGCGAGCTATTTCGTGGCCACCTATCTGCAGTCCTCCACCCGGTACAAGGTCTATTTCGTGAACCCGGTGGTGAAGGAAATCCTGGGTCAGCCGACGTATGCGTCGCTCGCGGACCTGCCGGAGAGCCCGGACATTGTGGACGTGTTCCGCAAGCACGGTGATTTGCCGGGAGTCCTGGACGAGGCCATCGCCGCCGGCGCCAAGACTCTCTGGCTGCAACTGGGTTCCTGGCATGAGGACGTTGCCAAGGAGGCCGAGGCCGCCGGGCTCGACGTCGTGATGGACCGCTGCGTGAAGATTGAGCATGCCCGCTTCCACGGCGGCCTGCACCTGGCCGGGTTCGACACCGGCGTCATCTCTTCCAAGCGGCAGGTCCTGGCCTAAGTCCAACCAGCCTGCGCCAACCCACCCGTTGCGCTATCACTTACGGTCGTTCTCAGCGCTCATGACCGCCCTAGGTGATAGCGCAACCGGGTTAACAAAGGGGTTTATGAGCGGCCTATGGCTGGCCGGGGGCCTTGGTCGGAACGACGCCGGGCAGGGTTGGCGTGATGTGGCCCGGAACGCGCGGCAGGTCCTTGCCTGGGTTTCCGCCGCCGCCCGGAAGGCCGGGTGATGCGGGCAGTCCCGGCGCCCCGGGCCGCTGGCCGGGGGTCGGCAGGATGCCGTCGCGGCCGACGGCGGGCGGCGTGGCGGGCGGCTTGTGTCCGGCCGCCGGGGAGCCCGGAGTGCTCGAGGTGCTGCGCGCCGATGCTCCGGACGGGGCGGCGCCGGGCGTGCCGGGACCCGGCGTGGCGCCGGGCACGGGAAGGGCGGGGATGGTGGACGGCGAGGGCTGGACATGCTCCGGGGCCGGGGCGCCGTGGCCCGGGGGCTGGAAGATGACCCCGACGGTGTGGCTGACGCTGTGCCGGAAGTCCTCGCTGGATGCCGCCACGGCGCCGGCACCAAGGGTCATGGCACCCACGACGGCGCCGCCGACGATGGCCAGCCGACGCTTCCGGCCGCGGCGCTCGGCGAGGCTGGTGACCCCGGCTGGCAGCGGTGGATCGGCGTCATTCTTCGCGGACGCGACCGTGGGCAGCGCCGTCGTCGTGGCTGAGTCAGGGGCGGCTGGACCGGCTGCTCCGGCCGTTCCGGCGGCGAGCAGGGCCGCGAGGTCGGCGCGGGGTGCGGGTGCCGCATCCGGGACCACGGCGCGGAGCTGTTCCAGCGCGCTCCGAAGCTCGGCCGCGGATTCGAGGCCGGAGTCGCCCAGCATCGCCTGGATGGTGTCATCCTGCTGGGGGTCGCGGGTGCCGGTCATGATGCTGCGTGGTCCTTTTCGGTTACGAGTTCGCGCAGGGCACTGAGCCCGCGGCGCTGAAGCTGCTTGATGGCACCCGGCGTCTTGTCCATGATGCCGGCCACCTGTTCGATGGAAAGGTCCGCGACGATCCGCAGGACCAGAACCTCGCGCTGCTCCTCATTGAGCCTCGCGAGGGTGTCCGAGATACCGCCCAGGGATCCGAGCGCCTCGTCCTCGGCCGATGCCGAGTACCGCGCGTCGTTCAGGGGATCGTATTCGGCCAGGTGCGGCGTGCGTTCTGCCCGCCGCCTGTAGTCGACCAGCCGGGCGTGGGCGACGGAGAAAATGAACGTCCGCAAACCCGTGTGGCCGCCGCGGACGCCGGCCAGTTTCGGCAGCACGTCCACGAACACGTCCTGGGTGAGGGCCTCGGCGTCGTCCACGCCCCGGGCCCGGAAGTAGCCCAGCACGGCCGGGGAAATGACCGCGTACACCGCGCTGAAACCAGAAGGGTCACCAGCTAAAGCGGCTGACAATTCGTCGTCGCTTAGCTGCTGTGCCAAGAGGCTGTCCTTCCGTTACTGCTGGGGTGCGGCCCCCCGCAATTCTAGCGGCCGCACCCCCGAGCCCTTCAAAGTGAGGGCTCCCTCCTTGCTGTCAGACCCGTGCCGGGTCCAGGCAATACAGCCGGATATTACTTGTCGTGCTGGGGCAGCTCGACGGACGGCTGGGCCGGAACGGCCGGCGTTGCCGGAGTTGCCGGAACACCGTTGGCGCCGGGAACCGCGGGGACGGCTGGGGTTGCCGGAACTGCGGCGTTCACGTTGGCGTTGGCGTGCGCCTCGCCCGCGGCACCCTTGACACTGGCGCCGCCCTTGACGGTGGCACCCTCCTTTGAGCCGACGGAGCCTTCGCCGGCACCCTCGGTGCCGTCAACGTCGGCGTCGGCGTCGCTGTGGCCCTTGGCGGAGCCGTCAGTCGACGGTGCCGCCGGAACTGCCGGAACGGCGGGGGCGGCGGGCTTCGCCGGGAGCGTCGGAGTGGCCGGAACCGCCGGGACAGCCGGCGTGGCGGGCGTAGCGTGGTTCACGTCGGACTGCTGGGTGCTGGAGACCTGGGCCGCGTTGGCCAGTCCGATGCCGGAGAAACCTCCGACTGCCAGGATGGCGGCGCCGACAGCAATCTTGGTGGTCTTGCTAACACTCTTCATAACAGCAGTACATCCTTTGTTTTTTTGGTGGAAGGCGGGCTGAGGCCCCATGGGGGCAGTCGACAGCCCGGTCTCGCCATGGAAGGCTGGCCGGCGCCCGATGGGGACAGGCGCCGGCAAGCGCTTACGGTTAAGGGCCGACCGGAGACCAGATGGGGGGAAGGCGCCGGTCGGCGCTTACGGTGGAAGGCCAGCCGGTGTCTGGTGGGGGGTCCGAACTCCGGCGGCGCTTACAAAGAGGTAATCGCTGGGCGGGCCCGAAAGGTTACGCACCGATCGGAATTTTCTTGATTTCTTTTTTAGCCGGCGCTGGCGGGGCATAACGACGACCGCGGGCCCCGCCAGGGAACCCGCCGCCGTCGTGCGCCGTGTCAGGACCGGAAAAGGCCGCTGTAGGCGTTGAGGGCGATCTGGCCGCCGAGGTGGGCGTAGAGGACATTGCTGCCGGCCGGAATCTCCCGGCTTTTCACGAGGTCGATCAGCCCGGCGAGGGACTTTCCTTCGTAGACGGGGTCGGTGATCATGGCCTCGAGCGAGGCGCCCAGGCGGATGGCCTCCAGGGTGGACTCGACGGGAATTCCATAACGGTCCCCGGCCCAACCCTCCATGACGTTGATTTCGTCGTCGCGGAGTTCCCGGCCCAGGCCGATCAGCTCGGCGGTGTTCCGGGCGATGCGTTCAACCTGGTCGCGGGTCTTCGCCAGCGTCGCGGAAGCATCGATGCCGATCACGCGGCGCGGCTTGTCCTGGCCGGCGAAACCCGCGATCATCCCGGCGTGGGTGGAGCCGGTGACGGTGCAGACGATGATCGTGTCGAAGAAAATGCCGAGCTCGCGCTCCTGCTCTTCCACCTCGTAGGCCCAGTTGGCGAAGCCCAGCCCGCCCAGCCTGTGGTCAGACGCGCCGGCCGGGATCGCGTACGGCTTGCCACCGGCGGCCTCAACCTCTTCGATCGCGGTCTCCCAGCTGCTGCGAATGCCGATGTCGAAGCCCGCACTGTCCAGCCGGACGTCGGCGCCCATGATGCGCGAGAGCAGGATGTTGCCTACCCGGTCGGACAGTGGATCCGGCCAGTCGACCCAGTTTTCCTGAACCAGGCGGGCTTTGAGGCCAAGTTTCGCGGCCACCGCCGCGACCTGGCGGGTGTGGTTGGACTGGTAGCCGCCAATCGAGACGAGGGTGTCCGCACCCTGCGCCAAGGCATCCGGGACGAAGTATTCAAGCTTGCGCGTCTTATTCCCGCCAAACGCGAGGCCGCTGTTGACATCCTCCCGTTTCGCCCAGATTTGCGCCCCGCCCAGGTGCGCGCTGAGCCGCGGCAGCGGGTGGATGGGGCTCGGTCCAAACATCAGGGGGTAGCGCTCAAAATCGGTGATGGCCATCGTCGGTCCTTCGCTCGCGGTGGGAAACGGCTGGATGAGCAACAAATATGCAATATATTGCATTGTCGGACACCTGCCCGGGGAGGGCAAGGGCAATATACGATATGTTGCATGCCCGTTCCCTCGCTCGCCGGAGTCCACAAGCGGCCGCTGCTGCGGGACAACGTCTTTGAATCGATCCGGAACGCGATCGTCGATGGCACGTTTGAACCCGGCGAACGGCTGAAAGACACAGAACTGGAAGCCTGGCTGGGCGTGAGCCGGACACCCATCAGGGAGGCGCTGCTGCGGCTGGAACGCGCCGGACTGATCGTTGCACTGCCGGGCAAGGCGACCATCGTCGCCCCCTGCGACCAGGCGTCGACCCTGAGCACGCAGCAGGTGGTGGCAGGACTGCACGAACTGGCCGCCCGCCTGGCAGTCCCGCTCCTGTCGGCGGATGACCTCTCCGCCATGGCCGAGGCCAATGCGCGCTTCGAACAGGCCCTGCAGGCCGCGGAGGTCGAGTCGGCGCTGCAGGCCGATGACGATTTCCACGCCGTCTTTGTCACGGTCAGCGGCAACCCGGTGCTCCAGGAACTCCTGGAACAAACCACCCCCGTGCTGCGCCGGGTGGAGCGGATGCGCTTCGGTTCCTTTGCCGCCCGGGAATCGGTGGCGCAGCACGCCGAAATCATCCGGCTCGCCCGCCTTGGCGACGCCGAGGCTGCCGCCAGGGCATGCCGGGAGAACTGGCTCTCACTGCAGTTCACGTCCGCGGAGGACCCCGCTGAGACCCGGCCTTAACTGCGACGGCGGCGGGCCACCTTTGTCAGGTGACCCGCCGCCGTCGTGCGCCAGCTGGTGACGCGTCAGTTGGTGTCAGTCGGTGCTAATCGTTGATGAGGTCGTTAACCACGATTGTCTGGTCGCGGTCCGGGCCGACGCCGATCGCGGAGAACCGCGTGCCGGAGAGCTTTTCGAGGGCCAGGACGTAGTTCCGGGCGTTTTCCGGCAGGTCCTCCAGGGTGCGGGCGCCGGTGATGTCCTCGGTCCAGCCTTCGAAGTATTCGAAGATCGGCTTGGCGTGGTGGAACTCGGTCTGGGTCATGGGCATTTCGTCGTGCCGCACGCCGTCGACGTCGTAGGCCACGCAGACCGGGATCTGCTCGATGCCGGTCAGCACGTCCAGCTTGGTGACGAAGTAGTCCGTGAAGCCGTTGACCCGGGAGGCGTGCCGCGCCAGCACGGCGTCGTACCAGCCGCAGCGGCGGGGACGGCCGGTGTTGACGCCGAACTCGCCGCCGGTCTTCTGCAGGTACATGCCCATCTCATCGAACAGTTCCGTCGGGAACGGACCTGCGCCCACTCGCGTGGTGTAGGCCTTGATGATGCCGATGGAACGCGAGATCCGGGTGGGGCCGATGCCGGAGCCCACGGAGGCGCCGCCCGCGGTCGGGTTCGAGGACGTCACGAAGGGGTAGGTGCCGTGGTCAACGTCCAGGAAGGTGGCCTGGCCGCCCTCCATGAGGACCACCTTGCCCTCGTCCAGGGCGGTGTTCAGGACGTAGGTGCTGTCGATCACCAGAGGGCGGAGGCGCTCGGCGAAGGACAGGAAGTACTCCACGATCTCGTCCACCTCGATGTCGCGGCGGTTGTAGACCTTGACCAGGAGCTCGTTCTTCTGGCGCAGCGATCCTTCTACCTTCTGGCGCAGGATCGAGGCGTCAAAGACGTCCTGGACGCGGATGCCGAGGCGGGCAACCTTGTCCATGTAGGCCGGGCCAATGCCGCGGCCGGTGGTGCCGATGGCGCGGCTGCCGAGGAACCGCTCGGTGACCTTGTCCAGGACCTGGTGGTAGGGCGCCACGAGGTGCGCGTTGGCGGAGACGCGCAGCTTGGAGGTGTCCGCGCCGCGGGCCTCCAGTCCGTCGATCTCCTGGAACAGGGCTTCCAGGTTCACCACGCAGCCGTTGCCGATGATCGGAATCGCGTTCGGGCTCAGGATGCCGGCCGGAAGGAGCTTGAGCTCATACTTCTCACCGCCTACGACGACGGTGTGCCCGGCGTTGTTGCCGCCGTTGGGCTTGACGACATAGTCAACGCGGCCGCCAAGCAGGTCAGTGGCCTTACCTTTGCCTTCGTCGCCCCATTGGGCTCCGACGATCACGATTGCTGGCATGGGATCCTCCCCCATTCGTTCGGGCCGAACTGCGTCTAATGACCAGGCGGTCACGGCAGCTCAGCGCCGTTCATGAGAATGCCCCGAATCTATCGCTGTGTTCGTATCCAACGCCAGAGTTCCGGGGCTCTTACCACCCAAGTTTAGCCGAAATCGGTGGCTGGCATCGCTTTGGGTCCTTGCTTGGACGCGCCGCCTGGCCGGCGGTGAACGCCAGAGCGGCTTCCGCGAGGGAGGGCGACGCGTCCCGACACGTAGCATGCACCTCTTGCGGGACCGCGCGGTGTGGAATTGAGTGGGAGTGAGAATCCCGAACGGCTGAAAGGAAACCGCGCCATGTCCCGGACCACCGACCACATCCGTGTGACCCATGCTGGCTCGTTGCCCCGCACGCCGGAGCTGATCGCCGCGAACGAGGCCAAGGAAACTGACGGCATCACGCCCGAATTCCTGGACCTGCTCGAAACCTCGGTGGTAGACGTCGTCCAGCACCAGAAGGACCTGGGCATCGACATCCCCAATGACGGCGAGTACGGGCACACGATGTCCAGCTCCGTGGACTACGGCGCCTGGTGGAATTACTCCTTTTCAAGGCTCGGCGGCCTGGAACCGACCGACGTGGACCGCTGGGCCGACGCCAGGGTGCACCGCTCCTCTCCCGGCCACATCGTCCTGACGTCCTTCACCGACCGGCGGGACCGGCAGAAGTTCGAGGACGCCTACGACGACCCCTCCTCCGGGATCCTGGCCCACCGCAAGGCCGTCACGCAGCCGAAGATCGCCGGGCCGCTGACGTACACGGGCCAGGAGCTCGTGGCCTCGGACGTTGCCAACCTCAAGACCGGCCTGGCCGCGGCCGGGCTCGCCGAGGGGTTCATCGCCTCCCTCTCCCCCGGTTCGTGCGCCCGGGTGGCCAACGAGTACTACGGCAGCGACGAGGAACTCCTCTACGCCTGCGCCGACGCGATGCGCGAGGAATACCAGGCCATCATCGACGCGGGCCTGACGGTCCAGCTCGACGACCCCTCCCTGGCCGAGAGCTGGGACCAGATCAACCCCGAGCCGAGCCTGGCGGACTACCTGAAGTTCATCCAGCTCCGGGTCGAAGCAACCAACTGGGCGCTGCGCGGCCTTCCCCAGGAGCAGATCCGGCTGCATGTCTGCTGGGGTTCCTGGCACGGCCCGCACACCACGGACATCCCCTTCGCGGACATCGTCGACTCAGTCCTGCAGATCAATGCCGGCGGTTACTCCTTCGAGGCGGCCAACGTCCGGCACGAGCACGAATGGCGCGTTTGGGAGGATGCGAAGCTTCCCGAGGGGAAGGTCATCATCCCCGGCGTCGTCTCCCATGCCACCAACGTTGTGGAGCATCCGGACCTCGTGGCCGACCGGATCGTGCGCTTCGCCGAGCTCGTGGGACGTGAAAACGTGATTGCGTCCACCGATTGCGGGCTGGGCGGCAGGGTGCATCCCCAAATCGCGTACGCCAAGCTGGAGGCTCTCGGCGAAGGGGCACGCCGCGCCACGAAGCGGCTCTGGTAGCAGCGCGGGGGCGGCAGGGTCCCGTCCGGCGCTGCATTTCGCGGGGCTTGATAGACTGATAAGGATCGACCAGGAATCGGTCCACACCACATTTTCAAACCACACCATTGCTCCGCATGCCCGTATTCGGCGTGCCTGCATCCGGTGTGGCAGCTTTGCCAATCCCGCAGGAGACCCAGCAACATATGACAGCCCTGGCCACCGAAAATTTCCGCGAAGAGCTTCTGAGCCGCCGGTACGAACCTAACGTCGCCCCCGTCAACGAACTCCTTGACGTCCTCCAGGCAACCAAAGCTGGCACCGCTGTCCCCTACGTGGACCCCATGCACGACGTCGACGAGTGCCGGATCATCAGCCTGTACTCCAACATCGGCACGGCGGACGCGTCAGGCTTCATCACCGCCGGCGACGACGAGGCCGCCACCCGCATGCTGGGCATCCAGTGGAAGCTGGGCCTGCGCCCCGAATTCGTCATGCCGTGGAACGTCCACCCGTGGCACGTCCCCGGCGAGCCGAACGGCAAGTTCACGCCGGACCAGATTTCGGCGGGCCTGAAGCCGCTGCTGAAGTTCCTGGCCCTCGTGCCCCGCGCCTCCGTGATCGTGGCCCACGGCACCGAGGCCAACCGCCTGGCCAACCTGCTGCTCAAGACCGAAGTGCCCATGATCTGGCGCCGCGGCCTGAAGACCTACAAGGTCCGCTCGCTCAGCGGCCGGGCGTTCGCCGGCACCCCGGCCCGGCAGGAAGAGTACCTGGAGGAGATGCACACCGCGTACGCCGATGCCATGGCCCGCACGGGCCTGGCCAAAGCCAGCTAGTCCCCACCCGCACCCTAGCCTCGCAAGCTCGGCCAGGGGACCCTGCGGGCGTGGGCCCACCCACCCATTACGAACGACGGCGGGCTTCCACCTCAGGGTGGGAGCCCGCCGTCGTCGCTTAAACCCCAACGCGGGGTCACTTACGGCCCATCCACCGGGGTGGAATGGGCCGTAAGTGACCCCGCGTTGGGGTTGATTGCCCGCCTCAGCCTTCGGCTTCGATGGCCGCCTTCGCGCCGGGATCGGAATCCTTCAGGAACTTTTCAATCCGCTCCGGCTCCTCGGCCTCGCCGATCGCCGCGGACGCACGGCCAAGCGAGTAGAGGGAGCGCAGGAAGCCGCGGTTGGGTTCGTGCTCCCACGGGATCGGCCCGACCCCGCGCCAGCCGTTGCGGCGCAGCGAATCCAGGCCGCGGTGGTAGCCGACCCGCGAGTACGCATAGGAATCGATGGTGCGGCCCTCGTTCCAGGCCTCCTCGGCGAGGATGGCCCACAGGAGCGAGGAGGTGGGGTGCTTCGCCACGAGGTCCACGGCTTCCTGGCCTAGCGCGAGATGCTGGTAGATCTCGCTCTCGGCAGGCAGGAGCGTGGGTTCGGGACCCATCAGGTTTTTGCGGAACTCGTCGGACATGGCTAGAAGGTCTTGCCGGTGGAGCCCAGCTGCTGGGCGGCCTCGACCACGCGGGCGGCCAGGCCGGCCTCGGCCGAAGCGCCCCAGACGCGGGGATCGTAGAGCTTCTTGTTGCCGACCTCGCCGTCGACCTTCAGCACGCCGTCGTAGTTGCGGAACATGTGGTCCACCACCGGGCGGGTGTAGGCGTACTGGGTGTCGGTGTCGATGTTCATCTTGATGACGCCGTAGGAGACGGCGTCCGCGATTTCCTTGTCCGAGGAGCCGGAGCCGCCGTGGAACACGAGGTCGAACGGGTTGGCCTTGCCGATCTTGGCGCCGACCTGCTCCTGGATGTCCTTGAGGATCTCCGGGCGGAGCTTGACGCCGCCGGGCTTGTAGACGCCGTGCACGTTGCCGAAGGTCAGCGCCGTGATGTAGCGGCCGTTTTCGCCGGAACCGAGCGCGTCGATGGTGGCCAGGGCGTCCTCGACAGTGGTGTAGAGCTTGTCGTTGATGGCGTTCTCGACGCCGTCTTCCTCGCCGCCCACGGTGCCGATCTCGACTTCGAGGATCATCTTGGCGGCCGCGGTGCGCTCGAGCAGTTCACGGGCGATCCGCAGGTTTTCCTGCAGGGTCTCGGCGGAACCGTCCCACATGTGCGAGTTGAAGAGGGGGTTGCGGCCGGCCTTGACCTCGGCCTCGGAGGCGGCGAGCAGCGGGAGCACGAAGCCGTCCAGCTTGTCCTTGGGGCAGTGGTCCGTGTGCAGGGCGATGTTCACGCCGTAGTTCTTCGCAACCTCGCGGGCGAACGCGGCAAAGCCGAGGGAACCGGCAACCATGTCCTTGGTGGCGGCGCCGGACCAGTAGGCCGCACCGCCGGTGGAGACCTGGACGATGCCGTCGGACTCGGCCTCGGCGAAGCCGCGGAGGGCGGCGTTCAGGGTCTGGGAGGACGTGACGTTGACCGCCGGGAAGGCGAAGCCGCCCGTCTTTGCGCGGTCGATCATCTCGGAGTAGATCTCTGGGGTTGCAATGGGCATGCTGACTCCTAATGTGAATTTCGTCTACGGGCTGGTGATCCTGGAGGGAACCTCGTCGGCTAGGAACCATCCTAGCCATTCCTGCGCCGGGGCCGTGTCTCCGGTCACGTGGGCCCTGTAACACTCGCGGGCTGCCCTGTCCGGGGCCCTTGGTTCCGTCGAGTTGGCATTTCACGGCAGTGTCGCGCGAAATCATTGCCGTGAAATGTCACCTCGCGCGCCAGCCCCGACTCTCGAGGGCGGCACGAACCTTGCGCACGACGGCGGGATGGTCGCCAACAAGGTCGTCCTTGGACACCCGCACCTCAACCCAGCCATACTCGCGTGTCAATGATTCGCGGCGAATGTCCCTCAGATACTGCTCAGAGCCGGCGTGGCCGGCTCCGTCGTACTGGATCGAGACACGCCACTGAACGTACGCCGCATCCGGCCACAGCACCGGGGCTCCGTGCACTCCCCACAGCACATGGTTCAGTTCCGGTTCGGGCAGTCCGGCACGGACCAACGCCAGGCGCATCGTGGTTTCGGGCTGGGAGTCGGCGCCGACCCTGATGAGCTCCAGGGCCGCTCGCGCCGCACGGATTCCCCTTGCCCCGGGGTGGTCCGCAACTATGGCGCGCAACTCCGCCACAGTGCACAGTGGTTCGCGCAGCGCCGGGAACTCAGGACCGTGGAAGCACACCAGGGAGTCGCCCGCCACGACCAGTTCATCGACGCCGGCCATGGACGCCAGATCGAGCCAGGTCCGGGCAGGCGAGGTGAGCCTGACGCCGTCGTACTCCACGAGCTCGCCGGGAAGGAGCGTCATCAGGTGTCCCACGACATTGACCCGGCGGGGCATGCTGAGTCCAGAACGACGGCCAAGGTGGACACGCCAGTCATCCTCCAGCCGCCAGCTGAGCGCGGCGCCCCAGACCCGGGCGGCGGAAACGTGGGTCAGTGCCGAAGAGTCGTCCAGTTCCGTGTACGCCTGCAACGCCGCGGCACCCTTGGCGCCGGAGTCCAAAGGAACACGGATGCCCCGGGAAACGGTGGCAAGGTCCTTGGCCTCCGTGCGCGTCCTGCTGACGCCAGATTTGTCGGACATGCGCAGTGAGAACGAACCGGCCGTCAGGTGTTCGGGGAGCTGAGCCCTGTGCATGCCCAGATTCTGCCCGATGGGAGTCCGCCGCGGACGGTTATCCACAGGCTGGCCTCCGGTCGCGGCACCGAGATTGCACTTCGCGGCGATGCCGAGCGCCGACACCGCCGCGAAGTGCCATTTCGGCGGGAGTTAGACGTGCTGGCCGAACACGTGGCGGCGGATCCAGGCGTGCATCGCGATCGCGGCGGCGGAGGCTGCGTTGATGGAGCGGGTGGAGCCGAACTGCTCGATCGACAGGGTGTCCAGCGCCGCTTCGTGGACTTCTGGGGTCAGGCCCGGGCCTTCCTGGCCGAAGACCAGGACGCAGTCCCTGGGCAGTTCGTAGGTCTCCAGCGGTACGGAGTCCGGGAAGATGTCGATCCCGATGATCGCCAGCCCCTCCCCCTGCGCCCAGGCCACGAAGTCCTCAACGGTGGGGTGGTGGCGGACGTGCTGGTAGCGGTCGGTGACCATGGCTCCGCGGCGGTTCCACCGGCGTCGTCCGATGATGTGGACTTCCTTGGCGAGGAACGCGTTGGCGGTCCGGACCACGGTGCCGATGTTGAGGTCGTGCTGCCAGTTCTCGATCGCTATGTGGAAGTTGTGCCGCTTGGAGTCCAGGTCGGCCACGATTGCCTCGTGCTTCCAGTAGCGGTATTTGTCCACCACGTTGCGCCGGTCGCCGTCCGCCAGCAGGTCCGGGTCCCAGTGCTCGCCCTGGGGTACTTCGCCTTCCCAGGGTCCGACGCCGACCTCCGCCTTCGGTTCCGGCCCTTCCTCTGCGGCGGGAAGGGAAGGGACGGGGATCTCGGGTTCAGTCACGCCTCAACATTAGACTGGGTGACAGGAAGCGGCACACTTAGGCGGAGGACAGCATGGCAGATCAGCGCGAAGAGCAGGGTACCGATTCAGACGAAGGCCGTTCATACGCCTCGATGTACCGCAGCGGCCAGGAAATCGAGTGCTGGCTCACGGACATGGACGGCGTTTTGGTCCACGAGAACCAGCCCATCCCGGGCGCATCGGAGCTGATCCAGCGCTGGGTGGACACCTCCAAGCGGTTCCTCGTGCTGACCAACAACTCGATTTTCACGCCCCGGGACCTCGCGGCCCGGCTGAGTTCCTCCGGCCTGGAAATCCCGGAGGAGAACATCTGGACCTCGGCCCTGGCCACGGCCCAGTTCCTCAAGGACCAGGTCCGCGGCTCGGAATCGGGGAACCGCGCCTACACGATCGGCGAAGCAGGACTCACGACGGCGCTCCACGAGGCCGGCTTCATCCTCACCGACCAGAACCCCGACTTCGTGGTGCTCGGCGAGACCCGCACCTATTCGTTTGAAGCCATCACCATGGCCATCCGCCTTATCCTCGCCGGCGCGCGTTTCATCGCCACCAACCCGGACGCCACCGGGCCCTCGAAGGACGGCCCCATGCCTGCCACCGGGGCCATCGCGGCCCTCATCACCAAGGCCACGGGCCGGGAACCGTACATTGTGGGCAAGCCCAACCCGATGATGTTCCGGTCGGCGATGAACCAGATCGACGCGCACTCGGAAACCACGGCCATGATCGGCGACCGCATGGACACGGATATCATTGCCGGCATGGAGGCGGGCCTGCACACGGTGCTGGTGCTCAGCGGCATCACCCACCGGGACGATATCGCCGCGTACCCGTTCCGGCCGAACCAGATCCTGAATTCCGTGGCGGACCTCAAGAACCAGATCTGAGCAACACGCCCGGAACGCAATACCTCAGAACGCGGTCTTCTTCCCGCCGCCGCCCGGCAGCGGGAAGAGGCCGTCCTGGAGTTTTTCGATGATGGGCCGGTAGATGAACGGGCTCCAGCCCGGGCTCGCATGCTCCGGCCTCGCCCCGTCGGTGCGCAGGTCATCCGAGGCCATGTTGGCTTTGAAGGACAGTGACCAGGTGTCCCGGGCGGTCTCGTAATCCACCGTCTTGTCCCGGGGGTTGCCGATGAACGCCATCTTCGTTTCGCCCAGCTTCCCGATGAAACGGCTGGCCTCAAAGTGGTAGATGTAGGCGGATTCGGACTGGATCAGCACGCTGGATGGCGCGATCGGGGACAGCTGCTCCAGGGTCTGGTCCACCACCTGGCCCCAACTGCGCTCATTCTTGTGCAGCATCCGCTCGCCGAGCTCGTAGCCGCCGCGCAGCACTGTGGGGAACCGGAACCCGCTTTCGTAGAGCAGCACCACGCCCTCGAACCAGCTCTGGTCCAGCACGTCGTGGCGGCTCGACGGGCTGGAGTCGAGGAGGATGAACGCCACTTCGACGCCGTGCAGTTCGCGCAGCCGGGCCGCCACCTGGGTTGCCACCATGCCGCCGAAGCTATGGCCGTAGAAGTAGAGGGTGGTGAGATTGTGGGCCCGGACGTGCTCGATCACGGCGATGACCACCTCGTCGATGTCCAGGCCTTCGTTGGAATACCCGACGGCGGCGAGCTGGCCCCTCTTGTTCAGGGAGCCGCGCAGGGCGTTCAGGATCCACAGGGCTTCTTCCCAGCTCGTTTTGTAGCCGGGGAACAGGATCCAGCTGGCGTGGGGGTAATACCGTTCGGCAACGTCATCAGGTACCTCGAGGATCCGGCTGGCACGCCGCTCGGCCTGCACGCGCTGCGTGAACAGCATGTCCGCCGCCAGCAGCGACGCGGACCCGGCGCCGATCAGGAACGATCGCCGGGAAACCCGCTTAAGCTCGACGGCGCGGCGGAGCATGCGGGCCTCGGACGCACCGGGGCCTCGCGGATGGTTCGGATCCATCTCGGCCGGCACATCTCTACCGTATCCACGGTTCGGCGGGGATGAGAAACCGGACCATACAGCGGTCCTGCAGGTCAGACTGGAAGCCCCGCTGGAGCCCCGCTGGAGCGCGGTTGGAGCGCGGTTGGCGCCGTTGCCGGCTACGCGGGTTCGGGCTCGCGGCCAACCTCGCGGCGGCTGATTTCCATGCCGATCTCGTCATAGGTCGCCAGGAGTTCCGAGCGGGCCATGTCAGCGGGATCATCGAGGAGGCCGAACACCGAGTCGCTCGCGGCGAAGAGTTCGTCGTCGGAGAAACGGGTGAGCTTCCGGGTGCCTGAGGGATCGATCGAGGCCATGAATTCCCCGGCCATGTCCAGTGTGGGCAATCCGGCGGAATCGTCGCGGTGCGCGGTCAGTTCCAGGGAGACGCCGCCCGGGGCCGGCATGCCGGCGACCTCCGAGCCGGGGGTCCCGCCGTCGATCGCGTTGAGGTCGTTGCGCAGGCCGGCCAGCGCCGATGATTCCACGAATGCGGCCAGGCCGAGATCGACGCGGATGTGCGAGATGATCCCCATGCGGCGAACGCGCTGGATAATTTGCATCAGGGCGGGGCGGGAGGCTTGCGTGAGGCTCCCCCGGACACTAATCCGGACGACGTCGGAGACGACATCGAGTTTGACGTGGGCTTGCAGTGTTTGGTCCATAGGTACTCCAAATAAGGATGTCTATGGCCGACGGCTCAACCGCATTCAGCGTATCCGCGCTTGTGGTCGCACACAAGTCATAGGCCGCTGCCGGTTCAGCCAGCCTGTCGCCGGTTCGGCTCTTCGTAGTGCGTCCGGGTAGCCGTTCCGCCGACGGATTGCACCAGTGAGGCGGCGATGTCGCGGAGTTTGACGTTGCCGTTGCTGGAGGCATCGGTGAGGATGCGGACCGCGGTTTCCTGGTCGCAACGGTTCTGCGCCATGACGATCCCGATCGCCATGTCGATCACGGTCCGGGATTCGAGCGTGGCGCGCAGGTTCGTGGCACTGTCCGTGTGCAGCGAGAACCTCACTGCCAGCCGCAGCGCCTGGGAGATTTCACGGGTGTAGCCGCGGGCCCGGACCGCGACGTCGCCGTCAAATTTGTGCGGGACATCGGAGTACAGGTTCAGCGCCGCCTGGGCCTCGCCCTGGAGGTGGAACGGCACCGACAACACCGAGCGCAGGCCATGCGAGGCGACGGCGGAGGCGTAGTCAGGGCCCCAGCGGTCCTCGTCGAAGAGGTCCGGGACGTAGACTTCCCGTTCTTCCTTGGCGGCGGTCAGGCAGGGGCCCTGGGACAGGGAGTACTGGATCTCGTCCACTTCGCGGGCGGAGTCGCTGCTCCACCCGATCGTGGCAGCCTTACGGTCCCGGAGCAGGGTAATTCCGCACAGCGCGTCGTCGCCGGAGCCGGCCACCTGGTGCGCGGAAAAACGCGCGAGTTCGTTCAGGAACTCTTCGAAGTCCGCGCTGTCCAGGATCAGGTTCTGGATCTGGTCGACCGTGCCCACCGAGATGTCGGCGCCCTGCCCTTCAGGGCCGCGATTCACACCGCTGTTCAGGGACTTTTCGGACGGGAGCATGGCGCGTGTTCTCCAGATAAAAGGATGGACGGGTATGGGACAAATGATAGGTCACGGCCCATACCCCGTCCACCTTTGGCGTCGGGCGCCGAAACCCTAGCTAAGGCCCAGTTCGTCCTTGCCGAAGGCGAAGAGATACGGAACACCGGCTTCGGCCTCGATCTTTTCCTTGGCCCCGGTGTCGCGGTCCACGATCACGGCGACGGCCACCACGTTGCCGCCGGCCTTGCGGACGCCTTCGACGGCGGTCAGCGCGGATCCGCCGGTGGTTGACGTGTCCTCCAGGACCAGGACCTTGCGGCCCTTGACCGAGGGGCCTTCCACCTGGCGGCCCATGCCGTAGGACTTCTGCGCCTTGCGGACCACGAAAGCGTCCACCGGGCGGCCGGCGTCGACGGCGGCATGCATGACGGCGGTGCCGACCGGGTCCGCCCCCATGGTGAGTCCCCCGGCGCACTCGAAATCGATCCCGGCGTCCTCCATCAGGGAGAGCATGACCTGTCCGACGAGTTTGGACGCCTCGTGGTGCAGGGTGATGCGGCGCAGGTCGATGTAGTAGTCGGCCTCGGCCCCGCTGGAGAGGATGACCTTGCCGCGGACTACGGCCAGTTCCTTGATCAGTTCCAGGAGTCGGGCACGGGCAGCGGCAGCGTCGGCTGCGAAGTCACGGGTGGCAGTCATGGCTCCCAGTTTAGTGGCTGGTCCGCCGCGGATTCCCAGCCGGAACCGTGTATGTCGGTCCCGGGACCTTTTGCTCTGGGCGGCGCCGGCAGACGGGAGTCCGATGGAACCATGACGGCAGGAACCGAACCCTCCATCCGCTGGCCTGCGATCAACAAAGACATCGGCAGGTTCCGGGTGCGGCCGAACCTGGTGGACTATGACGCGACGTGCGCGGCCTTCACCTGGGATGAGGGCCGGCGGGCCCTGTCCGGACTCCCCGGAGGCCGTGGACTGAACATCGCCTACGAGGCGGTGGACCGGCACGCGGCCGGCAGCGGCGCCGGCCGCGAGGCGTTGCGGTTTGTCCGGGCCGATGGCAGCACCCATTCCCTGGGCTACGCCGAACTCGCCGAACAGACCAACCGCTTCGCCGGGGTCCTGCGCAGTCTCGGCGTCGGCCGCGGGGAACGCGTCTTCTCCCTCACCGGCCGCGGCCCCGCCCTGTACGTCGCAGTGCTCGGCACGTTCAAGAACGGGAGCGTGTTCTGCCCGCTGTTCTCCGCGTTCGGTCCCGAGCCCGTGCGGCAGCGCCTCATCCTGGGCTCCGGCCGGGCGCTGGTCACCACGCGGGCCCTCTACCGCAAGAAGATCGTCCAGCTGCGCGGGCAGCTCCCGGAGTTGCGCCACGTCCTGCTCATCGACGCCGACGGCGATCCCGAGCCCGGAACTCTGGACCTGGCCGCCCTCATGCGCCAAGCCCCGCCAGACGGGGAGATCGCGGCCACCCAGCCGGAGGACATGGCCCTGCTGCACTTCACGTCCGGCACTACCGGCACTCCGAAGGGCGCGATACACGTGCACGACGCCGTGACCGCCCACCACGCGACCGGCACCTTCGCCCTGGACCTGCACCCCGGAGACGTCTACTGGTGCACGGCCGACCCGGGCTGGGTCACGGGCACCTCGTACGGCGTGATCGCACCCTTGAGCCACGGCGTGACGGCCATCGTGGACGAGGAGGAAATGGACGCCGACCGGTGGTATCGGATCCTCGACGAACAGAGGGTCACCGTCTGGTACACGGCACCGACGGCCTTGCGCATGCTCATGAAGGCCGGGGCCGACCGCGCCGCGGGCCACGACCTGTCCGCCCTTCGCTTCGTCGCCAGCGTCGGCGAACCGCTCAACCCGGAGGTGGTGGTGTGGGGGCAAGAGGCTTTCGGCCAGCCGGTGCACGACAACTGGTGGCAGACCGAAACCGGCGGCATCATGATTTCGAACTACGCCGCCACCGAGATCCGGCCCGGTTCCATGGGCCGGCCGCTCCCCGGCGTCGAGGCGGCCCTCGTGGCCCGGGAGGCGGACGGCACGCCGGTCATCCGCGACGGCGAAGCGGTGCTGGTCACGGCGCCGGACACGATGGGCGAACTGGCCCTCCGGCCCGGCTGGCCCTCCATGTTCCGCGGCTATCTGCACGAGGAGGAGCGCTACCGCCGCTGCTTCGCGGGCGGCTGGTACCTGACCGGGGACCTCGCCAAACGCGACGCCGACGGCTATTACTGGTTTGTCGGCCGGGGCGACGACGTCATCAAGTCTTCGGGGCACCTGATCGGGCCGTTCGAAGTGGAGAGTTCCCTCATGGAGCACCCGGCCGTGGCCGAGGCCGGCGTGATCGGGGTTCCGGACCCGGTGGCCGGCGAGGTGGTCAAGGCCTTCGTCGAGCTCCGCACCGGTTGGGAACCGTCCGGGGAACTGGCGCTGGAGATCATCGGCTTCGCCCGCAAGCGGCTGGGCCCCGCCGTCGCGCCGCGGCTGCTCGACTTCACGACCGCGCTGCCCAAGACCCGCAGCGGAAAGATCCTCCGGCGCCTGCTCAAGGCCCGCGAGCTCGGCCTGCCCGAGGGTGACACCTCCACCATCGAGACGCCCCCGGCCCCACCAAACCCAAGCCCGCCCCACATAGAACAGGCCAGCCCAGGGCAGGCCAGCCCAGAACACGCCAGCACCGGGCAGGCCAGCACAGAACAGGCGCCGAAATGACCGGCCCTGCAGGCGCGCGCGGAGGCACTGTGGACGCGGCCCACGGCCGGCACCTGCTGCTGCAGATGGTGCGCGTGCGCCAGCTCGAAGAGAAATGCGTCGAGCTGTACAGTGCGGCCAAGATCCGCGGCTTCCTGCACGTCTACATTGGCGAGGAGGCCGTCGCCGCCGGCGTCCTCGCGTCGTTGGGACCGGAGGACGCCGTGGTCGCGACGTACCGGGAGCATGGGCACGCGCTGTTGCGGGGCGTATCGGCCGGGGCGATCCTCGCCGAAATGTACGGCTACGTTGAAGGGTGCTGCCGCGGCCGGGGCGGGTCGATGCACCTGTTCGATGCCGCCACCCGCTTCTTCGGCGGCAACGCGATCGTCGCCGGGGGCCTGCCGCTCGCCGTCGGCCTGGCACTGGCCGACAAGATGGCGGGGCGCTCCAATGTCACGGTGTGCTTTTTCGGCGAAGGAGCGGTGGCCGAAGGCGCATTCCACGAGAGCATGAATCTGGCGGCCCTGTGGCAGCTGCCCGTGCTGTTCTGCTGCGAGAACAACCTCTATGCCATGGGTACCGCGCTGGCCCGTTCCGAATCGCAGACGGACATCGCCCTCAAGGCTGCCGGGTACGAGATCGCCGCGTGGGCCGTGGACGGCATGGACGTCCTGGCCGTCGAGGAGGGTGCACGCCGCGCGGTGGACGCCGTCCGCTCCGGCGGCGGACCGCACTTCCTGGAGCTGCGGACCTACCGTTTCCGGGCCCACTCGATGTTCGATCCCGAACGCTACCGGACGAAGGACGAGGTGGCGCGGTGGATGGAACGGGACCCGATCACGCTGCTGCGGACCGCGCTGGAGTCCGCGGGCCACCTCTCACCCGCCGAGTGGGAGCAGCTGCAGGCGGACGCGCAGGCGGAGATCGCGGCCGCCGTCGAGTTCGCCGAGGCCGGAACCCCGGAACCGGTGGAGGAACTGACCCGCTTTGTCTACAGCGAGCGCGGGGCCGGAGACGGCGCGGACGAAGCCACTGGCGCGGACGCAGCCGGGCAGCCTGCGGGGAAGGCAGCCGGGGCGCCATGAAATCCAGCTACCGTGAAGCGCTCCGGGCGGGCATCCGCGACGCTTTGATCCGCGACGAACGCGTGTTCCTGATGGGCGAGGATGTGGGCGCCTACGGCGGCTCGTTCGCGGTCAGCCTGGGGCTGCTGGAGGAGTTCGGCCCGGGCCGGATCCGCGATACCCCGCTGTCGGAATCGGGATTTGTCGGCGCCGGGATCGGGGCCGCGCTTGGCGGCATGCGCCCGATCGTGGAAATCATGACCGTCAATTTCAGCCTTCTGGCCCTGGACCAGATAGTGAACAACGCCGCCACCTTGCTCCACATGTCCGGCGGGCAGTTCCACGTGCCGCTGGTGATCCGGATGACCACGGGGGCGGGCCGCCAGCTCGGCGCCCAGCACTCGCACAGCCTCGAGGGCTGGTACGCGCATATCCCGGGCCTGCGGATCCTCGCCCCGGCTACCCTCGAAGACGCCCGCGGCATGCTGTGGACGGCCCTCCAGGACCCGGATCCCGTGCTGATATTCGAGCACGGCTCGCTGTACAACGTCCCCGGTGAACTGGCCAACGACGCCGGCCCGGTGGACATCGTCACGGCCGCCATCCGGCGCCCCGGCGACGACATCTCGCTGATCACCTACGGCGGGACCCTTCCCGTCGTGCTCGACGCCGCAGATCAGCTCGCGGCGGAGGGGATCGACGCCGAGGTACTGGACCTGCGCACGCTCCGGCCGCTCGATGACGCCGCCATCCTGGCTTCCGTCGCCCGGACGCACCGGGCCGTCGTGGTCGATGAAGGCTGGCGCAGCGGCAGCCTGTCGGCCGAGGTAAGCGCCCGGATCACCGAGCAGGCGTTTTTCGACCTCGATGCGCCGGTGGGCCGAGTCTGCAGCGCCGAGGTGCCAATCCCCTATGCCAAGCACCTCGAGCTGGCTGCGCTGCCTTCCGCGGCAAGGGTCGTGGCCGCGGCCAAGACGGCGGTGGCCGCCGGTGGGTGACTTCCTCATGCCCTCGCTCGGGGCGGACATGCAGCACGGCAAGCTGGTCGAGTGGCTCGTCAAGCCCGGCGATTACGTGCGCCGCGGCGACCTCGTGGCGGTCGTGGACACGGACAAGACCGTCATGGACGTGGAGTCCTTCCAGGAGGGCGTCGTGGCAGACCTTCTGGTGGGCATCGGTGAAACCGTTCCGGTGGGAACCCCGCTGGCCCGGATCACCCAGACCCCTGCGGAGGTCGGGTCTCCGGCGCACGAGGCGCCCACACCGCGGGCGCCCACGACGGCCCACACGGTCAAACCGCAACATCCGGACGCGCCCGGCCCGGCCCTGGGCCCCCCGATCGCGCCACCGGTGCGGCATTTGGCACACCGGCTGGGCGTGGACACCGGAAAGATCCAAGGCACCGGCAAAGACGGCGCCATCACCCGCGCGGACGTGGAACACGCAATGGCGGCCCGGGCCGGCGGCACAAGCAGGGTGCGTTCCTCACCGCGGGCCCGGCGGCTCGCGGCGGAACTCGGGATCGGGCTTTCGACCGTGACCGGCACCGGTCCGGACGGTGCCGTGACAGTGGCCGACGTGCAGGGCGCTGCCGCCAAAGTTCCAACGCCGGGCCCCCCGGAGCCGGGTCCCCCGGAGCCCGGTCCGGTCGCATCCGCGCCGGAATCGCCGGCCAAGGGGAGGGCGCCGTCAGAGGAGGCCCGCGAGCGCGTGGCCAGCCTGCGCCGCGCCATCGGCGCCCTGATGACGCGCTCGAAGCAGACCATCCCGCACTACTACCTCAGCACCACGCTGGACCTGCGGGCCGCCGTCGCATGGATGCAGACCGTCAACGCGCACCGGCCCGTGGCCGCCCGGCTGGTCCCATCGGCGCTCCTGCTCAAGGCCGCGGCGCTCGCGGCAAGGGATGTGCCAGAGGTCAACGGCTTCTATGACGACGGCGGGTTCCGGCCCAGCGCGGCGGTGCACCTGGGCGTCGCGGTGGCCCTGCGCCGGGGCGGCCTGGTGGCCCCCGCGATCCACGACGCCGAGACCCTGCCCCTGGACGTACTGATGGAGCAGCTGCGGGATCTCGTCAGCCGGGCCCGAGCCGGGCGACTGCAGCGCGCCGAGATGGCCGACCCGACCCTGACCGTGACCAACCTCGGAGATCTCGGCGTGGACAGTGTCTACGGCGTAATCTACCCGCCCCAGGTGGCCATGGTGGGGCTCGGCCGCGTGATGGAACAGCCTTGGGCCGAGAACGGGCTGCTCGGGGTCCGGTACGCTGCCATCGCCACGCTCTCGGCAGACCACCGGGTCAGCGACGGACTGCGCGGCGCCCGCTACCTCGCCCGGATCAACGAGCTGTTACAGGAACCTGAGCACTTATGAGACCGGAGGAACCATGAACGAACAGGACGCCCGGGCGGCGGTGCACGCCGCGATCGGCGAGGTGGCACCCGACGTCGAGTTTGACGACGTCGACGAGGACGCCCGGCTGCGCCAGGACCTGGAACTCGATTCGCTGGATTTCCTGCGGCTCGTGGAAACCATCGACAAGGCCACCGGCGTGGACATTCCCGAGCGCGACTACCCTGCGGTCGCCACCGTCAAGGGCCTGATCGGCTACCTCACGCAGCACGGCTGACCCCTATCCGCTGCTCCGTAGACGCCCTATTGGAGGCTCGAAAGGGCGGCTACGGAGCAATCGACGGGGTGAGGCCGGGGCCCTGTGCGGCTACGGTTGCGGCTGGGGTTCGGCGCGCCGCGCGAAGGCCGGTGCGTGCTCGGGGCGCGGACCAAAGGCGATGAAGCGGGGAATGATCTTGCGGAACGCCGGAACGTGCCGGGCGAAGAAGAGTGCCGCGGCCGGAAATTTTGTCCGCTTCCCGGTCAGGATCGGGCCGAAGATCGCGTGTTGCATGAGCCGTTGGACGCTCTGCACAATGACGGTGGGCAGCCGGCGCCGCCGTTCGACTTTCTCCAGGTCTGCCGTGGTCACCCGGCCCCGGAGCAGCGCGGAGGCAAGGTACTCGGCGGCGGCTGCCGCGTCCTGGATGGCGAGGTTGATTCCGACGCCTCCGGCCGGGGACATCGCGTGCGCGGCGTCCCCGATGAACAGCAGCCCGTTGATGTGCCACGAGTGCAGCCGGTTCAGGCGCACGTCCAGCCAGTGGAGGTCATCGAGGGACGCGATGGCGTCAACCCGGTCCGCAAGGTCCGGGCGGAGGGCCGCGACCCGCCGTCGGAAGCCCTCGACGCCTTCTGCCCGGATCCGGGCGTCGGCGCCCTTGGCGGCGAGGTAGCCCATTTGGTAGTAGTCGTTGCGGAACAGGGCCAGCAGCGCCTCGCCGGGGCCGAACGCCGGCACGAGCCCGGCCACCTCACCCGTTTCGGAGGGATAACGGGGCAGCCTGAACCACCAGGTGTCGAAGGGCACCGGGAACTCCTTTGGCGCCAGCCCGGCCGCGGTGCGCAGCACGGAATGGCGGCCGTCCGTGGCAACCACCAGGTCGGCCAGGAGTTCGTCCTGCGTGCCGTCGGCGGTCCGGAAGCGGACTCCGCGGACGCGGCCTCCGTTGCGGACCAGGCCCGTGGCGGTGTGGCTCATGAGCAGCGTAAACCCCGGCTCCTGGGCCGCGGCGTCGGCGAGGAAGCTCAGGAAATCCCATTGCGGCATCATGGCGATGTAGTTGTACGGCGGCGGCAGGGCGTCAAAGTCGCCCATGGTCACGGCCGCCCCGCCCGGGACCGGGAAAACGACATTCTTCAGGCGGCTCTGCGGCAGCCGGCGGAACTCCTGGCCGAGTCCGAGTTCGTCAATGAGCCGGATGGTGGACGGGTGCACGGTGTCGCCGCGGAAGTCGCGCAGAAAATCGGCGTGCTTCTCCAACACCGTCACCCGCACCCCGGCCCGTGCCAGGAGCAAGCCCAGCATCATCCCCGCGGGTCCACCGCCCACCACCGCGCATCCGGTCTTCTCCATGGCCCCACGCTACGCCTGCGCGGGGTGCCGCGGGAGGGGGTTTTCGCGCCGGTTTGCGCCGCGTCAGGTCAAAAATGCAGCGTGGTTCAGAGCCGGGTGTCGAAGGAGTCGCAGAAGACGTTCTCGTTGAACTTACTTCAGGTACTAGTGCACGGTTGGCATGTGTCGTTTGCGTTGGATTCTAGGGGTTTTGGAGGTTGGCGAGACTTGCCTGAAATTGGCGCTTTGCGGACTTCTTGCGGACTTTCTGCGGACTACACGCCCCCGTAACGTCGGCGCTGCGCCCTTGTGCCGATCTGCCGGCGAAGACGAATCAAGGCCATCTCGTCAACGACGACTGGCCTCTTGGTCATGAGTTCGAATATCTCCTCCACTTGGGATTCTCTGAACCGGATCGCGCCCTTGTCGCTCGTCCTCATGTGCGGCCATTGATGGAGCTTGGCGTACACGGTGTTCGGCTGGATCCTGAGAATCCCGGCAAGTTCATCGACCGTGATCGTCCGTTCATCAAAGGGACTCTTCTTTGGGATGCCAGTCATCCGCCGATGCTATCGCTAGTGGCATGAGCAGGTGCAGTGAGTCACTGCATCCAGGAACTCATAATCGGGCTCTACATCCTCGAATGGCGAGCGGCTGGGTGCTGCCAGCATCTCATCGAGCATCGCAGCCACGGCTTCAACATCTATCTTCACCACGGACGGGACGATAGCCGCCAGGAACGACAAAACCCCCGCCAGTCCTAATGACTGACGGGGTTTCCTCGTTCATCGCCTAAGGGAAGACAACAAACCCCCAGCAGTCATCACTACTACTGGTTTGGGCTACTCAATGCTCGTGACCGAACCTTGAACGTGCCACCTGACTTGGTGATCAATTTGCCGTCCTTGGTGCCGGTTACGGTGACGGTTACCGTCTTCCCACAATCGGCCGACCGGGTCTTGTAGCCGCCGATCCAAACATCGGAAATGCGGACACCGTTACGGAACCAGCGGAATTTGAGCTTGGTGCCTGTAGCCCAGCCACTCTGGTTGGCCCACACCACGGCCCCGCACCTCGTGGACGCCGTCGATTCTGCGACAGTTGCTGCGTTGGCCGATGGCACGAGCATTAGCGAAGACCCGGCGAGTACGGCCGCTACGGCAGCGCTGCGAAAAGCAAATTTCACGGTTATTCCCCCAATATCAATCGGCCACGGTGGCCCGAGGGAATCTTAACCCAATTAGGCGGAATAAATAGGCTCAGGGCGCCCCTTAGAAGATTCAATCGCGAACGATTCTTTCATGATGGCAGGAATCCGGCAGACGGTTTCCCCCGCGGATTCCGCGCAGATGTTCGGGGGACCGCCGATACTCCTCAATATCCCAGTCCGAATCGGTCACGCGCTCCACGTTGCCGGCGGGGATCCAGGCCCAATGCGAGTGCCGCCCGTCGTCAGCCCAGCTCACAAGGATGTGCGACGGGTTCCAGCGCTCAGCGACAGCGTAGACACTCACGGTGCCGCCGGCAGCCAGCGGCAGGCTAGCTAGCACCTTTGGATAGTTGCCGTACTCCCAGGACTTGGTTTCTTCCGCCTGGTGCCCCGGATCCGGTTTCAGGTACTCGAACGTTTCGCCGTCGAGCGTGAAGCTTGCCATGACCAAATGGTAGCCGGGCCGATCCTTGTGCTTGCCGCCTGCCAGCATCCGGCCTACTGCTTCGACATCAATCTTCACCACGGGCGACACACTAGCTACTAGGAACGACAAAACCCCCGCCAGTCGTGATGACTGACGGGGGTTCTCTGTGCGTGGTGGTTAGCGGACGGTGTACGTTCTGCTGAACCGGTAGCTGACCTGGCCATTCAACGTGCCCTTGACGCGGACGACGTACTTATCGCCTTTGCCGTAAGGGCCCGGAGGCCCCCAGACCCTAGTGGTTTCATGCCAGCCGCCCGCAAAGACTTCGCCATTCAAGAACCAGCGGTATTCCAGCTTGGTGCCCTTGGGCCAGCCATACGTGTTCGCCCCCAAGATTGTTCCCGGGGTGACGTACACGGTGGACACGCCGGCTGTGCAACTCGCGGTAGTGTCGGCACATGACGAGGGGCACCTATTGAATACCGGTGGACAGGTTGCGGCGCTCGCCGGGGCCGCCGCGGTGAGTGCTCCAGCTCCCAGTGCAACGGATAGGGCGGCAGCGGCTGCCGCTTTACGGAAGATCGATCGTTTCAATGCTGGCACGGTTCCCCGCACCTCCTGTCGGTGGTTGGCAGATAGTTTTGGCTGCTGAACGCTTCCGACATACACCGTCTACGGCGCCCCCAATCCATGAGTATAACCACACGGGTAACACTGGCATCAAGGGCGCCTCGACTAGGCCTCTTGCAGCACCCTGCAAGTCGCAAGCGGGCAGGGGGCTAGCTGGTAAAGCCTGTCCGATCAGCCGTCCTGACCGTTGGACTGTTCAAAAAACGCGGCCAATGTCTCATTGGATAGGTCAACTTCGTGACCGTCCATTTGATCGCCAAGAATGGCCGCGGGGATGCCTGGGCCGAATAGCAGCCGGACGCGTTGCTGCTCCGCACCCGCGGCAGGCCTCCTGGATGAGGCTTTGCGGACTCCCGCGGACTCCCCGCGGACTGGGGATATTCAGTCAGCAGGGAGTCCGCTCTAAAACCCCTAGAATCCGGGGGTAATTCGCTTAGAGCCGGGTGTCGAAGGAGTCGCAGAAGACGTTCTCGTTGAACGTGCCCTGGAACTCCGACTTGCCCTGGATCTTCTCGATCGCGGCCCGGATGGCTGCCGGCGTGCCCGCGTGGGCGTGGATGGCGGTCTTGACCATCGGCACGTCAATGAGGTGGTTCGGCTGGTTGAGCGAGACGAACACCGTGGGGACCTCGGTGGTGTACCAGGGGATCTCGGCGGCCATCGGCGTGGACCACTTGATCCGGATCGCGGCCTCCTGCGCGAAGCCCTTCACATTGGCGAACACGAACGCGGCGTCATACTTGTCCGCGTAGTCCCCGGTGGCTTCCTCGGAGATGACAGACATGAAATTCACGCCTTCCTCCCCTGCCGCCTTGCGCTGCGCCGCCGTCTTGAAGAGGTGCACCTCAAAACCGGCCCGCTCCAGTTCCCCGGCCACCACATCGAGGTAGGCCAGAGGATCCGCCATGGTGAAGTCCGCGCCGCCGGAAATGCCGTACAGCCGGATCCGCTTGTGCGTCTGCGGGGTGATGGGCAGGTTCTGCGCAGTGTCCTTCACCAGGGTGACGGTCTTGTCCGCAACTTCGGCGGCGATGGCCAAATGCGCCTCGCTGCCGATCCGTGCCAGCGCCTCCGCCGGCGGAACCAGCGCGTCGCGGGACTTCAGGTGCAGTCCGAGCGAGGCCTTGAGGGCCAGGATCCGGCGCAGGGCATCATGCAGCCGCGCCTCGGTGATGACGCCGGACTTGTAGCCGTCCAGCATGTAGCCGAAGTCCTCGGCCGGGTTTCGGAAGAACAGGAACATGTCGCACCCGGCCGCAATGGTGGCCGGGACCAGCTCGCTGCGCTTCATGGCCTGGGTGAGGCCGATCATCTGGGACGCGTCGGTGAGGATCAGTCCGTTGAAGCCGAGCTCGCCGCGCAGCAGGTCCTGGAGGAGTTCCGGCGCCAGGGTCGCGGGCAGGATGTCCTGCGCCGTGAGGCCGGGGCGGAAATGCCGTGACAGGTCCGGCGCGCCGATGTGCCCGACCATGATGGACTGCACGCCGTGCCCGATCATCTCCCGGTACACGTGCCCGTAGGTCTGGTTCCACTGCTCGTAGCCGAACGTGTTGTAGGACGTGACCACGTGCTGGTCGCGTTCGTCCAGGCCGTCACCGGGGAAGTGCTTCATGGCGCACACGGTGGGCGATTCGCTGATGCCGTCGAAGTACTCCTTGGCCCGTTCCACCACGATTTCCGGGGTGTTGCCGAAGGCCCGGGTGGAGATGACGGTGTTGCGCCAGTTGTAGTGGATGTCCACGATGGGCGCGAAGGCCCAGTTGCAGCCCAGCGCGGCTGTCTCCACCCCGGCAACCCGCCCCATCTGGCGGGCGATGCCCTTGTCCGGATGCGAGCCAGCCTGCAGGTGGGTCGAGACGAACGTCCCGTCGTCGCAACTGCCGGCGCCGCCCATTTCGGGGTTCGACGCGATCAGCAGCGGCACCCGTGTCTTGGACTGCGCGTAGCGGATGTGTTCCTGCACCTCGGCCGACGGCCCCGGCCGGTACCGCATGCCGCCCACGTGATACTGCTCCAGGACACCGTCGAGGTATTCCGGGGAGTAGTCGTTGTTGTGGTTGATGAACAGCTGGCCGATCTTTTCCTCGTCCGACATGGAGCCGATGGTGGACTCCACCCACGCAATCGCGGCATCGTCGAGGTTGAACGGCGCGGCCTTCAGGTCCACCAGGAACCGGGTGGCTCCGCCCTGCAGCCCGTCAAGGGCCGCAACGGTGTCGTCAACGATCTGGTTCACTGGCGTGGCGATATCCACTACAACACTCGCTTCGTCGGTTTGGAGTTCTTC
The DNA here is from genome assembly GCF_000374925.1 of Arthrobacter sp. 131MFCol6.1. GTDB lineage: Bacteria > Actinomycetota > Actinomycetes > Actinomycetales > Micrococcaceae > Arthrobacter. Next base: position 46,869 of record NZ_KB895559.1, read on the forward strand.
CAGGGTTTCCAGCTGCGAATCCAGCAGCGAGAGCGGCATGAAGTGCCCCGGGCGCGCGGCCATGCGGCTGCTGAGCAGGTCCCGGGTCCCGTGCAGGTGCACGAACACCACGGAGGAGTCCCCGCTGCGGATGATGTCGCGGTAGGAACGCTTGAGCGCGCTGCACGCGATGACCAGGCCGGAGCCCGACGCCGCGAAGCGCCTGCCGATCTCGGCCAGCCAGGGTGCCCGGTCGTCGTCGTCCAGCGGGGTACCCGAGGCCATCTTGTCGATGTTCGACTGCGGGTGCAGCGAGTCGCCGTCGAGGAATTCCGCGCCGAGACGGTCGGCGATGGCCGCGCCCACGGTGCTTTTGCCGCAGCTGGTCACGCCCATCACCACGATGTGGCGGCGGCCGGCACCGGCGGGCTTTAGCTCACCGGTCGTGGCCGGGGTACTTTTCATGGCCGGGTCACCAGTCATGGCCGGATCACCAGTCATGAACGGTGCCGTCGACGAGGCGGTTGTAGGGCAGGTAGGCCTGCTGGTAGGGGAACGCGGCGGCGGCTTCTTCGTTGAATTCGACGCCGATGCCGGGCTTGTCGCCCGGGTGCAGGTAGCCGTCGACGAAGGTCATGGATTGTTCGAAGACCTCGTTGGTCTTGTCCGAGTGCTGCATGTATTCCTGGATCCCGTAGTTGTGGATCGCCAGGCCCACGTGCAGCTGCGCGGCGAACCCGACCGGGGAGATGTCGGTGGGGCCGTGGAAGCCGGACTTGATCTGGTACTGCGCGGCGTAGTCCATGACCTTCTTCAGCGGGCTGATCCCGCCGAAGTGCGTGGACGCGGCCCGGACGTAGTCGATCAGCTGTTCCTTGATCAGGGCCTGGTAGTCGTACACGGTGTTGAAGATCTCGCCGATCGCCAGCGGGGTGGTGGTGTGCGCCCGGACCAGGCGGAGGGCCTCCTGGTTTTCGGCCGGGGTGCAGTCCTCGAGCCAGAACAGGTCGTAGGGTTCGAGCGCCTTGCCCAGCTTCGCGGCCTGGATCGGGGTCATCCGGTGGTGCCCGTCGTGCAGCAACGGGATTTCCGGGCCGAACTCGTTCCGGACCGCCTCGAACACGGTCGGCAGGTGCCGGAGGTAGGCGCGGGTGTCCCAGTCCTCTTCCTGCGGGAACGCGCCGCGCCCGGCCGGTTCGTAGTCGTACCGCTCCCCGGAGGCCTGGGCCTGGGCCGCGACGCCGTAGACGGCCTTGATCCCGGGGACCGCGGTCTGGATCCGGATCGACTTGTACCCGAGCTCCAGGTGTTCGCGGACCGAGTCGAAGAGCGAGGGCAGGTCCGCGCCGGAGGCGTGCCCGTAGGCGCGCAGCCCGTTCCGGGACGCCCCGCCCAGGAGCTGGTAGACCGGCATCCCGGCGAGCTTGCCCTTGATGTCCCACAACGCCATGTCCACCGCGGCGATCGCGGCCATCGTGACCGGCCCGCGGCGCCAGTACGAGGACCGGTACAGGAACTGCCAGGTGTCCTCGATCCGGTGCGGGTCCTTGCCGATCAGCAGCTGCGCGACGTGCTCCTTCAAATACGCGGCCACGGCCAGCTCGCGCCCGTTCAGGGTCGCGTCCCCGATCCCGGTCACCCCGTCCTCGGTGGTGATCCGCAGGGTCACGAAGTTCCGGGAGGGGCTGGTGACGAACACTTCAGCGGCAATGATTTTCACAACAGGTCCTTATCTGCTCTAACGGGGATGTCTTAATTGCCCGGCGCCA
>NZ_KB895560.1 GCF_000374925.1 Arthrobacter sp. 131MFCol6.1
AGGCCATCGTCGCCTTCGTGATCCTGCGCGGCGACGCCGTGGACACCGGCGACGCCATCGTCCAGGAACTCCGCAACCACGTCGGCAAGGAAATCGGCCCGATCGCCAAACCCAAAACCATCCTCGTGGTCCCCGAACTGCCCAAGACCCGGTCCGGCAAAATCATGCGCCGCCTGCTCAAAGACGTCGCCGAAGGCCGCGAAGTGGGCGACGCGACCACCCTGGCCGACAACACAGTCATGGCCCAGATCGCCCAATCCCTGAAGAAATAACCCGCGCAACACCGCGTACGATCCGACGCCGACGGCGCCGCCCACCCCGGTGGACGGCGCCGTCGTCGGCGCTGGTCCTGTCGGTCGCCGCGGCGGCGGGCAACCGGCCCAGCGGTGAACGCGTGGCAGTAACGAACAGCGCGCGCGGGCCGCGGGAGGGATAGATTTGCAGACATGACAGAAGCCACCCCCGCCAGCGGCGCAGGCCGCGGCACCATACTGGTCCTCAACGGACCCAATTTGAACCTGCTCGGCACCCGCGAGCCGGAGAAATACGGGACGGCGACGCTGGCCGACGTCGAGCAGCTCGCCAAAGACGCCGGCGCCGCGCACGGCCTGGACGTCGAGTGCTTCCAGTCCAACCACGAGGGCGCCCTCGTGGACGCCATCCACGCCGCACGCGGGAAGGCGGTGGGAATCGTGCTCAACGCCGGCGCCTACACGCACACGTCCGTGGCCATCCGGGACGCCATTTCCGCTGTTGCCCTGCCGACGGTCGAGGTGCACATCACCAATGTTCACGCCCGCGAGCCCTTCCGGCACCATTCCTACCTTTCGGACATCAGCAAGGCCGTGATCGCCGGCGCCGGGATCCTGGGCTACCGCTTCGCGGTGGAATACCTCGCCGGGCTGCACGCGGCCGAGGACTGAGCATGTCCCCCGTGGAACCCGCGGCGGCGTCGGAAGCGTCCGGGGATCCCGCCGCAGATCCGTCCGGGGATCCCGGACCGGCCGCGCAGCCGGCCGCGGGCACGGCGCCGGACACTGCTTCGGACACGGCGCAGTGGTACCGGCACTTCGGCACGACCGACGCGCTTGCTTCCTCCCCTTGCTATGCCGCGTGGGCCGTGGGGATCGCCGGGGACGCCGAGCTGATCCGGCGGATCGATCAGTGGCCGCACAACAAGCGCCAGCCGCTGCTGATCCTCGCCGCGGCCCGCTTCCTGGGCGCGCAGGTCAGCCCCTACCCCGACTTCCGGAAATTCCTGGACAGTCACTGGGCCGCGGTCTCGGAAATCGTACTGTCCCGGTCCACGCAGACGAACGAGGCGGGGCGCTGCGCCACCCTGCTGCCCTCACTCGCGCAGATTTCCGCAATGGAGGGCCGGCCGCTGGCCCTCATCGAGGTGGGCGCCTCGGCGGGGCTGGCCCTGTTCCCTGACCGCTACGGCTACGAGTTTGTCGACGCTGGGGCCGGCGGACCGGATGAGCCGGGGTCGGGCCTGGCGGCGGACGCAAGGACGACGCGGCTGGTTCCGGATGGCGCTCAGCCTGGCACGTTTCCGGTCCTGCGCTGCGTCACCTCGGGCCCGGTGCCGCTGCCGGCGGAAATTCCCCGGGTGGTTTGGCGTGCCGGGATCGACCTCAACCCCCTGGACGTGCGCAACCCGGACGACGTCGCCTGGCTCGAAGCCCTCGTCTGGCCGGAGCAGGAGTTCCGGCTTGAGCGGCTGCGCCAGGCGATCGCCATTGCAAGGGAACGGCCGCCGCTGCTGGTGGCCGGCGACCTCAACGAAAAACTTGTGGCCCTCGCCGAGCGCGCCCCGGCCGACGCCGTCCTAGTGGTGTTCCACAGCGCCGTCATGGCGTACCTGGATGCCGGCGGCCGCGCCCGATTCCGGCGCACCATGGCGGATCTTGCCGCGGAGCGGGGCTGCCATTGGCTCTCGAACGAAGGCCACATGGTGGTTGCGCAGGCGGACGGCTCCAGTGTGGTCCCGGAAATGGATGACGCCCGGCTCCGCGGCCGGTTCCTGCTGCTGCAGGACGGCCAGCCGGCGGCCATCACGGGCCCGCACGGGCAGAGCCTGGAGTGGCTTTAGCCTGAGTGCGCCAGCCAGAGTGGCGGCCCGGCTACTTCTTGATGCACTGTCCGGACGAGACGGCGCTGCCCAGACCCGGCGCCTGGGACGCCACGGGGCTCAGGTCATTCATGGTGATCGCAAATCCGAGCGAGGACTCGGTTGTGGCCTTGGCGAAGACCACCCCGGCCACTTGCCCGTCCATGGTCAGGAGCGGGCCCCCGGAGTTGCCCGGCTGCACGTCGCCCGCGAGCCGGTAGACGTCCTCGGGCGACGCATTTTTGCCATAGATGTCCGGGACCAGCACCGTGGCGATGTCCTGGACTGTGGCCGGTTTGGACTGGAAGGGCCCGCCGTGCGGATATCCGGCGAAGGCCGCGGCGCTGCCGGACGGCAGGTCAGCGGCCAGCGCGAGGGGTTCCGAGCGCAGGCCGTCTACCGCCACGACGGCGAGGTCGTGCTGGGCGTCAAAGTACACCACGCGCCCAGGCAGTGCGCGGCCGCCGGGCGTCTCCACCACCGGTTCGTCGACCCCGGCGACCACATGGGCGTTGGTCACCACCCGCCCGGGGGCGACCACGAAGCCTGTTCCCGTCTGGTTTTGGCCGCACTGGTAGGCGGTTCCGGCGATCTTGAGCACTGACGCGGCGGCCTTGTTCAGCGCCGGCGTGTCCGTGCTGGTGTCCGGAACGGCAACGGGCTGGCTCTGGCCGAAGCCGTCCAGCAGGGTGGGGATGCCCTCGCCGATCACGGCGGAGCGCAGCTGGGCCATCGATGCCTTGACCGGCATCGGCGTCACGCCGTCGATGAACCTGATGACTTTGGATTCTGCGAGCTGCTGGGATACGAAGGGCACGCCCAGGGCCCCGATGCTGAACGCCAGCATCGACATCACGAGGGCCGACACCACCACGTTCACGCCTCCGCCCACGAGGCGGTCCGCCGCCCGCAGGGGGCTGAAGGGGACCACGCTGCGGATCCGCCGCCCGATCATGGTGCCAAGGCCGTTGCCCACGATCATCAGAAGGACCGCGGTGGCAACGATGGCGGTCAGGCGCCAGCCGCTGTCCTCCACGAGGCCGCTGACGATGGGAACGGAGACGAATGCAGCGACGGCGCCTGCCGCGAATCCCGCGATGCCTCCGAGCGTCACGAGGAAGCCGTTGCGAAGGCCGTGGATCAGGTAGGACAAGAGCGCCACAACCAACACCAGGTCCAAAATGGTCAAGCCAAACACCGGGGCTCCTCACAGACAGTTCAGCGACGATTCTACCGGTGTAAGCTGAACGTTTGCCGACCGGCCGCCAGCCTGCACAGGGATCTGCGCGGACTTCCCGAGCCGTGCGCTTTCGGCCCCTTCGGGCGTTTCCGTGCCAACTACGTCACAGAAGCTCCAAAATTCTGAAAGAATGGCTGAAGCGCCCCAGCCGACACAGCTAGTCAGGAGATTTCATGGATATCGAGGTATTGCGCCGCGCACCCCTTTTCGCCACGCTCGACGACGAGGCGTTCCGTCTGCTGACGGACGAACTTACCGAGGTGGACCTTTCACGCGGTGCCTCGGTATTCCGGGAAGGCGATCAGGGTGACCAGCTTTACTTCATTGTCTCCGGCAAGGTGAAGCTCGGCCGCACGTCGCCGGACGGCCGCGAATCGCTGCTGGCCATCCTGGGCCCGGGCGAACTTTTCGGCGAAATGGCGCTCTTCGATCCCAGCCCGCGCACGGCCACGGCAACTGCCGTTTCCGAGACGCGTCTCGCCGGCCTGAAGAACGAGAGCCTCAATGCGCTGCTGCGCACCCGCCCCGAGGTTTCGGCCCAGCTGCTGCAGGCCTTGGCACGCCGCCTGCGCCGCACGAACGACTCCCTCTCCGACCTCGTCTTCTCCGACGTGCCGGGCCGTGTGGCCAAGGCGCTGCTGGACCTGGCCGACCGCTTCGGCCGTCCGGCGACCGACGGTGTTCTGGTCGCCCACGAACTGACGCAGGAAGAGCTCGCCCAACTGGTCGGCGCCTCCCGTGAAACGGTCAACAAGGCTCTGGCTGAGTTCGTGCAGCGCGGCTGGCTGCGCCTGGAAGCGCGGGCCGTCGTCATCCTTGACATGCAGCGCTTGCGCCAGCGTTCCCGCTAGGGATCCCCAGCAGCAACCACGAAGGCCGGCCCCGGAAACGGGACCGGCCTTCTGCCGTTAAGTGTTGGCGGTCCCGGCTGGTTGTCCGCGGGACATGTCCAGTGCTGAGGAACAGGGCGGGGCATGTCCCGGGCCGGCACGCGCCAATACGGGACATCTCCAACCCCGGCCGCGAGGACTGGACATAATGCCACTATGTCCACGGGCCAGGGCCAACGGAGGGCATGTCCCGGGCCGGCGCGCGGCAAAAAGGGACATGTCCAGTGCTGAGGAACAGGGCGGGGCATGTCCAGGGAAACGCCCGCGCTCCCCGCCCAAGCCAAGCCCCAACAGGGCGCCAGCCCGAAGCCCTGGCCTCGGTGGCGTCGGCGCTCCGCGGCCTAGCGTTCCCGCTGCGGTTCGCCGGCGATCGTTTTGGCTGCTTCGACTTCGAGCATGAGCCGGCCGTCTTCCTCGACGAGCTTCGGCTGGTAGACGTGGGCCTTGCGCTTGTAGCTGAGGTAGGCGATGCAGCCGTTGGCCTTGGCCATCTTCTCGAGCATGATCTCTGAGCCGGGGACCAGGAGTTCGCCCAGGGTCCGGCCGACGGTGTTCTCCTGCCCCACCTCGTCACCCAGCACGGTGGTGTCCCGCTCGAGCACCACCTTCCGGACACACACCCAGCGGCCCCAGACGCCCTTGCTGGCCAGCAGCGAGGGCTGCTGGTTCACGGGCACCGTCGCGGCGAAGTACCGGGTGTTGAACCGGCGGTGCGCGAAATCGGGGCTCAGCCAGTTCACCAGGGGTTTGAGCAGGTCGGTGCGCAGCGAGAGCCCGCGCTTGGCAAGCAGGTCGGTGAAGGATTTCTCCTGCTCGGCCACGGCTTCGCGGGCGCGCATCCATTCGGCACTGGAGGTCAGCTCCACCGTGGTGGACAGGTCGGGGCCGGCCAGCAGGATGCCGGTCTCCTCAAACAGTTCACGGATGGCACCGATGACGTGCCGGCGCGCCAACCCGACGTCGGACGTCCCCATCTGCTCGGCCCAGTGCTGGGGTGAGGGGCCCAGCCAGCCGACGGCGTCGTCGTCGGAGGCTTCCAGCGATCCGCCGGGGAAGGCGAGGACACCGAGCGGGGAGGATCCCGTCCGGTAGCCGAGCCAGGTCTCCAGGCCCGTGGGCGAATCCCGCAGGAGGATTACCGAGGAGGCAAAACGGGGCGCGCGGGGCGTCCGCTCACCGTGTTCAATCCAGCTGCGCGCTGCCCCCTCAAGGTCTGGGGGCAGGACGAACAGGCGGCGTTCTAACTGAGGCAACGAAGTAACCGGTCTACTAGGCGAATTCAGCGATCAATTCGACTTCGACGGGCGAGTCGAGTGGCAGGACCGAAACGCCGACGGCGGAACGCGCGTGCTGGCCGGCGTCGCCGAGGACCTGGCCCAGCAGCTCCGAGGCGCCGTTGATGACACCGGGCTGCCCGGTGAAGGAAGGGTCGGAGGAAACAAATCCGACAACCTTGACGATCCGCGTGATGCGGTCGAGGTCGCCGATCACGCTCTTGACCGCAGCCAGGGCGTTGACGGCGCAGACGGCAGCGTAGGCCTTCGCGTCTTCCGGGGACACCGTCGATTCGTCGGAGGCGCCCGCCGAACCGGTGGAAACCTTTCCGGTGGCCTCGAGCTTGCCGTTGATGAACGGCAGCTGCCCGGAGGTGTAGACGTGGTTGCCGGAAATCACGGCGGGAACATACGCCGCGACCGGAGCCGCGACGTCGGGGAGCGTCAGGCCCAGCTCCGCCAGACGCTGTTCGACGGCGGACGACGCGCCCGCGCCGCCCGTGCGGCTCTCTGCGCCGGCCGTGTTTTCGGAGATGTTTTCCGCGCCGGCCGGCGTGGCCGGAACGGCTTCTGAGGGGGTGCTCATGGCTACTGCTTCTCCCGCTTCAGGTAGGCAACCAGGCCGTTTCCATCGGGTCCCGGAACAACCTGGACGAGCTCCCAGCCGTCCTCGCCCCACTGGTCCAGGATCTGCTTTGTGGCGTGGATAATGAGCGGAATCGTGGCGTACTCCCATTTGGTCATGACATAAAGCCTAGTCGTTGCCGGTAAAGTGGAAAACATGGCGACTGGCAAGAACCCTTTATTCGACACGGCCACCACCCTCGGAAAGATCTTTCTTTTCCTGGGCGTGAGCGCTATTTGCGGTGTCTTGGTGGCGGGCCTCCTGGTCCCCGCGGCGGCCGTTTCGGGCAGCGCGGCGAGCGGTTCGATCCAGTTCTTTGACACGCTCCCCGCAGAGCTGAAGGTCGATCCGCCGAGCCAGTCGACCACGATCCTGGCGTCCGACGGCAGCCCGATCGCCAACCTCTACGCGGAAAACCGCACCCGTGTTTCGCTGGACCAGATGTCCCCGCACATCAAAGATGCGATCATCGCCATCGAGGACAGCCGCTTCTACGAGCACGGCGGTGTGGACACCACCGGCATCCTGCGCGCCCTCGTGAGCACCGCCCGCGGCAACAAGCAGGGTGCGTCCACGATCACGCAGCAGTACGTGAACAACGTCATCAACTCCTCGTTGGAGGCCGAAGGCAAGGGCGACGAGGTCCTCCTCAACGGCGTCAACAAGGGCGTCGGGGACAAGCTCCGTGAAATGAAGCTGGCCATCGCGCTGGAGAAGAAGTTCACCAAGGAGCAGATCCTCGAGGGCTACCTGAACATCGTGTTCTTCAACCGGGACGCCTACGGCATCGAAGCCGCGTCCAAGTTCTTCTTCAGCACCACGGCCAAGGACCTGACCCTGCCGCAGGCGGCCCTGCTGGCCGGCGTCGTGAACAGCCCTTCTTACTATGACCCGATCACCAATCCGGAGAACGCCAAGGTCCGCCGCGACCTCGTACTCCGTGCGATGCTGACGCAGGGCAAGATCAAGCAGGCCGACTACGACGCAGCGGTCGCGACGCCGGTGCAGACCAAGGTCACCCAGCCCCGCCAGGGCTGTGCCTATTCGCAGACCGCGCCGTACTTCTGCGACTACGTCCTCCACCTGCTCCTGAACAATCCGGCCTACGGGGCCGATGCTGCCGAGCGTGAGCGGAAGATCTTCCGCGGCGGCCTGACCATCAAGACCACGCTGGATCCGAAGGCCCAGTCCGTGGCCCAGGCCCAGGTGGACGGCTCGGCCGGTGCGAACCCGGACAAGTGGGGCGCCTCGCTGGTGTCCGTGCAGCCGGGCTCCGGCAAGATCGTCTCCATGGCCCAGAACACCGTCTGGTTCCCGGCCGACGGCAAGTTCGACCAGACGCAGAACTTCAACGTGGACAAGCAGGACGCCAAGGGCAATGACCTCAACGGCCTCGGCGGTTTCCAGCCCGGTTCCACGATGAAGCCGTTCACGTTCGCGGAGTGGCTCAACGAGGGCAAGTCGATGAGCACGCAGCTCAACGGCGCCGTGCGCCGCTACTCCCCCGGCTTCCCGTGGAAGAACACGTGCCCCACCCCGACGGACGGCTTCTATGACGCCAACGTCGAGGGGAGCTTCGATCTGCAGAACGCCGACGAAACCCACTACAAGTACATGTCCGTACTTGACGGTCTGGCGAACTCCATCAACACCATCACGTTCGCCTCGGCCGCCCAGGTGGACCTGTGCGGGATCCAGAAGATCGTCGACGCAGTCGGAATCCACGGCGGCAACCCGAGTCCCAACGGTGATGATCCGCACCCGCAGGTGCCCATGACCCGCCTTTCCAACCTCATCGGCGCCACCCAAACGGCCCCGCTGACCATGGCAAGCGCGTTCGCCACCTTCGCCAACGACGGCAAGTACTGCGAACCGATGGCCATCGAGTCCGTAACGGACGCAACCGGCGCCCAGCTGCCGGCCCAGTCACCCAACTGCAGGGACGCGATCAAACCCGAGGTGGCCCACGGCGTCGCGTACGCGATGCAGGAAGTGCTCAACCGCGGCTCGGGCTCGCTGATCCAGCCCAGGATTTCGACCCGGACCAGCTTCCCCATCGCGGCCAAGACCGGCACTAACGACAACAACAGCTCCACCTGGGTGGCGGGCTACACCAAGGGCCTCGCTACGGCCACGTGGTTCGGCGATCCCCTGGGCGACCAGCAGCGTGCCGGCCAGAATGTCACGATCAACGGCAACTTCTACAAGGGCATCGACGGCTACATGATCGCCGGGCCGCAGTTCTCGAACTACATGGCCCAGGTCGCGCCGGCCTACGGCACGGATCCGTTCCCGGAACCGCCGTCGGACATGCTCTACGCCCCGGCTCCGGTGGCGCCGCCGCGGAACACCAACCCCGTGGAGCGGAGCACCGAGCCGGCCACGGAACCGTCCGCGGAACCGTCCGCCGACCCAAAGCCGGCACCCACGAAGTCATCCGGCAAGAAGTAGCCGATGACCCTGCGCAATGATCTGGCGAGCCGCGTCCGAAGCATCGGACGCGGCTTTGCCGTGACCGCCGCGATCGGGACGGCGGCAGGGGCGGCCGCTACCGGCTACGGGCTGTGGGAGAAGAACCAGTTCGTGCTCCGGGAGGAAACCCTCCCCATCCTGCCGGCCGGGTTCGGCCCGTTCCGGATACTGCACCTGTCCGATATCCACTTCGTTCCCGGCCAGCACCGGAAGGCGCAGTGGCTGTCCTCCCTGGCGCAGCTGCAGCCGGATCTCGTGGTCAACACGGGCGACAACCTCAGCCATGCCAAAGGCGTGGACCCCCTCGTGGCGGCCCTGCGCCCCCTGCTGGAATTCCCGGGCGTGTTCGTCCCCGGCTCGAACGACTACTTCGGCCCGAGCTTGAAGAACCCGGCGTCATACTTGTTCGGGCCCTCGGGCGAGCGCAAAGACCCGGAAAAACTCGACTGGCCCCGGCTGCGTTCCGAGTTCGGCATGTCCGGCTGGCTGGACCTGACCAACCGCTGCCAGTCGGTCGTACTCAAGGGCATGCGCTTCGATTTCTCCGGTGTCGACGACCCCCACCTGCGCCTGGAACGGTACGCGGGCTGGCCGCGCGGCACCAAGGGCCGGGACGCCGACCCGCACCTGCGCATCGCCGTCGCGCACGCACCCTACCAGCGCGTCCTGGACCACTTCACCGAAGCCGGCGCCCATCTCCTCCTGGCCGGCCACACCCACGGCGGCCAGATCTGCGTCCCGGGCTACGGGGCACTGGTCACCAACTGCGACCTGCCCACCTGGCGGGCCCGGGGGCTGCACACCTGGGAAAGCAACGGCAGGACGACGCCGGTGAACGTCTCGGGCGGCATCGGCACGTCCCGCTTCGCCCCGGTCCGCATCGCCTGCCGGCCCGAAGCCGTTCTGCTCACACTGATCTCCCGCGCCTAGGCCTGGCCGCAGCCCGCCCGGCCCGTCCTGCCCGTCCTCCGGTCCGGCGGGTGGACATGCCCTCCCCTGGCGCCCGCGCCCACGGGACATGCCCTCCCCAGGTCGCAAGCAATGGGCATAGACCCACAATGCCCACCCGCCGCGGCCACCACTGGGCATGTCCCACCGGGCTCCGCTCCACCACCGGACATGTCCGCCCGCCACGGCCACCATTGGACATGTCCCGCCGGGCTCCGCGCCACCACCGGACATGCCCACCCGCCACGGCCACCACTGGGCACGTCCCACCGGGCTCCGCGCCACCACCGGACATGCCCACCCGCCACGGCCACCACTGGGCACGTCCCACCGGGCTCCGCGCCACCACCGGACATGCCCACCCGCCACGGCCACCACTGGGCACGTCCCACCGGGCTCTGCGCCACCACTGGACATGTCCCGGGGTCCCCCGCCGCCCGTACCCATTGCGGATCGTAATGACTGGGCGAGATGCTAGGAGCGCTGAACAACGTGTGAATCCGGTCACCCGATGGCCTAGGGTAGTTGCTACAGGAAACTACATTCAACGGTGCGATCTATGCACGGGCGTCTTAAGAAGCAGGCATGGCCAAGCAGAGTTCATTCTTCACCTCCATCAGCCGTCTCTACCCGCACGTCAGGCCAATCCTGCCCCGGCTGGTCATGGGCCTGCTCTGCGCACTGCTGGCCAGCCTCATGGCACTGGCCATCCCGCAGGTGCTGCGCGTGCTGGTCAACGAGTCCCTGACCCCCGGCGGCAGCGCGGAAGCCGTCTGGACCGCCTCGCTCATCATCCTGGTCCTGGGCATCGCCGAGGCGGGCCTCGTGGCCCTGCGCCGGCAGTTCGTCATCAATCCCGCCACCACCGTCGAGACCCGGATGCGGGTCTCGCTCTACGGGCACCTTCAGGACCTCACGGTCGCCTTCCATGACCGCTGGGGCTCCGGGCAGCTGCTGTCCCGGGCCATGACGGACCTGAACTTCCTGCGCCGCTGGATGGCTTTCGGCGCCATCATGCTGGTGGTCACCACGCTCACCGTGGTGATCGGCGTCGCGGTGATGTTTGCCATGAGCTGGCAGCTGGCCCTGATCTTCCTGGCCGCCGCCGTGCCGATCATGATCTACGGATTCCGCTTCCGCACCCGGTTCAGCAAGGTGGCCCGCCGCAGCCAGGACCAGGCCGGGGACCTCGCCACCACGGTCGAGGAATCCGTGCACGGCATCCGCGTCCTGAAGGCCTTCGGCCGCAGCCGCGAGGCGCTGGAGAATTTCAACGAACAGGCCGAGGAACTCCGGCAGACCGAGATCGCCAAGGCCAAGCACCTGGCCACCTTCAGCCTGGTGGTGACGCTCCTGCCCGAGCTCGCCCTCGGCGCCGGCCTCGTCGTCGGCATCCTGCTGGCATCCACGGACCAGCTCTCCATCGGCTCCCTGGTGGCCTTCTTCGCCACCGCCGCCGTGGTCGCCGCGCCGGTCGAGTTCTGCGGCATGCTGCTGGCGATGGCCCTCACCGCGAAGTCCGCGGTGGACAGGCACTTCGAGGTCATGGACGCGCAGAACACGATCACCAGCCCGGACCAGCCCCGCCGCCCGGCCGGCCTCAAGGGTGCCCTCAGCTTCCGCAATGCCTCGTTCGCGTTCGAGGACGCGCCGGACAAGCCGATCCTCAAGGACATCACCCTGGACATCCGCCCCGGCGAAACCATGGCCCTCGTGGGCATCACGGGCGGCGGCAAAAGCGCCCTGATCCAGCTGGTCCCCCGCCTCTATGACGTCACCGGCGGTGCCATCACCATCGACGGCGTGGACCTGCGCGAGTTCGCCGTGGAGGACCTGCGCACCGTGGTCGCGGTGGCGTTCGAGGACACTACGCTGTTCTCCAGCTCCGTCCGGGACAACGTCCTGCTCGGCGCGCCCGACGCCGGATCGGCGGAAGGCCGCGACGCGGCCCTGGAAGAAGCCCTCGACGTCGCCCAGGCCCACTTCGCCTACTCCCTGCCGGACGGGGTGGATACCCTGATCGGCGAGGAGGGCCTCAGCCTCTCCGGCGGCCAGCGCCAGCGCATCGCCCTGGCCCGGGCCATCGCCGCGAAACCGGCCGTGCTGGTCCTGGACGATCCGCTCTCGGCGCTGGATGTGAACACCGAAGTTCTCGTCGAGGCGCGGCTCCGCAAGGTCCTCGCGGACACCACCACGCTGATCGTGGCGCACCGGCCCTCCACGGTGGCGCTGGCCGACCGGGTGGCCCTGCTCGAGGACGGCCGGATCGCCGCCGTCGGAACCCATGCGGAACTGCTCGCCAAGAACAGCCATTACCGCTACGTGATCGCCAGCCTGGACCCGGAACCGCGGGACCTGGATTCAGAATTGTCCGCCCTCGAGGACCAGTCCGAGGAGATTTCCCGATGAGCAGCGCCACGTTCGGCACCGCCAATGAGGACAACGCGCACCTCAGCAGGAACGAAAGCAAGGCCGTCCGGCGGCGTTCCCTGACCCTCCTGGGCTCCCTGATCCGCCCCGTCCGGACCCGGTTCTGGCTGACGATCGGCGCCGTCGTCCTGTCCCAGGCCGCCCGCGTGGCCGGGCCGGCGCTGATCGCGTTCGGCATCGACCACGCCCTGCCCGCCGTGCGCGCCGGCAACAGCCTTCCCCTGGTGCTCGCCGGCGTCGCCTACCTTGCCGCGGCCGTCGTGGCGGCCGGCCTGACGGCCCTGTACGTGACATCGACGGCACGGCTCAGCCAGGCGATGCTGCTGGACCTCCGGGTCCGGGTCTTCCGCCACACGCAGCGGCTGAGCCTGGAATTCCACGAGAAATACACCTCCGGGCGCATCATCGCCCGGCAGACCTCGGACCTGGAGGCCCTGCGCGAACTCCTGGATTCCGGCGTGAGCTCGCTGGCCTCGGGAACACTGTTCATGGCCTTCACCGCCGTGACCGTGTTCGCCCTGGACTGGCGCAGCGGCGTGCTGGTGCTGGCCGCCGGCGTGCCGATGTATTTCCTGGCCCGCTGGTACCAGAAGCACTCCCAGATCGCCTTCCGCGAATCCCGGGTGGTCTCGGCCCGGCTGATCGTGCACTTCGTGGAGACCATGACCGGGATCCGCGCCGTGAAGGCCTTCCGGAAGGAACGCGAGAATGCCGGGCGCTACGCCGGACTGTCGGAGGACTACCGGCGCGCGACCGTCCGCTCCATCAACCTCAACGGCATCTTCCAGCCGGGGCTGGTGCTGATCGGGAACGTGTGCGTGGCTCTCGTGCTGCTCACCGGCGGTTTCCGGGTCCTCAGCGGCGACCTGGAGGTGGGCGTGCTCCTGGCCCTGATCCTGTCCGCCAAGCGCTTCTTCCAGCCGGTGGACCAGATGGCGATGTTCTACAACTCCTTCCAAAGCGCCCAGGCGGCCCTGGAAAAGGTCTCGGGCCTGCTCGAGGAGGTCCCCACGGTGCGGCCGCCGAAAACACCCGCGGCCCTGCCCCACGCGCGGGGCAGCATCGACTTCAACGGCGTCGAATTCCGCTACGGCCAGGGCCCGGTCGTCATCCCGCGCCTGGACCTGCACATCCCCGCCGGCCAGACGGTCGCGCTCGTCGGGCAGACCGGGGCCGGCAAATCCACCCTTGCGAAGCTGATTGCCCGCTTCTACGACGTCTCGGCCGGGTCCCTGACCCTCGACGGCGTGGACCTGCGCCAGCTCAGCACCGAGGACCTGCGCCGGAATGTCGTCATGGTCACCCAGGAGGCCTTCCTGTTCAGCGGTTCCGTGGCGGACAACATCGCCCTGGGCCGGCCCGAAGCCTCGCGCGGGGAGATCGAGGACGCGGCCAGGGCGGTGGGGGCGCACGCCTTCATCATGGAACTTCCGGACGGCTACGACACCGACGTCAACAAGCGCGGCGGCCGCGTCTCCGCAGGGCAGCGCCAGCTGATCAGCTTCGCCCGCGCCTTCCTGGCCCGCCCGGCCGTCCTGATCCTGGACGAGGCCACGTCCTCGCTGGACATCCCGTCGGAGCGCATGGTCCAGCAGGGCCTCGCGGGGCTGCTGCAGGGCACCCGGGAGGCCGGCCAGCAGGCGACCGGCGGCCAGGCGACCGGCGGCCAGCCCGCCGCGGCCCCCGGCGCCGGGCGGACAGCGCTGATCATTGCCCACCGGCTCTCCACCGTGGAGACGGCGGACCGGGTCCTGGTGGTGCACGACGGACGCGTCGTCGAGGACGGCACCCCGGAGCAGCTGATCGGCGACGGCGGCGCCTTCGCCCGGCTCCACGGCGCCTGGAAAGACTCGCTGGTCTGAACAGCTCCTGCCGAGACCGGTCGGCATCCGGGCCGGGACGACGGCGGGACGCGCCCCGGCCGACGCCCCGATTTCACATCCGGGGCCATGATCGGATACTCTTGTGAAGTTGCTTTTGAAGCAGCGGATCGGGATGTGGCGCAGCTTGGTAGCGCGCGTCGTTCGGGACGACGAGGTCGCAGGTTCAAATCCTGTCATCCCGACCAAACACAAAGAGGGCCCTCCACACGGAGGGTCCTCTTTTGTATGTCCGTTGCATGTCCGGCACGATTTCATGGCGTCACCGGCGCGTCTTCCGGCGGCGAACTTCCCGGCGCGGGGCGCCCCGGACACAACTCGGCGCCCGCCGGACACAGCAAAGCCCCGGGAGACAATCTCCCGGGGCTGTGCCGGACATTCGCAGGCAGCCGGCCGTTGCTGCGCCGGGCCCGCTATACCGGGGCTGTTACATCGGGTCGGGCCAGTTGCCGACGTTCAGCGAGTGGGTCATGGGGTCGGGCCAGTTGCCCACCGCCTGGGCCGTGCGCATGGGGTCGGGCCAGTTGCCGACGGCGGCAACGTCTGAGACATCGGTCAGTGAAGCAGCGGACAGCACGGCCGGGGCCGCGGCGGAGAATGCCAGTGCGCCCGCCAAGACGGCGCCGGCTGCAATCTTCTTCAACATAGAGTTCCTCAATATGCGTTGGGGTCCTTAACCAAGTCAGTACTACCCTTGTTGACACACATTGTAAAATGGTTTCCACAGAGACTGTCAAGCATTTAGTACAAAGAATGTCCGGAATTAGGAGGTATCCGTGGGGAACGGATTTGGGGAGAAGCTCCGCGCGGAACGGCTCGAACGGGGCCTGACGCAAGCGGAGCTGGGCCGCGACCTGTACTCCCCCAGCTACATCTCTCTGTTGGAAACCGGGCGCCGCGAGCCGACGGCCGACGTCATCGAAGAGCTGGCCCACCGGCTTGAACTTGCCCCCAAGGCGCTCGAGGCCTGGAGCCAGCCGGTGTCCACCAGCGACGCCGAATACGTGCTCGCGGGGCTGTATGCCCGGCAGGCCTGGGACCTCCGGGACTACCCCGTGGCCGCCACCCACGCCGCCGCCGCCGCCAAGATCGCTCTGGAGGCCAGGAACACCAGCGCCTGGTGGAACATGACCTATATGCAGGCCGAGTGCCTGATCAAGCAGGGCCTCTGGCAGGAGTGCAAGGACGTAGTCCAGAATCTCCTGGAGCACCCGATGGCCGCGGAGTCGGCCGGGCTCGGCGTCCGGGCCCAGCAGATGCTCGCCGCAGCCTCGCAGGGCCAGGGCCAGCTGACCGCCGCCGTCGAGCATGCGCAGGAAGCGGTGCGGCTCTGCGCAGAGCTGCCCAAGGGCTCCACCATGATCATCGGCGCCCTCCGCGCCCTGATCGGCGCCCTGGCTGAGAGCGGCCGGCTCGATGAGGCCTGGGAGTACTGCCAGGCGATGAACGACCAGATGGACGACCACTCAATGTCCCAGCTCGCCGGCGAGGTGGCCTGGGTGATCGGCAACGTGGCCTTCATGCGGCACGACTACCCCGAGGGGATCAAATACCACGAGCGGGCCGGCCGGCTGCTCTCCCCGGCCAACGACATCGACCTGTGGGCCCGGTTCAACAAGGCCTCGGCCGCCGTCCGCCTGTCCTCGGGAATCGTCGAGCCCGAGACGCTGTCATCGATCGAGCGCGCCGAACTGGCCCTCTCGATTGTCGGCGGCAACAAGACGGACCAGCTGGAGGTCGCCTTCATCCGGGCCCGCTGGCTCTACCTCACCGGCGACATCGTGGCCGCCGTCCAGAAGCTGCGCGAGATCCATGCCGAGCGGGAGGCACTGGCCCGGCACACCGCCGGCGAGGTCTCCCTGCTGCTGGGGAAGGCGCTCAAGGCTGCCGGGGAGTCCGCGGAGGCCCTGGTGTACCTTGAGGAAGCCCAAAAGGAGTTCAGCGCGGCGGGCGCCTCGGACCGGGTCCAGCAGGCCCTGGACGCCGTGCTCGAGATCAAGCTCGCCCAGCGCCGGGCCGAGGCCGCTTCCGCGGAAGCCTAGCCCCGCCCGGACCGGGTGCGGCCGGGCCCGGGTGCGGCCGGGCTAGGCGAACGTCCGGCCGGTGAGCTTCTCGTAGGCCTCCACGTAGCGGCTGCGCGTGCGCGCCACGACGTCGGCCGGAAGGACGGGCGGGGGCGTGTCGGAGGCCTTGTCCCAGCCCGATGCCGGCGAGGTCAGCCAGTCGCGCACATACTGCTTGTCGTAGGACGGCTGCGCCTGCCCGGGCTGGTACGTGGCCGCGTCCCAGAACCGTGAGGAATCCGGGGTCAGCACCTCGTCGCCCAGGGTAATGACGCCGGTCGCCGCGTCCAGGCCGAACTCCACCTTGGTGTCGGCCAGGATGATGCCGCGGGCGCGCGCGATTTCCTCGGCCCTGGTGTAGATCTCCAGGGTCAGCCTGCTCAAATCCGCCGCGACGTCCGCACCGACGAGGCCCACGACGGCGTCGTAGGTGATGTTCTCGTCGTGCTCGCCCACCTCGGCCTTGGCCGACGGCGTGAAGATCGCCTCCTGCAGGCGCGACCCGTCAACCAGGCCGGCGGGCAGCGGGATGCTGCACACGGTGCCCGACTCGCGGTACTCCGCGAGCCCGGTGCCGGTAAGATAGCCGCGGGCGATGCATTCGACCGGGAACATGTCCAGCTTCTTGCAGATCATCGCCCGGCCCTCGACGGCGGCGGGAACACCGCCGTCGGCCGTGGAGGCGAGGACGTGGTGCGCGACGCCGAGCTGGTCGAACCACCACAGGCTCAGCTGGGTCAGGATGCGGCCCTTGTCCGGGATCTCGCTGGCCAGGACGTGGTCGAACGCGCTGATCCTGTCGCTGGCAACCACCAGGACACAGTCCTGGCCGAAGCGCTCCGTGACGGCCGGGTCCGCGGGGACGTAGAGGTCGCGGACCTTGCCGGAGTAGACGTGCCGCCAGCCCGGCAGGTCCTGCGTGGCGGTGTCGAGCCCGCCCTTGGGCCGGGTCTCGGGCGTGGTCTCGGGCGCGGTCTCGGGCGTGGTGCCGGGCGTCGGCGCTGCGGGTTCGGTCACGTTCATGCCTTCGCTTTCGACGCGGCCGGGGTTCCCGGCGCGGCTACCCGGATCTGGCCGCGGGCGGCCTTGCCGCCGATGTCGGTGCGGAACTGGCTGCCGTCCAGCTGGACGAGCTCGACGCCGTCGTACGCCCGTTCCCGGGCCTCCACGAGGTCCGTACCCAGCGCCACCACGGCCAGGACGCGGCCGCCGGCAGAGACGACCTTGCCTTCGCCGTCGAGCTTGGTGCCGGCGTGGATCACGTGGACGCCGTCCAGGGCGTCGACCTTCTTCAGGCCCCGGATGCGGTCGCCGGTCCGCGGGGTGTCAGGGTAGTTTTCGGCGGCCACGACGACGGCGACGGCCGTGTCCTTGGACCAGCGCAGCGGCTGCACCTTGTCCAGTTCGCCCTTGGCGGCAGCCATGAGCAGCCCGCCGAGGGGCGTCTTGAGCCGGGCGAGGACGGCCTGGGTTTCGGGATCGCCGAACCGGACGTTGAACTCGATGACCCTCGTCCCGCGCGAGGTCAGGGCGAGGCCGACGAAGAGGACGCCGACGAACGGGGTGCCGCGGTGCGCCATCTGGTTGACGGTGGGCTGGGCGATGCGGTCGATCACTTCCTGCACAAGGCCTTCGGGGGCCCATTCCAGGGGTGTGTACGCGCCCATGCCGCCGGTGTTGGGGCCTTCGTCGTTGTCGAAGATGCGCTTGAAGTCCTGCGCCGGGGACAGGGCCACGGTGTTGGTGCCGTCGCAAAGGACGAACACGGAGACCTCGGGTCCGTCCAGGAACTCCTCGATCACCACGGTGCCGCCCGCGTCGAAGCAGGTCTGGGCGTGCGCCAGGGCCTCGTCGCGGTTGGAGGTGACCACGACGCCCTTGCCGGCGGCGAGCCCGTCATCCTTGACGACGTAGGGGGCGCCGAAGGTATCGAGGGCGTCGGCGGCTTCCCCGGCGTTGGAGGCAACGCGGGCCATTGCGGTGGGCACGCCGGCCTCGGCCATGACTTCCTTGGCGAAGGCCTTGGACGCTTCCAGCTGGGCCGCGGCCTTGCTGGGGCCGAAGACCGGGATGCCGGCAGCGCGGACGGCGTCGGACACGCCCGCAGCGAGGGGCGCTTCTGGACCGACTACCACCAGGTCCACGGTGAGCTTGACGGCCAGCGCGGCGACGGCGTCGGGATCGTTCGCGTCGATCGCATATGTGGGGACCAGCGCACTGATCCCGGCGTTGCCCGGGGCCGCGTGGACCTCGGAAACGTTGGGGTCTGCAAGCAAGGATCGGACAATGGCGTGTTCGCGGCCGCCGGGGCCGATGACAAGTACCTTCACAGTCTCCAAGGGTACGTGGTGCACCCCGCAGGCTCCTAAGCTGTGTCGGCCGCTGGACATGCTCAATTTTCGCGGCCGGGCACTCGCGGGTGCAGGGGCAACCCGCGGGACATGCCCAGTCCCGGGCGCAGGGGCAACCCGCGGGACATGCCCAGTCCCGGGCGCGGCCACTGGGCACAATGCCACCATGCCCACGCCTGGGCGCCAGGGCTGGACATGTCCCGTGTTGCCGGCGAACATGCCCCTGCCGGAATGCCAAGGCTGGACATGTCCTCCTGGGCCCGGGGAACATGTTGCACCCGCCAAGTTACGGCGGGACATGCCCCCCGGCCGCGTGGAACAGACCAGGCGCCAGCCCCGGGACAGCATGTGAGTCCGCAGCGCGGCACCTACGGGCGCGGGGCAATCCGCGGGACATGTCCAGTCCCGGCCTCGGCCATTGGGCACAAAGCCACCATGCCCACGTCCGGGTTCCAGGACTGGACATGTCCCGTGGCGCTGGCGAACATGCCCACGCCCGGGTTCCAGGACTGGGCATGTCCCGTGGACCGCAGGGCATGTCCACTCCCGGGTGCAGCCGGAGGGCATGCCCACCGGCCGGAGGACCGGACCCGGCGCCGGACAATCCGCCGGGCCCGCGGCTACGAATGGCCTGTATGAACAAGCCCAGCATGAAGCCCAGCAAGCGGTCCCGCGGCGCCACAGCCCTGGCCGCAGTGGCCGGAGTGGCTGCGGCCGCCGTCGTCCTGTCCGTCGCGGAACTGATCGGGGCGTTCTTCACCGCGCGGGCCACACCCGTCATTGCGCTGGGCTCCACGTTCATCGACTTCACGCCGCCGTGGATGAAGGATTTTGCGATAGCCACGTTCGGCACCAACGACAAGGCCGCGTTGTTCGCCGGCATGGCCGTCACGATCCTGCTCCTCGCGTGCGTGCTCGGCATCGTGGCGTACCGGAAGTGGGCCCTGGGTGTGGCCGGCGTGGTGCTGATGGGCGCCGTGATCGTCGGCAGCGTGGTGACGCGGGCCAGCGTCAAGCCGGTCGATGCTATTCCCTCCCTGATCGGCACCGTCGCCGGGCTGGTGGTGCTGCGGCTCCTGATTACCCGGCTGTGGCGGATGCAGGAATGGCCGGACCGGGCCGCGGACGTCGCTGCGAAGGAACCCGAGCGCCCGGCGACCACCCGGCGGGGGTTCTTCGCCGCCGCCGGCATCACCGCGGCCGCCTCGGCCGTGGCCGCCACCGGCGGACGGCTGCTGAGCGCGGCCCGCAGCAACGTGGCCGCGGCCCGCGAGTCGCTGCAGCTGCCCGCCCCCGCCAAGGCCGCCCCCGCGGTCCCGGCCGGAGTGCAGTCCAAGACGCCGGGCGTCACGCCGTGGCTGACCCCGAACAAGGACTTCTACCGGATCGACACGGCCCTGAGTGTGCCGGAGATCAACGCCCAGGACTGGGAACTGCGCATCCACGGCCTCGTGGAACAGGAGGTCCGGCTCACCTTCCAGGACCTCCTCGACGCCCAGCTCATCGAATCCCATGTGTCCCTGACCTGCGTGTCCAACCCGGTCGGCGGCAACCTGGCCGGCAACGCCAAATGGCTGGGCATGCCCATCCGTGACGCCCTGAAGCTGGCCCGCCCCACGCAGGGCGCGGACATGGTGCTCTCCACCTCGATTGACGGCTTCAGCGCCTCCACGCCCCTGGAGGTCCTCCAGGACGACCGCGACGCGATGCTGGCAATCGGCATGAACGGCGAGGCGCTCCCGCTCGAACACGGCTACCCGGTGCGGATGGTGGTTCCCGGGCTGTACGGCTTCGTCTCCGCCACCAAGTGGGTGGTGGACCTGGAGGTGACCCGGTTCGCGGACAGCAAGGCCTACTGGACCCAGCGCGGCTGGTCCGAACGCGGCCCGATCAAGACCATGGCCCGGATCGAGGTGCCGAAGTCCTTCGCCAAGGTCCCCGCCGGAAAGGTCGCCATCGGCGGCACCGCGTGGGCCCAGACCCGCGGGATCACCAAGGTCGAGGTGCAGATCGACAGCGGGCCCTGGACCGAGGCAGTACTCTCCGACGAGGCGTCCCTCATCACGTGGCGGCAGTGGTCCCTCGACTGGGAGGCCACGCCGGGCCCGCACTACCTCAAGGTCCGTGCCACGGACGGCACCGGCGAGGTCCAGACGGACAAGCGGGCGGATCCGGTCCCGGACGGCGCCTCCGGCTGGCAGTCCGTGATGGTGACCGTGGAATAACCGGGGTATCAGCACCGGGCACCATAGACTTGCAGCATGGCTTTGAACCCGCATGCAACTTTCACAGTCGACTCCGCCGTCGAACTGGCAGTCATCGAACGCAGCGGCTTCGTGGAGTCCCGCCACATCGGCTCGGCCGTGGTGCTGGCCGCGGACGGGACAGTAGTGGTCGAGCTCGGCGACGTGAACGCCCCGATCTTTGCCCGGTCCACGCTCAAACCGTTGCAGGCCCTGGCCTCGATGCAGTCCGGCGTACCCCTGCGGGGCGCCCAGGTGGCCATCGCGTGCGGCAGCCACGTCGGATCCCTGGACCACATGGACGTGGTCGAGGGCATGCTCAAGGCGGCCGGGGCCAAGGAAGACCAGCTCCAGTGCCCGGCCGACTGGCCCCAGGATGAGACCGCCCGGAACTGGCTCGTCCAGACCGAGCGCGGCAAGTCCCGGCTGGCATTCAACTGCTCGGGCAAGCACGCCGCGTTCCTGTGGGCGTGCACGGAGAACGGCTGGGACAAGAACAGCTACCTCGAACCCAACCACCCGCTGCAGCAGCGCATCCGCTCCGTGATCGAGGAATACTGCGGCGAACGCATCACCCACCTGGGCATCGACGGCTGCGGCGCGCCCGTTGCCGCCGTCTCCCTGATCGGCCTCGCCCGGGCCTACTCGAAGCTGGCCAAGGCCCCTGGCGACAAGAACTCGAACGCCCGGGCCGCCACGATTGCCACATCCATGCTGGACTACCCGTGGGCCGTCCAGGGGCGCGGGCAGGCCAACACGATCGTCATGGACGAACTCGGCATCCTGGCCAAGATCGGCGCCGAGGGCGTGCTGGTCATGGCCACCCGCCAGGGCGTCTCGGTTGCCATCAAGATGCTCGACGGCAACATCCGGGCCACCACGCTGGTGGGGCTGACGCTCCTCGCGGCCTCCGGCGCCGTCGAAATCCCTGAAGTGTCCAGCGTCCTGGACAAGGTGGTGGACCCGGTACTGGGCGGGGGACGCCCGGTCGGCAAGATCCGGCTCGGGCGGGCCGTCGCGGCACTGCTGGACTAGGAGCCACGCCCCGGCCGGAGGGCGGACGTCGCCGGCTCGGGACCACCGCGGCCGGTGGCATAGGCTGGACTGAGGCCACCGAAACGGCGGCCGTCACATCGCCAGGCTGGAGGCAGGAAAGTGGCCGTATCGCGCCGTCGCATTGCCGTGGACGAGGGCCGCGCAGCACTCGCCGCATGGCAGGACGCCACCGCGCCCGCGCCGGGAACCAACGTACAGGCCCCCGGGGTCCCCGGCCCTGCAGGACCCGGCGCCGTCCCGCGCACCACGATCGCGACGGCGGTGCGCTACTGCCTGGAGGAAATCACCGCACGGGCACCGGGCAACTCCGTGGAGGTGCGCGTCCCGCCGTTCGGCGTCACCCAGTGCGTGGAGGGCCCGCGGCACACGCGCGGCACCCCGCCAAACGTCATCGAGTGCGACGCCGACACCTGGCTGGCGATGGTCAGCGGACGATTGAGCTGGGCCGACGCCGTCGCGGCCGGCCGTGTTGCCGCCTCGGGACTGCGCGCGGACCTGTCCGCCCTCCTGCCCCTCTAGCAGCCCCCGGATGCGGCGACCGGCAGAACCCACCGGCAGGACCCACCAGCCGGGCCCGCGCCTCAGCCGCGCCCGATGAACGGCATGCCCGCAGCTGTCACCACGAGGGATCCCACGTTGGCCGACGCCGGCATCCCGGCCATCAGCAGCACGGCCCGGGCAGCGTCCTGCACCGCAAATGTCGGCTCGGTGCGCAGGCTGCCGTCTGCCTGGGCTGCCCCGGAGCCGACGCCGATCTCCTCCATGAGATCCGTCGCCGCATTGCCGATGTCGATTTGTCCACAGCTGATGCCGAACCCGCGCCCGTCCAGGTCAATGCTTTTGGTCAGTCCCGTGATCGCATGTTTGGTCACCGTGTACGCCACCGTCCGCGGCCGGGGCGAATGCGCCGCAATCGAACCGTTGTTGATGATCCGTCCGCCCTGGGGCGACTGGGCCTTCATGGCCCGGACGGCGGCCGCGGCGCAGAGGAGGGATCCTGTGAGGTTCACGGCGACGGTCGCGTCCCAGTCCTCCAGGGTGATCTCGTCCACCGAGGCGGCGGGGCCGAACACGCCGGCGTTGTTGAAGAGCACGTCCACCCGTTCCCACTGCCCCAGCGCCGCGGAGAAGAGCCGCTCGACGTCGGCGGGGACGGTGACATCGCACGGGACCGCGAGCGCTTGGCGGTGGCCGGCCGCGGTCTCGCGGAGCGGTTCTTCCCGCCGCCCCGCCAGAACCACCCGGTAGCCCTCGGCCAGCATGAGGCGTGCCACTGCACGGCCGATGCCGGAACCGGCTCCGGTGACGACGGCGACCCTTCCGGGGGTGTGGTGCTGGCTCATGAGGTCCTCCTCGACGGTTAGGCGCTGCCCGGCCAGCGTACCGCCGAGACGGCACATCGCGGCAGTGTTTCGCGCCCGGACCGCCGCGAACTGTCTCCTCGGGGGCGGCGGCAGAGCGGGCTGGCGGCTGCAGCCGGTGCAGTGCGGCCGGCCAAGCGGCAGCCGCCTAGCGGGAGTCGTCGCCGCGGTCCGGGGCCTGCCGGCCGGTGCGGTAGCCGGACCAGAACGCCAGCAGGAGCAACCCGATGCCGATCAGCGCGACCCCTGCCCAGGTCCACGGGCCCATGATCAGGAGCCCCTGCAGCACGACGGGCCCCGTCGGCAGCGGAGCATACGCGACCCAGCCAAAGTCCTCCTGCGATACCGGCTGGGCGAGCAAGACCAGGCCGGCCACCAGCATGGCCGCGACAATGAGCGGCACCGCCACACGGCCGAGCAGATTCTTCCGGGCACGGCCGGTGTTCCGATTCCCCCGCTGCTCCATGGCCATACTGTAACCGCTCGGCGCGGGGAACCCTGCAGGGGACACTGCCGTCCCGAGGATCAGGTACGGGCCTGCGCCCTCTTGCCCGCCAGCGAGCTGCCCAAGGTGGAGTTTGAGCGCCCGGCGCCGCCGCGCCGCCCCCTGATCACCCGGGCGGACGAGCCGGGCACGGCGGGCCGTCCATCGGCGCTGCGGTCCCTGATCAGGCCGGTTCCGGCGATCTCCCTCGCCTGGGCCACGCCGGCCACGGCCGCTTTCTTGGTGGGAAACGTCACTGAAACCGCCAGCAGCTGTCCTGCCCCGTCCATCATCCGAATGCGGTAGCCGCCGTCGGGCGCGTCCACGAGCTCAAAATACCCCGCCATTGCACACTCCTCATTCCCTCGTATCCCCCGCCGGGATATTAGTAAGTGTACTTATTTTACGGTGCGGGGAAAGTGCTGAAGGTCCCGCCGGCGGTCGACGCGGCCGGGGGCGGAGGTCACGGAAGCGGCGTGTCGCTGCGGCGGACGCCATCCTCATGCAGTTCCAGCGCGCTCATCACGAGGGCGAAGTGGCTGAAGGCCTGCGGTGTGTTGCCCAGCTGCCGGCCCGTCTCCACGCCCCACTCCTCGCTCAGGAGTCCGACGTCGTTGCGCAACGCCAGCAGGCGCTCAAACAGCTCCCGGGCCTCGTGGCGCCGGCCCGCCCCGATCAAGGCCTCAACCAGCCAGAAGGAGCATGCCAGGAACACCCCTTCCCCGCCGGGAAGCCCGTCGTCGCTCTGCGCCGGCAGGTAGCGGCGCAGGAAGCCGTCGTGCGTCAACTCGCGCTGGACCGCGTCGATGGTGCCGATGATGCGCGGATCATCCGGCGGGAGGAACCCCACCCGGGGCAGCAGCAGGAGGCTCGCATCCAGCTCCGGCCGCCCGTAGGACTGCACGAACGTGTTGCGGTCGGCGTCGAACCCGTTGGCCATGACCTCGGCGTGGATGGCGTCGCGCAGCTCCTCCCAACGGTCCGCCGGGCCGATCAGGCCGAAGTCCCGGACGCCCTTGACCATGCGGTCCGCCGCCACCCATGCCATCACCTTGGAGTGCGTGAAATGGCGCTGCGGGCCGCGCATTTCCCAAAGCCCGTTGTCCGGCTGGCGCCAGGCCGTCTCCAAATGTTCCATGAGGGCCACCTGGACGTCCCAGGCGTCGTCAGTGTGTTTGAGCAGGGAGTTCCGCGTCAGGGACAGGCAATCGAGGACCTCGCCCCAGACGTCGAGCTGCAGCTGGCCGGCCGCACCGTTACCGGTACGCACCGGCGCGGAGTTCTCGTAGCCCTTCAGCCACGGCAGTTCGAGCTCCGGCATCCGACGCTCGCCGTGGAGCCCGTACATGATCTGCAGATCCGCCGGGTCCCCCGCGATGGCGCGGAGCAGCCAGTCGCGCCACGCGCCGGCCTCCTCCGTGTAGCCCGCGGCCAGCAGCGCCTGCAGCGTGAGCGTGGCATCGCGCAGCCAGCAGAAGCGGTAGTCCCAGTTCCGGGTGCCGCCGATCTCCTCCGGCAGCGACGTCGTGACGGCGGCCACGATCCCGCCGGTGGGGGCAAAAGTCAGGGCTTTGAGCGTGATCAGCGAGCGCTGGACGGCGTCGCGGTACCGCCCGGTGACCGTGCACTTCGCCGACCACCGAAGCCAGAACTCCTCGGTGGACGCCAGGACCGTTTCCGGGTTCACCGACCGCGGCCGGTGCAGGTGGCTGGGGCTCCAGGTCAGCACGAAGGGCACACGTTCCCCGGCCTTGACCGTGAAGTCGCTGACGGTATGCATCCGCTCACCGCGCAGGGGCGCATCGGTCACCAGATAGGCGGCATCGGGCCCGGCGACGGCGTGGATCCCGCGCTCGTCGTGGCGGACCCACGGCACAACATGGCCGTAGTCGAACCGGAGCGCCAGTTCGCCGCGCATCCGCACCGTGCCGCGGACACCGACCACGATCCGCACGATATCCGCCACCTCGTCGCGAGGTGGCATGAAGTCAATGATCCTGACCTTGCCCTCAGGCAAATCCCACTCGGTTTCCAGGATCAGCGTGCCCTTGCGGTAGCGGCGGCGGGTGCATTCCCCGCCGCCTGCCGGCGCCAGGAGCCACCGGCCGGCCGCGGGCGAATCGAGGAGGGCGCTGAAACAGGCCGGTGAGTCGAAGCGCGGCAGGCACAGCCAGTCGATGGAACCTTCGGTGCTGATCAGGGCCGCGGTATGCAGATCCCCGACCATTGCGTAATCCTCGATGCGTACCATGACACTTACAGTGCCACACCGCCGCGCACCCGGCACGGGCGGAGGGCACACGGTGAAAGCTGACGGTGAGGGACGGGGCATGGCAGCGCACGAAGCCACTGTGCGGATCGGCACGTCCGGCTGGAGCTATGACCACTGGGACGGGGTCCTCTATCCGCCAGGCCTGCCGGCCCGGGACAGGCTGGCCTACTACGCGGCACGCTTCGACACCGTGGAATTGAATGCCAGCTTCTACCGCTGGCCGAAAGAGGACTCGTTCGCCAGCTGGCGCCGCCGCCTGCCCGACGGTTTTGCCCTGTCCGTCAAGGCGCCCCGGGGCCTGACGCACGCCAAGAAGCTACACGCCCCGGAGGTCTGGGCGGAGCGGATCACCCGGTGCTGGCACGAACTCGGCGACAAGCGGGCCGTGCTGCTCGTCCAACTGCCCCCGGGCTTGGCGCGCGATGACGCCCGGCTGGACTACTTCCTGGCGGCCCTGCCCGGATGGATCCGCGTCTGCGTGGAGTTCCGCCACCCCAGCTGGGACGACGACGCCGTGTACGCCCTGCTGGAACGTCACGGCGCGGCCTACTGCATCATGAGCGGCGCCGGGCTCCCGTGCGTGCTTCGCGCCACCGCGCCGTTCGTCTATATCCGGCTGCACGGCCCGGACCACGATGTCCTGTACGGCGGATCCTATTCCGATGAGGACCTGCGCTGGTGGGCGGACCGGATCCGCGAGTGGCGGGCCTGCGGGAAAGACGTCTACGCGTATTTCAACAACGACGGCGGCGGCAACGCCGTCCGCAACGCCGCCACCCTGCGCGGGCTGCTGGGTCAGCCGCCGCGCTGGTGATCCGGCATGGCCGGGGCCGGGTCCCGGGGACCCCGCCGGCACGGCCGGAGCCCGGCACTGTGGGAGAGTGGAGGCATGGAATTGGCGTCGCAACCAGCGCAGCAGCTGCCCGTGTCCGGCAACAGGGCCTTCCGGCTCGCCCACTGGGTGTCTGACACCGTCAACGGGGTCCGGCTCAAGACGGCCCGGCGCTGGAAGTTCAGCCCGCAGACCGTCGCCTATCAGGGCTACGGCTCGACGGAGTGGGTCAGGGTACTGGGCCGCGTGGTCCTCACCAGCCGGCCGGTGGCCGGCAGCAAGGCGGAACGGCTGGCCGTGAACGGCAACCAGAACTTCCGCGGCTGGCGGGCGTTCACGAGTGTCCCGGTCCAGTTCACCGAGGTGGAGATCCAGATCGGCGGCGTCACCACCCGCGTGCATGCCGACCGCGGCGGCCTGGTGGACACCCTGGTTCACGTGGCGTTGACCCCGGGCTGGCATACGGCCGTGCTGCGCGCCGAAGGAACGGAACCGGTCGAGGCCAGGATTTTCGTGATCTCCCCGGACACCAAGCTGGGCATTGTCTCGGACATTGACGACACCATCATGGTCACCGCCCTCCCCCGGCCCTTCCTGGCACTGTGGAACACCTTCGTCCTGAACGAACGAGCCCGGATGGCGACACCCGGCATGGCTGTCCTGCTGGATCGGCTCAAGGTGGAGCACCCGGAGGCGCCGGTGATCTACCTGTCCACCGGGCCGTGGAACGCAGCTCCCACCCTGGCCCGTTTCATCGCCCGGAACCTCTATCCCTCGGGCGCGCTGCTGCTCACGGACTGGGGACTGACGCACGACCGCTGGTTCCGTAGCGGCCAGGAACACAAGCGGCGGAACCTTGAGCTGCTGGCCCAGGAGTTCCCGAACATGCGATGGCTGCTGTTCGGCGACAACGGCCAGCACGATGAAGAGATTTACTCCGGCTTCGCGCAGAAGCACCCCGATCAGGTGGCCGCGATCGGCATCCGGCAACTCTCCTCCACCGAAGCAGTCTTCGCCGGCGGCCACTCCGACACCGGCGACCACTCGGAGTCCTCCGTCCCGTGGTTCTATTCGCCCGACGGGGCGGGACTCGCCAAGGGCCTGCAGGACCTGGATCTGCTCTAGGCCGACCCTGCTTTTAGGGCGTCAGCCTGCCGGACGAGGCTCGCCGACGTCGGCCGTCTAGTCCCGCCCGCCGGGGCCGCTGTCGGACTGGGCGAGGCTTTCGGGCTGCGCGAGGCTTTCGGGCTCTCCGGCGGACGCCGCGCTTCGGGCCGCAATGACCTCCTGGAGCCAGTAGTAGGAGGCCTTCGGCGTGCGGACCTGGGTCTCGAAATCGACGTGCACCAGACCAAACGGCTGCTTGTAGCCGGCGGACCACTCGAAGTTGTCCATGAAGGACCACACATAGTAGCCGCGCAGGTCGATGGCCTCGGCGGCACCGCCGGGACGTGTCGCTTCCAGGGCCGTACCAATGTGGTCCGCGAGGTAACGCAGGCGCCGTTCGTCCGGGATCATCCGGCGGTCCGTCCCGACAGGGTGGACCACGACGTCCTCGAAACTCGCCCCGCCCTCGGTGATGTAGACCGGGGGCAGATCCGGGTAGCGGTCGGCCATCTCGGCCAGGGCGACGGACATGTATTCGGGCTTGACCGGCCAGCCGTAGGCCGTGGTCTCGGTGTCCGGGAACGGCGCGATGTGGAACGGCGCCCCGGGTGTCCCGCTGAGGTCGTCCCCCATGGCCTCGGCCATGCCGGGCGGCACGGCCCCCTCCCCCGGACCCGCCCCGACCAGGGTGGGCATGTAGTAGTTCAGGCCATAGAAATCCAGGGGCTGGGAGATCAGCTCCATGTCTTCGCTGGACGGGCTGAAAGACGACGAAAAGAACGTGGCGGCCCGGATGACATCCGGGTATTTGCCGAGCAGCACGGGATCGGCGTAGAGCCGGTTCTGCGCCACGTCCATGAGTCCGGCACTGACCTTGTCCAGCGGGTTCGCGGTGGCCGGGACCATCGGTGAGTAAACGTTGGTGATGCCGATGTCCCCCGGTACCTTGGCGGCACGCAGCGCCTGGAGCGCCAGGCCGTGGCCCAGCAGTTGGTGGTGCACGCTGGGGAGGGCCTTGAGCATGAGGGCCTGGCCGGGGGCGTGCATGCCCAGGGCGTAGCCGTTGGTGGTGACTGTGGCGGGCTCGTTGACAGTCACCCAGCGCTTCACGCGGTCCCCGAAGGCAGCGGCGGCGATGACGGCGAAGTCCCCCAGCCGGTAGGCCGTGTCTCGGTTCATCCAGCCGCCGGCCTCATCCAGGGGCAATGGGGTGTCCCAGTGGTAGAGCGTGGCCATGGGGGAAATGCCGTTGGCGAGCAACAGGTCGATCAGCCGGTCATAGAAGTCCAGCCCGGCGGAGTTCGCGGGCCCGCTCCCGCCGGGCTGGATCCTGGACCAGGACAGCGAAAACCGGTACGAGTCGATCCCCAAGTCCTTCATCAGCGCCACGTCCTCGGGCATCCGGTGGTAGTGGTCGCAGGAAACGGCCGGGCTCTGGTCCTCCACGATCGAACCCGGCTTCGCGGCAAAGACGTCCCATCCGGAAGGGCCGCGGCCGTCTTCATCGAGTGCACCCTCGATCTGGAAGGCCGAGGTCGCCACGCCCAGGGTGAAGCCGGGCGGAAGGAGGGAAGCCAGATCGTTGGCGGAAGCGTTCATCGACGGGTACCTCTATGTAGTTTCGGTGGTTGGTTGACTGATCTTAGGCTCCCCCGGGGGTGAGCGCCACGACCCGGGCCGTTTGACGCGCGCGGTGCCAACGGCCACTGTTGATCGGTGCACGTGAAAATTGAACAAGGCGTCAACCGCCGGCCGCCGGTGGCGCCGCCCAGCCCCGGCAGGCAGTCGGCGGCCCTCCTTTGCTTCCTGGCGGTCTCTCACGGGGTGTCCTTCGTGGCGTCGCTGGCAATCATTGGCAACGCCGACGGCTGGTACGCGGCGGCAGAGAAGGCTCCGTGGACTCCGCCGGGCTGGGCCTTCGGAGCGGTCTGGACAGTGCTTTATACGACCATGGCAGTGGCAGCGTGGCTGGTCTGGCGCCGGGGAACAGGACTTCGCTCCGGGCGCGGCCGTGGCGCCATGACCGTCTACGTGATCCTGCTGCTCGTGAACCTCGCCTGGGCGCCGTTGTTCTTCGGCATGTACCCCATGGCCGGCGGGGCCGCCCTGTGGCTGGCCCTGCTGCTCATCGCCGTCCATGCGGTGGCCGCTGCCGTCACCGTGGTCCGGTTCGGCCTCATCAGCCGGGCGGCGGGCCTGCTCATGCTGCCATACGTCTCCTGGATCGTGTTCTCCCTGAGCCTGAACGCGTACGCCGCCGCCAGCAACTGATCCCTGGCATCAATCGGCCCCTGCCGTTCAGAACACCGGGCCGTTCAGAACACCGAGGTCTCCGGCCCGAACAGGAAGACCTTGGCGTGCTCCACGGCCTTGCGGAAGGCATCATTCCGCAGCGTCAGGAGCTGCTCAGCCTCGTCCATCGAGGGTTCCAGATACTCCGTGAAGCCGGGCCTCAGCACCCAGATATCACCCGCGGGCGGCAGGTAGAACACGCCGAAGGATCGGTGCTGGCTGTCTTCATCTGTCCAGACCGGGACCACGGCCAGCGCCGCGCCCGTGTCGATGTTGATCCATTGCGCACGGGGCAACGGTGCCTCATGCGCCTCTGGGTCCAGGAACGGCGCCGTTCCCTCGCCCCAGCGCTCTTCGAAGCGCTCGTGGAATACCGGCATCAGGTGCGAATCGTAACGGCGCCATGTGCTCATGGCCGCTCTCCTCCTCAGTGGATGGGACTGTTGGATGGGACTGCTGGATGGGACTGCCGGGTGGGCTTCCTGTCCGGTTCAGCGGCCCGGCCAGGAGTGTTTCCCCGTCACGGCCCGGGTTCCCAGCGGACGGGGAGCACGCGCACAAGAGGTTCCCGACGCCGGATGATGCGCACCGGGATGTCGCGGCCGCCTTGGCCGGCATGGTCGTTCCGGTGATGGAAGCTGTCGTCCTCGACGGCGGGCCGCCAGCCGCCGGCGTCGTACTCCGCCCGGCTTCTGGCGTCCCGCAGCACGGCGAAAGCGTGCAGAATGGCGCCGACATCGGGAGGGTCGATGTCCAACTGGCCGATGTCGTCCAACTGGCCGATGTCGTCCAACTGGCCGATGTCGGGATGGTGCCGGCGCATCAGCGCCCGGAAGGCGCGGCCAATCTCCTGCCGGCCCGCCTCCGGCGAGACGTGCAAGAGCGCATAGTAGCCGCGGGGATCAGGGTTCCTGCCGGACATGATCGGCCTCCGTTGCATGCAGCCGGAGCCGGAGCAACGCTGCTGGGCGCCGCGCCGGCTCCGGTGCTTACTTCCCGATCTCCTGCATCTTGTCCTGCGAACGGGTGACTTCAATCTTCCGCGGCTTGGCCGCCTCCGCCACCGGGATACGGAGCGTCAGGACGCCGTCGGCGTAGTTTGCCTTGACGTTCTCCGTGTCCAGGGTGTCGCCGAGGATCAGCTGGCGGCTGAACACGCCACGGGGGCGCTCCGAGACCGTCAGTTCCACATCGGGTTGAACCGGGTCCCGACGTTCCGCCCGGACCGTCAGGACATTGCGCTCAATGTCGAGCCCGATCGAGTCGACATTGACCCCCGGAAGATCGAACACGACGACGAAGACGCCCTCTTCCTGCCACGCGTCCATGGGCATGGGCGCCGGGCGCGCCACCGTCCCGAACACCTGCTGCGCGAGCCGGTCAAAGTCACGGAACGGGTCCGTCCGAATCAACATCATTTCCCACTCCTTTAGCGAGAGTTGATCTGCATTCCTTCCACAACCCACCACCATTTATCTGTGGTAGCGGGTATAGATTTTTTATAGCACCGGTGAAACACTGATGCAAGGGAATTGCCGGAACGGGAGGAATGCCATGGCGGACCGCGGCACGAATACAGGCCTGTACGCCATCTCGGTGGTGGCGCAGCTGGTGGGCACAGGGCAGCAGAACATCCGGCTCTACGAGCGCCGGGGACTCCTCGCGCCGGACCGCACCGCGGGTGGCACCCGGCAGTACAGCGACGCAGACCTCGCAGTGCTGCGGCGGATCGGCCAACTCCTGGCGGAGGGGCTTAACCTGGCCGGCGTGGCCAAGGTGATGGAACTGGAGGCAGCCAACGCCCGGCTGCGGGCCGAACTCAAGCGGGCGCGCAGCCGCTGACGGCGCTTAGTCCTGGCCCGCGTCGGCGGTGGACAGCGTCCCGGTGATCTGTTCGCCCGGGATCCGTGCCGTTCGCCAGGTGTCCAGCGCAATGACGCCGCCCAGGATCACGAGCGAGATCGAGAAGGCGCCCAGGGCATCGGTCATCCAGTGGTAGCCGAGGTAGAGGCGGCTGACGGCTGCGAAGAAGATGCCGATCCCCGCCACAATGAAGGCGATGACAGCGGACACGGGGTTCTTCCGGCGCGAAAAGACCAGGTACGTGGTGACCAGCAGGAAGTCGCACGCGCCCAGGACGTGCCCGGAAGGAAACGAGAACGTGGAGTCGGCGCCGAAAAGCATGAGGTCGATCGGAGGCCGGTGGCGTTCGACGATGCGGCCGATGACCTGCGCCAGGATGACGCCGGTCAGCATGGCGCCGGCCAGGAGCATCGGCCGCCAGGCGTGCTTGGCGAGCAGGCCCCAGGCCACCGTCACGATGAGGACGATGATTGGCAGGCCGATGGGGCCGAAGATGATCGCAAGGATGATCATGATGATGGTGGTGGGTTCCGCGCGCAAGGTCAGGAGCCAGGTTCGCACGGGCTCGTCCGCCGCCGAGAGGCCGCCGTGCTGCAGGACTCCGGTGAGGATTACCACGAACAGCACGGCGCCCGCGATCATCAGGACGACGGCAGTGCGGTAGAGATTCCGGCGCGCCGCCACACTCATGTAGCGCTCCTCCACGACGAATTTTTCGTGGAAGGTCCGCCACCGTCCCCGGGGTTTGCCTGTCTGAGCCTGTGCCATGTCGCCGTGCCGCCTTTGCGCCGTGTAGTGGATAGTCCCCGTTGAAGATTATCCCTGTTCTTCTCCGGGCGGCAGGCACCTGGGCACCCGGGCCCCGCGGGAGAAGTCCGGTCCGGCGGCCGGTTGGCTAATCTGTCGGCCGGACGGACCGGCGCTTTGCTGTGAGCCGCTTCACAGTGTAGCCTCCAAACCAAGCAGGGTAGCCTCCAAAGCAACTTGTGATGCTTATGAAGCAACTCTCACGGAATCAATGATGAGCTGGATGGAGAACAACATGGTCGAGGAACAGCCTGCCGGCGCCCGCGCAGGGCGGAACCGCGGCAAGGTCACCGACGTGGAGACCTATGGCATTGAACGGATCCCCGAGAAGGACCGCAATGCCAGTGCCTTTGACTTGTTCAGGGTTTCCTTCGGCGGGGCCAACACCTTTGCCACGGCCTTCCTGGGCGCGTTTCCGATCCTCTTCGGCCTGTCATTCTGGCAGGGGCTCGCCGCGACGGTGACGGGCCTGGTTGTCGGCGCCCTCCTGCTGGCGCCGATGGCCGTCTTCGGCCCCACGAACGGGACCAACAACGCGGTGTCCTCCTCCGCTCATCTGGGCGTGCACGGCCGGGTGGTCGGATCATTCCTGTCGCTGCTGACCGCGCTGGCATTTTTCTCTATCTCGGTCTGGAGCTCCGGCGATGCCCTGGTCGGCGGGCTGAACCGGCTGGTGGGCCTGCCGCAGGACATGGGCTCGTTCGCCGTCGCCTACGGCCTCTTCGGTGGACTCGTCCTGGTGGTCTGCGTCTACGGGTTCAAGTTCATGCTGCTCGTGAACAAGATCGCCGTCACCGCGGCCACCCTGCTGTTCGTTGTCGGCTTCATCGCCTTCGCGGGTGACCTGAACCTGAACTTCGAGGGTGCCTTCGGGACCGGGTTCGACGGCGTCGGCGTCGCAGGGTTCATCCCGGCGTTCATCGGCGCGGCCCTGATCGTCATGTCCAACCCCATCTCCTTCGGCGCGTTCCTGGGCGACTGGGCGCGCTACATCCCCACCGCCACCCCGAAGCGCAGGGTCATGGGAGCGGCGCTGCTGGCCCAGCTGGCCACCCTTATTCCGTTCGTCTTTGGCCTGGCCACGGCGTCCATCATCGCCACCAAAGCGCCGGAATTCATGGACCCGGCGGCGCCGAACTACGTCGGCGGCCTGTTGGCGATCTCCCCCGCCTGGTACTTCATCCCGCTCTGCGCCATCGCCCTGATCGGCGGCATGTCCACCGGGGCGTCGTCGCTGTATGGGACCGGCCTTGACTTCAGCAGCGTCTTCCCGAGGTTCAACCGGGTCCAGGCCACCCTGTTCATCGGGATCCTGGCGATCGCATTCATCTTCGCCGGCCGCTTTGCCTTCAATCTCGTCCAGAGCATTTCCACGTTCGCCACCCTGATCGTGACCTGCACCGCGCCGTGGATGGTGGTGATGATCCTCGGTTTCATCACCCGCCGCGGCTGGTACGACGCCGACGCCCTCCAGGTATTCAACCGGCGCCAGACCGGCGGACGGTACTGGTTCAACCACGGCTGGAACCTGCGCGGCATGACGGCCTGGCTGGTCAGCGCCGCGGCCGGGCTGAGTATGGTGAACATGCCCGGCCAGTTCCAGGGGCCCCTGGGCAACCTGGCGGGCGGCGTGGACATCAGCCTGCCGGCATCGCTGGCGCTCGCAGCCGTGCTCTACCTCGGGCTGCTGTGGATCTTCCCGGAGCCGCGCGGAGTGTTCCCGGCCGCCGGGCCGCGCTGGATCCCCTCGAAGGACACCCCGGTGCCGCCGGTCATCGACGCGGCTGGAAACACCGTCGCTGCCGGAACACCGGAGTCGGCCGGGCCGGGCTTGCCCGGCGACCGGGACACGGAACTGGTGGGCCAGCGGTGACGTGGTTCGATCTCAGCGTTCCGCTGCGCACCGGAATGCCTGTCTACCCCGGCGACCCTGAGGTCCGGATTGCATCGGCGCTGACTGTGGAGGCCGACGGCGCCAACGTGCTCTCGCTCAGACTTGGCTCCCATTCGGGCACCCACGCCGACGCACCCCTGCATGTGGGCGAGGGCTGGGCAGCTTTGGACGAACTGCCGCTGACTCTCTTCGGCGGCGTCGCCGAAATCGTGGACGTCCGGGACGTGGCCCGCGGCGGCGCCATCACCGCCGCGCAGCTGGCGGGGATCGCCCCGGCGGGCTCAGGTGGGGCTTCTGGGGATCCCGGGGATCAGGACAAGCCAGCAAAGATCCTGCTGCTGCACACCGGCTCCGCCGCGGCGTGGGGAACGGAGGAGTACCTCAAGCATCCCTGGCTGGAGGCGGCGGCGGCGCAACTGATCGTGGACCGCGGCTACCGCGCCGTAGGCCTGGATGCCCTCAGCGTGGATCCCAGCTCCCCCGGCGCTTCGGACGGCGCTTCGGACGGCGCTTCGGACGACAACCCGGCCGGCGGCGGCTTTCCCGCCCACGCCATCCTGGCCGGGAACGGCTGCATCATCGTGGAAAACCTCACCGGGCTGGAGCAGGTCCAGCAGGCCAGGGACGCCGGATCCGACGTCGAGCTCTTCCTCTTTCCCCTCAATATCCCCGGGGCCGACGGCGCCCCGATCCGTGCCGTGGCCCGGCCGCTGCCGGCGGCGGAGCTGCGGCGGGCTGCACCCCGCCCCCTCAGCCGCGAGGAGGTGCGGGATGCGGCGGACCGCCTGGTCGCCGCCTTCGCCGCCACGGACACCGAGGCCTACTTTGCGGCCTTCAGCCCGCAGGCGACCTTTATCTTCCATCCGGAAGCCCAGCGCCTTGGTTCCCGCTCCGCCTACCGCACCCTTTGGGACAGCTGGCTCGCCGGTGGCTGGCGTGTGCTTGAATGCCGGAGCAGCGAGCAGGATATCCAGCTCCTCGGGGCTACCGCGGTGTTTTCGCACCGAGTCGCCACGACCGTCCAGATTGACCGGGACGGTGGCCGCGATACGAGCGATGAACGCGAGACCATCATCTTCTCCCGTGCCCCCGACGGCGGCATCGTTTGCGTCCACGAGCATCTTTCGGCCTGCCCGCAATGATGCCGGGTGATCAGACTCACTGGGACCACCCGCGCCTGGATGGATCCGCAGGTCAGCCGCCCGCGGCCCAATGTGCGGGCATTTGGCCCCCGCACGGCACCCCGCGCAGATGCGGCGTGGTGATTTGACGGGTCAATAAATCTGACGTTACTGTTCCTGAATCCATTGGGGCCGACTAGAAGTACTCCAAGAAAGACAGAGCTATGACCACGATTACCGAGTCCATTGAGATCCAGGTCGACAACCGGCGCGTGCTCGATGACCGGCTCAACGACGCCGTCCGCGGGCTGCAGCAGCTCGCCATGACCACGGGGACGCACGGCATTTTGCTCACGCGGCACAAGCCGGGCCACTACACCGCGGCCCTCTCCGACCAGGTCCCCTTCGGCATGACCCGGGAACAGATTCACTAAGCCACCAGCAAACCGGACGCTGAGAGCCGGACTCAAAAGAGCCAGGTCCCGGGCGGCAGAGCATTGACTCGCCGCCCGGGACCTTTTTGGTGTGTCAGGGATGGCCACCGATCATGTTCAGCTCACCGATCATGTTCAGCTCACCGGTCGTGGCCGGGTTACCAGTCATGGACGGTGCCGTCGACGAGGCGGTTGTAGGGCAGGTAGGCCTGCTGGTAGGGGAACGCGGCGGCGGCTTCCTCGTTGAATTCGACGCCGATGCCGGGCTTGTCGCCCGGGTGCAGGTAGCCGTCGACGAAGGTCATGGATTGTTCGAAGACCTCGTTGGTCGCCTCCGAGTGCTGCATGTATTCCTGGATCCCGTAGTTGTGGATCGCCAGGCCCACGTGCAGCTGCGCGGCGAACCCGACCGGGGAGATGTCGGTGGGGCCGTGGAAGCCGGACTTGATCTGGTACTGCGCGGCGTAGTCCATGACCTTTTTCAGCGGGCTGATCCCGCCGAAGTGGGTGGACGCGGCCCGGACGTAGTCGATCAGCTGTTCCTTGATCAGGGCCTGGTAGTCGTAGACGGTGTTGAAGATCTCCCCGATCGCCAGCGGGGTGGTGGTGTGCGCCCGGACCAGGCGGAGGGCTTCCTGGTTTTCGGCCGGGGTGCAGTCCTCGAGCCAGAACAGGTCGTAGGGTTCCAGCGCCTTGCCCAGCTTCGCGGCCTGGATCGGGGTCATCCGGTGGTGCCCGTCGTGCAGCAACGGGATTTCCGGGCCGAACTCGTTCCGGACCGCTTCGAACACGGTCGGCAGGTGGCGGAGGTAGGCGCGGGTGTCCCAGTCCTCTTCCTGCGGGAACGCGCCGCGCCCGGCCGGTTCGTAGTCGTACCGCTCCCCGGAGGCCTGGGCCTGGGCCGCGACGCCGTAGACGGCCTTGATCCCGGGGACCGCGGTCTGGATCCGGATCGACTTGTACCCGAGCTCCAGGTGTTCGCGGACCGAGTCGAAGAGCGAGGGCAGGTCCGCGCCGGAGGCGTGCCCGTAGGCGCGCAGCCCGTTCCGGGACGCCCCGCCCAGGAGCTGGTAGACCGGCATCCCGGCGAGCTTGCCCTTGATGTCCCACAACGCCATGTCCACCGCGGCGATCGCGGCCATCGTGACCGGCCCGCGGCGCCAGTACGAGGACCGGTACAGGAACTGCCAGGTGTCCTCGATCCGGTGCGGGTCCTTGCCGATCAGCAGCTGCGCGACGTGCTCCTTCAAATACGCGGCCACGGCCAGCTCGCGCCCGTTCAGGGTCGCGTCCCCGATCCCGGTCACCCCGTCCTCGGTGGTGATCCGCAGGGTCACGAAGTTCCGGGAGGGGCTGGTGACGAACACTTCAGCGGCAATGATTTTCACAACAGGTCCTTATCTGCTCTAACGGGGATGTCTTAATTGCCCGGCGCCA
>NZ_KB895561.1 GCF_000374925.1 Arthrobacter sp. 131MFCol6.1
CACCGCAACTCCACCCCCCACACCCACCCCACCACCCAAAAACCCCGCCACCACAACCCAAACCCACCCAAAACCACCCCACCAGACCCACCACCGCCGCAAACCACCACTGTGCAGTGCATCACCACGGCACGCAACCCGGCATTGACGATCACGGCCTAACCCCCGCCGGCAGCAGCACAGCCCCGGCATGGCGTCTCCAGGCAACGGCAGCCAAGCAGACCATCGTGTTGTCGGACGCCGGCCGCAAAGGGGCCGTGACGCTGCCTGCCGGTTGCCGGACCCCTAGCGGCTCTGGATCCGCCGCGGTCATCCCAGGGCTCCCGCCCTATCCCAATACACCGAAGCAGCAAGAAATGTCAGGCAAAACCCCTGAAGACACCGTCTCTGTCTGTCCTATCTGCGAACTCTTGCCAGTCCATGTTCGCGATGTTTAGGTTGTTATCGACTCCCCAGAGTTCGCGCGCAATGCATCGGAACTGCCGGCGCGATTCCGTGCTCAGATCAATGACCTGTATCGCATGCCCCGGTTCAAGAGCGATACTGTCCACAATGAACAGGACCGATGCGTGTTCATTGCCGGCCATAGCCGCCTGGCGAACTTGTTCCCATCCGACCTGATCCCAGGCAATGTCATCAACGACCTTCACGTAGGCGCGGAATCCATCGTCATTCTCGCTAAGCACAGTGGAAAGCGCATCCATCCAAGCGTCTTCGTTGCCGAAGGTCGTGCGCACCAGGAGGGAGTCCTCTGTGCTTGGAAGTATCAACATGCCGCTATGGAATCACATATATGGCAAGCCACTCTGTGACGCAGAAAGATCAGCTGCTCTTGGGCCCCCAGTCCATCCGGAGGCGGCCAGCGTTGAATTCACGCAAGACCGTGTCCGCTTCGAAGGACCCGACGCCCCGAGCGATTAACCCCAGTCGGATGCGCCGCGACCCATCGCTGGCCAGTCAGGCGGCCACTGGTGGTGCCATGCGGGGACCGGAGCGTAGGGAGTGCTGCGCGGGGCGTGGTCCAGCGGAAGTTGGGTCGTCCCCGAACCAGGGCGAGCCGGGCCGCGCTGTCTCCGCAGCGTGCTCTTGACGCGGCCCGGGGCACAAGCGTATACAAGGGCCATCCCGGTGTCGTCGCGGGGGTCGCGACCGCAGAACTAACGCGGGCAGTGCGGGGACCGCCATGATGAACCACGGCGGAGCGGGAGTGAGGTGTGAGCGATGACCGGATTGGCTGCCCTCCGCTTCATGGCGCTCGGCTGGGCAGGCTACGTCGCGACGGAAGCAGGGACTGCGGACGATTGGGCGTACTACTTCGGCGTCTTTGTGATTGTGCTGGCCCAGTGTGCCGGCGTACCGCTTCCCGCCGTGGCCGTACTGCTTGGAGCCTACGCCTCGGCGCGCCATGGAGATCTGAACCTTGCCGCCGTTATCGCCGTCGGCAGCCTGGGCGCCATGCTCGGGAGCACTATTGGCTACGTACTTGGGCGGGTGGGAGGTCGTCCATTGATGCTGCGACTTGCACAGCGCTTCCACGCCGATGAGAATCGCATCATCCAGCTGGAGTCGTTCTTCGAACGGCACGGCGGCAAGGCCTTGTTCTTCGGCCGCTGGGTCATTGTCGTTCGGCTCTGGGGCGCCATTGCCGCGGGGGCTGCCAAGATGCCGTGGCCCAATTTTCTGCTCTGGACTATCACGGGGTCCATTGCCTGGGTCGCGAGCCTGAGCGTTCTCGCCTATTTGGCCGGGGCGCTGGCCAATGCAATCGGCGACGCTCTCGACATCGGCGGTTGGGTGCTGGTCCCCTTCGTCGTGCTCGGCCTAGTGATCGTCTGGCGCCGGCGCAGACGCCGGAAGCTCAAGTCAGCGGAAGAGTCAGGGGACGGCGTGCCCGAAGCCGAATGAAGCCGGGGGCAACAGCGTGGTCGAGGGCGAATTGCCGCTGGCCAAGTTTTCGAGAGACGGTGCCGGCGGCACGAATTACCGGGGCGCCGCCCGGAGGGCATCTGAGCAGGAGGTAGCCGCCGGGAGCGCCGGTCGACCGGATTTTGTGTTTGGGGGTTAAATGCGGGAGGACCCCAACCTGGTGGTTGGGGTCCTCGACCTGAATGGTGTTCCGGCGGTGACCTACTCTCCCACACCCTCCCGGGT
>NZ_KB895562.1 GCF_000374925.1 Arthrobacter sp. 131MFCol6.1
GCTAGACGATATGAGGTAGCCGGGTTTTTCGGGCTGGAACCTCCTTTTCAAAGCGGGACGTGGGTTGCCTGCCACACTTGGCGAACAGGTAGAGCCACATTTGAAATTGGAGGTTCCAGCTATGTTTGAGCGTACAAGCGTCGGCCTGGATGTCCATGCCCGTTCTGTTGCCGGATGCGCCCTGGACGCGCAGACCGGCGAGATCATTCCGCACCGGATGTCCCCGGATTATGCCGAGATTCTTGCCTGGATCGTGTCCCTCCCGGCCCCGGTGCGGGTCGTCTACGAGGCCGGGCCGACCGGTTTCGGACTGGCCAGGTTCCTGCTGGCCGCCGGGATCGGCACGCTCGTCGCGGCCCCGTCGAAGCTCCAGCGTCCGTCCGGGGACCGGGTGAAGACCGATGCGAAGGACGCGCTGCACCTGGCCCGGCTGCTCAAACTCGGCGAGATCACCGCGGTCCGGATCCCTTCCGCGGACCAGGAAGCGGCCCGGGATCTGGTCCGGGCCCGGGAGGACGCCCGCGGGGACCTGATGCGTTCCCGGCACCGGATCTCCAAGCTCCTGCTGCGCCAGGGGATCGTGTATTCCGGCGGAAAGGCCTGGACCGGCGCCCACGAACTCTGGCTGGCCAGGCAACACTTCGAGGCTCCGGCCCGGCAACTGACGTATGCGTCTTCGCTGGAGGCGATGCATGAGATCCTGGACCGCCGTGACCGCCTCGACGAGGCCATCACGGCGATGGCCTATCAGAGCGACTACACGCCCGTCGTCCGGTCGCTGGAGTGCCTGCGGGGGATCTCGACCCTGACCGCGTTCGGGCTCGCCGTCGAGATCGGTGACTGGAACCGGTTCACCGGCTCCACGATCGGCGCCTATCTGGGTCTCGTGCCGACCGAGCATTCCTCCGGGGCGTCCCGGTCCCAGGGCTCGATCACGAAAACCGGCAACACCCACGCCCGCAGGCTGCTCGTCGAGGCGGCCTGGCACCACCGCAGACCCTATGAGAGTCCCTCCCGGCTGCTGCGGTCCCGGTGGGAGGAAGCCACCTCCGAGGCAAGGACCCGTGGCCATGCCGGGAACCGGCGTCTCCACAACCGCTGGATCAGCTACCTGGAACGCCGCAAACGACCCGTGATCGCGAACGTCGCCATCGCCCGTGAACTCGCCGGCTGGTGCTGGTCACTGGCCTCCGGCACGGATCAGGCCAGTCCAGTGCCCAACTAGATTCCGTGCCCGGATACTCCGGGCGCGGACTGCCGGAACGTCCCTGCGGAGTGGTTCCTTGCAGCGCGTGGAGTAAACCCGCGATCCGCCTATGGGCAGCCGGCAACGGCCACGCCCGACATTGCTAGACCAGCGGTAGTCTCCAGCCGAACACCTCGTCCTGCGGTACTCAATCCGCGCATATCAGTCTGACCGCGCCGTCGCCTTTGACACGCTGACTACCCCGCCAGACCAACCGGCATCCCAAAAGGAAGCGGTCCCGGACAACCCAGTCCGGGACCGCTTCCCCACGCCCTTGACAGACGAACACCACATATCAGGCGG
>NZ_KB895563.1 GCF_000374925.1 Arthrobacter sp. 131MFCol6.1
GACCGGCCACACTGGGACTGAGACACGGCCCAGACTCCTACGGGAGGCAGCAGTGGGGAATATTGCACAATGGGCGCAAGCCTGATGCAGCGACGCCGCGTGAGGGATGACGGCCTTCGGGTTGTAAACCTCTTTCAGTAGGGAAGAAGCGAAAGTGACGGTACCTGCAGAAGAAGCGCCGGCTAACTACGTGCCAGCAGCCGCGGTAATACGTAGGGCGCAAGCGTTATCCGGAATTATTGGGCGTAAAGAGCTCGTAGGCGGTTTGTCGCGTCTGCCGTGAAAGTCCGGGGCTCAACTCCGGATCTGCGGTGGGTACGGGCAGACTAGAGTGATGTAGGGGAGACTGGAATTCCTGGTGTAGCGGTGAAATGCGCAGATATCAGGAGGAACACCGATGGCGAAGGCAGGTCTCTGGGCATTAACTGACGCTGAGGAGCGAAAGCATGGGGAGCGAACAGGATTAGATACCCTGGTAGTCCATGCCGTAAACGTTGGGCACTAGGTGTGGGGGACATTCCACGTTTTCCGCGCCGTAGCTAACGCATTAAGTGCCCCGCCTGGGGAGTACGGCCGCAAGGCTAAAACTCAAAGGAATTGACGGGGGCCCGCACAAGCGGCGGAGCATGCGGATTAATTCGATGCAACGCGAAGAACCTTACCAAGGCTTGACATGGGCCGGACCGGGCTGGAAACAGTCCTTCCCCTTTGGGGCCGGTTCACAGGTGGTGCATGGTTGTCGTCAGCTCGTGTCGTGAGATGTTGGGTTAAGTCCCGCAACGAGCGCAACCCTCGTTCCATGTTGCCAGCGCGTAATGGCGGGGACTCATGGGAGACTGCCGGGGTCAACTCGGAGGAAGGTGGGGACGACGTCAAATCATCATGCCCCTTATGTCTTGGGCTTCACGCATGCTACAATGGCCGGTACAAAGGGTTGCGATACTGTGAGGTGGAGCTAATCCCAAAAAGCCGGTCTCAGTTC
Source organism: Arthrobacter sp. 131MFCol6.1 (assembly GCF_000374925.1). GTDB lineage: Bacteria > Actinomycetota > Actinomycetes > Actinomycetales > Micrococcaceae > Arthrobacter. The sequence goes on from NZ_KB895563.1 coordinate 983, forward strand.
GGATTGGGGTCTGCAACTCGACCCCATGAAGTCGGAGTCGCTAGTAATCGCAGATCAGCAACGCTGCGGTGAATACGTTCCCGGGCCTTGTACACACCGCCCGTCAAGTCACGAAAGTTGGTAACACCCGAAGCCGGTGGCCTAACCCCTTGTGGGAGGGAGCTGTCGAAGGTGGGACTGGCGATTGGGACTAAGTCGTAACAAGGTAGCCGTACCGGAAGGTGCGGCTGGATCACCTCCTTTCTAAGGAGCACCTACAACCACC
>NZ_KB895564.1 GCF_000374925.1 Arthrobacter sp. 131MFCol6.1
CCCTTGGGACCTACTCCAGCCCCAGGATGCGACGAGCCGACATCGAGGTGCCAAACCATGCCGTCGATATGGACTCTTGGGCAAGATCAGCCTGTTATCCCCGAGGTACCTTTTATCCGTTGAGCGACGGCCATTCCACAATGTACCGCCGGATCACTAGTCCCGACTTTCGTCCCTGCTCGAGATGTCTCTCTCACAGTCAAGCTCCCTTGTGCACTTACACTCGACACCTGATTGCCAACCAGGCTGAGGGAACCTTTGGGCGCCTCCGTTACTTTTTAGGAGGCAACCGCCCCAGTTAAACTACCCATCAGGCACTGTCCCTGACCCGGATTACGGGCCGAAGTTAGATGTCCAAAGTGACCAGAGTGGTATTTCAACGATGACTCCACCCGAACTGGCGTCCGGGCTTCAACGTCTCCCACCTATCCTACACAAGCCACTCCGAACACCAATACCAAACTATAGTAAAGGTCTCGGGGTCTTTCCGTCCTGCTGCGCGTAACGAGCATCTTTACTCGTACTGCAATTTCGCCGAGTTTATGGTTGAGACAGCGGGGAAGTCGTTACTCCATTCGTGCAGGTCGGAACTTACCCGACAAGGAATTTCGCTACCTTAGGATGGTTATAGTTACCACCGCCGTTTACTGGGGCTTAAATTCTCAGCTTCGCCTTGCGGCTAACCGGTCCTCTTAACCTTCCAGCACCGGGCAGGAGTCAGTCCGTATACATCGTCTTGCGACTTCGCACGGACCTGTGTTTTTAGTAAACAGTCGCTTCCCCCTGGTCTCTGCGGCCCCGATCCCCTCCCACCAGCAAGTGGTGTTCAAGGTTGGGGCCCCCCTTCTCCCGAAGTTACGGGGGCATTTTGCCGAGTTCCTTAACCATAATTCTCTCGATCGCCTTAGTATTCTCTACCTGATCACCTGTGTCGGTTTGGGGTACGGGCGGCTAAAACCTCGCGTCGATGCTTTTCTCGGCAGCATAGGATCACCGAATCCCCCCATACGGGGGTCCCGTCAGATCTCAGGCATCATGAACGGCGGATTTGCCTACCGTTCGCCCTACATCCTTAGACCGGGACAACCATCGCCCGGCTCGGCTACCTTCCTGCGTCACACCTGTTAATACGCTTGCCTCCCAGGATCAGGTCCCGCGCTCCACCAAAACCC